>OZ243096.1:212500-3342566 GCA_965212165.1 Balneolaceae bacterium | reverse complement strand
AACACCTGTTGGTCCTAAGAAAATAAATGAACCAATTGGGCGAGATGGATCTTTTAATCCAGCACGAGTTCTTTGTATAGCTTTTGTTAACTTTAGAATAGCTTCATCTTGTCCAATTACTTTACCAGAAAGACTTTCCTTCATTTTAAGAAGTTTAGCACCCTCGTTTTGGCTGATTTTATTAACTGGAACTCCACTCATCATTGCGATAACAGAAGCAACATCATCTTCAATTACATCAAATACGATGCTTTCGGATTCTTTTTCCCATTCACGCTGAGCGACTTCTAAATCTTCGATCAAACGTTTCTCTTTATCACGAAGTCTAGCAGCTTCTTCAAAACGTTGCTTTTTTACCATCGAGTTTTTCTCGATGCTTGTAGTCTCAATATCTTCTTCAAGTTCAATCACATGTTTAGGAACGGTGATATTTGCTAAGTGAACTCGAGCGCCAGCTTCATCTAATGCATCAATTGCCTTATCTGGCAAAAAGTGATCAGTAACGTATCTATCAGTTAACTTAACACAACTTAGGATGGCTTCATCGGTGTAGCGAACACTGTGATGTTTTTCGTACTTACCTTTGATTTGATTTAGAATTTCGATGGTTTCATCAGCTGTCGTAGGATCAACCATGATTTTTTGGAATCTACGTTCTAGAGCACCATCCTTTTCGATAAATTGACGATACTCATTTAAAGTAGTCGCTCCTATTGCTTGGATATCACCTCTAGCGAGTGCAGGTTTTAGCATATTAGAAGCATCTAGTGAACCACTTGCTCCACCAGCGCCTACAATAGTGTGCAGTTCATCAATAAAGAGAATGACATTATCTGTTTTTTCGAGTTCTGTCATTACGGCTTTCATGCGTTCTTCAAACTGTCCACGATATTTAGTACCAGCAACAAGAGCTGCTAAATCTAGAGCTATTACTCTTTTGTCATAAAGTACTCGAGAAACTTTTCGTTGAATAATACGTGCTGCTAAACCTTCAGCAATAGCAGTCTTACCAACTCCTGGTTCTCCAATTAAAACAGGATTGTTCTTTTTACGTCGACTCAAAACTTGAGCGACACGTTCAATTTCTTTATCTCGGCCAATAATAGGATCTAATTTTCCTTCTTCGGCCATTTGTGTGAGGTCGCGCCCAAAATTATCGAGCACGGGTGTTTTCGATTTGTCCATTCTTTTTTCTCTCGAGCTTCCTGTTCCTGATGATCCTTTAGAAGAAGATGGTGTACTAGCAGATACAGATGTAGCATCATCAAATTCTTCGCGTGATTTTCCTGAAATAATAAGGTCGAGTTCCTCACGAACTGCATCGTAAGAAACACTGAATTGCTGTAAAATTTGTGCGGCTATATTCTCGTCATCTCTAAGAAGTGAGAGAAGTAAATGCTCAGTACCAATAGTATCACTTTTATACAGCTTGGCTTCTAAATATGTAATTCTAAGAACCTTTTCGGCCTGTTTAGTAAGTGGGATATTCCCTACAGTTACAGATCCTCCAGTTCCTCTTACAGTATCTTCAATTGTCTTTTTAAGTTTGAAAAGATCGCAATCTAAGTTTTTGAGTATGCGTACGGCAACGCCATCACCTAATCGAACAATACCTAATATTAAATGTTCTGTTCCAATGTAGTCATGACCCAATCGCAGAGCTTCTTCTCTGCTAAACTGGATAACGTCACGTACTTTACTAGAAAAATTACCCTCCATGTGATAAGTCCTTTTTAAATAATATGAATATTCATTCCTTCTAGGGCAAAAAACGAGCCAAATCGAAATTTAGTTCATTCTTTTACGAATGTAGTAGAGCACATAAGTAAAAGCAACTTAAATGAAGAGATAAAGCTTAAAAAAGAGGGGTGCCTGTCATTTCTTCAGGTTGATCTAGTCCCATTAACTTAAGAAGTGTTGGAGATACATCTGCTAAAATCCCTGAGTGCATTTCAATCGAGTCAGGATAATTAACAATAACTGCTGGTACAGGCGCGGTAGTATGTGCTGTATGAGGGCTTCCATCACTTTTAATCATCTGATCAGAGTTACCATGATCAGCTATTATCAGTGATCTATATCCATGTTTTGTTGCAGTTTCTATGACACGTTTCAATTGGAAATCAACGGCTTCAACAGCTTCAACAGCTGCATCCATAAATCCAGTATGACCAACCATATCAGTATTCGCAAAATTAAGGATAACCAAATTGTATTCTTCGGAAGCTAATTTTTCAGTTAGTGCGTCACCCACGGCTGGAGCACTCATTTCTGGTTGAAGATCGTAAGTAGCTACTTTAGGACTTGGAATTACTAACCTATCTTCACCTTCATTAGGCGTTTCTTCACCGCCATTAAAGAAATATGTAACGTGAGGATATTTTTCAGTTTCGGCAATTCTAAATTGTTTTAAACCTTTTTTACTTACCCATTCACCTATTGTATTTGATAATTCTTGTGGGGGATAGGCAACATGAGCAAAATCAAAAGTGGCGTCGTAAGAAGTGAAATTGATGTAGTTTAAATTCAGATTAGACCTAACTGGAAATTCATTAAAGTCTTTTTCATTTAGTGCCCTAGATATCTCACGAGCACGATCGCCTCTTATGTTATAAAAAATGACCGTATCGCCTTCTTCAATTCTTGATTCACTGGAATCATCTAAAAGAATCGGCTTTATAAACTCATCAGTTATATCATCATTGTATGTCGCATCAAAAGCCTCATCCGATGAAGAAAAACTTTCACCTTTTCCATTAACTAGGAGGTCGTATGCAAGTTTAACCCTTTCCCAACGGTTATCTCTATCCATTGCGTAATAACGTCCAATAATAGAAGCTAACTTACCAGTACCAATCTTTTCAGCTGTTTTATTGAATTTTTGAGCATAACCTTTTCCAGATTGAGGCGCAGTATCACGACCATCTGTAAAAGCATGAACATATACATTTTCAATTCTGTGGTCTTTACAAAGCTGTAAGAGCGCGAAAAGATGTTCATTATGGCTATGAACTCCACCATCTGAAAAAAGACCCATGATATGGATTTTACCTTTTTTCTTTGCTTGCTTGATTCCGAAAATGAGTTCTTCATTCTCAAAAAAACCACCTTCTCGAATATCTTTATTTATTTTAGAGAGAGCTTGCCAGACGATTCTACCTGCACCAATATTTAGATGCCCTACTTCAGAGTTTCCAAATTGACCTTCAGGCAATCCTACTTCTTCGCCACTTGCAAGTAAACTTGTATGGGGGCAAGTATTAATTAAGTGGTCGTAAAAAGGTTTTTGCGCTTTGTCAATAGCGCTAACGGAAGGGTTAACAGCAATTCCGAACCCATCTAAAATTACAAGTAAGGCTTTAGATACTGGTTCGGTCATGATGATTAATTATAAGTTATTTACAAACTTGGTAAGCTGGGCTTTTTTTCTGGCTGCAGTATTTTTATGTACTACACCTTTTACACTCATTTTGTCAATAAAAGAAATAGCTTCTTTTAAAGTAGTTTCAGCTTGCGCCTTATCAGTTGAAGAAAAAACTTTTTTAATTAAAGTTTTCATTCTTGAGCGTCTATTCGTGTTATGCTCATTTCTTTTTTCGTTCTGACGAGTACGCTTAATTGCAGATTTATTACGTGCCATGAATTTTAACGGTCGATTATACTTTTATCAAATTCTTTCGAAGACCCCAAAATTAAGGGTTCCTTAAATCTTAAACAAGAAATGATTGAATAATTACAGGAATAAACTTAATTTAACCGTTCTGTTATGATAGTGGTAATTGATGGCCCCGCAGGATCGGGAAAAAGTTCAACAGCTCGTGCAGTAGCCGAGCGATTAGGAATTCAATTTTTGGATTCCGGAGCTTTATACCGTGTGGCTACATTACTTTACCTAAGGGCAGAAAAGAATAAAGACATGTTCTTTGAACTCCTGAAAGAAAATAAGATCTCGTTTCACTTCAAAGAGAAAAAATTCCATGTTTATTTAAATGATACAAATGTATCTGAAGAAATAAGAACAATGGATGTTTCTCAAAATGTAAGTGAAGTGGCAACAATGCCTTACGTTCGGTCTTTTGTAAACGCACTAATGCATCAAGCTGTAGAGCATGAAGTATTTGTTGCGGATGGTCGTGATTTAGGTACTGCTGTTTTTCCAAATGCCGCCTTAAAATTTTTTATGGTTGCTGATTTAAAAACGCGAGCAGAACGACGATTATCTGAACTTCAAAAGAAAGGAAGTACAGCTACATTAGAAGAAGTAATGGATAACATTGCAAGTAGAGATGAGATCGATTCAACCAGAAGTGCTGATCCGCTTAAGAAAGCAGATGATGCCATTGAAGTTGATACTTCCGCTCTCAATTTTGAGCAACAAGTATTAATTATTTGTGATCAGATTAAACCACTGATCACTTCATAGCTGAAATACTAACCTTATCCCATAATCGAAAGTCGGTTATGAGGTACAACATATAACATATATTTATAATGTCAGAAGACTTAAAAAACGAAAAAACCGAACAGGAAGAAGTTGCAACTGAGGAAGTTGTAGAAGAAACATCACCTGTAGAAACTGAAACTGCTGAAGTAGTAGAAACAACTGAAGAAGTTGTTGAAGAAACTGTAAGTGTAACTGAAGAAGCTTTAACTCATGTTTTTAGTGGTGAGGTTGAAGGCGAAGTTTATACTTTCGATCAATTAGCTAGCCCATCAGATGAATACACTGCTGATGAATATAATCAGCTTATGGGTATGTATGAAGATACCCTAAATGAAATTGAAGAAAAGGAAATTGTAACAGGACGTGTTGTTTCTATTGATGAGAAATACGTAGTGATTGATATCGGATTCAAATCTGAAGGTATTATAGCTGTTAACGAATTTTCGAATAAGGTTCTTGAAAGCATGGCCGCTGGCGATGAGGTAGAAGTATTCCTTGATCGCGTTGAAGACAAAGATGGTCAGCTTATTCTTTCAAGAAGAAAAGCAGATATTTTAATTGCTTGGGAAAAAATTGAGGCTGCTCATGAAACTCAAGAAGTAGTTGAAGGATTAATCAAGCGTAGAATTAAAGGTGGTATGGTTGTTGATTTATTTGGAATCGACGCTTTCCTTCCTGGTTCTCAAATTGATGTGCGTCCAGTTCGTGATTTTGACGCATATGTTAATAAGACAATGGAATTTGCAGTTGTTAAGTTAAACATGGCTGCTGAAAACGTTGTTGTATCTCACAGAGCTCTTATTGAATCTGATCTTGAAGAGCAAAGAGAACAAATTCTTGATACAATTGAATCTGGTCAAGTACTTGAAGGTGCAGTTAAAAATATCACTGATTTCGGTGTGTTTATTGATCTTGGTGGTGTAGATGGTCTTCTTCACATTACTGACCTTAGCTGGGGACGTGTTGATAATCCGAATGAAATCGTTCAATTGGATCAACGTTTAAATGTTGCTGTTATCGATTTTGATGAGCGTAGCAAACGTGTATCTCTTGGTCTAAAGCAACTTCAACCACATCCATGGGAAGATATTCAGTCTAAATACCCTGAGAGCATGAAAGTTCAAGGTCGCGTAGTTTCTATTGCAGATTACGGTGCGTTTATTGAGCTAGAAAAAGGTGTTGAAGGATTGATTCACATTTCAGAAATGAGTTGGACACAACACATCAAGCATCCATCTCAATTAGTTGAGAAAGATGATGTTGTAGAATGTATTGTGTTAAACATCAACGAAGACGAAAAGAAAATTTCTCTTGGTGTTAAACAATTAACTACTGATCCTTGGGCTGATATTCTTGAAAGATTCCCAATTGGTTCTAAGCATAAAGGTATTGTTCGCAACTTAACCAACTTTGGTGTATTTGTTGAGCTTGAGCCTGGTATTGATGGATTAATTCACGTATCTGATCTTAGCTGGGAAGAAAAAGTAGAACATCCGAACGAAGTAGTTTCTAAAGATCAAGAAATTGATGTTGTGATTCTTGGTGTTGATTTCGATAACCGTCGTATCACATTAGGTCATAAGCAAGTTCTTGAGAATCCTTGGGAACAATATGCTCGCGAGTATGCTCCAGGAACAGCAGTTGAGGGTGAAGTTGTAAAAGTAACAGATCGTGGAGCTTTTGTTAAACTACCTTTAGGTGTTGATGCATTCTTAAATCTTACCAAAGCTGTTGAGCCTGAATTTAAAGAAGGCCAAAAAGTTGAAGCATTCATCTTTAAATTTGATGAAGCTGGTAAATCAATTGACTTAAGTCAGTTAGATTCAGATCAGAAGAAAGCTAAAACAGCTAAGAAAAAGGCTGAAGAAAAAGCAAAAATGGAAACTGGCGCACCTACTCTAGGTGAGATGTCTGGTCTTGGTGCTTTGAAAGAAAAGATGGAAGCAGAAGAAAAGGCTGAAGCTGAAGCTGCTTCAAAAAAATCAGCGAAAAAAGCGAAAGCTGACAAAAAAGATGCAACGAAAAAAGAAGATTAAGATAATCTTCTAAGAAAATTTAGAGCCCCATTCGAGAGAGTGGGGCTTTTTTTATTTCAAATAGAAAAAGACGGACTTATTTACAGAGTCTTTTCTGCTCTTAACTTTCTTGTTCGTCTCTCTATTAAATGCATAAACCACATTTCGTGCAGAACTAAGTTCTTTCTCATTTGCATATTTTACTTGTATAGCATCTCCTTTAGGCTTTAGCTTCGTCAAAGCATCTAAAAGTGGTGCATACTTAGAACTCTTCTTTCTGGAACTCGAAATGTCATCTCGAGGAACCATTTTTATCTTCATTATTATATAGACTTAGTTAATACTATTTCTACAATTAATAATGAAATAAATGAAGTGAAAAGCAATAGAAATAAAAACTAAGGAACTTGAACGTTTGACATGATTTTTTCTACGATATCTTCTGAGGAAATATCTTCAGCTTCAGCTTCAAATGTAGGGATAATCCTGTGCCTAAAAACGTCCATCGCGATTACTCTTACATCTTCAGGTGTAACATACGCTCTGTGTTCCATAAACGCTTGTGCTCTTGCGGCAAGGTTTAGGTTAATAGTTGCTCTTGGTGATGCACCAAATCCAATAAGATCAGTGAGATCATCTAAACCATAATTCTTCGGTTTTCTAGTAGCAAATACTAAATCGACGATATATTTTTCAACCTTTTCATCCATATATATCTCGTTAACAACCCCACGAGCCTCAAGAATGGTCTTTGGTTCTACAACTTGACTAAGTTCAGTTTTAGAACCCGTCTTAGCCATCCTTCTCATAATTTCAAGTTCTTCTGTCTCAGTTGGATAGTCGATTTTTAATTTTAACATAAATCGATCAACCTGCGCTTCTGGGAGTGGGTATGTACCTTCTTGCTCAACTGGATTTTGAGTGGCTAATACTAAAAATGGTTCATCTAGTTTAAAAGTAGTTTCTCCAATGGTAACTTGTTTCTCCTGCATGGCTTCAAGAAGCGCACTTTGTACTTTAGCGGGAGATCTGTTAATCTCATCAGCTAAAATGATATTGGAAAAGATGGGGCCTTTTTTTACAAAGAAATCTCCTTCCTTTTGATTATAAATCAATGTTCCAATCAAATCTGCTGGAAGTAGATCTGGAGTAAACTGAATACGTTGAAATGCAGTATTTATAACGGTTGCAAGAGAGGAAACAGTAAGTGTTTTAGCAAGACCAGGAACACCTTCTAACAATACATGACCTCCAGTTAATAAACCAACCAACAATCTATCGATCATATAGGATTGGCCAATAATTACTTTATCTAATTCTTTTCTAACGTCATCAATAAACGCGCTGTGTTTTTCAATTTTTTCTGCCAACGCGGTCATATCTATTGCTTGTTCAGTCATTTTTTAAAATTCGGTGTTAGTATTTGATGATGATATACTTAATTTCTCATTCTTTTAAAATATCATCAAATATAATACTTGGTTATTTTATCACATGGACATTTTACAATCTTTTTTATTGGGTTTAATTCAAGGCTTAACAGAATTCTTACCAATTAGTAGTTCGGGGCATCTGGCTTTGGGTAGATATTTCTTAGGTGCCGACACAGAAGTAGGGATAACATTTGAGGTTGTCGTCCATTTCGGTACCCTATGTAGCATTATTATCTACTATAAAAATGAATTAGCGAATTTGGTTAAAGCGGGCTTTGGCTTTTTAGCATCGCCATCAACAAAAAAAGATGACCCAGATGTTAAGGTGATTCTATTTATTCTGGTGAGTATGATACCGGCATTAATAGTCGGGTTTACTCTCAAAGATTATGTTGAAGAGATATTTATGAGTCCCGTACTTGTCTCTGGGATGTTAGTGATTACTGGTTTCATCCTTTTTTTGACTAAGTATGCAAAAGCACCTGAAGGAAAAGTAACATTGAAGAAAAGCTTTATGATAGGGCTTGCTCAATCATTTGCGATGATACCTGGAATTAGTCGGTCGGGTTCAACAATTTCAACAGCATTATATTTAGGCATAAAAAGAGAAGATGCAGCTAATTTTTCTTTTTTAATGGTAATCCCAGTAATTGGTGGTGCTATGTTACTTCAGATTAAAGAAATGCTTGAGATTGGTATGAGTGATGCCCAAACAATGAGTTTGATAGTTGGGTTTTTGACATCTTTTATCTCAGGATATTATGCGTTGAAGTACCTCATCATTATACTTAAGAAAAAAGGGTTTCATTATTTTGCTTATTACTGTTGGATCGTAGGTGGAGTTGGGTTGGTATATTTTCTTGTGTAATAAAAATCACTTATAAATAATCTCGTACCCATCACCTTCCCAGCTTATTCTAGGATTGATTAAGACGCTTGCAGGTAGCCAAATCATCACTAATAGGATGTACAAAAATTGAATAGGAAAGTAGCGTAAAATTTTAGTCTTTCTTAAAAGAGCCTTCTGAGAAATCAGCATGAACAGATCTGAGAGAAACTTCATAGCTAAAGCTAGTAGTGCAATTTCTAACGTGAAAAATAGTCCTATAATAAAAAGCAAAGAAACAGAAAAATGGAATCCAAAACCAAGAACGAGTCCAATTCGTAGGCTAATTGGCCCCTCAAATCCTCCGCGTAACCACCGCCTTTGTTGACTAAATAAATGCTTATAAGATGAAACAGGGTTTAGTTGAATAGAAGTACTTTGAGTAAGATAAGATACTGATTTGAACCCTTCCGATTCCATTATTCCAAATAGAGCTAGATCTTCGGCAATATTAAAATCTGCGTTTTGAAGCCCACCATACTTTGTATAAACCGATCGGCGGATTCCCATATTTGGGCCCACACAAACGAATGATCTGCCCCAGCCTGCCAAACCAAATGCAACAGGTAAAGCGTAAGCCCAGCTCATTTGTTCTATAATAGCTAGAAAAGAAACGGGTTTAACATTAAGCATACCTCCTATAATCCCTGTTTTCTCATCTACTCGTGAAAGCATATGACGTAACCAATTTGGGTGTACCTCAGCATCCGCATCAGTAATAAAAACCCATTCTTGTTCTGAATTTTCAATCCCCCAGGAAATCCCTCTCGCTTTAGCTCTTAAACTATTTTCCGGTGCATTTTCTGTTGATAAAGCTACAAAATGTTCATTTTGTTGAGCGGCTTTCTTTATAATTGAATATGTGTTATCGGTACTTCTGTCATCAATTAGAATGACCTGAAGTTTTTCTATTGGGAAGTCGAGTTGTTCAAGACTGGCAATACATTTAGGAAGATCATGCTCTTCATTTCGTGCAGAAACAACAATTGAAACAGTGGGTAAATCTTCGTCTTTAACTGGGAAAGATTTTGGAAGACGAAACATGCCTAAAGTGATAAATATTACTATCGAAGAATAAATAACAGCGCAGGAAATGAGAATGATATCAAGCATATACTACTTAAAAAGCTCTTGAGATTTAACTGATGAATATAATTTCAAAACATGTAACCAAGGGGAATATACACCCCTGTTTCTTCTTCTGAAAATTCAATATCGAATCAAGCTATAAAAATTGTACTGAATAAGTTGAAAGAGAAATCTTTATACTATATTTGCTAAATGAATACCAAGTTTACCTAGTGAATAAATAATTGGATAATAAACTTTAGAAATTAAGTTAAAATGACGCTTAGAACTACGAGTATAGTGTTACTCACTTTAACTTTAGTGTTAGGGTGTGCATCTTCAGAAAAGCTATTACAGCGAGGGCAATATGAAAAAGCCATTAATAAATCGATCAAAAAACTAAAGAAAAATCCGGGTAATTCAGATGAATTGTATGTTTTGACAGAAGCATATTCAAAAGCTAATTCATTTGATACGGACAGGATTACTTTTCTGGAAAAAGAAGGTCGCTCTGAAAATTATTTAGATATCTTTAATTTATACCAAAGGCTGGATACACGTCAGGATAAGATCAAAACTCTTCCTTCATCGTTGATAAATGAATTTGAGATTATTGATTATGACGATCAACTAATAGCTTCAAAAGAACAGGCCGCGGAAGTTTCTTATCAACGAGGATTAGAGTACCTCAATGCTGGAGATAGGGAAAGTGCAAGACAAGCATTTTTTGAATTTGAGCGAGTTCTTTCAATCTATTCAGAGTATAAAGATACTCAGATAAAGATTGAAGAGGCACGAACCTTAGGGACAAATCAAGTACTGTTTGTTATCGAGAATAATTCAGAAACGATATTACCAAAACGGTTTGATGAAGAGTTAAAGAAAATTGGGCTAGCTGATCTTAACGGAAGATGGATTCAGTATAGCGTTTATGAGGATGAAGAGGTCAATTATGATTATTTCATTGTATTAGATATCCGAGATATTTCAGTTTCACCAGAAAGAATAGATCGTGAAAGCTACAAAGAAAGCGCTGAAATTCAGGATGGAACAAAGTATGTATTGGATGACAGAGGAAATGTTAAAAAAGACTCTTTAGGTAATGACATACGAGAACCTAATATTATTACTGTAACTGCTGAAGTTTCGAAAGCTCGACAGTGGAAAGAAGCTTTTGTAGGTGGCTCAATAGACTATATAGATCTTCGAACAGATCAATTAGTGAAGACGGAAGACATTTCAATAACTGTATTATTTGAACATTTTTCTGCTTCATTTTCAGGAGATGAACGAGCATTATCAAACGAATCAAAAGAACTAATAGAAGACGAAATAGTTTTATTTCCATCAAGCGAGATTATGTTCATGGATTCAGCAACTTTACTTAAAGAACAAGCAAAAGAGATAATGTATAGAAATAGGGGACTGCTTAGCTCAACAGAAAGCTAAAACATGTAGCCAATAGTGATATAGACCCCTGTGTCTTCATCTGAAAACCCAATATCAGCTCTAATGATAAAGTCTGGAGTAAACATTGAGGTTGTGCCTCCAAAACCATAGGTATATTTTAAATCAGTTTTTAGTGTGTTTATTGAGGTGTGATTACTAAAAGTCCGGCCTACATCAACAAAAATAGTCCCACCTAATTTGGTATTTATTGATGGGAAATCGAATAACCAAGTTCGTAACTCGTTATTAAAGATTACAACATTATCGTCAAGGAATCTTCTAGATGGATATCCTCTCAATGTTTCTTCATCTCCAGCATATGCAAGCTTCCAGTATGGAGTTTCTCCCGATGTATGCTTAACAAATAGTCTATTTGCAAAGGTAATGTCTTTTATTAATGTAAAAGTGAGGTAATGTCGCATGTCATGTTTTAACACAAATGTCTTAAATGAGCTTCCCCAAATTTTATTACCAAGTTCCAAGGTAGTCTCAATATAGGTTCCATTATTTGGGTTAAATTCATTGTCTCTTGCTTCCCAAATTAAGCCAGTACCAAGCATAAAAGTTCTACCTCCTTTATAACCGAGTGGTTGCTCGATTGTAATTAGTCGATTATTTCCATTATCCCAAGGGCTTTCATAATCAAGATTAACAATTGTAAGAATATCTAATTGTTTGAAGGAAGCATTAGTTAGTAATGGAATTCGTAGAGTGGTATTAAATCCAATCGAGAATGATTGGAATTCATAATATTGAGTGGATCTATTTGAGATGGAGTTAATCTTATTATAGTTTCCCAGTCCGAAGTATGCATCCTGAAAAAATCTTGAAGCATATAAATTTGATGTTAGCCTAATATTCTTTCCAAACGCTTTTGGTTTATCGATATCGATATTAAAAGAGGCTAAACCATTGGTAGAAAATATCCCGGAAATGTTTGTAAACGAATAGAATGGTTTCATCTCATTCTTATAATCGAATCTATTTGTAATACCACCAAAAATTAACCCTAAATCGCTATTATATGCTATAGCAGGGAGGAAGGCATAGGTAACTGAGTCTGTTTGCTCAAAATTTTGAGCCCATACAGATATTTGTAAACTAATAAATATAAAAAAGACGGTTAACCCTTTTTTGATCAAAAGTATAAGGCTATTAGGTTATATAAATAGAAATGTAACTAGTAAATAAATTGGGACTAATATCCCAACAGACCAAATAAGGTATGCACCAAAACTTGGCATTTTCACTCCATTTTGTTCTGCAATAGATTTTACCATAAAATTTGGGGCATTTCCGATATAAGATAGTGCACCAAAGAAAACAGCTCCAGATGAAATTGCGATAAGTGTATGACTCATTTCATTCATAAGAATCTGGGCATCGCCACCTGCAGCATTAAAAAATACTAGGTAAGTTGGAGCATTATCAAGAAATGCCGAGAGTATTCCAGTGATCCAAAAAAACATATAATTAATAGGATCTCCATTTTGGTCAAATACAGCATCATTAACAAATTGCAATGCTCCTTGTCCGTTATTTGCAGCTTTCAACATTGCAATTGGAGTAATTATGGTGATAAATATTCCAGCAAAAAGTTTTCCAACTTCTTGAATTGGAAACCAATTAAACCCATTTGCGGCCCGACTTGCTTTAGATGTTATTTTCCAACTAAGCCAAGTGATCACAAGAAGTAATACATCACGTATCAGGTTCTCAATAGTCACATGTACATGAAAAATAGTTAGCTCACCAAGATGTACAAGACCTGAAAAAAGAACGGCACCAACAATAGCTAAGATTAGAATTAAATTCTGGCTCCCTTCAATCCCTAAAGGTTCAGTACCATCGTCAAGTGGAGCTGTGTTTGTTTCTTTTTTGTATAGATGTCGATCCCAGAGGTAATAAAGAATTAGAAGTATTGTTGCCACAAAACTCATTTCCCAGAATAGGTTAGTGGTAGTCCAGAAAAAATCTACCCCTTGTAAGAAGCCTAAGAAAAGAGGAGGGTCACCTAGTGGGGTTAGTGATCCACCAACGTTAGCAACTAAGAAAATGAAGAAAATAACAATATGTTTTTTTGTGCTTCTCCATTCATTTGCCCTTAGAATTGGTCGAATTAGAAGCATTGCTGCTCCTGTTGTTCCCATCCAGCTTGCAAGAATAGTTCCAATTAGAAGAATTCCAGTGTTCACTTCTGGTGTTCCCTTTAGATATCCTTTTATTCTAATACCACCAGAAACAGTAAAAAGAGCTAGCAATAATACGATAAAAGGAATGTATTCGAGTAGATAGGCATGAAGAACTTCATAGAGTGCAGCTTCAAAACCGAAGCTAAAAATAAGAGGGATTACAAGTGACGCTGCCCAAACAGCAGAAACTTTACCAAAATTGTGGTGCCACCAAGTTTCAGCAAACAATGGAAAAATAGCGATTGATAAAAGTATACCTGCAAATGGAAGTGCCCAAATAAGACCTAAATTACTTCCATCTATCCCATGTGAGGCTCCTGCTTCTGCTGCTAGTGTGAGATCTGAGAGTAGAAATACAACTAAAGGAGCTAATAAGTATCTAGTTTTTCGAAAAATGGTGCTTAGCTTCACAAATGTGGATGGTTAGTTTTATCAGTGATTGTATGGAAAATAAAAGAAGTAAACGCGTTTCAAAAAAAGGATATGCTTCTTTCTTAAAAATGTGTGTTAAAAGATTGTAAACACAAAATAAAAAATGAATTTATTTCAATTGAATGAAAATAATTTAGAAGTCGTTTTAAATAAAAATGTAAAAAATAAGGAAAATGATGAATCCATTAAGTGAAGAGCAAATTAATAAAGAATTAAAAGCATTGCCTGATTGGTTATACACTGAGAATAAAATCTGGAAAAAATTCGAATTCAATAATTTTAAAGAATCTTTAGCTTTTATAGTAAGAGTTGGGTTTGAGGCAGAGGCTCAGGGTCATCACCCAAATATTTTTAATGTTTATGGACAAGTTAACATTGGATTACAAACGCATGATGCGGATAATCAGGTTACTCAAAAAGATATTGATCTTGCAAAGGCGATAGAATCAATTATTGTTTAAAATGCCTATAATGTTTTGAGCAAAAAGTGTAGCAATAAGATATAAAAACTCTTATATTTTAAGCCTTCTGTTGTTTTGGCAAAGTGCTAAAATGACTGTTTTCAGAATGAAAACATCCATAGAAACCTTATATATACTATGAGCAATAACTATTACGAATTAACGTACATTATAAATCCTGTTTTAGAAGAGGATGACGTAAAAGCTGCTGTTGAAAAAATAAACAAGCTTATCACAGACAACGGTGGAACAATTGAAGAAGTTGAAGAATGGGGATTACGTAAGTTTGCCTATGAAATCGACAAAAAAGGTAATGGGTATTACATCAATGCTTATTTCACTGCACCAGCAACAGCGATTGCAGTTCTTGAAAGATACATGCGAATTGAAGATGAATACATGAGATACCTTACTCTCAAGTTCGACGCAAAAATGCTTCGTCATAGAGAGTTAGTTAAGAAAAATGCTGTTCCAAACATCTTCGCAGTAGAAGATGAAGAAGAAGTAGCCTCAGAAGATTAATCCTCATTTCAAAGACATCCAATTATGATTAAGAATCCATCACACCCAAAGAAAAGTATTCGCAAAGTTAAGCAGTGTAAGTTTACCAAAGCTGGCTTAGAGTATATCGATTATAAAGACGTAGAAACTCTACAAAGATTTACGAACGACCAAGGTAAAATTCTTCCTCGCCGTGTAACAGGAACCAGCGCAAAACACCAAAGACAGTTAACTACTGCTGTTAAACGTGCACGCTTTTTGGCATTAATGCCATATGTAGCTGAAAATCTTCGATAATAAAGGAAATTGAGACAATGAAAATTATTCTTAAAGAAGACGTAGAAAAATTAGGACAAGCTGGTGAGCTTGTAGAAGTAAAAGACGGATACGGTCGTAACTATCTTATACCTCAAGCAAAAGCAGTATTAGCAACCAAGGGCGCAATTGCAGAAGTTGAACTTATGCAAAAGCGTGCAGCTCTTAAAGCTGAACTTACTGTTAAGGAAGCAAAAGCATTAGCAAAACTATTAGAAGCAACATCAGTAACTATTCCAGTAACTACTGGCGAAGATGACAAGATCTTTGGAACAGTTACAAATGTTCAAATAGCTGAAGCTTTACAAGAACGAGAAATACTAGTTGATAGAAGAAATATTACTATCAATGAAGATGTTAAAGTTCTAGGTGAATACACTGCAACAGTTAACTTAGTTGGAGATCTTAAACCAACAGTAAAGTTCTGGGTTGTTAAAGCCGAATAAATCTGTACAATCGATTTGATAAATGCTTTATTGATGAAGCATTAAATGTTACAGAAATGTTATTTCCTAAACTTTGATACTCCAAATATGTCATTTATCATAGGATTAATAAATAATCTAGAATCGATCAATATCAGATGAAAGTTTTAAAAACATTATTAGTGGGAATCATCCTTGGAATGCTATTCCCACTTTTTGTTTACGCACAAATTCCAGATCCAGTTAAATTCGAAGTCACCGAACTTCCTGAACAAGTAAAAGCTGGTGAAGTTTTTAATGTCGTAATTGACGCCTCAATTGAAGGGGATTGGCATTTATACTCTGTTTTAAATGATCCAGATGCTGGACCTTTTCCAACAGAATTTTCAGCAAATTCTCCAAACTTTGTTCTAGCTGGTAGTATAGCTGAATCTGATGCTGATATTGAATTTGATCCAAACTTTGAAGCAGAGCTTGGCTGGCATTCATCATTTGCTAAATTTACAATTCCAGTTGCTATTAAAACTGAGCTTTCTGGTAATCAAACTCTAGATATACAAGTTTACTACCAAGTATGCGATGATCGTGTATGCCTACCTCCAAAAACAAAATCAATAATTGCTGGTGTTGAAGTTATTGGTGTTTCTGATACTCCTTTTGAAGCAGCTATAGGCGGAATTGAGGAAGAGAATTCATCTGAATATGAAGGAAGTAGTTCTTATGATTTGGGAAATGAAGGCATATTTTCATTTATCTGGATTGCAATTTTAGCTGGTTTTGCTGCACTACTTACTCCATGTGTTTTTCCAATGATCCCATTAACGGTTTCATATTTTTCTAAGCAGGATGAGAACAAGAAAGGAATTGGACAAGCTCTATTCTTTGGATTTGCAATTGTTATTACATTCACGTTAATAGGTGTAATACTCGCAGCGGTTGTAGGTGTATCAGGGGCTCAAAACTTTGGGGCAAGTCCAATTGTTAACTTTATGATTGCAGTTGTTCTTATAGCATTTGCCTTCAGTTTACTTGGTATGTATGAACTTCAATTGCCTCATCAACTCACTAATTTTTTAAATAAAAAAAGTAACGAAAGCTCAGGGATTGCTGGTATTCTTTTTATGGCGATGACAATTAGTGCAGTATCTTTTTCTTGTACAGCACCATTTGTTGGTGTTGTATTTGCTGCAACTGCTGGTGGTGGTCAATGGCTTTACCCGATTATTGGAATGATTGGTTTCTCGGCAGCCTTTGCAAGCCCCTTTGTACTATTTGCTATGTTTCCACAATGGCTAAATAAACTTCCCAAAAGTGGTTCATGGATGAATATCGTAAAAGTGCTTCTTGGATTTATTGAATTAGCAGCAGCAATTAAATTCCTCTCTAATGTTGATCTAGTTATGGGTTGGGGATTAATAAGCAGGCCTTTCGCAATTGCTGCATGGATGGCAATTTTCTTTGTTGCCGGGTTATATGTTCTTGGCGTATTCATATTAAAGCATGAATCAAAGCCAGAATTTGTAACAACAGGAAGATTATTACTTGCACTACCATTTCTATTATTCAGTTTTTATCTAATGCCAGGTTTAATGGGAGCTTCGCTTGGTATATGGGATTCTTGGCTACCACCAAAAATGCAAACCGATGTTAGTGTTGTAGGTACCATTTCAGCGATGGGTGGAGGTTCTGGCTCATCTACTAGTGAAGATGGTTGGACCGAAGATTATACCGCAGCAGTTGCAGAAGCTAAATCAGAAGGAATACCTGTATTTATAGACTTTACAGGGTATACATGCACTAACTGCCGTGCAATGGAATCAAATGTGTTTCCACTACAAGAAGTACGAGAACAATTTGATAAAATGAAGCTAGTTAAGCTGTATACAGATGGCGGATCTGATGCTCAAGAAAATCAGCAACTACAATTCAGGCTTACTGGAAATGTTGCACTTCCAACCTATGTAATACTTGATCCTTCAGGTGAACGTGTAATAGCTCAAGAACTAGGATTCATAAATTCTGAAAAATTTATTTCTTTTTTAGAGAAAGGGATAAATGCATATAACTCAAATTAGCTTATCGAATAACGCTACTGTTTACAATTCTATAATTAACTTATTTAAGCAGTCATACTGAATTAATTTCAGTGTATTAACAAATAAGTTTTTCCTGAAGAATTTTAATTCGTTGATTAGGTTAAAGAAATCATCAGCATATACAGTAGCGTTGCAAAAAGTCTTTTTTCTTTTTTTGTGGATAGTAGTTTTTAACACAGTTTTTTTATCTGTGAAAGAAGTCAATGCGCAAACTACAATCACTTCAGAAATAACAATTAATCCATTTAACCCTGATTCGAATTATGTATTAGATGAATGGGTGATTCCAAATACTATTAAAGTTTTTATAAGTGATTCCATTATTTCCAACTCATTTTGGACATATGATGAAAACTATAGGCTTTGGTTTATAAGACCAGGATTCAAAGATAGGTTTAAAGATATTTCCTCAGTTCGAATTGAATTCGAAGCATACCCTTTGGCAATAAAAAGAATTTATCAAAATAGAAAAGAACAGGAGTTGGATTCATCATTTTATAAGTTAGAAAACGATTCGCTAAGTCGAGAATTAATCAGTGCTACAAATGTGAGTAGTTTTGATAATTCTGATCTCGAACAAAGGGGAAGTTTAAGTAGAGGAATAATTATTGGTACAAATCAAGACTTTGCACTTGAAAGTGGATTGCAATTTGAGCTAAATGGACAGCTAACCGATGATATGTCCATAAATGCTTCACTTACAGACAAAAGCATTCCAATTCAGCCAGATGGTACTACTCAAAATCTTCGTGAATTTGATCGAGTATTTATTCAACTTCAATCAAAAAACACAACAGTTGAAATGGGAGATGTAGATGTTAGTTTGGAACAAAGTACATTCGCTCGTTTAAATCGAAGATTACAAGGTGCCGCAGGCTATACATCAAGCAAGTATGGTGATTATAGTGGTGCACTTTCAGTGGTTAGAGGAACTTTTAAATCACTAACATTCAACGGTCAGGATGGAGTTCAAGGTCCATATCGTTTGTCAGGAAGAGATGGTGAAGAGTTTGTAATTATTTTAGCTGGTACAGAGAAAGTATACATAAATGGGATTCGTGTAAATCGTGGAGAAGAAAATGATTATATCATTGATTATGGATTAGGAGAAGTTTTTTTTACAAATAATCTTCTCATTAAAGATGAGACACGAATACTAATCGAATATGAATACATTGATCAAAACTTCAACAGAACCTTAGTTGCTGCAGAAGCAAGTGATGACTTTTTTGATGGAAGATTAAAACTTGGCGCCTCAGTAATTAGACAAGCAGATGGAGATGAACTTCTTTCACAGCAAAGCCTAACCGAAAATGATATTGATTTACTTAGGCAGGTTGGTGATAATCTTGATGGAGCTAATGTTTCTGGAGAAAGATTAGCTGATGATGAAGACAGGAACAATGTTCGATATGCAAAAATAGATACCACTTATAATGGACAATTGTATTCTATATTCAAAAATATTCCTGGATCATCTCAATCTATTTATGTAGTAAGATTTTCAAAAGTAGAAAACGGTCAAGGTAGTTATAGAAGGGTTGGGAGAGCTATAAATGGACTGTTGTATGAATGGGTGGGCCCTGGTTTAGGTGAATATGAGCCTTTTAGAAGGCTTCCAGCGCCTGTTGAGCAAAAAATGGTAGCATTAAATAGTTCATTTAATCTTACTAAAAATATCTCGGTATTTGGCGAATGGGCTGTAAGTGGATATGATAAAAATAGATTTTCAAATTTAGACGATGATGATAACAATGATTATTCCTATTTATCTGGATTAAATGTGAAAGAGTTGAATTCGGGGATAGGCGAAATTAACGCTTCATTTTCACGACGATACTCTGGTGAGCGCTTTCAATATTTTGAACGCACAAAAGAAGTTGAGTTCAATAGAAAATGGAATATCAGTAGAGATACTCAAGCAGAAGAATCATTTAATGAAGCAATATTTGAAGTAAAACCATTATCCAATACAAGTATTACTGGAGAATATGGGTTTATAGATAGGAGTGACTTTAAAGGATATAGACAAGGCTCAAAATTTAAAAGTAATGAGCAGGATTTTTTAAATATTAATTACAGTCAGGATTGGGTTCAATCTGAGGATCAGCTTTTAAGACAAAAGGGTGATTGGTTTAGACATATAGGTTCTATTGATAAGCAATTACAGGATAGATGGACTCCATATTTAAGTTTTGAGCAAGAAAAAAGATTGGAGAGATCCAGTGTGACCGATTCACTAAATAACTCCTCTTTTTCATTTTATGAAATCGGATCAGGAATAAGGTTTCAATCAAGTAGTATTCAAGTTGATGGAAGTATCATTTATCGTTCAGAAAACGGTGTTATTAATAATGAGCTTGAAGAACAATCAACCTCAATAGAGCAAAGATTAAAAGTGGATTATCGTCCAAATAATTTTTTCGGAACAAAAAACGAAGTGGCTCTGCGCTCAAAGGATTTTACAGATGATTTTGAGCAACTTGGTTTAACAAATCGTCGGGGATTATTGATTCGATCAGTAACAGATTATGAAACAAAGTCAGATATTTGGAACGGTCAGTTATTTTACGAGGCAAACACCGAACGTCGTGCTTTAATCCAAGAAACATATATAGAAATAGGTCCTGAATTAGGTCAATATGTTTGGATTGACACAAATAAAGATGGTGTTCAACAAATTGATGAGTTCTTCCCAGAACTAAGCCCGAATGAAGGTATTTATGTAAGACAATTTTTACCGTCTGATAATTTTATGCCAATCATAGATTTAAAGGCTCGTATTAGAAATGAAATTAAACCGTTTTTATTCTTAAATGTTAATGAATCACAAGAGTCTTTTATTTCAAATATACAGCTTCGTTCAAGGATTGATATTACAGAAAGCTCAACGAATGAAGACCTAAGTGATATTTATTTATTAAGACTTCAGAAGTTTCGAAATGATTCTACAACACTACAGGGACGTTTAATATGGGAGAAAGAATTGGATTTGTTCCCAGATTATAGAAAGACTGACTTTCTTATAGGATATAATCAGAGCAAGAGTTTAAACCAAAGAAGTACTGATTCTCAATCATTATTTTCATCACTTCTTTTCATAAATAGTTCGTTCCAGCTTGCCGAACAGCTTAGACTCTCAGGAGATTTCACATCTAGCATAAATGAATCGGGGAGTGATCTTTTGTTGAGTAGAAACTTTAATATTAGATCAACAACAATAACACCGGGTCTTGAAGCCACACTAAATCGTTCATGGCAAAGTTCGTTTTCGTTCTCATATGCGATTAAAGAAGATCGATTTCCAATAATACCTGTAAAGGCTAAAATTTTTAAAGTTATAAATTCACACAGGGCTTATTTATTTCGAAAATTACAAGCTAATGCACGCTTTGAACTTCGCAATACTACTGTTAAAGGCGCATCGTCTTCATTTGGCACTTTTGAACTTACTGAAGGGATAGGAGTTGGTACAAATCTCATTTGGTCGTTCACAGGATCCTATCGAGTAAATGAATTAATTCGTTTAAGTTTTAATTATGATGGGAGAACTGTAAGAGACCGAGCAGATATACATACAATTAAACTCGTTGTAAGTGCTGTTTTTTAACAACAAAAGAGAACTTTGATGTATAATATTAAAAGGAGTAAAAAAGCAGTTATTCTTAATTAAAAGTTAACTTTTTGATGCTTTACTACTTTGACATTTATTTCAAAATGACCTATCCTTTTGATTCACTAATTTTAGATACTAACAATTAAAAAATAATCGGAGTGAACATGGCATCGTCGATTGCTCTATTTCTTTTACAAGCCCCAGCTGCAGACGCCGGCTTTTTCAATTTAATCGTAGAGAAATTTAACCAAGGTAACGACGGAGGGTGGATGTGGCCAGTATTGATCACATTGATCTTAGGTCTTGCCATTTTCCTAGAAAGAATTATTACACTAAACCTTGCGGATATCAACACACGTAAATTCATCGTTAGCGTACAAGAAGCGTTACAAGAAGGTGGAGTTGAAGCTGCAGAGCAACTTTGTGCTCAAACTCGCGGTCCAGTTGCATCAGTTTTCCAGGCTGGTCTAATGCGCGCTCATGAAGGAATTGATGCTGCAGAAAAAGCAATTGCTGCATATGGTTCAATTGAAATGAGTTTCCTTGAAAGAGGTCTTGTTTGGCTGTCATTATTTATTGCCATTGCCCCACTATTTGGTTTCCTAGGAACGGTAGTAGGTATGATTGCTGCATTTGATGATATTGAAGCTGCTTCCGACATTTCTCCTAGTATTGTAGCGGGTGGTATTAAAGTTGCCCTTCTAACTACAGCTGGTGGTCTTATTGCAGGTATTATCCTTCAAATTGGATACAACTATTGTGTGTCTAAAATTGATAGACTAATTGCTGAGATGGAAGAAAGCTCAATTACACTTATCGATTCTATTATTTTATTGCAAGAAGGTAAGCCGCTTATCGCTCCTGCTGACGATACTACTGAAGAATAATCAATAATTTAAACTCAAAGGAGATAATATGATTGTTCAAATAGCCGTTATTGGAGCCTTTGGTCTTATTGGTCTTGGTATTATTGCTACAATAATATCTGGAATTAAGTCAATGAGCCAAGGTAAGCAAGACTTAAAAAGAATTGGCATTATGGCCATACCCTTTGTGATCTTCGGTATATCATACCTAATTGTTCAAGGAACTGAACTTCCTTTTGCTAAAGCTGGTGTAATGACAGCAGGGATTATGATGGGTATAATGGTAGCCTCGGTATTTCTTACAGGAATACGTGGTACTTTTAAATTTTAATGGAGCATAGATATGCTACTTAAAAAACGCGAAAGAGAAGGTGCAGAGATCAATGGTTCGTCTATGGCGGATATTGCTTTCTTACTTCTTATTTTCTTTCTCGTAACCACAACTATAAATGTGGATACTGGAATTGGTATGGTACTTCCTCCACCTTTAGATGAAGAAGTAGATCCACCACCGATTCGTGAAAGAAATTTGATGAATGTTCTTGTTAATGCACAGGGTCTTATCCTTATGGATGAACAACCTGTTTCAATCAACGAAGTTAAAGACAAGTTGATTGAGTTCATTGATAATCCAACAAACAATGAAGAGCTATCTATGTCACCTGAGGCTGCCATTGTTTCTCTTAAAACACAACGTGAAACTCCATACAATATCTATATTGATATGTTAGATGAAGTTATGTCTGCGTATAAAGAGTTAAGAGATGCTGCTTCAAGAGCTAATTATGGTGTTGAATATGCACGATTAGTTGAGAACAGCCCTCAACAGGAGCAAATCAAAGATATGTATCCAAAGAAAATTTCAATCGCAGAACCGGATAGTTAATTATGGCTCATTTTAAAAAGAAACAAGCCGGAACAAAGCAAGAAGTGCCTACTTCAGCAATGCCTGATGTTGTATTCATGCTTTTATTCTTCTTCATGGTAACAACTGTACTTCGTGAAGTTACTCTTAAAGTTAAACTTGATCTTACCAAAGCGAATAACATTGAGAAGATCGAAGAGAAACGTTTGGTATCTTATATTTATATGGGACCAGAACGATTACCTCAAAACAAACTTGGAGAGGACAAAGTACAAATCGATGATTCAATAGTTGATGATATTGGAGCAATCCGAAATATCATGTATGATAAATTAATTGAAGAACCTCGATTAATTGTTTCTTTGCGAGTAGATCAAAATTCAGAATTTGGTTTGTTAACTGATGTTCAGAAAGAACTTCAACAAGCTGGTACTTTCAGAATTAATTATTCTACTAAGCGAGAAGATTAGAAATTCGGTTTAGAGAAAATTAAAAACCAGCACATATCTTATGTGCTGGTTTTTTTATATAAATACTATGTCAGAAGAATTTATTACAATACAAAGCATTGGCAGAAAAGGGTTACTTGATGAACTTTCTGTATTTAAAGGTAAACAACAAGATTCCACAATTTTAGGTCTCGGAGATGATGCCGCTGTAATCAAGCATGAGAAAGGATCACATATTCTTTTAAGTACTGACACTTTTGTTGAAGGTGTCGACTTCGATCCGTCATATACGCCATTTACTCACTTTGGTTTTAAGATCATTTCAGCAAGTGTCAGTGATATTTATGCAATGAATGGAAATCCAACTTCAATAATGCTAAATCTAGCATTACCTAATCGTTTATCCGTTCAAATGGTTAAAGATTTATATGCTGGAATCGATAACGCATGTAAAAAATATAATGTAGAAGTTGTTGGTGGTGATTTAACAGGGAATCACAACCATATGGTTATTTCAGTTAGTGTTTATGGAGAAGTAGAACCTAAGAATATTACTTATAGAAGTGGCGCAAGAATAGGTGATGCAATATGTGTTACTGGTGACGTAGGTGGTGCAATTGCAGGGTTAAGAATCTTAATGCGCGAGAAAAAATTCTGGGAACAACATGGCAGTGATGCTATTCAACCTGATCTTGAAGACTATAAATTTGTTGTTCAGAGACAATTGATGCCAGAAGCAAGGCAAGAAGTAATTGAAGAACTAGGAAAAAATAGAATTGTTCCAAGTTCAATGATTGATATTACACAAGGTATTGTAAACGAATTGACAGAGATATGTACTTCATCTGATCTAGGGGCATATTTATATCAAGCAACGCTACCTATTGCGATTGAAACACGACATGTTGCAGACGAAATGGAAGAAGACGTAGACCGTTATGCATTATTTGGTGGTGAAGATTTAGAACTACTTTTCACACTAAGTGAAAAGCAGGTAGAGAAACTTATAGAACATTTTAAAGACTTTACTGTTATAGGTAGGATGACGCCAAAAGATGAAGGATTATTAATGCAAACTGCAGAAGGTGATGTAGTAAGTTTTGATGATTTGTCATAATAAAACTAGTGGCACGTTTTTTGCCAAATCTATGTTGTCTAGTACAGCTAGAAAAATATTTGTTATTCGCTATATTGAAAAAAATTTAGACTAAGCATTAATGGCCGATAAAAAGCCCACACCAAAAAAGCAGATTAAAACACCATTAGGATCTCAAAAAGGTTCAAATCCTAAATTTCCAACTTGGGGATTTTTAGTAATAATTCTATTACTAATTTTTGTTCAATTTATGTTCTTGAACCCAGAAGGTGGAAATGACATCAAATACAGTAAGTTCTTAAATGATGTTAAAGGAGGTTATATTGAAGAAATCATAATTAAGAATGGTGTAAATATTTATGGAAAGTATAATGACAAAGCCATTCAAGATGGAATTGTACAAGCACCTATCCAAGATGAGAACCCCTTAAATTTAAATCCTACCAGTACTGAAGAATTCAGAGCTTTTGTAACTACAATGCTCCCTGGTGATGAAATTCGACCAATACTCGATGAAAATAATGTGGAGTATGAAGTCCGCATAGAAGAGGAATGGTTTAGCGGTGTATTCATGTGGTTGATCATGATTGCGCTTGCGGTAGCATTCTGGGTATTCATTTTTAGAAAAATGAATCCTGGTCAACAAGTACTAAACATAGGTAAAAATAAAGCGGCACTTTATGATCAACAAAGTGATACAAAAATTACCTTTAAAGATATCGCAGGGCTTGAAGAAGCAAAAGAAGAAGTAAAAGAGATTGTAGATTTTCTTAAAACACCAGACAAGTTTACAAATCTAGGTGGTAAAATTCCAAAGGGAGCTTTACTTGTAGGTGCTCCAGGTACTGGTAAAACACTATTAGCTAAAGCTGTAGCTGGTGAAGCTGAAGTACCTTTCTTTTCACTTTCAGGTTCTGATTTTGTGGAAATGTTTGTTGGGGTTGGTGCAGCACGTGTTCGAGATCTATTTAAGCAAGCTAAAGAAAAAGCTCCATGTATTGTATTTATTGATGAGATCGATGCTATCGGTCGCTCACGTGGTAAAGGTCAAATGCCAGGTTCAAATGATGAGCGAGAGAATACATTGAATTCTCTATTAGTTGAGATGGATGGCTTTGCCACCGACTCGGGTGTAATAATCTTGGCTGCTACTAACAGACCAGATGTATTAGATAGTGCATTATTAAGACCTGGTCGTTTTGATCGCCAAATTAGCATCGATAAACCAGATATAAATGGTCGTGAAGCAATATTCAATGTACATTTGAAGCCATTAAAACTTCATAAAGAAGTTGATCCAAAAAAATTAGCTGCTCAAACTCCAGGTTTTGCTGGTGCTGAAATTGCTAATGTATGTAATGAAGCTGCTTTGATAGCTGCCCGAAGTAACAAAAAGGCAGTTGATATGATAGATTTTCAAAGTGCAATTGATCGTGTAATTGGTGGCCTTGAGAAAAAGAATAAAATCATATCACCAGAAGAGAAGAAAATTGTAGCATATCATGAGGCGGGACATGCTGTTGCAGGTTGGTTCTTAGAGCATGCTGATCCATTGGTTAAAGTATCTATAGTTCCTCGTGGACTTGCCGCTCTTGGTTATGCACAATATTTACCAAAAGAGCAGTTTTTACATCAAACAGAACAGTTATTAGATCAGATGTGTATGACTCTTGGTGGTAGAGCTGCTGAAGAAATTATCTTTGGTAAAATTTCTACAGGTGCACTTAGTGATCTGGAACGCATCACAAAAATGGCTTACAGTATTGTAACTGTATATGGTATGAATGATAAAATTGGAAACATATCTTTTTATGATTCTAAACAAAGCGACTACACATTCAATAAGCCATATTCAGATGCAACGGCTACTATCATTGATGAGGAAGTAAAAAAGATTATTGATGAAGCATATAAGAGATCTTTAAAGCTTCTAAAAAGTAAAAAGAAAGAACTTGAGATACTTGCTAAAGAGTTATTAGAGAAAGAAATCTTATTCCAAGGTGATATTGAAAGACTAATAGGAAAAAGACCATTTGTACATCTTACAACCTATGAAGAATTCACTAATGGGGAGAAGAAGGATGAAGACGCTAAAGAAAAAAAACCTGTAGTAAAAAAGAAAACAACTGCAAAGAAAAAGCCTAAGAAGGTTGAAAAGAAAGAAGAAGATGCTGAACCTTCTGAAAGCAAAACAACAGAAGAAACAAAGAAAGAGAGTGAGTAGACAGCCCTGTTAATATTTTGATAATATAGTGTTAACATTAGGAAAATGTAGAGGTAACAAAAGGATAAAGCCCAGATAACAGTACAGAAACTCGAGTGTGTTAACTTTGTGTCGCAATGAATAAAAGCGAACAAAAAATAATCAGCACATTCGTGAAAATAATAAAATCAGCACTAGTTGTATTCTCTGCATTTCTCTTTACCTCAACTTTACATGCACAGAATACTGGAAGAATAGTTGGTACCATAGTTGACGCCGAAACAGGTGAAACTCTAATTGGTGTTAACGTTGTAATTGAAGGTACCATAAAAGGTACCGCAACCGATATTGATGGAAATTACACCATCAGAAATGTATCGGCAGGAACTTATAACATTATTGTAAGTTATCTTTCATATACTACTCAAACTATTACAGGTCTTGTAGTAGCAGAAGGAGAATCCAAAAAATTAGATGTAGCTTTACAAGTAGAATCAGAATTTCTTGATGAAATTGTGGTAAGCGCAGATGCAATTCAAAGTGGTGAAGCAGGACTATTAGCAGTACAAAAGAAATCTGTTGCTGTTCAAGATGGGATTTCATCTGAAGAAATTTCAAAGACTGGAGATGGAAACGTAGGTTCTGCAATGAAGCGAGTTTCTGGTGTATCGGTTGTTGGAGGCAAAGATGTTTACGTTAGAGGTTTGGGTAATAGGTATAGTAATATTCAGCTCAATGGTGCCCCTATTCCTTCTACTAATCCTAATAAAAAAGAAGCACCAGTTGATATTCTATCAAGTGGTATTGTAGATAATATACTTGTACAGAAAACCTTTACACCAGACCAGTTTGGTGAATTTTCAGGTGGTTCTGTAAAAATTATTACTAAAGAGTTTCCTGAATCAAAAAACTTATCAATTTCATACTCTACATCTGTCAATTCAGTCTCAACGTTTCAAAACTATCTAGGTTATAACGGAGGTGGTACCGATTTCCTAGGCTATGATAATGGTTTTAGAGAATTGCCAAAAAATGTTGAGGACAGTGAGGTTACATCTACTTCTGAAGCAGCTTCTATTGTAGATGAGTTAAATGGTTCATGGTCTTCAAAGAATATTACTTCTTTGCCAAGTCAAAAGGTCAATATTACATATAGTAATCAATTGAACGAAGAAAAAATGCCAATCGGTATTGTTTCAAATCTGAGCTATAAATATGCAACTGATGCTCGAGAAAATGAGACTTTTCGCTATATCAACAATTATAATCAAAATACCCAAACAGTCTTACTTGGGTCAGATTATTTAAGGAATACTGGCACTGAATCAACAAGTCTTAGTGCAATGCTTAATCTTTTTGTAAAACCATCATCAGTTACAAAAATAGGGATTAAGAATTTATATTCTAACTCATCCGACAATACATTTTCTGAGATTGAAGGCAGTTATTATAATTTCGATAATGACAATCGACAAACGGTAACTGAATTCGATCGGAGATCGATTTATTCATCTTCACTGAATTTTGAAACGTTTTTTCAAGAATTCTTTTCTTCTAAATTAGAAGCAAATCTTACATATTCGAAAGCGATAAGAGACCTACCTGATCGTAGAACAACTCAATATGCACGCACTAGTGCTGATGAACTAGAAGTAATTTTTCCTTTCAGAGGGAATACCCATTTCTTTTCATTACAAGATGACAACAATTATTCAACAGGCTTTGATTTAGAACTAAAACCTTTGGATAAGTTGACAGTTAAATTAGGTGCTTTTGGTCTATTTAAAGATCGTACTTTTGATTCATATAAATTAGTTTACCAAGACCTCGCAAATAACTTCCCTCAAGAAGATAAATCACTTTCTCCTGAGGCAATATTTACAAGTGAGAATATAAGAGCTGGAAATTTAGATTTAATTGAAAGTTCTAGTTCAAGAGATTCTTATGAAGGTGAGCAACAATTAGCTGCTGGATATTTTTCATTTAATTGGTCACCATCGGATAAATGGAACATTGTAACTGGTTTAAGAACTGAAAATTCAGCTCAATTCATAAATGGAGATATACTTATTGATGAATTGGATTTTCTTCCAGCCTTAAACCTTACATTCCGCCCGTCTGATAAAACAAATCTAAGAGTGGCATACTCGATAACATTAGCTCGTCCAGAGTTTAGAGAATTATCAAATTTCAACTTTCAAGATTTTGTTGGTGGAAGAACAGTTTATGGTAATCCAAGTTTAGAACGTACAAGGATTTTTAATTATGATATTAGATTGGAAACTTATCCTAATTTTGGTGAGTTATTTGCTATCAGTGCTTTCTATAAAAAGTTTGAAAATCCAATCGAGCTATTTTATCGAATTACTCAAAATAATGAAGTTAGATATGATAACGTTGACGAAGCTAATTTATACGGAATTGAATTAGAGGGAAGAAAAGATATAACAGATAGGCTAAGATTGAGCTCAAATCTATCTTTTATTTATTCTGAAGTGAGCTATGCTGATGGAGCATCAGTTGGTAGACAAGCAAATGCAAAACGAGCAATGTTTGGCCAATCTCCCTATACACTAAATGCTAATGCATTTTATGTACTTCCGAATATAGATTCAGAATTTTCAATTTCATTTAACACTTTTGGAAAAAGAATTTCTGCTGTTGGAAATAATGAACAGCCAGATGATGAATTTGAACAATCGTTCAATAAACTAGATGTAGGTTTTACAAAAAGTTTTGGTAAAGCCTCTGTCAACATCAGTATAGAAAATATTCTTAATGATGATGTTACATATAAACAAGGTAGTACTATTACAAATCAGTACGAGATCGGCACCACCTTCTCAGTGGGATTCAACTTTTCATTCAACTGAAACTCAACTCAAAATAAAACCCAATACTATGAAAACTAATCTCAAACTCATCATACTTTTTCTACTTGCGACTTCAATTTCAATTACCTCATGTGATAATAGCACTGGTGATGATGGAAGTAGCGAGCTTCCTGAAATTTACGCATCTCTACCTGGTACTTTGATAGATAAAGATACTCTATGGGATACAGATCAAACACTTACAGGGCAGTATTATATTCTTCCAGGTGTTACGCTAACAATTGAAGCAGGTACTACAATTGGTTTCACCTACCACAACAATAATATCGATGATGTTGGCGCAATTATTACATTACCTGCAGATGCAGATAATTTTGATACGCCAAGAGTAAGTGGACGTTTAGTAGCTGAAGGAACAGTAAATAACCCAATTATATTTACTTCAGCACGTTCTACAAAACAAGCAGGTGATTGGGGTGGTATTGTACTTGCTGGAGAAGGTGTGAATAACATTGAAGGAGGAAAAGGAGAAGTTGAAGGTCTTCCTGATGCAATCCAATACGGTGGGACAAATAACGCAGATGATAGTGGAATTCTAAAGTACGTAAGAATTGAATATGTAGGCTTCTCTTTTGTAGAAGGATCTGAGCTAAATGGTCTTAGTCTTTATTCAGTAGGTAGTGGAACTACATTAGAATATGTACAAGTATATAAATGCACTGATGATGGATTCGAGTGGTTTGGCGGTTCAGTAAACGCAAAATACCTTATTTCTTCTTTTAATGACGATGATTCTTTTGATATGGATGAAGGATGGAATGGAAAAGGACAGTATTGGTTAGCAATTCAAACAGCTGGTGGTGACAATGGTTTTGAATCAGATGGTAGAAAAACTCTAGGATCTGGAAGTGCTACTTCACCAACACTTTATAATGTTACCATGGTTGGTTTAACTCAAGATGGTTCTACTAAGGATGCTGAGGATAAAAACTATGGAATGCGTCTTAGAGAAGAATTTGAAGGTGAGATTGAAAATTTCATTATTTCTGATTTTGATGATTTGAGTTTTAAAATTGAAAGTGACACTCGCGCTAATTTCCCACAAACACTTTCTATTGATAATACAATTGTATGGAATAACGGGGGTTTTAGTAATGCATCTGATTCAACTGATTTTGGTGCTGTTACATTAGATCAAGACCCAGGATATACAAATGTTGGATCATTCGATTTTAGACCAACTACAATTGTTACGGGTGCAACACCACCAAATGATGGTTTCTTTAATACTAATGCAACATTTATTGGAGCTTTTGGGACTACTAATTGGGCAACTGGTAATTGGGTTCGTTGGACAGATAATTAGTTAGAAGTAGCATTCTACTCAAGAAACGTCTCACTTCATTGTGAGGTGTGCTGATCACAAGGAGAGCTCCGGGGAACTGGGGCTCTCCTTTTTTATAGAATTAATAATTAATATTAGCTTTTTGGAACCGTAGTTATCTTCTTTAGGTTTGGTAAATCAAACAAACAAGGAAAACTGTGATATTTGTAACTCGGAAAAGTCATTTTAATGCAGCACATCGACTTAATAATCCTGATAAGTCAGATCAATGGAATCAGGAAAGTTTTGGAAAATGTAATTACCCAAATTGGCATGGCCATAATTATGTAATTGAGGTTACGGTTGCCGGTGAACCTGATCCAGAAACAGGTTTTGTAATTGATTTAGGTAAACTAAAGAATATCATAAAAAATAAAATAACAGAACCTTGCGACCATAGGAATTTGAATATAGATGTTTCTTTTCTGGAAGGAATAATACCTACTTCTGAGAATCTTGTTAAAGCATTTTATGAGCAATTGAAAGAAGATGTTGAGCAATCTGCATCAACTGGCAGTGTTTTATACTCTGTGAAATTATTTGAGACCGAACGAAACATAGCTGAATATTGTCCATATAGACGGACTATATAAATTATTTATTACTGAAATTATTGATATGATTAGCAACCAAGTACGCCGATTTTACGACCCTACTTTTACTATTACACCTGAATACAAAGAGGCGTTACCAGATTTACAAAATGGACCAGCATCCTTAATTGAAGGTGCGAATGTTCCTATACAACAAGTAGGAATTTCAAATTTTAAGCTTCCACTTCAATTAAAAAAGAGAGATGGTAAGCCGATCACACTAGAAGTTTCTGTAGATGGATATGTGAGTCTTGATGCCAATAAGAAAGGCATTAATATGAGTAGAATCATGCGAACCTTTTATAAGTTTAAAGATCGTGTGTTTTCACTCGATATGTTAGAGGAAGTACTTAAAGCTTATAAAACAGATTTAGAATCTCAAGAATCTTTTCTACGACTTTCTTTTTCATATCCAATGATTCAAGAAAGTTTACGCTCTGGTATGGAAGGATATCAATATTATGATGTTTCTTTCGAAGGTCATTTAGATAATTATGATCAATTCCATAAACACATGCATCTTAAATTTGTATATAGTAGTGCTTGTCCATGTTCGTATGAATTAGCAGAGCATGCGCGTGAAGATAGAGGTGTAGCTGCAATCCCTCATAGTCAACGGAGTGAAGCTGAAATCACGGTTGCACTTAGAGATGAATTTTTTGTAGAAGATTTAGTACAGATTTGTAGAACATCTCTTAAAACTGAAACTCAGGTAATGGTTAAGAGGGAAGATGAGCAAGCTTTTGCTGAACTCAACGGTGCTTACCAAAAGTTTGTAGAAGATGCTGCTCGTTTGCTATATGAAGAATTAGACACTTACAATAGCATTCGTGACTTTGTGGTGAGATGTGCTCATTTAGAAAGTCTTCATAGCCATGACGCAGTAAGCCGTATTTGCAAAGGCTTACCGAACGGATTGCGATAAAATTTAAAGCCTCATTGTTTTGAGGCTTTTTTTATTACATAGATGTACTAAAAACTATTGCAACTTTTGTTCGATCTGGACTAAGTGAAATTCTAGAAATGTCACCTTCATTTTCAAAAGTTTTTGCAGGAGTAGTATATCCATGTCCTTCTTTCCAAAGCATTAAAGAGTTTCCATTCCCAATTAAAAATGAAGAAGAATTTACCCAATACATGTCTTCTGAGTTTTCAGGTGTAGATGTAATAACTTTTATTTTTTTTGAATCAGGATCATAGGATTTAATGATCCAATTATCAGTTTCGTTCTTGTCGATGAAGCTAATTTCTTCTTTTCCAGGTATCTTATGTATCGAACGTCCAGGACTTGTAGCAATTACTTTTCTTGAAATTCTATCTCCAAGTTTGAATTCTACAAATGTGGCATTATCACCAAGAACAAATGTATAAAGTGTTTGTTCATCGAACCAAGAATGGTACCCAATTACTTCATTTGGAACTATAACTTCAGGCTCTCCACCAGATAAAGAATATTTCCATAGAAGCTGTTCACCATCTGGTTTTAACCATATAGAAGAAAAGAAGTTTCCATCAGGAGTAACCGTAGGGGAGTACTTTCCACCTTCAGAGTTCGTAAGCCAACTACTAGTTTTAGACTCTATACTATATAATTTGATGTCTGTTGATTCTCCACGATCTGATGTAAATAAAACACCTGATCCATCAGGTAGAAAGGACGGTTGATTATCGTATCCAGGACTATTTGATATATTCGTCAAATTCGAAATTGTAAAACTTTCATCAGAAAATGATATATCTGCCAGATAAATCTCGGGATTACCTTGAGCTTGCAGTTGAGTAGTAAGTCCGAGAAGTATAAATAGAGTAAGTAATTTCATCATCAAGTTATTAGTGTATATAGACTAAAGAATTAAGTGAAAGTAGTAATAACAAAGAATACAATTCTATTTTTTTGGTCTTTTACTTAATCAGATTATTTTACAATTCAACTTATCACATCATAAATAATTAGAATGAAAAAGCCACACTACTTTATACTCACAATTATGTTAATGCTTTTCTCAGCGTGGATGGGTTGGGAAGGAAAGGGATTAACTACAGACCTTAAAACAAAAGTGATAACTAAAGAAGGGGCTACAGAATTGAATGAGGATTGGGGAAATCTGTTTATCTACTCAGATGAAGCGACTGCATCAACTTATGGTACAAAAAATACCTTAACAGCAATTGCAGAGATTAAACCTAGAATGGAAATTCATCCTCCACATCAACATACCGCAGAAGAGTTTATGTATGTTTTAGAGGGGAATGGCACATGGAGTTTAAATGGAGTAGAGTCGGAGGCAATGCCAGGTGATGTTATGTATGCAAAACCATGGGATATGCATGGTATTAGTAACTCGGGTGAGGAAACGCTAAAGTTTTTTGTGATAAAATGGGATAATAAAGGGGTAGAATTACCTGTACTTAAAGAAGATTAAAAAGAAGTTATGATGTGTTAACATCAACTGCGTATCTTTAGCCTAAATATTAAACAAGGATTTTTTTATGCAATTGAGACGTTCCCTATTTGTCATACTTTTTTTATCACTAAGCTTTTCAGCAATAACAAGTGCTCAGCTCTTCGAAGATTTTGAAGATGGAGAGAAGGCAAGTTATAGTGGCGCGTCTGTTTCATTAACCACTGGAAACTGGTTTTTGAATGATGCCTTACTTGGTAGTTTATCAAATGATAAATTTAATGGATCACAAGGTGTTAGAATGGATCGCCGAAATTCTAGGCTTGGAAACATCTACATGCAATTCGATAAAGAGAATGGTGCAGATGAACTATCATTCTACCTTGCAAATTATGGCAGTAGTTCAGGGAATATATTACAAGTTCAGTACTCAACAAATGGCGGCTCGAGTTGGACGGATTTAGGAGATCCAATTGCAGCAGGTAGTACACTAGCACAAGTTACATTGCCAGTTCAGATTGAAGGAAACATCAGGTTTAAGTTTATACACTCTGCGGGAACCGACCGTCTAAATTTGGATGATCTATTAATAACTGACTTTGTTCAAGCTCAAGACTCGGCTACACTGGCTATTACAGTTGATGCTAGTGGAGTAAACAGTCAAGATATTCTAAGTTTCCCAAAAACCTTAGTTGGAACAAATGCGACTAAGACCATTCAGCTTAAGAATATTGGGAATACGGTGTTAGCAATTTCTGATATATCGCTTTCGGGAGAAGCTTTTAGCATATCAAGTTCAAGTGACGATAGTTTAGAATTTAATGAGACCATTGAACTCACATTAACTTATGAACCTCAAGCAGCTGGTAATGATCAGGGTTTATTAACTATTACAAGTAATGACAGTAATGGACCTATATTTGAATTAAACCTTTCTGGGGAAGCTTTTGAGGATGGTGATATTATCGCTATTTCTGAAGCACGAACTTTGCCCTTAGGTACTCGTGTTTCTGTTACTGGTAGAGTTACGGTAGCAAATGAATTGGGTGGTCCGCTATACCTCCAAGATGCTACAGCAGGTATTGCAGTATATTGGGAACCACTACATGTTGAAGCTCAAATTGGAGATTCAATATCAGTAACAGGTCCACTTACAGTATTTAGACCAATTGCTGGCAACGATTCGGACTTTCTACTTCAAATCTCTAGTACAGAAGATGATGATAATATTCTCTATGAAGTATATGATGTAGAATCTAAAGAAATAAATCCTACTCCCATTAATCTTGCTCAATTAAATTCTGGAATTTTTGAAGGTCAATTGGTAGTAATTCAAAACGCAACTGTAAATCATACTGGTGTATTTGGATCGAACCAAAACTATGAGATTTCGGATGATTTTGATATTGCAGAACTACGAATTGATAATAATACAGATTTGGTAAATGCAGAAGCACCTACAGAGGTAACAAATATCATTGGTGTAGTTGGTAAATTTGGAGGCATATATCAGTTATTACCACGCTTTACAAGCGATATGGGTGTGGAAGCGGTAGTTTACCCAGGAGATAATGTATCTAAAGATTTAACTCTTGATGTAGTAACCTGGAACATCGAATGGTTTGGCGATGCAGCAAATGGTCCTACCGATGATAATGTACAATATGAGAATGTGAAGACGTTAATCACCACAATGGATGCAGATATTTATGCTTTTCAAGAAATATCAAATCCAGCATTGTTTAATACATTAGATGAAGAATTAACAGGATATGATGGTGTGATAGCGTCATTTTCTCAAAGCCAAAAAACAGCCTATTTATATAAGAATACAACTATTGAAATGGTTAGCTCTGAGTTAATTACTGATGGCATGGTTCAGTCGGATTGGGCCAATGGTCGCTTTCCTTTTTTACTCCACTTTAATGCAGCTATTAATAACGAGGTTCAAGAGATATTTGCATACAATATTCATGCAAAAGCGTTTGGTGAGCCGTCGGATTATTCACAAAGAATAAACGCATCAACACAATTAAAAAATTACTTAGATACATTTAGAGCAGAGGATAATGTACTCTTACTCGGCGATTTTAACGATGAAATATTACAATCTACTGTAGAAGGGGAAGAATCACCGTACAAGAATTTTGATGATGATGTTGAATACACCATCATTACCAAGAATCTCGAAGAAAAAGGGGTTACCTCATATTCTAGATTTTCTATGATAGATCATATTGTATTTACATCAGAATTGAGTGATGAATATTTTACAGGTACTGAACGAATTGAAAATCCTTTCTACATCGGTAGCTTTTTAAGTGAGACATCTGACCATTTCCCTGTTTGGGTTCGTTTCCAATTTGGAATGCAAGTATCTAATGAGCAAGAGTCGAAAGATGGAGTAACTGAAATCCAACTAGATCAAAACTATCCAAATCCATTTAATCCAAGCACAACAATCAGCTATAAGTTAACTGAGAATAGTAATGTCGTACTTTCTGTATATGATTTGATGGGAAGAAAAGTGGCTACACTTGTTAATGGTAAGCAAACTGCTGGAGAAAAATCGATTAGTTTTGATGCATCGAATTTAGCAAGTGGTGTTTATATTTATCGATTGAATGTTGGAAATCAACTATTCACAAAAAAGATGATTCTACTTAAATAAACTCAACTAGTATTTTTTAAAAGGCTCTATATTTTCATGGAGCCTTTTTTGTTTAAGGTAATTCATGATAGTTGAATTAGAAATTTACTACTAGCCCTATCGATGGAAGCACATTCGCAGAGTTTTCTGTATTAACCTGAACTAGTTCTCTTGGGGTAATAATATCTCCTGAATCGGTTCTATCTAATCCAAATTGTGGTACTTGGGGATTTACTTGAGCCAAGATATTTTGAATTTCAATGAACACATCAATACTTAATTTATTGAGGTTCCACTTTTTATCTACTCTAATATCTAACTGACTATAAGCGTCTAATCGCACTTCGCCCAATTGTGAGTAGTCAAAAATTTCAGCTGGATAATTATTTAAAGTAGCTTCCTGATCAACTGGGGCATACGGTGTTCTCCCTAAATATCGATATCTAGCACTAAGCTCCCAATTTCTTGCAAATTTATATCCTCCAAGAATGGAAATAAGAATATTATTATCCCATACAGAAGGTCTGAACTCATTATCTAGTCCAGAAAACTCGCTTTTATAGAAAGTGAAAGCAGCTGTGCCATAAATTCTACCATTAAATTTTTGTTGAAACAACACCTCTGTACCATATGTTCTTCCTTTTCCTTGGCTTGAAATTGGTTCACTACCTAAAACCTCAAACCCGCCGCCTTTATTAGCTAATGAGATACTATCACGAAAACTTACAGGGTAATCGGAATACCATTTAAAAAACCCTTCGATTGTAAACCTAGATCGGTCATTAAATAAATGCTCAATCCCTGCAACCGCGTGATCACTTCGTATATAAGTATTCGACTTATTGATGAAGTTTCCAGCAGTATTCTTATACCCAAGAATAGTAAATGGAGGAATTTTATAATACCGCCCTAATGAAGTATTTAACGTCCATTTTTCATTTGATGTTAGTTTATACGACGTAGAAATACGAGGACTAAATGTTCTAAAGATTTCATTACCTGAATCAGTGAATGTATTACCATCAACTCTAAAGCCAAAGGATAGATTAAGCCGTTCATTTAATACAGCTACTGTAGATTGTCCAAATAGACCATATTTAAAGAAATTGATTTCAGAATTGAAAGTATTATTGTTTAACAGATCAGTTGTACTATTATCATAATCAGCATTTTGGATGGTTATTCCAGTGCTGTAGGTCCAATTATTATTAAAAAAAGATACTTTTGAACGGAATTTTGTCTCCATTTCCCTAGAATCATTTTTAAAATATAAACCTTCTTCGTTGATATTATCTTCGTACCTAAAGAATCGGTTATTGAGCACATTATTGCTAATAGTAGTTTGCAATAGACCGTTTGAATTATCGAATCGATGTTTCCAGCTAATACCTATAGTATTCGTTTCTTGTTCAATAATTGGCACCTGATCTTGGGTAGCTTGTTGTTCAGCATCAAATTCATCTAAAGCATTCACTTTATAAGTGTCGATTGAACCAAGACCAGTTATGAGTATTTCATTATTCTTATCAATTTTATGATTTAGCTTGTATTGATAATCCCAATAGTTGGGTAAAATTGGTAAGCCGATTATGCCGAATAAAAACTGTAAATAGGAACGTCTTACTGATGCAATTACAGTGGTATTACTTTCATTTTTACCTCCTTTAAACAATGGACCTTCCAATGTTAGCGCAGATTCACTTGATCCGAGTCTGAAATTTCCTTGAAATTCTCTAGCATTTCCATTGCGTTGATCAAACTGTAACACACCTGAAAGTACATTGTCATATTTCGAGTCGAAGGAACTTGCAGTTAATGTAACACCTTCAAAAAAGGAAACATTTAGAAGTCCAACAGGACCACCTGCACTTCCTTGAGTTGCAAAATGGTTAATATTTGGAATCTCAATATCATCCAGGAAATACACATTCTCGTTCGGAGCTCCTCCACGAATGATTACATCGTTTCTAAACCCGCCAACAGAACCAGATATACCAGGTAGAGTCTGTACAACTTTGGCAATGTCGTTGTTACCGCCAGGGTAAGCGGTAATTTCTTCTTGACTTAGTTTTTGTATAGACAGAGGCGTAGTACTTTCTTTCAAAAACGGATTAGGAGTTACAAACACTTCACCCAATTCATTTGACTCAGTTTCTAATTCAAAATTTATGTCAATGTTCCCCTCAGAACGAATAACGATATTGAACTTTGTTAGAGATTGGTAGCCAACGTATGATGCCTTGATATTATACGTTTTTGGAGAGATGTTTCTTATTGTATATCTACCATCAGAATTTGAAGCTGCACCAATGGTTGTACCTTCTAAAATAACCGTTGCTCCTATTAAAACTTCACCTGTTTTCGAATCGGTTATTGTACCCGATAAAGTACCTGATTGACCTAAAGCAATTTGTGATAAGAATATTATGAATGACAATAATAAAGAGAAGCGAATCAGCATTAGTTTAAAAAAGTTATAAGGTTCAAGTACTGAATCATATTGTATTGAAAAGGGTTCCTTTTTTAGCCACTGAAGATCATTATTCGTTAAAAATCTGTTTAAAATTCCTGTATCTTTAATTATGGAAATAAGACTAGAGCAAATAAACCCAACCATTGGTGACCTTTCTGGCAATCAATCCCTAATTCTGAATGCAATTCATAAAGCAGAAGATGATGCAATAGATATTCTCATTTTACCAGAATTAGTTGTTTGTGGCTATCCACCCATGGATCTTATTGAGCGAAAAGTTTTTCGTGAATACTGCTATCAGGTAAACCAAAATATTATACAGGCTACTAAAGAAGTAACAGTAATTTTTGGATCAATTACTGATAACATGAATGGGGTTGGTCGTGTGTGTTTTAATTCAGCAATAATAGCCCAAAACGGGAAAGAGATCGCTCGTGTTCATAAAGCTCTACTACCTACCTACGATGTTTTTGATGATTTAAGATATTTTGAACCAGGTACTGAGTTTGAACCAGTAGTTATTAATGGTATCCCATTTGGGATCACGGTATGTGAAGACATTTGGTTTAATGATAATGAAATCCAATATCATACTTATAGAAACAATCCAGCTGCAATTTTATCGGAGAAAGGGGCGAGAGCAATAATCAATATATCGGCATCACCATTCACAAAAAGAAAACCAATTACCAGAGTTGGGATGCTTCAAAAACATGCGCAGGAACTTGGGTTACCTCTATTTTATGTTAATCAGGTTGGGGCAAACACCGAACTCATTTTTGATGGCGATTCATTAGCACTAGATCAAACAGGGTTTATTGTTACACGTGATGAGCGATTTAAATCTACTTATGTAGATGTAGACTATAATTCAGTAACTCAAACTTTAGATGCTGGGAAATACGCTGAATGTGAACGTACTATTCCGAATCCCATTAAAACCATGTTTGATGCGCTAGTACTAGGTGTTCGTGACTATCTAAGAAAATCTAAACTTGGGAATAAAGTGATACTGGGATTAAGTGGGGGCATAGACTCTGCTTTGGTTTGCGTTATCGCTGCGGAGGCGGTAGGTTCAGAAAATGTATTGGCTGTAACCATGCCTTCCGAGTTTTCAAGTGAAGAGAGTATTACCGATTCTGAAACACTAGCTCAAAATTTGGGAGTAGAGCTCAAAGAAATTCCAATTAAAACAGTTTTTGATTCTTATTTGAAACAACTGGAGCCACTTTTTGAAGGAACAACATTTAATGTGGCAGAAGAAAATCTACAAAGTCGAACCCGTGGTGATTTATTAATGGCGATTTCTAATAAATTTGGTCATATGTTGCTCAATACTGGCAACAAATCAGAAACGGCGGTTGGTTATTGTACGCTTTATGGTGATATGGCTGGCGGCCTTGCCGTAATTTCAGACCTTTATAAAACGGAAGTGTATGAAATGTGTCATTGGTTGAATGAAGAATATTATCAGAAAGAAATTATCCCAAACTCGATTATTGACAAAGAGCCAAGCGCTGAATTAAGACCAGATCAAAAAGATTCAGATTCTTTACCAGATTACGGAACTTTAGATACCATCTTGAAATACTATCTAGAAGATCAATTATCAAGAGAGGAAATGTTAGCTAAAGGATTAGACGAGTCAACTTTAGATCAAATACTTCATCTTGTTGATAGAAATGAACACAAACGATATCAAGCTGCACCTGGTTTAAAAGTTTCTGCAAAAGCTTTTGGAGCAGGACGACGTTGGCCGATTGTTCAACAATGGACAGGGCAAGAAAAATCATCTCAATCAGACATAAACTTCAAAAAAGAAGAAAATTTAAAATTTTAGGCGCTTTTTCGATTACAATTGCGTTGCAAATTCGCTGAGCAGTTGTATTCCTAATTAAAGCTTATAATTTATTACCTTAAACAAAATTCAAATTATAGAAATTTATGATCAAGAAGATACTATTTGCTAGTATTATACTTTGCTTTGTTAGTACCAACTTAGTACAGGCACAGGATTCTACCGTAACAATAACAGATAAGGAAATGCCATTGAGGTTACTTCCATATGCTAATCCTATGCAAGGTGTAGCAAAAGAAGAGACTATTATCGATACTCCAGTTTTGTCAGATCTTGATAGTTTCCAAAAAGATATAATCAGTAGAATTTCTGATATATATCGACTCCATGTACTTGCTTTAGATGCTCAAGTTGATCAAGATGCAATTCAAGCAGAAACCTATATAAACGATGCTGTTACTGCATCACAAGATCTTTTAGATGATTATCCAGAGATTCGTAGCGATCGCAGATTCGCTGAATTATCTAGAGCTGTTGTAGGTGAATACCGTCATTTTTACGGAATAACAGACTCTGAAAACGAGCCACAGGGCGAAATTTTTACTATACAAGAAGATTTCCTTGAAGATGAGAACCTTTTAGCAGATGATTTTGAATTTCCTAAAGATGCTGATATTCAAAAGACGGCTGTTCCTCTAATTCAAAACTCTCAAGTAAATCGACATTTAGTGTATTACACACTTCGAAGACCAGAAGTAATGGAAACATGGAGAGAACGTGCTGAAGTATATAAACCAATGATGGATAAGATTTTCGCTGAGGAAGGATTACCACCTGAGCTTGTATATTTATCATTTATTGAAAGTGGAATTAACCCGACAGCTAGAAGTTGGGCTTCTGCAGTTGGTATGTGGCAATTTATTGCTGCAACTGGTAGAGTTTATGGGCTAGAAGTAAATTGGTGGATCGATGAACGAAGAGATCCAGAGAAATCAACACGTGCAGCAGCACGCCATCTAAAAGATTTACACAATATTTGGGGTGATTGGCATTTAGCAATGGCGAATTATAATATTAGTCCAAGAGGATTAAATCGGGCAATTAGCCGAGCTGGAGGTGTTAAAGATTATTGGGCTGCTTATAATTATTTACCAAGAGAAACACGAGGTTATGTTCCAGGTTTCATTGCTACTACAATGATCAATTTAAGTCCAGAAGAATTTGGATTTAAGAAGAGTTATGGTAAAGAACCATATTCTTACGATTTAGTAGAAGTTGACGGGTTAATGCCTCTCGACGAAATGGCTAAAATAATTGGAATATCAACGGATGAACTAAAGCAGTATAACCCTGAATTACTAAGGTGGGCTACTCCTCCAGGAAATAAATATCCATTAAAAATACCAAAGGGTAAAAAAGCAGAATTTTTAGCCTCCTACGATGATATTCCTAAAGAATCTGTGAGCGAAAGCATAACAATGCATACAGTTAGAAGTGGTGAATCTATTGGTTTAATTGCAAGAAAGTATGGCACTACAGTTAGTGGGATTTATGCGAGTAATGATAATCTATCAAATGTGATTTATCCTGGGCAAGTTCTAGCTGTTCCATTACCAGCAGGAAGTGCCTCAAAAATTTCCGCTAATAGACCAACTAATCAGCAAAGTGGAACAAATACATCAAGAGCTTCATCAAGCTCAAACGTAAGTATACCTGCAAACTCAACTAAGCTGACTTATAAAGTTAAAACTGGCGATACAATCGGTCATATCGCTGAATGGTTTGATGTAAGAGCATGGAATATCAGAACATGGAATGGTATTGGTAATACTATTCGTGTTGGACAAAATCTAAGTGTTTATGTACCAAACTCTCAAAAATCACATTTTGAGCAGGTAAACAGCCTATCGTTTAGAGAAAAACAAGATATTGAGACTCGTCAAAAGAGAGGTGATAATATCTTTCTAGCGGCAGCTACAACTACCTCAAATGATGGGTCTGTAAACTATACGGTTAAAACTAACGACACGCTTAGTGAGATCGCAGAATCTTTTGGTGTTTCTACTTCTCAACTCCGAAGACTTAATAATCTTAATGGATCAAGAATTTATGTTGGGCAGTCATTAAAAATTAAGTAAAAGAGCTATGAGAGTGAGGATTTCCAAAATTAAGTTGGTGATGTTATTGGCTATAGTTGGAATAAGTACTGTAGCTTTTCAGGTTACAGATATCTATTTCCTCATTAAGAAGAACTTCTCAATTTTTAGTAAAGCATATGAGAATGTTGCGCTAGAATATGTCGATGAAATTGATCCAGAACTACTCATGAGAAGTGGAATGGAAGCCATGCTGGAAACACTCGACCCGTACACTGTTTTCTATAACGAATCCCAAAATGAACAGGCGGAGATATTTTCTCGCAGTAATTATGCAGGTATTGGAATTGAAGCTGGATTTAGAGATGGTAAGGTAGTAGTAGTTGCGCCTACACAAGGTGGTCCAGCAGATCAAAAAGGTGTTCGGGCAGGGGATGTAGTAGTTGCCATTGATGGGGTGTCTACAGAAGGGTTGCTTCCAGAAGAAGTACAGAATCTTACAATGGGTGAAATTGGTTCAAATGTAACACTAAGTATTCAACGTTTTGGTTTAGACCAACCAATAGATTTTGAAATCAAAAGAGCGAGTATTGAGACCCCAAATGTAACTCATACAACGCATTTAGGCGCTAATGAAGAAATTGGTTATATACGTCTAGCACAATTTGGAATGAATTCTGCAAGTGAAATTCGCACTTCTATTGAAGACCTTTCTGTTAAAGGAAACCTACAAGGTTTGGTTCTTGATTTAAGGGATAATCCCGGTGGAATATTACAAGAAGCTGTGGCAATAATAGATAAGTTTGTAGAGCCAGGTATAGCTGTAGTTGAAACTCGAGGAAGGATTAGTGAATACAATTCTGCTTACGAAACAAGAGAACCAATTCTATTTGATAAGCCAATAGTAATTTTAATGAATGAAGGTAGCGCAAGCGCTTCTGAAGTAGTTGCAGGTGCTCTTCAAGATTTAGATAGAGCTGTAATATTAGGTGAAACAAGTTTCGGAAAAGGACTAGTTCAAGTGGTAAAACCTATGCCATATAATACCTCTATGAAAATCACAATTTCTAGATATTATACTCCAAGTGGTCGTAGTATACAGTCAGTTGCTTATACACACCAGGGAAGAAATACATCTATTTCAAGAGAAGAGACTGCTAATAGAATATTCAAAACTCGTAATGGTCGAGAAGTAAAAGAAGGGAGAGGTATTGAGCCAGATGTTGTTTCATCAGGACCAGAAACAAGTTTATTAGAAATCTTTCTATTTCAAGAAGGTAGCTACTTTGACTTTGCAACTCAGTTCGAATCGCAGAATAGTAGTTTTGTAGCTGAAGAACTTCCCGAAGATGTTTACCAAGACTTTATCTCCTTTTTAGATCGTACAGAATTTGATTACCAAACGGATTCAGAATTATTACTTAACGAACTTGAAGACAAACAGGATAATGATGAGATAGGTGCTCATTTAAAAGCAATAAAAGAGCTGATTCAAGAAGAGAAAAAGCTGAATTTCACAGAAAAAGAAGCACAGATCAAAAAAACATTGTATTTGGAGTTAATTTCTAGGTATGAAGGACAGGTATCTAAAACAAATGCAGCACTGCGTTTCGATTCTCAACTAGAAGAAGCTATTAATCTATTGTCTAATTCAAGCCAAATATCTTCCATTCTGGATGGTCGTAGATAATGCTCACTAAAGCTGATCTGCATATTCATACTAAATGCTCCGATGGTAGGCTTCTACCAGAACAAGCGGTAGAAGTAGCTCATAAACGTGGTTTAGCAGCACTTTCGATTACAGATCATGATACTTTTGAAGGTTATTTTGAAGCCATTGATAAAGCGAATACTCTTGGTATAGAGCTTATACCAGGTGTAGAGATAACAAGTTCTTTTAAAAATCAGGAAGCTCATATTCTGGCTTATTATTTCGATGTTAACACCACTTATTTTGCCGATTTCCTTAAATCTCAACGTATTGCCAGAAGAAGTAGAATAAAGGGAATAATAAAAACTTTAAATGGAAAAGGATTAAATCTAGACTATGATGAAGTTAGAGCAGAAGCAAATGGAGCTAATATCGGGCGTCCACATGTCGCAAAAGTTCTAGTTAGCAAAGGTTATGCACGAAATCATAATGATGCGTTCATTAGATATCTAAGTACTGAACGCCTAGGTGAAATAGAGAATACATATCCAGATTTCAAAGATGTTATAGAAATAGTTCGAAATATTGGTGGGGCAACAATACTAGCTCACCCAGCTAAACATTATAAATCTTCTGAAATAATTGAATTTATTGAAGCAGGAATTGATGGATTGGAATGTATTCATCCAAGTCATAATTTTGATCTTCAAAAAAAGTATACTAAGATAGTAGAAGAACATTCTCTTTTACTAACTGGTGGAAGTGATTATCATGGTGGCTATGAAATGGCAGAAAGACACCTTGGTGTGGTTTGTGTTGCATTAAAACACATTGAAAAAATGAAGAGAATGACAGATCAAAGAAAACAATTAGTAGAAATAAAAAATTGATATGAGCATTGAAATTATAGAAGGAAAATCGTCGATAAATGGAGCAAAAATTGGAATTGTTGTTTCTAGATGGAATTCGAGTATAACAGAGAAAATGTTGAATGGTGCGCTCAAAGTTTTGAAAGGAAATGGAATATTAGAAGATGATATTCTCGTAGTTCGTTGCCCTGGTTCGTATGAAATCCCTTTAACTGCACAACATATCCTAGAAGAAAAGGATGTAGATGGTGTAATTACACTGGGCGTTGTAATTCGAGGTGGCACTCCGCATTTTGAATATGTTTGTGATGCAGTAACTCAAGGTGTACTTACTCTTAACCTAAACTACCAAAAACCAGTAGCTTTTGGGGTATTAACCACCGATGATGTTAAGCAAGCTATGGACAGATCTGGTGAGAATGGGAACAAAGGAGGAGAGGCTGCGTTAGCTTTACTCGAGATGATTGATATTAAACGAAAGCTAACCAATAAATAAGCATACTTTACCTTGATTAAGGAAGCTTAAAGCTCTAATTTTGGGAGCTTGAAAATCAGCCAAAAAAAGCCCCTTGAAAGAGCTTACTTTAACAAATACCACTCAAACTTCAGAAGACAAGGAAAACCAATTTCTTTTAAAAGAAAACGGTGAAATCCCTGAACATATAGCCATAATTATGGATGGCAATGGGAGATGGGCAAAAAGTAAAGGCAGTATTAGATTGCACGGTCATAAAGTTGGTGTAGATTCAGTACGTGATATTACTGAAGCATGCGCTCAACTAGGTGTTCAATATCTAACTTTATATGCATTTTCTACAGAAAATTGGGGCCGGCCAAGTGCAGAAGTTCGTGGCTTAATGAGAATTTTAGTTTCTTCTCTTAGAAAAGAGGCGGATAACCTTCATAAAAATAATATTCAATTGGTTACAATTGGACAAATGGATCGTTTTCCTCAAGATTGTCAAAAACAACTTCAAGAAGCTATTGATCTTACAAAAGATAATACAAGACTTCAACTATGTCTTGCCCTTAGCTATTCAGGTAGATGGGATATTACAGAGGCCTTTAAAAAAATATCTAATCATGTTAAGGAAGGGCGACTTGATCCAGAATTAATTAATGATCAGATGATTAGTGATCATCTTTCTACAGCAAATGTACCAGATCCTGATCTTATTATTAGAACAAGTGGGGAATATAGGATTAGTAACTTTCTTCTTTGGCAGCTTGCTTATTCAGAATTATATATAACTCAACAATATTGGCCCGATTTCAGACGTAATGAGCTATATAAAGCAATAGCTTCATATCAGAAACGAGATAGAAGATTTGGAAAAGTAAATTTATCCAAAGACGAAAATGATAGTAGTTCCCGTTTAAATAAAAAATGAAAAATCAATCTTTGGCTAAATTACACGTGTTCACATTGTCGAAACGAATTTTATTAACCTTCTTTTTATTGTTAGGTACGGTTTTTTTTACTGAAGGATTAATAGCTCAAGATTTTAAGCTTACAGATCCAACACTCGAAATTCCTCAAGAGTATACAATTTTAGGGGTAGAAGTTAGAGGAAATGAATTTACAAGAGAGCAGTTTATAATAAATGCTAGTTCTTTAAGTGAAGGCTCAACAATTACTTATCCTGGTGAAGATATTTCAGACGCTCTAAAGCGATTATATAGAGTTGGGTTATTCTCGGATGTTAAAGTTTTCATCACAGAAAAAACATTAACAGGTATAAGGTTGATCATAGAAGTAACCGAACAACCTAGAATGTATGAGTATAAAATCGAAGGTGTTAAGCGATCCGAACGTAGAGATTTAAAAAAGACAATATCTTTACTAGCTGGTACAGCCATAACAGAGGCTAATATCGCACAAGCAAAGAGTCAGATTTATAAATTCTATAAAGAGAAAGGTCTTTGGTTTACAGAAGTTGACGTAACAACAGAACCATCAAATGTAGAAAACCGATTAAATCTTATTTTTACAGTTGAGAAAGGTAAAAAGCTGGAAGTAAAAGATATTGAGTTTAGTGGGGCCGAAGCTTTTTCAGATAGAAAATTGAGAAAAAAAATTAAACCACTTAGAGAAGATGCATGGTGGAAATTTCTCTCCAAAAAAACATTTAAGGAAGAAGATTTTGAAGAAGGTAAAGAAAAAGTCCTCTCTTATTATCGAAATAATGGCTATTCCGATGTGAGAATACTTTCTGATTCAGTTTGGGTTTTTGATTACAAAAAGAATAAAAATGGTATTAAGGTAAGACTTAATATCGCTGAAGGTCCTCAATATAAGATCAGAAATATTACCTGGGATGGTAATACTGTATATACTGATGAACAACTATCGCTTTCTCTAGGCTTTGAAAAAGGTGATGTGTTCAATGAAGAGAAGTACGAACAAAATATAAGCTTTAATCAAAGTTCTACAGATATTAATAGCTTATATCAAAATATTGGCTATTTATTCTTCCAAGCAGTTCCTGTTATTACAAAGGTTGGAGAAGACTCATTAGATGTTCATTTTGATTTATATGAAGATGAGATAGCAACTATTAGAAATGTTTCTTTCTCCGGTAATACAAGTACACATGATGATATTGTTCGAAGAACTTTGCGTACAATTCCAGGAAATACATTCAGTAGGGATGCAATTGTACGTTCAATTCGTGAATTAAGTACATTAGGTTATTTTGACCCCCAAAATATTACACCTGATTATATTCCTCAATATCAATCTAAAGAAGTAGATATTACCTTTGATTTAGATGAATCTCAAAGTACTAGTAACTTTGAATTCTCTGGTGGCTACGGTGGCCAAACTATTGGTGCCATTATCTCTGCGCGACTTAACTTTAATAATTTTTCGTTAAAAAGAGCAATTGAAGGTGATTTCACACCATTTCCTTCAGGTGATGGACAAACATTATCTTTAGGTGTTCAAGTAACAGGAACAGGGTACCAAAGTTACAGTTTTGGATTTGTTGAGCCTTGGCTTAATGGTAAACCAACTTCTCTAGGAGTAAATCTCTCTTATAATTATATACGATTTAGGAACTCAGATCAAAGAAATAAGCTATTCTCAGCAAGTGTATCTCTTGGTAAAAGACTAAGGTGGCCGGATGATTATTTTTCTACACGTAGTGTGCTAAGTTATCAATTATATGACGTCGTAGATGGTTTTGCTACAGGTTTAGCTGAAGGTACTTCAAGTCTTATTTCATTTACTCAGGTTTTAGAAAGAAACTCACTTGATAACTTTATATCACCAAATTCAGGATCAAAGTTTACACTTTCAGGAGAAATTGCACCTCCTCTACCAGGCTTCAGTGAATTCTATAAGATTAAAACAGAGTTTCAACACCACATTCCTGTAGTAGGAAAACTAGTTCTTACTAGCCAAGCTGATTATGGCTTTATAGGATATTTAACCAATGATAGACAAAGTAATTTCCAGAAGTTTCTTGTTGGTGGTACACAATTACAACAACGTCAAAGTTTTTTATATGATAACATTGATTTAAGAGGTTATCCTGGTGGATTAAATGAAAGTATTGCACCAGTTGTTAATGGACAACAAGTTGGTGGTCGAATTTTTGCTAAATACACCTTAGAAATGAGATATCCAGCTGTAAGTACAGAACAATTACAGTTAATCCCATACGTTTTCTTTGATGCAGGTAATTCATACTTAAATTTCTCAAATTTTGACCCGTTTAGTTTAAAGAGATCTGTAGGTTTTGGAACGAGATTATTTTTACCAGTTCTAGGATTGGTAGATCTAAGTTATGGTTATAGATTAGATGGAGTTGATGATACATCAGTAATTCCTGGACAATGGGAATTCTTGTTCAATATTGGAGCACCGTTTTAATGAATAGATTTATACTTTACTCATTAGTGTTATTATTATCGACTATTACATCGTCTATATATGCTCAGGATCAAAAGATCGGATTTTTTGAATCGGAAGTAATTTTGGCTCAAATCCCAGAATACAATGGAATTGAGCAAAGATTACAGTTATTAAGTGATGGGTGGAATCAAGAGCTTCAGGAGCTTGATGAAGAAATAAAAGCTCTTGAGGATGACTACCAAGCAAAAGAGATTCTCTATACAGAAGAAATAAGAGAACAGAAAATAAATGAAATAAAACAAAAGAAACGGGATAGAGATACGTTTCTAAATCAGAAATTTGGACCACAGGGTGAATATTTTCAAAATCAAAGAGATTTATTGGAACCTATTCAGCGGCAAATATTTACAGCGCTACGAACAGTAGCACAGAAACAGGGATTTGATTACGTTTTCGATAGGTCTGGTGATATCTATATGGTATATGCTAGAGGAGAATGGAATCTTAATGAAGCTATTCTACTAGAACTTGGTATTGAAGTAGAGTAAGCAATTTTAATTTAAAGGCGGTATTTTCCGTGAAACCAAACATAGTTATGAAAAAGTATTACTTAGTAGCTCTATTTACTGTTTTTTTCTCAATAACAGCAGTAGCACAAACAAAAATTGGGTACATGAATCCATCTCAGGTTCTATTTGAACTAGAGGAAGTGGCAGCTATAGAACAACAAATAGAAACATTAATTGAAACAAGAGACCAAGATTTAATTGCGAAATCTACTCAACTTCAAGAAGATCTAGCAACTTACGAAGAAGGCAAAGCCGTTCTTTCAGCTACAGCTCGTGCCACAAAAGAACAAGAGTTTTTGGATAGAAATAATGCGCTAGAAGAAGAGAGAGAAACGTATTTGAATGAAATAAGACAAAGACGTTCTCAAATGATGACCCCGATATTGGAAAAAATGGATGCAGCTATTAAAACAGTTGCTACCGAAATGGGATTAGATTTGATCTTAAATGAAGTAACTTCATACGGAGATGCAGTCATTTTTTACTCAAATGAAGAAAAATTAAATATAACATCGCAAGTAGTTGCGAAATTAAAGGCAGAATAAAGTAATTGGAAATTAACTCATGAAAGGAAAAATGATACTACGAATCAATATGCTAATGGTAGCCATGTTTTTGGTTATCGGACTAAATAGTGAAACACAAGCACAATCTACGGAAGCTAAAATTGGATATGTAAATCCTCAAGCAATATTAGCTAGTATGCCAGAGATGAAGGCAGTTCAACAACGTCTTCAAAATTTTACTGCTCGTAAGCAACAAGAATTAACTACTAAAGAACAAGCTTTTCAAGCTCAAGTGACTGCATATCAACAAAAAATTGGTGTAATTTCTGCAGATGCACAACGACAGGAAGAAGAAAGACTTGGTCAATTGCAGAATGAACTTGTTCAAGCTCAACAAATTGCAGAGGGAGAACTTCAAGATAAAAGAACTGAATTGCTAGGACCTCTGTTAGAACAAATTGGAGCAGCTATCGATAATGTTGCTGAAACTATGGGTTTAATCTATGTATTAAACACAACCACAAGTACTGGTGATTTAATCATTCTATATGCTTCTGATGACTATCAAGCTAAGTATGACATTACTGAGAAAGTTATGGAGCAACTAGGAATGTTCTAGTTTAAAAGACTTCAGTATAAATTAAAAAGCCGTAAGTGTACTTCCGGCTTTTTTTATTTCACATTCTTTTTTCGGTTTTTAATATAGTCTTCGAAAATATAACCACCTAAGTCATCAAGTGAAGCAAAATATGCTTTTCCTTTATTTGCATCTGTCATTTCACGAACAAAACTCTGTAAATAAGGATCACTAGCAATCATAAACGTCGTAATACTTATTTTATCTCTCCTGCATTTAACAGCTTCATCCAAAACCTTATTAACAATTTTTCTATCTAAACCGAAACTGTTTTTATAAAGCTTTCCATTTTCAATCATACACGATGGCTTACCATCTGTTATCATGAAAATCTGTTTATTCGCATATTTTTTTCTTTGTAAAATATGGCGAGCAACTTCTAAACCTTGCTTTGTGTTTGTATGAAATGGCCCCACTTTTAAATATGGTAGATCTTCCACTGATATTTGCCATGCTTCATTACCAAAAGCTACAATATCTAAAGAGTCCTTGGCATAATTGGTCATGATAAGCTCAGAAAGAGCCATAGCAACCTTTTTAGCTGGCGTTATTCTATCTTCACCATATAAGATCATTGAATGGCTTAGATCGATTAGTAACACGGTAGCAACAGATGTATAATGATCCGTTTCATAAACTTCTAAATCATCTTCCTGCAAATCGAAGTTATCCAAGTTACTATGATGAAGCATATTTAACATAGTATTTACACTATCAATCTGACCAATGTCATCATTTTTGCTCCACCTTCTAGTTTCGGGTTGGCGCTCAGTTCCTCTACCCGTATGTTGAGTTTTGTGACTTCCAAATCCACCTTTATCTAAGTTTTTAAATACTTCTTCTAAAGATTTTTTTCTGAGACTTCTTTCAGTCTTTTTGGTGATAACTAATTGTTCATTTTGGCTATCATTATCGATATAGCCCCGCTCCTTAAGCTCCTTGATAAAATCACCTAAGGAATAATCATCTTCAAATTGTTCAGTAATTTGATATTCCTTGTCTAGTTCTGTTAACCAGCGTAAAGATTGTGAAACATCGCCACTTGCAATAGTTAACAGTTGTTGGAATAAGTCCCATAGTGTGTCAAAAGGTTGCTTGCCTTTTTTTGCACTTAGACGTTCATCCCATTCAAAATATCTTAGATTCATTAGAGCTCGTTTATTTAAACTAATATAACTTTCAGTAAAACAGTTCCATAAAAAATGTTATGAAAAGCTATATTCATATTTATGAGTAGATTGGAGTTTGAAAAAAAATTATGGTCGGAAGGGTTTTCTAGAATTATTGGACTCGATGAAGTTGGAAGAGGTTGTCTTGCTGGTCCAGTAGTTGCTGCTGGCGTGATTTTTAAACCAGGAACTTTTATTGAAGGTGTTAAAGACAGTAAGAAAATACCAAAAAAATTAAGAAGCTATCTTGAGAAACAAATTAAGGAAAAGGCACTTTATTGGACGATAGAAGAGGGAAGTATTGAAGAAATTGACAGATTAAATATTTTATGGGCTTCTCTAAATACGATGCAAAAATGTGTAGAAGGAGAGAAGGCTAATCCAGACTATCTATTAGTAGATGGGAATAGATATACAACTTCCTTAATTCCTTACACTTGTTTAATAGGTGGCGATGATAGATCGATGAGTATTGGTGCTGCTTCTATTTTGGCAAAAGTTTATCGTGATAATCTAATGAGTGAACTAAATGAAGAGTATCCCGAATTCGGTTGGGATACAAACTTTGGATATCCTACTCCTCATCATAAGAAAGCACTTATGGAATATGGTAAAACAGTTTACCACAGAAATAGTTTTAAATTAGGAACTGAAAAAAACTACAAAAATGGTTAACGATAAATACTAAACTCTCTTTTGTGAAAATCCATATTCAAACAAAGAGCAAGCATAAAGGTATTCGTTAAGAAAGCTGATCCTCCATAACTTATAAATGGAAGCGGTATTCCTATTACAGGAAGAAGAGCAGTGGCGCTACCAATGTTTATAAAAAAATGAATGAAAAATACTGCAGTAACACTTACTGTTACCAGTTGAGCATATGGATGTTTATGATTACCTGCCATTCTCAATAATCTAATAAAGAGAAATGCAAAGGTAATAACAACTAAACCAGCTCCTAGAAAGCCAAATTCTTCACCAATTACACAATAAATAAAATCAGTATATGACTCTGGAAGAAACTTTAATTGAGTCTGAGTTCCTTCCATAAACCCTTTCCCCATTACTCCACCAGACCCAATTGCTGTTTTAGCTTGAATGACGTTCCAACCAGCTCCAGTTGGATCAAATGATGGATTGGTGAATGCAGTTATTCTAGCAATTTGATGTGGTTGAAGGACACTACTTAAAGCTAATTGTACTCCTATAACAGTTAGAATTCCTGTTACAAAGGAAGTAATTGTTAGCCAAGTTCTTCTTTGTATGAAGAAAATGAGACCAGTTAATAGTAGAGCAGCAACTAATCCAAACTGCCAACCAATTACAGTTAAATAAAGTATAATGGCTGGTGAGATAATAAATAATGAAACACCATATGGAAGACCAGACCAAAACAACATAACTGGAATTAGGGCAAAAAATATTATTGCAGTACCAAAATCATTTTGAAGAATTACTAATGCAGTAGGAAGAAGAATGATTAATACAGAAGTAAATGCATAGCGAATATTTTCTGCGGAGATATTTCTTCTACTTGTAAGATAATTTGCAACGGCCAATATGGTAGCGATTTTCATGAACTCACTACTCTGTATACCAAATGGTCCAATTCTAAACCAGCTTTTTGCTCCATTTATTTCTGAACCAAAAATCAATGTCAATACCATTAAAACAATGCCAACAAAATAGAAAACAAATGAAAGCTGAAGAAAAGTTCGAGGTGAAATAAACTGAACAGTAATCATAAGTAGTATGGATACAACTACAAAGCCTAATTGTTTATAAAAATTGATTTGAATGTACTCGGCTAAGAAATCAGAGACTGGACCTTGTGTAGCACTATATATTGCCGTAAGTCCTATTATAGTTAACAATACCCAAGCAAAAGTAATAGACCAGTTAAAATCTCTAACATTACTCATTCAGAATCACCTTGAGAATTATCTTCTTTAGGAACCCAATTCATTACATAGTTATAGGTGTATTGACGATTAATCTCACCAGTTAAATACTTTTCAAGTATAAGAGAGGCGATTGGTGCTGCAGAAGTAGAAGCAAAGCCTGCATTTTCAAGAAATACTGTTACAACAATTTCAGGATTTTCATATGGAGCAAAAGAAGTGAACCAACCGTGACTAAAACCATGAGGATTTTCGGCCGTTCCTGTTTTTCCAGCTAAATCAATGATCCCAGTTTTTGCATAATAACGTCCACTTCCTTCTTGAACAACTCCTCGCATTCCTTTTTTTACTGTTTCTAAATAGTCAGGTTTAACCCAGTCAATTTTTTCATACACTATAGGTGTAATCATTACTGAACCATCACCATTTTGAATTGAGTGAACTAAATGTGGGCGAATTCTATACCCTCCATTGGCGATAGAACTAGTCATTTGTGCAATCTGAAGTGGTGATACTGAAATAACTCCTTGTCCAATCCCCAAGTTTATTAAATCTCCTAGACCCCATTTTCTTATTCCAAAACGTCTGTCCATATAGCTACTATCCGGAATGATGCCAGATGTTGCACTCGGAAGGTCAATACCATTCTGTACACCTAAACCAAAGTCATTTACCAGTTTACTCCATTTATTAAAATCTCCTTGCGTAGAGATTCTATCCATCAAAGAATAAAAATATGTATTACTAGAAAATGTAATGGCTTTCTCTAGATTATAATCCCCTAAAGGTGCGATATCTCTATATATTCTTCCTCGTCTATATCCACCTGTATTTTTAATAATTGTCGTAGTATCAACATACCCAAGATGAAGACCGATTATTCCCATTAACGGTTTAAAAGTGGAACCTGGTGGTTGTCTACTTGATATTGCTCTGTTATATAGTGGGCGCGTTGTATCTGAATTTATATGAGCCCAATAATCTCTATCTAACCTTCCTGCAAGTCGATCTACATTATAGTTTGGTGAGCTAACTAATGACAGTATTTCTCCTGTACGAGGATTCATGGCAACTACTGCGCCAATCTTATCTTTCATTAATAACTCTACAAATGCTTGAAGTTCAGCATCTATCGTAGTAAATAAATTGGCACCTTGAATTGGATTTTGGGTAGATCTCTCACCTTCATAATTACCAAGTGATTGTCCATATGCGTTAACTTTTAAAAACTCTACCCCTAGATCTCCCCGCAAAGTGTCTTCATAAACCATCTCTAATCCACTTTTCCCAATTTTATCACCGAGTCTTAGATCATCAGATTCTTCATAATCGTTTCTATCGGCTTCTCTTAAATACCCAAAGATATGAGAGGCTATCATATCGGTAGGATAATGTCTTTTACTTTCAATCTGATGACCAATGCCTGGTAGTTGCCAAATATTTTCTTGAATAAGAGAAAATGTTTCAAAATTTACATCAGTAAGTAGGGGAGATGTTCTATACCAGGAATATCTTTGTGCCTCGTTAATTCTTTCCTTTACTTCATCAACTTTAGTTTCAAGAAGTGTAGCCAATAAAGGGATCTTTTCTTTATCAAAATTAGCTGGTGTTACTGTAATTGAAAAAATGGGCTCATTATCTACAATAAGTACTCCATTTCGATCATAGATTAAACCTCTTGCAGGAGAAACGTATTCTTGTCGAATAGAATTTTCCTCGCCTAAACTAGAATAAGTTTCATATTGAATAATTTGTAAATAGAATATTCTACCTATCACAACCAAACATAGTCCAATCATTATCACTTGTAATGATCGAATAGATGTATGGGTTCTATTAGTTTGATTTTTATACAATGTTATTTAACTCGGAAAACGAAAATTAAAGCACCAACAACAGCAGTGTACACTGCATTACCAAAAGTGGATAAAATTGGTGAATAATTTGATGCATATGCATCAAAGAAACTACTTAAACCAATAAATATTATGTTATGAAATAAAGCAGCAATAAATATGAATATGAAGATTTGCCAAACAAGAAGTTGAACTTCAGAACGTCGTTTTACAAAACTATAAAAAATAAATACTAGTAAAGTTTTTGAGAACATATACATACCCCAAAAATCAAATAATGCATCTTGAAAAAGACCTAATAAAGCAGCGATAACTAGTAACTTTGGTCGATCGTATTTTGCAACTAACCACAAGAGATAGAAAGTAATAGGATCAGCAGTAGTTCCTAAAATAGGAAGGTGTTGAAAGAACAATACCTGAGCAATTACAAAAATGAGCCCTAATCCAAAGTCTTTTAATAGTTGACCACTCATCTAAATAACTCGTTATAATTTTCTTTTAAATTCTGTACAGAAGTATCAGCTTTGAATGTAATTACGAAGCCTTCGGCGATATTGAATAAAGAAGCATAAGGTTTTAAAAAAATCCTTTGTGTGTCTTCTCCAGATTCTTCTTCAGTTCGAACAACGTAGCCTATTGGAATTCCTGAAGGATATTGATTTCCAAATCCAGACGTTTCAATTACAAAACCTGAATCAACAGGAATAGTCTTAGGAACAAAATCCATAACTAACTCTAACATATTATCTCCAGTCCAGCTCACAATTCCAGAAGAACTAGTTTCTTGGATTCGAGCACTCACTCTAAATAAATTATTGTAATAGGGCATTACTTGTGAGTAATAACCACTAGAAAGGATAACCTTACCAATTAATCCATCAGAGTTAACAACAGGCATTCCAGATTCAATACCATCCTTAAACCCTGCATCAATAGTAAAATTATTATTTAACCCTGTTAATTCTTTATTTACAAAAGTGATAGGTTTTAAATTAAAATCACTTCGTTCTTGATATTCAAGAAGATCTCTAAGCACTTTATTTTCTTGCTCAATAGCGCGTAATCGACTCAATTCATCTTGCAATAGAATATTTTGACGCTGTAAATATGTATTTGTATTTAGAGCTTGGCGATAAACTCTAACGCTCGATAAAGGCTCTTCAAGTAAACTTACAACCGTAATTGAAAGTTGCCGCAAAGAATTTATTCCACCTTGATGCCGATTTACAGCGATAGAAAGTGCACAAACAAGAAGAAGGGCAGTTATTATATAATCGGTAGCATTTTCAACTTTAAAGACGCGAAATCGCATTCAAATCAATTCCAATTAGTCTATTACAGGACGATAGTATTCTAGATTTTCCAGAATTGCACCAGTTCCCCGAACTACTGCAGTCAAAGGATCTTCAGCAATATGTACAGGAAGGTCGGTCGTTTCCATAATTAATTTATCAAGATTTTTGAGTAGTGCGCCACCACCTGTAAGCATAATTCCTCTATCTAGAATGTCTGCCGATAGTTCAGGAGGTGTCTGTTCAAGTGATTTAGTAATCGACTCAACAATAGTGTTAACTGATTCAGCCATCGCTTCACGAGCATCTTTTGATGTAATATGACATGTTCTAGGTACCCCATTTACAAGGTCTCGACCTTTGGTAATCATCTCAAGTTCTTCATCAAGAGGAGCTGCAGAACCAATTTCACATTTAATTTTTTCAGCAGTACGTTCACCTATTAAGAGGTTATGATTTCTTCTGAAATAATTAATAATATCGTCGTTTAATTCATCACCGCCTAGTCGTACAGATTGAGCGTAAACAATACCTGAAAGAGCAATAACAGCAATTTCAGTAGTTCCACCACCAATATCTACAATCATATTTCCAACTGGTTCATGAACGTCTAGTCCAATTCCAATTGCAGCTGCCATTGGTTCATCTACAAGATGAACTTCTTTTGCACCAGCATGTTCAGCACTATCACGTACAGCACGTCTTTCAACTTCGGTAATACCACTAGGCACACAAATAACCATTACGCGTGTTTGAGCGTACCATTTCATTTGAACTTTCTTGATCATTCCCCTGATCATTTGTTCTGCAACCTCAAAATCAGCAATTACACCATCTCGTAAAGGACGTACAGTTCTAATTTTTCGGTGAGTTTTTTCATGCATTAATCTTGCTTCATGTCCAGTAGCTACAGGAATATCTTGTTGATTCAGTGCAACTATTGAAGGTTCGTTTAATACTATTCCTTCTCCACGAGAATAAATCAAAGTATTTGCTGTACCCAAATCAATGGCTATATCTGTATATAAGAAATCAAAAAGACCTTTTTTTGGTGGTTTCTTAGATGATTTCGGAGATGGAATACCAAACCTATCGGACATTTTTAACTAGTTATTGCGTTGAAATTTGTGCTGAGAAAATTTTGGATGGAAAATACAATATTGACACTCTATTTGCGAATGATTAAATAATCAAATAATTAGTGTTTAAAATGTCTTTTTCCGGTAAATATCATGGTCATATTAAATTCATTTGCCTTTGCAATTACTTCTTCATCTCGAATGCTTCCTCCAGGTTGAATTACAGCAGTTGCGCCAGCTGCAGCTGCAGCTTCAATTCCATCAGAAAATGGGAAAAAAGCATCGGATGCAATTGCAGAACCTTCTAAATTTAAACCTTCTTTTTTTGCTTTTTCAACTGCTATTTCTGAAGAATCAACTCTACTTGTCTGGCCTGACCCAATTCCTAAAGTTTTTCCTCCTTTTGCATAAACAATAGCATTCGATTTTATGTGGCGAACTACTTTCCAAGAAAAAATTAAATTTTCCATTTCACTTTCAGTCGGATTTCGCTTTGTGACTATATTAAACTCATTATGATTGGAAGGTTCCAAGTCAGTATCTTGTTTTAACAATCCACCAAAAATTGATCGATAAGTATAATTTTGGGTATCCAGATTAGTTTTCTTTATTCGAATTAATCGGCGATTCTTTTTTTGAATAAGAAGTTCCTTTGCTTCACTTGAAAATGAGGGTGCGATAATTATTTCTGTGAAAATGCTATCAATAGATTGTGCAGTTTCTAAATCAAGTTCTTTATTAACTATTACGATGCCTCCAAATGGAGAAACGGTATCAGTGCTGAATGCTTTTTTGTAAGCCTCATTTAGTGATTTTCCGACCCCAACTCCACATGGGATGGTGTGTTTTATTATAGCACAAGTAGGTTCACTTGTTTGAAAATCAGCAATGATGTTCAAAGCCGAATCAACATCAAGATAATTATTATAGCTTAATTGTTTACCATGAAAGCAATCAATAACCTCATCTTGATTACCATAAACAGCTGCCTTTTGATGCGGGTTTTCTCCGTAACGTAATTCTTGAGATAATGGAAGAGAAACATTGAATTGAGTAGATGGTTCATTGTCAATAATCGAATCAAAATAATTAGAGATAGCAGAGTCATAATCTGCTGTATGAGAAAAGGCATCTTTGGCAAGGGTTTTCCTAGTATCAAAGCTAATCCCATCACCTGAATTTAACTCCTCAATGAATTTTATGTATTGATTAGGGGATGAAAGAATACAAACGTGAGCAAAATTCTTTGCTGCCGCTCGTATCATAGTTGGCCCACCAATATCTATAAACTCTGTTGCTGTAGCAGGTGTAACATCTGGTTTAGCAATTGCATCTTTAAAAGGGTATAAGTTGACTACAACTAATTCTATTGGAGTAATTCCAAGAGATTCTAATTCATTAAGATCTGGTTGATAGCTAGTTCTAGCTAAAATCCCACCATGTACCATAGGGTGAAGTGTTTTTACTCTACCATCTAAGCATTCAGGAAAACCTGTTATTTCCGAAGCATCTTTTACCTTTATACCTGCTTCAGAGATCACTTTTGCTGTACCACCTGTTGAAATTATTTCTATACCAGCTTTATCTAAGGCTTTAGCAAGATCAAGAAGATTAGTCTTATCGGATACAGAAAGTAATGCACGTTTAATTTTAAGTGGTGTTGAGGGAAGAGATGTCAGTGGTTTCAAAGCCATTAGTTAACTTAATGATGTTAAGTAGTTAGAAATTACTTTTGGGTATAGAATATGCTCTTGTTCAAGAACTCTTTTAGCTAGTGTTTGAGGAGTATCATTATTAAACACTTTTACTTTAGCTTGTTCTAAAATAGGTCCTTTGTCATATTCTTCAGATACAACATGAACTGTACACCCTGAAAATAGATCACCTGCTTCTATAACGGCAGTGTGCACATGTAGACCATAAAATCCTTTTCCACCATATTTTGGTAAAAGGGAAGGATGTATGTTTAATATTCGATGTTCAAAAGATTGTATTACTAAAGAAGGTACTTTTCTTAAAAATCCAGCAAGTATGATTAAATCTGTTTTCCAGCTTTGAAGTTGTTCTAATAACGCTATTGAATATTCTTCATAGGATTCATAATCAGATTCAGAAATTACTCTACTAGGAATTTGATAATTAGATGCTCTTTCTAGAGATTTAATACCGTGTTTATTTGAGATAAGTCCAGCAATGCGGGTGTTTAATTTACCAGCTTGAACTGAATCAATAATTGATTGAAAGTTTGAGCCTGATCCTGAGGCAAAAACAACAATATTCTTCAAATGGACTAAATTTTAAACGGTTTAGAAATGCTATTGAAGATAGTAAATCTTTTGTTTGAAATCGGGCGAAAGTTGGAGAATTTATCCAGAGCCTGGTTGTGGAGTAGGGGCCTCAATCCGAAATACCTGATAGTTGTTAAAGCTCCAGGAAACCTGATTGATAGTAATCTTAACTACTGTTGCTATTGGAATAGCAATCAACATTCCAAATATGCCAGCAGTTTCTGCGCCTATTAAAATAATGAATAGTATTGCAACAGGGTGCATGTCGGCAGATCGTGAAAATAAAAATGGCTGAAAGATTAGATTATCAAGCATCTGAACAACAAAAATGGCAATCATACATACTAGTATTAATGAAAAATCGCCTGTTTCAACAATTGAAACAACAATGGAAAGTATATAACCTATGATAGGTCCGAAATAAGGAATCGTATTTGCAACACCAACTGAAATACCTACGGAAAGAGAGTTATCTAAACCAGCAATACTAAGTGTCGACCACGATGAAAATGCGACTAATATACTTTGAAGAAGTACGCTTCTAAAGTACAGACCAAGTCTGCGTTCGACCTTATCTATTAGTGTTAAAGTAGTTTCAAAATACTTATTAGGAACTAATTGAAGCAGATCGCGGCGGATTTTTGTACCATCTTTGAGGAAGAAAAATGCAGCAAATGGCACCACCAATACTGCTGAAAATATATTTGTAAAAAGACCAACAGCGTCACTTAGAACTGTCGATAACTTACCAAGATCAAATAATTCACTTAATACTGCAGAAACATTAGCTTCAAGAAAGCCATCTGGTATAAATTGATAATCTTCAGATAGCCTAATTTCTATCCTTCTTGCAATCATTTCAAGATTTTCAATATTGAGATTATTCGTTAATTCAATCATTTCTGCAACAAAAAGAGGAATCACATTTGTAGAAATATAAACGACAAGCATAATTACTGCAGATAATGTAAGGGTAATTCCTAGTGTTCTATTAACCCCCATACGTTGAAGTCGATTCACAAATGGATCAAGTACATAACTCAAAATCATAGCAAGAGCTAAGTAAGCAACAAGCGTACTATAGTTATATAATATAAGACCCAACACACCAATAGCGGTTGCACCTATACCAAATCTTACTACTCGTTCAAGTGTAATGTTTTTCATTCTTCAATAATAGCTAACAAAATTGGCATTTGTTTAAAAATAATATTCGAATCGTACCCTTTTCGCAACAAAAAATCGAATATTTTCTTTTTTCTTTTTAAAGGCTCAGTTCTTATAAATTTTCTTTTATTTTTTTTGATCAAGTTTTTAATCGTAATTAATTCATCATTAACGTCAATTTCCATTAATGCCAAGCTTATATCGTTTTTAGAAATTCCTTTCTTATAAAGTTCGGAGCTTATTTTATTGGCGCCCCATTTGTTAAATTCAAACTTATCGCGGGTGAATTTTTTAGCAAAATTGAGGTTATTAATATATTTTTTTTCCGTAAGCTCATCAAGAACCTCATTAATACTCTCTATAGGGAATTCTTTTCTTAATGCTTTATCTCTTAACTCGTATCTAGCGTGATCACGTCTTCCAAGTAATCGAATCAAATATTCGCGAATGGCCCATTTATTTTCTTTATCTCTGATCTCATCAAATAAAGAAGGCGTTAGTAAAACGCCTTTAGAAAGATTAAAAGTAGTAAGGGTTGAATCTGAAACACCAATTAGAAACTGATCTTCAATAAAAATTGAAAATCTAAATGAATTTTTATTCTGAACACTAATTTTTGAAATAGGAGCAGGAAGAAGTTTTGTGACTTCCTCCTGATACTTTGATGTATTACTAGGCTTCAGCAACTGCTGGTTCTTTATCTTCAGCATTTACTTTAGGTGCTTCATCCTGAGGTACGATTCCTTTAAGTCGGTCACGAACAATTTTCTCGATTTTATCACATAATTCTGGATCTTCTTCAAGGAACTGCATTGCAGCATCTGCACCTTGACCAATAGGCTCTCCATCATAGCGGAACCAACTACCTCGTTTTTGTATGATGTCATAATCAACAGCTAAATCGAGTATTTCGGCAATTTTGGAGATTCCTTTTCCATACATAATATTAAACTCAACCACTTTGAAAGGTGGTGCAACTTTATTCTTAGCAACTTTTACTTTAGTTCGGTTTCCAATTACTTCGTCAGCTTTTTTGAGTGCTCCAATTCTTCGAATATCTAATCGAACAGAAGCATAGAATTTTAGGGCACGACCACCGGTAGTTGTTTCAGGGTTTCCAAACATCACGCCAATTTTTTCACGCACTTGGTTGATGAAAATACAGGAGGTAGATGTTTTACTAACAATACCTGTAATCTTTCTAAGAGCTTGAGACATTAGTCTAGCTTGAAGCCCCATGTGTGAGTCACCCATTTCACCTTCAATCTCTGCACGAGGAACAAGAGCGGCAACAGAATCAATAACGATGACATCTAATGCCCCAGAACGAATTAGTGTTTCAGTAATTTCTAGAGCTTGCTCACCACTATCTGGTTGAGATACTAGTAACTCTTCAGTATTGATTCCTAGAGCACGAGCATAACGAGGATCGAAAGCATGTTCTGCATCAATAAATGCTGCATAGCCACCATTTTTTTGAGCTTGAGCAATTACTTGAAGAGCAAGTGTTGTTTTACCACTAGCTTCTGGTCCGTAAATTTCTGTGATTCTACCCCTTGGAACACCTTGAACACCTAGTGCATAATCAACCATGATAGAGCCTGTAGAAATAACTTCTACATCTTGATGAGCATCATCGCCCAATTTCATGATGGTACCTTTACCGTGTTGTTTTTCGATTTGCCCTAATGCAATATCGATTGCTTTTAATTTATTTGCGTCAGCCATGATTGTTACCGTGTATTAAATTTTGTTTCCTGAAAGTTAATCAGGAAGGGTGTCAAATTGTGTCACACATATTTCAGTACAAATATATGTGCTATATATGTAAGACCCAAGAGAAACTTACTCCTTACAAAAAATATTTAGAATAAATACTGTTCAATGAAATTCTACACTTTTTCTTCTCAAAGACTGAAAAATAAAAAAGGGATCATTTTAGGATCCCTTTTTAAAAAGTATAAAAATTGAGATACTACTTATCAAACCATTGGTCTTTGAGTATAATAGCAGTTTTTTTCATTTTTGTATTTCCAATTTCTAATAAAATGGTATAGTCACCAGGTGATACTTCTGAGGTAATAAACTTGGCTGATTCTAGATAAGAATTTATTCTTTCGTCACTAGCACCAAATTCTCTCATTCGGTTAGCCTGCCTTTGAACACCTCTCATTTCTTGTTCTGTTCGTTCTCGAACAATTTGATCCATTTCCCAGATAGCTTGGTTTAGTCCAGGTTTTGCTTTAACTGAAAGAGACTGAATTTCTCTTGTTCCTTTGAATATTTTGATGGTAGCATTCTCAGCTTTATTGGAATAAAAATTAACATGAATTCCAGGAACTTCACTTTCGCCCTCGAAATTTGTATACGTAGAGTTATTTAAAGGATAATTCCCCCATTTAACTTTGGATTCTATATCAAATAGATATGCAGGCTTATTTAATAATTCGGCTGTTAATTCTTGAAGAGGACTTATGTCTGCAATAAATATCCCACGTCCATGTGTGCCCACTACTATATCATTTTCCCGAGGATGGATTACTAAATCATATGCTGGGTTTGTAGGGTAATTATTAGACATTTCAGTCCATATTTTACCTCCATCAATACTTGCATAGACTGATTGATCAGTACCAACAAAAAGAAGGTTGGGATTTTTATGATCTTCCTTAATTACATTAATTGATTCATTTGGCAGGTTTGAAGCTAAAGAAGTCCAATTCTTTCCAAAATCAGTTGTCTTGTATACAAAAGGACGGAAATCATCTCTTCGAAGTCCTGTATAGCTAACATAAGCTGTACCAGGAAAATGAGCAGAAGCTTCTATTCTACTCACCCAATATTCAGGATTCCCTGATATATTAGAGTTCAATTTTGTCCAGTTTTCTCCACCATCTAAAGTAAGCTGAACATTCCCATCATCTGTACCAACCCAAAGTTCATTTGGACTAATTGGCGATTCTTCCAATGTTGTAATGGTTCCATATTGGATATTCCCCGTTCCAGCGGCTTTTACAGAATCATCATTGGATAAGTCAGGACTAATTACTTCCCAAGCTTCACCTTTGAAATCAGATTTTAAAACTTTATTTCCTGCATGATATACAACATCTGTATTATGTTCTGATACTAGAATTGGTGAACTCCAATTCCATCTCATGTCTCTTGCATTTTCATAACGGATGCTTTTGGTTTCGCCTGTTATCATATCAGTTCTTCTAATCGGACCAAATTGAGATTCATTATATAAATATCTATTGTTTGAACGATCTACAATATTATACATCCCATCTCCACCACCAGTTCTCATCCAATCTTCTAAACGAACTGAGGCACCATTTGGCTTTGAACTAGGTCCTTTTACGGAACCGTTATCCTGTAATCCACCATAAACGTTGTATGGGTAAGCCATATCAACATCTACCGAATAAAATTGAGCTAGTGGTTTCTCGTCAGGGTGGTACCATGTTTTCCCAGAATCGTATGTTATTCCCATACCATGATCATAACCTAGAAGCATATGTTCTGAATCATTTGGATCAATCCACATTGCATGGTTATCGCCACCAAAAGTAAACGGTCGTCCCCAAGTTTCTCCACCGTCTTTGGTTTCCCAAACTCTGATTCCTAATATGTAAACATGATCAGAATCATTTGGATCTACTGCAACTTGTTGATAATAGTAACTTGGATAACCGCCAATATCTTCGCCATCTGGGCTAGCTTTTTCCCAATTATCACCAGCATCATTTGAGCGATAAACTTCAACACCAACAACTTCTTGATCTTCTCCTAAAGGGATCCCAACAGTAAGCATTCTTAATCTTTCTGTTTCATCAATACCCTCTACATTCACATTCTCTATATTTGCGTAAACAACATTAGGGTCACTTTGTGAGAATCCAATTCCTATTCTTCCTAAAAAACCAGTTGGTAAACCATTACCTAGTTTGTTCCAAGTTTTCCCTGCATCAATACTTTTATAAATACCACTTCCTAAACCACCTTCATTAAAAGTCCATGGAGTTCGAATTTTGTCGTAAGTAGCGGCGATTAATATATTTGAATTGGTTGGATGCATTGCTACATCAACTACACCAATTTTTTTTCCATTACTTTCTATATCTAATACTTTCTGCCAATCCTTACCTCCATTTGTTGTTTTATATAAACCACGTTCTGGATTATCCGAGTATAAATGACCTAATGCAGCTACATATACTATATTTGAGTTATTAGGGTCTATTAAAATTCTTCCAATATGATGAGATTCTGGAAGTCCCATATTTTCCCAATTTTTTCCTCCATCCACTGATTTATAAACACCATCACCGTAATACGAGCTTCTCGAATTGTTAGCTTCACCAGAACCTACCCATACAATGCTGGTATCCTGTTGGTCAACGGTTACATCACCAATTGAAACAACTTTTTCGTTATCGAAAATTGGAAAGAAGGAAATTCCATTATTCAATGTTTTCCAAAGTCCACCAGAGGCAGTTGCGGTATAAAATACTTTCGGGCTTTTATCAACTACAGCAAAATCAACATAGCGACCACCTTGTCTAGTTGGTCCAATTGCCCTGAAATGAATTTCATCAATTACATTGGCTGGAATTTCTTGTGCATTAACTGGGGCTAAACCTAATAGCCCTTCAATTAAAAATATGATACAAAGCGATATTATTGGTAGGAGTTTCATAGTCAGATATATTTTTTATTTGAGACAGAATGTACTTTAAAGTAAACCCATCACAAAATGTCTGAGACTATATGTATCTATTTAGTTTCTTGAAATAAAGAGTAATCTAGAGGCATTAAATCAGAAACTTGTTCAAATGACCAATACCCATCAAATAGAATTGAGAGTGGGTCATATATTTATCCTGACTTATCGACTAAAACTGAATCTGTAGTAAGTGTAAATGATGAAACTTGATCTTGAATGATTGTTCTTACATTACGAGAAGTTGGACTCCAGATAAATTTTAAAAAGCTTTTATCCTCTTTTTCATAAGTGTTTGTAACGTTCACGAAATTCATAAAACTGAACATATACGTATTACTATCGAATGGGGAAAAGAATAAATCATGATTTATCGTATCCTTTGATATAAAGCGTGACTTATTTTCCCGCTTTTCTCCTCTAAACACAAACCCGTCTTCCTCAACTTTGTTTTCTACTAAAGATCTTGTGAAATGTAAAAAAGAGCCCTTATAAGCTATTTCTCTATTTTTACTCCACATTTCAATTATTATATTTCTTTTACTTGAAAGAGTTTGAAAAAAGGGTCTACCGTAATAGTGAGTAGTGCCAGTTGCATAATTAATCTCAAAAAAATCTAAGTAATAGGTTATTAGATAGCCTAAATCTTTGTTCTCTATAATTAAGTTGTCGTAAACTTGTGCACGCAGAGTTTTCGTATCTGGGTCGAAATCAAATGAAAGAACCTCAGGGTTTTTAATTTTAGTATTCTTTGAAAACGGTCCTATTCCGATAAAATATTTTCGGAATTGTTCAAAATCATTTTTCCAATTATCAGGATTTGGTCTTATTGTAACTTCACCAAGAGCATAAATTTTTGCTGTAAGAACAAAATCATATGTAGCTGCCAATGAACTAGTATTTATTGTAGTGGAACTACCTTCAAATCCTAAAACGGATACATTTAAATCAAAAATTCCACCTGGAATTTTATCAAGTACGTACAAGCCATTTTCATCACTTGTTGTACCAATCGTTGTTCCGTTTAAAAATATTTGAGCCCCAGGAATTGCTTCATTCGTTTCATTATCTAGAACTGAACCAGTTATAGTATAGGTAGTTTGAGCTGATACTCTTGTTCCAAAAAAAAGAAGTAGAAGCAGAACGCAATACTTAGATAGCATCTATGCTTCGTTTAAGCTCTTCAATTACTCCATTTATTTGAGCTTCAGTAGTATAAGGGGCAGGACCTAATCTCAAAATTTCGTTACGAGCATCTGTAAATATTCCACGAGATAATAAATCAGCTCTAATCTCTCTTGCTTTAGGAGATGTAAGGGACAAGAACCCGCCATTTCTTGAAAGAGACTCAGTATGTGTTAGTTTTATGACATTCGGATTAAAATCCATTTCAAGAAATAATGATCTAAGTAGTCCAACTTGGGCTTCGTATTGTTTTCTTAGAAGGTCAGGTGTTAAGCCTTGTTCACGGAAAAATTCAACCACTTTTGCAGCTCTAAATTGCGAGGAAGGGTCATAAGTAGCACTTGCAAAGCGTTGATCAGAATTATCATACTGAACAGGTTCATCTGTTCTAGGATGTTCAAGTGTACTAAATGAAGCAAACCATCCTGTAATAACAGGACGAAGGTCACAATTTTTAGGGAAACGTAGGAAACAATTTGCTTCTCCCCATTGCAAATATTTATACCCACCAATCATTATATAGCAATCTTCAAGTTCAGCTTCTCTGATTGAAAGAGGTACAACATTTGTTCCATGATAATCATCTATAATTACCGGTATGCCATGAACTCGAGCTGCTGCAGCTATTTCGGAAAGATGAGTATTGACCAAACTTGTTTGAAAATATACTCTTGAAAGCATAATAGCGGAAGTTCTTGAATCAATTTGTTCAATAACTCGCTGCCCAAAACTTTCATCAGGATTAGTCGAAACACTCACTACTTCTAGCCCTTCTTCCTGCATCCTTTTTAATTGACGATGCATAGAATGGAACTCACCGTCTGTAGTAATGATCTTTGGCTTATTCTTTAAATTAAAGCTACTCATCAAACTTACCATCAAAAAATGAGTGCTTTCTTCTCGGCAGTATAATCCATTAGGATCATCGTAATAATCTCTAAGATAATTTCTAAGAATCTCAGTTTTCTCGAAGCCAACTTCCCATTTATTATCAACTCTATCTGCACAAACATCGAAATATTCAGTTTGTCCTTCTCGTGCTACATCTGGCCAAGCTTGGTGAGAATGACCGGTAAAAAGCAATCTTTCTGAGACTCTAAAATGAGAATAGTGAGGGATAAGTCGGTTAGCTAACTGGTCGATTTCTGACATAGCGAAGGATTATGTTTTTCAATTGTCATGTTGTGTGAATATTCAGAAGAATCCTTTATAAATATTCTCAGGATGACTTTTATTATTTATTATGGTTTTTCAAAAAAACTAAAATTCTGATCTAATAGCCCAAAGGTCAGGAAAAATAGCATGACCTGTAGTGCTTTTTAAGTACTTTACTCCATGAGAGCCACCAGTACCTTTTTTTCTACCAATGGTTCGTTCAACCATTTTTACATGGCGATATCTCCATTCTTGAAGCCCTTCATCAAAATCGACTAAAAGTTCACAAACTAATGCCAATTCAGGTTCGTTTTGCATCACTTTGATCAATGTTTGCTGGATTTCTTCTGACGGATTAAACATCAAGCCCACTTCATTTTCCCGCTTTGGTTTTACACTAAATCCTTTTTTTGTAAGATACATTCCAAAGCTTTCCCATAATGTGTTCTCTACCATTCGAGTGTTCAAAACCTTAACATGCTTTTTTATATCCTTATGAGCATCCATCATTAAAGGAAGTCGTAGACCACATATTATTTCGACTTCTCGAAATTGTAAAGATTGAAATCCACTAGATTGGCCTAAAAAGGCTCTAAAACTATTAAACTCTAAGGGGGTCATAGTCTCAAGAATATCTACTTGAGAAACTAGAGTTTTCATGATGGTGAGAATTCTTCGAAGTGTTTTAACTGAATTCCAGGTGTTACCCGATTCTAGATCTTTCCTTAGTTTTCCAAATTCATGTAGAATTTGCTTAAACCAAAGCTCATATGTCTGATGAATGATGATAAATAACATCTCATCATGTTCTTCCGGTTTCGATTTAAGTTGTTGTAGCTCAATTAGCTCGTCAATTTTTAAATAATTGGTATAAGTAATTTTCATAGTGACTCCTTAACTGAATGATAGCTAGAAATATTCTTATCTTTGAACAAAAAAGATGAATATACTAATTGCAGATTCTGGAGCAACTAAAACAAGTTGGGCAAGCTTGTTAGGGAATGATGTTAGTATAATTCAAACACAAGGATTGAACCCAATACTAAAGGTAGATTCGGAAATTGAGTCTATAATTTTTGATGAATTATTACCCAAAATACCATTTAAAGACATAAATCAATTATGGTTTTATGGTGCTGGTTGTAAGAATTGGAAAAATTCTGAGCGTATTTATTTCTTATTAAAAGAAGCTTTCCCAAAGTCAGATATAATAGTTAAAACGGATATTGAAGGTGCTGGACTTGCTTTATTTGGGAATGAAGAGGGTATTATTGTGATATCAGGAACAGGCTCAAGTGCTGGTTTTATGCATAAAGGTGAACTTGTAGATATAATGCCTTCCAAAGCATATCCAGAGGGTGATTATGGAAGCGGTTGTCACATTGGAGCCTTGGTTCTTAGTGATTATTATAACGGTGATGCTCCTGATTTTATAAATCAAGTTATTGATTCTAAAAGAACGTTAAGTCATGATGAACTTTTTATCCAATTTCAAAATCCTGAGAAGTCAAAACAGATTGCGGCGAGAGTAATGCAAGATGTTGGAAGCTATTCAACTTCCGACTACTTAAAAGAAAAAGCCAATCACTCTTTTGAAATGTTAATTGAGCAGCTCAAAAAACATTTTGGAGAAGGATTAGAACAATACCCAGTTAAAATAAATGGATCGACGGCGTTTCATTTTGATGAAGTTTTAAGAATGGCTTTTAAATATAATGGCATCATTGTAAATGAGATTCACCAGAACCCAATTCAAGGACTAATTAATTATCACAGTTTAAATTTATGATTGATACTCATTCACATATTTATTTAGAGCAATTTAATGAAGATCGAGATGAAGTGATGACACGTGCTAATGAAGCCGGAGTTAAAGCTATTTTTATGCCCGCGATTGATTTTAAATCGATTGAACAGATGGAGAAATTAAGTCACCCAGAAATAAAGTTCTACAAAATGGCAGGGATTCATCCTTGTGATGTAGAGGGAAACATCACTAAAAACTTTTATCAGGAATTACATGATTATTGTTTGAAGGATGACTTTTATGGTGTTGGCGAAACAGGACTAGATTATTATTGGAGTAAAGATCATGTTGAAGAACAAAAAGATAGCTTGAAAATCCATTTTGATATTGCTCGACAGGTAGACAAACCTATCATTCTTCATAATCGTGAAAGCACGGAAGATTTGTTGAATATAATGGAGGCCGAACAGGATGGAAGTATTAAAGGAATATGGCACTGCTTTAATGGAACTGTGGATGAAGGTAAAAGAGCAATAGATTTGGGATTTCATTTGGGAATTGGAGGCGTTGTCACATTCAAAAATGGTGGAGTTGACAAAACCGTAGCTCAACTCCCGCTAGACAAAATGATCCTCGAAACCGATGCTCCATATCTTTCACCTACCCCAAAGCGTGGAAAACGAAACGAGCCAGCTTTCATGAAATTTACAGCCCAAAAACTCGCCGATATCTTTGAACTTAGTTTGAAAGATGTAGTGGAGAAAACTAGCAAAACCGCTATCGAGTTGTTCAAAACTTGAAGTTATCCCTATTATTCAGGATCAACTTCAAGTGATGAATAAATAAGCTTAATACTTAGCCGGTGTACCTGGAGCTGGTAAAGAGTTTTTGATAAAATCGCGTATATCGTTGTTCGCGTTTACTAAATCCTCTGCTCTTAAATACATCATGTGTCCACTTCTGTAACCTTTAAATGAAAAACGATCCTTCATTTTGCCACTTGGATCAATTTGCCACATAGTATATTTAGCGTCAAAATATTTAGTCGCGCCATCATAATATCCACTTTGCACCATAGTATGTAGATATGGGTTTTGAGCCATCGCCTGTCGTAAGTTTTCTCCCGTATTATCACCACTTCTATCCCAAGGACGAACAGGACCAAACATATTATATTTCAAATCGGTGTTAAAATTAAGCTCATTTTTGAAATAGTAATTTACAGCTGGTGTAAATGAATGAAGCCATGAAGTTAATTCAGAATTGAAATCTGGACTTTCACCAGCATCGGTTCGATCTAAACCTTTATATCTTGAATCTAGTCTACCAACGGTATTTCCCTCACTTCTAAGTAGCTCTTTCCAGAAGAAAGCTGTGGGAACATCTAAATTATGTTGAAGGATTTCTTCAGCAGCGATACCAGAATAACGGGCCATAGATTCTGCAGCTTCTTGTTTTTCAGAATCGCTAATAAAACCGCCTTTTACTAAAATTGGCATCAATTCGTTCACAGCATAGTCTTCAGACATTAGCAGAACTTCATCCAAATCTTTAGATTGCAAATCGGAAGGTAATTTTTCGTGATACCAAGCTGCTGCAGTGAAATATGGAAGACGTAGTGAAGCTCCAAGTGGTCCTTCTCTTCTTCCAGTTCCGTTATGGATTCCCAACTCAGTAGGTGATACGAGTATTACTCCATTTAAATACATCCACTGTTGGTTTTGCAAAGCGAGTGCTAACCCAGAAACCCTAGTTGTCCCATAACTTTCTCCAATTAAGTATTTAGGAGATCTCCAACGGTTAGATCGAGTAACAAAAAGGTTTACCCATTTTGCCAAGTAATCGATATCCTGATTTACACCAAAAAAAGTACTACGATCAACTTCTTCATCAACAATACGGGAATACCCAGTATTAACAGGATTTACAAAAACGATGTCTGCTACATCTAAAATGGAGCTTGGATTGTCTTTAATTCCATAAGGTTGAATAGGGAAACCCTCATCATCAATACGAAGAATTTTTGGCCCGGTGTACGCTAAATGCATCCATACAGAAGCTGAACCTGGGCCTCCGTTAAAAGAAATTACTAATGGACGTGTTGCATCATCAGAAACATCAGTTCGTTTATAAAATGTATAATTTAAAGTAGCAATTGGGGTTCGCTCATCATCGCCAAACACTGGTTGATAACCGGTTGTAGCAGTATATGGTACTTTTTTCCCGTTAATTTGGACTTCATGACTTGTAGTTACAGAACGGTCGGCATGTTCAGGAAGTGTGAAATCTTGAGCTAATACTGAACTGGGTATTGTAAGGACTAATAAAAAGAGGAGTATCGATTTCATAGTATGTGTTAGTTAATTTTCAATTCTATAAAGTAATATTGAAAGTGATTTATTGCAGAGTAGATTACAAAGTTTAATCGAATTTTAATGAGAACTCGTTCCGAGTTTTCTCAAATCTTCAAACCTAGCTAAAAGACGAGTATCCAATTTGATGAGACCATATTCAAACCTATATGGTCGATCTGTTCTTAATTTAGAAAAGAGGGTAGCCTTATCAGGTCGATTAATCAAATTTCGCAAGGCTGCGTCATACTCTTTGATTGGATGAAGTCGAAATAATAATTCTTTTAAGGAATAATTTAGATTTGCTGGTTTTAACTCTTTATCAGTATATAGGTCATTGGTTTGTGGACATTTCAAATTAAAATAATTGCATAGTTTTTCACAAACCATTCTACTAGCATTCAATTTAGATTGCTCAGAATATCCTGCAATATGTGGAGTTGCTATGAAAGCTAAATCTGCAAAGTCGATATTAAAATCAGGCTCATTTTCCCATACATCAATAACAATATTTTTAATTGAACCAGACTTAATAGCTTTAGATATGGCTGTTTCCTTTATTACGGCCCCACGAGATGCGTTTATGATCAACTCAAAATATCGGCCAGACAATTTCTCTTCATCAAGCCAATAATGAGTAGAATATTTCCCATTGGTAGAATAAGAAACATGAAAGGTGAGTATATCACATTCGAGTATATCGTTTAAACTTGCTGATTTAAATTCAGGGTCGATTTCTGCTCTCGGTGGATCATAAAGGACATATTTTAATCCAAATTCATCAAATATTTCAGCAACAGCGGAGCCTGCTTTTCCAACCCCAATTATTCCATAGGTAAACTCAGTAAGTACTTTGACTTTATCTTCACGGAATAGTAATAAGGCTGTCATCACATATTCAGCAACAGCACGTGCGTTATTTCCGTGTGCATCGGCAAATTCAATTTTATTCTTAGTGAGGTATTCAACATCAACATGATCGGTCCCTGAAGATCCTGTTCCTACAAACTTTAGGGAAGATGGCATAGTAGGTAGAGTAGTTGGATTTAGCCTAGAAACTGTTCTTATAAGGAGTGCTTCAAACCCTGAAACATCAGGAAACCCACGATTTGGATCATAGGTTGTTAAATCAACTTCATCTGGAAGAAATTCCTTAAGTTTGTACAGATTTTGATCGGCAATTACTTTGATCAAAGAAAATAGAGTTAATTGTGAGAAAATAATGCTGAATTGACCTATACTTGGTCTATGAGTTCTAAGTATAACATAGTTTCGCTTATTCGCAAAAAACGAGAAGCAAATAACCTTACTCCAGATGAGATTAAGTATATAATTAAAGCATATACAAATTCTGAGATTGAAGATTATCAGGTAAGTGCTTTTTTGATGGCTTCTTTTTTAAACGGTTTGAATAATGAAGAATCTGCTGCATTAACAGAATCTATGTTGAATTCTGGGATTGTTGTAGATTTGTCTTCAATTCCTGGGAAAAAAGTTGATAAGCATTCTACAGGTGGTGTAGGTGATAAACTTTCATTGATTCTTGCTCCAGTTGTTGCAGCTGCAGGAGTCCCAGTTCCTATGATTTCTGGACGTGGATTAGGCCATACAGGAGGTACACTTGATAAATTAGAGTCGATCCCTGGTTTTTACACTGATATGAATCTTGAAAGATATATCGAGATTATAGCAAAACATGATTTAGTACTAGCTGGTCAGACTAAAGAGATTGCTCCAGCCGATAAGAAATTATATGCATTACGGGATGTTACTGCCACAGTAGAATCAATCCCATTGATAGCAGGAAGCATCATGAGTAAAAAATTGGCTGAAGGAATTGATGCGCTCGTTTTGGACGTGAAGTATGGCTCCGGCGCTTTTATGAAAAATATTGATGATGCCATAGAACTTGCAGAAACTTTGGTTGGAATAGGAGAACAGTTCAATAAAAAGACTATAGCCTATCTAACAAATATGAATCAGCCATTAGGTTATAAAATTGGAAATTGGTTAGAAGTTGAGGAATGTGTAGATGCTCTTCAGGGTAATGGTCCAAATGATATAATGCAGCTCTCAAACTTACTATCTGGAACAATGATTTATCTTGGTGATAAAGCTGAAAGTATAGAAGAAGGGGTGAAGTTAAGTGAAGAAGTAATCTCAAATGGAATAGCTTTTCAAAAATGGATTGATATTGTTGAAGAGCAAGGAGGAGATTCATCAGTAATTAAAAATACCTCATTATATCCTAAGGCTACCTATGAGTTCGGACTACTAAGTAAGCATGAAGGGTTTATTACTTCAATGAATTCATTTGAGATTGGTATGGCTTCGTTAGAGCTTGGTGCAGGCAGAAAAAGCATTGATGATATTATAGATCCAGTAGCTGGTGTAACGTTGAAAAAGAAAGTTGGAGACAAAATCACAAAAGGTGAAACAATTTTGACTGGTTATACGAACAAGCCTGCTATGATTGATACCGTATCTGAGCTTTTATATGGAGCGGTTGAAATCAAAAGTGAGCAACCAGAACCGGAACGTTTGGTTACTCATATTTGCGACAGCAAAGGCACACGGGCATTTGAGCTTTAGCATGTTGAATTACTATAATAATAAGTTAAATTAGTTCCTGATATAAAAAGGGCATAAAAATACGGTAACCACGATGTTTAAAAGATTTATTCGCGCTATAAAATCCATGTTCGGCGGAGTTATAAGCTCCATGGAAAATCCAAAATTAATATTAGAGCAAAATATTCGAGATTTGAATGATCAAATCCCACAAATGAATGAAAATATCGCTACTGTAAAAGCGAATCTTATCATGCTCCAGAAAGAAGTAAAGCGCAATGAGAGACAAATCAGTGAACTAACTTCAAAGATTAAGTCCGCTATTCAAGCTGGAAGAGATGATATAGCTGAGGGATATGCTCTTCAATTAGAAAAAGCTAAAGAGACAATTATTCACTCTAGAGACCAGCTTCAGTTTGCAGAACGTGCATATGAGAAAGCATTGAAAGTTAAAAAAGTATTTATGCGAGAAAAAGATCGCAAGATACAAGAAGCTAAAGAAGCTTTACGCGCTAGTGAACGTGCAGAATGGCAATCTAAAATTGCAGATACTCTAGAACAGTTTGAAGTGGGTGGAATTGATCAGACTCATGATGAGATGATTTCACGTATTAACGAAGAGTCTGCTAAGAATGAAGCTAGAATGGAAATTGCATTAGATAGTATAGATACCGAGACTATGGAAATCGAAGCTAATGCAGAAAAAATCAGAGCTCATGAATTGGTAGAACAATTTAAATTAGAAATGGGTGAATCATCAGGCTCGATCTCTATAGATGAAGAACCTGCTGAGAAAGAAACACCTTCAAAATCTGTTGGTAGTAAAGAAAAAAGCTAACAGGAAGCCATTATGAGCTCAAAAAGTGAACAAGAACGTGAACGTCTCAAAGAAGAATACAAGGATCATTACCGACGTATAAAAGAGGCCAAAGAACGTTTAAAACAAACTGAACAGAAAGGTAAGATTGCTCAAGCATTAAATAATATGAATGCTGATAATCTTCTTGGTTCTGTAGATGAGTTTCTTGGTAAAGTAAAGGATAAAGTTAACTTTGCAGAAGCTAAGCTTGATATGGCGATGGATAGTATGGATGAAGATGATCCTACTTCAACTGCTGGAAAGATTAAACAGGAAGAACTTGACTTAGAGTTGAAAAAAAAGAAAGCCAAGGAAACCCTGCAACAAGTGAAAGCTGAAATGGGTATGCTGTATTCAGAAATTGAAAAACATGCTGAAGAAATACATGCAAAAAAAACAATTGGAAATAACAAAGAAGACTCTTCAACGAAAGAAGATCCTACTACTGAAAGTTAATGTCTACAGATGAACTAAATATAAATTACACACGTGAAGCTTTTTTGAATCCAATAAACCTTGGTGTTTTATTGGCTTCAACTTTAGGGGCTTTATTTTTTAGCAATATCAGTGTCGATATTTCTAATGTATTATTAACCTCCGTTTTCGGAATGGAATTAATGTACTTAGGCGTAGTTCCTAAACTTCCACGTTTCCGAAAAAAAGCTGAACTAAAGAAAATCAAAGAACGACATGCGTCTAATAACGAAAAGGATTTATTTCAATCTCTCGATTCAGCTAGTCAGAAGAGATTTTTAGTACTAAAACATCTTGCAAAGTTAGTACAAGAGAATTTTGAGAAATTACCTTACAGTTCTCAAGGTTTACTCGATAGTATTGGAAAAAAGATTGATGAGTTATTAGGAAATTATCTCACCTTATTAGATTTGATCAAAAGGTATGAGGTTTATTTGAACACTACTCTTGAAACTAATTTAAAAGAAGAAGTAATCCGTCAAATTGAAGAAATTAAGACCTTAGAATCTGAGAAATTAAAGAGAACTAAGGCTAGACGAGTTGCAATAATGCAAAAACGTCTTCAAAAATTTAAAATTGCTAAAGAAAAATACTTAGTGTGTGAGACACATCTCGAAACTATTGAAGATGCTGTCAGATATATATACGAGCAATCAATGACAATGAGTAACCCAGAAGAAATCGGGTTTCAACTCGATAACTTACTAACTGAAGTTGACGAAACTTCACAGCTTATTGAAGATCTTGATCAAGATATTTTACCTGAATACACTACTGAATGGGAAACAGAGCTCGATTTCGATTCTATTTTGGATGAACTTTCTGATGATGTAACTTCAGAAATAAAACCTAAGAAAAGAGTTCAAGAATAAAATGAGCAAAGATTTTGAAACATTAATTCTAGAGGTAGAGTCCACTGGGATTTGTATACTTACTATTGATAGACCTAAGCAACTTAACGCACTTAACAATCAGGTTTTTGTCGAACTTAGCGATGCTCTAGATCATATTGAGAATAGCAAAGAGATACGAGCACTTATCATTACAGGTTCTGGTGAGAAAGCTTTTGTTGCTGGAGCAGACATAAAAGAGTTTTCAGATTTCGGTTCAGAAGAAGCCACGAAATTATCACTCCGAGGCCAAGGTGTGTTCCAAAGAATCGAGGATTTAACTATCCCTGTTATTGCAGCTATTAATGGTTATGCATTAGGTGGTGGCTTTGAACTTGCTTTATCTTGCCATCTAAGAATTGGTTCTAAAACTACTCTAGTTGGTTTACCAGAAGTAAGTTTAGGATTAATACCCGGTTATGGTGGTACGCAACGAATAACGAGGATGGTTGGAAAAGCCAAAGCTTTAGAACTAATAATGTCGGGAAGATTTACAAAAGCTGAAGAAGCACTGCAATTAGGATTGTTAAATGCAATTTCTGAAGAGAATATAATTGAAGGGGCAAAAAAATTACTTTTAAGTATTACAAAACAAGCACCACTAGCAATAAAAAATGCTATATTGGCTGTTAAAGAAGCAGACAAAGATTCCGGTTTTCAAACGGAAGCAAATCTATTTGGAGATTTGTTTAACACTGCTGATTTTAAGGAAGGAACGACAGCTTTCATTGAAAAAAGAAAGCCTAATTTCTCCGGGAACTAAGAACTAATTTTGATTGAATGAGCGACGAGCCTCCATCGGGTAGCATATCTCTAAATAATAAAACTGGAGCCAAATAATATGGAATGGCTCCTAATAGCAACAACCATTGTGCTAAGTGGTTTTTTCTCAGGTTCTGAGATTGCTTTTGTAACTGCGAATAAACTTAAGCTAGAAGTAGCATCTCGGAAGAATAGTTTTATTGCTAATTCTCTAGAGTTTTTTAAAAGTAATCCCGAAACTTTTTTGACTACCACTTTGGTAGGTAACAATATTGTAAATGTTCTTTATGCTACATTTATGGCAATATTTCTAGTTGCACCAATAACAGAATATTCAGAACTATGGTTTAGTCATACACCAACTGATATTCAAATTCTGATTGTTCAAACAATCATTGCTTCTATTTTAATAATGATTTTTGGAGAGATTCTTCCAAAAGCAATATTTAGAGCACAAGCAGATGTGATGGTAAGTATCATAGCAATCCCTCTTCGGATTTGTTACTTCTCACTGCGACCTCTAATTGCTATAGCTAATAGTAGTTCAAATGTGCTTATCAAATGGTTGGTACCTGACGCGGAACAGGCAGTTTCATTATATCGAAGACAGGATGTTGAACTAATCTTTAAAGAATTAAGAGAAAGTGGTGGTAGTGAAGATATAGATCAAGACGATTCAGAGATCTTGCACAATGTATTAGAGCTTTCTACTAAAAGAGTTAAGGACTCTATGATTCCAAGAATCGAAATTGAAGCAGTTGATAAAAAAACATCGATTGATGATATTTTAGATTTATTTATTAAATCGGGGCATTCTAAACTTCCAATATTTCAAGATTCGATTGATGATGTAATTGGAGTGGTCTTTGCGTATGATCTTTTTAATAAGCCTAAAACACTTAATGAGATTATACGTCCAGTTAAACTTGTTCCATACAGTAAGAAATCAAAAGATTTACTCACAGAGTTTAGACAATCAAATATGTCGGTAGCTATTGTATTAGACGAATATGGTGGGACTGCAGGAATGGTTACAATTGAAGATTTATTGGAAGAAGTAGTAGGTGATATTCAGGATGAACATGATGTGGACGATGAAATCATGAAAAGACTATCTCCAAATACATTTGTAGTATCTGGAAATGTTGAAATTGTAGAGCTCGTATCAAAGTTTGAAGAAATTAAGCTTCCAGTGGAACCTTCAGACTATGATACCGTAGCGGGCTACATAATTAATTATTTGGGGCGCATTCCAACAGTGAATGAAGAAGTACTTATTGAAGATAAAAAATTCATAATTAGTAAAGCGACTCAAAGCAGAATTGAAACTGTAAAACTTATTTTAATAGAGCCGTAGCGATGTTTGATAATTATCCAACCTGGTCACAGGATTTTGCTAGAAAATATTTAAGCCGAACTATAAATACCTTCTTGTTACATGGCAATGTTCATGATCTTGTACCTCTAAAAAGTGAAGAAGGAACAGAATTTCATCGTCTAAAAAGTTTTCTATCGGATGAGTTTTTTGGAGCCCGTGACTTTGTTGTATTCTATGATCGTGCATCGGGAATTTATTTTCGTGATAAGGAGTCTCAAGCCGATTTCAATCAAGCCATTGCAGGAAGAGATAGTTTAATTGGTACTGATTTTGCCAATAAAATGCCGAAAGACCCAGTTCGAGTATTCTCGTTATTAGAACAATATTTTCGACTTCGCTTAGACCAGAAGAAAAGTGTAGCATTAATTATAGACTATGCTGAAACGCTCATTCCAATGAGTGATACAAGTTCGACAGGAAGTGAAGACCGAACCTCGTTGGTATATTTATCACGCTGGGCACACGACCCAATGTTTCTGGCTTCAGACTTTACTACAGTTTTAATTACTGAAAACTTACCCGATCTGAATAAAACCTTAATTCAGAATCCGTATACAACGGAAATTAAGATTACTATACCTGGAGAAGTTGAACGTCTAGACTTTGTAAAATTCGAGACTAAGAACGATGATTTTAAAAACATTTCATCGGTAAAGCCTGAGATTATTGCTCAACAAACTGCGGGTTTGAATTATGTGAATATTCGAAGTGTACTTTCTAATGCTCGAGAGAACAAAGAAAAGATCACTTTTGATAGTCTTTCCAAGAATAAAAAAGAATTAATTGAAGCTGAAGCGTACGGCTTACTAGAATTTGTTGAGAATCCATATTCATTGGATAATGTTGCAGGACATAAACATGTGAAAATTCATCTTCGACAAGCTGTAAAAGCTTTAAAAGAAGGTCGACAGGATGTAATGCCAATGGGATATTTAGTATGTGGCCCAGTAGGAACTGGAAAGACTTTCTTGGTAACATGTTTTGCTAGTGAAGTTGGAGTTCCCATGGTAAAATTGAAGAACTTCCGAAGTCAGTGGCAAGGTGTAACAGAAGGAAATTTAGAAAAAATTCTTTCACTATTAAAAGCGATGGCCCCAGTTGCAGTTATGATTGATGAGGCAGATGCTTATCTCGGCGATAGGAGCTCTAGTGGCGACAGTGGTGTTTCTAGCCGCGTGTTCTCGCAGATTGCTACATTTATGAGTGATACTGCTAATCGAGGTAAGATCATTTGGTTTTTAATGACAGCAAGACCTGATTTGATGCCAATCGATTTGAAACGTCAGGGTAGAGCGGAAGAACATTTGGCATTATTCCCGCCTCATACCAATGAAGAGCGTGTGGAATTATTTGAGGCCATGAGAAAGAAGACTGGCTTAAAACAAACTGAAGATTATATTCCTGCTATCATCGAAGAAGGATTTAAAACCTTTTCCGGCGCCGATATGGAAGCTGCATTAACTAGAGCAAAATTCCGAGCTGCAGCGGCAGGTGAGAAAAAAGTGTCTCCAGTAATTCTAGATTTGGCTTTAAATGACTTTATCCCTCCAACGTATCCAGAAGAAGTAGAATTACAAACTCTGAATGCTGTTCTGGAATGTACTTCTAAAGAATTATTACCAGAACGTTATCGTGAAATGGATCGAAACGAACTTATGTCTAAGATCGAGGAACTGAAGTATAGAGTAGGGTGAGGAAAATTACCAATCATCAATATTCATCAAACAACTTTTAATAGTGTTGAGTGTTGAGTGTTGAGTGTTGAGTGTTGAGTGTTGAGTGTTGAGTGTTGAGTGTTGAGTGTTGAGTGTTGAGTGTTGAGTGTTGAGTGTTTAGTGTTTAGTGTTGGATGCAGTCACCAAGGTAAATTAAGCTCTTTCACTTCATTTTGATAGAATTTTTCTAGTTCTAGGACTAGTTTTTTTGAAATAGGATTCTTAATACTCTCTAAGTTGTTTTCAAGTTGTTCAACAGAAGTATTTCCTGGAATAACTGTTGATACAGCATCATATGCTAAACAAAATGAAATCGCGGCATATGCTAGATTTATTTCTTTAGAAATAATATCTCGGATTCTATCAACTAAAGCAGCCCTAGTTTTGATATCCTTTTTTGACCACCGACTTCTAATATCAGTGAAAGTGCTTTCGGAATTATATTTTCCAGAAAGCCATCCTGAATCGAGCGGGACTTTTGCAATGATAGAAACTCCTTTTTTTTTAGCCGTTTCAAATGCTCTTGCAGTATTCTGATGAAGAATATTGAAAAAAGCCTCTATCACTTCTCCATTTGTTGTATCCAAAAAAAGCATCATCTCATCGAATGTATCTAAGGAAGCTCCATATGCTTTAATTTTTCCTTCCCTCTTTAATTGTTCAAGTATATCATAATGGGAATTCTTTCTACCATCCAGATATTCTAAAGGAGGATTATGAATGATTACCGAATCAAGATAGTCTGTTTGTAATCGTCTTAAACTACCATCGATTGAATCTCTGATGTACTCTGAGGAAAAGTTCAATTCTCCAGAATCGGTGTGTCCAAATTTTGTATTTATGACAAGCTTAGTTCTGTCATAATTTGTAAGAGCTTTTCCGAGTCTTATTTCGCTTGTACCAAGACCGTAATTTGGGGCAGTATCAAAGAAATTAACGCCATAGTCGATAGAAGCTTGAACCATTTCAATAGCCTCTTTTTCAGACATTCCTTTCCAGCCTGAATTTATACCCAACTGCCATGCACCAAACCCAATTTCAGAAACAAAAGGGCTATGGTTTGTATATCGATTGTACTTCATAGTTGCTGTCGATTTAAAGTAGAGGATGAATGATCTAAACTAATATTAGGATTTTGGGATTATCTTTTGCGAACTTATGAAATTCAGTTTTTAGATTTTGAGTAAAGTTATTCTGTTCGATACAGATCATTTTAAGGTTGGAAGCTCGTTTTACCCAATCCAAAATGTCTAAGCCACCTTTATTACTTATTCCACAATCTACTAAACCAATTTCTTGAATGGATAGTGGTAGAAATTTAGCAAGTATACTTGCTCCATTATCTCCAAATTTCTGGTTATAGCTGAAACTGATTGAATTTATCGAAAGTGAATATTCTTTGAGAATTACATCGCAAATATTAAATACATCTTTAGGATTTAATCCTAAGTTTCTAAAGTGATAGCTATTTCTATTAGTAGAGTTTTTTTCAAGCTCTGTTACCTTTTTCAGACATTCAGGTGTTCCTACATCTCTTAAAATATCAGATATTAGTTGAAAGTGTGATGTACTATTATTCATCATCTTTAGGAACTGCCATAGTATGATTGGCGATCAAAAAGCAGTTTCCATCTATTTCGGAATAGGTTCTCATAAAATGATAAGTAACTGGATTTGGACCTCTTTCTACAATTGTAAACCCACTTACAACTGCAGTTGAACCCAAAATGACAGTTTGAACATCATTGGAGATTCTAGATTTAGGGTTTCCGGTAGCTCCAAAATTCTTATCAGAAGCTCGTTCAATCAAACCAGCTTTTGAGTCTATCAACCCAGCATGATTATGAACCCAAATGAATTCTTCAGCAAGCAGAGATTCAAATACACTAATGTCAGATTCAAGAAGTGCTTGCTCCCATTTCAAATCCAAACTTTTAAGCTGTTCAGAATCTAAACAACTTACTTGTGCTACGATAGATGTAAGTGAAAAAGCAATTAGTATAATTAGCAAGCTAAGTTTTTTCATGATCGATAATTTAGATATTTAATTCTTATCAATTTGAATTTAACATCGATCATTAGACTCAATTTATCAATGGGTCTCGTTAATTTTGTCCATTTGTTTTAAAACTTCTTCAGCTTCTTGCATTTTGCTATCGCTCTTTGTTCGATTAGTGCTTGAAAGTTGATGCGCTTCAGCAAGTAACTTTCTATATTTTACATCTAGTTTTTCAACTTCTGTTTTCTTTTTGAATAGTCCAAACATGGGTTTTCTCTTTAAAATGGAATTAGATTTATAATTTTAAATTCAATTTTAAACAGATTCGTTCAGCTTATATCTTTCGAAAAATGGTAATTCATAATACAAATTTATATAAGTCTATTTACTAGATTGTTTGCCGAATAAACTGCACCGTCCATGTAACCAGGGTTTTGAGGTGAAGTTTCAGCATTAGAAAAAAAGATTCTTCCATCATAAAAAGACTGTTGAAAAATAGAATGTCCATTATTTTGATGAGGGAAAAGAGATATAGGATTTGAGTCTCTTGTAAAAATTTCATCTCCCCAAACTGTTTCTTCGTAACTGAGATAATCTGATGCTTCTTCACCAAAGATCTGAACCATTTGATCTACAACTTTTTTCTTCCGTTCATCTTTTGAAATGGGTTGATAAGCGTTATTCATAAATCCACAGAGGGCAAAAGTAGTCTCTTCTGAATTTGTATGGTCGTAAAACTCAGTTACAGGTCCGACATTACTGAATATAGCTCCTGCAAGATTTCTATTTCTCCAAAATGGCGTATTAAATATTAAAGCAACTTTTATTGAATCTTCCATCCAAGTGTGCGTTTTTTTAGTAATATCTAAAAGTTCTTTAGGCAATGCAGGTTCAAAAGAAATGCTCTGTGTTACTAATCTGGGAGGAAGAGCAAGAATTACTTTCTCAGAAATATATTCAGAAGTGTCGGTGATTACTTTTAGAGTATCATTTTGGTATACGATAGATTGAACAACCTCTGTTAATTTTAACTCATTTTTTGTCAGTGATTCTGCAAGTTTATTTATTAGAACAAAAGAGCCTCCAACAACTCGATAGCTTGTTTCTTGTTCAGGAATATCTAAGGCTTGAGCAGGAGAGTTTGAGAAGTATTGAACGTATGCTTGCCCTTCCATGAATTGTTCAAATACTGAAATTTCTAACTCTTTAAGTAAATCGATTAGGCTAGGGTTAGTTTTCCAAAGCCATGTTGCACCCATTTCAACTGGGGTCTCGGATTTTGAGAGTAGAGTATGAATTCTACCTCCAATTCGATCTCGAGCTTCTATTATCTTTACTTCTTTCCCAGCTTTTTTAAGTCTGTATGCAGTTAACAAACCAGAAAGCCCAGCACCAACAATAAGTATCATATATTAAAAGAAAAGAAAGGTTTAATGATTTTTCTAGAATAAGACAAAATACAGTGAAAAAAATTTCACATCTAGCGCTTTAATTTTTTTGTTCAATAGTAAATGAATTACTTCTTTTTTTATGATTAAAAGAGTTTTTTTACCTACACTAAACTAAAATAGTTACTCAAATAATTTCAGAATTATGAAAAAGACCATTCTCAATCTTTTAGCATTAATACTCTTTAGTTCAGCTACAGCTTTTGCCCAACCACAGTTTAAGGCTCTTCTTTTTACGAAAACAGCAGGTTGGCATCATGAATCAATAAACGAAGGAGTTGATGGTATACGAAAAATTGCACAGCGTCATCAGTTTCAAGTAGATTGGCATGAACAAGCAAATAGGATTAATAAAGAAAACCTAGAGCAGTATGATGTGATTATATTTCTAAGTACTACAGGCGATATTTTAAATGATGAACAACAAGCCGCAATGGAAGACTTTATTCAAAGTGGCAAAGGTTTTGTGGGAATACATGCAGCTTCAGATACTGAGTATGATTGGAAATGGTATACTCAATTAGTAGGTAGGATGTTTGTGATTCATCCTGTAAATCAAACTACACGAGTAACTGTTTTAGACGATAGTTTTCCTGGGCTTGAAAGAATGCCAGAATCATTTCTTTGGACTGATGAACTATATGAATTCGGTGAAGAAAAAGTGGAAGGATTAAATTACTTACTTAGTATTGACGAATCTTATTATGAAGTTCAACCGCCCTGGGGGAATCGTAAGACAGAAGGGATGGGCGAATTTCATCCTGTTTCTTGGTATCACGAGTTTGATGGAGGTAGATCATTTTATACAGCATTAGGTCATATGCCAGAGACATTTTCTGATAACATGTTTCTAGAGCATTTATATGGTGCTATTTACTGGGCTGCTACAGGAAAAGGAATTGAATAAAATTCTAGGTAGATGTTTCTGAAGTACCAATAATTTTGTAGGTAATAAAGCCACTAAAAAGAACACTAAAGTCAACCATCATCCGGTTTATCATTCTATTTAGACTAAAGTCGGAATTCGAGAAAAAAGCTATATGATCCATAATTAAGAGCGAACCAACTACAAATAATAATATGCGTAGTTGTCGCTCCTTACTTATATAAACGGTAACGATTCCTGTTACAATACCTGAAAAAGTACTTACAAGGTAATTTATATTCGTATTTGAATTAAGTTCATATAAACCGATCCAGTACGCTAATCGCACAAAACCTTCCACAAAAATATAGGCTCCTAACATCCCTGCTAGAAATCCCAATCCCATTCTAGATTTATTTTTTCGATCTATCAATTTTTAATTACCTATCTATTTCCTTTTACATTTTCGTATCTACCTGAATCAATCATTTTAGCCCCATCTAGGTTCCAATTATATAAATAAGTTGACGCTTTAATAATTCCAGTTGAAATATTAACTGGAATGATAGATCTAATGTACTCATTGGGTTGTTTGAATTGTGACCCTACACCTTCAAAATTGTCAAGAAACTGTACTAATTCTTTTTCATTTCGATCTATTTGATATACTTCACCATACACTCTAGAAGGAGAATTTTTCTCATAAATAGCACCAGGGTAACTGCCAAGATCGTACAACATTCCATAGATAGAACCCTCACCAATTAAGGAGCAATTTCTTCGAATAAATTTTGCTGGATCATTTTCATAGATGGATTTAAGTAACCCATAAACAAAGATAAAGTTATGCTTCATCGTTAAATCGTATAATTAAAAAAAGCTATTCCCTTAATGAGAATAGCTCTTTATATAGATGAGTTAGATATTACTCAACAATTAGTTTTCCTTTCATAAGTGAATAATGTCCAGGAAAGCTACAAATGAAATCATACTCACCTGCAGCAGGGACAACGAATTCAATGGTAGATTCTTCGCCACCACCGATTAGTGCTGTATGCACAAGTACTTCATCGCTTTCTTCGGGAATATAGTCATTGGTTCTTGCTCTAATTGCTTTCATAGCAAACTCGTTAACATTAGTACCAGCTGAAAGTAACACCCAATTGTGACCCATTGCAGCTTTAGGAAGTTTCCCAACATGTTTGAGAGTTAATACTATAGTATCACCTTCTTTAGCTTTAATCTCGGAAAGATCAAATTTCATTTGATCGTTTCCTTCAATCACTATTTCAACTCTGTTTCCAGTTTGATTAGAATCTACAGAAGTAGAAGCTGATGGGTTACCAATGAAAAGTGATAGCAAAAGTGCTAAAAATAAATTCATATTTCTCTATTAATTTTATTTAAGATTATATCATATAAAAGTCGGATTCTAATATGAAGATATTATGAAGTTCATGGCTAAACAGATAAAAGATATTAGTTAGATCTTTTAAAAAAATAAAATGAACCTTTCACTTTTTTCTACGACTACTATGTAGTTATGAGACCTAATTCAGAACATATCATAAATGATTATCTAGTAGTTAGATATCAGGAAGGTGATAAAGAATCACTTAGAATACTGATCCGTAAATTTAATCCTAGTTTAAAAAGGCAGATTTTCGCGCAAACAAGGGATAAAGCATCATTAGACGACTTAGTTCAGGAAAGCTGGTATTCAATCATTTCAGGACTATCGACATTGAAAATCAGTATTAGTTTTGACATTTGGGCACTTAGTATTGCCCGAAGAAAAGCTATTGACTGGATTAGAAAGCAGCAACTTGTAAGGAGAAAAACTCAAGAAATATATTTGAATGATCATATTCAACAGGATTCTGATGGGGATGAATATGATATAATTCAGGAGAGAAAAGCGAAACTTAAAATAGCTATTGAAGGACTACCTCAAACTCAAAAAATTGTTCTCAGTATGTTTTACTTGGAAAACTATTCTGTAAATGAAATATCAGAGGTTTTAGAGATTTCCTCTGGAACGGTTAAATCAAGATTGTTCAATGCTAGAGAGTCTTTGAAAGAAATTTTTAAAACTAAATAATAGGTAAATACCATGAAAAAGGAAGAAATCGATCAACTTATAGAAGAATCACTTAGTAAAGATGAAGCCGAGTTTTATAATGCATTAGATCAACATGGCTTATTTAAACAATGGGGGAATCTTTATAAAGGTAAACTTGGAAAGTGGGCTATTTTGATAACCACTATTCAACTTGTAATAACTGGTTTTGCATTTTGGTTTGGGTATAAATTCTTCACTGTTGAAGATTCTGTGCTTATGGCAAAGTATGGAGCAGGTATGCTAATTGGTGTGATTATGAATGGATTGGTCAAACAATGGCATTGGATGCAAATGGATAAGAATACCATTTTACAGGAAATGAAGCGTATTGAATTTCAGGTAGCAATTTTAATGGATAAACTCTCAGATAAGTAATAAAGTTTTATTCTAATAAAATCTTATTACTTCTGGACAGTCTTCATCATTAAGATTTTTTAGATCACATTCGTAGTAATAAAATTCCATATCGAGCAAGGATAAGTAAGCTAGCATAGAATTTATTAATTCTGCTTTTATAGAAGGTTCAATTTTCTCAATAAAGAGGAAGGAGTAAGAAACTCCATAATTGAAATCTATTTCTGGTCTATAAATAACAGGGCTACCTTGAACTATTTCACCTACAATAACATCATTAATACTTAAGCTCCAAGTTTCTCCATAAGGATATTCATTTATCACTGAAACATTAGTTGATGACTCTTGATATTGCGGTTCTGATATTCCAAGTGAGATAAATCGATAATTATTTTGTCCATAAATTACCGTTGCATCATCAACAGAGCCTTCAATATAAGCTGCAATAGAATCATCTGTTATTGTGCTAATTGATACCATAAACTCATCAGCATCAAATTCAGGATTATATTGAGCTTGTGCATCTATAGTGTAAGCTTGTTTAGTAATAGGGTTTACAAGAGAGTTACTCTTTTCCCAAATTGAATCACTTTTTAATCCATTGATAACATTCAGTATCCCACTTGTATAGACAAAGGGAACTTCGGTTGAGTCTGAAGCTTTGAAAAAATATAATTCTCCATTCTTTATTATGAATTCGAATTTATCAATGGCTTGTTCAGGTTCACCGGTATAATGTATTGGATATTGATGAACAATAACTTTAGTGCAAGATAGCCCAGTTAGTGTTAAGCAGATTAAAAAGAATATTAAATAGAGCTTTGGCATAATTAGAATAAAGCAAGGATAAGAAAAATCATTCAATTTCCCATCAAACTTACTACATTCAGCTTTCACACTCATTCATATTGATTTTTGTTATGAAAAAGGAATTAGAGTCTATACGATTACGACTCGATGAAATTGATCGCTCTATTATTACCGCTCTTGCAGAGCGACAGGATTTAGTAAAAGAAGTTTCTTCTTTTAAACTAGAGACAAATACAGGAATAAGAGATCTAGAACGAGAAGAAAAACTTCTTACTAAAATTCGAGATATAGCTGCAGAAGTAGGCCTAGATAGATATTATGCAGAACACCTGTTTAGAGAAATAATCACAAACTCTGTGCGATTTCAAACACACTCTTTGGTTGATCATCAAAATAAAAATGGTGGATCAAGGGTAAGTGTAAGTTATCAAGGAACGGATGGCGCTTATAGTCATTTAGCAGCAATTAGGCATTTTAGCGAGAGATATGATCAAGTCGATTATTACGGTTTTGATACTTTTGTACAGGCTGCAAACGCTGTAAAAGATGGGAAAGTTGATTATGCTTTGCTACCTATAGAGAATACAACTGCAGGATCAATTAATGATACTTATGATATTCTAGGAGAGGTAAATCTTCATATAGTAGGAGAAGAAATTCTAAAAATAGTTCATTGTTTATTAGCAGTTGAACAAGTCGAGGTATCACAAATCCGGCGCATTCTATCACATCCAAAGGCGATTGAACAGTGCACTCATTTCTTAACTAAACTTCCAAGATGTAAAGTGGAATCTTATTTAGATACCGCAATTTCTGCGAAGAAAGTATTGGAAGATGGAGATTTATCTCAAGCAGCAATTGCTGGAGCTCATGCAGCTGATCATTATGGATTAAAAATTATAGCTCATGATATTGCAAACCAAAAAGAGAATTTTACTCGTTTTGTAGCGGTTTCTCCAAAATCTGTTCAAGTAGATTTACAAATTCCATCCAAGACCTCATTAATGATGGTTACTTCGCATCAGGAAGGATCACTTGTTGAATGCTTAAATATCCTTCATAAACATGGGATTAACGTATGTAAGTTAGAATCACGCCCGAAGTTACACGAGCCATTTCGATATTCATTTTATGTAGATATCGAGTCTAATCTTGAAGATCCAAATACCAATAAGGCACTTCAAGAACTTGGTAATGAAGCTGAAGAATTAAAGGTGCTTGGGAGCTACGCTAAGCAGTTAAAGTAATAAGGTTTATTCTTTAATTAGTAAATCAGGGAAGTCTTTGGGTGGTTTTCGATGAAGAGTACCTTGCTCATATGCATAAGTAATTTCAATAAGTGTGGGTTCATCAAACATTCTGCCTAGAACTTGTAAGCCTGAAGGTAAATTTCCAGACGTAAATCCCATTGGTACTGTAAAAGCAGGTTGACCAGTATGAGGGGCAATAACTTGACTATTATCCCCTTTATACCCCTCAAAATCTCCAATTTTTGCTGGTGGATGATTCCATGATGGATACACTATAGCATCCACATTTAGACTATCCATAACATGTTCAATTGCTTCTCTGAATGCTATTCTTTTTGAATCAGTAAAAGGATCGGAGCAAACAGTTTCTGATTGTATATCTGAGTTTTCTTGGAAGTATTTTAAATTCCTTTCTATATAATCAGCATACTTTCCAGATTCTATTACATCATTTAGATTTTTGACAGGTACATCTTCACCTTGTGCTGCTAAGTACGTGTTTAAGTCTTCTTCAAAGACTGCACACCATTGCCCTTGTCGTAATTCTTGAAAACCCGGGATAATGAAAGGATCAATAACTTCAGCACCGAGACTATCTAAGTCATGAATTGCTTGTTCAAATAAAGAAGCAATTTCTTCATTTGGCTCATAATCACTTAAAATTCTTAATACTCCAATTCTTTTATTAATTAAGCCTTCCTTTTTCAAAAACTGTGAATAATTTTTTGGAATTTTCCTCTCGCTGTATTTAGTTACTGGATCTGTTGGATCATATCCTGCAATTACTTCTAAAGCTCGTGTTGCATCTTCAACACTCCTAGCCATTGGACCTCCAACATCGTTTCTAAGATATAATGGCACAATGCCAGACCTACTTGTAAGCCCAATTGTAGAACGAAATCCTACGAGAGCATTATGTGAAGAAGGCCCTCGGATGGAGTTTCCAGTATCAGAACCAAGTCCAAACGAAGCAAAATTTGCGGCAATTGATGCACCTGTTCCACCGCTAGACCCAGCAGTAGTATGTTTTGTATTATATGGATTAAGAGTTTCGCCAGCTAGCGAACTTATAGTTACCATTGGGCTAAATGCCCATTCAGCCATATTGGACTTTGCAATTACAATAGCACCAGCTTCTATTAATTTTTGAACTTGATAGGCATTAGTATTTGGTTTAAAACCCTTCATTGCTTCTGAACCAGCAGCTGTTTGTAAACCAATTGTATTGAAATTGTCTTTCACAATAATTGGAATGCCATGCATTGGTCGAAGTATTCCAGTTTCTGCATATTCTTGATCCAAGACTTTAGCTTGTTCAAGTGCTCGGCTATTGATGTATACGATTGAATTAATTCCAGTACTTTGATCAAATGTATTAATTCTATTCAGATACAATTTTACTAATTGTTCAGAAGTCAATTCTCCACTTTTAAACGCAGCATGTATTTCAGAAATAGTAGCTTCAATAAGTTGGAAGTCGTCTTTGTTAGAACAAGATGTAAGAAGAACGCAAAATAATGCTGTTATTAATAGAAGTCTATGTATAACCATTATACTACTTGATTAAATTATTAAAGATTGATCGTTTCATTTTTCCATTCTATTTCAAAACCACTTTTTTTCTCAAAACTTGCTGATTCTCTAATCCATTTCCCATCCTGCCAAACTCTAACAAAGCCTTTTTCAAGTGGTTCATTTGGATTTTGTTTATCAAGACGATGGAGAAGATTGGTTAGTATTTTTCGCTGGTTTTTATGATATAACTCCGAATTATGACCTAATTGATCTTTCAAATTTTTTATATCAGATCTAGCATGAATCATTTTTTGCTGTACAGCCAATAATGCATATGATTTTGCCAAACTAGAAACTCTATCTTTATAATATTGAAGTGCTCCTTTTGTATTTAATTCTAGCCGTCTGAATAAATCTTCAACAAACATTTTTACTTCATTAATATCCGGTGTAGCCAATACAGCTGCTTGAGTTGGCGTTGCCGCTCGTAGATCGGCTACAAAATCTGAAATAGAGAAATCAACTTCATGACCAACCGCACTAATTATCGGAATTTCGCATTCAAAAACGGCTCTCGCAACTGCTTCTTCATTAAAAGGCCAAAGGTCTTCAAGTGAACCACCGCCTCTACTAATAATTACTAAATCAACAATCTTATTAGCTGAGAAATATTTAATTCCTTGTACAATTTCTGGTGCTGCGTTTATGCCCTGAACACTAGCATGAAAAAGTTTAATCTCAGCAATCGGCCAGCGTTTTTCTAAAGTTGATCTTATATCTTGAAATGCTGCAGTAGTTTTTGAGGTAACTATACCAATAGTTTTAGGATACTTCGGGACCGGTTTTTTGTGGATATCATCAAATAAACCTTCTTCTTTTAATTTAGCTTTCAGCTCTTCAAAGGCTTGCTGCAGTTTTCCGATACCTGCCAGTTGTACTAGACTTACGATCATTTGGTAGCGACCATGGGGCGCATAAACTTGAATATCACCACCCACAACTATTTGCTGACCATCAGTTAGGTTTATTTCAGATCGCTGAACCGTACTTCTCCAAATAACACAAGGAAGTTGAGCTCCCGAATCCTTTAAAGTAAAATAAATATGCCCATTTGCACTTTGTTTTACATTACTTGCTTCACCTTCAACTAAAATATCGTTGAAATTCTGCTCTAGAATGGACTTTATCTTGCCTGTAAGTTGGGTAACAGTAGGGATGTCAAAAAGAAAAGGGATTTGATCTGCCATTATTGATTTTTAAGCGCTTTCGGCGTTATTTAAAGCTAGTTTATTTCTGTTTAATATTGATTCTTAATTCTAATGATACAAAAAGCTGTATCCATTTTTGTGTTGATTTTGCTACCAGTTTTGGGTTCATCTCAGGAGAATGATTTTGGGAACGAGCTAGAAATGATTTACGAAAGAATTTCTGAGGCTTTAGGTGGTGTAGAAAAATGGGAAAATATTTCATCTTTTTATAGTGAAGGGAGTTGGAATTATCCAGATGGGGAAGAGCAAATCAATTTTATGTTTAAGAACTTAAAACCAGATATGGCTCGCTTTGATTTTAGAACTGAAGGTGAGTTACATACGATATCTAGATATGGCCCAAGAGGTTGGATTGAAGACCCAGGGAATTTTATTTCATATTATGAACGCTTTGATGAGATAGAGAAAGTAGTCGCGCGAAATGCGTTTCTATATGAAAATAATCTCATGGATTATAAAGAAAAGGGACTAGAATTAAAGTTTGAAGGTTCTGTTCTTATTGGAGATAAAGAAGTATGGCTTGTTAGATTAGAAGGCTTTCCCGATAAAGAAGAGATCTATTATATATCACAAGGAGATTATAAGCCATTTATAAAACAGAGTTATTACTTTCGAAGAGGAAGAAATGGAGTAGTCAGTTATTTTATTAAAAGATATATGAATGTGGATGGTATTGAAGTTCCACAAGAGATTCTTGTAACGAGTCAACATATTAACATAATCCTGAATTTTTCTTCTTATGTTCTAAATGCTAGTATGGAAAAAGACGATTTTAAAAACCCTAATGAACCAGATTTTACGACCAATACATTGAGTTTTACAAAAGAAGAAGCACAGAATTATTTGCATACCGAAATCCCAATAACTCGACAAATGGGGATAGAGGTTGAAAGATTAACCACAAATGATGTGAGTTTAAAGGCCCCAATAGAGTTAAATGTAAATCATAACCGATCAGCATTTGGTGGTAGTGTAGATAGTTTATTCTTAACAGTTGGGTGGTCGTATATTCGCTTGGTTGTAGACCATTTTAAACCTCTACCTACAATTGTTGGTAGTAAATCTCAGACAAGCTTTCAGAGGCCAATTACACAAGATTTTTCGGCTCAACTTGTAATTCCGACAAAAAAAGAGATTGATAAATTCTTAGATGAATATGAAAGATTTGGAAAAGCTCGAATCACTTTAGAAGCTGTAATTGAAGATAAAGGGAAAAAATACGCAGCTTTTAAAGGTAATTATGTAGTTGTTAAATCTAGAGAATGATTAAGAAACTACAGGTCTAACCATTATTTCGAAGTAGTTTAAAAGAGGACACGTTTTTGCTAAAAATATTGCCTCATCTAAGTTTTTAGCAGCAACAATGGTGTAGCCTAATATGATCTCTTTTGCCTCAATAAATGCACCATCTGTTTCAACTGTGTTATAATTAAGAATATGGGCACCATGTTCTTCAAGTCGTTGAGAATCGATATGTTGATCCCCCAGTTTTTCAATCCAGTTTATATGCATTTGAATTCGTTCATGTAATGCGTCTTCCGATGCATCAACTCCTTCCTGACCCCGAAATAATAACATGTATTTTTTCATATAACGGCGATGTTTAAAAAATGAATGTAGAGGCTGGATTACTCCAATATATTTAAAATGATTGCTTCAGCTTGGTTAGGTTCTCCAATAAACTCAGAAGTTAGCAAAGTTGCCATAGTTTAATGTAGCATTTTTAAAATAAGAGTAGCCCTTTCAATTATTTCATAAATAGAAATACTTAAATAAAGAAATGTGAGAATATATCTTAATTCCTGTACTTTAAACTGATGGAATCACAGAATGAAAATATAAGAGTCCAGAAATTTATTGTAACCATAGCTGTGGTTTTATTTCTGATTAAAGTAGTGGCATGGTACCTAACACAATCGGTGGCTATTCTTACTGATGCTCTCGAAAGTATTGTGAATGTAGTTAGTGGTGCAATTGGATTAGTAAGTTTATTTATTGCTGCCCGACCAAGAGATCGAAGTCACCCCTATGGACATGGTAAAATTGAGTTTATTTCTGCAGGAATAGAGGGTACACTTATTACCATTGCTGGTCTCTTCATTATTTACGAGGCAGGAATGAGTTTTTTGGATCCACCACAGCTCGAACAACTGAATTGGGGAATTGGGATTATTAGTTTTTCTGCCTTGATTAATTATGCATTTGGAACTTGGGCATATAAAACTGGGAAAAAGAATAACTCATTGGCGCTGATGGCAAGTGGTCGTCACCTTCAAACGGATACTTATACAACTCTTGGTATTATACTGGGACTTTTTCTAATCTCGATTACTGGAGCTATTTGGCTAGATGGTGCTGTCGCCATAATATTTGCACTATTTATAATAAGAATGGGCTTCAAGATTTTGAGGCACGCAATAGCAGGAATTATGGATGAGTCTGATCAAAATTATTGAATGAAATGGTCAGTTATCTCCAAGAAAAAAGACATACAAATTGGGTTGATTTACATAATCTGCGGATTGTAAAATATGGTAGTGTACTTCATATTGACTGCCATTTAACACTTCCCTGGTATTATAATATCAAACAGGGGCATGATGAAACAGACAAATTAGAGGACCTTATTCTGGGTAAATTTGGTAATAGAATTGAACTGAATATTCATACCGATTATTGTCATGATTTCTCATGTCCACTTTGCGATATTAAAGATTGTGAAGTTCGAATGTCTCCTTATAACGCTAAAGTGGAATGGACTGTTGAAAATGTAGTTTCAAGTAAAAAACACGGGTTATAAGATTATTAATTCAGTCATTTGAATAAACAGTTTTATATCCAATTATATGACCAATTAAAGACCATGTTGCCCCATTAATTAAACCTGAAATCACACCTAATTCTGGTCCTAAATCAATACTATAGTTTCCACTACCTCCACCTGAATTAGCCATTCCAATACTAAATCCAGTTAAAAAACCAAAGATGAAGCCTATTCGCCTTCCACTTTTTCTAGAGGTAAACTGCAAATATTTTAAATTCTGGTAGTCTAATTCCTTTTCTATGTAAAGCGATTCATATTCATTCCAAACTAGATGATTATGTTGAAATATGATGTTTCTAGCTTGGTATAATGAGTCATTATGGCTTCGTATTATGAATGTAGTATGGGTACTCAGTTGTTCAATTTTGGGACGATTATCAGTTATTTCATTATATATTGGTTGTGTTGTCTTGCATGAACATAGAAAAAGAAGCACGATATACACGTATACATACTTAGTCATTTTTTACTACCAATTTGTTAAAATACTATGAATAACTTTAGATTGTCTATATGTAGATTGGATGAATTAAATTGAAAATTAAAGATATTATAGTGCATTTTTTCTCTTTGGAGTCCCACAAAACCCCTATATTTCCATTGAATCAAAATTCATATATAAATTAATATGCTCCTCAAAAATCTTCGTCCTGTAAGTAAAAATCATAAAGGTGATGAAACTGTTGATCTTCGAATAAATGATGGTGTAATCACTGAAATTGAAGATGGATTAAAAGAACAGAAAGGCGAAGAGTCTCATGATTTTGCTGGTGCATATGTAAGTCCTGGTTGGATGGATATGCACATTCATCTTCGGGAACCAGGTTTTGAGCACAAAGAAACAATTAAAACAGGGACTGATGCGGCCATATTTGGTGGGTTTACCGCAGTTGCTTGTATGCCGAATACGAACCCTGCTATTCATACACGTGATGTTGTAGAATACATTATCAAAAAAGCAGAAAATACGGCTGTAGATGTGCACCCAATTGGTTGCGTAACCAAAGAACGCAAAGGAAAATCAATTGCTGAGATGGGTGATATGAAAGATGGTGGAGCTGTAGCATTTAGCGATGATGGCGATCCTGTATTTGATTCACAAGTGATGCGTGTAGCTTTAGAATATTCATCCATGCTTGGAATGCCTATTATTAATCATGAAGAAGATTTAGCACTTTCTCGTCCTGGACATATGAATGAAGGAGCAGTTGCAACTAGATTAGGCTTAGATGGAACACCAGGAATTGCTGAAGAAGTAATGATTGCAAGAGATATTTTACTTGCTGAATATACTGGTGGACATATCCATGTAGCTCATATAAGTACAAAAGAAGGGGTTGATTTAGTTCGTAAAGGAAAGGCTAAAGGTGTAAAAGTTACGACAGAAGTTTGTCCGCATCACTTCGATTTAACAGACGAAGAAATAGACCGCCAAAAGTTTGATACAAATTTCAAAATGCATCCACCACTCAGAACTCAGGAAGATGTAGATGCAATGATTGAAGGATTAGTAGATGGAACTATTGATGTTATCTGTACCGATCACGCTCCCCACGCTATTGAAGAAAAAGAAGTAGAGTTTATTTTCGCACCTAATGGAATAATTGGATTAGAGACGGCATGGAGTATTTCAAATATGAGATTATTCAAAACTAACAAGCTTAACCTACAGCAATTAGTAGATAAATTGAGTTATAATCCAAGGAATATTTTGAGCCTGGAAGAATTGAATCTTGAGGTTGGAGCTAAAGCAAATCTAACTTTTTTTAATACTGATGAAGAATGGTTATTCACTAAAAAGAACGTTCGCTCGAAATCTAAAAACTCTCCATATATCGATAAGAAACTAACTGGTCGAGCGTTAGGTATTTTCAATAAAGGGAACTTGGTTCTAAATGAGATCAGATAATTTTAATGCTGTCTTCCTTGGCGAAAGCGAATACTATCAAAGTATAATCCTTGAAACGAGGATGAAAGAACAATCATTTTTATGAAATATCTATTCCTAATTCTCATATTCCTAATTTCTATTTCAAGCTGTACAGCTCAGGAAAAAGATCAAAATAAGAACCTAGAATACACTTTAGTAACATATAACATAGAAAATCTTTTTGATGCGGATGACTATGCAGTATTTGACGATTATAAGTCTACAGATCGAGATGGAAATGATCAATACACTAAAGAAGATGTATTAACCAAAATTCAAAATGCTATTCAAGTGTTAAAGGAATACAATCAAGGTAAAGGACCTGATATATTGGTTTTAGTAGAATTAGAAAGTGATTTTACTACTAATGGCGAGGTTACTTATGCTGATGCAGGAGATTTTTTAGGACGCTTTTCCTTCACAACTTTAGAAAAAATGCTTGGTGATGACTTCGATGAAATTATTGCAGATTTACCTTCAGAATGGTTGTTACTAAAAGGTATGATAGATGCAGGTATGTGGAACTATCAAATTGAAGTTGGAGAAAGTGCTAAAGACGAAAACGGCCTCCCAAGTTCGGTTCAAAAAACAGCAGTATTTTCAAGATTCCCAATCTTAAGAGAGAAAACTAAAATACATCCATTGCTAAGAGCAAGACCCATCCTAGAAACATGGATTGATGTTGATGGAAATGAATTAGTTGTATTTGCGAATCATTGGAAATCAGGAGCAAGTTCATGGGAAATGGAGCAGGTTCGAATTCAAAATGCGGAAGTGTTAAGGGCTAGATTAGACGAGTTAATAATAGGCGATCCCATTGTTGACTTTGTTTTAGCGGGTGATTTCAACTCCGATTACAATCAGAAAGAAAGATATGAATTTGAGAAAACGGCATTAGATGATATACTAGGTACAAGCGATACTCAAAACCTTTGGATCGATTACCCAATAAATGAAAGAGGTTCAGATACCTATCGGGGTTACTGGGGGACACTTATGCAATTGATTATTTCTAACTCTTTAACCGATGATTCTGGTTTAAGTTATGTGAATGACTCTTTCGAACGAGGTGACTTTGGGTTTAATACCTTTACTTCATCTGGAGAGCCAAAAAGGTGGAGTTCTACTTTTACCGGTAGTGGATATTCTGATCATTTACCAGTTTCTATGAAGTTTAGAAAGTCTGATGGATTAGAAGTAGCAACTAATTTAACGGCTAATGCTGATGAGGAATGGAATCCTATTCCAGTAACATATAGTATTCCTTCAGATTTTTTAACAGCTACTGAATTTACACAAGCTGATCCTAGAACTAATCCCGACTTTTTTAACGAATATTTTTATTTATCTGGTTCAGTAACAGATAATTATGACTTTGTAGTTGATGGTAGAACCTACGATGTATATGCTCCTTCATTTAGGTTAAATGAAATACTTAATGAAATCAATGGCTCAGATACTCAAATCAAATTTTATGGTCGATTCTCGCAATTTCGAGGTAATTGGCAATTTGTGGTGGAAGATCCAAGCTTCATAGAAATTTTAGAATGATACTTGCCTACGAAACATCAACTAACGTTTGTTCAGTTTCTTTACTAGATAGTGAAGGACGAATTACAGAGCGGAGGATTCAGGGTAGAGGTGTTCATTCAGATAATGTATTTCTGTTTACTCAGGATTTAATGAATGATTTTAATTTTAAGATTTCAGACTTAGATGCTGTTTTGGTAAGTAATGGACCTGGTTCATATACTGGATTAAGAATTGCAGCAAGTGCTATTAAGGGTTTATTATTTGGAACTGATGTATCTCTTTATTCAGTAAATACGCTAGCTTCTTTTGCAATGAATTCAGTAATTAAAGAGGGAATAATCCACTCAATTATTGATGCACGAAGAACTCATATTTATCATCAATCTTTTGAATTTAAGAAAAAACTTATACCAACTTCAGAAGCCAAAATTATTGAGATTGAGGAATTCTTAAAAATTTTAGAACCAAATGATAGTATAATTGGGACAGGAACTGATCGCTTAGATAGCGATTTATTGAAAGGCATAACTGTTTTGGATGAGCGTAATATTAGCGCTAATTCTCTCTTTAAGCTTTATCAACTTCCGAATTTTAAAGAGTTTTGCTTAAAAATAAAGCCCGAAGAGTTGAACCCTAATTATATAAGCAGTAGCCAAGTTAATAATTCTAACTGAGAATGATTAATTATTAAGTGTAATAATCTATATTTTAGCTAAAATTTTATAAACAAAGTTTATGTCCTGGTTTAAAAGAAAAGACGAAAATATTCAGACTAATGAAAAGAAGGAAATGCCGGAAGGAGTATGGGTTAAAGTCCCTACAACCGGAGAGACTATTCATCGGCGTGAATTAGAAGAAAATCTATTTGTTGATCCATTAAGTGGATATCATTTTCAAATCGGTAGTAAAGAGTATTTCGATATCATTTTTGATGGTGGAAAGTACAAAGAGATTGGTGGAGATATTATTTCTACCGATCCACTCGAATTTACTGACCGCAAGAAATACACCGATCGTCTTGAAGACTCTAAGAAAAAAACAGGATTAACTGACGCAGCAAGAGTAGGCGTTGGTAAAATGAACGGATTAGATCTTGTTATTGGCTGCATGGACTTTAGTTTTATTGGTGGAAGTATGGGGTCTGTAGTAGGGGAGAGATTGGGAATTGCCATTGATCATGCTCGTACTAAAAAAATTCCACTGATTATCATTTCACAAACCGGTGGTGCTCGAATGATGGAGAGTGTGCTTAGTTTGATGCAGATGGCAAAAACTTCTGCTAAACTTGCTCAGCTTGATCAAGAAGGCATTCCCTATATTTCATACCTAACAAATCCAACTACTGGTGGAGTTACCGCAAGTTATGCGATGTTAGGCGATTTCAATGTGGCAGAACCTGGTGCACTAATAGCTTTTGCTGGACCACGAGTTGTACGACAAACAATTGGTAGAGACTTACCAGAAGGCTTCCAAACCGCCGAATATTTGCTAGAGCATGGATTTCTAGATTTTATTGTTCCAAGAACAGAGATGAAAGAAAAACTATCTCAATTATTAAAACTTATTCTTCACAAGAAATAAGCTATAACAATTTTGCTCATCAACATTTAAGTGTACTATTGAGTACCTTTATTAATATAAATATGAGTGCGATATGCGTAATACTATAGGATTATCTTAGTGTTTCGGATTGAACATTTAACTCTAAGAATTAAAGAATGCGCTTCGCTGATTACGCTAAAATTTATGTTACCGCAGGAGACGGAGGAGCAGGGTCTTCTCACTTCCGAAGAGAGAAATATATCCCAAAAGGGGGTCCAGATGGTGGAGACGGAGGTAGAGGTGGAAGTATTGTTCTTAAAGGGAATGTTCAGCTAAATACTATTCTTGATCTTAGATATAAAAAATTTATTAAAGCTAAACCCGGTGTTGACGGATCAAAAAATAAACGAACCGGCGCAGATGGACCTAATATTATTCTTGAAGTCCCACTTGGAACAGTAGCTTTTGATGCTGATACTCGAGAACGAATTGGCGAGATTACAGAAGACCAACAGCAACTCATAATTGCGGAAGGTGGACAAGGAGGATTAGGGAACTGGCATTTTCGTAGCTCAACTAATCAAACTCCTCAGTTTTCACAACCCGGAAAACCAGGGGAAGAAAGAGTCGTTGAACTTGAGTTAAAATTAATAGCTGATGTAGGCCTGGTTGGTTTTCCAAATGCTGGAAAAAGTACATTGTTGTCGGCTTTATCAGAAGCAAAACCTAAAATCGCGGATTACCCTTTTACAACATTAGAACCAAATTTAGGTGTTGTAAAATTTGCGGATTACCGCAGTTTTGTAATGGCAGATATCCCAGGAATTATTGAGGAAGCACACCAAGGTAAAGGCTTAGGTATACAGTTCTTGAGACATATCGAGAGAAATAATGTTTTACTATTTATGGTAAGTGCGGAAACCGATATCGACTATGAATACAAAGCATTGCTAAACGAATTAAAATCCTATCGGCCTGATTTGCTTGATAAACCTCGTGTATTAGCTATCACTAAAATGGATTTAAAACAAGGGTTTAAGTTAGAAGAAGAGTTGCATTTTGATGATGAAATTTCCGTTATTCCTATTTCGTCAGCCACCGGTCACGGTGTTGATGCGTTAAGGGAAAAACTTTGGGAATATATTCAAAATGCAAAAGAGCTCGAATCAGAAACTTAGAACACTATTAGCGCTTAGCCTAATTACAGGCCTTGGCTCAAAACGAATCAAGTTGCTTGTAAAAGCTTTTGATGATCCTTCAAGTATATTTAAACGTTCAAAAAGAGAGTTAAGAAGTGTAGAGAGTATAGGTGAAGCTTCGGCTCTATCGATTCTTACATTTAATAAATGGGATGAAGTAGATCATCTAATAAAGGAGACTGAGAAAGTTAAGTCTCAAATTATTACGATTGCTGACCCTGAATATCCTAGTCTACTTAAACAGATATATGACCCACCAGCTTTATTTTGGATTAAGGGAAACCCTGATGCACTATCCAAACAGGGAGTTGGTGTTATTGGGACACGAAATGCGACTCCATATGGAAAGAACATGGCCGAGAAGCTATCCAAAGAAATAGGTGAAAATGGATTATGCATTTTCAGCGGTCTGGCACATGGTATTGATGCAATTTCACATAAAGCAGCATTGGATGTGGGTGCTTTCACAGTTGGAGTACTAGGTTCAGGTATTGATAATTTTTATCCAAAAGAGAATGCAGGTTTGGCGAATCGTATTGTTAAAGAAGGTGGAGCAGTGATTACAGAGTTTCCACTAGGTACAATGCCAGATGCTGGTAATTTCCCCGTTAGAAATAGAATAGTAAGTGGAATGAGTTTGGGTGTTCTAGTTGTGGAGTCTGGTATAAAAGGTGGAAGTATGATTACTGCAGATTTAGCACTTGATCAAAACAGAGAAGTATTTGCAGTTCCACATGCTCTTGACAACCTATATGGAACTGGCTGTAACTATCTCATTAAAACGGGTGCTGCAAAATTAGTTCAAACTGTTGATGATATTCTCGAAGAGCTACCTATAGAACAAGAGAAAAAAAACTCATCAACACGAATAGATCTTCCAAAACCTAAACTTTGGAGAAACGAAGAATTAGATGATTTAAGTAAAAAAGTTTGTGAATTACTTGAACTCGGAGAAGCTCAAATAGATTCCATGAGTGATGAACTTGAGGTTAATACAAGTCAGCTTTTAGTAGTACTTCTACAATTAGAAATGAAGGAATTGGTTACTCAAAAAGTTGGAAAGTATTTTGAGTTGAGATGATAATAAATTCTCTTTCTTAAAAGTTTTGTCTATTTGTTTAAATCTTAGAGGCTCCGTAATGATATTTAAACTCTCATATTAGTTCTTTTAGAATACGTTTCGTTGAAAAACATTCTTCTTCAATATACTAACTTAATCAATTCAACTTATCGGCAATATATTTATCAATAACTTCTTCTAATATGCTCATGGTAACGGTGCCTTTGGAAAGGATCACAAGATGAAATTCCTTAACATCAAATCTATTACCAAGTTCGACTTCTGCTTTTTCACGTAGTCGTATTATAGTCATCTCCCCAATTTTATATGCCAATGCTTGTCCAGGCCAAGTGATATATCGATTTATTTCTGTATTAACTTCATGGATAGATAACGCAGAGTTTTCCGATAGATAAGCAACGGCTTCATCCCGAGTCCATCCTTTATAGTGAATACCAGTATCAATTACTAATCGGCAAGCTCTCCACATTTCGTAAGTATAGCGTCCAAATAAACTATATGGATCTTCATATAAACCGAGTTCATGCCCAAGATATTCTGCATATAAACCCCACCCCTCACCAAAAGCATTTATGTACATTCTTCTTCTAAAGGATGGTATAGTTTCAAGTTCAGCGGTATATGCATTTTGTAAATGATGTCCGGGCATTGCTTCATGCAAGGTCAGTGCTTCTAACGTATATAGTGTTCTACTATTCAAATTGGTAAGATTTACCCAATATTCGCCTCCTCTGTCGGAGTTGAGTGGCGCACTTGAATATCTGCCCGTCGTGTAATTTGCAGCTAGATAATCTGGAACAGGAACAACACCATAAGGTTGCCGAGGCAATTTACTAAAGAGCGAAGGTAAACGGCCGTCAATTTTTTTTGCTATAAAAGATGCTTCTTTGAGCAACTCATCTGCCGTTTTAGGATAAAATTGAGAATCTGTCCGTAAAAATTCAAAAAAATCAGCCATTGAACCATCAAAGCCAACCTCTTCGATTATTTGTTGCATTTCTTTTTTAATTCTGGCGACTTCTTTTAATCCCATTGAATGCACATCTTCTGGAGAAACGTCTAGTGTTGTGTAGTATTTTACTTTATACTCGTAATATTCCTTCCCATTTGGTACAGATGAAGCACCAAGGTTAGGGCGAGCATTGGGATAGTATTCATTCTCAAAAAAGCTTTTAAGTTTGATGAAGCTTGCTGTGGCATAATCGTCTATATACGTCCTAGCGGTTGCTAGAATGATTTCCCACTCGTCATTGGAGACATTAGAAGGCTTTTCACGAAATGGTTGCCAAAAAATAGATTCCTCTGGATTATCAACAATATAAGGATCGTAAGTAGCTTGGTAATTTTGCAATCCATCTAAAGGTTGAGTAAAACCAATTTCCAATCCAGCTTTCATCAAAGTTATGTTTTCCTCAAAATAACGTGGAATATCTTTGAGCAATGTTAAATATGAATTGAAGGCATCAAGACTGCCATAATTCCTATTAGCTCGACTCAGAATTCTAGTATGGAATCCACTTTCTGAAAGAATTGGGTTAAGATACTCCTTAAACTCGAACATTTTCAGATCATTATCTAAAGTAAAAAGGAGCAGTTTAAGCGATATTAAGTCATCAACAGAAAGGGTATCCCTATTAATATTTTCTAGAATGCTTACCATTTCTTTTTTGAATATATATTCCTTTTCCAAAAATGAATGGGTAGAAAATCCAAGAGGGAATTGAGTTTTTTCTAATTCAGTATATCTCTCAGTATTAAATCTTTCAATTTTTTCAAGGACCTCATTTATTGAGGAGTTTGTAGTCAATATTTGAGCTAATACAGTGTTGCTAAAAATAAAAATGAACAGAAATAAAAATAAAGTCTTCATCATAGAAGTAATATAATCTAAAGTATGGGGCGTATAGTTAAAGAATAAATTCGAATCGTCCAAGGATGTAATCTTTAGCAATAAAAAGAAAAATTAAAAACCACGTTGTTAAATATTACATTTTACTATATCATTGCAACGCAATAGGTTTTTCTTATCAATGATAAGAAAATTAATAGGGAATCCGGTGTAAATCCGGGACTATCCCCGTAGCTGTAAGCTCTAACAAAGCGTTAACCAAATTTTGCCACTGTCCTTTTTGAGGTGACGGGAAGGCCGTTAACGTAGAGTAAGTCAGAAGACCTGCCTGTTTGCATATTTATTCAGGCTTTCGGAGGAATTGCCGGGAATGTAAATTTTGTCGGTTCAATATTTCGGCAATACAACGTTTCCCCACTTTTTAACGAGAGCTCATCGGTTAACCAAATAATTATAAAACCATGAGCAAAAAACTAACACTCATACTAGCAGGCTTCTTATGCAGCCTGACAATACAAGCACAAACAACACAAAATGCAGATACTTTAGAACTTGGAACAGTTGTAGTTACTGCTTCAAAAATCCCGTCAAACTTAAGGCAAACAACTAAGCCAGTTATAATAATTGATCAGGAAACAATTTCTAGGAGCATCGGAAAAGATGTATCTCAAATATTAACTGAGCAGACTGGTATTTACATTAATGGGGCTTACAGTAATGGTGGAAAAGATAAAGCTACGTACCTTCAAGGAGCTTCAACAAAATATACGCTCTTTCTAATAGATGGACTTCCAGTAAATGATCCGTCAACAATTGGAGGAGTTTTCGATATTAGAAACCTATCACTTGATGCTATTGAGAAAATCGAAATTGTAAAAGGCAGTATGTCTACTCTTTATGGATCTGATGCGATAGCTGGAGTCGTTAATATCATAACAAAAGATGCGTATCAAGAAAAAATTGGTGTAAATGCACTAGCGACGTCTGGTTCATATGGATCATACAAAGGACAAATTGGACTAAGTGGTTTTCAAAACGGATCGAGTTTTTCAGTTAACTTCACTAGAGAAACGCTTGAGGGAATAAGTGAAGCTAATGACTCTCTTAATTCTGGTACATTTGATAAAGATGGATTTGAAAAAAGCACTCTTTCGATAAAGACGACCATAAAACCAGCTTCAGGATTAACAATAACTCCAAAGCTTCTACTTAACACATTTGATGGAGATTATGATGCAGGAAATTTCGCAGATGCACCTAACACATTCGAAACTCAGTTTTTTAATCCTGGGATTTCATTGAGTTATGATAAAGATGCTTTTTCATTAAAAACTAACTACAGTTACACCAATACAAATAGAAAAAATATTGCAGCTTTTGGAGGTGAGTTTGAGGGAAATCTTCAAAATTTTGATACCTATGCAAGCTATTTGAAAACAGATTTTTTGCAATTTCTACTGGGCTTTATCTATCAAAATATGGAATTGGGAGAGAACTCTCCTAGCTCAGATTTATATAGCCCCTATCTTACAATTTCACTTATAAATTGGAATGGCTTAAACTCTGAGTCTGGAGTTCGGGTCAATAAACATAATGAATATGGGACAAATGTCTCATTAAGCCAGTCTTTCTCCTATAGTTTCTTTGAGAATTTTAAGCTCATGAGTTCATTAAGTACCGGATTTAAAGCCCCAACATTAGATGAATTATATGGGCCATTTGGCGCGAATCCAGATCTGGAACCAGAAGAAAGTATATACATGAATTTAGGCGCAGAATATTTTAATGATGATATTGGTGTAACTTTATCGGCTAATGTATTCTCACGTGAAATTGAAAACGTCCTTTTCTATGGAGCAACGGGGTATATAAATCAAGATAGACAGAAAGACCAAGGTTTTGAGCTTGCGTCTAGATGGATTTTATCGAATAGAATAACAGTTTATGGATCACTAGACCTAGTGGATGGGGAGATTACTTCTAGGGATTTTTCAGGTAATTCTATAACAAATGAAAACTTATTTAGGCGGCCAAAAATAAGTGTAGGTGGTGGCGTTAATTTAATTCCAATTGAAAATATGAATCTCAGTTTAACAATGAATTATTTTGGTGAAAGAGAAGATGTTTACTTTACTCCAAGTTTTTCGAGAGAGCAAATTACACTCGATCCATATTTACTGATAAATGCATATGCTGATTATTCATTATTCGATAACAGAGCTACATTCTTTATTGATTTGAAGAATATACTGAATACTGATTTTCAGGAAACCTATGGGTATAATACAATAGGTTTTGCTGTGAATACAGGCGTTAGAATACAGTTATAAATAAAAAAGGCGCTTTCAAGCGCCTTTTTTTAATACTACTTTTCAAAAATTGCAAGACCAAAATAACATGGCTCAACTTCACAGGAATACATTGAAACTTTAATTGAGTATCGAGCTGTTTTATTAGGACTAAAATACATTAATGGAAAATCGTCCTCTTCTATATCTTTATCAAGTTCATCACCGTCTGAATCGGTAAGATATAAATCTAAATCATCGCAATCTTCATCACAAAAGCCTTCAATTAAATAATCTTTGTTACTTGATAGATAGAAGGTCCATGTATTATCATCATCATCACTAATTTTTCCAATGATGTAATTACTTACAGAATATCCTTCATCTATATTTTCTTCGTAAGCGTTTTGAATTTGCCGCCAAACTGTTTCAGTATAGGATTGTGCAAATACTGAACTACTTGAAATCATTAAAAAAAGTAGTATGAGTAGATTTTTTTTCATTTTATTGTACCTCGAGCCTTAGTTAATTTTATAGATGATATTATATCGAATAAATATTTAATACGTGTACTTGTTTTAATTTTATTTAAATATCTCAATTATGGATTCAACAAAAAGTGGGATTCAAATAATGCGAAATCATATTAGACGCGCCTCCATAGTACTAGCTTCATATAAAATATTCATTATGATTCAATAAATGAAAAGAGATAATACTATTAAAAACCCTATCAAGGGTATATTAAACTCCCAGATCTTTTAAGATAGCATCAATCACAAAATCGAGAGAAGCAGCTGTTTCATGATATTTGTCAGCACTTTCTAATTCAGTATTTACACTGCAATAGAATTTTATTTTAGGTTCAGTTCCAGATGGACGCGCAGAAACAATTCCACCATCCTCAGTAACAAATTGTAATACATTTGCTTTAGGTAAATCAATTAAAGTGATTTCACCTGTTATCAAGTTTTTTTCTTCTTGGGTTTGATAGTCTTTTAAAGCAACAAGTTTAGAGCCACCTAAGGTTTTTGGCGGATTACTTCTGTAGTCGGCCATCATTTGCTGTATTTCCTCAGCCCCAGATTTTCCTTTCTTTGTAACTGAAACCAATTTCTCCTTAAAGAAACCATGCTCAACATACATATTAACCAACGCCTCAAATAAGCTACTACCTTGATCTTTGTAATAGGCAGCCATTTCAGCAATAATTACCGCTGAAACAACAGCATCTTTATCGCGAGCGTGATCACCGATCAAGTAACCATAACTTTCTTCCCCGCCAGCAACGAATTCTTTTTTACCTTCTAGTTTAGTCATTAACTCGCCGATATATTTAAAGCCAGTTAAGGTGTTAAAGCATTCGACTTCATATGATTTTGCAATACGATCAATTAAATAAGAAGTAACAATGGTTTTAACGATGTACTGGTTTCCAGTTAATTTCCCAGTATTTTTCCACGCAGTAAGCATGTAATTAATAATGAGAGTAGCTGTCATATTTCCGTTAAAAAGTGACCATTCCCCTGTATCATTTTTTACTGCTATTCCAATTCTGTCTGCATCTGGATCTGTAGCCATAACAAGTTCTGCATCAATTTCTTGAGCTTTAGCCATTGCCATACTCAGGGCATCTTGTTCTTCAGGATTTGGGTATATAACAGTAGGGAAATTACCATCAACGACCATTTGTTCTTCAACCAATGTTACATTCTCAAAACCATAAGCATTAAGTGCAGGAGGGATAGAGACTCCGCCAGTTCCATGTATTGGAGAGAACACTATTCTAATATCTTTTTGGCGTTTAATGGCATCTTTTGATACGGAGAGTTTAACAATCTCTTCTATAAAACGATTATCAATTTCTTTACCAATGAGTTCAATATTATCTGGGATACCTTTAAACTTAATATCTTCAACAGTGTCAATTTTTTGAACTTCTTCCATAACCATTTTATCATAAGGTGCTACAAATTGACCACCATCTGCACCATAAGCTTTGAATCCATTATACTCTTTAGGGTTGTGCGAAGCTGTTAATACAACACCACTTTGGCAACCTAATTCACGTATTGCAAAAGAGAGTTCAGGAGTAGGACGTAGGCTTTCAAAAAAGTACACAAAGATTCCATTTGCAGAAAATACGTCGGCAACAACTTTTGCTAAAGTATCTGAATTGTTTCGGCAATCGTAAGCAATTGCCACTTTAATAGGCTCATTTTTATAGGTCTTTACTAGGAAATTGCATAATCCCTGAGTAGCAGCTCCAAAAGTATATTTATTAACCCGGTTCGAGCCAATCCCCATAATACCACGAAGTCCACCAGTACCAAACTCCAAATCCTTATAAAAAGCATCTGTAAGTTCAGTGTATTGCTTCTTATCTAACATCGCTTGAATAGTAGTTTTGGTTTCTTCATCGTAACCACCATTTAGCCAGTCATTAATTTTAGCTTGTACTATTGGGTCTAAAGTACTCATAAGTGTTATATTGGAATTTGAAAGTAATTGAATGTTGAATATAAAAATTTATCAACTATTAGAAGAGAAGAGTTATAGATTAATTGAGATAAAAAAATGTTTCACAATTTACCAAAGATTGGTTTTTCTCTTGGAATGAGCTTATTATATTTACTTGTTAGCGATTAGAGATTTCAAAAATAAAATTGAATATTAAAGTGAGTTATAAAAGTAATAAACTATTCATAGTAGTACTTCTGATGAGTTTCGTATTTGCCTGTAAATCTTCAGAAATGTCTACTTCTAATACTGAAGAACCAATAGCTACAACTAAAGATAACTCTAGTCTTGAGGAACTTTATTGGGAGCGTATTGAAAGTGCAAAAATGAATTTTGTACAAGCGGATGTAGATTTTATGACTATGATGATTGGACACCATGCTCAGGCATTAATAATGTCAGATTTAGCGCCAATAAATGGTGCAAGTCCTGAAATTCAAGTTCTAGCATCTAGAATCATCAATGCTCAAAATGATGAAATTGCAACTATGCAAACATGGCTTAAAGATCGTGACCAGCCAGTACCAGAAATTCATATACAAGGACTTAATCTTATGATTCATGGAGAAGGAATGAATCATATGGATCATAAAAACATGGTTGGAATGCTAAGTCAAGCTCAGTTAGAAGAGCTTGCTGAAGCTAAAGATGCCAACTTTGATAAACTCTACTTAGAATATATGATCCAACACCATCTTGGTGCTACTTCTATGGTAAGTGATTTAATCGCTACTGATGGAGCAGTTCAAGACGAAGCTGCATTTAGATTAGCCACTGATATAAATGTAGATCAAATCACTGAAATTCAGAGAATGAAACTAATGCTAAAACGGATTGAAGATTCCGAAAATAGCTCTGAATAATTTTTTTTAAGACTCAATCACATAAAATAACGGAAAACGTATGAAACTCTATTCAATTAGAACTCTACTGGCATCTGTAGTTGGAACACTACTTTTGTTAGTATACGCTTGCTCACCATCATCGCCGATGGTCCAAGCACCATTTAATGCACCTAGTGTATCAGCATTACAAAATGTAAATCCACCAAGCCCAGACCCACGAGTTGGTTTAGGAGCCGGTCTCTTTGACGCTGAAGAAGCAATTTGGAACTTAGAAATGCTTTCACAAACTCCGCCAGCACCTAATTTTGTTGGAGTTACAAATTCAGATTTAGCATTTAAAGGACAATATGCTTTACAAGGAAACTATAACGGTGTAATGATATGGGATATTTCAGATCCTTCTGCTCCTGTATTAGTAAAAGACTATTTATGTCCTGCATCGCAAAGTGATGTTTCTGTCTATGGTGATCTAATGTTTGTATCTGGAGAAGGTTATAGTGGCCGTCTAGATTGTGGAACTGAAGGTGTTCAGGAAGCTGTAAGTCAGGATAGACTTCGCGGTATTAGAATTTTTGATATCTCAAATATAGAAGACCCACAGTACATTGCAAATGTTCAGACTTGTAGAGGTTCACATACTCACTCTGTACTAAAAGATCCAGAAGATAACGATAATGTATACATCTATGTTTCTGGTTCAGCTGGGGTTCGTCCTAGTGAAGAATTAGCTGGTTGTTCAGATCTTCGCCCAGGAGAAGATCCAAATTCTGCACTTTTTAGAATTGAAGTTATTAAAGTTCCTTTAGATTCACCAGTAGATGCAGCTATTGTTAGTTCACCTAGAATTTTTGAAGATCTAGTAGAGCCTCCGACTCACGGTTTAGCTCCAGCTGATATCGCAGCTGTTCAAGAAGCAAAAGCAAACGGTGCATTCACTTATATGCGTAATGGACAAGAAAGAGTACTAAGTGGTGGTTTCTCAAGACGTGTTCTAGCAGGCATTGTTGAAGAACGTGGTGGTGAAGCTCCTACAGCAGCAGACACACTGTTTTTAAGAGAAAATGCAACATCAATAATGGAGAACATGTTTGGCTGGGGACAAGAAGACCCAACTGCACGTCGAGGCCCAAACCAATGTCATGATATTACTCTTTATCCAGAAATTGGATTAGCAGGTGGCGCATGTGAAGGATATGGTCTTCTATTAGATATTTCTGATCCAGTTAATCCAGTTAGAATAGATGCTGTAGCTGATTCAAATTTCTCATACTGGCATTCAGCCACATTCACGAATGACGGAAGTAAAGTTTTATTTACTGATGAGTGGGGCGGAGGCGGACAGCCAAAATGCCGTGATACTGATCCAATGGAATGGGGTGCAAATGCCATTTTCACAATAGAAGATGGTAAAATGGTATTTGAAGAATATTATAAATTACCTGCAGCACAATCAGTACAAGAAAACTGCGTAGCTCATAACGGTTCGATGATTCCTGTACCTGGACGAGATATAATGATTCAGGCTTGGTACCAAGGTGGAATTTCATTATTTGATTGGACTGATCCTAAAAACCCAGTTGAGATTGGTTACCATGATCGTGGACCTGTTTCTCCAGAAAGAATGCAAATGGGCGGTAGCTGGTCAGTTTACTGGTATAATGGACTTATAGTAAGTTCTGAGATTGCTCGTGGTCTTGATATATTTGACCTTAAGCCAAGTGCTTATTTAACTGAGAATGAAATTGCAGCTGCAAAAACTGTTCAGTGGGATTATTTGAATGCTCAAGGGCATCCAATGTTTGTTTGGCCTTCTACTACAGAGCTAGCACATGCTTATGTTGACCAGTTAGATAGAGATAAAGGTCTTGACAATACTAGCCTAACCGCAGTACGTCAGGGACTAGCAAATGCTAATGCGTCATCATCAAAAGCTAAATCAACAATTCTATCTCAACTTGCTGATGAAGTGAGCGGAATGGCTGGAATGGCTAATGACTCAGAAAAAGTTACGATGCTTGCTAATACCTTAAAAGATTTAGCTTCCATGTAATTTGAAGTTTAGGAAATATTTAAAAGCCACTCGAAGTAATTCGGGTGGCTTTTTTTTATTAAATCCTATTCCTGAGTTCACCTCTATCCCCATATTAATAGATATAGGATACTACATATCAAAACGAATTGAATACTCTTAAAATCTTGTTAGACGATGTATAACTTCTTTAAATTCAGAGTAAGAATTAATCAAGTCTTTTCTTTCAGCCAGTTCAAAATCTTCAAAATCAAAGCCTGGTGATACTGTACACCCTGCTAAACAGTAGGTATTTGGGTCTTCAACTTCAGAAGCAAACCAAGTATTTTTTGGCACTGTAAACTGAGGAATTTCACCACCATCTAGGTCCAAGCCCAAACGCTGAAAAGAGTACTTTCCATTTTCATGAATCATATGAACGGTTAAAGGAGATCCTTCATAATAATGCCACATTTCATCTTGCTTAATCCTGTGAAAGGCAGAAAAATTATCAGAAGTGAGTAAGAAAAAAATTCCTGTACAATAGCTTCTATCACTACTAAAACCTTCATTTGTAGAATCTTTTTTGATTATACCGTTACTTCGATAGGTCTCTTTATAAAATCCACCTTCAACATGTTCGCGAAGATCTAATTTGGTAACAAGTTCTTTGATTCGGTTTTGCATTAGAACGTTTTTAAAGTAGTTATCAACAATAAAGTGTAAATAAATCGAAATTAATTACCTTCTTTAAAATCCTTACTTATTAAGATTGGTTTTCCAAAACCAAGAGCTTCAAGTCGATCCAATTGAGTTTTTGCATCTCCTACTACTAAGTAGATCATTTTATTTGGATTTGCATATTCTTCTGCTAATTCTGATATACGTTCTATTGTCATGTCCTTAACAATTTGTTCTCTTTCTTTTACATAACTAGGTGACCATCCATAATCACTCATTATCTCTAACATATTGAGTTTAGCGCCAAGCGTTTCAAATCTTCGTGCATTACTTTTCAATAAGAAGCTTTTAGTAGTTTCTAAATCTTGTTCTGAAAAAGTATCAGGATAGTTTTCCAAGATATCCTTTACAAGTGCTGCCGATTCATAGGTTACATTAGTTCGAACACCACTACTTATTGTAAATGAGCCAGGTAATTCAGATCCATTAAAACCAGATCTAATTCCATAAGTGTATCCTTTACCTTCTCTAAGTTCTTGTGTAAAACGCGATGCAAATCCACCACCTCCAAGTATATAATTCATCACTGTTGCAGAATAGAAATCTGGATCAGTTTCAGGCATAGCTAAGTAACCGAAACGAATAACAGACTGTTTAGCATCGGGTACATCATAGAAATAAACCTGAGACTCTGAAGGGGCATCAGGAAAGTTCAATTCTGGTATTGTTACGTTTTTGGTAATCCAATCAGTTTCAATTCTCGAAAGTGATTTCAAAACTTCTTTATTGGTAACCGAACCTACTACAAGAAAACTTGCAAGATTTGGTGAGAAATTTTCACTATAGAATGCTTTTAGGTCATCAATAGTAATTGACTCGACACTACTTACTGTACCAATAGGGTTATTAGAAAGAATATTCCCTTCACCATAAAGTAACTTGTTATATGTATTTGAAGCGATACTATTTGGATTTGCACTTTGAGATGCAATTTGGCTTAAAGTACTTTGCTTCACTAATTCAAACTCTGTTTCATCCCATCTTGGTTCTAATAGAATTTCTTGAACTAAAGCCATTGTTTTGAAATAATTCTTTGATAGAGTATTTCCAGTTATACTAATACTCTGCTGTCCAGAATTTATATTAATACTTGCTCCTAATTCATCAATCGCTTCTTCTAATTCTGCAGGTGTCTTATTTGCTGTGCCTCGAGACATTAGATCTGCAACTAGATTAGCAACCCCAACTTTATCAGGATCATCAAGCAGTAATCCGCCTTCTATCTTTAAATCAAACTGAACAAGTGGGAGTTCGGTATTTTCAATTCCATGTATAGAAAGACCATTACTAAATTCATCTTCCCAGACATTTGGTACAGTTACATTCGGACTATTACCATATGGTGGTTCAATAGATCGGTCAAAACTAGAAGCAGTACGTTCATAAGCCGTTTCTTCGGGTAGTGTGAAGCTTTCATTAGCTCCACTTGATGTTATTGCTTCTTCAACAACTTCAGCTTGTTCTGAATCATTTAATGCGAGTTCAGCCTGACCTTGTGGTACAAAGCTAGTTGCTATAAAGTTTTTATCCTTTATGTACTGTCCATAAACTCTTAGTACATCTTCTTTTGTAACGGATAGAGTTTTTTTGATGTCTTCATTGATATATCCTGGGTTGTCTGCAAAGATATTATACTGTGCAAGATTAAAGGCTTTACCTAGCACGCTTGAGAGTCCGTTATAAAACTGTGTTTCTATTCCAGCCTTTATTCTGTTTAAGTCAGCTTCAGTGAATCCTTCTTTTTCAAATTTTGCAAAGGCTTCATAAACAGCACTTTCAACATTATTTAATTCCGTATTTGGGAATGCACGAACAATCAAAGAAACCTCGCCTGCTAGTTCAGAATTCGAATTTCTCAGAAATACATTACTGGTAAGTTCTTTTTCATCTATAAGAACTTTATTAAGAGGTGCTTTTTTACCATTCGATAAAAGTTGAATTAAAATGTCTAATGGATATGAGTCAGGGTGGTAAAGATCAACACCAGGCCATACCATTCTAAGTTCAGGTAGACGAGCAAAATTATCTTCATACAAAAGTTTTTTTGTTTCAGATAATGAAATTGGTTGATCTGGTAGAGGGCTTATTTCTTCACCTCGTGGGATTTCATTAAAATATTTATAAACCCATTCCTTGGCTTGTTCAACATCAAAGTCGCCAGCAATTACCAATGTTGCATTATTAGGTACATACCATTTGTTATAAAAATCTTTTACATCATCTAGAGTGGCATTTTGAAGGTCTTCTAATGATCCAATAACTTGCCAGTTGTAAGGATGCCCTTCAGGATACATATTCTTATCAACTACATAATTTGCATGACCATATGGTTGATTGTCGACACCTTGTCGTTTCTCATTTTTTACGACTTGCTTTTCTTTAGCTACAACAGCTTCAGTAACTGTATTGATGAAATAGCCTAGTTTGTCTGCTTCGGCCCATATCATTTTTTCAAGTGCATCATTCGGTACTGTTTGAAAATAATTAGTACGATCTCTACTTGTTGATCCATTTGCCCCAGATCCGCCAATTCTACTACTCATCTTGTCTAGACCACCTTTACCTAAATTTTCAGATTCTAGAAATAACAAATGCTCGAATAAATGTGCGAATCCAGTTTTGCCTTCTAATTCTCTTGAAGAGCCAACATGAAAAGTAAGTGCAACTGCTGTTACGGGATCAGAATCGTCTTGATGGAATATAACTTCGAGTCCATTTTCAAGAGTTATTTTTTCATATTCAACGGAAAATTCTTGTTGTTGAGGGGTGCAGGAAAAAATAAAAAGTGAAATAATTAAAATTGAGAATGTATAAGAAATGAACTTTTTCATTTATAAGCAGGATTAGTTTAATAAAGCAATTATAGACGAAATATAATCCGTCAAGATTACCAAAATTGTTAAAGAATGAATAGTAATTACATTTTTAATTTAAAGCATATTTTGTTGTGGCACGATGTTTGTATATTCCCGATATGATTAAAGTAGGAGATACCATAATAGCGGATGATATAGCAACAACGAAGTTTGCATGCGATCTACCAAGATGTAAAGGAGCCTGTTGTGTAGTTGGTGACGCTGGTGCGCCTGTTGTAAAAGGGGAAATACCAATTCTTCATAAGGCATATCGTTTGTTAAAGGATGAATTGAACTCAAAAGCAGTTGAAGTTGCTGAAAGAGAAGGTGTTGTTGTAGGAAGTGAAAAAGTTGGGTATGAAATTTCTTGTGTAGATAGCGCAGAATGTATTTTTGTAAAATACGATAAGGAAGAAGTAGCCTATTGTGCGATTCAAAAAGCATATTTTGAAGGCCGATTTAATTGGGAAAAACCATTAAGCTGTCATCTATTCCCAGTACGATTGAAAAAAATTGCAGGGTTCGATTATGCTAATTATGAATATGTACCAAAAATATGTTCAGCGGCATGTGAGAAAGCTGAAAATGAAGGGACTTATCTTGCAGAATTTCTAGAACGTCCATTAGTAAGAAGATATGGACAGGATTGGTACGACGAATTCCTAGCTGCATGTGAGTATGTAAGGTCAAAAGAAGACTAAATAATGCTTCGTAACCAGCAAAATATTAGTCAAAAGCTTCAACAGGGTTTACAGCAAAAGCTATCTCCACAACAGCTTCAGTATATTAAGTTATTACAGCTTCCAACTATCGCCTTGGAACAGCGCATAAAAGAAGAGCTTGAACTGAATCCTATTCTTGAAGAATTAGATGTAATAGAGCAGTCACAAGAACGACTTGATGTAGAAGATTCAAAAGAAGAAAAAGAAGAAGCTCTTGAAAGTCTTGAAGAACATGAGGTTGATTGGGACGATTTTGATGATAACACTGAATTCGACGGTGAAAATTATTCAATTCCTACACATCCAGACCTTGAAGAATGGAAAGATTTACCAAATCCTTATAATGAATCACTGCTTGAAGAACTGGAAAATCAAGTAGCTTTATTAAATCTTACAGAAGAAGAGCAATTAGTAGCTGATCAGATTCTTGGTTCTTTAGATGAAGATGGGTATTTCAGAAGAGACTTAATTGCTGTAGCTGACAACATTGCTTTCAATCATGGAATATATTTAGAAGTTGAAGATGTAGAAGAAGTACGAAAGCAAATACAGAAACTTGATCCCATTGGTATTGCATCAATAAGTTTACAGGATTGTTTATTAGTTCAATTAGAAGAAACAAGTGAGCATTTACCTGGAAGGAATCTGGCAATAAGGATCGTAAGCGAAGCATGGACAGCTTTCGAAAAAAAGCATTTTAGTAAACTCGTTCAAAAGTTGAATACTGATGAAGAGTCACTAAAAGAAGCATTTGAAGTAATCAGGCATATGGATCCTAGACCTGGTTCGGTTATAAATGGAATGGAAGAGACCCAAAATTATATTGAACCTGATTTTGAAGTGTACTGGAGAGGAGCAAATCAAAGTAGTACAGGTAAAGGGGAATTTATAATTCATTTGAATCAAAGAAATGCGCCAGCTTTAAGGATTTCACCAGAGTACCGTCAAATGTGGGATGAGATAAAAGCAAAGAAACAAAAAGCAGATGCTCAAACTCAACAGTTTATGAAGAGCAAAATTGATTCAGCAAGTTGGTTTATTGAATCCATAAAACAACGCCAGAATACCTTGATGAATACAATGAAGACAATGGTAGCTTTGCAGGAAGACTTCTTCAAGTATGGTGATGGTCTAAAACCTATGATTTTAAAAGATGTTGCAGAGCGAATAGGAATGGATATTTCAACGGTTTCAAGAGTAGTGAATGGAAAATATGTTCAGACAAATTTTGGAGTATATGAACTTAAATATTTCTTTAATGAAGGCTTAGAAACAGAAAGTGGTGAAGAAGTTTCAAATCGTGAAGTAAAAAATATTCTTCAAACAATAATTGATGATGAAGACAAGAGAAGTCCTTTCAGTGATCAAGCTCTAGCAGATGCACTGAATGAAAAGGGCTATAAAGTTGCTCGTAGAACAGTAAGTAAATATCGTGAACAACTTAACGAACCAGTAGCTAGGTTAAGACGACAGATAATTTAATGTGTCTTTTTTTTAATTCAATAAATTTAATCAGATGAGAAAGATATTCAGTGTTTTTTTAGTTTCCTTATTTCTCTCATCAATTTTAAATGCTCAGACAATAACAATTACTGGAAAGGTAATTGAGAAAGGCACAAACGAGCCTCTAATTGGAGTAAATGTATATCTCGCAGGTACCAGTATTGGTGCCTCAACTGATCCTGAAGGAAATTTTAAATTTGAGACTGAGCTAAAGGGGCGGTTTGATCTTATTGCGAGTTTTTTGGGATTTAAGAGTGAGAGAAAAGAAGTAATAATTGAAGAGCGAGGATTTAATTTAAACTTCAATTTGGAGCCCAACTTATTACAAATGGAAGAGGTTCAAGTTTCTGCGAAAATGGACATGGAATGGCAAAAACAGCTCGCCGATTTCAAGAGGTTCTTTTTAGGATGGGATTCATTTGCAAATGAAACTATAATTGAAAACCCGGAGATGATTGATTTCAAAAAAACGGGTTCAAACGAGATTACGGTTACTTTTCAGGAACCCATCACAGTAACCAATAATGCACTTGGGTATAAAATTGAACTTGAGCAACAGAAAATTATCTTTAATCCTTTCAATCATTCTGGCTTTTGGAACGTTTATCCCCGATTTGAGGAAATGGAAACTGATAATAGGCGTCTACAGAGAAAATGGGTAAATAATAGAAAAAAAGCATTTAGGGGTTCTTCAAGACATTTTTTCATGAGTCTTTTAAAGGACGACTTAAAGCGGGATAAATTCATTTTATTACCTAAAAGTAATGCAATAGAAAAGGTCGAAAAAGAAGCTTTGATAAGGGTTACATTTCCTAGAGGCTGGAGATTGATATCTAAGAATTATTATACCTACAGGATTGCAAGTGTACGGTTTGAAGTTGCATATAATCCTGAGTTTACAAGAAGTGGTACCATTACACCGAATACACAGACTAGTACTTTTGAAGCAAATAACAGAGCAAACTTAGTTGTAATAGACAGATTTGGTAATATCTTCAATTCTGAAGAGGTAGTATTTCTGGGGCCTTGGAGTGATGATAGGTTTTCCAAAACACTTCCCTCAAACTATATAGATTAGTAGATGAACTTTATATTGGATATTAAGCTGAGATATTCTATTAGATAATAAATATTAACTCAAGAAAATCGGTTATTAAGTCACTACTCAGAAATAGTATTAGAAGCCCAATATTTACTATAGTATACAATCCAAAAGTATAGAAAATATAGCTAGCTCTTTTTTGGATAAGGTATTTTGAACTATCAAGTGTTGCTAAGAAAAAAGCTACTAACCAATTAATTACAAAAAGTAGAGCTAAAAAGAGAATTAAATTACTACTTCCTCCAAATAATAGTAAAGTTAACATCGCACTCACTATTAAGAAATCAAGGTGAAATACCCAAGTGTATAGGACCAATGTCTGGCTAAAATGAGTCATAGATACACTTGGAAAGTATAACCAAACCAATGCAATAAGCTGAATTAATACAGTAAATAAAGTTCCTAAAACAAAAAGTGAGAAATAATTTTTCCCGAAAATTGCAAATTGAGGTATATAAGAAAAAAGTATATCCAACCCAGTATTAGAAATTAATAAAGCACTAATAATATAGACTACAAGTCCCGTAAAAAAAGAGTGTTGGAAGAACAAAAAGACTCCATTCAAATAAGATCTTTCCCTATAGCGCATTACATCATCTACAAAAAATCTATGTCCAGTAAAGTACCTAAATATTAACGGTTTGTAAGTCTGAGAAACTGTGATATGTATCCCCATAGTTATCCAGATAAAAACAAAAACGAGAACTGGCCAATTGAATTTAGTTGGTTGAGACTCTTCCTTTTGTAAAGGTAATATAAACTCTTCACCATTCTTGAAATTTTGAAGAGTAGTCGTTAAATAAGGATGAATTTGAATTGCTTTAAGGAGCCATTTAGAATCTAAAAATAAGAGCTCGGGATTTCTTTGAAATAACTCATTTATTAGATATGCATCATTTGGTGAGTTGTCCTTTGCAAGAAGAAAAGCAGAAATATCAATTGGTAGTGAATCTCTGGTGATTTCATACATGGAAAAGTCAAGTGCATTGAAAGGACCAGAGGTGATTTCATAAAACTCTCTGTTTGAAATTTGACGCAATTCATCAGTAATCTTTTTAAAACTCTCAATGAACTCAGCATCGAAAGATTGACTATACGAATATAAACCATAGGCAATAACTGACTCATATTCTGCATATTCAAGAACCAATGATGAATAATGTTGAATAATCTCGTCTCGGTTCTTTTTAACCATATAAGTGGTTAAATATTTTGTGTCGAATCGTATAAGAACCTGAATAGGATATCTTGAAATGGAATCTAAAACAGATGGTTCAATGGGGTGTTTTAGTTCTATAAACTTAATACCTATTTGATCATAAAAAGATAATTGAGATGAAATCTCATTAGGATTTGATGGTGGTTCCCATGATATCCCAAGATTAGTAGGTGCACTTTGCTGTGCTTTTGAAGATCCGTTAAAACAGAACGTTATTAGGGTGAGTAATAAAAGATAGTGGGTAAAATATGTACTCTTAATTCTCACTTAAGCTTCTACAGTGGCTCCGTAAAACTCGGTAATTGTTGTTTTTTGTATTGGTCTTGCTATCAGAGTTGCTGAAGTACAATCTGTTATTTCAACTTCAATATAATCTCCTTTCTCAAAGTCTCTACGATCAAAAACTGCAATTTTATTAGTATCTGTTCTACCACTAACTTGGTCTTCAGATTTCTTACTTGTTCCTTCGACTAAAACAAGATGACGCGTACCAATTTCACCTAAATTACGCTCTTTTTGGATGTCCATTTGCTGAGCGATAATCTCTGATAAACGGCGTTTTTTTATTTCTTGTGGAACATCATCTTCAAACTTACGATGTGCTAGGGTACGTTCGCGTTCTGAATATGCGAACATGTATGCAAGATCATAGCCAACCTTTTTCATCAATGTCATTGTACCTTGATGCTCTTCTTCGGTTTCTCCACAAAACCCTGCAATAATATCAGTTGATAAAGATACACCCGGAATTATTTCTCTCATATTCTCAGTGAGAGCCAAATATTGCTCTCTAGTGTAAGGTCGACGCATTCGCTCTAGCATTGTATCACTTCCAGCTTGTGCAGGAATATGAATATAACTACATAAATTAGGTCGTTCTGCTATCAAGTGAAGTAAGTCATTCGGGAAATCCTTTGGATGAGGCGATGAAAAACGAAACCGAATCTCAGGATTAATCAAACTAGCAGCATCCATTAAAGCTGTAAATGTGTTTTCACTATCTTTATAGGAATTTACATTTTGACCAAGTAAGGTGACTTCTTTATAACCGTCATCACTTAATTGCTTGATTTCTCGAAGAATACTTTCCATTGGTCGACTTCTTTCACGTCCACGAGTGAATGGAACTACACAAAAAGAGCACATATTATCACATCCACGCATTATCGAAACAAAAGATGAAACACCATTTCCGGTAGTACGAACAGGGGCAATGTCTGCATAAGTTTCTTCAAGTGATAGAAGTACATTAACGGCTTTTCGACCATCTTCTACTTCGGCAAGAAGCCGTGGGATATCTCTGTATGCATCAGGACCAACAACAATATCAACTAAATGCTCTTCTTCAATAATTCGGTCTTTAATTCTTTCGGCCATACATCCAAGTACACCAACCGTAAGAGATGAATTAGTTTTTTTAATGGAACGTAATTCTTTAAGTCTGTTCCATACTTTTGTTTCAGCGTTCTCTCGAATGGAGCAAGTATTAACTAAAATTACATCAGCTGATTCAGCATTTGAAGCTACAGTTAAACCATCTTCAATCAGAATTGAATTCACAATCTCTGAATCTGCGAAGTTCATTTGGCAGCCGTAAGTTTCTATAAAGAATTTCTTAGTACTCAATGGTCTCTCTATTTAAATATCTATTTGTTAGGCCAAGTATCTGGATGCTTTCTCCAGTTAGCTAAATGCTCAAGATCATCACTCGAAATAAAACCTTTTTCAACTGCTACATCAACTAAGGTGCTGTAATCGGTTAGATTGTATACAGGGACATTAACAGATTCAAAATTCTCGACTGATTTATCAAAGCCGTAATTAAATATGGAAATTATTCCTTGAACATCGGCACCTACAAATTGCAAAACTTTAATAACTGAAATTGCTGAACCACCAGTTGAAATTAAGTCTTCAATCACTACAGTAGGTTGTCCTTTTGCAACACCACCTTCAATTTGGTTACCCATTCCATAGTTTTTAGGCTTAGCGCGTACATAAGCCATAGGTTTATTTAAAATATCAGCAACCCAAGCAGCATGAGGAATTCCCGCAGTTGCAGTTCCAGTAATTACCTCAGTTTCAGGGAATTTTTTGGTAATTATATCAGCAAACTTAGATGCTATTTTTTTTCTTATTTCTGGGTGCTGTAATGTTAATCGGTTATCACAATAAATAGGTGAATTCCAGCCTGATGCCCATGTAAATGGATCTTTAGGTCGAAGTATTACAGCGTTTATTTCTAACAAATGAGCCGCTAACTCTCGTGCAAATGCGGTATCGATAATCATGCTTTATTTAATCTTTTAATCTGACTTTTCTAAAAACTCACTTTTAGGTAAGCTCAAAAAAATTTGAAGACAGTAAAATAAGAGTTTTTAGGCAGATAAACGCATAAAAACCTGCGATTAAATCATCTACTAAAATTCCAACTCCACCACCTATTTTTTGTGCTTTATATATGCCCAATGGTTTCCAAATATCAAATATTCTGAATAATATAAAACCAGTGCTAAGTAGTATTAAATCATGTATAAACACACCGAAAAGTGGAATTGAAAGAAATACTAAGGCTTGTCCAGCAAATTCATCTATAACTTCTTTTCCAGGATCTTTACCCCATTCTTCTTCACAAACTGAACTTACCCATAGGGTTAGCATACTTGAAATAACTATAAAAATGAGCGTACCGAGGACTTCATCAACTTGAAGAACAAAGTACATGAAAATCGTAGCTAATAAACTACCAGCTGTTCCTGGAGCAACAGGGAAGTATCCTGAACCAAATCCTGAGCCAATAAAAAGCTTAATACTTTTCATTAACTATATGTTTTTTTGAACACCGATTTATTTATTACAATATATTCTACTCCTGAGTAGAGAGTGACAGAGGTTACAAAAATCATTAAATAAAGAAGAATCTGGGTATCTAAAAGTAAGCGAACCCAATCCCCTAAAAAGAAATCTATATTCTGGAATAATCCTACAATCAAACCGAGATATAGAAAAATCATTTGAATTGTAGTTTTGGCTTTTGCCGTGAAACGAGTAATCATTGGTTGTTTTTTGCGATTGGTATACACTCTAAAGATTGTAATGACTACATCTCTAAAAATGATAAGTCCAATCGCCCACCATGGAAATAAATCCGAATCAATAAATGGAAGTACACAGAACCCACTGAATGTGAGGAATTTATCTGCAAGTGGATCTAGAAAAATGCCCAATTTACTTTCAACAGCATATTTACGCGCATAATAGCCGTCAAAATAATCTGTAACTGCCGCGATTATATACACCACCAATCCCATCAACTTCAGGATAAATTCATCCTGAAACCAGAGTAAAAGAAATATTGGGGAAAGTATGATCCTTACTGAACTAAGGATATTCGGAATACGATGCATTGCCGAAGATAGGAATTATTTATGAAGTAGAAATTTTTAAAGCTCATTTTCATAGATATTTGTTCTATATAGATTGGCATTTTGCTTTTGGAATGCAGAATTTGAAGTCTATGAAAGCACAAATCATCTCTATTGGTAACGAACTTCTTATTGGCGACACTATAAACACAAATGCTTCGTGGATGGGGCAGTTCTTAAATGAATTAGGTATTGAAATAACACGTATTCATACTATCTCTGATGATAAAAATCTCATCAAAGAAACTGTTCAGCAAAGTATGAGCGAAAGTGATTTAGTTATAACAACGGGTGGACTTGGGCCAACTCATGATGATATTACCAAAACATGTATCACTGAATTGTTCAATACTAATCTGATTAAAGATGAAGCAGTTGATGAATATATTCGTGAATTATTCAAAAGTAGAAATATTCCTTTTTCAGAATCAAACACTTGGCAAGCTATGGTTCCTGAAAATTGTGAAGTATTGTTTAATAAAGCTGGGACTGCTCCAGGAATGTGGTTTCATGAAAATGACTGTTTTCTTGCAGTATTACCCGGTGTGCCCTATGAGATGAAGTATTTGATGGAGAAAGGAGTTGCTTCAAAATTGAGGGAAGTTTCAAAGTCTATTGGATATATTCATACTGAATATGTTAAAGTTGCAGGAATTGGAGAAAGTACTTTAAGCGATACCTTACTTGGAGACCTTAGTACTTATCTAAATGATCATGTATCGTTGGCATTTTTACCATCATTCGGACAAGTAACTCTTAGAATTACCGGTAGAGGAAAAACTAAAGAAGAAGCAATACTGAAATCATCTAGATTAAGTACTCTAATTAATGAAAAAGCATCCCAATACATTTATGGGAATTCAAAAGAGGTAACAATAAGTGAAGCGGTTGGAGAATTATTAAAAAATAAGAATCTCACTATTGCTACTGCCGAAAGTTGTACAGGTGGATTAATTGCTAATAAAATTACTGATACATCTGGAAGTAGTGCTTATATGCTTGGTGGTATAGTTTCATATGATAATTCTGTAAAAGTAAATCAATTGGATGTTAAGCAACAGGATTTAAATGAATTAGGTGCTGTAAGTAAAGAAGTTGCTCTTCAGATGGCAAAAGGGGTTTCAAATAAATTAGGATCCCATATTTCTATATCTACTACAGGAGTCGCAGGACCAACAGGGGGCACAAAGGAAAAACCAGTAGGAACAGTTTGGATTGGTATTTTTGGATTAGGACAACATTTTGCTGTTAAAGCCCTTTTTACAAAAGATAGACTTGTGAACAAAGAACGAACTGCAGTTATCGCTTTAGAAATTATTCGCAGATTGTTATTAGGAATAGAAGAACTACCTTACTCATTAACAAAAGAGACAGCTTGATTAGAGCCATTTTAATTATAGGTTTTATTGTTTTAATAGGTTTTCAGAACTCTATTCAGGCTCAGGTTAGACCAGACTCGGTTGCAATAGATTCGGTTGCAATAGATTTCGTTCAAGTAGATTCTGTATTAGAAAGCTCAATTAAATCTCGGCCATCATTAAAACCAGTAGTTGAAGTAAAACAACCCGAACAAATTGTGCCTTGGCAACAATTTAGGTCATTCGGTATGAAGTCAATAACTAACGATAGTTTATTGCGATGGCAAATTTGGCCAAATTGGGGAGAGTTTTATGCATATCAAAAAGATGTAATTTCGTTTAGGCAAGGTACAACGGGGCGATTTGATGCATTTCAAATATCAGGCTTTAACCCATATGAACAATCATTAAGTTTAGAAGGTATTGATCTTTCAAATCCAATTACTGGTCTGGTTAACTACAATTATATTCCTCATCATAAAATCGAGAGTGTGTATGAGCAAAAGTCAGACCGTTATAATTCTGAAATTGAATTAAAAAAATATTACATCGTAGAACCAATAAGCTTTCTTAATTATGATGAGGCTAAATATAATTATCGTAATCTAGAGTTTATGGTTTCTCAAAATCTTTCTGAGCGAACTAATATTGAGCTTTCATTTTGGGACCGACGAGATGGTGACAATTATCCTCGTAATGATGTAATAGGTAATCAAATGATTGCAAAGGGGTATCATTATCTAAATCAAAATGTTCAAATAAGAAGCATTTATTTGCGAAATCAATTTACAAACCAAGAGTCATTTGGATATATAGTGACTGATCCTCAGACTTTTATTTTTGATCGCTTTTCTTCAAGTGCAAATGTCAGAAGCGCAGAATCAGAAACATCTCGCAGAGATTGGATTACAGGTATCTACCATAGAGTTGATAGTAGCTCGGTAGAAGATGCTGGTCTAGAATTTATATTGACAAAAAATGAATTTGATCTTCCTTTTACTGAAGATACATTAAACTGGGATTTACGTAATTATTCAGCAAATGCTTTTAAAATCATTCAAAGAGATGCCTTTTCTTTAAAGTTAAAAGCAGGGCTGGGCACACATTCTTTTAAACAAAATAAAAATATATCAAAATCGGGTTGGAGCGATTTTAACCTATCATCTGAAATCTTAATAAATGCTACTCCAAATCTAGATTTAATAGGAAGAGGTTCATTAATTCAGCGTAGCGATGGGTTTACAGGAACAGAAATCGGTGCAGCTGTTAATATGTTAATAGGCGAAAAGATTCAGCTTACTATAGATGGTGCTCTATTTACCAGAATGCCGTCAATTCAAGAACTATATTGGAGTTCGACAAATTTTAAAGGTAATCCTACTTTAGAAAATGAAACCGGGATTTCCTTATTTGGAGGATTGGAATTTAACATTGGTTCTTTTTTCAACTTAGGAGCTACTGGGAGAATCAAACAATCCAATAATGATGCATTACTTAGTATTGACTCTACTTTTGTCAATATTGGAAAAGTATCATCTCTTTCAGGAACTGTATTTGGGAATTTTGAGAATCACAGATTCGAATTCGAAAGTTCAGCTACAGTAGATGCATTTGGTGATATAAATACTGCAAATTCAGTATCGCCAATCGATTATAATGAGCAGAAAATCTGGATTCGAAATAATGCATTCATAAAAGGTTATGCGTTTGATAGAGCTGCATTTGTAAAACTTGGAGTCCGAACTACATTTTCACCATTTCAGTATGGAAGTAAGTTTTTTAATACTGAACTTCAGTATTGGCAAGCTAATAGCTCTGAAATTGATATACCTGCATTTTTTCGTTTAGATGCTGAAATTTCAGCACGTGTCCGTTCAATTATGGTTGTAATGAGATGGGAAAATGTACTTGATGGAGTTGGCCAGTTAGGCTACTTTGAAGCTGCAACATTTCCAATGCCTGCACGACGTTTTATTGTAGGAATAAGAGCACAATTTAGAAACTAATATGAGTTTAAAATACGTATTTAAAGAAGGTTTAGCAGGAATTAAGCGAGCCAAACTCGCTGCTTCAACATCAATTTTTTCATTGTTTGTAGCCATTCTTTTACTGGGCATTCTCTCAAGGGTTGCTTACAATGTATATGCTCAGGCAATGTCTATTAAGGATTTAATAGAAGTTGAAGTTTTTCTATTTGATGTGGATGAAGAAACTAAAAACCGCATTGAAAGCTCCTTAACTAATCGCGAAATCGTTCTCTCTATAACATATATCTCAAAAGATAGTGCTTCAGCTGTTATGAAAAGAGATTTTGGTCCTGGTGTTGAAGAATTAGTTGATCTAAATTTTTTACCTGCATCTTTTCGTTTAAAAGTTGATACAGAAGCCGGCGTACCACAAATTGAGACTCTAGTTTCCAGTATTCGAAATCTACGTGGTGTTGATGAAGTTCAGTATAACGAAGGATTGTTACGAATTATGGAGTCAAACCTTAATATGCTCTCTCTTATTGGAGGAGGTATTGGTTTGTTGATTTTGCTCGCTTCAGTAATTTTGGTGTATAATACAATTCGATTAACTATTTACGCTAAAAGAGAACTTATTCGAGCAATGAAATTAGTTGGGGCAACTAATGGATTTATTCGAAGTCCATTTATTGTTGAAGGAATCATACAGGGCGTAGTAGCTGGGACTCTTTCTGTACTATCTGTCATTTTCATCTTTGAATTTATCATCCCAATTTATCTGCCTGAAATGGGATCGTTATCATGGCCTTTTGGGCAATGGTACTTTTTGATCGGAGCAATGTTTGGTCTCTCAGTACTAATGGGCTGGTGGGGAAGTCGACTTGCCGCTCGTAAGTTTATTGAAGAAACCTATATTTCTGGTTAATTATTAACAAGAGGTCCTTTTTTTAAGGCAATTTTTCTTTTCTCACAAGCATCTTTATCCTCGCAATTTCCATAAAAATGAAGTGAGTGAGAAGCAATATTCATTCCATGAATTTTGCCAACCATTGCCTGAATTTCACCAATACGTGGATCACAAAATTCAAGTACATGTCCACATTCATTACAAATAATATGATCGTGTTGCTGATAAGCATAAGCACGTTCATAATAATACTGGCTCTTTCCAAATTGCTGCTTTTGAACTAAACCGCACTCTACCAGTAAGTCAAGAGTGTTGTATACTGTAGCTCGACTAACACGAGTACCGCCTTCTTGCATTCGAAAGAAAATATCATCAGCATCAAAATGACCATCAGCTGTATAAATCTCTTCCAAAACCATGAAACGTTCTGGTGTTTGTCGTTGGTTACCTTCTTTTAAGTAGGAGCGAAAAATCTCTTTAACAAGGTGAATAGTATCTTCGTGTGCCGGATGTGCCATATGATTTATTTTTTTTCTTTAATATAAGACTTGTTAACGTGCTTTTGAAACTAGTGCTTTTGATTATAAGAATATTATATTCAGTCGGAATAAAACGGAATAAAAAAAACATGTCATGCCAATTATAGTCCCATTTGAGACTCTTACAGAGCTCTATAAAAACCTTACAAAGAAATACGTTGGTAATAATAAAGCAGCTTTTCATCATAAATTAGATCCAAAAGGGAGTTTTAATCCTGTTTATTGGGATCAAGTTGCAGATGATGTGAATTCATTGGCCGCTTACATGTTTGAACAAGGGATTGAGCATGGTGATCGTGTAGCAATACTAAGTGAAAACAGATATGAATGGGCTGTAGTTGATTTAGCGATTCAATTATTGGGAGCAATCAATGTCTCATTATACACTACACTTCCTCCAAATCAATGTGAGTTTATTCTTCAAGATTCTGATTCAAAGCTCTTTTTTGTATCAACAGGTATTCAGCTTAAAAAAGCTCTTGAAGTATATGATAATTGTAAAGACTTAAAGCAAATAGTAGCTTTTGACACTCCAAAAGTGGCCAAATTTAGTGAGCATGACCATGTATCACTGTTTGAAGATATTCTAGAAGAAGGTGCAAAGCTATATCCGAAACACGAAGAAGCGATTTATAAAAGATCAGCACTGGTTAAACCAGATGATATCTCAACATTAATTTATACATCAGGAACTACGGGTCGACCAAAAGGTGCTATGCTCACCCATAACAATATTGTTAGTAATGTAAAAGCTGCAACCCAACACATTTATTGGGACGATAAAGATCGGGTACTTTCATTTTTACCATTATGCCACTCTTTTGAGCGAACAGGGGGATATTATGCTATTATTTCATGTGGAGCTGAGATCTATTATGCAGAAAGTGTTGATACAGTATCCAAGAACATGCCCGAAGTTAAGCCTACTATAATGATTAGTGTCCCGAGGCTTTTTGAAAAGATTTACAATCTTATTGTTAAAAGTGTAGAAGATGGGAGTGATACTAAAAAGAAAATTTTTAATTGGGCTGTAGAAGTCGGTAGAAAATATGCCGATGGAAAACGTGGTTTCTTAACCATTCAAAAAGTAATCGCAGACAAGTTGGTATTTGATAAATTGAAGCAAAGGACTGGCGGAAATATTAGAATATTTGTTTCTGGAGGAGCTGCTCTTCCACCTGATATTGATTTATTCTTTCGTTCGGCAGGTCTTACAATCCTTCAAGGATATGGACTTACAGAAACGTCTCCTGTTATGGCTGCAAATTCGCCGGGTAAAGAAGTAGTTGGTGTAGTTGGTCAAGTAATTCCAGGTGTTACGGTAGGTATTCAAAGTTTAAGTGACGGTAAAATTATTGCTGAGATAAGTGGAGAAGATTATCCAACAACATTAACATCCGAAGCTGGAGAAATTTTATGTAAAGGCCCGAATGTTATGAAAGGTTACTGGAAGAATGATGAAGCTACTAAAGAGATGATTGATGAAGATGGATGGCTACATACTGGAGATGTTGGACGTTTCTTGAATGGCGATCTACAGATTACAGATCGAATCAAACATATGATTGTAAATGCAGGTGGCAAGAATATTTACCCAGGTCCAATCGAAGATATGTTCAAATCTAGTAAGTGGATTGATCAAGTAGTGGTTGTTGGAGAAGCTCAAAATTTTATGGGAGCATTGATTGTACCTGATTTTGAAGCAATTCAAAAATATGCTCGTGATAATGATTTAAAAACGAGTTCTGTTCATGAACTTATTGAACATGAAGAAATCATTAAACTCTACAAAACCGAAATGAGATCTTTTTCAAAAGAGCTAGCATCACATGAGAAGATTAGAGATTTCAAAATCCTAGCGAATGAGTTTACGGTTGAGACTGGTGAAATTACTCCTACTATGAAAGTAAAACGAAGAGTAATAGCTGAGAAATATGCTAGTCAAATCGAAGAGATCTTTAAAAACGACAAAGATTGAGTGTGTAGGCTCAATGTTTAATAAGAAAGGTTTCTTATTAATCTAAACCACAATACTTATGAAGGTGGTTTAGATTCTAATAATGCTAATTAGTAAAGATGATTTAGAATTAGCGTGATAGCTATTCGTTTTAAACTTCACCATTCTTTCTAGCAGCTCTAAAAGATTGAACTGCTTTAACAATATAAACTACGCACATAAAGAACATGGCAACTTGAGCATAAATTGCTAATGGACGTCCTACAGCTTCTCCACCTAAGATATCGATTAAGCCTGGAATACCTCTAGCAGAACCAAATGCTCCAAGAAGTGCTAAACCTGCGGCGCCGTGCATCATATGCTTTTTTAGAGACTCTATTCCAGCAAAAAGAGCGAGTATTATAAATACCATTCCAAAAAAAGTTGGAATAAGTGCTGTTATACTTTCTTGACCAGTTCCAAAATAAGAGGCAACTCCAAGTAAAGTGAGTAAGATTCCAAGTGAAAGAGTGAGATTTTTCATATAACTATTTTGATAGATTTTTTTTTACGTTTCTAATTAATCGATTAACCCTGTTACTATTTACCCAAATATCCCAGTAACCTTCACGGCTCGCACTTCTGATAAATACATTTGATGCACGTTCAGTAGGTTGGATAACTACAGTTAAATCGTCTTTATAGCCAAATACAGGGATTTTGAATACTGCGTCTATTGTATTTTCTTTTGCGTTAGAATTAATAGTTTCTGCATTCATTTCTTTTAGGGCTTCTTCAATAGCAGAAAATACGGTGCTTGAATCAGACTCAAGAGTTAATGAAACTCGTTTACAGTTTGGTGAAGATGGGCATTCAGGCAAAGGATTTCTAGTTTCAGGCATTTGAGTTGAGCTAAAGCTCATTAATAGGAAGATTAGTGAAAAGAATGAGATTGAATACATATTAAAATATAACCAATATTACCTTTCTAGCATTTCAATACATTCATCTAAAGAATATGCAATTGTAAATAACTCAAGACTAGATTCTCTAATAAAATCTTCTGATATAGCTTTTTTTGCAAATGCCTCAAGACCATCGAAATAACCATTAAGGTTTACTAAAATGATAGGTTTGTTATGAATTCCTAGTTGTCGCCAAGTAAGAATTTCGAAGAATTCATCTAAAGTGCCAAAGCCACCAGGTAATACTACAAATGCATCAGATAAGCTTTCCATAAGTGCTTTCCTAGTATGCATATCCTGCGTTTCATGAAGTTTACTTATACCTGTATGTTCAACTTCTAACTTCTTTAGGTGTGTAGGAATTACTCCAATTACTTCACCATTTTTTGAAAGAGCAGCATCAGCTACAATACCCATCACCCCAACTTTGCCACCACCATAAATAATGGTCCATTCGTTTAGAGCAAATTGTTCTCCAAGCTGAATAGCAAAATCGCTAATATTACTATCTAGTGGTTTTCGGGAACCACAGTACACACAAACGTTTTTCATTGTACAAGATCAAACATTCGAGTTAGAACAGCATTTAATTTCTCTACAAAAAAGTGGATATCATCTTCTGTATTTTTCTTACCAAAACTCACTCTTATACTTGATTTTGCTTCTTTATCTTGAACTCCAAGTCCGGTAAGAACATGAGATGCTTCAACTGCACCTGAGGTACAAGCAGAACCATTCGAAACACAAATACCTTCGATATCAAGATTTAGCAAAAGCATTTCTCCATCTATTCCATGTCCGCCTTGATCCGAAAACGAAATATTAACTATATGAGGCACTTTATTCTGGTTTGTACCATTTACTGAGTACGAACAACTAGTCAGCTTTTCATCAAGAAGGGTAAGAAGTAAAGTTCTCAGTTTAACAAAGTGCTTGGTATTTTCATCCATTTCATCAATTGCTAACTCAAGTGCTTTAGCAAATCCAATAACACCAGGAACATTAATTGTTCCACCGCGTCGTCTACGTTCCTGCGAACCACCTGTCATCCACGGAATCCAACGCGAACCATTTCGCACATACATAATACCAACACCTTTTGGCCCATATATTTTATGAGCACTACCACTTAAAAAATCTAATCCAAGGTCTTGAACATCTAGTGGGATTTTCCCAAGGCTTTGAACGGTATCAGAATGTATAGGAATATTATTAGCTTTGCACAGAGCTGCAATTTCTTTTATCTCATTTATACTACCAAGCTCATTATTTACATGCATCAAACTAACTAATGCAGTTTTTTCTGAAATCACTTTTTCTACTTGTGATGCAGTTATTCTTCCACACTCTTCGGTTTCAACATAGACAGGGGTGAAACCACTCATTTTAGACATTTCAATTGGATGTAATACCGCATGATGCTCTAGATGAGAAGTAACCACTTCTTTTTTATTTCCAGATACAGCAAGAACTCCTTTAATCACGGCATTGTCACTTTCTGTACCACCACTAGTAAAAATTATTTCTGAAGGTTCTGCATTTATCAAGTATGCAACTTTTTCACGGGCATCTTCTACCATTACTTTTGCTTTTTGACCGAGATGGTGCGCTGAGTTAGCATTGCCATAATTCTCGGTCATAAATGGAAGCATTGTTTCTAAAACCCGTTCGTCGAGTGGGGTTGTAGCAGCGTTATCCAGATAGAGAGTTTTCATCATATATGTATTTTATTTTAGCTGATGAAAATACTGAAATAGAGTTTGAAAATCAGATATAAAAAAATCCCACTTATTGGGATAAGTGGGATTGTAAAACGAGTTATCGAATTTTTATTTCAATAAAATAAGTTTCCTAGTTTGTATAAAACTACCAGCCTGCATTCGATATATGTATATACCACTTGCTAGATTTTGAGCATTCCATTGAACAGTATGTGAGCCTAATGGATATGATCCATTTACAATAGTAGCCACTTTTTGTCCAAGTATTGAGTATACACTAATCTCAACTTTTGATGCTTCACTTAACTGGAATGCTATATTTGTAGAAGGATTAAATGGATTTGGATAGTTTTGAGAAAGGCTGAATTTCTCAGGCAAATCCTGTTCAATATCATTAGATACAACTACGGTTGAAAACAATACTTCACCTGTTTCAATATCTAGGTAAATGGCTAAGGAATCCTCAACATATTCTAGAGAAACTTCATCAAAAGCCCATGCATAATATTTACCAGACCAAGTTATTGGTGCTGTTGGAGTAGGATTGGGAGGGTAATCCCAGTATTGATGAAGAAGCTGAAGTTCCATTTGCCAATTCCAATCGAACTCAGATTCAGCTAACAGTGATCTAAATGCTAAACCACCTTCAATATCAATAAGGTAAGCTGCTGAGTCACTACTTATATAACTATCGGGGAGTGGCTTAATCTGATCAAGTTCAATTGGCTCACCATTGTCACCATCTCCTCCCATATATCCAGCAAATTCTACACCAAATTCAGTTACATATATAGCAAGTGCAGAATCCTTTACTGCATCATAAGCATAGATTTCCCAACTATATGCATAGCCATCTGGTTGTACAGAAAATGGATCATCATCTAATGTAGCTTTGATTTTAGCAAAATATTCTTTTGGTGCTTTTTTAGCTTTTTCTTTGAAAGCTATGTGAGCACTTTCATAATAAGTTGCACCTCCAACTACGATTGGATCGTTGGGGAGTTCATTTAGTAACGAATCAGCTAACTCTAAGGCATCATCAAAAGTGATTTTCGAGGTTTCGCCAAATCCACCAGTTTCGGAATCTTTATAAAGAACTTCACCGGTTTCGATATCTAGTATAATAATTAGATAGCCTTCAATATACTCATCAGTTACAGGATTAAAGGAAGACCCATAGTATTCTCCAAACCACATAACTGGAGCTTCAATTGTTAAATCTAGAGGATAATCCCAATAACGATGTATTGCTTCCATATCCAAATTCCAGAATCCAAATTCACCTTCAAATAGTGCTCGAAATTCAGTGGCTCCTTCAGCGTCGAAAATCGCAGCTGCAGAGTCACTATCTATAAAGGTTTCTGGTAGAGCTTTAATGCTAGAAAATTCAACATCCTCAGGTAATTCGGCTTCATCTCTTCCGATATATTCAATGAATTTTGCTCCAAATGGAGTTGAAATTATTATAAATGCAGAATCTTTAACAGAATCATATCCATAGATGTTCCATTCAATTTGATATCCATTTGGCGTGCTTAGAATATCAAATATGTCATTTCCAACATCATCTATAGTTTTCTTATTGGATGAAATAGAGTTAGCAACCTTTCTAAGAATACTACTTTTAAATTCTGGTTCATCATATTCTTCAGGAAAGCCGAAATATGCATAAAATGTACCACCACCAATAATAATTGGATCGTTAGGCAACATATTTATTTCAGCCTGAGCTAAACTAAGAGCATGCTCAAAAGTAATTGGATTCAATTCTAGTTTTGTTAAATCCACACCTGTTAAGGTATCGCTTGGAGCTGATGTAGAATTTACTTCGATACTATTTGGCTGAAGATTTTCATCAGGATCGAAAAAGTAAATTTCTGGGAATAGATCTTCAGAAAATTCCTCATCAAAAACCAACCCAATTGCTACAGGAAAATAGATTCCCTCTCTAACACGAGGTATGGAATAGAATCCAGTTTCAGTGTTTGCAAAAGCCGCATATAAAGGTTCTGCATCTCCATCACTTTCACAATCCTCATTCATACATTCATCATCAATAATTCCTATATCAAACGGATCATTTGATAAAAATACGATCACATTATCTCCGACTTGATTAAGGAGTACTTCCTCTGTCAAATAACCTTCAACAACAAATTGACCGCTAGTAAGAGAAGTAGTAAACTGAAATAAAAATGGTGTCCCTAGTAATTCACCATTAATACCTTCAGCATATTCTACAAGTGCTACATAATCAGTATTAGGGCTAAGATTTCCATAGAAGATAACCGATAAACTATCGGCGCTTAGCCGAGCTCCTAATTTTTCAACAGAATCTTCAGGGGCAATAAAAAAGCTGAAATTAGAATCTTCCGAGAAAAGAGGATCAAAATTCACTTTCTGATTAAAAGTAATCACAATTGAATCAGTATCAACTGCGATGGCACCGTCAGCGGGGTATGTACTGACTACATTTAAACTTTGTGCTAGAGCTGCACCACCGTATAAGCTCAATGAGCATAATAGTATCAAAAACTTCATAATACTATCCTTTAGGTTAGTTAATATTAGACGAGCATTTAAATGTGTATAAATTTTCAATAAAAAGCACTAAAATCATTGGGGTACATGAATATAAATGGACTTCAAAAGATTGTACTTTATACACAATCAGACCTTATTAAAACGTAATATTTACAAAAACATGGCAAAACTTACTCTCAACGACATCGATGTAAAAGAAAAAAAAATATTAATGCGCGTAGATTTTAACGTGCCCATTATTGACGGTAAGATCACAGATGATAATAGAATTGTTCAAGCTCTTCCTTCAATTAATCATGTACTTGAAGAAGGGGGACTTTTAATACTTACAAGTCATCTTGGACGACCTAAAGGTGAACCGAATCCCGAGTTTTCATTAAAACCAGTTGCTGAACATTTAGCTAGTCTAGTAGATGCAAAAGTTCATTTTGCAGAAGATTGTGTAGGAGAGAAAGCTAAATCAGTAATTGATGCTGCAAAATTTGGTGAGATAGTAGTACTAGAGAATGTCCGCTTTCATAAAGAAGAAACTGAAAATGATGAAATTTTTAGTGGACAATTGGCAAGCCATGCAGATGTTTTTATTAATGATGCATTTGGAAGTAGTCATAGAGCACATGCTTCAGTTGCAGGTGTAACAAGATATCTGCAACCTGCTGCCTCAGGATATTTATTAGACAAAGAAATTAAATATCTAAGCGATAGTGTGAATGATCCAAATCGCCCATTTGTAGCTATTTTAGGTGGAGCGAAAGTTTCTGATAAAATTCCTGTTATTGAAAATCTCATTAACAAAGTTGATACCATCATTATCGGAGGCGGTATGGCTTATACCTTTCTTGTAGCAAACGGGAAATCTGTTGGGAAATCTCTTCTCCAAGAAGAAATGATACCAATGGCTAAACAATTGATGGAAACAGCAAAAGAAAAAGGTGTAAACCTTATGCTTCCTTTCGATTTTGTAATTGCTGACGATTTTAGTGATGATGCGAATCAAGAAGTAGTGGATGAAGATAATATCAAAGATGGTTGGGAAGCTCTTGATATCGGTCCACAATCTGCAATTTCGTTTGGAAACATTATTAAGAATGCAAGAACGGTATTATGGAATGGTCCAATGGGAGTATTTGAAATGCCAAGTTTTGCTGAAGGAACTAATGCTGTAGCGCAAGCTCTTGCTGAAGCAACAAAATTTGGTGCAACTACCATTATTGGTGGTGGAGATTCAGCATCAGCTATTAAACAAGCTGGATTAAGTGATCAGGTTTCACACGTATCTACCGGTGGTGGAGCAAGTTTGGAATATCTTGAAGGGAAAGATTTGCCAGGTGTAACTTCGCTAACTGACAAGTAGGTAAAACCTAGTTTTAGATAAAAAAAAGCTCATTATTTATTAATGGGCTTTTTTTTTTAAAAAGTCATATTACATTGACGTAAACTCGCCTAAAACTTCTTTCATTTGGAAAGTATGGCGTTGACTATGCGCTGAAATAACAAGTAGTAACTGAACCATATCAATTTCACCAAATGGTAATGTTGCTTTGAAGTTTCTTAAATTAGCATCTGTGCTATTTACGAACTCAATAAGTTTATTGCGAGACATTTCTAAAGCTTCTAGCATGTCTGCTTTATTATCCCATCTACCAGAAGGCTCAAATTGAGGAGCCGTAGTTACCTTAGTGCCTCTGTTTGCAAGGTTTCCAATAATCATACCATCTGCCATAGAAAAATCTGCATCAGTAGCTTCAGATTGTGCCACTGTACCTTCTGCCATTCCTGTAAAAGCTTCTTCTGTTAGTAGAATATGTTCAAAAGCGTTTGAAACTGACCAGCCTCCAGCTTTTGGCTTGTAATCCCAAGCATCATCCGAAAGCTCATTAACAGTATTAACAATATCCTGATGGGTTGCAGTTAAATATTTTATGACAAATTCTTTGTCAGCTTCTGAAGTTTGTGCAAATGCAGAAACCACAAAAAGACTTAATGCGAAAAGAGAAATTATTTTTTTCATATGTAATCCCGATTTATTTGGGTTGTTTTATATAGTAACAAATTGTCTTAAAATAATGGGACAATATTTATTTAGTGCCACTTTAAAAAAAAAGGGGTGCCTTAGCACCCCTTTATCACCTACGTATTTATGGTCAGTCAACCATGTCAAAAAAATGACTAATTAGTAGGATACCAAACATAATTTCCTGATTTATTGATGTATCCGTATTGTTCTTCTATTTCTTCTCCATCTGCAACATACACGGTAACTAAGGCCAAGCCATTGTAGAATGGTTCTACTTCATCAAACTTTGGAGTAGTAATTTGATTCCCTGTCTTATCAATAAAAGTCCATTTACCATTTATGAAAACGGGTGCCCGTTCTTCATTAAAAGAACGAACTTCTTCAAATTGTTCTAAAATTATAAAAGAGCCAGTTTTATCTATGAAACCAAATTGGTTGCTATTCTTTCTTGCGGGTGCAAGACCATCACCAAATTTTCCGGCGCTTATAAATTGGGGAGAAATAATTACGTCTCCTGTAGAGTTAATAAAGCCCCATCGATCACTTACTCTAACAGCGGCAAGGTTATTGGAAAACTGAAGTGCCTCTGAGTATTTTAAATCCACAATAGTATTTCCAGATCTATCGATATATCCAAATAAGTTATCATCTCGAACTAAAGCACGACCATCAACAAATTCATTTTCATCAATGTTATCCAAGTCATCTGGCATATTTACAGATTCTATTTCATTTCCATTTTCGTCAATGTATAAATACTGTGAATAATCGATACTCCTAACAAAAGCACGACCATCAGAAAATGGATTAGAATCTCGGAATCTAGGGTTTACTACAAAATCACCTTTAGTATTGATATATCCCCAACGGCCATCCATTCGAACTGCAGCTTTACCCTCTGAAAAAGTTCTTATTTCTTGAAAACTTTCTTCAATTACATAATCACCGTTTTTATTAATGTATTTCCAACGGTTTCTATCTCGTACAGCAGCTAAGCCATCAGAAAACGGAGCGGCTCTTTGTAAATTAGGTTCTATAACTAGAGTCCCCTGTTCGTTTATGTAGCCATAGTCTCCATCTACCAAAACTGGGTATAGTTTTACTGTTTTATTGTTGTTGTCATTACCTGTTATGTCATTTACAACATCACATGAAATGAACAGAAAAATCGTAAAAATAGAAAAAAAGTATAGAGTATTTTTCATAATTCAATATTTATCGAGTAGGGTACCAAACATATTTTCCGGTTTTATTTATATAGCCAAATCTTGGGTTTTCGTCATCTCCAATCTGTACTCTAGCTATTCCGTTTGTAAAGCTTTCTGCATCAAAGAAAGGGTCATTAATAACAATCTTACCACTTGCTTTTGAAATGAAAAACCATTGACCGCTTAGCCTTACAGCACTCATATTTTCAGCAAATGATTTTACTTCAGCAAATTGATAAGGAATTGCAACTTTACCGATTTTATCAATAAAGCCGATATAGTCATCATCCATTACCCAAGCTAGACCTTGCGAGAAAATTCCTGCTTGTTCAAAAGTTGGAGTTATAACCGGGTTTCCATTCTTATCGATGTAGCCCCAACCTTCAGTTGTTTGAATTGGGGCAAGGCCATCCGAGAACTCACCAGCAGCAGTAATTTGAAAATCAGGATTAATTTGTTCGTTTCCTGTTTTATCAATGTAAATCCAACCTTCAAAGGTTTCAACAGCAGCAATTTCTTCGGAAAAGGATTGTGCATCACTAAAAGAAAGTTCAATAGCGGTGCTACCATCTGTAGAGACATATCCCCAAAGGCCATCAGCCCTTACAGGTGCAAGTCCTTCAGAGAAAGCTCCTGCAAAATCGAATTCTGGTGTAATATCAAAATCTCCACTTTTATTTATGAATCCATACAATTGTCCGGGGCGTTGAGCAGGGGCTAAATCACCTGAAAAATCTCCTGCTACGCTAAATGATACTGGTATAACGAGTGATTTACTTTCTTCAGAAACGTAACCCCAATTTGTTCCTAGTCTAACGGCTGCAAATCCATCAGAAAATGCACGCGCCTCATCATAGCTTGGTTCAATTACCATATTTCCAGCAGTATTGATATAACCCCATTTTCCATTCAAAAGAACAGGATGAAGACTTTTTTCAATTGCATTGTTGTCATCACCTTTTAGATCATCAACAACAGAGCAACCAGAAAGAGCAAAGAGGCTAATAAGTGAAATAATTAATGCGACAGCTCGTAGCTTTTTTTCCATCATTTTTTATTTAATTAGTGTCATTTTTCGAGTCTGAGATCCAGAAGAAGTCTTAATTCTGTATAGATAGACTCCACTTGTTAAGTTGGAAGCATCAAAATTTACAGTATGTTCACCTGCACTAAGTGTTTTATCAATTAATGTATTTATTAAGCTACCTTTAACATCATAAACCTGGATAGATACAGGACCTGAAACCGGTATAACAAATGAAATATTTGTTGAAGGATTAAACGGGTTCGGGTAGTTTTGATGCAGTGTAAAATTCTGAATTTTCCCGTTAGGTTCAGTGCCAACAGGCAGTGGATCAACAAATCCCAAATCCTGGAATTCACCTTGAAGTACCATTTCTGTTTCATTTACATCGAGACCGAACCAATTGTTGAGAATCGAAGTATATATTGAACGGTAATCATTGCTGAATATAGGATCGCCAGAATTATCAAGATCAGTAAGATTAGCGTGGTCTCCATATAAACCACCATTTACGGGTCCAAAAAGCATAACTGGAGCAGAAGAACCATGATCTGTTCCATTTGATGAATTTTCATCTAATGTTCTACCAAATTCAGAGAAAGTCATTGTTAGAGCTCGGTCTTGTTGGCCATCAGCTTCTAAATCAGCATAAAAAGCACTTACTGAATCAGCTATATCAGCAAGTAGATTTGCATGACCACCATCGGTACTACCTTGATTATTATGAGTATCAAATCCACCTTTAGAAACAAGGAATACTTTGGTTTTAAGTCCACCTCTAATTAGACGAGCAACTACTGAAAGACTTCTAGATAATCCTGAGTTTGGATATTCGCCTAAATTAGTAGACGAGTCTGCTGCGGTTTGAATTGATTCAAGATATTTGAATGAAGAATTTGCAATTTTTCGAGCAAAGGATAGAGATCTACCGAATTCATTTTCAGGCACATCTACTTCATCATAAAAACCACCTTGCTCAAGGAATTGTGCAAATTGCGTAGCTCCACCAAAGGTAACTCCGAGGTTACCAAATTCACTTTGGAAAAGGGTGGCAGATCCACCAATACGAACTCCTAAAGGGTATTCAGGTGGATTTACAATGAAATCAGGATTGTCCTCAACTAAGAAACGACCAGCCCATCCAGTTCCTAGGTTTACATTTTCATCACTTGCAGAAGTCCAAATATCGGTAGAACGAGCATGTGAACGATTTGCATTCTGATATCCAACATTATGAATTACCGACATATTTCCATTTCCCCAAAGCGGTTGAAGTGAAGCCATAGCGGGATGCATTCCAATATCATCGCTTAAAAGAATAGATTCTTCTTTTGAGATGGCGATAGTAGGTCTTTTTTGGTAATAAATGTCATTTTCTACGGGTACTATAGTATTTAAACCATCATTGCCTCCCCCAAGCTGAATCAGAATCAATATCCGGTCGTTATCTGCAGCCATTAATCGATTTAAAAACTTAGTTCTTGCCATTGCATTCACAGGTAATCCACCAAGCATCAATCCAGATCCCATAGCTCCAATACCAAGAGTGCTTAAGAAGTTTTTTCTAGTCCACGAGTTATGGTCTTCTTCGTGAGCTTCGCCATGTTCAAGGCTGCTTCCGTGCCTGTTCTTTTTTAATTTTGGCTTATGATGATGATCGCACATAATAGTCTCCCTTAAATAAGTTGATAAGCTGGTAGTTGAATGAGATAGGAAATGTATTGCCTCAAGTTTTCTGCGAATGTTTCTTCATAAAAGAGATTATCGTCAGAATCAGTATTGGCTGTCCATTCATACCATGGAATATCTCCCAGTAGAATTTTAGATAGATTGATTTTATGAGCTGGAAAACCTGTTAGATCTGGACTCAGATCAGGGTTACCAGCGAAATCTTCATCTACTTGTCGTATTCCAACTTTATCAAGTGGAAGAGATAAAATGTGTTCTGCAATATCTTCAGCTAAGCTAAACGGATTAGAAGGATCGGATACTTTTTCTGCAATTCTAATGGGATCATATTGATTACCAGCTCCATCATAACCATAAATTAAATCAGTAAGATTATCCCATCTAGAAGGCATTAAATTTGTATTTAGCCATGTATAATGTCCGGGAGTTCCGTCTGAGTCTGGAGGGTTATATCCAGACCAACCAAAAACGGTTTCTGGACGAAGGAGTTCTTCATTTAACTCCTGCATTCTCAATCGAATATATTCTTTGATTTCAGAATTTGGAGTAATTTCAAATTGTCTAAGAAAGCTTATGAAGACTTCAATGGGACTTTTTATTCTTGCGCCCATAAAACGTTCTTCATAGAAATGTGCACTACTAAATAAATTTTTAAGTATGTCAGAAATATTAAAATTTACTGTAATACAATAGTCTGCTAACTGTTGAACGGCAGTATTATTTGGTTCAGCACTAACAAAAAACACATACAATTTTCGGCATAAAAACCAGGCTACTTCATCCGCCTTTTGATCAAATATCAGGTCTATAACTTGATCTAAGTTATAATTATCAGTTTGTTCAAGAATTGTTTTAGATCCACTATCAAATCTGGCTTCCTCAAAATATCCAGAAAGAGTGGTGTCGTTAACTCTCCAACCAGTAACGGCACGTGCTACTTCGGCTACATCACCTTCATTATAATTTGGGCTGCCGTTTTTGTCTTCAGGTCCGAGAGTAAATAATTCTAAAAGTTCTCGTGCAAAATCCTCATTTGGCTGTCCAGATCTATTATTGTAGTTATTTAAATAATAAACCATCGCAGAGTTTTTGCTAACATCTCGAACTAACTCTTTAAAATCTCCAAATCCTTTTTGTTGAAGAAGTTTGAAATATTTGTAAATATGACTCGAATAACTGTTTGGGGCTTTTCCAGGCAAGTCATTCATGTTTTGATAAGAAACAGCAAAATGATTGCTCCAAAAGAGCATCATACGTTCCATAAGCCCACCATTATACATTCGGTCCATCCATCTAAATTGGATATCGTACATGTCAAGGATATTGCCAGAGTTATTATCTGTATACCATGAGGGGTCATCTGGTAAAATTGCTGAAGCAGCTTCATCAACAAGAGATGAGGCAGCATTTGTTGCAGAACCTAGAGCGCGAAGTCGATTTAAATCACTTACTTTATTTCCAAAATGAGTACGCCTAGTTAAATGAGCTGCTTGTGCTTTTCCCCAATTGCCTTGGTACGAATCTAAACTTGATGAATTATTTTTCTTAGCGAGAGAGACTGAATTCATAAAACTACTTTAAAATTAAGAATCCTGATTTTATAGATACAAACAAGAGAGAGGGTACCTATAAAGTGTTACAATTTTTACTCAATCATTCTAGTTTGGACGGAGAAAAAAGTTCCTGATTAGAATAATCCTGTATTGAAATCAAAGAATGAGGTACTCAGTTTTTAGTCATTCGCTCTCAAAAACATATACTTTGATTGAAGAAAAATCTTTGCAAATAATTCATTAAGTATTACTTAATGAAAATAAAAAATGAAAATTTTTTGTAAGGAATTATGTTGGGTTTAGTCTTACCTTTTAATCAAACATTAATTAGACAGCAGGATACGTAATGAGTTCACTAAATAAAGTAATGCTAATCGGTCGTTTAGGCCAAGACCCAGAAGTCCGTTACACACAATCTAACACAGCAGTTGCAACCTTAAATATTGCAACAAGCGAGCGTTATAAAGACGGAAACGGAGAATTACAGGAAAAAACAGAGTGGCACCGTGTAGTTGCATGGGGCAGACTCGCAGAAATATGTCAACAATATCTAAATAAAGGTTCATTGGTATATATTGAAGGACCGCTTCAAACCCGTCAGTGGGAAGATAACCAAGGACAGAAAAGATATACGACAGAAGTTAAAGCACTTCAAATGACTATGTTAGATAGTAAAGGAAGTGGTGGCGGAAATCAGGGAGGTGGAGCTCCATCTCAACCAGAAAAAGGTAGTAATCAAAGCAAGCCAATGTCTAGTAATGTAGAACTTGGTAGTAATTTTGATGATATGGACGATGATTTACCGTTCTAACTTCAAATGACTTATATTTAAGGCGATGAAAACTTTTGTTCTCATCGCTTTTTTATTTTGTGGCAATTAATAGCCGCAGTACATTCAACAAAAAGAGATATTTTTATTTTGGCTTTAATAAACGAGTCTGATTATTTATTTGATACTGTTTCTAGTACTATCGGGATTATTACGAATACTGGTGAAATTGATTTATTTGTAATCGCGATTCAAGTGGTCATCATGATTTTTGGATTACTATTATCGGCTGTATTCTCAGGTTCTGAAGTTGCTTTTTTCTCTTTAGCAAACCGACTTGAAGATCTCAAACAAGATGAACATTCTCATTCAGCAGATGACAGGATTATATTAATGCTGGATAAACCAAGAAGATTGCTCGCAACAATCTTAATTGGTAATACCTTTTCAAATATAATGGCTTCAGTAATGGCTGCCGTTATAACAGGTAGTTTGCTTACAATTATTGGATTATCAGACTTAATAGTTTATGCGATAGAAGTAGTTGTTTTGACTTTTGTGATACTGATAATGAGTGAAATCACGCCAAAAATAATTGCAATTAATAATCCATTACAAGTTTCACGACGGATAAGTGGCTTTATTTATTCACTCTTTATTTTATTAAAACCAATTGCAAAAACATTAGCAGAAAGTGCAATCACCCTAGAAAGATATCTTCCAAAGCCAACAAGTAAAATGACTTCAGATGATATAAAGACTATGGCAGAAGTAAGTGAGAAAGAGGGTTCAATAAGAGAAGATGAAAGAGAAATTATTGAAAATGTGATTGAATTTGGAACTACTACCGTTCGTGAAATTATGACTTCCAGAGTGAATATTATTGGGGTTTCAATTAATGATTCGTTGAAAGATGTTCTTCATACAATTAGAAATCTAAGTTTTTCAAGAATGCCATTATATGAAAATGATTTAGATTCTATTCTTGGAGTTATTTATACTAAAGATGTACTACCATATCTAAATACTGAAGAAGACGAGCCCTCACTAAACTGGAAAACCGTTTCAAGGAAAGCACTTTTTATACCTGCAACTAAAAAACTGGATGATTTACTTCGCGATTTCCAAAAAGAGAAAACTCATATGGCAATTGTGGTAGATGAATATGGTGGAACAGAAGGTTTAGTAACCATGGATGATATTCTTGAAGAAATTGTAGGTGATATTGTTGATGATGAAGGCGAAGAAATAAGTATGTTCACTAGATTCAAAAGTGGTATTTATATCTTTGATGCTCAAATAGACTTAGATGATATGGAGGATATTCTTGAATGTGAGCTTACTGCTGAAGGAGATGAATATGAAACCTTAGGTGGCTTGATTTATCATCTAACAGAAAGCTTACCTACAGTTGGTGTAAGAGTTCAATTCAATAATTTAGAACTAACTGTTCATTCAGTACAAAATAATAGGATCAAAAAGGTCAGAGTAAAAGTAGATGAACCTAAAGAAAAGGCTTCTACGAAATAGTATGATATTATGACCTCCATCAAAGAGCAGTTGGATCTTTCGAAATATACTACAATGGGCGTTAAAGCTAATGCTCAGTTTTTTGTTGAGATCCGGTCGATTGAAGAACTGGAAAAAGCGCTTGAATTTGCTAAACAACGAGATCTGCCTTTTCTAGTTCTTGGTGGTGGTAGTAATATGCTTTTTGTAGATGATTTTAATGGTCTTGTAATTCTTAATAAGATTGAAGGAATTGAAATAATCTCAGAGGATAAAACCAAAGTTATTATTGAATTTGGAGCAGGGGAGAATTGGCACAAAATTGTTCTTTATTGTATCCAAAATGGATTTGGTGGTGTTGAAAACCTTTCATTAATACCGGGTACAGTAGGTGCCGCTCCAATTCAAAATATTGGTGCTTATGGGGTCGAATTGAAAGATGTTTTTGTAAGTCTAGATGCATTTTTGATAAACCAAGGTGATTTAAAATCCTTTTCAAAAAGTGAATGCAATTTTGGATATCGGGATAGTGTTTTTAAAAAGGAACTCAAAGGAAAAGCAATCATCATCTCTGTTAGACTAAAACTATCTAAGCAAGGAAAGCCAAATATTGAATATGCTAGTTTAAAGCAGAGATTGGCAGAGCAAGGTATATCGAATCCATCTATCGAGGATGTTAGCAATGCTGTAATAGAAGTCCGTCAAAGCAAACTCCCTGATCCTAATGAAATTGGGAATACTGGCAGTTTTTTTAAAAATCCAGTGATATCAGTTTATCAGTTCGATGAGCTAAAAAAACGCTATAAGAACTTGTCAGGTTATCCTGTATCAGAACGACAGGTTAAAGTGCCAGCAGGTTGGTTAATTGAACAAGCAGGTTGGAAAGGAAGGCGTGTTGGTGATGCTGGTGTACATTCGAAACAAGCATTAGTATTAGTGAATTATGGTAATGCAACAGGGAAAGAAATTTGGGCTCTTGCAAAAGACATCGTAGACTCCGTTTACCAAAAATTTGAAATTAGATTAACACCTGAAGTTAATATTCTACCATAAGTTTGTTAGCTTTTAGAACTGTTTGAATAGAAAAAACTTAAATATTAAGACTGAATACGGAATTTAATACTATGAAATTGACATCTTATATCTATCTGTTAATTACCGCGCTGATTCTGAATACAGCCTGTGTCTCACTTCAAGTAAGTCCCGTTTCTGGAAACAAACGTGTTTATGGATATTCTTGGGAACAGGAATTACAAATTGGTAGAGAAGCAGACAGTGAAATAATCGCACAATATGGATTATATGATGATGAAGAATTAGCGAATTATGTAGACCGACTAGGACAAGAATTATTAGAAGTAAGTCACTTTAGTCGAGAAGATACACCAAAAGAGTATTTAAATACTGAGTTTACATTTCGAGTCTTAAATAGTCCTGTTGTTAATGCATTCGCCCTTCCAGGAGGATATGTATATGTAACTCGAGGTCTACTAGCTCATCTAGAAAATGAAGCCCAATTAATGGTAGTTTTAGGGCATGAGATTGGACATGTTGCGGCACGTCATGCATCTCAAAGAGCTGCGGAGCAACAATTGGGACAAATCGCAATTATTGGTGGAGCTTTTCTAGGAGAATCATTTGGATTAGATGGTGGAAGTATACTTCAGCTTAGTTCGCAAACAGCTCAATTATTATTTCTTAGTTACAGTAGAGATGATGAACGCGAATCAGATAGACTAGGTGTCGAATACTCAGCAATGGATGGATATATGGCTTCAGAAGGTGGGGAATTCTTTACTTCATTAAAGAGAATATCTGAGAAAGCAGGGCAAAGTATCCCGTCTCATCTATCTTCACATCCAGATCCAGGTGAAAGAGAAGAAAATATTCCAAGAATGGCTGCAGGGTGGGCAGAACAAGGTTATGAAATGAATACCATCAATAGGGAAGAATTTTTAAGTAAAGTTGACGGGTTGATGTATGGCGAAAATCCCAGAGAAGGTTTTGAAAGAAATGGTTATTTCTTTCATCCTGATCTAGAATTTCAGTTTCCAGTACCTGATGAATTTATGGTGTATAATCAGCCATCAGCGGTAATTATGGTTAATGAAGCACAAGATGCGATTGTTCAGTTTAGTATCAGTTCAGGAAGCGAAAGCCCAGCGGAAGCTGTGCAAGCTTTTCTAGATCAGGATGGTATATCAACTGTTGAGAAAGGTGAAAAATCAGTAAATGGATATACAGGCTATTCTGCTGAAGCTACTACACAAACTGAAGACGGAACGTCATTAACTATCGATTTATCAGCAGTTTCTTTTAATGGAAATATTTATCAGTTTTTGAGTTATACAACTACTTCTCAATTTGGTGATTATAGAAATAAGTTCTCTTCAATTTCAAATGGATTTGAAAAACTAACAGACTCAGAAATTCTAAATGTTGAACCTATCCGTCTTAATTTAGTAAGGGCAGAAAGAACGGCTTCTTTTTCTGACTTGTTACCTGCAAATTTACCAATGAATATTGAGCCACTAGATATTGCAATCATTAATCAAGTTGATTTAAGTGATATCATTCAAAGAGGTACCATTCTGAAAATTCCTATTCAATAATAAAGAGAGCTTTTAAAGGGCTCTCTTTATTGTAAGTTAATTAGATCAAATGATCATGATGTTAGATTTTATTTAGAAAGAAAATCCTACTAAAATATAGAATTGTTCAGAATCAGGGTTATATATAGCCGCTCCACTAACTGGAATACTAAAGGTATCTGAGATAACGATTTCTTTACTCGTACCAATGCCAATATTTACAAGAGCAAATTCTCCATCGGATGAATGCCACCCATCACCAGCTCCAATAAATAAATCAGCTTCTGATAATGAATACCCAAGTTCGAAATATGTGTCTCCACCTGCTGATCCTGCGTTAGGTGCTTCTGTAAGGATATAGTTACCAGCAAGTGAGAAACTATCTATCTCATAACCAGCGTTAACTTCAATAGCATGACTATCACCATCTCCAAAAGGAGAACCAGGATAATAATAATCAGTTAATCCAAGATAGAGACCAAAATCGAAGCTGTAACCAGCATATAAATCCATTTCCTGGAACCCATCATAACCTTGTGAACCCCATGCCCCAATTGCAAACTCTCCAGTTGAAAGTTCGATGGATGGCTGCCAAGATGGGCCAGAATACGCAACACCACGGAAAACGTAAGTGCTATATAAATCCACACCAGTAGATACTTCTACTTCCTGTGCTTTAGTTACATCACTAGATGTAAATACTAGTACTACAGCGAGTACAAGTAATGAGGTAATTTTATTAAATATTTTCATTTTTTTGTCCTGAGTTGAGTGAGTGTAAGGCTGTGCTAAAAAGGACTTTAGTACAGTTTTTGTGAGTGAATTCTATACCGGGAGAAGATTCAACTTCTCCCGAAATGTATAGAGTAAGATTTTAGAATAAGTTGAAGAATCAGCCGATTACTTTAGGCTCAAATTCTGGATAAGCTTCAGCGTCATGCTCATGAAGATCAAGCCCCATTTCTTCTAAGTGACCATTTACACGAAGAGGAAGTAGCATATCAATCCCTTTAAAAACTAGATAGCTTACAGGGAATGTCCATAAGAATGCAGCAGCAATACCAATTAATTGTACACCAATAATGCTCATATTAAACATATCACCAGTATTGAATAAACCAGCTGCGAGGGTTCCCCATGCGCCACAAACTCCATGTACAGAAACTGCGCCAACTGCATCATCAACTTTCTTGTCGATTAAAATCATTGAATAATGAACAAGGATACCTGCAATTGCACCTGCAAGTATTGCAAAACCTGGTGTTAAGTTCGCACAACCAGCAGTAATACCTACTAGACCAGCAAGAACGCCATTTAAGGTAACAGCACCATCAGGTTTACCACCTGAAATCCAGCTAATAATCATCGCAGCAGTTGCGCCAGCACCAGCAGCTAGAAATGTATTTAATGCAATTAGAGCAATTGATGTATCTCCAGTAGTAGTTGATCCAGCATTAAAACCAAACCAACCTAACCAAAGAATAAATACGCCTAAGGCAGCTAGAGGTAAACTGTGACCTTTAATAACTTGTGGTTTTCCGTCAATATATTTACCAACTCTAGGTCCTACTACAATTGCACCTGCAAGAGCTGCCCATCCTCCAACTGAGTGTACAACAGTAGAGCCTGCAAAATCGATAAATCCTAGACCTTCTAACCAACCACTACCGTTGAATAAACTTCCCCAGGCCCATGAGCCAAATATTGGGTATATAAAAGCTGTGATTACTATTGAAAATATTAAATAAGCATTAAATGCTGTTCGTTCAGCAACAGCACCTGATACAATTGTTGCAGCTGTAGCAGCAAATACTGCTTGAAAGAAAAAGAAAGTGTACGACCATTCGATAGAATAATCTCCAATTTCCATAAGCATAAAGCCATCGGTTCCAATCCAGCCAGTAGCTGAGGATCCGAACATAATGCCAAAGCCAACAACAAAGAAGGCAAGGCTACCAGCACCAACATCCATCATATTTTTCATGATAATGTTTACTGCATTTTTTGCTCTGGTAAATCCAACCTCAACCATTGCAAAGCCTGCCTGCATAAAAAAGACAAGACAAGCGGCAATAATGGTCCAAACATAGTTAAGGTTATTTTGTACTGTTTCAGCTGTAAGATCTTGTGCCGAAACCGAATCGGTGGCAAAGAGAGCTAACAAGAATAGAATTAATTTATAACGAAGTTTCATTGATTAAATGGTTAGTTAATGAGTGAGTGTGAGAAGAAAATCATCTACTCACAACTAACATAATTAGGTAAATATTAAAATAAAACATATAAAATTAAATTAATATGACTAATAACATTAATTAATTTAATCAAAAGCGCTTTTTTAATAATAAATCGCATATGGAAGCGCTTGCTAGTTTGGTTCAAATTTTTTTCCAAATGGTGAAAACAAGTAATTAAAAGGGGATAATTTTGGGCTTTTATTAAAATCATGTTGCGCAATGTCTTATCTTTGTGCGCGAATTAACTCACATCAAAGTAGAAAAAGCACATGATATCAAGGTACGCTAGAGACGAAATGTCAAATATTTGGACTGAAAAAAATCAATTTCAAGCTTGGCTAGAAGTTGAGTTAGCTGCTTGCTGGGCATGGGCTAAGCTTGGCACTATTCCTATGGAAGATGTAGACAAGCTTTATGAAAAAGCTTCTTTTAATGTAGAGAGAATCAAAGAAATTGAAGCTCAGACAAGACACGATGTAGTGGCATTTACGCGTGCAGTTTCGGAGACACTTGGGGAAGAGAAAAAGTGGATTCATTATGGACTTACTTCTACCGACGTTGTTGATACAGCTTGGGGAGTCCGATTAAAGCAAGCAAATAAGCTTCTCAAATCTGATATTGAACGTATTATATCTGTATTAGCAGCTAAAGCAAAAGCTCATAAGTTTACAGTTATGATGGGGCGTACACATGGTATTCATGCCGAGCCTACTACGTTCGGGTTAAAATGCGCGCTATGGTATGCCGAGATGAAAAGAAACATAGAACGTTTTGAAAGAGCTGCTGCAGATGTAGAATTTGGAAAATTATCTGGTTCAGTTGGTACTTTTGCTAATATCCCACCTGAAGTTGAAGAGTACACTTGTGAGAAGCTGGGATTAACTCCGGCGCCTATATCTACCCAAACTTTGCAGCGAGATAGACATGCATATTATTTAGCAACAATTGCATTGATAGGATCATCTCTTGAGAAAATGGCTGTAGAAGTTCGTCATTTACAAAGAAGTGAAGTAAGAGAGGCTGAAGAGGCATTTCGAAAAGGACAAAAGGGGTCTTCATCGATGCCACATAAGCGGAATCCAATTAGTTCAGAAAATATATCTGGATGCGCACGGGTTCTTCGTGGATATATGGTAACGGGATTTGAAAATATTCCACTATGGCATGAACGAGATATATCACATTCATCAGCTGAGAGAATTGTTCTTCCTGATGCGACTATTCTATTAGATTACATGCTAAGCAGGTTCGCAAATGTGATGGAGAACCTTGTTGTATTCGAAGAAAATATGGAATCAAATATCTGGAAGACCCATGGATTAGTATTTTCTCAACGAGTACTTAATAAATTGATCGAGAAAGGTGTAGTAAGAGAGGAAGCATATGATGCAGTACAACCACTTGCTATGCAGTCATGGGAAAATCAAATACCATTCAAGCCGATTATTGAGGGTGATGAATATATTGGATCAAGATTAAGTCAGGAAGAGATTGATGATGCTTTTGATCTAAAACACCATACTCGAAATGTGGATGTTATTTTTAAAAGAGTAGGACTGAGCTAGAACTAATCTAACAGTTTGAGAATATCTTTTAATTTGAGACGAAAGATTATTATGGATAGATTTAATAATTGTTTGAATACAAAACCTCTTGGTTTTACCAATGTATAGAATAGTTATAATTCTACTATTTGCTTCCTTAATAAGTTCCTGCTCTACAATTAGTAGTGATCAAGCTAAACTTGTAGATGTTTATGGGACCATTACATTAGCCAATGACGAGAATAATATTCCATTAAATAATGCTCTTATTATCATATCTGATAAATGGGATTCTACAGATCAAGATGGAAAGTATAGAATTGATGATCTAGTTGAGGGAGAGTATATCGCAAGTATTTTATATAGTGATTCAGATACTATTCTTGTTCCAATAAATGTCTCCGGAGACTTAGATAGTTTGGAGATTCCACTCAATATTTATCCTATAAAGAAAGGTGATGATGGGATATATGGCACAATTACTTATATGGATATACCGGTTCAAAATGTGGAAATAAAGATTTTTGATGTTTTAAACAGTACGAAAATATTAGTTAATACAGATAAAACAGATCAGAATGGTTTTTTTAGAATTACTGAATTAAATGACAGATTAAAAGAAATAAATTTTAGTCATGAGTATTTAGATGAATATACCCTAGAGGGTTACATAAAAAACATGGGATATGTTGCAAGTGCAGATTGTTTTGATACAAACTTGAATGGTGCTTGTATTGCTGATTTAATGACTATAGAAATGAAAGAAAATGATATTGTATGGGACTATTTTCCAATAGGAAAAGATTCTTCATTCATTTTTAAATACCAAATGGGTTCAAACAGGGCGAACTCATACGACGCTTATTATGGAGAAATTGAATGGACAGTCACAGATATAAATATTGTTGGCGAAAAGCATATATATTCTATTCGAGAAGTTTTTAATGGAACCTATTCTATCACTGGGCCAGATTGTAATGGGAATGACTCATTTGAGACCAAAACAATTGAGTTAAAAAATGATACTCTTGCATTTCCAATAGAGATTAATAAAGATGGTGAAATAGATATCAATTATCCTTTTAGAGAATTAGGGTGTTCAGATTTGTCGTATTATTATGATAAATATGCAAATGGTACCGATCTAAGAAGGTATTATTCTCCCATAATAGGAGAGAATGAATTTGAGTTTACTGATTATGGTGATGCTCTTATTACGGTTGCTAATCTCATAAGAGATAATGGAATTAAAAAGCTGTCAATTTCGGAAACACCTCACAACTCTGGTAGCTATTTTATAATAGAAGCTAAGTAATAAATCTATTTTATTATTTGAACTAACTCGCTTCTCTTTACTTTACCAGTAGAAGTTCTTGGAATCTCTTGTATAATCCGTAGCTCTTTAGGTAACTTAAAATCAACGAGATCATTTTTCAATTGATCTCTGAGATCTTGAAGTTCCGGAGTTTCTCCATTTGAAAGGGTAACGAATGCAGCGATTTTTTGTCCCCATTCCTCATCGGGTATTCCAATTACTACAGCTTCCTTAATAGAGGTAAGCTTTTCTATTGCTTGCTCTACTTCAATTGGATTAACATTTTCGCCACCTGTAATTATTAAATCAGTTCGGCGTGATTCTATGAAAACCTGATCAAAACCATTTCTATGACCGTAATCACCTGTATTAAACCATCCTTTTTTATCAAATCGGTCAATATTGTCCTCTTTGCTAAAATATCCATCAAAAACTTGTGGTCCTTTTACCCAGATAGTACCAGATTGATTACGTCCAAGTATTTTACCATTATCATCACGGATTTGAAGTTCGTTTGGTGGGAATGGTTTACCTACACTTTTAAGCGGAATATATGTTCCAGATGGAGCAAGAGTAGGATTGGCAGCAATTTGAGCACAGGTTTCTGTCATTCCATAAGAAGAAACAATTGGTATTCCACGTTCAACAGCTTTTTGAAGGAGTTTGGTAGTTGTAGGCCCACCTCCTAATAAGATTGCTTTAAAATCACGATGAGTTTTGAATAATGGATCTTTAAGTAAACGTTGAAGCATCGTTGGGACAAAAGAGGCAGCTTGAAAGCGAGTGTTTTCACCAAGAAACTCTTTAACCATTACTTCATGAAATACATCCATTCTATAAATGGAACTCCCATAAATCAGAGATCTTAAAATAATTGAGATTCCACCAATATGATTTAATGGCATGCATAACAGCCAAAAATGATTTGGGTCGGGCCGAAAATTTTTAGCAGATGATTTTGCAGCTGCAAACATCTGTTTTCTTTTTAGAGGTACAATTTTTGGTTTAGATGAAGTACCTGATGTAAAAAAATATCCAAAAACTTCAGAATCTTTTATTTTTGATTCTTCAGGTAGTTTTAGATTTCGAACATCAAAAGTAAAGGCATTTAAGAAGAAATTTTCATCCATATGAATTACATCATCGCCTTTTAGTCTAGATCTATTTTTGGTATCGCAGAAAATTAGGCTAGGACTTAATTCGATAATTTGAGCTTCTAATTCTTTTTGAGGAAGCTTTGGGTCGAGCGGTATAAAAGGAATGCCTAATTTCCAGCAAGCGGCAATTGCAAAAATTAACATATCAGTCGATTCTGAAAGAAAAGCAATGGGCCATTTTAAAGAATCTGACTTTCGTTCAACTGTATCTAGAAAAAAAGCTGTAAATCGGTCAAGATCGCTGTACGTAAACATCCCATGCTGGGAAGTAAGAAAAACCAATTCAGGATTGGTTTTTTTAAATTCAAAGATATGTAGTCGTGATTTAAACACTTCAGATGATTTCTTCTAATAAAGTTTGATCAATTGATATTCCGATGCCTTCCGAATTTGAGAAATGATAAGCACCCTGATCTATATTTTCTGTTTTGGTCTGTTCGCCCAATAAAGAACCTGTAGCCAAACCATGTGCATATTTTCTTGAACCCAAACCAGACGCATATATTGCTGTAATATTCCTTCCGATTGCTCCATCTAATAAAGTTGTAAACACAACTTCCATATCATGAGTTTCAGCAAGCTCTTTTGTTACGTTTATACTATCAAAAAGCCCAATAAGAGCAGGCTTAATAATTACTAAATCACAACAATTCTGTTCTATTACTTGCTTAGCTCTAATTTTGTTCCCAAGAGATTCATCGGCTGCAATTTTTATATCTGTATGAATAGTAACTTTTTTTAAGCCCATTATATCCTTTGCAAGAACTGGTTGTTCACAATATTCAATATCTAGTTTTGAAATAGAATTCAGGTTTTGAATTGCTTCATTAACATTCCATGCTTGATTAGCATCAATTCGGATTTTTATTTTTGGGAATTCATTTCTAATTACTTGAAGAATTTCGCGTTCAGTTTTAAAATCTCTACCAACTTTAATCTTAACTGTATCAAAACCTTCTATTATTTTTGTTTGAATATTCTTAATGGCATGTTCTTTAGATTGAATTCCAATGGTAGTATTGCAGGCAATTGTTTGTTCTTCTTTATTGAAAAGTAAAGAACTCAATGATTTTTTATCTCTTTTTGCTCGAAGGTCTAAGCTAAGTGAATCTAAGCCAAAGCTAAGTGATGGAAAGTTGTGAATTTGATCAAGTACTTGAATTACTTGGCTTTCATCATTTCCTATAAAAGCTTGGGTTAAGAACTTTCTGTTTTGAATGAGAACAGATTCAACCTGATTTAAATTCTCATTCGAGAAACCTGGTAGTGGAGAAACTTCACCAAATGCATTTATTCCATGTTCCTCGTATGTGAGAATAATACCTTCACGATGCGAAAACTCTCCAAGTGAAGTACGAAATGGCGTTTTAAATGGAGTTCTATATTTAAAGTAACGAAGCATTAGCCTAGTACTATCCCAAGCGTAAATAGAAGTCCAAATAGTGCCATGAAACGAGCTGTATTTTCTAATAAACTATTCAGGTTCCTTTTATCAGTTTCTGTCCAAACTTTATAAGCATGCATAATTGCAATTGGAAGAACAAGAAATGGGAGGAATACCCATATGCTATAATTTAGTTGAACATAGAAATGAGGTGGGATAGTATATGCTAGAAGTATCATAAATGTATACTCCCATTTTAATGCTGTATCACCAAACATAACTCCAAGAGTTCGTTTTCCAACTTTTGCATCTTGTTCAACATCTCTCAAATTATTTATAACAAGAATATTAGTACAAAGAGCACCTACAGAAAGTGATGCCCAAAATGAGGCTTCAGACCATTCTAGTGCATTTACATAATAAGTTCCCATTACTGCTACAATACCAAAGAAGATAAACACAAAAATATCACCTAAACCATTATAACCTAATGGATATGGCCCACCTGTATAAAGAACTCCAAACAAAAGAGATAACAGGCCAATAGCTAAAATAACCCATCCACCTATCCAAACAAGATATAAACCAAAGAGAAATGCAAGAGACATACTTATAACGGTAGCATTGAGCATTGCTTTTGGTGAAATCAAACCCGCAGCAGTTGCTCTAGTAAATCCTATTCTTTCTTCAGTATCAGCTCCTTTTACAAAGTCGAAATAATCGTTAGCAAAGTTTGTTCCAATCTGAATTAGGAAAGCACAAAGTAAAGCAACACTTGTACTAGTAACAGAAAGTGCTTGATCATACCATGAAATACCTGCTCCAACTAAAACGGGTGTAAATGCAGCAGCTAGAGTTTTAGGTCGGGCAGCTTCTACCCATATTTTAAAATTTTTTGGACTCAAAATGAATGATTTTTTCGTATTTCATTGTGGATAAATACAGAACAAAGATAATGTATTTGAGTTCCCCTAAAAATACCAAGCTGAAGTAAAAAAGAGCTTAATTTTATTAAGTTGGCTGGCATTTATATGAGCTTAAAAATAAAATTATAAAGTGTAAGCGCTTTTTTACCTACATAATTTAAATGTGGATAATTTTTACACTTATTTAATTGAGTGTTTATGTGAAAGTACATTATATTAGCACTCGATTTTCGTATTAACCTAACAAACCAAAAATACAAACATGTCGTTGTCTAAACTCGAATACATTTGGCTTGATGGATACAAACCTACTCAAAGCCTTAGAAGTAAAACAAAAATTGTAGCTGACTTTTCAGGAAATTTAGAAGACTGTCCAGAATGGTCATTTGATGGTAGTTCAACTGAACAGGCTGAAGGTGGTAGTTCTGATTGTTTACTTAAACCAATAGCAATTTATCCAGATCCAGCAATTACAAATGGATTTTTGGTAATGACAGAAGTTCTAAATGCCGATGGTACTCCACATGTGAGTAATGGTAGAGCAACTATTGATGATTTGGATGATGACTTTTGGTTCGGTTTTGAGCAAGAGTATTTCTTGATGGATCCAGAGACTAAATTGCCTATTGGTTTCCCAGCAGGTGGTTTTCCACCTCCACAAGGACCATATTATTGTGGTGTAGGTGGACAAAATGTTTTCGGTAGAGAATTCAAAGATGAGCATTTAGATCTATGTCTTGAAGCAGGACTAAATGTCGAAGGAACTAACGGTGAAGTAGCTGCTGGTCAGTGGGAATGGCAAATTTTTGCAAAAGGCGCTCAATCAGCTGGAGATCAGATTTGGGTTGCTCGTTATTTAATGGAAAGGCTATCAGAAAAATACGGTGTTTATGTTGAGTATCACCCAAAGCCACTTGGCGATACAGATTGGAATGGTTCTGGTATGCATGCTAATTTCTCAAATGAATATATTCGAACTGCTGGTTCAAAAGAAAAAATTGAGAAAGTTTGTGAAGCTTTCAGAGGTGTAGTAGATGAGCATATTGCAGTATATGGAGCTTATAATGAGCAACGTTTAACAGGTAAACATGAAACAGCCTCAATATCAGATTTCTCATATGGAGTTTCTGATCGTGGTGCTTCAATTAGAATTCCAGTATATACTGTAACTCATGGTTGGAGTGGTTATTTAGAAGACAGACGTCCTGCTTCTAATGCTGATCCATATAAAGTTGCTGCAAGAATTATTAAAACAGTGAAAACAGTTACTGGATAAGAACTTCACTATTCATCGAAGTACTAAACCCCGCTTTCGAATGATTGCGGGGTTTTTTATTGTGTAGCAAAAAAAATATGAAAGAAATCACTTGGCAGGAATTTGAACAGGTAGAACTACGAATTGGGACAATTTTGGAAGTTGAAGATTTTCCTGAAGCACTAAAACCAGCTTTTAAGTTATTAATTGATTTCGGTGAAGATATTGGCATTAAAAAATCTTCAGCTCAGATAACTCATCATTATAAAAAAGAAGAATTGATTGGAAAGCAGATTATTGGAGTTGTCAACTTTCCTAAAAAGCAGATTGGTCCATGGATGTCGGAGTGTTTAGTTACAGGATTTTATGATAATGAAGGTAATGTAGTATTAGCTGTCCCAGATAATTCTATTGATAATGGTATTAAGTTAGCTTGAGAGAGAATGATTTATACTATCTTTACGTTAGAAGATTTTATTTTGTGGAACTTAACTTTTGTGTGATTGTTAAACTGCTTAGTTTACAGATTGTAATTTAATACATGAAACGACTAATACTATTCATTGCCTTATTTTGTCTCGGGAGTATTCAAGCACAAGAACTCCCAGATTATATTACTGAAGCATCTTCTAGATTTACTTTAAAAGTTGAAGGACTAAAGGAAACAAAGGGAGAGGTAAGAATCGCTGTATTTAATTCAGAAGTTAGCTATACAAAAGAGCCTATTTATGCAGTTGTTTTAACTGTTGATAATAATCTTATTGAATGGGAAGTGCCTGATTTACCATTTGGTGAATATGCAATTGCTGTATATCATGATAAAAATAAGAATGGAAAACTAGATACTAACTTATTAGGAATACCCAAAGAGAATTATGGGTTTTCAAACAATGCAAGAGGTCGATTTGGCCCAGCTTCATGGCAGGATGCAAAGTTTGAAATTCAAGAGAAATCAACCATTCATAAAATCGAAATAAAATAAGGTGTAACTTGAGTTATCACTAAGCGTAACTCTCTTCTGAAAATTAATTCAGTAGTTTTATGCATTATTTCATTCAGTCTATTTTAATTGCTCTTCAAAATATTAGAGCTAATCCCCTGCATACTTTCTTATCAACATTAGGGATTATAATTGGTGTCGCTGCACTTGTTGGAATATTAGCATTAGGAGATGGTTTAGAACAAGCAGGAAGGAGTCAGATTTCTAAGACCACCTCTGTTCAAAGTTTTTCATTTTACTCAAATAACTCATCAACTGTGAATGGTGTTAGAGTTCCATATGACCAAAGACCAAAAGTAACCTATGAACAAGCCAAAGTATTAGAGGCTAAATATGAGGAAAAGGGAATTCTCGAATATGTGCAAAATAGTACGGCTAAGGCTCAATATGCAGACTCATTAATTGGAATCTATCTGTATGGTAGTATGGAAAATGGGCATAATATAATTCCAGAAATGAAATTATTAGCTGGTCGTTTTTATAATCAAGATGAGGTTGACTCTAAGTTAAATGTAGTGGTTGTTTCAAAGCAAATGGCGGAACTGTGGGTAAACGAAATAGATAACTTAGTTGGAGATAGTATAACCATAAATGATGATGAGTTTGAGGTAATTGGTGTAATTAGTAGTTCACTAGAAGGACCAAGAGCTGTAATTCCAATTACGGTATTGGATAGAGAAAATACATTTTACCCTACAGTAACAATGTTTGTAAACAATGTTGAAGATATTCCTCATATAAAAGAAGAGGTAAAAGTGTGGCTTGATGATAATTTTGAATTAGGTAATGAAGCATTCACATTGATGTCGGATGATTTTAGGATTGAGCAATTAAGTGAAGGGATTTTGTTATTCAAGCTAATAATGGGTGCTATAACTGGAATATCAGTGCTTGTAGGTGGTATCGGAGTGATGAATGTATTACTGATTTCTGTTACAGAGCGTACTAAGGAGATTGGTGTTCGAAAAGCTACTGGAGCAAAAAAGAAAGATATAATCTTACAGTTTATGGCCGAATCTATCACCATTTCAATAGTGGGTTGTTTCTTTGGCTGGCTTTTAGGAATGGCAGGACTATTCGCATTTATTCCAATAGTAAATTCATTCGTAAGTATTCCATTCTCTGTGGTGGTTAATTTGGGGTCCATATTAATAATATTATCCGTTGCATTATTTATAGGGCTATTATTTGGAACCTATCCAGCATGGAGAGCCTCTCAGTTGGATCCAATAGACGCGATAAGACACGAATAGATAAAAGCTGTATTACCTGCTTTACAAGACTTTAGCGTTAAAATTTGACAGCCTAGTCGAAGTGATCCTACTATCCCCAATTCGGTTTATAAGTAGTGGATCATACTCACATCAAGATGTTAGAAAGCTTAATGAATTTGATTCGTTATTTAGATAGCAAGTTCAAACAAATAGGAGGAGCTATGAAAAGGCTAATACTTACACTTTTTACTTTCTTAATTATACAATCAAGTTCTAAAGCCCAGAATATCTCAGTTCAATATTCGAATTATGGGTATGTAGAGAATCAGAATTATTCACAGCTAAAAGCCCTTCAAAAATTTGAAGATAATCTAGATCAATTTTCGTATTCATTAATGGTTGGTGATGTATTTCTAGCTCGCAAAACCAAAAAAGCTATAATCAGAGCCATGGAATATGATATTTGGCAAACTGAAAAAGAAATTGAAAAAAGATCTTGGAGAACTACTTATTCCAAAAGGGATAATCAAGAACAATATCGCGGGAGAAGAGGTGGAGTTTACTCTCGGAATTTTGGATACAACCAAGATCTAGGGTTCTTATATGAACAAATTGACGAGCAAAACAGAATTAAAACTGAATTTGAGATTACCAGATTAAAAGGCACTAGAAGAAGTGTACTTATAAACAAAAAATATCATCGGACATTAATGTATCAATACAGGGATTTGATGAGAGACAAACTTGAAACAACTAGAAGATACAATAGAGAAAGAAGAGGGTAGGAGTAACCCAGCATATCGATGATATGCTGGGTTTTTTTATTCAGCAAATACTGCAGTTCCTGTAACTGAAACCATTAGCATGCTACCATTAGCACCAATAGTTTCATAATCAATATCGATGCCCATTATTGCATTAGCACCAACTCTAGTCGCTTTTTCTTCAAGTTCAGTAAATGCAATACGTCGAGCTTCTTGTAGCTCTCTTTCGTAAGACGCAGATCTACCACCGACGATGTCACGGATACCAGCGAAAATATCTTTAAAAATATTTGCCCCTAAAATTGCTTCTCCTGTAACTACTCCTAAGTATTTTTTAACCTCTTTGCCTTCAAGATTATTAGTAGTGGTCATTACCATAGTTAGCTCCTTTTTTTAAATTTATTAGAGGGTTAAAACCCTTGATTTAACTAGTACTTCTACTAAGATAAGATTGAAAAGTTACTTTGGAAAAGCATCTTTTAATCGATTCTATAAATAAAAAAAAGCCTTCCAGTAACTGAAAGGCTTTTTTAATTAAATCCTTTTGGGATTAGTAGCGATTTCCACCACCACCACCGCCACGGAAATTGTCTCTTCTTGGCGGACGCTCTTCTCTTGGTCGAGCTTCGTTCACTTTAACTGAACGGCCATCAATTTCTGCACCGTCAAGCTGCTCAATTGCAGCGTTGCCTTCGGCATCATTGTCCATTTCAACAAAACCAAAACCTTTTGATCGGCCAGAGTATTTGTCTGTAATTACTTTTGCAGAGCTTACTTCTCCATAAGCCTCAAAAACTTCTCGTAAATTGTCGTCGGTTACCCCATAGCTAAGGTTTCCTACATAAATATTCATGTCTACTAAATCTGGTTAAAAAAAAATGGAGAGATTAAGAACCCAGAGCTATAGTTCAAATTGACTCTTTAGTCTGATTATCGTTACCAATCCAATGCAAAAGTACGTTAATTAAATGGTATAGCCAATTATTTATTTAAAAACACTTTTGGTATCGAAACTATCTTACCTAAAAGAAAATAATAGATTAGACTAAAGTCTAGTTATTAGTTTCTTTGAAAGGTGATGCTGTATGATGGAGTGAATTCTAACCCCTTTTTTTCGTAATAGGTCCAAAGATATTTATTAGTATCTATAAACTCGAGAGTTTCAAGTTGTTGATACCCATCGATATGGCCACCGTATGCCATAAATGTATTTATCATTTTAGTAGGTGCTTCAAAGGATGTTGTGTAATCAAAGAAATCCATATCCATGTCAATCGAAGTGCCAAATCCTTTTATAGATTTTAAACCAGGATGCCAAAACCAAGTAATTTCACCTACTAATTTTAAAGAATCGCTATTTGTGAAATATAGTTTTGAGACAATAGATTTTTCCCCAACACCCCATTCAAAAGTCTGCTGAGTATTACTTCCTTCCCAAATTCCACCCACTAAGAACTCGAAATTTTTGAGAGGATTAGAAGTTGAATCGGTAAGTGTATTCTGAGCCTGTAAGTTTGAACTCGTTAAAAATAGAAGGAAAAGAAAGATATATTTCATCGATTGGAGTGAATTATTTTTTTAAAAGGTAAAGCACCCAAGTCGATTTTACTATTATGATCTATTTAGAATTGGAGAATCAGATTCTTTTCTACTAAATAAGATTGTCTGTTTTCATTCTTGACTCATGTGCCATCCCTTCATGGTATTCTTTTAGCTGTATCGCTATTCCCTTGTCTTCCATTCCAAGCATGCGAAGAGCGAGTAATCCAGCGTTTTGTGCTTTACCAATGGCAACAGTAGCAACAGGAATGCCATTTGGCATTTGAACTATAGAGTACAAACTATCAACACCTCCTAGCGCAGAAGTGTGAATTGGAACACCAATTACTGGCAGTGTTGTATGGCTTGCTAACATCCCTGGTAAGTGAGCAGCACCACCGGCTCCAGCAATAATTATTTTAATTCCTCTATCACGGGCTTCTTTCCCGTAATTCGCCATATCATCAGGAGTCCTATGAGCTGAAACAACTCTTTTTTCAAAAGGTACACCAAATTGTTCAAGTATGTCAGTTGCTTGTTTCATTGTTGGCCAGTCGCTATCACTACCCATTACTACGCCGATGATTGCTGAAGAACTCATAAAATGTATTTATTTTTGTGACAAAGGTACTAAATCTCTATATTTTCAGTAAGCTTTTTTGCTTTTAGAAAAGTAGGCTCTAATTCATCCCCGAGTAAAGTAAAGTGAGCCATTTTTCTACCAACTTTACTTTGTACTTTTCCATATACGTGAAGATGTCCGTTCTCAATAGATAAAGCTTCACTCATAAGATCAGTTTCTGCGGGTCTATTATGAGTGCCTAATAAATTGATCATAGCAACAGCTGGGGAAGTCATTTGTGCTGAACCTAGGGGAAGCCCAAGAACGGATCGTACATGATTCTCAAATTGAGAACTAATACAACCTTCGATAGAATAATGTCCTGAGTTATGGGGCCTTGGAGCAGACTCATTCAAAAGTACATCTCCAGACTCGGTTAGAAAGAACTCGAAGGCAAAAATACCTTTCCCATCAATAGCCTCAATTGCTTTTACAGCTAATTCTTGTGCTTTCAATTGATATTTTTCTTCTATTGGAGCGGGTGAAAGTACTGCTACACAAATGTGATGTTCCTGTACCGTTTCACAACAAGGGTAAACAACTATTCCAGTTTCATTTCTAGCTACTTGAACAGCCAACTCTTTGGTAAAAGGAACAAAAGCTTCTGCAAGTATATCATGTCCATTAACGCCACCTAAATCTTGAAATCCCTTAATCGCAGATTCTAAGTTTGTTGCTTTAGAATTACCATAACCATCGTATCCACCTTTTGAAGATTTAAGCAAATACGGCCACCCGAATTCAGCACCAAATGCAATTAAATCAGCTTCATTTTTTACTAAGCGATATGGTGTTACTGGAATTCCAGCGTTTTCGAAGGTTTGTTTCTCAATGAGTTTATTCTCGATGAGTGCAAAGCTTCTGGGAGATGGATAGATTGGAGTCCCACTTTTGTCTTGAACTTCTTGTAAGATTTCTGAACTTATAAATTCATTTTCAAGAGTTATTACATCGCAAGATCTTGCAAACTCTACCATATCATCTACTGAGTCAAAAGAACCAGAATATGAATAGGGAGTCATAAACTGAACAGGTTCGTCTTCTTTTCTATCTGAAAAGACAGCGATTTGAATACCAAATCTAAATGCTTGAAGGGCACTCATGCGTGCAAGTTGGCCGGCGCCAAGAAAACCGAGTTTTATATTTGCTGAAAGAGAAGTTCGGGACATCGTTTTTTTCTTTATAAAATACGAATATGAAATTTAGAATATAGGAGGAATTATGAATAGGTATCCTGCTCAAAGTTTTAAAGATTTATTAGTATGGCAGAAAGCGCATCAATATGTATTGAACGCATATAGAATTAGCGAGTCTTTTCCGAAATCAGAAATTTATGGTTTAACATCTCAATTTAGAAGGGCTGCTGTTTCAATAGCGGCCAATATTGCTGAAGGATTTAAAAAAAGAGGAAATAAGGATAAAGCGAGGTTTTATAATATTGCGCAAGGATCTTTAGAAGAATGTCAATACTATTTAATCTTAATTAAGGATTTAGGCTATGCAGATACTGATGTTTTAATTCTCGATTTAACAGAGGTAAGCAAAATGTTATAGTCATATAGAAAGAATATTCTAAATTCTTAATCCTATATTCCTCTATTATTGATTTTGTAATTTAATACACTTAGGAAAGTAAGGTTTAAGTCATCATTCATGGATATAGAAGAAAAATTAAAACAGATTAAATCTCGATTTCAAGAAGTTAATACAGCGATGAGTGACCCCGCTGTGTTCGATAATCAAGATAGATATACTCAGCTCACAAAAGAGAGAAGTGAACTAGAAGAGTTAGTTGAAGATTATGATAAGTGGGCCGATCTCAAGAACCGTCAAGATGGAAATAAAGAGCTAATTGATGAGAATGAAGATCCAGAGATTACTGAAATGGCGCGCGATGAGAATAAAGAGATTGAAGTTGAACTGACTCAATTAGAGGATGATATTAAGATGAAGCTGGTGCCAAAAGATCCAGAAGATTCAAAAAATGCAATTATTGAAGTAAGAGCTGGCGCTGGAGGAGATGAAGCTGCAATTTTTGCTGGTGATATATTTGACATGTATAACAGATATGCATCGAGTGAAGGTTGGAAAATTAGTTTAATGAACATTAATCACTCTGAAAAAGGTGGGTATAAAGAAATTGTATTCTCTTTAGAAGGAAACGAAGTTTTTGGCAAGATGAAATATGAGTCAGGAGTACATCGTGTACAACGTGTTCCAGCTACTGAGAGTCAGGGAAGAGTACATACTTCAGCAGCGACCGTTGCTGTACTTCCAGAAGTTGAAGATGTTGATATTCACATAAATACTGCCGATTTAAGAATCGACACTTTTAGAGCAAGTGGAGCAGGAGGGCAGCATGTAAATAAAACAGATTCTGCCATTCGAATTACTCATGAGCCCACAGGTATTGTAGTTGAATGTCAAGAAGAGCGGTCACAGCATCAAAATAAAGAGCGAGCTATGACCATGCTAAGGGCTAAAATGTATGACATTGAGCTTGAAAAGAAAGAAAAAGAGCGAGCTGCGGATCGTAAAAGTCAGGTTTCTACTGGTGATCGTTCTGCCAAAATTCGTACCTATAATTTCCCTCAAGGAAGATGTACCGATCATAGAATTAATCTTACACTTTATAATCTCGACTCTATTATGAAAGGAGATATAGGTGAAGTGATAAAAGCATTAAGAGTTCAAGATAATCTTGAAAAGCTAAATGAATTAGCTGAAGGTTAATCTTTTAAGATTTTAATAACTTCCCAGTGATCATCTGTCATTGCCCCAATATCAAATACAGATATCCCAACTGCTCCACCTTCTTTTGCTTTTTCTATTGCAATTTTTAATTCAGTAGGTGTTAGAGATGGAATATAAAGTCCTGCAACAAGATCAAATCTTCCATCAATTTCTCGTACACCTTGTTCGGTTGAAAATTTTATCCACTCTAAGTTTTGTCGATAAAAATTGTGATAAAGCATGGGTAAAGCTATATCTAGCTTCCAATTACTCCAATCTTGTCGAACCATTTGTCGACTCATTTCAGGGAAAGGAAAAACAGCTGCTGTAATAAGTTTATCATTTTGATGAGCAATTTCGGAAAGTTCATCAACTAAACTTGTAACTGCATTTAAACGAAACTGAAGCCATTCTGTGCTTAGTTCAGGGTGTTCCATATCCATTGGGTCAATCCCAAAAATTTCTTCGAAACCTTTTCTTGCATTAGGATGATAGCCATAATCAAACTCAGGAAATTGTCGATCTTGAACTAAATCATATTTAGGTTGGAGGTCGGCTCCTAATATTACATCAACATAACGAACATAATCTAAATGGACTGAATTAATACCTTTTGCAGTAGCCACTTCTCTAATGTTAGACTTAATGTATTCTCGTGCTCCATCTGAAAAAGGAGAGAGCCATTGGTAATAATCAACATAAGCACGGTAGTCCCAAGAGTTGTCTCCATTACGGTTTACAGCGTACCATTCAGGATTCTTTGCGGCTGTTGAATCACCCGGGCGATTTAATGTCCAAATCCATGCATGTATATTGATATCATATCTTGATGCAATAGAAGCAGCTAACTCAAGTTTCTCCTTTCCAGCACCTAAGTATAAATCTGTTAATCCATAGTCTGATAATCTTTCTAATTCTAATTTCCATTCTTCTTCTGAATCTGCAATGCCACCACCTGTCCATGCTGCAAATGTAAAACCAGTGTAGTCAGTATCATTTGTTTGTGAAAAACTAAATATTGGAGTTAGTAATAATGCGAAAAGTAAATATAAATTTTTCATTGTTGAGTAATTACATAACCATCTTGGTTAACAGAAATGGATCCTTTAGATGGATTAGTTACTGTTAATTCAAATCCGAGATTTGTCATTGATTTTTTTGCGGTTAGATTGAGTCCATTTACACTAAATTGAACCATATTGTTATTACTGAATGAAGATTCAATTGTAGAATCATTATCTAATACTTTTCTATATAAATAAAACAGTAGTTGATATTCGATTTCAAAATCATCGATATAGTTGAGACGTTCAGTCAATACTTCTTCTTCAGTGAAAAATAAATATCCCCAATGTTCTGGGCGGTGCATTGCGATTGCAGATTGTTCAGTCCAAACCCAATTATTTTCGGGTAATAATTTACCAGATGAATCTTGTTTTCTGGAATAGATTCCATTCTCTATTTGATGTTTCCACTGTACACGTGAAAAATTAAGCCTCCACATTGAGCCTTCTTTTATTTGGCTACCACGGTCGATATCATTAATTGCTTGTATTGGAATTGCAATCTCGATATTCCAACTTTTATCTACGTCAGATGGGTCATTTAATGTTCCTTGAATGTCTATACCAATCTGAGTTCCATTCACATCCCATTGATTTAATACAGGACCGTTTCTACGATAGGGTTTAGCAAGAAATAGCTCCCAAAGAGTTCCTAATGCATTTACTTCAAACTCAGCATAGTATGGTTGTGATTGATTAGGCTTGATAAAAATTTCGAAATCATTATTATTAAAAATAACGGCATCTCTTTCGGTAATATCTCCCCAAATATGTTCTTCTTCTAGTTCTGTATAGAAGTAGATAAACTCTTCATCCCAAAGCATTTTAACTCGAGTATCATAATAAGGACGTGGATTTTTGTCACCTTCAATATCAATAAAGAAATCCGTCCAGTTTGCGAACTCCCAATTTTTTTCATTCACTAAACCGTCAATTAAAATCGGATTCGGAGTTTTTAATACCTCGTATTTCTTTGGAATAGGAATCTCTAAAATAATTGGCTGTGCCACACATTTAACTGTATAGAGAACTATTAATATGGGTAAGCTGAGGATGGTTATTTTTTTCAACATCCTGAAAAGTAAAGAATAAAAATATACGTACATAAAAAAAGCCCGCTTCATTTCTGAAACGGGCTTTTACACACTCCAACAATTAAGAGAGTATTCTTGGTGCAGCACTAAGTATTTCAGCACTACAATTATCTTTGAATTGCTCAAAATTCTTCACAAACATTTTAGCTAATTGTTGAGCTTTTTTGTCATATTCGTGAGCATCTTCCCAAGTATAACGAGGGATCAGAATTTTAGATGGAACACCTTCAACACTAATTGGAATCTGGAATCCAAAAACTGGATCTTTTACATATTCCACATTTTCTAAGTCGCCATCAATAGCATGCGCTAGCATTTTTCTAGTGAAAGACAATTTCATTCTAGATCCAACACCATGAACACCGCCAGTCCAGCCAGTATTAACTAACCAAACTTTAGCATCATGTTTTTTAATCTTTTCAGCAAGTAATTCTGCATATACTGATGGATGCAACGGCATAAATGGAGAGCCAAAACAAGCTGAGAATGTTGCTTCAGGTTCAGTAACACCCCGTTCTGTTCCAGCAACTTTGGCTGTATAACCACTAATAAAGTGATACATAGCTTGTTCTGGAGTTAGTCTTGAGATTGGAGGTAAAATTCCAAAGGCATCACAAGTAAGGAAAATTATATTTTCAGGATGATTTCCAGTACCAGTTTCACTTGCATTAGGTATGAAATTGATCGGATACGAACATCTGGTATTTTGTGTAAGACTTACATCATCAAAATCTGGCTCACGATTATTATCAAGAACTACATTTTCTAGGATGGTACCTGGCATTTTAGTAGTTGCATAAATCATAGGCTCGCCTTCTTCAGAGAGATTGATGGTTTTTGCATAGCAACCACCTTCAAAGTTGAAAACACCTTCATCACTCCAACCATGTTCATCATCACCAATAAGTGTTTTATCAGGATCAGCAGAAAGAGTAGTTTTACCAGTTCCTGAAAGACCAAAGAAAACTGCAGTTTTGCCATTTTCATCATGGTTCGCAGAACAATGCATAGCCATCACTCCCTTTTTAGGAAGTAGGTAATTCATTACCGCAAAAATACCTTTCTTTACTTCACCAGAGTACATTGTACCACCGATAAGAATTATTTTCTTCTCCATATTAACGATAATGAATGTACTTGATCTTGTACCATCAATTATCGGATCTGCTTCAAAGAAAGGCGCAGCTAATACTGTAAATTCTGGAATATGGTTAGCTAGTTCTTCATCATTCGGACGAATAAACATGTTATGTGTAAAGAGAGCATGGTATGCTACTTCACTTACAACTCTAACGTTAAGTCGATTTTTTTCATCAGCTCCAGCAAATACATCTTTCACAAAAAGACGTTTGTCGGATAAGTATTCAGTCACCTTATCAAAAAGTTTATCAAAAACTTCATTCGATGTAGGTTGGTTGACAGGGCCCCAATCAATATCATCTTGTATTGAGGGTTGTTCTACAACAAACTTGTCTTTTGGTGAACGACCAGTAAATTTTCCTGTATGAACAAGAAGGGCATGGTCTTTTGTTAAAATTGCTTCGCCATGGAGAATGGCGTGTTCGTAAAGTTCAGATGGATTTAAATTCCAGTATACTTCCGAATTATTTTCTAGGCCTAAGTAATCCAAGCCAATATTACTTCTTGGATGTACGTCGTAGTCAGCTTTCATAGCTCCTGATTGTATTGGTTTATAGGGTCCTTTTAAGGTAAGCATCTATCTAGGGATTGTAACCTCTGTAAGTGAGATTTGGTGTGAGTTAAACCGTTTTTGGGGATTAATGAGATCACAAATTTTATTAATGCTAAATCATGAATCCACCTAAAAATCCCTTTTGAAAGTGAAGATTATATGAAAAATCGAAGCCAAAGGATTTGATTTGGAATATTAATAAATATTCCATGCTCCAAAAGCTTGAGCGTGAATTGTAAATCAATTCATGTGATTTGGAAAAGCGGTTCCACAAGAACTTTCACAATTTTTAAAAAAAAATAAAAAAAGTGAAAATTTATTCCGATTTACTCCAAGTGGAATAACCACCCTCTAAATTCTTTACATCTTTAAAGCCAAGTTCTTTGGTCATGATTTTTGAAGCGGCTGTACTACGTCCTCCAGACTGGCAGTAAACAACGTAGGTTTTATTCGGATCTAGTTTTGAGACATTATCTTTGAAATCTGGACTCATAAAATCAAGCTGAACAGAATTAGGTATCGCTCCCGCTTCAAATTCTCTATCAGTTCGAACATCTAAAATTACCGTATTGGAATCTGGTGTTACAAATGTTGTATTGAAGTCGGATACAGTGATATCAACATGATCAACAGAGATAGCTTCTGTTTGTTCACTTTGATTGGAATCTGGTTTTTGAGCGCAAGAGATGGAAAGTGTAAGAAGAAGTATTACAACAAAAATGTTTTTCATGTCGAATGAGCTAAATTTAGTTTTACTTTATCAAAGTTAACCTTTTTGTTTGTGAAAACTCTCCCGCTTCAAGCCTATAAAAATAAATCCCGCTTGAAAGATTTGAGGCATCGAAGTCAACGTGGTGAAAACCTGTTGGTTTTTGCTCATTCAACAAAGTAGTAATTGTTCTTCCCAAGGCATCGAACACCGTTAAGGTTACCTCAGCAGGATTATTCAACTCAAACGAAATAGTAGTATTTGGGTTGAAGGGATTGGGATAATTTTGATGAAGCGTAATCGAGTTCGGAACTTCTATAGGTGTTTCATTGGAAACCGGAAGTTTTTTGAGGGAGTTCTTTTCTAGTGTTATGGTATTTACTTCAAAAAGTTCGTCGGTTGTTAGTACATATAGAATATCAGAATTTGGTTTTTTGTAGAGGCCTGTTATAAGAGAATCCATTTCTAAAAACTGACTAAAGTTTAGTCCGTAATCTTCAGATGTTAATACCTTATTGTAATCCGATATATACAACAAGTCACTGTTAGACGGATCATTTGTCACTGTAAAAAAAGAACCCTCATCTTTAACTAAGTTTATTTTCAGTTCGTCATTTTCGAGGTATACTCTATATAAATCTGAAAAATGTTTTTGCTGTATATATCCAGGAATAGATAATGGTGCTTTTTTATTTCTTATATAAAAAGATCGATCTGAATTGAAATAAAAATTAAAATATTGATGACTTTCTTCATACTCTATAGCAAAAGGACTTTCTAGTGTTGAATTTAAGACTAATTCTTTATTAAAAAGGAAAAGGGAATCATTTCTTGTTCCTATGAGATCGCCATTAATCGGATTTTCAGAACGTATATTTGCACTAACTAGTTTATAATCATCACTCTCATCTAATAATTCTAAACTAAATATACAACATTCAATATCTGGAATTGTATCAATATTAAATACTACAGCTCGTCCATTTTGAGAAAGAATAGCTCTACTAAATATTATGGAAGGCGAATAGATCGCAATATGTGGATCTCCTCCACTAGCTATTTTTTTAGAATTCCAATCAAAAACTTCATACCGCCTAAAAAATTCTGATGGTGGGGCAAAGGCAGTATATTGGGTAAAAAAAGGATTATCAATAGAGTTTTTTAAGAAGCTGTATTCTAAAATTCCTTGATAAGGATAAAAACTATCCCAGTAATTCTTATCACTAGGTTCTAGAGTTTCATCACGAAAATAAATTGAATCGATCCCTTCGTTAGGGTTTAAATGATAGATATGATTTGTGAACTCAAATCTAGAATCTGAATCGAATACTCTATAAAACAAATGCGACGTCCTAGTAGAATCTTCCATCCCTTTTAGCTCGTGGAAATATTTTTCTTGTGCCGAAAGGGAAATAGGTAAGAAAAAGAGAAGAATGAATAGCCTTTTCATTGAGTCAGATACTTGGTTTCTTTGAACATACAAAACGATAGTTAATTAGTCATATTAACTTTGCAATCTGAGTACCAAGTTTAATATCATTGAGCATGAGCCGATTTCATTCTTACTTAAACTCTGCTGTAAAAATATTATCTGAATATGATGGGAAAACTCCATTTTCGTTATTCATTAAACGATTTTTCTCAAAACATAAAAAATATGGTTCAAGAGACCGTCGATTAATATCTGACTATTGTTATCAATATTTAAGAACTGGAAAAGCATTCCCTGATTTTACAATGGAAGAGAAAGTGCTTGTTGGGATTTTCCTTAGTTCATCAGGCTCAAACCCAATGCTAGAAACACATAAACCAGAATGGAACGAACTTGCAGATTCGAGTTTCGCAGTAAAAGCAGAACAGATTGGATTAAATGCTGAAGGTCTTCTTGACACTTTTTTTCCTTGGAAAAATGAACTAAGTATAGGTATCGAATTTGATGGATATGCTAGATCCTTTTTTATAAAACCGAGTGTATTTTTTCGAATTCGGCCAGGAAAGAAGGATTCTGTGATCTCAAAATTGGAAAGACATGAAATTCTATTTAATGAAATTTCAGATACAACCATTTCAGTAGAAGGAAATTCAAAATTAGATCAAATTCTTAACATAGATTCTGAAATTGTTATTCAGGACTTAAGCTCTCAAAAAGTAGGGGGTTTTTTATCTGAAGTATTGCTAGAAAGTGAGTTGAAAGTATGGGATTGCTGTGCAGCTAGTGGTGGAAAATCATTAATGGCATTCGATATTAACTCTACTATCAAGCTTAGTGTTTCTGATATTCGTGATTCAATTCTACATAATTTAGATACTCGATTTAAATCAGCCGGTATCAAAAAATATGATCGTTTTAAGGTTGATTTAACTAGGATTCAATCTAATATCTCCAATTCTCCATTTGATGTAATTATTGCAGATTTGCCATGCAGTGGTAGTGGAACTTGGAGTAGAACACCGGAGCAATTATTCAATTTTAAAGAAAAGCAGATCTCAAAATACTCGGAACTTCAAAGAAGGATTGTTTCGAATGCAGTTCCTCATCTTAAAAAAGATGGTTTTCTAGTATATATCACGTGCTCAGTATTCAAAAGAGAAAATGAGGAGAATGTGGATTATATAGTATCAAAATATGGGCTTGAGGAGATAAAATCTGAAGTTATAACCGGTTATCGGGATAAGGCGGATTCGATGTTTGTTTCGGTATTAAGAAGAAGCCAGTAACTGTTATTAAAATAACTCTTTAGATTTCTCCCTCTGGTCGAAATGACAAAATTATTAAACAGTATCTCTTCGGTTCTGAATATTTCTCTGATCTGAATAATCACCAAAAGGGTACAGCCCAAGTCCTTCATTCAAGAATTTCCAATCAGGATTAGTTGACTCAATCAAATGTTCTTTTTTCTCCCGCCTCCATTTTTTAATTTCTTTCTCTCTTTGAATCGCATCATTTACATATTTGAACTCTTCATAGTAAATAAGATTGTAACAATAATATTTACCAGCGAAAGTCTTTTTATCGCCTGCATTTAACCCATGCTCTAAAATTCTCGAAGGAATATCATTTGTCATACCGACATACAAAGTATTTTTGGTAGCATTGGTTGTTATGTATGTGTAATAGGGCATGAAATAATTTTTTATCACTTCTCTTTTGTCATTTCGAATCCTCCGAAGGAGGTGAGAAATCTAAAAAATTTCCATCAAGTTTCTGAAATCTTTAGATTTCTCAGTCTCCGCCAACTAGTGGGTCCTGCGAACCGATAGAGATTGTGGGTTATATTTTTAGCTACATTATTCTACCTGTTACTTCTCACCCGAAGGCTCGTGACGAAGAATCTTGCCGAATATTTGTTAAGATCCTCAGCTTACGCTCAGGATGACTAATTTATTAATAAACTCACCCCTCAAAACTCAAAACTAAACTTATATCTCACCTTCAACTTTAATATCTTTATAGTCTTTAATGTCGACTGAAATAACTATTGAATGAGTACAATTGCGCACGAACGATTTGAGGCAGTTATTGGCCTTGAAGTACACGCCCAGTTATTAACTAAAAGTAAAGCATTTGCATCGGTAGCAGCCATTTATGGTGAAGCTCCAAATACGCAAGTTACACCACTTTGTCTTGGGCACCCCGGAACACTTCCTGTGGTTAACGAAAATCTTGTTCGTTATATCATAAAAATGGGATTGGCTACCAATTGTGGTATCGCACCACGTTCTATTTTTGCTCGTAAAAACTATTTTTATCCTGATTTACCTAAAGGTTATCAGATCTCTCAATTTGATACACCTATTTGTCATGATGGATTCCTAGATATCGAACTTGAAGAGTATGATAAACGTATCGGCATTACTCGCATCCATATGGAAGAAGATGCAGGGAAATCGATTCACGATCAGGATCCATATAACACCTTAGTTGACTTAAATCGTGCTGGAACTCCGCTGATCGAGATTGTATCCGAACCTGATTTAAGAACTCCTCAAGAAGCATATGCATATTTGAGTAAGATTAAACAAATCGTTCAGTACCTAGAGATTTGTGATGGAAATATGGAAGAGGGTAGTTTGCGTTGTGATGCAAACGTATCAGTCCGTCCACGAGGACAAGAAAAACTCGGAACAAGAACCGAGCTCAAAAATATGAACTCGTTCAGGAATGTAGAAAAAGCCATTGAATATGAAATTTATCGTCAAATTGAATTGATTGATGGTGGAGGAGAAGTAGTTCAACAAACTCGATTATGGGATACTTCAAAGCTTCAATCTCGGCCAATGCGATCGAAAGAAGAAGCACATGATTATCGGTATTTCCCCGAGCCTGATCTTCCGCCAATTATTGTTACCAGCCAATTGCTAGATGAAATTAAATCAGAACTTCCTGAATTAGCTGATGTTCGTCAGAAACGTTTCGTTGAGCAATTCGGAATGAGTGAAGTTGATGCAATTACATTAACAGAAAACCGATATTTAGCTGATTATTTTGAAGCGGTTGCAGATTACTCAGGTAATGCAAAAGCTGCTTCTAATATGGTTTTGAGTGAAGTTCTTAGAATTTTGAACGAACAAAGTATAGATATTGGTGAGTTTTCAATTGCTCCTCAACGCCTTTCGGAGCTCATTAAACTAAAAGAAGATGACAAAGTTAATTCATCTGCTATGCAAACTATCTTCAATGCAATGGTTGAAGGAGATAAATCTGCTGAAGAATTAGCAAAGGAAATGAATTTATTACAGGTTTCTGATACAGGATTCTTGGAAGAACTTGTGGATGAAATTATTGCAAACAACCCTGATGAGGTACAACGTTACAGAGATGGGAAAAAACAATTAATGGGATTTTTTGTCGGACAGGCTATGAAGGCTTCTAAAGGTAAGGCAAACCCAAAAATGGTTACCGAAATGGTTGCCAAAAAGCTAGAAGGATAATTTAAGAGTATGAAACAAATTCTTTGGACACTTTTCATAGGTATGATGTTTGGGACCGCGTGTTCTGCAAAACAGGAAAAAGAGTTAAAACCTACGTTTATAAACATACATTTTACAGTAGATGATTCGGTTTATACAACCAATGATTTTTCGAATTTCAATGTGCTGGTTTATAATCGACCGAATGCGGCTGCAGCAGCAGATACTATTTTCTTTGGAATCACAGATACTACAGGACGGATAAATGGATCAGTCACGTTAGATCAAGAAGGGGCTTACCCTCTTCAAGTATCTAGAAATGGCATTAATATTACCACATTAAGAGTTATTTTATCGGAAGATGACACTGTAAATATCTCTGGATCTTTTCCAAATTTTGAAGAAACCTATTCTATTGATTCTAGAGAGAGTAGAGCTATGGCAGTTTATGATAGAGTTGAAAGAGGCTTCCAACTCACTAATAGATATATATTAGCGGGTCAAGTTCCTGAAGAAATAATACCATTTGAACTTCAAAAATGGGTAGATCTGTATTGGGAAGTATTTGAAGAAAGAAAAGGAACAGTTGCTTCTAAATTTGCTCTTGAAGGGATGATTAATCTATTAGATAGATATGACAAAGTTCAGATGTTTGAGAAGCTTAATCAATCATTTGATGAAGACTTAGCTTTTGGTCTAGCTATTACAAAAGGAAAAGACTTCTTAGCTGAGGTAAAGGGATTAGACAAAACACTTTCTTATTTGGATTCACTAAAGACACTAACAGATCAAAATGAAATTATACAAGCTATTGATCAATCTATAGTCAAAATTAATTTTGATAGTGCAAGAGTAGAAGATGCAGACAGATTGTTGGAGCGATATAATTCTAAATACAATGAAAGGGGAGCCGAACCCTCTTTTTGGTATAAAAGTCTACGCTATGAAATTTCATATTTAGCACCTGGTTTAGATATTCCTGAATTTAGTTTCATTACAAGTGATGGGGATACAATTTCAAATTCAAGCATGATTGGTAAGCCTTATATTCTTGAATTTACCCCAATGGCAGATCAGCTTTATCAATCTCAATATGAAGAAGCTACAGTAATTTATCAGATCTATAATAGAAGTGGATTAGAATATATCACCATCCCATTTGATCAAAGTGTAAATACAATTATTGCATTCTTTCAGGAAAGAGATAGATATTGGGAGCTTGCTGATCCTCCATCTTTCAACAAACAAGAGTTAATTGAAGACTTTAATATTCAATTTTTCCCGACTCGTATGCTTGTGAATAGTGAGGGCAAGATTGTAAGGAAATTCGTTGGTGAAGAATTTGATGAAATCATACCAGCAATAACAAGTACTTTAAAGAACAACTAAAACAAACAATATTATGCGTCGATTTTTAATAGCAGGAAACTGGAAAATGAATTGTGGACCTTCTGATGCAGCAGCACTCTTAGAAGGCTTAAAAGAAAGGAAAGCAGAAGTTTCTGAAGATGTAGATGTTTTAGTATGTCCACCATCTGTATCACTTTCAATGTCGGTTAATTACTTACATGATACTGATATTGAAGTGGGAGCTCAGAATTTTCATTTTGAAGATAATGGTGCTTTTACTGGTGAAGTGAGTGCTTCAATGCTTACCGAAGCTGGTTGTACTTACGTGCTCATCGGCCATTCAGAACGTAGAGAATATTTTGGCGAAACAGATGCAAGTGTAAATAAAAAAATTCATAAAGCACTTGAGCACGATTTAGGTCCGGTTGTTTGTGTTGGTGAAACACTTGATCAACGTAGAGCTGATGTTCATTTCGACTTGGTTAAAGATCAAATCACAGCTGCTTTTGAAGGAATTAATGAGAACGATGCATTAAGTGTTGTAATCGCTTATGAACCAATATGGGCTATTGGAACAGGTGAAACAGCAAGTCCAGCTCAAGCACAAGAAATGCATGCACATATTAGGTCAGTAGTTACTGGTATTTATGATGCTGATACTGCTGAAGGAATTAGAATTCTTTATGGTGGAAGTATGAAACCAGGAAATGCCGAAGAACTTTTAGGACAAAAAGATGTTGATGGTGGCTTGATTGGTGGTGCAAGTTTAGATGCAGACAGCTTTGCTCAAATTATTACCACCGCTGAAAAACTTTCTTAAAAGATGAGTTATAATGTCTTGCTGATTGGAAGTGGCGGTAGAGAACATGCATTAGCATGGGGTATCGCTAAATCTCAAAAACTCGATACACTTTTTATTGCTCCGGGAAATCCAGGTACAGCTGAACTTGGCCAAAACGTCTCTTTAGATGTTTCAAACCATAATGCTGTATGGGAATTCATTCAATCCAACAATATTAATTTAACAGTTGTTGGTCCTGAACAACCTTTGGTTGAAGGAATTGCCGACTTTCTTGAAGCCAAAAATCATGCTGTTTTTGGTCCTAAGAAACAGGCTGCTATGCTTGAAGGAAGTAAGGAGTTTGCCAAAGATTTCATGAAAAGACATCATATTCCTACAGCTAAATATGAAGTATTCAGTCAGGATGAATTTGATAAAGCAGCTGAGTACATCAAAAAAGAAGCTAAATATCCAGTTGTTCTAAAAGCAGATGGATTAGCAGCAGGAAAAGGAGTTCTAATTCCAGAAACAGAACAAGAAGCTTTAGAGGCACTTGAAGAATTAAAAAGTGGATCCTTAAGTGGAGCAGCATCACGTTTGGTTATTGAAGAATTCATGGAGGGCGAAGAAGCTTCCGTTTTTGCAATTTGTGATGGAAATAGCTTCAAAGTTATAGGTAATGCACAAGATCATAAACGGGTTGGTGAAGGCGATACCGGACTTAATACGGGTGGGATGGGAGCTTATTCACCCGCACCTATTGCTACTCAAGAAGTTTTAGAGATTACAGATCGAGATATCATTAAGCCCACTATTGATGGAATGAAAGCAGAAGGATATCCATATAAGGGTATTCTCTACGTAGGGTTAATGATCACAAAAGAAGGTCCAAAGGTTGTAGAATATAATTGTCGTTTTGGAGATCCTGAATGTCAGGTTATTATACCTAGAATGAAATCAGATTTGTTGGAAGTAATTGCCTCATGTACGGAAGGAAAGCTTCAAGAAACAGCAATCAATTTTGATGATCAATATAGATGTGCGGTCGTAATGGCATCGGGAGGATATCCTGAATCTTATGAAAAAGGGAAAGTGATTACAGGAATTGATGAAGTAGAAGATGCCATAATTTTTCATGCCGGGACTAAAACAGAAAACGTTACGTTAGTATCAAATGGTGGGAGAGTGTTGAATGTGGTAGGTTCTGGAGAAACGTTACAAAAAGCAATTGACCAATCGTATTCTGAGATCAATAAAATAAACTTCGACAAAGCTTTCTATAGAAGTGATGTCGGTGCTAAAGGTTTAAAACATTTAGAGTGAAAAAACTTCTTCTTTTACTGATAGGCATACTTTTTTGTGCAACTACTATTTTTGCACAAAAAAAGTCTGTAAGTCCAGAAGTTATTTTTACAAATCTAAAAAAACCGACTTCAATTTATGTTACTCAAGATTTCATATTTGTTGTCGAATCAGGTAGAAATAGAGTTATAAAACTCAATCACCTTGGTGATATAATTGAAACAATTGGTGGACTTGGTAGCGGTGATTACCAGTTTGATACACCCATAGATATTGATGCCACCAATGGGCTCAAAATATATGTTTCAGATAATAGAAATAATAGAATTCAGATCTTTGATAGACGGTTTCAGTATTTAACAACTTTAAGAAGATATCCTAGAGCACGTTCGAGTAGACCCATTAGACCTACTCATTTAAGCGTGAATAGTTTTAACGAGTTATTCTTTTATGATAATGATTCAAAGTCGATCATTAGTGTAGATGACTTAGGAAATAAACGAGATGAGTTTCAGATACCGAGTGTCATAAAAGAAGTAAGTGATTTACAATTAATGGGTAAAGACTTATACATTTTAGATCTGAAATCGAAGCAATATCATCAACTTGCTTATAATGGGGTTCAAGTTAGGAGTTTTCCATTAGAAGGTGCCATTCAGCTTTTTGTAGATAAAAAAGGCGAAGAATGGTTGATTAGCGCTTCAGGAATTAGAAATTCAAGAGAAACAAAAGACGAAATATTATTCCCAGAAGATTTAGTAATTCAAGATGTTGTTAAATTGAATGGGCAGTTTTATATACTCACCGATAAATCAGTGTTAACAGTACAAGTTGATTGAGTATGGCACTCGATTCAAAATTCATTTTAGACAAGTCAATCTCTTTTAAGGAAAAAGCTCTTCAGGTTTTTGAATTCCAAAAAGAACACAATCTTGTTTATGATAAATTCTGTAAAGCTCTTGGTGTTCATAAGCCGAATGATGTCCAAGAAATCCCACTTCTACCAATTCAAGCATTCAAAGACGCTACAGTTATATCACAACCAAATTTGAAATTCGAAATTCAAAATATAGAATTTTTCGAATCAAGTGGAACAACAGGGATGAACCGAAGCCGACATTATATTTTAGATCCTGAACTTTATAAGCAATCGATCATCCAAGGAATGAACCAGTTTTATGATTTGAATGATTTCGTAGTATTAGCATATACACCAGGATATAACTCAAATCCGAATTCTTCTCTAGTTTGGATGCTGAATATTCTAATAGAACGAGATGAGACTGGACTAAGTAAATATCTTGAATTAGGAAAGTCAATTGATCAGAAGTTGATTGATGAAATAACCTCAAAAGGTAAACGAATTATGTTATTTGGGGCAGCTTTTGGTCTTCTGGATTTACTTGAGCTTGAAAAGATTGATTTACCAAAAAATACAATCATCATGGAAACGGGAGGAATGAAAACTCATCGAAGAGAAATGACAAAGGTAGAATTGCACTCAAAACTTGCAGATGGTTTTCAACTACCGAAAGAGAATATACATTCCGAATACGGAATGACAGAATTATTGAGTCAGGCTTATAGTTTTGGAAATGAATGGTTTAGATGTGTGCCTTGGATGAACGTTTCTATTCGAAATCCTAAAAATCCTTTCATGGAAGTTCCTTTTGGTGAAGAAGGACTGATTGGGGTAATAGATCTTGCAAACCTTAATTCATGCTCATTTATACTAACAGGTGATAAAGGGATACAAAATGAACATGGCTATTTTCAAGTATTGGGGAGATGGAATCCAATCAATCTACGAGGCTGTAATTTTTTAATAGATACTGATTAACTTGTAAAGGTAATTTATGAATTACCTTTACAAGTTGATTACTTTCTAGCATGTCATACTGAGGATACTTCCGAAGTGTCTGTCTAGATATCAAAAAGATTCTTCGCTATTGCTTTCGCTAAGAATGATAAACTATAAATGAACATTCAAGAACATATCACCCAAATTTCAGCAGCAGCCAAAAACTGGCTAAAGCCAGATAATAAAGGGTTAAAAAAAGCTATAGAACAGACTATAACTGAAGGATTATTCAGTTTTGAAGACATCAAATTCCAGATCAGAACTCTGAAACAGAATATTGAAACAGGTCAGATTGAAAAATGGGTAGAACGTGCTCATCTTGGTGAAGAAAATAATTCAATTGGACAAAAAGTTCTATGTTTGCATGCGGGGAATCTTCCACTCGTAGGATTTCAAGATGCTTTAGGAACTATACTTTCCGGAGCTGACTATTTTGGAAAGCTTTCTAAAAAAGATCCATATTTGCTTCCAACATTTCTGGAAGAATTGAAAAGTACCAAGATTGAAAGCACTATAAATTATTCAACAGATTTGAATGAGTTTGAGAATTTAGAAGCTGATAAAGTTCTATTTGCTGGTTCTTCTGAATCAGTTCCTAAGGTTAAAGTTGAGCTCGTAAAATTAAAAGCAGTAACAGAAGAAACAGAATTTGTAATCCGAACGGCAAAGTTCTCAATGGCATATATCACTAGTGAGGATTCTGAAGTAATTACGGATTTAGTTGAAGCCATTTTTCGATATGGTGGTCAAGGTTGTAGATCTGTAGCTTTTGTAGTGAGTCCAATTCGATTCAATAAACTAAAATGTCATTTTCAGGATTATATCGAATCGTTTTGGTTGAAGAATCCCCAAGTTAAAAAGCCATCAGAAGCACTAGCTTATCAATTTGCGTACAACAAAGCCATTGATCGACCTCAGGCTTGGCTCGATGACTTCTTAATCCAAGAAAGCGAAGACTTCCCTGAACTTGACTTCACTCTACATTGGGTAGAGGGAGATGAAGACAAGCTTAACGAACTTAAAGTGAAGTTCGGACCAGCGGTACAATCCGTGTACACAGCAGGCGAAAAAATTGAAGGGATTGAAACCGAATTCCTTAGTAAAGCCCAAACTCCAGATCTGTGGTGGGAGCCGGATGGGGTGGGGGTTATTTAAACTAAAAATTAATCCTAAAACCTGCTGAAGGACCTAGGTTTTGATTTAGTCCTAAACTTGTAAGTTCAAGTTTTGAATTATCTCCCGGATATCCATTTCTAGGTTTTCGTGCTCCGTCAATAGTTGAAAGTATATATACTACTCCAAGTCCTATTAATGAAGCAGTTTGCATCCTTTCCAATTTAGTGATGTCAAAAATTGGACTTTGTTCACGTATTTTACGGTCTAATGAAAAATAAGAGCCAACTAATATGCTCATCGTAAAATAAGTGAATATGGCTTTATCCTTTTCGCCATTAATTAAATAGCTAGCACCAGGCATGTAATTAATAGCCGAGGCATTGGTGACTTGTGGTTCATTGAATCTTGCAAAATCAGTCGTTTCATACCAATTGACTTCAATTTTATCTTTTAACTTTCCAAAAGTAGGATGTACAGTTTCTATTTCATAAATGCCAGGTTTTACTAATAAAGAAGCAAAGTGCTTCCCAATTTTCTTTCCATCCAGAAAAATCTCAGAATCAATATCTGTATTGATTACTAAATTCTCCTGATTTTCAAGTTGTACAAAGGAGGATCTATAGCCAATTCTAAAGACTGTAAATCTATAAAAGTAATCGATCTGTTCGCCTGGAATAATCTGTACTTTGAAGGAATGATTATCTACAAACTCTGAAACAATAGTAAAGGTGTAAAGTCCTGCTGTTAAATCTATAACCTCACCCGAATCTACCTTTATTGCATTTAATAAATCAATACCATTGACCAAGTAAAAGGGCTCCGGTAAGTTTACATTTATCAATAACTGTCCCGTATTCGAATCTTGAGCAATTGCTATAGATTGAAGGGTGAAAATGATTAACAAAAGGAAGAAACTTTTTTTTAAAATCCGCATTCGAGATAAGCCGAGAATAATGTTATTTTAGAGATTCGTTAATGATAGACTTTCTCAAAGAAAATAAAAAGATAAAGCGTAAATGCACTCCTACAATCCGGCAGATATCGAGACCAAATGGCAAAAGTACTGGCTCGAAAATAAGACGTTCAAAACACCAACCGACACCACTAAACCAAAATTCTATGTTCTGGATATGTTTCCATATCCGAGTGGTTCCGGGTTACATGTAGGTCACCCAGAAGGTTATACTGCAACAGACATCATTGCGCGGTATAAAAGAATGAAAGGTTTTAATGTACTTCATCCGATTGGATGGGACGCTTTTGGATTGCCAGCAGAACAGTATGCAGTAAAAACAGGAACCCATCCTAAAATCACGACTGAGAAGAATATCAATCGATTTCGGGAGCAATTGCAGGCGATTGGTTTTAGTTATGACTGGGACCGAGAAGTAAACACAACTGATCCAAACTATTTTAAATGGACACAATGGATTTTCTTACAACTGTTCAATAAAGGATTGGCGTACGAAGATGAAGTAGCAGTGAATTGGTGTCCTGAGTTGGGAACAGTACTGGCTAATGAAGAAGTAATTGATGGAAAAAGTGAAGTTGGTGGATATCCAGTTATTCGTAAGCCGATGCGCCAATGGGTGTTGAAAATCACTGCATATGCAGAACGATTATTACAGGATTTAGATGAATTAGACTGGCCAGAATCTTTGAAGGATATGCAGCGTAACTGGATTGGAAAATCCGTTGGTGCTGAAATTGATTTTCAAATTGAAGGTTTTGATGAAAAACTAAGAGTATATACAACAAGACCTGATACTATTTTTGGAGCAACATATATGGTAATAGCTCCAGAACATGAGTTAGTTAATAAGATTACCACCAAAGAGCATAAAGACGCTGTTGCGGAATATCAAGGCAATGCAGCGTTGAAGTCTGATTTAGATCGTCAAGAACTCAATAAAGATAAAACCGGTGTTTTTACTGGCGCTTATGCCATTAATCCTGCCAATGGAAAACAAATTCCAATATGGATTTCAGATTATGTGTTAGTGAGCTATGGTACCGGAGCTATTATGGCAGTTCCGGGACAAGATGAACGAGATTGGGAATTCGCAGAGAAATTTGATCTTCCTATCGTTCGGACTGTTCAACCCGCAGAAGGATTTGAAGGAAAAGCATATACTGGACAAGGAGTAGCCATCAACAGTGATTTCTTGGACGGACTTGATATAGCACCGGCTAAAAAGAAAATCATAGCTTGGCTCGAAGAAAAAGGTGCCGGAACTAAAGCGGTGAATTATAAACTGCGCGACTGGTTGTTTTCCCGTCAGCGTTATTGGGGAGAACCATTTCCAATTATTCATGTGGATGGAGAAGCTAAAGCTATTCAGGAAAGTGAATTACCTCTTGAACTTCCTGAAGTTGAAAAATATCAGCCGACAGGAGATGGGGAGCCACCATTAGCAAATGCTACGGATTGGATAAAAACCACCGATCTTGAAACTGGTAAACCAGCAGTTCGAGAAACGAATACTATGCCTCAATGGGCTGGATCTTGTTGGTATTACTTGCGATATATTTCTCCGAATTGGGATGGTGGCCCTGTTGATCCTGATTATGAAAAATACTGGATGCCCGTAGATTTATATGTAGGAGGAGCAGAACATGCCGTTCTTCATTTATTATATGCACGTTTTTGGCATAAAGTATTATTCGATTTAGGAGTGGTTTCTACCAAAGAGCCTTTCCAGAAATTAGTAAACCAAGGAATGATTCTTGGGGAAATGGAATACACTTCTCAGGATGGTGAAAAGCTATCTGATGATCAGGTTGAAAAGAAAGGAGACAGCTTTTTCCAAAAAGGAACAGATATAAAAGTGGATGCTCGTGCTCATAAAATGAGTAAAAGTAGAGGAAATGTAATCAATCCTGATCATGTGATTGAACAGTTCGGGGCCGATTCACTTCGTTTATATGAAATGTTTATGGGTCCACTTGAGCAAGTTAAGCCTTGGAGTACAAAAGGAGTGGATGGAGTGAACCGATTCCTAAATAGGGCTTGGAGATTACTTATTGATGAAGAAAGTGGAAATATAAAATCGACTGTTGATGATTCTGAAGCTTCAAAAGATCAGCTAAAAGCCCTTCATGAAACCATTAAAAAGGTGACTGAAGACATTGAAGAAATGCGGTTTAATACCGGAATTTCAGCGATGATGATTTTTGTAAATGAAGCGAATCAGTGGAAAAATATACCTACTCAAATAGCAAAATCTTTTGTTCAGTTATTAGCTCCATATGCTCCACATATTGCAGAAGAATTATGGACGAAATTAGGTGAAAGTGATACTATAGCATATTCAGAATGGCCAGCTTTTAATGAAGAATATCTAAAAGCCGATGAAATCATGTATCCAATTCAGGTAAATGGTAAAGTACGTGCTGATATTTTCGTACCAGCTGATAAAGCTAAAGACAAAGACTTTGTGTTAAACCTGGCTAAGGCTGATGCGAATATTGCTAAATATTTAGCAGAAGGAAATCTAGTTAAGGAAATTTTTGTACCGGGTAGAATTGTGAATTTGGTGGTTAAGTAAGTTGATGGTTTATTCTTCGTAGATATCAAATTCTTCTGATATGGATTTCATCAACTCCTTATCAGAAAATTCGTTGTCTGACATTGTCGACAACTTTTTAAGGAATAGGTCAAACTGCCCGTTTTTGAATATGGTTAACATCTTTCCACCTTTTTCACATTTTGCTGCATGCCAAACATTAGGGGGAACAGTAATCGTATCTCCTGGTTTGCAGATAATAGTTTCATCGTCAAAGATGAGCTCCACTTCTCCTTCTAGAATATAGAACACCTCTGACATGATTTTGTGATGATGTCGAGCTAAGAAAAATCCAGGTTTTATTTTGTCCTCCACAAAACACAATTCACCATTAGTATGCTTTGAAGAAAGTTTGATAAAACAATGATCTTGGGAGTAGTTATAATTCTCGCCTTCATCTTTCCTAATAATCTCTTTTTCTGCCATTTCAGTATAGTTTTAAGTTTTTAAATCTGCATCTCAAATAAAAAAAAAGAAGAGGATGAAGAAAGCTGAATTCCTGCTAAACCACAAACAGTGACTTATAACAAGCCTATAATAAGAGATTAAATAGATATCCAGAAAAAATGATGCAAAGGCTAACAACTCCGAAGAATATAGCGATGAGTTTTACAGTCATTACTTTTTTTAGAAGCATAGCCTCAGGTAAGGAAAGTCCAACTACTCCCATCATAAAAGCAATAGCTGTACCTATCGGAATTCCCTTTGTTACCAATACTTGAACGACTGGAAGAATTCCTGCAGCATTAGAATACATTGGAACAGCTAAAAGAGTTGCTATAGGTACTGCAAAGAGATTGTCTTTGGCCATATAGCTTTCGAAAAAGTCTTGAGGAATATAACCGTGTATGATTCCACCAATAGCTATACCAATCAATACATAAGAAATAATGCCTTTGAGAATGGTGCCTACTTCTGTCCAGATAATGGGCAACCTTTGTTTAAGTGATTGCTTCTCTGCTTCAAATATATCCTGATCACGTTGGGCGTTTGCTAGTACTTCTTTCACCCAAGGAGTTAGATATTTTTCCAACTTCAGTTTTTGAAGAATAATCCCAGATATGGTTCCTAATAATACTCCACTAATTACATAGATGATGGTGGTTTTTAAACCAAATAAACCTACAAAAAGTCCTATGGCGATTTCATTAACAAGGGGAGATGTAATCAAGAAAGCAAATGTTACTCCAAGAGGAATGCCGCCTTTCACAAAGCCAATAAATAAAGGTACAGAAGAACAGGAACAGAAGGGCGTAACCACTCCAAAAAGACTAGCCATGAGGTATTCTAAACCGTAGAATTTATTTCGAGAAAGATAATTTTTAACCTTCTCTACAGGGAAGTAACTACTCACTATTCCCATTAAAAAGATGACTAGAAAAAGGAGGATTAGAATCTTGGTGGTGTCATAAATAAAGAAGTTCAGAGCTTCTGCAAGATGCTGTTCTTTGGTTAGATCTAACACATCATAGACCAACCAATCGGCGAGATATTGTGCCCAATCAAACATAGTTAGTTATTCCAACTAGTTTAAGAGTGCCAATACTTCATCTTTAGAAGGGATTCTACCTGATATAGTAACTACGTTTTCGATCACCAAAGCGGGGGTGCTCAACACGTCGAACTTCATGATTTCTATCATGTCTTCTACTTTTTCAACGGTAGCATCAATGTTATTTTCTGAAACTACATCCTTTACAACCCTAGTTAATGATTGGCATTTAGCACAACCTGATCCTAATATTTTAATCTGCTTAGTCATGATACTTTATTGTTTATCATGAATGTGCAATTAATTTGTGGGGATAATGTGAATTTGGTGAAAAAAGAAGGGATAAGAGATATGGGATATCTACTAATCAAAGAGCAAATAAGAATGGGCAATTTAGGGTATAAGCTTTAACTAGTTTAATTTCTGTAATTCCGCTTCTATTTCTTGAATTTCGTCTTTCACTATTTCGTGTAAGTTTTCGTAGTTATCTACCATATACTGCCTCAGCACTAAATTTATGAGGAGTGTATTTTTAAAAGATATATCAGTCTTTATACCAGTTACATCGATAGGCTCGGCTTCTCCTGAAACGAATCCTAAGCTAGGGTTTAAGGAATTTATTTTGAGTGCATTTGTTATTTCTGGCAGAAATTGGCTGTACTGAAATACATGATCGTCTTTTGTTTCAAAATCAACAAGATTATGGAATTCAAAGGCGTAAAGCCTTGTGATACTCATTCTCAACGAATCGTTCGAAATAATTTCTAGACCACGAGATTTTAAGTTCTCGTAAGCGCTTGTATTTACCAGAGTTCTTGTATTGAATAATAAGTTAGAGAAATGAAAAGATAGCGAGTCAGAATACCCAAGTTCGCCGTCTATATATTGAAGTATGACTTGGTGAGAATTAAGTTTACTTCTATTGAAATCAATATTGAATTCGATATCTGGTAAATCAGATTCTAAACTATTTCTGATTTCTGTAAGATATTTTATCTCAAGTTCCTTTTGCTTCTGTCCTTCATTCCAATTATTTATTTGCAGCGCAATCAAAATCCCAATCACCACCAATACAATTTCGCCAATAGCATATTTTAAATACTTGCTAGTTTTATTCTTTTCCATATTGTCGAAACGTATTTTCCTAAAGAACTTGAACATTTGTTAACTCTAAAATCTCTAGTCAGTTTTTCTACTTTTGATCCGTTCTACTTCTTTTAGTAGTAAAGGGAAAGCTGGTTGGGTCATTCCATGACCGTAACCATCTAATTCATAAAGTCGAGTTTCTGAATGTCCTACAATCTTCATCATTCGCATCATATATGCGTTTTCTTCATATCTGCCAAGTAGTTCTAATTCTCTATCACCAGTAATAAGTAACATCGGAGGAGCGTCTCTTCGTACATGAAATAGTGGGGCTAACTCATCGATGATAGGTTGAGTACCTGCTATACCACGTTCTTCTCGAACGGTAAAATGTGTAATAGTATGTCCACTGAACGGTATCAATCCTGCAATACCATTAGCATCAATATCATATTCTCCAAGCCATTGTTTATCTAGGCCAACCATACTTGCTAGGTAACCACCAGCCGAATGTCCAGATAGAAATACCATTGAGGGATCACCACCATAACTTTTTATCTGATTTAGAACCCATGCTACAGAAGCTGCAGCATCCGCTATATATGTTGGCGCGTTAATATTCGGATATAATCTATAATTCACTCCGACAACAGCGACACCCTTATCTTTTAGTGCTTGTGGGATTTCTTTATTTCCAGAAGTTAATCCTCCTCCATGAAACCAGATGATAGTTGCAAAGTCTTTCATATCCTCTGGGTAATAGATATCTAATACACAACGCTCATTTATATAGCTATCAGATTGATTCACTGATTCGGAATAATAGTGGATATTTTCTTGGGTAAGGTATTGGTAATCTTGTGCTTGTAGAGCAAAAGAAAAGGAAAGAATTATGAAAAAGTAGAATGTTTTGATCATATATCACCTGTTGAAATGTAATTCGACTTAAGAAAGATTATTTAAGTGAGAACTACAATAGATAAGAATTGAAGTCTATAAATTTGGGGGGTCAATTTTGTCATATAAACTTGAATTTTTACGCCAGACTAAAACGGTTACCCAGATTCCCATTGAGAGAATAAGAAGGGAAGAAATGAGTTCCCATTCAGTTCCAATTAGGCTAGGAATTATGATTTCAAATCCATCTTCCCAGTTCTGGAATCCATGAAAGAGTATTACCGGAATAAGTGAGCCACCGCTTCGCGTAAACAACCATGTGAAAATATGGCTCAAGCCTAAAACCAGAATTATATAAAGCACGATATCTATTGGTCCCCGCCCAATAAGAACTGGTAGGTGCCAAAGTCCCCAAGATGCTCCAATTATAAGAGAAGCCATTCCATCTCGATATCTTTTCTGAAGAGTAGGTAAGGCAAAGCCTCGTAGTCCAAACTCTTCTCCAAAAGCGCCTCTCAAAAATATAGAGGCTAAAAGTCCATTATGAAGCCCAAAGAGGAGTTTTCTGAATAAATCCGGTTCCATTGTGCTAATTATTACCATTTCTGATGTCAGAAGGTGAGTAGATGCGGCAAGTCCGTAGAATAGAAGGGGAAGTACGGCAATCAACCAAATTATTGGTCGAATTCCTCGCGGATCTAAACGGCTCCAAAGGTTTTTGATTCCAGTAACTCCTTGGAACATCAAAATTGAAATAATACCTGAGATGGAGAAGGAGTAATCAATAACTCGAGTAAGAGCATATAGAAATGAAGAGGGCAAATTAGTAGCTGGAGTTTTTCCAGCTTCAACTAAAGAAATCAGTGTTGCAGCATCTATGTTTTCTAATGAGTTGGCTTCGATGACGAAGACTAAAAAAAGTCCCCATGCAATTGCATAGGCAATACCCGTAAAAATGAGAAAGCGATAAATGGGAGAGCGAGTACGCATAAATTAATTATACAATAAATTTATGCAATCTTGAAAGAGAGTATTAGGGAATGAAAAAACCCGATCGATTGACCGGGCTTTTTGAAATAGAATAAAATGTACGTGCTATTATCGCTCTTCAACTGGAGTCCAATCCAGATTTTTTTCACCTACATATAGCGCGCGAGGTCTGATCAATCTATTATTAGCAGCTTGCTCCATAAAATGACCTGTCCATCCAGAAACACGGCTCATAGTAAAGATACAGGTGTATAAATCTGGCTGAATTCCTATAGAGTAATAAACCGTAGCTGAAAAGAAATCAACATTAGGATCAATGTTCTTTTCAGATTTCATGGTATTTAGCATATCCATTGACCATCGGTATAATTCTTCATGACCAGTTTCTTCAGATAATGCTTTCGCCATTTTTTGAAGGTGTCTTCCTCTTGGGTCAAACACTTTATAAACTCTGTGCCCAAAGCCCATTATCTTTTCTTTATTGGCTAATTTGTTTTTTGTAAAAGCTACTGCATCAGCATCCAAACCTTCTTTTTCAAGTTCAAGAAGTGTTTTCATAACAGCAGTGTTTGCTCCACCGTGTAAAGGCCCTTTCAGCGCGCCAATTGCAGCAGTGACTGAAGAGTAAATATCAGACATGGTAGCACAAACGGTACGAGCAGTAAATGTAGAAGCATTCATACCATGTTCTGCATGAAGGATAAGACAAAGATCCATGGTTTTCTCAGCTTGAGTACCAGGTTCTTCACCATTCAACATATAGAGAAAGTTAAAAGCAGTACTACCAGAGTCTAGTGGAGCAACAACTTCTTTATCGTGGCGGTAACGATCAAATGCAGCAATAATAGCTGGAATTTTTGCAGTGATTGAAATTGCTTGGCTCATAAATAATTCACTGTCATACTTACCTTTTGTAGGGTCGAAGTCAGCCAACATAGAAACAGCAGACTGAAGTACAGCCATAGGTTCTGAATCTTTAGGAGTTGTAGTCAAATAGTTTAATACAACTTCCGGTAAGTTCCTTTCCTTAATTAGCTCTTTTTTCAATGCAGCTAATTCTTCAGAATTCGGAAGTCTATCATTCCAAAGCAAGAAGCAAACTTCTTCAAAAGTTGCATTCTCTGCTAAAGTATCAATGCTGTAACCAGCATAAATAAGTTCACCAACAGCACCATCTATAAAACTTTTAGTGGTTGAGAAGGCAACAATACCGTCTAATCCTTTATTTATGTGTGGATACTTACTTTCATCAAAGCCAGTGTGTAGGTCTGTCGACATTTGTACTTCCTTTTTTAAATCTTGTTCGTTGTTAGTGATTATTCCTAGAACATTTCTGATCGTCTAACTCTAACATTTATATTATGCCAAAAATTTCTTCTCAATCAATTCTTAAGAAGGGCATTAAAGGTAATGAAACAGTTGGAATTATTTAAATAGAAAAAAGGGCTTTTTGTGCTGTAACACACAATCCTTTGTCTCGTAGTTCAATCAAGTTTATTTTAATGAAGAAATAATGAATTTATATCAATTTGATACCTTAGGTCTTATTCACTTTGTCTCAGCAATTTTAGCAATGATCCTTGGGATGGGTGTAATATTGTTGAAAAAAGGGACTAAAAAACATATTTGGTTAGGTTATAGCTATGCAATTTCAATGGTGGTATTGAATATATCAGCTCTACTAATCTATAAACTATTTGGGAAATTTGGTCCATTTCATGTCGCTGCAGTAATTAGTTTTGCAACATTACTAGGTGGATTAATCCCTGCTTATTTAAAAAGACCAGTGAAAACTTGGTTAGAATTTCACTATGAATTTATGAACTGGTCGGTTATTGGCTTGTATGCTGCGTTTTGGTCAGAGACTTTTACACGCTTCTTTCGTTTTTCCGGTTTCTGGGTTTTGGTTGCAACAGCAACCGCAATTACAGTTGCTATTGGTGCGTATTTACTAAAATCAAAAAAGAAAAAAATTCTTGAGAATTTTTCAGATTGAGTTTAGAAATCTTCATTTTTAGATTGTTCCCAGAACTTATCCATTTCTTCTAAAGTAGAATCTTTCAAAGCCTTTCCTCGTTCTTTTAATTTTTCCTCAACAAATCTGAAGCGTTGCTCAAATTTTCGATTGGTTTTTCGAAGACTGTCTTCAGCTACTAAATCAAAGTAACGAGCTACATTGACCATCGAAAAAAGGATATCACCAAATTCGTCGGCAGATCTTTCGGGATCATTTTGATCGAGTGTTTCTTTAAACTCCTGAATTTCTTCCTCAAGCTTACCCCAAGCTTGTCGCCATTCGGGCCAATCAAAACCAACATTGGCTGCTTTTTCTTGCATTCTTTGGGCTCTTATAAGAGCGGGTAAGTGTGCAGGTAATCCATCAAGTGTAGATTTTTTACCCTCTGTTAATTTGATGTTTTCCCAGTTTTCTGCAACCTGATCTTCTCCATTAACAACTGTTTCTCCAAAAACATGTGGGTGCCTTCGAATCAATTTATCCATGAGGGTATAAATAACATCACCTATCTCGAAGGTGTTCGTTTCACTAGCCATATTACTATGAAATACTACATGAAGTAAGAGGTCACCAAGTTCTTTTTCGAATTCATCAAAATCACCTGCATCTAACGCTTCAATGGCTTCATATGCTTCTTCAATAAGATTATCTTTTATTGATTGATGGGTTTGTTTTTTATCCCATGGGCATTCTTTTCGGAGGATAGCTACAAGATCTACAAGGTCTTCAAAATTTCGACTTGGCTTCATATAAATCTTAAAATGTTAAACATTAATTACGTTTTTCTCTTTTTCTTTTTTGCTGCAGGGAAAAGAATATTATTTAAAATGAGTCGATAGCCTGGACTATTTGGATGTAAAGCTAGATCCGTAGGTGGGTCATTTACTCGATGCATATAATCCTCAGGGTCATGGCCAGCATAATAAGTGAAGGTACCTTGTCCGTAATTTCCGTGTAGATATTTTACTTGATTTCTTCCAGGTGATTCTGCTAAAACTACAACCGATGATTTTACCTTCTCACTTCGAAAAGCAGTGGTTTGACCATAGAAACCTCGTACACTACTAACATGGTTCTGTGTTAGCATTGTTGGAACTGGATCCCATTTGGCTGAAAAATCAAATAAAGTGAAGAAATCTAAACTTTGATCAACTTCACGAACAGCTACCGGTACGTCAATATTCGCATGTTCATATTCACGTGGGTTAAGACTTATCTCAAAATTTTCGAAAGCAAAGGTTTTACTGAAGTCGAGTTGATCTTGAGCATTAGGATCTACAGGATCACCATCAAACTGAGAAGATGCAATATCAATACCCTGAGCTGCGAGTGCTATATCAAACGTATCTGTACCAGAGCACATAGCAAATAGAAAACCACCGTTGCCCACATAATTTTTAATTTCCAGTGCAACTTGTTTCTTTTGGTCACTTACTTTAGAAAAGCCTAATTCTCTAGCCATGGCTTCCATTTGTCGAACTTGGGTTATATACCAAGGTGTATTTTGATAAGAAGACCAGAATTTTCCATACTGACCAGTAAAATCTTCATGGTGGAGATGAAGCCAATCGTAATCCTGAAGTTTACCTTCTAAAACTTCAACATCCCAAATTTTTTCATACTCAACTTCAGCATAAGTAAGTGCAAGCGTAACGGCATCATCCCAAGGAAGTGCTTGATCGGGAGTATAAACAGCGATTTTTGGAGCTTTTTCCAAATTAACAACAGAAGTATTTGATCCAGGTGATTCAACCTCTGCAATAATTGATGCAGCTTCGCTATTACTAACTAAACGGAGTTGAACATTTCTAAGTCTTGCTTTTCGAACAATATCGTTATCAACAACAGCCATAAATGCACCACCTTGATAATTGAGTAGCCATTTAGCTGGATAACCATCGGTAATATGATTGAAAATCACACCATATGCTTTAAGATGATCTGTTTGGGATGCATCCATTGGTATGAGAACTTGTTGTTGTGCGGTAGTTCCTATCACCATTAAAAGAGAAAGAAGTAAGGATATATAGATAGACTTCATTAGTTAAGAATTTGGTTTAGGAAGTTCAGAAAGTCTTTTTCGTGCAAATGGTGCATAGAAACCTTGAGGATATTCTAGTATTAATTGTTCATAATAGCTTATAACATCTTCGATTTTAAGGTTAAAAGAGGAAGACGATACACTATTTTGATCGGATGAGTTATCAGAATTATGAGAAGTTAGAAATACTTCGTCAGCAGCTTTAGCTTGTTCCCAAAGTAGCCGTTCTTTAAGAGATAAAAATGGCGATTTCAGTAAATAAGTCGAGATATTCGACAGATATTCACCACGATTCATATCCCTGATTTTAGTTAACATGATATAAGCGTCGTCTTGGAATGGAGTAGGACTTACAGAGTTCGCAATTGCTTGTAAATAATTTTTAGACTCTTCCTCTTCGCCTACACTTAATAGATAGTGAGCTTTAGCAAATTCACTCAACGATTCTCCTGAAGTATCAGCAGCAAGACCTTCCTGAACCCATAATCTTAATTCTAAAGCGTCGTTGGCATAAAAAGAGGTGTTCTGACGTCCGAGTGTTTTAAGCTGAATTTTAGCGAATTCAAAATCACCAGCATAGAAATCGGTTAATGCTAAAAAGTATCTTGTTTTTTCTGCGATTTCGCCGACTTCTGCTTTCTTATTACTACGTGTAAATGCTATCCGAGCGGAAGTGTATTCCTGTTGAGCTAGATAAATCCTGCCATCTAGATATCCAGCTTCTGCAGATTCAAATTTACCAGGTTGACTTTTCAATAGACTGGTTGCTCTTTTTGCAGCTTGTAAGTCAAAAACGAAATCTAGAGCTAATTCAGCCTTTTTAAGATAAATATTATCAATCCTACTGTAGTTTTTAGCTTGTTCAGAAAGATCATTAAGTAAAACTACCGCTGCATTAAAAAGACTATCTTTTTTTTCAGAGAAATCAAGGCTATAGTCGTTTAAATACTTAGCCCATTTTGTGTATGTAGAAGCTTTTTCTTCTTCAGCTCTCCATTTTATTTCACCAAAAGAACCTTCTGAATAATAATTAAAAGCTGAAATTGCGAGTTCAAATTCATTATTCTCGGCTAATTTTCTACCAACATTAAATAATGAGAAATTATAATTTGAAGTACGAGTTTCATATTCTCTCGCAGTTGAAAAAGCTCTTCGATATAAACTATTTTCTAATAACAACCATATTTGCAATTCATAAAAACTAGTATATGAAGGATCATTTAGAGCCATATCTGTTATTTCATCTTCAAGCTCTAAAATGGTGATATCGTATAGTAAAGGATCGTTATAGTTGAGTAAGAGTCGCTGAATGCCTGAACTTTGTTGTGGGTTTGATTTAATTATTTGTAACCACTCAGCAATTGCATTTTCATATTCCCCAGCTTGCATATATGCATTAGGAATATCAGACATAAACAATAGTTTATTATTAAATACAATTCGACCTTTTTTATAGACATTTATTGCTCTATTAAATTCCCGACGATCAATCATCGCGTCAGCAGTAGTCAAATATAGCTGTAACTGATTGGGATATTGATTAAGATTATTTAGCCATATCTCGTTTGCCCTAGAAGTATCTCCTTGCAAATGATAAAGTTCTCCAAGTAATACATTGGATTGACCAATACTTCGTCCTTTTCTTATGTTCTCTTCAATTAAATCTACAGCAATATCATATTGTTTTAATTGGGTATGGCATTCAATTAATCGATCAAAAAATATGAAAACTTCGGGCTCTTGAGTTGTAATTCGCTCTAAAATGGATAAGGCATCTTGATATCGCTGTTGTTGAATAAGACGGTTTGCAATCTGAAACTGGTTATTAACTTGACCTAAAACAGTTTGGGCAGCAAAAAGAAAGATGATAAAGGAAATTAAAAAAGCAGTTCTTTTCATAGGTTATACTTCGGGATTATGACCGAATTCAATAATGTAGGTTCAATTTTCTTTAATTCTTGATAAAACCTGTTAAGGGGAAATCCAACAACATTATAATAATCACCCTCAATACGTTCAACAAATAGAGAACCCCAATCATCTTGTATTCCATAGGCTCCTGCTTTATCCATTGGACTTCCAGAAGCTACATATGATTGAATTTCACTTTTACTTAACGAACTAAACTTAACTTTGGTTTCCTCAAAAAAACTATGAGTAGAAGATATTTTTTTATCTGAGTTTGTGATAACAAAACTAACCCCAGTAAACACTGAATGAACATTAGCATTTAACATAGAGAGTATACTAACGGCTTCCTCTTCACTTTTTGGTTTACCTAAAATTCTTCCATTTAGTACTACAATTGTATCGGCACCGATTACTAATGCGTTAGAAACAGAAGTAGCAACATCCATAGCTTTTTGTAAAGAAAGCTCATTAACAATGTCTACAGGAACATTTGATGTTATAATTTCTTCTATATTACTTGGGATAATTTCGAAAATAAATCCAAGTTGGCTTAATAATTTTTTTCGTCTCGGGCTTTGAGAAGCCAACACAATTTTTAGCATAAATGAAAGTACTCATCTTTTGGAGTTAGTGGATAATTAAATAACTTCACACTCCGTTTCAAACCATAATTACGTTAAGGATTATAAAACTTCAATATGGCAAAAGGCAATCAAAGAAAAGTAGACGAACAACCAATGTTTTTCTCGGCATTTAATTACCGATTAATAGGAATTGCAATTCTATTAATAGTATCTGGTTTTACTGCAATGTATGTTGAAAATGAAGTTGATGGATTTATCTCACTTTATATTTCTCCAATAGTGATTCTTACAGGTTTTGTTGTAGTAATATTTGCAATTATGAAGCACGATAGAGATGAACCTAGTGAAATAGATAAACCTAGTGAAATAGATAAGGAAGCTTCATAATAGTACGTGCTAGACCGGCTTATAAATATCTTTTTTCTGTTTTCAGTGGTCTTCATTTTTATACTTGTCGCAACTGCTGAAGATCACTTAAGAATAACAATCGCCCTATCTCAATCTATTTTACTTGCATTAATTGCATTCGTATTAAATTGGCTTACCATCGACGGGATGATTTCAGCTACTCTTTTTGGAGTAATTGCATTTGGCTTAGGTGGAATTCCTTGCGCTGCTGTCGTTTTAACATTCTTTATTTCGAGCTCCCTACTATCAAAAAATTTGATACACGATGAATCATTATTAGAGAATAAGTTCCGAAGAGATGGGGAACAAGTTTGGTCTAATGGATTTTGGTTTGCTTTATGGGTTATTCTCTGGTTTCTTACAGAACGTGAAGCCTTTTTAATTGCAGGTGTAGCGAGTATGGCAGCAGCAACGGCTGATACCTGGGCTTCTGAAATTGGAGGACACAGAGTAAAAGGTAAAACTTGGTTAGTACCTAGTTTTAAAGTAGTTAAGCCTGGAACAGATGGTGGAATTAGTATAATTGGCACTTTGGCTTCACTATTAGGAGCTATATTTATAGGAGTGATATTTTGGCTAACCTACAACGAAGTAACCATATTTCAATTTATTTTGATTGCAATTTCAGGAATGTTAGGAAGTCTCATCGATTCATTACTAGGATCTAAAATTCAAGGTTCTGAACTGAAAAAGGGATTTAAAAAGTTTTTTACAAAACACACAAACAAAATTGGTAATAATACTGTGAACTGGTTGGCATCTGGAAGTGCTTCCTTTGTTGCTTTAATAGCAGTATTATTTGCTGGGCAATAGATTCAATTCTACAGGATTCAAAAAAGAAGGAAAATATGTGGTATAAAAAATTACACTGGCAAATAGTAATTGGACTAATACTTGGTTTAGTTTGGGGTTTAGTTTCAGCCATAGTTGGCTTTAACGAGTTTACACTCAATTTTATAAAACCGTTTGGTACTATTTTTATCACTTTATTGAAGTTGATCGCAGTTCCCTTAGTGCTAGTATCGTTAGTAGCAGGTGTTACGAGTTTAAATGATACAGCATCACTATCAAGAATGGGAGGTAAAACCGTTCTTATATATCTATTTACAACCATTTTTGCGATTACTATTGGTCTAGTAGCAGTTAACTTAATTCAGCCAGGAAAAGCACTGCCAGAATCCACAAAAATTGAACTTCAAGAAACATATAAAGACAATATTGGAGAAAAAGAGGAAGGAGCTGCCAAAATTAAAGAACGAAGACCATTAGATTTCTTAGTGGAAATAGTTCCAGATAATTTCTTTGCATCAGCTAGTAAGAATGCTAACATGCTTCAGGTTGTTTTTGTGGCTATTCTTTTAGGTATTGGAATTATAAAAGTAGGTGGTAAAGCTGGTGAAACACTTATTAATGTCTTTGATGCATTTAATGATGTGATCATTAAGATTGTAGATATGATTATGGATGTAGCTCCATATGGTGTATTTGCACTTATGGCTGCATTAATTGTTGATTTAGCAGGAGATGATTTAGGAAAGGCGTGGGGATTACTGCAGGCATTGGGATGGTATTGCTTAACGGTTGTATTGGCATTAGTTATACACGTTTTACTTGTTTATAGCTCCATGTTTAAGATATTCAGTAAAATGAAACTGAGAGATTTCTTCAAAGCAATTCAACCAGCTATGCTACTCGGATTTAGTACAAGTTCAAGTTCAGCGACATTACCAGTTACAATGGAAAGAGTAGAAAAGAACTTAGGTGTTGATGAGGAAGTTGCAAGCTTTGTATTGCCGATTGGAGCTACAATTAATATGGATGGCACAAGCTTATACCAAGCAGTTGCTGCTGTCTTTATTGCACAGGCCTTAGGAATGGATTTAACCATTGCCCAACAACTTACTATTGTGTTAACTGCTACATTAGCGTCTATTGGAGCAGCAGGTGTTCCAGGAGCTGGTATTGTGATGTTAGTAGTTGTTCTGCAAGCAATTCAAGTCCCAGTTGCTGGAATTGCTCTAATTCTTGGTGTTGATAGGATTTTAGATATGTGTAGAACTATGGTAAATATTACTGGTGATGCTGCAGTATCATATACAGTAGCGTCGTTAGAGGGGAAATTACACACTCCAGAATTAGAAGATTAAATTTATTGTAAAACGAAAATTTAACGTGCCTTTTTGGTACTAAATCTGTTAATTGAGTAGTCGTTTTAATGTAAAACTGCTTATGGTTCAAGAGCTACTATCAAGAGCACTAAAAAGTAACTTCCATATCACCTATCTCCTACTGATTTTAATAAGTAGTAGTTCTGTATTGTCTCAATCAGTGCTATTACCAACTGATGTAGTAGTTGTTACGGTGAATTCCTCAGGAGACTCTTTTGACTTCATACCATTGGTACCTCTAAAATCTGGTACTTCAATAAGGTTTTCAAATGGTGTTTGGGATTCCGAATCCTTAAGTATCGTGGGCAATGAAGTAGAAATTGAGATCTTAAAACCTATCGAAGCTGGTACAAATATTCATGTTAATGAAATTGAAGATTCAAGAGTTAATGTTAAAGGAAAACTAGATTTTAAAGGTAATGGAGATCGTCTTTTTGTATATCAAATGGATGAGGGAGTTACTCGAGTTATATATGGGATAGGCTGGGGAAGTGTTGATATTTGGAATCCCAAAGAGGATATAGGTTCTGATATCCCAGTTAGTATTTCGTTTGAAAATAATTCATTAGTACAACTCGGTTTACAAAATAACTATCAGTATTACTTAAGAAATGGAGCAAGTGGTACAACATCAATGCTAGCAAAATTTGTTTCTGATCCTGCAAAGTGGAAAGGCAAAGATGATAGTTCTTTCCCAAGTTTTGGAACAACATTTAGAATTTTAAAGCCTCCTGTAGTTCTATTTGATGAAAGTATTTCTACAAATGCTGAGGGTAAATCTATTGTTTTAAATGCAGCTATTTATGAACATGATGGTTCTAGATTAACTGTTGATGCTGTTTTTAATCCACAAGTTAGTATCGCAGATACAAATGATATTAATGGTTTTGAAAAACATACTTTTAATTTCACTGGCTTAATTGGAGATGCGGTTTACGCAATTGAGATTCCAATTAAAGATGATGAGAATTACGAAGGAACAGAAAATACTTTTTTTGAACTTCAGAATCTTTCAAAAGGTACCTTTGGTGATTTTGTGTCTCATGTTTCATTTATTCAAGATAATGAATTGCCATCTGTTGAAATATCTAGTCTAAATTATGTTGGAGATTCATCAGACTATATAGAAATTCAGAATAATGAACGTATTGATATAGACCTTTCAGGTTGGCAATTAATAAGTAAAAATGTAGTTCATGAATTTAAGTATGGAACATATTTACCAGCCTTTCAAACCTTACGAATTCCTCATCCAAAATCGAGACCTGATTCTTCTGATGAGAATGAACCTTGGTTGACTCGTAATTCAGGAACCTTAGACTTGATAAACCAAACTGATGAATTAATATCTGAGATCAAGTATAGAATTCAGATTAATAGAGATGAAATAACGAGTAATAGAGAGACGAGTAGTACTGAACTATCAAGTTCTTCTATTGCAGCTACTGAGATATCACAGGGTTTATCTACACAGTTAAGTGAAAATGAAATAAATAAGATTTCTCTACAAGAAGGATGGTACATAGTTAATGAAGATGCGTATTCGTCAGATTTAATTGACTACTATAGTTTCATTTGGAATGAGTCGACAAAAACATTTGATCTATTTGATGAGTATTCAATCAATCAAAACAGCAGTAAGCCTAGACTTTCTTATTTATCTAACGATCAATTAAATCAGATCAACAATGCTGTAGAAGATACGGCTGCAATAATGATAAATGAATTTGAAGAAAGTGTAATTAATTTTACGATTTCAGCAACCGATTTGGATGAAAATGGAATAATTAATGGTTCTGAAGGCTTTAATTTTTTGATTAATTCTACTTCAGATTCAATTCTAGTCAATGATTTACTGAATACAATTAGTTCAGAGTTGTTCGAGAATGCAATTTATCCATTCGTGTATTTATGGGAAAATGATGGGAGAGGATGGATGTCAACTTCTGTGCTTACTGAAAATGAACTAATACCACCAAATAGCCCCTTCTGGATTCGTGCTGATTCTGTGATTACTCCAGTAGAGCTTACTTTTTTGATTCCTCAGAACAGAACACTTAATGAGACTCTTGAAGAAGAAAATGAAGCTGAATCAGTCTTGGGTATTTCGATAGTTGGAAAAGAGATTCAAAGAAATCTCCATATCAATTTTTTCGAAGAGGGGAGTGTATTACCTAGAGATATTATAAGTCCAGAGATGGAACCTGAGTTACAAATCCAATCAGATGATTACTTGTATTTTGGTGCTACAAATGGCATTAACCATAATTCAACAATTAATTTAGAGTTAATAGATGATCAGAAATTAGTATTTCCAATATCAGTAAAAGCTTCAGAGTCTAATTTATTAACATTCGCAATTTCAGAATGGGATGATATACCATCAGACTGGAAAATATTTATTGAAGATTTAGAACTGGAAAAGGAATACGAGCTCAGTCAAAATTGGACTTTTGAGTTTGAGTATTTCAATACTGAATATGAAAATGGAAGTGTTAAAGAGGAACAATTATCACCAATTTTAGAATCGAAAGGATTAGAAAAACATCGTTTTAATTTAGTAATTATACCTCCAGGAGTAGAAGAAATAGCTTCTTCAATCCCAGACGAAATCACTCTTGGACAAAATTATCCGAATCCTTTCAACCCAACTACAACAATAGCTTTCTATTTACCTGAAGCAGTGCCTGTAAAACTTTCCGTATTCAATGTTGTAGGACAGCCAGTAGCAGTTCTCACAGAAGGTACTTTAAGTCCAGGAGATCATGAGTTTGAGTGGGATGCCTCGGGCCTACCAAGTGGAATGTATATTTACCAACTCGAAGTTGGTAATAGGATTCTAACTCAGAAAATGACTTTAGTTAAATAGCATTAAACCATAAAAATTAAATAAAAGACTGCTTCATTTAAACTATGCAATCAAAAACTATTCAAGGTATTGAGATTCCTGAAATTGGACTTGGAACTTTTGGCCTAATTGGTAAAAGTGGCGAACAAGTAATCAAAATGGCATTAAATTTAGGGTATCGCCATATTGATACTGCTCAAGATTACAAAAATGAGAGAGAAGTTGGTAACGCAGTCAAACAAAGTCATATTAAAAGAGATGAACTTTACATAACTACCAAGATTGACCGAAATAATCTTGAGCCAGAAAAATTACTTAAAACGGCAGAGCAATCGTTACTAGATTTGGATATTCCATATGTAGACTTATTACTTATTCATTGGCCTAACCCGAATGTAGAAATTGATAAAACGATAGAAGCTATGCTAACTTTTAGAGATCAAGGTAAAGCGTTGAATATTGGGGTTAGTAACTTCCCTATGAAGTTATTGAAAGAAATTAATGAAGACCTTGCTGCACCGATATTTTGTAATCAGGTAGAGTATCATCCACTACTTGGTCAGTTTGATCTATTGGATTATGCCGCTGAACAAGACCTGTTAGTTACAGCATACAGTCCATTAGGACAAGGGAAATTAATTAATCATCCATTATTAAAAGAAATTGGAAATAAATACGGGAAATCGGCTTCTCAAATTTCATTGAGATGGTTGGTTGAACAAGAGCAAGTAGTTGCAATTCCAAAAGCATCATCAAAAGAGCATTTAGAAGCTAATTTAGACATTTACGATTTTGTTTTAGAAGACGATGATTTCTATGCGATAGATGATCTAGATAAATCAACTAGAATTATCAATCCAGACTTTGCACCAGAGTGGGATTAAATTAGCTGAGAATAACTTCAGCTAAAGCAATAGTTTTATCATCTTGATTAGTGAGTTGAAGTCTTCTATACCCATTTTCACCAATTTCTGATGATGCAGAAATTATGTCTCCTTCTAAGCTTTCATTCATATAGATAATATCAAAAGATTGTATAGATGAAGCTTCTTTTGAAGAAATACTCTCTAACATCCAATCGATATAAGTAGCATTATTCACATGATTATTCATATCTAAATCTGATCTTCTAACATTGAATTTAATTTCATTTTTTGGATCTATGATAGCTGAAATGCGATTTGATTTCACTTCAAGAACATGTTCACGATTTGATAATCGGGTATTAAGTATTTCTTCTGTCATTCGAACTGGGCGTCTAGTTTTGAGATTCAGCATCATCCAATAGCTCAAACAGGATCCCAATTCATTCCCCTGATCATCTAGAATTCTATAATTACGATATGCTCGTAATGCATCTCCTGCTGCGGGCCAAGTTTCAATTATAATAGTATCTCGCCATTTCGGGAATGCATCAATTTTGATATCCATCCTATGTAAAACCCAGGTTCTATCATCTTCATGGAGATCAGTGATATCAAAATTCAAAGCCTTGGCATTATTACCAGCTACTTCCTGAAAAAATGAGCAAATAGATTTTAAGGTCACATTTCCGTTTAGGTCTACCTCATTCGCTCGAATGGTAAATTTTTCTGTATGGAATGTATTCGTTTCTGACATCGAAGAATTTTTCAGAAACATACAAAAATCCCCTCATTGAAAGAGGGGATAATAATAAGATGAGATTATACTCTAGAAATTATCCCAATACGACCAGACCAGATCTTGATATCATCTAGAATGATATAAATGGAAGGGAGTACAATAAGGGTGACAACAGTTGAGAAAGTTAAACCTCCAACAATAGCGCGTGCCATAGGGAAGTAGGGAGGACCATCACCACCGATTTGAGTTGTACCAATACAGAGTGGAATCAAACCAAGTACCGTTGTTCCTGCAGTCATCAAAATAGGCCGCATTCTATCTTTACCACCTTGTACTACAGCTTCGCGTCTACTTAATCCTTCACTTCTTAAATGAAGTATATGATCAATAAGTACAATTCCATTATTTACCACAATCCCCATCAAAATGAGAATGCCTATAATTGCCATTAGATCAAATGTGGTACCAGTAATAAAGAAAAACCAAAAAATTCCAACGATACCATAAAGAATGCATGTTAGTATACTTGTTGGGTAAATAAGAGACTCAAATAGTGCAGCCATAACTAAATAAATCAAAAAGAAAGCTATAGCAAGATTGAACAACATTACATTCAATGCTTCAGAATCATTATCGAAACTACGCCCATAACTCCAACGATACCCTGCAGGGTAAACCATTTGGTCCATCACTTGTGAGATTAATGGTCTAGCTTCATCCATGGTAATCCCATCTAAATTGACATTGATACCTAATGAAGTTTTTCGATTTTCTCTGAATATTCTACCTGGACCTTGAGATTGCTCGAAGTCAGCTAATGAAGCTAGTTTTACAGTTTGATTTGTATTAACTGCTATTGGCAATTCCATTAAATCGTCAATAGATTGGCGATCAGAATTTTGTAATGCAAGTACTACATCAATTTCTGATTGTGCACCCCTAATTCTTCGCAATGTTTGCCCACGTACTGAGCTTGATACTGCTCTTGCAACATCGGAAGAAGTTAATCCAAAATTTCTAGCTCGTTCATGATCAATAGTGAGTTGAATTTCATCCTTTCCAATTTCAGCATCCGATTTAACATCAGCAAGACCTTCAATTTGGTTCATTCTCCACTCAACTTGTTCAGCAAGACCTTCGAGTACATCCATTGATTCTCCTTGAACATATACTCTTAATCTTTCACCATTATTTCTACTTCGAAACTCAAATGCTGGATCTCCAATTACAACAACAGGTAGATTTTCTTCAATTTCTTTTTTGATGAGTTCAACTGATTTAACAGCCTCATCTTCACCTGTTAAAATAATGGTAGAATTTGCGAAATCAGCTTGGTAGTAGGTATAGACTGATTCTATTTCAAATTTATCTTTATTCTCGTATAGATAATCTTCAATTCTATCTACATCCTGTTTAATTCGTTCGAGTGTATAAGAATTATTCAGATTATATGTAAGGCCTAGTTCCCTTTGTTCTGTACGTGGAAACATGTCAACATTAACAGCGGTTATAGGAATAATTACACTAAAGAATAGGGCAATAATACCAATTGTTGAAACCCATCTTCGGTCGATGAACCAACCTAAAAAAGCGGCATACTTTTCTGATAGAGTATCAATAATAGTATGTTTCCTTTTCTCAGGAGCCTTTATCTTAGATGTAAGTAATGGTATTACCGTTAGAGATATTAGAAGAGAAGCTATCAAGGAAATAATGATTGGCATTCCTATATAATACATATAAGGCTTAATGAAGCTTTCATTTACAATATTTGGCAGGAAAACAACTACAGATGTCAAAGTTCCTGCAGTCACTGCAATTCCAACTTCTCGAGCACCCATTATAGCAGCTTTTGATGCTTCAACACCTTTTCGCTGATGGCGATGAATATTTTCGGTAACTACTACGGCATTATCAACTAACATACCAACAGCAAGCATTAATCCCATCATAGAAAGGATATTTAAGGAAATATCCAGGAAGTAGAAAAAGCCTAAAGTAACAATTAAAGAAAAAGGAACAGCGGTTGCTACAATCATTGTAGTACCAAATTGGCGAAGAAAAAAGAATAGCATAAAGACAGAAAGACCAGCTCCAAGGACACCAGATTTGAATAATTCACTAAGTGAACTCAAAATACCTTCAGCTTGGTTATTCATCTCATAGATTGTAATCCCTTGCATTTCTGGAAGCTTATTAATCTCATCTATTTCTTTCAGAACTAAGTCAACCATTTCAACCGTATTAGCAGTTGATTCTTTTACTACATCTAAACCTACAGCAAACTTCTGATCAAGGTGACGGGCTTCAGTTCTAATAGGTTCTATATATTTAACTTCGGCAATGTCTTTAACACGAAGATTATTTTCTCCAATAATTAGATTTTCAATATCCTCAACACCAGTAAGCTCACCCATGGGGCGAACATTGTATCGTAGTCCGTTATCTGTAATTTTCCCAGCAGTAGCAGAGAAATTTGCTCTACTTAAAGTTGCTGTAAGTTGATTTAGATCAATATTATAACTAAGAATACGATCAGTAATAAGCTCAATTCTGATTTCCTTTTTTTGTACTCCGTATAAAGTAACCTGTCCTACTCCATCAATACGTTCAATACGTTGTTTTAAATTTCGATTTAATAAATCGTATGCATCTTTTAAATCACGATTACTAGAAATTCTTAGTTGAAGTGTATTTCCTCCGCCATCCTGAAATTTGAAGATATTATAATATTCAAAATCATCTGGAAGTTGATTTCTGACACTTTCAATTTTTTCTTTTACTTCAATAGCTTTAAGATTAATATCGGTGCCTTGTTTAAAAATCACCTGAATTCCACCGTTATTCTCACCAGCATTGGAATTCATTCTCTCTAAACCGCTAATGGTTGCAAGAGCTTCTTCCATTGGTCGAATTACCTGCTCTTCAATTTCTTCTGGAGAAGCATTAGGGTAGGGTACCTGTACAAATGCTCCAGGAAAAGTGATGTCTGGAAAGTACTCTAATGGAACTAATTTGGTGGCAATTAAACCCACCACAACAAGGCTTACAAAGACCATCATTGTGGTAACTGGACGTTTTACGGAGAGTTCTGTTAAACTCATATCAAGCCTCTGTTGTTTCAGATTCTACATTGTATGTCTTATGATCCAAAATAGAGTACATAACAGGAATTACTACAAGTGTAAGTAGAGTAGAGACTAATAATCCCCCAATTACAGTTATTCCCATTGGTGCTCTAAGTTCTGCACCATCTCCAAACCCAATGGCAAGTGGTAACAAAGCAAGAGTGGTTGTTAATGTAGTCATCAAAATAGGCCGCAGACGTGATTTTGCGCCTTCCATGATAGCTTCAAGCTTATCAGTTCCTTTTTCGCGTAATTGGTTAATCAAATCAATTAGTACAATTGCATTATTCACAACAATTCCGGCTAGCAATATCAATCCAATAAATACAACAACACTTATTGTAGTACCAGTTAAATAAAGAGCTAATACTGCTCCAATTAAGGCAAGTGGAATTGTAAATAAAATAATGAAAGGATGGAGTAGTGACTCAAATTGGGATGCCATTACTAGGTAAACTAGAAAAATTGCAAGTGAAAGCGCGAATAAAAGTGATTGGAATGAATTTGACATTTCTTCATTCTGTCCTGCTACTCTTGCATAGATACCAATTGGAGCTGTAGTATTATCGATAATATTTTGAACCGCTAGTGCAGCTTCTCCAAGATCACCATAATTTAAATTAGCTGAAATTACGGCAACTCGCTGTTGAGAAGATCTTCTAATTTCACTTGGACCATTAGCTATTTTAATCTCAGCAATTGCACTTAGAGGGATAGGTCGTTCACTACCTGGATTTACAATGATCTGCTGGATTTCCTCAGCAGATGCACGATCTTGTTGACGTGCACGAACCAAAACATCAATCTTACGATCTCTCCAAGAATAACGTGTAGCAACATCACCACGTACATTGCTTACTACTCTATCCGCTACTTCGTGTACCTGTAAACCAAGTGAAGCAGCTCTGTCACGATCAAAAAGGATTTGAATTTCAGGACTTCCAATCTCCATTGAGTTTTTGATATCAGCAAACCGATTATTTGCTTCCATCTTATTGGTAATTTTATCACTCAATATTTTAAGCTTATCTAAATCGAATCCACTTATTTCCACTTCAACAGGTGTAGAAAAACTGAATAGTGAAGGTCGTGAGAATTTATACTGAAGTCCTGGTACTTGAGATAAGGAGCTTCGCATAGCATTCATTGTATTTTCTTCGGTATTGGCACTAGCACCAGAAGCTAAAAGTACATTGAGTTCACCCCAGTTTTCACCGCCTTCATCTGGGTTAGCATCAATTTTATTACCAGTACCAGCTACAGCGAAAGTAGATTTAACTCCATTTCTATCACGAGTAGCATCTTGAACTTTTCTAAGAGCTAAATCGGTTTGTTCAATCGGAGTACCAGGTGGTAATTTAAACTCAACAGCAAATTCACCCTGTGAAAGTTGTGGGATAAGCTCAATACCAATTTTTGGTATTAGTGCAAGTGATCCACCAAAAGCTCCAAAGGCTATTAATAGTACTACCAAACGATTATTTAGTGCTGATGTAAGTAGGACCTTATAAACATCTTCGACCAATGAATAGGCTTTATCGAACAGAAAAAGTGGGATAAAAAACAGTTTACTAAAAAACCAGGCTATTCCTGCAATTACGTATCTAATACCCTTAGTAATGACAGAAGGGATAGTATAGAAAAAGAATAATCTTAAGGTTCTCAATACTCTACCAAATGCTGTTTTTGGCTCCTTAAGCTTTAAAGGTGGATACTCTTTTTTATTTGAACTTAAAGAAGACATCATTGGGATAAGAGTAACCGCCACAGCTAATGACGCTAGCAATGAAAAAGTCACTGTCAATGCTTGATCTCGGAATAATTGTCCCGCAATACCATCAACAAAAACGAGTGGGAAAAATACAGCAACTGTGGTAAGTGTAGAGGCAATTACAGCAGTTCCAACTTCACCAGCACCATCTTGTGCAGCCTTTAAAACACCTTTTCCCATTGCTTTATGTCGAGCAATATTTTCAAGAACAACAATAGAATTATCAACTAGCATACCAATACCAAGTGCAATTCCACCCAAACTCATGATATTTAAAGTGATATCATTACCATACATCAAATTAAATGTCGCAATAATAGAAACGGGAATTGAAACTGATATAATAACAGTACTCCAAAAGTCTCTTAAAAAAAAGAAAAGAACTAATACAGCTAAAATGCCACCAATGATCCCCGCATTTTTCACTTCATTTACCGCTGAAGAAATAAAAACGGATTGATCATATACTTTCTCAAGCTTCATTCCTTCAGGTAGAGTATCGCGAATTCGATTAATCCGCTCTTCAACTACTTCAGCAACAGCAACAGTATTTCCGTCTCCTTCTTTATAGACAGCAACTTCAACGGCTTCCATACCATCTAATCGTGTAATAGCTTCTCGTTCTTTATATGCTTGAGTTACATCAGCAACATCTTTTAAATAGATAGTATTATCATTTACAGTTGAGATAATAACATTTCTAATTTGATTGAGGTCTTTAAATTCGTTGAGTGTTCGTACCAAATATTGTTGTGTACCTTCCTCTAATCTACCACCTGAAAGGTTTACATTTTCAGCACTTAATATGGATGTAACGGTTTCAATAGGGATGTTTAGGTAAGCAAGACGTTGCTGATCAATATTAACCTGTATTTCTTCTTCAAGTCCACCACTAATCTTAACAGATGCAACTCCGTCAGATGATTCAAGGTTTTTCTTAAGGAGTTCTTCCCCAATAATTCTTAACTGTTTAAGGCGTGCAATTGCATCTGGATCATCAATATCGTTTTCGTCGAAAGAAGCATAATCAACTCTTACATTATCGTCATTTACTTCAATTTTAGAAGTGTCAAAATAAAGAGCATATCTCATTACCGGATCTAAAGTAGGGTCGAAACGAAGTGTAACGGGTTTCTTAGCTTGTAAAGGAAGTTGTATGGCATCCAATTTGGAAATAACATCCAAATTCGCAAAATCCATTTCAGTTCCCCACGCAAACTCAAGAACTACATCAGATTGACCAGTTCGAGAAATAGATCGAACTTTCTTAACTCCTTTAACAACACCTACCGCTTCTTCAATAGGTTTTGTAATTAAATTTTCAATCTCTATTGGAGCAGCGCCCTCAAAAGTAGTTCTAACAGTAAGAGTTGGATAGCTTAAATCTGGAAGTAGATTAACGTTTAATCTACCTAAAGACACTATTCCGAATAGAAGAATAGCAACCGTAAACATACTTATGGTTACTTTTCTTTTGATGGAGAAATCGATCAGTTTCATAGTGGATTCTCCTTGCGACTAAAGTCTAATTACATTAACTCGAGTGCTGTCAGTTAAACTTCCTTGACCTGTAGTAACAACAACCTCACCATCTTCTAATCCTTCTAATACTTCAATTTTTGTACCGTTTACATAACCGGTTTTAATAATTTTACGAAATGCTAAAGAGTCTTTAATAACAAAAACTGATTGTGTTTCATCTTCAGATATGATGGCTGATTTTAGAATCATTTTTGTGTTCATTCGAGTGTCGTACACGATTTTTACCCGTCCAAACATACCTGGTCTGAGTAGATCATCATTATCATCCAAATAAACAGTTACTCTAAATGTTCCAGTTTGAGGATCGATTGTTGGGCTTATCCTTTCAATTTTACCGTTAAAAACTTTTCTTGGAATAGCGTCTGCGATTAATTCAGTTCGTTGTCCTATTTTCATTTTGGAGCGCTCATGCTCTGGAATGAAAAGATTTGCCTGGATCGGATCAAAATCAGTAACAATGAAAACCTGCTGATCGGTACCAATCATATTTCCAACTTTAATAAATCTTTCAGAAATCACTCCACTAATAGGGCTTTTTATAGATGTATAGTCATAATTTAATTGTGCGAGTTCGTAAGCTGATTTTTGAGACTCATATTCGTAACGAGAGTTTTCATACACTTCAGCACTTATAAGACTCTTATCGAAAAGTTCTTTGTTACGTTGATAATCATTATACAAACGATCCATAGTGGCTTTAGCTCGCTCACTTTCAATTCGGTATTGATCGTCTTCTATTTTAGCGAGGATTTGTCCCGCTTTAACATAATCACCTTCTTCAACTTGTAAATTTTGGACAATGCCACGTACTTTTGATACAATTGTTGCTTCCTGAACGGCCTCGAGTGTGGCTGTGTTTGAATAATACGCTGAGATATCTCCACGACTTACATCATTTACTTCAACTGGAATTACCAGTGTTGAGTCATTGTCGTCAGAATTATCGTTTTGATTATCTCCGTTACTACATGCTTGTAAAGTAAATATTGAAAGAGTTGCTGCTACTAAAAAATTACCTAGACTTTTGCTTTTCATTCCGATAAAATTGATTGGGTTATAAATATCGGACTGCCACTACGCCCCAATAGTTACAATGTTTCGGAATTGAATTTTTGTTTTACTGGAATTATTCTGAGAACTGCTTAAAGATGATGTCACCATATAAAGCTTTTGAGGTACCTTTTGTGTTATCAGAATCTGTCATTATAGCGATACCGTTTATCCTAGGAGGGTTTTCTCCAAATGCTTTTTGATAATCCTCATAAATATTATGGATCTCAATTTTCCATTCATTAGAAATATTATTTCCTGTTTCAGCTGCAATCATATAGACCCAATTTGTATATGCATTTGGAGCAATTGTTCCTTCTTCAGCTTTATTTGCCCAAATATAGTTGATTGCTCTTAAAGGAATATCGTAGCTCGTAAAGGTCTTGATTGCAGTATATTTTATTCGATCGATTATACCCAAGTTAGTTTTATCGTAATCAAATGTGATATAAATTCTAGCAGGGTAGTCGTCACCCTTTTTTGTTTTGTAGTTCCCTTTATCTAATACTTTGTCAACTTTCCAGCTCCACTCAATTATTGGGTATTCTTTTGGGTCAATATCAACTTTATATATAAGTCCCGATGCGCTGTTTACACTTTCTGCTTTAATAGCAGCTCTATTATCGAGTTCGATTAATTCATAATTTGTGTGTTTCCTCTTTGGTAGCTCTAGTTTACTCCATCTTGGATTATCATAATCAATACGATTTAGATTTTGAGGATTAAAATCAGTAACTGGTATTACAATTGTGCTTTGAGCAATAAGTGAAGAAGGAGCAAATGCCAATAAGAGTCCTAGTATAAATAGTAATTTCATATCTAATTCTTATCTAATCTAACAATACATTTAATGTTGTTAGATATTAAGATAGTTTATTAATTGACGTGCTTAGTTATGGCTAATATGAGCCGTTGCTGAATTTAGAATATTAACCTCTTTCACCCAGTAATTATTATTCCGATGCTGAATTTTGCCCTTTTTAATGCCCAATTTAAGAGCTTTCATATAAAATATATTGGCATCAATTATTGACATAGTTCCTTTTTCAATAGAGTCAATGATGCCATCAGCATTTGAATCTAAGAATATCGACTCTTCATTTAATGCTTTATTAAGAATGATGAACAAATTATTAGCATTACCCTCTTCTAAGAGATAGGTTTTAATAGTGAAAAGAGTTTGTTCATCGAGGTATTCAAATGTTCTTAATGATGATCTTTCAGCATAATTTCCCAATGATTTCGCTTTATCAATCCCAAGATTGTAAATCATATTTGCCTCATAAATTGAAAAGTCGCCTTTCAAAATGATATCAATGCTTCCATCTTGATCTAAATCACGGGCAAGTGATAGCTGGTTACCTTCTGAGTCAATCTTGCTAAGGTAGTTAGTTCCTTCTCCGCTTGATGTATTTACACTTGTTATCTGATATTTATTTCCATCAGAAATAAATGTGAACGTGCTTTTTTGTGCAAGATCTTTATTAACCACACAACCAGATATTAAAAAAAGAAAGCATGTGGTTGTGAAAATATATTTATACCTCATGATGGCCTCATTTATTAATGATACTTCTATATAGTTAATGCAATCATCAATGTAAATATATATTCAAGTTTACCAATTTTGAAGAGATTATATACCATATCTAATGATAGAAAATGAAGAGAGGCATAATGCTATTTCTTCAATTATAAGGAATGCGTTGAATTCCATTTAGTTAATGGAAATGAGTCATTATAATTTTAATCTTTTCACTAAGTATTTCGCTTAAAATTTACTCATTTAAATGGAAGGTTATTGACGAATAGTTATTCGTAATTAATATTAAAATATGGTAAAAATTTTAATATAATAATTTATTAAAACAGTGATAATTATTACAATAAAATATTATATATAAGGGTTCGTATTATTATAGATGTGGATAACTTTTATTGCGCCTTATACTAATATTTCGGTGTAAATAGTAACTATAAAGCAAAGTAAAATGGTTTTTGAATCCTAACTTATTTTATTAGTCGATCAAAAAATATAAAAAATATATAATTTAAATAACTTCACTCAAACTTTACGAAACATGAATCTCGCCTAATGTGGATAAGTGTTTATATTTGTGGAAAAGAAATCAAGATTTAATTTGTGAGCCTAGCCACGTGCTTATATATTTGGAAGCACTTCTTTAGGAGAATACGCTCGGTTTTACTTGGGGTAAAACAGCACATCATCTACGAAGACTAACACGAATATTTAAGAAGTACGAAAATGAAATTTACTCGCTTTTACACAAAGTCAGACTGGCAAACTCCCTTTGATAGTCTCAAATTTGTATCTAGAACATCTGAAATAAAAAACCCTGATGGTTCACAGGTTTTTCATATGGAAAACGTGGAAGTACCTGAGTCTTGGTCGCAGGTTGCAACAGATGTAATTGCTCAAAAATATTTTAGGAAAGCTGGAGTACCCGCTGCTCTCAAGAAAGTTTCAGAGAAAGGTGTACCAACTTGGCTTCAACGTTCTGCAGCAAATGAGACTGAGCTAAAAAAGCTACCTGAAGAAGATCGTTTTTCTCATGAAATTGATAGTCGACAAGTATTTAGTCGATTAGCAGGTTGCTGGACGTACTGGGGTTGGAAACACGATTACTTTGATAGCGAGAAAGATGCGAAAGTATTTTATGATGAGTTGTGTTATATGTTGGCAAGTCAAATGGCAGCACCAAATAGTCCTCAATGGTTTAACACAGGGCTAAATTGGGCATATGGAATTAATGGACCAGCGCAAGGTCACCATTATGTGGATGCGAAAACTGGCAAATTAACAAGATCAAAAGATTCTTATACCCATCCTCAACCTCATGCATGCTTTATTCAAAGCGTTGATGATGATTTAGTTAATGAAGGTGGAATCATGGATCTTTGGGTTCGTGAAGCTAGATTGTTTAAGTATGGATCTGGAACAGGTAGTAATTTCTCTTCTATTCGTGGAGCTGACGAGCCATTAAGCGGCGGTGGAAAATCGTCTGGTTTAATGAGTTTCCTTAAAATAGGTGACAGAGCAGCTGGTGCTATCAAATCTGGTGGAACAACACGAAGAGCTGCGAAAATGGTAACTCTTGATCTAGACCATCCAGATATTGAAGAGTATATCAACTGGAAAGTGAAAGAAGAGCAAAAAGTTGCAGCATTAGTTTCAGGCTCTAAAATCACACATAAACATCTTAAAGATATAATTCGTCTTTGCCATACTCCTGTTGAGATAGAAGGACGTACATTTAATGGTGCGATGAGTCGTGATCCGCTCAAAAACAAAGAGCTTGGAAAAGTTATTCGTCAAGCTAAGCGTGACCAAGTTCCATTAAATTATATAGAGCGAGTGATTCAACTTGCTGCACAGGGTTACAAAGATCTTGAGTTTGAAACATATGATACCGACTGGAATTCTGAGGCATATGCAACGGTAGCTGGTCAGAATTCAAATAACTCTGTACGTGTACCAAACGCTTTTATGAAAGCTGTTAAGGATAACTCTGAATGGAATCTATTTTGGAGAGTTGAGAAAGAAAATGCAGAGAAAGAAGGACGTGAGCCAAAACCTTGTAAGACTATGGAAGCTCATGAAATGTGGGATCAAATAGCATACGCCGCTTGGGCCTCTGCCGATCCAGGAACACAGTATCATGATACCATCAATGAGTGGCACACATGTCCTGAAGATGGTGAAATTCGTGCTAGTAACCCATGTTCTGAGTACATGTTCTTGGATAACACCGCATGTAATCTTGCTTCATTAAATTTGATGAAGTTTTTCACTGACGAAGATAAGACGACTTTTGATGTTGAATCACTTCGCTATGCATCTCGTATTTGGACTACTGTCCTTGAGATCTCAGTCTTGATGGCTCAATTTCCATCAAAAGAAATTGCTGAGCTATCTTATGTATTCAGAACGCTTGGTTTAGGATATGCTAATATTGGTGCAGCTCTCATGGTTCAAGGTATTCCTTATGATAGTGCAGATGGTGTAGCAACAGCTGGGGCATTAACAGCAATCATGCATATGAAAGCTTATGAAACTAGTGCAGAACTAGCTGGTGAATTAGGAACTTTTGAAGGCTACGAGAGAAATAAAGAGCATATGCTACGTGTTATGCGAAATCATAGACGTGCTGCATATAATGCTTCACCTGATGAATATGAAGGCTTAACAGTTAAACCCCTAGGTATCGATGCCACCATTTGTCCAGAGTATTTATTAAAAGCTGCACAAGAAACGTCAGATGCGGCGGTTACTCTCGGTGAAAAGAATGGATATAGAAATGCTCAAGTAACAGTATTAGCACCAACCGGAACTATTGGTTTGGTTATGGATTGTGACACTACAGGTGTTGAGCCTGACTTTGCATTAGTGAAATTCAAAAAGTTAGCTGGTGGTGGATATTTCAAAATTATCAACCAGAGTGTACCCGCTGCACTAAAGAAATTAGGCTATAGCAAAAAAGAAGCAGATGCAATCATCGATTATGCAAAAGGACATGGAACTTTAGATGGATGTCCACATATCAATCTTGAAACACTAAAAGAAAAAGGCTTTACCGAAGAAAAGCTTGCGGCTATTGAAGCGGCTCTACCAAGTAGTTTTGATATTAAGTTTGCTTTCAATCAGTTTACACTTGGAGAAGACTTCTGCAAAAACGTTCTTGGAATTACAGAAGAGCAACTTTCTGACTTTTCATTTGACATGCTTCGTCATCTTGGTTTCAGCAAAGAGCAGATTCAAGATGCCAACGATTATGTTTGTGGAACAATGACTGTGGAAGGAGCTCCTTTACTTAAAGAAGAACATCTTGCAGTATTCGATTGTGCAAATAAATGTGGTAGAACAGGAACTAGGTATATTTCAGCTGGGGGTCATATTAGAATGATGGCAGCTGCACAACCATTCCTGTCTGGTGCTATTTCAAAAACTATCAACCTGCCAAATGAGGCAACGGTTGAGGACATGAAAGATGCTTACATGCTTTCATGGGAAATGATGTTAAAGGCAAATGCACTTTATCGTGATGGTTCTAAACTTAGCCAACCATTAAACAGTATGGCCGATGTTCTTGAAGAGCTAGACGAAGAAGAGGAAACGACTGATCCATTAACAGCAGTTGCACAGGATAAAGTGGTAGAAATTGCTGAGCGTATTATTCATAAATATGTTGCTCGTCGCCAAAGACTACCTTTCCGCCGTGAAGGATATACTCAAAAAGTAAAAATTGGTGGACAAAGTGTTTATCTAAGAACTGGTGAATACGAAAATGGTCAATTAGGTGAAATCTTTATTGATATGCACCGTGAAGGAGCTGCTTTCAGGAGTTTACTGAACTGTTTTGCGATTTCGATTTCACTCGGTTTACAACATGGTGTTCCTCTTGAAGAATTCGTAGATGCATTCGTATTCACTAAGTTTGAGCCAAGCGGTATGGTTGCAGGAAATCCTCATGTGAAAATGACAACATCGGTAATTGATTATATTTTCCGTGAATTAGCTGTAGCCTATTTAGGAAGAGAAGATTTAGCTCATGTTCCTGCTGAAGAAATACAAACTCGTGATTTACGTCCGACAGAAGATGATGCTTTTACTAAAACAGTAGTTGAGTCAGTAGTTGCTAAAACTCCTATTGTTGAAGCAGAACCAGTAGTTGTTAATGTAGAACCAACAATTTCTAAAACGAAAGCCTCTACTAGTGCAAATACTGAATACAAAAAAGCCAAACAACTTGGTTACACTGGCGATGCTTGCCCTGAATGTGGTAGCATGACCATGGTTCGAAATGGAACTTGTATGAAATGTATTACCTGCGGCTCAACCTCGGGCTGTAGTTAGTTAATTGAAATTAGAAACTGCTTGACATTGAATAAGTGTCAGGCAGTACTTTGTTCTTGAGATTTTTTAGCAATACAAAATAGTATAAAGAGTGACTAGTGAATGCCACTAGCAGTCGTTCATTCGACTTAAACAAGAACAAAAAAACAAAACCATGAAGAAACATGGGAAATACATTCGACCGCTTGATAGCGACTATTATCCAATAATAGAAAGTCGACGTGTGAAAAAAACTCCCGTAAAAAAAATAACCATCGAACTTATCATAAAAAGATAAAATTCGACGGCTATAAACTGAAATGCTAATTGGGAGGAAAGCTCCAACTTTCCTCCCATTACTTATTACTCAAACATATCTAACTTTGCCTTTGCAATCAACAACAAATGTCAGATTTAACATTAGAAATAGGTTAGTTATCAACAAATGTAATAACCTTTCCACAAACACTTTGCTTAAACAAAACTGTAAGTTATTATAAAGTAAATAAAGATTTTCTTTCATGGAGAAACAGGATAAACCCCAATTAGTGGAAAACTGGTTGGGGTTTTTTATGTAAAATATTTTTCAGTCTATTAATCTAATTTTCTTTCAGAACCATATTTCGTTAATTGTAAAAAATGAGCTTAAATGAATAATTAAAGAAAAGCTCTAACCAAACTAAAACGGGAATACAATGAAACGAATCGTACTAATTCTGTTAATGCTCTTCTTATCAGAATCTATTCAGGCACAAATAAACGCAAAACTTATGCGCTTTATGGATGTCTCAGAAACTCAAATCACTTTTGTATATGGTGGAGATATTTGGGTGATGCCAAAGGCAGGAGGTACAGCTATTCAAGTTACAAATTCACCAGGCGAAGAATCATGGCCAAGGTTTTCACCAAATGGGAAAGAAATCGCTTACACAGCAAATTATAATGGAAATCAGGATGTATATGTAATGCCCGTAACTGGCGGAGTTCCTACTAGAGTAACATACAATTCGTTAGCAGATCGAATGGTTGAATGGCATCCAAATGGAGAAAAACTACTATTCGCTTCCCGAAGAGAATTGGGCCAGAGATCAGGTAATCAATTTTATTTGGTTAGTAAAAAAGGCGGTTTTCCTGAAAAGCTTAAAATCCCATATGGCGAGTTAGCAAGTTTTTCTCCTAATGGTAATCATTTAGCCTATATCACAAAAATCACAGAGAATTATCCATTCAAGAGATATAGAGGCGGTCTTTCTTCAGATATTCTTATTCATGATTTGAAAAATAACTCAACATTGAATGTCACAAATAATGAAGCCAATGATGGTAAACCTGCATGGGTTGGAGATAAAGTCTATTTCCTATCTGACCAAGGAGAGGAAGTTCGACTAAATATTTGGCAATATGATACAAAATCAAAAGAGACCTCAAGAGTAACAAATTTTGAAGAATTTGATATTTCGTTTATGAGTGCAGGTGGTAATGATATTGTCTTCGAAAATGGTGGCAATATGTATTTAATGAACGCAGCTACAAATCAGTATAAAAAAGTTGATGTAAATATTATAAGTGATCTCTCTGTTGAGATGCCACGGAAACAGGATGTTAGTAACAGTATTAACAATATGACTGCTGCGCCAGGGGCTAAAAGAATAGTTTTTGAAGCTCGAGGCGAATTATTTGATGTTCCTGTTAGCGAAGGTTATTCAATGAACTTAACAAAAAGTAGTGGTGCATTTGATAGAGAACCATCATGGTCACCTGATGGGAAACATTTGGCCTATTGGAGTGATAAATCAGGAGAAAATGAAATATACCTTCAATCAACAGAAGGTGGAGTAGACACTAAGAAATTGACTAATAGAGGAATGGGTTTCGGATACACCTTGCATTGGTCTCCAGATAGTAAAATGATTGCTTTCATTGATGAGAAAAATGATATCTCAATTATTGATGTATCATCTGGAAATACAACAATAGCTGGTAACACAGTATGGAATACAGGGCATGGTGGAAGATATGGTTATCCCATTTCATGGTCACACGATTCAAATTGGATTACTTTTAGCGAAGGTTTAGAAAATGCAAATAACGCTATTTTTATTTATAACATTAATGAAAAGAAGAAGCATCAAGTAAGTAGCGGATTTTATGAAGATTTTTATCCAGTATTTAGTACGGATGGTAAATATCTGTTCTACATAACAAATAGAAATTTCTCTGCTAATTATTCAGATATGGATGGAACTTGGATATATCCAAACTCCAGTCAAATTGCTTCCCTTAGTTTAACAAATGATGTTCCATCCTTATTAGCACCAAAGAATGATGCTCTGGATTTACCAAAAGATGATAAAGATAATGAAGAAGAAAGTGAAGAAAGCGATGACACAATGGAAATCGATATAGATGGAATTGAGTCGAGATTAGTAATTCTTCCACCAGATGCGGGAAATATTGGAGCACTAATGCCCTTTGAAGGAAAACTAGTATATCTACGCTACCCAAACACTGGATCTAATGGAAGAGGTGCATCATTAGTAGTTTATGATTTAAACGAAAGAGAAGATGAGGAAGTAATCTCTAATATAAATGGAGCAACTGTTACAGCTGACGGAAAGTCTATTTTAGTTGGAAGCAGAGGTCAATATGGTATTATCAAACCAGCTCCTGGTCAGAAGATATCAGATCCAATCCCAACGGATGGTTTAGTAATGGATTTAGTTCCTAAAGAAGAATGGAAGCAACTTTTCAATGATACTTGGAGACGACACCGTGACTTCTTTTACGATCCAAATATGCATGGTGTTGATTGGGAAGGATTAAAAAAGCAATATGGAGATCTTCTTGATGATGCTCGAACACGATGGGATGTAAGCTTCTTACAATCTAATTTAGCTGCAGAATTAAGTGCAGGCCATACTTACACTCGTGGTGGTGATGTTGAAGGTGTGAGATCTCAACAAACTGGTTTCCTTGGAGTTAATTTAGAGCTTAATAAAAATGGGTATCGTATTCAGCATATAGTAAAACCAGCTGCATGGGATACTGAAGTTCGATCACCCTTTGATAGACCTGGTATTACAGTTTCAGTAGGTGATTATATCCATTCTGTAAATGGTGTAGAACTTGATTCAAATAAAGATCCTTATGCTCCATTTGAGAATCTTGCAGGTGAAGTTGTTTCGTTAATGATAAGTAGTTCTGGTAATGCTAAAGATGCAGAACAAGTAATCGTAGAAACACTTACACCTCAACAGGAAGTTCAGGTACGATATCTAGAATGGATAGAGAATAACCGTAAGATGGTAGATGAATTATCAGATGGAAAACTAGGCTATATCTATATGTCAAATACAAGTGGAAGAGGTCAGCTTGAGCTTGTCAAGATGTATTATGGTCAACTTGATAAAAAAGGATTTATCATTGATGAGCGTTTTAATGGTGGTGGTCAACTTGCTGATCGTTTCCTAGAATTACTGCAACGACCTGTTACCTATAATCTTCACTGGAGACATGGAAGAGACCATACAAATCCTGTAAAAACAAATACTGGACCAATGGGAATGCTGATTAATGGTTGGGCAGGTTCAGGAGGAGATGGTCTTCCATGGGCTTTCCAAGAATTAGAAGCAGGACCAATAGTTGGTGAAAGAACACTGGGGATTTTAGTAGGACCTGCGACGGGTCATAGCTTAATCGATGGCGGAGGGATTACCGTTCCAGGCGCTAGATTGTATGATAATGATGGACATTGGTTCTGGGAAGGAGAGGGCGTAAGACCTGATTTCCCAGTTTGGGATGATCCAAACATGCTTATGAAAGGAAGAGATCCACAAATGGAGAAAGTGGTCGAGGAAGTCATGAAAATGGTGGATGAAAATTCAAATAAAATGACTCCAGCACCTCCTTTAGAAGATCGAACCGGCGCTAATCAAAAGAAAGGGAATTAATACTAAACCCCTGATTAAAAAAAACTGATCAGGGGTTTTTAATGAAATAATCATGAACTTCAGATTCTGATGTAAATGACTTTATAACTTGCGAGAATTCAAGAAGTATAAAAGAAGAAGTTGCAGGATTGCTACAAAACCTGCATACTCCCAAATCTAAATTTTGGAGGATCTATGTCGGAAGAGCGTGACTTGAAGGGTTACTGGAAAAAGAATTTAAAATATTTGGGAATCCTACTCACGATATGGTTTATCGTTTCGTATGGTTTCGGAATTCTTTTAGCTCCTACATTAAATGAGATTCGATTCGCTGGATTTAAATTAGGCTTTTGGTTTGCTCAACAAGGCTCCATTTATGCTTTTGTAATTTTGATATTCGTGTATGTCTATTTGATGAACAAACTTGATAAAGAGTTTGGCGTTAGTGAGGAGGATGTATAATGGATGTGCAAACGTGGACGTATATTCTTGTTGGTATCACTTTTACCATTTACATAGGAATTGCTATTTGGTCTCGAGCTGGAACTACTAGCGAGTTTTATGTGGCTGAAGGAGCTGTAAATCCATTTGTGAATGGAATGGCTACCGCAGCTGATTGGATGTCTGCTGCTAGCTTCCTATCTATGGCAGGATTGATTTCCTTCATGGGTTACGACGGCGCTGTGTATTTAATGGGATGGACTGGAGGCTATGTTTTATTAGCCCTTCTATTAGCACCTTATTTACGGAAATTTGGAAAATTTACCGTCCCCGATTTTATAGGCGACCGCTACTATTCTGATATAGCCAGAACAGTTGCAGTAGTTTGTGCACTAATAGTTTCCTTTACCTATGTTGCTGGGCAGATGCGTGGCGTTGGACTTGTATTCTCAAAATTCCTTGAAGTAGACATATTCTGGGGAGTCATCATTGGTATGGCGATCGTATTCTTTTATGCAGTTCTTGGTGGGATGAAGGGAATAACATATACACAGGTTGCCCAATATTGTGTATTGATATTCGCATTTATGGTTCCGGCCTTTTTTATCTCTTTACAACTTACTGGAAGTCCAATTCCGCAGATTGGCTTTGGCTCTACAGTTACGGATGGTTCAGGGATGTATTTATTAGATAAACTTGACACTCTTCATACTGAACTTGGTTTCTCTGAATATACATCAGGTACTAAAAGTATGCAGGATGTCTTTTTTATTACAGTAGCCTTAATGGTTGGTACTGCTGGATTACCTCATGTGATCGTACGTTTTTTTACTGTACCAAAAGTAAAAGATGCCCGAATTTCGGTAGGATATGCATTAGTTTTCATTGCTATTTTGTATACAACTGCGCCAGCAATTGCTGTGTTTTCAAGAACTAATTTGATAGAAACTGTGAGTGAACAGCCCTATGAAGAAATGCCAGCTTGGTTCAACACATGGGAAGAAACTGCACTTCTAAATTGGGTTGATAAAAATGAAGATGGGATTATAAACTATAAACCAGGTGCAGCGATTGTGGGAGCTCCAACTATATCTCGAGATGGAATTCTAGAGATAAATCGTGGGGCAAATAATCAGGTTTTATTATTGAACGAACCCACAGCAAATGAAAATGAACTCTATGTAGATCGTGATATCATGGTGCTAGCAAATCCTGAAATTGCTGGGCTCCCAAACTGGGTAGCTGCTTTAGTCGCAGCTGGCGGTTTAGCAGCCGCACTTTCAACAGCAGCAGGTTTATTACTTGTGATTTCAACATCAGTTTCTCATGATTTAATTAAGAAACAATTCAATCCAAATATTTCCGACAAAGCAGAGTTAATGTATGCTAGGATTGCTGCAGGTGTTGCTGTAGTTGTAGCTGGTTATTTTGGTATTAATCCGCCGGGTTTTGTGGCACAAGTTGTGGCAATTGCTTTTGGTTTAGCTGCGGCTTCTTTTTTTCCCGCTATTATTCTTGGAATCTTTTATAAGAAAATGAATAGGGAAGGAGCTGTCGCAGGAATGGTAGCAGGACTTCTATTTACATTAGCTTATATCATCTTTTTTAAGATTCTTTTTCCTGAACTTAATACTCCAGAAAATTGGTGGTTTGGTATATCACCAGAGGGTATCGGAACATTAGGTATGATTTTAAACCTTTTGGTTTCTTTAGCTATTGGTATGATATATCCTGAACCACCTCAAGAAGTCCAGGATATGGTAGAGAATATTAGGTATCCTAAGTAATATTAGGATAGCTAAAGGATTAATTTGCATAATTAGTAGCTACTGTATTCCTTGATTGGATATAACTCTTTAATGAACTCACAGAACTACTGAATGTTGAAGATTCCATGTTGGCATAGTCATTAAGAAGATTTTGGTAGGAAGATAAAAGAGTATTCATCTTATTAGTTTCAAAGACATCTTCACAGAATGCTTTCACATAGTTTCTGTAGGTAGCTTCATATTCATCCACATCCATGATATAACGAATAATGGGCCAATTTGAACTAACCTCACTCATTCCGAGACTTACTGCTCCACCTTGTTTTCCGTTCTGAAACGCTTCGTTATTATCCCATGGAATCCATGTTAATAAACCCTCATCGTTATATAGAAAATAGTTATGAGTCATAAGCCCATAGGTATCCCAGTTCTGGATTACATTATTTGCTGCAAGATATTTTAGATAGCTATCCACATTGAAAATACTTTCAAGTTCTGAGGTCCATTGTCTTTCATTACTCGATCTAAGGTCATTATGTAGTAAATCATACAACGATTTTACATCACTAAAATCAGCTTCATCTTCATTGGTTTTAAGATCAAATTCAGATTCATCATAAGTTCCCAATGCAAATGAAGCAGCATCTCCATCAGGTTTATAAAGATTCCCATTATCATCAGGGAATTGTGATTCAGGTACCGTATCATCTACTTCTTCAATTAAGGTATATAATCCTATAAAGGTTGATCCATTTCCTCTGTCCAAGTAAATAGCATAAAATGCTACTCTTGGAGCTGCAACTCCAAATTCACGAAATAAATCTGCTGCAACTTTTTCTCTCATGAAAGAGCCATCAGAATCATTATTACTTAGATTTAATTGCTTAAAGCCATAGAACCTTTGATTATCTATTTGAGGAAATTCATCTTCAAATTCATCAAAATCGAGTTTAAAGGGATATTTACTTCCATTACTTCGTGATGCATTTAAAAGGGTAGAGTTTCCTTTGTACCGGATACCTATTTTATACCAGTCTTTACCTTCAAATGATAAAGTTCCTGGAACCCATACTGGAGTAAAATCGATATCAGATACAGATCCTGTAAGATTTTCATCTAGATTTGCTTGCATCGCCGACCAATTGGAGCTACTAATAGTTAAGTCGATTCTTTTAACTGTGTTTTCCTCAAAAACGATATCATACATTGGATCAACTTCATTACTGTGAGTTTCAATAGTCCAATCAGGAATTTTAAGTTCAGTTACATCACCTAGATCTACTTCTGGTGATGTAATATTGCTAGTTGGACTTTCACAAAAAGTGAATAATAATAGACTGAGAATTAATAGTGATTTATGATTTATCATTGTTCCGTACCAAGTATAATGTTCATTTGTTTTATCACTTTTAATACACTTTACTTTATTTTTACCCCTAATAACTATTTTTAAAAATATCGAGTAACATTAGATTCATTATCTCGTCTTTTTATAACTAATTACGAGTCTGAGTGTGCATTTTTTTCTACATTCTAGGCTCACATTTCAATAACTAATCTATTTCAAATGAAGCTATTTCTTTCTATTTGTATACTGCTTATTACAAGTGGTATTGCTAGTGCCCAAGAGACTAATCCTAACTGGATTCGATACCAATCAATTTCTCCGGATGGCCAGACTATTGTCTTTACCTATATGGGCGATTTATATACTGTTCCAACCGAGGGTGGGGACGCTAAACAAATTACTTTTCATAAAGCACATGATTATATGCCAGTATGGAGTAAAGATGGGAGTACTATAGCTTTTGCGTCAGATAGATATGGAAATTTTGATATTTATAGCATGAGTGCAAATGGTGGAGCTGCAACTCGTCTTACATTTCATTCAAATGATGAAAAGCCATTCAGTTTTACTAGTGATGACAAACATGTGCTATTTGGAGCTTCAAGACAGGATCTTGCAAGTCATAGACAATACCCAACAGGTTCACAACCTGAATTATATAGTGTTCCCGTTATTGGAGGAAGAGTTGATCAAGTATTTACAATTCCAGCAGAATTTGTACAGGTTTCAAAAGACGGTTCTCAAATGGTATATCATGACAAGCCAGGTGGTGAGAATGAATTTAGAAAGCACCATACCTCATCTGTAACTAGAGATATTTGGGTATATGATAAAGAATCGGATACTCATACAATGCTAACAAACTTCAATGGTGAAGATAGACAGCCAAATTACTCTTCTGATGAGCAAAGTTTGTATTACTTAAGTGAGACCAGTGGTAATTTTAATGTTCATAAAATTTCAATAGCAAACCCAGGTTCAAATGAACAGCTCACAGATTTTAAAACTCATCCAGTCCGATTCTTAAGCGAAGGAAATGGAACATTAGCTTTTGGGTATGATGGAGAGCTTTATACAATGAAAGAAGGTGAAGCTCCTAAAAAAGTGGCAGTTACAATTACAACTCAAGAAATTGATAATTCAGATAGTTTCATTTCAATTAATGGTGGAGTTGGTGAAATGGCAATCTCACCTAATGGAAAAGAAATTGTATTTACAGCTCGTGGTGAAGTTTTTGTAACTTCAGTTGATGGCTTACTAACGAAAAGAATCACAAACACACCAGAAGCAGAACGCTTTGTTACTTTTGGTCCAGATGGGAAAAGTGTTGTGTATGCAAGTGAGAGAGATGGAAAATGGAGCATCTTTAAAACGGAGATAGTTAGAGAAGAAGAGCCATATTTCTTCGCGTCATCGTTATTAAAAGAGGAAGTTTTAATTAGCGACGATGTAGATAATTATCTTCCAGAATACTCCCCAGACGGAAAAAAACTAGCTTATATAGCTGGTAGAAGAACACTCAGAGTAAAAGATATTGAGTCAGGTAAGACTGTTGACCTACTTACTCCAGAAGATCTTTTTCATATGCGAGACGGAGATAAATACATTACTTGGAGTCCCGATAGTAAGTGGTTATTAGTTGATTGGAGTAAACTCTTAAATAATAGTGAAGTTCTTTTACTTTCAGCTGATGGTAAAGAACGAATCAATTTAACAGAAAGTGGATACTACGATTATAGTCCAAAATGGATGAATGAAGGTAAGCAAATGATGTGGTTCAGTAATCGTGATGGACTAAAAAGTTATGCTACAAGTGGACGTTCTCAAGGAGATGTTTACACTATGTTTTTTGATCAGGAAGCTTGGGATAAATTCAACATGAGTGAAGATGACTTCAAACTTATGAAAGAACTAGAGAAAGCTAAGAAAGAGGAAAAGAAAGACGACGATGAGGATAAAGATGATGAAGAGAAGGAAGAGGAAGTAAAAGAACTAGAGTTTGATTGGGATGGAATGAAAGATCGAAAAGCACGTCTTACTATTCATTCAAGTTATCTATCAGATGCAACACTGTCTAAAGATGGTGAGAAACTTTATTACCTAGCTCAATTTGAAGGGCGATACAACTTATGGGAAACTGAGATTAGATCACGTGATACCAAAATGCTCATCAAACTAAATACTGGCGGAGGAAGTCTAGTTTGGGATAAAGATATGGAGAATCTATACCTACTCAGTGGTGGAAGAATCTCTAAAGTTGATCTTTCCGCTGGAAGTACAAAAGCTATTTCAATATCTGGTGAAATGGAATTTGATGAGCAGAAAGAACGTCAGCAAATGTTCGAGCATGTATATATCAGAACAAAAAATATTTTCTATGAGCCTTCATTTCATGGAAAAGATTGGGATATGTTATACAATGAATATCAAAAATACATACCACATATTGGAAACGGATATGAGTTTGCCGAAATGCTTTCAGAATTACTTGGTGAATTGAATGTGTCTCACGCTGGGTCAGGATATAATGGCAATATCGAGAATGGAGATGCTACTGCATCACTTGGAGTATTCATGGATTATGAACACAAAGGCGATGGTATCAAAGTTGTTGAAGTGATTAAAGGTGGACCACTTGATAAAGCTAATCTTGATATCAAGCCAGGTATGATTATCCAGAAAATCGATGGTGACCTAATTTCAAGTGATAAAGATATAGCTCAGTTTTTAAATAGAAAAGCTGGAAAGTTTGTTCTATTAGAAGTGAGTGATGACAAAGGAAAAAACAGTGAACAAATTACAATAAAGCCAATTTCGCTAGGTGCCGAAAATAGATTATTGTATTCAAGATTTGTAAGAACTAATGAGGAAGAAGTTGCCAAAAAGAGCGATGGTAAATTAGGTTATGTTCATATTCCAGGAATGGGCGACGGTCCATATAGAAGTATTTATGAAGACATGCTTGGTAAATATTTAGAAACGGAAGCAATAATAGTTGATACTCGAAATAATGGTGGTGGAGACCTTGTTGCAGATTTAGCCATGTTCTTTACAGGTGAAAGTTTTATTACTTATGCAACAGCTGCAAAAGTTGTAGGAGGTGAGCCAACATCAAGATGGACAAAACCTACACTAACAATGTTCAATGAAAGTAACTACTCTGATGGTCATTGCTATGCTCAAGGGTATACAGACCTAAAAATTGGAACTACGTTAGGGATGCCAGTACCAGGAACCTGTAGTTTTGCAGGTTGGGAAGGATTACCTAATGGATCGTATTGGGGAGTCGTACCTGTAAGTGCAAAAGATAAAGCTGGAAGATGGATGGAGAATCTTCAAACTGAACCAGATATTAAAGTAAAAAATATGCCTGGTGTTATTGATAATGGAAGAGATCAGCAGCTTGAACGAGCAATTGAAGAGTTGTTAAAAGAAGTCGAATAATCTAACTTTCAATTAAAAAAGCTCTGAAGAGTAATCTTCAGAGCTTTTTTTATATGAGGAATATTTATTTAATTAAAGTCATTCTTCGAGTTAATGTCTGACCCGCATTAGTTATTCTATATATATAAATACCAGAGGTTAAATTGGAAGCATCAAAGTTAATATTATAACTTCCAATAGATTGAACTTCATTAACTAGAATAGCTACTCTTTGACCTAAAAGATCAAATACTTCAAGGCTTACATTTCCAGGTTCTGAAATACTATAAGATATATTTGTTGAAGGATTAAATGGATTTGGATAATTCTGTGCTAAACGGAAAGTATTTCGAGAAAAATTTTCTTCTTCATTACTTACAGTTACGGAGTTTTGACTTCCAGGGGTTCCATTACCAGAAGAAGCTCCCCAACTAGCAGCAAGGCTATTATCCAAATTTGGATCAATAAGCTCTAAAGTTGGACCGTTACCATCTGGTTCTGTAGGCCAAGGACTTATATCATCATATTCAACTTGATCAACAAGTACGTCGGTGGAATTATAGAGCCTAACTAACTCTCCTGCATTACTAAAATTAAAGTCTATACTATCTACAACATTTGTGACATTTGGAAATACGGCTTTAAAATCAGTCAAATCTCTGACAATAACTAAATAGGCACCAGCATTTAAAATTGTAGATGCATCAAAGATAAATTCATTGTCGTCATTACTATCTTTAATTTTCCAACCAGAAATATCCACATTTGCTGATGTATTATTATAAATCTCAACCCAGTCTTCAGTATCTACTGTTGCTGCAGAATTATAATTTATCTCATTTATTACTATAGTCTGACCATAGCTATTAGAAACGATAAAGAAAGAGAGAAATAAAATTAATATGGATTTATTAAACATAGTATTGGGATTCTGAAAGATGATTAATTTCAAGTAAAGTGAAATTTTTAACTCACTTAATATAAAAAAGAAATAGTGAATGCTAGCTTAAATCTTTCCCATAAAAAAAGCCTGAATTTCAAAAAATGCAGGCTTTTTTATGATTGTTAAATTAATTTTATCCGTCTTTTTTAATATTCGTTACATCATCAGCCATAGCTTTTCCTTTAGCTAAAGCTTCAAGTTTAGAATAAGCATCCCATAAAGTCATAGCTTCTTTTAATGTTGTATCAAAAACATCATTAATAATAGGGTAGAAGTAAGGAAGTCCCCATACCTGCCTTGCTAATTCAGCTTTCATTCTTCCTTCAGCCATCCAAGCAACTTCTTCAAAGTATCCTTGGGGTACAAAGAGAGAATCGTTTTTGAAATTAGGCTCGCTAACAGAATCAGTGATTACCATACCTCTTTCTTGCATAGAAGACTTAAAACTACTTAATTCTTCGCTTGACCAAGAAAATTCAGTTCTAAATTTTTCAAAATCATTTTCCCATTTTGCTCTAAAATCAGTGCCATTGTTGTCTAAATAATCTCTTATATAATCGAAAGAGACTCTTTTTCTTAATGAAAAATTTATCATATAGCCTGAACGCGAAGTATCAGGTTGGATGATATAATCTGGAACTATTCCGCCGCCGCCATATACAGTACGACCTGCATCCGTTTGGAATTTTAGTGAATCAGGAACATGATCTACAAACTCAACAGCATCATTCATAGCATTATCACGTCGGTATATCTCATAAGCATATTCTTCACCACCACCTTCTGTAAATGGTTTCTGAATTAATCTACCAGATGGAGTCAAATATCTCGAGATGGTAACTCTAACCATACTTTTGTCGACTAATTCATATTGCTGCTGAACTAGCCCTTTTCCAAAGGTACGGCGACCAACGATTAATGCTCTATCGTGATCTTGAAGTGCTCCAGAAACGATTTCACTTGCAGAAGCAGCTCCTTCATCTACTAAAACTATAACAGGTTTTTCTTTGAAGACGCCATCTTTTCTAGAAAAATACTCTTGATTGAAGCGAGTATGTCTACTTTTTGTAGCAACCAATTCTGTTCCTTTAGGGAAAAATTCTTCTGCAATAGCAACTGCTTGACCTAAATATCCTCCAGGATTTCCTCTTAGATCAAGAACTAGACGATCCATTCCCTCTTGTTTAAGCTCGTCCATCGCTTGCATGAATTCATCATGTGTGGTAGCTGCAAAACGATTTATTTTAATATAGCCGGTCTTATCATCAAGCATATAAGATGAGTCAACTGTATATAATGGAATATCATCACGAGTAATGGTGAAGAAGATCTTGTTAGTTACTCCTGGGCGTATAATTCCAACTTTTACTTTACTTCCTTTTTCACCACGAAGATGAGCTTGTACTTGCTCATTGGTAAACCCTACAGCTGAAGTATCATCAATTTGTACAATTCGATCACCTGATTGAATTCCAAGTTGATCACTCGGTCCACCCGCAATCGCAGTTACCACAGTTATAGTATCCTCAATTACATTAAATTGAACACCAATTCCTTGAAATTTACCGGCAAAATTTTCTTGATCTACTTCACTATCTTCAGCTTCAATAAACACAGAATGTGGATCAAGAGTAGAGAATAAACCACGAATCGCCCGTTCTGTTAGAATCGACATATCCTCTTCAGGACTGTTATTTGTAACATATAAGTAAGCGGCTTCAAAATTAGTGTAAGAATCTCTGAGTGAAGATATTTTAACACCTGGGAATGTAGTATCTATTGGTGAATCCGAAATCTTAAGCGTTGAATCTTTTATTCCAGTTACCATATATCTAATACTAGTTTTGTACATGATATCGAGATCAGCATACTCAAAATAGTTTTGAAGTATACTTCTCTGAGCTTGTACATACTTTGTTAGATTCGTTGTGTCGTCATTCTTGGGTTTAATGATTTCATCAACTCCTGCAAAATTTAAAGTTGCTAGTAGAAGTACTACGAATAGGTTAGGAACAATAAATCTCTTCAACGTCATAAATGTCATTTTTTCTAATATTCTTTAGTAATAACCAAAATTTGAGGAATAAGTTTCACTTTTAACGAGTGTAATGAATAATTAGGTATCTACCAATGTTAAAGGATGTAATGGCTTAAATCTTTATCCTTCACTAATCCCGCTAATTGTTTTTCCACATAATTTGGATCAATAGTAATTTCACCAGAATTAATGTCATCAGGAACAGCAAATAATAATTCATCAAATAGAGAAGACATAATGGTATGTAATCTTCTAGCACCAATATTTTCAACTTGTGAATTTACTAGAGCAGCAATTTTTGCAAGTTCTCGAACTGCTTCTTCAGTAAAAGTGATTTTAACACCTTCAGTATCAAGCATAGCTTGATACTGTTTTGTAAGTGCATTTTTTGGCTTACTAAGAATATCAAAAAAATCATCTTCCGTTAGTGAATTCAATTCAACTCTAATTGGAAAACGTCCTTGTAATTCAGGAATTAAATCGGATGGCTTTGAAATATGAAACGCACCCGAGCCAATGAATAAAATATGATCAGTTTTAACAATACCATGTTTCGTGCTTACGGTACTTCCTTCAACTATAGGTAGCAAATCGCGCTGCACACCTTGTCTACTTACATCTGGTCCGCTTTTCCCAGCTCCTGTAGAAGGTTCTGCGATTTTATCGATTTCATCAATAAATACGATTCCATGTTTTTGAACACGTTCTAGTGCTTCTTGAACTGCAGATTCATGATCTATCAGCTTTTCAGCTTCTTCTTCAATAAGAATTTCTCTAGCTTCTTTAACAGGTAGTTTACGCTTAGATTTTTTTCCCTTATTTCCAAGGTTGCCAAGCATATCTTGTAGATTAACACCCATTTCCTCCATTCCACCTGGGCCGAAAACCTGCATCATTCCTCCGCCTTTAGTGTTTTTAACCTCTATCTCTATTTCACGATCATCTAAGTCACCGTTTTTCAATTTATCTCTAAAGCGATCTCTTGTACGCTCATTTAATTCAGCGTCATTAGGATTTTCAGTTTTGGTAGTGGTGTCATTTGAAAAGCCAACGCCTGTTTTTTTAACAGGAGGGATGAGAATATCTAAAATTCGTTCTTCAGCAAGATCAGCAGCTTTTTCTTTAACCCTTTCCTGCATCTCATCTTTTACCATGTTAACACTCAAGTCGGTGAGATCGCGAATCATCGACTCCACATCGCGACCAACATAACCCACTTCAGTAAATTTTGAAGCTTCTACTTTAACAAAAGGAGCCATAGCTAATTTTGCAAGACGGCGAGCGATTTCAGTTTTACCTACACCCGTTGGACCAATCAATAGTATATTATTGGGCACAATTTCTTCTCTAATTTCTGGGTCAGAGTTCATTCTTCTCCAGCGATTTCTCAATGCAATAGCTACTGAACGTTTCGCTTCTTTCTGGCCAACAATATATTTGTCTAGTTCACGGACAACTTGTTGTGGGGTTAAACTTTTTAATTCAGTCATAACTTAATCTTCAATTTCTAAAAGGGTACGATTGTGATTCGTATAAATATCGATATCGGCAGCAATACGTAATGCTTCTTTTACAATTTCTTTAGCTGTCATTTTTGGTGAATGCTTAACCATTGCTCGAGCTGCAGCTAATGCATAGCTACCGCCGCTTCCTATAGTCACAATATTATCATCTGGTTCAATTACATCTCCTTGGCCAGATATTACTAGAGCATGGTCTTTATCCATTACAACAAGTAAAGCTTCCAACTTTTGTAGGTATTTATCCTTTCGCCAGTCTTTTGCAAGTTCTACTGCTGAACGCTGCATATTACCGTTATATTCTTCAAGTTTACCTTCATAACGTTCAAATAAGGTAAATGCATCAGCAGTGGAACCAGCAAATCCAGCAAGGATTTTACCGTCACTTATCTTTCTAACTTTCTTAACGGTAGATTTCATTACCGTGGTCTGCATTGTTGCCTGACCATCACTACCAATGGCTGCTTCGCCATTATGTATAATTCCCACCACCGTAGTGGCGTGTAGGTTAAATAAACTCATTTTAATCTTTTTGATTAATAGTTAACTCAGATTTTGCAATAACCGAGCCACTGTTTAATTGCGTGAGTTATTAGGTCTGCGATTCGGATTTCCATTCGAATTGGCAGAAGAACCTGACGATCTGTTATTTCGATTTTGAGGTCGTTCTTTTTTAGAATACTCAAGATCGCTCTTATTATGCTTTCCGCTATCAGTTTCTTCCAGTTCCTGCCGATTTAACAATTCTTCAATTGATTCACCTCTAATAATGACATCAGTGATATCGATATCAGAACCTGCAAGGGTTACATGAAACTCATTAAGTGATATAGTTTCATCACCAATGATTGAAACTTTAACATGATATTTACTCAACCATTTCCAGCGAGTGCTGAATAATCCTTTAGTTAGGAATGATTTTAAATATGGATTCACGTATAAATCAATTGCACGATAACTTGTATTATGCTTGAATTTGTTAATCCAACTTTCAATATCTGTTACGATAGTATCTTCGCTAACTACATTCCCTGAGCCCCCACACATTGGGCATACTTTAGAAACTGAGTTAACAACACTTGGTCGAATACGCTGACGAGTAATTTGAACGAGTCCAAAATCACTCATCCCAATAATATTAGTCTTAGCTTGATCTTTTCGGAACTCTTTCTTTAGCTCATCATATATTTTCTTACGATTCTTCTCATCTTTCAAATCAATAAAATCAACAACAATAATTCCGCCAATATCTCTAAGGCGAAGTTGTTTTGCTATTTCACGAGCAGATTCGAGATTCGTTTTAAGCGAATTATCCTCTTGTCGTTCTTTAGCCGCGTAAGGTCCGGAGTTCACATCCACGACATACATAGCTTCTGTTTGTTCGAAGATGAGATATCCGCCCATTTTCATGCGTACGCGTGGACTAAAGATGGAGTTCACATCCTCTGAGATCTTCATATGATCGAAAATATGTTCTTTTCGCTTGTATTGCTCTACATTTGGTACCATCTGCGGAGCAATCTGAGCAACATATGATTTGATTTGACGATACATTTTAGGATCATCAATCAACACACGATCATAGTTCTTTGCAAACAGGTCGCGAATTAAACTCTCAGTCATGTCCAGATCTTTGTAGAGAAGAGAAGGTGGTTTTGCCTTGTCTAAATTGTCGACAATCTTTTCCCACTTCTTGAGCACATTCCGTAAATCGTCTTCGATAGCTTGGTCATCGTGACCTTGAGCAACGGTACGTACTATCACACCAAAACCATCTGGAACCATGCCGTTAAGTAGGTTTTTTAAACGTCGGCGTTCTTTATAATTACTGATTTTCTTTGAGACTGCAATGTAATCACCCATTGGAATTAGGACCAAAAATCGACCAGCAATAGTAATATCGGTAGAAACTCTAGGACCTTTAGAACCGATAGGTTCTTTTACAATTTGTACTAGAAGTTTTTGGCCAGTTTTCAAAACTTTTCCAGCAAGCATCTGCTTTTGAGAATTAGAAAGGTTTTCTTTGTTCTCAATATCTTTCCTGGCACTGCTTGGGATTGCATTAGGGCCATTAAGCTTTGCTACATACTCATCTAAGTGATCACCAGCGTCAGAAAAGTGAAGGAAGGCATCTTTAGGAGTTCCCATATCGATAAAGGCGGCACGAATACCGCTCATTACTTTATGAACTCGAGCTACATAAATATTACCAACTGTGCGCTGGTTCTCTTCCGACTCTATAAATAATTGAGCTAGTTCTCCGTTTTCCAGAAGTGCGATCCGGGACTGATTGCCGGTCGAATGAATGATAATTTGGTTCTTCATTAAAGTTCTCTTTTTTCCGGCGTCTGCTATCCATGCAAGCCATCCATCGTCTGAATTTTTTAGTCGTCCCAGACAAAATTTCGTCTGAGCTCAGTACAATTGGGTGACATGGCGAAACATCCGCCTTGGCAATAATGCCAGTTGAATTTGTTTGATTAGTGTGCGATTCTTTTGATATGGAATCAGAAAAAAGTACCTGGCCGGTTAGTGTTTTGATAATAGACCAGAGACATAGTAAATCGATGTAGAAATCCTCAAAACGTGATCCTAGGGTCGTCTCTACGGTGTTTTTGTAATATATATTCCGTGCGTAATGCAAGTAGAAAAGTTCTTTTAAAAGCTCTTGTGGTCGATTTTTGCCACCACTTAATATAACTCGAAGTGTCGACTAAAGTAAATGGTATTTACAACTTGTGATGTAAATTTTAATCCTCAATTCTTGTTAACTTTGCACCCACTGGATTTAGTTTGTTTTCCAATGACTCATAGCCACGATCGAGGTGGTAAATTCTAAGAACTTCAGTGGTGTTTTCTGCTACCATTCCTGCTAAAACTAAGCTGACACTTGCCCGAAGATCGGTACTCATTACAGTTGCTCCTGCAAGCGGAGTTCTACCTTTTATATGAACAGTATTTTTCTCATTATGCATATCTGCTCCTAAGCGTACAAGTTCAGGAACGTAGCTAAATCTATCAAAATAGACGGTATCGGTTACGCTAGACTCACCATCTGCTTGTGTAAGCATAGTTGCCCATTGTGCTTGTAAATCTGTCGGAAAACCTGGATAGATATCTGTTGTTATAGATACTGGTTTTAAAGTATCTGGTGCTTTTACTTTAATGATAGTTCCATCAACAACAACTTCGGTACCTGTTTTTCGAAGTAATTCTGGGAAATCACCTAATTGTTCTGGATTGCAACCTGTTAGAGTCAAATCTGATCCAGGTATCATAGCGCCTGCAATCATGAAAGTTCCTAATTCAATTCTATCTGGGTCATTACTGATTTCAACACCTTTTAATGAATTAACTTTTCGAATAGTTAATGTACTAGTACCAATGCCTTCGATATTCGCACCCATTTTCACGAGAACATTGCAAAGTTGAACTACATCAGGCTCTTTAGCAGCATTATTAATTACGAATTTTTCAGCTTTTAAAACCGAAGCAAGTAACAGATTCACAGTAGCACCTACACTGCTTGGCTCTAAAGTGAAATTACCACCTTTTAAAGTCTCATCAGCAGTTGCGATTACGTACCCCTTTTCCAACGAAATGTTAATACCCATTGCTTCCATCCCTTTAAGGTGAAGATCAACAGGGCGAGGACCCCAAGCACAGCCACCTGGTAATGAGACTTTTGCTTCTCCATGTTTTCCAACTAAAGCACCAAGCAAATAGAAAGAAGCACGCATCTTTCTAACTAAGTCGTAAGGAGCTTCTAGATAAGAAACTAATGTTGGGTCAATGGTGACAGTATTATCAGATTCATTAAAATCTACTTTAGAACCAACTACACGAAGTACATTATTGAAGGTATAAATATCCTGTAGACGAGGAATATTATGAATAACAGTTTCTGAATCACCTAGTAGGGCGGCGGCAATTATGGGTAATGCTGCATTTTTTGATCCACTTATAGGTATTGTTCCAACAAGAGGCGTTCCGCCTTCAATAATAAATTTATCCAACTGCTTCTATCTCCAGAATAGGGGTGTTTTTTTCTAATGATTGTCCGGTTTCAACATCAATACTAATGACATTTCCATCAATAGGTGATTTCAATTCATTTTCCATTTTCATTGCCTCAAGTATAGCAACGGGCTGTCCTTTAGTTACTGAATCACCGACTTTTACTAGAATATCAAGGATTTTTCCGGGCATAGGTGATTTTAAAGATCCTTCAGCAACATCAACTCCAGTTTTAAAACCAAGGCTATCTAACAACAGCTCTTGCTCATCTTTAACAGATACTGTATGCCAGCTTCCATCAATAGAAAAAGTGATATCTGAACCTTCATAACTTACATTATCAATTTTATGAACTTTTGTTCCAACTCGAAGAAAAAATCTCCCATTTTGAGAATCAAAAGTGAATGATCCATTTGTATCTCCTGATGTAAATGTTGAAGAATCAGTATCTATTTCAACTTGAATACTTTGTTCATTTACTTCCGCTTCAAATTTCATGCAATCTCCCGTATGTGTTTCAGTCCCGTTTTTGTAGCTCGAAAAGAAAAATTCTGTAAGTTATCTGTATCATAATAAGATATGCTAGATTGTACATCACCTTCTTCCAATACTTCGATAAGCCTGTAGTTAATCAAGTTTATTAAATCATCTCTTAGTGCGCCAGTATTTAATCCGGTTTCTTCAAGGATGACATCGTAAGATTCTTGGAAAATGAGGCATTTTAGCACCTGCTTTTCTGAGGGAAATAACTTTCGCATAAGAAGAAGATAGAGTCTGTTTTAAACTATAACAACCTTACTCTATCTCAATATCTCCGTAGGTTATTACACGTTGATTTCCATCGAATAATACTATTCTGTATAAGCCTCTGGCTAAACTAGCATTTGAACCAAATAATTGTGAATTAATGGTTAATGGGGTAGTGCTAAATTCTGAGACATCATCTCTTAAATCTAATTGAGTCCATCGCCTTTGAAAATCGAAATAGCCAAGTTCTAGTACAGAAGTCAACGAATTGCCATTCATATCAATATCAAGAGTTGAGGTAGTTCCATATAGTATTGGATTTGGAAAGGCAGGTTGAATAGTTGCTAATGCTGAATAAAATGGTGAAGTCCGCCAATCGTCTTCATCGGGATCGCCGATAATATTTGAGTTATTATCTGTTCTTGTGATTCCTTCAGCTGGTGCATAAGCGCTACGTTCGAACTCTTCTTGTGCGTCATTACTAGTGCATGAAGTGTTAATCAAAAAAGCGACAAGAAGTAAAATGTGAGTTGGATAAATTTTCATCCTATAAAAGAGACTAATAACATTCGAAATTGGGAATACAAACCGTATCTTTCATGAAAATACAAAACTATTCTGCAAAAACGCATGCTACATATAATTGGTATTCCAAATTGTGATAAAATAAAGGCTACAAAAAATTGGATGGATTCAAATGAAATTGAATTTGAGTTTATTGATGTAAAAAAAGAGCCACTTACAATCGACGAACTTTCAGAACTCGAGTTTAAAGTTGGGATTGATGTTCTAGTTAATAAACGAGGAACTACCTACCGAACTTTGGGATTAAAAGACAAGGAATTGTCAACTGAAGAAATGCTTGAAGTACTTGAGCAAAATCAGAGTATGATTAAACGTCCAGTTCTTGTTTATGAAGACGCAGTTTTAGTTGGGTATGATGAAGAAGCATTTAAAAATTTTTTAAAAGAAAATGAACTACTTGATGATGAAGACGTTAAATAAAGAAATTCAATTTTTCTCATGAAGATTATCATTCTTTTCTTTTCTTTATTACTTAGTATTTCTGCTTTAGCACAGACTAATACTACAGATCAACCTACACTTGATGATATTTTTTCGGTAAAAGAAACGTTTATATATGAAGTGAAATATGGCTTTTTTAAGCTTGGATGGGTTGAGGTAAGTCTGTTACCCGATACTATGTACAATGGAAAAATGCATAAGCATCTTTTCACTAAAATTGAATCTAATCCAAAGATTCCTTTTATGAGCAAAGAGATCGATCATTTTCATAGTTTATTTTATGAGAATGAAGATGGACTTCCTGTTACTTCATATTATTGGAGAGATAATGTTGACGAAAATAAATATAAAGATATTATCTACTCTTTTGATCGAGAAAATGGAGTTGTAACCTATTTAGAAGAAGATAATACTCGAGATACTTTACAACTCGAGGAGCCAGCCACTGCAGGACATATAATATTTTATTTTTCAAGATTATTTGCTGGAGGAGAAATTGAAAATCGAATGCCTGTTTACGTTACCAAGAAGAAAGGCGCTATTCAATTTAAAAATCCTTCAAAAGTAGAAAAAAGAAAATATGAGGCTTTTGATAAACCTATCAATGCCTATTTAACAACAGGATCTACAGAAAATATTGAAGGGCCTTTTGGCTTTTCTGGTGAATTCAGAGCTTGGTTCTTGGATGATGACTTAAGAGTTCCTTTGGAAGCCAGAGTAAAAGTACTTATAGGAAATGCTATTGTTAAATTAATTGAATATAAAAGAGAAGAGTTATGAACTTGATTGAGTTTAAGAAATTACCTCATGCAAAAGAGTTAGCCCTTCCAAGTTATGAGACAGACTCAGCTGCTGGCATGGATATAAGAGCAGCATTAGATGAATCAATTATTCTTAAGGTCGGTGAACGAATTCTAATTCCAACAGGGTTAATTATGGCATTACCTAATGGCTATGAAGCTCAAATACGACCAAGAAGCGGGCTTGCAATACGGAATGGAATAACCATGTTGAATTCTCCCGGAACCATTGATTCTGACTATCGAGGAGAAATAAAAGTAATAGCAATCAATCATGGGCAGGAAGATTTCGTTATCAATCATGGAGATAGAATTGCACAAATGGTGATATCGCCGGTAGTACAATTACCTGTTAAAGAAGTTTCTGAATTAGATGAAACTGAAAGGGGAGAAGGCGGGTTTGGTAGTACCGGTGTACAGTAACCATTATCCGATATTTAATTAATACTTTTATCATAAATCGTTCTTGAATTCTCTAAAACCTTACTATCTCCTTCTTAAAAATAACAAAAATTATCGGCGACTTTGGTTAGCGCAATCTATTTCAAATTTTGGGGATTGGTTTGGGTTATTGGCACTCTATGCCATTATTGCGAAATATTCAGACTCTGAGTTTCTATTAGGCTTACTTATAATTGTTAAGATGTTAAGTTTGGCACTTTTCTCACCTTTTGCTGGCTATATAACTGACCGATTTAATAGAAGAAAATTGATGATTGCATGTGATTTCGCACGTGCAATAGCTGTTTTAGGAATTTTAGTTGTACAAACGGTTGAAATGCTATGGATAGCTTTTGCTTTAACATCGATACAAATGATGCTTTCGGCAGTATTTGAGCCTGCAAAAACCTCATCCATACCAAATGTTACCACCGATGCAGAACTGGTAAATGCGAATGTAATTTCGACAGCTACTTGGAGTATAATATTTACATCAGGAATGGCTATTGGTGGATTTGCTACCGAATTATTAGGTACTGATATGGTACTAATATTAGATGCAGCGACCTACATACTATCTGCATTCTTTATTTATAAAGCAGTTATCCCACAACAAGAAATGACAGCTAAAGAGAAAGATGATTCGAAAAACCCTCTTCTTGGAATTAAAGAAGGCGCAAAATATCTTATACACAATCGCCATATTTTGAGACCAAGTCTTGCTAAAGGCGTATCTAGTGCTTTCTTAGGAGGATGTGTTTACTTACTAATAATTGTGAGTGAAGAAGTTTTGATGATGGGAAGCATCGGTCTTGGTTTATTGTACTCAGCAAGAGGAATTGGAACCGGAATAGGTCCCATTCTTGGTCGAAGGCTTTTCCCAAATGAAAAGGATTGGGTTATGGTAATGGGCGCCGCTTTTTTCATTGCAGGATGCATGTACATGGTAGTTGGATTTACCAATACTATTTGGGTTATGATCATATTTGTGCTTTTTGCACATGCTGCATCTGGAGCTAATTGGGTATTTAGTACTGTTCTACTTCAACAAAGAACTAAAGACACATTTAGAGGTAGAATTTTTAGTACCGAATGGCTTCTTTTCACTCTAGCTAATTCGATCTCAGTAATGATTGCTTCATTGCTTTTGGAGTTCGATGTAATCGCTGTAAAACCACTAATAATGATTTATGGTGGAATGATGGTACTTGCAGGAATGGTTTGGAGTTTGACAATAACAAGAAATGAAAAATCATATCAGCAAAATTTGCTTAATGCTTAGAAAGCCTTTTTTTTAAACTATAAAACCAAAATTTCACTGTTGTAAGTAGCAGTATTTTAATATTTACTTAATTATGAAAATCAATTTTTTTACACTAATTATCCTCGCAATTTCTTCAATATCTATTTTAGCACAAGACTCTCTATATCTCCAACAAGGTACATTTTTTACAAATCACGCAGTTGAAAACAAAGATGATGATGGTGAAATATTATTTAAACGATACCCTTATTTATATACACGAGAAGAAAATAATAGCGGAAATTATACCTATCAAATTTATAGAACGGATGAAACCCCGTTTGATTATGCTCCAAATTGGGTTGGAGATATAAATTTCTCACTTGAAGACCGTCCAAATGCTGAATTATATCGGTTAGTTTGGGCAAGTGATTCTACCATTATAGCTATGTATTTTAGACAAGATGGTGATGGCCCAGTGCAAGATTATCAGAATTTCGGTAGATATTTTTATGCTCAAACCCCAACACAAGAAGATCCTGATAAAGGTGCGAGATTTGAACAACCTGAAGTCAAAGTTGATCTTAATGTGAGTGCATCTAGCTACTTATATGTAGCAGATTCATTGATAATTGAAAAATCAACTGCAGATATTGCAATCAAGAAAATAGGCTTTATTGGAGATGAAGATAATTTTTTATCAAACATTGTTGAATACAATGCAGATGTACTTGAAACAGATGCTCCAATAAAAGGATTAAGCTTTTCAACATTGACACAGGAAAACATTGTATCACTTGGTGATGGAATTATTGCTATTGGACAAGGGAGTATCTTAGTAACAGTAGATATTTCGGTACCATCAAAGCCTGAGATTATAGAACAAAAAGATTTGAATTTTGTAGTATCTGAGCTAAGAGCTTCAGATGCACTATATGTGATCTCTAGAGGGTGTTGTTCCGAACCAGCACTTTATTTAATGAACAATAGTACACTAGAAGTAAGAAGTTCTATAGAGTTAGGAGCTAGTGAATTAATTAGTGTTGGTAAAGGAACAGGAGATATTTATGCTGTTAGTTTGTTTTCAACCTATATAAACGCTTATAGATACAAAGCAGTTTTTGATTCTGAATCAGAAAGTGATATTAAGTTGATTTTAGATGCGAAGGGAACCAATCTTACTTCAGAATATCTTGGGTTTCCAGGTAAAGGGTCATTATCAGGAAGTAGCCTTACTATAAGTACAACCTTCAATAGAGATGGTAACTATCCAACTGGATATACAAACTTAAGTATAGTTTCAACTGGTTCAAATCCTACTTCGATAGACGATGAAGTTATAGCTGATGTTAAAGGTTTTGAACTTTCTCAAAATTATCCGAATCCCTTTAATCCAACAACTAATATTGGATTTGAGATTCCCCAGGCTTCGGATGTTAAGCTGCAAGTTATGGATATGCTTGGTAGAACAGTAGCAGTGTTAGTTGATAATAGACTATCTGCTGGTAGCCATTCAGTTGTATTTGATGCAAGAAGTTTGGCAAGCGGAATCTACTTTTATACCATTGATACAGGATCATTTTCTCAAACTAGAAAAATGACCATTCTTAAATAAAGAAAACGTAGCGACAGATGGGCACAAGCGGACGCTTGCGCCAAAATGAGGAACGCTTGGGCAAGAATGATCATGCAAGTAACTAAAAAACTGGTTCAAGTGTCTCACTTGGACCTTTTTTGTTGGTGGCTAAAGAATGGCTTTTAGTTTGGTAGCTCTAATGAAGTTGTCAAAGGAAAGGAGTAAAGAATCTCGGTATCCACATAGTACAAGCATGTTATTAAATCAGTAAACTGGTTCCAGCGTCTCAATCTAGCCGCCAATCCCAATCTGGCGCAAGCGTCCGCTTGTGCCTGAACAAGTAGAAGAAAAGTCCAAGCGAGATGCTTGAAATAGTCTAAGTTTAAATCGGTTTATTATTAATTGTTCAAAAAAACTGTAAGGAACTTATTAGCCAGAGGTCTAACCAATAGGATATAGAATCAAGTTAGATAGATGAGTAGAAAACATAAATTTTTAGACCAGAGGCAAGCCTACTTTGTAAGTTTTGCTACGGTGCATTGGATTGATGTATTTACCAGAAAGATCTATTGTGATGAGATTGTAGAAAGCCTAAAGTATTGCCAACACGAAAAAGACTTAATTATCTACGCATGGTGTATTATGCCAAGCCATATACATCTGATTATGGGCACGAAAGGAAAGAAGATGCAGAACATACTTAGAGACTTAAAAAGCTACACTTCAAGAAAGATTAAAGAGCAGATTTCAAATTATCCAAAAGAAAGTAGAAGCGAATGGATGCATTGGATGTTCCAACGCGCAGGGGCAAAGAATGGGAATAACAAGGATTGGCAATTATGGCAACAACATAATCACCCGATTGAGCTATCATCGAATACAATGTTTGATCAGAAATTGGAATATTTACATTATAATCCAGTGGTAGCTGGATACGTGGAAAGTCCGGAACATTGGTTATACAGTAGCGCAAGGAATTATTATGGAAAAGAAGGATTGCTGGAAATTGAACATGGGTATTGAGTAGGGCACAAGCGGACGCTTGCGCCAGGATGGGTATTGAGTAGGGCACAAGCGGACGCTTGCGCCAGGATGGGCAAAGAATGGGAATAACAAGGATTGGCAATTATGGCAACAACATAATCACCCGATTGAGCTATCATCGAATACAATGTTTGATCAGAAATTGGAATATTTACATTATAATCCAGTGGTAGCTGGATACGTGGAAAGTCCGGAACATTGGTTATACAGTAGCGCAAGGAATTATTATGAAAAAGAAGGATTGCTGGAAATTGAACATGGGTATTGAGTAGGGCACAAGCGGACGCTTGCACCAGAATGAAATTATAGCATCAAAAAAAATGGCAGAAGGTTAACTCTGCCATTTTCTAATTAATTAATCTTCGTCATCTGGAATATTGAAGTCCACATTTGTTCGATAATCACCTAGCAGATGTTCAGCAAAGTAATACCAATACATGCGTTCAAAATATGGCATTGAAGGACCAAAGCCATGTCTACGGCCAGGTAATATCATCATATCAAACCGCTTACCTGCCTTAACGAGTGCATCTACAAGTCTAATGGTGTTAGCCGGGTGAACGTTATTATCTATGTTGCCGTGAACTAAAAGAAGTTTTCCTTGAAGGTTTTTAGCTAGTGCTGTATTTGTTTCAATTGGTCCGTCAAAGGTAATTTCTTCAACTTCCACTTCAACACTATCTTCGTTCATTTTTTTAACAGTTTTCACTGTTTCTTTTACGCCATTGTGAGTTTCACTCCACCATCGATTGTATACGTTGTTGTCATGATTTCCTGCAGAGGAAACAGCTACATCGTAAAAATCTGGATGGGTAAGAATAGCGGCGGTAGACATAAATCCACCACCAGAATGCCCATATATACCAACTTTAGTTACATCAATATAAGAATGCCGACCAGCTAATTGTTCAATTCCGTATCTATTGTCAGCAAGAGGGTAATCACGTAAATCACCGTAACCATAGGTATGATAATATCGACTCCTCAATGGTGATCCACCTCTGTTTCCAAAAGCAACAACTACGAATCCAACCTGAGCTAATGTTTGATGTCTAGAATCACCGAAGGTGATAGGGAAAGGCTCGGTTTGAGGCCCAGGATATACATACGATATAACTGGGTAACTTTTGGATGAATCGAAATCAAAAGGTTTCCACATTACACCATAAAGATCGGTTACACCGTCAGCAGCTTTTACTTTAAACATCTCAGGGAATTTCCAGCCTAATTCTGTAGCTCGCGAAATATTTACTTCCTGAAGTTCGAGAATAACTCGACCCGAACCATCTCGAAGTACAGATTTGGTAGGCTGAGTAACGGTAGAATAATTATCAACAAAGTAATTGCCTTCATCAGAAGCATAAACTTGATGGTTAGCATTTTCAGGAGTTAAATGCTTAAGATTTGAACCATCAAATTTCACGCTATAAAGATTTTGATAATAAGGATGCTGTCCAGCTTCTTTTCCGTATCCTGTGAAGAAAATTGTTTGAGCAGTAGTATCTATTTTGATAATATTTCCTGCAACAAAATTACCTTTTGTAATCTGATTTTTTAAGTTTCCTTCGCTGTCAAATCTGTAGAATTGTCCCCATCCAGTTCTTTCACTCCACCATATGTATTCTTCCCCTTCATTTATAATGGATACATCCATAAACCTCCAATTCCAGTAAGGTTTACTTTCTTCACCGAATAGGACTTCAATTTCACCAGTTTTGGTATCAGCTTTAAGAACTTCAACAATACTTGCTGCTCTATTAAGCCTAGTTATATAGAGTTCATCCGATGAATTGGAGCGATAATCTCCAGTTTGAATATTAGCAGGGTCAGCATCAAGAACTTGATCTTCCCATTTTGCTAAGTCAAGAATCAGACGTTCCTTGGATTCAATATCAAAGATCTCAACATATTCGATACCGACTTCCTCATCGCCTGGCATTGCATATTTATAAGTTTGTAACTCAGGTCGTTTCTTTAACATATCAATAACCCAAAGTTCTTCAACTTTTCTGTTATCAGATCTTTCTACATAGAATTTCTTCTCATCATCAAACCATTGTACACGAGCACGTTGCTTTTCGGTAGTATTAGTATCTCCTTGGCTCCAAGCGTAACTGAACCATCGTTCTCCATCAACTGTAAGTTGATGTTCAGTAGTATCAGAAGTATCTGAACTCATCAAATAAAGATTGTGATTTTTAGCATAAGCAATCCATGTGCTATCTGGGGAATAAGTTGCCCATGGTTCTCTTTTTAGAGGCTCTAGTGAATCACCTTTAACTAAATTTCTGCTATTTACGGAATAGGTAAATTCAACACTATCTACATGAAAAGTGAATAATTCTTTGTCGGTATCGTACTCAAACCCATCTAAGTCCAGATCTTTAGCATTAAATGGACGTTTGAATTCTTCACTTAATCTTCCAGCAAGTTCTTCACGATCAAATAGTTCTCTTTGAGTACGTTGAGATGAATTTACATAGAACCAGTTAGTGCCATCGCTGGTACTATATTCATACCAAAAGTTATCAGAATCTTCAATCCACCGTGGAAAAACATTGGTTGATCCAATGAGTTTGTCCATTTTTTGAGTCGTAAAACGCTCGGCTAGTTCAAAATTTGCTTTCTGAGCAAAAGCATTAGAAGTACAAATTATAACAGCTAAAAGCCCGAAAATAATAAGTTTAAATCCCTGATTAATATTCATTATAAAATAATTAGTTAAATAAAGCCTAAATAAATGGCTTTTAATGATGTATTAAAAGGTTTATTTAGGCTCAGGGTGTTATAAGATGTAAGGCTTAAGAGCTATTCGTCTTCTGGAATATTGAAATTAATATTTGACCGGTAATCTCCAAGTAAATGCTCGGCAAAATAATACCAGGTCATTCGGTCAAAGTATGGTTGAGAGGGACCAAATCCATGTCGGCGACCAGGGAGCATCATCATATCAAAACGCTTACCAGCCTTAATTAAAGCATCAGCCATTCGAAGTGTATTAGCTGGGTGAACATTGTTATCGATGTCACCATGAACAAGTAGTAAGTTTCCTTCCAAATTCTCAGCAAGAGAAGCATTGGTTTCGACAGGCGCATCAAAGGTTGAAATGGTTTCTTCTACTTCAACACTATCAGCATTCATAGTTTTGATTGTTTTCTTATTCTCTTTAACACCGTTGTGAACTTCACCCCACCAAATGTTATAGATATTATTATCATGATTCCCAGCTGAAGAAACAGCTACATCATAAAAACCAGGGAAGGTGAGAAGAGCAGCAGTACTCATAAATCCACCACCTGAATGTCCATAAATACCAACTCTACTAGCATCAATAAAAGAATGACGAGCAGCAAGCTGTTCGATTCCATATTTATTATCAGCTAATGGGTAGTCACGCATATCACCATATCCAAAGTTATGGTAATACTTATTCCTTATCGGAGAACCGCCTCTTTGACCCATAGCAACAACTACAAAACCAACTTGAGCTAATGTTGAAGTTCTAGCTCCTGAACCTTGAGTTCTAAAATTAACTGGGAATGGTTCAACTTGCGGTCCAGGATATACATATGAAATTATTGGATAGTTTTTTGTTGAATCGAAATCAAATGGTTTCCACATTACACCATAGATATCAGTAACTCCGTCGGCAGCTTTTACTTTGAAAGATTCAGGTGCTTTCCAACCTTGTTCTTCCATTTTTGAGACATCAGTTTGCTGAAGGGTTGTAATTATTCTACCGTTAGCATCACGTAAAACAGAAGTAGTAGGATGATCGATTCTAGAATAATTATCTACAAAGTAATTTCCTTCTTCGGATGCTCGAATTGCATGATCTGCATCTTCAGGAGTTAGGTGTTTGAAGTTACTACCATCAAATTTAACACTATACAAATTTGAAAAATATGGATTTTGACCTTCTTCACGTCCGTATCCGATAAAGAAAACGGTACTTGCAGCTGTATCAATTTTAACTACATCGCCTACTACAAAAGCGCCTTGTGTAACTCGGTTTTTTAGATTTCCATCGGCATCATAACGGTAAAGTTGACCCCAACCCGTTCTTTCGCTCCACCAAATGTATTCCTTGCCTTCATCAATAATTGAAAGATTGGCGAATCTAGTATTGAAATAAGGCTTACTCTCTTCAGAAAAGAGAACCGTAACTTCACCTGTTGTGGTATTCGCCTTTAGAGCATCAATTTTACTCCATGTTCTATCTCGACGGATAATATACAGGTAGTCAGATTTTTGAGTTTCGAATATACCACCACCATTGAAATAAGCTCCACCTAAAGCTTGATCTTCCCATTTATCTGTATCGAGACGAACATTAGTTTTAGTTTCGGGATCAAATACGCGAATTTCATCAACATAAATATCTTCCTCACCTGGCATCGAATATTTATAGGTTTCAAGAGTTGGTCGTTTTCCGAGTGAATTAATTACCCAAAGATCGTCCACTTTACGCTTATCTTGACGTTTAACCCATAGCTTCTTTGAATCTTCGAACCAATTAGCTCGAGCTCTCAATCGTTCAGTTGAAGTTGTATCGCCATCTCTAGCTTGGTAACTATTCCAAAGTTCGCCATCATCGGTTAACTGATGCTCAACACTATCAGGGTCATCAGCTTTCATTACATATAGATTATGAGTACGTGCAAAAACAATCCAAGTACTATCAGGAGAGTAATTTGCCCAACGTTCAGGTTCGTCTTCACTAACAGAATCACCTTTTACTAACTGATTTCCGTTAAGATTATACGTGAACTCATAATCATCTACGTTAAAAGTGAAAAGTTTTTTATCGGTGTCGTAGGTGAAATCATTTAATTCTAAATCTTTGGCATTAAATGTTCTGCTAAATGTCTCAGATAGTTGTGAAGCCATTTCTTCTTGGTCAAAAAGCAGTCGTTTTGATCCTTTAGCAGCATCAACGAAATACCAATTTCTTCCTTCACTATTTTGATAGGTGTACCAAAATTGATCAGTGTCTTCAATCCAAATAGGAAAAACACCTGTTGAACCTACCATTTTATCCATCATTTGAGTTGTAAATCGCTCTGCTAGCTCAAAGTTAGCTTTTTGTGCAAAGAGGTTTGGAACAACTAAAAGTGTAAGCATCAGCCCTAATAGGCTGAGTTTAAATCCCTTAAAAATATTCATTTTTTGATATAGTTAGTTAAGTAAAACGGAATAAATGGGTTTTGCTTCTATTTTAAAAGGGGGAATTTTCGAAAAGCTGTTATAAGATGTAAGAACTTATACTTGTTTACCAATTGTATTCCGAAAACTTGGATAGGATTTCGTATCTTTGCTGTGTTCAAATCAACTGTTTATAATTCAGAATATCTTGAAAACCTGGAAGTATATAGTAGCCATATGGATGACACTTGTTATCGCCGGTGGGATTCTTATTCAAATACCACAAATCCCTATTCTTGAGGAAACTGCTAGGAATATTTTTTTCCATGTACCAATGTGGATGGCTATGTTTTCTATGTTTACGGTAAGCTTTGTATATAGTATTCGATATTTAAACACTCCAAATCCTTTGTTTGATATAAAAGCTGAATCTGCAGCAAGAGTGGGTATGATATTTGGAGTTTGTGGATTATTAACGGGTTCGCTTTGGGCACGATTCACTTGGGGGACTTGGTGGACGTTTGCAGAGCCAAAAATGAATTTAGCTGCTTTAGCTATGATGATTTATGTAGCTTACTTTGTACTAAGGTCTGCTTTTGATGATGAAGATAAAAGAGCGAAAATCTCAGCTGTTTATAATATCTTTGCTGTAACTACAGTTCCGTTTCTTTTATACGTTGTACCACGTCAGCTAACAAGTTTACATCCTGGTGCTGATGGAAATCCAGCATTTAGCGAAATAACTGCTGTTGAGTTGAGGTATATTTTGTACCCAGCGATGATTGGGTTTATTGCTATTGCTTTCTGGTTATATGATATCGTACATCGATATAATACTGTGAAATCAAGAGTAGAAAATTTGTAAATTTAAACCGTTAAAGGAATTTGATGCAAGAAGAATCTGTTGCTCTCGTTGATACTCTTACACAAGCTTATTCAGATAAGTGGAGTGGTGCGGAATTAGAGCAAACCAACGCATTTATATCACTTATGTATTCAAACGATCTTATATTCGTAGTACTTGGAGTAACCTTAATAATATGGGCCGTTCTTCTGTTCTTTTTATTTAGAGTCGACTCAAAAGTATCGTCATTGGAAGAAAAAATTAATTCAACTGAAAAGGAATGAAACCTAAAGTAATTCTTGGAATAGTAGCCATCGTAGCATTTACATCATTATTGATGTATAATTTTGGTGAAAGTATAAGTACCTATACCGACTTTGAAACTGCAGAAAAAATGAATGGAGCTCACGTTCCAGGAACTTGGGATAACACTCAGGAATATGGTTTTTCAAGAGAAACTATGCAGTTTACTTTCTTTATGAAAGATGAGTCAGGAATGGTTAGAAAAGTAATTTATCCACGTCCAAAACCTAATAACTTTGAGGAAGCAGATCGTCTAGTAGTTATTGGAGAGATGAGGGATGATGTATTTTATGCAAATGAAATGCTTATGAAATGTCCTTCTAAATATAATAGTGCAGATCCTTCAGAATACGTAAAAGCATCAGAGAGCTAACATATGGCAGAACTTGGTCCAGGAGCTGGAATCATAGGAAAGATACTTTTATCGTTATCTTTCCTTTTTTGTTTACTATCGCTAGTCTATTACTTTATTGCCGCAAAAAATGATGATGATAAGAAGCTTAAAATTGGAAATTGGTTATTCGTTTTAAAAGGCTTTTTTCTAATTGTTTCATCTGTTGTATTAGTTATTCTACTTTTTCAGCATCAATTTCAGTACTACTATGTATTTAATTATACAAGTTTAGATTTGTCGCCAAAGTATATTTGGTCTGCATTTTATGGAGGGCAAGAAGGTAGCTTTATGCTTTGGATTCTATTTTCGTGGTTAGCAGGGCTCGGCTTAATGAAGTGGACTCGAGCACCATACAAAGCACCAGTATTATTCTTTCTTGGCTTAACACAACTCTTTCTATTAAGCATGATTCTTGGATGGAAATTTGGAGATATCACCATAGGTGCCTCTCCATTTAGAACCATTGCAGAGGAAATGCCTAATGCTCCATTTATTCAAGCTAACCCAGACTTTGTGCCAGCTGATGGTACAGGATTAAATGACTTATTGAAAAGTCCATGGATGATGATACATCCACCAATTCTATTTGTTGGCTTTGCTATGATGACAATCCCATATTGTTTTGCAATGGCTGCGCTATGGAAAAGAAAATATAACGATTGGGTTAGTCCTGCTCTTCCGTGGACACTAGGCGCGAATTTATCCTTACTAACCGCCATTTTTCTTGGTGGATACTGGGCGTATGTGACACTTTCTTTTGGTGGGTTTTGGGCTTGGGATCCAGTAGAAAATGCATCATTAGTTCCTTGGTTAATAGGAACTGCTGGTATTCATACGATGATTATTCAGCGAAAAAGTTCAATAGCTCAAAAGTCATCGCTGATTTTTGCAATACTTGCTTACGTCGCAATTGTATATGAAACCTTTCTAACCAGATCAGGAATTCTTGCTGATTCATCTGTTCATAGTTTTGTTGATTTAGGTCTTTATAATCAGCTTTTGTTATTCATGTTAGTAATAACAGGATTAGGATTAGGGATGTTTGCATGGAGATATAAAGAACTTCCATCCCCAGAAAAAGAGTCTAAGATATTGAGTCGTGAGTTCATGACTTTTACAGGTGCGGTATTACTATTTGTTCTTGGATTAGTAATTATTCTTGGAACAAGTTCACCAATTTTGGGGCTACTTTTTAATGACAATCCAACTCCGCCCGAAATCAGCTTTTATAATGATTGGAGTATGCCTATTGCCATTATAATGGCATTTCTCACCGTTATTGGTCAGTATCTATTTTGGAAAAAATATGATCTAGAAACTCTAGCTACGGCATTAATTTATCCTCTATTAGTTACTTCGGTATTAACGGTAGCTTCTGTTGTAATTGGTGATGTACGCAACGCATATTACATGCTCTATTTATTTGCAGGATTTTTTGCCATAGTAGGTAATTCCTGGATTGTAGGAAGGCTATCTATTCAAAACCCAAAATTAATAGGTGGTGCACTTACTCATGTTGGATTTGGGCTATTACTCGTAGGTATTTTGGCATCAAGTGCTTATAACCGTGCATTATTAGACAAAAATACTGAAAACTATAATGCGGCAGTGATAAGAGGAGAAATTAATGATGAACAGGGGTTCAAAGTTTCCCAGACGGTAGACATGCTTGAGTTAAAATTGAATGTACCGAAGGTTATCAATAATCAATATGTATTGACTTATGAAGGGTACGATTTATCAGATCAAAACAGACCGGGACAGCAAACCTATAAAATCAGATTTGATAATTTGGAAGGTAAATTCCTGTACTATTTATATCCTGAAGTATATCCAATGCTAACTACTTCAAATGCTGAAAACGTAAACTGGTCGGTCGATCCTGATGTGAGAACTGGACTATTAAGTGATGTATACCTATATGTAGCAGGTAGTTCATTTATAGAAGACAGAAATAATGAACTTGATAAGCGAAACCAACTTCAATCTGGTTCATCTGATTCAACACAAGTTGAGGCTCAGATAATTGAATTCCAACGTGGAGAGTCTAAAAAGGTTGATGGTTTTCAGTTTAGCTTCATCAACTTTATTCAAGCTGATACCACAAATCTTCCTCCAAATACTAGTATTGGGATTAGAGCTCAAGTTGAGGTTTTTCACGAAGCAAGTGGAGAGGTTATCATTATTGAACCGCTATTTGCCGTATTTAGTGATGAAGGTCAAAGCTTTGTGATGTCTCCCCCTGTAAATCTTCCGAACCACAATCTTTCATTCCAATTTAGTAAAGTGAAGCCAGAGAGTAGTTCAATTGAATTAAGTATTGTAGGACTAGATGAAGTATACGAAGAAGACTGGGTGCTCGTTGTAGCTGAGAAGAAACCATTTATCTCCGTTGTTTGGACTGGTACGTTCCTATTAATGGGAGGATTTACCCTATCTATTTTTCGACATTGGAGAAGAGAAAAAAACAAGCAAGAAGACAACAAAGAATCATAAGCTTTGATATACAAAACAAAAACAAAGGTGTTAATTCATAATTCAAAATTCAAAATTTTGAATTATTTGATGATTTGTGTTTTTGCTTTACTTCCATTGACAATATCTGCGCAAGAATTTGAGCCAACTTTAGAATATCCTACTCCTCGAGGCGCTTTTCTTCGATCATTAGTAGTTCCAGGTTGGGGTCATCATTACGTTGATAAAACAAACTGGACTCGAGGTCAATTTCATCTTGCTGCTGATGTAGTTATGATTCTTTCTTTTACAGGACTAAAAGTTCGAGGTAATTATCTGCAATCTGAATTAGAAACCTTTGCCTTAAGTCGCGCAAGTGCTAAGCTATCAAATCGTGACCGTGAATTCGCATTAGCTGTTGCTAATTATGATAACTTTGATGCATATAATGATTATCAACTGCGCTCTAGAAACTGGGATAATCTATTATTAGATATTTCTGAAAATCAATGGAATTGGGATACAGTAGATAATAGATTACACTTTCAGGATATGAGAGAAAGAGCAGATAAAAATGATAACCAATTACCAACTATCATAACATTAATGGTAGCAAATAGAGTGATTAGTGCACTTAGTGCTTATACAAGCGCAAGAAGGATTTGGGATAATGTTCCCGAAGCTAGCCTATCATACTTAAATGAATTTGGGCAACCAGGTTTTACAGCGAGATTGAAATTTGATTTTTAACTTAAAAGCGTCCAGGTTGATTTCAAAACTCATAACATTGGAGTGAATACTACTCATCTATAATTGGAATTGCTTCAATACCAGCTAGTTGTTAATCATAGGTTTATTTCCTTTTCTAACTTCAGACTGAATTATTATCCTGATCATTATTGAGTTCAGAAATTTCTTGAAAAGTACCATGCAATTTATAGGCTTCACCATTAGCTATTTCAGCTCTACCAATTGCCCTAACTCGTTTTTTAATCCCTTTTGCTGAAATAAAATCAAGTTCCAGATCATACATTTCCGCTGTTTGAATTGTATGTTGGATGGCTTCTTCTAGTTTAATTTTTGAATCATCTGGAAAAAAGCTTAAACCTTCTTCAACAAATACTTCTTCCCCAATTTCTTTATCATGGATTCGATAAACTTCATCTGTCCAAAATAGTTTTCCAGAATTTAAATCATATTCCCATCCACCAACACTGGCCATTGCTTGAGTTTCTTTAAAAAGTATTTCTAATCTCTTTTTTTCTGATACATCTCTAGATGTACTTTGGAGACTTATAACTTGCCCCATTGGTGAAATAACAGGCTCGGCGGAAGAATTCATCCAGATATATTCTCCATTTTTTCTTTTCATACGGAATTCGGTATTCATAACCGGTTCCCCAGATAATGCTTTATGATACTGTGGTAAGGCAGATTTTTTTAAATCTGATGGGTGAATAAAATCAAAGGGAGTTTTACCTACTAATTCTTCAGGTAAATAGCCAAGAATGTGAATTGATGAATCAGAAACGAATTTAAATGTTCCATTAGGATTATGTAAACAAATAAGCTCAGATGAATTTTGAGAAATCAGTTTATAAAGTTCTTTTTCTTTCTCTAGTTCTCTTTCAACTTTTTGTCTTTGAATAATCCCACCGGTCCATTTCCCAAGTAAGGTAACAAGTTGATGGTCTGATTTACTAAACCCATCCTTCTTTGGTTCAGAACTCGAAAAATTAATAGTACCATAGAGATTTCCATCCACTTCAAATGGAATTCCAATATATGTTTCTAAATGGAATGTTCCATAACATGGGTGCATATTGAAATCACTCTTACCCATATGATCAACAGAAAAGACACCATCTGCATCTAAAGTTATACTACAATAGGTGTTTCCAAGCTCAAACCTTTGACCTTTAAACATGTTTATGCCTACTGGGAAAAAATGCTCAATGGTATAAGTATTGCTATAAATATTGCTAATGATTCCTATTTCTAAACCAAGTAAGGTACATGTTGACTCTAAAGCGTAGTTAAGTTGATCTTCTAAGTTTTTTCCTGTTTGAGAAACAATGTCGATTAAAAGATCGGTTCTACTACTTTCGTTGGTTGAATCTAGCATATTCGATTTGAAATGATATGTATAGACATTCATTTTAATATCGATAATCGGGATAAGTTTAAAAAGTTAAATTAATTCAGTAGTCTAGGGTTCTTATTCAATAATAATTTAACTTTGCGCCATTAAAAGCCAATAACTTAATGCCTCGATACAAACTTACCATAGAATATGATGGAACTAACTTCTCAGGCTGGCAAATACAACCAGATTCAAGAACAGTAGAAGAAGAGATTGAAAAAGCATTTTCTCAGATACTTCAACAACCCATCGACTTAATAGGACAAGGAAGGACTGATGCTGGTGTACATGCAAAGGGGCAAGTTGCACATGTTGATTTACCAGATGATATCAATTCAGAGAAATTAAGATTTGGGGTAAATGGCTTGATTGGTGATGAGATTCAAATTCATGATATTCAAGAAGTTGATTCAGATTTTCATGCACGATTTGATGCAAGTTATCGCGAATATGAATACACAATATTAAAGAAATTTTCACCGCTTTTGTATAGAACATCTTGGTTTCCAAACAGCACTTTTGATATTCAATCAATAAGAGAATGCTGTGAACTATTGAAGGGAGAGTTTGATTTCAGTGGATTCTCAAAATTCAATGAAGATAATTATACTACGCTTTGCACTATTTCATCTGCTGAAATTGAAGAATTAAATGAAGAAATCATATTCAAAATACGTGCAAATCGATTTTTAAGAAATATGGTTAGGCGATTAGTAGGGACTATGATTGAAGTAGGTAAAGGGAAAATAGAAGTTTCAGATTTCAATGAAGTACTCAAAAATCCAAATTCTGAAAAGCGTACGTATACTGCACCAGCAAGGGGTTTAGTATTAGCGAAAGTTTTTTATGAAAAAACTTAAAATTAGTATTGACTGTCGCTTAACATTCTAGTTATATTTGTCGCCCCTTCTAGAAGGGAATATCTTCCTCGGTAGCTCAGTGGCAAGTCCCGAATTCTCGGGAGCTGTTAACTAGCTTCGAAAGAAGATTACTTATTGAAACCGCATCTTCAATGATGCAATTATATTCCTCGGTAGCTCAGTGGCAAGTCCCGAATTCTCGGGAGCTGTTAACTAGCTTCGAAAGAAGATTATTTATTGAAACCGCATCTTCAATGATGCAATTATATTCCTCGGTAGCTCAGTGGCAGAGCAATCGGCTGTTAACCGATCGGTCGTTGGTTCAAATCCAACCCGGGGAGCAAAAGCCTCAAGTCTTAATTGATTTGAGGTTTTTTTTATTTCTGGATTACTATTTAATTAGATTTATTGAATTCCAAAGCTTTCTCCACCCAGAAATCAAGGTCTTCGTCATGGTCAAAACCTTCAGGGGCGATAAAAAGAAATCCTCTTTTAACCTTTCCGGTGAAATTCATTTCCTGACTTCCCTTGGTAAACACCAATTGATCATGATTTACTTTACCAACCCTGACCATTAATCGATCCAGGTTTGTTTTTTTATTTATATCAAGTCCCATGCACATTTTATCATTGACCATAAAAATGAGCCCGCCCATCATCTTTTTTTCATCGGTGATGATGTCAGAACCTAAACGGTCTCGAATTCTATCCGCCAGATGTTCATTATAAGCCATGATTTATCTCTGTTTTAGTTTTAATAAGAATAAAATGAGTGTAATTGGTAGAAGAGAAAATAACCCAAAAGCAATGTCTCCAGTGAAAAATATCATAATAGAGGATACACCAAACGTAAAGGCTAAGATGTAAGCTCCCGTTTTGCGTGTTTTAGGAATGATAAAAAGTATAGCACTGATCAACTGAAATGAGCCGAATAAAATCAACATAGTTTCATTCAGCCCCATTTTAACAAAGAATGCCACTTCCTCAGGCAATAGCATAACCTTGGTGCTACCAGCAGCGATTCCTAAGGCGGTAATGATTGCAATAAGTACTATTCTTAATATTTTCATTCTATATGATCAGCATTTTTAATTGTTTTTTTTCTGGAGATTTGCTGTTTATCAGTATAAAAAATTATTTTTCCGGAAAAGGTCATCAATTTAATTTTTTATGGCGGTACCAGTCTCAACGAAGCTTTTGATTGATGCTAGTGCTCTAAGTCTATTCTTTTTCAGGTCAATCTTGATCAATGGGTTCATCAACCTTGCCAGTATGTTCTTTGGGCGATGATAGAAAGTGAAAACAAACTCTGTTTTATTTGATGCAACCTCTTTGAGTTCGATTTTTCCTCCAACATCATCTAACATCTTATCCATGCCAAAACTGTCTTCGTAAATTTTAAATGTAATGCTCTTATCATCTTCCTGGTGGGTACGCACTTCCTGATACCAACCTTGTCGCTTCTCATTAAATTTTGCGTATACCTTTCTCTTGGAACCGGCACCCTCTGATATCTGATCGGGTAATAATTCAACTTCCACCTTTTGAATAGGAGGGCCCCAGAGCTCCATTTTCATAGAGTCATGGATAAGTGGCCATAGATTCGAAATAGGCTTGTCAATAAGGATGGAATCCTGCCCCTGAATCTTGGGTGGTTGTTTAAAATCATTCATCTTATTTCGATTCTTTTCTGAATTCCTCGGCATCATAATACACCTTGATGCTTTTGATCTTTCCGTTCTCTGTTTCGTACCATTCACTCATATCCAGGGTGATTGTTTTACCGGTTGGCATGGCTACATCTATTTCTACCTGGGTGATAACGTAATTATCAACTTCCATGGCTTTTATCATTTTAGCCCCTCTTACCATCGACATAAATCCTTCGTTTAGTTCGATAAAGGCATCTCGTCCGCTGACTTGTGCAGCCGGACCATCAAAGGTGATGTCATCTGTGATGAATTCTTTCCATGAATCCGTTCCGGAGGCCATACCTCCTCCGAATCCTTCGTGTACAATCTGCATTGGTGATTTTTTCATTATTCTATATGTTATGATATTTAACTTGTGATTCCGAAGCTAATTTACAAAATAACTTTGAAAATGCAAGTTAATAATTTAAAGAGTATATTAATTACATGGAACTAAGATCACATTGCCCTATAAATTTTACGTTAGAACATGTTGGTGATAAATGGTCATTGCTCATTATGAGAGACCTGTTATTTAAGGGAAAACGGCATTACAATGAATTTCTAGATGCGGGAGAAAATGTTTCAACCAGTGTGCTTAGAGATCGATTGCGAATGCTTGAGGAAACTGGTTTTATAACAAAAGGTCAGGATACCGTTAAAAAATCCAGGATTCGATATAGTCTCACTCAAAAGGGGATTAGCTTACTTCCATTACTTATTGAAATGATTGTATGGGGTGCTCAAAATGATCCGGAAACGGAATCTCCCCCAGAATTTACTGAGCTTGCCCGTACTGACAGAGAAGGATTAATCTCAAATATCAGGCAGAAACTGGAGCGGGATCACTTGACTGAAAGCCCTAGCCAGGATTAATCAATCAATCAGTACAAAATGGTAGCATGTTACCCTTTTGTACTGATATGAGTATTAGTCAACTAACTTAGATATTGTTTGAAGCCAACTACCTTCCACTTCTTACCTGTTTCAACCAGTGTATAACCGGCTTTGATAAGTTTTTGTCCTTGGTTTTCCTGAGTTTTGGATATCATTTCTCCTTTTCCATTGATCACTTTCCATGCACCAGAATCTGATGCATCTAACATTGATCGTAAAGTGAAAAGAGTTGATTTCGGACAAGCCGTTGTAACTTGAAACTTTTCAGCAATTCGTTTTCTCAGAATTGGTAGAGTTATCAAAGCATTGTCGGAAAGGGAATCTAATTCAAATTGAATAGTTTCTGAAGAAGGCAAAACCATTTCACCTTCACCAAGGTATTTTACTAGTCCGGCCGGGATATTTTTAACTTGATCTGTAATCATGATAATTCGATGTATGTTAAGATTGAAATAATTGAAATAATGGTTCTATTTATGAAGGGATCCCAAATTCTTTGCGAAACTGAGTGGCATCGTAATGAACTTTGACGGATTTGATTTTACTATCTGTCACTTCATAAAATTCAGACATATCAAGCGTAATTACAGTGTCGGAGGGAGTAGCAATCTGAACTTCAACTTCGGTTACAAGTAGAGAATCACTGGAAACAAACCGTTTAAGCTCATAGCCTCTGATCATCCCAATAAATTCAACCGTTGTTTTTATGTATTCTTCCTTTCCTGATACTGCCATGACAGGACCGGTAAAAGTGATGTCATCATGAAGAAGGTTTTTCCAGTCGTCATTTTGATTTTGATTAGACTGGTTATAAAGATTCCAAACTTGTTCTGCATTGTTCATAATAGAGGTTTTTTTGAATGTTATTCATCCGCTTGATTGCGGTTCTATTACTTATACAAATGAGCAGAAGTTTTTGAACGAGAATTTGAAATTATTTTTTTGATTCGGCCATAACGACCCAATCAGGTATGTTTTCTAGGAAAAAAGTATGAAGTCCACTGGCGCCATTTAAAGGGTCTACACTCTGGACCAGTTTCAAACGGATATCCAGTAATTCCTCGGGTTCCTCGGTAGTAGATAGCTTAAGTTCATTGGCTTTTATGTGTGCATCCTGTTCCGGATTAAAAATTCCATTTAAGGCGGTGCATTGGTTACAAACACCTTCTTTATTGATCAGCGCACATCGATGTCGAAAAATACGTTTCATATTTTTTCTGGCATCTGCGATACCATGTTTTACTTTACCTTCCGACAATCCAGTAATCGCTTCAATCTCTTTTTGTTTAAAACTATACACCTCTTTTAGTAACAGACATACTTGCTGGGTCAAATCCAGAGTTTTAGTAATACAGGTAAAGCAATAATCCAGGTGTTCTTTCATTTCGAAGCGGGCATCCGGACGGCTTTGAAAAACTTCGCCAATTTCCGCCATCATATCTGGACTATTTGAATGTAGGTTTTCACAAGTCGTTAGATCGTTTTCACCCCATCTTTTCATTTTTGATAAATGGTTTCGGGCAGTGTTTAATGATATAGTAAATACCCAGGTTTTAAGGCTTGCTTTTTCTTCATCATATCTATCAAGCTGTGAAGATGCTTTAATGTATGTATCCTGAACAATATCTTCTGCATCCTGTCGATTTGTTACCATTCTGTATATGAATGACAATAGCTCGTTTTTAAACTCTAGGAAATCTTTTTCGAAGGTTTTATGATTCATTACAAATAATAAAAAGTGATTAATAAGTACTACAGGTATTGAATTAACGAAATGTTAGGCTAATAATCCGACCTTATTATTATTTCTCTGAATAAGTACTCAAAACCTTAGTAACCCAAGCCCGACTCACCCCAAATTTTCTTGCAAGCTCAGCTCGGGTTTTGACCTTACCGGAGTCTAATAATTTTCTGTATTTCATAGCCTGATGCTCACGAGATAATTTCTTCGGTTTGCTCTGCTGAGTCTTAATAGAGGTACTATTCAGCTGTAACAATCACTGGGTTTCACTTCACTGTTTTGGGATAAATTATCCATTTTCAAAACATTTGTTCTTTTAGCTTTTAATCGGCTACCATTACACTTCATATAATATTCATTTTAAAGAGCCTATATTAATAACCACTCTATTAACTAGACACTTTAGCATGGGGGTAATAGTGAATACATACGATTGAAATAAGTGTCGATGGTCAACACAGTTTTTGAGATATAATGGAGAGATATTTTCAAGTAATCGCGGCAATTTTAATTATAGTTCTTTTAATTTATGTTAGTGATAACCTAAATAATTGGTAAGATGAGCACAATATTAAGCTGACATAATTAATGTCTATGGGAATCATATACTATGAATAAAACTACCCTAAAAAATGAAAATCTACTAAGCTTAGATTTACTCATCAAGACGTTTGATGATTTATCAATTGGTGTTGGCATTTTTCAAATTCCTGATATTAATGACCTAGAAAGTATTCGATATGTATTTATGAATAAGATGCTTTTGTATGAAATGAGAAAAACTAAAGAAGAGGTTTTTGGAAAAAGAATTATTGAAGTAGCACCAGAAGCATATCAACATGAAGTAGGCGTACAAGTAATTGAAACCTATTTCAAAGTAGTAGCAGAAGGTGGAAGCATAAATTTGGGATTGGTTGAATATTCTAACGATATGGTAGCAGGTACCTATGAATGCTCTGCTCATCATATTCAGGATAACTTAATTTACGTAATGCTACGAAACGTTACAGAAATAGAACAAATTAAAAATGAGCTGGAGCTAAAGAACAAGAAATTAAAACAATATTCGTCTTTGGAGAGAAGAAAATTTAGTCAAACTGTTAAGTATTCTCCAATTCCAACAATGATTCACAAAGATGGGAAGGTGTTAGCCCTTAGTGATGAATGGATAAGATTAACTGGTTATACAATTAATGATATGCCAACAATAGAAGAATGGTCAAGAAAAGTTTATAGAGGAGAACTTGAGCCCTCCAAAGAATCTATAGAGGAATTAAATAATCTTAAGGGCGTACATAATGAAGGTATTTGGAATATAAAAAATAGTGATGGGGAAATATTAATATGGCAATTCCACTCTGGCCCAATTGGAGATAAAACCATCATTAGTGCAGCCATTGATATAACAGAGGCAAAACAAAAAGAGCAATTACTTAAAGATAATTTAGAAGAAAAAGAAGTTCTATTAGGAGAAGTTCATCACAGAGTAAAAAATAACTTAGCGATAATTTCGGGGATGTTAGAACTTCAAGCCTTTACGAGTGAAAATACCAATGAAATTAATGAACTTACTAAAAGTGTAAATCGAATAAAATCTATAGCTAATATTCATGAACAATTATATAAAACAGGTGATTTCAGATCTATTTCAATAAGTGATAGTATCAAAACTCATGTTGATAGCTTAGCATCTATGTATGATAATGAAATCGAAGTAAAAGTTAACTTGATATACGATTTGGAAAATGTGAGTTTAAGTATTAATCAAGCAGTTCCAATCGGTCTTCTAATCAATGAATTATCCACAAATGCATTAAAATATGCGTTTAAAGGTGTTATAGAGCCTGAATTAAAAATTTCATTGAAAAAAATTGATAATGAGATTGTGTTTTCAATACAAGATAATGGAGTGGGATTTGATGTAGATGAATTTAACGATTCTGACGATTCCTTAGGGCATTCTTTAATAGAGGCGTTCGTTAGTCAACTAGAGGGTAGTTTAGATATCAAAAGTAATTCAAAAAATGGAACAAATTTTACTATCCGGTTTATACCAATTTTGAAGAAAGGGGGATATGCTAATACTTTATATAATTAATAATAAATAAACGAATATGTATTTATCACTTAGATAAATCTTTCGTAACCCAAGACTGATTCATTCCTAATTTGTAAAGTTCAATACGTTAACGTTTACCCATTGGATTAGGTACATTGCTTTAGAAATCAAATCCATTAAATAATTGCGTTTAGTTCATGAATAGATTCACCGCATTTATAATACCTATCGTTTTATTTTTAATACTCTTTGCTTGTTCTGAAAAAAGAATTAAAAAAAATGATATAGAACCAATAATTGGGAGTTGTACTATTCAACCTTATCCTCCTGTTAGTATTATTATAGAATCACATTCTGATTGGACAAAGACACACTATCCTAATCGAATAGAAGAATTTAAACAAGATTCTATCTTTTCTAATAACATTGTGATGATTGGGAATAGCTTAACTGAACAAGGTGGAAATTGGTCAACAAGGCTAGATATTGAGGGAGTAATAAATAGAGGTATTTCAGGAGATAATACGCAGGGTGTATTAGCTCGGCTTGGTGAAATTATATGCGCAAAACCCAAAAGTGTATTTATAATGATTGGAACAAATGATCTTTGGACAGATTTTTCAGTTGAAGAAGTTGGTGAGAGTATTGATTTAATTGCTTCAACTCTATTTGAAGCTTTGGCAGAGTCTGAAATCTATGTACAAACAATAATGCCTCTTGAAAAGGAGCATGAAATGACAAACCGCTTAGCAAGTATAAATCAAGAAATTAGATCTTTTCAAAATAAGGGGTATAAAGTTCTAGATACATTTGAAGCTATGGCAAATAGTGAGGGGTATCTTGAGAGTAATCTAACGAATGATGGGGTTCATTTAACAGAAGCAGGATATCGTAAATGGGCAGATTTTTTAAAAATGTATTTGGAATAAACTTAGGTACGTCATTTATCTCTCAATTTGTTAGCGATAACAAAAAGTAATAGATTTATCAGAATTAATAGTTAATCGAATAAGATTTAGAAAATATTGGGATCAGAAGTAACGCTAAAGCAAATTGCGAAAGCACTTGGAGTGTCTACAATGACTGTTTCGAGAGCTATGAATGATAGTGATAAAGTCAGCAATCACACCAAGAAGAAAATAAAAGAGAAAGCAAGTGAATTAGGATATACCCCTAATCACATTGCAAAAAGTTTATTATCTCAAAAAACGAACACCATTGGAGTAGTAATTCCAGAAATACATCACATGTTTTTTTCACAAGTAATAAGTGGAATCGAATCGGTTATATATGAGAATAATTATCATTTATTTTTAACTAACTCTGCAGAAAAATTTGAAAGAGAGAAGGATGTTATTGAAGCATTAAGATCAAGAAGGGTAGATGGAATTCTTATTTCTTGTGCTGAGGATTCTGATCAAGATGAATACTATAAAGGGTTAATTGATTCTGGAACAAAAATGGTCTTTTTTGATCGTTGCGTTGAAAATATTGGAGCAAGCTGTGTTTGTGTAAACGATCGACTAAGTTCACATTTGATTACCAAACATTTAATCGATCATGGATATAAAAGAATCGCCCACTTAGCGGGTTCAAGTAATTTATCAATTAGTAGAGAAAGATATCGTGGATATAAAGATGCTTTAGAAGAAAGTGGGATATCATTTGATGAGTCACTTGTTCAGACAAGTGGTTTTCGAGAAGATGGTGGGTATCATGCTATGAAACAATTATTAGAAGAAAAAACAGATAAACGACCTGAAGCTATAGTAGCTGTAAATGATCCTGTTGCATTTGGAGCCATTAGAGCAATTAACGAAGCTGGTCTAACAATCCCAGAGGATATTGCAATTGTAGGTTTTAGTGATGATATAAGGTCAGAATTGATGCCCATTCCTCTAACAACTATAGAGCAACCTGCCTACCAAATGGGTGTTAGAGCCGCTAAAAAACTAATTAGCCTCATTGAAAATGATTCAGAGCCTACTGAAAACATATACATGAAGACGAAATTAATTGTTCGAGAATCATGTGGGATTCATGACGTTTAATTGAAAAAGCTTTACTCATAAAATTATTTGACACTAATTATTCAATTCTTATATTAATAATGTTAACGTTAACATTATTATAGATACCGTTTTTTTGTTTATTGAAATTAGGTCTAGAAATACTGAGTCTGTAAACAACTTATCCTTCTAGTTTAACAATTACACACTCTGATTACTAGAAAATGTGTGACATATATGATTTCGAACAATGAACTAAATAAAACTATAATTTTTAACTGATGGATATATGAATAAAATATATTACTTATTAGCTATTGTTCTTTTTTTAGGGTGCACAAATGACCATAAAGATAGTCGAGTAAAACACACTAAATTATTTAATTCAGATTGGGAATTTGTTAAAGATATTGATGATGATTTATCAGTTAGTGAATTAACCGATAAGAATAATGAGCTAGCTTGGGAAGCGATAATTTTACCTCATACAGTTAACATTGAACCACTAGTTATTGAAGACCAGCAATGGCAAGGAACAAGTTACTATAGGAAATACTTTAATCTAGATTCTAATGTAAATGGAAAGCATATATCTCTGAAATTTGAGGCCGTTATGCACGAAACGGAAGTCTATTTAAATGGTGAAAAGGTGCATTACAATGCGGGAGGTTATCTACCATTTGTGGTTGACATCTCAAATTATGCTAATTTTGAAGATGAAAATGTACTTCTACTAAAAGTAAATAACGAAGACAATCCAGAGATACCACTTGGTAAGCCAATCGCAGATTTAGATTTTAATTATTACGGCGGTATTTATAGAGATGCTTATTTAATAATTAAAGATCAGCTTAGAATTTCAAATCCTATTCTAGCAAATCGTACTGCTGCTGGAGGTGTATTCGTTCATTTTAAAAATGTTAATAATGAAGAAGCTACGGTTATTGTTCAAACGGATATTGAGAATGGAAGAGATGTAAATAGTTCAGGTATCCTAAACGTAATACTCAGAGATCAACATGGAGTTCAGGTTTCGAATAAAGAATCTAAAATTCAGGTTAAAGAATTCTCCAATTTAATTCATATTGATGAGATTAAGGTTAAAAACCCAAAACTTTGGTCACCTAATTCTCCAACGTTATATAGTCTTGAAGTTCAATTATTAGATGAATCTGGTATGATTGATAATTATGAACAAAGAATTGGAATTAGAACCTTTGGTTTTGATGAAAACAATCAGTTTACTCTTAATGGAGAAAAATTATATCTAAGAGGTACAAATCGTCATCAAGAATACCCTTACCTTGGTTATGCACTTTCGAATGAGGCGCAGTATAGAGATGCATATAAGATTAAAGAAGCTGGATTTAACTTTATTAGAACCGCTCATTATCCCCCTGATCCCGCTTTTCTAGATGCTTGTGATGAACTTGGAATACTTTTTATGGATGCAATACCAGGCTGGCAATTCTTTGGTAATGATACATTTCAAGAAAGAGCATTGTATGATATCCGAAAGATGATACGAAGAGACCGAAATCATCCAAGTATAATAATTTGGGAAGCCTCATTAAATGAATCTGGGATGCCGGATGAGTTTATGACTCTAGCACATTCAACAGTAATTGAAGAATTACCAATTAGTGATGTTTATACTAGCGGCTGGATCGATTCATCGTATGATATTTTTATTCCTGCAAGACAACACTCAAAACCGCCTTTATATTGGAGCGACTATAAAAAAGATAAGCCTCTATTTATTTCTGAATATGGCGATTGGGAGTATTATGCACAAAACGCAGGATTTAATCAGACTGCTTTTGAAAATCTTAAAGAAGAAGAAAGAAACTCACGCCAACTTAGAGGTGATGGGCAGCGGCGTTTAGCACAGCAGGCATTGAACTTTCAGGAAGCTCATAACTCAAACCATAAAGGGGGTTCTTTTGGAGATGCAAATTGGGTTATGTTCGACTACAATAGAGGGTATGCACCGGATCTTGAAGCCTCAGGGATAAGTGATATTTTTCGAATTCCAAAGTTTGCATATTACTTTTATCAAAGTCAGGCTACCCCAAACCTTGCCATTGATACTCCAGAGTTCAATGGACCAATGGTTTATATTGCTAACTATTGGAGTGACCCAGAGTTTACTGAAGTAAGAGTGTTCAGTAACGCAGATGAAGTAGTTTTATCATTGAATGGGCAAGAAATTGGCAGGCAAAAGCCAGATATAAACCGAATATCCAGTAATATTAATCACCCTCCATTCACTTTTAATCCAAGTTTTATGCCAGGTACGTTAAAGGCAGAAGCATATATTAATGGTAAGGTAGTAGCAACACATGAAAGAACTACACCTGGTCAACCTACTTCAATTTCGATGAAAGTAGACATTAGCGGTAAAGAAGTTGTGGCAGGTGTTAATGATGCTATTTTCGTGTATGCTCACATAGTTGATGAAAATGGTACAATAGTGCCAACGGCTACAAATAGTTTGCGATTTGAAATTCAAGGTGATGCAAAAATAGTAGGAGAAAACCCGATAAATGCTGAAGCGGGTATTGCAACTATATTGATTCAGGTTGGAGAAACTTCTGGGAATATAGTTGTGAAAGCTGTGGCAGATGGAATTCCTACTCTAGGTCAGACTGTAATAAATGCCAATTAATTTACTTTTTTTATATGAATAAGGAGTCTCTTAAAAATAACGTAAAAGAACATTTCAAGATAAAATTTGGAAGAGAACCTCTGATTATTATCTCACCAGGTCGAGTAAATCTTATTGGGGAACATACTGATTACAACGATGGATTTGTGCTACCTGCTGCTATTGATAAAGTGATAGTACTTGGAATGAAAGAAAATCAAACTAAGAAAGTTCGTGTCTTTTCGATTGATATGAATGAATCAATAGAAATTGATTTATCAAATAAGTTAGAACAGCAAGAGTATCATTGGGCTAATTACGTGAAAGGTGTAATTGCCGAACTTACTAAAAAGAATATTGTTGTAGATGGATTCGATCTTGTTTTTGGGGGTGATATTCCAATTGGAGCAGGTATGTCATCTTCTGCTGCATTGGAAGGAGGGATTCTTCTTGGTTTAAAAAGTTTATTTGAATTCGATCTCACAAAATTAGAAATGGTGAAAACAGGGCAACTAACTGAGCATAATCATGTTGGAGTTCGTTGTGGCATTATGGATCAATTCATAAATGTTTATGGGCAAAAGGGGCATGCACTAAAGCTGGATTGTAGGTCATTAGACTATGAAATGATTCCTTTTGATCAAGATGATTTGAGAATAGTTCTTTGTGACACAAAAGTGAGTCACAATCTTGCTTCATCTGAGTATAATGTTCGTAGAGCTCAATGCGAAGAAGGAGTTGAAGTACTAAGAAAGTTATATCCCTCAATTAAAAATTTAAGAGATGTAACCCTTCAACAACTTGAGGAAAATAAATCTGAATTATCTCCCATAGTTTTTCAACGATGTAAGTTTGTAATTAAAGAAAATCAAAGAGTACTCGATGGTTGTGAATACCTTGAAACAGGGGATATATCTTCTTTTGGAGCATGTATGTATGATTCTCATCATGGATTAAGTAAGAATTATGAAGTTAGTTGTACTGAACTAGACCTATTAGTAGGTATTGCGAGCGAACTACCAGGTGTAATTGGGTCCAGAATGATGGGTGGAGGATTTGGTGGTTGTACCATTAATATAGTTCGAAAAGAGAATGTGAATGAGTTTTCGAAGAACATATCGCAAGAATACAACGAGAGAACAGGTTTAGATATCGAGATTTATATAACCAAAATTGGTAAGGGAGTTCATATTGAAAAGTAGATGTTCTCTGAATTTTTGGATAATGAATGAAGCCTGACTTAACTATAAAAAATAGGAAGGGATCACCAAAGCTATCTAAGTCTATATTTTCAAAGGATATGAATAGCTACAATATTCGTACTAATAATAAGAATACGAAACACTTAGTGCTGGAAACTGCTAATAGTTTAAGATTTAATCCTAATCAACGGCTAAAGAGACCAGTTGGAAAAAAATCATTTACTATTGGTGTAGTTATACCAGAAAATTCTCATTCTTTTTTTCATGAGGTAATTCGCGGAATAGAGGAAATAATTGATCAAACAGAGTATCAAATAATTCTTGAGCCTACATCCGAATCCGAAGAGTGTGAAAAGGAAGTAATCGAAATGCTTCAAACCAAAAATGTAGACGGAATACTAGTTTCTACATGCCAAAGTATGGAAGGGGTTTTACTTTTTGAGAAGCTTTTGATATCAGGAATAGCACTTGTTTTCTTTGACCGCTGCATTGATGAACTTGAGGTTAGTTCTGTAAGTGTAAATGACAGTACTTCCTCTCAATATATAACGGAGCATCTTATTGATTTGGGTTATAAAAAGATTGCCTATCTAAGCGGTTCAAGGGAGGTTTCAATAGGAAGAGATAGATATAAAGGGTATAGGAAAGCACTTTTAAACAATGATTTAATTATGTATGAAGAGCTAGTTATTGAAAGTGGATTTCAAGAAGAAGGTGGGTTTTTGGCAATGTCCAAAATTCTAAAACTCCCAAGTAAAGATTGGCCGGATGCTGTAGTTGCTGTGAATGATCCTGTAGCTTTTGGCGCTATTAAGGCCATTAATCAAAAAGGGTTAAAGATTCCAAACGACATAGCAATAGTTGGTTTCTCAGATGATATACAATCAAATCTATTAGACGTACCATTGACAACTGTAAAACAACCTGCATATGAAGTTGGTAAAAAAGCGGCAGATAAACTTATCCGTCTCATTGAGAATGAGAATGAACTTCACGAAAAGATAAGTATAGTCACTGGTCTTAAAATAAGATCGTCATGTGGTTTTAACTTAAAACATAATCAATCTGAAATCTAACGGTGATATATCAATGAATTTCCCTACATATTTAAAAATTATCTTTTATTTATCGATTGTATTACTGTTTTTCCCAAAATTTATTTCGGCTCAGGAATCAGATTCAACAACGATAAAAATTAATTATGCGGTAGGAGCAGATCTATCATTTCTGAAGGCAGCTGAAGATCGAGGGGTGGAATTTAAAGAAAATGGAGTAACTCGTCCCGGGTTAGATATATTCGCTGACCATGGATATGATTGGATTCGACTACGATTGTTTCACAGCCCAGATCGATTACCAAATGATTTAGAATACACTATTGAACTAGCTCAAGAAGCTCAAAAAAGAGGCATGAAATTCCTGCTCGATTATCATTACGCCGATAGCTGGGCCGATCCACAACAGCAGTATATTCCAGCTGCATGGGATACTTCTAATTATGAATCATTAAGGGATTCAGTATATGAGTATACCAAACGTACTATGGAGGCTTTTAAGGCCGCAGGAGTAATGCCAGAAATGGTACAAATTGGAAATGAAATTAGAAACGGAATGATGTGGCCAATTGGAAAGCTACCAGAACATTGGGATGAATTTGCAGGATTGATACAGGCTGGAATTGATGGCGTTGATGCTGCAAGAGCACAAGAGCCAAGACCATTGATAATGGTTCACTATGATAACGGTGCAGATGCAGTTGGGAATAAAGAATTTTTTGAGAACATAGAATCTTATGGTATCCAATTCGATATTATAGGACTTTCATACTATCCATGGTGGCATGGAACTTTGTTAGAATTCAGAGAAAATCTACTCACATTAATCAATCATTTTGACCAAGATATAATTCTAGTTGAAACAGCATATAATTGGCGACCCTCTGAATATACCGAAGAAGGTGATTTGGCTCCATTTCCAGAAACTCCTGAAGGTCAAGAACAGTTTTTGAAATCTGTACATGAAACAATGATTAATATTCCTAGCCTTAGATTAAAGGGAATATTCTGGTGGGAGCCAGCGGTATATGGAGGATTACGATCTAGAGGGTTTTTTGATGATGATGGAAATGCACTACCTGTAATGAATGTATTCGATAAATATAAACGAGAATAAACATGAACTTAGATTTTAGTAAAGACCCACATCGAAGACTAAATTTATTGACAGGAGAATGGGTGCAAGTTTCTCCACATAGAACACAGCGACCATGGCAAGGGCAGCATGAAAAGAAAGTATTAGAATCACGGCCAAAGCATGATCCTGAATGCTATTTGTGTCCTAGAAATACAAGGGCTAATGGTGAGACTAATCCGGACTATCAATCAACTTATTCTTTTAAGAACGACTTTAGTGCATTGTTAAGTGAAAGTTCTTCTGAGTCAAAAAGTATTGAAGGAATGCTTGAAGTAAAAGGGGAACGCGGTATTTGTAAAGTAATCTGTTTTTCTCCACATCATGATTTAACATTACCTGATATGGAGATTTCTCAGATTAAAGAAGTTGTTGATCTTTGGGTTGATGAATATGATGAACTTGGATCAAAAGACTTTATAAATTACGTTCAAATATTTGAAAATAAAGGAGAAATGATGGGGTGTAGTAATCCACACCCACATGGTCAAATTTGGGCACAAGAAACCATTCCTGATGAACCAGCTAAAGAATTAATACACTTCCAGAAACACTATTCTAAAACTGGAAATACGTTACTTTCAGATTATTTGAAAATCGAACTTAAACTAAAGGAAAGAATTGTCATTGAGAATAATCACTTTGTTGTTGTAGTTCCTTTTTGGGCATTTTGGCCTTTTGAAACGCTAGTAATTAGTAAACGAGCTTTTTCAAAAATGACCGATATGAATGAAAAGGAAAAGTTTGGTCTGGCTGATATTTTAAAAAAACTAACTAGGAAATACGATAATCTTTTTGATATATCATTTCCATATTCAGCAGGTCATCATCCAGCTCCAACTGATAATAAAATCTATCCTGAATGGCATTATCATATGCATTTTTATCCACCATTATTACGATCAGCGACCATTAAAAAGTTTAATGTTGGGTATGAGATGCTTGCTAGTCCTCAAAGGGATACATCGCCTGAAATGAGTGCCGAATTACTACGAAGTATGCCAGTCTAACACCATAATAAATTAACTTAAGTATAATTTATGCATTTCAATTTATCGAGCTTAATAATAATACCTCTTCTAGTTCTTATTTTATCTTTTGGTTCTAATACTTTTGGGCAAGAAATTGAAGTCGAATCTGAACTAATTCAATTGCTTAGGCAAAAATCAGAGAATAATATACTGGTTTGTGTCCACCGTGCGACAAATAAGAATCATCCAGAGAACTCGATTTCTGCTGTGAAGGCCTCAATGTTATTAGGAGTAGATATCATAGAATTAGACATAAGAACTACAAAAGATGATAGCTTGGTTATCATGCACGATCACGACATAGATCGAACAACAAATGGTTCAGGGTATGTATCTAAAATGACCTATGAAGAGCTCCAAGAGTATAATTTAGTTCACTCAGATACTCTTACAAATGAAAAAATTCCAACACTTAGACAAATTCTTATGGTTACTAAAGAGAAAGATGTCATTCTTAATTTAGATTTAAAAGACATCAATGTTGATGACTATTATAGTATCCTTAGAGAATTTAATATGGAACATAAGGTAATGAGTTATATCTGGGATCCCGTGTTGATGAACCGAATTCTGGAATTGGATAGCTTATATTCTGTACTTCCATTAGTAAATAATATCAAAGAGGTAAGGTTCTACAATGAAATGATGATTTCCAAGCTGATTCATTTTACTGAACTAAGTTATACATCTGAAATAATTGAGGAAGCAAAAAGGAACGACCAATTGATATTTATTAACTCACTTTGGGAAATAGACGAACTTTTTATGAATGGCGATACAACAAAAATGGATGCTTTGATTATTAAAGAACCAGCTATCATTCAAACTGATTATCCCGAAGAACTAATTAATTACTTGAAGCAAAACGGTTATATTAGATGAAATTTTTATCTATGTTTTATGATAATGTAATTCAATTGTAAAAAGTAAAATACGAATCTTAAATTGCCCACTTAATTTAATATACCCACATGGAACTCATCGATATTATTGTTTTCACCTTATATGTACTAATGATTGTTGGAATAGGATTGTGGGTATCGAGGGATAAAAAAGGGCATCAAAAAAATGCAGAAGATTATTTTCTAGCAGGCAAATCGTTGCCATGGTGGGCAATTGGTGCTTCATTAATTGCTGCAAACATTTCAGCAGAACAAATCATTGGAATGTCCGGTTCAGGTTTTGCGGTTGGTTTAGCTATAGCTTCTTATGAATGGATGGCTGCAATTACATTACTTATTGTCGGTAAATTCTTACTGCCCATTTTTATTGAGAAAAAACTCTATACCATTCCAGAGTTTATTGAACAACGCTTTAATACTACTCTAAAAACAATACTGGCAATTTTCTGGATTGCACTTTTTGTATTTGTCAATCTAACAACGGTTATGTTCCTTGGTGCTAAAGCATTGGATACTATTTGGGGAACAGGGGATGGTAGCTTAATTCTTATCGCGTTAATTGGGCTTGGAGTAATTGCAGCAGCTTACTCTATTTATGGGGGGTTATCTGCCGTAGCATGGACAGATGTAGTGCAAGTAGTACTTCTAGTATTAGGTGGGTTAGTAACCACGATTATTGCCTTAGATAACGTAACACCATCAGGTGGAGTTGTAAACGGACTAGCACATATATATGATGTAGCGGGAGACAAATTTGATATGATTTTAGACCGTTCGAATCCTGAGTTTGAAAACTTACCTGGTATTGCCGTACTTATTGGTGGAATGTGGGTAGCGAATTTATATTATTGGGGCTTTAACCAGTATATTATCCAGCGTACTTTGGCGGCTAAATCTCTTAAGGAGTCTCAGAAAGGGATTGTCTTTGCGGCATTTCTAAAATTAATAATCCCATTTATTGTAGTAATACCAGGGATAATTGCCTATGTGATGTATTCACAACCTGCAGGTACTACTGAGATAGCAGGAGTTGTAGATGCTTTCACCAAAGATGGTGGTGGAGTTGATAATGATAATGCTTATCCATGGTTAATCAGTGTATTTGTTACTCCAGGTTTCAAAGGTCTTGTAGTTGCTGCTTTAGCTGCAGCCATTGTTTCGTCCATGGCATCAATGCTAAATTCAATTGCAACTATCTTTACGATGGATATTTATAAGCCATACTTCAATAAGAAAGCTACTGATAAGACGACGGTAAATGTTGGACGAATTACCGCAGGTGTTGCATTAATAATTGCAATTTTTATTGCTCCACAACTGAGTAGCGTACCTCAAGTATTTCAATTTATTCAAGAATATACTGGTTTAGTAAGCCCAGGTATTCTAGCAGTATTTATAATGGGATTGTTCTGGAAAAAGACTACAACAAAGGCAGCTATTATAGGTGTTCTATCTTCCATAGTGATTGCCCTACTTCTCAAATTTCCAGCACTTGGGTTACCTTTTCTAGATCAAATGTTTTATACCTTAATTATCACTATAGTACTAATTGCAGGAGTGAGCCTAACTACAAATCCTGAAGATGATGATCCGAAAGCGATTCGTTTAACTGCGAACACTTTCAAAACAAGTTCAGGATTCAATCTTGGGGCTTATACCGTACTTATTATTACCGCAGTACTTTACGCCGCGTTTTGGTAATTGATTTAATGAAATAATACTAAACTCAAAACCTTTATAATCCTAGCTCGACTTACACCAATTTTTCGAGCTAATTCAGCTCGACTTTTTACCTCCTCAGAGTCTAATAATTTACTATACAATTTTGCCTGCTCTTTAGGGGATAGTTTCTTCTTTTTAGGCGGTTCTGAGTTAACAGATAATAGGGGTATTATCCGAAAGTTCGCATCTTTCAAAAACGGGTAGTTTTGGACTTGTTTTGCCAAGTGGAGTGTGAACCTAAGATGGCTAAAATCGTCTATAACAGCCTCAACGTGCCATATTACGCTAAAAAAGTTCACATTTCGTCCTGAACCGGGGAGCAAAAGCCTGATTCGCATAAGCGGTTCAGGCTTTTTTGTTTAATTAAATAGTGAAAACTATTCTCTGAATTTAGGAGTCGAAAGATTAATCCACTTCAAAATGATTATCTGATCTTACCAAATCAGGGCGTGTTCCATAAGGATCGATACTTATATACTTTGGGAGTTCTTTGACCTTAAAGGTGATTTGTTGAATTCCTCCTTGAACGGTTTTAGGACTAAGGTAAATAACATCATCCCCTGAAGCTCCCGATGGATGAGTTGAAAATAACCCAATAGGGATCGGTTCATTCATGCTAATCTCAGATTCAACCCCATCAATCGATTCAAATTTTTTGGCATCAATTGTTAGGCTAACTTCATAGCGGCCATCGGAAAGTTCTGTGTAATCTGCAGCAGTTACTGAAAGATCATAGGTAATGATCTTTTTAAACCAGTCATTGATCAGAGTATGATATTGCTCAGGACTAGCAGCAAAAAGCTCCAATAAAAATTCGGGGGTTGTAACAGTTGCCTCTGTTTGGGTTTTATGCTTTAGTAACAGAGTCTTTAGCACACTGTTGAGCGTATCCTCTCCAATCAGCTCTTTTAATGCCAACATCACCATATAACTTTTACCATACAGCATATAACCTTCACCTTGTTCCAGATAAAGAGGTTGCTCGGGTGTTGAGGCATATGAACGACCACTGAAATAGGTATGATTAGCCGTTTCACTGAGCTGGAATAGTGAGGGCATCCCGTAATGTTTTTCCATAACCACTGCTTCAGTATATTTGGCTAAACCTTCTACAAAAAGCCCGCTACCACTGATGTTTTTTGGAGTCAGCTGATATCCCCACCATTGATGAGCTACTTCATGAATGGTTACCTTTGCAACTAGGTTGAAAGCATCTGACCGACGCTGATCTAAGAGGTAAATTCTGTCTTCTACTAAGCTGATGGTGCCGGATGCAGCAAATCCTCCAAAGTTCCAAAAAGAAGGTATTTCAGCAATACGAAGATAATCCAGCGGATAATCACCAAATTCCGCTTGTGCATAATCCAGTGCCTGTTTCATGCTATTCATAATGCTTCGGTGATTGAAACCTTGATCAGGGTGATAATAATGCTCTAGGCTGATTCCCTGATAGTGTTCCTTTTTTATATCATAAACGGCAGAATGATAAGTAATCATCGGAGCAACAGGGTAGGCAGACTTATAGCGGAAATAATTCCGGCCGTTTTCTGTCCATTTTTCTTCAAGGTTACCAATAGAAATTCCTGTTTGGGTGTCCGGAACAGATAAGGTGGTTTCAAAATCTACACGACCAAAACCTGACTCCATTAACTCGAAATCCGCTGCAGAGGGCTGTTTATCTTCCCGCTCAGGAAGCCCGCGTTTCTTACGCTCGGCTTTGTTGGTAATTTCTCTAATGTTGGTATAACCGAGATAAGGACTAAAATCGCGCAAATGAACAAAACTCCCATTATCTACCAAATCTCTATTGGAATAGAGTCCGGTGTGAGCGCCAATGGCAGAAAAAGTCAGTTTAACAGAATCCCCCGGTAGGACAGGTGAATTAAACTTGAATTCAAAAATCCCATGCGTAGAATCCTGGTTAATTAGTGTAGCATGTTCTAGTGAAATATGGGTAATTGGTTTCTTCTGGATGAAAAGTGCTCTGGTTATAGCAGTATCGCTTTTGTTGGAAAGCGTGTAAACAGCATCAACTGAGTACGTTCGCTCAAAAGGATAAAGTGCTACATCGGTGGAAATGGAGATTGGGTATAACCAGTGCTCATCTTCATAGTGTTTATATTTTCTTTCGTAATCGGCTCTACGATCCAGCATTGAATCAGATGAGAAATACTCAGCTTCTAAATTAGTTTTGTAGAAAATCATCCCAGAGGTGCAAAGAAAGAGCAATGTAAAGATAGAAAGAGGGATTAGTTTCCGGCTTGTCCAACCTCGGAGAAGTTGTTTAACATGCTCCCGAAAATTTCCGGTAATACCTCGTTGCCAACTATGCAAAGCTAGTATGGATAAAATCAGGCTTGCGATTATCCAGTTAGAAGATAGCAGGTTAAAGGCGGATGCATTATTACTGACTCCCGACATATCAGAAAAAGTAACGGAGGGCATATAGCCGATTCTTAATAATGGATGCTCAATACCCAGAGTGCCCGATAAGTCCGTTCCAAATACAGCAATCACAATTCCACTGATGGCCATCCCTAAATATTTACCCGGAGAAAGTGTTTGGATAAATAGAGTGATCAGGATATAAAAAACGAGTGGAATTCCTTGGTAGTAATACAAAGAGAGGTAGGTACTTATGTCAATATGAGAGTAATCCAACAGAAACTGAAAGACAATGGCTATAATGATCTCAAGAGTGATAAAAAGAAAAGGGATGCATAGTAAGACGGAAGCTTTTGACCAAAAGAAAGATGCATTGGATGCAGGTGTTGCATCAAGGATGAGGTGAAAATTTTCACTTCGTTCTTTCCAGACCCATTCCCCACTGTAAAATACAATCAATAGCAGGCCAAAAATGAAAATGGCTGTATTATTTAACCCGGCCAGAATCGAGGTGATAGGGTATAAACTTTCGGAATACCTGCCTCCTTTAACAAGGGTGGAATAAAATTCGGAAAAAATAATGAAAGTGATGAACAGTAATATAGCCTGGAAGGGTAGACTTTTTAGCAGTTGAGAGATCCCAATTTTAGTCTGTGCAAAGAAACTGTACCAAAAAGCTCCTTGTCCAGAACCTGATGGTGCGATAGGTTGATAGCCTACATTTTTAGTTGTCTCTTCATCTGTTTTGCTTTCATCTGACGCTTTCTTTTTTTTCTGATTTAATGTACGGAAGGAAAACAACTGGTAGGCAAGACCTAAGAAGGAAAAAGAAATCGTGATCCATAGCAATCGGTTATATAATAAATTCCCGGTTAATGAAACCCAAACACTATTTTTTTGCAAAGGAGTGAGGTATTGACTTTGCTCCTTGAAGGCCGAAATGCCAAATGGATCAGCTAGAGCCGCTAACATCATATTCTCGGTGTTAGTAGGGGTAGAGTCCGCTAAAACTGGAGAATTGAAATAGAAAGAGCATACAAAGTAGAGGACGTAAATCAAGACAGCCGATGTGTAGATCGACATTCTGTTTTTTGAAAGCAACCCTACTGTAAAGATGAAAACTGAGCATATAAATACATTTGGAATTATAAAAACCAACCAATTCCAGAAATAAAGAGTTGGACTGATCGGAGCCACGCGCTCGGGGTCCAAATCGACAATCAAAGTTCCGGAAATCATTCCAAGTAACAACGGACTCACAGCAAGCAGACTAAACAAAAAGACTCCAGAGAAACGGCTAATAAAAAAGTGATGCTTTTTAACGCCAGTACTGAAAATAATCTCCTGCATTCGGTGCGTACTTTCCCGTAATAGTCCGTTGATCACAAAAAACATAATGGCAAAAACAGATCCAAGAGTAAACAGGGAGGTATAATAGCTAATTTGATAGGGAGCATTATAGTCTACGAGATCAGGTGCAAACGCTTGTCCACCAATTTGAAATCCTGAAAGGAAAAACAAAACAATAGCGGCGGGCAATGCCAAAAGTTTTCTTTGATAGATGAATTCAAATTTGAGTAATTCGGTAATCATGATACCCCCATAGTTTGAAGCTCAGAGGATGGGACTACGGAGAAGTAGAAATCTTCGAGCGTTGGGTCTACAGCTTCAAACTCACTTCCCGGAGAATTCTCGGCTTTTATATGAATTTGGGTGTTACCTGCAATCAGCCGTGTTGAAATGACGTGGTGTGCTTCACGATATCGAAGCAGATCGTTGGTATCTATCGTTTTTCTCCAGATCTTTCCTTCTAACGTTTGTACTAATTCTGAAGGGTTTCCATGTACCAGAATTTCACCCCGATGTAAAACCGCCATATTTGGACACAGATTATAGATGTCTGCAACAATATGCGTTGAAAGAATTACAATGATATTCTCACCGATTTTACTCAAGAGGTTTAGAAAACGATGCCGTTCTTCCGGATCTAAACCGGCTGTGGGTTCATCAACTATAATAATCTTTGGATCTCCAAGCAGCGCCTGCGCAATACCAAAACGCTGTTTCATGCCTCCTGAATACGTATGTACATGTTTCTTCCGGTGCTCCCATAAATTGGTTTGGAGAAGAAGTTGTTCAACTTGCTCGCTGCGCTCTTTTTTATTTAAAAGTCCCTTAAGAACCCCAATATGATGTAATAACTCCACCGCCAATATTTTGGGATAGACACCAAATTCCTGGGGGAGATAACCAAGTCCCTTTCGCACTGTATCCGGGTTAGAATGGATATCATCACCATTAAAAAGAATACTCCCTGAAGACGGTGATTGCAGCGTGGCAATGGTTCTCATCAGGGAAGATTTTCCTGCTCCATTGGCTCCAAGCAAACCAAACATCCCATTCTCAATGGTCAGGGATACGTCATTTAAAGCTTTGGTTCCGTTGGGATAAATTTTAGATATGTTTTGAATGTGGAGGGTGTTCATAGCGACTCATTGTTGTTGATTTTGAACGAAGCTACGCAGGCAGATTAGCTTTGTTTACCAGATTGGACGAACAACAGTATTCTTGATATGGATAGCGAGCAAACAGACATGAATCTGGTTGATGCAGCAAAAAGGTGGATTCATGCTAAAAACAATATCGTTCACCATAGGCAGAGAATGAATCCCAGATTTATCCTATTTTGAATCATGAAAAAAGATTTAAAGAAATATCAAGCGTTTATCATAGGACCAGCTATCACTTACGCAATGATACTTTTTATGGAATACATCGGCTTGATCAGGGTATCACCTGGGTCCTGGATATCGAATACGCTTGGTTTTTTGTTTTATGCCTACTTCATCTCACTTGCTATATATAAATACCTGGAGAAAGGCGGATCCTTACTAAGGGTTGGGGTGGGCTTCAGTATTCTGGCTATTGTAATTTTCAGTATAGGTTATTTTACCAGCGGTCTTCAGGATAATCCCTTGTTGATTCTGTTAATGATATCCTTCTGGCTGATACTGTTCTATTTCATTTTACCAGAGTTTTTCCAAAAGTATCGATTGCTAATATTTGGTTTATACGGTGGATCTGCGTTCTTCTTTTTGTATGTAAGATTATTTACTAGCAGTGTTGAGCTTTATGAAAGTACCTATAAATTTTGGGCTTTAAGCTTGTTTTTACTCCCTATTCCCATCCTGATTGGGCTGTGGTTTTTTGAACAATGGAAGTGGTTTCGGACTCTGAAAGCAGAGAAAGCAAGTGCGGAACTCGCCCTGTTGAGAAGTCAGGTAAATCCTCATTTTTTCTTCAATACACTAAATAACCTGTATTCACTGGTGATAAACCAATCTGATAAAGCACCGGGTGTTATTCTGAAACTGTCAGATATGATGCGATATACTATCTATGAAGGGGAAAAGGACAAAGTACCCTTGAAGGAGGAAGTTGATTACCTGCAGCGCTATATCGACTTACATAAAATCAGGTACCTAAAAGAGGTAGATATCCGGTTTGAGAAACCGGACGATGCTGAGGTCTCAGTGGCGCCATTATTGTTTATTGTACCTCTGGAAAATGCTTTCAAGCATGGGGTGGAAAGTCTACGGGAAGGAGCTTATATATATGCTTCTTTAAGGACGGTCCCTAAAGAAGGAAAAGTGGTATTCGAAATCCAGAACAATTATGACGATCAGGATGTAGGGGGTAAACAAGGTATCGGTCTTGAAAACCTGAAGAAACGCCTGGAACTATTATACCCAAACCGACATAAGTTAGATATTATGAAAGAAGAGGGTGTATTTACTGTAAACCTTGAGTTTTATTAGTGATGATTAAATGTATAATTGTAGATGACGAACCGCTGGCTCAGGATTTGATGAGCACTTATTGTGAGAGGTTACCTCATCTTAAGGTCGTTAAGCAGTGTTATGATGCTCTGGAAGCTTTGGAGTGGCTCAATTCAAACCAGACGGACTTAATGTTCTTGGATTTGAACATGCCCAAACTGAAAGGTTTTGATTTTCTTCGGACCCTTCAAAATCCACCAAAAGTTATTGTAACCACTGCATATAAAGAACACGCCCTTGAGGGGTATGAGCTGGCCATAGAAGATTATCTGGTTAAGCCATTTAGTTTTGAACGATTTTTGAAAGCTGTTAATAAAGCTATTTCTACATCATCTTTATTGGCTGGTAAAGGAGATGATCAACCGGAAGGAGATTCCATGTCACTCCAGCGTTTTTTTGTAAAGGGTGAAAAGGAATACTATCAGGTGAATGTGGAAGATATTTTATATGTGGAAGCCAGAGGAAATTATTCGGCATTGTTTTTCAAAGAAGAAGAACTTCTGGTTCATGAAAAAATCTCTGATCTGGAAAAGCTGCTACCAGCCCCGGCGTTCATGCGGGTGCACCGTTCTTTCATTGTAGCTGTAGAAAAAATTAAAACTATTCAGGGAAACACTATTACGGTAGAAAAACAAGAAGTCCCCATAGGTCAGACCTACAGTAAAACTGTTCGGGATGAAATTTTGAAGCGGAAGTAATAAGAGTTTATCACCTTTACAGAGTCCAACAATTTCTAGTAAACTATAGCCTGCTCAGCAGAAGATAGCTTTTTTCTCGGGGGTGGCTTTTGGTTACAAGAAAAGAGAGGTTTTCAGCCAGCTGGTGGATCGCATGATCCAATAAAGGGTAGATATCGAGCAATTTATTCCAGTCTTATTGCCTAATCTATCAAGAGCTGGATCATCGAACAACTGAAGTGACCGCATTTTTAATGTCATTCCATTCTGGATGAAGTCTTTTAACCAGTATAAACTGCATTTCTGTCTTACCTGATCAATTGGGTTTAGAATATTCAATGAGTTCCTCGACATACAAAAAATCACCTTGAGACTGAGTCAGTTTAATAAAGGTTTTTACTTTTGGGGCATACAACCAGATTTCTTCTTCATCCGCATTATATCCTCTGGAATTAGTTGTTTTACCGGTGTATTTGATGGTATATGCCATGAAGGTTCCGGCTTCTACCGTTTCCTCTTGAAAGGACAAAACTTCCGCATCTTGATTTTGAGCCCCAGTTGTACCATCCTGACTAGTCCAATTATTTTCGTATTTCCACTTTTTACCCACTTCCAGTGGCCAGTCGTATTTTGGGGTTTCGCTTTCATCCACTTTTACAATGTCGGAGAGAGGAATGGTGTCATTGCCAATGGTCATGCCCAATCCTTCATTCATTTGTACGATCATTCGTTTGTCGGTGCCATCTGAACGTACTTCTCCTTCCGTAGTTATTCCCTTATACTTCCAAACCCATTGTTCGCCAAGTTGATAGTCTGCTAAAGTTGGTTGTTTAGTGATGTCGGAATTAGTTGAATTGTTACAAGCGATAAGTACTGTTACTGTAAGTAATACTAAAATTTTATTCTTCATATTTTTTAATTTAAAACACTAAGACGTGTTAGGTTGAAACATGTTACGCTTCTATATTTTTAGATATAAAACGCTTTTTTTTATTTTTTAAAATCGTACTTGGTAGCCTATGAATAAACAAGCTGATATAATTATTACGTTTACAAGAGCTCGTGCAATCCATGGAATTTTAGAGTAATCCAGTTTTAAATAATCACCTAAAACTACACAGAGACTCATAAAAAAGAACCATGGAGTTAGGAGTAGTGTAAATTGCCATTTTAATAACATGATTACTAGGTCATGAATAAATCCACATACTACAAAAGTGATTATCAGAGATAATGTTGGCGGAAAGACGAGCTTAAGCGGTTTGAAAATATATTTCCCTAGATAATATCCCCAAATCGGATTCCAATGTTTCCAAAATACTGAAAACTTACCAGCTCCCAGAGAACGATGTAACATATTACGAAGGGAATCGCTCTCACCTATAGACACACCATTTCTTCTTTTTACGAACTCAGATAATTTCATATCAGCAAATTATATACTCTGTGATTAAAAGAGCCGCTCCACTATCAGGTATTCTGCATACCTCAAGGCTGTTGCCATTAAATTGTTTCTGTTCTTTGCCTTTTCTTTAAAGAGGCTTAACTGCTCACGATTGATTTTTCTACCATTTACAAAAACCATTTTAGGATTCTTAAGCGTTACCAATTCATCAAGGGGATTTTCATCCAGTAAAAGGAAATTCGCTATTTTACCTTCTTCTATGCTTCCCAGATTGTTCAAAAAAGCATGTGTTTTTGCTGGGTTGATCGTAGCGGTTTTCAACACTTCATAATTACTCATTCCTGCTTGCTTATAGAACTCCAATTCTTGAAATATCGAGAAACCGGGTAAAGTGATTCCAATGCCAGCATCTGTTCCGCTGACAATGTTGACTCCACGCTCGTACAGTTTCTTTATAATAAGCAGATGAAAGTCATGCTGGTCCTTGATTCGTTGAGTAACTGCAGAATCTTCTTTTTTCGTACCACTCCATCTATCAAATTGAGCTTTACTATCTGTCATGCGTATGAGGGGGTTCATATAGTCCAATTGCTCAGAAGCGAGGATCCTATCATTCTGGAGCATGTTGTAAATGTTATAATAAACAATGAGTGTAGGGCTCAGCGTTGAGTGTTTGTGGGCAACGTAGCCGTCAATTATTTCATTAAGAGCCGTTGTATCTAATTGATAATTTAATGGTTGCTGTACAAATTCTTCCGCATGCTCGATGGTGATGATCTGTGGGTTGAAATGATAATCATAAGGTACTTCAGGAGTAGGGTGGGCCACTATATCCATTTCCGAACTAGCACCTTGCTTAAGAATTGCTTCGAATAATTCCTCAGTAAGTCCATAGTAGGTCTTAATGAAATCATAACCACGGTCTTTGTAGGAGATGATTTTTTCTTTTGCCTCATCAGGGGTTGTTAGGTTAATATTATCATCTCCAATGAATTGTGGACCGGTTAGCTTGGGAGTTGAAGTAAAGAACAACGGAGCTGTCAATTCATTTTCCACAACTTCTTTCTTGATTCGCAAGTGCATGGGTTGGCCCCAAAGATTGCGTACTGCAGTAACCCCATTTGCCAAATACAAACCGAGTTCATATTTATCCCAAACGTGTACGTGCATATCAGTCAAACCAGGTGAAAGAAATCCACCTTTACCATCTATCTCAGTCAGGTTTTCTGGATTCGAAGTATCTCCAATACTGCTGATCAATCCGTTCTTTATGGTGACACTAGAATTTGTCAATACTGTATCAGATGTCATTGGAACAATGTTAACATTCCTTATTATATAGCTATTTAAACCAGCCTCTGGTTGATTCTTGACCTTCAGAAAGGAAGTTTGATAATAATCCAAACTGAGTATACTAATTAAGGCTATTAGGATTAAGACTATCAAGCCCCCAAGCCCTTGAAGCCCAATCTTTAAAATTTTCAATACTAGGTTTTTAGCTTTCATGATTTTTCGTTTAAGAAGTTACAATGACCACATTACCTCGCTTATTCCCGAGTTCAACATAATCATGGGCCTCGGCTATTTTATCTAATGGGAAAACTCGATCAATTACTGGTTTGATTTCCCCCGCTGTAAGGTAGTTTTTCAATTGTATAAAAGCACTTTTAGGGGTTTTGGGTACGCCAGTATCAATAGATATGTATTTGCCATTTACATTTAACGCCTTTTTGCTTTTTTCTTTAAGTATGGATGATTTTGAGTTTCCGACTGCATCTAATACATATTTATAGGTGGATAACTGTTTTTCAGCGCCCTGCAGGGTGTAATCAATCACCCGATCACTACCCAGAGATTTGACTAGGTCAAAGTTTTTATTACTACAAACAGCGGTTATGTTTGCGCCTGAAATTTTGGCTAATTGTACCGCCATTGTCCCAATACTGCCTGAAGCCCCGTAGATTAAGACGTCATCACCTTTCTGAATGGAGGTTTGGCTCAGTAGATGCATAGCCAGTAAGCCACCATAGGGAGTCGCGGCAGCCTCAGTATGACTGATGTTGGCCGGTTTCAGTGCGATATTCCAGTCTTCGGGCAGGCATATATACTCTGCATAAGACCCAAAGCGGCGATTAGTTGGGGAAATAGAACCATAGGCAAATACTTCATCACCTAACTGAAAAGAGGTTACTTTTTCTCCCTTCGCTACAATCACTCCAGATGATACCATCCCCAAAATGGGGTTGCGTGGTTTCCCAAAACCGAAAATGATTTGAAGTATAATTTTTGGAATAAGCGGCTCGTCTAATCTTCGAATAAGCACATCGCTGGCAGTTACTGAGGTAGCTTTTATTTCTATCAGCACCTCATTGTTTTTTGGTGATGGCTTTTCAACATCTGTCAGTACCAGGTTTTCTGAACCTCCGTATTTCAAACATTTAATCGCTTTCATCATTTTTTCGTTTTATCGAGCCAGTTTAGCATAACCTGAGTAGTCTTTTCGGGTGCTTCTTGTTGAATCCAATGCCCGCAATCCAGACTTGTCACCTCCACATTTGGTACAAACTCTGCTAATCGTTCAGACTTAGGAATCATATCACGGTCACCATAAATCATGAGTGTGGGTTGTTGAATGACGGGATCTACATCGGCTAAGAGATGCCAATTGCGATCCAGATTTCTGTACCAATTTATACTACTGGTAAATCCAGATGACCGAAAAGAAGAAACGAAAACGGCTAACTCCTCATCACTAAGAATTGCTTCACCTTGTGGCTCGGTAGCTTTGGCAAGATTGATCATAATCATTCCAGGTTCTAGTGCAACCTGTGGTACGTTCTTTCGGAAAAGATTGCTTAGAAACTGCTCTGTATGTTCATCCAGTATAGCATCCGCAACACCTGGTTTTCTGTTGAAGTGAACGAAATAGTTATCACTCCCCATATACTTTTCCATAAGCTCAATCCAGGGAATTTCACCTCTTTCCTGATAAGGTAATGCCAGGTTTATGATTTTATGTACCCGCATCGGATGTAGTTGTGCCAGACTCCAAACCACATTAGCACCCCAATCATGACCTACGAAAGTCGCATCCTCATATCCATAGTGATCGAGCAGCGTGGTTAGATCATCCGTCAGGTGAGCAATGTCATAATCAGTAACTTCAGATGGTCGTGATGAGTTACCATATCCTCTCTGATTTGGGACGATCACATGATAGCCAGCATTAACTAAAGCCGGAATCTGATGCCGCCAAGAAAAGGCATGTTCGGGCCATCCATGACAGAGAACAATTGGTTTCCCCATATTTTGCCGACCTGTTTCAAAGACTTCCAGTTCTATCTCATTTACTGGAATAATAGTTGGCTTTGGGAATGCTGTGGTTTTTAAAAATAGAATTCATGGTGCTTTGATGTAATGGATTTGTGTCGGAATATTTTGCTCTTTAGCTAAGGATGTGAATAATTCTCTTTTTTCGAATTTAGTAAAACCAAGGTCAAGGACTACTTCAACACCACAATCAGAAATGTTTTTAGCAGTTTCCCAAATTTGTTGTTCACATCTATCTACTCTTTCCATTAACCATTTTAGATGCATTGATTTAGGCGTGTCTTTCCCGTACAATTTCCACATCCATTTATCAATTGAAAAATGGACTCCTTTTATATCTTTGGTTAATTTCTTGGAATAGGTTGATTTGCCAGCACCTTGTCGTCCAAAAACTATATGAATTTTTTCACTCATCGATTTTGTAATTTAAAAGTTGTCAACAATTTCAGGTTTACGAATCATAGAAACTCCAATCCATAGGAACCATATGATTTGACTAATTCCATAATTTTCAATTCATTCTTTTAAGATGACTTAATGCTGCCCGGCTCATATGTGATTACAACGGTTCAGGATTGGTTAAATCCCTGAAATTTTCAAATCCTGTTTTTTGCTGGATATGCTATTTATTGTTTTGTACTTATAGTCCAACAAGCCCCGAATTGTGATTCTTGACTTGTCAGACGATAGCTTAGAATTTCCACCCTAAGTAAATGTTCGGCTCAAAAAAGAAGAAGTTTCCATATTTGTCATCAAACTCCTTAAACCCTGCAGGAGAGTTGTTATCGAACATCCACTGGTTGATATGAACCTGAGGTTCTATGAAAAATCGTTTTTTCTTCCCAACTGTGAAATGGTAGCCCAAATGAACCGAGTTGTAAAGTTTAAAACCATTTTTAATCTTATTACCGTCTAAATCCGTGTAGGTTTGAATTTGCGGCAGCACTTCAACAGATGCAAAAAGTCCTTTCCAAAGCATGCGTTGGTATGAGACGCCAATTCCTGTTTCTCTTAGGTATCCATCGTAATATTCAGTCCCGGACTCTATTTTATCGACTACACCATCCCACCAGGTTATGCCCATGGGTTGAAATAATCGCCAGGAGGCAAACTTTACACCTATGATGCTCTTATCATCAAGGTTACGTTTTACATGCAATTCTACCATTTGAATACTTGTACGCTTGCCATAACCAAAGATAATCTCATCTGGCACTATATAAGGTATACTTACCCGCCACTTATAGGCTACTTCATCTTCTTTACCCTCTGGTGAGCTAGTTTGAGCAAAAGCACTAAATGAGACAAGTATAAAAACAATAATAATTAGGTTTTTCATTGTTCTGAATCTTAAATGTTTAAATGAATGGTTTGATGTTTGTCGATAGATTCAGCCTTAAAAATCCACTTAATCCAATCGACAGATCAATGATCGTAAGAAATAGTTGATTAAACGTCCTGAAATGAAATTGCGGACGTATTGATGAGATTTTGGACTTAGTAGATATGTATGGAAAAAAATTAGATCTGTGACTTTATCTTATCACTGTTCATTTATTCTCATGTTTTTATATCTTCTTCCCAATTATATGAATAACGGGTAGTACTCAAACACCTATTTTTTTTGATCGATAATAAATCTATAGCTATTCTGCCATTTCTGAACCTGAGTTCAGATCCTGAAAATGAATATTTCAGTGATGGCATTACCGAAGATATCATTAATGCATTAACTCGTATCCAGGGCTTAAAAGTAACTGCGAGAACTTCGTCCTTTGCTTTCAAAGAGAAGCATATGGATGTGCGTCATATTGGTAATCAATTGGGTGTATCTACGGTATTGGAGGGTAGTGTTCGTAAGTCAAAAACGAGAGTTCGGGTATCAGCACAGCTGATACAAACGACAGATGGATTTCAAATATGGTCGGGTCGCTTTGATCGTGATATTGAAGATATTTTTGAGCTTCAGGATGAGATTAGCTTAGAAATCGCAGAACAAATCAGGGAAAATTTTGGTCACCTAGAAATAGGGGATCATTTGGTAAATGTACCAACTCATAATATTCAAGCTTATAATCTCTACTTAAAAGCGAGATATAATCATTTGCGTTGGGATAGTGAAGGCATAGGAAATGCGATGCAGTTATATCCACAATGTATAGAGATGGACCCTGGATTTTCCTGGCCATATTTTGGAGCTGGTTATTGTCATTCAATGTTTGGATCATGGACTCCAAATATGGAGTCACTTGACATAGCAGCAGATTATATAAATCGCGGATTTGAGATCGACGATCAGTCATTCCTGGGATACTATAGCAAAGCGACGCTTGAATTTTGGGGACACTGGAATTACCGTGAAGCAGAAAAGCTATATCTAAGGTCAATGGCCTTAAATCCATCTTATACTGAAGCTGAGGAAGGATTAGCAGAATTATATACGGCCATTGGTTGGTTCGATGAAGCGATGGATCATACCAAGCATATTCTTCAATTAGATCCACTTTCTCCCAATCATCATTTTACCAAAGCAAACATTCACTATTTGCAGGAAGATTATGAATTAGCCCTTGCAAGTACAGAAGCCGCTCTCCGGATAGATCCTAAATTCACGCATGCTACAACCATGAAGCAACTTGGCCTGATCAAATTAAAGCGTAAGGAAGCTTTGGAGGAGTATAATAATACACCATTTACCGATTCATTGAGATCATGTGGTATGTTATACTCATTGACTCATCAGCCCGATGATCATGGAATTAAACTTGATGATATTGATGAGGTCATAAATGAAGAGGAAATTTCAATTACACCCTGGCCTTTATTATTGTATGCGCAATTTGGGGCTCAAGAAAAAGCAATGGGACTTCTACAACAAGCTGTTGCAGATAAAAGAGGTCAGTTTGCAAACTTCCTAAGCCGCCCATTTCTTGAAAAAATTCAGGAAACAGATGGATTTAAAGAGTTGGTTACGAAGACATTTAACCCATCCAGATTACCCAAGAAAAGATCAAGGGAGGAGCAGAGTAACGCAAGTTCGAATAGAAATAATGAGGTTGATGCCAGATTATTGATGCAGCCAGCAGAAATCGAAATGACTCTAAAAAAACTCGATCAGTTAATGCATCAAGATGAACGCTACCTTGATACGGCATTAACTTTGAGAACCATGGCTGCTGAAGCCGAACTTCACCCAAATAAACTATCATGGATGCTGAACGATCAAGTTGGGGTAAGCTTCAACGATTATATTAATAATTTCCGGCTGGAGTGTTTTAAACAGAAGGCGCTTGATCCCGCTAATAAGAATTTCACGCTACTGGGTTTAGCTTTTGAAAGTGGATTTAATTCTAAATCTACTTTTAATGATTATTTCAAAAAGAAAACAGGTATTACCCCACGCAAGTGGTTGAAGAAGCATAAGTAAGAGATTTGTTTTAAACCTGCACTGAGTCTTAATTTGCAACAGTATCTAATTTACAATTCCTTGATCTTCTTAATTCTGTTGCTATAAGCCTTTTTTCTAAAAAGTCCGAGATTTCATAAAAAGCGCCGAAAATATCATTCCGCACGATTAATATATGCTACCTCCTGATCTTGGCTTTGGAATCAAAAAAATGGAATGCACCATGACAAAAATCTTAGTAGCAGGAGCTAGCGGCTATCTTGGCAAATATATACTTGAAGAACTGGATAGCTGGGGGATACCAGTTTTAGCTCTAGTTCGGGCTCCAGTAAAGTTGAAAGATCTGAATCACCGGAATATGAAGATTGTGAAGGCTGAAATAACCCGGTCTGAAACATTGGTGGGTATTTGTAAAGGTGTCGATACCGTGATATCAACCGTTGGTATGACCCGCCAAAAAAATGGGCTTACCTTTTTGGATGTAGATTATCATGCAAATCTAAACCTACTGAAAGAAGCAGAACGAACCGGGGTTAGAAAATTTATCTACGTGTCTGTCATAGACGGAGACAAGCTACGCAATCTTAAGATCACCGCAGCTAAAGAACGATTTGTTGATGCCCTCAAAGCTTCGGGATTGGAATATACCGTCATTCGACCCAATGGATTTTTTTCAGATTTACGTGAAATACTCCTTATGGCCGAAAAAGGAAGGGTGGTGTTATTTGGGAATGGAGAGTTAAAGCTAAACCCTATCCACGGCGCTGACCTTGCGGAAGTGTGCGTACGGGCTATTGCTCAAAAAGAAAAAGAGATATTGGTAGGCGGACCAGATATCCTCACTCAAAATGAGTTAGCAGAAATGGCTTTATATGCGTGGAATAAACCGGATGATATTGTTCACCTTCCGGGCTGGATCAGGTCATTGTTACTAAATGCAGCTAAGATATTTCTTCCCGAACAAAGATTTAAACCCCATGAATTCTTTCTCACACTTATGGCACGCGATAGTATCGCAACCCGCTATGGAACGCACCGCTTACAGGATTTTTTTAACCAAGAAGTACAACAAATAAAAGAACAATCCAATCAAAAATAATCTAATCTATCTATCATTCTTATTGCTCCGACATCTCTTCTAACTTGCTGTGGAAACGTAAGTAATTTTTGTCCTGCCAATCCGCTTCTAGACCATTAATTGGTAGAGTAAAATAGTCGCATATCATGAAATAAGACTACTTCAAAATTAATATGATCTATTATAGATATACATGATGAAATTTATCAAGTCTTAAGATATAGGCTAAGCTCACTTTGAAATATTCCAACAAACATTATCAATATCTCTATGAGCTTAAATCGAATTCTTAAAGTTGGTATTGTGGATTCAGAGTTGGAAATAAATATTAGTTGAGAACATTTATAAAACTCTGTGAGTCATGATTTATAGATATAATAAAAAAGACAGGTCAGTTATTTTGATAAAGACTTTATTCGTTTTTCTTTTGATTTTCTTAATCAGTTTTGAAGTTGAAGCACAGGAAAAAAATTACAAATATGATAAGGGAAGTAAAGTTCATATTACTACACACAAATTTAATGTACCTGAGGACGGAAGCTATGAAGAAGGTATTAATTTAGTATATGAGTGGACCGAGAACATACTAAGGAAGAACGAAAATTTTAAAAATATCAGACTTTTGATGTCTGAAACTGAAGAAGATACATTAGACCTTAAAGTTGTTTATACCTATGCTGATAACCCAATTAGAAGTACTAATTCAATAATTCAGGATCAGATACTTGAATACTGGGGATCTATGGAGAAGTTCCAAAATTTCCTAGAGAAATTGGGTAAGTATATAGACCCTAGTTTAAATGAAGTTAAGAAATTCGATGAGTTAGTCATTCCAAATTAAACATGGTTAAACTAAGGTGTTTAATTTTTAAGATTTGATACCTAATTAGTAAATATTAAAGCACAAAAGGATTATCATCTAATCTAAAGTATCCATGTGTTAATAGGTAATACCTTCCATATCTTTGTAAGCATTTAAAAGTGAATTCAAAACTTACATAGATTGTCCAAAATGGTTTAAGGATTTACAAAGTGCTACGTTTATATATTTATAGGTAATTGATCTTTTAATATTCTATAAAATTGAGTTCTAGAATTCAATATCTATAGTTTAAATCATCTCTGGAAATTGGTAAGCGATTAAAAGCGATTTCTTTCAAACCAAAAGTAATATCCATTATAGGAAAAGGACGCATATTCCCTAATACAATAATTGTAAGCTCATCATCTAGGTATTTGTGGTAATTAGAGAGGTAGCCCTGCATACTTCCACCGTGTCGGATCAGTTTGCCTCTCGGCTGATCGGTTGTAAAGCGTACATAATCGTGTACTCTGAATCCATATCCGTAATGCCCTAGTTCTTCAGACTGATCATTGGTAAACAGAAGTGTAGTACTAGAATCTGAAAGGAGTTTGTGATTGCTTAAAGCCTGATCCCACAGATACAAATCACCTACATTTGAGTAAATATCACCAGAACCTATGGCATAAGCCATGTAATTTCTCTCCGATGTTTTAAAGCTTCCATCCTCTAACATGTCATATCCGAGAGCTATTTTAGGAATATTATCATTAGTTCTTTCCACTCCACTATTGGTCATCTTTAAAGGAGTAAAAATTCGCTCTTGTAAAATATCAGAATACGATTTACCTGATACTCTTTCCAGAATGAGAGCGACCAAAGAAAAATTGATATTGGAATATCCATAATCACTACCAGGGTCAAAAGAAAGTGTAGCAGTATTAATGATTTCGATGAGTTCTTTATTCGTGATATCCTTGTATTCCAGATTTGTTAGGCTAGCCAAATGATTTGGTAATCCAGATGCATTTTAAGAAGTTGGTGCAATGTGAGTTGACTTCCGATAGATGGATTCAGATCTGGCAGGTACTCTTCTATAGGAATATTTAGGTCAAGTAAGCCATCTTCTACAAACTGCATTGCTGTTACAGCTGTAAATGATTTGGTTAGTGAACCAATCCTAAATTTAGTTTCCAGAGAGTTGAGCTTCTTTGTTTCATGATTCGCATATCCAATAGAGTTTTTGTAAAGCACTTCGCCATCTTTTGCTACCAAAATCACTCCCTGAAATTGTTCTTTCACTACCATCTCAAGTAAGTATTTATCAATCCGATTATTGATTTCTGATAAATCCTGAGCAAACAGAGGTTTTGAAAGTATGGCCGATAACATTATTAATATCCATACCCATTTAATATATATTGAATACTTAATCATTGAACCAACCTCTTATATTTGTCATAACTTAATACGTCAGTAAGCATTTGTTTACTATCATAGCTGTATTCAATGTAAGCCACTCCATTATCCAAACGATTGACTAGTTCATTTTGTGTGTTTAAGTATTTTATTTGAATCAACTGGCGTTGATTATCATATGAATATTTCACTATAGCATATCCGCGTGTTTTATGAAGTATTAGATTCATTTGTTCATCATAATAAGCGAGTCGGGTCCGATAATTACCACTAGGGTCATAATCAATTTTTAGATGTGTATATCCAGCAATTTGGTGAGGAGCGGGAGTTCCCTCTAGCCCAATAAATTTCCGTTCAGCTAGGTTTCCATAGGAGTCGTATGTAGTTTGAGATTTAGCAAATCCATAGGAATTGAAAATAGTGTTACCGTATTCATCAAAATGCTCAAGACTTGTTTCATACCCGTAACTATCAAAATTTTGAAGCCCAATTGCTACATTAGGACCATTTCCTTTTTCAAGGTTCCCATCTTTATCTAGTACTTCCCATTTAATAAAATTACCTTCGGCATTAACGGTAATAAGATCCTGAGCTGCTCCGCTTTCATTTTCTACAAGATTTCCAGCATGATCAATATTTTGCATTAGTCGAATACTTCCTTTTGGTCCAAAGAATAATTTTAAGCGGTAAAATTTAAAACCAGGTCGTATAGAAACCCTTTCGTTCTGCTTATTGAATCGATCTTCAATTACATAGCCGTTTCTGTCGTATTCCCAAGTATATCTGAATATGCCCCAACTATTTTCAATTCTATTTCCTTCAGGGTCTTTAAAGTAAAGAGCTTTTCGTTGTCCATGTTCATTGAGTTCGTACTCAAAAAAAGCTACCTGACCTAATACCAAGGTCGGATTCTCATCGGTTCCAAAGAAAGAAATTATTTCTGTATTACCAGATATACTGAATTCCATTCGGTGTGATAAAGTGAATAAGCTAGCTGTATTATTTGGAGTCTTATTAACATTGCCATTGTAAAATTCAATTGAGGACAACCGGTTCCTATCGGTATATTTAAATTGGTAATGATGTCTCTTCAATGCTTCAGATTGAGTGAGAGGGATACTACCTTCTATACTGGAAAGAGGAGTTTCTACAAACCGTATGGTGGAATAATATTCAGTGTGTTGGCCTAGTATAGATATGGAAATAGGTAAAAGATATCCTAGGGTTAAAAGGAATTTGTACATCTAAAATTGATTTAAATTTTTGGTTAAATCAATGATACATACTGAATCTTAATATCGCCTAATTGACTATGTCTCAACTCATGAATTGAGATAACTTTAAGAAGAGATGTTATTTTTTCGGTACTCTGAAGGTGATAAACCCATTTCACTCTTAAATACTCTATAAAAAGTAGCACGAGAATTAAAGCCGCTTTCGAAAGCAATAGCTTCTATTGAGTATTGTTCGAATGTATCGCTTAAGATGAGTTCTTTAGCTTTATCAAGCCTGCATTCATTTATGAATTCGGGAAAGCTTTTACCGAGAACCTGATTAAGTGCCATCGATAGATATTTGGTATTTACATTCAATTCTCTTGAAAGATCATCTAGGCTGAGTCCGTGATTTTGGAAGAATTCTTTCTCAATGATTGTGATTTTGATCTGTTCCAATAAATTTATTAGATCATCCTCAGTAATTGCAGATACTTTCTTCTTACGACCTTGTAGTACTATATCACCCAACTCTTCCAGTTTAAAATGAAGCAACGTAGAGATTGATAAGATCAGAATGAATAGTGAGGTGAATAGAATTTCAATTTTCCACTCGATAAATGAGATATCTAACTTTTGATAAAAATACCATTGAAGGGGATAGCTACTGAGTCGCAATACAAATATCAGCACGGCTAAAAGTGAAAATACAATCAATAAATTTTTTGTATTTGAGAAAATAGCCTGATTCAAAAATAACCGTAGTTCTTTATGGATCAAAAAAATCACAAGTCCTGGTATTAATACAGAAATAGAAAACAAGAATGGACTTCGAAATACCTGTTCGGGACCTGGCCTGTTATCCATCAAGAAAAGATTGACTTGTTGATGAATGAGTTCTGTATCGAATGATACAAAACGGATAAGAGATAGTACTAATAAAATAATTGGGGGTGTCATTAGTACCAGGAAAAGTGCCTTCTGGAAATGATTTCTTGTGTATATCTGTATAAAAGCAAACAGCAAGGGATAGATCAATAAATACAATAAATGCCCTTTGTTGAAAAGGACATAAACCATAGGGAAATGTTCGATAAGCTTAGTATCAATCAGAATACTGTAACCAAGATTAAGAGAAAGAACTACAAATAGGAAGAAGAGAAGTTTTTCGGAAAGCTGCTTTTTGTAATTGAAACTTAGGTAAACAAGAAAAAATAGGGCTATACCTAAAACCATCAAACCAATGACACTTGTAATATCAATAGCCGTCATCCTAGAAAATATTTATTAGTTCTCATTTGTAATTTAAAATAGAGTTAGAAAAAATAATATATCAAATTAGATACAACAACCTGATAGATTTTTGAGGATAAGATTAATAGTTACTTTAAGTTGATTAGGTTTATTTCTCTACTTCAATCCAGTTTATAATGTGACTTTCCAGCACGTTCAGAGGAAGGCTTCCTTCTTTCAAAATTTCATCCAATGGGGAAACCTAAATATTTGAATCAGATTTTGGAAGTTCGAATGTAATAGCTTATAACCATACAAATCTATAGAAAGGCTTATTTATTCAAATCAAAAGGTGTTGCAGGACTTACATTTGGAATAGCTAAATAAGCATCAAAGCCAATGATTAGAGATTTTGTTTGTAAATCTATGAAGGGTTCGAAATCATCAATTAGTGCTCTAAGAGGGCGTAAATCTACTAGGAATAGTCCTACATTGTTTTTTAAATATTTAAAAAAGATATGACGTTTAGTAATATCAGTATTATCAACATCAATGTTACCAAATTGACTGATAACTTGGTGTATTCCACTCCCACCATTGGGGTTATCTTGGCCACTTGCAAGAGTGTTACCACTTACGGCATCGATATAAATATTAAATGCGCTTTCACTCCTACTCAAAGCCCATTCTTCAACAAAAGTGCCAAGTGTCGAATACCCGTTATTCAAACTAGGTGCTGAATGAAATCCGCCAAGCTTAAAGAAAATTTTTGGATTATTACCATAATCGTTCTCGTTGATATTTACCAGATCCACTAAATTTTTCTTCATTAAATTTTCACGGATCGTGTTAGATTGGATTCTGGTAATGTCCCCTCTAAAACGACTATAAATTTTATTGCTTATCAGTAATGATTCGAGTAGATCAATAGCATAAAAATTCCCCTCAAAAAGTGTTATTAAAGTATTAAGTTCTGTTTTAATAGGTCCACCCAGTAAGAAAGGATCTTCTGACAAACGTGCTATTAATATAGAGATTAGTTGTTTTTGAGAGTCTTTTGTAGCGATTTTTTTCAGGCGCTCTAAGTACATTCTGAATCCAAAGATGAACTCTTGATCTAGTCCCCAAATGGCCTTTTCCTTTAATGGGGATTCTTTAGTGATTCGCGCAACAAGCATTGATTCTTCAGCCCAGTCTAGAAAAGCAATCGACTGAAAGTATTCGGGTGTTTCAAGAAAACTTTGTAGAGAATTATAATCACCACTTTGTATGAGTTCCTGTACTTCAAAAGCAGCGTATCTGCCAATTTCGAGAGCAGCATGTTTATATCCAACAGAAACAAGTTTTGAGAAGATCGCACCACTTATTTTTGGAATATTAGCCGTGCCATGTCGCTCACCAATTAAAAAATAATTAGCTTTCTGTGCTTCATTAGTTAACCAATGTGCACCTTGTCCACTAATTTCGTTATGGTTAAGTACAATATTGTAACTATGCTCTTGAATAAGTGAGTCTAAGCGCTTCTGTACAGCTAAGTCTTGAGCGCTTAGAAAGTTGGTAGATGAGATAAAAATGAAAATATATCCCAACCAGAAATTGATGAATTTATTAGCAGGTGATTTTAGAACAGTTAATTTATTTTTTCTGAAAGAAGTCATTATTTTTTGGTATCTGAATTGAATCTCCAACTTTCTGTAACCTCACCGGATATATTTTTTAATAAATAATATTGCCCAATTGCTTTATGTAACTCCAGATGAGACTCCACTCCACTCCAGTTCCAAAGGCTTGTAATTTCATCTTCTTGAGTATGCATTTTACCTCCAATCTTACTTATATAAATTTTAGATTCTTCCTGGGTCATTCCAGGAATTTTCTCGCCAGGCCATATTGTTATAGTTGGAACACTTTTCTGAAGAAAACGATGGCTATCAAATTTTGTGTCTAATGAATTGACCCATTCTGGTGTGTTTGCAATGAATCCTTGTTCTTCAATAATGTTTATTATTTCTTTTCTGTAAGAAATACCTTGCAGTGGCATAAGCATTACTTCTGGTAACTTACCATAAAGATTAAATCCATCGATATTAATAACTATTTCAATATTAGAAATTGGAAAAAGTGGGTTTTTGACATAAAATTCCGAACCAAGGCTACCTGATTCTTCCGCTGCAGTTGCTATAAATACTATATTCTTTTCAGGAGGGTTTTCGTTAATAAACATGCTTGATAGTTCGAGTAGTGCAGCAACTCCTGAAGCATTATCAATGGCTGCATTGTAGATATTGTCACCATTTTCGTTGGCCTTTCCAATGCCTTTGTATCCATCATAGTGGGAAATATAAATGATGGATTCCTCAGTCTTTTTTTCAGCAGGAATGTAACCTATTACATTCGCAACATAATAAGGGATTTCTTCATTACTGATAGAGAATTGCTGTAAATAACCATTCTCATTGTAAGGTGTTATTCCAATTTTCCTAAATTCATTTTGAATATATGCTGCAGCTGTCCAAATAGCTGGCTGAAAATTTCCTCGACCTTCTAGTTTATCAGATGAAAGGTGTTCAACATGCGAAATATACTTCGATAATGATTGAGCTTTAGTATTACTCGATAATTGAAATAAGAGAATTATTAGAATCGTTAATATTGTATAAATTTTCATGGAATAGCTATGACTAGGCCTTAAAGCATTTTGTTAAAATCATTTATTGATCTTAGTGCAGTTTAGCAAAATTCGAAATCACTGTAGTTCTAAATCATGAATTAGGATTAATTCCTATTCTCAATACGGTCACTAGGTTCTGTATTGTGATCAAATGCTTTGGGAATGAAATACTAATATAAAATGACTGGATTGCATCAAAAGTATTTATCACAAGCTGTCAAAGTATGGCCTTAAAAATAATAGTCACTTTCTTTATATAGAGATAGTATGTGAGACTTCAACCTATTTTTTTTATCCCTTTAAAGGATAGCCTGAAAAGCTCAAGTGTATCAGAATCCATTAAGTAATTCTTTCAATAATAGAAGAAATAACTATTTGATCCATCTGGAATTTTCTGTTTTTAGTTCAAAGCAATAAATACACTAAAACCCTTATTAAATAATCTTCAATTCTAAGTAGGCATTGTCAGCTTCCTTAAAATCTGGTCAATCAATGCTATGTAAGTGAAAGCTTATCTTAGAAAGTATATTTCTTTAGAGGAGTATTAAAAATAATGACTTCATCATATCCAATATCCTTTAACAGACTTTGAGCTGTATCATAGTAGGATAGGGGGATGTGAGCAGCCATTAACTGTTTTGGAGCAATATATTGGTCAATTAACTCTTTTTGTTCTACCGAAGCCATTTGACCAATATGCATTATGGCTATGTCTAGATTTAAATCAGGAAATGCTAATGCCTTTAAACTTGATTCATCAATTTTAGCGTCCCCAAGGTGTAGTATTTTCTTCCCATTTATTTCAATAATATAAGCATAGTTCACAGCTTCTTTCCAAGGGCTTTCCCCTAAATGGGGTAGATTTATAATCGTTATTTTGATCTTATCAAATTCAAGAGCTTCATACTCATACGTAGAAAGAGGTAGTGTTTTAACCTGTTCATTGATTTTATTGAAGTCTGCATAATCATCTCGAAATTTATCTGCTGTTTCCTGTGGAGAAATGAATAGGGCGTTCCTGTCTGATTGTAGAAACTTACCCGTTAAATCTGAGCCAAAATGATCTCTGTGTAAATGAGAGACTAATATAAATGACTTTTTATTTTGATCTAAAACATTGTTCCATACTTTTTTTAGTGAATCTTTAGGTAGATGATCAAAGGCTTCGAACTCATCTTCAAAAATACCATCCACATAAATAGTTGTGTTCGAATCTGAAATTAGAACTCCCTGATTGGCCAGATATTGAATTTCAATATCCTGAGCCTGAACATAGCTATAATTCAAGAAAATGAGAGATATCATTAGGAAAGCTGATTTCAGAATCATTTGTGCGGTATGATTTTTTATCATTCTATACATGAACAAAATGTAAAAGTATGGTGAATTAGAGATCATTGTTCTCATAAATAAAGGTGATCCACTTCTGCTCTGAAACAAATTTCATTCCTTCCGTGTATTTTTGGAATTTGTCTGGTAATCCTTGCTCAATAAGGGAAGTGAGTTCTATTTCTTGCTTTTTTCGGGTCGTTATCCAATCTATAGTTTCTTTTAAATCACTGATGTGGCGAAGTAACTCGTCGGCACTATAGTAGTTTTTAGTTACTTCAGGTTTGAAAGAAGTATGACCAGGTATAATTTTTGTCTTTGGTGAAGTTATAGAATGTATGTGTTCTAAATTCTTAATGTACCCTTCTATACTGCCTCCTCCTTTAATGTCGATAATTGGAAACATGCCATAAAACAAGTAATCTCCAATAACCAAAACATCAGAATTCTTGAAATGAAAGACAGCATCCGTTCCAGTATGGCCATTTGCTTGGGGTAGTGAAATTACTTCCAGTTCTTCATTCCCAAGATTTAGATGGTAGCTTTTTCCTGATGTTGCAAATACTTTTGAAAGTTGTATTTCTTTAGCCCCTGGATACTGATAACTCGATAAAAGGATGTTTGCCTTATTGTAGTAATCCTCTAAAGCTTGTGCATGATCGGTATGGAAATGGGTAGCCATAAGGTACTCGATTGGAGCACCATCGAGGGAAGCAATGACAGCATTAATGTCGAATTGCATTTGTTTAAAACCAGGGTCTATTAGCAGAGAAAAATTCGAATCGACATAAAGGATACTACTAGGGTTAGATATATTGGTTTTTTGAATGAGTAAATAGATGTTTTGGTCAATTGGATCTACATCCAACTCTGACTTTTCCATATCAAGCTGAGCAAAAAGCTCGATATTCGAAGTGAGGCTCAGTAAAAGAATGAGTAGTGAAATATTGGTTTTCATAGGAGTAGCGTATTAATAGATTTAGTTAAAGCTTTTAGTCAATCCAGTACTTGAGTTTTAGATAAATACCGCGGTTACTTGCAATGAAACTGTCGGTTTGATAATTATCACTGTAGGTTAAAAACAGATCAGACATAGGGGCAAATCGCCATTGAAAACGGCTATTAATATTTAGATTTGATGCCTGCGTATTGTATTGTATGAATGTGGTCCAGTTTAATGTGCTGGAGAAGCTGATTTCAGATTGCGGTCCGATCAAGTGTAGAGTTGTGTTTCCATAATTCTCTGGAAGATTAATATGGTTACCTATATATTTTAATTTGAATACTCCCCAAGGCTGGGCTCTAAAGTTTATACTTCCACCGTATTCATAACGATTTCCATTATAGAAGCCTCCTAAGCCACTTGATAATTCTAAACTAAGTGGGCGTCTACTATCCGTCATATACATAATGGAATACCTGTTGAAGATATAATCTCCAATGGGTAAATCTTCAGGTCCATTTATTAAATTGGTTGGAAATAATAAACCAACTGCCCGATTGACATACCTCAATACAAACCTATTATTGTTAGTGGAAAGCAAACTATAGGTAAACTGAAAAGCTCGGTCGGTTAAATTACCATCTATGGTATAGGTATTAGAATTGAAGTAGTGAAAATTATGATTATTAATTTTTGGATTGTCTGGAAAGATGGAATAACTACTCATTATGTCAAATACTCTGAACCCTATTCTTTTAAATTCATTGGTCAGTGAATTATATTGTAATTGGCGGGATGAAAAGCTCAGGTCATTGATGTAGTTGTCGCTAACCTGTTCTCCTAATAGAATCAATGTAAAATTTCCGCTTTTGTAAATTGTGGTAATACCCATGAAAAAGGTATCACTAAGGTCATCTTCAGTTTTGGAATCATGAAGTCTGATGTTCGAACTCCATTTATTATCTAAAGAGCGATAAATTATTTCACCCCCGTAAGTGGTATTAAAGTTGCCAGCATATCCATCTTTAAAACCGTACCCACTTCTATTGGTGAATAAAGTTTTAAAGTTAAGAGTACTTGATAATTGATGCTGTAAAGATAAGACGGTGAAATTATCTGCTGTGTTTGACTGAGTGGAACGGGTTTGGATATTGAGGAGACCTATCCGAGTTTCTGGAGATATATTACCGGTGGCACGCGCACCATATAGAATGGGTATAAACTGCCCATTACTGATTCCAATATTCCTAGAGAAGAAAGGACGCATATAAGGACTACCATAATTTGTAAATAGATCACTGCTTTCCATGAAAAATTCTCTTTTTTCAGGGAAAAAAATACTGAATCGAGATAGGTTTGTAACTTGCTGATCTACGTCTATGGTCGAAAAATCAGGATTGACGGTTATGTCAACTTTAAAGTTATTATTAATGGGCACTTTGACATCTAACCCAAGATCAACGTTTAGGTCTGTATTTGAATTTGCTTGAAAGTCGGAATAGCGGGAACTAAGCAGGGATGGGATTATAACAGGTCTTGGCCGTTTTTTTTGGGGGATATCTTTAATAGTTAGATTACCCAAATTGGTAATATCATATGAAGAAAATCCATTTGGGACATGTGACCATGTTGAAAACTCATTGGTTTTCATATCTTTTCGGACAAAGTTTATACCCCAATGATCTGTAATAGCAGAGTAGTTGAGGGATTTTAGAGGAATAGCAATTTCTACTGTCCAGTAATTAGATGAAACCTGTACCTTACTTTTCCAAGTGGTATTCCAGTTAACATCCATTGAAGTACCAAATGAGTTAATACCCAACTGAGATTCAACTTCAGTTCCACCAGCATTTACTCCAAATAAATATCCGCTACTTTGATTGTTAAAAGGGTCAAGTATCATGGTAAATGATTCACTAGACCAGTGGTTACTCATGTTATCCCTCTTGAGAGACATAACAATCAAATCTTCCTCTTTCTGATAGTTTTTTGATGCGATGTATAAGAACTCATCATCATATAGAATGTAAACATCTGTTTTGGTGTTAGATAATCCATCATTATTAGGCCATTTATTTAAAAACGGATCTAATATGTTCGCATCTGCCCATTCGGCCTCATTTATTACACCATCAACAATGATTTCATTTTGAGTTTTAACTAGTTCAAATGTTCTTAAAGTTGTTTGTGATAAAACCTGATTCTGAAGAAATAAAGAAAGAAATAAAATTAAGTGGCTTCGAGTCATAGGTAGCATAATAATTTATTATGAGTAACGACAAGAAGAGGTTATACATAATCTGATCTTAGGTTACTTCATTGAGTAAGCAAAGATGAGTTATATTTTTTGACAAGTAGTCTTTTTTCATAATTCAAGACTATTTAAAAGAGAGAATTCGAATACTAGTAACTAATGGATTACAGTTGATTCTAAAGTAGCGTTAACAGTGATTGATAGGTAAAAAGTATTGAATCCTGATTCATGAACCAGCACTCTATTAGGAAATGAATTGTTTAATCTACGAGTAAAAATGCTAGCGATATAAATTAGCAACACTCCGAATAAAGAATATACTCAACCTGGAAGTGGCACCTGATAATCAAAAATTTATGTACTAATGAATTACTCTTGTAAATATTTATTCCCGATAAAATTTATGGTATTAATCTTCTTCGTTTTTGGTTGTAGTTCTAAACTAAAAAAACAAAATCAAAATATTGATGAAGTTATTTCATATTCAATTGTAATTGATAGTGAAAATTACAGGGTCGCAAAGGTGAAAGTTGATTTTACACCAAAAGACAGTGTTCTCTTTATGAGCCATGAGGCTAATATGCTTCAAAAACGATTAGTTCAATTTGTTCATAATATAAAAGCGATCAGCATTGACGGAAACCCTGTTAATTTGGTGCAAAGCTCTGATGCTGAGTGGAAAATAGATGGACCTCAAGATGAAAGAATAATATTGACATATGATGTCCATTTAGATCACGATAGATATGAATGGAGTGGGGGAATTGATGGTGTAGCATATTCAACCAGTGAGGGGGTATTTTATACAGGGAGAACATTATTCATCATGAACGGAGAGCAACGTGATAAAATAATTGTTGATTTCCAGCTACCTGATCAGTGGAACGTTACAACTCCTTGGATTGAAGACTCAGATCTTATCAATACCTATCGACCAACAAGTAGTTTAGATCTGATTAACTCAATGATATTTGCAGGAACACATGAAGAACTATCTGTTAAAAGAGATGAATTTGAACTAGTTTTTGCACTAGGTAGTGCAGAAATTATTGCGGATAAAGAGGAATTCCGTGATTTAGCAGAAGGTGTTTTAGATTACTATATCGAGCTTATGGGAGGAACACCGAGGCCCTCACCTGATAATCCTTTCAAAAAATCTGTAGTTGTAATCAGCTCTAACCCCTCGATTACTGATGGAGAGGTGATAGGTAATAATATTAGCATTTTGATTGAAGAAGGAGGCGATCCATTTTCGAAAACAATATCAAGGGTCATATTTGCACATGAATTCTTTCATCTTTGGAATGGAAAGTCATTTAGACCAGCTAGTGATGATACAGAATGGTTTAAAGAAGGGGTTTCGAATTATTACACCCTAAAGGCATTGCATCATGTAAAGTTTTTAACTGATGAAAGCTACTTAGATTTTTTAGGTAATTTCTTTTATCAACGATATGCAAGTGATAGTGCTGTTGGGGAATTATCAATGACAAATGGGGAAGAAAAGCACGATCATTGGGGCTTAATTTATGGAGGAGGTATGTTGGTTGGGATATCGCAAGATATGATTATTCGTAGCGAAACTAATAATGAAAAAAGTCTGGATGATTTAATGAGACATTTATTCAATAAATATGGAGGGAGTAATGAAAATTACACACTAAAAGAGATTCAATACATAATGTCTGAGTTAAGTGGGATTGAGCAAACTGATTTTATTAACTCATATGTAATTGGAAAGGAGAAAATTCCGATAGAAAACTATTTACCCCTAGCCGGATTGGATGCTAATGTTGAAAATGGAAAACTGATTATATCGAAAAAGAAGCAGCAAACTGAACAGCACCAAAATATTGTGAATGGATTATTCGGTCAAATAATTAATTAAAATTGAAGCAAGTATAATTTAAATAAACAGTCATGTAATACTGTGGGAACACCTTGTACTATTTTAGAATCCATTAAAGGAATACGAAAAATAGTTTTGTTGGTCAATTTCATGTACCCCTAAATAGACCCTCTCGTTGGATAAACGGGAGGGTTTTTTATTATCCTTCCTATAATCAGTTAAAACTTGATGAGAAGTTTTAAAAAAAACTCATTATTTATCTAAAATAACAAAAGCAGTAGCTAAGTGAGTTAAGTTTAATCAGAACTTGAAGAGGGGATTAAGTATTTACAAAAAATTAACTGTTAATCGTTTAAGATTTATTATTCTAATAATCTATAATCAATAAATGAAGGCTTAATTAGTCAAGATTTCGTTAAGATATCTTTCCTGTTTTAATCAAACTTAACCCAGTAATTATAACCAATAGAGGCCATACTAAGTACAAATCAAATCTTATATTCCAATCGTGTGGAATGTAAAATTCATAAATCAGGTACAGGAATAAGCAAAAAAGACAATTGATCAGGTAGAACCTTTTACTTTTTTCTTTAAGAAAGGTAATGAGTATCAAATCAAAAACAATCAAATAAAAACAAGTATTAGTTATTACATTTATTGTATGATCTTGGAAATCGAAAAGCACTTGAATCCTTTTGAATAATAAATTAAAATGTGACGAGTTTAAAAATAAATAACTGCTACTCATTAAGTATCCCTTTTCAAGAATCAATACTTTTTAGTTATTCAGGATGGTTGTAAACTATAAAAATCAATAAAACATGTTGCTCGAGTCAATCGAAATCATCCAAATATTTATAGTCATACAATGTGTTATTTTTAGCTTATATCTATTTACAACAAGCACATCTTTGAGTAACTATTTATTAGGAGCCTTTCTTATTGTTTTAGGTTGTCAATTATCTTTATTAACACTTTCCGATTATGGTGATATTTATCTTTATCGTTTGACAGTTTCGTTCAGATTTATATTTGGTCCAGTACTCTATTTTTATGTTCGAAGTATTTCTGAAAAAGATTATCAACTAGAAAAGTACAGTTTACTGCATCTGGCACCATTTCTTCTGATTTTAATTGTGCTAAATCTCGATGTTTTGGTTCCGCGTTTTGTGTTATTGATTACAATAAACATTAGTGCGATAGGCTACTTGTTTGCTTCATACTTGATGATTAATAAATATCAAGTAGTTATAAAAGAAACACAGCCATCTTACTCTGATATATCATTAATTTGGCTTCAGCAGCTCATTACATTCTTTTTAATTGTGATTATTATAAATTTTATTAATAACACTTTATATAACGAGCCTTTCTGGCCTGGTGAGATAATGACCTTGGTCGAAATGATAGTCATATTCCTACTTGTAAATATCATGGTGTATAAGGGGTTAAAGCACCCCAGCCTTTTTTCAGGTATTACCTATGAAGACATAAAAATAGTTGAAGACTCAAATGATAAGTATGCATCTTCAGCTTTGAATAATCAAGACCTTTTAAAATACAAAGAGTTAGTTGAACAACTGATGAAAGATCAAGAAATCTATTTAAATCCAGAACTAACGCTAGGTGATGTTGCAGAAATAGCATCTATTTCTAATAGAGATTTATCTCAGGTCATAAATACTCAATTCAATAAGAACTTTTCGGAATTTATTAACCAGTATAGAGTTGAACGAGCACTTCATATTTTTGAAAAAAGTACTGATGATAAAATGACGGTCTTAGAGGTTCTTTATGAAGTTGGATTCAATTCCAAGTCAAGCTTTTACAATGCATTTAAAAAGTATACTGGGATGACTCCAAAGGAGTATAAGAGCAACCAAATCAAGAACTAGCTAGCTTACCAATAATGTAAGTTATTCAATCAGTCATATAATGAGTTGGGATCTTCAACTAATTAAGTTCTGAATTATGAATTAGGACGATTTTACCCATCATTTTATGGAACTTTATTTCTGATAGTGAAAAATAAAGTTTGAAACTTATCCAATCAAAAAATGTCTGAAATACCAGCTGTATTTTTGAAGATTATTCTAATATTAATCATAAGCATTTGTTGTTGGGTTAATATAAATGCCCAAAGTGATTTAACATCTAGTTATTCAGTAGGACCTCTCGAAGAGATGAAGAAATTGGAAAACTATGAAATCATTATGTCCAATGAGTACACAAAAACGTTTAGCAGAAGAGGAATAGACAAATCAATCAAGAAAAATCGCTTCAACATAATGAACTTTACTGAAGATTCTTTTGAGTTCAACAGGAAGTCAAAAGTCCAAAAATTGATTTAACTGATCAATCAAATCCCCAAGAAAATAAGTCTCAAACTTCATTTCCATTATCTTTAATTCAGATTAATTGTTAATTAAAAAATATCATGTTTAAATCTGTCAATAAGTCTAAACTCATAGCAACTCTATCTGTTTTATATTTGTGTTTTGCATCATCATGCTCGGATAATCAGATAGAAACTTATCAATTAACTGACCTAAATAAAGAATATCGCTCACCTGTTGGGTTTTCATACAATATGAATCCTGTTATGAGAGTGCTAGATGGACGCTTATCTAATCAAGATACAAGCATTGCAATAAAAAAATTTCCAGATGGTGTTATACAATCGTTAGAAGATCTGAGTTATGCTTTTTTACAATTTAATGGGAATAGTTCAGCTGAATTTTCGGGTCAAGTAACCATACTTATAAAAGATGTAGAAAAATCAATTTCTGAGATCTATATTGATCGTAATGGGAATTTGGATTTTACTGACGATGGCCCTTCTGTTACTTTTCAAGATTCTCTTCTCATTGATTTGTCCAATTATTCAAATCAGAAAAACACTTTTTTTTATGAATTGAATCGTTCGACTATTGCTTCCAAGAATAGACTGAACCTAATGAATAAGTATAGCCCATTATTCCCAAAATCAGATTTGATGCCTGTTCAAAACTGGATTCAATCTAGAAGATTAAACCTCCAGTTATCAGTTAAAAGCTTTAAAGATTCAGTCATATCAATTCTTGCGTATGATAAATCCTTAGATGGAATTTTTACTTTTGAAACTAGTCGTTTTGGAGATCGAATTTTTATTTCAGAAGGGGATATTACTAATAAAGAAATGTTTTTAACAGAGATTCAACAAGGTGAACCAATAGATCATAATGCTGTATTTAAGCTTTATGGAGATAATTATTTCATTAAGTATTTTAGTCTTTATGGAGATACGCTAACCTTGAGTCCAACTCAAAAAGAAACAAGGATGGTCTATGCTGATGGAGCAGATATTTCTGGTCTTAAGATAGATCTTATAGGTATTGAAGATAAAACTATAAACCAGCTTCTTCCTGATGACAGGCCTCTATTAATAGATGTAGGAGCCACATGGTGTGGAGGCTGTATAGCTCAAGAACCAATTATAAAAGAACTATACTCAAATGGATGGATAGAAGTTGTAGGTCTCTTTGCTTTTGATACTGAAGCCTCAGTTGATAGCTATGTAAAGAGGAAGCAGATCAAATGGCCTGTGGGACTGGTAGATCCAGAATTTCAAGATAAATTCAGATTGCAATCTTATCCAACATATATCCTTTTAGATCAGGATGGAAAAATCGATTTTATGGTTCGAACCGCTGAAGAGCTAAAGCTCTATTTAAGTTTAAAGAATCAGTAATTAGAGGAGTTTTGATTAGATCATTAATTACTTGGATATCTGTAAAACACTCTTTTGAATGCTGTGTCTTTTCAAAAAAAATGATTCTTTATAGTTTCGAATTATGAATAAGGACGAAATTCCAACATAAATAAAAGATCATTATCTATTTAACCTAACTAAATAGACAATGAAACAGATATCTTTTTTACTACTAGTATTGATTCTCTTTGCTCCAACTATTAATGCACAAAGAGTAGAGACATTAGTTCAAGGTTTATCAACTTTTGATGATGGGCTTGCATTAGACTCACTTGGGAATATTTATGCTGCTCGATATTATGGAAATACTATAACTAAGATTACTCCCAATGGAGAGACTGAGATTTATAGTTCTGGGTTTTCAAATCCAAATGCAATAGCATTTGATAATGATGGATTACTTTTGGTACCAAGTGCTGGTGGGCGTAGAGTAGAAAGAGTGTTAAGTGACGGAAGTAAAGAAGTAATTATTGATGATATCCATAATCCAACAGGAGTAGCTGTTGATAGTATTGGAAATATATTCATATCGCAGTACCAACTATCTAAAATTATAAAGGTTGACACAGCAGGGAACTCGAGTACATTTCTAACAGGAGGACTATTGAAGGGACCAGTTGGTTTATCTTTTGATACTCAAGGAGATTTATACATAGGTAATTTCGATGATGGGCGTATACTTAGGTACGATAAGGATTCAAACTTAACAGTCGTTGGAGATATCCCAGGCTGGTTGGGTAGTTTCACAATTTTAGGGGATTATATTTATGCAACAGCATTTCAAAGAAATAAAATCTACAGGATTAAGAAAGACGGAAGCTCAATAGAAGTGTATGCCGGAACGGCTGTAAAAGGTAGTAAAGATGGACTATTAAATGAGGCAACTTTTAATGCGCCCAATGGGATTGTTGCATCACATTCAGGAGACACGCTATTTATTTCAGATTTTGAATCTAGATCACTGAGGATGATAACAGGAATTATTCCAAACAATCCAAAACTAAAAGTTTCAGATTCGCTTGGTTTTGGTAGTGTGTCAATAAATAGCGTATCTGAGAAGAAACTAGCACTCGAAAATGTAGGTAATGATACATTAAAAATAGAAGGGTTTCATTTTGATGGGGAGATGTTTACTACAACTTTGGAATCTTTAATTATTCCTCCATATAGCACTGATAGTTTAGTGATTATCCTAAGTCCGAACGAGGTGGGAAGTATTAAATCAACGTTATCAATTAATACTAATACAAGTAAGGAAGTCGTAGAAATATCCCTATATGCTGATATAGTGACTAGTACTTCTTTGGATAATGAGTTAGTAAGCCCCAAAACATTTGAGCTATATCAGAATTACCCAAACCCATTTAACCCAGAAACCACATTTAGCTTCGAGCTTTCAAAAGCTGGTAAAGTTTCGATGGGTGTATATAATCTACGGGGACAGTTAGTAGCCAATCTTTATGAAGGTAATTTATTAGCAGGAGTACATAAATTTAATTTTAATGCTTCGAATTTGTCTTCTGGAACTTATTTCGGAAAACTGGAGGCACATGGTTTTTCTAAAACAATAAAAATATCACTAATTAAATAGTGAATTAATTATTACAGTTAAAATTAGAAGGTAAATCACATGTATATAGTAATAAATTTAATAATAATTACAGTTGGTATAATGGCTACAAGTATAGGTACAGCTGTTAATGATATTGAGATAAAAACTGGAGAAGATGTATTAACCGAAATGTATTTAAAGTATGAGAGTAAATGGTATCAATCATTAACTTTTGTTCAGGATACTGAGTTCTATAAGAATGGAGAAATAACAAAAAGTCAGGTCTGGTATGAAGCTATGAAAATACCCGATGGTTTGACCATAAAGTTCGACAACCTGAATTCTGAGGATGGATATATTTTTAAAAAAAATGAACAGCATACCTTGAAAAATGGACAGCTTTTAAAAACAGATCAGTTAATCCATGATTTACTAGTTCTTGGGTTTAATATTTATGGTCAGTGTCCTGGAAAAACGATTTCTGAATTAAATAAAATAGGGTATGATCTTTCAAAGATGTATGAAGGTGAATATAATGGCCGCTCATCCTATTTTATTGGTATTAAAAATGAAGAGGAACGGTTAAATCATTTCATAATAGATAAAGAGAGACTTGTTTTCCTTAAATCTGTAAAATATAGAGGTACTGATATAAAAACAGAAACGGTGTTCGAAGATTATAGAAAATTAGGGCATGGGTGGATAGCTCCTAAAGTTTCTTTTTATGATAATGGAGAATTAGTAATGCTTGAGAAATATCGAGAGATACAAATTGATATGGATTTATCTGATCAAAAATTCGATGAGAACGAATTTTTAGATATCAGTTGGTATTAAAAAGTCTTAAGAACCATAAAACTATACACTATGACTCCCAAATTTCTAAAAACTAAAATCAAAATTAGTATAGCTCTTTTTTTCTTAATCATAAGTGGAATGAGCGTAAATGGTTTACATGCTCAACAGTTAGATTTTACCAACTGGATGGATATTATAGATACTTCGAAGATCATTCCAGGAGTTCAAGGTTATGACATAATATCATCAGGAAATAAAATAGGCTCAATGGTAATTCAAAAAGAAATTACTAACGAGTTTATCATTTTTAGAGACACTTCACAGATTAATGATGGAGCTGTTTACGAAGAAGCAACATTCTTCATCAATAAGAATAGTCTAAAAACAGAATCCGCTTCTATTTTACTTATAAACAATGGTGTTACAACTAATTATGATTATACAATTGAAGATGGCAAAAGCAATGGCAGAATTATTAGGACAAACACCGAAGATCGAGAAGAAGTTATTTTTGATAATCAAATAGATGTAAGTTTTGATGTATGGAGATCAGAAGTATTTGCTCTTGTAGAATCTTTCAATTTAAAGTCAGGTCAGTCTGTTTCATTTAAAATATTTTCATCTCTACAAAACAAAGTGGTTGATGGAACTCTTCAATACAAAGGTCAGAAAGTAATGAAAGTAAGAGAGATGAATTTCCTAGTTGATCATTTTTTACTAGAAGCTAACGGACTTATTCCCACTAATGATTTATATAGATCTCAAGAAACTAGGAAATTACTTAGAGTCGATGTAGTGGAAAGTGGAATGCAAATTATAATTCGACCTGAGTATTTATTTCAGGTTCGTAAATAGAATCGTTGATCTATGCTATTATGAGTATTATTAATTGTAAGATGAAAAAGAATATTCTAAGGATATATATAAAGAATTTAAAGAGCATTATGAACTGCCAACAGCTAAGGAGTCACAGATTCAGCTAGATGTACAAGGCATCCTTTATGGAGGAAAAAAACGGTTTGTGGAACTGGTATTTATCGTTGAAATATTGGAAATGGTCTAGATTCTCACGGAAAAAGATGAGGAAGAAATAATTAAAACACAATTTGAACAAAATCCGCAAAGTCTTACTCAGTTTTGTTAAACACTGATAGTTGAATTATTTCCTGGTTGTAAATTTATTTATTCATTATCACATCAAATTGATATAGTTAAACCAACATTGAAAAGGGTATAAACTTCCTAGTTATTAATTCATAAAAGTAGGAAACCTTTTTTCACCATTTGTTTTGGTCAATTGTTTTAGAGTTGAACTATTTAATTCAAATAGATAGAGCTGAATATCGCCACTTTTATCTTTTTGAGTAAATACGATTTTCCCACTCATATTTGTTCTAGCATAGGTTACATCCGAATCTGTTGGTAAAATTCTTACGGTGTTATTACTGATGTCAACAATTTGAAGTTGTCGTTTTTCATCAACATCTGTAATCATTAATAGTTCGGTATCTGATATCCAATCTTGAATGAAATTATACTTTTCGTTAGAGGTAACTTGAATCTCATCTTTTGTTTCAACATTTAGTAAAAAGACATTTGGACTGCCAGTTCTGCTACTATTAAATGCAATAATTTCTCCATTTGGGGACCATTTTGGAATTCCATCAAAAGAATTATTAAAAGTAAGCTGCTTTATGTTTTCTCCAATGCTATCCATGATATATACATCAGGATTGCCATTTCTTGAAGATTGAAAGGCGATACTTCTACAATCTGGCGACCAAACGGGATGCCCATCCCGTGGTTCTAATTCTGTTAGTTGAATTAATTCATCAGTATTTAAATCTAATGAATAGATGTTTCTTGTGTTGTTGTCTCTATAAGAATCAAAAACAATTATGTTTTTGGAGGTGCAGTAATCTGTTTGAAAATCTTTTAGGCTATCTTGAGTTATTCTCTGGATTAATCCGCTACTCAAATCCCTTGAATAAATATCCCAGTTATTATTCATGTTTTCCGAGTATAGCACACTTTGAGAATAAGATTCAAAGCTTGTAAAAATTAGGATACAAAAGAGTAAGTACTTCATGGGTTGGTTTAAGAAAATTTAAACGGTCTATAGATAAAAGAATCCGGATTCAATGCGTCCATCTCTTCGATATCATGTTCAGAGTACCACCCTGGAGCGCCATGTAGAACAAGAATAGATTGACCGTTTTCATTGCCAGAAGATTGGTAAGAAAGACTTTGGTTTTCAGTTGTTTTAATAAGTCCATGTTGAGATAGTAAGACATCTTATTTAGCGAATAAAATAATTGAAGCTATTATAATTCTAGCGAAGCACCCATATTCAATTTTATTCAATATAAAGCTTTGCATATTTTTTAGATTTAGTTGAAAATTTTGTATTAAGAAGATTACACTCTATCTAATAACCCAAGAAGGGTAATAATTATATCCTGATTTTGTGATTTGTGTAGTTGAATTCGATTGTAAATCAAATACCCAAATCTGACTTATATTTTTACGATTCGATCGTTCATAAACAATTTTGGTTCCGTCTGGAGACCACTTTGCTCTGTAATCTAAAAGACCGTTAGATTCAGTTATTTTAGTTGGCTCATTTTCATCGGCATTTAAAATATAGAGGTCATTTGTTCCATCTCTGTCTGAGGTAAAAACTAGGTTCCCATCGGTGGAAATATCTCCCATGTAATTATTTCCATTCCCTAAGTCATATTCCTTAAGTAGCTCACCCTCCAAGTTTATGGTCAGGATTTTATGGTAGTCACCTGATGTATCATAATAGATTATTTCATCATCCGAAATCCATCTAGGGTATCTTTGATCACCTATTGAATTAGTTAGATTTCTTACCAATACATCACTATCAGTTTCTTTAAGGTAGATTTCTTCATTTCCATCTCGACTTGATGTATAAGCGATAAAGCGCCCATTTGGTGAGACTGTTGGATCATAATCAGCACCCATTTTAGGGTAACTTAATTGAGTAATATCAGATCCACTAGGTGACATTTTCCATATTTTCCACCAACCATTTCTCTCTGAATTGAACACTATAAAATCTCCCTTTGGAGAGTAAGATGGTGCACTGTCAGAGGATTGATTACTTGTAACTTTCACATTATTTGATCCATCCAAATTTACAATGTGAAGGTTTGCATTTCTACCAACTTTGTTTGTGTAAATGATTGACTCCGTCTGAGTCTGAACCATATGCTTGGTTGGAGAGGATAAAAACAAGAGGTATAGAGATAAGACAAATGTTAAATACTTCATGATTAAGCTAAGCGTGTTTAATATTCTTTTAGTTTTAATTACTTATTTTTTTTGAGTCGCTCTATTAGTCCCGTACCAATAAGTTCAGAGAGAACACGTCCGCTATCAGGTACTATTTCTACATAACTTTATAGGTTACCTGAATCGAGATCAAAAGTGTATATATCGATAGCTACCTGTTCTTGAAGTTCTGAATTTTAATGTTTCTCCAAAATTATTCGAAAACCCAAATTGATAGTATTAAACTTTGCCCCTGCCGCTCCTCGATTAGAAATTCGTGCATTAAACGGAGGTGAATCCCAGCCACCACCTCGGTCAACAAATTCATCAGATTCAGGAGTGTTTGTATCTATCGGATATTGTTTTACATATGGACTAGAAGTCCATTCCCATACATTCCCGAGCATATTATGAATTCCATGAGCATTAGGTTCAAAAGAATCTACGGGCGCTACAAACTTGTACCCGTCATCGAATCCAAAATAACTATCAAGGGCATTAATCTTGCCTGATCCATTTATAGGTAGGTCACCCCATGTAAAGTTTGAATTATTGCCAGCCCTGCATGCATATTCCCATTCTTGTTCAGTTGGAAGTCGATATATTTGTCCATTCTTTTCACTTAGCCAATGTGTGTATTCTGTAGCATCATTCCAGCTTACAAAAACTACAGGATAATTTGGCTGATTTTCCCACAAGCCAGGTTTAAGCCAGCTAACACCTTCTACTTCAGACCATTCTCCTTTATCATTATAGCTATAACTTCCAATGCCTTTTTCTGCATCAGTAACATATCCTGTTTCATCAATGAATTCTTTAAATTCAGCTACAGTTACTTCGTATTTTGAAATATAGAAACCTTTTTTAATTGAAACCTCATGAGTAGGGAGTTCATTTTCCCAAGCGACTTTGCTCGGTTCAGTAAATTCGTAGCCGTAATGATTTTGAATTTCATCAGGTGAAAACTTAGACCCCATTTTAAATTTTCCCTGAGGGATATAAACCATATTTTCAGGTACTATATTATTTCGTTGACTGGAACAGATAAGAAGCACTAGAAGTGCTTTTATAAAAAAGTAGGGTAACACTGATTTCATAAAATTAATCGAATAATTGTACTAGTTGACCTGATTCTAAATCAATTGTGTAGATTTGATAGGTTCCAGTTCTTGCTGAGCTGAATGCTAACGTTTTTCCATCTGGAGAGAAATCGGGCATATAGTCAGGGTATTCATTGGTGGTCAAGCGTTTTAGGTTTGTACCATCCATATTCGCCATATAGATATCTGTATTGTCATCCTCAGTTTTTTCAAAAGCGATAAGTTTATGGTCTTTTGAAAAAGTTACATTCTTAAGCCCTTTTTCCTTTAGAATAAGAATAGGTTCATGATCAATTGAATATTGATATAATCCGTAGGAGTCTTCATCATTTACTTGAACCAGCATATCACCTTCTTCATTGATTGGGTAAATCCAGTAATTAGAAAACTCTGGGACTTCAATTAATTCATAGGAGTTTGGGTTATCGTTTTGAGATCTGTAAAACGAAATTCCAGTTAAAGATCTATTCGCCCACACATGTGTATTTTTATGCCATGAAACTGAAAATTCAGTACCGAATCTTTCGAAAGTATCCATATCACCAGATTCCAAATCCATCATGGATACATCCATACTCATCATATTTTGACCATGTGAAAACATCAGTTTATCACCTGTATCATTCCATTTTGGTACAATACTCCAAGCACCAGATCCATCGGTAAGCTGAGAAGATTTGGAATCAGTGAATGAATACATCATGATTTCCGGAACACCATTAAAATATTCATAATAAGCTAGTTTGGTTCCATCTGGTGAATAGGCAGGTGAGAACATACCACCAGGTCCAGAACTTTTTTGGCTGCAGCTCATGATAGTTAGTAATGAGAGTGCCAAAAGTGAGTATTTAGTGTTCATAGTAAGTTTAAGATTGAATTTTCTAAAACTTAATTACTATCCTGTTTAATGTAGTTTCGTTTCACGAATTCAAACGAAAAATTGAACATTAAATGGCTTATTCAGAGATATTTTGAACATAAAGTTGTAAAGTAAAATGATAATCTCTCTTAGTCTGACTAAATTGTTACAATGAAACAATGATTTCATTTACTCGTTCAGTCTTGAGTATTTAAATTTGTATTAAAATCTATTAAAACAGTATTTCAATAATGTGAGTTTTTCAATTGTAAATAGTCTAATCGTCCTGATTATTTTTCAGTGCTTTTTTTGCACGCTATTTTTATTTAATAGCAAAAAAGGAAAGACTGTAAGTAATAATATTCTTGGAGTTTTTTTACTAATCCTAGGAGTTCAATTCTTTACCATTTTCATTGAAGAAGCAGGTTGGCTTGATTTTAAAAATTACTATTTGCCTGTTAAGTTTTTATATGGTCCGGTCATCTATTGGTATACTAAGAGCATAATTATCAAAGAGTTTAAATTTCAGAGTAAGGACGCCATTCACCTTCTTCCTTTCTTGCTTAGCTTTCTCCTTATTCTAGATATACTGACTTTAAATGAGGCTCATATAATATTGACCGTTCAGATTTCAATTTTCTATTATTTGATTGCTTCAATGCGTTATACAAGTATTCATAATAGAGTGTTAATGGATACAAGATCCAATATTGATAAAATATCTCTGGTTTGGTTGAACCAACTACTGATATTTTTTATGATCATTATGACATTTGATCTGTTGTATCACAGTTTTGGTTTCACAATTGAATTTGAGAATACCTCAATCTTTTATGTTCTACAGTTACTTGTGATTCTATCCTTAGTTTCCACAGTAGTTTTAAAGGGCCTCCATTATCCGGAACTGTTTTCAGGTATAACTGAGGAAGAGATATCAATTTCAATGAAATCAGCCTCTCAAAAATACTCTAGTTCTAACCTCAGTGAGAATGATCTCACGCTGTATAAGGATAAGATAGTTGACGCATTAAAGGATAAAACTCTATATCTGAATCCGGAATTATCTCTCGGTGATTTGGCAGACGAGGTTGATCTTTCATCCAGAAATCTTTCATATGTCATTAACAGCCAGTTTAAAATGAACTTCGCTGATTTGATAAATACCTACAGGATTGAAGCAGCAGTTAAAATATTCGAGGAAACACAAGATCCTAAGCAAACTATACTTGAAGTAATCTATGAAGTAGGTTTTAACTCGAAGTCGAGTTTTTATAATTCTTTTAAAAAGGTGGTTGGTAAAACCCCAAAAGAATTTAAAAATGACCTAAAGCAAAATATTCAAGATTAATAGTATTAATTATTGAATATATAGTTTATAAACTGCCCAACAGATATAAGAAAAGGTGCAAAATGGGTTTTTGCATATTCTCTCATCTCGAGTAAAGTAAGTTGATCATAATACACTCCTTCAAGTATCAAACCATTTGGTAGAGATAATGTTTCCATGTTCTCTAAAGGATTTTGATCTAGGAAAAGGATGTTTGCCATCGCGCCTTCCTCAATTGAACCTGTGAATGAACGATGATTTAGAATATCTACAGCTTCGGTAGTTCCAGAATGAATAATTTTTAAATTTGAGATGCCTAAATCTTGCATCAAATTAATTTCTTCATGCACACTCCAACCTGGTATGGTTAGGTTTGGTCCTGTATCAGTTCCTAATAAAATGGGTACACCTTCTTTATCCAATAAACGAACTAAATACTCCATAAAGGCATATTTTTTCATAGTCCAATCATAGCCACTTTGTGTAGGATTTTTCCAGCCTTCAAGACTACGAGCTCCCAAATATCTCAGAAAAGGACTAATCTGCTCAGTAGGTAAAGTTTCTAAAAATGCTTCTTTTTCAAGTGCGGTTCTATATAAATGATTGTATGCAGAAAGTGTAATGGTGACAGGTACGTCAGCTTCTTTTAGCTCTTTAACAAGCTCCTGTGCTTTGAGGGAATCCAACTCATAGTCTAGCATACTTTGAAATAATTCTTCTACATGTTCGATAGTAGTGTATCCAGCATTAAGTATATATTCATTTGATACTCCTCTAATTGGATGGCCAGAAAAGGTGATTGAATTTTCTGTTGCTGATTTTGAGATTTCTTCAAGTTGTTCTTGACTTAACCCATCATATACTTTGATGAAATCGTAACCTTCATTCTTAATTGTGCCAACTGCATCATATGCTTCTTTTGAGCTTTCCATATTATGATGAAGGGGAGAGGTATTTTGAGTTCCATTAAGTGTCGGTCCAGCAGTTATAAGTCTACTTCCACTCAATTGATTGTTCTCTACTTCTGATCGCCAAGTTAAATGAGTAGGGAATCCCATCATGTTTCGAACATGGGTTACACCGTAGGATAAGTATTGAACCAACTCAGCTCTGTCAAAAATATGGGTATGCATATCAGCCAATCCATGCATTAATACCTTATTTGCTGCATCTATGATTTTATAATCATCTGAGATTTCAGAATCCTCTTTAATAATCTTACTTATGTACCCGTGATTAATAAGAACTGTTTGATTTTCTGAAAGTATCCCAGTTTCGGTATCAAGAATTCTTGCATTTTGAATGGCGACTTTATTCAGTCTATCTCCAAAGGTTTTATCAATCGAATTATAATTCTTAGCCTCGATAGATAAAAACACAAGGAATACGATAAGTACAACTGAAATTGATAGTATTGTTAGGAGAGATATTTTTAATAATCTTTTCATGGCCAATATTTTATTTAATTGTGCAGCCCAGATTGTTTTCCTTGGACTTTTCACAATATCGGTCATTATAAGATTCTAGTAGTCTTTTTGGATGAATTGAAACCAATAAATATAAATTTAATATTTTTGAGTGATAAATCAGTCAGATCAAAAATCTTAGCAAAGTTGAGAGATATTCAACGGTAGTTCGCGTCTTTCAAAAAAAGGGCAGTTTTAAGTCGTTTTTGACTCGATTACTGTGAACCTTTGTTGCTTAAAATCATCTAATATGGTCTCTAAGAATCATATTACGCTTTCATTAAGTTTGCACATTTATTAAATCTATTGAACAGACTAAAAAAATAATTATAGTTTCTCCCATTCCTTTTTTAACTCGATTCGATCAGGGTAAATCTTGTATTCAGCTTCATACTGCTCTCCGCCGACCCTGATATCGCAATATAAAGAAACATCATCTGCACTAGAGAACAAGTTAAGGCGGTAATTTCCATCTTCACTAGCGCAATTAGCAGGGTTACTACCGGTAACACCCGGAGCATTAACTTTAGTAACACTGCCCTCTAATTTGCAGGGTATTTTATTGAAATCAAGACCTTTAAAGGAGTGATTTCCACCACCCAATATCGCTGGTTTATGCCAATAGGTCTGAATATCTGATGCAGTTTCTAACATGATTTCGGTATATTGATCCTCCAGAAGTATAACTTCAGTAGTTTGAATCAGCGAAATTGCAAGAATAGTTGCCAATCCAATAATGATCATGACAAGAATAATAATGAGTAATTGTTGTTGTCCCATTGTAATTAATTTAATTTAAAGTGAAATTTTTCCAAGCAATTTACCTAATAATTGAGTCTTTTTTTAATTAATGTGTGGTTCTTAAAATCACAATTTAATTATGCAAAAGTAGTAGATGAATAAAATCAATCATCATTTTTTGTCTACTTAATCTTCTTGTATTTTTTTAGTATTTGTATTTACTCTATTAAGAAGGAGATGATACTTTTTGTCAATTACTTTCAGGAGGACTGCTTGATCTCACTGGGTCTATAGTAGTGGTGTCTGCACCAACTCCAGGTCTAACATTAATGCCTGCTGCCTCTAAATCGAAGAGATATATTCCAAATCCTGTTCCAGGCTGATTGTTAGTGTTTGAGCGGCCTTCACCAAAGAGCATATATTTTCCATCTTCAGAAATAACTCCTTGGTTTGCTTTGTAAGTAACATCACTGTTAAACATTTTGTGGTCGCCAAAGTTGGTCAATCGGACCATGTTATTGCCTGAGCTATCAAGAGGCATCATGTAGAGATCCAATATTTGGGCATGTTGGCTAACTGGAAGGAACATATCGCTTTCTACTAGTGTATGTTGGCCATCAGGGAATATACCTTCTGGCTCGTCATAAAATGCGTGGCGATTTGATATGTTTTTGATCTCATCCGTGTCCATATTCCAAGTCCATACCTCAGCAGAATATTTTCCTGTTGTCGACGTGCCATAGCGACTAAAGATTAGCTCCCTGTCGTGGGGTGGACGCCAATTCTGTGGTTCATGATAGTCAAGGTACTGGGTGGCACGAGCTCCTTCACCAGGTATATTCTGATCGCGTACTTTGAGTTCGTCTACGTTAAGAATGACCCGAATATTTTCTAGTGTTGGCACGCCATCGTTATTATAAACGATATCTCCATAATGGATGTCAGGGCCATTTGTCCATGCAATTTGCCAAGTGTGCCGTGAGACTGCAACTCCTTCATGAGCGATGATGCCTGTGTCCCAAGCTGGTTTATCAAGGTCTTTATCAACGATATGAATTGTGGCACTACCACGATCTGGACCAATGGTCATAAGGTAATCGTGATTTTTTAAATAGTAGATTCGCCACATTCCGCAATTATCACAATAAGGGGGGAGGATAGATCGAACTTTACCGGTGGAAATTGTTTTCTCGAAAGGCTTCCCTCCGGGTTTATCTAGAAAAATATATCTATCAGAGCTAGCGGGATCCCAATCAGGTCGTTCCCCGGTTTCCTGTTCTAGAATAATGTGGGCAGGAAGCTTTTCTTCAGGGAATTCTTCCGAACAAGCCATGGTAAATGAAAGCACTAAAAAGAAAAGGGTTATTTTTGTCATTTCATTTTCTCCAATATCTACGCCAAAAGATGTTTAATTATTACGTACTAACTAATTGATATTATAGTAAATTTTGTTTTAAAAATTTCTGTTAGAGTATATATTTTAAGGTGTAATATAAATTTCCTTACTCGCAACAATACCTATGATAGTAAGCGGATTAATACTTTATTAGTTCTGCTGCTATACCCCTTTCAGACGTTTGTTGGCTACATATTTAATACTTATTGTATGTTCGATCAGAAATTTGTCAATTTTCTTACTTTACTATAATTTTATTGGTAAGGATCAATAAAGTCTATCGATAAGCATGGACTCCAAATCAAAACAGGAGAAATAGTCATCAAGAAGTCACTTAAAGAATTAACGAGCCAGTTTTGGGAAAAAGGTTATGTCGTCATCGATAACTATTTTGATGGTGATCTCATGGATGAGTACACCGAATTGATGCTTAAACATTTTGGGCATAATCCTAAATGGGAACACTCTAATGAATTTATATCAAAGTCAGGAGCAGAGGTTGTTCCATGGTTTCCTTACCTCGAGGGAAATACGCAGTTTAATACCATAAATGATGATCAATATTTGAAGGATTTGACAACGGCCATAATTGGGGAAGATTGGTCGGATTTATATTGTATGTGCATGTTCTCGAAAAAAGGCTCCAAAGGACAGGCATGGCATCAGGATTGTCCTCCTGAAAATCCGGAAATGTTCAATTTAAATCGATTAGTATATACTCATGATATCACACCGGAAGTTGGTGGCGAACTTTGTGTGATGGAAGGTACCCATAAAAAAGGAGTACTTCCTGCTGGTGTTCCAACTGAAGATCTCGATGGGCAGATAGAATTTCTTCCTAAAAAAGGAACCGTGGTTTTACTTCACGGACACTGCTGGCATAAAGTGAAAGAAGTAAAAGGAGACTGGCGACTTTCTACTAATTTCAGAGCGGTACCATCTGGCGTTCCTGCAGATGTTACCGACGTCTGTGTATACCGGAATATACGTTACCGTTTTTCTACCGAGGAAGTAGTGGAACACCGATTTAATGAAGTACAATAAAGTAAATCACTTAAATGATTATTAATTAGTTGTTAAAAAAAACTCCACTAAATTTAATTTTGAAGTGGAGTTCTTCATATGGTTGATTTTTATTTTCGCTTATCCACAGATTTATCTACTACCGCGTTTTCCGGTTTGATCATTTTAGATTCATCAAATTCAAAATTAAACTGAAAATCGTACATAATATGATCTCCATATTGAGTGGTCTTATCAGAATTATGAGTACTCATAAGCATGGGCAATTTTATGCCATTAACTTCACCAATATAATTATTTAGCCGTAGCATAGGCCCAATAAATTCGCGGTCTTTCGGAATATTCATTACATCCAGCATTGGACCGTACCCAACGGTATATTCATAACCCAGAAGTAGGTAGGATTCTGAATCTATGAAAAGGATATAGGTATCCTTAGCTGATTTTCCCAGGATAGGAGATTCTGTATAACTCATGGTGATCTTATATACTTCATTTTCAAAGGCATGATGGGAGACTTTTTCAACTTCACTTAGATTTACACCTTCATCCTGAGTTAGCCAAGGTAAGTTCACATAATATAAATAAACAGAATGCTGATGATTAGGAGGGTTTCCCATTTGCCAGTTTGTTGACCAAGCTTTCTCCCCATCATAAGTCATAGTGGATTGCACAACCGGCCATTCCTGATAGGATCTACGGGTTTCCATATCGATCCATTGTTCTTTAACCCAGAACCGCAACATGCCAAGTGATTCACTATGCATGACATTTTTGAAGCTCATGGTCTTGATGGATCTCCATTGTTCATAACCTCCATGGGCCTCGATCATTTTTTCAATAACCTCTTTTGTTTCCTCTGAAGCATAAGAGGGTCCTTTCTCAATTGATACGAATGCTTCAATAATTAATGGAAGGTCTTGGTTATAAGAGTTGGACTTTTTGTTATCCTGACCGGTTCCGGTTCCAAACAATATTGCGATTAATAGATAATTTATTAGATACATCATGGTCGTTTTATGAGTTTAGTAATTGAGGAATTATTTTCTTCTTGGCATACTACGAACTCCTTTAAATATGTATCAGGATGATGTGATTGACTGTTTAGAACGTGATAAGCAGTTAGAAATAATGATTTGGGCAGAAAGTTACATTGAAAGGATTTATTCTATAAACTCTTCCTAGACCCGAAGACATCGATCCTAGTTAATTGTGTATACGTATCAATTTTCAACGAAATAGGAAGCCTAAAAAGCGGAGTGAAAAGTGAAAAGCTGGAAGAGTAAGCGAATGACTAAGCTATTGAAAGAGGATAAATTAATATTAGAGTTTTATGGGATAAGAAGTGTTTGGTACATTGGCTCAATCTAGCCTACTTTCGAAAGAGAATTCGTTTTTTTGATTCTTTAATAAATACAATTACATAGATATTAATTCTTGAAAAACAGGCAGAGCATCAAAAATTCAATCAGCTCAATTTGGTTTTTTTATTTAAGCTAGTCCTTTCCAATTGTTCCAAAAGAAAATATCTTAATAAAGGTAAGTGAATTCATTATATACCTTTTCTGGTATCTTATTAAAAAACAGTTGTACCCTATAATATAGTATGATCTCCAAACCCAATACTCAGTATACCAAAAGTGGCCGAATAAACATTGCCTACCAAGTATTTGGTTCTGGACCAATTGATTTAGTATACATTCCAGGATGGATCTCAAATATCGATTGGATGTGGGGTTGCCCAGAATTAGTTGATTTTCTAGAGGAATTGGGAAAAAATGCAAGAGTTATTCTATTTGATAAGCGAGGAACTGGGCTTTCAGATCGAGTAGTTGAGCTTTCAACGCTCGAAGAAAGGATGGATGATATTCGTGCAGTTATGGATGCTGTTGGATCCAGTGAAGCAGTTTTGTTTGGGCATTCAGAGGGAGGTTCTGTTTCAGCATTATTTGCAGCTACCTATCCTAATCGTGTTACTTCACTCATCACTTTTGGCATATTCGCAAAACGTAGGTATTCACATGATTATCCATGGGCACCAACTGATAAAGAACGGCAGTTAGTGTATGATATGATTGAAAATAGTTGGGGAAGTGGGGATATGAATCTAGAATCCTTAGCTCCATCAAAAGCCAATGATAAGGTCTTTATGGACTGGCTAGCAAATTATTTTAGATCTGGTGCTAGTCCAAGTGCTGCTATGGTACTTACTAAAATGAACACGCAAGTAGATATAATTGATATTCTAGGATCTATTAAGGTTCCTGCTCTGATTATGCAACGTGTCAATGATATTGATGTAAAGATTGAAGAAGGTAGGTTTATTGCTGAACGAATTCCGGGTGCAAAGTTTCTAGAATTCCCTGGTGATGACCATTTATTCTGGGTTGGAAGTACAAAAGAGATTCTGGATGAAATGATATCTTTCATTAGGTCAGCCAAGCCAAGAAAGAATTATCATGGAAAATTATTTACCATTATCGCGGGTCGAATTATCTCCTCAAATAAAAAAAGGGATAGCTTTCAGGAAATTGTGGGTCAATATGTTGGACAGTATAGAGGTACTATAATTCAATATAATAATGAAGGGTTTGTAGCTACTTTTGATGGCCCGAGTAAAGCAACTCGGTGTAGTTTAGATATGATTGAAGCAATGAAAGCTATGAATACTGAGTTTTCAATTGGAGTTCATATTAAAGAAGCAGCTGTTGATGAAGCTCATATTGTAAGTGAAGAGACAGAGCAATTTTTCAACTCAATTCTAAAAATAACTCAACCTAATCAGGTTTTGTTGACTCAAACCGTCAAAAATTTATTATCAGATTCAGATTTGAGTTTTATTAAGACAAAAGAAAAGGTCGAATTAAAATCAGGAATAGTTTTCTCATTATATAGTGTATCTGAAAACCAAATATCAGAGGATCAGTCTGAAGTTTTTCCTTTTAATCACTTCCCAAAAAATGGTACGCTAATAGAAAATGTACTTCAATGTATTGATGCACATTTGGATAATAATTCTTTTGGAGTAGGGATGATGTGTAAAGAAATTGGAATAAGTGAACGGCAACTTCAAAGAAAGCTTAAAGCAGTTACAACGAAATCACCTACTCAATTAATTTCTTCAGTGCGTTTACATCGAGCAAAAGAACTAATTCTTGAAGGCGAGAATAATATTTCAGAAATCTCATATATGGTTGGGTTTACAAGCCCATCCTATTTTTCAAAATGTTTTAAAAGTGAGTTTGGTATAACCCCTTCAGATCTCGAACTATAACTATTCGATTAATGGATTGTCGGAAATATGACAACAATCTAGCTTTTAATTGAAGTTTGTCGGAAATGTGTAAGTATTTATCGGATTTGTAATAACAGCACTCCATTTTTCCATTCTATATTTAGTTTTTTAAAACTATTACTATTAAAACTGATATGGAAAAATTCAAATTCTGCATACTTCTATGTAGTGTACTCTTAATCTTAGCATGTGGTAGTAATACCGAAGACCTTGTCTCATCACCAGCTATTGAAGAAGAAGACGAGCCCATCGAAAATATAAGCTATGCTGACAAAGTGCAGCCAATTTTTAACACTACTTGTGGTGGAAGTGGTTGCCATACTAGTGGCGGTAATGCAAATGGAGTAAACCTTGCGGGATATGCTCAAGCAATAAATAGTGTGGGAATAAATTATGGTGGAAGAGTAATTATCCCAGGTAATGCAAACTCTAGTCCTTTGGTTGATAAAATTGAACCTTCCCCAGAACATGGATCAAGAATGCCATTAGGAAGAAGTCCCTTAACAAATACTCAAATCGAAACTATCAGAGTTTGGATCAATGAAGGCGCATCTAATAACTAATCCAATATTATGAAAAAATTATTGAGTCTTATCCTCTTCGCAACATTAAGTATTAATGGGTTCTCCCAAAGTTTTTTTACGGAGAGTGGCACAGCAATATTTTATTCAAAAGTGCCACTTCATAGCTTTTCAGGGACATCAAACACTCTTATTGGGCTTATAAACTTAGCTGATAGTACGGTAGATTTCTATTTAGACCTCGAGACACTAGATACTGGAAATGCTAAGCGTGATAAGGATATGAAACTGACACTCGATACTAAAAATTATCCATATGGTGAGTTTTTTGGAAAGCTTGTTTCACCATTTGATATAAATAAAAAGGTTGGTCAAAAAGTTGTGGTAGAAGGAGTTTTCAAGATACATGGTAAAGAAAAGGAAATACAAGTAACCGGTACTTTAACACCAAATGGTGAAGCTCTTCAGCTTAAGGCTAGCTGGATATTGAACCTCAGTGACTATGAAATAGTACCACCAAAACTACTGTTCATAAAAGTTGATCAAGCTCAAGAAATCGAAATTAATGCGTCATTAATGATTAAGGAGTAAGCCATGAACAAGTTTTTTTTAACTTTGATAATTCTGATCATTACTTCTCAGATGGCTACCGCTCAAATGGAACGTAACCGGACTATTACTGATCAGCCAGAAGAAGTATTCCTTACTATGTCGCTCATAACAATGGCTACTTCTTCCAATTTGGAAAAGAATAATATGAACAGCACCATCATGCATAATTTTGGTTTAATATCTGGTGGAATTGAAGATTTTTGGGGGCTTGATGGTGGCGCTGCAGTACGACTGGGAATAGATTACGGAATCACTGACAAGCTTTCTTTAGGTATTGGTAGAACTAGCAAAGAAGATAATGTTGACCTACGGTTTAAGTACACAATCCTGAATCAAATGAGATCTGGGAAAATACCATTTGAAGTCTCACTAAAAGGAGATATTGGAATCAATACTCAAAAAGAAAGCCGTTTCGACTTTAGCTTTCAGGAAAGAATAAATACTTTCGGATCTATAACAGTTGCTAGAAAATTTAGTGATAGTTTCAGCTTTCAAGTAGCTCCAATGATCTCCAATTTTAATACAGTAGTGCTCGAAATTGAAGATCAACAAATTGAAAATACACATGTTGGGACAGGATTTGGCGGTGAAATTAGGTTAAATAACCATCATTCATTTTCATTTGAATATTATCTCGTTCTTGGTGATCGAACTCCTGATACTAAAAATCCTGCTGCGATCTCATGGCAAGTGGATACCGGTGGACATGTATTTCAAATGTTTTTGATGAGTGGAACGTGGTTTACAGAACAACATTTGATAGCTCGAACTAATATTGATTTCTTTGCTCCAGACTTTAGAATAGGGTTCAATGTAAATAGAGTGTTTGGACTTGGCGGGCATTAATAACTGAATTAAATCGGCAATAATCTACATTTCATAATATTAAATCTAACTGATTAGGGAGCCTGCTTTAACAAGAATAATTAAATAATTTATTGTGCAGCTTTCTCCATCGCAGGGTACATTTTCTGGTTCTTATCTTGATAGGAATTCATATTTGACAAGATATTATCTAATAGATGTACACTTTGTAAAATAAAAGGTCCTTTATTTAACATCACACAATCGGCTTTAAGTCCACTTGCTGCATCTGTAAGCTCTGGTCTTGATGGAATACCTTTCTTCGCTAAATTCTCTAAAACTTGGGTTGCCCAGACTGTCGGAACATAGGCAGCATTACATAGTTGAAGAATTTCTTGTTGAATAAGCGCCATATTTTCCCATCCAGTCTCCACTGCCAAGTCACCTCTGGCCACCATTACACCTAGTGGGTAATTTTTCATCCCTTCAAGTAAGATATCAGTTAAGTTATCGTATCCATTACGAGTTTCAATTTTTAGGATAATGCCCAACTCTTCTTTTGTCTCAAGTATTTCAAGTTCTGTTAAAAGATCATTTACATCACTGGACGAATTAACAAAAGAAAAATTAACTACATCAGCATACTCAATGACAAATTTTAGATCTTCTTTATCTTTTTTAGTAAGGCCTTTAATCTTTAAATAGGTTTCTGGTAAATTTATTCCCTTATCAGGTTTTAGTTTTGATCCAGTCTCTTTAGCATGACTAATCTCTACTTGTATTTCATTTTCATTCAAAGACTTAACAAATCCTCTGATTTTACCGTCATCGAATACAACAGGTTCATTCTCTTTAACTTTATTAAATATTTCTTCTGAAGTACATGAAATGAACGCATTTTCGGTCGTCTCTCCATTTAAACCAGATTTAGATTGTTCACCAGAAATATGTTCTTTAATTATGCGTAGGATATTTCCTTTTTTAAGGATTATTGGCTTCTCAACTGCTGGTAATTCGCCTACTATACATTCTTCTTTAGTTGAACTAAGCTTAAGAACAGTACCTGTTTTGATATAACAAGTTTTCTGAGATGTAGCGATAATTTTGTCAGTTAAAACTGAATTTACGGTAAATTTCCTACGCTTACCTCTAGCATCTTTACACGTAATCTTATCACCCTCTTTAATACGTTTAATCCAATTTATATCAATCTGTAGCTCATTATTGTTAACTGAATTAAGTTCGGGTACAAATACAATTTCTGCTGACTCTAAAACCTGACCCAATTCATTTCGATTAGGTTTGAATTTACGAACTTGGGCTCCTGCTTTTAAAGCTCCCGTTCTAATTTTAGGACCTCCAAGATCCATCGATATCTTGCAATTCTTTTTCAACTTATTCTTTGCTTTAGACAAATTATTGACCATCATTCGCCACTCTTTAGGCCCATCATGCGCACAATTTATTCTAGCTGTATTCATTCCAGATGCTAAGAGATTATGTACGAGATTGTAATCGTATGCAGCTTCACTTGGTAGGGTAACCATTATTCGTACTCGCCGGCCTTTAGAACGGTAGCCAAATAAATCTTTAGCGTGTCTTTTCTGTTCTTTATTAGATTTTTTAGCTGATATACCTTTATTGAAAGCTCTTTTAGAGTTGTCATTAATTAATGACTTCAAAATATATCTAGTATTCTGTAAGCTGGAAACAACGTGAGACTCAATATTTCCTAACATTGATAATCCTAAATCACCAAGTTTTTTTTGGAGTTTTGAAATATCAAATGTGCGTAAAGTACGATAGTGAATAAGGTTTTTGGCACCTTTCTTAAATGAAGAATGAACTTGTTCTAACTGGTCTTTATGTTCTTCTTCCTTTGAATAAATTTCAACGAGAATGAGATCAATCTCTTTAATCAGTTCTTGTAATCTTTCATAGTTAACTTTCATTGTTTGTTTCTGTTTAATTGATCTATAGAACTCAATTACTGAATCTAATAAGCTTGTAAGAATAAATAATGAATTCTGAACCCTATTAAAGAAAAAATGTTAGAGTTAATGTGTTTTTTATAACCTTTATAACCTAACTACAAATCTTTTAAATTTTAGATGGATGAGATTAATAAAATCGTGTATGTTCTACACTATAAATAAATAATGGTCAATGGATAATTAGCTAAGGAGTCTTACAATGAAGAATAACAAACAATCCTTTTATTTAGCTTTACTTATAATGGCACTATTGAATTGCACAAGTCCCGATTCTCTCAAGATGGAAGTGTATGAGACATCCGCAAGTGGTAATAAACTAACGAAAGTGGATGAATTTCCAGCATCTGAAAAAGTTGTTAAGATCCAGCTTAATCCGGATGAAAAATTTCAAAAAATCACAGGCTTTGGTGGATCATTTACTGAATCTTCAGCTTATTTACTCAATCAGATGGGGCAAGAGAATAGAGAGAAAATAATAGAGGCTTATTTTGGTGATTCCGGCGCAAAATATTCATTAACTCGAACTCATATTAACTCAAGTGATTTTTCTTTAGGCAACTACTCTTATGCTTCAGTTCCAGGTGATAAAGAGTTGGAACACTTTACCATAGAAGAAGATATGGATGATATCATTCCTATGATTAAAGATGCGATGGCTATTTCTACAGATGGATTCAAAATTATTTCCTCTCCTTGGACAGCTCCTATTTGGATGAAAGACAACAACGAATGGAAAGGTGGTAAGCTATTGCCCGAATATTATGACAGTTGGGCACTATTCTTTTCAAAATACTTGAATGCTTATGCTGAAGAAGGTATCCAAATATGGGGGATTACCGTTGAAAATGAGCCACTTGGTAATGGTAATAATTGGGAAAGCATGGAGTTTACTCCAGAAGAGATGAATGAATTCGTTAAGAATCATTTGGGACCAAAGTTAGACGAAGATGGGCATGATATTGTACTACTGGGTTACGATCAAAATAGAGATCATCTTGAGGAATGGGTTGATGTAATGTACGGTGATGAGGAAGCAGCATCCTATTTTGATGGTACTGCGATTCATTGGTATGCTAGTACCTATGATGTTTATGAAGAAGCTCTTCAATATGCTCATAATGCAGCTCCCGATAAATATCTTATTCAAACAGAAGCAACTGCCGATGCCGATGTCCCAGTTTGGAAAGACGACGATTGGTACTGGGCAAAAGAAGCAACAGATTGGGGTTGGGATTGGGCGCCAGAAGAACAGAAATATTTACATCCGAAATATGTGCCGGTTTACCGATATGCCAGAGACATGATCGGAACATTGAATAATTGGGTTGATGGCTGGGTTGATTGGAATATGGTTCTTGACAAACAGGGCGGTCCAAATTGGGCAAACAATTGGTGTTTAGCGCCGGTAATTGTAGACCCTGAAAGTGATGAAGTGTACTTCACACCTCTTTATTACACTATGGCTCATTTCAGTAGATTTATTAGACCAGGAGCGATTCGAATAGGTCATTCTCATGAAGATGAAGAAGTTCTTGTTACAGCTACACAAAATCTAGATGGTTCAATCGCTGTTGTTGTACTAAATCAGTCAGAAGATTCTAGAGAATTACTGATAAATTTAAATGAAACAATTAGTAAATTAACAATTAAAGGTAAAGCACTACAGACCATCATCTTTAATTAAATATAATAAAACTGACTTGGAAATGTTTCTATCAATAAGGAAAATTAATTTCACTAAAATTGATTAAGACAGACCTTCTTAATCGGCAATTGTATGCTTCTGATGCTTCGATGTATCAGGAACTTCCTTCAGGCGTCGCATTTCCGAAATCTGTCAATGACATTCAGGATTTAGTTCAAAAAGCGATTCTAGAAGGGTTAGCGATTACTGCAAGAAGTGCAGGAACAAGTCTTGCAGGTCAAGCTACGGGTAATGGTGTGATTCTGGATGTATCTCGATTTATGACAGAAATTGTTGAAGTAAAACCAGCTGAAAAATCAGCAGTTGTTCAACCAGGAGTTATCCGCGATACATTAAATCGAGAAGTAGGTAAATATGGACTTCTCTTTGGCCCGGATACCTCGACTACAAATCGATGTATGATTGGTGGTATGATAGGAAATAATTCAGCTGGATCTTTTTCCATCAAACACAAAACCACTCGAGAGCATGTTTTGGAGATTGAAGTAGTACTAAGTGATGGCTCTTTGGTTCTACTAAAGCCACTAAGTTTGAATGAACTAGAGGGAAAGAAAAAGCTTCAAAATCTAGAAGGCCATATTTATCGGTCGATATTGAAATTGTTAGAAACGCATCAAAAAACGATATCAGATAATTACCCTCATCCAGAAATTATTCGCAGAAATACAGGATACGCTTTAGATCGTTTGCTTGAGATGGAACCTTTTACAAAGGGAGGACGACCATTCAATTTATGTGAATTGCTCTGTGGAAGTGAGGGTACATTAGCACTAACTACCTCAGCAAAATTAAACCTGGTTCCAAAATCTAGTCATCAATTATTAGTAATTCCTCAGTTTAATTCACTGAAAGAAGCTATGTTAGCTACTAAAGAAGCCGTTAAATTAGCTCCGTCAGCGGTAGAATTGATTGATCATATTATACTTGATGCTACTAAAGGTAATTTAGAACAAAGCCAAAATCGATTTTTCTTGGAAGGAGAGCCAAAATATGTTCTAATTATTCAATTCGAGGGAGAATCAAAAGAAGATCTTCTTAGTAAGGCAACAGCACTTACATCAGCTTTAATAGAAAACGAGCTAGGGTTTTCATATCCAATTATAAAAGAAGAAAAGGATATGAATCGAGTTTGGGAGCTTCGAAAAGCCGGACTCGGATTACTAATGGGATTAGGTACTGATTCTAGAACCCCAGCATTTTGTGAAGACACAGCTGTTCGTGTAGAAGATTTACCTAATTATATCGATGAGTTTCAACTCATCATGGAGAAACATAAAACAGAGTGTGTCTTTTATGCTCACGCATCTGTTGGAGAACTTCATCTTCGACCAGTGATAGATACTACTACCGAAGCTGGTGTAGAAACTATGAAACTGATGGCTGAGGAGATTGCAATTCTAGTCCGAAAATATAGAGGATCACTTTCTGGTGAACATGGTGATGGAAGAGCTAGAGCACCATATATTGAAAAAGTTCTTGGAAAAGAGATGATCCCGATTTTAAAACAAGTGAAAGAAATTTGGGATCCAAACTACCTTTTTAATCCCGGCAAAATTGTTGATCCCAAACCCATTGAAGCTGACCTTAGATTTTCACCCTCCTATATAAAACCAGAAGTTGAAACTGTATTTAAATTTAGAAAAGAGGGGAGTTTTGGCGATGCGACTGAACTATGCAATGGAGCTGGTGTGTGTCGCAAACTTGCGGATAGCGGCGGAACAATGTGTCCTTCCTATATGGCTACTAAAGAGGAAAAGGATTCAACACGAGGCCGAGCAAATGTATTCCGACAAGTTTTTGCTGGCGAGAACCCATATGCTTTTGAATCAAAAGAATTAAAAGAGGCTCTAGATTTATGTCTTAGCTGTAAAGCTTGTAAGAGTGAATGTCCTGCTAATGTTGATATGGCAAAAATGAAAGCGGAGTTTATGCATGGTTGGCATAAACAGAAGGGGACAAGTTTAGGAGATACATTTTTTGCAAAAGCAGCTTCTGGGTATAAAATCGCTTCGATGTTTCCTACCCTATCAAATTCTATTCTTAAATTTAGTTCAGTTAAAAAAATCCTTGAAAGAACTACAGGAGTTGATTCAAGAAGAACATTACCTACCTTTGCTTCGCAGACTTTTAAGGAATGGTTTAAAAGTCGAAAGGGAAATAGTGAAGGAGAAGCTGTTCTGTTGTTCGTGGACATATTTACAAATTACCATGAACCTGAAATTGGGAAGGCAGCAGTTCAGGTTTTGGAAGCGATGGGTTATCAAGTAGAGTTATCTAAGAGTATGGAAACGGGTCGACCTCAACTCTCAAAAGGCTTTTTAGAAGAAGCTAAAGTTATTGCAAATACTATTATTGAAGAACTTCATGGTCTTGCAGAAAAAGGAACTCCAATTATTGGTTTAGAACCATCTGAAATTCTAACACTTAGGGATGAATTCATTGATCTTTGCGACGATGAATTACTACAAAAAGCACGAGACATAGCTTCTAACAGCTTTACATTTGAGGAGTTTATCGCAGATCATGTTGATGAATTACCAACTACTACAAATAAAAAGCAGGTTGTGTTGCATGGTCACTGTCATACCAAAGCTTTAATAGGTAATAATCCAACAATAGTGGCTTTAGAATCGGTTGGTTATCAAGTTAATACACTAGAGTCTGGTTGTTGCGGAATGGCAGGAAGTTTTGGTTATGAAAAGGATCATTACGAAGTATCAATGGATATTGGGGAATTAGTCCTTTTCCCATCATTAAGAAATAAAGATCAAGAGGAGCTTATTTGTGCTCCTGGTTTTTCATGCAGACATCAGATAAAAGATGGTGTAAAACAAAGATCGTGGCATCCAGCTGAACTAATATCAAAAGCTATACTTACGGGTTAAGAGTATTACCAGAAGCTTCCATCAGCATTAACCATATCTTCAAACTCTGAAGGTTCTAAATTAATTTGATCAACGATCATATCAAATGCTTTTTTGGCATCTGGTATAGGTAAAAACATCCAATTATGTACCATTCCCTTGAATTCTCGATACTTAAACACCATTGGCTCAGATTCAGCTCTTACCTTGAGTTTGCGACAATCGGCTAAGAAAATATCCTCAGTACCAACGAAGATTGTTGTGGGAGCCACTCTTTTAATTGCTCCATAAATAGGACTTGAAAGAAAATGTGTAGGGTCTGATCCTCCAACATATGCTCTTCCAAGTACTTGCATAGTTTTTCTATCAAGTATTAAATCGGCATCTTCATAGACATCGATTTGAGGATTTGATAAGGTAATGTCTAACCAAGGCGAAAGAAGTAGAAGCTGAGCAGGCTGCTCAATGTTTTTTTCTACTAAGAGCTCTGCTAAGGCAAGCGCCATTCCGCCACCTGCAGAATCACCCATAATTATGATGTTTGAAGCCCCATAATCATCAACTAATGATTCATAAACTGGAAGTAAAAAATCAAAGACATCGGTCACAGTTGAGTTTGTTGAGAGAGGATAGTCAGGTGCAGTTACAGAACAATTTAAACTGGAAATCAACTTTGACATTAATCCCCAATGATAGTTTAAGAAACTCTTGGAGTAGCCGCCTCCATGTAGATATAGGACATGCTTGTTCGAAGAGTTCTCCTTTGGCTTAAGTGTCCAAACTGTTTGTTCCTGAAAAGTTAATTCTTCAATTGAATGTTGGTTAAAAAGACTTTTAGGAGGTTTAGTTGCTGTTGATGGTTTTTTCCACCATTTCAAATTAAGCTTATCTTTGTACCCGCTCACTTTAAGGTACAATAGTAACATTTTGCTTAATACACTTGGGTTATTCATTTCTATATTCGATAAAGTTTAATTCTCACTTTAATGAATGCTAATTCTTTGAATAGAATTCCAAAAATTTAAAAATCAGTCAACACTTTATCTTTTTTTCTGCACTATGATTACCTTCAATAATTAAAATAAATTATGGTAATACTATTTTGAAACAGCTATTACGTTATCCCGTAGTTGTGAAGCGAAATTACCTAAAACAAACCATATAGAATGAATAAATTAATTATGGGAGTTCTATTATTGAACTTCTTATACGCTTGTTCTCCAAAAACCGGTGATGTCTTATCTAAATCAGAGAGTCCAGCAAACATTACACCAATTTTTTCAAGTTTAAACTTGGTGGATATCACAAATGATAAAGTTTGGGTTGAGATAAACCCTGGTATGTTTTCTGAGGATACTGTAACCTATCGCTTACCTAGAGTTGTTCAAGGTACCTATTCAGTTAGTAATTTTGGAAGCTTTACAGAAGGATTTATTGCGTACGATTATGCAGGAAATACAATAAATGTTGATAGTATTGATGAAAATTCATGGGTTATTCCACGTGCTCAAACTCTAGATAAAATCGGTTATTATGTAAATGACACATTCGATATTGAGGGAACAGAGAAACCTACTCCATTTTCACCTTCAGGTACCAATATTGAAGCTGAAAATTTTGTATTAAATCTTCATGGGTTTGTTGGGTATTTTGATGAATTGAAAGAAAGTGAATATTCGATACAGATTAAGGCTCCAGCAACATTCAATAAATCATCAGCCCTACCATTATCGAGTTCTAGTACTTCAAAAGACGGGTCAACCATAATAGATACGTATTTTGCTGAGCGCTATTTCGATGTAACAGACAATCCGATGATGTACGGCGAGCTTGATATTGAGGAATTTCAAGTGGGGGGTATCAAAATCGTATTAAGTGTATATTCGCCAACTTTGATCCATACTGCCGCTGAGATCAAAGAAGTTGTGTATGAAATGATGGAAGCTCAAAAGTCTTATTTAGGTGAGCTAAATTCTACAGAACGTTACGACATTTTTTTATACCTACCGACTTTTAATGAAGGAGAAGCTACTGGCTTTGGTGCTTTAGAACATCATACATCTACTGTAGTAGTTCTTCCGGAAGCGTATCCAAAAGAAGGACTTTATGAAGCTATAATCGATGTAGTTTCACATGAGTTTTTCCATATTCTTACTCCTCTTTCAGTACATTCTGAAGATGTACATTATTTCGATTATAACGAACCTACTTTTTCAAAGCATCTTTGGATGTATGAAGGGGTAACTGAGTATTTTGCAAGTCATTTTCAGGTATACGAAGATCTTCAAGATCGATCAGCTTTTTACGATAAAATAATTGATAAGATCAACTTTGCCAATTCGCTTAATGACACTCTTAGCTTTACTTATATGAGTGAGAATGTACTTGAATATTCAGATACAGAATATATCAATGTGTATATGAAGGGTGCTTTGATAGGAATGTGTATTGATATTTTAATGCGCGAAGAAAGTTATGGTGAGCGTAGTATGCTTACATTGATGAAACAACTTTCAGAAAAGTATGGAGTTGAAAATCCTTTTAAAGACGTTGCATTGATTAATGAGATCACTGAAATGACTTATCCATCAGTTGGTAAATTCCTGAACACACATGTTGTTGGTACTAGACCAATCGATTATTCAGAATTTTTTGATAAAGTAGGCTTAGAAATTACCGAAGAAGAAATACCTGTCACTTTCTTTTTTATCGATCAACAAACTCCATTTATAGATGGCAGACCAAATGGCGAACTTTATTTTAGAAATATTGAACTGAACTCATCACACAAAAATTTGGGTATTCAATCAGGTGATACTATAAAGTCAGTAAATGGAATCAACTACACCTTAAATAATGTACAGCCATTAATTGGGGCTTCATTCGGTTGGAATCCAGATACAGAACTCACAATGGTTTTAATCAGAGATGGGGTAGAAGTAGAGATTTCTGGTAAAATGGGTACACCGACATTATCTTCTATAAATATTTCTGAAGATGAAAATGCTACTGAAGATCAAATTACACTTCGTAATTCTTGGTTAGAGAAGTAAAGATCATTTGTGAACCTATTCCTGACTCGAAATCTTTCTTTCTAAACCTTAATAATGTATATGAAGCTTTTGTTTACAAACTGTTGCAACAAAGAATGTTAGAGCTTTCTTTATTCTAGTAATATTAATTTATCAAATGAACATTATGTCTAAATCGTCTTTTCTTCTCATTCTATCTTTGTTATGGAGTACAAATCTGTTAGCTCAACCATCTGAACAAGAAGTTAAAGTAGTTATAGAAACTCTTTTTGATGGTATGCGAGCTGGTGATAGCTCTATGGTTGCATCAGCTTTCACCAGAGATGCGATCATGCAAACAATATCTAGTAACCAAGCTGGAGAGGTGATGAAGCGTGAGGGGAGCTTGTCGCAATTCCTAACCTCTGTCGGGACTCCACATGATCAAGTTTGGGACGAACGTATTGGTGGCTATGACATCAAAATTGATGGTGATCTTGCCACAGCTTGGACACCTTATAAATTCTATGTAGGAGATAATTTTTCACATTGTGGAGTTAACTCATTTAACCTAGCAAAGATGAATGGAGAATGGAAAATAATCTATATAGTGGATACTCGAAGAAGAACGGATTGTGTCGAGTAATTAAAAAACTAAAGGGCATAAAAAAACCATCTATTGAATGATAGATGGTTTTTCAAAAAACTAATTTGAGATATTAGCCTGCATTTTTTTGAGCTTGGATTTCAAGACGAATGTCTTGAGCCAATTTTTTAAGATCTTGTAGCCCTTTTCTAGCTCTAGTACCCGCAGCTTTGTTACCTTTGTCGTAAAATTTTTCCATTTCACTTGATACGCTTTCTACTAATGCTTGTAAATCGCTTACTCTACTCATTATAAAACTCCGTTATATTTTTGTTTAATAAATTTCTTTTTTAGAAACTGCGATTAAGCTATAGAATCAAGGCTTTTGAGTCAAATTAAAAAGTGCTTTTTTAGCTAAAAAAGTGAAGTTTTTTACTGTTTTTCACCGTTTTTAGTCAATTTGCTCATTATCCCTAAAAAAATAACTCCGAAATCTCTAGAAAAAGTGAAGTTTTTACTTTTTTAATGATTTCGAAGTGAAGCTAAATGGTAATAAATCGACCGAATATTGTTCAGATAAAGTTTCATCAGCGTGATGCATTCTTATTTTATTCAATGGAAGGTGTTCAAAAATCACTTGACGGCAAGCTCCACATGGACTACTAACATCTCCATACTTTGTATGAACAGCAATTTCTCTAAAGGTTGTTTCACCAGAAGAAATCGCCTTTGCTAAAGCGACTCTTTCAGCACATAATCCAAATGACCAGTCGCTCACTTCAATATTAACTCCTTCTACGTATCCTCCTGATTCACAATAAAGCAATGCGGAAACAGGGAAATTAGAGTGGATAGTAATCGCCATTGAAAGAAGTTCTTTTAATCGAAATAACTCTTTTACGTTTCCAGTATGTATCAATGATTTAAACTGAATTGAAGGTGGAGAATCAATAATATTAACAGTTAAGTTAAACTCCTTTTTCCAATAGCTTAATTGGTCAAAATCTTCATTCTGTATATATAGAATTTTTGGTGTATCCCCTTCACTTAAACAACTAAAACAGGCAGCTTGTATTGCAGAAATAGTTAATGGAAAAGAAACATTTTCAATTCGAACACCAAGGTATAGGTCTCCACTTTCTCCTTCAATCACACAAGATTGTGGATTGTTAGAATATGGTACATATGCCCGTTTATGTAATAATTCCCAACTCATTGCGGTGAAAGAAATGAAGAAAAGGCGGCATCAGCAACTGCTGCTCTAATTCTAGAAATTTGTTTTCCATAGGTTCGATAAGGAAAAGTTCTGTTAGTAAGAAGTATTACTGCCATATTTTTCTCTCTATCGATCCAAAGACTTGTTCCAGTAAACCCTAAATGACCAAAAGTATCGTTGCTAGCTAGTTGTCCAGCTGTAGTAAATCCATTTGGGCTTTTACGATCAAAGCCTAAACCTCTTCCGCTAATATCAGATTGTTGAGTGGTAAATTCGTTAATGATCTCCTCAGATAAATATCTTTTCCCGTCGTAAACACCACCATTTAAGATCATAGTGCTGTATTTTGCAAGATCATCAGCAGTAGCAAAAAGTCCTGCATGTCCAGCAACTCCATCCATATAATATGCACGTTCGTCGTTTACCTCTGCTTTAATAAGTTTATTTCTATAAACAGTGTCCATTTCGGTAGGAGGTATTCTATTCACATACCAGCGACTAACTCTTTTAGGGTTGAAATAAGCCCCATACATTCCCATTGGGTAGTAAAACTCACGTCGCATAAAACCATCAATTCCACGATCAGCAACACTGGAGACTATTTCTGCAAGTAAAATCATACCGAGATCACTATATACATATTCAGTTCCAGTTTCATAGGTAAGCGGCTCACTTTTTATTGCTTTTATTATACTTTCACGATCTTTTAACTCATCAACATAAACTCTGAAAGGTGGTAACCCAGATTGATGAAGTAGGATATCCCGTATCGTTATTTGACGTTTCTCATCGGTATCATATTCCGGTATATATCTCCATATCTCATCATCTAAACTAAGCTTATTGTCATCAATTAATTTCATAACGGCCGTTGAGGTTGATACTACTTTAGTAATTGATGCTAAGTCATATACATCAGAATTTCTAACTCTCTTCACCTTTTCATAATCATGGTAGCCCATTTCTTGCCGATATACCATAACTCCATCTTTTATTACTGCGGCTACGGCTCCTGGGAATACAGAATCACGAACTGCATCTCTAAGGATGTCATCAATTTTATAAAGTTCTTGAGAAACAAGCCCCACATCTTCAGGCCTTCCATACCTAAGAGCGGTATGTTCAAGTTCCATACCTTCACCAACATTGTACATTCCAGGTATTTCAATAGGTAGCTTTCCTTGAACTGTACTTGCTCCAAAGAGGGCAGGAGCAGTGTTCTCCATTTGAAGAGATGTATTTGCCCATGCCATAATTTGAGCATCTGTATCAGCTAACTCCGTAACTAAGTAGGGATTACCAAACATTACTAATGCAGTGGGTTTATTCGTTTTTAATAATCGATTTAAGAATGAAGACTGTCTTCTAGATAATTGAATTGATTCTCTAAAACTTAGACTAATAAATGATCCAATAATTACAAGATCAGATTCCCGAGCTTGACGTAAGAATTTCTGTTCATCATTTGCATCAGTTCGATTATCATGTACTGCAAAAGTTACATCAGGGTGATAATCCCTCAATGTTCGTACAAATCGAGCACCAGTGTTTCCTTCTTCATCATCTGCAATTGAGACTAATAAAACACTTTTGTGAACAGTAGGATCAATTGGGATTATATTTCCTTCGTTCTTAAGTAGAGTTACAGATTCTCGAGCAATTCGTGCTGCAACAGACTGATGAAAATTAGTATTTATCCGTGTATCTAATTTGTCTATATCAACTTGGTTATCACTATCGAAAAGACCATGTTCATGTTTCCATGCAATAATTTTGCGATAGGATAGATCAATTCGTTCTTCTGTTATTTCGCCTAGTTTTACGGCTTCAACTACTTCGTTAATAGCGGTGTAAATATCGGGACTTATTAGCATGATATCAGCCCCAGCATTTAACGCTCGAACGACCACTCTACCGGGAGAAAATTTTGAAGCAATTCCTTCCATTTCTAAACCATCAGTAACTACAACTCCATTAAAATTAAGTGAGTCTTTTAGAATTCCACTTAATATGGATTTATCTAGTGTGCCAGGTAATTCTGGGTGATCACTAATTTTTGGGAAAGAAATATGAGCACTCATCACACTCTGCATGCCATCAGCAATAGCTGCTTTAAACGGAATTAATTCAACAGAATCGAGCCTTGAGTAATCATGATTTAAAACCGGAAGTTCGTTATGTGAATCTGTATCTGTATCTCCGTGACCTGGAAAATGCTTCGCAGTAGAAACAACACCTTCACTATGAACACCCTGCATAAAAGCAATTCCATATTCTGAAACCATGTACGGATCACCCGAAAAAGCACGTACGTTAATAACAGGATTGTCTGGATTATTATTCACATCAAGTACGGGAGCAAATATTTGATGAACTCCTAAAGCTTTTGCCTCCAATGCGGTAATTTTACCCATCATAAAAGCATTTCTTTTATCGCTAGTTGCTGCAACACCCATAGCAGGAGTAAATCTAGTAGTACCTGATATCCTCATTGCTGCACCATATTCCATATCCTGAGTAATCCAAAGAGGGATTGAACTTAGGTTCTGGAGTTTATTGGTTAATACAGCCTGACCGTAAATATCACCACGCATAAAAATTAAACCACCAATGTGTTCTTTGGTGATTAAATCCGAAATTTCTTTAAAACGATGATTATCATAATTAAGAAATTCACCTTCAATAGGAACGAAGAAAAGCTGACCTATTTTTTCCCGTAGCGTCGCATTCTCAACTAATGAGTCTATAAAAGCTTCTGAGTCAGGAGATGAGGTTTCAGCTATATACTCCGTAGGATTATTGATAAACCCTGAGAAGCTAAAAGCAATTACCAATAAATAACTGAGCAAACGTAATCTTGTCATATTTGTAATATCGCCTGTCCGATGAATGAATTAAGCGCCTAAATGTACATCTACAAACTAAAGCAACCAATCAATATTGGATAAAATTTCAATTCTTAACACGTCATAATGTTCCAAAGTAGATTGAATTGAGAATTATGGATACTCTAATATTACAAAATCTATATGATCTAGCCTTCCCGAACTAGTTTTAAGAACTGATAATTGGACTTATAACTACAAATTCCAGCCTCAAACAAATTATTACTTAGGTAATAGCTTCATAGTTTTAAAATCAGCCTGTTGAAAAAGGGAGCTATCTTGATAGAGATTTCGATATTGAGCATTTAACCAAAGTTCAGTTTGATCGCCAAAATGGGTGGATAGCGGATTACCAGATTGACCTGTTGGTATCACAGATTTTGTGTGACTTAAATCAGAGAGATCAATAATTCGTCGAACGGAAGGCCCTAAAATCATTTCAAAAGGTTTTTCCCAACTATATTGACCATTATTAATACTCATTCCATGTCCTTTAACTGAGTAAGGACCTTTACTCAATACATTTTCAACAATTAACTTAAGAGCAGAAGGTGAGGAAGGATCTTCAGCTGCTTGACTAAACATTGGTGGTTTAAAGGTAATGGTATGTAGTTGTTCCCAGCGCCATTCGAAAGGTTCTGAGCCAAGAGAATCACTTAAAAAGAAAATAGCATCTTGCATACTTTTGAGAACTATATCCTCACGACTTTCAATATCTAAAGTATTTATATCATCAAAAAAAGTACTGCTATCTTGTACAAGATCACTAATCGTTCTTATAGGTATAAGTTCATGAATTATAAAATTTTCGTAAGCATCATCTCCTAAATCATCTTTAAGAGTGTTCTTTGTGAAGTTAATAATGAAGGCATCAAAAATAGAAGCTGCTGTAGAGTTCTCGTTGTATTTAAAATCCCAGTTTTCTAAATATGAAACTGGAAGAGAGAAATCGAATTCATTTTGAGTATTGATTATGTCCAGAATAATAGGTGTCATTTCAGCAGCGAAAGTAGAATAGGAATCATTCTGAATTGAAATCATTTCTTCCATATTTAAAGTAGGATTGGCAGATAATCTGTCAACAATTCGTTGCATTCTAGATGGCGGCTCCCAAAATGTAGCTATATAATGAGGGTAGTTATCAGTAACTAATTTATTATTAGCATTTGCTATCCAGCCCTTTTCGGGGTTAATGATATATGGCATCTCTTCTCGTGGGATAAAACCTTGCCAATCATCTTCTGGAACCCAACCTCGTCTTATTGAAACTTTATCTCCAGTTCTGATAGGAAGTTTTGCAGTAGAAAACATGGCAATATTTCCCTCTTTGTCGCCATACATGAAATTCATACCTGGAACACCATAATGATCTAAGGCATCTTTAAAATCTTGAAAAGTATCAGCCCAATTCATTTCGTACATGGTTCTGAACTCATTTGATAATTCATGGCCAGTCCATTTCATGCTAATTACATGATCTTTAACAAGTTCTTGATTAGGATAAATATCAGATATTACTGGTCCATGATTAGTGTATCTGACTTCTAGAACTTGTTCATCACCATCTTTAACTTTGATAATCTCTCTAACTTTCTCGAATGACTTATAAGCAATTTGACCAGCATTTGTTGAATCAACTACATATCTACCTCTATCTTCTGGATCCGTTTTTTCAAGAAAAAAGTCAGTATCATCAGCCATAATACTTGTAAAAGACCATCCCATTTCTTCATTCTGACCTAAAACTATTCCTGGTATACCAGCTAAAGTTACTCCAGATACATTTTTCCCATTTAAATTAAGATGTACCTCATACCATTTACCAGGCATATCTAATCCAAGATGAGGATCTCCAGCCAACATTGGGTAACCCGTATTTGTTTTCGAAGCATCAACAACCCAAGAATTACTTCCAACATGAGTTCCCTCAATATTAAGAAGTTTGCGCTTTTCAACTTCCTGGTGAAGCATTGGCATTAATGCAGCGGTAGTTAGTCCAATAGATTCATCATCATCTAATGAAGTCGGGAAATCATCACTCCAGCCAAGACGAAGTTCAGCGAATTTTTCTTGGGAGAGCGAAGTCTTTAAATAATTATACATTACCTCACTCCACCAACTCATATTCAATTCCCAAGCCATTAAACGAGTAACAGCAAGTGTTCTAGTTGGGCTCCATTCAATGGGCTCCATACCTGTTAATGCAAATTCTACTGGAAGACGATTTCCATTTTGTTCAATGAAAGTGTTCACACCATCAGAATAAGCTTGAAGAATAGATCGTTCTTCTTCATTAATTGCTTCTTTTTCTAGCTTTTCAGCCATTCTCCAAAAACCTAGAGTTCGTTGGTATTCGTCAAAAGGAACTAATTCCTCTCCAAAAAACTCAGCAAATCGACCTTCTGCTGCTATTTGACTAAGGGTCATTTGCCAAAGCCGATCTTGAGCATGAACATATCCGAAAGCTTTATATAGATCTTGTTCATTACTAGCATAGATATGAGGAACCCCAAACTCGTCCCAATGGATATCAACTGGTTGTTGAAGGCCAGGAATATCAATCTTAGCTTCATAATTTGGTAATGGTTTATAGAAGGTCCAATAGAAAGCTAACCCAGCAAAACCAATAAAGAGGATAAAGAAGAAAAGGACTAGTTTGAGTAATGTGTTCATGGACACAAAATACTGAGCTTTTTAACGTAAAGAAATTATTAGTTCGAACATTTAAGAATTAGGAGTAGGTTGATTTAAGATTATTCTTAATTCTTAATTTTTAATTCCTAATTATGATTGAAAAGCGCTTCCAAAAACCAGTATCTTAAAGTAAATAAAAATCAAAAAAATCATTAGAGATGGATATTAAAAAAGTAGCAGTAATAGGTGGCGGAACAATGGGAAACGGAATTGCACATGTTTTTGCAATGAACGCCTTCCAAGTAACAATGATCGAAACAAAACAAGAATTTGCAGATCGTGCATTAGCAACCATTACGAAAAATCTTGATAGAATGGTGACTAAGGAAAAAATCACTGCCGAAAAGAGAAATGAGTCTCTAAATAATATTTCTATTTCGTTGAGTATCACAGAAGGGGTTAAAGATGCTGATTTAGTAATTGAAGCAGTTCCAGAGGATTTGGGAATTAAAACTTCGGTTTGGAAGCAAGTTGATGAATCAGCACCAACTCATACTATTTTTGGTTCAAATACTTCAAGTATTTCTATTACAAAATTAGCGGCAATTACTTCGAGACCAGATAAGTTTATTGGGATGCATTTCTTTAACCCTGTACCTGTTATGAAATTGGTAGAAATTGTAAAAGGACTAGAAACAAGTAATGAAGTTTATACCCAAATTGAAGAGACTTCGAAAAAACTAAATAAAATACCGGTTCCTGTTAATGATATGCCCGGCTTTGTAAGTAATCGAGTACTTATGCCGATGATAAATGAGGCAATTTTTGCGGTTTATGAAGGTGTAGCAACCCCAGAAAATGTTGATCAAGTGATGATGCTAGGAATGGCGCATCCAATGGGCCCACTTCGACTTGCAGATTTTATTGGTCTAGATGTATGCCTCGATATCCTGAATGTGCTGTACGAAGGATTCAAAGATCCTAAATACCGACCATGTCCATTACTAGTAAAAATGGTTGATGCGGGTAAGCTAGGAGATAAGACAGGAGAGGGGTTCTTTAAGAAGTAAGAAATTAATTTGTAAGGAATTAGTTCTAAGCAGGTCTTATTTAATAAGAGCTGCTTTTTTTTGTTTAAAGCAGTAAGAAATAGTAATCAGAAACCAATAAGAGGATAGGTTTATGAAAATTGAAATTCTTGCTGTAATTGGAATAATTTTATTGCAATTACCCTTCTCTGTAAATGCACAAACTACAATTAGACTAATAGATTTTGAAACGCTAGATGGGTATACCACATCGATTCCCGTTTTTACGGATAATGCAACCGACTATTTTATACGAACTAATGGATCTGATATAACTGGTGAACAATTCACAAACATTAAAGGTGAATATTTTTTTGCAGCACAAGATATCGACGGTGAAGGAGCTTCATTACCTGTTTCTTTGACAATACAAGATATTGATATTTCAAATTACACCTCACTTTTGCTGAGAGTTTATCTAGCAGAAGATCCAACCGGCAGTTCTGAACATTGGGATGCATCTGATTACGTACATTTTAGCTATTCAATTGATGACGGAGCTTCTACCGATTTACTATGGATTGAAACTCTAGGAGATACTACAAATGGTCCACCTGGCATTGACACAAATTTTGATGGTAATGCAGAGGGAACTGAAATAACTGGTGCCTTTAATCAGTTTGAAGCCTCTATTGCTGGTACAGGCTCAACACTTGATATTCTCATAGAATTTAATCTTGGTTCAGGTGATGAAGATATTGCAATTGATAATGTTGAAATATTAGGGACTTCTTCTTCATTACCAATAGGAATAATAACAGGAATTGAGGGATGGCGATTAATTTCTATTCCAAAAGAAAATTCAACAGGGAGTGATATAGCAGATGATGGAATTGGGGCACAATTTACTAGTAATCTGGACAGCGCTACTATTTATACCTATAATAATTCAGGAACTTATTTACCCATATCCTCTCAAGATTCCACCATACTATCCGGAAACGGACTTGCTGTTTACTTCTTTAATAATAATGTAAACGGGAGTGAATTACTTCCGATTAGTTTAGATGCACTTGGGAATGAGCCTTCGGGAGATGTTGGTGTTGAGTTAAATACAACTACTACAGTCAACTCTTCTTATTTCACATTAGTCGGTAATCCATTTGGATCTAATTATGATTTGAATACACTCACCTTTAGCAACGAAAGTATTCAAAATAATATTCACATATTAAATGAAGGTATATATTCTCCTATCGACAGGAATTCAACAATACTTACTCCTTGGCAAGGATTTTGGGTGGAAGGATCAAGTACTAATGTTGATAGTCTTACTTTCCCAGTTGTTGGGAAAACTAGTAGTTCGTCTACTATAAGTGCTCTTTCTAAACAAATAAGTGATGAAGCTGAAATTGTTTTATCAATACATCATAGTGATTTAAAAAGTGACGCCATTAAAATAAAATTTGATGATAAAGCACATACTGGATGGGATTTATATGATTCATCTAAACTTCAACCACTATTGAATCAATATGCGATCATTTCATTTAAAGGTAACAAAGACGACCTGAAAGTATTGAAGTCAATTGAATCACTACCACAAAACTTAACTAATGAAGTAAAGCTTGATTTGGAAGTACACATAATTGGAGTGAGTGGAGACTTTATTCTAAACTGGACAGGATTCGAAAGTATTCCAGAGCATTGGAAATTTACTTTCCACGACTATGAGGACGAAACTAATGTGGATATGCGCTTAGATAGCCAATATATATTTGATGCCACGGCGCCAGCAGCTAAAGTTAAACTAATTGGCGCCCTAACTAATCCAATAGCAACGGTGAACAAATCGAAATCAATGGGAACTCGCTTTGCAATAACAATTTCACCAACCACTACGGTAACTAACGAATTGGATGAGCTTGTAAAAGGTTTTACGCTCGATCAAAACTATCCGAATCCGTTTAACCCAAGCACAACGATTAATTACAGTGTTCAGAATACGGGAGTTGTTAGCTTAAGCGTGTATAACCTAATGGGACAAAAAGTAGCGGAATTAGTGAATGGAACCAAAGCAGCTGGAAACTACAATGTGAAATGGGATGCCTCTTCCTCAGCTTCTGGAATTTACTACTACCGCCTTGAAGCTAGTGGCCAGTATATAACTCGTAAAATGACTTTAATTAAATAAAAACTTGAATATGGGAATTATGAATTAGGAATACCCCTATTCGTAATTCCCATATTCTTAATTCCTAATTTAAGAAAATGAAAACAACGTACTTAATCCTTTTTATTATCTCAATCCTCCTAATAACTACATGTATGGTTTTTGCCCAACCAGGTCTACCGGGGCCACCTAGTCAAGCCCCAATCGATGGTGGACTAACTCTTTTAGCCGCAGCTGGTGGAGCATATGCCATTAAGAAACTACGCGACAAGAAAAAAGGTGAAGAAGATAATTTTGAAGCGTAAATAAACTAGGTTAGGATACATTTCGTTAAAAGCTTTCCTCTCAATTACATTTATATGAGATATAAATGGGAAGCGACTTTAAAGAAGCGCTAAGCTAAGAATAAAAAATCTGATATTGACAATTCATATTGATTTTATTGAAGTTATTAGTCTATACTATGATATCAATAACTTCACGTTTCCAATTTGTATGAAATGAGACTTTTCAATAGATATTATTTTCATTTTTATTTGAAAGTTATGCGTTTGTAAATACATGTGTGCCAATGGAATATGAGAATAAAAATCTTCTAAGCATAAGATTTATAACTACATAGGAGTTTACATTGGAACGCAGAACTCCTGCAGATAGTTAACACAATTGTCAATAAAGACAATAATTAATCTTACTAACTATGAATTTAAAAATGCTATTTGCTCAAACAATAGAAGCAGGTGATGTTGTTGGATTTACCTTTTTTATAGGTACAATGGCTATGCTAGCAGCAACAGTTTTCTTTTTTGCTGAACGTGGAAATGTACCAGAGAAATGGAGATTATCACTTACTGTTTCAGGACTAATAACTGGTATTGCTGCAGTACATTACTATTATATGCGTGATTATTACTTAACACTTGGTTCTAGTCCAACAGAATTTAGATATATTGACTGGATTCTTACTGTGCCTTTAATGTGTGTTGAGTTCTACTTATTAACCCGACCTTATGGTGCAAAAGCGAAAACTCTTTTCGCTCTAATTCTGGCTTCAGTAGGAATGCTTGTTACTGGTTATATCGGTGAAGCAATTCAGCCTGAAAGCACGATCTTGTGGGGTACCATTTCAACCCTCTTTTACTTATACATTGTGTATGAAGTATTTGCAGGAAGCGTTGCAAAGCTCACTAAAGCTTCCAACAATCCAGCATTAAATCAAGCGATGTTTCTGATGAAGATTTTTATAACACTTGGTTGGTCTGTATACCCGATTGGATATATGACAATGCCAGGGAATTTACTAGAAGGTCTAGGAAATATAGATGTGATTTATAATCTAGCTGATGCTATTAATAAAATCGGGTTTGGGTTAGTTGTTTACTATGTAGCAACAACTTCTTCTGACGATTAAGTAAAATTATTACTTAAGAATATTAGAAAGGTGGTTTGTATAAACCACCTTTTTTTATGGCTTAAACTTAGAGTATAGCTTCTCAACTACAATCAAATGAGGTAATGTTAGTACACTAATTACAATGAAGAGCAGTGAAACCATGAGTTCTTCATTTCCAAATGCATCAAGTATATTATATATAAAGAGTAATCCTAGATATGAGAGTAGACTAAATATGAATGAATTTTTATAAAACCAGCCCATTGATACTTTTTTATCTTGATCTGCTAGATAGCTCAGCATTACGTTTACATGATTGTACGAATGCCAAAGTCCAAAATAAATACTGAAAGCCCAAACTGGATCACAAAAGAGAAAGAGAGCAGGTACAATTATTGCATCCAGAAAATAGACAAAGAATCCAACAATCGGAGCCTTTTTGATTATTGCAGTTAAAGTAAACGCTACAGGATATACCAATGCTAAAGTATATGCACCAAATTCCGAAGGAAATAGCTGATTCGAGAAATTCTCATAAGAAAAATCAGTTACAGATTCTATCACTTCAGATGCATAGACTAAGTCTCCATATACTATTAAACCTACTACTGTAATCCCTCTGCTAAAATGGATTACTTTGTTTGCCCAACCATCAAAATTGAATCTTTCTGCATCTGCTTGTCCAAAATGGTAGAGAGTAATTAGTAAGAAAAAACCAAAGCTAAATAGAGGAAAGAATATCCAAAGCACAGAGTATAAAACTACAGCACTTAAGTACCAGGAATAAAACCTTCGGTTAAAAGAATGTGGATCCCAACCTTCAAGATTCCCATCAATTATATGATCAATTGCACCATGAGGCATTCCAATTAATAAGATCACAAGGCCAAGTAAGACATACCTAGTTATTTCTACAAAGTCTGGTGCATTTATGTTAAGGATTATTGCAATTAAGGCAACTGAGCATTGTACTAGAATTTTTTTGTGGTGCTTCATATTAATCCGACTATTTCAAGTCAAACTTAACGTGTCGTTTTTAAGTTCCTTAGCTAAATTACGGAAGCAAACAATATTTTTAAGTATTGTAGAAAACGTTGAATTACATAAGATTAGTAATTTTTTACCTAAAATTATAAGTAACCAGTTTTGATAAATGGAATAGGTTATTTGATTAGTGAAACTAGATTTCAAATTCTCTAACAATCCTTAAAATTTAGTATCATCAACGCATGCAAAAAATGAAAAAATCACTTGTAGCAACTGGATTTACATTTATTCTCTTATACATAGGAGTATGCATTTACTTCTATAATATTCAGAATGCTATTCTTTTTAAGCCAGGCAAACTAGCACAGGATTTTAAATATTCTTATAGATTCGACTTTGAAGAACGATGGTTTGATGTAACAGATGATGAAAAAATTCATGCAATACATGCTAGAGTTCCAGATTCAATTAAACAAGGTTTAGTAATCTATTTTCATGGGAATGCAGGAAATAATAATACAAATTCTGCAAAGTTCGAGCTTTTCATGAAGGAAGGCTATGATGTCATTTACCCAGATTATAGAGGATTTGGTAAAAGTACGGGTAAGCTTGAAAACGAAGAAGATTTAGTTGGAGATATGAAGATCGTTTATTCCGAAATGAAGAATGAATATGATGAGTCAAATATTTTTGTTGTTGGATACTCAATGGGATCAGGAATCTCGGCTTTAGTAACAGCAGAAAATGATCCAAAAGGCTTAATGATATGGACTCCGTATTATAGTATGGTTGATATGAAAAACTCTTCCTATCCTTTTCTTCCATCATTTTTAGTTAGGTATCCACTCAGAACTGACTTAGCCATCCCAAAAATAGATGAACCTATATCAATTTTCTATGCTGGTGAGGATGAAGTTCTACCTTTAAAGCGTTCTATAAAATTAACTTCATTATTAAATGAAAATGATCAATACTTTGTGTTAGAAAGTCAGGGACATAATGGTCTATGGAGAAATAGTACCTTAATTGAAGAAGTGCCGAAAATTTTAAAAAGGAATTAAATTGGAGAGTATTTACATAATTATAGGAATGATACTTGGAGCCTTGGCAGGTTTCTTTATTGCTTACTTTAAAGCAAAATCAGAAAGTACTAGACTAGAAGAACGTAATTCTAGTTTAGATGAACAGTTAAAGGATGCAGAGTTAAAACTATCTCAACTCAATAAAGAAAAAGAGGAAGAGCTTAAGAAGGAGAGAGAAGAAAAGAGTGATCTTGATCGACAACTTGCTGGATTGAAGGCTGAATATGCATCACTTCAAGAAAAACTATCAGAGCAGAAGGAAGAGCTAGCTGGAATGCAGGAACAACTTAAGGTGCAGTTCGAAAATCTGGCGAATAAAATTCTGGAAGAAAACACGCAGAAATTCACCAAGCAAAACAAGGAAAGTTTAGATCAGTTGCTCAATCCACTGGGCTTGAAGTTGGAAGAGTTTAAGAAGAAAGTGGAAGATACTTATAACGAAGAGAATCGTCAAAGAGCTACTCTAAAAGAACAGATTCGCCAAATGGGCGAGTTAAACCAAAAAATGAGTGAGGACGCTAAAAACCTTACAAAAGCTCTTAAAGGGGATAGCAAAGCTCAAGGTAATTGGGGTGAAGTAATCCTCGAACGAATTCTTGAGCGCTCTGGATTGACTAAAGGTCGTGAATACGAAGTTCAGCAAAGTTCAACCACAGAAGAAGGTAGACGATTACAACCGGATGTTGTGGTACATCTACCTGATGAAAAGTTCTTGATTGTAGATTCTAAAGTTTCTTTAACTGCCTATGAGCGATTTTCTTCAGCAGATGATGATTCGGAGTCAGAAGCAGCTTTAAAACAACATGTACTTTCTATTAGAAGTCATGTGAAAGGTTTAAGCGAAAAGAACTACCAGCAAATACATGGCGATAGAAGTCCAGATTTCGTTCTACTTTTTATTCCAATTGAGTCGGCTTTTGGAACCGCGCTACAAGCAGATGCCAGTTTATATTATGATGCTTTTGACCGTAATATTGTGATAGTAAGTCCTTCCACCCTTTTAGCAACACTTGCTACTATCGATAGTGTTTGGAAACAAGAATATCAAAATAAAAATGCTCTAGAAATTGCACAGCGTGGTGGAGCTCTCTACGATAAATTTGTGGGCTTTATCGAAAGTATGGAAGATATCGGGCAACGCATTCGTCAAACTCAAGATTCTTATGATACAGCTTTGAATCGTCTTTCTACTGGGGCAGGGAATCTAGTTGGACAAGCAAAAAAACTCGAAAAACTTGGAGTTAAAGCTACAAAAAAACTTCCAAGTTCTTTTTTAGATATGAATGAAGAGTAATAATTAAGAATTTATTACTCGACAAAAAAATCAGGCTTACTTATCATCTCAAAACATTCTAGAGTTGGAGACTCGGTCGGATTATTAAAAAAAACATTCGCAACTTCCATTGCACATTGATTTCCCCAATTTGTTGTAGGTGTATGTTTCCATCCTTTAAAGATAATGTGATAACTATTAGCTAAGTTATTATTCATCATCGTAGCCCATTTCGGAGGTGTTTCATTATCATATTCACCACTAATTAATAAAACAGGTATGTCACTTTTTATAGCTTTGTTTTCTAGTTCTGATTTCGTTTCTACATCCCAAATGGAACAAATTTCAGCATCAAAAACGGTTGATGATAAACCTCTAACTTCAGGAAACTTTTGAGATTCTTCTTCAATTTCATCAGGGTCATTAAAAGGGAATTCTTCTGCGCACCAAACTGAAAGTCGCATTCCGATACCTGCTCCATCAGAAATTTTTTGATTAGATAAATTGGCTAATTGTTCCTTTAATGATCCTAAATCATTATTTAAAAGCTTATTTATTTCATAAGGTATATATGGCACATCACCTGTCGATGCTAAAGTAAAAACAGATATTAAATCTTGACCTCTAAGTTCGTAAGATTGAGGCTGCACATTCTTATTGTTATCAATTTTAACTAATAATGGTTGAATACTTTTTTCTCTTAAATATCTAAATAATCTTTGCTCTAAGTCAGGGTAAGCATTATTACATTCCAAATTAGATGCACAGTCTGATAATATTATCTGAATAGAGTGCATAAGATTTGTAATACTTTCTTCGTCATAATTAACTTCTAATGGTATAGGAGAGTCCATAACCACACTACGAATACCATTTGGATAATCTCTTAATAAAACTTGCGTAATTTTCGTGCTATAAGAGATTGTTAATAAATTATAGTTTGTAATATTTAAGGCTTTAGTCAGGTCTAAAATATCAGCGGCAATTTCATTTGTATTGTAACCATTTAAATCAATCCCGGCATCAATCAGTCTTTTTCTACATTCACGTACTGAATCTTCGAATAAGATCTTTGATTTATTTTCATCAAATCCAGGAATACGGGTTTTATAGTCAGATTCAGCCCATTCTGGGCAATCTAAATGAGGCTTTGCATAAAAATTACCTCTCTGTTCGATTAAGATAAAATCTCGATCATCTAGATATTTATAATAATTCATATACTGAGCCGATGGCATTGTAGTAGATCCAGGTCCTCCAACAGTATAAATAATTGGATCAGGTTTTGGATTAGAGCTTCTACTTTTAAAAATGTAAATAGGAAGCTTTATAGTTCGACTACCTGAATCATTTCTATTTTCTAAAACTTCCAGATAACCAAAAGTAAATTCTTGATCAGAAGGAATTTGATGTGTTGGTTTGTCTGATTCTATAAAAGTAGGGGTAAATGTAGATTGCGTTTGAGAATATCCAAGTTGACTGAAAAAAATAATAGCTAAAACTGTGATATAAGTTTTCATGAAAAGTAATTTTTAGTAAACTATTGATACTGTAAAAGTCACGATTTCCAGAATGACTTACATTTATAATTCATTACACTTCTTAAATTTTAGAAAGTAACACATAAAATCCTTTCAAAACCGGAAGCTTCATTCCCATCAATTCTACTATGTCAGACTTCATTTCATTGTGACTTATTTCCTTGTTCACTGAAAATCCGTACTCATTTAGAAGTTCAATAAATTCTAAGCGATTCAGAGGTAATCTCAAAGACTCACACACTAAGCTTACACCACTAGTAAATGAAAAGCGATGAAACCAGTTCAGCTCATCTAGAGAAAAGAAAGTGGTTAAAAGCTGGTTGTTTGGATTTAAAGATTTAATATCCTCAAGTATTTCAGTCATAGTTTTAACTGGTAAGTAATCAAAGAACCCTTCACCAATGAAAAGTGTCTTTTTTTCTGAGTTAAATGCTTCCTGATTTTTTAACACATCAGTAAGTCGGTGTTTTAAAAAATCTATTGGAATGATATTCAGTAATTCATTTGAATACCCATTTTCTTCAAGAAAAACTTGTTTGCTTTCAATCATCCAATCTAAATCCAATTCAAATGAATTTATACCTTTGGAAGCTGAATACGCAGTTAAATGATCAAAACCAGCTCCCATACTAACAACTTGTTCAATTCCATTATCAAGCGCTTGATCTACAAATTTGGTCATGTAGTATTTTCTGCAAATGATATGCATCAAATCACCGGGAAGGAGTAGTTCCTCAGACCATATAAATAACTTTCGAAGAAATGAAGAATTCAAAGAGTTTTGATACCAACTTAAGTGACTTGGTAAAAATCCCACCATTTTTTTGTAGAAATCCAGAACAAAAGGATTAAACTTAGATGCAATTTTATGGTCTTTTGTTAACCCATAAAACTTTACAACTATGTAGGCAGCGGTGTAAGAGATTTTAGGCATCAATAATCAAAAATATCCCACGGTTGCTGCTTCGGAGGTTTTACAGAAAAGCTCATAATTTTGTCTAAGGTTGGATGCTTAAAACTCAATTTCATTGAACGTAGTCCCATATTCTTACCTGGGCCACTATTTGCTTCAGCATATTTATAATCTCCAAAAATCGGATGCCCAATTTTATCTAATTGAACCCTAATCTGATGAGGCCTACCAGTTTCTAAATCTACTTCTAGAATGCTATAATCTTTACTTTGTTTGATAGTTGTGAAACTCAATTTAGCTTCTTTAGCTTTACCTCGTTTTGAGTTATATGCCTTGACAAGATTCGTTTTTTTATCTTTTTCTAAAAAATGAGTTAAATTGCCTTCCATTGGAGCCATGCCATTAACAAGAGCCCAATAGGTCTTCTTCATACGATTTTTCCGTACTTCTTCAGAAAGTCTAGACGCCGCTTTTGATGTTTTAGCTAAAACCATTAATCCAGAAACAGGCTTGTCAAGTCGGTGGACTAATCCTAACCAAACATCACCTTCTTTTTTGTATTTCTTTTTGATGTATTGTTTACACAACCTCAGTACATCAGGATTATTGGTATGATCTTCCTGTGATAGTACTCCAGCAGGTTTATCAATCACTAATAAATGATTGTCTTCGTAAATAATAGGTATATCTGGATTTGTTCTGGTCGATTTTTTCATAGACAATAAAGATACCTACTTAATATGATGTTCGATAGTTTAAGTTTTACAATAATCTTTATTTGAATTGATGAAAAAAACTGAAAAATTGTAAACTTGATTTTAGTTTATTTTCAACCTTCTTTAACCCAACCTAAAAATATCTATGGCAAAAGAATCAAATTACGACAGTAAGGGTAAACTTAATCGAGAAGTCTATAATGTTGAATTGGAAAAACTTCAACGGGAACTCGTTAAACTCCAATATTGGATAAAATCAAAAGGATTGAAAGTCTGTGTGATTTTTGAAGGTCGAGATGCTGCTGGAAAGGGAGGAGTAATAAAAACTATCTCTCAGGTAATGAGTTCAAGAGTAACTAGAATTGTAGCACTTACAGCACCCACTGAGAAAGAAAAAAACCAATGGTATTTCCAACGTTATGTAAATGAATTACCAAGAGCTGGGGAGATGGTGCTATTTGATCGTAGTTGGTACAATCGAGCCGGAGTAGAAAGGGTAATGGGATTTTGTACGGATGATGAATATGAAATATTTATGGAAAACTGCCCACAGTTTGAAAATATGCTTATTCGATCAGGTATTATACTTATAAAATATTGGTTCTCGATTTCAGATAAAGAACAAGAGAAACGCTTTGAAGCACGTAACGAAGATCCGATGAAGCGTTGGAAATTAAGTCCAATGGATTTAGAAGCTAGAACAAGATGGGTTGATTATTCTAGAGCTAAAGATACAATGTTCAAATACACAGATACAAAAAAATCGCCCTGGTTTGTTGTTAATGCTGATATAAAACGTCATGCTCGATTGAATTGTATCACCCATTTGTTAAATCAAATCGACTACAAAGATTTAACTCCAGAGCCGATACCATTACCACCATTAGATGATGAGAAATATGAACGTCCACCGATTTCAGAAATGAATTGGGTGCCAGCAAGGTTTGGGGAAAATCCTATTGATGATGAGAGAAGCTGATTCAATTATCAATTAAGTATGGTTCAATTAGGAATTAGAAATAGCATAACAAAATTGAGTCATCTTGAACCTGACTGAACCTGACTGAACCTGACTGAACCTGACTGAACCTGACTGAACCTGTCTGGGCCTGCGTGGAATTATTCAACCCGCGGATTCGCTTAAATCATCTGTGTACTATTTCCGTCAATAATTCAAAGGCCCATTTTTTGGGTAGAACAAAAACCCGATCCTGAATGGATCAAATATTCATAGCTCTGAGATTTTCACGCAGGGATGCCTTTGGCGATCACAGGGTTATAGAATGGAATTAAGAAAACTCGAGGATTTGTGTTGATTGAAGAGTGAGAAGAGCCCGAAGGGTTGTTGCAGAAAACAGGTATAGGAAGCTGGAGCTTCCACTCGGCATTCCGCAATAGAGCTACGGAACTAGGTTAAGCTAATTAACAGCAGCTCTTGCCTTCCTGTATTGGTGGACATTGATTACTACCGTAGCTACAGTAAACACAACAATCACCCTGTTTAGGCTTGAGAACTGTTTTACAACTCTTGCATTCATAGAAAAATTGACATGCATCTGTTGGCATAATTTCTTCTTTTTTGTGCCCACAGTTTGGACAAGTAATGGTAGATTTTAAGCTAACTTCCATTATGAATTAGGGTATTATATTCAATTTATTATCGGTCATAAGTCAGTATATCTCTTTATTCTTTCTATATCCTCAGGTTCACTTGCTAAACTCACTCCAATCAAAAGCCCAATATTAACAATCAATCCATAAATACCTTCATGCATGGGAAGTGGTTTGAATTCGGGATTATAGAGAAAGAATAAAGTGACTATTATTCCACCAATTAACCCTGCCAAAGCACCTTTCCCATTTGCCCTTGGCCAATAGAACATGGCGAATACTAGAGGGAACATCTGTGCAATCCCACCATAAGCTCCCAAGAGTAGCGAAACAATATCAGTTTCAGAAAAGACTGCGAAGTAATAGGCTATCAAACTGATAATAATTACCGCGATTCGTATTAGTGTACGTTCATGATCGCCGGATTTAAGCCATCTATCCACAGTAGGAATTTTTGTCAATCCATCCCGAACTCCAACTGAAGCCGCTGCATGCACAATGGCATCACCAGAACTCATTGAAGCCGCCAATGTTCCCGCACAAACTAGTCCTATCAATATAACTGGCAAATCCATTTGAAGGAGAACATGAGGTAAGATAGAGTCTGCTGGAGTAACTCCCGGAAATGCCAGTACTGCAGAAAAACCGATCAGTAGAATCGGAATTAAAAAAATCTGGAAGGTTGGATAAAGAACTACGGTAAGTTTAATAGTTCGGTCACTTTTTGCTGCGAAAGCTTTCATGAAGAAATGAGGCCACATCGAAAATCCAATTGCTGAAACAATAACTGCAGAACTAAAACCCCACCAATCCCATGGTGCTCCACTTGAAGTAAGTCCCGGCGCAGTGAGTGCTTGTTTAAACTCAGAATTTATGAGTTGTTCGAACATTGGCCCTATTCCACCATACATTTTTTCAGGTAGATAAATCCCTAAAAACCATGCAATCACAAGCATGAATATACCTTGGAAAGTATTTGTCCAACCAACGCCCATAACACCGCTATAAAACACGTAAATCAATACAACTATATAAGCAATTCCAGCTCCCATCCAAGTTGGGATTACTCCTTCACTAATGGTATTTAATACCAATCCAGCCCCTTTCATTTGTAAAGTGAGATAAGGAATTAAAACCACTACAGTAAGTATTGCTAACAAAGCAGATAGTACTTTACTGTTAAATCTATCTTGAAGAAGTTCAGCTTGAGTAACAAATCCATATTTAGCGCCAAGTGCTCGTGCTTTCGGTCCAAAGAAATAAAAGGGAACCATTCCCATGGCGCCATAAGCGATAATATATAAAGCAGCTGCTCCTCTTGAATAAGCCCAACCTGGTCCTCCAAGAAAAGCGAAGGAAGAGAAAATAGAAGCGCCCAACACAAAATAGAGAATAAAGACATTCATGGAACGGTCGCCAGCTACATAACCGGTAGTGCTATGACTTACTTTAAGTCCGGGAATGATTCCCATTACTAAAGTGGCTAGTAGGTAAATTCCACAAATGCCGAGAATGATCATCCAGTCATCCAAATCAGGATTCCTCCTCATTATCTTTCCGGAAGAATATTACAACAGAAGTGAATGCTAATATTAAAATAAAGACGACCCAAACAAATGAAAGCGGAAAACCTAGTATTTGTGGAGTTGGCGAAGCAAATAAGGGGTAAATCGGCCAGATCAGACTGATTTGTAGAATAAAGAGAACTGCTACAAGTAATAGAGCTCTTTTTTTACGTTTTGGAGATTTAGTAGAAAAGACTAAACCTTTTGGAATTTCATTACTCATAAGAAATTTAATTTCATGAAAGTATATAGATGAAGTTGATAGATCAAATTTTCATGTACTCTATTTCGAATTTATTAATTACTAGTTCTTGAATCTATTCAGGAAGACAAAAGAATTTCTTTTATCTTTAAAACATGAGCGAAGAGAATCAAAGAATTGATCTTTCTGAAAAAGTTGCAAACCTGCCATTGTCACCGGGTGTCTATATATATAGGGATAAAGGTGGTAGTGTATTGTATGTCGGAAAAGCTAAGAAGCTTCGAAATAGGGTTCGTTCATACTTTCAGGATTCCCGCCCTGCAGATGGGCGCATCAAAACGATGGTATCTAAAATTGATGACCTTGAGGTAGTTGTTACGGATTCAGAAGCTGAGGCACTGATACTTGAGAATAATTTCATCAAACAGTACCAGCCTCGATACAATATCATGTACCGGGATGATAAATCATATCCTTATATCTGCATCACCCCAGATAGTAAGCCAAGAGTGTATCCAACTCGAACACTAATCAAAGATGGAAGTAAGTATTATGGCCCATATGATAGCGTAACAAATATGAAGCGCTTATTAGAAACCATTCGGAAAGCCTTCGATTTATGTACGTGTGCTGTAAGTATTAAGAATATTGACAAAACACGAGGCGTTCCAAAATGGCATTCTTGTTTTGACGATTACTTGCAAAATTGTTCGGGTGATTGGGACAATGAGCCTTACAACGAAATTGTAAAAAAAGTAGAACGGTTATTAAATGGTCATTCTGAAGCTCTAATTCGAGAAATCAAAGAAGAAATGCAAATTGCTTCAGATGCATTGGCTTTCGAAGAAGCGGCAAAATTACGAGATAGCTTGACTGCCGTAGAGCGATACTCTCAGAAAATGAAGATGGTTGATGAGAAGAAAGTAGATCGCGATGTATTTGGAATGAGTGTAGCTGAAGATATTGGAGAAGCATGTGGTGTTTTATTTAAAGTTAGAGAAGGTAAATTAATTGGGAAATTTCATCGGTTTTTGAAAAACATAGAAGGACTAGAAATAGGTGATCTTCTCCAATCATTTGTAGAAGATTATTATACAGGTCAATACACCGCTGCTATTCCAGATGAGGTTTATTTGAGTCATATTATTACAGATGATGAACCTTTAGTCGATTATTTGTACCAGGAAAAAAAGAAGAAAGTACCTGTTCATGTTCCTCAAATAGGAGAAAAAGCTCAGCTCATTAAGATGACAAACGCGAATGCGAGATTGCATCTAAATGAACGCAGACTCGAAAAAGAGAAAGCTGAAAGAGATCGTATTCCTCATGCGATAAAAGAATTAAAAGAGCATTTAAAGTTGAAACGACTTCCAAGAAGGATTGAATGTTTTGATAACTCAAACTTACAGGGTACAGATCCAGTTGCGTCAATGGTAAGCTTTGTTAATGCTAAACCTCGAAAGAGTGAGTATAAAAGGTATAATATTAAAACCGTGGTTGGGCCAGATGACTTTGCTTCTATGAAAGAAATCTTAACCCGAAGATATTCTGAGGTTATGAAAAATGGACTACAGATTCCTGATTTAATTGTTGTAGATGGTGGTAAAGGACAGTTGAGTTCAGCTGTGGAAGCACTAAAGGAAATTGGGTTTTATGGAGAATGTGAAATAATTGGATTGGCGAAGCGATTAGAAGAAGTATTTGTTCCAAATCGATCAGAGCCATATATGATCCCCAAAAAATCTACAGCACTTAAATTGCTTCAACAAGCAAGAGACGAGGCGCATCGCTTTGCAATTACATTTCATAGACAGAAAAGAGCAAAGAGAACTTTTGTGACTGAGTTAACTGAAATAGAGGGAGTAGGGGAAAAGACTTCAAAAAAACTACTTACTGAATTAGGTTCAGTAAAAGAAATCAAGAAAGCTAGTAAAGAGAGATTAATCGAATTAACCGGAAATAAGGTAGGCGAAAAAATCTACAACTATTTTAGGGGTTAACTCGTCGTGGTGTGTAGTATCAATGTTAGGCCTCACATCATCATGTGATATTGAGGTAGAGCGTGACATTGTAACATAGAACCAAGCCAAAAAGCTTTGCTCTTCGTACTAACTACTAAAGCAAAAGGATTAATGGTGTAATTGTTCTTTGTTAAAGATTGTTTAGTCGGATTTATTCATAAACCGATTCGGTTATCTTAAACAAAGAGCCTAACCCAAATAGAGGGTGAACATAATGGAACTATTAAAAAGACATACTGGTAAGCAAAATTATTCTTCTCTGAAAGACAGAGAACTTGTAAAATTATTCAGACGTAAAGCTGATGAAGCTGCTTTTAATGAGCTCATGAATCGTCATCAGTCAAAAATTTATTCATACATCTATAGTATGATTCAAAACCCTGAAACTGCTAATGACATATTTCAGGAGACCTTTACTAAGGTTGTTACCAAAATGGATGACACCTACAATGAACAAGGTAAATGGATTGCTTGGGTGATGCGTATTGCTCATAATGCAACAATTGATCATATTAGAAAACAAAAACGATATACCGACGTTAGTTCGTGGTACAGCGATGAAGACTCCAAATCGGATTATTTCGATCGACTCGAAGATGAAAGTATCGTAGATGCTGATGATCAAATGGTAGACAAAGAAATGAAGTCTAGCTTAATGAGTCATATTTCGAAATTACCGGAAGAGCAAAGATCCGTTGTACTTTTAAGGCATTATTATGAAATGCCCTTTAAAGAAATCGCAGAATTGACTAACGTATCAATAAATACGGCACTAGGTCGTATGAGATATGCGTTAATTAACCTTCGAAAGTATTTTGAAGAAGAAAGACAACTAGAGTTAAAGCATGCAAAAAAATGAAGATGTTTCGATTCGATATCTGATGAGGGAAATGGATCCCTCTGAAGAGATCGAATTTGAAAGAGAAATGATGATCGATGAAAATCTATTGATTGAAGTCGAAAGCTTAAGAAAAACTTACCAAAAACTCGGGAAGTTGCCTCTCAAAGAAGCACCACCCGATTTGGTAAATAAGATTGCAAGTGATGCAATAAAAGCACGGCGAGAACAAATAAAGCGTTCGAACCGATGGACCTCATTTATGTCTAGGTCGGTTGCCGCAGCGGCAGTAGCAATCTTAATTATTTCAACAACAATTTATTTTTCAAACGGACAAGCTTATACACAAACTGATACTATACAAACTACTGGAACCACAACTGAAACAATAGATCCATGGGTCGATAGAAGTAACATGCTTCATTTTGCAGGTACCTCTATTCAAGCTGATAATCCACAACCAATTCAAATGGAAGTTGATCAAAGCTTTTCAAAACTCAAGCTCATAAATTCAGAGACAGGTTATACTCCCTCATCTCGGAAGATTGTGTTAACAAGTTCGTCACGATAAACTCAAGGCAACCAATAGGTTGCCTTTTCTATGTGGATAACTTTTATAAAATGTGTTAATAAGTTTTTTTGTAACCGAGAAAGGCTCGCTTTATATTGATTTTAGTTAAGAATCGTTCATTCCATAAAGCAGGAAATAATTAATGGGTAAAGTTATTGCAATTGCCAATCAGAAAGGTGGAGTAGGAAAAACAACCACGGCAATTAATCTTGCTGCAAGTCTTGCAGCCATCGAACACCCAACTATCGTAATCGATATTGATCCCCAAAGTAATACTACTAGTGGACTTGGTATAGATTCGAAAACAGTGACCAACTCTATTTATGAGGTAATGATCGGTAGTGCGGATATAAACGAATCTATCCGACAAACAGAGCTAGATTTTCTTGATTTAGTTCCTGCTCATATCAATCTTGTGGGTGCTGAAATTGAGATGATTGATAGGGAAGAGCGAGAAAGAATTCTTAAAAAAGCCCTTGCTGATCTACGAGAACGATATGACTTTGTAATTATCGATTGTCCACCTTCACTTGGGCTACTTACTATTAATGCACTTACAGCATCAGATTCTATAGTAATCCCTGTACAATGTGAATACTTTGCACTTGAAGGCCTTGGGCAACTTCTAAATACTATCAAGATTGTAAGACAACATTTAAATCCTGAGTTAGATATTGAAGGTGTATTACTGACGATGTATGACACTCGTACAAGACTTTCAAACCAAGTAGCTGAAGAAGTTAAACGATATTTTGATGATCGAGTTTTTAAATCTGTAATCTCAAGGAATGTTCGCTTAGCCGAAGCACCTAGTTTTGGGAAACCAGCACTACTATATGATTCAACGAGTGTTGGTGCAAAGAACTATTTATCTCTTGCTAGAGAGATCATAAAGAAGAACAGGAAAATGTTTAAAAATAGTCCAGTACTTTCTAATTAATAATAATTATGGCGAGTAAAAAAGTACTAGGTAGAGGATTAGGGGCATTTTTTCCGGAATACGAATCGGATGAAGAAAAAGCTAAAAAGGCAGAAAATCCTTCAACTAAGAAAGAAGGAGTTGAGAAGAACTTAGTCGCTCCAGAAGTACGTGTGAATATTGTTCTGAATGTACCTGTTGAACATATTAGGGCGAATCCGAATCAACCAAGAAAAGAGTTTGACGAAGAACGACTTGAAGAACTAGCGGATTCTTTAAAAAAGCACGGTCTTATTCAGCCTATTACAGTTAGATATATAGGTGAGAAGAGGTTTGAGTTAATTAGCGGTGAGAGAAGACTTAGGGCTTCAAAACTTGCCGGAATTGATGAGATCCCTGCTTATATCCGTGAAGCCGATGACGAACAGAGTATGGCTTTTGCGTTAATTGAAAATATTCAGCGTGAAGATCTAAATCCTTTAGAAGTTGCGATGGCTTATAAGCGACTATTGGAAGAATTTGATTACACCCAAGCTGAAGTTGCTACAAGAGTTGGTAAAAACCGGTCTACTGTAACAAATATGCTTCGCTTGTTAAGCCTACCAGATTTTATGCAAACCGCACTTATTACTAATGCAATTACTACTGGTCATGCTCGTGCTTTAATAACTATTGAAGATGAGTCTGTTCAGAAAATGCTTTTAAATAAGATATTAAAACTTGGTTGGTCGGTTAGAGATGTTGAAGATGCTGTTCGGAATCTTGATTCGAGTACATCTAAAAAGAAATCGACAAAGCCAGAACAAAAGAATCCTTTTTATGATGAAATTTCTTCACGTTTAAGACGTACATTTAGTACAAAAGTAGCAATTAAACCAAAAGCGAAAGGTGGAGAAATCAAGATCGAATATTATTCTGAAGAAGACCTTGAACGAATACTATCTATTTTTGACTCAATTTAAGTCACTTTTTCTGTTTATTGGATTTCTAATTTTGTGCCCTTTAAAAGCGCAAGAGTTTTCCTTACAAACAAGTTTTGATCCTACTACAATTTCAATTAAAGAAGAAGCTATAAAACAGGAATTCCCAGATCCAAATGCTGTACTAAGACGTTCTCTAATTATTCCGGGATGGGGACAGCTTACTAATAAACAGGCGTGGAAAGTGCCATTGGTTTATGGTCTTTTAGGTGGGTTGGTTTACTATAGTATTGATCTGACCAAACAATATCATGATTATAGAGCAGCCTATTATAATCTTAATTCTGGAAATTCAGATTTGAGGTTTGGTGCTACACCTAACTATTTAGTAGGTGCTAACGTTAATAGTTTAAAGTCGAATAGAAATTTTCTAAGAAATAGACGTGATTTTATATATGTGACTATAGTATTAGCACATGCACTAAATGCAATAGATGCTTATGTATTTGCTCACCTTCGATCATTTGATGTATCAGATGATTTGTCAATGAATGCTACAATTAAGCCAAATTTTATTGCAGCAAATGCATTGGGGACAATCCCTTCAGTTTCACTATCGATTTCATTCAAAAACAAATAATTAAGGCATGGACAAAGAATTAAAAAATGGTGAACTTGAAATTCCTAGTAATTATAGAGAGGGATCTTCAAACGACCTTTGGAGTGTATTTAAGATTATGGGAGAGTTTGTTGAAGGCTATGATAAACTCTTTAAAATAGGACCTTGTGTTACGATTTTTGGTTCAGCTAGAACAAAATCAGATCAAAAATATTATAAGCTTGCATCTCAATTTGCTGCAGAATTAACAAAAAAAGGTTTTGGTGTTATATCTGGTGGCGGACCTGGAATAATGGAGGCAGCTAATAAAGGAGCCAAAGAAAGTAATGGTAAATCAGTTGGGGTTGGTATTGAACTTCCTCATGAACAAGGTATAAATGAATATGTTGATCCGAGATATAAAATAAATTTTAACTATTTCTTTGTTCGCAAAGTAATGTTTGTGAAATACTCGCAAGCACTAGTTGTTTTTCCTGGTGGTTTTGGTACTCTAGATGAATTATTTGAAAGCCTTACTTTAATTCAAACGAAAAAGATTGAAAAAATTCCAATTGTATTATTCGGATCTGATTATTGGAGTGGATTATTAGATTGGATAAATACTACAATGAAAGAGTGGGGAACAATATCAGAAAAGGATACTGAACTATATATCTTAACCGATAGTTATGAAGAAGGTGTAGATTATATATGTGATTTTTATAAGAAAAAGGAGCCAAAACCCAACTTCGATTTCTGATAAAAAGATTTAGCATAGCATAAACAGACTAGTTAACAATAATTTTAAATTTTATTCTGTTTATCTATTTAATTAAAAGAGCATTTTTTATTAAATTGCTTACTTGTTCGAAATGAATTAAAAAAATAAAGACAATGAAGGATTTAAAGAGAATATTTTTACTATTTGTTATAGCGTTGGTTTCAATTAGTGTTAATGCACAGACAACTATATCTGATGCTATTAATGCTTATAACAAAGCACAGGAAATAGCACAGGCTAAAGATTACGATTCTGCAATATCTCTGTATGAAGAAGCAATCACTATTGCCACTGCACTAGGTATTGAAGGACAGGACATTAAAGGTCGATCTGAAAAAGCAATTCCAAGCTTATATTTTGCAAGAGCTGTAGATGCATACAATGCATTTCGTAGTGGACCAACTATTCCAAAATTAGACGAAGCTATTGAAGAATTTGCTGAAGCAGAAGAGGTTGGTAGAGAATCAAATGCCGCTGACGTTCAATCTAGGTCAAGAGGCGTTCTTGCTCAGCTATATTACCAGAAAGCTACAATGCTTTTCAAAAGAGAAGATTTTGCTGGTGCAGATGCAGCTTTGAACAGTGCAATCCAAACTAATTCAAATTATGCAAAAGCATATTATCAAAAGGGTTTAGTGTACAAGAAAACTAATGCAGATGACCTTAATGGGATTATGAATTGGTTTGATCAGGCAATTACTGTTGGCACGAATGTGGACGATGGTACAGTTGTAAGACAAGCCACTGAATCTGCACATGCTGAACTCTTATTTAGAGGAGCAAAATCAATTGAACAAGGTCAAAATACAGCTGCTATTGAAATCCTAAAGAGATCATTAGAGTATAACCCAGAATCATCTGATTCTTATTATAGACTAGCTGAAGCATCTAATAAACTTGGAAGTAGAGATAATGCAATTCGATATGCAAATCAGTCTTTAAGCTTTGAAACAGGTGGTAGTACCGATAAAGCAAAAATCTATTATGAATTAGGGATCGCTCATCAAGCAAAAAATGACAAAGGAAATGCTTGTGAAGCACTAAAAAACGCTTCATTCGGTTCTTTTAGAGCACCTTCAGAACATAAAATGGAATTTGAGCTTAAATGCGAAAGTGCTAGATAAATAAATTTCTATTATTATAAAGCCTTCATTAATGTGAAGGCTTTTTTTTTGCGCAAAATTCTCTCAAAAATTAGGATATTTCGCTCAAAATAATTTTCTATCTTCTTTTAATAAAAACTAACTCCAATCAGTATCCATAATGTCAAATCAACAACTAGATCAACTTTGTGCAAATACAATTAGAACATTATCAATGGATGGGGTTCAAAAAGCAAACTCAGGTCACCCAGGAATGCCAATGGGAATGGCAGATGTGGCTTATGTACTGTGGACAAAGTATCTAAAGCATAATCCCAAGAATCCAAATTGGGTTGATAGAGATCGATTTATTCTATCAGCGGGTCATGGTTCTATGTTGATTTATAGTTTACTCCATTTGACAGGTTATGATGTCACTATGGAAGATTTAAAGAATTTCCGACAAACAGGAAGTAAAACACCAGGACATCCAGAATATGGTATGACGCCGGGTGTAGAAACTACGACAGGTCCTTTAGGTCAAGGTTTCGCTACTGGAGTTGGTATGGCAATGGCCGAAAATCATCTGGCAGGAACATTTAATAAAGCTGGACACGAGATTGTAGATCATTACACATACGCAATTGTTAGTGACGGAGATTTGATGGAAGGTGTTTCTCACGAAGCTGCTTCAATGGCTGGTCATATGAAATTAGGTAAGCTTATTTACCTATATGACTCCAACATGATTTCAATAGAAGGGTCAACAGAGTTAGCATTCACAGAAGACGCAGTAAAAAGGTTTGAAGCTTATGGATGGCAAGTAATAGAAATTGATGGTCATAATCACAGCGAAATTGCTAATGCGATTGAAGAATCTCAAGCAGATAAAGAAAGACCTTCGCTAGTGATTTGTAAGACCAAAATTGGTTTTGGATCTCCAAATAAAGAAGGGAAGGCGTCATCTCATGGTTCACCACTTGGTGATGATGAGATTAAACTTACTAAAGAATTTTATGGAATGGATCCAGATAAAAGCTTTTACATTGCAGATGAAGTTTTAGAGGTTTATAGAGGTGAAGTTCAAAAAGGAGCTAAAGCTGAGCTAGAGTGGAATAATAAATTTGCAGAGTTTTCTTCGGCTTTTAGTAGTGAAGCTAAAGAATTCACTAAATGGATTAATAGAGATATTTCATCAGCTGAATTAGAATCTGCACTTCCAGTTTTTGAAATAACTGATAAAGGACCCGCAACTCGTGCATCATCTGGAAAAATAATAAATGCGATAAAAGAAGTAGTTCCTAGCTTATTTGGTGGATCTGCTGATCTTGGACCAAGTACGGTAACAGATATAAAAGATTATTCAGACTATTCTTCGGAAACTCCAGAAGGAAGAACTATACATTTTGGAGTTCGTGAGTTTGGTATGGCAGCTGCACTAAATGGTATGGCTGTGCATGGTGGAATAGTTCCTTTTGGAGCTACATTCTTTGTATTTACCGACTATTTACGTCCTGCTCTTCGTTTATCAGCTCTCATGAAAGTGCCTGCTATTTATGTAATGACACATGATAGTATTGGTCTTGGTGAAGATGGACCTACACATCAACCTGTTGAGCATTTAGCAAGTATTCGTGCAATGCCAAATGTTACTGTTATTCGGCCAGGAGATGCTAATGAAGTAGCTTATGCATGGAAAGCGGCGATTGAAAATACTACAGGACCAACCGTTCTTGTTCTAACTCGTCAAGGAATGCCAACTTATGAAAGATCAGAAGGAAATGCGGCATCAATGGTTTCGAAAGGAGCATATGTTTTTGCAGACTCAGATAAAGAAACACCAGATGCAATTCTTATTGGAACTGGATCAGAACTTCATCTTGCAGTAAATGCTAAAGCTGAATTAAAAGCTAAAGGTATAGATGCTCGTGTTGTAAGTATGCCTAGTTGGGAATTATTTGAAAAACAAGATGCAGCTTATAAAGAGTCAGTACTACCAAAATCTATTACAAATAGAGTATCGATAGAAGCTGGTTCAACTTTCGGTTGGGAGCGATACATAGGAACTGAAGGATCTGCTATTGGAATTGATAGTTTTGGCGAATCTGGACCAGCAGCAGAGCTTTATTCTCATTTTGGTATTACTACTGCGAAGATGGTAGATGCAGCAAGCTAATTCTGTATAACACTATTTCTAAAGCCATTCCTTAGGGGATGGCTTTTTTTTTGAAAATATTTTTCTCTACTGTAATTCTATATTTTTTATTACAACATACCTTTTGAAGGTTAACCCACTTATAAATTTAGTTTGATTAATAAATCTCTTGAACAAGAGTTCTTATCAAGGCTTAATGAGTCTCAGGGCATTGTGCATAAAGTATGTGGAATGTACTGCGACAATGAAGAAGAGCGTAAAGATCTTTTTCAGGAGATTTTAATTCAACTATGGAAATCATATCCATCATTTAAAGGTGAAGCAAAGTTCTCAACCTGGATGTATAGAGTAGCTTTTAACATAGCTATTCAGCAACTCCGCAAAGAGAAGAAAAAGAAAGAAGATCATGTATTGCCAGAACAGCTAGATCAATTTTCAAATGTGAACGAAGAGGATGGATTAATTGAAGAAAGAAAAATGCTCAAAATTGCAATAAAGCAGTTAAATGAGGTTGAGAAAGCAATAATCATGCTTTACTTGGATGATCGTGATAATGAAGATATAGCTGAGATTATAGGAATATCTCAAAACAATGTAAGGGTTAAAATGACTCGCATTCGTAATAAGCTAAAAGATATAGTGGAGGCGTAGAATGGAATTAGAGCATCTTAAAAGTGTATGGGAAAGAACATCTGGAGATCTTGGTGATGGGTATTTTATTAGTGAAGATAATATGAGAGTGTTGATTAAAAAAAAATCAAATACGGCTATTTCTAAAGTTAAAAGACAAATGAAAAATAAAATTCGATATGCTGGTTCAATTTCCATTCTTATGTTTATGTTTTCAGTGATAGCATTTAATAGGGAAGAACTTCTTTTTGATAAAATATCAAATATTGAAACTGGGATTTTCTATTTGATATTCGGACTTGTTGTTGCATTTATCTCATTATTCAATGCATATAGCTATCGAAAGGTAAATCAGATTGAAGAATATGAATCAGATTTAAAGACCTCGATAAATAGCATAATCAAAGTGCTAAATAGAGCAATGAATGCTAAAATATTCTCGGATACTTTCGTAATGCCATTTACAATAATAGTACTTGTAATAGTAGCCTATATAAGAGGCATTGGTGCTTTTACGAGTCCAAAACTTATTTTGTATTCGCTCCTTATCTCAATTGTATTAGGTGTACTATCTTATTTCTTTTCAAAAAGAGGTCAGTGCAGTAGGTATGAGCAGCAATTGAATACTCTTAATGAATCCTTAAAAGAATTAGAAACCGAAAGCTGAGGCAATTTCTAAAGGAAGATAAACCCAAAAGAAGTATAATCTATTTTTCATCAACTACTTTAGCTTCACTTATCAATTTGGTAGGTGTCGCAGTTTCTGGTCGGTGAATACAAGTAAAGGTTACATCATCAGCAGGTTCAACGGTACCAATAAAGGCTTCTAAAGAAGACTGGATTTTTTGAACCACAGTTTTTGAATGAAGAGAACCATAGATTTCCATTAAGGATTCTATTCGTTCTTCACCATACTCTTCTCCACGTTCGTTTCGAGCTTCGCTTAACCCATCGGTATACAGAAGTACGGAGTCACCTGGCTTAAAATGAAATCGCTTAACTTCAAGATGTTGGCTAAGCATAGCAGTGGTAGTCATACCTAAAGCAAATCCATTTGCTTTTAAATTAAAGGTAGCATCTCGTTCTTTACTATAATAAATAGGAATGTTATGTCCTGCGCGAACATATTCAAATTCTTCCTTATCGTTTGGAAAATAAGCAACACAGCCTGTAACAAAGGTTTTATCTTTTCTATTACTTTTTACGAAATCGTTAAGCTGAAGAAATAAATCTTTAGGGGATGGTTGTTCTTTATGGATTAATAAATTCACTAATGCCTGCATCCTAACCATATAGAGAGCTGCACTAAGTCCTTTCCCAGATACATCGGCAATAACCACATAGGTACCCTTATCGGTAACAACTACATCTAAATAATCTCCGCCTACTTCTTTAGCAGTATGTGCAAATGAATAAACCTCTAGATTCTCTTTATTGAGTGAAGTTCCTGGAAGCAGACTTAACTGAATATCGCGAGCAAGATCAATTTCTTTCTGTACATCAGATTTTTCCAATAGCTCAACTAAAAGAAGTAGAAACATTGAAGAAAAAGCGAGTGGAATCATCAAACCTGAGAAGAAGATAAATTCTGAGAGTCCGAAAAAGTTGAGCAGATAGTGTCCAACAAAACTCACAGATCCAACTCCAAATGCTAAACGTCGAGTAGGATTTAGACGCTGTGTTAAATCCTCAAACAATCTCATGAATTTAACATGACCAGGTAATTGCTGCCCCTGTTGCCGTTCTATATCAGCTACAGCCTCTTTATATAATAACTTTAGTCGATCAGTATCTGCAGTAAGTTCTTTGGAGATTCGCTCCCGACTCATGCCAGAAACATAATCTTGATAGAATTTCTTGGTTCCGTAACCCGATTGTGCTTCGTTTTTTAAACTCAAAAGTATACTTACTCAGTTAATTGGTTGTGGACTGTGTTCGTAATAATAGGCAAAAAGTTTTGTTTTTTGAACAAACTAAGTGATAAGTGTATAAAGAGTTAAGTAAAAACTCAAAACTAGCGACTCAAACTCACATCTATAGTTGAAATCTGTTAGTTTCCATCCAAATTACAAAAGCTTAAAAACTCAGATTTAATGTCTAAGAAACTTCTTTTTCTTCTTGATGGAATGGCGCTCGCTTATCGAGCTCATTTTGCGTTTATAAATGCGAATTTAAAAAACAGTAGTGGAATCTCAACAGGTCCAATTCTTGGGTTTGCAAATACCTTGGAAAAAATGCTTGAAGAGGAAAAGCCAACTCATATAGCAGTGGCATGGGATACTAAAGCTCCTACATTCAGGCATACAGCTGACGAGACTTACAAAGCTCAACGGCCTCCACAACCAGATGAACTGCGGCAAGGAATTCCAATTATTAAGGAAATGCTTAAAGCTTGGGGAATTCACAATATTGAACAAGATGGTTTCGAAGCAGATGATATTATTGGAACAATTGCTTCTCAAGCCAATGCAGATGATGTAAACGTGATGATGGTGACGCCAGATAAAGACTTTATGCAATTAGTGCATGATCATGTTAGAATGATGAAGCCAAATAATAAAGATGGTGGCTTTGATATCATTGATAGAGAAGGGGTTAAAGATTATTTCGGGGTATACCCAGAAAAAGTAATTGATGTTTTAGCCATTCTTGGAGATACAGCTGATAATATACCAGGAGTACCAGGAATTGGTAAAAAAGGAGCTCCAACATTAATTGATCGCTTTGGTTCTCTTGAAGAATGTATTGCTCAAGCGGATACGATCACCGCAAAACGACAAAGAGAGGGCTTTCAACAATTTGCAGATCAAGCTCTTCATGCTAAGTTTATGGTTACCATAAAAACTGATGTCCCAAATACTAAAGAATGGGAAGAATTAGGATGGGATGGATTTGATCGAAAAGAATTAGGACTATTTTTCAAGAAGATGGAATTTCGAACTCTAACAAAAAAATACTTAGAGCAAGATGGTCCAATTGCTGATAAAACAGGAGACCAAGTTGACTTATTCGGTACAATTGGAGAGCAGGAACAGCTCAATAAACTAGATGCTGAGAATAATAATTATGAATTAGTTACTTCCCTAGATCGAGTAAATGAATTAGCTATAGAATTAGCGAAAGCAGATGTTCTTTGTTTTGATACAGAAACAGATGCTCCGAATCCTATTTCAGCTAATTTAGTTGGGCTTTCATTTTGTACTAAACCAGTTACTGGATGTTATATCCCAGTCAATGTTGAAAATGGATTGAATGAGAATGAAGTTTTAGATGCTTTAAAACCAGTTTTTGGGAATAAAGACTCAATCAAAGTAGCGCATAATTACAAATTCGATTACACCATGTTATTCCGGCATGGTGTAAAAATTGAAGGAAAGCCGTTTGATACCATGGTTGCTGCATATCTTGTAGATGCGAGTCAAAAGCTAAAGATGGATGAGCTCTCTAAGAAGTATTTAGGATATGAACCTGTTCCAATTCAAGCGTTAATAGGAAAAGGGAAGTCACAGAAATCGATGGCCGATTTAACACCAGAGGAAGTATATTTATATGCTTGCGAAGATGCTGATGTTACTCTTCAGTTATATGAAGTATTGATCAAGAAAGTAAAAGAGGATGAGCTCGAAGAAATCGCAAGTACATGTGATTTTCCATTAATCGAAGTATTGGGCGACATCGAGTATTATGGCATTAAATTAGATGTCGAAATGCTCCATGGATTTTCTAAAGATTTAGAAATAGATATTAAAGAATTAGAAAAAGAGATTTATGAAAAAGCTGGAGAGGAATTTAATATTAATTCTCCGGCGCAATTAGGAAAGATCCTTTTTGAGAAACTAGAGCTTCCTTCTGGTAAGAAAACAAAGACAGGTCAATATTCTACTAACGAATCTGTCTTGACAAAACTAGCCGTAAAATATGAACTTCCTAGTACCATTTTAGAATATAGATCATTAGCAAAGCTTAAATCTACTTATGTAGATGCTTTACCTTCGATGATTAATCCTGAGACGAATCGTGTTCATACCGATTTCAATCAAACTGTGGCGGCAACAGGTCGTTTAGCATCTTCCAATCCTAATATTCAGAATATCCCAATCCGAACAGCGAGAGGAAGAGAAATCCGTAAGGCATTTATTGCGGAAGAAGGATTCAAGATAATGTCGGCAGATTATTCACAAGTTGAACTCCGTGTGATTGCTCATATTGCAAAAGATAAGGCGATGATTGAAGCGTTTAAAAATGGGGAAGATATCCATGCTAGGACTGCTAAAGAGATTTTCCATTTAGATTCATTGGATGAAGTAACTCAAGATCACAGGCGTAAGGCTAAAGAAGTAAATTTTGGAATTCCTTATGGTTTAAGTGCCTATGGTTTAGCTAGCAATTTGGGAATTGAGAATAGCGAAGGGAAGGAAATGATCGATGAGTACTTTAACCGCTTTCCAAACATTCAGAAATACATAGATGAAACTAAAGTATTTGCGAAAGAACATGAATATGTAAAAACGCTCTTAGGTCGACGAAGATACCTTCCTGATATAAATGCTAGTAACTGGAACGTACGTGGCTTTGCGGAACGTGTGGCAATAAATATGCCTATTCAAGGTACAGCAGCAGATATCATCAAGCTAGCTATGATTAATATTCATGATTATCTAGAAAACAATGGACTAAAAAGCAGAATGCTTCTCCAAGTTCATGATGAATTGATTTTCGAGATCCATGAAAGTGAACTGGAAACCGTTCCAGCAAAAATTACTGAACTAATGGAAAGTGCTATGGTATTGGATGTGCCTCTAAAAGTCGAAGCTGGAATAGGAGAGAATTGGCTAGAAGCGCATTAATTCATTGGATTTATGTAAGGATTTAAAAATATATTTCCGGTTAATTATGTATTAATCATCCCATAGTAAGTTGAAAATTCAATAAAGTTGATGAAAGCTAGATTCATAAGATCTTGAGACTAGCTCATCTTCCCTCTGATTTTCCACAAGTGGAAAATTGGTCTCCCTCGAGCAGGAGACAGTTTGAGGCTTCGATTTGAGTGTGAGGATAAAACATGTCACTCCTTGCGAATGGATCTGGGAGAGGACGAAAAGACCTCTAATCTTTATCAGTACTCATTAATTCATCAGTAAAATGAGCTCGGCGTTTTTCATTGCTAAACTTTTCATCATTAAAGGCTTCTGATCCACCTTTTGGAATAGACAGACTTTTCCATTTAGTGCCTTTTATCATTCTACCGATATATACTATTTGTCCGATGTGATAGGAATAATGAGCAAGCTGACGATTAATTGCTTCTATTACTGTATGCCCCATATTCCGGATATAAATCACGGTTTCGAAGTTGTTTTCATTCACCGAATCCAGTGCTTCGAACAAGCAATTCCAACCTTTATTCCAAACTATAAGTAATTCCTCGCGTGTTTTGATGGTTGCTTCAAATTCATACTCTCGGTTGCGCCACTCTTTTTCCCCATCAGTGGTTAAGAAATCTGTCCATCGAGAAAGCATATTTCCGGAGATGTGTTTTACAGTAATTGCTATTGAATTAATCTCTGGATTAAACTGCCAAAAAAGATCTTCATCCTCTAGTTGATCAAAGGTTATTTCTCCAAGCATTTTATAATACTCGAACTGTTTTCTAATGCTTTCTAAGTAATTTTCTTCCATGACTTCAATTAAAAAATCATTGCAAGTAAAAACAAGTATCAAAGCAAAACTCTTCCTTTAAATAGCTTGCTACTTCCTGTATATTCCAAGTGAAAATTAAAGCTTTAGATTTAGGAAATGAGCGATACCAAAACGTTAACAGGAGCTGAAGAAATCAATTGGGATCTCAGCGATTTATATTCATCAAGTAACGATCCACAACTTGCCAAAGACAAAAAATCTCTACTCGAAGAAGCCGACGCTTTTGCGACTACATATAAAGGTAGGATTGCGGAACTTTCAATTTCAGATTTCAAAAAAATGCTTCAAGCTTACGAAGCACTTCAAGATAAAGGTGGAAAAATTGGATCGTTCGCTTATTTACAATGGAGCACAAATACGGCGAATTCAGAGTATGGAAAATTAGTTCAAGAATCGAATGAATTGGGTTCAGAATTAAGTCAAAAGTTGGTTTTTCTGGATGTAGAATGGTTGAAAGTACCCGAAGGTGAAGCTGAAAAGATGATTAATGAACCAGAATTAGCATTCTATAAGCACTATTTAGAATCATCTCGACGATATAAAGAACATGTTTTAAAGGAAGAACAAGAGCAGATTCTTTCAGCAAAATCAGTAACAGGACGAAGTGCTTGGGTTCGTTTTTTTGATGAGACTTTAGGTCAAGCCAAATTTGAGTTAGACGGTGAAGAATATTCAGAGCAAGAAGTTTTAAGTAAATTACACGATTCAGATCGAGCATTACGAATTAGAGCACATACATCACTAACTAAGAAATTTAAAGAGCTAGCTCATCCACTTACTTTTGTCTTTAATACATTATTGGCTGATAAATCCACTAATGATAAACTGCGTAAATATCCAAGTTGGGTTAGCTCTCGAAATCTTTCAAATGAAACGGATGATGAAACTGTAGATGCTTTAGTGAATGCTGTTACTTCCAACTATGCGCTAGTTCAACGCTTTTATAAGCTAAAAGCTGATTTGTTAGGGCTAGATGAGATGATGGATTATGATCGTTATGCTCCAATCATTAAGAATGAAGCTACTATAACATGGAAAGAAGCTGAAGAAATGGTGATGGATTCATATTCAAATTTCCATCCAGAAATGGGTAAAATCACCAGTTATTTCTTTGATAAAAACTGGATTGATGCAGCTATTAAACCTGGGAAAAGAGGTGGAGCTTATTCGGCAAGTACAGTTCCTTCTGTTCATCCATACGTATTTATGAATTTTGATGGTAAGATTCGTGATGTCCAAACATTAGCACATGAACTTGGACACGGAGTACATCAGTATTTATCGCGACAGCAAGGTCCTTTGCAAGCAGGAACACCACTTACTACAGCAGAAACTGCTTCTGTATTTGGAGAGATGTTAGTATTCCAAAAGCTGCTCAAAGAACTTGATGATCCAAAAGAGAAATTAGCTCTAATTGTTGGTAAAATTGATGATACCATTGCAACTGTATTTCGTCAGATTTCAATGAATCGTTTTGAAAATGCAATGCACACAGCGAGAAGAGAAGAAGGTGAATTGACCACCGAGCGATTCTCAGAACTATGGATGGAGCAACAAAAAGCTTTATATGGTGATGCTGTAAATCTAACAGACGAATATGGTATTTGGTGGAGCTATATACCTCATTTCTTACATACGCCAGGCTATGTGTATGCATACGCATTTGGAGAATTATTAGTAATGGCATTATATGAAGAGTATACTCAAAGACCGGACGGATTTGCCGATCGATATTTGGAATTATTGAGTGCTGGTGGTTCTGAATGGCCACATGATATAGTTGCAAAAATGGGTCTAGATATTCGTGATCCAGAGTTTTGGAACAAAGGCTTAGCTTCTTTTGAAAAGATGATAGAAGAAGCAGAAGAGCTAAAATCTCAAATTCAAGCTTAATTCATAATGAGCATGTATATTGAGCAATACCTAGAATTTGAATCTTGAAAATTATTCTAAAAGATGAGTCTAGATAGACAAGAAAAAGCTTTACGGGAATTTAAACAGATTATGGCAGATCTGGTTCATTTGCTAAGAACTTCTGCAAGAGTAGAACTAGCGTATATGTGCTGGGTAAACCATCAACGCCAACAATTTGTGTGGGAAAGTAACAGTACAAACCTTCCAAATGTAATGTTCCAGGATAGAGTGGCTTTTGAGCAACACTTTTTGAAAGATTATAAAGATATATCAGAAATTACGCAGCTTAAAATTGGTGATGATATCGCTAAAGGTAAATTAGCACACTATTTTGATTTCGTAAATGCCAAAAATATGGTACTCATTCCTTTTATCAATAAAGGAGAAACGGTAGCAATAACAGTATTAGAAACAGAAAATGAAGTAAATCTGAGAGTAATAAATGATCAGATTCATGCCTATAATAATGCGTTAGTAAATGTTTTAGACACCTATTTAGAAATTGTTGATTTACATGAGCAACAAAAAGAATGGGAAGAGTATGAAGAGTCATTAGACGCATTAGATTATCGTTTACACCGTGTTGATTTGCTATCAAAGATGTTAGATGAAATGCAGTTATTTTTGCCAAATGGTGGAGTCTGTTTGGTATGTCCGGGAATGGACAGTTGGAACTTAGTGATGTCATCAAAATTCGCAAAAAATGCTCCACTACTTGGTTTGCAAATGGATGACAAAAGTGTTGCCTATGAAGCTGTTGAAAAAGGCTTGCCAGTTTTCAGTATGCATTTTAATAATAGCCCGCGACTTATTTCCAGCAAAGAACGGAGAACTGAAGGGGCGAGTTATGCCATTCCAATTTTGGTACACGATCGTCGACAGGCAGTTGTTATAACTTATGATGCAGATCCATTAACCTATAAAGAATCTACTAAGCATAAGCTTTCAAACTTAGCACGAATTGCTTCGCTTTCCATTCAATCTGTAGTAAAGAAAACTGGAATGACAGAAGAGCTTCTTAATCAAAATTTTGGAGCTTATATGACGGAACTTTGGGAGACCTCACTTGAAAATGAATTGCACAAAGTTAGAACAGGAAAAGCATCTCACACATGGTTTGGATTGATTTCTCCTAATGACCTTTCGACTTTACGAACAAGGTTTAGACTTGAAGAGTTACAGCGTATTCAGAAAGATTTTGTGAGTTTTTTAAATCCATCTGCACATGGATTCCCTGGTTTTATAGGTTATAACTCTGATTATGTATATGGATTCATAATTCAAAGTGATTCTGAAACTGCTGTAAATGATTGGATGGAAAGTGTAAAATCGAAATTAGCACATGGGCTAAAACTATCTGCTGGAGAAACACTTGATGTATCATTTAAAGCAGGCTTTACTAAACTTACTAATAAGGATTCAAACTCATATCAAGTTCTAACAAAAGCTAAGCAAGCATTAAGCGAGGTTGTACGAAACGAAGAGCTTGAACTTTTTGAAGCTTAATGGGCAATTGCTATCTCATAATAATTGATGGGCTTGGTGTTGGAGCTCAGGAAGACGCTAACCTATATGGTGATGTCGGAATGAATACACTAGCACATGTTTCTGAAAAAACTAATGTGCAGTTACCAAATCTTGCTAAATTAGGAATTGGGAACATTATTCCAGTCTCTAGTATACCAGAAAAAGAAAATCCTAGTGCTGCATATGGTAAAATGAGAGAAGTTTCTGGTGGAAAAGACTCTACTACGGGACATTGGGAAATTGCTGGTATTCAACTCGAAAAGCCTTTCCCAACATATCCAAAAGGATTTCCAAAAGAAGTAATAGATGCCTTTTGTGAAGGTATTGGTGTAGATGGTGTTCTATGCAATCTGCCCTATTCAGGAACAGATTTAATTCGAGATTTTGGAGAAGAACATCTCAAAACAGGGAAACCTATTGTCTATACTTCGGCCGATAGTGTATTTCAAGTAGCAACGCATGATGAAGTAACTTCTGTAGAGAAACTTTATGAATGGTGTGAATTTGCTAGAAATATGGTTTGTGTTAATGAACACGAAGTAGGAAGAGTTATAGCAAGACCATTTACTGGAAAGTCCGGCGCATTCGAACGAATTTCAGATCAGAGACATGATTATTCTGCGATACCACCTAAGAATAACATTGTACAGCAACTTTATGATTCAGGTATTCAAACCTATTCAATAGGCAAAATCATAGATTTATTTGCTGGTTATGGATTCTCAAACAATGAGAAAACGAAAAATAATAGAGAAGGAATAGATACTCTTTTAAGAGTAATGGGAGATATTCAGGATAGCTTTGTATTTATAAATCTAATTGATACTGATCAGCTTTTTGGTCACAGATTAGATCCTTTAGGCTATGCTGGAAGTCTCAAAGAATTTGATAATGCTCTTCCTCAAATCTTATCAAAAGTAAATGAAGATGATCTTCTTATTATTACCGGAGATCATGGCAACGATCCTTGTTCAACCAGCACAGATCATTCTCGAGAATTTGTACCTCTACTCATTTATCCAAAAGAAGTAGCCATTGACGAAAATTTAGGAACTAGAGAAACATTTGCGGATGTGGCTGTTTCTGTAGCGGAATTTTTTGGAATCAAATCTACATTTAAGGGAAAGAGTTTTCTTTCTTAGGATATAGCAGGACTGAAGACCATGCTTACTTATAATTTTAGTTTTAATTCGAACATAAGTAAGAATGGATTTGAACTCTTGTGATAAAACCCAAGATCATCAAATAAATAATCCCTCAGATAGGTAGAATAAGATCATTTTATAATATCAATAATTCACTAAAGAGAAATTCTTTAGCTATTCTTAAGAAATCATATATAGTTTATAACATTAGTTTCGTTTAAATTAATGGTACTATCATATTGAACAGTTTATATACATGAAGTTTTTTTTTGTACTGCTATTATTATTTGGTTTAAATAATAGCCTTTATGCTCAACAGCCAGCTATTTATATCAATGAGTTTTTAGCTTCTAATATTAGCACTAATGCTGATATGGTCGATTTTGGAGATTTCTCTGATTGGATTGAACTTTATAATGGAGAAGATTCCTCAGTTGATATAAGTGGATTCTTCATTACTGATGATCTCGCAAATCCAACTAAATGGCAGATTCCAGCAAATACAATTATTCCAGCAAAGGGATACTATTTAATCTGGGCAGATGATTTTGATGATATTCCAGGTCAAGATTATATTCGTTCTTGGTGGCCAAGTAATATTCGATACACTACACAGTGGTCTCATACTAATTTTAAATTAGCAAAAGAAGGGGAAGAAGTAGGGTTATATAATACAACCGGGGAACTTTTAGATACCATTATTTATGGCGGTCAAGTTGAAGACGTTTCTTACGGAAGGAAACCCGATGGAACTAGTAACTGGTTTTATTTTGGTGAGCCTACTCCAAGTTCTTCAAATAATACAGAAGGTATTACAACTACAGAATTTGCAAAAGGAGTCCTTTTCTCACAGGAAGGTGGTTTTTATGATACTCCAATATCTGTAGAACTAAGTTCTTCAAATGCATTAGGCACAGTTCGTTATACCTTAGATGGTTCAGAGCCTACAAGCACCTCCAGAGCATATTCCAGTGCTATTTTAATTGAATCGAACACAACATTAACAGCCAGAGTGTTCGAAGATGGGAAGTTGCCAGGTGATATTTTTTCAAGTACCTACTTCATAGATGAAACTAGAAATTTACCAGCATTTTCGATAATCACTGAAAGTGATTATTTAATGGGAAATGAGAAGGGTATTTACAGAAATTCTTTGAAAGAACGAGAAATACCAATCAACCTCGAATATTTTCCAATAAACAGTAAACGTGGGTTTTCACAAAGGGTAGGAATGAGAATAGGTGGGCAAAATATATTCCGTTTTGCGCAGAAACCTGTCAATATCTATGCCAATGGTAATTATGGTGAATCTCAAATAGAATATCAGGCATTTGAACATCTGCCATATCAAGCCTATAAAAGATTGTATTTGAGAAATAGTGGAGATGATTGGCCTTATACCATGATTCGTGATGGAATGATTGCCAGTATTCTAAGAGATGAGGTATCTAATTCGATTCAAGCCTATAAACCTTCTGTATTATATTTGAATGGTGAGTATTGGGGCATTTATAACCTTCGTGAGAAATTAGATAAGCAATATTTTTCACTTCACTACAGTACTGCAGAAGCTGATTTAGATCATTTAGAATCTAATGCATCCGTTATTGAAGGTGATAATGCTGCATATCTTGCTTTGCTTAGTTATACATCAGAAAATGACCTAAGCAATTCAGAACATTATTCAACAGTAGCCTCGCAAATTGATGTCCATAATCTCATGGACTTTGTGATTACTCAATCATACTTAGCAAACGGTAGTTGGGCGCATAATCGCGAAATGTGGCGCGATCGCGGTAATGAAAATAAATGGCGCTGGGTATTGGTAGATATGGATCGTGGGTTTAATGATAGCCGGATTGCAAGTAATGAACTGGATGATATTTACAATGAACTTGAGCTCTTTCGTTATTTGACAGCAAACGAAGATTTTTTAAACGAATTTGTACAGCGTTATTCCGAACGAATATATTCCACCTTCGAACAAGATAGAGTAATTGCAATAATAGATAGTTTGCAAACTCAGATTGAACCAGAAATTCCCCGTCATATCGAAAAATGGGGTGCTTACATAGACTCTCTTACAATAGATGAATGGGGTCAGGTATCTGGAATTTCATCCGTCTCATCATGGAATAATGAAGTTGAAACCTTTAGAACTTTTGCAAGAGATAGGCCATCAAATGCAATTCAAAATCTAAAAGATCAATTTGAACTAGGCGAACAAGTAGAACTAACAGTTAGCTCAAATCTCGGTAATCAAGGTAAGGTAGATGTGAATAGTTTCTTCAAAGATATTGGTGAAACAGGAATGTATTTTGAGCAAGTTCCAATTAAGGTAAAAGCATATGCTCCACCAGGATATACTTTCAAATCGTGGACAATTCTCGAAGGTTCTTCCCCAAAAATAGATCTAATTTCCAAAGCAAGTACATGGAAATATTATGATATAAGTTCACCGCTTAAAAGTAATTGGGTAGAAGCTAGTTTTAATGACGCTTCTTGGTCATCAGGACAGGGTATAATTGGGTATGGTGATTCACAGACAACACAAATAGGCTTTGGTGGTGATGCTCAAAACAAGAATATCACTGCCTATTTTAGATCTACTTTTCAGATAAATGATCTATCAAGTATAACTGGCTTAACTATAAATTTGTTAAGAGATGATGGAGCGATAGTATACTTAAATGGAGAAGAAGTAGTTCGCTCTAATATGCCTATAGGTACTATTTCAAATTCAACATTAGCAAGTTCAGCGGTTAGTGGAAATGACGAAGAAACCTATTTGGTATACAATATTGATGCACTAAATTTAATAGAAGGCGTGAATACGATTGCGGTTGAAGTACATCAATCTAGCTCTAATAGTAGTGATTTAAGTTTTGATTTAGAATTGATAGCTAGATTAGCAGATACAGATCCAACTTCTAGTATGTATTCATTGAATGAAGAAATTGAAATTTCATTGACAGGAAATACAGAGTTAATAGCAGAATTTGAAATCGAGAGTTCAAGTTTTATACCATCTAATATATCTGAAACAACCTCTCTTATAAAAAGTAACTCTCCATATTTTGTAAACGATAATATTACTGTAGAGTCCTCAGCAACTTTGACAATAGAAGAAGGAGTTCAAGTTCTGTTCAGTGAAGGTTCATCAATTCTTGTGAAAGGTGCACTAAATATTGATGGGACAGAAGAAGAACCGATTGAGCTTAAATCCTATTATCCGGGAGAAGAATGGGGAGGAGTATTTTTTGAGGATGCTACTGGAACTTCAAATCTCAATCACGTTTTAATAAGTGAAGCCAAGGGAATTGAAAACGATGAAAATTTCTTCGCTGCTGTTTCAATATTAAATTCAACTGTGAACTTGAAAGGTGTTCATATAGACCAGGTTAGGCTACCCGTTTCCTCTCAGTTTAGTGATTTAAGAATAGAGAACAGTTCTATTTCAAATATAACCTTAATCGGTGATTACCTGAACGTAAATGGAGGGAATCTATGGGTGTTAAATACGGTATTTGAAGGGAATAATATCGAAGATATGGATGCGATAGATATTGGTTTTATGGAAGGAACAACCATCATAGATGGGAATATTTTCAGGGATTTTGTTGGCGACAATACTGATGCAATTGATGTAGGTGATGAATCCAAGAATGTTCAAATCACAAATAATAGAATCACAAATTGCGGTGATAAATCAGTTTCTATTGGGCAGGGATCTGAGGCTTATATTGCGTTTAATGTCTTCTCAGGATGTAATATGGGCGTTGGAATTAAAGACGCAGGATCTCATGCTGAAATCGTAAATAATACATTCTACGGTAATAATATTGGAGTAGCTGTTTATGAAAAAGTATTGAATCGTGGTGGAGGCTCAGCATCCATAAAGAACTCAATTTTTGGGAATTCGAATGAGGCTGCAATTACTGCAGATGAGTTTTCTTCATTTACAGTCAGCTATTCCATAAGCGATACTGAACAAATGGTCGGGACAGGAAATCTTTTCGCAGACCCAGAACTCATCAATCCTGAACAAGGAAATTTATATCCTCAAATTACATCTCCCGTATTAGGTACTGGCGACCCAACCACTCCAATTGATGGTGGAGGAAGACCAATAAACATAGGAGCCTTAGATGTTAAAGGAGTTGGTGAACCAGATCTCGTAATCAACGAAATCAACTACCACTCAAGTAATGAATTTGATACTGAAGATTGGGTAGAGTTTTTCAATGCTTCTAAGTCAAGTCTAGATATCTCAGGTTGGGTTTTCATTGATGGTTCACATGAACAAACCTATGTATTTGGCGATAATACGGTGATTCCGACAAATTCTTTTATCGTAGTTGCCAGAAACTTAGATAAATTTCAAACATTCTATCCCGATGTAACTATCGAGATAGACACAATGACTACGGGACTTAATGGATCAGGCGAATCATTATATCTATATACTGATACCGGCGAACTGGTCGATTCACTTACTTTTACTGATTCAAGTCCATGGCCGAACTCAGCAGATGGAAATGGTTCTACATTAGAGTTGATGAATCCTTGGCTAGATAATGGATTAGTTGAAAACTGGAGAGCATCTCAAACGAATGGTACTCCAGGTATTCAAAATAGCAATTTTATTGTGTCGTCTGAGAATCCTAATAATGATATTCCGTTAGAAATTGAGCTACAACAAAACTACCCTAATCCATTCAACCCTAGTACTATCATTAATTTTCAAATACCAGAGACAAGTATAATTTCTTTAAAAGTTTTTGATCTATTGGGTAGAAAAGTGGCATCTCTTATTAATAGTGAAACTCGAACATCTGGTAGATATCAAATTAATTTTGATGCAAGAGAGTTATCAAGTGGCATTTATATCTATCGACTTGAAGTTTCTGGTAAAGTGCTTAATAAAAAAATGACATTGATTAAATAAACACATTCTCTCCCATTAGTTGAAAAGAAAGAAGAATTCAGAAGAAGAGGAGTGAGCTTTTTAGCTATAAAAAAATTTACATATATCATTTAAGGAAATTCAAAATATTGATTCAATAAATGCGTATATTTATTGCTTGTTTATTCATTAGAGTGTAGACGTGAAAGAAGCTTCGAATATAGGTTGCAACCGTTCAGCTTACCAAAGAATACCTACACTCCAGAATACTGCACATAATTTTCACTAAATAAGCTTATTGTGGCAAAAAGTTCAGGAATTTCGACTCGTGAATCGGAATCATTAGATCGTTATTTACACGAGATTGGAAAAGAGAAATTAATAACTCCAGATGATGAAGTTCGTCTGGCGAAAGAGATACAGAAAGGAAGTCAGCGCGCACTAGAAGATCTTACAAAAGCTAACCTTCGTTTCGTTGTATCGGTTGCAAAACAGTACCAAAACCAAGGGCTCTCACTTGGTGATTTGATAAATGAAGGAAACCTTGGTTTGATTAAAGCAGCCAAGCGTTTTGATGAAACTCGTGGTTTCAAATTCATCTCATACGCAGTATGGTGGATTCGTCAGTCTATCCTTCAAGCACTTGCAGAGCAAAGTAGAATTGTACGTCTTCCTTTAAACAGGGTAGGAGCTCTTAACAAAATTGGTAAAGAACTTTCTAAACTAGAACAGGAATACGAGCGCCTTCCATCTGCACACGAACTTGCAGAAAGTTTGGAAATGACTGTTGGTGAAGTTGCTGATACCTTGAAAATATCAGGTCGTCACCTCTCAATGGATGCTCCATTCGCGCAAGGGGAAGACAACAGGCTTCTTGATGTACTTGAAAACGAAGAGATTCCAAACCCAGATTTCGAATTGATGGGCGAATCTCTAAAAGTAGAGATTGAAAGAGCATTATCTAAACTTACCAAAAGAGAAGCTGAAGTTATTCGCCTTTATTTCGGAATCGGACGCGAACATTCATTAACTCTCGAAGAAATCGGCGAACGTTTCGACCTAACTCGAGAACGTGTACGTCAGATTAAAGAAAAGGCACTAAGAAAACTTCGCCATCATAACCGAAGTGCCGCCTTAAGAGTATACTTAGGTTAATAAGAGATACTTTTAATGAAATTAAAAAAGCCTCGTTCTAGAAAGTTCGAGGCTTTTTTTATAACTGTATTTTAATTCCACCTTTTCTCGATGATTCTTGAATAGCTTCAATAATAGCAATATCACGTAATCCTTCTTTTCCTGGAACCAATGGAGCTTTATTCTCTTTAATCGCTAATGCATCATTATCCATCTGCCTTGCTTGTTGATGATTTGGATCAGCAGCTAATATAGTACCATCACTTACTTCACCACGCACTCCACGATAGGATTGAAATGGATTTAATTTGTACCAACCTTTTTCACAAGATACATCAAGATTACCCATTCTCTTACCAAAGCTTGTAGCACCATTTGCTGTTGCACCACTTGGAAACCAAAGTTTGAATTCTGTAGTCTCGTCAACCTCGCTATACATTTCTTTTCTATTAGAACTTTGAATTCCACTAACAGCTATAGGTTCTTCCTGTGTTGCATAACGAGCAGCGTTTAAAGGATAAACTCCCATATCATACATTGCGCCACCTCCGAGTTCTGCACTTGCTCTCCAATTTCCTTTTCGATGTCCTCCACTATAGCCAGCACCAGTATTGACTTCAGTTACCGCACCAAACTTTCTAGTTTTTGTATAATTAATAATGGTTTGAGTATTTGGTTCATGTTGCATTCTATATCCAATAGTTAGCTGCACTTTGTTTTTTGCGGCAGCATCAATAATGGATTGGCACTCAAGTACAGTTTTTGCCATTGGTTTTTCACACCATACATGTTTACCAGCTTCTGCTCCGACAATTGAATATCTAGCATGTAGTCCAGTTGGTAAAACGATATAAACAATATCTATATCATCGTTATTTGCTATTTCATGCATCGTTTGATAATTATAAACGTTGGCATCAGGTATTTGATAACGTTCTTGCCATATGGGGATTTTTGAAGGGGTTCCAGTAATGATACCACGGAGTTCACAATGTTTAGTTAATTGTAATCCTGGCGCTAGCTGACCATTGCTGTAGCTACCTAAACCTACTAAAGCCACTCCTAATTTCTCTTTGTTCTTTGGCAAGATGATATTTGGAAACCCAAAAGAAGGAATGATAGGTATGCTTGCTAATGCAAGACCAGTCTTTTTAATAAAATCTTTTCGGGAGAAATGCTTTTTCATAAAACTATTACTGCAATTCAATTTATTACTATCCTAATATGAAAAATAGAACCAACTTTAGTTGAAAAAAGTTGAAATTTTAAGTCATATCTAAAGCGGATACAAAGACAGGTTTACTAAGCAATTCGCTTTGCTCAACTTCATTCAAATTTATGAACCTGAGCATTACTTCTGCGGTCACTTCTCCATTTAGTTTATGAAGGAATCCAAGTCTATTCGATTTCTTTAAGTCATTTACCAGGGTTGATTGGGAATCACCCCAGAACATTCCTAAATAGATATCATTTACGGAACATGCATGGTTCATTAAATCAATTATCAACTCTTCATCATCGTCTAAGCACAAAGCATAATCAAAGGCTAAAAAATTTAAATTCTTTGGGTTAAAAAGCTTGTTGGTCAATGGTAGATAAGGGAGTACATGCTGCATTAAGAACCCACTAAAACCAGGCACTTCAACAATTACCCAATTAACAGATTTACATCGGATTCCTGCTACAATCTTACCACCCTTTTTTAATACATAATAAGTGCCAGACTCAAATAATCGATCTTCAAAGAAAAAGGAATAATTTTGATAATATGAGGAAAGGAGCTTGCGAACTTCTTCTTTTTCGAAGTCTTCTATTTCAGAAACTGAGAGTTCTTTTTTAGGGTAAAACCTGCTAAACAAAATTGTCGAAACCTTTCGAGTAGGGTAAAAACCCAAGTTAATACATAATTCTTTTGAGTTAAAGTTTTCAGATTCAACAAAAGCATAAAAAGCTGCTTTATCATTTGCTTCAATAATTGGTTGTTCAAAATGACCTGTTATTTCTTTACCAATTAACGTCTTTAAACTACTAGAGAGTTTATTTCTAGATTGGGAATGTGCTGTTCGTTTTTTCTGATGTTTCCGAAAGGGATTATTTACCGAAAGGTATCTTATATATAGACTTTTAAAGTTGTCTTTTAATCCAGTTGTTGATCTAGTTACAACACCAGTAGTTCCTAAAAGCTGATCTCTTTTTTTAATTTGAATGAACTCGATATTCTTTTGAGCTTTGATACCATCACCAATGTTTTTTTGATGATATCGGACTTTACCTTTAGTACCAAAAATTGTGTTTTCAAGGAGATTTTGTATCCCAATAGATGTCCCAGATTGAGTTTCAACAATTAGATTGGTAGTTCTATTCTGCTGCCTTTTAGATACGGTCAAAGTTGATATATGATGAATAGTTATCTGGAGATGCTAAATTAGTAAAAAAGTTGAACTCAACTCAATTAGTTTTTAAAACGTACATTATTTTGTCTTATTGACCTACTATTCTCACCGATTTTACGTTACTTTCAACTATGAAAAAAATACTTTTATGCATAATAATCTTGGCATTAAGCCTGCATAAGGATTCAGTTTCTCAAACTTATCCTTTTAGAACCTATTCTATTCAAGACGGGTTAAGTGAATCTGTAGTGTACGATATCCTTCAGGATAGTGAAGGATATATTTGGTTTGCAACTGGATATGGATTGAATCGGTTTGATGGAATTAATTTTGAAAATTATTTTGAAGAAAGTGGGTTAAGCCATAGTAAAGTACTTTCGCTATATGAGGCTAGAAATGGTGAAATTTGGATAGGAACCTCATTTGGCGTTAATGTTTTTGATGGTGATACAATATATACTCCAGATCCATTAATTGGACTAAGCAGTAGTGAGATCATTAGTATTTTTGAGGATAAAGAAGGCCATTTATGGTTTGGTACTAACGGAAGTGGAGTTTGGCATTATATTAATGATGATGAGCTAGTTTTGTATTCAACTTCCCAAGGCTTACCTAGCAATCAAGTTAGAGGGATAGTCGAATCTGAAGATGGAGATATTTGGTTTGCAACAAGGGGTGGACTAACCAAACTTTCTAATGGGAATTTAAGAACCTATACCATTCAAGACGGACTTCCTGAAGATCGAACAAGAGATATAAAGATTGATGATGAAGGTAATATTTGGATTGCTACTCGAAATGGTTTGTCTATGTTTGACGGTAGTAGATTTCAAAATTTTGGACAAAATAATGAGATTGTTGACCCAAAAATTCAATCAATTTCAATAGCGAATGATGGATCATTATGGTTAGGGACAGAAGGAGGAGTAAGTCAGTTTAGAGATGGAAATTTTAAAAATTTCACAACAAATGAAGGTCTTTCAAACGATATCGTGTACTCATCTATAGTAGATCGTGAAGGTGATGTGTGGTTCGGAACTTATGCTGGTGGCGTAAGTCTTTTTCTTGGGGATTACTTCCAAAATTATACTACAACTACTGGCTTAAGCAATGATTTAGTTACTTCAGTAGTGGAAGATGAAAAAGGTACTCTTTGGATAGCTACTTATGGTGGTGGATTAATGGCAAAAACCGATAATGGATTTGATTATCTGAGTACTGCAGATGGACTTCCAGACGATAGAGTTTATTTTATTGATAAAGATTCTCAAGGCAGAATATGGATAGGAATGCGAGAAGGGCTTTCTATTATGAAGAATAGAAAAATCACAACATTTACTGATAATGAGTTTCCCTTTAGAAAAGTTAGACATGTATTAGAAAGGAGTAACGGCGACTATTGGATAAGTACAGAAGATGAAGGAATAATTAGATTTAATGACAATGGATACGAAGTTTTTAATCAAGGAAAAGGGTTAGCCAGTAATAGTACTAGAAGAAGTGTTGAAGACTCAGATGGAAATATATGGGTTGCTACCTATGGAGGCGTTTCAAAAATTAGTTCTGAAGGAATAGAAAATTTTTCAATTCAGGAAGGTGTTCCCAATAATCGTGTAATGTCGATCATGCTTGATAATAAAGGTACAGTCTGGATTTCAACATTTGGTGGTATTGCTTGGTTCGATGGAGTACGATTTATAGATATTACAGACGAAGATGGTTTACCTGGAAGGGTAGCATACTTTATTGCTCAAGATAAAAATGATGATTTTTGGATTGGAACTAATGAAGGAATAGCAAAACTAAATGTGAATCTATTCTATAGTGAAACCAAAGCAGATAAAGAAAGAGCAATACAGATATTGACAAGAGAACAGGGGTTACTGTCAGACGAGATGAATCTTGGGGCTGTTTATGAAGATAAAAATGGACATTTTTGGTTTGGAAGTGTAGAAGGTGTGAGTCATTTTAATCCATCATCCTATAATGGAAATCAAGTACCTCCTAGAGTTCATATTTCAAGCTTCATAGCTTCAGGTAATCAGTACAAAACTAATGGAGTCGAACTTTCGCATGATAAGAACTTCATTGAAATAGATTTTGTAGGACTAAATTTTACCGCTCCTAATCAAGTTACCTACGAGTATAGAATGAGTGGAATAGACCCTGGTTGGCAACAAACAACATCTAGAAGCGCAAAATATCCATCACTACCACCTGGGGAATACACCTTTAGAGTTCATGCCAAAAATTCGAGTGGAATATGGAGTGAAGAGATAGCTCAAGTACAATTTAAAATTAAACCTCCTTTCTGGATGACATGGTGGTTTTTAATCCTCATAATTCTTTCTATTTCAGGCATTATTTATCTATTCTACAGAAACTACCGATACATGAAAATGGTAGATATTGAAAGAATGAGAGTAAGAATTGCAAGTGACCTTCATGATGATGTTGGTGCTAGTTTAACAGAAATAGCACTTCAATCAGATTTTCTTCAGGCAAGTCATGTAGAGGCTGAATTCAAAACATCATTACATCAAATAGGAAAACAATGTAGACATGTTGTAACAAGCTTAGATGATATAGTTTGGTCGATTGATGCTAGGAATGACACCCTCGGTGATTTAACTGACAGGATGCAGGATTATATAATTAATGTTCTAGAACCGAAGGATTTTAGTGTCTCATACGATTTTGACGAACTAAAAATGGATAACAAACTTCCAGTTTCTGTAAAGGAAAACCTTTATCTAATTTTTAAAGAAGCAGTGAATAATATTGCTAAATATTCTAATGGTGATAAAGTAGTTGTGGGAATACACACGAAAAATGGAGAGTATGTATTAAGAATTCACGATAATGGAAATACAAGCAAAGGAACTAAAAAAACAGGCCAAGGTTTGCGTAACATGGAAATGCGAGCAAAAAGAATAGGCGGAATGTTCAACTTTGATGATAATGATGGATTTACAGTAACCTTGAAAGGAAAACTGAATTAACACGGAGCAATAATGGCGATTATAGGGATAGTAGAAGACAACAAGAAAATCAGAGATTTAATACAACGCTATTTAGATATGCAGGATGGTTTAGATTGCCCTGTTGCTACTGATACAGTTGAAGAAATGCTGGATTTTTTAGAAGAACATCAACATCCTGATGTATTATTAATGGATATTCAATTACCTGGGATGTCTGGGATTAAGGGAATGGAAATAATAAAATCTAAGTATCCAGAGATAAACATAATCATGCTTACCATTTATCATGATTCCCATAAAATATTCGATTCTCTTAAAGCTGGAGCGTCTGGCTATTTATTAAAGCATACTTCACTTCCTGAAATTAAAGATGCAGTAGAGGATTTATTGAAAGGTGGTGCTCCAATGTCACCACAAATTGCACGGAAAGTGATTACACATTTCAATGAGCAAGCTCCAAAGAAAAATGAGCATAGCATGCTAACATCTAGGGAACAAGATATCGTAAATGGTCTTGTTGATGGCTTGAGTTATAAAATGATTGCGGATCGTTTTGATATATCAATTGATACGGTTAGAGCTCATATCCGTAATATTTATAAGAAACTACATGTTAACTCCAAAGCAGAAGTAATTGCAAAGTCGTTGAGAGGTGAGATATAACATGACTAACATTATCATGTTATATAACACTAGTTTTTAATTTGTGATTTTGATTCTGTAATAAAGAAATATATCAAAGGAACCAATATGAAAGCCCGCGTAAATATTTTAGGAATCACACTTGCAACATTATCATTGTTTATGACTGGTTGCTATACTCAGTTACAAACTACTGAAGGCTTAACAAGAACGAGCGAAAAAGCATCAGATACCTATTATTCTTGGGGAGATGATGAACAAGCAGAGGCTGGATATAATTGGAGTGATGAGCAACAAACTGCAAAACCAATCACAGAAAGTACGATTGCGCCAGAATATGTAGGCGAATATGCTGAAGATGGTTTGATATATGAGGACGATTTAGAAGAAGCTGGACTTTATTACAAAGATTATGAAACTGAGCAATGGTATAAGGATAATTATGCTGATAACCTTTATTGGGAAGGTTATGACGAGGGCTATGATGAAGGTTATAGAGATTCTGAAAATGACAATTGGTATTATTCAAACCACTATTCAAGACCATGGAGAAGGGGAATAAGATTTAATGTGGGTATTTATAATGGTTATTATGCTAACCGATATAATCCAGTTTGCTCATCACGCTCAAATTATAGTAGACATGAATACTACATTTGGGATTGCTACGGATTTGGCCCTTCATGGGCTTATGGTTCACCTTGGGGATATTGGGATTGGCATGAGTACCAATATGCTAATTATGGTTTTTTTGGCTGGTCTGGCTGGGGAGGATGGGGTTATCAAAATACGGCTATATTCGTTTATAACGATTATCAGCGAAATAATAGAAATACTGGTCCTCGAAGTACAGGTTTATATTCAAAAGGAAATGGAATTAACGATATAACTGGAGATAGAACTCGCACAGGTAGCAATAGTAATTCTGCGATTACGCGAACTGGTAGAACTAATTCAGTAATTGCTAAGAGATCAGGTACAAATATATCTACGGGTGTAACTAGAACTGGTGCTACAGGTACAGGATCAAGATATACAGGTAGAACTAGTGGGAATAATAATGGTCGTTCTACAGGAACTTCAACTGTTCGAAGAACAAGAACTAACACTAACGGTTCAAGTGTAGGAACAAATAGAACTAGAAATAATGGATCTTCAACTGTAAGAACTACTGGAAGAACAAGAACTAATACTTCAACTGGTACTGTTAGAAGTACTAGATCAAGGACTCAAGGTTCATCGTCTGTAAGATCAAATAGAAGTACTGTACGATCTAGTAATAATGGTAGTAGTACGGTAAGAAGAAGTACTACAACTGGCCGAAGTTCATCATCTTCAAATATTAGATCAAGATCTTCAAATTCAAGTTCGCGAAGTTCTTCAGTTCGAAGTAACACAAGTGGAAGAAGTAGTTCTTCAACTAGAGCTGTACGAAGTAGCTCGTCAAGAAGTAGAAGTTCTTCTTCATCAAGTGCAGTTAGAAGTAATTCTTCTACAAGATCTTCATCAGGAACACGATCATCTTCTGGTTCAAGCTCTAGTTCAAAGAGAAAAAACTAAGTCAAATAATTAATAGAATAAATCTCGATGAAGAGAATACAAATAGCTCTCATAATGGCAGGACTATTTGCACCTGTTACAGTTTTGGCCCAAGATGGACTAAACCCTCAACTTTATTCATCTATCGCTCAACAGCTCGCTGAATTTAATATCAGTGGCGAAGCAAATGCAAGTATACTGCCATCTGTAGCAACTGAAAATGGTTACGGAAGTTTTATTGATAATCCTGCAACTATGGGGCTAATTAATATCAGTTACTTCAATACGGGCTTATTTTCCAATTATTCGGAACAAAATAGTAAGTTTTTTGGGAGTAGTTCTTCTTTTGAAAATTCAACTTCTAAACTCGGCAATATGGGGCTAATATATTCAGTCCCTACCAATAAAGGTAGTTTAGTTGTAGGTGGCGGATATACGCTCAATAATCGAATTAATAGAACAAATACTATCGATGTTTATAACACCAGAAGTTCAATCACTGATTCTTTTAAAGATGAATTTAGTGATTATAATGATCTAGCATTTGAGACCTATGCGGTTGATTATTCTGATGCTAGTCAAACATCTCTAGAATCAATATTCCGAATTGGATTTGCACCTGGTGATTACTTAGGTATTCAACAAAACGCGGAAATTAAGCAAAGGGGCACAATTGGTGAATATTCTATTTTTATGGCTAGCGAAATTCAAAAGAATCTATTTATAGGAGCGTCGTTCGGACTAGTTTATGGTGAATATTCGTTTGATAGATACTTTTTAGAATCTGATATACAAAACCGCTATGATGGAGATTTTATTGATGTCGATTCTCAAGGGAATGGAGGCACAGATATTAAAGATATCATAGTTGAAGATGCTCTAGATCATGAAATTATAGGGGCTAAATTACGAGCTGGTTTAGTATATAAAATATTGCCGAATTTAAATATTGGAGCAAGTATTCTATTACCAAATAAACTAATAGTTACTGAATCCTACGAATCATCTATTACAACTAGATTGGATGACGATCGAACTCCTTTTTCTGATGATTTATCTGGTAATTTTAAATACACAATTCGTAACCCATCTCAGATCAATGTTGGTTTTTCTATAGAGAAAGTAAATGGTTTTACAGTTTCAGCATCAACTGAAATCAAAGACTATCGAAATACAAAACTATCCTTAGATAGTTATGATTATGACAATTATAGGTTGATAGAATTAAGAGCTGAAGAAGCTGTTTTTGATAGCTTGATTACTTCAGATTATAAGCTTGTTACAAATTTGAAAGCAGGTATTAAGTATAAATCTAAAACAGGGTTTGAAATAAGAGGAGGGATGGGGTATTTACCTGGTAAAAGTTCTACTTACACCGCCGATAAATACGTTTTTTCTGGAGGGCTAGGGCTTCCCATATCAAGAGAAGTTTACCTCGATGTAACTACGCAATATTCGGCGTGGAACGACCGTTCTCTTTTATATGATTATACCGACTCTCAATCTGGTCAAGAGAGATTTGAGAGTATCAATGAAACCATAAGTCAGTTTAATATTATGGTTGGTATTAAGTATAGGTTTTAGAATTAGTGATAAATCCCAAAACCTCCGTAGTTAGTTTTAAGAGAAGGTCTTTTGATCGAGACCTTCTCTTTTAATTACAACCAACGTTTCTTCCTGAAGTAATAAATCATCCCAATTGTAACAAGTATCATTACAACCCAAATTAAGGGATAGCTCCATTTCCAAGCTAATTCAGGCATATTTTCGAAATTCATACCATAAATTCCAGCTAAAAAAGTTAGTGGGATAAATATGGTTGCGATGATAGTTAATACTTTCATCACCTCATTCATTTTATTACTGATGTTGGTCATATACATATCGTGTAGTCCAGAAACCAATTCCCTATTGTTGTCAAGGTTATCAATTATCTGTACAGTATGATCATACACATCTCTTAAAAAGAGTTTAGTCTCGTCTTTTATAAATGGAGATTCATCTCTAAGCATTGAGTTCATATTATCTCGTAGAGGCCAAGCATTTTTTCGGAATTGAATAAGTTGACGTCGAGTATGATGGATATCAGAAAGGGTGTCATCATTACTTTCAGACCATAAAACATCTTCAATTTCTTCTATTCTATTATTTATAGTCTCAAGTACTTCAAAATAATAATCAATAATAATATCCATGATTGCATAAGCCATATAATCAGGCCCAGATTTTCTCATGCGGGTATTTTCTAATTCTAAACGTTCTTTAATAGGGGAAAAGATTTTCCTTTCAGATTCCTGAAATGAAAAGATGAATTTATCATTGAATACAATACTAACCTGCTCTTGATGCAACTGATCATCTTCGAAATACATCATTTTAAGAACTACGAAAATCTGTTGCCCATAGTCTTCAATTTTTGGTCGTTGATTGGTGTTTAAAATATCTTCCTGAATAAGAGGGTGGAAGTCAAAACGATCCCAAAGTTCCTTCAATTTTTGAATATCATGAAGTCCACGTACTTGGACCCATGTTGGATTAGTAGTATCAACAAAAGGTTGACACTCTTCAATAGATTCAATTCTCTTATGTAGTAAATGATCTTTTCCATAATCATGAATATCGATAGTAACTTCATCTGTTTTTTTAACTCCAATATGGGCAAGTGTACCTGGAGCACTACCAACCTTCTTTTTACTAAAAACAGTTTTAATTCGATTTGGGATTAATCTTTTTCTAATACTCATGAACTTATTTATTTAATTCAAAAGAAAGTAAGCAAAAAAAATCCCTGTACATAAAATAGTACAAGGATTTGAAAATGTTGAGAATGATGTAAATTGCTAATTCTTGCTCTTAAAGTCCTTCAGCACGTAATATCTCAAGGGGTGGTTTTGTATGTATTCCTCTTGTATTTAATAATCCAATGATCAAAACTAACAAGACTAGAATTACAACTTCGGTTCCTAGTATTACAAAGTTTGGAATAAACTCAATATCAAAATAGAAATACCCAAGTAAAGCACTGGCTCCAACTGAAAGAGTTAGTCCAATTAATGCAGCCATAACACCGAGAAGCACATATTCAATTATCTGAATTTTCACTACTTGATTTTGTTTTGCACCTAGAGTTCTTAACAACACTGCTTCACGTATTCTCTGGAAGCGGCTAGTGGCTGCTGAGCCTGCTAAAACAATCAAGCCAGTAATTATGCTAAATAATCCAATAAATTGAATTACAAAGGTGATTTTATCTAAGAATTCCCTGATTGTACTAATGATCTGGCCTACATCTATGGCTGATACATTTGGATAAGCTTGTACGATTTGTTGTTGAATGGATACTGAAGCTTCTCGACTTGTGGTTCGCACTGTGGTTGCAAAAAACTGTGGTGCGGGCTCTAGAACACCAGTTGGAAAAACAACAAAGAAATTAGGTTGAGGAGTTTGCCAATTCACAGTTCTTGTACTAGCAATATAACTTGAAATCGGTATTCCTTGAACATCCCAAACTATTGTATCACCTAAAGCGACATCCAAATCTTCCATTAAATCTGTGGAAACCGAAATTGGGACAGGGTTACTTAAATCTTCGACAGAAGAAATATATTCTCCAGATTCTAATGTCTCTGTATCAACTAAAGAATCTCGATATGTTGATCTATATTCTCTATTAAGAGCCCATCTTCTGGCGTTTCTACTAGTATCAGCAAGAATTTCTTCTAATGGAATATTTTTAACAGATTGTAATCGCATTGTCACAATAGGGACATTCTGCATTACAAAAAGTCCATTCTCTTCAATAATTGAGTTTACTCCTTCATTTTGATCATATTGAATATCAAATAAGGCCAAATTAGGTAGGTCATCTTCTCCACTAAAGTTAATGGTGCCCAATAACATATCTTGAGTTAGATAAAGTGAGCTAATTAAGGTAACTCCTAATCCAAAAGTTAATAAAAGGGTAGTAGTTTGGTTATTTGGTCTGTATAAATTAGCAAGCCCTTGTCTCCATTCATAGCTCCATCCTGTGGGTACAAATTTCCGTGAGGCTTTCATAACTAAAACAGCAAATCCAGCTAATAATAAAAGACAGAATGCGAACCCAATTGTAAAAAATATAGCTGCTTGTAAATCATTCAACATAAACCAAGCATAACCAGTGATCGCAATTCCTATAATTCCGAATAATATTATTCTTGTTGGAATAGTTAGAAGTTTTGAAAGGTTTATTTCAGCTGATCGAAGAGTAAATAATGGAGAAATTTTTCGAACAGCGATTAGAGGAAAGAGAGCAAATATAAGTGAAATTACTACTCCAGTTCCCAAACCTGTGAAAACGGAACCCCAAGATATAAAGAGTTCAATATCTACAGGAATAAAATCTTGAACTAATACAGGTAGGTATAACTGAACTAAAGTGCCAAATAATGCACCAATAAAAGCTCCTACAAAACCCATTGCTGTAGCTTGAATTAGATAAATAAACATAGTTTGGTCTGATGAAGCACCAACACATCGCAATACCGCAACTGTATTAATTTTTTGTCTTATGTAAACAAAAATGGAACTAGCAATTCCAATACCTCCAAGTAATAATGCAATAAAGCCTATCAAATTCAGAAAGTTAGATAATTGAGAAATAGCCTCTCCAACTTCCTCTCGTCGTTCTTCAACATCATCGAACCTGAAATCCGTTACGTCATTCATTGCATCAAGTCGTTCTTCTACAACTTTTGGATCGATGCCTTCTAAGTATTTAACATACATTTTATGTTCTAAACGACTCCCACGCTCAAGTAGCCCAGTATTTTCAACTCCATCTAATGGAATTATAACTCGTGGTCCAAAAAATGAACTAGCGGTTGATTGTCCAGGAACATCAATTATTGCACCAGAGATCTTGTATGTCAGGAATCCAATCTTAACTGAATCACCTGGTACTAGCTCTAACTGAGTTAGAATAGTTTGATCTACTAATGCTCCATATTCCTTTAAGTAAGTTTCGGAAGCTATTGAAGGCTCAGTTTCAATAACTCCGTAGTAAGGGAATCCACCATCCATTGCTGATATTTGTGATAAACGAGTTGTACCACTTTTTGGGAATGAAGCCATTGAAGTAAACGCAAGCATCTTAGACTGATCAATACTAATTGAATCTAAATAAGCTAGTAATTCTGGTTGAAACTCAGAATTTCTTTCAACCTCTAAATCAGCACCGAGTAACTCTTTTGCTTGATCATTTATACTTGAATTAAGGTTTACCCGAAATGAAGTAATAGCAACTTGTGCAGCAACACCAACTATAATAGCTGCCATATAAAGGAAAAGCTTTCTTCGGTTTGAACGGGAATCCCGCCAAGCCATTTTAAATACCCAAGACCAATTCATCAAGAGATTACCTCAGTCTTTGTTTTTAAAATGTCTGCATCTACATAACCATTTTTAATCTTGAGTATTCGGTCGCATTTATCTGCTAATTCTAAATCGTGAGTGACTAATACCAAGGTAGTTTGCTGTTTTTCATTCAAATCGAAAATCAATTTCTCAATATATTCACCTGTTTCTGTGTCCAGATTACCAGTTGGTTCATCTGCAAAAAGAATCTTAGGCTCATTTATGAAGGCTCTTGCGATAGCAACACGTTGCTGCTCCCCGCCTGAAAGTTGAGTAGGGTAATGATGTGTTCTGTCTCCTAGACCAACTTCTTCTAATAATTCCTTAGCTCGTATTCGAACTTCTTTTGTTGCTTCTCCACGAAGTTCCAGTGGAACCATTACATTTTCAATAGCTGTAAGTGTAGGAACTAATTGGAATGTTTGGAATACAAAGCCAACATGTTTGTTTCGAACTGAAGCACGTTCATCTTCAGAAAGTGGGTTTAAATTGACCCCTCTTAATAGTACATCTCCTGAATTTGGGCGATCAAGCCCGGCACAAAGTCCAAGTAGGGTAGTTTTACCACTACCAGATGGACCAACTATTGCACAAGAGGTACCTTCTTCTATTCCAAAATTTATATTATTGACAACCGTTAAAAGTTTTGAACCACTTTTAAATTCGCGAGTTAAATTATTTACTTGGAGAATGTTAGACACAGATTTTCTTAATTTATTAAACTTGTTACTGTAACCATCAGATCACTCTATTTAATTCCAGCAAAAGAAGATAGCTACGAAATAATTTATCTTTTGTTTGGATAAAATTGGAATCATGTATCAACATACATGGTTAAATCATAAGCATGAAAATGAAAAAACTACTTTTACTTTTTTTACTTTATTCAACATCAGTACTTTCACAAGAGAAGAAGACCATTCTTATTTTTGGGGATAGTATAACTGCTGGTTATGGAATAGAACCTAATAAAGCTTTTCCGGCTATTATTCAGAATAAAATAGACTCATTAGGTATGATCCATGAGGTTATTAATGGTGGATTAAGTGGTGAAACTTCGGCAGGTGGTCTTCGCAGAATAAACTGGGTTTTACAAAGAAAAGTAGACATCATGATATTAGAATTGGGAGGGAATGATGGTCTTCGAGGAATTGACCTAACTTCAACTAAAGATAACCTCCAACAAATTGTAGATCGAGCGCTAGCAAATAACCCAGATATGGAAATTCTGATTGCGGGAATGCAAGTGCCACCTAATCTTGGAATTGAGTATACACGTGAGTTTCAAAATATATACCCAGATTTAGCAAAAAATAATGACCTAGATCTTATTCCTTTGATATTAGATAAAGTTGGAGGTAGAGATGAATACATGCAACCTGATCAAATTCATCCAAATGTTGCTGGACATAAAATAGTAGCAAATATTGTGTGGGAATACATTAACCCATTATTGAAATAATCCTTATCCAATTATAATGAAACAGCTTTTAATATTATTTATAGCAATTATTTCGGTCGAAGCCAGTGCTCAAGAGTTAAATTATCAACCAAAAATATTGTTAGTCACTGCACATCCAGATGATGATGTGATCTTTTCTGCAACAGTTTGGAAAACAACTAAATTATTAGATGGTATTGTAGATTTAGCAGTAATCACCAATGGAGAAGGTGGATTTAGATACTCAACCTTAGGTAATTATGTATATGGACTAGAGCTTGATAATGAAGAAACTGGAAGAGCTAACTTACCTGAAATCAGAAAAAAAGAATTGAAGGCAGGTGGGGAGATTATGGGGATTAGAAATTATTTCTTTTTTGATAAACAGGATTTCTACTACACATTAGATGTAGAAGAAACGTTGGGAAAATGGGAAACTGAATCGGTGGTTTCGAAGCTCACAAATATTATGAATGATGGAGAATATGATTTCGTATTTTTATTACTTCCATTCGCCGAATTTCATGGACACCATAAAGCTGCAACTGTACTAGCATTAGAGGCAATCAATAGGTTAACAGTTGAGAAAGAACCTATTGCTTTACAAGGTTTTATAAGAAGAGGTGAAGAGGATCCAGGAGTTGAATTTTCAGTATTAGAAGGTTACCCAAATACAAAAGTAATGGATGGCGAAATTTTTGAATTTAATCGCAACCAGACTTTTGGGTTCAACGACCGAATGAATTATAATATTATTTCTAATTGGGTTGCTGCGGAGCATAAATCCCAAGGAACTATGCAGTTACAAATGCAAAACTCTACAGGCATTATTGAACAATATTGGTATGTTGAAATGAATGGGTCTGACGGGCTTAAAAAAACCCGTCAATTTTTTGAAATAATTAATGCTGTTCAGCCCGACTAATTAGAAATTGCAAACTCGATTGAAATATTTGCAGTTATTGATACTGTTTGAGCAAAATCCATCATAGAAGAGGAAGCATCCATACTCATCATTTCACTACGAGCAAAATTTCGAGATGGAGCTACCGTATAATCAGAATAAGATATATTCATTATATCACCTAGACTTACGCCAGACGCAGTTGAAATAAGTTGTGCTTTATCTTTTGCAGATTCAATGGCAGCTAAAAGTGCTTTGTCTTTTCCTTCACTGAGTTTTGTACTTGAAAAATTCCCATTAAAATTATCAAAATTGTTTTCGATTAAAGTGAGTTGGATATCCTCGTAAATAGCGAAGTCGCTAAACGTAACAGAAACTTGCTGATTTGTTTGTGAGAGCTGAGATTTACCATTATTTGTGTAACGCCTATTAACTCGAATTGGTTGAAAACTAATTTTCTCTTCTTCGATATCAAACTTTTTAAGTAAATCGGCTAATACTGTTTCTCTCTCTTTATGAAGATTAAATGCGCTTCTTGGAGTATCACCCTCAGCATTTATATTGATATTAAATATGATTAAATCTGCTTCAACTAACTCTGAAGCAGTCATATTTATATTTATTTTTTTTTGGTCGTTCATAAGTTGTTGAGCTTGAGTTGTACAACCCATTCCAAAAACAAATAATGATAGAATAAATAGATGTCTCATAAATTTTCTTATAATTTTAAAAGTATATACAAACAAAACTCCTTTTCGGTAAATCTATTGTTCAAGAGTAGATAAAACAGTTGGTAGCATTTCATGAACCCACTCAGAATACATGTTAGAAGAAGGATGTAGTTTATCTGAGGCAATAAGTGAAGAATCAGTTTTTGCTTTTTCTGAGATTGGCGTGATATTTATAAATAGGATACCATATTCTGATGCAATTTCTTTAGCAATTGCATCATACTCAAGTAATTCCTGTCTTATTTTATCTTCACCTCGTGATTGCCCAAAAGGTGTTACACCATAATTTGGAATAGAAACCACAAAAACATTTGATGAATCATTATTTGCAAATCCAATAGCTTGTTCAAGTAATTCTCTAAACTCAGAACGGTAAATCTCAATATCATACCCTCTGAATTGATTATTCACTCCAATTAAAAGTGAAACTAAATCATATGGAGGCTGTGGAGGATTTTCTGAAATTCCTTTTTGTAGTTCTGCAGTTGTCCAGCCAGTTCGGGCAATTATGCTTACTTCAGAGCTTTCAATTCCTCTTTTTTGTAACGAATCTGATAATTGAATAGGCCAACGTCCTTGTTCAGTGACTGACTCTCCAATAGTATATGAATCTCCCAAAGCGAGATATCTGATGGGGCTATTATAGCTTATAACTAATTCAGCCTCATTATTTGTTTGAGGTGAAGATGTGCATTGACTTAAAAAAGCAATGAAAATAATGGAATATGTAATAATTCTTAGTGAAGTCACTTCAAGTTGTTTTAAAATTTAAGTGTGGTAAATACATGTTTTTTTGAAAAAATAAAATTCATTCAATGCGATTAAATTTTTTAAGTTTCGCGGTTGTTAAAAAAAGGTGTGGAAGCGCTTGCATTATCCCTAAAACAAACTTTTCTTAGGTATCATTGTAAGTTATAATTTTTCATAGCCTTTTTAATGGGTACAACGATAAAGCATGTTCAAAATAATATCAATCTTAAACAGGATCAGATTATGAGTAAACAGATACGGCGGCTATTTTTCTGCCTAATCCTCATTTTAGGTATAGGTGATACCATAGAGGCCAATCCAATTAATAATAATGATGTTACAGAAGTAGCAGGTAGAGTTATTGACAGCTCTGGTGAACCATTAGCTGGTGTAAACATCAGAGTAAAAGATAAATTAATTGGTACAACTTCTAATCCAGATGGAACTTTTACTTTAAGAGTTTCTCAAAACCCACCACTAACATTAGTATTCTCAATAGTTGGTTTTCAATCAGTAGAAGTTGATGTAACTACGAATTCGGATATGAATATTGATGTTGTCTTAGAAGAGCAAACGATTTTCGGAAACGATATTGTTGTATCTGCATCAAGAGTAGAAGAAAGTATCTTGAGTTCTCCTGTTTCAATTGAGAAAATGGATGTGCTAGATATTCAAGCTTCTGCATCTCCAGATTTCTATAGTTCAATTGGAAATTTAAAAGGAGTTGACTTTAGTACTCAAAGTTTGACCTTTAAGTCGATTAACTCACGTGGATTTGGTTCAAATGGTAATACTCGCTTTGTTCAATTGATTGATGGTATTGATAATCAAGCTCCAGGCCTTAACTTTGCTGTGGGTAATATTGTTGGTATCTCAGAACTTGATTTAGAAAGCGCAGAATTAATACCAGGTGCTGCTTCAGCATTATATGGTCCAAATGCTTTGAATGGTATTCTACTAATGAACAGTAAAAGTCCATTTGATTATCCTGGAATTTCAGTAAGTGTTAAAACTGGAGTAAATCATGTTGATAGTGATATTCAAGATCCTGCACTTTACCAAAACTATGGAATTAGAATAGCACAATCGTACAACAACAAATTCGCTTTCAAAATTACAGGTGAGTATTTAAGCGCTCAAGATTTTGTTGGTCAGGATTATCGTGATCAAAGTGATTTACTTGAAAGAGGTGCAACCTCAAGAGCGAGTGCAGCTGTACCAAGATTATATGATGGGTTAAATACCTATGGTGATTTCACAATTACTACTGGTATAATTGCTGATGCAGCTATTGCAGGTGGAAGTGCTACTGCTGCCGCTACTCGATCATTAGTACCAGATGGAGCTGCTGGAGCTTTTACACCAAGAGGATATACTGAAACATCTTTTGTTGATAATACCACTGAGAGTATTAAGTTTGGTGGGGCACTTCATTACTACTTGAATGACTCATATGAACTAGTAGCCCAATATAATACTGGTTATGGAAGTACAGTTTACACTGCAAATGATCGATTTGTATTGGATAATTTCAACATTTGGACTGCAAAATTAGAGTTAAGAAACCCAAATCTCTTCCTGCGCGCATACACTACTCAGGAAGATGCAGGTGACTCATATGCAGCAAACACATTAGCATCCCTTATAAATCAGCAAACATATTTAGAACCATACTTGACTGGCTTTATTAATGCTAGGCTAGGTGGACAGAATTATGAAAACTCACATGCTTTCGCAAGAGCTCAAGCTGATGCTGTTCAATTAGATCCTAATTCTCAAGAATTTAAAGATCTCGCAAACACAATAAGAAATACGCCGATTTCTGATGGTGGTGCTAAGTTCTTAGATAAATCAGATTTATATCATTTTGAGGGTTTATACAATTTCTCGAATGTAATTGATCCAGAAACAGTACAGTTAATTGGAGGTATGAACTACCGAATTTTCTCATTGAATTCTGAGGGTACTTTATTTGCCTTAGATCAAAATGGTGATGAATTCACAATGAACGAGTGGGGAGCTTATATGCAAGCTTCTAAGCAGTTTATGGAAGGAGCTCTCGATATATCTGTTTCATCTAGATATGATAAGAATGAGTTTTTTGACGGACAGTTTTCTCCAAGAGCTTCAGCCATATTAACAGTAGCTGATGTTCATAATTTCCGTGCATCATTCCAAAGAGGATTTAGAATCCCAACTACACAAGATCAATTCATCGATCTTGATGTTGTATCAAGAAGACTTATCGGTAGTAACCCTGTTTTAGTTGATCGATATAATTTTGAAACCAATACAGTTTATACAGCTGAAAGTGTACAAGCTGCACAATTTGGTTTAGCAACAGGACAATTGAGTACCGCTCAAGCAGCTGCTTCATTAGAAGCTGTTGCATTTGATGATTTCCAACCTGAAAAGCTCAATACATTTGAAGTTGGATACAAGAGTTTAATCGGTGATCGATTATTTCTTGATGCATACTACTATTACAGTGCATATACCGATTTCATAGCAGAAATCTCATTCACTCAAGGTATTCCAAATGGATTAACTGCTGAACCTGGAGCTGGCTATACGGTAGACGGAGCAGCATGGAGAGAAGCAGTTATTACTGGAGAAGATCCTAATAATGCGAATCAGTCATTCCCTACTCAAACTTATGGCTTTGATGTAAATGCTGATGGTACAGTTAGTTCTCATGGTTTTGCTGTAACTGCTGATTATTCTTTAAATGGTGGTTATACAATTGGTGGTAACGTTTCGTTTAACAAACTTATCGATCAAGATGAATTAATTAGACAAGGATTTAGAGCTAGTTATAACACACCAGAGTGGAGATACAACATCAAATTCCAAAACCGTAAGCTAACCGATAATATAGGGTTTAATATGGTTTACAGATGGCAAGACGCATATCTTTGGGAATCTTCAATAGGGGAAGGTGTTGTTCCAGCTTTTGGGACATTAGATGCACAGATAAGCTATAAACTAAGCGATTATAACACGGTTGTTAAGTTTGGTGGAAGTAATATCCTGAATGAGCGATATACTACTTCTCTTGCTAATCCACTATTAGGAGCCATTTATTATGTCTCTTTTACATTTGATCAATTCTTGAACTAATTAAGGACATTAAAAACATGAAAAAATTCAATCATTTATTAATACTTACCTTAGTTGCAGGAATCACATTGTATTCTTGCGAAGGTATGGAGGATACTTTAGTCGACGATAGACTAGCAGATAATCCTGCACCAACTGCACCAACGGTAACTGGAACTCAAGGCACTGCAGACTTTACTAAGTTTGTTAGTATTGGTAACTCACTTACAGCGGGGTTCATGGATGGAGCATTATACAATCAAGGACAGCAGCATTCTGTTGGTGCCTTAATTGCTGGGCAACTTCAAATTGCAGTAGAATCAGATGGAGATACATTCGATTCTTTTGATCAGCCAGATATTAACTCAGTAAATGGGTTTAACACATCTGCTCAATCAACTGGTGGCGTACCTGTACTAGGTCGTTTTAAATTAGATTTGGATAGACAAGTTCCAAGCCCAACAATAACAGGAGAAGCTATTGGAGCTTTTACTGGTCAAACTTCTGATTTAAATAACTTTGGTGTACCAGGAATACAAGTAGGTCAATTGTTAACTCCTGGAACTGGAACTCCAGGTAATCCAGCTTTTAATGGTTTCTATGCTAGAATGGCAAGTAGCCCAGGTACATCTACAATCATTGGTGATGTAATTGCTGCAGCTCCTACTTTCTTCTCTTTATGGATAGGAAATAATGATGTATTAGGATATGCACTTACTGGAGGGGCGAATGAAGCAATATTTACCAGTGCTGCAGATTTTGATACTCGATTTAATGCTTCTGTTGATGCATTATTAAGTGCGCCATCAACTCCAAATGGGGTAATTGCAAATATTCCTCCAATTCTAACTATTCCTTTCTTTAGAGCAGTATCATATGATAGAATAGTATTGGATCAAGCCACTGCTGATCAAGTTAACCAAGGTCTCACCGCAGTAAATGGTGCGATTCAAGGATGTGTTAATGTTGGTGTAGCTCAAAGTGATATTGATAGAAGATTGGTTAGTTATAGTGCTGGAAATAATCCAATCTTAGTTATTGATGAAGAATTAGATGATCTAGGAACATGTTTTGATGCACTTCTTGGCGCATCACAAATAACTGCAACCCAGCGAGCACAATTGGCACCGTATGAGCAATCAAGACCTTTAGTGGCTGGTGAACTTGTTTTATTATCAGCAGGAGCAGTTTTAGGAACTGAAGCAGATGGTGACAATTCAGCACCTGATACTCCAATAGGAGTAGTTGTTCCTTTAGGTTTCAGCTTAGCTGATGGAAGCTTATCTGGTGATCAGTATTATCTAACGCTAGCAGAACAAGGAGCAATCCAAGCAAGAACTGTTGCGTTTAATACTACTATTGCTACAAAAGTAGCAACTGTAAATGCAACATCTAGTTCACCTCGTTTAGCTCTTTTCGACACCAATGCAGGTCTTCCAGGTAACCCAAATACTACATTAGGAGTATTTGCTGATTTACTAGGTTTAGACGGTGAATTAGGTATTGAAGTGGAAGGAACTCTTCTTGACCCTGATTTTGCACCTAATGGTGTGTATTCAACAGATGGGGTACATCCTAACATTCGTGGGAATGCAATAATGGCAAATGAATTCATAAAAGCTATTGAAACTACTTTTGGCTCTACCATTCCTAAAGTATCTGTAATTCCTTTACCAGGGATTTCTGCTTGCGCAGGTGATTGCGTAAGTCAGCAATAATTTATAGAATTTAAATTATTTAAATGCCCGATTCATTTATGATTCGGGCTTTTTTTATGCCATTAAGTTATTTCAATTCAAAAGGAGTAACTTTGTCAGCTATAAAATTAAGTGATTAAATGGCATTATATTTGCTTAAAGAATGAAGAAACAATTTAATTTACTCAAAAAGATGAGCGCTGATAATATTAAGGAAGCAGAAGACAACGATGAAACTCTTGATGAAGAGTTAGCTGAGCAATTAGATGGAATAGATTCAATTGAAGAAGAAGAGCTAACAGAAGATTCTCAGGAAACAGAAAAGGATGAAAAAGAAGCATTGATTGAAGAATTAGAGAAAGAACTTTCAGATACCAAAGATTCACTTTTACGAAAGGCTGCGGAACTTGAAAATGTTAGAAAAAGAGTTCAAAGAGAGCGAATATCACTTTTCGAAGATGCTAAAATAGCCGCTTTAGAAGATTTTCTTCCAATAACTGAAGACATGAAAAGAGCATTAGGTGCTTCAGAAGGCAATGATATCGAAAAGAGTTTTTTAGAAGGCGTGAAACTTGTTGCTAACAAGTTCGAAGAGGTGCTTTCAAAATATGGAGTTGAATCAATTGATGACATTGGTGTCCCATTTGATGTTAACTTACACGATGCCATGCTAAGGCAACCTGCTCCAGATAAAAAAACTAAAAGTGATACTGTTTTGCAAGTACTAGAAAGTGGATATAAAATGGGTAATAAGGTAATTAAGCACGCAAAAGTAATTGTAAGCGAATAAGGCTATTCATGAGTAAAAGAGATTATTACGAAATTTTAGGCGTAACTAAGGGTGTTAGCGAGGCTGAATTAAAAAAAGCATATCGTAAACAGGCTATGAAGTATCACCCAGATAGAAATAAAGGGGATGAAGGAGCTGAGAAAAAATTTAAAGAAGCTGCCGAAGCATACGAGGTTCTAAATGATCCACAAAAGCGTGCTCGATATGATCAATACGGACATGCTGGTGTAAATAATCAAGGCGGATTCGGCGGCGGTGGCGGCGTTGAATTCGACATGGAAGATATCTTCAGCCGTTTCGGTGATATCTTTGGTGGTGGATTTTTTGGCGATGATATGTTCGGAGGTGGTAGAGGACGCTCTAGAGGTGGAAGAAGACAGCCTGGAACTCCAGGATCTGACATGAAAATTCGAATGCCATTAACCCTCGAGGAAATTGCTTTTGGTGTAGATAAAACCCTCAAAGTAAAGAAGCAGACTATATGCGAAACTTGTACAGGAACAGGTGCAGCTACAGATTCTGATTTTGAGACTTGTGGAACATGTAATGGTATGGGTGCTGTACGACAAGTTACACGAACTATGCTTGGACAAATGGTGAGTGAACAACCTTGTCCTACTTGTCAGGGTGATGGAAGAATTATTAAGAATAAATGTAAGACTTGTGCTGGAGAGGGTAGAAACAAAGGTGAGGAAACCATTAAGGTAACCATTCCATCAGGTGTTTCTAATGGAAATTATATTACTCTTCGTGGACAAGGCAATGCTGGTAGACGCGGTGGTCAAGCTGGCGATCTTATTGTTTTGATAGAAGAAAAAGAACATGAACACTTCGTTCGAGAAGGGAATAATATTTACTTTGATTTAGCACTTAGTATTCCAGATGCAGTATTAGGTACAGAAGTTCAAGTTCCTACCCTTAAAGGTAAAGCAAAGCTAAGAATTGAAGCTGGAACACAGCCAGGTAAGCTACTTAGAATGCGCGGAAAAGGAATTATTGGTCTTAATAATTCAGGAGAAGGAGATCAGTTTGTTCGGGTTAATGTTTATATCCCTCGTGAATTAAATGATAAAGAGAAAAAAGCAGTAGAAAGTTTAAAAGGAGCCGAAAACTTTGATGCTTCCAATCAAACAAAAGAAGAAAAAGGCTTCTTTTCAAAAATGAAGGATGTTTTTGGTTAAGCTTTTTATGTTAATGGCGCATAGCGAAGTGCCCATAATTATACTATCTAAGTAACATCCTTGAATTCGTCTTTATTTCTTCTAAATATTACTCTTGCATATGGACATAGAGGTAAAATCTTTAAGTTCTTTTTGCGAGCGTAATCAACAGAATGAAATACTAGTGCTTTTCCAAGACCTTCACCTTTATGTGCTTCTGATACTTCAGTATGATCAATAATTATTCTGTAATCGCCGTTTTTGCTATAAGTCATTTCAGCAATTCTGATACCATCTTTTACAAAAAAGAAGGCTCCTTTAGTTTTTGATTCTTCGTGTTGAATGTCCATTTTAAGTCAATAATTATTTGGTTAAAAAAAGGTATAGTATTTTGAAAAATATCGTTTGGCTTCTTTTAATTTTTGTTTCCTTTGAAGGTGTTTCATTTGCCCAATCAACAAAAGTTGAAGCTATTAAATTAGAAGCGTATAAGAGAATTGATGAACCTGCACGAGATGAAGTTTCTGGGATTGTTAAAAGTGAAAAGTATAAAGATACCTTTTGGATTCATGGTGATTCTGGGACTAAAGATCACATTTATGCGATAAATTCAAAAGGAGAAATTAAATCTAAAGACAAAAACTATAAAGGAGCAAAGGTTAAAGGTGCAAAAAATAAAGATTGGGAAGATATTGCACTTGGTGAAAATGGGACATTGATCCTTGCCGATTTTGGTAATAATTGCCATTGTAGAGATGATTTAAAAATATTGATTATTGAAGAGCCTGAACCAGACGATGATGAAGCAGAAGTGATTGAGGAGTATAAAGTCAGGTATCCAAATAGAGATGGTGTATTAAGTCTTTTTGTGGAAGACAATCATAATGCGGAGGCTGTTTTCATGAAAGGTGGCATTATTTATATAATCACAAAAAATGAAAGTGGGGGAGAATCAAAACTATTTCGTTTAGATTTCCCGACATCGAATGAAGTAAACATTTTAACTGAAATCGAGACCTTCAAATTTAAAGGGCAAGTTACGGGTGCAGATATCTCAGAAGATGAATCTAAATTAGCTGTTTTAACTTACAACAGCATTTGGTTGTTTGAACTGAATAATACAAATGAGTTTTTTGATGGAAAAACATATTGGCAACCTATTCGCGGTGTTGAACAAGTTGAATCGATTACCTTTTCGGATGAAAATTTAATTATCGCTGAAGAGAATGGAGATTTATACAAGGTTTCAATTGATAGCATTCCCTTCTATAGTCCTAATTAGGAAGGTGATCTCCCAAACTTACTCCAATCTGGTTTTCTTTTTTCTAAGAATGCTTTTTTTCCTTCCTCAGCTTCATCTGTCATATAAGCTAAACGTGTTGCTTCGCCCGCAAAAACTTGTTGTCCCACTAATCCATCATCAATTAGATTAAATGCGAATTTAATCATTTTGATAGCAGTTGGACTCTTTGCTAAAATTTCTTGGGCCCATTCAAAGGCTGTATCTTCTAATTCGCTATGAGGAATAACTGCATTTACCATTCCCATTTCGTATGCTTCTTGAGCGGAATAATTTCTTCCTAGAAAGAAAATCTCGCGAGCTCTTTTTTGACCAGTTTGTCTTGCTAAAAGTGCAGAACCAAATCCACCATCGAAACTTGCGACATCAGCATCAGTTTGTTTGAAAATAGCATGTTCCTTACTCGCTAAGGTTAGATCGCAGGTCACATGGAGACTATGTCCGCCACCAACTGCCCAGCCCGGTACAACGGCAATTACCACTTTAGGCATGAATCGAATTAATCGTTGAACTTCAAGAACATTTAATCTTGGAATCCCATCGTCAGCTTTATATCCAGTTTTACTACGAACATTTTGATCACCACCAGAGCAGAATGCCCACTTTCCATCTTTTGATGATGGTCCTTCACCTGAAATTAAAACTACACCAATCTCATTATCTTCTTTAGCATCAGAAAGGGCTTCATACATTTCGAATACAGTTTTAGGACGAAAGGCATTTCTTACATCTGGACGATTAAATGCTATTCGGGCTACTCCATCGCATTTCTTATATGTAATGTCTTCGTATTCTTTTACAGTTTCCCAGTTCATGATAATTGGTGTTTATTGATAAAGATTTTAATGATTTCGGCACACGTTATTGGTTGCTCAAGATGAACTCTATGATTAGAATCCTCAACAATTGAAAGAGATGAAGAATTTATTTCTCTATTCATAGTTTGATTAATATGACAAAATTTAGTGTCCTGTTCACCAACAATTAGTTTAGTCGGACAAACTATATCGCTCAGATTATTACGAACACAAGGCATTGTTCCTGTTCCAAAACCAAGCAAGCTATTAGCCATCCAAGTTGAGTTCTGATTCTTTTGAATTTCATTAATCGAAGTTAATTGCTCTTTTGAAAGTGAAGATTGAAATAGTGGTTTCGTTTTCCATTCACTTAAAAAGCCTTTGAAATTCCCCATAATTTGATCTGCTCTTGATGCATCTAATGCTTGACGTGCTTGTCGTTCAGTTTCATCTTCTATTCCAAAAGTTCCACTTTCGAGCATTAAACCTTGGAGTAAATCTGGTCGGATTAATGCGATTTGTAGTGCTAATCGTGCTCCCATACTATATCCGTAAAGAAAAAGAGGTGATGTAATCTGTTCACTAATTAGCTTTATTAGATCAGCTACATGTTCTTTAGTAGAAAAACGATAGTGAAGTTCAGCCCCTTCAGTTTTGCCATGACCAAGTAGATCAATTGTTATAGGATTGCAGTAACTTTTTAAATGAGGTATTAAATACTCAAATACTTTACCCGAACCTAAGAATCCATGAAGTAATACAAGAATGGGTAATTTAGGGTTTTCCTGATGTTGATTAATAAAATATGATATGCCACGAATTCTGAGATTCATCACGAATCAGTTCCTGGGTAATTCCATAGAATATTTCTTATATCCATTGAAGCGTCTGGATCTGTAATACATTCTAAAACATGAACTCCAGGTTTTTCTAGTCGTTCTTCAAAGTTTGATATTAGCTGTTCAGGTCGTGAAATAAGAGCATGATCTATTTTATAAGCTCTACAAAGAGCTGCAACGGATACATTTTGAGGTGTTTCAAAATACTCGGAATACTCTTTTTTATATTTTTTGATTGGTAGCATTCGGAAAATGGTACCACCGCCATTATTTAAAATCACTATGAATAATCTGTCCACGATAGACTGAGCATTTAATAATGCATTTGTATCATGTAAGAAGGCTATATCCCCAATAAATAAAACGCCTGTTTTTTTTAGAGATTTACTTAAACCAAAAGATGTCGAAGTAATGCCATCAATTCCTGCAGCTCCTCTGTTAACATAAATTTCACGTCCATCATAATCACAAAAAAGAGAAAGATCACGGACTGGAAAAGAGTTAGAAACCATGATAAATGATTTCTTTGGTATTAAGTTACTCAGTTCAAGAAAAACATAGCCATCTGATAACGGAGTAGAAGGGTGGAGTTGATCTTCTCGAAATTGTTTGAATTCCTTTTGATATTTTCTCCAATCTTTTAGCCAATTCTTATCAGTAGAACCTGAAATTTCCGGAATAGTTAGCTCACCAGATACTGTTAGATATTTAGTAGCTGTAAGTGTTTCATCAGCAATAGAAGTATCTTGACTAAACCGTATCTGTGAGCATGCATTATTTTGGAGAATATAATTCGTTAATGCTTTACTAACAGGTTCCTCACCAAATCGTAATATGAGATCAGGTTTCAATTTCTCAGAGATTTCTAAGTTTCTCAAAAAGCCATCAAACCCAGTTATTGTATATTTAGAAGAAGGAATATTCGAGCCTGGTTCTGCAAGAATCGGAGCATTTAAGCATTTGGCAAGTTCCGTAATCATACCAAGATTTGCATTCGGATGAGAAGGACCAATAATAAAAACTGGACGCTCTGAAGAAACTAGTTCTGACCAAAAAAGCTCATCTACTTCGGTTGTCGAAGTCGTTGTTTCTAGATTATTAAATGATTGCTTTGCATGTTTCTCATTTTCCTTTTCAATATTCTCTAAAAACTCTGGAGTTGGTTCAAAAGGTTTAGAAAAAGCGAAATTTATGTGACTAACACCACCTTTTAATATCGAATTATTTACTCCTTGAATAGCAACCTTTTGAATACGTGAAATACTAGGTTCACTATTATTTGGCTCACCAGCTTCATGAAAGAATACAGGGTAATCACCAAAAATTTTAATTTGGTCAATAGTTTGAGAAGCACCAATACTGCGTTGATGTGGTGGCCGATCAGCGCTAGCAACAATTAAAGGAACTCCGGATTGTGTGGCTTCTATAACAGCAGGTAAATAATTAGCGAGAGCTGTACCAGATGTGCACACTAAACAAGCTGGAATTCCCGATCCCTTTCCAATCCCAAGAGCTGTGAAAGCTGCAGATCGCTCATCAATAATAACATGTTTCTGAAACCCTTGATGCGCAGCAAATGCAAGAGTTAGTGGTGTTGATCTTGAACCTGGTGATATTATAACGTGTCTTACGCCTTCTTCAAATAACGAACGGACAAAAGTTGTTGCCCAGTAAAAATTTAGATTTTGAGGATTAAGTTCCGGCATATTCTAAGGCTGTCAGCATTGGTATAAATTTCAGATTTGTTTCTTCCCACTCTTTTTGAGGATCGGAGTCCTCAACAATACCACATCCTGCAAAAAAACGCACTTCATCATTTTTTATTAATCCACTTCTTATTGCAACAATAAACTCTCCATTTCCATGAGCATTTATCCAACCAATTGGAGAGGCGTACCAACCTCTGTTGAAATTTTCATTTTCTCTAATAAAGTTCACAGCTTTGTTTCTTGGGAATCCTCCTACAGCTGGAGTAGGATGTAACGTTTTCAATACTTCAGTTCTTGAAACACCTTCTCTAATAATTGCTGTTATTGGAGTGTATAAATGTTGAACATTTGAAAGTTTTTTTACGAGTGGTGATGTTGGATGTTGAACGTCATCAGAATAATGCTCTAAATTTTCCTCTATTGCTTCTAATACTATATCATGCTCTCTTAGATCTTTATTACTATGAAGGAGATTATACTCAAGTACAGCATCTTCTGAAGCAGTTTTACCTCTAGAAGTACTTCCGGCAAGTCCTTCTGTTAATACAAATTTTGAATTGAAAGATGCTAGACGCTCAGGAGTACAGCCGATGAAGCTAGATTTGGAATCTTGACGAATTAAAAATGAATAACAATCAGGATATTGAAACCGAAGGCGATTAAGAATATGGGTATCCTTAATTTTTTGATTTAGTTTTATTTTAAGTTGTCGCGCTAATACAACTTTTTCAAATGCTCCGTCATTTATTGCATTTTTTGCCTTTGTAATGGTATCAATCCATCTTAAATGTTCTTCAGAATCATTACCGGGCACATCTAGTTTAAACCGTTTATCCTTTTCAGTATTTAAATAATATTGATCCGCCGATAGAATATGTTCAAGCTCTGAAAGCTGATGTTCTATAATTGAATATATTTTTTCTGAAGAATGATCACTTTGAACAGAAAGTAGAAAAGTTAAAATCGTACAATTTCCTTCTTTGATAATCATCCATTCTGGAAGTGTAAAGGAAGAAGATTGAAAAGAATTCCATATGTTTGAGTTATTTTCATCAAAGAATGAAAATCCACCAAATAGATGTACAACAGCATTTTGATGCTTTATTCCACTTAAATGATGAACGCGACTGAGTACTTCTTTTCCTCTAGTTGAAGAATCTTTAAATCTAGACTCACCTTTTGAAATTATTCTCTCTAATTCACCTGAAGCCGCAATCGAAAATTCATCTACTGGTTTCTCCCAATAATATTGAAAGCTATCTCTATGTTTATCTTGCTCAATTACAGCAAGTAGATCTACTGATGGAATTGAAATTGAAAGTGCTAAATACTCGTTTCTATCACCTTCAGAAAAAGAGATGCTAGACAGAAATTTCTTTAGTCCTTTCAAGCCAATCTGCTTTTGAAAAGATGTGTGAAGTACCGACTCTTGTACGGTGTTTTTAGGCATCAAACTTACTTATTAGATTTAACTTTCAATATAAATTGAAAATTGACAATAATAAAGTTTTTTGAAAGGATTTTACTCAGATTAAGACACTATTTTGCGTCGTCCTGTTGTCCGTTTTTAAATGGGTTATGAATACCGTGAGCTTCTAAGTCGAAGTCAGCTATTTCATAAAGAAAATCCCACGCTGCTTGGCTAGTACCATCTTCATTTACCCAATTAGGGTGACTTTGTTTGATTAGCCCAACTACACGTTTGGCATAAGCTAGACGCTCTTCGCCTTCAGGTAGACGAGGTATAGCAGCAATCATCAAATCTAGATTATATCCGCAGTCAAAATCTTTTGGTTTTTTTTGTTCTATGAACATGAAAATCTGTTTATTTAGTTCGAGCAAAGATACATGGAATATGATTAAGCCAAAAGTTGTATTCTCTTCAATCTAAAATATGCCCCTCGCTGAATTATTTCTTAGTTTAGAGGTATAGAAATAAACATCAAATTATAGTTCATGTATCTTAATTCAATTATAGAGGCAACTGGAAATACTCCTATTGTTAAGCTTAATAAAGTAAATGGTGATTCAGAAGGCACAATTTTAGCTAAAGTAGAATATTTCAATCCAGGAAATAGTATTAAAGATCGAATTGGAATTAAGATGATCGATGATGCTGAGAAAGCTGGTTTAATTAGCCCAGGTGGTACAATTATTGAAGGAACCTCAGGGAATACTGGAATGGGTTTAGCATTAGCTGCAATTGCTAAAGGGTATAAGTGTGTATTCACTACAACCGACAAACAAAGTCAATCTAAAGTAGATATTTTGAAAGCAGTAGGAGCTGAAGTAATTGTATGTCCTACTAATGTGGAACCCGACGATCCGAAAAGTTATTATTCAGTTGCTAAAAGATTAAGTAAAGAAATTCCTAATTCTTACTATCCAAATCAGTACGACAATAAGAGTAATCTTCAAGCTCACTATGAAACTACAGGTCCAGAAATCTGGGAACAAACTGAAGGAAAAATAACCCATTATGTTGCTGGTATGGGAACTGGAGGGACTATTTCAGGAGTTGGTAAATATTTGAAAGAACAAAACTCTGATATTAAAGTAATCGGAATTGATTCAGTAGGATCTGTTTATAAAAAGTATTTCGAAACAGGTGAATTTGATAAAAATGAAATCAAACCATACATGACAGAAGGTATTGGTGAAGATATAATTCCTGGGACAATCGACTTTCAATATGTAGATACTGTGCTTCAAGTGAATGATAAAGACTCTGCACTTACCACTAGAAGACTTGCAAAAGAAGAAGGACTATTTATAGGTTGGTCGTGTGGTGCTGCTGTTGAAGGCGCAATTAAATATATGCAAGGCAATCCATTAGGAAAAGACGATGTAATGGTGATAATTCTTCCAGATAGCGGAACTCGCTATATTGGGAAAGTATACAATGACGAGTGGATGAAAGAGCAAGGATTTTTAGATTAAGGAGATAACTATGGCACAAAATAATCAAACAGGAAATCCGGGAAAGATGGAAATCGAATTACCGGAAACAGAAGCAAATGGTACTTATTCTAATTTGGTGATGATCACTCATTCACCATCCGAATTTATCCTCGATTTTATAGCGGTGATGCCTGGAGTTCCAAAAGCAAAAGTTGCTAAAAGAATGATTTTAACTCCAGACCATGCAAAAAGATTAGCTACTGCATTAAATGATAATGTAAAACGCTTTGAAGATGAACATGGGCCTATCAACACCAGAGAAAAAGTTGATATTCCTATGTATCGTGGTCCACAACCGGAAGCTTGATTTTATTTTCTAGCTTGAACTAGAAGAAATATGCCCAACAGAAAAAAGAATGCATGTGGGAGAGTTGCGGCTAATTCAGGACTAATAGTACCATGAGCACCAAAAGGTTCAGCTATCTTCATGAATGCGAGGTATAGAAAACTAATTGATAAACCAGCGGCGATATAAATCCCTTTCCCACCTCTTCGTCTTACGGCAGCAACTGAAAAGCCTACGACTACAACAACTATAATAGAAAGTGGATAGGCTAACCTTCCATAAAAATGAACTTTTGGAATGTTGATACCACCAGCCCCACTGCGTTCGATTGAAGCAATATACTGTCTTGCTTCTGGGTAAGTAAGCTGATATATATCAGAGGTACTTCGAGCTAAATCTTGAGGGAGTATGGATAATAAAGTGTCAATACCAGAGAATGAATTTTCGACAAATCCTGAATCAGAATAAACACGTTCTCTCACAGACACAAGTCGCCACATACCGGTATCTTCTCTCCACGACATATTTGTGGCAGATATAGTTTTTTTAACCGAGAGTTCATCAAAATTTATAAGCCGAATACGATAGGCAATGTTCTTTTCATCATCGAAATAATTGACTTGAAGAATCGAGTTTTCAGAAATTTCTCTATAAACATCATTTCTATCTATTCTTTCATTCTTTTGCTTGATGAACTTATCTTCAAATTCAATTCTAGCTTTATTAGAAGTAGGGATCACATATGCGTCCAAAACACTAATAGTGACTGCACAAAATATAGCGAAGGCGATATACGGTATAATGAGTCGGTATAAACTTACTCCTGCTGCTTTTAATGCTGTTATTTCTAACCTTTCTGATAATTGTCCGGTTAAAAATAAACAAGCTGAAAATACGGCCATTGGAATAACCAAACGTATCATTTCAGGAATATAATTCAGATAATAATCACTCCAAATTTCTAAAAAAGTAGCACCACGATCAGTGAAATCATCACTATTCTCTGAAAAGTCGATCATTATAAAAATGAAAATAAGAATCAATAGAACAAAGGCTGTGATAGTAAATAGCCTAAAGAATACATATTTATTGAAATGCTTAATCATTTCTTCTCAGTAGATTTGAGATTCTAAAATCTGTTGATAATCGGATAATTAAAAAGATACCTATAACCGAAAAAATAATATTGAAGCTCCACATTCCCCAAAATGGAGTTATATAAAGTCGATCGGCGAGTTTTTCACCTTGTATAATAGATATCCAATAAATAGTTAGAATAACCGCACTTATAATAGCAGCATATCCAAAATTACCACGTCGTATCATTATTCCAATTGGAGCTCCAAGTAGTACAAATACCAGGCAGGCAAAGGGGATAGATAGTTTCTTATATATTTCAACAAGGTATTTATTAACTCGTTTAAGTCGCCAAATAACATTTGACGAATACCCTTCTAGCTTAGATTTATTTTCATCAAGTCGAGTTTGACTAATGCCGAGTAGTCTGGATTGATATGAACTATTTGAAACATTGTTTAAAGCAAAGAATTCGGATCTTACTGCGGTGTAAGTAGAATCATAATCCTCAAAAGTATTTAATATGGTATTGTTCTCCACTTCACGGTTTTTTTCAATTAAACCTAAAGATTGAAAACTATTCTGAGACGAAGCGTTTTCAATATACTCTCGAATTTCCATTTGAAGAGTATCAACAACAACCGACATGGCTTGCATACTCATTGTTCGATCACTTCTACTTCTTCTATTTGGATCAGAACGAGAGAATTCTAAGTCTGATAAATCGAATGTGAGACGGTATTTTGAAAAGGCTGTTCCTTCCAGATTATCTTTAAAAGAGGTAGCATTTCGATCTAAGTATCTTAGAACTTCTCCATTTTCCAGCATAAGTGTGAGCCCTTGATTTCCCTCACTACTTAAAAAACCTCTTTCAGCTTTTATATAAGCCCGATTTCTAGCCTTAGTTGGTTCTTGAAAAAGAGTAATGTTATAAAGGCTATCTGTCCGGTTATCTATATCTTTAACTAGGAATGTGTAACCTTCAATGCCATCATAAAACACATTTGGTTGAAGTTCGAATCCAGGTTTTTTTAATCTTATATCAATAAAAAGTGAACGAGCTTTATTATTTGCTTCAGGTAATACACTGTTTGAGAACCATGCTAAAAATAAAAACATAAAGAATGAAGCAATTAAAACAGGGCGTATAATTGCAAAAGGATTTACCCCAGATGATCTAAGTGCTGTGAGTTCATTTAACTCCGAAAATTTCCCGAAAGCCATTAATGTAGCAACCAACACTGCCATTGGAGCAGCAAGTACAACCATATAGGCTAGATTAGTAAGCATTAGCTCAATAATCACAGGTACTGGTATGTCCTTACCAATGAGTTTATCTACATGAAGAATAAGAAACTGCATTAGTAGTAGAAACATCAATGTAAAAAAGCAGAATAGAAATGGACCAACATGCCTTTTTAATAAATCTAACTGTATTTTATTCTTCCAAAAATTCAACTTCAATAATTAATAGAGATTCAAGTACACTAATTTGACGGGATAAACGTAATCACAAAACTTTAAGTGCACAAATTCGACATTTATTGGGGTTCATTTCACTTTCAACATACTCAAATATATGGTATTATCGGTGCTCATTTGTACTAAATCTATCATCTCATAAAATTCGCCTATCGGTAACAGCTACTAAAACATTCTAAACCGAAATATAACAACATTCGGTGCGCATTTTTTTAAAGCTTTTTTATATAGTTACGCTGGCGTTGCTCTGTAATGTACTGACGAAAGTACATCTTATTTATGCGCAAGAAAGTACAGACTCTTTAAACGTTGTATCAGCCCCAGATACTACCCTTAAAGGGATTAAATTTTATTCTATAAAGAATTCTTCACCAATTAGTTCAATTCCTTTAGGAACGGATAGAAGAAAAAGACTATATGGGTTTCAGCTTGGTTTTGATAAAACCACAATAACCTGGGATACCCTATCAACCTATAAAATTAATAGAACGGTTTATAATCGAGAATTATATAAACCAACTGTAGTTGAATTCAGTGAATTTTCGGCTCTTGTTAAGAAACAGCAAAAGCATGCAATTCAATCGTTATTAGTTGAAGAAGCAAAGAGTCAGCAAGAGACGGGCAGAGGATTATTGGATTTTAAGATAAATGTACCTGGTGGCGAGAACTCTGCTTTTACAACTATTTTTGGCACAAATGAAGTTAATTTGAGAGTAAATGGCTCAGCAAATATGAATGTTGGTGCATCCATTCAGAAATTAGATGATGGAACTTTACCTCCAGATTTAAGAACTCGAGTTGATCCTACCTTCAATCAAAATCTTCAGCTTAATATTCAGGGTACAATTGGTGATAAGCTTACAATTGCAACAGATTGGGATACTGAAAGGCAATTTGACTTTGAAAATAGGCTAAGTATTATCTATAGAGGATACGAGGATGAGATAATTAAAAGTATTGAGATGGGTAACGTTTCTATGGAAACAGGAAACTCATTAGTAAGTGGTGGAAAGTCATTATTTGGTATCAAAGCGATCTCGGAATTAGGCCCCTTAAGAGTAACATCAGTTGTATCTCAACAACGAGGAAAGAATAGTACAAAAAAAATAAGCGGTGGTTCTCAAGAAGTACAAATAAATCTTAATCCTGCAGATTATGAGGATGGAAGACATTTCTTTCTGGATTTCTTTAATCGTAATGTTTTTGAGCAAGCTTTATCCGATCCTCAGAATATTCTTCAACCTTATCAAGTAACCGAATTATATGTTTATGTACGAAAAGCTAGTCCACAAATTTTAGATGAGAATGCAATTCCCGCAATTGCCTTACTCGATTTAGGTGTAAATACTAATAATGGACGTCCAGGAAATGAGTTTGATCGATTTAACCAAGCTGATTTAGATGCATTGCGTTCTACTGAAAGTACAGCTACCAATGAGGACTTTAATTCAACCTCACAAGAGTATGTAGATGCCTCTTTTGAATTATTAGAAGAAGGTATCGATTTTACATTTAATAGAGCATTGGGCTTTATAAGTATGAGGACATTTATTAACTCTGGAGATGCAATTGCCGTTGCATATGTTTATACAGATCCAAATACAGGCGCTCCAGTTGAAGTAGGTGAATTCCCATCAAAAGTAAGTGAGGGCGATAGACTATATCTTAAGCTGCTAAGACCTGGTGGAATGACAACTACTGACAAAGCTTGGCCATTGACAATGAGGAATATCTATTCACTTGGTGTCTCTGGGATAACGCCTGATGGATTTGAATTGGAGATATCCGATACAAGAGCTAATATTCCAGTAATTAATCTTCCAAATAGAAACCAAACATTACTCGAAGACCTTGGTTTAGACAGAGTAAATTCTGAAGGAGCAATTGGTTCAGATAATATTGTGGATTTCACTGGAATCACTCTTGATGCTGCTACAGGTAGATTAATGTTTCCATATTTAGAACCTTTTGGAGACCGAATTAGGGATATCTTAGATGGAGCGGTTGCAGATACAGTTCGTAATACCTATGCATTTACAGAACTTTATGATATAAAACAGACCGATGCTCGTACTAGTTCTAAAAACGGTACTTATTCCATATCTGGTTCATCAAGTGGAGGAGTTTCAGGCTCTTTTACTTTGGGATTTGGATTAGTAGAAGGTTCTGTTAAAGTATTTGCTAACAACGTAGAACTAATAGAAGATAGCGACTATGAAGTAGATTATTCATTCGGAAGTCTGAACATTTTAAACGACAAATTTCTAGCTCCTGGACAAGAGATTGAAGTTGAATTTGAGAATAATCAGTTCAGCATAATTGGACAGAAAAATTTTACAGGGGTTAGAGCTGAGTATACTGTTAATGAAGACATTAAAATTGGTAGTACATTCTTTAAGTTGAAAGAACAGCCTCTTTCTGACAAGATTAGAATTGGGAATGAACCAATTAACAATACCGTATTAGGTTTAGATGCTAAAGCTCAATTCGATACTCCATGGTTAACACGATTTATCGATCGTATTCCATTACTCCAAACGAAAACACCATCGAATTTTACTTTTACAGGTGAGTTTGCTCAAGTTAGACCAGGAGTTGCTCAAACTAATGCTGTTCAAGAAGCAATTGATAGTGGCGACTTATTTAGTGATGAAGAAAATGGATTAGTATTTATTGATGATTTTGAGGGAGCTGAATATAGTATCAGTTTCTTGAACCCTACAAGATGGAATTTAGCAGCTGCACCTGCAGCGGTTCCAGGATATGATGATTCTTATTTTTTGGATCCTACGAATTCAGCACCACAATCTATTACAGACAAAAAAGCTAGAACGGATCTTAGATCACAGTTTTCGTGGTATTCGATTCCAAGGAATATAGAATCAGTAAGTAGTAGCGATGTAACTGAAGAATCAAGGTTAATTCGTGTCGACGAAGTATTTCGAGGTAGAGAAATTGTAAATGCAAACGAAGCGATTCTTACCCCATTAGATATTTATTATGATCCAACTCAGCGTGGGCAGTACAATTATAATCGTGATCTAAAGACATTATTAGAAGAAGATCCAGAGCGAACTTGGGGCGGAATGACTGCGGTAATTCCTCCAGGTCAAGAAGATTTAGTTCAAAATAATATCGAGTTTTTGGAATTCTGGGTTCAACCTGTTCTGCCAGATGGCCAAGATGGGAATGGACAAGAACAATATTATGATGGAAAATTATATCTCGATTTAGGTATAGTTTCTGAAGATATTATTCCAAATGTTCGTTTGAATACAGAAGATGGTTTGGCTACAGTATTAAAAAATCTAACGGAAGATGATCCTGATGGGGATCCCCGGTCTTATATTCCTCCATCACCACCAGTTCCATTAGGTCAATTTTCAAACTCAAACCGTCAATTAGAAGATGTTGGACTAGATGGTGCTCCAAACCCTGGAACTGTTGGAGCTGAAGGTAGAGATGAAGCGAGTTTATTTAGTGACTTTATTCAATCAATAAAGAATAGCTATGGAGAAGGAAGTGAAATGGCTATTAAGGTTGATGAAGATCCATCCAATGATGATTATGTATATTATGCTGAGCGACAAGTAAGAGAACTAAAGCTTAATCAGCGTTTTCATAGAATGCTCGGTTATCATGATGGCAATACTCCAGAAAGTAGCACAAACAGTGATAAAACAGCGATCACTTTACGTCCGGATACAGAAGGTTTAGTAAGTGCTTCCTCAATTCAGCAAGCAAACTCGTATTTTCAGTATGAAATTGACTTTAACCCAGCTGATAAATTTCAACTTCAGATAGGTTCGGATGGAACATACATTGTTGATAAAGTATCTTCAGATACTTCTGATACAAGAGCTTGGTATCTAATTCGTATTCCTCTTACCGACTTTAAACGTAAATTTGGAGAGGTAGAGAGTTTTCAGAATATATCTTATATGCGACTATGGATGTCTGGGTACGAAAAACCATTTACACTTCGTTTTGCAACATTTGAGTTCATTGGTAGCCAATGGAGAAAAGTAACTGAACTAACAGAAACACCAGTTACTCAAGACAATTTTAAGATCTCAACAATAAATATCGAAGAAAACGCAAGTAGAGAACCATTCCCATATCGCCAACCAGACGGCTCAATTAGAGCATTAAATAGAGGAGCTCAGGTACAAGCACTTCAAAATGAGCAATCGTTAGTACTTTCAGTTGAAGATCTTGGTCCACAAGAAATTCATATGGTAAAACGAGTATATCCCGGGAAGCTAAACCTACTTAATTATTCAAATGTTAGAATGTTTGTTCATGGTGAAGGATTTCAAAACCGTGGCGAAGCGGAGCTTGTTATAAGAATTGGTACTGATCTCGAAAATAATTTCTACGAATATAGACAACCTGTAACACCATCTGAGCCACGAAATTTCTCATATAATATTAATGATCAAAGCCAGCTTTCTGACGAAGCTCAGGAAATTTGGAGATATGATGAAAATAGCATGAATATTATTATTTCAGCCTTCAATGTGTTGAAGCAGTTAAGAGATGAAGAAAATGCAGATCCTGCAGATTTATTTGAGCGAGGAGGTCTTTTAGGAGAAGATGCTGTTCCAGGTGCAACACTTGCTATTCGTGGAAACCCATCTTTAGATAGAGTTTCTGAAATTGGTTTAGGTATTAGAAATCCATATAACCCAATGGATACAGAAACAGCTGGAGTGCCTAGTCTGGATGCAGAATTTTGGTTAAATGAACTTCGTGTTTCTGGTTTTGATAATGAATTTGGGTGGGCTGCTAATGCAAAATCTTCCGTTAAGCTAGCCGATTTTGCTACTGTAAATGCAAATGTAACTCGAAGAACAAATGGATTTGGTGGCTTAGATTCTCGATTGGGAGAAAGATCTATGTCTGATCAATTGGGCTATGGTTTAAGTACTACTATAAATATGCATAAACTAATACCTGATCGATTTGGATGGAGTTTTCCAGTAAGTATTTCAAATAGGAGAAATACTCAAACACCTAAGTTTCTACCAGATCAAGGTGATATTAGATTAAGTGATTTTGAAGACGCTGTTAACTCAAATGAAAATTTATCAAATGATGAGAAGAACAGTATTATTGACGGAAAAATAAGTGACATACAGACTGTGAGTGAGAATTTTTCATTCAATATGTCCAATATTTCGAAAACAGGTTCAAAAAGTAAACTAGCTCAATATACCATTGACAACCTTAGGCTAAGTTATGTTTACAACAAAGGATACTCAAAGAATCCACAACTTATTTTCCAAAATAGATGGGATTATAAAGCATCGGTTCAGTATAACTTAAGATTTCAACGTGTTAAGCTATTTCGACCATTCGCTTTTACAGAAAGTGTACCTATTGCAAAAGTACTTTCAGGATTAAGATTAGGGTATTTACCAACATCAATTACTACATCGTCAACTTTTACAAGAAGGTATGATGAATCTAGAAGAAGAAATCTATCTGATCCAACCTCACTCCAGTCTTTAAATCAGCAGCACGCTTTTACGCAACAGAATAATTTTTCATTGAATTATAACCTTACTCAATCGATACCCATTACCTTTTCTAATAGTACAAGTTTTGATCTTTCAAGTGCTGGGATACAAAATAGGAATATTAATGGGGTAGACAGTACATCTTTTGATGTATTGCCAACATTTGAAGTATTAAAAGGTGTAGTATCAGATTCATTAAGTGCACGTAGATCATCATATTCAGAACGTTTTACAGCTTCATGGAGGCCAGATTTGGCTAAAATAGAATCACTAAACTGGTTAACCTATAGTATTTCTTATGGTGGAGGATATCAGTGGAATAACAGCCCAAGAGGTTCTGAGCTTGGAGCGAGTGTCTCAAATAATTTTCAGTTAGATAACTCACTAAGAATTAATACTGATCGTATTTTTAATAAACTTGGAGTTTTTACTAAAATTAAGAATGCCGATGCTACTGAAACAAGTGAAAGAAAAGCATCAAAAGCAAAGAGGAGTAGAGAGATTGAAGATGGTGTAGCTGATAGTTTAAGAACTCCAAGACCTGAGCCTGCGATACTAAAAGATTTAAATTATTTGAGTAGAAAAGTGTTTCTCTCAATTTTTAGTATGAAGGATTTCTCCTCAAGTTACAAGAGAACAAAAAGTGGTAGTCAGCCTGGTTATAGTGGTGATTCCCAGATATTTTATGCATTTAATGACCCAAATTCTGAAAATTATTCACCTCCTATTGGATATCGAATTGGGTTTCAAGAACGCATACCAATAGAACAATTAGTTGGTAATAATAACGGGGTAAATGAAGTTCGTTTCCCAGCAAATAACAGATACTCTGATATAATTTCAGCAGGAACTCGAATTACGCCATTACAAAATATCACCGTTGATTTGGATTGGAGTGCTACTATCTCAAATACTATTACTGAAAATATTATTGTTGGTGTTGATGGAGCTATCAACTCAACAACAACAGAGTCTGGTAGCTATACAACTTCAGTATGGGCATTTGGGTCGGGTTACGAAGACTTTTTTGAAAGACAATTAACGGCAGCATATGATGATATTGTTGAAGGTAGTAATGTACTAAGAGACTCTCTTGGTAATAATGATGGAAGATCTGTATTGAACAGAAATACTCTTCAGGATGATTTTAGAAAGGCTTATTTAGGCGGTGGAAGCACCGGGAGAGGAGATAAAGGGTTTCTAGCTTTCCCTGTACCACAATGGAGGATTAACTGGACCCAATTTGAAAAGTATATACCTTTCATTGGAAAGCATATGAGTTCAGCTACTCTTGTTCATTCATATAAAGGTACATATAAACTTGATTGGAGTTTGAATGCTGTTACAGGTGTGCAGTCTGGAAAATCATTAGGGTCTTTTTCTGTTCTTGATGATAGAGGGCTATATGAACCTAATTCAATTCGAGTAGAACAACGTTTTTCGCCACTTGCTAAATTAAATGTTACTTGGAAATCGAATTTACGAACTGAGCTTGGATATGATAGGGGAAATATTTCCTCATTTGCGATAAATAGTAACAGGGTTACAGAGACTTTAACAAGAGGAATAGATTTCGGAGTAAATTATACATTTAGGAATGTTAGAATTTCATTTTTGCCAAAAGTGAAGAATAACATTGATATGAGTATTAGAGGGAGCTTTAAAAATGATACTGAAAATAGCTTCAAATTAGACACAGACCTTAGTAATGCCTTGGCTAATGCTGATCAACTACCAGATGCTGGGCAAGCTCCTATAGATAGTAGAAGAACAACTGAGCAAAAAAGAATAAATGGATCTTTTACTCTGGGATATCAAATATCGAGAACGATATCATCTAATTTTGAATATACCTACAGTAGGATACAATCAAATCAAATTCCTACTCGTACGAACCACGACATTAGATTTAATGTGAGGATTGCAATTCGTTCTCGGTAGGATTTTTATAAATAAATCTAGCGATAACCCATCCACCTAGACTTAGTATTAAACTTAGATAAGATAACCAGTCACCAAACCTAGTATAGATAGTTTGAGAATTTCGTTTTGGGATAATTGAATTAAAACCTGTTCGAACCCAATATTCTGTTTTTTGTTCAATGGTTCCATCAGGTCTAATGATTCCTGAAGTTCCATTATTAGCACTTCTAACTATCCAGCGATTAAATTCAATAGCTCGTAATCGAGCATAAGAAAAATGTTGATGATGCCCACTAGAATTCCCCCACCATCCATCATTGGTAATTATTGTAATGAAATCAGCTCCTTTTAATACAAATTCTCTATTCCATGATGGGTAGACTGAGTCATAGCAGACTAATCCTGGAGTTAAAAACTGCGAAGTTTCAAGCATATTTGGTGTTGTACCTTTCCCATATCCAGCCTGATAACTCCAATTAACCCATCCAAAAAGGTCGATTTTATTAAAGAAATTAACATATGGAAAACGTTCTACAATTGGCACTAAGTTAGCTTTATCATATTGAGTCTTAGTACCATTTTCATCAATATATAGGGTAGAGTTAAATATATTATACGGAGTGCCACTATTGAGTTCTCGGTGCAATGGTGGAGTGTTATCCTTACTATAAGTTGTAATTATTCCAGTTCCCAGTAAAAAGTTAGTATTCCAAGTTTGTGCCGAGTCTGCTACACGATTTGCCGTTATACTAGTTAAATAAATAGGTCTATCGATTGCATTTTCCGGCCATACAACTAAATCAATTTCTTCAGTTCTAATTTTATTAGTCAGAGAGAATAGGCTATCTAGCACTTCAGAAGGCCCACTCATACCTCCATAATCCTCATAAGAATCATGATTGGGCTGAATAACTGATACATTAACTGTTCCCAAATCGGAGTCGATTGGGTTGGTTGATGCAAAATATATCAGCGATGCAGCAGGTAATAGTAGTAGTGAGGCTATAGTAGAAATTCCGAGAAATCGAGTTCTATACTTGAGAGCTTGAACTGCAATAGCTGCTGTAAATACTACCCAAAAAGAAATTCCTAAATGTCCTGTTACAGAGATGAACTGAATAAGACTAACTTGATTCGACCACGCATTTCCAATCGCAAGCCAAGGCCAAGCTAAATCCCAATTGTGATGAAGAAACTCATAACCAACCCATGCAGAGGCTTGAAGTAAAGCAATTAATAGCGGTGAAGAGAACTTCTTGTTAAAAAACTGAGCTAAACAAAGAGGAATTGTCATTAATACACTATTAGCTAGTATTGCAGAAGAACCAGCGGTAATACTAGCCATCAATAGCCAGTATGTTGTAGCAATATTCCAGATTAAAAATCCCAAATAACTATAGTAAGCAGTTTGTTTATAGCTATCACATTTCTCAGAAAGAATAAACATTAGCATAAAAGCGGGGAAGCTCAGAAAAGATAAATTAATAGGAGGGAAGCTTAATCCAAGAAGTAACCCCGCAACAATAGAAACTACCCATTTATTTTCTAGAAATCGATTCATTCCGAATATCCTTTTCCTGCTACAACTACAACAATTTCACCTTTAATTGAATCACGAGAACTAAACTCTGTTTTCATCTCAATTATTGTACCGCGTTGTATTTCCTCGAATTTTTTTGTGAGTTCCCTAGAAACAGACATCAATCGATTTTCCCCAAAATACTTTTCTAACTCATCAATGAGTTTCAGAAGTCGGTTTGGACTTTCATAAATAATAAGTGTTCGTTCTTCTTCGGCAAGTTGACTTAATCTCTTTTGGCGACCTTTTTTATGAGGTAGAAAGCCCTCGAAAGCATATCGATCACAGGGAAGTCCACTTGCAACTAATGCTGTTGTTGCCGCATCGGGTCCTGGAATAACACAAACGGTATGACCATCTTTCTGAGCGGCACGCACAGCTAAAAAACCTGGGTCCGAAATTCCTGGCATACCAGCATCACTTATAAGGGCAACATTTTGATTTGCATTTAGGATATTCATCAAATGCCCAACCTTTTTATGCTCATTATGTAAATGGAATGAAAATGTCTGTTTATCAATGCCAAAGTGTTTCAATAACTTTCCTGAGGTTCGAGTATCTTCACAGGCGATATAATCCACTGATTGTAAGGTTTCAACTGCTCTTGGTGAAAAGTCACTTAGATTACCTATAGGTGTTGCAACGATATAAAAAATAGACAAAACTGATGGATTAAATTGAAAACGTAACTTCTCATTTTATTAGCAAAAAAGTAAACCAATAAAAAATGGTTCGATTATAAATAATGGTTACTTTTAAATAATAATAAAATCATACATAAACTGAATAAATAGCAGGATGAATTTCAAACCTTCCGGATTAAATCACATTACAATTAGAGTTAATAGAATTGACGCATCCAAAGAATTTTATGGAGACATTTTAGGCTTAGAACTCATAAAAACTATGGGCCAAAGTATGGCTGTTTATGATATTGGTAATGGTGATACCTTGGTAATTGTTGAAGCTGAAACAAGCTATGACCCAACTTCAAGAGATTTCAGAGTCGATCATTTTGGATTTTATGTTGATTCACCTGAAGAAGTGGATGAGATTGCAACATATTTTCGAGATAAGGAAGTCACAATTATGAGTGGTCCTGCAAATCGAAAAAAAGGTAGATTCGTTTTTGTTGCTGATCCAGATGGAAATATGATTGAATTCTTCTATGAAGAAAGAGCTTAAAATTCCAGAAATTCAATATTTTTAATTTCAAAGTAATCTTCCATCATCCAGTCGGTATTTACAACAACTCCACCAATTAAGTATAGTTTAATATCATTTAGATTTGGTTTAACAGCATCAAGAATTTTATGTAGTTTTATTTGGATCGCTTCATATGTAAAATCAGTGGCTTCCTTTAATGGATAATCACTTTCTAGTATTTCATTTCTATGATTATGTAGATGCTGAATTACTCTTGCCTGCTGATAATCTAAAGGATCATCTAAAGATGTTTGCAAATTGTCTTTTAAAGTATCTAATGCAGATACAAGTGAACCACAGCAAGTGCTAGATGCAAATTGATTCTGCCTGTTAACTTCACCTAAACTCCCGTCTTCAGAAATCCCAATATGTGGACCATATAATATTAGAACAGCTCCATGAGATGGGGCATGACTTAAGAATGCATTCATTCCAGTAATTCCAGCAAACGGTAAGCCTGAAATTCCACCTAATTGAAAAGGACCAGGTCCAGCAAATAGATCATAGAATGGAGAAAACATATTATTTACTTCATCAGAACAAAATGAAGTAGCCCAAATTGTGGATTTTAAATCTAATTTCCGTTCTACTAAGTCTGTAATTATTCTTGTTTCAAGATCAGTAATCCTAATTGCATCTGGAAAATGTTTTGGAATCGTCGTCTGCATTAAGTCTTAATTTTTTTTGAATAGGATAATACAAAACAGATTTAAAAACTATGGAAAGAAATAACCGCAATAGAAGTAATTGTTTTTAATTCATTTTACTATTACTAATGCTGTGAATTGTATGAAAATGATCTTCAACTTATAAAAATGGAAATCTTATAATAGGTTTTAAAACATAAATAATAATCAATACTTTTAGAACAATTAATAGAGTATAACTTATGTCATTTTCATTACATCAATTAAGGGTATTTGCCGCTGTAGCTCGCAATAAAAGTATGACAAAAGCAGCTGATGAGCTTTATTTGACTCAGCCAGCAGTATCAATTCAGGTAAAGAAATTACAAGATCATTTTGAAATTGATCTTTTTGAAGTAATTGGAAAACAATTTTATTTAACAGAAGCTGGTAAAGAACTATATGAAACTCAAAAAAGAATAGACTCTGAGATTGAAAACCTTGAGATGATGTTTCACGAATTTAAGGGGTCATTAAAAGGAGATTTGAAATTAATTGTAGTTTCTACAGCAAAATATTTTATGCCATATGCTCTAGGACTTTTTCGTGAACAAAATCAGGATATAAATATCTCATTAAAAGTTACAGATAGAATAGAATTAATTGAACATTTAAAGCAGAATAGATACGATTTAGCTGTTGTATCAAAGATTCCCGAAAATATTGAACTTGATGTTAAAGAGTTTTTAGTAAATCCATTACATATGGTAGCTCCCGTTAATCATCCTCTGGTTAAGGAAAGAAATATCACTCCTAAAGACTTAGAAAAGTTTGATTTTTTAATTCGTGAAAAAGGATCAGGAACAAGGATAGTGATGGAAGAATTTTTCAAAAAAGAAAGTATAAATCCAAAGATTGTTATGCAGCTCAGTACTAATGAAGCAGTTAAACAAGCGATTATGGCTGGAATTGGATTATCAATAATTTCCGAATACAGTATGGAACAGGAAAGGATAATGAATCGAATTAGTGTATTGGATGTACAAGGATTTCCATATAAAAACAATTGGAAATTGATTTCATTAAGAGGAAAAAAATTAAGTCCAGTATCTAGAAATTTTGTCAATTTTATTACATCCACTGATGCAAATCAATGGTTACCTAAAGTTTAATTGTAATATGAATCAACTCGTTTTTTAGTTAACATTGAGCACTTTCAGATTAATTTAATCAACAAATAAATATCACTTAATGGAATCACTACTTTCGAATTTCGCTTCCCCAGTAGTATTAGCATTTGTCTTAGGGATTTTAGCAAAAGTATTAAAAAGTGATTTAGAAATTCCAAAACCCGTTTACCAAGGAATTTCAATCTATCTACTATTAGCAATTGGATTAAAAGGGGGAGTAGAATTAAGTAAAACACCTTTTGGAGATTTTATTTTGCCAGCTGGAGCAACGCTATTATTAGGTTGTTTAACACCATTAATTGCTTTTGCTGTACTCAGGTATTTAGGTAAAATAGATATTACAAACTCTGCTGCAATTGCTGCACATTACGGATCTGTTTCAGTCGTGACTTTTATTGCCTCTATAAGTTATTTGGAGTCACTGGGTTTAAATCCTGAAGGGTTTATGCCAACTTTGGTTGCAATACTTGAAATCCCTGGGATTATAGTAGCTCTTATAATTCCACAATTGATGATTAAAAGAGGAGGTTCGTTTAAGAAAGCTCTTCATGAAGTTGTGACAGGCAGTAGTATAATTCTACTATTAGGAGGATTAATTATTGGATATGTAGCTGGACCAGTAAAATTTGAAGCAGTTAAACCGTTTTTTGTAAGTGGATTTCAAGGTGCACTTGTATTATTTCTACTTGAATTAGGAATGGTAACTGCAAGACGACTCCAAGATTTAAAAAAGGTTGGATTTTTTATTGTTGGGTTCGCCATTATCATACCAATTATTCACGGTATATTAGCAATTTGGGTAGGTTTATTAGCAGGTTTAAGTATTGCGGGTGCTACTGTACTTGCAGCAATGGTATCAAGTGGGTCTTATATAGCTGCACCAGCAGCAGTAAGGATTGCATTGCCAAAAGCGAGTCCATCATTATATCTTACCGCATCACTAGGAATAACATTTCCCTTTAACATTACACTAGGAATACCACTTTACTATTTAATTGCACAATGGATGGGAGCTTAATATGAAACTTACAGAATTATTTTTAGTCACGATTATTACTGAAAGAATTTTCAGGAATGAAATACTAGAGAAAGTTAAAGAACTTGGAGCTACAGGTTACACATTAACAGATGCAACAGGTGAAGGTTCACGAGGAGTAAGAGCAAGTGATTGGGAAGGGAAAAATGTTAAAATTGAAGTTGTTGCTAGTAAAGAGGTAGGTAATGCAATCATTGATTTTATAGCTGATGTATATTTTGAAAGCTACTCTGTTATTGCATATGCTTATCCAGTAAGTGTAGTTCGTGGAGAGAAGTATATTTAGTTGCGCAAAATTATTTTTGAACATTCGATTGTTAAATAACACTTCAATCTAGTAGTTCTATTTTAATGAATAGGATCAATTATCTATTATGGCTTTCCTTCAAACATTTCCTAATTTCAATATTTACAGTATGCCCTTACTGATTCTCATTGGGCAAGGGTATTTATTTGCTGTAATCTTATTCTATAAATACTGGGGAAAAAGGAAGCCATCGGATTTATTATTAGGGCTACTTTTAATTATTACTGGTCTACGGTGTGTAGCATATACTATTGGATTTATGGGTTGGTATGATGTTTACCAAAACACAAAGATCAATTACTTTCTATTAGACTATTCATTAATTCTAGGTCCACTTGTTTTTTTCTATGTAAAAAGCATTACTAACCCCGAATTTAAATTTCAAAAGAAAGATATTTGGCATTCAATCCCATGGTTAGTTTATGTTTTATCTCAAGTATTCATTTATTTATATGATGTACAACAACCAGGTTTTAATGATGTACAAAATGGTGTTTTATATGTCGATATTAACTTTTCAATTGGCATTTATTTAGTAATTCTTGGCATTATCTCAAGATCCATCTATTTCTATTATGCAGTTAAAGTGTTTTATGTTTTTCGGGATAAGATTAAAGAGTTCTTCTCTAATACCTATAAAGTTGAACTGAATTGGCTTAGAAATTTTTTAGTAGTATATCTTTCTCTTTTCTTATTAAGAATTGTATTCATATTCACGAATCAATTTTTCTTTCAGTTAACATGGACACAAAATTGGTGGTGGTATTTAGCGGCATCAATCGTAATTGTCTATTTAGGAATGATGGGGATTTTTGCAGATCTGGGTAAGCTATCTGAGTTGAAATTAGTAGATAATGAGGTTGATGATATTATATCAGGTGACAAGGAGATTCTTCCATTAAAAGAGAAATTGGAAGAATTCATGGATGAAGAGAAGATTTTTTTGAAACCAGATTTAACTCTTTCTGAGCTTTCGAAGCAGATATCAATCCCTTCAAACCAATTATCAAGAGTTATTAATTCAGGTTTTGGTAAGAACTTCAACGACTTTATAAATGAATATAGAATTGAAGAAGTAAAGAATGCATTATCGGATCCAGCATATTCCCATTTTTCAATATTAGGAATAGCCTTCGAATGCGGCTTTAATAGTAAAGCAACATTTAATAGAGTATTCAAAAAAATCACCGGACACTCACCTAGTGAATATCAAGTGATGGAAAATCGATAGGTCTCAAAAGTATAATATGAGACGTCTCAAATTACAATGAGACGATTAAGCGTTGTTTTGTATCGATACTTGTGTAAACCTTAACACAAGTACATATCATGAAAAACTCTATTACACAGAATCAATTCTATTCTTATTTATTGAAACTAACAAAGCCAAAAGAAATCAATGGGGTTTTCTCAAACCTAGTTTTGGCATTGCCCAGAATACTCGCTGGTTTTTTTCTTGCGACTATGTTTGGAGGAGATAAATTTGGAGTGCCTTGGTCATTTTCAGATACAGGGCTTGGGCTATTCGAAGTAGTAGATTGGTTTCCTGAAGACGTAGCGAAATTTGGATTTCCATTTACCCAAGTACCAGTTTTATTCGCATGGTTAGGAGCTGCAAGTGAAGCTATTGGAGGTATGTTTCTTCTTTGGGGATTTCAGACCAGAATCTCAGGTTTCTTAATAAGTTGTACCATGCTGGTCGCAATATTTCTTCAAAAATGGGGTGGTCCATTATGGAATATGCTTCCTGCATTAGGGTTTCTATGGGTCGGACTATATGCAATAGCTTTTGGTTCAGGTAAATTTGGATTGGATTATTTAGTCGCAAGAAAGATGAAATCTCTGAAGTTTGGATCTCCTAGAATCAAAACAAAGATTATCGCGAGCTTAGTACTAGTTGTGTCTCTTATTGGAACAGGAAATAGTTTAGCTCAAGTTAAAGGAAATGGTAACATTATAACTCAACGAATTGAAGTAGGATCTTTCTCCAAGTTAAATAATGGACTATCAAGTAATTATAAAGTAGTTATTGGAGATAAAAGAGAAGTTAAAATTACAATTGATGAAAACCTTATTGACCTATTAGAAATTAAGGTAATTGATGGTGAATTGAATATTGATCAGGGAAAATGGATTTCTTCATCAACAAAAATAATAGTCGAGATAAGTACTCCTACTTTAACACAATTCATCAATTCAGCTCATGGTAGTTATGATATTAAAGGGATTAGTACGGATACATTTATTGTAGACGCTCAAGTAGGAGATGTTTCCCTATCAGGAATTGTAGAAAAGCTAGTGGTAGAAACAAATGTTGGTAAAATTAATGCATTGAATCTAATAGCATCAAGTGCTTTAGTCAACGTTACTAGCTTTGGTGTTCTTAAGTTGAATGTAGTAGAAGAATTAGAAGCTAATGTTTCCTCAAATGGTAAAATTATATACGCTCAGAAACCAGATACGTTAAAATCAAAGACTGTAGAGGGTGGAAGAGTTTTATTACTAGCTGATGATATAATCCTTATAAAAGAAGTAACATATATAGATGTAAGACTGAAGAATAATTCTGCAGATAGGATAAATCTAATTCTTGTAGGACCTGAGGAAGCAAACTTTAGTTATGGTATCACACTTAATATATTTCAATCAAGAAAAGAACGTTTCCCTATTGGTACAAAAATATATCTAGAAAGGTCTTTAGCTAACAATAGATTAATAGCAGAAATAAAGGAACAAGATGCTGGTCAAACAGTTAAGCTTTTCTGATTATTAGATTCTCGGTTTACTCTCAAAAACCACTTTATTAATCAATTTTATTGTTTGATGGAACCGCTTTGGGAAACGCTTTCATGGCAAAGTACTGTATTAACAGAATGTTAAATTGAAAGAAAATTTCATCAATGGTACCGCTTTTTAGATCCATTAAGCGAATTATAGACGATTCAATCAAACTTAATAGATGTTAACTATGCAAAACACTAGTTAAAAAGTCACGAACTTTGTGTCAGAAATCATCGACAAGGTGGAGAGAGTGGAAATACACTTTCTTAAAGACATCACAAACTCACTTAAGAGGTAAAGAGAAATGAAAATCATTAAGAAGACTTATTTGACAACACTAGCGCTACTAGCAATTACAAGTTCAATAGCGTTTGCACAACAAAACGATTTGTTGAAATCATATGAACTCCCTCAGTTTACTGAGCTACATGTTCAAATGAATACAGAAGTAATCATTTTAAACAGTAGTAGAAATTATCTAGTTGTTCAAGGTGATTCGTTAAGCCAAACATCTATTAAAATAGATTCGGTTGATGGAAGGGTTTTAATTAGCTCGAATAATGAAGTTAATAACTCACAGCCAACACGTGTACTAGTTGAAACTACATCAATTGCTTCACTAACTACAGGTGGACTAGGTAAATATTATATTATTGGCCAAAAAAATAAGCCACTTGGTATTTACAATCCTACTGTAACTGCGTTAGTAAATCAAAACCCATAGAAAGATTAGTACTTCAAGAAAGTCCCTCTCAATTGAGCGGGACTTTCACCTTTTTTAGATAAGAAAGAATTAACAAAGATCATGCATGGTTAATAGATAATTTCCGTATCTTTGCCACTTATTAAATCGTGAGCACACGATAAGACTGAATAATTGATACTTATGCCCTATTAGAATAGGGAGTAGTGTAAAGAACCTTTCAGGTTTAGAAAATTGCTGGCCTCTTATATGAGGCAGTCTAAATCAAGCAGTCGCGCTTGTATCTTGTCCCTAGCTCATCTCAACCGTTCCGGGCAAGAATACATACAGCGAAAGTTTTCTGTACGGGATCAAAATGAATATACATATATGTCAACGTTCAAAGAACTGGGTCTTAAGCAGGAATTGCTTGAAGCCGTGGAGCAACTAGGCTTCGAAACACCTACAAAAGTACAAGAAGAAGCAATTCCAGTTATTTTAGAATCTCAACGAGATTTGGTTGCACTTGCTCAAACAGGAACTGGTAAAACAGGTGCTTTTGGTTTACCAAGTATTCAGAAAATAGACGCTCAATCTAATAATGTTCAAGTTTTAATACTTTCACCAACTAGAGAGCTAGCTATTCAAATTGAAAAGGATATGAAATCCTTTGGTAAAAAAGTAAAAGGCTTAAAAACGGTAGCAATCTATGGTGGTGCAAATATTTCCACTCAAATAAGAGCACTTAATAGTGGTTGTCAGGTGGTAGTTGGTACTCCAGGTCGCATGCTTGATCTTATAAGAAGAAGAAAGTTAGATGTTACAAATGTACGTACTCTTGTACTTGATGAAGCTGATGAAATGCTTAACATGGGTTTTCAAGACGATCTAGATGCTATCTTAGAAGATACACCAAAAGAAAAGCAGACCTTGCTATTTTCAGCAACTATGCCAAAAGGCATTTCGAAGATAGCACAGAAATACATGCATGACCCACAAGAGATTTCAGTGGGTGAGCGTAATTCTGGTGCTAAGAACGTAGAACATCACTTTTACATGGTTCATGCAAAAGATCGTTTTGAGGCCTTAAAAAGAACGGTAGATATGAATCCTGAAATTTATGGGATTGTATTCTGCAGAACTCGCCGAGAGACTCAAGAGATTTCAACTAAGCTGAGCAAAGACGGCTATGATGTAGATTTATTGAATGGTGATTTGTCTCAAGGTCAACGTGACGAAGTAATGAACCGTTTTAGAACAAAGGATCTACAATTACTAATTGCAACAGATGTTGCAGCTCGTGGTTTGGATGTGAATGATCTTACTCATGTAATCAACTTCAACCTTCCTGATGATTTAGAGGTTTACGTTCACCGTAGCGGTAGAACAGGGCGTGCTGGTAAAAGTGGTATTTCGATAGCAATTGTGCACACTAGAGAAATGAGAAGGATACGTGATCTTGAAAGAATGACGGGTAAGCAATTCATTAAAAAGGATATGCCTACTGGTGAAGAAATCTGTGCAATCAGAATGCTTTCATTAATCGATACAGTTAAAGAGACCAAAATCAATGAAGAGCAGATTCAAAAATTCTTACCAAAAGCACTCGAAAAACTTGCCGACTTGGAAAGAGAAGAACTAATCAAACATTTTCTTTCTGTAGAGTTCAATCAGTTTCTAGAATATTATGATAACTCTAGAGATCTAAATGCTTCTGCAAAAGGTGGAAGAGATAGAGCTGGTGGAAAAGAACGAGGCGGTAGAGATAGGGATTCTGGTGGAAGAAAATTTGACGATGCAGGTTCATTTGATAGATACTTTATTAATATCGGTCGACGTGATGGTTTAAACCCAGTTCGTTTGATGGGACTTTTAAATGAGTCATTGAATGGCCAAAAACCTGACTTTGGTAAGATTGATGTTCAGAATAACTTCTCTTTCTTTGAAGTAGAAAAAGGATATCAAAATAGTTTAGTTGAAAGCGTAAAAGGTGTAAAATTCGAAGGTAGAGACGTTAATGTTGAACCTTCAGAAAAAGATCCTGGGAAAAAAGTAGGGGGCGACCGTTCTAAAAAGAGTTTTAGAAAAGGTGGGAAAGGAAAGCCTGAAGGATTTAGAAAAAGTAGCGGTAAAACCAGAAAAAGACGAAAATGAGTCAATTTGATGTAGTCATTTTAACGGAATCGAGGTATGTAAACCCGAAGAAGGTTAATGACTACATTCAGAATCTCCTTACAGAAGATGAGCTCTTAAAAAGTGCTCTTGAAAATCTGGGTTTAAAGGTAGTGCGAAAAGACTGGGCTGATCCTGATTTTGATTGGTCCACTACAAAATGTGCAGTTTTCAGAACTACATGGGATTATTTCGATAAATTTGATGAGTTCAAATCTTGGTTAGCTAAAGTTGAATCTCAAACTGCATTTATAAATTCGATTCCACAGGTTAAGTGGAATATGGATAAGTGGTACTTGAAGGATTTGGTAAGCCAGGGAATTCGCGTAGTTGAGACTAAGTACATCAAACAAGGTGAGAAGAAATCGTTAGCAAAATGTATAGCTGAAACTGGTTGGGAAGAAGTGATTCTGAAACCAACCATTGCTGGTGCTGCTCGACATACTTACCGTCTTAATTCTAGGAATATAGTAGACCATGAATCCATTTTTCGTACGCTTATTGCAAATGAAGATATGATGATTCAGCCTTTTCAGTATAACATTATGGAAAAAGGTGAAATATCTTTCATGGTGATTGGAGGTAAATATACCCATTCAGTTCTGAAAAAAGGGAAGAAGGGCGACTTCAGAGTTCAAGATGATTTTGGTGGAACGCTTCATGAATTTACACCATCTGTCGAAGAAATAGAATTTGCTGAGACTGTAGTTCAAGCTTGCGATCCACTTCCTGCTTATGCTCGAGTTGATATAATGTGGGATAATGAGGGGGAATTAGCTGTATCCGAAGTAGAGCTCATTGAGCCTGAACTGTGGTTTAGAAGAAATCCAATTGCTGCGGAAAAATTAGCGGAAGTTATTAAAGCGGGTTTTCAGTGATTTTAAGACCAATACATTTAAATTCTACTTTGATAAGTATATAGCTCAAAGTATCTACCTTCTTTAGCTATCAGCTCATCATGAGTACCACGTTCCACAATTCGTCCATCTTCTATTACCAATATCTGATCTGCTTTACGGATGGTGCTTAGTCTGTGGGCAATCACAAAAGTAGTTCGGTCTTTCATCAATCCATCCAAACTTTTCTGAATATAGGTTTCGCTTTCGGTATCTAAATTGGAAGTAGCTTCATCCAGAATGATTACTTTAGGATTAGCGAGTAATGCTCTGGCAATAGAAATTCGTTGCTTTTGACCACCCGATAATTTTACTCCACGCTCTCCAATTACTGTTTCCAGTCCATCATCAAAACGGTCGGTAAACTCATTTACATAAGCTCCTGTTATTGCGTCTTGTAATTCTGATTCTGAAGCATCAGGTCGTGGAAATAGAATGTTTTCTTTGATAGTTCCTTCAAATAGAAAGTCATCCTGAAGCACCACACCCAAATGCTTACGATAGCTCGAGAGATTTACTTTAGAAATATCATGACCATCAATGGTTATCAATCCTTTTCTTGCATTCAGGAAGGTAGCTGCGAGGCTGGCAGTAGTAGATTTACCAGAACCGGAGCTTCCTACCAAAGCTGTAACCGAACCAGGAGGCGCTTTAAAGGATATCTCTTTTAATACTTCTTTATCTTTTTCATAAGCAAAGGATACATTGTTAAACTCAATGTCTCCATCTACTTTTTCCAGCTTGATTGGGCGATCTTCTATCAAATCTTCAGGATCCATTTTCATGATTTCCTCTGTCCTATCTAGACCAGCAAACGCCTCTGTAAGCTGACTCCCAATATTACTCATCTGAACAATAGGGGCGATCATAAATGCCAGTAATGAAATGAAAGAAATCAATTCTCCGGCAGTGAGTTTATCTTCAATCATGTAATACCCACCCATAGCGAGAATGCCGGCGCTGGCTAAACCAATTAGAAAAGTTCCTGAACTGGTTACGAAGGCAGTAGCTGTTAAGCTGGATTTCACATTTTCATATAGTCTTCTGGCACCCGCTTCAAAAGTACTATTCTCGGATGCTTCTGCATTAAAGCCTTTGATAACGCGCACACCATTTAGAGTTTCTGTTAATCGCCCTGTTACTTCTGCATTCAATTTTCCACGCTCTCTGAATATGGGTCTTATTCTTCCAAAAGCTTTCAAGGCGATAAGGGCAAACAATCCAACAGGAATTAGTGTGAATATGGTCATGGTTGGACTGATCTGGAGTAACAGAATCAAAGCTAATATAGAAGTGATGCTTCCGCCAATCAATTGTACCAACCCTGTACCAACAAGGTTTCGAACTCCTTCAACGTCTGTCATGATTCTGGAGACTAATGCTCCAGATTTATTATTATCAAAAAAATTGATGGGCAGAGATAGTATTTTCTTTTGCACCTTCACTCTCAATTCTGATATAAGAAACTGAGCTTCTACACTCAAAATTCGTGTAAGAAGAAAAGAAGAAACTGCCTGTACAATCAGTGATATTACAATGACGATCACAATGAGTTTAAGCATCTCAAAGTCTTTATTGGGTACAGCGTCGTCTAAAAGATATTTGGTAGCTGCGGGAAGTACTAAGCCTGCAGGTCTACTTATAATGATAAGTAGGAGGCCAATAAAGAGGGTTTTTCTTCTTGGCCAAATGATGTTTTTAACAGCCCAGCCAAAGGTAACATTTTTGTTTTTACTCATAATCGCTTTATTACGATAATTGTACCCAAAAAAGAACCTAAGTCAAATAGGCAGTTTTATTTTTAAAAGAATGTGGTGTTTTAATCACTTAGAGCTAAAAACTCTTCGCAGCCAAATTCTTCACATCTGGTGGACAGATTTAGTCCAGCTTCAACCGTCCGCTTGGAGAAAGTTAAAGTTAGGAACAAGCGGACGCTTGCGCTAGATTGTTAGCGATAGATTGTAAATCTGGTAATCTAATCAGGTTTACAATTTTGTAGGATTTGGAGCATCACCATACACTTCTAGTGGATCAAATACTTTTTCAGATTCTTCGAATTTCAATTCGCCGTCTTTTTCAAAGAATTCTTTACCTGTTGGTACACTGCGATAAAAGCAGGAGCGATAACCCACATGACAGCTAGCGCCATTTCCTTGAACCTGAACACGTAGCCAAACACAATCTTGATCATCATCAATGCGCATTTCCTTAATAATTTGAGTCAGACCTGAAGTTGCACCTTTATGCCATAAAGCTTCACGGCTACGGCTGTAATACACTGCCTCGCCTAGTTCAATGCTTTTCTTAAAGGCTTCTTCATTCATATAGCCATGCATCAATAACTCACCGGAAGTGTGATCGGTGGTTACCACAGGAATCAATCCGTTTTCCTGGAATTTTGGAGCCAAGTCTTTTTCTTCTTCTACTTGGTAAATGGAAATGCGTTTTTTGAATGTAATTTCGTTCATTGTATAAGCTTACTATTAACCATTAATGGTCAATTGTGTTTTGGTTATTTAATTTCTTCCATGTCATCCTGAGGCTACTACTAAAGGATCTTCACAATTATTATGCTGTGTAGTTTCTTCACTTTCACTTTGAATGACTTCCTATTATTTCAATTTCTTCTTTGGATTTTCAGGAACTGGATCATATCCATCACTTCCCCAAGGATGACAACGTCCGATACGTTTTAATCCTATCCAAAATCCTTTCAACGGTCCCCATTCGTTCACTGCTTCAATCATATAATGTGAACAAGTGGGGGAGTACCGGCAGCTACTTCCCAACCATGGGGAAATGGCTAACTGGTAAAATCGTACAATTCCAATAATCAATTTGCTGAATATGAATTTCAGCGCTTTCATCAGTCTATACTAAAAGAAGTACCATCTTTTCCGTCCATCAACTGCACTCCTAATTCCTTAAGATCGTCTCTAACTTTATCTGATAAAGCAAAATCTTTATTAGTTCGTGCTTCTTTTCGAATATCAATCAGTAGCTCAACTAAACCAGAAGTCAATTCACCATTTCCGTTAGTAGATTCGCTTGGCCATATTCCAAGTACATCTTCAATCACATCATGAAGAAAAACGTTTAAGGCTCCTAAATTTGATGGAGTTTGATTCGCTGTAATTTGTTTTCTTATTTCTTTTAGATGTTCGAACAATACTGCAATGGCTTGAGCAGAATTGAAATCATCATTCATTACATTTTCGAAAGCAGCTTTAAACGCTTCTATATTATATGCTTTTCCATTTCCAGGAGTTGCCTTTTCAATGGATATTATCATAGAATGAAGATTTTTCAATCCAGTTTCTGCAGCCTCAAGAGCAGCTTCTGAAAAATCAGTTGTACTTCTATAATGACTTTGAAGAAGAAAGAATCGAATTACTTGAGGATTCCATGAACGGGTCAGCATAGCATGACTCCCAGTAAAAAACTCATCAAGATTGATTGCATTTCCTAACGATTTACCCATTTTTTGACCTTCAAGGGTAACCATGTTGTTATGCATCCAATACTTTACAAATTGGTTATCATGTGCACATTCGGCCTGAGCTATTTCACACTCATGATGAGGGAATTGGTTTTCTAAGCCTCCTCCATGAATGTCAAAACTTTCACCTAAGTACTTAGTACTCATTACGGAACATTCAATGTGCCAACCAGGATATCCAATACCCCAAGGAGAATTCCATTTCATTAAGTGTTCTTCGTTAGCTTTTTTCCAAAGTGCGAAATCTTTAGGGTCTTTCTTATCTGAAGCTGTTTCTACACGAGTTCCAGTCTCAGATTCTTCAACATTTCTTCCACTTAGTTTTCCATAATCAGGATCAGAGCTTACGTCGAAATATACATTTCCATTGGCATTATAAGCATGACCTTTTTCAATCAAAGTCTCAATCATGGAAATTTGTTCAGGTATATGACCTGTAGCTCGTGGAGCTATATCTGGACGCAGTACATTTAAAGCATCCATATCTCTGAAATAGGTATAGGTATATTTTTCAGCAACTTGCATTGGATCTACTTGTTCAAGTCGCGCTTTTTTGGAAAGCTTATCTTCACCTTCGTCACCATCGCCAACTAAATGTCCTACATCAGTAATATTCTGAACATAACGAACATTATATCCTAAGTACCTTAAATAGCGTAGTATTAGATCAAAGGAGACATAGCTCTTAGCATGTCCTAAATGGGCATCTCCGTATACAGTTGGCCCACACACATACATCCCGACAAATGGTGGGTTTAGAGGTACGAATTTTTCCTTCGTACGGGAAAGAGTATTGTATACTAATAAATTTGAAGAATCCTGATCAGCCACTGTATATGATTTATGATTTCAAAAACTCTTTACAAAAGAGAACTGAAAATACAATTAACTTTGAAAAAATTCTGTGCCTAATTTCGTTCGTTCAAAAGCCTAAAACTTTTTGAATTTCTTCAATTTTCTTTTGATCTGGTTCATATTCATTACCCATGTCAATTTCGGTTAATTGATGGATCTTTTTTCTTGCTGTGCAATGGATAGCTTCAAGACCAAAATTAAGAAATAAATGGGCATTCAGTGCATTTATACCAGAACCTGCTATAATTTTTATCTTACCATTTGCCTCATTTACTAACTCTTTAATCAAGTTAATACCATGTTCAGCATTAGGTTTTTGACCCGAAGTTAGAATGCAATCAACTTTTAGGTCTATTAACTTATTTAGAGCTCCAAATGGATTAGTAACAAAATCAAAGGCTCTATGAAAAGTTACATCAAGATCGTGAGATTTTGCTCGGTCTATAAGTTTTTCAAGATGAGTTTCATTTAGACTATGATCTTTATTTAATGCTCCAAATACTACTCCATGTACGCCAATAGTAGCAAAATGATCAATGTTATTAAGCATAACAGCTATTTCATAATCACTATAATCAAAGTCGCCAGCTCTTGGTCGTACCATTGTATGAATTTTGACATTCGTACTTTCCAAACACTTTTGAGTCAATCCAATACTTGGTGTTAATCCTCCTAAATCAAGAGAAGAACAAAGCTCAATCCTTTTAACGCCTAAAGTTTGAGTAAGCTTCATTTCTTTAATGGATTCAATTGCCCATTCCAGAATCATTTAATCTAGATTTTAAAGCCTGAATTATTGTATTCATTAATATCAGCAGTGCGGATTGCATAAGTGAAGCCTTTATAAACTGCAAAGCCACCATATTCACCATTTTTATTTAAAGCGAGAAATCCAACTTGTAAATCGGTTAAGTCTGAATGTTTTTCAATTATTCGTTCTATTCCAGCTTCACATGCTTTTTGTGGACTCATGCCATTTCGCATCATTTCTACAATAATTGCACTTCCAGCAGTTCGAATAATGGCTTCGCCCATTCCGGTACCACATGCTGCACCAACTTCATTATCAACAAATAAACCTGCACCAATAATGGGAGAATCACCCACACGACCATGCATTTTATATCTCATTCCACTTGTAGTACAGGCACCAGCTAGATTACCATCTGAATCTAAAGCTAGTGAAGCAATTGTATCATGATTTTCAATATTTATAACAGGCTTATATTCTGATGTTTTAAGCCATTCTTCCCATGCTCTTTTAGTTTGTTCAGTTAGGAGTTCTTTTTTTTCGAAACCCTGCTCTCTCGCAAATTGATAGGCGCCTTTTCCAGCTAACATCACATGTGGAGTTTCTTCCATGATTTTTCGAGCAACAGAAATTGGATGTTCAATGTTTTGTAGAAAGGCAACAGAACCACATTCATTTTTATGATTCATTATACAAGCATCTAGAGTAACAAAGCCATCACGATCGGGGCTACCGCCTACACCAACTGTAGTACCTCTTGGATCAGATTCAACAACTCGAACACCTTGCTCTACAGCATCAAGTGCAGAACCATTATTTAATAATATTTCCCAAGATACTTTATTCGCAACTACGCCATGATCCCAGGTTGAAATAACAACTGGCTTTGTGACAGAGTCTTGCTTTTCAGTTGAAAGTAATGGACTTGCAATTACCGTTGACCCAGCAAAAGCACTTAATTTGATAAAATCTCTTCTAGTTCCCATCTCAATATTTTTAAAAGAATATGAGAATTAGATTATTGAACTCAAAATTGCGTATCGGTTTTAATAAAATCGATGAATTTCTGCTGAGTTTTTTTCTTTTTGAAAGCACCTCTAAACTCAGAAGTAATAGTACTACTAGTAGTATCTTTAATTCCTCTAGTTGAAACACATAGGTGTTTACTATCAATAAATACGGCAACATCTTCTGTTTGCATTGCATCAGAAAGGGCATCTGCAATTTGAAGAGTTAATCGTTCTTGTACTTGAGGTCGGCGTGAAAAGTAATCGACTAATCGATTTATTTTAGACAACCCTATAACAGTGCCTTTTGAAATATAAGCAACATGTGCTTTTCCAATAAAAGGAAGGAAGTGATGTTCACAGAATGAAGTTACTTGAATATTTTTTTCAATAACCATATCACTATAATCGTAGCCATTATTGAAGGTGCTTGCTCTTGGACGGTTTTCAGGGTTTAGGCCATGGAAAATCTCTTTCACATACATTTTGGCGACTCTATGTGGTGTTCCTTTTAAACTATCATCAGTTAAATCAAGTCCTAAGGTTTCCATAATCTGTTCAAAGTGCTGTTGAATGATTTCAATCTTCTCAGTATCTGAGAGGTCGAAAGCGTCATCACGAATAGGTGTATGTTCTGAAGAACCAAAGTGAGCATCACCTAATTCGTCTACTGAAATATGATCTGAGTCTGAGTTTTCCAATCTATGGTTGTTTTCTTTTATTAGGTGTTAAGCATAGCCTAATTTCTGTTTAAAATCGAACTCCAAAAATTAAGAGTTCCTGACATCAATTAATAGGGATTGATCAGGAATTAAGAATATGCGAATTAGGAATAGTCCTACAAACTTAATGTATTCCTAATTTCTAACTGAAATATTCATAATTTATGCTCCAAATATTTCAAAACTCAAAGCTAAAGAAATGGTAAAGCATATTGTAATGTGGAGGCTTCATGAAGAAGCCAATGGTAAGTCAAAACAAGAAAATGCTTTTGAATTTAAGAGTAGATTAGAAACGTTACCGGCAAAGTTATCTTCAATAAAATCCATGGAAGTTGGAATAGGATATAATGAAGCAGAGGGAGCTATTTATGATATGGTATTAACTACTTCTCATGATTCAAGAGAAAAATTAGCAGAATATGCAATGCATCAAGATCATTTAGATGTTGTTGCCTTTGCAAAAGATATTGTTGCCGAACGAAAAGTAGTCGATTTCGAATATTGATATGTATGAACCAGATCCTATAGAGTTGCCAATTGATGGGGTTTTAGATTTACACTTATTCAGTCCGAAAGAGATTAAAGAATTAATACTTGATTATATCGAAGCCTGTTTAGAGAAAGAGATTTACTCAATTAGGATTATACATGGAAAAGGGAAGGGAGTGCTTCGTAGATTGGTTCATAGTATTTTAGAAAATCATGAAGAAGTAGATTTATATAGGCTAGCTGACGACAAAAGTAGCTGGGGTGCAACTCTAGTTGAATTAAAAAGGGAATAAATGACACAATTGAGACTGAGAGAAGTTTTCCAAAGCCATATCGAAAGGATTGGTAGGAAAATAGAAGTACTAAGAGCCAAGAGTAATAAAATATCAAAAATCCGAATTACGGTATTTATTACCGGAGTTCTTTTTTCATATCTAGGATATGGATTAGTTGCAGATAGTTTTTATTTACTATGCTTAGCTTTTTGGATTATTAGTTTTCTCTTTTTGATTGATATCCACAATAAAGTAGAGTTAACTTTAGATAAATTTGAACATCTTTCATCTACTAAAAAAGAACATATTGCTAGGATGGATCTTGATTGGGATAATATCAAGTACAATCCGTCAGCTCTGAATATTAAAAATCATCCTTTTGCAGGAGATTTAGATATTGTAGGAAAGCATTCTTTACATCATCTCATTGATACTTCAATCTATTCAGCGAGTTCAAATCTATTACTAGATTGGTTTTTGTCTTCATCTCCAAACAAAGAGGATGTTTTAAAAAGGCAAAAACAAGTAAAAGAGTTGATTCCGTTAACGATTTTTAGAGACAAACTTCGTGTGATAGGATTGATAACTACAAAACGAAGTTCTATAAAGAATTGGAATGTAGATGATATGTTAACTTGGCTGAAGCTACCAAAGAAAAAAAATATTAAGCTACCACTATTTGTTCTTTCGATTTTGTCGATAATGAATATGATTTTTTTCACTTTATTTATGATTGGTGAATTAAATGCACTTCCATTAACAGCTAGCTTGGTCACCTACCTTCTGATTTATAAGTTTAATGATCAGAAAGTAAAAAACTTGTTTGATGCCACATTTCAGATTGAAAATATTCTAAGACAGTTCAAATCAATCCTGCTTCATGTCGAAAAATTTAAGCCGAAAAAGGGGAGTGAGCTCGACAAGTTATTAGCCAATTATCAAGATGAAAATGAAAAACCTTCACTTTTTATTAAGAAAACTCTGAAATTAATGGGGCGTGCCGCATTGCAAGCCAATAAATTGCTGCATGGGGTGATTAATGCATTGGTACCGTGGGACTTATACTATGCCATGCGAGTGGAGAACTTAAAAGGAGAATTAGATCAAAAGCTCACTCTATGGCTTAATACTTTCTATGAGATAGAAGCGCTTAACTCGTTGGCTAACTTTGCGATGCATAATCCAGAGTATACATGGGCAACTTTTGAACCCCCAAACGATTATTTGTGTGATGCTGTGGATTTAGGTCATCCATTAATTCATTCACAGCAAAGAATTCCCAATGATTTTGAAGTTCAAAAGGATAAAGATCTATTCTTAATTACGGGATCGAACATGGCTGGCAAAAGTACTTTTTTAAGAACCATAGGGATAAATTTAGTTCTTGCTTATGCGGGTGCTCCAGTGTGCGCAAAGAATTTGCATATTGGGTGGTACCGTGTCTTTTCGAGTATCAATATTACCGATTCACTAGATGATGGATTATCTCACTTTTATACCGAAGTAAAGCGGCTTAGGTATTTATTGGATGAATTAAATAAAGAAGAAACATCACCACTTTTCTTTTTAGTAGATGAAATTTATAGAGGTACAAATAATAGAGAACGATTTGCTGGTAGTGCAGCTTTCCTTAAAGAAGTAGCTGGAAAAAATGGAATTGGATTAGTTTCTTCCCACGATTTAGAGCTTGCAGACCTTGAGAACGAGATTCCGCAATTAAGTAATTGGCATTTTGTGGAATCTATAGAAAATGGAAAAATGACATTTGAGTATAAACTTCGATCAGGTCCTTGCCCAAGCACTAATGCACTTCAAATTATGAAAATGGAAGGATTACCAACCTAATTCGAATTGGTTACTCTTCTAGTTCGAATATTCGTACATAATCGATTTCAAATGTTGCTGGGAAATTAGCATCGTCTAGTCCATTTGCACCACCCCAATCGCCACCAACTGCCATATTTAATAAAAAGAAATGTGGATTGTCGAAAGGCCATTCATCTTCAGTAGCATCAGCAATCTTGTTAAATCGGAAGATGATGTTGTCTTTATCTTCAACATAAAATTTGATGTATTCTTCCGTCCAAATAATGCCGAAAATGTTAAATTCTTCTTCTATATCAGCAAGAATAACTTGACCAGAACCTTTTTGAGTTCCCTGTCTATGATTAAATGCACCAGTATGTACGGTAGCATAGAAACGGTTAGGAGCATAACTGACGTATTCCATAATATCTATTTCGCCAGATTGAGGCCAACTTACCCCGTTTCTGATTCCATCACCTAACATCCAAATCGCAGGCCAAAGACCATTACCTTTTAGATCTGGAATCTTTGCTCGGACTTCCATTCTGCCATATCGCCAAGCTTCTTTTGTTAGTAGTCTTGCTGAAGTATAATCACCTCTGTCTTGATCATTCCCGACTTTTCTAGCAATAATTTGTAATGTACTGTCTGTCATTACTATGTTATCAGGGCTTGCAGTGTAGTTTTGGAGCTCGTTATTACCCCAACCGCTTGCCCCCAATTCTGGGTACCAATTATCTCGCCAGTCTGTTCCATTAAACTCATCGCTCCATATTAAACCTTCCAGTTCTTCAGGACCAGAGGTGCTGCTCTCTTTACAGCTTAGGATTAAAACAGGGAAAAGTAAAAAAAGTAGTTTTTTCATTATTAATTTTCTTTCAGTTGCCAAACACGTACGTAATCAACTTCCATAGTGGACGGGAATATCGAATCATCAATCCCTTTAACGCCACCGAGGTTGCCACCTACTGCAATGTTCATTAAAAAGTAAAAAGGCTTGTCAAAAGGCCAGTTATCTTGATTAAAATTCCTAGGTCTTTCAAACATAAGTAAAACATTATCTATTTCGTCAACATAAAATATAAGAATATCATTCTCCCAAAGAATCCCAAAATTATGAAATTCTTCCTCAATTGTAGGTAGTGGTACGAAGTCTGAACTTACCTGAGTTCCATCTACATGATTATTTGCAATAGTGTGAATTGTAACAAGCGTAGAATCAGGTCTGTAACTTACATATTCCATAATATCAATCTCACCAGATCTTGGCCACCCACCTCTATTTTTGAACATCTCACCAAGCATCCAAAGGGCTGGCCAAACACCATTACCTTTATGTTCAGGCATCTTAGCACGAATCTCTAATCTACCATAAAGAAAAGAATCCTTAGTGTTTAAACGTGCCGATGAATAATCACCAACATTTTGACCTTCACCTTCAAGCTTAGCTGTAATGCTTAATATCCCATTTTCAACGGTTGCATTACCAGCTTCAATAGGGGTATAATTTTGTAATTCTCTGTTTCCCCAACCCCAATCACCCTCTTCAAAAAGCCACTTTGTAGTATCTACTTCCGTTCCATCAAACTCATCGCTCCAAACAAGTTCAGCAGAATCCCATTTATCAAAAGAGTATTCCTGTTTTTGTTGTTCACAAAATGAAATTGATAAAGCAAAAATGAGTAAAAAACTAAGTAGTATTATATTTTTCATATCTAAAGATCAAAACAACTTTGATAAGTATCAATTGAGAAGAATTCTCATGATTAATGGTTAAGTAGAAAAGTCAAAGGTTCATGAACTCTCATAGCCCAGTATTGTTCTTTATGATCATGCCCTTCAAATTTGTTAGTTATCCAGTTTTCATTCTTCTTAAAACCCCTGTTTACCATCATTTCATCAACTTTAAGCTGAGAAGGCTCATATTCGGAATCGAGACCTTTTGTACCATAATCAAAATAAATTTTGTGATTACTAGGGTCTGGTAGGTTACCTGCAACAAAACCCATAAATGCTTCACCAATTTCTGGTACTATCCAATGAGTCGATAAACAGCCAGCTGCCCCAAAAACATCTGCGTATTCAATAATAGCATAAAGTGAAATTAATCCTCCCATGCTTGACCCCATAATTGATGTGAACTCTCTTTCTGGTTTAGTACGATAATTCTCATCGATAAAAGGTTTAAGCTCTTGAACTATAAATTTTAAATAGTTGTCAGAAAAAATTGGAGAACCGGAGTTACCTATAACTTGTTGTTGAACAGATTCACTATTCATTATTTCAGCTGGTTTCTGAGGCATATATTCTGGAAAACGAGTTTGACCAGTATTCCACATTGCAACTACGATAGTTTCGGGAATTTCGCCCTTTGAAATTAAGTCTGTAAGCACTTCATCTACCATCCAATCATTTCCGTTATAAGAGGTAGTAGGATCAAAAACATTTTGTCCATCATGCATATATAGAACCTGATAAGATGTTTCATTTTCATCATATCCTTTTGGTAGCCATACTTCAATATTGCGGGCCGATACAAAGTTAGACTCAAAATTCTCATGAGTTATAACAGTACCAGTTACGGCTTTAACAGGATTTTGAGGTTCATCTTGTTGCTTTTCAGCACAATTAGATGAAACAATAAGCATAATAATAAGGGCGTACTGTATTCTTTTCATAGTAGTGATATTATATAATCGTGATAATTCGGTTGATTCAATTTTATATACTCTTCCACAAGTCACTAAAAATGATCACAAATACTTTGAATTAAATTCTCTTTATTGAGTAAAAGTAAACATTGAGATATATGAAAGAAATTAAACTTTGTGAATTCAATTCTTTAGAAGAGAAAGAACCTACTCATCAACTTATTAATGGACTAGATTTAGTACTCATCAGATATGGGGAAGAAGTATCTGTTTTGTATGGTCGATGTTTACATAGAGGAGCCTTGCTTGGGGATGGCCATATTGAAGGTGATAACTTAATATGCGGTGTTCATGGATGGGATTTTAGATATGATACTGGCGTAAGTGAATATGATAACTCAGAGGCACTCAATAAATTTAAATCGTGGGTTGAAGATGGTTTTGTTTGGGTCGATGAAGATGAAATCAATCAATATTTAATCGACCATCCACAGCCATTTAATCGTGAGCAATATTTAGGAGCTTATGCTGATACTCATCCAGTAAATGAAGAACCATACGCTGGTTATATAAAAGAACTTGCTCAAAATGGATTAAAAAATTACGGTCACCATGGACCTTCAGAAGCAATGGGAGTTGATAGAAACACACTTCCTAAATGGGAAAATATTCAGTTTCTGCCTGCACAATTGGCAACCCGACCTTTACTTGATGATGATGAAGTTTCTACGAAAGTTATTATCGGACCAAAAGCTAAGAAGCCTTTAGTGTTAGATATTCCAATGTTTGTTTCTGATATGAGTTTTGGAGCACTATCAAGAGAGGCTAAAATTGCTCTATCAAAAGGTGCTGAATTGGCTGGAACAGGAATTTGTAGCGGTGAAGGTGGAATGCTTCCTGCCGAACAAGAAGCGAATTCTAAATATTTATATGAACTAGCATCAGGAAAATTTGGCTTTTCATGGGATAAGGTTCAAAAAGCTCAAGCTTTTCACTTTAAAGGAGGTCAAGGTGCCAAAACAGGCACTGGTGGTCATCTACCAGGTAATAAAGTAACTAAAGAAATAGCCGAAGTTCGAGGATTGAAAGAAGGTGAGACTGCAATTTCACCAGCAGCTTTTCCAGATTTGTTTACTGCAGCAGATTTCAAGGCATTTGCTGAACAAGTGCGAGAGAAAACGGGTGGAATACCAATTGGATTTAAAATAGCTGCAAGTCATGTAGAAGCCGATATAGATTTTGCACTAGAAGTAGGTGTAGACTATATCATACTTGATGGAAGAGGTGGGGGAACAGGATCGGCACCAACAGTGCTTAGAAATAATATTAATGTACCAACTATTCCTGCTCTTGCTAGGGCAAGAAAACATTTAGATAATGTTGGGGCTAAAAATATAACTCTTGTAATTACTGGTGGATTAAGAGTTGCTGAAGATTTTGCAAAAGCGATGATGTTAGGTGCGGATGCTATTGCTGTTTCAAATTCTGCGCTTCAAGCAATAGGGTGCTTGGGGATGAGAGCCTGTAATAGTAATAATTGCCCAGTTGGAATTGCCACTCAAAAAGAAGGACTAAGAAAAAGATTGATTATTGATTCTTCTGCAAATCAGCTTAAAAACTTCTTTGAAGCTACAAATGAGTTAGTAAAAGTAGTTGCTCGATCTTGTGGACATGATGATGTTGCTAAATTTAATCACAACGATTTGAGCACCTTTGATTATGACATTTATCGATTAACAGGGATTAATTACGCTGGAGTAAAACCTGCTATTTGATATGGAGCAAATAACCTCAATCATTTTATCTATAGTTTTGATTTATATCATCATTGGAATACTGTTTTCATTCCTATTCATTTTCAAGGGGTTAACTAAGGTTGATCACGGAGTGGAAGATAGTGGCAAGCTCTTCAAGGTTCTGATTTTTCCGGGCTTGGTCGCCTTTTGGCCAATGTTTCTACTAAAATGGAGGAAAGCATGAAACCTTCACTTCGAAGAGCTCATCTTATGGTTTGGGTACTTCTATTTATAGCCGTATTCACAATTTTGTTCATTATATAGTATGAGTGTTAATTACGCCTCCGTTTTATGGAATAAACAGAAGAAGGGGTACGATAAGATTCTCTGGCTGGGGATTATGTTGATGGTTGCTTGCTTTGTCGCGTTTCAATTTATTTTTCATCCAGAAATAACAGCAGAGACCTTAATAATTCGTGCAACAGCAATTACTGCATTTGTTTTGCTACACGTCATTCTTTCAATAGGACCGTTAGCGAGATTGAATTCGAAATTCCTACCACTTCTATATAATAGAAGGCACCTTGGTGTTTCCATGTTCATATTTGCGTTGATTCATGGTGCGTTCTCCATTATTCAATTTCACGCCTTAGGTGATGTTAACCCCTTATTAAGTGTATTTACTTCTAATCAATATTATTCTGAAATAAGTGCCTTTCCATTTCAAATACTTGGTTTCTTTGCACTCATTATTCTCTTTTTTATGGCAGCAACTAGTCATGATTTCTGGTTAAATAATTTATCTCCCCGAATCTGGAAAGCATTACATATGAGTGTATATGTTGCATATGGGTTATTGGTGTTACATGTAGCTTTGGGAGCACTCCAGTATGAAAGTCACCCTATGTATTGGATATTACTATTTGGTGGATTTACAGCTATTTCTTCCCTTCATATAATTGCTGGGATAAAAGAGAACAATGAACTTTCTGTTGATAAAGCACTTTCAAAAGAAGATAAATTTCACAAAGTATGTTCTGTTTCTGAAATTCCAGATGATTGTGCTAAAGTGGTATTCATAGAAGGAGAAAATATTGCCATTTTTAAATACGACGGCAAACTATCGGCAGTTCATAATGTCTGCAAACATCAAATGGGGCCATTGGGTGAAGGTAAAATCGTAGATGGCTGTATTACGTGTCCGTGGCATGGTTATCAATACAAACCAGAAGATGGTCAAGCGCCAGCGCCTTTTACTGAAAAGCTTAAAACATTTGAGCTTAAAGTAATGGATGGACATGTGTGGGTAAATCCAATTCCAAAAGAAGAAGGAACCTTTGTGGAACCTGCCAAAGTAGAGGAAACGAAATGAGTAAGAACGAATTCTACATTGGCTGGCAAGAACAAATGCCCCCATCAAACAAAAGCTTTATTCGAAATATTCTGATTGGTTTTTTTGTCTTGATTCCGATTTTGATGTTTACAGTGGTTAGCTTCCAAAAACCGATGAATCACCATCACTTTGAATTTGGTATAAGTACTGAATTGAATGGAATCTATCATGAAAACCCGGTCCCAATACTTGAGGTTTCAATTGAGGATAGCACTACTTTTATATTACTTGTAGGGTTTGGAAAATTTGGAGCTAAAGAGATCATGTCTGAAATCGAAAATGAAAATGGCAGTCTCAATGGAAAAGAAGTGACACTAAACGGTACTATGATTTATGGTGATGGGGTAACATTGATGGAGCTTACAGATAAGAAAGAAAGCTTTAAGGGTTCAGAAGATGTAGAAATAAAATTGATCGAAGAAACCCAAGTACCGTTTAAAGTTTCATTAGTTGGTGAAATCCTAGATCCAAAGTGTTATTTCGGTGTTATGAAGCCCGGCGAAGGAAAAATTCATAAGAGCTGTGCAATTAGATGTATAAGCGGTGGTATACCTCCTGTAATGAGAGTGCTTCAAGAAGATGGTATTAGTTTTGACTACTATTTGGTGAAAGGAGAAAATGGACAAAACATTAACAAAGAAGTTCTACCTTATGTTGCAGAAACAATTGCTGTATCAGGGATAAGTTCAATGCAAATTGGATGGAAAGTATTAGAAGTTGATTTGGAATCAATTGAAAGGAAAATAAAATAATGATCTACAATCAAACAGATAAACGTATTCACTATTTGGTTCAAATTTTAGCTAAAGCAGGGAGGACTTTTATCAAAAATAGAGACGATGATAGTCACACCAATCTCTACTTCAATTCTGAAAAAAACTGGATAGAAACACATCCAATAAATTCTCCAAAAGGAAATTTTAAACTGGTACTAAGAATTACTGACTTCTGTATGCTTTGGATTGATGCAAAGGAAGATGCCATTCAAACAGTATCTACAGTTAAGAAGCTACAACATGAAGTAGAAAAACAATTGGAAATGGGTATTAATGAAATAGGTTTAAACCCTGAGAGATTTTCAAAGTCTATGCACTATGAGATTCCCGATTATAGTTTTTTAGGGCAGCCATTTCAGATGATTAATAAACATCAATTAGATGAATGGAAAGCTTGGCGAACCCTTGGAAATGAAGCCTGTGAGAAAGTACTCAGAATTCTAGATGTTAATGGATCGATACGAATTTGGCCTCATCATTTTGATACTGGAATTTATATTTCAGCTTCTGAAACCCTTTCAATTGGATTTGGTCTTGCAATGGAAGATGAAATTGCCGGAGCGCCTTATTTTTATATGTCTGGATATCCAAATACAGGTAAACTAAGTTATGAGGATCTACCTAATCTAGGAAATGGAAGATGGGAAACTGATGAAAATTTTAAGGGATCAATTCTCCCAATCACAGAATATAAAGAAACCACTGAAGCACTAGATCGTTATATAGAAAAAAGTATGGAGTGGTTTTTATCACAATAGGTATTTCTTAGTCATCCAAGTTTTGATGTTTGGTTTAAAGAGTTCCATGGGGGACGTGAAGTACATAGTTTATGAACCATTCTTTGGTTTCTTTGCCAATTCTAGAATGTTAAATGGCACCATTTAAAAAAGCATGAATAAATCCTTGTTATTTATACCTGATATTTCTGGATTCACTGAGTTTATTCAAACTACAGAAGTAGAGCATAGTCAACACGTGATATCTGAACTGCTTGAAGTTCTAATCGAAGCAAATACTGAAGAGTTACAGCTCGCTGAAGTAGAAGGTGACGCCCTTTTCTTTTTCAAGGAAGAGATTCCATCGTTAGAGAAACTACTTGCTCAAGTAGAAACCATGTTTACGGCTTTTTATAGCCATTTAAAGTTGTTAGAAAAGAATAGGATTTGTCCATGTCATGCATGTGCTACAGCTCCAAATCTTCAACTTAAGATTATAATTACTGGTGGCGAGCTACAATTTATAACGGTACAGAATAATCGGAAACCATTTGGCTCTATGGTTATAGAAGCTCATCGTTTATTAAAAAACTCAGTAGACAGCAATAATTATGTATTGATGAGTAAAGAAATTACCGAGTTTATTGGATTGCCAGATAATTATCACAGTCGGTTATACGATTTCAAGAATGGTGAAAATGAATATGATGGCAAAAAGCTTAGATATATTTATTCGATTATAGAAAAAGAAGAATTAAAGCTAAAACCTTTCTCTCAGGCGAAGAAAATAAAGCTTGATCAGCCACCTTCAATATATTTTACTAAAGAATTTCCTATTTCAGCTACCGATTTATTAACTACCATTACAAGTTTTGCAAATAGAGGGGAATGGGTAGAAGGAGTTGATAGATTCGAATACAATGAACATGAAATAAATCGGATTGGTACAGAACATGTGTGTGTGATAAATAATAAACACTTCGATTTTATTACTGTAACGAAAGAGGGGAAACCAGGACAGATTGTATATGGAGAATTAACCACTACTCCAGCTCCTGTTGATGAACTTTACCAATTTTATATAATAAGTCCTATATCAATCAATTCCTGTAAATTAGAAATAGAGATTTATTGGAATGCAAAATCAATAGTTAAGAAATTATTACTACAAATGGTTGTGAAACGATCTCTATATAAGGTTACTGAAACTGCGATATATAATTTATTTAAGCTTGTTTTAAAAAGAGTTTATTAACGTATAAAAGGGGTTCTTTTATTTTAAAACCAAATGCATTACGTTCAAAGAATTAAACATTTCAAGTAGCCTATGGATATTCATTCCATTGATCATATTAGCTTTAAAAGAATTCGCCCAAGAATTCGTATTGAATCAGAATTATCATCTAGTCAAATCATTGAGATCATAGACAACCATCTTTCAAAACCAGATGTAGATTGTGAAGGATATGCGATCCCAGGATTTGCAACTATTTACCCTCTTCAAAAAGATCAACATTATTGGTCACCACAACTAACACTAACTATTGAAGAAACGGAATCTGGGAGTCTAATAAGTGGTTTATATGGACCAAAACCTTCTGTATGGACAATGTTTATGTTCTTTTATTCTTTCATTGGGTTCATTACTATGATTGCAATAATGATCAGTCTATCATATTGGTCATTGGGTCAGGATAGTATGATTTTCTGGTCGATTCCGGCGCTTATTCTGCTTTTCCTTTCTTTATACCTTGTAGCTTATTTAGGCCAAAAATTCGGGCATAAGCAAATGGTACATGTCCATAAATTCCTTGAAGATTGTATTGGAGAGAGAATAGAAACTAAATAAGTAATTTTTATCAATCTAATAAGCAAGTATTTAAAGAATCAGATAACCAATAAACTAAATCTTAAGATCCTGAAGCAAGTTCAGGATGACCCTGATATGGAAAAAGACTAATCCAAATGGATAGGGTTAACTTTCCCTCCTCGGGGAGGGAAAGATCAACACGCTTGCGTGATGATCAGGGAGAGAACGTTGCGGACTCGAGGCTGGTAGCTGGCACCGTCCTCCCTCTGAGCCCAAACAAGTTTGGACTCTGTCTCCCCCCGAGGGGAGATATGTTCTTGCTTAGATTAGAATTACACTAACTCCTCAAACCTCACCCTCATTTCTCAAAACTAATAACAAAACTATTTTGTAACCTTTCTATTACTCATCAGTGTAAATGATTGAACATGCTAACCGGGGCTTAAGTAACCAAATTGGATTCAACGACTGATAAAGCTTTAATGATGAAAGTAAAAGATGGAGACCTAGATAAACTAGGACTACTCTTTGAAAGGTATAACCGTCCGTTATACAGCTTTTTCTATCGTAAAACCTTTGAGTCTCAGCTTAGCGAAGATCTTGTTCAATCGGTATTCGAGCGCATGCTCAAATATCGAACCACGTATTCGGGCACGGGAGCATTCACAACCTGGATGTTCAGCATAGCGCGAAATGCCCACATCGACCACTATCGTAAAGAAAAGCGGCGAAAGGAAGATGAAATTCTTGACGAGGAACGAATCGCTAGTGACGCTCCGACCGGATACTTGGAAATGGATGAAAGACATCAAAAAAAATTGTTATTGGAAAAAGCGCTTGAACAATTGGATGAGGATAAGAAAGAAGTAGTGATTTTAAGCCGATTTGAAGGCCTTAAATACTATGAAATTGCTAAAATACAAGGAGTTTCAGAGAGCGCTATAAAAGTTAGAATGTTTAGGGCAATGAAAGATTTAAAACAGATTGTTACCACACTAAGTGAGGAATACAGCCATGAGTGAAAAAAATGAAAAACTGATCGCCGATTACCTACAAGGTACATTAGACGAACAAGGAAGAAAAGAAGTAGAGGACTTGATTGCCAAAGGGGATATTGACTTTATCGACTTCCGTGCTATAGAACAACTACATGATGAACTCGATATGATTCCAGTACCGGAACCATCATCAAACATGAGTAGTAATTTCTATACAATGCTTGAAGAAGAGAAAGCTAGTTCTAGGATTTCAATTCGCGAAACTCTTCGAGAGAAAATTGCAGAGTTTTTAAACCAAATTACCATGCCGAGGCTTGCGTATGCTTGCGTATTGTTAATAGTGGGTGGTTTTATTGGAAACCAATTGAATTCAGGTGATGCAGAGATACAGCAGCTTACTTCTGAAATGCAGAACATGCGTGAAATGATGATGGTGAGTATGCTTGAAGGACCTTCTACAACTGATCGTTTACGTGCAGTTAATATTAGCGCAAAACTACCATCAGTAGATCAAAAAGCAATCAGAGCATTATTATTCACATTAAATAATGACGAAAGTGTAAATGTGAGAGTTCAAAGCATTGAGGCTTTAAGTAGATGGGGAGATAATCCAATAGTTAGAGAGGGTATCGTAAAATCCATAGCAAATCAAGAATCGGAAATTGTAATTATTTCTCTAGCTGATACTATGGTTGAACTTGGATTGAAAAACTCAGCCAATGAATTCCAACGACTCATTGATGAAAGAGATCTAAATGGGGCAACTAAAATTAAAGTTGAAAACACTATAGCGGTATTGTCATGAAAAATATAATAGGTACAATTCTTATTTCAATTTTAATCTTTTCGCTTAGCTATAGTCAAGATTTAATAGAAGACTTTTCTGTTACTCTTTCTAGTGATGATTTCGATTCCAATACAGAAGTTATCATTAAAAATATAAATGGTGATGTAATAGTAACTGGGTATGATGGAGATGAAATTCTGATTTCAGGAACAAAAGAATTAAGGAAAAGAAGAGGAAATATCTCTGATGATGAAGCTGCTGAATATGAGCTCAAAACAAGGTTATATGAAGGTAAACTATACATATACATAGATTCTCCAAATGCTCAAGTAGATTTTAATAATGGAAAGTTAAACTATAATTGGCATTGGGAAAACAACGACAGAAACCGAATTAATGAACATTTTGATCTAGACATTAGAGTTCCTAAGAATTTGGCACTCCAAGCTTCTACGGTAAATAGTGGTGATGTGATAGTAGAAAAGATGGGTAATGGAGTAAAGGCAAATAATGTAAATGGATCTGTTACTGTTAAAGATGTAATTGGATATACCTCTGCAAATACTGTGAACGGAGATATCCAAGTATGGTATTTAGAGAGCCCAACGGAAGACACCGACTTCCATACCGTTAATGGAAAAATTGAAATTTATTCTCCGAAAGATTTATCAGCTATTGTAACCTTTGAAAGTTTACACGGTGAATTATATACAGACTTTGAGCAAGTAAAACGCCTCCCAAACCGATTGAACAAGGAACAAGATGGAGATCGTAGCCGGTACAAACTAAACAGTAACTCACCCATCCAAATTGGAGATGGAGACATTGAAATTAGTTTTAAAATGGTAAACGGCAGCGCCTACATCCGTACAAGAAAATCATAATAAAAAGAAGAATAGATCATGAAAAAGTATAAATCAATTATCTACGTTTTAGGGTTTTTTGCAATAACCTCGAGTGCAGTATTAGGTCAAGAAGATTTGAGGGTACCTCTTACAAATCCTGGAAGCCCTGGTATATTGCATCTGAGTGCTATATTTGCTGATGATATTGTAATAAAAGCACACGAAGGGAATGACGTAATTGTAATATTTGACGGGAATGAAGATGATGGAACCGGAAAATATAGTAGAAATGGGTTACGTAGAATTTCTACAAATGGTGTAGGCTTAGAGGTTACTGAAGATAATAATGAAGTGCGGATTAAGACTGCACCAAATTCACACGATCTAGATCTTGAAATCTGGGTACCAAAGAACTTTTCACTCGATGTTCAAGTTACACACGGTGATATTTCAATTGAAGGTGCAATAGGCGAACATGAAGTGAAAGCAACTAATGGTGATGTTGAAATGATCCGAGTTGGAGGGTCGGTTATAGTAAGTAGTGTTAACGGAGATATTGAAGTTACTATGGTTTCAGTTATTCCAAATACTCCGATGTCTTTTACTGGGTTGAATGGAGATATTGAAGTTACTTTCCCAGCAAACACCAAATTCACTGGAAAAATGAAAACTGATTACGGTGATGTATATACTAATTTCGATATCAAATTAGATCGCTCAGCAAGCGCATCTGAAATATCTAGTGGAGATGGTAAATACACGGTAACAGTAAACAAATGGATAACCGGTACTGTGAATGGTGGTGGTCCAGAATTTTTATTTAAGACTCTTCACGGAGATATTGAAATAAGTAAAAATTAGTAAACTAGTGTAACCATAAGTTATTCTCTACGTATCACTTATAGAATATTAACTCTCTGATTTAAATCTCAGAATTACTAGATTTTTAAGTCGAGTCCTACCAATCTAAGTCATGAAAAATTTACTTACCCTGCTAGTGGTGTGTCTAATTTTTAACGGAAAATTAGCTGCGCAGATTTACAATCCAAGTCAAGAAATCTTAGATAATAATCGATCTTCAATTACAAAAGATTATAGAAAAGGAGATTTGGAGTCACCATTAATGGATGCAATCCGAATTAGCTATGGGTATGTAACTTTAGATGGTGTTTTAGACGAACAAGTGTGGAAAAATGCTCCTATAGCTACTGGATTCACTCAAAGATTTCCAGTTGATGGCGGTAATCCATCACAACGAACTGAAGCACAGGTTTTGTATACCGATAAATATATATATGTGGGCATAATGGCATACGATACTGCACCTGATTCTGCTATTAGTTCTCTTTTTCGTAGAGATGGAAATGAAGTAAGTGACTGGGTTTATGTTAGTTTTGATAGCTATAACGATAAAAGAACTGCGTTTACTTTTGCCGTTAACCCAAAGGGAGTTCAAAAAGACATCCTCTATTATGATGACAATGGTGAGGATGTACTTTGGGATGCAGTTTGGGAAGCGAAAGCACAATTATTATCAAATGGTTGGTCGGTTGAGATGAAAATTCCACTTTCACAACTAAGGTTTAGCTCAAATGATGAAGTACAATCTTGGGGAATAAACTTTCAAAGAAGAATACCAAGACATAACGAATTTAATTATTGGGCTCCAACTTCTCAGAAAGAAGCTGGTATTGTTTCTAATTTTGGTAGACTAAATGGAATTTCTAATCTAGATGAACCTAACCGATTAGAAATTTCACCATATGTTTCATCAAGATTAATTCGAGAACCAGAATTAGATTCTTTTAATCCATATTACAGTAAAAATGAATTTGATCTTGGGATAGGAGGAGATGTAAAATATGGTCTTACATCAGATTTTACCATAACAGCAACCATAAATCCAGATTTTGGCCAAGTCGAAGCAGATCCTGCAACAATAAACCTTTCACAATTTGAGATATTTTTCTCCGAGCGAAGACCTTTTTTCCTTGAAGGGAATGAGATTTTTAGATTTGGTGGTACTCAAACTTATAATTCAGTCGGAAATCCAAATACATTTTACTCTCGAAGAATAGGGAGATCTCCACAAGGATCTCTAAATAGATTTAATACTTTTAATAACAACTCTGCTTACACCCCAGATAGTGTAAGAAGCTTGCATCAGGATTTTCCAAGTCAGGCAAATATAGCAGCTGCCGGGAAAATTAGTGGAAAAACTAAATCTGGTTGGTCAATTGGAATTCTAAATGCATATACCTTAAAAGAGAGTGCCAACTTTACAGTTAATCAAGGTCCAACTATAGGTGAAACGGAAGGTAATTATACCGTAGAACCTGCAACGAATTATCTTGTTGCTAGAGTTAAAAAGGATTTAAATGAAGGAAACACAGTTGCAGGTGGGTTCATAAGTGCAGTTAATAGAGATATTAATGGAACTTATTTTAATGAATATTTAAGAAGTTCTGCATATTTAACTGGTTTAGATTTCGAACATAATTGGAATGATAGAGAATACGTTGTAAGTGGTACTTTTTCAGTAAGTCAATTAAATGGTAGCAAAGAAGCAATTAGTAGAGCTCAGTTAGCTCCGCAACGCTATTATCAACGTATAGACTCAGATAATCTAAACGTAGACCCTTCAAAAACTAGTCTTGAAGGATTCGCATCAGAACTAAGCTTTCGAAAATCATCAGGGGATCATTTTACAGGGTCAGTTACATATTCTGAGGTTAGTCCTGGATATGAAACTAATGATTTAGGTTTTCAGAATAGAGCTGATTATAGAGCTTTAGCACTTGCATTTCAATATCAAGAAACTGCACCAAAGAATGTACAATATTGGGAATTATGGAGTTACCATTTACATGGCTGGAATTATGATGGAGATCGTTTATGGCAGAACTATAATATTGGCGGTTTTACTAGATTCAACAACCAATGGACATTCAATTTAAACGTTAATGGATCATTTGGAAGAGTGAATGATCGATTAACACGTGGCGGTCCTTTAATGAAGTATAATGATGATATTAATTTCAATTTCAATATTGGAACCGATGGATCAAAAGTATTTTCTATGGGAATTGGTCAATTCCATCGCCGGGATATTGGGAAGGAATATGATGATTATTATTGGTTTAATGTATCCTATAGGCCAACAACCTTTATCCAGATAAGTATTGAACCACAAATAGGATTAGAACTTGATGAAGATCAATTTGTAGTTAATGTAAATTATAAAGCTGGTAGTCCTGATCCTGACTATACCTTTGGACAACGATACATTTTCTCAGACTTCGAAAGCACGAATATATCTTTACCTCTTAGAATAAACTGGACCTTCAATCCAAAAATGAGTTTAGAAACATATTTTAGGCCTTTCATTTTCTCAGGAAAGTATACCAATTTAAAGCAATTCACTGAACCTAGCGGTTTTGAATTTAACGAATTTAATGAAGATCAGATTTCAATAAATACTGCTTGCCAAAATGATAGTGGTGATAGAATTGGATCATGTTATGAAGTTGATATCGATGAAGATGGAAATAGAGATTTTATCTTTGCAGAAAGAAACGCTAGAGATTTCACAAGCCGTTCAATCCAAGGTAATGCAGTTTTTAGATATGAATTTAGACCTGGTTCTACATTCTTTTTAGTTTGGCAACAGCAACGAGAGGGAGGATTGCCAGATGGAAATTTTAATTTCGGTCGAAACTTCGTTGATATTTTTGATGCCGAGCCAACTAATGTATTCTTAATTAAATTTAGTTATTGGTTTGGAACGTAAACCCATAAAATATTAAATATTTAGGTTAAATTAATCCTCTTTTTATTTGTAACAATTGCTGATTATCATTCTCTTAAATTAAAATACGGGCATCTTTCCCTCTGTAATAGGGGCTCTAAGAGTTAACATCAGTAGTAGGTATAGGAATGAAGAACACATTTTGTGTTTACATTAGTGCGATCTTTGTCTTTTTTTTTAGTCCCACAATTGTTCATGCACAATCTTTACTATCAAAACCTAGTATAAAAGCCGAGAGATTAACATCGGATGGAGATATTCAAGTCGATGGTGAATTAAATGAAGTTGCTTGGAATTCAGCTCAAACTGTAACTGGATTTATTCAAAATTTTCCTATCGATGGGGGAACTCCAAGTGAAAGAACAGAGGTAAAGATTCTCTATTCCGATAAATACTTATATGTAGGAGCTTTTGCTTATGATTCATCTCCAGATTCTATTGCTGCAACACTTTTCCGGAGAGATGGTGATGAATATAGTGATTGGTTTTTTATAAGTGTTGATAGTTATAACGATAATAGAACAGCATTCACATTTGGGGTAAACCCAAGAGGTGTACAAAAAGATATTTTATTTTTCAATGATGTTGAAGAAGATGTTTTATGGAATGCAGTATGGGATTCTGAGACTTCCATTAATAGCAACGGTTGGATAGCTGAGTTTAGAATACCTCTTTCACAACTTCGATTCACTTCTTCAAATAGCGAACAAACTTGGGGCGTTAATTTTGAGCGAATAATTGCTCGACATGATGAAATTAGCTATTGGTCAAGAGTGCCTCGAGAAGAATATGGACAGGTTTCTTGGTTTGGTAACCTTGAAGGTATAAGTGACCTAATTAAACCAATACGTTTAGAAATATTACCATATGTTTCCAGTGAGATAACCCGAGAACCAGATTTAAATAATGGAGATCCTTTTTACGAAGAGAATGATTTTACTTTTAAAATTGGTGGAGATTTAAAATATGGTCTTACTTCTGATTTTACTCTTACTGGTACAATAAACCCTGATTTTGGTCAGGTAGAAGCAGATCCTGCTACTATAAATCTGACAGCTTTTGAGATTTTTTTCGAAGAACAAAGACCATTCTTCTTAGAAGGAGCTGACATTTTTTCATTCGGTAGAACTACTTCACAAAATACTTTCAGTACTCATTCAAATTTTTATAGTAGAAGGATCGGAAAAACTCCTTTTGGAAATTCATCATTTGCGGGTATAAATGCTGAGTTCGAAGATTCACCTTTGGAAACTACAATTGCTGGCGCAGCTAAAGTAAGCGGTAAAACCGAACGAGGGTTATCATTAGGGGTATTAAATGCATATACACTGGAAGAATCGTCAAACTACTATTTTCTTAATGGTACTGATGCCATTGAAGGAGAATTTGAAATAGAACCAGCTACTAATTACTTGGTTACAAGAATTCGGCAAGATTTAAAAGAAGGAGATGCACAAGTTGGTGGATTTATTAGTTCAGTAAATAGGAATTTGAGTGGTTCGTATTTAGAAAATTATTTAAATGAATCAGCTTACCAAGTTGGGGTTGATGGTCAGTATTTTTGGTCAGGCAGAAATTGGGGTGCAAGTGGTGTTTTAGCGTTAAGTCAAGTAAACGGTACATCGAACTCAATTCTTAATACGCAGAGGTCTTCAGCACGATTTTATAATCGAATTGACTCAGATTACCTCTCAATAGATTCTTCAAAAACTTCACTAGATGGGTATTTTGGTGAGTTTAGCATTGGGAAATATAGTGGTTCAGGGTTAAGGTATTCGTTCACCTATTCCGAAATGAGTCCAGGATATGAAATTAATGATATAGGGTTTCAGGAAAGGGCTGATTATCGATCACCACATTTATATGCAGAATATTTGAATGTAAATTCTGACATATTCAGAGTATATCTTCTTTGGGCATATGGTGGATACGCATGGAATTTTGATGGGGATATGATCATGAATTTTTATTCTTCGGGTGCGTATTTTCAACTAAATAATCTTTGGACAATATTAGGAACTGGTGGGTTTACAGGTCAGTTTTATGATGATAGAAGTTCTAGAGGTGGTGCAATTTTAAAAAGACCTAAAGATTGGAATAGCAGTTTAACAATTACTTCGAATGCTACTAAGGATTTCTATGCAAGTCTTGGAGGCTCCTATAGAAAAGATACATCAGGAGAGTTTACCTCAAGTATAAATACAACTGTAAATTATCGCCCAACTGGTTTTATTCAACTTAGTGTGTCACCGACATTTTATTTTGAAAAATCTACAAATGAAAAACCAGATTTTTACGATGATTACGATAGCGTTGTAAATGGATCCTTATTCTCCAATTCGGATGTAGATATCTTCTATACAGAATTTAGATTGAATTGGACATTTTCCCCGAAATTAAGCTTACAAACATATGCACGACCATTAGTTTACTCAGCAGATTTTTCAAATTTTAAGTTCTTTAATAAAAGTAAAACATACGAATTTACTCCATTGAGTGATGTTACAAGCCAAGATAATGTAGATGCTTTTAATTCTGCCTTTGATTTTGACTATCGCACTATACAAGGTAATGCAGTTCTAAGATATGAGTATCGTCCAGGTTCTACTTTCTTTTTGGTTTGGCAGCAGGAAAGAGAGAATTTTCTACAAGGGCAAAGTAATTTTGTCCCTTGGGAGAATACTTCAAATATCTTCAAAGATGATCCAATCAATATTTTCCTTATCAAATTTAGTTACTGGTTTGGGAGTTAATCTGGCATAAGATTTGCTTCATTTATCATGTCTTATCATTATCTTTCTGATCGAAAAACTTAAATAAACCAAACAAATGTACACTCAACTTACAGCAGACCAAATACAAGAAGTACAAGTAACATTCATTAATAAAGTATATTCATGGATGTGTCTAGCGTTAACTGTAACCGGTTTCATAGCATTAAGGACTGTTTCGTCTCCTGAATTTTTATACATGGTTCAGAGTAATTTTATTATTCTAATTATTATTGAATTAGGTGTCGTTTTCTGGATGATTTCAGCAATAAATAAGATATCCTCCAATCTTGCAATAGGATTATTTCTTCTTTACTCAGCTTTAAATGGTTTAACCCTGTCGGTAATATTAAATCTATATACCGGGGCTTCTGTAGCTTCAACTTTTTTTATTACAGCAGGAACTTTTGGAGCAATGAGTGCTTATGGATTCTTTACAAAAAAAGATCTAACAAGCTGGGGTAATCTATTATTTATGGGACTAATTGGAATAATAATCGCAAGTGTTGTGAATATTTTTATGGCTAGCTCAGCTCTATATTGGTTAATTACATACGCTGGTGTTTTAATCTTTGTAGGTCTAACTGCATATGACACTCAAAAGATTAAGAAAATGAGTCTTGAAATGGACACTGAAAGTGAGGTAGGTAAGAAAGGTGCTATCATGGGTGCACTTACACTTTATCTTGATTTCATTAACCTATTCATAATGCTTCTTAGAATCTTTGGTCAGCGTAAATAATCAGTCTTAAAAGTGTTAAAATCCCATTCTTAGGAATGGGATTTTTTTGGTCTCTATTTTCTTTAATCAATTAGATATTCTTGGAAGCATAATTGTCATTTCTTTTTTAATTAAATCTGCACGGTTCCAAGGTATAAAATGATTCATATCATCAATTTGAATCATTTTTAAAGAAGCATTCACAAGCATTTTTTTAGCATAGTCTGCATTTCCTGGTGGAACTAAGTTATCTTTTCCACCTTGTATAATTGAAACAGGCTGTGTAATTGTTTTCCATGAAACACTCATTTCATGAAGTTCATTTTTAAGTGCAATTATCTCTTCATTCGTAGAGTAAAGTACTCCAGGAAGCAGCCAAGAAAATATTTTATAGTGAACTGGGATTTGATACCATTTCGTTTTTTCTAAATCAGGATCAACTGACGCAGCTACTAGTATTAGACCATCAACGTAATCAGGTGAATCAATAGCCATTCTAGTGATAACTGGGCCACCAAATGAATGACCAACTAATATTGCGGAAGTATTCTCTTGCGACAAAATTACTTTGATTGCAGCCGCTTGCTTCTCAAGTGACCTTTCAGGTTCTCCATATCCACTTTTTCCAAAACCAGGTCTATCCACAGCAATTAAATAAAAATCCTTATGGAGAGTTGAGTCGCTCAAAAATCCCAGAAAATTATCCCACGAGCCAGGTGAACCATGCACAAAAAGAACAGCTTGTTTATTGGTATCACCAACAGTTACGTAGTGAACATTTCGACTGTAGTAATCTATGTTCTTGAAATGAGGTTTAAATTGTAACCCACTAAAAGCTTCATCAATAGTCTCTTGTTCAATAGAAAAGTCTACAATTTGTATAAAAATGATGATTCCAATAACAGCTAATACAAATAGGCTGATCATCCATTTAAAAATTTGTTTAAAATACTTCAAAAAGAAGGTAAGTTTGTTTACAGTTTCTAAAGCTTTGAAATCATATAATCATTGCGAATAAAGTAAAATCGAAGAATCATAGAATGATTTCATGTCCAATAGTATAAGTTCTTATAGTTGAAGATGTTCAGAAGAAAGAAAGAAGTGGTTTACAGTTTAATGGTTTCTGGTATATCTATCGAAGTATCTAGAAAAAGGATTAAGAATTTATATGTCCGTGTTAATAGAAATACCGGGTTAGTTCGTGTCTCTTGCCCATATATGATTTCAGACTACGCTCTTGAACAATTTATATTATCTCGACTTAAATGGATTGAAAGGCAAATCGCAAAAGCTAACTCTAGGAAACAAAAAACTGAACTTAATTATGTATCAGGTGAAAAGATATTTTTTGAAGGGAGGGAGTACAGTTTAGTAATAAACGAAGTGAAGGCTAAAGAAAATGTAGAAAAAATAGACAATACAATTATAATGAGCATTAAAGACACATCTACTATTTTAAAGAGACAAGAACTACTAGAAGCGTGGTATAGAAGTCAATTAAAAGATCGAATCCCAGAAATAATTGAGAAATATGAAACTAAAATGGGAGTTAGAGTTAAAGAATTTCGAATAAAGAAAATGAAAACAAGATGGGGAACTTGCAATATAAAAGTTGGAAGAATCTGGCTTAGCTTGGAACTTGCAAAAAAATCACTGGGCTGTTTAGAAATGGTTGTCGTTCATGAAATGGTTCATCTTCTTGAACGATTACACAATCGTCGTTTTTATAATTTTATGGACAAATTTATGCCCAATTGGAAAATTTATAACGATGAACTTAACTCATCAATTGATTAATAGAAGTGGTAAATATATATCTTTTATGTTGAACCCAATTTGGAATACGCCTATCATTAATTTCTATGGATAAGCTGAAACTAAACGATCAAGAAATTAACAAGCCCGGTTTTTGGGATAGAGTGGGTATTGCACTATCAGGTATTTGTGCTATTCATTGTTTACTAGTACCTGTAATAGTTTCTCTGATACCTCTTTGGCCGGCTTTTGAAGAACTCCATGGATATACACATCTATTTTTCTTCCTAGCAATTGCGCCTACAGTTATACTTTCATTAAGAAAAAGACATGATTCAAGGATGATTACTTTTTTCTTAGTAGGTGGAGTATTAGTAATTTTTTTAGCCTGGTTTTTTAATGAAAATCTTGGTGAATATGGTGAAGCAGGCATCACATTAATTGGTAGTTTAATGCTGATCAGAGGTCATTGGCTAAATTACAAATTTAAAAAAACAGCGTCTTCTTAATTGAAGAATGAACTAACGTTTTCTAGTTCCAAACCTCTACTAATTGTCTTCTTATTAACTAAAGAAGCTACTTCCAAAGCACATCCCCAGCTAAGAGCAACACCAGAACCACCATGGCCATAATTATGAATTAAAAGTTTGCCAAACTTCTCTTCTGATTCTAATCTTAACCCTTCATTATTATTTCCCATAAAACGATAACCGACGTTAAGAGTTATTTTAGGGAACGAATCTAAATCAAATCCAAAAGTTTCTTTGATAATTGGTTGTTGTAATGCAAGAATCTGTTTTGGAAATGAAGTACCATTCAAATCTTGAGATCGTTCAATCACTTCTTCACCGATCCATTTTCCATCATTTGATAAAGTTCCTATTTGTCTACTTCCGCCTAATATCCATCCATCTTGTCTTGGATATAAATACAAGTCTTGAGGATTTCCATTTTCTGACTTATACAAATTTAAAGGGGGAGTTAAATTATAAGAAATGGGCATTCCATTATTATCGGTAATATAAGGAGCGTCTTTTATATGAATTAAGTGTCCTCTATATAAAACTGGATTAAAATTTTCACCGGCAATTTTTGGACCATTTATTTCAGCACAGTTAATTACAATATCAGATTCAATTGAAGTAATTTCTTTATGATCAATTTCTTTCTCTATGATAACCCCACCTAATTGTTCAAATTCATTAATAAGTGCTTGAAAATATATGTTCCAATCAGCGAAAAAACATTCAAATTCCCAACCAGATAAAAGAGTTATTTCAGGGTGTTTTGGTATTCCAATTTGATCAAACCGTTCTATTAGATGGAACTTATACATTTGATCATGATAGAATGGTATTTCTTTTCTGTTGGAGAATAGTTCATAATGCTTATGAACTTTTAAACCAGGAAAATCTGAATTAAAGAGTTTCTTAAAATAGGAAAAACTACTCTTGAATAGAGTTTTAACATTAGGGTGCGTAACAGAATGTGGTATAATAGATGCAGCAGGATACCGACTTACAAATAATGAGGAGACTGATTTACTAAAGGGTTTATCCTTGGTATAAATGGTAACATCGTACCCAAATTTCGTTAAAATCAATGCACAAGAAATACCTGAAGCACCTGCACCTATAATTGAAATCTTCTTATTCTTGCTACTCAAAATTAATTTTTAAACTTCTAACTTTAGTGAAAAAAGAACTTATAAATCCTACTATTTATGAAAATAAATTAATGAATATGAATGCTTATTAACATAGTAAAGCTACAAGAATTACTATATTATTTACATAAACCTTTTTTAAAAAGTTGAAGCTATATATTTTCGCTTTTATTCTCATATCATACGTTGCAGCTTCTTGCGACGTGCTAGAAGTAGCCGATTTTACCAACTATCCTGTTAAAATTGAACCACTAGAACTGGAAGAATTAGTTGCGCTAAATGAAACATATAAGCTTGAGAATGATGGTCACATTTGTTCCACATTAAATGAATATGGATACACAGGTTTTAGCCGAGTTCTATTTCCAAATGATGAAAACCCTTGTTTAAGTAGAGAGATTGTTCGGAAGGAAATTTTTTATTCTGATTCTCTAATCACAAAATCTAAAAGTTCTCTCTTAAAAAATAAAATCTATACAAATGTAACTGATACTAGCGCTTTAGAAGTAACAGATATTGTTCCTTTATACGGATGTATTATTTGCGAAGGGCCTGAAGAGAATAGTGTTCCATTAGAGTATAAAATTTCATTTGGTATACAAAAAATTGGGAATTCTGAAGTTAGAGATACAGAGCTTACTGTGTTCATCGACTCAGTTGGGGTTAATCGGATTTGGGGCAACTGGTATCCCGATTTTAAGAGTCCAGGACTTATCAATGTAGGTTATTTGGAAGCTCAAAAAATTATGATCGGTTGGCAGATTGATATGCTCCCTTTCACAGGTGAAAATATTGTTTTTGAAGTAACGGATATGCATTTACAGAAAACTCCAATTTTTGAATATTTACCTTTTATTAACGATCAGACACTAGAATTAAGAAAAACTTGGAAAGTTCCAATTTCATATACCAATGATTCTTTTGAAGGGTGGTTTGCAAATATTGATGTAATTGATGGATTACTGCTTTCAGTTGTACCAATAAATGAAGATATAGATTTATAGAAAGATCAAATTAAATTCTATTATCAGGAGGAAATTGTAACTATTCACTAATTCCACTCTCATTAATGAAGTCTAAATTAAATTCAGAATCAAAAAGTATATTGATATTACATTGAGTGAATTATTAAAAGATAAAAAACGAGTATTGATTGGTGAAGATGATATGATTATCTCACTAGTAATTGAAAGTATGATTTTAAAACTAGGTCATGAAGTTATAGGAAAAGCTACATCTGGTGAAGAAGCAATTGAAATAGCTGAGGCACATAAACCCGATCTAATCTTAATGGATGTTAGGCTAAAAGGAGAAATGGACGGGATTCAGGCAGTAACAGCTATCAAGAAGAATATTTCTACTTCTGTTATATACATAACGGGGAATTCTGATAAACTAAATTACGAAAGAGCAAAAGCTACTGAGTTTATTGATCTAATAACAAAACCATTTACAATGGCTGAACTTACTAATTCAATAAACTTAGTTTAAAATTAGCTTCAATTTGTGCATCTTTCTACTCATTAATACGTATCGGTTTTGCAAATCTATGGGCTATATATGAGTACTAAATTCAGAAATCTTAAAAACGACTTAAAAGACCTTGAAAATGAGACAGAAGATTCAGGTCTAGGAGTAACATCTAAATCAACTTCAGGCGGCTCCAAAACAGCGAATTATATCTTGGTAATTGCTTTTTTAGCTACACTTTTATTTTATGCTGGGAATAGAGTGAGCACCTTTTTTGCTGATTTCGAAAACCCAATATCGGAAATGGTTGATTCATTTAATGAGTATGATCCAGAATTGATTGCAGGGATGGGTGAGTGGATGCAAGAACTTGGATATGGAACACTTTCTGTTGAAGAATTATCGAGCTTACGCGATGATGGTGTGACTGCAACGGAAACTCAAAGATTACATGACATTGGTTTAAGCGCACTTACTCTAGAAGAAGTGAGAGAACTGAGTAGAGCAGGAGTTAGAGCCCCAGAAATCGCTCAATTTCAAGATATTGGATATTCAGATATTACTGTAGAACAATTAATTGCATTAGAAAATGCAGACGCAAGTCCCACTTATGCAAGAATGATGAAAGAACTAGGGTATACATTTACTGCAGATGAAGTTGCAGAAACTCGAAGAAATGGAGTGACAGCAAACTTTACTAGTAGAATGATGGATCTTGGTTATACTTTGGAAGAACTTTCTAAAGAAAACTTAATGAGACTTAGAAGTGTAGAAGTAACGGATGGACTTGCAGAAACTTTGATTGAAGAAAGAAGAGAAAGACCATCGATTGATGAATTGGTTAGATACAGAATAAGCAATCAATAATTTTTCTTCATAAAAACTAAATAAAGACTGTTTATTTTAGGAATCTCAATCATTAGCTTGATTGAGATTTTTTTATATCTGAACTCAATTACCAAACCCATGCCTGAAATAATTTTACCCGAAGTTGAACTAAATATTTATTCGCCAAAATCGCCGGCAGAAGCTACTATAGTTGAAAATTATGTATGTACATCAGAAAGTAGTCCAAATATTATCCGACATATTACTTTTGATATTTCAGGAACAGACTTAGAAGGGAGGTTTAGAGTTGGGCAATCAATTGGAGTTTTACCTCCAGGAGAAAATGAAAAAGGAAGACCTCATAAGTTAAGATTGTATTCAGTTTCTTCACCTTCTGCAGGAGAGGGAGGTAAAAAGCACTTAGTTTCTACAACAGTAAAAAGAGCAATGGATGAAGTTGATGGCACTTTTTATATGGGAGTGTGTTCAAATTACATATGTAATTTAAAGCCTGGAGATAAAGTTAAAGTAACAGGGCCAAGTGGTCGTAGATATTTACTTCCTGAAAATGTTGATGATTTCAATTATGTATTTTTCGCTACTGGTACAGGTATTGCTCCATTCAGAGGAATGATTATAGAATTGTTCGAATCAGGTTTTAAAGGTGATGTAGCTCTAGTTTTTGGATGTCCTTACAGAACCGATGTAATCTATCCAAAGTACTTTAACGAAATGGAAGAGAAATATGAAAATTTCCATTATATCAAAATGATTTCAAGAGAAGATCGCAGAGCAGATGGCAGTAAATATTATGTGCAAACAGCGATTGATGACCATGAAGAGATTTTAAGTCCCATTCTTGGTAAAGATAACACACTCATATATTTATGTGGAATGAAGGGGATGGAATCAGGAATTTATCACAATCTAGCAAAGAAAGGATTTCTTGATTATTTACTTTTGAAAGGGGAAATAGCAACTAAAGAACCTTCAGAATGGAGTTGGGAAGAAGTGAAAACCTTGATCAAACCTTCAACAAGGACATTCGAAGAAGTGTATTAGTATCCTGCGGCCTGTCCATCCACTCGAGACTCAGATGCTCCATAATACACTCCTGTTTCAAGGTTTCTCATTATAGCTTGAAATCGCCCAAAAAAACTATGTCCAATCTGAACCTTATGACCCATAGCTTCAAGGTCGCGAACGACTTGGTAATCGATGGATGATTCAATACTTACCAAGCCGACATCAGTCAGGCTTTTATCAAAACTATCAGTGGGTTGAGTTGAACCAGAGTGTTCCCAACGTAAAGCATCACCAGCTTGCTGCATATTCATACCAAAATCAATGACATTAGTTATTAAGCTTACATGCCCCATTGGTTGATATGCACCTCCCATATTTCCTAGGGTCATAAATGGTTCGCCGTCTTTCATTACAAATCCAGGAATGATAGTGTGGAAAGGTCGTTTACCAGGTTCATATACGTTCGGATGTTTTGGATCCAAGGAAAATAATTCGCCTCGATTTTGAAAGCTAAACCCTGTTCCTGGTACCACAAATCCAGTTCCCATTCCTCTGAAGTTACTCTGAATCAAAGAAACCATATTTCCTTCACTATCAGCAGTGGTTAGGTATATAGTATCCCCATCTTCAAGTACATCAACACCTGTAGTAATATCTTTTCGGGCAGTTTCACCAATCAATTCTCTTCGTTCATCGGCATATTCTTTAGAAAGTAGTTTTTCGTATGGAATATCGTAGAATGTAGGGTCTGTGTAGTGCTTAGCACGGTCTTCGAATGCAAGTTTTTTGGCTTCAATAAATAGGTGGAAGGTTTCGGCTGTAGCAAACCCAGTTTCTTTTAGATCATAGCCTTCCAAAATGTTTAGCATTTGAAGCACAGCGGTCCCTTGCACGTTTCCACCAACTTGATATACATCATATCCTCGATAATTAACAGTCTGAGGTTCCACCCAGTTAGAAATGTGATTATCAAAATCTTCATATCGGAGATAACCATTATTTTCCTTCATCCATGTGTCTATTTTTCGGGTGATCTCACCTCTATAAAAAGCATCTTTTCCTTGCTCAGCAAGAAGTCTAAAGGTATTTCCAAGATCAGGATTTTTAAAGATTTCACCTTTCTCAGGGCCACGACCATCAAATGTAAAAGTCTCTTTGAAAGCCCCGACCTGACTACTAAGAAGGGGAGCACTTCTTTTCCAGGATGCCGATATGGCCTCACTGACTGGGAACCCATTTTCAGCATACCAAATAGGTTCAGAAAGAATATCCACCATAGATGCTTTTCCAAATCGCTCATGCATGGTAAACCATCCATCTATTGCTCCGGGTACAGAAACAGAAAGAAGATCATAAGCAGGAATATCATCTTCGCCTTTTTCTTCCAAAATTTGCATCAAACGATCATACGAAAGGCTCAATGGAGAGCGTCCACTTGCATTAAGCGCATATAATTGTCCACTTTCTTGATGCCAGATAATAGCGAATAGATCTCCTCCGATTCCATTCCCCGTAGGTTCCATTAGTCCCATAGCTGCATTTGCACCAATAGCAGCATCGATAGCGTTTCCACCATTCTTTAAGATTTGGAGTCCAACCTGAGTAGCTAATGGTTGACTAGTTGCCACCATTCCCCGCTGGGAAATTACCTCAGAACGGGTTGAAATCATATTTCCAGCTTCTCGATCTATTTGTGCCATAAGAGGTTCAGATATAAAATTGATGATTAAAAAGAGAATTAACGAAATAAGCTTTTTCATAGCTGAAAGGATAGTTAGTAATTTGCTTGAATTATAATACTGTTAAACTGTTTATTCAAAAAGACATTTCTTTATCCCTTTTTGGACAAACCCGTAACACCACCTGATACGATGAATCTCATAAAATCAGCAGGTTCAACTTCAATAGGAGTTACACTTTCTTTTGGAACTATATAAAGGTTTCCAGAAAAGTTATATGAATGAGGGCAGTAAACAGCTACTTGATCTTCAATTCCTAGATTTACTAATGATTTTTGTGTGATAAACCCAAACCTAGTTATTCCCATTTCACCAAATTGAATCTTCACTGGTTCAGTGAATTTCTTTTTATCACCAACAAATGCCTCTGTTAAATCTTTTAAAGATGTATAAACTATACTCACTAGAGGGGTTCTAGTAAATAAACTTTCGAATAGATTAACAATTGGTTTTGTAAATGCTCTAGTAAATAAGAAGCCAATCACAGAAATGATTATAAAACCAGAAAGGATTCCTAAACCAGGAATATCCAGTTCAAACCAACTGAAAAATAAATCATTAAAAATACTATTCACCCAATTGATGGTAATGCTTACCAAATAAATGGTAGCACCAAGAGGAAATACAATTAGCATTCCTCTTAAAAAATAATTTAGTATCGTTTTCATCACTTTTTGTTTGTTATTAGTTGGTACCTTAAGCTAACACAATTAGTTCCATGAGTTAGAGTTGGAAATTTTCTATCTTCACAACCCTAAAATTCAAAATTTCTACAGCACAAATTAATGTCCATTAAGACTTCTTCCCAAATCAGAAATGAATTTCTGGAATTCTTCGCAGAGAAAGAACACGCAATTGTAGATAGTGCACCCGTTGTGCCCAATGATGATCCTACATTACTGTTCACCAATGCTGGAATGAATCAATTCAAGCCTATTTTTTTAGGCGAAGAGAAAGCATTAAATCATGAAGGTAAATTATGGAATAGGGCGGCCGATACCCAAAAATGTATTCGTGTAAGCGGAAAACACAATGACTTAGAAGAAGTAGGTCATGATACTTATCATCATACCTTATTCGAAATGCTAGGTAATTGGTCATTTGGAGACTATTTCAAAAAAGATGCCATTGCATGGGCTTGGGAGTTATTGGTTGAGCGTTGGGGTATGAAACCTGACCGATTATATGCTACTGTATTTGGTGGCGATGATGAAGATGGATTGCCAGTTGATGAAGAAGCAATAGAATTTTGGAAAAGTGAAACTTCTATTGCTCATGATCATATCCTCAAATTTGGTAAGAAAGATAATTTTTGGGAAATGGGTGACACTGGACCATGTGGGCCTTGTTCTGAGCTTCATATCGATTTACGCTCAGATGAAGAGCGAGAAAAAGAAGACGGTGCATCGCTTGTAAATAAAGATGATCCAAGAGTGATGGAAATCTGGAATCTTGTTTTTATTCAATTCAACCGTGGTTCAGATTCATCATTAAAAACACTTCCCGCACAGCATGTTGACACTGGAATGGGATTCGAACGTGTTTGTGCTGTATTACAGGGTAAAACCTCCAATTATGATTCGGATGTATTTACTCCACTACTTAATGAGATATCGAAGTTAGCAGAAGTTAAGTATGGAAATAATGAAGAAAAAGATATTGCAACTAGGGTAATTGCTGATCATATAAGAGCTGTCGTATTTTCAATTGCAGATGGTGCTTCACCAGGTAATGATGGTAGAGGTTATGTAATTCGTCGAATACAGCGTAGAGCAATTCGCTATGGATGGGATAAATTGGGCTTTAAAGAACCATTCATGTACAAGCTTGTAGATGTGCTAGCTAATCAATTTAAGGACGTATTTCCTGAGGTTCTGGCTCAACAAGAATACATCACAAATGTAGTGCGAGCAGAAGAAAAAAGTTTCCTCAAAACTCTTGGGCAGGGTATAGATATTTTCAACGAAATGCTGAAAGGTGGCAAAACACTATCCGGTGAAGATGCTTTCAAACTTCATGATACCTATGGATTCCCAATAGATTTGACACAATTAATGGCGCGTGAAAAAGGTGTCGAAGTTGATGTTGATGGATTCACTAAGAATATGCAAGAGCAAAAAGACAGAGCTCGTGCTGCTGGTAAATTTGGAGTTGATCATAATGAAAGTGGAGATTGGATCCAGTTACAAAAAGATTTTAGCTTTGAGTTTATTGGATATGATGATTTTGAAGCTGAAGTTGAAATCGCATCATATAGAAAAGAAGGTAATCTTTTTGCTCTCAGACTTACAAAAACTCCATTTTATGCTGAAAGCGGTGGACAGGTTGCAGATACTGGATTATTAACTAATGGTGATGAGTTTATACATATAGTTGATGTTAAAAAAGGTTCAATTGGTTTTTCACATTACACTGAAAAGCTTCCAGATAACTTAGAGGGAAGTTGGACGGCTACAATCGACATCAACAGAAGACTAGAGATTCAAAAACACCACTCAGCTACCCATATTGCTCATGCTGCCCTTCGAGATGTTTTAGGAGATCATGTTGCACAGAAAGGTTCATTAGTTAATGAGCACCACTTAAGATTTGATTTCTCACATTATGAAGCAATGAGTTCAACGCAATTGGAAGAAGTTGAAGCTCAAGTAAATGCAAAGATACAAGAGAATATTCCTCTTACTGAAGAACGAGATGTGCCAATAGAGGAAGCTCGCGAAAAAGGTGCCATGATGTTGTTTGGTGAGAAATATGGTGATTATGTACGAGTTATCACCTTTGATGAAGATTATTCAGTTGAACTTTGTGGTGGAACTCATGTTGGTGCAACAGGAGAAATCGGATATTTCAGGTTTATTCACGAAAGCTCTGCTGCTGCTGGAATTAGAAGGATTGAAGCTGTTGTAGGAAAAGCAGCAGATAAACTCATCAGAAATGAGAAACATACACTACAAACTATTAAATCTTTAATAGGTCAAACTGATGATCTCGTTACTAGTATTCATAAACTACAAGAAGATAAAAAGGCATTAGAAAAGGAATTAGAGAAGCTAAACCTACAGAATACTGGCGCAAAGTTAGATGAATTGTTAAATGCTTCAGAGATTATAAATGCTGACGTTACTTTAGTAAAAGGAGAAATTACTGGCGCCGATATGAATGTACTTAAGCAATTAGGTTATGACGCTCTCCAAAAATCTTCAAAAAGCACAGTAACTGTGCTTGGGTCTAAAGATGAATCTGAAGGAAAAGTATTCCTAATGGTCGCAGTAACTGATGATTTGATAAAGGGAAAAGGATTAAAAGCAGGCGCGCTAGTTGGGCAATTGGGTAGATTAGTAGGCGGAGGAGGTGGAGGCCAACCCAATCTTGCAACTGCAGGAGGACGAAATCCAGAGAAACTTACAGAAGCATTAGAAATGGTGAATGAAATTCTACTTAAAAGCATTAAATAAATCAATTCAATCTGTTCACGAAAACTTCCAAAAAAATAGATATATTTTGAGCCTTGAAAATTGGTTCATGATAATAAAAGAATAAGCATGGCAACAAAAATTAAAGACGATATAGTATTTGCCCCTAGGGGAATTGGAGATGAAAACGACGGAGTAGTTCAAAAAGGGGTAGATTTACCACCGGCTACAAAAAAGAAGCATAAAGCTCTCGGACTTTCAGAAGATGATTTGAAAGCGATGTATGAGCAAATGTATTTGCAACGTCGTTTTGAAGAACGTGCTATGCAGCAATACCAAAAAGGAAAATTTGGTGGCTTCTTACATTTATATATAGGTCAAGAAGCTATTTCTACAGGAACAGTATTTGCCTTCGATGATAATGATGATATCATAACCGGTTATAGAGATCATGGGTGGGGATTGTGTCGTGGAATTACACCAAATGAAGGTATGGCTGAACTCTTTGGAAAAGCTACTGGCTGTTCAAAAGGAAAAGGTGGTTCAATGCACTTTGCAAAGTCAGAGAACCATTTTTGGGGCGGCTACGGAATTGTAGGGGGACATATTCCTATCGGTGCTGGTCTTGCTTTTGGAAACAAATATAAAGGTACTGGCAATATATCAGCTACATTTTTTGGTGATGGAGCTGTGGATCAAGGTGCTTTACATGAAACTATGAATATGGCCCAACTTTGGAAGCTACCAGTAGTTTTTGTTGTAGAAAATAACGGGTACTCTATGGGTACTGCTGCTAAACGTCATACGGTTGCTGAAATCGTTGATAGAGCAAAAGGCTATGGAATGAAAAGCGCAGTTATTAATGGAATGGACACATTTTCAGTATATGAGAAAATGAAAGAGATTGCAGATGATATACGCGAAAATTCAGAACCTTGGTTTGTGGAGATTAGAACATATCGCTATCGTGGCCATTCAATGTCTGATCCACAAAAATACAGAACCAAAGAAGAGTTAGAATTGTATCAAAACATCGATCCTATTCTAAAGATGAAGGATTATATCCTTACAAATAAGATTGCTGATGATGATTATTTCAAAGAAGCAGAGGATCGGATTGATACTGAAGTATTAGATTCTGTGAAATTTGCCGACGAATCTCCTTTTCCTGAGATAGAAGAGATGTACGACGATATGTTTGCTGAAGAGAATCCTTACTTCCACGTTTAAAATTTTAGAGATAGATAGATGGCTGAATTACAATTTAGAGAAGCAATAAAGCACGCAATAGACGAAGAAATGGGTCGTGATGACCGTGTGCTTGTGATGGGTGAAGAAGTAGCTGAATATAACGGCGCTTATAAAGTAACTGAAGGGTTACTCGATAAATATGGATTTAAGAGAGTTATTGACACACCCATATCAGAGTTAGGTTTTGCTGGAATAGCTGTTGGAGCTGCAATGCAAGGTCTCCGTCCGATTGTAGAATTTATGACTTTCAACTTTGCAGTCTTGGCTGCAGATCAGATCATTAATCATGCTACAAAAGTAAAGTACATGACAGGTGGACAAGCTGATTGCCCAATCGTTTTTAGAGGTCCAAATGCTTCTGCTGGTCAATTGGGAGCAACTCACTCTGTAGCATACGATTCAATGTATGCACAATTTCCTGGACTCAAAGTTATATACGTTTCAGAACCAGATGACGCAAAAGGATTGATGAAATCTGCTATACGTGACGACAGTCCAGTTCTATTTATGGAATCTGAGCAGATGTATGGGTTAAAAGGAACAGTATCTGATGATGAAGATTACATCATCCCAATAGGGAAGGGTAAAATCAAACGTGAAGGTAGTGATGTTACTATTGTTGCACATGGTAAAATGTATCATTTAGCAGTTCAGGCAGCAACGCAACTTGCCAAAGATGGTATTGAATGTGAGATTATTGACCCTAGAACAGTTAAACCTCTTGATCTACCTTTAATTATTGAATCCATCAAGAAAACGAATCGCTGTGTAGTAGTTGATGAAGCTCATCCATTTGCTGGATTTGCATCTGAAGTTGGATTTTTAATACAGCGAGATGCATTTGATTACTTGGATGCACCAGTACAAAGGGTGACACTTCCAGATGTGAATGCCCCATTTTCAAAAAAATTATTTGATGCTTGGTACCCAAGTACTAAGCAGGTTATTGATGCCGTAAATCAAGTTACATACAGAAATTAAAATCACTCAATAAAGCACACTATGGCAATTAAGATTGAAATGCCCAAACTCAGCGATACCATGGAAGAAGGGGTTATTGCTAAATGGAATGTACAAGAAGGCGATAAAGTAGAAGCTGGGGATATTATTGCGGAAGTCGAAACCGATAAAGCCACTATGGATGTTGAGGTTTTTGATGGAGGAACTATTTTAAAAATTGTTCCCGGTGAAGGCGATGCCGTTCCATTGGGTGGTATTATTGCTATAGTTGGAGAAGAAGGTGAAGATATCTCTGCACTTCTTGAAGGAGATGAGGCTTCATCTATGCCAGAAAAAACTGAAAATACTAAACAGGAAACTTCTAGTGCACCCGTAAAGGAAGAAAGTTCATCTTCTTCAAGCTCTTCATCAGATAATGGAAGAGTAAAAGCATCACCTCTAGCTAAGAAAATTGCTGAGGATAAAGGTATTGATTTATCAGGTGTTAATGGTTCAGGACCTGAAGGTAGAATTATTAAAAAAGATGTTGAAGATTTCAAAGCAGGTTCATCTTCTGGACTAACAAAACCTGTAGCAACAGCATCTACTCCAGCACCAACATTTGATAGTCTTGAAAGTAAAGAAATAAAGGTTTCTCAAATGAGAAAAGTTATTGCTCGTAGACTTTCAGAAAGTAAATTTACTAATCCTCACTTTTACGAAACCATCGACATTGATATGAAGGCTGCTTTTGAAGCTAGAAAATCAATGAATGATGCAAATGATGTTAAGATCAGTTTTAATGATATCGTTGTTAAAGCTTGTGCTGTTGCTCTAACGCGACATCAAGCAATTAATAGCTCTTGGCATGATGATGTAATTATGGAGCATGGAGACGTAAATATTGCAATCGCAGTAGCAATTGATGAAGGCTTAATGACGCCTGTTATAAATCATGTTGACAAAAAAGGCTTATCTCAAATTTCTGCAGAAACACGTGAACTAGCAGGTCTTGCTCGTGATCGAAAATTACAACCCGACCAAATGGAAGGGAGTACATTTACTATAAGTAATCTTGGAATGTTTGGGATTGAAGAGTTTACAGCAATAATTAATCCACCAAATGCTTGTATTCTTGCTGTTGGTGCAATTAGAGATATACCTGTAATTGAGAATGGTGAAATTGTTCCGGGTAAAAGAATGAAAGTTACTTTATCAAGTGATCATAGAGTTGTAGATGGAGCAAAAGCAGCTCAATTTTTGAACACGGTTAGGAATTTAATTGAAAATCCACTTTCAATGCTACTTTAAAGAAATTTCTACATTTTATGAAAAGCTTCTTGAGAATATCAGGAAGCTTTTTTTATATATACTCTAGAAAATAGATGACAGGAGTTGAACTAGGTACTCTAGACTTAAATCGTTCGTAATTTGAAATGGTTTCATCCCAATTAGAAGTTCTATCTGTTAAGAGAAGATAGGTTCCATCAGTAGATCTAGCAACTGTTGAAACTATCCCTAATGTTTCAGCTATTCGTGTTGAAACAATTTGTGCTTCATTAATTGAGTTAAATGAATCCAGTTGTAATTGATAAGCATATTTATAGTCGGATGTACTTTCAGTAATCGGTTTTATAAAGATATTTTCATTTACACCTTTTTCTTTAAACGATCTAAGTTGACTCAATACACGTTCTCTACTTTCATAAGGACCTGCTACAATGTTATAAGTCTCGGATCGACGATTCATATATGTTTGAATCTGATACTCCTTATCTAATCTAATTGTATAGCTGAGTGCATTTTCTTGACTTTGGAAGGCTCCAAATTGAATTTGATACTGTAGTGTTGACGGTATTTCTTGTTCACCTTCATAGCATTGATGTATGAGCCCAACATTTGAATCATTTAGTTTCGTTTTAACTTCATTATGATAAGTTAAAGCTTCAGAAAATGATGATGTTGGGTTTGATCGAACTGAATAGAGTCGGCCATTTGAAGCAACCTCAAAATCTAAACCTGTTTGGATTTTTGCATTATTAGCAACTTGAAAGCCAGAAGATAGTGATTGGAAGCTACCAACTTGAATAATGAAACTGCATGATATATTTCCATCTAGGAAGGAAGGTATATTAGGTAATTCATTTGAATTTAAAGGTTCTGGAACAGAAGTTGGAACTGGATCAACTTCTTCAATTGGATCATCTTGTAATACAGGAGTAGGAGCTTCTTCCACTGTTTCAGGAATAGCTGGAATCTTCTCATTATTGTTAGAAGCACTTATTGCAAGTAATTCTTGTGCAATTAGGTCTGTTTGTGAGTCAGGTTCAGGAGTAGTAACATCGGCGTTTATAAGCTCTTCTTGATTATCTGCAAGGGCTTGCTGAATTGCCCTTTTCTCTAGGCCTTCAGAAGTGTAGTACAATCTTAAAACTATTCTTCTGTTTTGTTCTTTTGATGCAGCGAAAGGATTACCGAATGAATCAAGTTGAACTAAGGGTCTAGAATCTGCATAACCTGAAGCTTTGAGTCGTTCTTGCTCTAGGCCCATGCGGTCGAAATATTTGACGACGTTTGATGCTCTTGCTGTAGATAGTTCCCAATTAGATGAAAACCCGGCCGTTCTAATAGGAACATTATCTGTATGTCCTTCAACTTCGATATTAAAATCTGAGTACTCTGTCTGTTGAAAAGCTCGTATCACATGATTCAATAAATCTAATCCTTCACCCTGTAAATCGGCACTACCAGAACTATAAAAATCATCGCCTTTTAAACGGATTCGGATATCATTTAAATCTCTATAAACAATTAATCTACCTTCATCAATCTGCGTTCGTAAAAGAGATTCAAGTTCCTCTTGAATTTCCTCAATAGGAGTTGTAATGAATTCAGTTTTATCAGAAGAATTGCCAAATACGGTAGAAAGAGAGGAAAATTCAGGTTTTGCAATTTGAGAAATGGAGAGAAGTATTATAAGAAAGCCAAGTATAATAGTAATAATATCAAGGTAGCTAACTTGCCAACTATCATCATCTAAATCCTCAACAGCGGCTTTTGGATAGAGTGAATAGGAGTTATTTATACGGTTTTCTTTCAAATCTTAAGTATCTAGTAATGATCTACATCGTATACTTATTTCTTCTCATATGTGCTTGAAGGCGGTCATATATCTGTAGAGAAGTTTTATGTTCTTCAATTAGGATTATACCTTCAAGAATAAGTTTCTCTCTAAAATATTGTAAAGCAGCCGTACTTTCCATTTTTTTTGCCATTGGGGTAAAAACGAAGTTCCCAATTAAAATACCGTAAAGAGTGGTCATTAAAGCAGCCCCTAATCCTGTTAACAAAGACTCTACTTCACTAAAACCGGAGAGAATAACAATTAAGCCAAATAGAGTTCCAAGCATACCAAAAACAGGAGATGTTTTACCCATACTTGATATGATTTGAGTAATTTGTTGTTGACGAGTGTAATTCTCAGTTATGTTTATTTCTCCTAACTCACGAAGCTCTTCGTTACTATAATTGGTATCAAGTACGGAAAATAGATAACCCTCAAATTTATCTTCATACTGCTGACTAAGAGTTGCCACGGCTTGAATCTTATTGGTATTAATTTTTTTTTGCCACTCCAAAATTAAATCAATATCACGTTCAAGTACTTCATCGGTGATGGTACTATGAGAAAAAAGACGCATACTCGCTCTTAAAGCAGTTACAACTTGTTTAAATGGATAGCTAATAAATACACTAGCTGAAATGCCGCCAAATACAATAGCTAAACTAGGGATATTCAAAAAGTCATAAATAGGAGGGATTAGATTATATTCGGCAAACCCCATCACAAGCACTGATCCCCATATAAGGATTACAATAGAAACTAGAAAGCTTAATATGTTTAGTATGGATGTTTTCATCAGTAATCTTACCTAAAAAGCTTTTTTTAGGTTTGCATCAATTAATCCGTTCAATTGTAATTGTTGAATAATATATGGTGAAATTGGGAGAGGAACGTCAGGGTCTAACTCTAGAGCTTGTCTCCAATTTGCAACAAAGTTTTCATTCAATCCTAATCCTAAGTAAATACTACCTTTTAAAGCTAATATATCAGCATTTTCTTTGATATTTGCGGCCCTATTTGCGTAAATAAGTGCATTCTGATAATCTCCATTATAAAAGCGTTGTTGAGCTAGTATATAATAGGAGATGATACCATTAGCATCTGCTCTATAAATTTCGTTCAGTTCATCTTTATAAACTTCGACTAACGCATTTCTTCTAGCCAAAGCGCTATCTTCACGTGTTTGAACAGGAACTTCTGTAGAATTGGCTACATCTTCGTTAGAAGCAATTTGTTCTTGTGAGTTTGATTGTGAAAGTTGATTCGATCCTCTACAGCTTATAAAAATGAATAGAATCGGCAGAAGGAGTAATATGTAACTTTTGTGGTCGATCTTAAAGTTATGTTGCAGAATGACTTTTCTTAACAGTCAATCTAATTCTTTTCATAATTTCAGATTTCGCTTCATTCGTATCTTTTTGTGGCTTGTCTTTTAATTCATCAAGTTCTAAACGAATAAGACGTTGCTCTCTTTTTGGACGTACGGAAAGGAATTTATCAACTAGTTTTTGATCTAAGCCAAGTAAAGCATCTAAGAGGGTAGAAGTATCAATATCTTGGATAGCCTCTTTTATAATATCATCTGTTAAAGTTAACACTTGATTAATGGTAATAAACTGTCGTTGAACAACTTCACCAACAACGGAATTGGTAGCTTTTAATTGATCTATATAAGCTTGTTGTTCACTTAGAGGTAGTTTATCAAGAAGTGGAAGAATATTTTCAGCACCTAATTGTTGTTCTTTCTCTTTGTCTTTTAAGTCCATCGCTTTATCAAAAAGCTTTGAAGAAATCTCACTTTGTAATTGATAAGGAATACTACTGATGGTAGTCATCTTAAACATAATATTAGCACTGCGTACTTTATCAATTCTATCTAACACACGAGCTGCTTTTTCATCAGGTAAATAATCTACTATTAAAGCCCCTGTTTGATAACCCTCATCATTTAATAAATCTACGATCTGAGCATCTGAAATATGGTCAAGAAATTTGAATAAATTTATATGGCCATTTTTCTTGGAAGTAAGACTGGTTTTATTTCCAGTTCTAAGAATAGAATTAAAGCTTCTTATTACGGAACTCTTTCTTTCCGACATCATTGGTGCAAGGTCTTCTAAGGCTGTAGTAATTAATTCTAAGTTCTCAGGTTGGAGATCATTTTTAATGGCTCTCAATAATTGTTTGTCTACACAAGCGATTATTTCAGCAGCTTTAAAAGCACCTTCTTCTTTGTTTTCATCTAACCAATACTCAAATAAAAGAGCAATTTCTTGTGATTTATTGAAGAAGCTATTGATCAATTCGTCAATCTCTATAGAGATATCTCTTCCAGCATCGGAACTATTGACAAGAACTTGTTCCATTGGGCGCCCAAAATCACTTATCGAAATATCATGTTTAATACTTTCTCTTTGCTGTAAAGAGGACACCTGATCTTCTGGTTTGTTAAAAATCCTTGATAAGAACATGATCGCACCAAAAAGCATTAAAAGTACAAAACCTGGTATATAAGATCTAAAAGAGGCGAGAATACTTACAGGCTCTGAGGGAGCTTGAATAATTGGAATAGGGTCAACAGTACCAACAGTAGGGATAGGAATTTGAGCTATTGTTACCTCATCACCACGTGCGTCATTGGTCTTAGCAGCAATTCCAGTTAATAAGCTCATAAATTGAATTTCTTGTACCGAAAAAGAAGTATCGGCGTAAATACTAATATTAATATTTACAAGCCTCAGGGTTCTAATGGTACTTTGATTTACCACTGTTTGAGGAGATTGGGCACCTGTATTTGCTCTAATATTTTCTTGAGGTAGAAAAGGGAGGCCCGGCATCATCAAGTTATCAGGTCTATTCTGAATAACTTGGTTTTGAGTAGACTCTACGGTTTCATCTACAAACTCAGCATTTATGTTTACATCAACAAAAAACTTTTTACGATCAAAATAATTTGATAAAAGCAGATAAACTTGAGAGTCATAGCTTTGCTCAAGAGAAGAGATTTTAAGCTCTAAGGATTGAGAATTAGATGCATTTGAAGCGTTAGACTGTGAAAATAAATTCGCAGACATAAAGAGGAGAACAATAATACTATGAAAGATATGCTTCATAAAAGTATCAGCTATTACCAATCTAAGTGCTGTAGATGTATTTAATTTGTTATTAAGATGAAAAAAGAATTAGTCTGAAGAACTAATAGTAACTCTTTGATCCAATTCTTCTAAGGTTGGAATGTAAATGTCGGGATCGTAGCGTAATGCCATTCTCCAGCTATTTACAGCCTCAACTCTATCACCCTTAAAATACAGTATACTTCCCTTTAAAGCATATCCTTGAGCAGTCTTAAAGAATTCTAATGAACGATTAATATTATCCAAAGCACCCTCAATATCTTGAGCATAGAATGCATTTTGAGCCAAGATCAACATTCTAAGTGCTCTGCTCACATCTTCATTAAGTTTTTGTTCTAGAACTAGTATTTCCGGGCTATTACGTATTTCAATTCCAACTTCAGAAAGTGTTAGAGGTTGAATAATTAATGAATCTAATTCAGATTCTTCAGTTTCCTCAGTTGGTAGTAGTATTAATGATAAGCCCTCTACGAAATCACCTTCAGGTATAGCATTAACTGTGAAATTTAATTTAACAGGATTTGATTTAACACCTAATAAGTCTAATTGGTTCTGATCGACAAATAGTTCATAATCACCAGGAGGAACTTCATATTCATAAAAACTACCATCTGAAAAAGTTCTGAGTTCTTTTATAAAATCATTGTCTGTTGATTTTAAAGTTACTTTTAACCCTCCAATTCCTTCTTGCTTTCCAGTAGAAAAAATTCTTTGGATATTCCCATCGATTACTCCGGACATGTAAAATGGAATTTCTATTTGTTTAAAACTATTGGGTTCAGTAACAATAGAGAACTTATCAAGATTTGGTACGAGCATTGGGTTTTGAATTGACCCTTTATTCATATCCATATTATATCTAAAATATGGCTGCATTTGTGTATAATAGATAATTCCATTTTTCTTTATGGAGGAAGAACCTGAACGTCCTATTCTAAAACCACCATCATCTATTGAATCATCGCCTTCATCAAAAGCATTATTATTATTATTATCTACAAATAACTTGATAGCAGTTCCAGATCTTCCAACTTGATCACGGCTTGTCAAAATAAAGTTCCTATAATTTGAATCGTAACCAATAGAGCCTCTAATGTTTTGTGTTGAGCTAAATGAGTTATTATTTCTAATAAATGTAGAATTAGTTCTAACTTTTTTAAAGTCAAAAATAAGGTTGAAACGGATATTATTTAGCCCAGTTGTAAAATTTCGACCAGCAACAAGTTGTAATCTTCCATTTCCTAACAGGCTACGTGAGTATAAAAACTCAAATGAATCTATACTATTTCGACTAGGAAAATATCTCATTTGAGTTCTAAAAAAAGCTCCCCTTAAGATGCTAGGAATAGTAGGATTTCTAGACACATTGTATGTAGCAGAAGATATAATAGCAGATGCATCTGTTGAGTTAAATGGGTTATAAGAATCAAAAAGTCTATCACTATATCCAAATCTGAAATTGAATTTCTGAAGTCTTACACTTAAATCTGTTCTAAAAGTTGTTGATACATTATTATCTCTATAACGTGAAAAACTACTAACTCTAAAGTTAAGTGGTATCTTTAAAAATTTTAATGGATAAAATAAACTTGCATTAATTTGTTTATCATTTCCAGCAGTATTAAGTAATGAAGCTTTTGAGATATAATCGGTATAACCAAGATTAACACTTGCTGCATTTGGGTAAACAGCATTAATTGAAGCGCGATAGAATGAATTAGAAACTGCCTGCAGGTTTAAAATATAGTTATATAGAAATCTCGCTGAAACCAATGAAGTAAAAATGGTAGAATTTGTAGTATTTAAATTTTCATAATACTCTACTCCAACTTTAGTAGTAAGCCAATTGGTTATTCCATAACCTGTATTGGCTTGAATTACATTATTACGTACTGTTGAACCTATAATTGGATTATCAAGTCTACCAGCATTTATTACATAGTTAAGCTCTCCTTCTGGAATAAATGTAAAAGGGACTTGAATTCTTTTTCTTTGCTCCAAAACTTGTCCAGTTGGCCCAAAAATCTTAAGACTGAGTTGTGATGAACCATAGCTTATTGGGGTTAGAAATCGGTAGTTCCCAATATCATCAGCTGTGCTGAAATCGACTAATGAATTATTAACATAAAGCTCAATTTCTGACTCCGGAAAAGTCGATCCTTCAATTTCAAATTCATCAAATACTTGTCTAGCTTCAATAGGTTCATTTGTAATTCTTATACCTGTATAAGAGTTTGGTAAAACTCCATCCATTGATGTTTGCCCAATAATTACTCTACTTAATAGTTTGCTATTCCTATTAATAAATTGCCACCTAAATCTATTAGTGGAAAAGGTTGAAAATTGGTTAGTATATGTTCCAAAAAATGAGCCTTGAAGATCACCACCTGCAATCTTCATTCCTATTGATGAATTGTAATTATAGCTAGTTTGATCCGTCCTAATATTTGATGATAGACTATAATCTAGGAAACCTAGATCAATAAAATTTTTCGATGAATTTTGAAGCAGAGGGTGAAACGCCTCATCTATTGATCTATCGGTAATCCTTCTAGTTCTATTTCGAAGAGTTCTTGCTACAGCAGGTAGTTCTACATCTGTTTGTAGACTAAGAGATAGGCTGTTAAAGTCAACATCAAAATTAAGATCAAAAACTTCACTAAAACGAGAAATTCTTAGATAGCTATCTAGTTCTTTAACTAAGAAATCTTCCTTAGTGAGTGTGAATGTTTCGTTTCCAAATTGAATAATTTGTTTTTCTAAATCAATAGAATAAGGTATTTGATTGGCAGAAAAATTACCATTTGTTTGTAAACCGTTTGAATTAATCTCTATTTCAAAGACATTGAAAAGTTCATTAAGTGGTAGAAAAAATTCATCACTTTTATAATAAGAGACTACAAGATTGTCAATTACTCCCCTATGACGAAAAGAAAGGAAAACCTCAAATTCATCATTTTCATTATTCTGTGCAAATATAGGGGTACATAAGAATAGGAGGCTGAAAAATATTGAGATTAATGTATTGGATATCTTTAAAGACTTGGAGATCACCTAATGGTAAAAGTTGTAGATTTAGTTACAGTGGGGGCCTTAATAATATCGTTATTTGACACATCACTTCTACTCGTTTCAAAAGTTACTTTTGCAGTATATGTGCCTGAAGGTAAATTTTCTACTTCAAATTCTTGTTTATGAATTCCATCAAAATAAATCGTTGTAGATACAAACCCTCTTCGAACTTCTTCTCCTGAACTGTTAAGAATCGATGTAGAAATGGACCCTAAAAAAGGAGAATTTCCAGTTCTTAAATGCTGTGTTTGAACAACCAATATGTTATCTGGTTCTTCAAAATTTGTATTTATATCTACAATCTCAATACCCGTAGAGACAGTTCCTTTTTTGTAGAATAAACCTGTTACTTGTTCAACTTTAACACCAACACTAGCTGATACAGCATCAGAATTCTGCAATTCAATAGGAGGGCTTTGTAGTGTAGATGCAGTTCTTATACGAGACCAGTAAGTTCCATCAGGAACATCATTTGGCATATTTACTCTAATTCTAACAACCTGTCTTTGATTAGGACTAAGTGAAAAATTTTGAGGAAAAGCTCTTATGGATTCAGCAACGGAATATTGAACAGCTTTTACTGAATCCTCACTAATGATGGTTCTATTTCCAAATTCATCAGTAGAACTATATGCGAAGAAAAAATCAATTGATATTTCTTGAACTTGATTAGATCCATTGACAACCATGTAAGTACCAAACCTAGAATTACTGTCTATAAAGAGGTTTGTTGGCGCTATAGTTACTTGAGCAAAAGAATCTATGAAAATTAGAAAAGAGAAAAAAGTAAGTGCAATAATCTTCTTCATGATTATTAAATAAGTTTGTTAGCCTTAAAATATCTGAGTATGATAATACTCAAATTAACAATTGTTCGGAACTTTTACTATTTCTCGATGAATAGAAAAAAAAATGCCCTGACATTTATTATGTCAAGGCATTTTAAAAAATTGATTTAAATTAATTATAACTGACTGTTATAACAATAGTGCCAGAGTATGTGCCACCGAAATCACCAAGGCCTGTACCAGCATCAACAGTACCGCCAACATATACCTGGTAATCAGATGCATTTGAAGAAGCAACATTTACTGTCCCATCGTTACTACCGTCAAAAGTATAATCTGTACCGCCGTCAACATCTGAACTTTGTGCTAAAGTTGCAGTAGGTGCAAAAGGTAAATTGTCAAAAGCACCAGCGGCAGTTAGAGAATCTGGAGCGTTAATCGCAAAGTCAATATTTGCAGATGCACTTTGACCACTAACGGTAACTAGACCTAGATTTGCAATATTTGCAGTAGTCAATGCTTGAGTAGAAGAAGTACCGTCAAGGAAACTTCCAAAGTCAAGATCAGCAGTGTTTTCAACAGTTACGATAGCTAATACTTCTGCTGAAGCAGTAATATTGGCAGTTTGTGCATTCGCTGTTGTAGCTAATCCTAAAACTGCTAAAAGAGTAAATATGTTCTTTAAATTTTTCATGATAGGGATTGTTTTATTTGTGGAAAATCTTTCTTTTTTAATTTCTAATACAAACTTATTGAGAATCCAAAAGTAGTCCTAGTTAAATTCTCTTAATTAAGATTCTTTAAGTTTTGATGAGTAGCTTATAGAAAAGCATTGTATTTAATTTATCTTATTAGGACTAGTCGTAGTAAACAATTAATTGAACCTCTCCTTCATATATCCCATTTGGAATATTTCCAATATCAAGTGACCCAAAAATATATAGGTACAAATCTTGCCATATGATTTTAGGAGCCCCTTCATTACTGGGTTCGTAAATAGAAATAAAACCTTCATTATTTGTTAAAAACTTAGATGATCTAATATTCTCAACCCCAGAATTGTTATATGCAATTTCTAAAAATAAAGGAATAGTATCATCAAATGCTGGATCAGTATTCTCTAAAAAGTCTGGGAAATTTAATTCTATGTATACACTTTGTGTATATAAAGCTTTGATACTGAAAATGCCCATATTCGTATCTCCAAGATCTACATCCGTTAATCCTGAATTACTTACTATATTCCCAAACCTTAGTTCTTGTTCTACTTTAGCTGTTAATTCAGGTTCAACAATAATTTGAATATTTATAAATTGAGCACTTGTTCTATTATTGGTTCCTAAAAAGGAAATAAAAAGTAAAATTAAAAAGGGATATAAGAACTTTAAATTAGTCATAGTTAACAGTAATAGTAATATCTCCGGAATAGATACCACTATCTTTTATTCCAACATCAATTGATCCGTAAATATAAAGATAAGCTTTTTCTGTTTCAGGAATAAAACCTTCATAAAAAGGAGTAGGAGGAGGGCCTGGAGGTAGATTTCCTCTATATCTAATTGGGAAAACAACATCACCGTTATTACTCATATCTATAAATATTTCTGTTGCCTGAGCTTTTGAATTAACCCCGCGATTAGTGAATGAAGCTCCAAGGGTAAATGGTATTCGACATGATTCACTGGCACAACCTAATAGCTCCATATTAGCATCTGCATTAACCGTAACAAAAAGATCTAAATATTTAACACCACTTAATTCAAATTCAAGGGTCTCATTATCTAGAATGCCAATATTAACCACTCCTTGATCATTGAGCAGCTTATCAAAATCTAATGTTCCATCACCAAGATCAATTATTGAAGTAGAATAACTACCATTAGGAGAATATTGAGAGCTAAATCCACTAAAATCAATCTGTGCAGTTACTATCATTGGATTTAAAAACAATGGTAGTAAAAAAATAATATATGTTATTAATATGCGCATTTAGATATAGTCAATTTCGATAGTGAAATCACCTTCATAGTTTCCTGGAAGTGCATTTTCTAAATTTACACGACCTCCAACCCATATGTAATAGGTACCTTCAGAATTGAAAATGATACTCTCATTGTCCTCTTCAATCAATACTGAAGACCCTTGATTTTCAACACTATTACCTGAAATTTCATAAGTAAATGTTAAGAACCCTTCACCTTGTGTATTAATTATCTGTCTTTCTTGTTGAAAATTGAGTCTAAATTCTATACCCGGAGTTCCTAATGCAATTAAGAAACCTGCATTTATATCACTAATAGGATTAACGTAGATTTCTCTTTGACCTGCTTCAGTATTTGCGAATGAAATAGAATTTACGGTAATAACTTCAATGCTTTGAATTATGCTTGTTGTAATATTTATATTGGCAGAGAAGGTATTGACTTGGGAAAATACAACACTTGGAAAGGAAAGAAGACATAATAAAATTATATACTTACTCATATTTAAATATGTGGGCTATCATTTAATATAAGATTGCAAAAACAACCCTTCCAAGCGAGTTAATCTTTCTTAATTAACAAATTGTAATCGGAGAGAAGTAGCTAAAAACTACCAGGCAAATGCGTTGAAATAGAGGGGGTCTAATTCTACTTCACCTTGTCGGATTAGGAGTTGCCTCTCCAGTTCTTCTGTAATTTTTCGATAGTTTGCAGTCATTTCAAAATTATAAACAATGGTTTGATTTCTATAACGTGGCGAAAAATTGATAGTAACACTATAAACGCTATCTATTGGCTCTTGATCGGTTAAGTAGTAGGGTGTAGCTAAACTAATAGGTTGAGCGCTTCCAATAACTCTCAATTGGTCTCTACCTGGAATGAATGTGCTATCTTCTAATTGCGGCTTTAAGTTAACATTAAAGGTAACTTTTTGAGCAATAGCCGAATTCGAGGGAAAAAAAACTACACAAGAAATAATTAAAAATGGTAAAATTCTCATAATGTGGTTTAATTAATCATTTGAAATATTCACTACTTCATCTTTCCAATAAACAATTGAAAAGACACTCTCTCTAGGAAAAGAAGGTGGGATTCCTCCTTTTAAACGACCATCGTATTGATAATTCTTAGCAAATCCAGATACAATTCCTGAACCCGAAAATGTACCTACCGGACCTCTATTTTGTTGAATAAGTCCACCTAATAAATTTAAAGTACCTCTAGGGCTGTAATAATTGTAGTTTTCTACATAAAAAGAGGTATTTAAGGCCATTATAGAAGCATGAATAGTTAAATCAGTAGAACCATTAGCGGTATGGGCATTCACATCTACTCTAACATCTGATTCACTCACAATACCTAGCATATCAGTTGAACTTGAATCTACTAATGGACTTGTGAAGTATGTGATATCTCCATCAATTTCAACTAATGATTCAGAGTGAAGTGTGATTTCTCCTTTTACAACTCCTTCTACATCAATTCTACCGGATGTCGAAATAATTCCATTGGTAGCACTTAAATCATAATTAGTAACTGCAGACCAACTAGACCCATCCCACTCTTCTATTGCTGCATATCCAACTCCACCACTTTCATAAAATGTAATATCAAGATCATTTGTGAAAGTTAAACCACCAGCCGCAGCCGCCGATGTAAGTTTTGATAGCTCATAGGCATCAGGCGCATCTTTTGTTGGTGCATTAAAGTTTGATCCGCCATAGAAATTTGGGTTAGCGCCATTTATTGCATGAGCTTCCCAATTATTAGGACTCGTAATTAAACCATAAAAGGAAGGATTACCAGACATTTTAAAAGTTCCATTAGTATGGATGGGGCCGTAAATATTATCACTTCCCATAAACCAAATGTTACTACCAGATGAGCTAAGTTCAGAACCAGTCATATAGGAGTATTTAGAGTATGAATCTCTTTGCATTAATACTTCTGTAGTGACTTCAATATTATCGTAAGTGCTTGTACTTACCAATAGAACTTTATATTCATTCCAAGTTCCCACACTATTATTGGCAGGTTTATTTGGTGAACTACTTGTATAACTTTTTAATTTACCTGAAAATCCATTTGCTAGTAAACCAGCCTCGATTTCATCCGCATCTAATATCACTTGTTGCTCTCCAGCAGGTTTTTCACCACCACTTAAGAGAGTTTTCACAATATTTTTGACATTATTAGAGGACTCTGTAAGCATACCTCCTACATTCATAACTTCAGTAATGTCAAGACTATCATTCCAGCTATTGTTAGCCTTCATATTTTCAATAGCATTATCGACAAGACTTTTAGCAATATTACGAGCTTGTTGCTCTTCATAATATGCAGAAGTTACAGCAGGTAATGATTTCATTCTATCCTGATTCTGTACTTGCATTAACCCAGTTAAAATGGTTAATCCTCCAACTAAAAATAAAAGACTTTTTCCCATAACTTCTCCTAATATGGTAAGTTGATATTATTCGGAACAAAAATTCGCTTCCAGACACTTCTTGGATAAAAATCTTCACTGTTCCTTCCCACTGTATAAGCTGAACCTGATTCAGCCATTATTTGAACTTCAATTTTTTTAACTGAATTCTTATCAGAAGTAACTGTTCCATTTGCAGCGTAGTACTTTATTTTAAAGTGTGTGGCTGGGAATTTAATAGTTCCATATGTATTCGCTGTAATTGGACCAATTCTTTTTAAGTAATAATCATTAGGATTAGGAGTGCTTGTAACTGGATCACTTGTGTCAAAGTACCAACGAATGTTAGTAGCACCATAAGTATCGTTATCGTATGCATCCCCCTGGAAAATGATATTATCGTCTTGTAATGTTGTGAAAGGGACAGCAGTTCCAGTATTATATCCAATTCGATTGAAATCATTGGAAATCACAGTTACAACTTCATCTAAATATTCTTGATTAATTGTACTCAATAAAAACTCTTGCGACCCAGAAGCAAATTGTTGATTAAACATCATCATGGAAATCATGAAAAGGCCACCGATAACAAAAGTAGTAATTAATCCTATATTCATACTTTCACCTAGTAGGAGTAAGATTTTACATAATCAAGTGTAATAAAAACTTCAGGCTGTACACTTTGGTTGAGTACACTTACCCCAACCTGGTACCTTTTTTGGCTACCTGTATCTTCAATAAGTTCTGATTCAGCGTAAATTACAAAATCATTCGAATATTGATCACTAGAGCCGTAAATATGAGTTTCAGTTAATGGATATGAAGAATATACATATGAAGCATCATCCGGATCTAGTTCAGAGTCGTCATAAATCCACTGTACCTTATCCAGTTCATCTTGAGCTACAGCAATTGCTCGGTATTCAACTTCAGTACGGTAGAGGCTCTGGCGAGATGAGTTGAAGGTTCTAGCTGTATTAATAGACAGCGTAGAAAAAATTATCATCGCAATAGTTAAATAAATTATTTCTGCGTAACTCGACATTTTTTCTTATTTAATTTATAACAAAATAAGGAATAGACAAGGAAACACTAATTAAATTACCTTAATTCTATTGTTTAATCAATGTATAGCAGAGAGTTGTTTAAAAGAGTAATCTTTGCAGATAATGAAAATTATACTTTTATGAGATGATGTTTTTAAAATGAGTATGATTCTAATTCAAGTAATTGTTAATACTATATAAATATCAGGTTGTTTAATTATGAATATTAATTTGCAGGTCTTATTACTCAAATGTACTCACTCTTATATATCTATTTTGCTTTAAATGTTTTGCAGAAGCTTGACGCGCATAATTGATAGCTTGGCAATCATATTGGATAGAAAGATTTCCACCTAGGTCTACATCAAGGGTGGTATTATTGCCAGGAGTATTGCCAATAAGAACAGAGCCATTTAAATCTGGAGTTCCTTTTCCTGTAAAGTCGAATGCATTTTCAAATATTATAAGTCCATTAAATGTGAAATTACCTGCAACTGATAATGCGCCTTCATATTCTAACTCTCCTCCTGATCTAATAACCATAATCCCATATCCTTCAGGAATTCCACCCGTTAATTTTGCATATGAATTTACAAAGAAAATTCCTGGGTCATCTTCAGTTCCAAATTCGCCTTTATAGTTTCCACTTACTTCAACAACACCAGGTTCGTTAGCAAGTCGTGCAATTAATTCATCAACCGGCTGATACGACATATCGCTATCATAGGCCACTTTATCAACGTTGCTTTCGAGATTTCCATATTTACTACCTGCTCCAGCTATAACTTTTAATTCATCAGAAAATGTAGGTACTGTTATTGCCGGTAAATCAGGGCAGGTTCCACTAGCATCATTACCATTAATAGTTGCACTTCCACTCATATTAAAAGTGAAGTTACTAGAACCAAAACCTAATCCACCTTTTGGTTCAGGAACAAAATGTAAGCCAGATTTTAAATACGTACTTATAATGGTATGGGAAGAGGAGGAGCTTTTATAACCAGAACTTCCAAATGTTCCAGTTCCCCCGTACCAAGCTGTACTATAAATTCGAATAGAATCAGGATCTGTTATTGAAGCACCTGTAGATAGTTGGTCATAATATAATTCAATATATGCGCCATCAATTTCTGATTGCCATGGTGATCCCGAACTTGGAGTCCAACCTGGGCTTTTATTAATTTTTTCCATCGCTAATTGGATTGCTGAATTACTAGCATTTTTTGATTGTACTTCCTTAGCGTAATCTGAAGTTAAAGTCTGAAGATTATTACGTTGTTGATTCATTCCTAGTTGAATAAGACCTAACACAATAATTGATCCTAGTGCCATTATTACCATTCCTCTTCCCATAATACTGCTCCTTAGTTATCTCTTAGGTTAACGGGTGAAAATCTTTTAGACCATGACGATTTAGAGTATCTATTTGATGCTGAGCCACTTCCATATTTTAATGGGATTCCACTTTCACTATTCATAACTATTTCAATTTGAACAATGTCATCTATGGTCGATTTATTAGTAATGGCTGAAATAGGCATGGATAGTGGAGTATTACTGCCGAGTTCGTCATAATAATTTAATGCAAAACTGGTAATACCTGAGGTGATTGAAGAACTTGTCCCATTAACGCTACGATACAGGATGTAATCGTTCGGATTTTGGGTATCTGTTACTTCATCTGATGAAAATTCCCATCGAATTAATTCTAACGAACCATCTACACTATTATCAATATTGGAATAGAACTCTATATGAGATGATGAAACAGATTTTAAAAGTGTGTCAGGTAATGTATTTGAATTATATCCTATTTTTGGGATGTCATATGTTATGACTTCAATTACATCAGAAATTTTTCGTTTCTGAGTTTCTTGTATGGTTAATTCACTACTACTATTACTTGTATTTAAACTAACTGTAGCAATTAGGATCATTAAAAATCCTGCAATCACATAACTAAAAATTAAACCAGCGTCCATTATTTTGTTCCTTTAATCAGCGTAAAAGCTTCTTATAAAATTGAAGCTATAAATTTTATTTGCCCCATTACTTGTAAGTAGATCTGAAGTAATAGTAATGGTCATTTGTTTAAGTGTTGTTTTAGATGCGGTAACAGTGCTACCGTCATAGTAAGAGACTGATATGGACACATTGTAATCCACATTATCCGATGCAGTAATTGTTTCAGTCCATCCATCATAATCGTCAAAATCATTGAAGCTAGCTCTTGAGTTTTCACCACCGCCAGGTCCTATCGAGCTAAATCCACCTGGAATATTTACAGGTACATTTCCATTTGCTGTAGTAGCATCAAAAGTTACCGATCTTGATTCATCAATATAGTCCTGGGCAATTGCTATAATTTGATCTTCTAATTCAGTATCAACTTGAACTCTATTGTTAATGGCTATTGCTCGATTTGAGTTAATGATTAACATCGAGACTAAAATCATAGCCAACATGGTTTGTAAAATTTCAGTGTAACCTATCATGTGTCCTCCAATTTATACTGAATACTTAATTACCAAGAAAATGGATTGGTATTAAATATTAAGAAATTCTAATATTAATATACACTAATATTTAGTTAAGCATTCCAATTTTACTCAAGTAGTTAATTATGTATAGAAGAGGATGGGAAAGAGGTAATGTTACCTATTTTATCAAAGTAAATCGCTTTACAAGAGTTTTGGTACTCGTTACTAAGCGGTAAAAATAAACACCACTTGCTAATTCTCTTGCATTGAATCGGACTTCATATCTTCCAGCTGTTCTTGAACCTGAAACTAGGGTTTGAACTTTTCGCCCAAGGATATCATACACTATAAGTTCAACATTGGTGTCTTGATCGATACCAAATGGGATAAGGGTGGATGGGTTGAAAGGATTTGGATAATTTTGATCTAAAAATATTTCTTCTGGAACATCTCTTTCAATTTGTTCCGTGCTTACTTTTAGTGTAAATCTAGTCGCTTGACTTTTAGCTTTTCTTCTTACTGAATAATTTGGTGTAAGCGGATTAGAGGTATGATTAGTAGCTATTTTAGCTTTTGTAGTATGATTGAAGGTATAGGATAACTCCTCAAGCATATTTATTTCTTCGCCAGTATCGTTGTCAATAAGGGTTAGTATCCAATCCTCAGGAATGGTTCTAAGATCGTCCCATAAAATTTTAAACTCGCCAGAAGTAGGAGCTCCATTTTCAAAAGCATTTACATGTATTGGAATAAAAATTCTGGAATTGAAGTCATTAGGTATATTATTTATCGCTAGCTGAGTACCGTCTTCTAAAAGTGAGTGTAGTTCAATATGTGAATTAGAAAGAGGTAAAAGGCGATATGCATCAAGATTATCCTTTGTTAGACTACCTTGTTCAGAAAACATAATATTAGTTCTTTTCGAACGTCCATTACTAGATTCGACAGCGAGCCCAATTAATTTAGTGTTTGCATCTAGTTGTTTTGATTTTGAAGAATCTGCAACCACTTTCCCAGCTTCTTTACGTAAGAATCCACCACCAGTAGTTTTGGCGTCAAGATTCACTTTGAGTACTTGACCAAGGGCATTAGCCTTTACCCAAAATCCTTGAAAAGGAGCAATTAATCCACCTGTTGGAAGTGTACCTGTTACGCCATTCCAGGTTAAATATTCTCCTTCTCCACCGTTTGAAGCAGGGTCCCAAATATAAATAGTACTTTCAATATTGGTTTTGGTCCAGTTTGCTACATCATCCCAATCAATAGTTGCTAAGAATGGGTTTCCAATTAGGTTCCATCCTGCATCTCCATCTATTCGTTCTGTGTAAGTGACTCCAAAATCAACTTCAGTACCATCGCCTTCAAACTCTCTACCGATAACATCTAAGGTATCTGGTAAAGGATCGTTATATCTGGAATCTGCAGCTATATCTCCAAAAGAGAAAAGGAAAATACCAGTTCCAACTGGAACCTTTCCATTACTTTCAATATCTCCATTACTATATGAGTCTGGACTACGATACCGTTGATTATCAGTAGTTGAATCTCCAGAAGCATTATAATTCTCTATGTAGGTAAGTACATTGGGTTGTAGTGTGTCACCAGGATTTGAGCCCGTACTATAAAACGCACCAGCATATCCTTGTGTTACAACTTCATCAAAAAGTTCAGTAAAAGTAGTATCAATAGGAGAGGAGATAAGTCTCCATCCCATAGAGCCAGATATTCGGCGTTGCATTCTAATAAGTCCAGTTGGCCCATATTCCTTTGCATTAGCAATGAGATTTGTGCCCGATGGCATAAATAAGGTTCCATTAATCAGCTTTAGCGAATCTGAAACTGTAAGGTTTGAAAAGAAGTCCGCGCCGTTAGTATTATCAAGTTCAAGGAATACATAATCATTTGGAGTAGTCACATCCTGATTTATTAATCCGTTAAGTATTACGTACCCAACCGACATATCCGCAATAGCTAGATTACCACCAACAGTAACCGAATCTGTATTACTTCCAAGTACTTCTCCTTCACCTGATAATTCACCAGTGACAATAAGTTCTTTTCCACCAGATACCGTTACAGAAGCACCTGATTCAATAGAAAGCTGAGTTACAGTCGTATTTGTGGTATTAATTACTGGTTGCTCATTACCAACAGCTGGATTTGCAGGAATTAATACTTTATCACCGGGAAGTGGAACAGAACCTGAGCTCCAATTTGTTCCTAAATCCCAATTTCTTGCATTTGGAATAGAACCGACTGAAGATCTCCAAAGATTATTGAATGCAGCATACTCAACTTGAGCATTGTCGGTTATAGCGACTGCATTTAAGGTACCAGTTATAGTTGCTGTACCTGCGATTACCGATGAAGTAAGTGTAGCAGTGTACGTTCCATTTCCATTATCTGTAACTGAGCCTAAATCACCATCAGTAGCACTCAATAGAATTGTTTCGCCACCAACAGTTCTATTATTTCCTTCAGAATCTTTAACTTGTACGGTAATTGTTGAAGTTGAAAATCCATCATTAAGTATAACAGAAGGACTAGCAGTTATTGTTGTTGTAGTTGGAGAAGCTGCTCCTGGTGTGACATCGAAAGTGTTACTAATTCCAGTTTGAGCTCCAGCAGAATTTGTTGCGGTAATTGTACAAGTACCAGGGTTAGAAATAGAAACAGTTTTTGACGAAAGTACACCACCAACGAAACTTGCAGAAGTTCCTCCACCTGAGCTTAGCGTACAATTAGAAGATAAATTTACAGTTCCTGTAAAAGTGTTTACTGTATCAGGTTGACCGTCTTTTGCAATAATAGTGATATTAAAAGATTGACCAGCAAGTTTGTTTGATATATTACCAAAAGGTACGCGTTCGACTGTAAACTGTGTTAACTGACCAATAACAACTACATTAAATTCATTACTTGTGGTATCTGCAAGTCCGGGACTAGAGGCTGTTAATGAATACGTTCCTATAGCATCTACTGTTAAATCATTAAACTCTGCAATACCGAAAAGGTTTGTTTGCTTAGATATTGTGCCTCCAAGTACACCTGATCCTGAAACTTGATTTAAAACAAGATCAATATTGTCTCTACTTTCTTCTACTGGATTTCCAAATTGATCGATTAGTTGTACTCGAACAGCAGGGGAAATAGCAGAAGCAACGTTCGATGTTGATGGCTGTTCAACGAATTCCATTTCAATCTGTGTACCAGCTACCATGGTTAGAGTACCATAACTGGTTGAGCCACCAAGACCTGTTGTACCAGTATTAGTAATATTACCTGTATTTGGTAGGTCACCAGTTGTGGGGCGAACTCTAAAATCAGCAAAAATTATTTCTCCAGGATTGGTAGTGGATTCCGCTGAAATTGTAAAAGTTAATTGGGTGCTAGTACTGCTTGTTGGAGTACTAGAGATAGCAAGTAAACTTGTTCCCCCAAATGCTGCATTTGTAGTTGCTGTACCGCTTGTTGGGTCCCACTCAAATCCAGTTGGTGCATTAAAAATAAAAGTACCACCATTAGTAAATTCGCCCGCAAAACTCTCTTGAACTCTAGGACCTGTTAGCGTAGTATAAGCAGGTGAAGGAGCAATACTAGCATCGTCGGCAGAAATTGCTTCTCCACCCGTTGCTGCCGTTAAAGAACGGATAGCAATGCTGTATTTCGTAGACAGATAATCTTCTACTGTTTCTTGTTCTATGATTGTGATTTCTCTCCCGTACATAATTACTTCTGCAATTAACCCATCCCAACTATTACTGGCATCCTGACTTCCTTGACCAATAATTGCCGTAGTAACATCTGTTAATACACCAGTAGGAATATTCTGAAAAAAGGAAGGATTACTTAACACACCATCTATATAAAGCTCATAAGTTTCTTCTGATGTCCATTTCAGCATCACTATTTGTCCTGATGTTGTTTGAGCATCTTCAAAACTTGATTGAGAGAAAGCAGTTGGTAAATCTCTCATTCCAGTGGTTATTACATTTGTGGCGATTCCGTCTTGACCTAATGCATCATATCGAAGACTCAATACTTCATCATTACCACTTGGATTAATTGCCGTGAAAAAGCCTCTATCAGTACCAATTGCAGCGGCATCTGCTTCTAACACAAAGAAAATAGTAAGCTCATCTAATCCATTTAGATAATTTTCTGCATCAATATCTTCCAATCTTACAACCGATCCACTTGGGAACTCAATAGCATTTTGAGAATTTATGGAAGCTTCATTTGTTTGGAATACAGGTGCAGTGCCTGCTGTAGTAAAGTCTCGTCCGTTTCCGCTTTGATCTTCCCATCTACGAACGATTCCACCATCCGTACTAGCGATTCCACCCGTAGTAGCGTCAAAAGTTCCAGCATCACCTTTTAACCAGAACAATAAATTATCTACCGATTTTGGAATACTAAATGAAATATTTCTTGTAACAACATTACTTAGGTTATTGGAGGCTTCATTATCATTAGCTTGAATTACTACTGTTCGTGGTATATCTGTTGGCGTAGATATTCTACTAGCATATTTTACGGTTCTAATTGCTGATTGAAAATCAGCTTTAGATGCTGGTCCAGTTAGAGTAAGAGTTCCAGTTCCAATAGTCCATGAAGCACTTATTCCAAATAATGATTCAAATACTAGGGTATCTTCAACACTATTATAATTTGTAGTTATTTGAAAAGAAACCGTTTCAATTTCTGTGTTGTCTGGATCATTTAGTGTTATTGTTTCTGAAATCGAAACAGTATCCCCAACGGGATAAAAGAGGTTAGAAGCTTCAACAGCAGCAAGTGTAGGGGCGGTATTTAAACTAGAAACTGAAATAGGTCGGGTTATACCAGTGGCACTGCTGTCAATCCCATCAAATACTCGGAATTCTATGGTTCTGTCAATTCCAGTAACTGGATCAGAGCTAATATTTTCATAAGTAACAGAGCGAAGAGCCGTTTGATAATTTGCAAGGCTTGTTGTTCCTGAAAGTGAAAGAACTCCTGTAGTACTATTAAATGAGCTTGTTATTCCATTTGCGTCTACATAATCAAGAATATCTTCTCCTAGAAAATAGTTATTCGTAAATGTTACGGTAGCTCCTTGAAGATTGGCATTATCATTATCTGAAACGGTAATACTATTCGTAGTTTGGGTAGGTCCATCATCTTCAGTAAAAGCAATTGTACTTCCTTCAATCGCAGCTAATACTGGAACATCATTAAATGGAATAATTTGAATTTCTCTAGTTACAACTCCACTCTCATCATCCCAATCATACACAACAAAGCTTATCTCTCTTGTAGTGGTAGAAGGACTTGTAGTTTCTGTGTTTTGATAGGTTACATTTCGTAATGCTGTTTGGTAGTTCGAAACAGTTGTAGTACCTGAGAGAGTTAGTACTCCAGATGTTGAATTGTATGTGCCAGTAATACCAAGTGCAGTAGTGTATGCTAAAACATCTTGAGTACTTTCAAAACCAGAAGAAATATAAACTCTTGCGCTATCTAGATTTGTGTCATCTGCATCAGTAACTGTTATAGTGTTAGTGATAATTGTTGCAGGATCAGCTTCATTATAAGATATATCAGAAATTTCAATTCCAGAAAGCTCAGAAGGTGTATTAAACCATTTATCACTTAAAAAGCCATAGATATTAGTGAAGTCGGTTGTAGTTAAGGCATTATTCCAGGAAATGGCTTCAGCTATAAAACCATTAAAAGGAATACCTGTAACTTGAGAAAACGCGAATGGTTCACGAGTATTTCCGTCTGAACCTCCAATAGCTGCGTTTCCAGTATGAGATGCCATACTACCCGCGTTGGTAACTTGTACTATTGCCCCTCCATTTAAAGATGCTTCCCAAGTTGAATTATCATGGTTAGCAATAATGATATAGCTTGTGTTAGGTTGAACAACGCCTAAATTAAGTGATCGATGACCACCATCAGGGGCTCCCCAAGCAGTTGGACCACTTCGGTTGTAACCGTGAGCATAAAGTACTCCATCATTTACTGAGAAATTGTAGCCTCTAGTTCCACCACCTTGTTCGTAAAAAACTTGAAAGCCGGAAGTAGAAGCTCCGGTCCTAATGACAAAAGCAAAAGATTTTTCTGTGAAGGTACTTGTATTTAGAATCGCATCATTTGTTGAACGCTCATAGAAATCATCAATACCATCAAAAAGTAGCCCACCACGGTCACCGAAATAAGAAGCATCTAAAAGAGCTTCTTCACCGCCGCCAGCTGAAAATGAAAGGTCTACGGTACTTGCGGCGGGAGTAGTATTATCAGATCTATCCGACCAGGTTGTTAATGCACCATTAGGTGGTTGATTGGAAGCGGAATTACCATCTCCATCTGCATCTTGTGCATCAAAATGGAAAACTCCAATTCCTTTATACGTTGCTAATTCAGTAATAGAAGCTGGAAACTCAATATTTCGGGTTACAGGAGTGCTATTTTCAGTTCCATCATTTATACTGATGCTAATAGTTCGGGTAGTCAAATTAGGCGAGACCTCATCATTTTCGTATACAACCGTCCTTAGTGCAGCTTGATATGTTGCTTTTGTCGCACTCCCGGTTAAAGTTAAAGTTCCGCCTATGTAAGAACCAGAAATTCCATTCGCATCAGTAAATTTGAGTGAATCTTCAGGAAGTGTTAGTCCTGAGGTAATGGAAATCGTCGCACTTTCAATGTTAACATCATCAGCATCATTAACTAGGATAGAAGAGGAAATCGTCTTGGTTCCAGTACCTGAGAAATAAACAATCGATCCAGTTTCGATTCCACTTAAAGATGGGGCGATATTAACTTTTACAACATTGATATTCCTTGTTTCAATATTACTATCGTCATCACCGTCATTAACTGTTATACTAATTGTACGAACAGTTTCGGTTGGGACAGGATCTGTATTTTGGTAGGTAATACTTCTGAGTGCAGCCTGATAATTTGCAATGCTTGAAGTTCCTGTAAGAGTGAGTACACCTGTTCCTGAAGAATATGAACCAGTTATTCCATTTTGATCTACAAAGGCGAGTACATCTTCTGTGGATTCGAAATTTGAAGTGATTGAGACAGTCGCACTTTCGATATTGGTATCATCTCCATCAAATAAAGTAAGTGCAGAAGTAATGAGTGTAGGGGAGTCTCCAGAGTTATAAGTAATTGTTCCAGTCTCAATATTATCCAATATTGGTTCTGAATTTAGTTGGATTACGAATCCTGTTGGGCCTACTGGATTTGATTGATTATTATACTCTGTTGCAATCCAATCAGCATTTCGTGTTATATTTGAAATCCTAACTTCATCTATATCACCTAAGTAATCATAGGTAGTAGTTGAAATGGTTAAGTCATCGTCACTTACACTAAAAGATTCTATAGAATTATCTGAAGCAACAAGCGCACCATTAGTGTAAATAGATCTATCACCATTAGAGGCTCTAGTAAAAGTTAAATAGCTCCATACATTATTTGCTATTTGATTTGTAGGACTAGTTAAAGCAGCATTATTAATTTGGAATTGAAGTCTTCCATTACCATCTACCCAAACTGAATATCCATCTAAATAATTACCTTTTGTTATTATATCTGGGCCATTATTAAGGTTCGCAATTCTAACCCATAGTGAGATTGTAATATTTCCACTAATATCTAATGGAGAAACACCATTATCTACCACCGTAATTAGATCATTATTGCTATCAAAATCTCTAGCTAATCCAATTTGACCAGTTGTAGATACCGTTCCAGTATTTGTACCGTTAGTTCCTTCTCCAGAAGCGTCATTAAAATCACCGTTTAAATGTAAAACCATCTTGTAATTCGAATCCCAAACATTACTACTTGATTGATCAGTCGTAACACTTGGATTTCCAAAATAGACATAGAATTCAGTATCTGTAGTTGCAGAAAGGGTAGGGAAGCGCACCCAAATTTCAATTGCTCCCGTTACAGGATCATATGATTCTCTTTGATGACTTAGTATGGTAGTTCCGTTTGCCGCGGTGAAGGTGATGTCATCACCTTGGGCATCCTGTACAAAGCCTCCATTTCCTGTTGTGGCTAAATCAGGAACGGCAAAACTCATTAGTACAGGAAAGTTTGTTAGATCAGTAGACCCAGAAACTTGAGCAGCGTTTACTTGTCCTTTTAGGCGATTAGTATACCCTGAAAGTTGAGCCATAGCCATATCAGAGCTTATACTAAATGCTATAAGGAATAAAAAGAAGAGTATTTTATTTCGAATCTTCAAAGATCATCTATAGTTTTTCTGCAAAAAATCTGCTCATAATATAGATAAAGAAGCAATGAAGATGGATTAGATTAGTCAATTCTAATTGCCCTTAGAGAGCTTTAATAAAAGTTTTAATCTTTAAATTTTAGATGCTATAAACTTTAATAATTTTGAAAAGATTTTTTATTTATTTGTATCCGTAATTATTGAAATTTGTATTTATATACATTCAAATTGAAGTAGAATTTAATTCATTTGTCAAAGTTTTTAATTTCGTACGTTTTTGGGATTCATTCATCGACTAAAAAAGAGTGTTAGTAGAATTTTTTGAGAAACTGTTTCTATCGTATACTACCTTTGGGAAATTAAAAAAATAAATAACTATGAAAGGAATAATTTTAGCTGGTGGAACAGGCTCTCGTCTTTATCCGCTAACAAAAGTAACTAATAAGCATTTGCTACCTGTTGGGAATAAACCGATGATTTATCATCCTATTGAAAAATTGATAGAGATAGGTATACAGGAAATATTAATTGTAACAGGTACCGATCACATGGGAGATGTGGTTAACTTATTAGGCTCAGGAAAAGACTTTGGATGTAAGTTTACTTATAAAGTTCAAGATGAAGCCGGTGGTATTGCTCAAGCTTTAGGTTTAGCTGAAAATTTTGCAGGGGATGAACCTGTAATAGTTATACTTGGAGATAATATCTTTGAAGCTACACTACAAAAGGCAGTTGATAATTATCCTGGATCAGGTTCACAAATCTTGATACAAGAAGTTCATGATCCACAACGGTATGGTGTAGCAGAGTTAAATGGAGATAATGTAATTTCGATTGAAGAAAAGCCAAATAATCCAAAATCAAACTATGCTGTGACAGGAATTTATTTCTACGATGCTAATGTCTTTGAATGTATTAAAACATTAAAACCATCTGGTAGAGGAGAACTTGAAATAACCGATGTAAATAACTTCTATATCCAGAATGGTAAAATGAAGAGCTCTGTACTTGAAGGATGGTGGACAGATGCTGGGACACCAGAGTCATACAAGCATGCTAATACACTGGTTCAAGGCGATAAATGAAACTTTTAATAACCGGCACTAGTGGTCAATTAGGCAAAGAATGGGTGCTATTTTGTGAACAAAGAGCAATCACATTTGAAGCATTTGACTCAAAGTCCCTTGATATAACAAGCAAAGAACTAGTGAGAGATATTTGTGAAAGAGTGAAGCCTGATGTTTTCATTAATTGTGCTGCTTATACCAAAGTTGATATGGCTGAAGATGAACCCGAGTTATCGGAACAGATAAATTCTGAAGCTCTTACACACATTTCATCAATTTGCAGTGAGATGGATATCAAACTAGTTCACTTTTCTACAGATTATGTATTTGCTGGTACTAAGAACGATCAAGAGAAGTTGCCAAAAGGGTATCCTGAAGATTATGAAACAAACCCAATCAATGTGTATGGTGCTACAAAACGAAATGGCGAACAAGCTGTGATGGTATCTGGTTGTGAGTATTTAATACTTAGAGTCTCGTGGCTTTGTGGTCGGTTTGGTAATAATTTTGTTAAAACAATGATCCGTCTAGGCACTGAGAAGGATGAATTAAGTATAGTTAACGATCAATTTGGCAGCCCTACATTCGCTGATCAAGTGGTCGAACAAAGCTTTGAATTATTGAATCAAGCAAAAAAGGGTGTTTATCATCTCAGTTCAGAAGGGATAACAACTTGGTATGATTTTGCAAAAGAGATATTTAGATTAAAGGAAATTGATGTTTCAATTAATCCGGTAAATTCTGAGGCCTTTAAAACAAAAGCTAAGAGACCTGCTTTTTCAAAATTGAGTACAAAAAAAATAAGTTCTGTCCCAAATATTGAAATCTTAGATTGGCAGAATGGATTACAGAAATTAATCAAAACCATTTAGGCGAATGAAAATTACAGACGCGAGGATACCGGATATCAAAATCATCGACCCGATGGTTTTTGAAGATGATAGAGGGTTCTTTTTAGAAACATTTCGGGATGACATTTTAAAAGAACACGGTATAAATTCTAATTTTGTTCAAGATAATATTTCTAAGTCATTTGAAGGCACAATACGAGGATTACATTATCAAATGGAGAGACCTCAAGGAAAATTAGTACAATGCATTAAAGGAACTATATTAGATGTGGCGGTTGATATTCGAAAGAATTCGAAATCATTCGGTAATTATGTAGCAATTAAATTAAGTGGAGAAAACCATCGCCAAGTTTATATACCTGAAGGATTTGCTCATGGATTTTCAGTACTTTCTAATGAAGCAATAGTGCATTATAAGTGTACAGATTATTATCATAAAGATTCAGAAAGAGGCATCCGTTGGGATGATCCATTAATAAGAATAAATTGGGATGTTTCTCGCCCAATTATTTCAGATAAAGATCGTAAACAACCACTCTTTTCATCATTAAAAGACGAAGACATTTTCCTATGAAAATAATAATTACCGGCGGAGCTGGATTTATAGGCTCAAACCTAATTCTATATCTCTATAATAAGTTTCCAGATTGGCATATTTTTAATATCGATAAATTGACATATGCTTCTGATAGAACCTTTCTTGATCCTTTAAAAGATTCAGAACGATATCATTTCAAAAAAGTGGATTTAACTGATCGGGATGCAGTTCAAGATATTGTTAAGAGTTATAAGCCAGATGGAGTTATTCATTTAGCTGCAGAATCTCATGTCGACAATTCAATATCTGGACCAGAGCCTTTCATCCAATCTAATATTGTGGGCACCTTTAATATTTTGGAAGAATGTCGCCAGTTTTGGAAAGATGATGAAGATCTATGGAAAAATAATCGATTCCTTCATGTCTCAACTGATGAAGTGTATGGAGAATTAGAAGACGACGGTTTATTTACAGAAACTACTCCATACAGTCCAAATTCACCATATTCCGCTTCCAAAGCTGCAAGTGATATGATAGTTCGATCTTATTTTCAAACCTATGGAATGAACTTGGTAACCACTAATTGTTCCAACAATTATGGACCTCATCAACATGATGAGAAATTAATACCAACTGTTATTCGAAATGCTATTCAACAAAACCCTATTCCTGTGTATGGTAAAGGACAAAATATTCGTGATTGGTTGTTTGTACGTGATCATTGTGTTGCAATTGAAACCGCATTTTTAAAAGGCAAAGCTGGAGAGACCTACAATATTGGTGGTAACAACGAATGGAAGAATCTGGATCTAGTTCATAAAATTTGTGATATACTGAATTCGAAAGTTGGTAAAGGTCCAGATGGTGATTACAAAAACCTTATAACCTTTGTTACTGATCGATTAGGACACGATTTCAGATATGCGATAGATGCCTCAAAAATTAAAAATGAATTAGATTGGGAACCTTCAAAAGACTTTGATGGAATGATCGAAGAAACCATTTTGTGGTATGTGAAGAAGTACAATGAATCCGTTAAGAGTTAAGAATAACCATTGTTAATTCTTAATCACTAATTTTGAATGGAAATTTGAGAATAATGAGCGATAGAAAATATTGGTTATGTAAGTCGGAACCAGAAAAGTATAGCATTGATGACCTAAAGAGAGATGGTGAAACACCTTGGGATGGTGTTCGGAATTATGGAGCCAGAAATTCTATGAGAGACGATATGAATATCGGTGATGGTATTCTTTATTATCATTCTAATCAAAAACCACCCGCAATTGTGGGTTTAGCAGAAGTTTCTAGCGAACCATATCCTGATGCATTACAATTTGATCCTAAGTCAAATTACTTCGATCCAAAAAGTTCGGAGGCAGAACCACGGTGGGTAAATGTAGATGTGAAATTCGTTGAGAAATTTGATAACCCAGTTACAAGGAATGCACTTAAAGCGGAAAAATTATTGGATAATATGGAGCTTTTCAGATTAGGCAGATTATCTATAACTCCAGTTCGAAAAGAAGAGTGGGACACAATTTTAGAGATGGCGAAAAGCTAAAAATCAGCTTTATCATCTTCTGTAATTGCTCGTAATATTCTACATGGATTACCAACAGCAATTACATTTTCTGGGATATCTTTTGTAACTACGCTACCGGAACCTATAACACTGTTATTGCCAATTGTAACTCCTGGGTTTATGATTACAGAGCCTCCAATCCATACATTATTACCAATTATTACTGGTTGAGCAATTTCGAAAAACTTATTTCTTTGCTCGTGATGGATTGGATGTGAAACGGTATAAATATGCACATTTGGTCCAATAAACACATGTTCACCAATGCTAACTTTTGCACAATCTAAGATGTTGAGATTGGTATTAGCGTAGAATTTATTACCTATTTCAATATTGTAGCCATAGTCGCAGTAAAAGGGAGGCTCGATATAAAAAGACTTAGGAGTTATTCCAATTAGCTTCTTAAGAAGTTCGTTTTTCTTAGCAAACTCTTTGGGTCTTAATAAATGAAAATCAAAAAGAAATTCTTTAACAAAAAGCCTCTCTTCAGAAAGTTCTTTATCAAAAGCTTTGAAAGGCTGACCACTAAGCATCTTTTCTTTTTCAGTTGGCATACATATAGTTTTAAAAGGAGAATCTATAGTTCAAAATCTTAAAACAAAGAACAACTTAAAAGCAATAATAACTAAAAGTGTATGAATTGAACTTTTTATAATAGTAAACCAGTTATCTGATCAAATTCTAACGCCATAATTTGTTTTTTATGACCAAAAGCCAAATGACACTAACTCTCCAATTAGCAGCTATATATAATCTTATTTGGGGAGCTTGGGTTGTGTTATTCCCCAATCACTTTTTTGAGCTAGTTGGTATGGAATTACCTACTCATCCGATGATTTGGCAGGGAATGGGCATGGTTATTGGTGTATACGGCCTTGGTTATTGGTGGGCAGCACAAGACCCACTTACTCATTGGCCAATCGTTGCCGTTGGATTTTTAGGAAAGATATTTGGTCCAATCGGCTTTTTCGTAAATTTTGTTCAAGGAGTAGTTCCCTTTGAATTCATTTATACTCTATTCACAAATGATTTCATCTGGTGGATTCCTTTCTTTTTGATATTGAAAAAAGCTAATCAAGAAAAGAAGATTAAATGGATTTAAAAAAAGCTAATCTATATCTGCTTTCTGGATTTTATGTATTTGCTGGAGTTAATCACTTTATTGATCCCGATTTTTATTTCGCACTGATTCCAGATTATTTACCATTTCATGAAGCTATAAATTACTTAAGTGGATTTATTGAGATACTTCTTGGGTGTGGAGTTCTTTTCCAAAAAACTCGAAAAATCAGCAGTTATTTAATCGTTCTTATGCTCTTAAGTTTTACCCCAGCTCATATCTATTTTCTGCAAATTGGTAGTTGTGTAGAAGGAGGACTATGTGTATCTGAATGGATAAGCTGGGTTCGATTACTTGTAATCCATCCACTTCTTATTATATGGGCACTTTCGATTAAAAATGTCGAGAAGTGACAGCATAACAATTATAAAGCTATTGATAATGTTAAGATTAAATATCTAATTGAATAGATTATTCAAGTTTAAATATTCAGTCTCAATATAAAAAATACTCCATTCTCCATACTCATAATTACCAAAATTCTCTGCTCTACTGAAAAAGAAGTATTTACCATCTCTTGAAAATCTTGGGCTACTTTCTTCATCTTTAGTATTAATCAATTCTCCGATAGGTTTGGCTTTACTCCAACTATTACCGATTCTTTTTGAAATAAAAATATCTTCACCACCTGATCCTTCTGGAACCCCATATGAATTAAAAATCAAGAATTGACCATCAGGAGAAAGAACAGCGGAATAAATCCAATATTTCGCATCGTCAAATAAGCCGTTGATTACTGTAGGGTCAGAAAACTTACCACTATTGTAATTCGTTCTATACAATTTTATAGACTCAGAATCTCTAACCATTGTAGTGAAATAAAAAGTCTCATTATCAATAGAGTATAGAAAGTTGTTATTGGATGATGGCCATTCTTCTCCTTCAATTTGAACATCATTAACTGGAAATGGTAATGGCTCTGGCTTACTCCAACCACTATTCGTTTTATTCATCATCCAAACATTCATATCAAAATTACCTTGATTAGGTTTGTTTGGTATGTCTCTTTCAGAACCAAAAAAGAATAGCTCTCCATTTGGAGTAATGGATGGAGTTTCGTCTCTATCTGTAGAAAATTCAGACTGAATGGGTTTTATCCATTGGCCATTATGAAATTCAGTTTCATAAATTTTCTGTTTTTCGTTTGGTGCCCTACGAGAGAAATATACTTTCCTTCCATTAGGTGTAAACATAAGTGAAAATTCACTGTTTTCTTCTGTTGAAATAATTCCTTTTGCAAATAGAGTAGCTACTTCTACTGATTCATCTGAATAATTAACTGTAGTGGAAGTTTCTTGAGGGCTACAGCTAATTAAAAGGTATAGACCCAAAAAAAATAAAGATTTTGGTACGTTCAATTTTAAAAATGTAAGTTTGAATAGGTTTTGCTTAGAAGAAAGTAGATGTAGTAATTTTTAGATCTACATCTAGCAAAACTCAAAAATTGCGAACTTAATTTCATATTTACTAATCAATTATCCTATCAAAGGATTTATAAATAAATTCCGTAGAGATAGAATCAATTCTAGTTTCAAATTCTAGCTTGGTAAATTCTGCATTAAATCGACCAACACCTTTAGTTTCTCTTACCCTTTCCAATTTACCCCAATCATTAACTGTTAAATGAAGAATTGCGCAAATGTCATCACTTTGTACATAAAAATATAGAGACTCTATTCCATCTTTCTCTTCAAAATCTTGAAGCCAATATGTTAATTTTGTTTGGTCAATCGAATCTAATTGCTTAGCCAATTCATTTTTATAGACTTTTGAGTCAGGTGTATTGTTTTCGAATACTGGATTTGTATTCATACAGTCGGGTCTTTCGCAATTAAGAGATGCGATAATTGAAAAAATTATAACTAAACGAAAGAGTGTCTTTTGCATATTTTTAATAACCTTAATTGGAAGTAATTGTCATCTTAAATTCGGATTTTATTTTCCTCATTGAGTTAAAGGGAATTGGTAGGAATGAACAACAAGAACAAACAACTGCGAATAATGCAATAGAAGTTGAAGTGTCCTCTTTAACAATAAGGCCATATATTGAAAATACTGTGAAAAATAGTAGTACAGTAACAAATGAAAATGACACTACTTTATAAACCCTTAGTTTAGCTTTTAGCTCGTTAATAGTTTTCTTACTGAGCTCACTTGGTTTCATTACAGTCTTTAACATTAATTTTTCATTAGTTTGTCGCAAACGTACTTGTGAATAGATAGTTGCAAAAGTATATTTTAATTCTTGAGATGAATAATTCCAAACTAAATCTGGCTTATTAATCAAGCTCCTTTGTAATGTTAAATGTATAGTTAGAATTTTAATCTAGTATTCAAACAAATGACTCCAAACTTTGCTGAAAGCTTCTGCCTTAGTATCTTCCCAGATAATTGAATACACGCCATAAATGACTACGACTACAAAAGAAGTACACCTACGCACTAAAGGGGTTATTCCTGTTCAAAAATTGAGGATTCTTAAGGAACTCGGGATACTAGATTCTCATCCTGATTACCCGATTTTAGATGATCAATTTCAACCCAATTCATTGGATTTACGATTAGGAGAAATTGCATATCGAGTTCGATGTAGTTTTCTTCCAGAAAATGAAACAGTCGAAGACAAGATAAATCAATTGAAGCAGTATTCTTTTTCACTTAAGGATGGAGCTGTACTTGAAGAGAATTGCGTATATATTATTCCATTACTTGAGAAACTTAGCCTTCCTAAATCTCACTATTCGATAAACCAAGGGTACTCTAATGGCAAACCCAATGAAGGGGATGTTCAGCTTCATGCTTTAGAAAATCTTTCTGCAAAAGCTAATCCGAAGAGTTCAACTGGTCGCTTAGATGTTTTTACTCGTGTAATCACAGATTATTCGCATCGATTTGAAGAAGTAACTCCCGGTTATCAGGGGAATTTATACTTAGAAGTAGTACCAAAATCATTTTCAATTAAAGTGAAAACAGGTCAGCGTTTGAATCAGCTTCGAGTTCGACATGGATTTGAAGTGGTTCCAGATCAAGATTTATTAAGAATTCACGCTTCTGATCCTTTATTGTTTGATGAAAATATGAAGCCTGTATCAATGGATCAGATTAAGGTGAATAAAGGCTTATTTATGAGCGTTCAGCTTAAAGGAAAGAAAGGGGAGATCATTGGCTATAAAGGTAAGAAACATGTGAATTATGTAGATCTTGAAAACATCAATCACTATGAAGTGGATGAATTCTGGGAACCGATTTATGCACGACCGGATGCTAAATTTATTCTAGAGCCAGAGGCATTTTATATTTTTGCATCCAAAGAAAGAATTCGAGTTCCAGCACATTTAGCATGTGAAATGATGGCTTATGATACGGGTTCGGGTGAACTTAGAACCCATTATGCAGGATTCTTTGATAGTGGATTTGGTGGATCAATTGATGATAAAGGAGCTAGAGCCGTATTAGAAGTTCGATCCCATGACGTTCCATTTATGATTGAAGATGGACAGACATTATTCAGCATGCAATTCGAACCGAATACAGAAATACCGGATTTTATATATGGGACTGAGATTGATAGTAATTACCAAGGGCAAGGACTTAAACTAGGTAAACACTTCAAACAATCATGAGTAATTTATTAGTCAACCGATGTATCTGTCATAACAAGACATTTACCGAAATCAAGGAATTTGCTAAACAAGAAGGGATGACAGATGTGTCTGAACTTCAATCGGCCGATTTTTGCAGTAATAGTTGCAGAATGTGTGAACCTTATCTTGATTTGATGTTTGAAACAGGAGAAACAGCGTTTGAACCCGGTGCCTATTTAAAAGTAGCTTCGAAATAGCTTGCATTAAGAATACAATAAACTTCAAGTGATTGAATGAACAATATTTTCTATGCTCCAACATCAGCTTTTATTGACCAAAAGATAGTAGAAATTACTGGTCAGGAAGCACTTCATATCAATAAAGTGCTACGGCATAAGATTGGCGATCATATTTTATTAGCTGATGGAGAAGGGGCTAGATTTGAAGTCGAAATTACGGAAATCAATAAACGATCTGTTTTAGCCAAAAAGTTAGCTACTAGTTGTGAAGCTAGACCAAGTAAAAAGAAAGTCCTAGCTTTAGGAGTTATTAAAAAAAGAGACCGGTTAGAGTTTGCAATTGAAAAAGCGGTTGAACTTGATGCATGGGAAGTCTGTTTATTTAATGCCGACCATTCAGAACGTACTAAATTAAATGAAGAGCGAATTCAAACTCAAATAGTTAGTGCTTTCAAGCAAAGTGGAAGATATTGGCTGCCAAAATTAATTATTCTAAACTCTTTAGATGAAGTTTATGAGCACTACTCAGATGTAAAGTTTATAATGGCTCACGAAGAAACTGAACTAAGCAAAAAACCCAATTCTTTAACAGCTAATCAAACCATTTTGCTTGTTGGTCCTGAAGGAGGGTTTTCTATCCGAGAAGTAGAGTTGAATAGGAAAAATGGAGGAGAATTTGTTTCTCTAGGTAAAAACAGACTTAGAGCAGAGACGGCAGTTACTGCTTTTTTATCGCAGTTCCTTTTTAGCTTGTAGAACATGAACAACGTTGACAGTTTTGCTCGCCAACAAGCAAACCTTTGTCATTAAGTGAAAACTGACAACACTCAATAAACTTCTGCTTCAACATTTCTTTTGCTCTATGAACTCTTGATTTAACGTTAGGCAAACTAAGATGAAGCATAGAGGCAGCTTCATTCTGTTTCTTTCCTTCTACGCTAATTAATGTAAGTACTTTGCTATACTTTTCTGGGAGTTCTTTTATGAAATTCTCAAAGCAGCAAAAATCAATTTCGGAATATTCAGAACCTACAGTAAGATATTCTTCATCAAGTTTAGTTAACTCAACAAGTTTGTTTTCTTTTCTAAAATATTCAGCGACTTGATTTCTTGTAATTTGAAAAGCCCAAGCTTTTACTTTAGACTCATTTTTTAGCTGATGAAGATTGAGATGAATCTTAATAAAAACTTCTTGAAGGATATCTTTTGACGTATTTTCATTTTTAACCCTCTTTAGAATGAAATAAAAGAGAGGTTCTTTTAAAGAATCCCAGATTTGTAGTGTGTTAGTCTTCATAGTTCTAGTTGCAGCAATCACATTTAGTACAATCACAACTTATACATTTGCAATCATTAGCTTTACAGTCCATACAATCACAGTATGAACAATCACAATCGGTACATTGACATGAATTACTTGAATTATTGGTACTCATAATCTTGATGATTTAATTAGTGTTCACCTTATAGATGACAATTAGCATAAAAGGATTCATAAAAACTATTTCTTTTTCATCCTTTTGCTCGATTTTGCAACAGGATTAAAATCAAGACAACGTTGAACCCAATTCTCAAGGTTGTCTTCCTTATCTAAAGCCATTTGATCTACATATAAATAACCTTTCATTCTTTTTTTGGTAAAATCCATCGGCCTTACACCTTCATCATGTTCATGAGCTAGTTCCGCTTCTTCACCAACACGAGCCATAAGATCATCTTTTATCACACCTAAACACATTTTATCATCTATTAAAATGCATAACCCACCAAACATTTTTTTCTCTTCGAAATGAATTGATTTTTTTTCAAGTACAATTCTGATTCTATCAGCTAGATATTCGTTAAATGCCATAGAGTTCTTGTTATATTGTGTCTTCATTATAACAAGTAAAGGTTACATGAGGAGACATCAAAGTCTTGCTTAAAATCTAACCAGTAATTTGAATTGCAAAATGATTAATTGCTTGTGAATTGATTCTGGAAACTGATTTCGAGTTTCCAGTTACTTTTCCAGCAATATACTTTTCAATTAGATTCATTTGTTCAAATTTAAATTCCCCACCAAAGAATCCTTTAGCAGTCGCATGATCGATAAGGGAGGTAGGGAATGAATCTTTAAATTCTTGTTCTTCATTTTTAGCGTCCATATAACACATAAATAGACCAAGGTTTTTCTCTAGTAAGTTGGACACATTAGCTTCACAAAATTTTCTGACTTTCTTTTGAATTTTTCCGCCATGAACTGAGCCTCCAATTATAACGGTGTCAAAATCATCTATTTTCGGTGCTTTCTCAGTCTTGAGATTAATTAGTGTCGAAGTATTGTATCCTAATAAATTAGAAAGACGATCTACTACTTTTTCAGTAGTCCCATGGTTACTCATATAAATTATAAGCGCGTTCATTATACCTCCATTAAGTTGTTCCTTCATTAAAAGGTTACTTAAGTGTAGTAGAGTACTATGAATTTTATATAAAGAGTGGGAGCAAATCTAAAGGTTTTTAGCTATAGCTTTTAGAAATGGCGTATAAGGAACACTGTTCATAATCCTTAAATCTTGTCCAAAATTTGTGTCTTCTGATAGAAAATTAAAAATATTATCAATAGGATTATTTTTAAAGAGATCGCGAAATACTTTTAGACTATCTGTACTAGAGTTTGACATGATATGAAGAAGAAGTAAATCATAATATCTATAACGTGATTCAGATTGAGTTGGTAATGGTGCTTCCTCACCATTAATAATTGAATCAGCTAGTTTTTTTGAATACTCTTGGATTCTAGTAAAAGTATAACCTGTACTTGGCTTTGTTAAACCACCAACTGTCCCAATATTTATAATTTTAGGAGCATAAGTAGGCATATAAGGACTGTCCTCCATTGGGATTTCGCCATACTCTTTTCTTTTAATTTGGTAGTCTTCTCTCGAAAGATTGAACTTTTCTTTAAGGTAAGATTTTACCTTTTTACTGTATTTCTTTTTCTTTTCTAAGGGTGTGCTTGAAAAGATAGTGTATTCTACCAATGCTCTGTTTTGTCTAAACGGTAGTACATAAATAAATGCGACACCACCATCAAAATTTTCATCAAAATCCATTATGGTGAATGTCTCTGGATCAAAAACAGGAATGTTAGTTTTTATTTCTAGTCCAAGAAAATGTTGAACCAAAGGATATTTTGGTTTTTTATTTTCATCAGGCGTTGGCTTAAAAATACTCTGAAAAATATAATCAGCTAAATAGGTATCACTAGATTTGGTAACAAGAGCTGCCTTTTTCTGATTGGATGAAAAATCTAGAATACTTTCTTCTAAAAGGTGAAAGTTTTTCTTCTGTTGAAGCTCTGTTAATACATATTCTTTAAAATCACTTTCCCTTATACAATAGTAGGTGTAATCAATCATATAAAGAAATGCATCATAATCTAAGGCTGAGAAAAAGGATTTACGCCATTTTTTATATACAATTTCATGGAATGGTGGTTTTTCTTTACTCCAAAAACACCAGGTTTTACTATTACTAGGTGCAAAAGTAGCATCTACAACTAAAACTTCGCCTTCATACCCACCTTTAGCTAGATACCAGGCAAGACTTAGTCCAGAAAGACCGCCACCAGCTATAATGATATCATATTTATTACTACTCAAATGTTACGTTCTTTTTAGGTCTTGTATCCACCGATAATTGAAATATGTCTGGCCTTGAATAATGTCCATTTGTATCTAAAAACAGATTTCCCTCACTAAGTTTAGTCAAATCAAGTTCGGCAAATAGAATACCATTTTCTTTTTGAAATGGTTTAATTAAATAAGAGGTATCTGGATTTATTATTGCTGAACCTCCTTCCAAAACAAAATCGCTATTCATTACAGGAATTGTTTCAATAAGTTCTAAGGCAATTCTATCTTTCTCACTCTTTATGATCGAATCTAATCCATCAAGCATTTGTTGCTTTGTTAGTGTACACCCAGCAGCGATGACATAACATTGAGCTTCAAATGCATATTGGCGACTTGCAATATGATGAAGATCCTTTACCATAGGCCATTGAGCAATATGAATATGCTCTCCTAGTTGATGCATTGCGGCTCTTGCCAATGGCATCCAATGTTCCCAGCAAATGAGACCACCAATACTAACTTCGTCATCTGTAATTGTAGAAAGTGTACTTCCATCACCCATACCCCAAATAAGTCGCTCTGTATAAGTTGGCATTAGTTTACGATGGAGTTTATAGGAACCATTAGGTTTGAAATAAAAAATAGTATTGTAAAGAGTTCGTCCTACTTTTTCGTGCGCACCCATAACAATTATACAATTATTCTCAATTGCTAGCTTCTGAAGTTTGTTGAAATGGGTATCACCTATTGAAATTGAATTTTGGTGCAATAAGCGAAATAGAGTCTTTGCAGGAGGATGATCCCAAATACCAACATTTGGAGCGTAATCTAACCAAACTGGATAACCAGGAAGCCATGTTTCTGGGAAGACAATTAATCGAGCTTTCTGTGCGCAAGCTTCTAAAATATACTGTTCAGCAAGCTTAACACTTTCGTTAAGATTTAGATAAATTGGCGGATGTTGAATCACCGCGATGTGATAAATTGAATCCAAATTCGATTTTTTGATTTCTGGTCTTAAGTCTTTCATTATATTCCATCCCTATGAAAAAGAAAAGTATAAAAATGATAGATTTAAGAAGTGATACAGTTACCAAACCAACAGCAGAAATGTTTGTGGCAATGAAGAATGCAGAGGTAGGGGATGATGTCTTTGCGGAAGACCCAACCGTTAATGCTTTTCAGATAAAAGTTGCCAAGATGTTTGGAATGGAGGCAGGTCTATTTGTTCCAAGTGGAGTAATGAGTAATCAGTTGGGAATCAAAGTATTAACAGATCCTGGGGATGAGATTTTAATTGATGAAAAAGGTCATATTTATAATTATGAAACGGGAGGAGCTGCTTTTCTATCTGGTATTCAGATTAAGCCTTTGAAAGGTGAAAAAGGGAAGTTAAAGGTTGCAGATCTAAAGGATCAAGTTAAAGGTGCATTTGATTGGGAAGCCAAAACAAAAGTCGTTTGTCTTGAAAATACTACGAATAAAGGCGGCGGAGTTTGCTACACAAAGGAGGAGCTGAGCGCAATCAAGGATTTTGCAAATAAAAATGAATTGTTTGTTCATTTAGATGGGGCGAGAATATGGAACGCAATCACAGCTACAGGAATAGTCCCAAAGTTCTTTGGAGAAATTGCAGATACAATTTCAGTTTGCTTTAGTAAAGGTCTAGGTGCGCCTGTAGGTTCCATGCTACTTTCTTCAAAAGAAAGGATTGCAAAAGCCCGACGTTATCGGAAAATGTGGGGTGGAGGTATGCGACAAATTGGTTTACTTGCTGCTGCTGCTGAATATGCTTTAGATAATAACTGGAAATTAATGAAAGAAGATCATCGAAGGGCAAAGGAGTTTGCGAATACAGTTTCAAAGTGCTCTAAACTATCTATAGATTTAAGTTCAGTAGAATCTAACATTGTTATTTTTGATGTATTAGAAGGCGATGCATCATCAGTTCAAACTCAGCTTGCAGAAGAAGGGATTCATGTGGTTCCATTTGGACCGCAAACTGTTCGAGCCACCTTTCACTTTCAAATTGGTGATAAGGAGCTAGAGATAGTAAATACTAAGATTATGCAACTATTTAACTAAAGGTGTGCTTCTATCTCTCTAATGATTTCTTCAGCCTGAGATTTAAACATAAATAGCTCGGGCAGAAAAACATCATAGGTTAAGAAGTACGCATTTGCTACTCGATTTTTATAATCAACGTCATTAAGTGCATAGTCTAAAAATCCCTCGATGTTAGTTCTAGAAATAAAACTATACCACCATGGATAGGTATTTTTCCAGTAGAAGTAATTATCCTCAAAATCTTTTGCTCTAAATTCATCATCTACTTTGATTTCAAGAAGACGTTCAGTGTAAAAATCTACAATTTTTGATGCCAAGCTATCTTCTATATGATCGCTATTACTTCTGAAATCACTTAATAGATTTAATCCTCTTTTATCAAATGATACTTCCGGATATCCTAAGATTAGAAAAGGAGCTCGTTCATATTTAAAATAATCTTCACGTGTTAATGAGTCTGTAAGAACTTTTCTGTATAAATGTTTGGTGTTTTCATGAAATTCTAGAACTCGATTTATATCCTCTAAATCATTTTCTAAGTCGGTTTTAACTATGGAGTAGATATTTAAAAGTTCTTTCTGACTTTTCTTTGCTTCATTCCAATTGTTTAATGACACTGCAATTAGAATTCCAATTACCACTAAAATAATTTCACCAATACCATAAGCTACATAACTAAAGGATCCACCTTTGTTGTTAGTACCTTTCCTAAGTTTTCTTAAAAAATTCATTTAGTTATTGTTAATCCAATCGTTTGAGTTTTCCCTTTCAGCATAATCTACTATATAAGATGGATAATTAATCCAATCGATTTGACGGATAATTTTACCATTCTCATTTAAATAAAGTATCGTAAAGAATTGCATTGCTTGGATTTGTGTTCCAGACCACGAAAATGGAGTGAAATACCCTTGGGTAAAAACTCGGTTTTCTAACACTGCTTGGTCAGTAATCACTAAAGCGACAGAATCTTCAAGTACAAAATCTGGGTTTTTCCAATCAAAGAATTCCTTCAGGTTTCTAATCCCAGAAATTCTATCGCCATTTACCATGTCTTCAAGAATGATCTCAGAATCATAAAAACTTAAAAATTTATCAATATTAGTTCTTTCTTGATAAGTAGAATAATAGTCATTGATCAAATCCTGTCTATTCGTATCAGAATCCTTATTGGAATCGCAATTTAGAACTACAAATAAAAAAAGTAGAAATAATATTTTATACATAGTTCGTTTTAGCAATTATAATTAAAGCTATAGCTCATGAGATTGATAAATATCGTGCAACTTTTCTTATGATTATAAGTATTCAAATTGTAATTCAAAATGAAATAAATACTTCATTGAAATACCTCATTTTCCTTTTTCTATTCTTTCTTTCAGTAAACACTGCATATGCTCAAACTACAATTGAAGGAAGAGTTTTGGATTCTATAACCAAAGAACCTATCCCATATGTAAATATTGGGATTATAGAATTAAGAATGGGGACGGTTAGTACACCTGAAGGATTTTTTGAACTTGCTTATAAATCAAAATCTGATAGTGTCACATTTTCTTCCATTGGTTATAAACCAAATAGAGTTTCTATAAATGATCTAAATGTAAACTCCGAGGTAGATTTAGAGCCCATGATTATTATGGGAGATGAAATTAGAGTTGAAGCAAAATCTCTAGGACCTCTTAAAGTATTCGGACATAAGCTTGATAAAAAAGGAAGAAGTATAGGATACGGAAGTACTAAATTAGGTACTGAAATAGGAGCTTTAATACAATTTAAAAACCTGACATCAATTGAGAGCGCTCATTTTACTGTGAATTTTACTGGCTCTGATAGCATGCGTTATCGGCTAAATATTTACGAAGTAGAAAATGGAATTGTAGGCCAAAATTATCTAAAAGAGAACATTCTCATTATCGGGCCACAAGAAAGGGGTACTTTTTCAATTGATTTAGATGATTATGATTTGGTAGTTGAGGGAGATGTAATGCTTTCATTGGAATATATTGAAGCAATTAAGGAAGTTGATGAAAATGTAATGATGTTTAGAGCTAAGCAAGTATTGAGGAAAAGGAAAGCTAATCTTTACATGAAATACACTAGTTTAAGTGCTTACGAAAAAATGGATTTTATAAATTATCAAATTGGATTTTATATGAAGGGAAGGGAATTAGGTAAGTAAAAATTAAACCTTGATATCTGATATGAAGAAGAATCTCTGAATTAAAATTTGAAAACCAAAAACAATAATGAATTAATTAATTATGAAAAAATTATATCTATCCATAATAGTCGTAGTCCTTTTTATGAGTTTGATAATCAATTTTGTGAAAATTGATAAAGAGGAAGAAGCAGTAAAAGAAATAATAGAAACTGGGTATGTGCATGGGGCTTTTAATGAACTAAACCCTGAAGCAATGGCTAGAACTTTTCATAAAGATTTCGCAATTTTTTCTCCTGGAAATAACGGTGAAATCCGTCGTTATCCTATTTCAAACTGGATAGCTAATACAAAATCAACTAAAGAAAGTGAAGAATTCAATGCTGATAAAAATGTATGGGATCATTCTTTTTCATCGGTAGATATTTCTGGGAGATCTGCAGCTGTAAAGCTTGAACTTTATCATGAAGGGAATCATGTATACACTGATTATCTATCGTTATTAAAATTCGAAGAAGGATGGAAAATTGTTGCTAAAGTTTTCCATGAACATGATTCTTAGTAAGCACAATTATTAGTGCTCATAAATAAATAAAGTGGTAATAGCGGTATAAATCGGTAGTAAAGCTACCGATTTACTTTTAGTTAATGAATTAGCTTTCTAAAAAGCTTTTCTTCCCATTCTTTTTTTCTGCTTTAGCTGCTCTTTTTTCTTTTAATGTTTTTGATGGTGCAGTTTTACTCGTGTTCTTCTTAACGGATTTTCCTTTAGACATGGTCATCTCCAATTAGTGGATATGAGGGTTAATATGTAAAGGTAGTTCCAAAACTATATAGACCCATCACCTTATAGTACTATAAATCCTTTCATAAACTACTATAAAACATGAATATAAAAGAGAGTCTTAAGCTATAGTTTCCCAGATTTGATTTGCTTATCTGCATAATCTACTGCTCTTGCAGTTAAGGCCATATAAGTAATACTTGGATTCTGAGTTCCTGAACTAGTCATACATGCACCATCTGTTACAAATACATTTGGCACATTATGTAGTTGATTCCACTTATTTAACACACTTGTTTGATCAGAATGTCCCATTCTAGCAGTTCCCATCTCATGAATTGCAGCTCCAACTGCAGTTTCTGCATTATATGAGCTAATGTCATCGCAACCGGCTGCTTCAAGCATTTCAATGGCACACTTAACACCATCTTTTCTGAGTTTCACTTCATTTTCACGAAGTTTCGCATCAAAAACGATCATGGGCATTCCATTTTTATCTAATTTCTCATGATTTAAAAACATCTTGTTTTCATGATAAGGGAGTATCTCACCAAAACACGTGATGGAAACTCTCCAATCGCCAGGCTCAAAAATCTTATCTTTATCTTTTGCTCCAATCATCCCATTAGGAGTTTGAGCTCCTCTGCTCGCTCCACCTTGATAGCCATATCCGCGAACAAAGTCCTTCATAGTTGTTTCATCATCAATATTTCTGAATCTAGGGATATAAAAACCACCAGGCTTGCGACCGTAATAGTATTCATCTTTCATGCCTGGGATTCGACCACTAGCACCCATTCCATAATGATGATCCATCATATTATGACCAAGTTCACCGCTTTCATTTCCTAAACCATTAGGAAATGCTTCTGATCTGCTATTTAAAAGAATTGCAGTTGAACCTACCGTACTAGCATTACAAAAAATGATTCTGGAATAGAATTCGAGTTCTTCCCCTGTATTAGAATCTTTAACTCTAACTCCGCTAGCTTTACCGGTAGAAGCGTCGTACATAATTTCATGAACAATACTATCTGGACGGATAGTCATATTTCCAGTTTCTTCTGCTACAGCAAGTGTAGAAGAAAGACTGCAAAATGGCGCTCCATAATGACAACCTCTCCAACAACGATCTCTGGCCTGACATTGACCTCGAGTTCCTTTATGAACTTCTGGGTCGTATTCACTTAGATTGGCTACTCTACCTGGAGTTATCAGTCTTCTTGGATACTTTTCATTAATCTTTTCTCGCATATGCTGTTCTGCACAATTCAATGGGAAAGGTTTTAAGAATTTTCCATCTGGTACTTGAGGAAGTCCTTCAGCTTGACCAGCAACACCTACAAAAGTTTCTACATAGTCATACCATGGTTCAATGTCTTTATATCGAATAGGCCAATCTACACCGTGACCATCTTTGAGATTAGCTTCAAAATCAATATCACTCCATCGGTAACAATGGCGACCCCACATAATTGAGCGCCCTCCAACATGGTGACCACGAATCCAATCGAATCGATTTATTTCATCATAAGGATATTCATCATCTTTATTAACCCAATGTTTATTGTCTTGATTGACCCACCAATTCAATCGGTTTTGCTTAAAATAATGAAGTGCTTTTTCCTCAGCGCTAACAACACCATTATTAGGTAAATCCCATGCTTCAGAATTAGCAGTAGGGTATTCACCATGTTTTACCATTCTACCACGTTCAAGAACTAGTGTTTTATATCCTTTAGTACACAATTCCATGGCTGCATATCCACCACTTATTCCGGAGCCTATTACAATAGCATCGTATGTATTTTCTTTTTTTGCTTTGATATTTAGATTCATATCGCCCATGCTTTACCTCCAACTTCTTGTAATGAAATACAAGGATCGTAATATCCAGGAACAGGAAGATAATTTAAAAATTCAGTTGCTATGACAAGTGTTTTTCGATAATAATCGACCGTTCTACCTTTTAAATCCCATATTGCCCATCTCATTTCTTCGCTAGACGTATCATTTATTTTATCTAGTAATTCTAGTCTTTCAACATCCGTTAAAGAAGAAAAGTCTTTCCCATTTGATAATGCAGAAATATGATTTTCTAGTTTTTCGAATCTAATTAAGTAATTCCTTTTATCGTTTTCTGGCATAGTATTCGAAATCATTGAATCTATTTTTTCTGGTACTCCAACTTCTGACGCAGAGGGACTGTCAGTTTTTGGAAGTATGGTATCTGAAATAGACTTTACAAGATTTAGTTGTTCAGGTGAGAAAAAAACTGGTTTATATGCATTTATTATTGAGTTAGGAATAGAAGTACTTCCAAAAAGTACTGTACTCAATAAAGGAGCTCCAATCACAGCTGAAGCAGCATATTTAAGGACTTCTCGTCGTTTCATAGAATCAAAATATAATTAGGGTATCGAATCGATTAATTCGCTAATAAATAATGAGAAAAAAGGAGGGATGCTAATTCAAATAATTGGAAAGTCATTATTTGATTATTAGTGGACTTTTCTTTCAAGTATTACAAAATCAATTCCACCTTTTTTAAAGGTTGAAGTAGTCTCTATAAAGCCAAATTTTTTATAGAAATGAGTTTTATCAACACGTGCATTACACCAAAGTCTTTGTATGTCGTTTGTTAATGAAAACTCAATTATATAATTAAGAAGATGACTTCCATATCCCTTTCCTTGGTCAGAAAGATCGGTTGCAAATTTTCGAAATTGCGCTTCTTCATTCGATATAAATAAGGAGATAACAGAAGTAAGTTTATTAGAAACAAAAAGACCAAAATGCTTCCCATTATTATCTTCTTGAAGTTTAATAAAATCCCAAGGGTGATCTGGCCACATCACTCGGTGTCTTAAGTCATGGGTTTCTTCTGGACTAATCCTTTTGATTTCAATGCCTTCCAAAGGTTTACTTACTTCAAGCTTTCTACCAAAACATTCACTGCCCTTTCAATTTCAGGTTGAGTTATAACAAGTGGAGGTACAATTCTCAACACATTACCACCAGCAGCATTGGAAAGTACTTTATTATTAAACATTTTTTCAACTACTGGTCGACCAGGAATAGATAATTCTACGCCAATCATAAGTCCCATTCCCCGAACCTCTACCACTTTTTCACTTCCTGCAGTTTCTTCCCGGATTAGTTTCATCATGAACTCACCTTTTTCAGCAGCTAATTCAACCAGATTCTCTTTCTCAATGGCTTTGAGGCAAGCATTTCCAACTGCACAAGCGAATGGATTTCCACCAAAGGTAGTACCATGATTTCCATGACCTAAAGCAGAGGCCACTTCTTCTTTAGCCATAATAGCTCCAATTGGAATGCCGCCAGCCAATGCTTTTGCTGCAGCTACAATATCGGGTTTAATACCATAATGCTCGTAGCTCCAGAATTTTCCGGTACGACCAACACCTGTCTGAACTTCATCTATAATTAGAAGGATATTTTTGTCATCGCAAAGTTGACGAACTTGCTGTACAAAACCTCGATCTGCGATATTGACTCCACTATTTCCTTGTAGAAGTTCAAATGCAATTGCTATGGTTTGATCATCTACAACTTCTAGTAAAGCTTCAAAATCATTAAATGGTGACTGAATAAATCCAGAAGGAAGAGGAGCAAAGCCTTCTTGATAGTTAGGCTTACTTAAAGTAACACTTGCTAATGATCTACCATGAAATCCATTAGTTAATGAAATTACATTTCCAGATTTACCATGGTCATGACCCCATTTTCGTGCAAGTTTTAAGCTACCTTCCATAGCCTCGAGCCCACTATTGCAAAGAAATACACGTTCTAAGCCTGTTAGATATGAAAGTCGTGAAATGAACTCACTTTGGGCTTCCGTATAGTAAAAATTAGAAGTATGAAGAAGTTTATTTGCTTGTTCTTTTATAGCCTCTACAATAGCTGGGTGTGTATGACCAAGATTATTTACAGCAATACCTGCAAGTAAGTCTAGATACTCAACTCCATTAACATCCCATACTTTTGAACCAAGTCCGTGGTCTAATGTTACAGGAAACCTGTTATACACTTGAAAGTGATGTTTCTTTTCTAACTCTTGTGCGTGATCCATTCTTTACCTGATTTTAAGTGGAGTGCAAATATACAGACTTAGAATGATAAGGGAATACATGTTTGCAGTAATATTTTTCAAAAAAAAGACAGTTTAAACTAATATGAAATCTACTCTTAATATTATACATTATCAGTGTTCGTAAATAATGAATATGCGATCGTTGGGTACAATTAATTAAGGGATACATATGAATAGAAACATTATTCAAAGCATAATATGTGCTTTCGTAATGGTATTGTGTATTGGTGATAATGCTTCATCTCAAACAAATAAGACCATGTATCTTGCAGCAGATTCTGTATCTGGTCTTCCAAATGTTAAAGCCAATGATAATCGAACCCCAGCTGGAACTTATGTTGATGGGGTTCTAGAAATAGATCTTGAATTAGTACTAAGTGACTTTCGACCAGAAACACCTGATCGACCTGGGTTAAAAGTTTGGGCTTTGGCAGAAAGAGGGAAAGTTCCCGAAATACCAAGTCCACTTATTAGAGTTAAAAAGGGTACTCGTATTAAGGCTACAATCACAAATACAAGAACTGATTCAACGCTTTATGTTCTTGGGTTTAAAAGCAGACCTATCATGGATAGTGAATCCATTGCCATTCTTCCTGGTGAAACTAAAACTTTTACTTTTGATGCCGGTGAACAAGGAACTTATCTGTACAATATGAATATGGGCATTACATCACGAAGGTTTGGAATCGAAAATGAGCATTTATCTGGAGCCTTTGTTATTGATCCAGAAGAGGGAGCTCCAGAGGATAGGATCCTAGTAATGAATATTGTTAGTCAAGATTACGATTCAACTTATGAGTATGGCTTTCTAGAAGCATTAACTATTAATGGTAAATCATGGCCTTTCACTGAAAAATTTTCACCAAATGTAGGCGATACACTAGATTGGAAGATTATAAATGGATCGAAAAGAAATCATCCTATGCATTTACATGGATTTTTTTATGAGGTGCTATCCATTGGTTCTGTAGAAAAGGATGATATTTATACAAAAGAAAATCAAAGATTAGTGGTTACAGAATTCATGAGAGGCTTAACAACCATGGAAATGCGCTGGACGCCAACACGTCCCGGTAACTGGTTATTTCATTGCCATTTGTCATTCCATGTTTCTCCTGAAATTAGACTTCCGCTTGCCGAAGAACATGACCAAAAACATAATCATATGGCAGGTTTGGTTATGGGTATAGAGGTTCAACCCGGAGAAACTGATTTGATCTCCAAGGGAGAAGTAAAAAAACTGGATTTATATGTGAATGAGTATTCAGATGATCCTAATTCAATATTCGGCTTTTCATTAGATCCAGAGTTTAAACCCGATTCTATTCATTTATCAGATCCTGGACCTTTATTATTGTTAGAACAATATCGTACAACGGAAATTACCGTTAGAAATAGGATGTCACAAGCAACTAGTGTGCATTGGCATGGTTTAGAACTTGATAGTTGGGCTGATGGAGTAGCTAATTTTAGTGCCTCTGATGGAAAAGTTTCTCCAATTGTTAATCCTGGTGAATCGTTTACTTATAAGTTATCTCAAATGCGACCGGGCACTTTCATCTACCATAGTCATCTTAATGATATTGAACAGCTTACTGGTGGATTGTATGGTCCATTGGTTGTTACGCCAGAAGGGGAGAGCTACGATTATAAAACCAATCATATTTATATTTATCAATTCAAAAGGTCTGTATCTCAACCATCTGTGAATGGAATAGGTAGGTCAATGCCTCAGCCAAATAAAGAAATCAAAGTAGGTGAAAGTCATAGATTACGATTAATCAATATTGCGCCAGCAGGTAATATTCGTATAGAAATGACTAAAGATTCTCTTTCCTATCCATTACAAGCATGGGCGAAAGATGGAGCTAATCTACCTGAGAATCAGCAAAATTTGGTAGATGTCGGCTATAATATCGGTGTAGGAGAAACGATTGATTATATATTTAACCCTACTAAAGTAGGTATATATGAGTTATACATTGGAAATAGAAGAGAGCGGAGTGCAAAGCAAAGATGGATTGTCACTGAATAGCTCTTCACTTTACTCAATACCTCAAAATTAGATGTAGTAATGAGTTTCTAAATAGACTTTAGTTGGAGAGTTTTCTTCTTCCTTTTCTTTTAGCTCTTTTAAAATTCCACCGAATGTGAATTTACGTTTTGGGAGTTTATTCTTGCTCTTTGAATGTGCGATTAAAAAAGTATCCGAAGATTCCTGATCTCTCACTTCATAAACATCGTATTGGTCAATTATAGGAATCATTGAAAAAGTAGTAACCTTACCTGTCATTATTGGGATCATAATAAAACCATTGAAATCAGATTTAGATTCAACGAAGCTTGGTATACCGGTAACAATAGTATTTTGCGAGCTCGCGCCTTTTCTATTAGCTTCAGAAGGTGATAATAATTGAGTTGGATATTTAATTATAGCTGATTTTAAATCCTTAGAAAGCACTTTCAGTATTTCTTTTCTAGCACTAGTGGAGAGTTCTAAGAGTGACATTTCAAGAAACAAAACCATTTTTTGTTTACCGGAAACCAATCCAGCTACTTTACTCAATTCAGCAGAAGTGATGTTTCCATCATTAGCTTTAGTAATTAGATTATAAAACCTTCCGCCATTATCTAAAGAAATTAATGCATTTTGTTTTGTCTTATATGGAGTAATTTTTTTCATAAATCAATGTTAAGGATTTATTGAGTTAAAATAACTCATTCATAACTTCATAAAGTTATTTACCAATCTATTGGGCGATAATCTTTTAAGAATTTTCCAGACCAATGTTTTCCAGTATTGATTCCATCAAATAAGGGATCCATGACTCTAGCTGCACCATCTACTATATCAAGTGGAGGTTGGAAGTCGTGGAGGTCTTCTTTTCGCTTAGCTAACTCTGCAGGATCTTCATCCGTTACCCAACCAGTATCTACTGCATTCATGTAGATACCAAATTTGGCAAAGTCGGAAGCGGCGGTATGAGTCATCATATTTAAAGCGGCTTTAGCCATATTTGTATGTGGATGGCGATCCTCTTTATGCCACCGATGAAACTTACCTTCCATAGCAGAAACGTTAATCACGTGTTTCATTCCAGTATCTTCTTTCTTCATTAAATCAGCTAAGCGATTACATAAAACAAAAGGAGCTACAGAATTTACAAGTTGAACTTCCAGCATTTCGTTGGTATGAATTTCTCCCAGTTTTAATCGCCAGCTATTGGTTTTTCGAAGATCCACTTGTTGGAGATCGGCATCCAATTCACCATGCGGAAATACTTCTTCAGCAGTAAGAGAATTATCAATGCTATATGGAATTTGGGAAAGTTTTGCAGAAGAAGTTAATCCAATACCAAGTTGCTTTCCGTGCCATGTAACGGGTAGATTTTTATTTTCACCTTCAGCATAACCAGCGCTTAAGCTTCTCAATTCCTGTAAACAAGAATCATGGTCTTGCAGTAATTCCTGTGCAAAAGGAGGGAGTTCAGTTATAGTACATCCTTCATTCGGCATTAAATGCTGATAAAATCCTGCGGGTCGACGAACGGTTTGTGCTGCATTATTGATGAGAACATCTAATCGATCGTAACGCTGTTCAATAAAATTACAGAAAATCTCCACACTTGGAATATGCCTTAAATCTAACCCATGGATTTTAAGTCGATGTCCCCATTTTTCGAAATCATCTTCTTTAGCAAAGCGAAGGGCAGAATCAACAGGAAAACGAGTTGTAGCAATAACAGTCGCTCCGGCGCGTAACATCATTAACGTGATATGGTAGCCGATTTTTAATCTTGAACCTGTTACAAGTGCAACTTGATCGGTTAAATCTGCGGTCTGGAAACGTTTGGCGTAATTGAAATCACCACAGCCTTTACACATGGTGTCATAAAAGTGATGCAGATTGTGAAATACCTCTTTACAAACATAACAATTTCTAGGTGATTCTAACGGGACTTCCTTATCAGATTCATTTCCAGTTAAGGCAATCATTTTCGGAGCTTCGAAAACTATAGCTTCGCGAGCGCTACGAATACCAGTCCCATTTCTAGCATGACGGTCTTTTTCTTTAAGTTTTCTCTTTTCGGCACGCTTTGCATTTTTCTTTCTCTTCGAAAATTCTTCTCTACTTGGTCTAGAAAGTAAACCTGCAGCCATTATTAATGCGAGTCGTTCGTCTTCAGGAATCTCGAAGATTTGATTGGTATCAGCGTTCAGTGTTTCGAGTACAGAAATACTTTCTTTGATTTGGTCAAGGCTAAGCTTTGGAAGTTTTTCTTCGAGTGATTTTTGTGACATGAATTATGATGAAGACAGAATATGAATGATTCTTGAATAGGAAGGCTAGAGTTGATGAGAAACTATCATTCAGATTCGAAGAATGAAGATACAAAATTAGCAAATCTATTGAGTGTAGATTATGCTCCTAAAATTTAAAACAGGGACAAAGATCAATTTGAATTATGACATCCATTCTTTTCTTATCCTGATTAATGTTCTAGATAAAGAGTTTTTGATTCAAGATAGGAAGGTTTTAAAGAAACCTTTAACTGAGTTAGATTATTACCAATCTGCTTTATTATTACCTGTAAAAGAATCTTCTTTGATCATTCTTGATGCTACTATAGATGTGATCTCTTTGGTGGCCCAAGAATCATCTAGTAGTTTCTCGGAAGTATATCCGCTCTCTTTAAGTTTTAATTTTTTGAACAAAAGAAATGTTGCAAGAATGAACATTGCACCGGTTAGTACAGCAACATAAATAGTATATGTATCTAAGTAATAGAAATAAAATGTAAGACCGGTTAAGACTACAGTTAGTGATCCTATTCTAATGAAAAGTAGAGATCGTTTCTTAATACCTATATAAAAATAGATGACTGGAATTATTATTGTAATGAAATAGAAAAGAAAACTAAATGGAATATCTTGGTTTTCAGATAAATTAAGACCCATGAGCTCTACACTTAGCTCTCTGACGATAAAATAATTACCTGCCAAATAAATAAATAATAGACTCAAAGCTTTAGTAATAATAAAATGGTTTTCAAAAACTACACTAGGTATTTTTTCCTGAAGCTTGATACTTAGAAAGTAAACCCCGCCATAAACTCCCATTAAAATAAAGGGTAGTAAAGCTTCTACTAAATCTCCAATCATTAACGCAAGAGTAAAAAAAATACCACCTAAACTGAATATAGCTGCTATAAGTGCAATACTGTCCAAATATCTTATTGCAACAAATGTAGTACATAAAAGTGCTGTTATTAGATAAAATAAAGTACCGATATCTTCAAATCCAAATAGACCAAATACCATCAAAGAAAAACCAGAATAAATTCCTGCTTCTGTAACTCCTGAGTTAAAATGAGAACTAGATTTAATTAAGATTATCTCAGTTAAGAAAATTAATGTTAGCCCACCAAATAGAGCTAGAATTCGTATTAGTGCAATACCATCTTTCTCATCAATATCCAACACGTCAAATAAAAATACAATGAGAAATAATAAGCCAAAACCAAAGAGTAAGCCTAAATTAGATATAACGAATAAGGGTAACTTTATATAAAATGGGGGAGAGTAAATCCTAGTTTTATAATCTTCTTTTATAGTATTCCATTGATCTCCATCTATAATACCGTTTTTGAATAAATTTTTAGATGTAGAAAGGATATGCATCTTCTCTAATTCAGAACTATCATTTGCTAATATTGAATCAATCATTCTGAAAGTGTGATTTTTTTGTAACTAGAAAAATTGGGTATGCTATTAGAGTAATTGGGATATAATAAATAAGGCCCCAAATACTATCAGAGTCAAACTCATTTAAAATTCTAAAAAATATTGATGTGAATGCTATATAACCTGCGATATTCGAATACAGAAAGTGCAAAAACTCTTTATTCATCCATGCTTGATAACTAAGTATAGATGCTGAAATAAATAAAAGCACCCCAAATATAAAAATATTGCTATCGAACATAGCTGCAACCATTCCGGAATAATAAAACAATAATCCTATTTGGTGATAGGTATTTCTGAAATGGACTTTTACTTCTTTAAAAATAGATACTTGACCTATTACAACAAGTGCAATTCCTATGAAAATACTAGTTAAATATAAACTTGAAATTGAACTAAGTTCACCATCTATCCAGTCGATCGGAGATGCACTTAATCCTAATGTTGCTGATAGAGCAAGTATTCCCATTGTAAGTATTGCTCTATTATCGAATCGATAAGCCATAAATAAGAAAACTGATGCACTTATAAGCGATGACCATCGCAAAAACTGTTCAACAAGATCAAAGTAAATCTGTACATAACTAAATAAAGTTATGATTAATAAGGTTACAAGAAGCAGTAAATAATCAAAGTAGTTTAGTTCAACGAGAACTCTAGAATTATTGTAAGGATTCGAGAACTTGTATATATAATAAAAGCCAACTGAAATACTGGTTGATAATATCAACATCGCCATTAGATGACCAATAGATCCTATATTTTGGTAAACGAAGTAACCAAGTCCACTAGTAAAGAGAAGTATTCCTAGATATAAAAATGACCTTAGATCGTAGTAAACAGAAACAATTTTTTTAGTCCTTATGGATTCAAGAAATATATACTGATTTTGAGTAATGTGCTCAGTCTCAAGAAGCTTTTTGAATAAATTATCCATCATAAATTCTAGTGATATTTTGAATCGATCACTCAAATATGAAGGCTTTATTTTCAAAGAAGAGTTGATAATTTAATATACAGTTCTTTAAATCAACTTCAATCCAATTCGACCTCGTTCTAAATCTAGAGAAATAATTTCAACCGTAATGATATCTCCAACACCCACTTCATCGTGAGGGTTTTCAACACGTTTCCCTGTTTTCGACATATTAGAAATATGAAGCATGCCATCTTGTTTTACACCCAGATCCACAAAAGCACCGAAATCGACCACATTACGAACGGTTCCTTCTAGCTTTTGACCTTCTTTCAAATCGTCCATGCTCATTACATCGGTTCGAAGAATAGGTTTTTTCATTGAATCGCGTGGATCGCGTCCAGGTTTCATAAGGTTCTCAATAATCAGTTCTAAAGTTGGTTCTCCGATTCCCAGTTGTCCAGCGACTTGTTTGGTATTGATGTTTCCTAGTTTAGAATCAATCACCTTCTTTTGTGTAGATAAATTCTCAATATCTATTCCAAAAAGATTACAAAGCTTCTCTGTCGCTTTATAGCTTTCTGGATGAATGGCCGTGTTATCAAGTGGATTTTTAGCTTCTGGAATCCGCATAAAACCAGCTGCTTGTTGGAAACGGAAATCTCCAACTCCATCTATAGTTTTGATTTGATCCCGACTTATAAATGCCCCTGATTTCTCTCTGAACTTCACAATATTATCTGCCACTTTCTTACTTAACCCTGAAATATGAGAAAGGAGAGGAGAACTTGCTGTATTCAAATTCACGCCCACTTCATTAACACAACTTTCTACTACGTCATCTAATTTAGAAGCTAGTTGTTTCTGATTGATATCATGCTGATATAACCCAACTCCAATAGACTTAGGATCAATTTTAACTAACTCTGCAAGTGGATCGAGAACACGCCTAGCAATGGAGATATTGCCACGTTGGGCCGCATCTAAATCGGGGAATTCTTCACGAGCAATTTTCGAAGCTGAATACACTGATGCTCCAGCTTCATTCACGATCAAATAATTCAACTCTTCTTTTGGTTTGATTTCTTTTCTTTTTTGGATGAAATCAGCCACAAATTGTTCAGTTTCACGACTCGCAGTTCCGTTTCCAATGGCAATTAAGTTTACACCATATTTATCTATAAGTTTTTCGATTACAGATTCTGACAAAGCAATTTGATTTCTTGGAGGAGTTGGGAAGATGGTAGTCCCTTCAAAATATTTCCCAGTTTCATCAACTACAGCTACTTTACATCCAGTTCTAAAAGCAGGATCAATTCCCATTATTACTTTATGTTGAAATGGAGGCTGCATCAATAGATTTCCAAGATTTGTTGCAAAAGTCTCTATAGCATGTTGATCGGCTTGTTCAGTGAGAGAATTCCTTAGTTCCCGCTCTAAAGAAGGAGATAGTAATCTTTTAAAGGCATCTTCAACAGCATCTTGTAAATTTTCTGTGAAGATGCTCATATCGTTGGTGATTACGATATCGTCGATAGTTTCGAGGGTTCGTTCTTCCCAAACTTCAGTTTTCACAAAGAGAATGTTCTCTTTTTCACCTCTATTTATTGCTAAAACTTGGTACGGTTTCAAACGATCAACTTTGGTGGAGAATTCGTAGTAATCCTCAAAATTAGTTCGCTCTTTTACGGCAGAGTTTTTCTTGGTAGATATGGTAGAGTGATTCAGAAAGATTTTTCTGAGCTTTTCCCGAACCTCAATTGTTTCATTTATCCATTCAGCTACAATATCAGTAGCACCTTTCCAAGCATCTTCAAGTGTTAATACTTCTTTCACTTTATTGATGAATTTTTTGGCGAAATCAGCAGGATTTCCTGAAGTAATTTCCTGATTCCAAATTAATTCAGCTAATGGCTCAAGTCCTTTCTCTTTGGCTTTATCTCCTCTAGTTTTTCGTTTTTGTTTATATGGGAGATACAAATCTTCAAGTGTTGTAAGATCAGTACATGCCTTAATTTTAGCTTCGAGCTCCGGAGTTAATTTATCCTGCTCTTTAATAGATTTTAGGATAGTCTCTTTTCGAGCTTCCAAGGTTTTTTGAAGTTCTAATGCATCCCGAACAGCTCGTAGTTGTTCTTCATCAAGTCCGCCAGTTGCTTCTTTTCGATATCGAGCTAAAAAAGGAATGGTAGCACCTTCATCTATAAATTCAGCAACAGTGTTAATCTGTTTCTCTGAAATATTTAGCTGTACTGATACTTGTTTTGTAATTACTGCGTCGGGCATGAAATTGATTTATACATTCTTATTTATTTAATTAAAATAGGAAGAGATAAGGATCAATAACACTCGTATTTAAAAGATAGTTTTACATTCTAAGTAAACATATTTCATATCAATTTGAGCTTTAAAATAATGCTCAGAAAAGAAATACTTTCTCTTCATAGTTTCTTCATTTTTACAGGGTATTCTACAATCAGATAAATGAGATGAAAACTTCAAAAGTAATTGTCTTTCAATGACATAAAAAAAGTAATAGAGGTATTACAAAAATGAAAGCACTACAGATTTTAATTATTTCACTACTCTTATTTTCATTCACTCAAGCTCAAGAAATCTATCAGATTGAAAAGAGCGAAAGTAGCATCCTAATCAAAGGCACTTCAAGTTTACACGATTGGGAAAGCGTAGCAGAAGAATTTGATGGAGCGGCTTCTTTTCTTTTTGAAGAAGGTAAGCTTACAAATATTGAAGCATTAAGTTTTTCAGTGATAACCGAGTCCATTAAAAGTGGAAAACGAATCATGGACAACAAAACTAAAGATGCTTTAGACTCTAAGAAAAATCCTTCAATCATTTTTTCCTTTCTAACTATAGATGAAGTAACAGAAGATTCAATAACTGTTACTGGCAATTTAAATTTAGCAGGAGTCACAAAAGAAATTTCATTAACCGGTGCGTATTTGGTAAACCCAAATTCCAACATTACTGTATCAGGTGTTGAAACCATAAATATGGAAGATTATGGTGTAAAACCTCCAACAGCAATGATGGGCACTCTAAAAACAGGCGGAGTAGTAGACGTCGAATTTAATATCACTTTTTCAAAAAAATAACACACTTAACTAACCCTTTATAGAGGATAATTATGAAAACAATAACAAAACATATCGTCGTATTAGCTGTAATGGCCCTGATGGTTGTTGGTAACGCCGTTGCTCAACAGGTATCAGGTCTTCAATATTACACAGCTCCAGGTAAAGCAATGCTTAACCAATTCGAAAATCCAAAAACTAACACAGTTGAGTTTGAAGGATTGAAAGTTCATGTTGGAGGCGATTTTGCCTTACAATTCCAAGGAATTTCTCAAACCAATTCTGGTGATTCTCTTGCTGAACTAGGAAATAATTTCAACTTACCTACTGCAAACTTGAATTTTGATGTTCAACTTGCTCCTGGTATGAGAATGCATTTACGTACTTACTTATCTTCTCGTCACCATACAGAAGCTTATGTAAAAGGTGGATTCTTACAAATTGATCAACTCGATTTTGTTGAAGAAGGGTTCCTATCTGATGTAATGGAAGTAGTTACTATTAAAGTAGGTATGGATCAAATCAATTATGGTGATACTCACTTCAGAAGATCTGATAATGCAACCGCACTTTACAATCCTTTTGTTGGTAATTACATCATGGATTCATTTACAACAGAGCCATTTATGGAAGTAACCTATCAAAGTAACGGAATAATTGGTGTAATTGGTGCAACTAATGGTCGTTTGAACCAAAGTGTAACATCAACAGATGACGGATTTGTACTTTTTGGTAAACTTGGATACGATTCACAAATAAATGAAGACTTAAGACTTCGCTTAACTGGATCTTTCTACAATAGTACCGATAAAGGTACCCGCGACTATATCTACGGTGGTGACCGTGCTGGTTCTCGTTATTATAAAATTGCTGATGGTGGTGATTTCTCTGGTCGTTATAATCCTAGATTTGCTTACCAAACTGCATTCCAAATTAATCCATTCGTAAAATTTCAAGGACTAGAGTTCTTCGGTGTTTATGAAATGGTTAATAGTGGTGCAGATGCAGGTGGTGGATTCACTCAACTTGGTGCAGAACTTATTTATCGCTTAGGTGATGACGAAGACTTCTTTGTAGGTGGTCGTTATAACACAGTAAGCGGAGAACAAACTGATGCTTCTCAAACACGCGAAATAGACCGTATCAATATTGGTGGTGGTTGGTTTATGACTGACAACGTTCTAACTAAACTCGAGTACGTAAAACAAACATATGGTGGTAATGGCTACAATGGTAGCTTATTCCAAGGTGCTGAATTTAGTGGTGTGATGTTAGAAGCTGTGATTTCTTTCTAAAGTAATACCTCTATTAACCAAAGGGCGAGTCGTGAAAGGCGCGCCCTTTTTTATTGCTCTACAGTTAAATCAAAGCTAATTGATATCTCGTCATCAACTTTAACAAGACCAAATAAGGCAGTTGGAGGAGTTAATCCAAAATTAGTTAAAAGAATTTGTCCATTACCAACGAAAGAAATAGAATTGCCTGAACTTGAAAATTCAGAAATTTCAACTGTAACATTTCTGTTAACACCTGCAAGTGTAATTGCGAGTTGGGTTTCAAATGGCACTTCATCTGCAATTTCAATTGTCTTTAATGCGATTTCTAGAAAAGGAAATTCTTCAGCTTTAAGGGTTTTCTGCATGTCTCGATTAATTGCCTTTTTACCACAGTCGAAATTCGCAGATTTTAAAGTGATTGAATCACCAGAAATGAATAGGGAATCACCATAGCTAACTCGTTGATATAGAGTATCAGATGAAATTCGATCTGAATAAATACATTCAAAATCAGTCACATTTGATGTCCCATTAATTCTTAATTTACTGCCCTCAAGAATAATGGATTCTACTTCGTTAATTTGACGTGCGAATGTGTTCTCTGAAACAGAACTCAAAAAAAGGATACTTAAAAAGAATAATATTCGGCCGTTTTTCATTGATGATAGTTTTTCCAAATTCAACTCACTTACTCAAACAAAGAAAATACATTAAAACATGACTGACATCAAAGAGTTGCTTGAAGCAGCTATCGAAATTGCGACTATTGGAGGAAATCATACTCTCAAATATTTTAAAAAAGATTTTGAAGTAATAAGTAAAGCAGATGATTCTCCTGTAACTATTGCTGATCGTGAAACCGAGCAAGTTATTAGAGAAGAAATATTAAAACGATATCCAGACCATGGTATTATTGGCGAAGAATACGGAAGAACAAATGAGGGCAGTAACATTCAATGGGTTCTTGATCCAATTGATGGGACTAAATCATTTATTCACGGTGTTCCATTTTATACTACACTAATTGGGATTATGATTGACAATGAACCCGTTGTTGGTATAATAAATGCACCAGCTCTAGATGAACTTTGTGCAGCTGGGATCGGACTTGGAGCAACTTTGAATGGTAAACCTTGTCATGTGAGAGAAACTTCTGAATTAAAAGATGCAACTCTATTGGTTACAGAGATAAGAAGGTTTCAAGAATGTGGGATGGAACCACAATTTCAGGAACTAATGGCGAAAACTAAACTACATAGAACATGGGGCGATGCTTATGGTCATATGATGGTCGCTATTGGTAGAGCAGATGTAATGTTTGATCCAGTTCTCAACATTTGGGATGCAGCTGCGTTATTACCAGTATTAAAAGAATCGGGTGGAATATTCAGTGATACTAATGGTGATGAAACCATCCATTCTGGAAATGGGTTTTCAACAAACATAGCATTATACCCACAGGTAAAAGCAATATTTGAAGCACATACTAATACATGATAAAAACAATCTTTCCGTATTCACTAGGTCTATTTTCACTTATTTTTGCGATCGCTCAGACTTGCGAAGATATTCCAAAGTTTGATTATGATTCATATCCAAGTCAACCCTTCGATTTCGAACATGCCGAAATTAGAGTTACTCTTGAGCCCGATCTCAATTTGGTTCGTGGAGTAGTTACCTATTCTGTTATTTCCAAAATTGATGGATTAAATACAATAATTCTACAAACGGAAGAATCAGCAATTGATGATGTTTTGATTAACAATGTTGAGGGTGATTTCTCTATTTCAAATGACTCGTTGTTAGTTGAACTTCCTGACTCATCAATAGCAGGAGAGGAATTCACAATTTCTATAACATGGCAGGCAAATTCGCGATTTGGTCTTTATAAAGATTCGGAATCAAATTTTTGGTCATCAAAGAACCCATTAGCTCATCGACATTGGTTACCAGGATTCGATCACCCAAGAAATGAACTCACTTTCGATGCTTACTTCACAATTCCATACAACAATGAAGTGATGTTTAATGGGGATCTTATAAGTGATACTGCAAAGCCATCGAACAGAAAAGAAATTTATTATAAATCAGAAACGAATGTCCCATTTACAGGATTGAGTTTTGCTCTTGGTGATTTCTTAATCTCTGAAGTGTCTTCAGGTTTAACCACAGTAAGACTTTTCAGTTCAGAGTTAAAGTATTCTGAAGTGGAAAGAATTACGTTGATTAGAGAAGCATCGCAACTTAAAAAAAATGTAGAGAAAGCTCTTTCGATGGAATATCCTTGGGATGGGTTAAACATTGTTGTTCTACCTGATAATTATTGGGAAGAAAGAACACACGGTACAGGAACTATCTTTTTGTATGAGAATCTTGGATCTCTTTCAAACCAATTGAAGCGAGGGTTATATGCACAATGGTTTGGTGAATATCATCGTGGAGAACAATTTTTCGATCTTGAGAGTGGGGGTGATGAATTGATGAGAACTGCACTTCATTATTCATTGAATGAAGGGGAAACTCTAATAGAAAATCCTGATACACTAAATACTATTTATTCCTGGAACCAATGGCAGAAGTCGTTTAAAGCGAAACCAATTAACTTCCAAAATACCATTACTAATTCACTTTCTGATATTGCACGAAATTTTGAAAACATAGTAGAATTTGAAGACTATGCTGATTTTTGGTATCAGAAAACAGGTTTAGCTTGGTTTGATGTCTCTTTTGATGAAGCTATAGTTTCTGGAAGTATAGAGGCAGAAGACGCTGTTTTATATTCTTTACGAGCTGATTATGACGAAATAAATTCAAATATGGATTTAATTTTTGAATTAGAAAAAGGGAGTGGAGAGGTTCTATATAGTCTTTATATGACTGAATACACTTTTGATGATTCAGTGACTCACGAAATCAATTTTACTGGAGAAATAGATACTGTTTCTTTTGATTTATCTCCATCAATAGAATATATAAGTTTTAGAGAGAGCTCTATTTCTCTAGATTCATTTTCCTTTGGAGATTTTCCACTATTCTTTTTACTGAATCAACTTAGAAATGGAAATGTAAGTGATAGAGCACTTGCTACAAGGTTATTAGTGAACTATAGTGATAATCCAGATCTACAACTTGCCTTGAATGATGTAATGGATTCTGAGCAAAGTACAGTAGTTAAAGGTGCATTATTCGAAACTATGGCATCGATAACAAATGGCGCAACCGGAACCGAACAGCAATTTTTGAATGGATTAAATAACTCAGGTATTGAAGTGCAATTAGCATCACTTAAAGCATTATCAAATTATCCTGATGATGAAATAGTGAAGAATTCAATTCGTACAAAATTATTAAGAACTGATTCGGAGACGATTTTTGAAGCAGCTTTACAGACTTATTCAAAACTTGCTATGCCAGATGAGATTGTTTCACTTGTTCAACGGTTACAACGAGTTGATAGTACGGGTTCAAAATCATTATATGTGATGAACGAATATCATGAAGTAGATTCTAGCGAAGTTTTTATCACATTAGCAGAAGAATATCTTACCTCTTCATATGCGTATTCAATTAGAAAAAAAGCTCTCGATTTTTTATTAAATGCTGATCAGGATTCAGAACGATGGATTAACAGAATTAAACAATTAATTCAAGATCGTGATCCAAGAATTAGATTCAATTCGATTAAAGGGGTGACCTTGCTTTCACCTTCTGAAGGCTTAATGATTTTAGGTCTTGTTGAACAAGACGAATTTGATATTCGAGTTCTTTTAGAAACTGATAATCTATTGGAACAGATTTCTAATTAAATAATAACGGTTAAAGACATGAGGATTAATATCTCTAACCGTTATATATCAACTTTTTTATCCTTGCTTAATCCATTTCAATAAATCGCTGAAGGAAGCTTTTTTGCCATACATCAGAATACCAACTCTGTAAATTTTGGCACTTACCCACATAATACCATAGAAGGAAACTATTAGAAGGGTAAAGCTTATCAGAATCTGCCATATGGGAACATCGGTTACCGCTATACGAGTGATCATATTTATGGGTGATGTAAGCGGGAATAGGGATGCAAATACTGCTAAAGATGAGTCAGGATCGACCATTATTCGCGTGTTTAAGATATAAGCTCCCATAAGAGGAACCATTAAAATAGGCATGAATTGTTGAGTATCTTGTTCTGAATCTACAGCAGAACCAACTGCAGCGAATAGAGATGCATACATGAAGAATCCTAATACAAAGAACAGGAAGAAGTAGACAAAGATCATAGGATCTATACTTAGAATGTCTAATGAGGCTGGGTCGAAGCCAACTTCTGCTGCTGCTGCATTAATCTCTTCCTGACCTGCCATTTCAGTAAGCTGATCTTGCATTATAAGTCCTGCTACAGGTACTGCAACAATTGAAATACCGATATACATGAATGCCCAAACTGCAAACTGAGTAAAGCCAAGCAAACATACTCCAGTTACTTTCCCTATTAAAAGTTCAATTGGTTTTATAGAAGAAGTAATAACTTCTACAATGCGATTTGTTTTTTCCTCTATAACACTTCGCATTAATACTGCTCCATACCCAAAAAGCCCAATAAAAATGAGAAGACCTAAAACAAACCCAACACCAGACATGAAGCCAGCTTTATCATCTTCAGCTTCACCTTCGTCGGTTAGTTTTCTAGAATCTAATCCAGGTCGGCGTGAAAAAAGTTCTTTGACTTCTTCAGATACATTTGCTCTTGCTAGTCGTTCTTCTTGTACAATCTGACGAAGATCGCCTCGAACACTTCCTGTAAATGCTAAACCGCCACTTCCACTGTAAATTAGTTCGGCGTTTTCGTTTGTTTCGATATGCTTCTCTTCAAGATTGAGGTATGCATCTAATTCACCCTCACCAAGTACTAATGCTTTTACAGAATCTAATTCTAAATCTGAAACATCAAGATAACGATCAGGATTTAGTTCTATAAAGTGATCTGCAAGAACGCCAGTACTGTCATAAATACCCACAATTTTCTCTGAATCAGTCTCACTCGATACTATCCATACCATGAAGCTTCCAAATGCGATAAGCACTATTGGAGTTAAAATGGTTGAAAGTATAAATGACTTAGATCGAGCTCTCGTAATGTATTCTCTTTTTAAGACTAGAAATATTTTTCCAAAATCCATGGTTATACCTCCTCATCTTTTAAATTATCTTCACCTACAGTAGAGATGAAAATCTCGTTTAAGGAAGGTTCAACCCTTTCATATTTATGGATTTCTGCATGCTGCATAGCTAGTTCTAGTATTTTTTGCATTGGTTGATCATTAAGCACTCTAATTTCAGCAAAATTCGTTGAACGGTTGTTGATTCTAACGTTCTCTAGTTGATCTAGGAATGATCCATCTCCCGAAAACTCTAAGTTGATCGTATTTTCACCGAATGAAGATTTTACTTTTCTAAGATCACCTTGCAATACAGCTTTTCCATTATTGAATAGGCAAATATCGTCGCACATTTGTTCAACTTGTTCCATGCGATGGGTAGAAAAAAGAATAGTTTTCCCTTCTTCTTTGAGACCTATAATTACTTCTTTAAGTGTTTCACTATTAATTGGATCAAGTCCAGAAAAGGGTTCATCGAAAATATAAATATCAGGATTATGAGCTATAGTAGCGATAAACTGAATTTTCTGTGACATACCTTTTGATAACTCACCAACTTCTTTTTTCTTCCAATCAGTAGCATCAAATCGATCGAGCCAAAAGTCGATGGCTTTTTTTGCTGCTGAGGTAGTCATTCCCTTTAATTGAGTTAGATATAAAAGCTGTTCACCAACTTTCATTTTTTTATAAAGCCCTCGTTCCTCGGGCATATAACCAATCATTTTCTGAGTGATTGGGCTGGATAATTGTCCATTAATTGTAATTATACCTGTATCTGGTGTAAGTATATGGTTGATCATACGAATCGTAGTTGTTTTACCAGCACCATTTGGTCCGAGTAATCCAAAAATCCTTCCTTTTTCAACATTAAAACTTACATCATTGACCGCAGTATTATTACCAAATGCTTTTGTAACATTCTCTACATTGATGATGACCATTCTATTCTATTAGTTTTATTTTATTTGTAGGTAAAAGTTCTACAATTATGAGTTAATCTCTTGGAAGATGCGTAAACTTTCCTTATTTGTTTCATTAAAATCAGTTTTATTACAATAATCTAAAAATTTCTTTTACATAGATGCATATCATACACTTAAGTGCAGAATGTTACCCTGCTGCTAAAGCTGGAGGCTTAGGCGATGTAGTTGGGGCCTTACCTAAATATTTGAATAAACTTGGAGAAACTTGTGAAGTTATACTGCCTAAGTATAAAACCAAGTGGTTGGAAGATCAAGAATATGAAACTATTTGGGAAAGTGATGCCCGACTTGGTTCAGAATACTTTAGTTTTCAAATTTTAAAAGTCGTAGATGATCCACTTGGATTCCCACTCTATACCATAGATATTCCTGGAAGACTAGATCGGCCAGGCGTATACATCGATCCTTGGACTGGAAAAGGATATTGGGATGAATTTGAGCGATTTGTAAGCTTTCAAATTGCAGCACTTGAATGGATATCAAATAGAGAAAGCACCCCTGATATTATTCACTGTCATGATCATCATACAGGTCTTATTCCTTTTATGATGACCAGCTGTAATCGTTATAAAGAACTAGCTGAAATACCGACAGTAATCACGGTTCATAATGCTGAGTACCATGGACAATATGATAAAGAGAGATGTAGGGATCTTCCAGAATTCGATATTAATAGAATAGGTCTTTTAGATTGGGATGGAAGATTGAATTCATTAGCCTCGGGATTGAAATGTGCTTGGCAGATATCTACGGTATCACAAAGCTATATGGAAGAACTTGGTTCGAATAGCAATGGATTAGAAACCTTATTCGATAGTGAAAAAGAAAAGTCGATCGGTATTGTGAATGGGATTGATGCAGAGGTTTGGAACCCAGCTACAGATCCTCTACTGGACTTAAATTATACTCAGAGAGGAGTAAAAGCTGGAAAACGGAAAAATAAAGAATTGATATGTAAGGAATTTGGGATTAATCCTAATTTACCAACCATTGCATTTATCGGTCGTTTAGTTCGTGAAAAAGGGGCAGATTTATTACCTGATTTAATTTCTTCGTTCATGAAAAGTAAACATGAAGTGAATTTCGTACTTTTAGGTACTGGTGATCCCGGCTTGCATGAAATTTTTACACAAATGGATAGCGATCATGTTGGATATTTTGACGCTACCCTTGAATACAACGAAAAGCTAGCGCACGAAATCTATGCCGGTGCAGATTTTATTTTAATGCCGTCTAGAGTTGAACCATGTGGTTTAAATCAAATGTACTCAATGCGTTATGGAACGGTACCTATTGTTCGTGCAGTTGGAGGATTAAAAGATACTGTTATTGACCTATCAGAGGATGGAGGATATGGTATTCAGTTTAAGGATTTTAATTTACAAGAAGCTAAACAAGCAATTATCCGAGCCATTGAGCTATTTGAGGATAAAAAGAGACATGCTGAAGTTGTTAGAACTATTACTAAGTTAGACTTCTCTTGGGATAAATCAGCAAAAGATTATATTAATATGTATAACCATTTAAAAAATCAAAGTTCAAAATGAAGGAATCAGTTATCTCAATCATTTTAGGCGGGGGAAGAGGATCTCGTCTTTTTCCATTAACCGATCATAGATCAAAGCCAGCGGTACCTATTGGAGGTAAATATAGATTGGTTGATATACCAATTTCTAACTGTTTGAATTCTGATATCAGTAGAATTTATGTTTTAACTCAATTCAATTCTGCTTCGTTGAATCGACATATTAAAAATACCTATAATTTTGATGTATTCAGTAACGGCTTCGTTGATATTTTAGCTGCAGAACAAACTGCTGATAATTCGCAGTGGTTTCAAGGTACTGCCGATGCTGTTCGACAATCTATACATCATATGGAAGATCACTCATATGAGTATGTTCTGATATTATCTGGTGATCAGTTATATCAGATGGATTATCGTGAAATGCTAGCTAAGCACAAAGAGAATGAATCCGATTTAACGGTAGCAACAATCCCAGTTGTTGCAGAAGATGCAACTGGTTTTGGTATCATGAAAACCAATAAGGATGGGATGATTGATAGTTTTGTTGAGAAACCAGCATTGGATGAATTGGAACCTTGGAAATCTAATGTTCCAGAACCATATTTTGGGCAAAATAAGCATTATTTGGCATCGATGGGGATCTATATTTTCAATCGTCAAACACTCATAGATTTATTTAATGAAAATCCAGACGCTACAGATTTTGGGAAGGAAATAATTCCAAAGACTTTAACTCAAAAAATGAGAGTTAGTAGTTATGAGTTTGGTGGATATTGGGAGGATATAGGAACAATCAAATCCTTTTTCGAATCTAACCTAGCGCTTACTGATACTATACCTGAGTTCAATCTATACGATAATGAAAGCTATATTTACACTCGAGCTCGATTACTTCCTGGTTCAAAAATAATGGGCACAACAATGGAACAATGCCTGATGGCAGAAGGATGTATTATAGAAGCTAGTAGAATAGTTCGATCTGTTATTGGAATACGTTCTAGAATTGCAAAAGGTACTACTATTGAAAATTCCATCATTATGGGTAATGATCAATTCCAAAGTCGTGAATTTATTGATAATGCGTCTCCAAACAAACCAGCAATGGGTGTTGGTCAACGCTGTTATTTAAAAAACTGTATTATTGATAAAAATGTAAGCATTGGAAATGATGTTCGGATAGTTGGAGGAGATCATATTCCTGATGGTGATCATAAGTATCATTATATGAGAGATGGTATTGCTCTAGTAAAAAAAGGAGTTATAATTCCTGATGGGACTATAATCTAGTTTTAATTCTTATAAGTGTTAAAGGATGGTTTGATAAGTTCAAGCCGTCCTTTTTTTATAAAATAAATAGAATTAAAACTTAACTACAAAATCTACATAAGGAATTCCAATTGTTATTCCTTCTGCAATATCACTATTGTTAATGAAACCAAGATCAACGGCAATTTTTTCGCTGAAGAATCTCATTCCATATGAGTAAATATTATAATAAGAATCATCAAAGATAGGGATAAGCCAGTTTTCTGTAACTAAAGAGAATTTCCTTTTCACTCTTTTCATTCCACTTAAGGTAATAGTTGGTCGACTTGAGAAATCACCATCAATAAAACCCCAGCCTAAACCAAGAGTTGCGTTATCATTTCGGTTTCCATAAGTAGCTGTTCCATAGGTTATTCCAAGATTAGCTTCTCCTGCAGCTCCTAATAACAGTATACCTCCACCAATATTGAAATTGTCGGCTAACTCAAATCCTACTTTTGGAGTTAAGAAGTAAATAGGTTCTCCGGTGAATGTAGAAATTATTTCAAGTCCACCACCGATAGAAAAGAAATCGGTTACACCATAATTGATAGAATTAAAAAACAAGTAACTATTTTGGTAATACCCTTCTCCTGCTCTAAGGTTAAATGCGGAAGGAGAGAAGAAGTATCTGGTAGCATTTGGGTTGGGAAACCAATATTCCCCATTCTTTAACTCAGAATCTTCTACAAGAACTACAGATTTAATTTGAGTAAATGGAAAAGTTAATCTTGGTATTGAATTTGTGGAAAAAGTTATATCTAGATTACTTTTTTCAATAAAATGGCCAATGAAATCAGAACCGTCAAGCAGAGTGATTCTGTAAGTCGATTCAGTATTAAATTCATATGAATTCGGAACAATTTGCGCTTCAATTGAAGTAGTGATGAAAATGCTACAAATAATGAGAAGCGTCAGTTTTGTGCTATTTGAAAACCAACCATTTTTACAAAAAAGATCATTCATTTTAATTAAGTCCTCTATTATCATTTTAAGCTTAAGTATACAATTCGAATAGTATTAAATAATAAATTACAAAACTATGAAATTGTTGTTAGCCAGTAATTTATGTAGCAATGATATGCAAGATGGGTATAAAAAAAGCCTTCCAGTTTTTAGATGGAAGGCTTTTAAATTTGATAGGGAAAAATATTATCCCAATAATTCTTTCATGGTAATACCAATTGAAGCGGGGCTATCAACCACAGTAATGCCAGCATCTGCAAGAGCTTTCTTTTTCTCTTGTGCAGTTCCTTTACCACCTGAGATAATTGCGCCAGCATGTCCCATTCTGCGACCTGGAGGGGCTGTAGACCCTGCAATAAACGCAACAACGGGCTTTGTAACATTCTCTTTAATGTAAGCAGCAGCTTCTTCTTCAGCAGAACCGCCAATTTCACCAATAAGAACAATCGACTCAGTGTCAGGATCTTCTTGGAAAAGTTTAACAGCATCAAGGTGAGTTGTTCCAATTACAGGATCACCACCAATACCGATAGCTGTACTTTGTCCTAAGCCAACTTTGGTAAGTTGATCAACAGCTTCATAGGTTAATGTACCTGAACGTGAAATCAATCCTACAGTTCCAGGAGTAAAAATATTACCTGGCATAATTCCTATTTTTGCTTCACCTGGAGTTATTACACCTGGACAGTTTGGCCCCACAAGTGTAGCTCCATGGCTTTTACATACTTGCTTAGCTAAGATCATATCTTTTACAGGAATACCTTCAGTTATACAAATAATAACTTTAATACCGGCAAAGGCAGCTTCAGTAATTGCATCTGCTGCAAAAGCTGGTGGTACAAAGATTACAGATGTATTAGCTCCTTCATGTTCAACAGAATCTGCAACGGTATTGAAAACCGGCCGATCTAAATGTGATTGTCCACCTTTACCAGGCGTAACACCACCTACAACATTGGTTCCATATTCTATCATTTGTCCGGCATGAAAGCTTCCTTCACTACCAGTAAAACCCTGAACTATAAGGCGGGTATCCTTTCCAACTAATACGCTCATATCTATGTTTTAAAATTCTTGATTTAGAGGTCAGGAATATAAGGTCTATGTAGCAAAGTAGCTAAGAGGAAAAGACACAAAGTTTCTAAACATAGAAGATCAATCATGTAAAAATCTCATGCTCAATATTCTTCCTACTGTGTATCTCACTTCTCAATTTGTTAAGTTCTTTTTATGATAACAGACTCGAAAAAAGAGGAAGTTCGGGACGCCGCCGATATTGTTGAAGTGGTTTCCGACTATGTAAAGTTAAAGCGCTCTGGAAGTGGCTTTACGGGTTTGTGCCCATATCACAACGAAAAGTCTCCATCTTTTCATGTTACGCCACGACTTGGAATTTTTAAATGTTTTGGATGTGGGGAATCGGGCGATGTTTTTAAATTTATTATGGATCAGGATGGAATTGGTTTTACGGAAGCCATTAAACAACTAGCAGATCGATACGGTGTATTTATTCCTGAGGAAGAACAAACACAAGAGCAAACTGAAGGACACCAACTTAGAGAAGGGATTTATCATGCGCTTAAATTTGCTGGGGTATATTTCTATAGAAATTTAATCGAAAACCCTGACGCTGATAAAGCCCAAGCATATCTCAAAAAAAGAGGGTATAACTTAGAAACCATTAAGCGTTTTGGCTTAGGATATTCACCCTCCGGAGGAGATGATCTATGGAAAGCCGCATTAAATGCAGGAATTGATGAACAGTATTTAGTTGAAGCTGATTTGGTAAAACCAAGTCAACGTGGAGAGGGCTTTTATGATACTTTTAGAGGAAGACTGATGTTTCCAATTTTTAGTCCAACTAACAAAGTTATTGGTTTTGCAGGAAGAGTTTTGGGAAATGAGAAAACAGCTAAATACATCAACTCAGCTCAAACAAAGGTTTATAATAAAAGCGAAGTTGTATACGGAGTAAATTTCGCAAAGAATGAAATTCGAAAGAATAAAGAAGTGATATTGGTAGAAGGGTATACCGATGTAATTACTTTAAACGAACATGATATCACTAATGTAGTGGCTAGTTCAGGTACAGCTCTTACTCCTGGGCAAATGAAAATACTTCATCGCTATGGCGATCGTATTATCATGATCTATGATGCTGATAATGCAGGTCAAAATGCGATGAAACGTGGGATTGATATTGCTTTGGCTGAAGGGATGGAAGTTCAGTTATTGGAATTACCAGATGGAGAAGACCCCGATTCGTTTGTGAAACAATTTGGTAAAGAGTCTTTCTTAGAACTTAAAAAAGAAGAGGGAAGTGACTTTGTAGACTTTCTAATCATGAAAGCGGAAGAAGAGGGAAGGATGGAAAATCCTGTTCAGCAAAGCAAAGTGATTACAGAGATATTAGAAGCTATTGCAAATATTAAAGAATCTATTCAGCGGCAAGTTTATGTTCAGCATTTACATCAACGCACTCAAAAGTATCGCCGAGGTACGGATAGAGAACTGTTTGAAGAATTAGATAGGGTACTAACTGAAAAGAGAAAAGAAGTTGAACGTTCAAAACAAAGAGATAGATTTAGAGACGAACGTCAACAAAGTTCTACATTTCAAAACCAAGAAGAACCCCCAATTGGGGAAGAATTTCCTGTTCAAGAATTTCCGATTCAAGAAGAATATCGAGGATTTCCACAACCCCAATCCGCAAAGCCTCAGAATGCTAGAAAAAAGCCTCACTACGAAAAAGAATTAATACGGTTAATGATCAGCTTTGGGAAAGAAATGGTCACTTATATTTGCTCTCTTACAAACGAAAGGTTGATAGAAGACGAAGAGCTTAGAATGTTTTACAATGACATCGTAAAGAGGTATAAAGAAGGATTAGAATTTACTATGGAGCATTATTCTGGTCGAAAAGACCCATTTCCTAGATTAGTAGGTGATGTACTTTTAGAACAATATTCAGCTAGTGAACGACATCATGAGAAAATCGGCCTCAAATACGAAAAGGATAAAAACCCTTATAGAACGGCAAAAAGCACAATTAAAACACTTGAATTGAATTTCTTCAAACACAAACTTGAAGTGCTTTCTGAGAAATACAAAACTGCTAATGCTGATGAGAAAAGAAAGATAACTGAAACTCAGGCAGATGTTAAATCCAAGATCACACTACGTGAGAAAATGGATTCCGATGAATTTTATCCAGACCCCGAAAATACTTCTGGAAATATAGTTAACGAAAAGGTTTTTGAGTATAAAATGAAAGGGAAGAGTTAAGCTTCTTTCTGGTAATTAAACATCCAGCGCATACCGAATTTGTCTTCAAGTTGGCCATAAATTGCTCCCCAAAAAGTGTCTTGCAAATCCATGTGAACTGAACCCCCTTCTGCAAGTTTACTCCAGGTTAGCCTCATTTTAGTTTCATTTTCAAAATTAAGACTTAGATGAACATTATCACCTGGCGTTATTTTTTTGTGAGGAGCACCGTCTGAAAATTGAATTCTAGATGATTCAAATTCGAGAGTGGCATGCATGATTTTATCTCTATAATCCTCCTCAACGGGCATATTTGCTTCTCCAAAACGTTGAATAAATGTAATCTCACCTTTAAAAACGGTTTTATAGAAGTTTAAAGCATCTTCACAGTTGCCAGGAAAAAATAAGTAAGGAGTAATCATGAATAGTAGTTTGAATTTTACCAGAAGAGTATACCTAAAAAACTATGTACGAGTCAAAGCATATACCAAAATATTAACGCCCATTTTCAAAGCGCTGGTTCTTACTTCAGGAGGATCGTTATGAACCTCTGGATCAGCCCAACCATCGGCTAAATTAGATTCATAAGTATAGAAGACAACAAGCTTGCCATTTCTGAATAACCCAAAGCCTTTAGGGTTTTGATTATCATGTTCATGAATCTTTGGGAGTCCATTTTTAAATTCAAAAACTTGCTTATAAATAGGATGATTAAATGGAAGTTCGAGTAATTCCTCATCTGGGAATACTTCGGTTAAAACAGATCTTATATGTTCATCTAGTCCGTAATCGTCATCTACATAAAGAAAACCACCATTTTCTAGGTAGGTTCTTAAATTTCGGATCTCACTATTATTGGCTGTGATTGTACCATGACCGGTTAGAAACAAAAAAGGGTAAGAATGGATTTCAGTACTTCCTAATGCGATGTCTTTATAAACTGGTTCAATTGAAATAGGTATTTCTTTATTTGTGTACTCAATTAAGTTTTTAAGTGAAGAAGGGTCATTATACCAATCACCACCTCCACGATATTTAACTCGAGCGATTTCGAAAGCACCCGATTGCTGTGCAATTATAGGTTCCGAAAATAATAGAATTACAAATATGAGGTATATAAATTTCATGGGGAAAAGTTGACCTAAATAAGAAACAAACTCAAGCTTAAATTATTCAAAAAACGGATTTCTTTTTATAAAAGTTGGAATGGTATCTGATGCCATCGCGCCGAACAAACCAATTCCACCTTTTACATTTGTAAGTACATTCTGTATCTCACCTGGAGATAAAGTAGATCCTCCTAATTGAACATCATTCGATCTTATATAATCGTAGATATTATCATCTACTGTAGTAGCTATAATTCTATTTTCTTCATAGAAAGCTACTGCAAGCCAGGGATAATTAATAGTTACTGAACCATCTGGGAACTGAGTAAAATTTCCTTCATTTAACAATCCAGATGAGGTAACACTAAATTCTAGTAGGTCTTCCTCATCTTCATAAAAATCTAGATAAATAGGGGTGAGATTCTCTATTACTGGATTTTCAGAGATGGTCGTGAACACAAATACATTCTGCCTACCTGGATATGAGCTTTCAGAAAATGTTACCGAAAGTTGTTCACTAGACTGATATACAAGTGTATCAAGAATACCATCAATAACACTGAATGTATCTGGAACAATTGCAGTGGCACTTATTTCATCTAAAATATTTCCATTTGGGACGGTAATAAAGAGCTCATAGCTCCTTGTTGGTAATACCCGATGAGTAGAAACTGGTTGATAAATTCCTGGATCAGTCATTGTGAAATTAAAAACTGAATCTATACTTGAACTATTTTGATTCAATAATCGAATCTGTACAATAGCATTTCGAATCGCATTATCATCAAAATCATAAAATTCAAAAGCGGGGACTGTTGTAGAAAGCCGGACTTGCTGAAGGTTTCGATTTGCAACCATATAGGATTCAACTACATAAAACTCTTCATACTCACTTTGTGAGTAGGTTTCACATCCAAAAAGTGTGACAAGAACTAAACCGATTGTTAAACTTAAATTTCTCATGATGTCTAAAATTTTACTGTATAAGAGATAGAAGGGAGTACTGGGAGTAAAGTTACGTCAGTAACTTTTATAGGATTTTCATCGAAGTCATAATTTTGGAACCATACATTTTTACGGTTTAATACATTGATGATTTGGAGTTGTAATTCAGCCTCACCAATTCCAAAGAATGTTCCTTCTCTTGCAAAGGATAAATCAACCCTTTGATAACTTGGAAGTCGAGCTGCATTCACTTCATTTACTGTAAAAGATTCAACTTCACTTCCCAAAGAAAAAGGATCATCAAAAAGTGCATATCTACCTAATACTTCGGTGTAAGCTTGACCAGTTGCATAAGACCAAGACCCAGTCAATGTCCATTTTCTACTCAAATCATAGTTTAGTACGAGGTTAATATCATTACGGCGATCATATTTAGGTGGGTAAAACCTTGCCGTTCTACTGGCATCGCCTAATTCATAATTAAAGCCTGGGAATTTTCTCCAAGTATATGCGAAGGTATATCCAATAAACCCATTCAATCTTCCAACTTGTCGTTCAAACATGGCCTCAAAGCCATATGCATAGCCATTACCTACTCTAAAAAGATCTGAGTACAAGAGACCAGCTGCGTCCGGTAAAAAAGGATCTAACTCAAAAAGATCGTTCATGCTTCTGTAATAAAGCTCAATATCTAAGCCATAATTTTTAAAAGGTAGCGTTTTAGCGCCTAGTACAAATTGATCTCCATAAGCAGGTCTAATTCCGTCATCGGAAGTCAGCCAGACATCAAATCCTGAAAAAGCTTCGTTACTAATTAAGGTGAAGAACTGATTATATCTACCGTAAGCTGCTTGCAATCGTACTTTCTCAGTTAGGCGATGTTCAACAGAAAGTCGAGGTTCTAACCTCAGATAATCACCATCTGAGAAATAATTTAATCGCATCCCACCTATAATTTTCCAAAGATCTGATGGTCGCCAGGTGTCTTGAATATAAAATGAGCCATATCGAGAATGAATTCTACTACTAAAACTATCCTGATTGTCGAAACGATCTTTAAGATTCAAAGTGAATATCCCTGCCCAAATACCTGTAGATATTTGATGTTTCTCACTTGGTAAATATTCGAGATCAGACTTAAGAGAGTAATCGTAAATGTTATTCTCTCTTTCAAATGGAGTGCCAGCTATTTCAAATTCAGGAAAGTTAAAATATCGAGAGCCGGTTATAACGAAATTAGAGAATAATTTCTCATTGAAAATATGAGTCCAATTTCCACTTATGGTTTGATTCCCGTAGTTCAACTTTATTTCAGCATCATCTGCAAAAGGAAACGTAACTTTATCAGTACCAGTATAGGCAGCTAGAGAGAATTTATTATTCCTTGAAGCATCAAAATTGATTTTCCCATTGAAATCAAGAAAGTAAAATCGTGAAGGAATATTGTCGTTATTCTCTCTTAGAGCTGCAAGTAACGGTTCTAATGTGGAACGTCTAAATGCAAACATATACGATCCTTTTTTAATTGGACCTTCAATAGAAGCTCTGGATGCAAGCATTCCTAAAGTAACAGAACCCGCTCTTTCGTTACGATTTCCATCCTTATTATAAATAGAAAGAACCGAACTTAATCGCCCTCCATATTCTGCAGGATAACCACCTTTATATAATCGAACATCCTTTATTGCATCAGGATTAAAGGTGGAAAAGAAGCCAAAGAAATGACTTGGATTATATACCGTTGTTCTATCTAATAGAATAAGAGTTTGATCGGGACTTCCACCTCGAATATAAAGACCACTAGAAAAGTCAGATGCAGCTTTTACACCCGGTAGGAGCTGAATAGAACGAAAAACGTCCGCTTCGAAAATAGCAGGAAGTGCTTTGATGAGTTCCGTTTTAACTTGTGCAGTACCAATTGATTTGAGTTCCTCTTTTTCAGCTTGAGATTCAATAATTATTTCCTCGCCTTGTACAAAATCTGGCACCAACTCGATATCGATTTGAAGATTTTCTCCGACAATAAGTGTTATCTCTTTTTGAAAAAGTTGATACCCAATATAAGAAGCAGCTAGGGTATAGGTGCCAGATTGAATATTAGTAATGGTGAAATAACCCAGCGTATTGGTTGAAGACCCACGGTTATTTTCTAGAACAGCAACATTCGCACTAATAAGTGTTTCTCCAGTTTCCGAATCTTTTACATAACCACTAACCGAGGCCGACTGGCGAGCTTGGCTTGAAATAGAAAATAAAAGTAGAATTGCCGTAAAGAATAAAAAGTGTTTTGACATAACTTGATGAAAAGTATTGATTGCAAGCTTACACGAATCCTAGAAAAGAAAGTTAGACACAAATTTTGAATCCAATATGAATAAATTGTTTTGATTTACCTTGTCACCAAACCTAAGTATCAATGGTTATCGTTCAGGTATATTAAGAAGTCTTCAATTTTTCCAGATCAGCGTATAAAACCTGTTGAGGGTAAGCAAGAAGTGATCAGATATATGATTATCCATTCGTTAAGTATTTCTTTCTAAGAAATGTGTTTTTCCTTCTACACGATGTAAGGTACTAGCCATCACTAAAGTTCCTTTTCCATATCTATTATTAACGTCATCAATTGCTTCGTACCTAGCCACATGTTCAGGTTCATCTTGAAAAAACATATTCATTTGTTTTGTTTTATCAATTTTATGAGTTCCAAGTATGATATTTCTAATTTCCATTTTGTTTTCACAAGCTTTAAAAATGGCTAGTCCAATTCTATCGATACAGGCTTTGTATACATATTTATCGATATTAGTATATCCATCTGTAACGAATCTAAATCCTACCGAAGGTATGTCTGTTTTATTGAATCCAAATGCACCGCTAAAACTATTCGCTCTAATTCCATAAGCTCGCATTCGATAACAAATTTGATGTATCGCTATTTCAAATTCTCCGAATATCCGTTCAACATCTATACTTCCTTCTGAGAAAGTATGTCCATAACTAACACCCCATTTAGGAGAGTATTCGTCATTTTCTTCTAGGATTCTAGCTTGGTCTTTACCAGTTATTGTTTCATACAACATCTTTCCAAAGTTAGAACCAAATAGTCGAATAAAAGTAAGTACATTTCCTTTATCGGCTACGTCGCCAATGGTTTTATATCCTTCGTTTAAAATATGCTCGTATCTTCTACTACCTACGCCCCAAACTTCATTAGCGTTTAGAGGATAGATGAAGGCTTTTTCATCTTCATCAGTTAGTATTAAGCTAATGCCTCTTGGTTTATTCAAGCTACTTGAAAGTTTTGCATATGTTTTGGATCGAGCAACACCAATTGCACCATAGAGATTCGTGGTATTATAAATTTCATTCTGTAGGTTTTGGCAAAATTTTTGGAGCTCTTTTTCACCTTTATCTTTTAGAAAAGTAATATTCATGAAATACTCGTCCATGGAATAGCGCTCTACTTGATGAGAGTATTTTTTGAAAATGTGATGTACTTGCTTAGATATTGCAGTATAGGTGGTATAGTCTACTTGTAGCATGCATACATACGGACAAAGCTTAAAAGCTTCTAAAGCACTCATCCCTGTTTTTATACCGAATGAACGAGCTTCATAAGAAGAAGTAGCAACTATTCCTTTTACAATCCCATTAGGCTTGCGCCAACCACCCACAATAAGTGGGAGGCCATACAATCCTTTTCGCAATTGTTCTACTTGAGCATAGAAACACGCAAAGTCGAAGTGCAAGTATAAGCGGTCTTTTCTGGTATGATGTTGATGTTCTGGATAAACTGTGTTGTATAAGGTAATTCTATGGACATCATTCTCGGGTTGAAATGGATTTCCTTTTTTTCTTGGCATAAATTTGTCCCACATATTGATATGTATAATATATGTGTGTAGTTTAAAACGACCAAACGGAATTGGTCATGAATAAATACCCATTAATAGAAATGATTGCCTTTTTTTTAAGGCATACTAGATTACAAATCCCAAAGTGGAGAACAGAATTTGTTCACCATGTAAAACGTGTGCGATCTAGTCATACTAAAGTAGAAGGAGGTATAAAAAAATCATTCTATAATGTTGAAACCAAGAAAGGAGAGATTATAAATCTTGAGTTCAATCAAGAAGATTTAATATGGCAGTTAGAGCAGTCTGGGATTTATAAAGGTTTCGCTGTTGATAGACTTCTAGCTCATTGCCAAAGGCACAAACATTCGCCCTCCGATTCACATCGAATTATTCCTATAAGGTTTGAAGTATTTCCAATTGAACTAATAGACCGAAAGACTCCTATTGAGCTAGCACTGATTGATCGTTTAAGACCATTTAGGTTTAAGAAAAGCAGGAATGGTTCTATTCAAGTGAAGTCAATTGAGACTCAGCATCTTGAAAATAAATTCACAGAAATGAATTTGAACTATGTAATTGAAGATACAGATGGCAGGTTTTACCACGTAGTATTTATTCCAGATTTACTAGACTGGCGTTTTATGCAAGAAGTAGATGAACAGTTTTTCTTTGTGAGGAAGTAGTTAAAAAAGACTAGCCTTTTCAATCAATGCAGGATAATTATTTTGAACCCGTCCAACATCCTTGGTAACAATGTGTTCAGAAAGAGCGTCATCTGGATAAGGTTCGAGCATATCTAACAATAGAGCTTGTTCGTTATTAGGATTAAGCCAATCGTCAAACTCAGTTGGGTGCAGAAATGCGGGCATTCTATCATGTATATTTTCCATTAGTGAATTTGGACGGGTTGTAATCACCGAATAAGACTTTACACCTTCAACAGGACTAATATTAGAGAATATTCCAGCCGCAGCTAGAAAAGTACCTTCAGTAGGGTAGATGAAATGAGGAACTTTATTCTTTCCAGTACCTGTCCATTCATAAAAGCCGTTCATAGGAATAATACATCTGTTTGAGTTAAACGCTCTATTCCACATTGGTTTTGAAGCAATACTATCATCTCGGGTATTAATTGGAGTAAAGGGTTTTTGGCCATCTTTCGGTCTCCATCCCATAAAACCCCAATACAAAGTTTCTAACATACGGTTACCGTTTTCATCTAATATTGCAACAGGCATCTTATGGGAGGGAGCTACATTATAATTTTTAGATGGAGTAATTCCATTATCAACAGCATTCAGAAACTCTTCGAGCTCTTGTTGTTCTTCAATAGTAAGAGCATATCTACCACACATAAATCGTAGTTAATTAAATCTAATGAGTATGGTACAAATTTGAAAAACCATTAACCAATCAGCCAATAAGAAATAACTATGAGTTCAAATAAAAGGCTTTTAAATTCGTATATTATAAATCGATCTTTGAATTATTGGGGGTGTACTGGATTCGACGGGATGAGTACTACCGTGGGTTGCATGTCGAGAATGTCCAATGAATCTCGTTAATCACTCATTATGGAAACTAATATAATTGACAACAATTATTCATACCGCTTAGCAGCTTAAACTGCTTCGCCGTTCCTCTGGCTAACGTGCCTATCAGTGCCAGACTGAACGCCATACAAGATAGGATAGCGTTAGCACGGTTTTCTGTCTTTGCTGCGTGAAATTTCACAGAATAGTTTGAAGTCGCTTGGTTGCTAGGCTCGGCTTCTTGCGAATGTTAATTAGTAACTAAGCATGTAGATGTCTGCAGGTTTACCTTTTCGGACCGGGGTTCGACTCCCCGCACCTCCACCAATTAATAAAAAGCCAACTTGAAGTAATTCAGGTTGGTTTTTTTGTACAATTAAGTTTAATTGAGTTATACTAGACTTTATAATATTCTAACTACTTTTCTTTATATAGTTTTACTACACTTGAAGAGGTAATTGGTATTAAAACAGGTTCAATATTGAAGGCAATTAGGTTTACGCTTTTCTTTTTAATGATAGGAGTGCAATTAAGTTTTGCTCAGGATATGTCTATTCGATTCGAGCAAATTACTACGGAAGATGGACTCTCACAAAGTACAGTAAATACTATTCTACAAGATAGCCGAGGGTTCCTTTGGTTTGCGACTGAAGACGGGTTAAATAGGTACGATGGCTATGAGTTCAAGATCTATAGAAATGACCCATATGATATGTTTTCGATATCAAGTAATCAGGTGTCAAGTATAATTGAAGATAGGCATGGTGCAATTTGGGTGGGTACCAAAGGCGGCGGTTTAAATAAATTTGATAGAGAACAAGATAGATTTATTCGTTTCCTCCATAATACTCAAGATGAAAATTCGATCAGCCATAATTATATTAATGTTCTTTTTGAGGACGAGGCCGGAGTAATCTTAGTAGGTACTCAAGGTGGGTTGAATATTCTTGATCCATTAACTAATGAGTTTAGCGTCTATTCAGAAGTTGATGACTACTCAGGACTTAAAGAAGCTCGTATTACATCTTTATATAGAGATAGTAATGACTTTATCTGGATCGGTACAGAAGAAGAGGGATTATTCAGGTTTGATAGACTTAATGGAGATATCAAACGCTTTTCAGAAAATAGCGCCGATGCAAGAATTTCAGATAATTGGATTGTAACCTTATATGAAGACAAATCAGAAGTGCTTTGGGTAGGTACTCAATCTGGAGGTTTATTAAAATATGACAAAGAAAATCAGTCATTTACAAGTTTTACTTCAGTTAATACTTCTAAACAAAGTATTAGTAATAACTGGGTGCTATCTCTATATGAAGATTCAAGAGGAACCTTCTGGGTTGGTACACTTAATGGATTGAATATTCTTAATCGTGAAACAGGGATGTTTACTAGTTTTATGGATCTGAACCTTCCTATTAACCTAAGTAACAATTCCATAAGTGCTCTCTATGAAGATAGATCAGGCGTTTTCTGGGTAGGTACTCGAAATGGTGCACTGAATAAGTTTATCCGATCATCTTCAGAAAGCTTCACTATTTATCAAAATGAGCCTGCAAACTCAAATAGCTTGTCAAATAATAATATTTGGGCAATTTCTGAAGACAAGAATGGAGATGTTTGGATTGGTACTCAAGGTGGCGGCTTAAATAAACTCACATTGAGCAATAATAGATTTAAAAATTTTAGACATAATCCGAATGACAGTAAATCACTTAGTAATGATTTTGTAAATGCTATCATTAAAGACAGTGAGGATAAGCTATGGGTTGGTACCATTGATGGTTTAAACTTATATAATAAGGATGAAGAAAATTTTACTCATTTTAAAAATGATGAAGATGATGAATCTACTATTAGTGGAGATATCATAACTACAATTTTTGAAGATAGTAGGGGAATCATATGGATAGGAACTCTGAATAATGGTCTAAATGCATACGATAAAGAAACGGGGGAATTTAGACGTTTTCAAAATAATGAGACTGATCCAAGCTCAATTAGCCATAACAAAATATGGTCGATGTTTGAAGATAATAGAGGTGTTTTTTGGGTTGGTACACACGGTTTTGGATTAAATAAATATGATAGAGCAAGGGGTAATTTCACAGTATATTCCAATGATCCAGGTGATGAGTCAAGTATTAGCGACAATTTTATAAATGTTATCACACAAGACGATAATGGTGATTTATGGGTTGGTACTATTAATGGTTTAAATAAATTTAATGCAGATACCGAAACCTTCACTCGATATACCACTGCAAATGGTCTTCCAAACAATGTTATCTATGGAATCATAGAGGATTATCGGGGACATCTTTGGTTAAGTACGAACAGTGGGATTGCAGATTTTAATCCTGAAACTAATGCAATTCGAATTTATGACCGTGGAGATGGCTTACCAAGTAATGAATATAGGTTCGGAGCATTTCATCAGTCGGAAGACGGAACAATGTATTTTGGTGGTATTAATGGAATGGTAGTTTTTAAACCAGATAGCATTAGAGATAATCCATATATCCCACCTGTTGTTGTTACAGATTTTCAGATTTTCAACCAAGATGTACTAATTTCTCCTTCAAATTCTCCACTTAAGAAATCAATCATCGAAACCGATGAGATAATTTTAACCTGGAAAGAAAATGTAATTTCGTTTGAATTTGCAGCTCTTCATTTCGCGGCACCTGAACAGAATCAATATCAATATATGATGGAAGGTTTTGATGGCGAATGGCAAGATGTAGGTAACCGTAGATACGTATCTTACACTAACCTCCCTGAAGGTTATAATTACACCTTTAGAGTTAAGGCTTCCAATAAAGATGGTATATGGAATGAAGAAGGAAGATCAATAAAAATGAAAATTCTTCCTCCGCCTTGGAAAACCTGGTGGGCATATAGTATTTATTCAGTGTTTGGTGCAGGTATATTACTCGGTTTCCTTAACTTTCAAATCTCAAGAGAAAGGAAGAAGAAAGAACAAGTTGAACAGTATAATGAAGAGCTTGAAGCACTAGTAAAAGAACGAACTATTCTTCTCGAAAATGAGAAAGAAAAAAGTGATGCTTTACTTTATAACATGCTTCCAAAAGATATTGCTGATGAGATTAAAGAAAAGGGATCAGCTACTCCGCGTAGATATGAAGAAGTGAGTGTACTCTTTACAGATTTTGAAAATTTTACTTCTACAGCAGCTACTATGTCTGCAAAGAAACTTGTTTCTGAAATTAACGAGATTTTTGAAGCCTTCGATAATATCGTTGAGAAGTACGGTATTGAAAAAATAAAGACCATTGGAGATGCCTTCATGGCAGTTTCAGGGCTTCCAAAAGAAAAAGAGGATCATGCTTACCTTTGTGTAAAAGCCGCTAAAGAAATGCAGGATTTTATTAAACAAAGAAATGAAAGCGCTGCTGTAAAATGGAGAATGAGGATCGGTATTCATAGTGGAAGTATTATCGCTGGAATAGTAGGTAAGAAGAAGTTTACCTACGATATATGGGGTTCAACAGTTATTCTTGCAAGTAGAATGGAAGAAGTAGGAGAAATTGGAAAAGTGAATATTTCTGCAACTACCTGCGACTATATCCAAGATTACTACGAATGTGAATATCGTGGTAAAGTAAGTGTTGAAGGTCATAAAGGAGATATGGATATGTATTTTGTTGGCGATCTCATAAAAGAAATGCCTACTTCTTAAAAATACACTCCGATATTAAATGAGGGTTGTATACCTAAGTCAAATACATTTGTTCTAGCAGTGCCCCCAATATCTCTATTTCTTGTTTCTGCTGTGATCTGTTTCACTTCCGTATACCACGGGTTATTTCTATTGAATACGTTATACAACGAAAACGAAGTTTTAAGGGTGCCTCTTTGAAGGTTTGTAACATAACTCATAGTTGCATCAAATCTAGAATAAGAAGGTAGTCTAGGATCGTTCGAAAAGCGTTCTTTATCAAGTCGGTTTGGAATCCCACTTCCATACGTCCAAGAAAGAAAAAGTGTAAAATGCTGGGAGATATTGGTTTCTGAAATCATGGAAAACTGATGTCTACGATCCCAATCAGCATAGAAATAGTCCCCTTCATTAATCTGTAGGTTTTTAATTTGCATAGATGACCACGTATATGCACTACTTATCGTCGTAATATTCACTCGATTTTTCATCAAAAATTCAATGCCCTTACCAAGTCCTTCGTTCTCGTAAAACCATGGCGATTCATTATTTTTAAAAGTAGCAGAAACAAGTCCGGTATTTAGTTCATGAAAACGTAGGTTCTCGTAGTCTTTCAGATATCCTTCAATTTGAAAATAGGTGTTTTTGAAATAGCGAAACTTCAATCCAGCAGAGTAATAGTTAACTGCAGAAGGTGGTTGATCTTCATTAGCTAGAATCCAAAAATCTGAACTATTAATATTGTAAACTTGAAGCCGATTTAAGAACTGGTAATTTCGGCTATAGCCTAAGCTTAGTGAAATAATCTCCTCAGGAAATAATACCGTCTTTATTCTTGGCGACCATCTTGTATATCGTCCATTACTGAAGTAATGAACTCGATTTCCAATGTTGAGACCTATATTGTCGATAATGCTCAAATCAACCTGATGAAATAGATCGATCAATTGACTAGTTCTTCTACTAATGAATGAATTTCGTGTATCGGTATTTTGTATATACTCCATTTGATAATCGTTATAGCTAATTCCATACTCCATCGAAAAGTCATTAAATGAAGTGATAAAGCTTTGCTTAGCAGAAAAATCAATGAGGGAGTTTTCTAGATTTAGAGGTCCTAAAAAACTAGAATCAGGTCTTGAAGGCTGATTATTGTTTTCACGGGGAGTTAGATATTCAAAATCATCTTTGCTATAAATACTATTGTAAGAACTTATTCCAATCGAAGTTGCTGAATATGTTTGATCTGTTATTCTAGTAGAATAGATAGCAGAAAGTGTTTGGGAATCCCATTTATTATCGGTTGAAAATAAATCTATAGAACTCGTTTGTTCTCTAAAATAATCTTGTGATGCATTGTCATGACCAATATATCCACTAACTGAAAGCTGACTTCCTTTATTTGTCTCAACATGTAATTTCCCATGTAAATCGTAGAACCTTGCATCCGTATTTTGAATGTTTATAGGATTTAAACGTACACTTTCAACACCTCTTGGCAACTCTCTATCTAAAACAATGGTAGCAGGTCTATTTACATCCAATCCATATTCGATCAAGTCTTGATTATTAAACCAATTCACTTCATCAATATGTGAAATTCGACCAGATAGCATCCAACTCGATTTTCCTCTAATTAATGGACCTTCAATAGTAGCTTTTGTTGCAGAGTTACTAAATCCAGCAGAACCTTTGATCTCATTTAGAGAACCAGTTCTAGTAATTAAAGAAAGGGTTCCACCAAGTGGTGCCTGAAACTGAGCAGGAGTGATGTCATAATAGAAGCCACTAGTTTTTAACACATCAGGATTCATAGCATCGAGTAAACCAAATAAGTGATTTTGATGATAAACCGATTGGCCATCAAGTAACACTTGAAAGCCATCGGAAGCACTTCCTCGTATATTAATTCCATCATTTATAGCAGAATTCAATGAAACAGCGGGAAGAGTTTGAAGTGAACGAACTGAATTACTTTCTCCAAGTGGACTAAATGCGCCTACTTTTATCAAGCCATTCATAACTGTGTCTGAAGCGGTGTAAAAATTCACTCCTTGAACTAGGATTTCTTTTCCACTATATGGTTCAGGTTGCAATCGAATGGAGATGTCATTCCAACGTTGTTCTTCTTCAAATGAAAGTTCAAACTGACTCGATTTATATCCAACAAAAGAAACTAAAAAAGTGAGACTCTTGGAGTCTGATTGGATATGGATAGTAAAAGCCCCTGATGGATTACTCGAAATTCCGGTAAGTTCCCCATTATCTCTCCAAGAAATTGTAGAATAGGGTAGACGTTCACCCGTAGAAGCGTCAAGCACATATCCAGATATCAGTATTTCTTTCGATTCCTGCTGCTCTGTTGTTGAATACACTAAAGCTTGAAATCTATCTTCATCAACTTTAAGCCCAATATTTCGACTTCTAAGGCTTCCAGAGAGTTTACTCATAATAGTCGTCAGGTTAGCGCTTAACGTAATTTTAACGTCAGATATAAGAGCTTCACGATAAAGAAAACGATAAGGGGTCTGTTTTTCAATATCAGAGATTACTGAAAGGAGAGGCTCATTGGAATATGAAAATAGTTGCGCAGAAACAGGGTTCTGAGATAATATCAGATACGCTAACAAAACACAGAGTATGCGTAGCTTGTCTATCATAAGTTAATCAAGGGCAATAAAAGTGAATTCGTTTTCTGAAACCTGTCGGAATGTTCCTCCAAGAACCAGCCCAAGGTCTTCAAGAGTTTGGTTGATAGTATCAAGTTGAAGAGTTCCATTTAAAACGCTTTGGTCATCAAGATTAGAGACATTTATGGAAATATTATAATGTTGTCCAATTTCGGCTACCACATCTTCGGGAATACTACCATCAAATACAATGGTATTCGATATCCAATCGGTGAATTGACCTGCATTAACTTCTTGAGGTGTTGTGATCTCTCCATCGCTTAATCTGGCTTGTTGTCCAGGTTCAAGAACTACAGAAGTATTTTCTTCTGAACTAAACTTAACACGACCTTCTTCTAGGAATATCAGAGTTTTAGCTCCCCAGTTACTTAGATTAAAACGTGTACCTAATACGGTTACTATACCTTCACCTGCTTGAACGCTAAAAGGTCGAGTAGCATCAGAAGTTACATCAAAAAAGGCTTCACCATCTAAAGAATAAGAACGCTCGGTTTCGCTTAAGGCTAATTCAAACAGATCGGAGTAGGGGCGAAGTGTTACTTCAGTGCCATCATCAAGAACAACAGTTGTTATGGTAGAATCGCTTTGTGCTACAAGCTGTGGTGTTGGATTTAAACTTATCCAATAAAATCCAATGAAGGCTGCAATTAATACCACAGCTGCTGCTGCCCATGTATAGGCAATAGGGCGTTGGTAGAAAGGGATAATACTAGCTTTAGTTTTGGTTTCGGCTTCAATGGCATCCCAGATTGAAACAGAATTAGGAGAGGAATTTTCATAATCTGATAACTCACTATTTTTGAATCCCACCAATTGATCTATCAATGCATCATTAACTTCTGAAAACGACGAATTCGAGTCTAACACCGAGCCAAGGCTTTTAGCTAGCAGGAGATCAAGATCGTTTTCAGGTAAGTTTTGTTCAGTTGCCATGATGGTGGAATAATAGAAAAAGCAGATTACTTAGAGCAACCTGCTTTTTACTTGGTTATGGATCATCTACGAGAATTGTTGTCTCTTTCGCCATCAACTAGTGAGAAGCGAATTAATTTTGGGATTTTATTGAAACGCATTAGAGCAGTTCCATCTTCTTCAAGGTCAATAGTTCCTTCAACAAGAGTTTCTTCAGGAACGCCATTTATAGTTTTGTTCATTTGAATGCTATAAGTAAGAGTTCCACTTACACCTTGTTCTAGGTTACCATAAGCAAGTACAGTGTCTTTTTCGATAGCAACATTTTGAAAAGTGATATCGATTTCATACGAACGAGAAGCGGTAGTAGTATCATTGAAAGTTCCTTCTGCTTCACCAACACCACGGTGAGTTCCATCCATTGAAAGAATACCACTTGTTGCATGTAAACCAGAGATCTCAAAAGCATCTGTTTTAGTAAAACTAGAACTTCTAAATGGACCTTCTGCTTCACCAGTTTTAGTTCCGTCGAAAGATATAGCTTCGATATCGTTTTTATTTGCTTTTGGCCGAGCTATAAAGCCTCCATCAAGATCAGTAAAGATGATTTCTTGATTTAAGCTTACAGATTTACTGTATCGCTCGTTTTCAACACTACGACTAAATGAAATAGTATGAATTCCTGTGGTAGAATCGTAAGAGTGACTGAAATTTCGTTCTCCGCCACGACCACTATCTTGATTTCTTCGTGGGTTTTTTGCTTTAAAAGCTTGATCATTTCCATATGAGATTCCTGCGTCGCCAATATCAGAAAAAGCATCATACATACTAGACATAATTCCTGATTCATTATCAGCTAAAGAAACAGCTACGATTTCTGCAGCTAGTTCAATGTCTTCTTCAGAAAGAGTTTCTACATCATTATTTACAGCAGAACAAGCAGAAAAGGTAATTGCCAATACTGCCGAAACAACTAGGATGTGTTTGATTTGGGTTAGAGTTTTCATGTGTGTTACCTGTTTGTTTTGTTTAAGGATTAATTTCATGATTCATCCTTAATACACGCTAGTTGAAGAGTACCCCTAATTCTTTTTAAAAGAAATTTTAAATACGCAAAAGTATAGTCTCATAGATGTTCTAAACATCATTTTTAATTTTATTGCAAACAGATAATAGCTTCACAATACAGCTGTTTTTCTCGTTTGGTAGTATTGGAATTAATAGCTACTATCATTTTTCTTTTAAACTAGTCGGGGAACTACATGAAATTACTCTTTATTGGAATTATTATGATTTGCTTAATTCCTATCACGACTACCGCTCAATCCTTTTCGCTGAAAAAAGCATTTCAGGACAATCCCGAACTTCCACTTTTAAACACAGAAGAAGTTAGATTGAAAAACCCAAGGCTAACTAGAATTGTTGGTATTTCTACTTTTGTAGTTGGAATCGCGTTCTTTCCAATTAGTTTTATTACCCCAACTTTAGTTTCTATATACTCAGAGCAGAATGCGTCTTACATTCTTAATAAATTATTAGAGAGAACATTAATACCAGTGTATGCAATTACAGCAGCCATTATATACTATATGATAAGTCCAAAAGGGGAAAGTTTTTATAACATACCCATATCAAAAAGTGATGCTGGATATTTAGTAATTGGAGTTGCTGCTACTGCATACTATCTGACACATGGTATTATTGAAATTGTGAAATCAACCCAGTTCTTGGAGGATAAGAATAATAAAAGATTAGAATCGGTATCTATGACCGCGAATTATGAACCCGTATCTAATACTCCGCTAGTTGGGTTTAAAATATCTTTCTAGAATAAGTTTATTAAGGTATTTGAGATAATGAACCTTCGTATTTAAAGAAGTCTCCATTCTACATGAATCCACACTGGTTGGAAGGAAATGGGTTTAATAAACTCTTATTCATTCATAGTTATATTTATCAAAATAATCCAGAAATGACTCCATCATCATCAACACTCATGTTAGTAGCTGCAGGTACTTTTGGTAACCCAGGCATTAACATCATATTTCCACAAATAACTACAAGAAAACCAGCTCCTGCTGATAATTGAATATCGGTTACCGTAAGTATATGATTCTTTGGTGCACCTCTTAATGTGGGATTATCAGAAATCGAGGATTGTGTCTTTGCAATACAAACCGGCAACTTACCATAGCCTAATTGGGTAAACTGGTTAATTTTTTTCAATGCATTTTTATCAAAATAAACATCTTCTGCATTGTAAATATTCGTAGCTATACTTTTCACTTTATCCTGAATAGACTCCTTAGTATCATATAGCTGAATTTGAGCAGGTTCTTTGTTTTCATCAGCGAGCTTCACCACTTTTTGGGCTAGTTCAATAACTCCATCTCCACCTTTAGCGAAAGCTTCATGATCGGCACATTCAACACCTAATGAGGAACAGAAACGTTTTATTTCATTGATTTCAGACATATCATCGTCTATAAAGCGATTTACAGCAACTACTATAGGACTTCCAAATTTTTGTAGGTTCTTAATATGAGCTTCTAAATTTTCAAGCCCTTTTTGGAGAGCATCAAAATGCTTACCGCTCTCTTTTGCTTCTTCAACACTAACGCCACCGTGGTACTTTATGGCTTTACAAGTGGCAACTAGTACAACCGCCGCGGGCCATATTTTAGAAATAGGGCATACGATATTAAAAAACTTTTCAGCTCCTAGATCAGCTCCAAAACCAGCTTCAGTTACTACATAATCAGCTAATTTGAGACCAATTCTATTGGCAAGAATACTGCTTGTACCATGTGCGATATTAGCAAAAGGACCTGCATGTACAAGAGCTGGTACATGTTCTATTGTTTGAACAAGATTAGGCATTATGGCTTGATTCAATACGACAGCCATAGCTTCATGAGCACCTAATTCTTTAGCTAAAACGGCTTCACCCTTTCTATTATAGCCAACGATAATTTGTCCTAATCGCTTTTTTAAATCATTACGCGAAGTTGCTAATGCTAAAATCGCCATAACTTCAGAGGCAGCGGTTATAACAAAGCCAGATTCTCGAGGGATCCCATTCACTCGTCCACCTAAACCAACTACGATTTGGCGTAGTGCTCGGTCATTCATATCCATTGCCCGATTCCAAAGTGGGTTCGTAATATCGATATCGAGTTCATTACCTTTGAAAATATGATTATCTAACATGGCCGCTAATAGATTATGAGCAGTGCCAATAGCGTGGATATCACCATTAAAATGCAGATTAATATGTTCCATTGGAACTACCTGAGAATATCCACCACCTGCTGCTCCACCTTTAATCCCAAAAACAGGACCCAGTGAAGGTTCCCTTAGTGCCACTAATGCTTTCTTGCCAATTTTTTGAATGCCCTGACTCAATCCGATGGAAGTAAGTGTTTTACCTTCCCCTGAAGGTGTCGGTGTCATTGCAGTAACAAGAATCAGTTTCCCATCTGGCTGATTTTTGAATTTTTCGAGTACATTTAAACGAACTTTTCCTGTGTATTTCCCATAAAATTCGAAATTATCTTCATCAAGATTAAGAGCTGCCATAAACTTACGCATATGGTTCATTTCAGCTTTTTGGGCGATCTCAATACTTAGGTCCATAGAATAGTCGGTTAGGTTATGCCATTATTAAGGGACCTGAAAAAATGGACTTAAAGTGAGAGTAGCAAATGTAAAATATGAAAATATCAATAATAATATTGAGTTAAAGGGTGTAACCATATTCTTATCGTTTGAAAAATGTTTGCTATTAAATCAATTGGATATTTTTTAAAAAAAGCTAAATGAATACGTTGACATTGAATAGATAAGAGCAATAATCGAAAAGATAATTGTAATTATTCCACCAATAATTTTTTCCTTTAATTTTTCAAATTGGCCAAACTTTCTATCATTATAAAAAATAAATGAAAAACTACATAGAGTCATAAAACCTGTAATATAAATTCCGGTCCAGTTTATTGGATCAAAGGTGAACAAGAAATAAAGACCAATAAAAAAGAGTAGGCATATTTTGGCAACTTTATCTCGAAAAGTATAAGTATCGAAATCATGTTTTATATCATATAACATGGTTCTATAATTTAAGGATTAGAGATTATGATTCGTAAATTTGTAAACATGAAATTTGTTCTGCATTATGTATAGCACTGTTTGCAACTTGGCATCCAAGAGCTACCAAAGGATTTAAAGCTGTTAAAGTCAAACATCCAGCTGTTCTGAGTAGGTACCTAGATAGAGCTAAATTTTGGCAACTTTCTAAATCAGGATTTAACTTTTTAAATTTATACGGTATTAAATCTTGTGTATAGTAAATCTCAAGGGCACTATTTAGAATATTTTTATTTTCTTTTTCAACTAATTGAGGGAACTCAGCTAGAAGTTGATTTAGAGTTTCCTTGACTATTGAGTATTTATTTTGATGATGAATTTTGCTCTCGAATCCCATTTTTATGACTATTTCTTCAAAGTTTTGTTTAGACTTTGAATCTTCAAATATTTGAGTTAATTCTTCATGATAGACTCGAAATTCTTCCATATCCATTACGCTTGTTTTTTCAACAAAAGGCATAGAATAATCAATATGAGCATTAGCAAAATTTATAAATGTAGCACTCTCTAATATATTGCTTACAGTAATGTCTGATTTAACATTTCCTACATCATTACAGGAAATTGGTATAGTAATTAGAATTACAAATACTATAATTCCTAAAATTGAATTAACGTTTGACTTGTTTTTCATAATTATACCTAACTAAGATTATTTTTTATAGAATGATTTTAAAAAGTAAAATATGGAAGCTTTGTACTTTGTATAGAGTATTAGAATCTCGAAATGTTACAGATAAATATCTGATCTATATAGTTATAGCTTAAGTAAAATTGAACAGTGTAGTTTATAAATGATTAAAGAAACATTGTTCTGTATTTGTATATATGATTGTGAATTTGAATTTTCTTGGTTGAATAAACTCCCTAGAGTGATATCATTCTAGGGTAAATTTTTATTATGAAATATAGATTTGTTGTAATACTAATATTATTCTTTTTATTAATGAGCTATTTAGGCTCATTTCTACAGGATATATTGCTTGAAGATGCTCTTGACTCGAACTATTGGATTTTTGGGGTTAAAGCAGTTTTTAAATTAGCAACTCTTGTCGTTCTAATATTCATAATTTATAGACAAGATCTTCTTGAGTTTAACTTTTCAAGTATTATTAAATCGAAAAGCTGGATAACTAAACTTAAGACAACAATAATTATAGTTCTATCTATATCATATGTTTTAATAACATATTGGGATGCAGGAGTTTTAAGTATTGCTTTAATAATTATAGCAACATTTTTTTCTGCACTTTCAGAAGAAATGACTTTTAGAGGGATAGTATTACCCGCTCTTATAAGAAAGAACCAAAAAACTTCAATTATTAAACCTGTTTTAATTAGCTCTGGTCTATTTGGGCTTTTACATTATGTAAATGTACTTAGTCAACCCAATAATTTTTTAGGTATTACATTTCAGGTGTTAGCGGCGGTTACATTAGGTATTTTATTGTGCTATTTGATTCTAAAAATCAGAAACATTTATATAATTGGTTTATTCCATGCTTCAGTTAATCTCGTATTAAATCAAAATACCCTATTCAATTTTGAGAAAGCATTGGAGGAAAAAGAAAAACTATATTCCAATGATTTGTTATCCTCACTTCTTATTCTTGCTCTATTAGCATTGATTGGATATATCTTTATTAATAAAATAATGAAGATTAATCCAGAAACAATCAGGCTGAAAAAGTCACCCAGTGAATAACAAAACAGTATTTAAGAGACGAGCCGTTTTGAAAAGATTGTTTTGTTACCATCAATCACCACAGTTAATGAATAGAGCAATCGCGAACGCAGTAAAAGAAGCGAAAATTCAAAAGAAAATTTCAGTACATACTTTTAGGCATAGTTCTGCAACTCAATTACTTCAACAAGGCTACGACATTAGAACGGTTCAAGAACTATTGGGACATAAAAATCTTAAAACAACCATGATTTATACGCATGTCATAAATAAGGGCGGAAGCTATATTAAAAGTCCACTCGATTTATTGGAAGATTGAGATTATCGAAAATTTTCGAGTTTAGCTCTTAACTCTTTCAGCGCTAATCCCATATGGTTCTCGATTGTTTTTACGGATACTTGAAGGAATTCGGCAGCGTCTTTATACGTGAACTCTTGAATGAAGCATAATCGAAATACGGCTTGTCGCTTTTCGGGCATCGAGGCAATAGAATCTTCAATGGCTTTGCCTAACTCTTGGGTTTCCATTGATTTTTCGGGTGTCGACGTTTCTTCTTCGGTGGTTAGATCAGTGTTTTCATCAAATTTCTTAGAATCCCGAAATACATTTAACATTCGTGTATATGCGATTCGAAAGAGGAATGCTTTTAGGGATTTAGTTTCATCTATTTGAGCTCTCTTTTCCCAAATCATAACAAAGGCTTGTTGAACTAAATCTTCCGCTTGTTGCTCAGAAATACCTTTCTTTAGTAAAAAGTGGTATAGATAGGAGTGATGCTTCTCAAAGAATTTCTTAAAAGCGGAATGATCTCCATTTCTTATAGCTCGTAATAGCTCTGGATCGTCTTGATCTGACACTCCCCGAACTGCCAGCAAAAATAATAAGTACAGTACATACATATTCATCCCTAAATATACATGCTCCTATTTGAATTGCACAAAATTAAAACAGATTGACTACATTTTTATCATGAAAACGATTTCTTTTTTACTAGTGCTCATACTCGGTCTAAGTCCTCATCAGGAAAAGCCTACAGTAGAAGTATATAATGTTGAAAAGGAGGGAAGTGTTGAAGTTCATGCTCGAAATTTAAACCCATATCCTGTTACGCTAGAATTGAAGATTGAGTTAGAGAACTTACGATCCTCAAAACGTCTTCCACTCACCCAAGTGCTTGCCCCAGGTTCTGATGTTGAACTCTTGGAATTAACCACCAAGAATAATAGAGAAAAATGGGGATTTAGTTCAAATTATACCTACTTCATGGGGAGTATATTTGCAAAACATACCGATAGCTATGCCTATCGATTACCGTACAAACTTGGAACGGAAGCGATGGTTGCTCAAGGGTATAATGGGGATTTTTCACATTTTGGTAGAATTGCTTATTCCATCGATTTTAATATGCCCGAAGGAACTGAGATTTACGCAGCTCGTTCTGGCGTTGTTGTAGATCTAGATGAATCCTTTACAGAAGGTGGTTCAGATGAATTTTATTTGGATAAAGCTAACTATGTAACGGTAGTTCACAATGATGGTACCTTTTCAGAATATTCTCATCTTCTGGTAAATGGAGTGGTGGTAAACATTGGTCAGAAAGTGCGAGTTGGTCAACTCTTAGCTTACTCGGGCGCAACAGGTTATGTAACAGGACCTCATCTTCACTTTAATGTGAAAAAAGCTGCTCGAGATGGTAGCTTTAATACGCTTCCTGTAAAGTTTAGAACTCAAAATGGCTCTACTATACTTCAAGAAAAAGTAAGCTACAAAGCGTTATAATTGTTGAAACCTTAAATAAGTACACATACTCTATTCTCGATCGTGTTTGTTATTTCTTCTTTGCACCTTCTTTTAATTCTGATAAATCTAGTCCTTTCATCACCGCGTCGTAATTAGAAATATCTTGAGGAATAATAATCTGATTTTCTTCTCGACCTAGTCCCTTTAACTTGCCTAGATATTTCTCTGCTAATCGAAGTTGCATAGCTTCAGCTCCCATTGGTTGGGAAAGTGCTTCAGCAATCTTTTCAATGGAGACTGCAGTTGCTTCAGCGATGGATTCAATTTCTTGAGCTAAACCTTCAGCTTCATTTATACGACGTTGCATCTCGGCTTCCGAAATATTGATCATTTCTGCTTTAATACCTTCCGCATCGTTTACCTTAGATCCTTTCACACCTTCAGATTTCGCAATTACAGCTCGTCGATCGCGTTCAGCGGTCATTTGCCGTTCCATCGCTTTTTGAACCGTTCTGGGCGTAACTATATTCTTTATTTCGTAACGATGAACTTTCATGCCCCATGGCACTTCAAGTACACTAAGAACTTTAACTACTTCTTTACTCATTTTAGCGCGTTCTTCAAAAGTCTCATCCAAATCCATTAAACCTATTACTGATCGAGTAGTAGTTTGAGCTAGTTGAATAGCAGCGTATCGGTAATCGGTGATGCCATAGCTTGCATTTACAGGATCCATCACACTTAAGTAAATAACGCCATCTACTTCAACTTTTACGTTGTCTTTGGTGAAGCATTCTTGCGGCTCTACTTCAATGGTTTCTTCCCGTAAATCTTGTTTATAAACAACCTTATCTAAAAAGGGGATAAGGGCATGGAAACCAGGTTCTAATGTTTTATGGTAATTCCCTAGTCGTTCTACAATGAAAGCGAATTGGTTTGGAACTAAGCGAAAAGATTTGATCACTTTAAATAAAATGAACAAAGAAAATGCCATTACTAACGCAAAACTGATGTTTTCAATAATATCAAAGATACCCATGACTATTTCTCCCCTTGAATGTTAGTGTGATCACTTATTTTGCTCACACCTTCAAAAAATGTTTTTAAATTTGCAGTCTCCGTTGGTAAAACAGATATTTTCGATTTTTCTAGAATAGTTCCGAATTGCTCAATGTATTGCTCAACTAGTTTCGTTTTTACAGCGAGTTCTCCTCCAGGCTTTTTCATGGCGGTAGCTATTCTATGAATTCCATTCGCAGTGGCCGTAGCTACGAGCTCGATCTGCATCGCTTTACCTTTTGCTTCATTAATTCGTTTTTGGCGACTAGCTTCAGATACTAAAACTTGACTCTGTTGCTCTCCTTCAGATTCAAAAATACGAGCTTGACGGTATCCTTCAGAATGCACGATTTCAGCTCTTTTTTCTCGTTCTGCTTCCATCTGTTTTTCCATAGTATCAACTATTTCGTTGGATGGGCGGATGTTCTTGATTTCGTATCGAAGTACTTTAATTCCCCAAGGATCTGCAGCTTTATCAATTTCACGAACAATATTTTCGTTCATCATTTCTCGTTCTGAGAAAGTGTCATCTAAAGTGATTTTACCCACTTCACTACGCATGGTAGTTTGTGCTAGGTTTACTGAAGCCGCTTGATAATTTGAAATTCCATAACTGGCCTTGTACGCATCCATTACTTTGATGTATACTAAACCGTCAACATTAACTTCAATATTGTCGTTTGTAATACAAGTTTGGCTTGGAACTTCTAAAACCTGCTCACGCATTTCTCGACTGTAAGCTGGTCGATCTACAAAAGGGATTAGAAAGTGAAATCCTGGTTTTAGATTTTTCTTGAATTTACCAAGTCGTTCTTGAATTACTTCTTCTCGAAATTCTACAATGATGAATAATTTGGTTAAGATAAAATAGGTTACTATGAGTGTAATAAGCGTTGCTGTCCAAAACATGAGATCTCTAATTTGATTGTTTAATTCTTTGTGTATTACGTGAATCGAGTTTATCAACTGGTTCAACAATCCACGTAGTATTGTCTCTATATTTGATTCGTACTTGAGCTCCAGTAGGGATTTCGCCATCTAATGATCGTGCCTGCCAAGAACTTCCTTGGAAACGAATTCTTCCACCGTTGCTGTGTTCATCTATGGGTTCAACTACATCTACAATTTGATCCATAGCTTCATAATCTTCATCAGCAAACTTTGATGTACTTTCACCACCAAAATATTTTTTCATTACTGGAAGTGAAACTATTGCGAGTAGAGCAGATATTATTACCCATGCCAAAGTTGCAGTTACTGGATCATCTAGAAGTCCAAGGAAGCGTGTCAATCCAACAACTAACCCACTGAGCCCTAAAATCACAGCCACACCACTAGGAATCAACCATTCGGTAGCCATTAGTAGAATTCCACCAATTAAAAATATCCAAGTAAGCGTTTCTCCATCCATGATCTTTCACTCTCATTTCTATGATTATATAGATAGTAAATTGAGAGCAAAAAATCTCAAATACTTGGCATTATATTTGCCAATTTATCGACATGAGAAAAAAAGTTGAAAATGAGAATAGAGGACTTAAAAGCCTCAAAGAAACACTAGTTAAAATCTTCGCATTAAGTAAGCCTTATAGAAAGAGGTTTTACTTTGCTACCGTTGTAGTTTTAATTGGTTCAGCTATTTGGCTTACCGTTCCTCTAGGCTTAAGAGAGTTGTTAGATGCAGTTTTTGAAGAAGGAAATGCTGGATTACTAAATATTCTCGCTATTGGATTAATGGTTCTTTTCATTATTCAGGCCTTATTTACTTTCTTGGGGAATTACCATCTAGAATGGGTTGGTGAGCGTGTAGTAACCGATCTTAGGAAAAAAGTATACGAACATCTGCATCGTCTTGGCTTTCGATTTTTTGCTGAACGAAGACTTGGAGAAATTACCTCTCGGTTAACTAATGATGTGGGTTCTATTCGAACGGCGTTAACAGATTCACTTCCTCAATTACTTACCATTACGTTTTCAATGATTGGCTCTGTTTCACTAATGGTGGTTCTAAACTGGAGATTGAGTGCTGTTATTTTTGTCACAGTACCATTTGTAACTATAGCGACTCGCTACTTTGGGCAAAAGATTAGGAAATTATCAAAAGGAATACAGGACGAACTTGCCGACTCTACTGCTGTAGCTGAAGATGCTTTGGGAGCTGTTCGTTTAGTGAAAGCTTTTGTTCGAGAAGATTATGAAGTAGAGCGATATTCATCAGCTATTGAGAAGCTGTTTAAAACGGTTCGACGAAAAGTTGTTCTAACTCAATTCTTTTGGTCGGGTGTTGGAATCATGTTTATGGGAACACTCGTAATAATATTCTGGTACGGTGGAAAAGAAGTGCTGGCCGAACGACTTACAGCGGGTGACTTGGTGGCTTTTATTATTTACGCGTTGAATATCTCTCGATCAATTAGCCAAACATCGAGATTATATACTGCGGTGAATACAGCTGCTGGAGCATCAGAACGTATTTTTGAATTACTTGAAGAAATTCCCGAGATAAAAGATGAAGAGGGTGCAATTAATCTGGATAAAACGGAAGGTCAAATTTCAATTGAAGGACTAACATTTGCCTATGAGGATGAAAGAACAATTTTAAACAATATTTCTTTTGAAGTTAAGGCAGGGCAAACAATAGCACTAGTTGGTCCAAGTGGAGCCGGTAAAACAACACTTTTGAATTTAATTCCAAGATTCTATGATCCTCAAGTTGGTAATATAAAAGTGGATGGAACTCCAATTAAAGATCTTAAAGTAAAGTCGTTAAGGGAACATATTTCAATTGTACCACAAGAAGTGCATTTATTTGGTACAAGTATAAAAGACAACATTAAATATGGTAATATAAATGCTACAGATGAAGAAATAATGTCGGCAGCTATCGATGCGAATGCCCATGATTTTATTTCTGAAATCCCGGAAAGTTATGACGCAATGATTGGTGAAAAAGGAGTGAAGCTTAGTGGAGGTCAACGACAGCGTTTAGCTATAGCAAGAGCAATATTGAAAAACCCTAAAATTCTATTATTAGATGAAGCTACCTCTTCACTAGATTCAGAATCAGAGGCTCAAGTACAGGATGCATTGTATAGACTAATGAAAGGAAGAACTACTTTCGTAATTGCTCACAGATTATCTACCGTTCAACATGCAGACCGAATCCTTGTGATGGATAAAGGGAAAATTGTTGAAGATGGAACTCATCAAGAATTACTCACTATTGGTGGTTTATACAGCAGATTGTATGAGCTACAGTTTAGAGATTTAGACATGGACGCTGTTTAATTATCAGCATTATAGGCCTGAATAACATCTGAATAGCTCATATCATCCAATAAGTCTCGATCCTCTAAAATCTGAAGGAATTCTACGGGCACATTTGAGTTAAATAGTCCAATGATTCCTGAATAGGAGAAAGTATCTAAGAACCCGGCACTATTTAAACTATTTAAATATTGAATAGTAACTCCGCCATTAAATAAGCCAATTACCGCAGAATATGAGAATTCGTCTAAATAGTTAGCAGCATTCATTTGGTCTAAATACTCAACAGGAACACCGCCGTTATAAAGTCCAATCACACCAGAATATGAATACTCATCTAGATAGCCAGCTGTATTCATTTGGTCAAGATATTCAACTGGAACTCCACCATTATAAAGTCCAATTACTGCAGAATAGGAAAATTCATCTAAATAATTCGCTGTATTCATTTGGTCAAGATATTCAACTGGAACTCCACCATTAAATAAGCCAATTACTGCAGAATAAGAGAACTCATTTAAATATCCACCATTATTTAATACGGATAGATATTCTATTGGAACTCCACCGTTATAAAGTCCTTGAACTGCACTTCCAGAATATTGATTTGGAAACTGTTCATTTACCTGTTGTAAATAATCTAGATAGCCTGTATTAACATCTCCTCCAACGGGTGGTAGTTGTGGAGTAGGAGGTAAAGGTGGAGCGGGAAATACATTCGTGATTGGATTTCCAGTCTGAACATCAATCCCATCACTTCCTTCGCTAAAAGTAAAAATTGAAGCAGGGCCTCCAGAAAACCCCCAAATTCCTGCAAGAACTATAAAAATAAAGAGTGCAATCATGTTACGTTTTGCAGTTGGTTTTGGGTAGTATATATCATCTTCTAAAAGCTCATCATTAGAACCTTCAGTAGACTTTTCATAGATATATTCATCTAAATCAAAATCAGGATCTTTACCGCTATTTTTAAATCGTTGGTTTGCCATATAATTTAATCTCTTGAGTTAAATGCCTCTATTATAGAATCTGTACTAAGCTTTTCAATTAAGTTCAATTCTTCTAGTTGTTTTAAAAAGGTAGAAGGTACATTAGCTTGATGGAGCTTTTGAAGATCAGACTCTTCGAATATATTTGATATTCCAAGCTCAGTTAATTCATCCGAATATTCTTGAAAAGATGAAGTAAGGTTGGTTGGGTCAGATACTGTTTGGTCAAAGTCAGTATTTTCAATTTCTCTTAAACTTTCTAATTCTTTTAGTGCTTCTTGAAATCCTAACTGTGCTTCACTACCAAAAGCGCCAGAATTTTCAATGCCTTTAAGTGCTTCTATAGCTGTTTCTAAAGCAAAAATTCGAATATCATTAGGTTGCTCAAGATTTTCAATACCAGCTAGATCACTTTCTATATCTTGTAACGATTCTAACTCTTGAAGAGCTTCTAATCCCTGAAGGTTTTGCAATGCACCTAGTTTAGCTAAGCCTTCTAATTCCCCTAGCTTTTGAAGCTCTTGGAGTTTGGCTAGTCCAGCTAATGTAGCATCATCAACGTTACCAGTAACTAGAATATCGCCGTTAGGAGATAATTGGGAAGTTGTAGTTACTTCTTGGTAATCATTAAACCCAAATACTTGTTTAATACTCCAATCATTAAAGTAGAGAATCGTAAAGAAAACTAATCCAATGATAAGTACTGTGTTTTTAAACCGACTAGATTTTGAGTCTAGAGGGGCATCATAATGAAGGTTTTCACTCTCACCAGTAGATTTTTCATTGATATAATTATCGAGATCGAATTGATCGTCTGAATTATTCTTTTTATGCGAGTTTCTTAGCGCCATGATAATTTATTCTCCGTCTAGTCGAAAAGCATCAATAACTGATTGAGATGACATGTTTTCGAGTAAGCCTCGATCATCTAAAGTTTTAATAAATGAAACTGGGACATTATTAGCATGTAATCTAGAAATGGAAGTACTTCCAAAATCGTCCATTAATCCAGCTTCTGCAAGATCAGTTATATATGATGTAGGAACATTGTTACCATACAATGTTGAGATTGAAGTTCCACCAAACTCATCAAGCAGACCAGCTGAATTCAAATTATTCAAATATTCAAAAGGAACTTGGTTTTGGTACAAGGTTGAAATAGAAGTACTTCCAAAATTGTCTAAGAAATTGGCGTTTTTCATTCTCTCGAGGTATTCGAATGGAACTTGGTTTTGGTACAAAGTTGAAATTGAAGTTCCTCCAAAGTCGTTCAACATTCCGGCATTACCAAGTTGATCTATATATTCAACTGGTACATTATTTGAATAAAGTGTGGATAAAGAAGAACTACCAAACTGATCTAAGTATCCTAATTCGTTTAACTCTGCCATATAATCAGTGAAGCTCATATTTAGAGTAGATGTGCCAGATTGAATTTGACCAACAATTTCTGGGATATCTATATTTATATCAGGGATCTCAATATTAATGGGTGGAATCTGAACATTTATGCCACCAGTACGAGGAGCATTTGCTACAATGGTAGCATCGTCAGCAAAAAAGAAGTTATATGCATTTCTTGGGCTCCAATCAAAGAACCAGAGAAAGGATGCCGCACTAACTGCACATATGAGAATCAAGTTTCGAGAAAAGGAGCTGGATTCAGTTTCAGCATCAATCGACTCATTTTGCTGCGATTGATGTGATTGTTCAGATAAATATTTATCCAGATTAAAGTCAGGATCGTCATTATTCTGTGATTTATTAGTTCTTTGCTTAGACATAACTCTGTTTTCTAATTTCCTTCGGCTTTATACAAATCAACAATATCAACAAAGTTAAGTTGATCGAGTAATCCATTAGATTTTAGTTCATTTAAGAAATCAATTGTGACTCCATTTTCGTAGAACTCTGTGATTTCAACAAATGATAAATCTCCTATATAATCATTCTGTTGTAGTGTAGATAAATAATCAATAGAAACATTGTTTTCATAGAATTCGGTGATATCAACGAAGGAAAGTTCATCCATTATTCCGATCTCTTTTAAACTATTTAAATACTGAATAGGTACGTTGTTCTCATAAAACTCAGTGATGTCAACAAAGGAGAGCTCATCTAAGTATCCAGCTTGATCAAGAGATTGTAAATATTCAACTGGTACACGTTTTTCATAAAACTCGGACAAATCAACAAAAGAGAACTCGTCTAATAAATTGACTCCATCTATCGATTCTAAGTATGAAATAGGTACTCCAGAACTAAAAAGTTGTCGAGCATCAAAAGTTGAAATCTTTCCTTCTTCTAGTAACCCCTTATTTCTTAATTCCACTAAATATTCAGTAGCTGATAAAGATTGATTGGTTTCAACGACTGATTCAAAAGCAGGAATTTGTGGGGCTTCAGGTATTATATTCTGATTTCCTTCTTCAAAAACGAACACAGGAGAATCACCTTCAAAAAAGAAATTGTATGCATTATTTGGACTCCAATCGAAAATCCAAAGAAAAATGGTGGTAATTACGGCTACAACAAGTAGAGAGTTTTTTATAAGATCAGAACGTTCTTCTTTAAATTCTTCTTCACTTAATTGATTATTAGAAGTTTCTCCGTATGCTTGATCATCTATGAATTCATCCAAATCAAATTCCGAATCTAGGTCGTTGCTGAGAGATTGTTTTTTTGAAGTGCCTTGTTTTGCCATAGAAGTAAAAAGTTTTGTTTAAAGACGATTGAACACTCGAATTTGTTTCATAATCAATTGATCATACTTAAAAAATAACCAAACTCGCTTCATAATTTATTCGAAGCTTGGTTATGATAATTTTTATCACGTTTATTTTTACTCAAAAGACTTATTTTCAAATCAATAGAAGCCTAATACTTAATTATTTTAGTCAAATGAATAGATATATACTTTCCCAAAGAGGATGCCTTAGCATTGCTCTTATAGCGTTATTTTCAATTTCAACATTTGCTCAAGACCAATTGATAAAACCTGATATAGAGCAAAAAGTTGATAGTGTTCTTGCTCTAATGACCCTAGATGAGAAAATCGGGCAACTTAATCAACATAATGGAAGTTGGGATTTTACTGGTCCAATCCCTGAAGGTAATGAATATGTTGAAGCCAGATCAAAATTGTTACAAAGTGGTGGAGTTGGATCAGTACTTAATGTAGTTGGTGCAGAAGCAACGTATGGAGCACAAAAACTTGCAGTTGAAAATAGTAGACTTGGAATTCCTTTAATTTTCGGATTTGATGTAATACACGGTTTTAAAACTATTTTCCCAATTCCACTTGGTGAGGCTGCAAGTTGGGATTTAAAAGCAGTAGAACAATCTGCAAGAGTTGCGGCGGTTGAGGCCTCAGCGGCAGGGGTGAATTGGACATTTGCGCCTATGGTTGATGTAGGTAGAGACGCACGCTGGGGTAGAGTAATGGAAGGTTCGGGTGAAGACCCTTACTTAGGATCTGAAATGGCAGTAGCTCGAGTTCAAGGATTTCAAACCTCAGATTTATCAGATAATAGTTCCATTCTAGCTACAGCTAAACATTTTGCCGGCTATGCTTTTTCAGAATCAGGGAGAGATTATAACACTGTAGATGTTGGTACTAATACATTATGGAATGTAATTCTTCCACCATTCGAAGCTGCTGCGAAAGCAGGTGTTGGTACCTTCATGAACTCGTTTAACGATCTAAATGGTATTCCTGCTAATGGTGATTACTATTTACAAACAACCGTTTTAAAAGAAGAATGGGGGTTTAATGGATTTATAATTTCCGATTGGGGTTCTATTCGTCAAATGATTAATCATGGTTTTTCAAAAGATTTGAAGCAAGCTGCCTATCATTCTATTACTAGTGGAAATGATATGGATATGGAATCAGAAGCTTATCAAATCCATTTAAAAGATTTAGTTGAATCTGGTGAAGTAGATATTAAATTTGTTGATGCAGCTGTACGACGTGTTCTTCGTGCTAAATTTCTACTTGGTTTGTTTGATGATCCATATCAGTACTCAGATATGGAAAGAGAGAGAAATCTCATTTATTCTGATGAACATAGAGCTATTGCTAGAGACGTTGCAAAGAGATCTATTGTATTGCTTAAGAATGACGAAGGGTTGCTTCCAATTTCATCAAGTACACCAAAAATTGCAGTTATTGGTAATCTTGCAGCTGATAAAGATACACCATTAGGTAATTGGAGAGGGAGAGGTGAACCTAATTCTGCGGTATCTCTTTTAGAAGGAATTCAGAATGCAGTTGGCTCCAATGTTGAAGTAACTTTCACAGAAGGATATACACTTGCAGCCGACAATGGTTCTTTCTCACGTGCTTTAACATTTCCAGAAGATGATGGTTCTGGCTTTGAAGCTGCGATAAACAATGCAAAGAATGCTGATGTTGTAATTATGGCCGTTGGAGAAGAAGCACTTCAATCTGGCGAAGGTAGAAGTCAAGTTGATATCAGCCTAAAAGGACGTCAGCTAGAGCTATTTAAAGAGATTAGCGCAGTTAATGAAAATGTAGTTACTGTATTAATGGCTGGAAGACCAATTGTTGAGCCTGAACTTTATGAAGGGGCATCTACATTATTAAATACGTGGCATTTAGGTAGTGAAGCTGGGAACGCAATTGCTGATGTAATTTTTGGAGATTATAACCCATCAGGTAAAATGCCTATTTCAATACCTAGAGATGTTGGACAAATACCAATTTATTATAATTTCAAAAACCCAGGTCGCCCGTCTCCAGGACCAGGTGATGCAGGTTCAGTTTTTTGGAGTCAATTCAATGATGTAGACAATAGCCCACAATTCATATTCGGTCACGGACTAAGTTATACTGAGTTTGAGTATTCAAATTTCAAGGTTTCTTCAAGTTCTATGTCGATGGATGAAACAGTTGAAGTTTCCGTTGATGTAAAAAACAATGGATCAATGGATGGAGAAGAAGTAGTCCAGTTTTATATCAGAGATCATTATGCTCGTGTAATGAGACCTATGAAAGAATTAAAAGGATTTAAAAAAGTGATGATTGAAGCTGGTGAATCTACAACAATTACATTCACTATTAACTGGGAAACATTAGCTTATTATGGACCAGATCTAAAGTTTAATGCAGAACCTGGAATGTTCACATTAATGGTTGGAACTAATTCAAATGATCTACAAATGATGGAATTTGAATTAACAAAGTAAATAAATATTGATGTTATAAAGCCTTCTCTGATAAATCGGAGAAGGCTTTTTTATTACCATGGTAGATTATCAAGATCTACATTTCCACCAGTAATAATGATACCTACCTTTTTTCCCTTAACATCAATCTTGCCTTCAAAAATAGCCGCTACTGGTACTGCACAAGACGGTTCTATAATTATATTTAAACGCTCCCATATATAACGCATCGCTTCAATAATTGATTCTTCGCTAACAGTGACGATGTCATCTACATATTCCTTAATAATGGAAAAAGGAAGGACTCCAAGAGAAGTTCGGAGTCCATCAGCGATAGTATTTGTATTATAAGCAGGTATCAATTTTCCAGCTTTAAATGATTCAAAAGCATCATTTGCTTGCTCAGGCTCTGTTCCAATAACTTTGATCTTTGAATTTATATACTTTGTTGAAAGTGCAGTACCACTTAGCAACCCTCCTCCACCAACAGGAGTTAGGATAATGTCTAAATCTGGATTTGTTTCCAATAATTCTAAAGCCGCTGTTCCTTGTCCAGCCACTATTCTAGCATCATTATATGGATGAATAATAGTTGCACCTGTTCTATTCACAACTTTTTGTAAAGTATGTTCTCGACTTTCCAATGTAGATTCACAAAAAGTAATTTCGGCACCATAACCACGAACAGCTTCAACTTTAACTTTTGGAGCATTTTCTGGCATTACTACATATGCTTTAATTCCTTTTATACGAGATGCTAAAGCTAAAGCTTGTGCATGATTCCCAGAGGAATGAGTGGATACACCATTTTTTGCCTCTTCATCACTTAGAGTTAACACTGCATTGCAGGCTCCTCGAAATTTGAAAGCACCAACTTTCTGAAAATTTTCGCACTTAAAATAGATGCCAGCATTCGTTCTATTATTTACATGCTCACTTTGAAGAACAGGGGTTAAACGAGCATATGGCTTAATAACGGTGTGCGCGTTTTTAATATCAGATAATGTTGGTATGGTAAGTAAATCGGTCATATAAATATAATTTTCACAAAATAAGTAGAATAGAAATCTAAAGTAGGGCTTTAATTTATTGCATAAGGTGTAAAAGTTAGAAAACGAGCCTTCCTTTTGGTAACCAAAAAGCTCTAAGTTCTTCCGCTTTAAAAAATTGGAGTTTTATTGGTTAATAAACTAATTATTGTATTCTGTTTACTATTTGTTTTATCGCCTCCTGCATTTTCTCAGGATAAAATAGAACTAACAAAAATTTCTTTACCCATTGTTCTTGATGGGATAGCAAATGAACCAGCTTGGGAATCTGTACCTTATTATGAACCGGTACAGTTTGAACCTGTTTTTATGGCTGGAATGAATGAATTGACAAAATTTAAAATCGCCTATGATGAAAACTTTGTTTATGTGTCGGGTGAGTTATTTTCAAAAAAACCATCTTCGGTAACTACCAATTCTCTTGCTAGGGATAAATACAGTAGTGATGATGTATTTGCTGTAATTATTGATGGATTTAATGACAACCAGAATGCAAGTTGGTTTTTCACCAATCCAGATGGAGTTAAATTTGATTTTGCAATATCAAATGATGCAAACGGTGGCGGTGGTGGTGGCGCAATTAACTCTAGTTGGAATACTTTTTGGGATGTTGAAACTATAAGGAATGAGGAGGGATGGTTTGCTGAAATGCGAATTCCATTTTCAAGTATAGGTGTTCAGGTTAACGAGAATGCTGAAACGGAAATGGGAATTATTATTTATAGGTGGATCACAAGCATAAATGAACGACATATTTTTCCTGCAATTCCACCAAATTGGAATTTGGCTAACGCTAAACCATCACAAGCACAAGATGTTGTTTTAAGAGGTGTGAAATCTAAAAACCCAGTGTACTTTACTCCATTTGGTTTAGCAGGAGTTAATAGACTTAATACACTTAAGAATGATTCATCTGCTTATTTCTATGACGATGATGTTACTACAGAAGTAGGTTTTGATTTAAAGTACAATGTCACAAATAATCTAACACTAGATTTGACAGTTAATACAGATTTTGCTCAAGTAGAAGCAGATGATCAGCAATTAAACCTATCTCGATTTTCACTATTCTTTCCTGAAAAAAGACAATTTTTCCAGCAACGATCGGGCTTATTCGACTTTTCTTTCGGAAATGACCGAGTATTTTATAGCAGAAGAATTGGACTTGATGAAAGTGGTAATCCAGTTAGAATTCTGGGAGGAGGTAGAGTTACTGGTAGAATTGGTAATATGGATGTTGGAATAATAAATATGCAAACTGCCAATAGTGATAATCTTTCATCTGAGAATTTTGGAGTTTTGCGACTCAAACAACAAGTTCTAAATCAGAATACGTATGTAGGCGGAATCCTTACAAGTAGGATTGGGGCAGATGGAAGTTCAAATTATGTATATGGGTTCGATGGAGTAATTAATACTGTAGGAGATCACTTTGTCGAGTTTAGATCTGCACAATCAATAGATGATGATATTAATAGTTCATCACGAAATGATATTGATAGTACGAGTGCTCTTAGATTTGCTTTACGAAACCAAACAAATACTGGCTTTTTATATGAATTAACTTATACACGACTTGGTGATAATTATAATCCAGAGCTTGGTTTCGTAAGAATCGGTGGAATATCACAGAAATTTGCAAGAATTGGCTATGGTTGGCTTTCAAATGAAGAATCTATGTTTCAAAGGCATCAAGTAAGATTATTTTACTTAGGTCGTTTTTATAACACAGAACACGAGTTACTATCTTTTGATAAAAGTTTACAAGATCGGTCAGTTAATGTTGATTGGGATGGAAGGTTTAAACAATATGGAAGATTCAATTTTCGACTTTCGTTAGGTAAAGAGAATATACCAATTGGTGATGGTTTTGATTTACTTGGAAGGATTAATATTCCAGATGGTACTTATGAAGAGACTTCACTAAGGTTTAGTTATAATTTTTCTGAAGCTTGGAAAGTGGGAGGTGGCATAAACGCAACTGTAGGTGATTTCTTTGATGGAGAGATTAAAGAGATCAATCTAAATCCTAGATTTTTCATTTCTAGAAAACTTGAAGTAGGAGGAAGTTATCGAGTTACACATCTAACTTTTCCTGATCGAATTGGAAGAACTAGAACCGATTATACTTCACACTTAGGTCAGTTAAAAGGTCAATATTCTTTCAATAAGAAGGCTCAAATAAGTACATTTATTCAATACAGCAATTCCTCAAAACTTGCGGGTGCTAACATTCGATTTAGGTATAATTTTAGCGAAGGAAGAGATTTATGGTTGGTTATAAACGAAATCAGAAATACAGTTAACGATCCATTAGATACAGGACTACCACAACTCCCAAATATTCAAAGTGGTTCAATTCTATTAAAATATAATCACACCTTTATTTTCTAAATTCTGAGTTAATCTCAAAAATAATTTACTCCATTTTACGGGAAATTTTCTTAGCCTGTTAGCAATCAAAAACTAACAGTTCTATGAAAAAAATTAGTCTTCTTTTTGTCTTATTATTTATTTCTGTAACAGCTTCAGCTCAAATTCAAGAAGCTATTGATCGCTTTAAATTTGATCAAGATGTTACTTACAATGCTTCAATTCCTTCACCTTCAGAATTTCTCGGATATGAACTTGGTGAAGAATATACCTTCCATTACCAAGTAATGGACTACTTTGAAAAGTTAGCAGAACTTTCTGATAAAATTACCTTTCATGAATATGCACGTACATACGAAAACCGTTCTGTTAATTATGCTATAATTACGTCTGAAGAAAATCAGACTAATATTGATGATATCAGAGAAAGCAATCTGAAAATTGCTAATGATCCAGGTTCTGTAAGTGTTAGTGACGAGCCAATCGTAGTTTGGATGAGTTATAACGTTCATGGGAATGAGCCTTCGAGTAGTGAAGCAGCTATGCAAACTGCATATAGACTTGTAGCAGGAACTGATTCTGAAACCAAAAATATGCTTCAAAATTCAGTGGTTATTATCGATCCAATGATTAACCCAGATGGCCGTGATCGGTATGTGTATTGGTATAAATCTAGTCAGGCTAATATTCTAAATACTAACTATGAAGATCTTGAGCATGATGAAATATGGCCAGGTGGTAGAACTAATCATTATTGGTTTGATTTAAATAGAGATTGGGTTTGGTTAATACATCCTGAATCTCAAGGAAGAATTAAAGTGTACCAAGAGTGGATGCCTCAAGTCCATATCGATTTTCATGAGCAAGGATTTAATAATAATTACTTCACCATGCCTGGTACTACTCCAAGAAATCATGAATTACCAGAAGATTATGAAACATGGGCAGATGTATTTGGACGTGGAGCAATCACAGAATTTGATAAAGCTCAGGTTAATTTCGAAACTCGAGAACGATTCGATTTCTTTTATCCAGGATATGGCTCTTCCTATCCAAGTATAATGGGTGGTATAGGCATGCTAGCAGAACAAGGTGGACATAGTATGGGTGGTCGTGCTGTGGAAACTAACGATGGCTATGTTTTAACTCTAAGACAACGAGTTTTTGACCATTATAAAAATGGGATTTCGATTGTTAAAACTTCAGTTGATAATCGTGAAAGCCTAATAGAATATTTTCAAGCAGCTCGTTCACAAAGCACACAAAAAGGAAATACGAAGGCTTATATACTCCCTAACAATTCAAATGATTATACCTATGATGTTGTAAATCTAATGTTAAAACAGGGTGTTGAAGTAGAACAAGCAACTGATGACTTTACGCTTCGAAATGCAATGAATTATTGGGATGGAAGTTCATCTTCAAGAGGATTTGAAGAAGGTGACTTTATTATCAAAACTAATCAACCGGCGCATTTATTTATTAATACAATAATGAGACGTCAACTCGAGATTAAAGACTCGGTGATGTATGATATGAGTACATGGTCGGTACCAATTGCCTATAATCTAGATGCTGCTTGGACAACTTCTAATGTTGGAGTTGAAACTACGACATTGACTGAAGAGCTAGTTCATCCAAATGGAGTAGAGGATGGAAATGCAACCTATGCATATACTATCGATTGGGAGCAAAGAAATGCACCAAAAGCTTTAGCTCAACTATGGAAACATGGGTATAAAGTTAGATCTGCTGAAAAAGGATTTACTAAAGACGGAATAAGTTATTCACGAGGCAGCTTAGTTATTTTATTAGGTCGAAATAAACATAAAGAATCGAGTATTCATGCTGATATGAAAAGTATTGCAGAATATGCCGATGTTGAAATTAAAGGTTTCAATACTGGTAGAATGGATTCTGGTAGTGACCTAGGCTCACCAAGTATGCAACCTATCGATGAGCCTAAAGTTGGGTTAATGATGGATGATGGATTTAGTTCATATACAGCAGGCCAGATTTGGTTTCTATTTGATCAATGGACTGAGTTTGGTATTTCCAGAATTAGATCAGACAGAGTCGGAAATCTTCGTTGGAATGAATATGATGTAATCATTATGCCCGGTGGCGGTGGTGGACTTAATAATATCTTTAGTGAAAGTGCTAGAGAAGGTTTAAAAACGTGGATTAGAAATGGTGGAACCCTTGTAGCTACTGAAGGAAGTTCAGCTTGGTTAACAAAAGATCAATCTGGAATTACACCAGCTGAATTATTTGAGGTTGAAGAAGATAAAGACAAAGAAAGCGAAATTGATCCAGCTGCTTATACAAGATATGCTGATCAAGAAGACTCTTCAGGTCTTCGAAGAATCCCAGGTTCTGGGTTTAAAGGCATTATTGATAATACACACCCACTTGCATTCGGAATGAAAGATAGGCTGTATTCACTCAAATTTGGAACAAATGGATTAAAACCAAACACGGCATTCAGTACAGTAGGTTATTATGCTACTGAAAATGTACTAGCATCAGGGTATGCATCCAATGAAAACAAAAAGAATGCAGAAGGAATGGCGTTCGCTGCAGTTCATGAAATGGGGCAAGGTAAAGTCGTTTTCTTATTGGATAATACTCAATACAGAATGTTCTGGGTCGGTCCAGCTAGACTCATGCAAAATGCTGTAATGTTAGTACCAGGGTTTTAATCAGAAAAGCATTAAATTTAATAAGAAAGCCCATCAATATAGATTGATGGGCTTTCTTTTATTACTCTTATTTTATCAACAACATTTTCTTTGTTGAAGTAACATTACCAGTTACGAGACGATAAAAGTAAACACCAGATGGAGCTCTTGATGCATCCCATGTAATTGAATGTGATCCTGGCATGAACCGTGAATCAGCTAATGTCGCTACTTTTTGCCCTAAAGCATTGAATATGGTTAATGAAACATGAGAAGCTTCAGGAATACCAAACTCAATATTTGTGGTTGGGTTAAACGGATTAGGGTAGTTTTGAAGAAGTTCAACTTTAGTAGGTATATCGTCGTTGTCTGACTCGTTACTATTAAGAACTTTATCACCGTAGAAGTAAATATTATCGATATAAACTTCACTTAGTCCACCTGAAGTTAGAAATAGAAGTTGTGAAAGGTTATTTCTAGTAGTCATATCAACGAAGTCATCGATCGGTAAGTCAAAACTAATCCATTGATTACTTACTAAAGAAGGAGTAGACGATCGATCAAAGTCTAAGTCATCTTCCACATCATCACCACCACTCCACCTTCCATTAGCTCCAAAATCAACAAGTCTAACAGAAAATTGAACGGGTGCATCCGTTGGCTGTTGGGTCATCATGTCAAACCTGAAATGAGTAAGATCAGTAGCGTCGATTTGTTGAACGATAAACTCAATACCAGCAAAATTGAGGTCTGAATAAAACTTAACATTATCACCATTAATAACAATATCCTCATGAACAGCCTGATCCCAAGGTGCCGACCAAGTATCAACAGTATTATTATTTGTATAAGCATCACTAAATAAAGAAACTACTTTATCTTGATCATGAATTGGAGTAGGTGCAGTTGTTAATTCTGCATTTTTACCGAAATAGAAATTATCGAAATACACGGTACCATTACCAACTATTTTAATTTGATAGACTTCAGATAGATTTACAACCTCAGAAAACTCTGAAAGTGGTATATCAATACGTTGCCAGTCATTATTTCTGATAGTAATCTCAAAAGGAGTTTCTTCTGGTCCTGGACTAATTAAATATATTTCCAGCTGAGTAGCATTTTCAGTCCAATAATCAAGGTGAAACCAACCCATATCATTAACATCTAGCGTATCACCAAAATGTGTTCCTTGATAATTAAGGTTCTCATATTTAAGCATACTATTATCTGCAATTGATACTATTGAGGTAATAGTAGATTGTTCCCAATTAGGGTTAAAATCTGTTCCTTCTATATCAGTATACGCATCACTAAATATTGAGATTACATTATCTGGATCAATGTCAGGAGTAGGTGCTGCAAGTGATGGGCCAGTAGGCACGGGGTTATCACCAGAAAAGTAAAGGTTATCTACAAATACAGTTCCATTCCCAACGAATTTAATTTTAGAAATAGTGAATAAATCAACTTCTGAAAATGCCGTGAGTGGTATTTCTACACTTTGCCATGCGTTAGTAGTAACTGTGAAATCAAATTTCTCTTCAGATTGGTCTTCACTTATAAGATAAACTGCTAATTTTGTTGAGTTTTCAGTCCAATAATCTACATGGAATGTTGATCTTGAAGATACATTTTGAAGGATTTCAAAATTAGTAGTTTGAAAATCTAAGCTATCATATTTGAGAGTATTATTGCCATTGATAACTTCTATCGTTGTAATCGTAGTTTGGCCCTCATCTACATTAAAAGTTGCATCTGTTGAACTAGGATAGGTATCACTAAAAATGGAGATAACGTTTTCGGATTCTTCTGTAGGTACAGGAGCAGATACCATAGTTTCTGACGGAGCAGTACTATATGAGTTTAGACTTCTTGCTGCAACGTTCATAGTAAACCCATCAGAAAAGGTGATCATTTTTTCTATTGGGTCTGCATTAAATGCCACATAGGTAGTATCGTCAGATTGATTAACAAATACTGAGTAGGTTGGAACATCAGCGGTTATTCCTGTATTATAATGCCCCATTTCTTTCATATTATATAACCAATGTAGTGTGTGAGCTCTGCTCTCACCATTAAATGGTTCGTAATTCTTATCTGCGTTGTAATAGGAGAGAGCTAAATCAGCATTTGACATAGACAAATATTGCCAAAAAACATCTTTCCAGTGAATTGGTAGTCCAACTCTTTCAGCTACAAGTTCATTATAATTTTCAATGATGTATTCTGGGTTTTTACCTAGGTAAAAAGAACCGGCATTTATTGGAAGAAAATTTATTCCATGAATGAATTCAGGTTCGCCGCTAAACCATGTATTATGATCGCCACCATTCCCCCAAACTCTACCAAGTGCTTTTTTTGTAAAATCTTCTGGGAATACTTCATTATCAACATCGAACCAATATTGATCAATAGCTTCAGTCTCATTAGCATATAAAAATATTCCCAAATCTCGAATTTCTTGCTGTCCTGTAATCTCACCCCAGAGAAGAGTTGCTGAGGCAAAGTTAATAGACTCTGAACTTGATTCTTGATTATTGCCAGGTCTAGTATTCCCAAAACTATGATCACCATGACCAGAAGCCCATGCGTGACCTGCATATGCGTCAAAGTTTCTAAGGAAAGGGAATAACTCGTCTTCTCGATTCCAATTATTAGCATCTTGAATGATCAAATTTACCATTCCTCCCCAGTTTTCTTGAGAAGCCCATGAACTATCATACTGAGCGATAGTAGCTGCCGCTTTTATTGCATAAGCAGAATGAAAATGGTGATCATTTATTTCTCTTGCTGATCCATAACTATCTGGATAACCAATTAAGGTATTCCAAGTATCGTTATAGTAATATTCTTGTTCACCACCAGCTGTGAACCAACTTTCGAGACGTAATTTTAATTCATCTAATAAATAATCACGTTCATTGATGGCGCCTAATTGATCGGCAATATGAACTACTTCTACAAATCGACCCATTTGTTTCCCATTATCATAAGTATTAGTAATAGGTAAATCTTCATTGGCAATCTGCTGTACAAACTCAAGTAATTGAATTCTATCGTAATTTCCTTCATCAGGTAGTGATGGGAGGATTCCTGAAAATCTTGTGGTCGTGGAAAATGAATTTCCTTCAAATACTTTCATTTCACCACGAGGAGAGTCATAGGTGTAATTCGTAAGTACATCAGATGTATTTATCCATTGATGCCGATAAAGGGCAGTTAACGTTTCATCACTATTACCGACTGCAGAATCTCTCAATACAGTTTCATAGGTGAATGTACTCGTTAAATCTGCACTTGATTCATTATAATCCCAAGAAACGGAGCTATTCGTAACTTGTGCGTAGGCGTGTTCTCTATAAAATTCAAGAGTTTCAGTATTAGGATCTGGTAACACCGCTACTGAAAGGAAACCTTTACCATTTAATGAAGATGTTAGTGTATTAGTACCAGACCAAGATGAACCTGTGGGTGCAAATAATGCATAATGGACTCCATCAATAGTAAGGCCAATAACCTCATTAACATTATGCCAAATCGAAAAACTTGAACTTGGAGTAATCTGGATATCACCTCCTGTCACATCAAAGAAAGTATATGGTAAACCATGTCCTGTTGAAGCAATTAAGGAGGCATTTTCAAATTCCATTTTCGCAGAAAACGTCCAATCTCCATAAGAATGCGCAGAAGTTCTAGTTGATATTGCACCTACAATACTAATTTCAATGTTATTATTTGCTGTATAAGCATAAGAATTGGTAAAAGTGGTATTAGTATTTAAATAACCAAGTTTAAAACCACTTTGTGATGATTCCAATGAAAGGGGGTGTATGTGAGTCTGATTTAAATGATTACTTCCTGTGAAAGGGTAAATCAAGTTACTCCAATAATCATTGGTTTGAATCAACTGATTAAATTCTGATGAAACTTTTGGTGTGACTGGCTGACCAGCAGCAGATGAAGGTACATTACTACCATCTGGGAGAGTTGTAGTATAACTTCCTTGTCCAACAGATACTGATTGAGCATATACATTAGTTGAAAATATAGTAAATACTATAAGATATAATAATATTACTAGGTAATTGAACTTCAATGACTTAGGCATTTTTAATTATTGATTCTGGAGGTTAGAGTTCTGATTAAACCAAACTGGCTGATGAATTTAAATCAGAAGATGGTTTAGAATGGTTAATATATAGAATTAACAGAAATAATTTTTGATGGGCAAGTGTGTATATGTGTATTCATAAGTACTTATAACACAATAGACAGTTGCCTAATTTTTGTGTTTTATAATTTATTTCCGAAAACAAATGGTGTGATTATTCCTGTTATAGAGCATTTTCATTATTATTTGAATCTTCTTGAAGCTGTTCTTTACGCATTCTGTTTCTTCTTTTATTTAACATTGGAATAAAGAACATATAGATTCCCGTAATCCATAGAACAGTTACTATAATGCCTGTTGGTAAGAAGATCCAAAGTTTAGCAGCATCATGGAACCATGAACCATCATGAAGAGCTTCAATAATATCAGATCGGCGATATTCAGCTTTAAGTATAGTTCCAGTTTCAGTGTCAATTTGAATTTCCCAGTGATTGTTAGCACGTACTTTTACCATGCCTTTATCTGGGCGGACATCTAGTCTATTAATATCTTCCCAAGAAAAAATTTCGGCTTCAGGAATTGATTTAGAAGCCTCTAGTATTTCATTAAAAGAGATAGAAGGGGTTGTAGAAATTCCTTCAGCTGAAGATGGTTGAATCCAACTTACATCTTTTTTGAGTTGAAGGAATAATCCAGTTACTAAAACAATAAGAAAAGGGATAGCAATTATGATGCTTCCCCAACGGTGAATTTTTCGGGAATCCCGGCGGGCGTGCCAACTCATTAGAAAAAAAGTAGTTAGTTATTATTTGAAATGGTATCTAAAACCTAGAGAGCTGTCAAAACTGTAGGAAAGTGGATCTGTTACTACTAGATATGGTCCAATATCCATATAGATTTCAAAAGGAGCATTATCAATTTTATACTCAATTCCGAATGGGACTCTTAGAGCAACTTGAGCATCCGCATTTTTACGAAATACAAAGGCTAATCCTCCACCTATATAAGGAGATAAGTCACCTGAACCAATACTAATGCTATCGGTTTCTCTATACATCAAATAATTAACCTCAAAAGTTGAAGTATTAAATGCATCTGATAAGAATACGCCCCATGCACCCGTTATCGCTGAACTTTCATTGAGTGATACTTTGTAAGAAATTCCAGTTGGTGAAATTAGTTCACCTCCAACGGCTATTCCTTCTTGTGCAAATAATTGATTAGCACCTATAGAAAAAATAGCAGCTATAATAAATGTAAAAACTCTTGTTTTCATTGATATAGAATATTGTTTGTGTTTGTTCGATTAATATTTTAAACCAGGTTGTGTAATGGTGTAACCATCTTTTTGTTTAGCCTGATTAACCATTTCTTCAACATCTTCTAGGAGCTGTTTTGCATCAAATACAATTCCGTCTTTAATGGTGTAAACTATTCCTCCATGTCGTGTTACATTGTTTTGCTTATCTACGAGAATAGCTCCAGTTCCATATAAAACTTTTAAGTTTGCCATTGGGTTTGCATCCACAATTACCATGTCTGCAAGTTTACCTACTTCAATAGTACCAAGTTGATCGTCTACTCCTAGTACTTCTGCTCCTTTTAAGGATGCTGATTGGAAAATTTCTAAAGGATGAAAACCAGCTTCTCGCATCATTTCCATTTCTTGTATATATCCAAAACCGTATAGTTTATAGATATAGCCAGCATCGGAACCCAATGTAACACGTCCGCCTTTATTCTTGAATTCATTGATGAATTTCATCCAGATTCTAAAGTTCTCTTTCCATTCAATTTCTTGTTCAGTTCCCCAATCCAGCCAGTAAGACCCGTGTGATATTCTGCTAGGTTTATAAAACTCCCAAAGAGAAGGGAGGGTATATTTTTCATGCCATTCTGCTCTACGTTGAGCCATTAAATCACGACTGGCTTCATAAATGGTCATAGTTGGATTAATGCTAAAATCGAGTTCAATCAATTCATCCATAACAGCATTCCACTTTTCAGAACCAGGTGCTGCAGCTTGTTTCCAAAGCTTACCTGCTTCTTCAAACCGATGTTGCTCGTTATTGTAGTTGTAATCAAGCGGATAATCTTGAATAATTTTATCTTCAAAAAGTGCTTCTGGTAATCCATACCAATGGGTCATACTTGTTAACCCAAGTCGCGCTGATGTAATAACGTTATTGTACACAACCCGAGTCTGGGCATGATGAGTCATAGTTCCTAAGCCAAGTTTATTCGCTTCATCAATTGCAGCAGCATAAATGTCTGTGCTAGCACCAAAAAATTTAATCCCGTCTGCTCCTTTTTTATCGATCATTTGGACCCATTTCCTAGCTTGTTCGGGACTAAGAATTTCTTCTTCACTATCCATTCCAAATCTCATCCAGGCTGAAATTCGAGGTGCCGTTATTTCATTACTTTCGCTGAGTTTTTTATGCCTTAAATTCCAATCCATTCCATTACCAGAGCCAGGCTCACGTATAGTTGTAATACCGTGAGCTAACCATAGCTTATAGACATACTCTGGAGTTGTACCTTGTGCGCCACCACCTGTATGTGCATGCATATCAAAAAAACCTGGCAATAGATACATGCCGTCAGCATCAATTACTTTGTCATTTGGCCCAGCTGTAGGTCTTCTTCTTTCATCAATCGTTAGACCTGGGTAGCCAACAGTACTGATGCTAGTAATTTTATTTCCTTCTACCACTATATCTACAGGGCCAGTAGCAGGAGAACCCGTTCCATCAATTAGATTTACACCTCTAATGATCATTCTATCAAATGGTCCTTCGCCTTCATTTCTTGGAGGAGAATCTGTCATTTGAGCGAAAGCAAAGCTATAGGTACAAATGGTAATAAGTAAAAGTAAGAGCTTTTTCATAAGTATATTTTGGTTTACTGAAGGTATAAAATGAAGTGGATAAGAAGAGTAAATAGTTATAAAAGTAGAGCGCCTTCATGTTTTAATAACCATTCTTTACGATGAAGACCGCCTGCATAGCCAACGAGGTTATTATTAGCTCCTATTACTCTATGACAAGGGATTACAATAGCGATTGGGTTCTTACCGTTGGCACTTCCAACCGCTTGGGAGTAATTTGAATCGCCTAGATTTTTTGCAATACTACCATATGTTGTTAAAGAGCCATGTGGAATTGTGATTAATTGATCCCATACTTTTTTTTCGAAAGTTGTTCCATGATGATGAAGAACTATATCAAATTGATTTCTTACACCGTCAAAATATTCTCTTAATTGAGTCCTAGCAGATTCAGTATAAATATCTGGATCTTCAGGACCATCAGTATCTTGAAATTTAATTTCTGTAATTCCTTCTCCATTAGATAAAATGCGAAGATACCCAATAGGTGTTTCTAAATAGCTTTGGTAGGTCAATGTGTTAGTAGTTAGTTATTACCTTAGGATATCAACCACACCTGATTTATCAAAATTAAAAGATGTAGACTTAAAAATGGGCAGGGTAGCCCCAACATTTGCAGAACCAGTTAAACTATATGTAAATGGATCTCCTGAAATAATTGCACTATATGCTGCTGAACCAAGTTCTAAAAAATTAAAGGAAGCTGGAATAATCAAGGATCCAGTTTCATTTTCATCAATTACTAACGAGTTGTTATTTGTACCTTCAATGGTATTAAATCCATTAAAATTAATACTGTAATCAATCTCATTCATCATAACTCTGAATGTATTTGGGTTAGTTACATTCATTTCAAGTTCTAAGTCTGCTTTAGCAAAAGAAATATTTTTAATCGAGAATTTTGAAACAGAAAATGTAGGAGCTTTAACAATAGGGAAAGAACCTTCCTTTTCAATTGGGATTTCCATAGGTCCTAGAAAAGGAGCATCAATACCGATATTGGCTAGGAATTTATATCCACCTTCAGTTTTTGAGTTTAATGATGTGAATGTGTTGTACAATTCTTTATAAGTAAAATTTACGGGTATGGAAATAATGCTTGACTGATTTGCTTCTATTATCGTTTCAAGAGATTTATTTCCTTTAATAAAAGAGTTTTCTTCAACCAGAAGATCATAATTATAGGAGGTAAGATTTAAAGCAATTGGATTGGGATTTGTAACTTGTAAATCAAATGTTATTTCTATCCCTTGTAAACTTAAATCAGTAACTCGTAAATCGTCAACTGAAATATTAGGCTTTTGTGTTTCACTTAAACTTTTTAATTGGGCACAGTTTGACAGAAAAAGAGCTGCTAATAAGCAATAAGAATACTTTTTGATCATTATTTTAAAATCTTGAAGAGGTTATTTTTTATCAATTAATCTACCATTAAAATTATTTTCAAAAAAAGTGTAACACTTCGAGATTTAAATACTCTTTGATTCTAGCGAAAGAGGACGCCTGTATAAACCTACAGAAGTTAGTCAACTAGTCACTCCTTAAGCTAAAAACCTAAAGCCAAAACCCCGGATTGAACTCCCGGGGTTTTTTATTAAAAATATACTCTATATAGAAGGCTTATATTTCTTCCTGGCTCAAGATTCAATTCTTTAATTCTCGAAAGATGATTTCGATACTCTTCATTAAACACATTATTAATATTTAGAGCAAAGGTGTGCAATAATTTTTTAGAGTTTAATCGGTACTGGAAAAAAGTATCAGTTAAAGTGTATGAACCTGTTGGCGTCTCAAATTCACCCGTACGATTTTGCTCTGCAGCATATTTAACTCTCATACCTGCTTCAAAAGCATTATTAACATATTTCAATGATGTATTTAGTTTAAAAGGAGGAATTTGTGGCAAAGGCTGATCTTCAGCTCCATTTGTTGGAGTATCAGTTTTTTGATAGCCAAAAGTAAAACTAGCATTAGCATCAATAACTAGAAATCGTGTAAGCTTTAATTCTGTAGCAGTTTCAACTCCATAGAGTGTTGCTTTATTGCCAATAAATTGGAAATCTTGTAAATCAGGTCTTACTAAACTTGCCTGCCCTGTATTGCGAGCAAATAGGTAATTCTGGAAACTATTATGATATAGAGTAAGTGTTGCACTTGTACTGTTTGTAGAATGATTTATAAAGATTTCTTTAGCCCAAGCTCGCTCTGGTTTTAAATCTGGGTTCCCGACTTCATATGAATAAGATGCTAAGTGAGGTCCCTCTGAATATAATTCTTCTAAACTAGGTGCTCTAAATGAACGAAGCACAGTAGCACCAAGTGTAAATCCTAACCCCGCATCATAAATACCAGAAATTGATCCAGATAAGGCACCAAAAGAACGGTTTTTATAAAAGGTACTATCTACTGAACCAACAACTACACCATTTGGAAAGAACAAATCTCTAGATGAAGTTGTTCGTTGAACTACATCGAATCGTATTCCCCCTTCAACGTGTAATGGCCCGAAATCGGTTTCTTCAATTAAATATCCACCCAGCGAAAAACTTGAGGATGGAGGTGTATTTGCACCTATAACTTCATAATCAACATATTCGGCTGAAACCCCAAAGATTCCACTATTTATTACACCAAGTTTGTTGTGCTTTGCTCTAAAATCGAAATTCGTCGTAAACTGACTGAACTCTGATCCAATACTACCACGATCGCCATTTTGACGAATTTCAATTTCTTTGTGATTATAATCTTTTACAGATACATCGAACTCAATCACTTTAAGAAAATCTTTATTTACTAGAATCTCAGATCGTCCATCTAATTGATACTTCCTTAATTCTATATCTACACCATTAGGGTGTCCATTTGGATCTGGTGGAATTCCATAATTACTGAAATATATACTTGAAGCCAATCCAACATAACCCCAAGCTTGCACATAACTTAAACCAATGGCATCATTAGTATTTAGATAATTACTGTTACGAATACTTCCATCCGGTGTAGATGTATTTAACCCATATTTACCATTTATATCTAGCTGTAAAGCAATATCTCCAATTGGAGCACTAAGATTTAAAGCACTTGAGGCTCCAGAATTTACGGTTTGTCCATTTATGGAATAGGTACCAGTCAGCCTAGATGGTAGTGTAGTCTGGATTTGATTTTTAACAACATTGATAACTCCTCCAATTGCATTTGCTCCATAAGCAAGTGCCGCTGGACCTCTTGCGATTTCTAATTCTGAAGCAGAAACAGGATCAATAGTAACGGCATGATCTGAGGATTGTGAAGAAATATCACCCGAAGAAATTCCATCTTGTAAAATAACGACTCGTTCATCACCTAATCCTCTTATTATTGGTCTACCTGGTGAAGCTCCCATAGTTCTTTGATCAAAACCGGGAAGATTTGAAAGAGTTTCTGAAAGGGTAGTACCTAGATTTCTTCTTAAATCTGAGCCGAATATTTTTTTAGAGGCATGCTCAAGACCTGAGCCGCTTAGTTCATCCGTTTCACCAATTACTTCAATTGCACTCGTACTTAAGATAGAAACAGTAAGTTGAATCTTAATAGAAACTGGCTCATCAGTTATCTCAATAGTTCTAGATTGAGTTCTGTAACCAATTCTGTGAACAGTTAATGTATAAGTTCCAGAAGGAATAGATTTTAATTCGAATTCACCATCAATTGTTGATACTGAAGTTCTGTTTAATTCTTCTAAATGTAGATAAACAAATGATATTGGTTCCTCTGTTGAGGAGTCGATGATTGTTCCTTTTATGGAAGTTGAAATCTGACCAAATAGTGACGATTGACTCGTCACTATAAGGCAGATTAAACAGATAATTTTATTCAGATTAATCATTGATTATCTGCTACCACTACTGGTAGTAGAATAGGGCCAAACTCTGGCGCTCCTTCATGGTTCATAGTTATTGAGACTGTTGAATTACCAGAAGTAACTCCTGTTAGCGAAAATCCAAATGGCGCAGAATCTGAATTAACAGATGCTACTGTAAATTGAGTTCCTGTAGCAGTAACTACGATGGAATGTTCTTCAACTTCAGGAGTAAATTCATCTCCATCTTCATCTATGAATAGTACAGTAAATGAGCTACTGTTTCCAACTGTAAGAGCAAGGTTACCAGTAGTAGTTCCTGTTGCTGTTCGTTCAGAAACAGTTTGACCATTTAACTTAACTCTTAATCCAACAGGTTCTTCTTCATGGTCGTCGTCATGACCGGTTGAGTTATCGCAAGAAATAAATATTAGTGAGCTAAATAAAATTAGAGATAGAGCTTTAGTGGCATTTAAAAATGATAGTTTTTTCATGGCTTATGAAATTATTAGTTAAAAAATTAGTGATTAAAAAAAATTTAAAGTCTAAGGTATTAGACTAAGCCATAAATGGGGGAGCTCGACCGGGGTCAGAGTAGATTGGAGCATTTGGTGCGATATCTTCATTATAAAAGAAGAGGTAATCTTCACCAAGTAAATAAGCTTCACTAGAGTTGTTTATTTCAAAATCACTAGAAACAACGAGAGTACAAATAGGGCAGAAATTTTCATTCTGAACATAATGTTGCTCTTCAGCATGATCTAAACACTCTAATCCTTCACTATGATAATGAGTTAGTGAGCCAATTAAACCCGCAATTGCTAAAAATGCAACTATGCTATATTGATATGTGTTTCTTTTATTCAATAATGGATATTATGAATTCGTGATCTAAAGAACTTTTATTTTCGCTATAATATTCCGCAATTATTGTAAAAAATGTAAACACAGTTTAAAAATTATTACAAATGGCAGAAATATTTGAAACACTAAGAGGATGGTTTTTTGGATTAGGCGAAACCTATGGTGTTAATCCAATTATTTTTGGGACTATTTATGTTGGTGCTATTCCATTTTTTACGCTTTCAATTGGTTGGTTAATACGCAATTATCGAAAACAAAAATCTATTGTTTTGCCAGCTCTCAGTGCAGGCTTCTTTTTTGTATCAGCATATCTTTATCTTATTATTGCAGGTAGAAATGTCCCATTTTGGGTATATCTATTTATTATTGCATTAGTAGTTGGATGCGGTATTTCAACTTTCAAGAAGGTACAGGGTAAAATTGAAGACGTAGAAGAAGAGATTAAATAATGGATTTTATTCAGGATTTATGGATTAAGATTAATGAAATGGGTATAGAGCATAATGTGAATCCAATTCTATTCGCTATTCTCTACTTCGGTTCAATTCCACCCTATATGGGCTCTATGGTATGGACAGTAAAAAATCATAGAAATCAAAAAGGGGTTGCTTTACCAATTATAAGTACCATGTTTTTCTTTATTCTACCGGCTTTTTACGTAGCTATATTCGGGAGGAATGTAGCATGGTGGGTATATGCGATTATTATCTTTATGATTGTCTACGGTTCCTATTCTGTTTACAGAAAGCTTAAATCTCAGTTTAATAAACCAGTTTCGGATTAGATAAGCTTTCTACATCAATTCTTCATATTGAATGATGAATTTCAAGCCATATAAAAATAATATGACTCTGAAATCATATCCATTCTAATGATTTCAGAGCCCAAAGAAAATCTTATAGAGGTTTAAAAATGGCTGATTCAAAGTATGTATATCGATTTGGTAAGGTAACAGACGGAAATCGAACAATGAGCGAATTAATAGGCGGTAAAGGGGCTAATTTAGCCGAAATGTGTAATATAGGTATTCCAGTTCCTCCAGGATTTACTATTTCTACTGAATCATGTAAGTATGCAATCGAGAATTCATTAAAGTGGCCAGAGGGACTTGAAGATCAAATTAAGTCAGGTATTGCACATATAGAATCTGACATGGGTGCAAAGTTAGGAGATTCAGAAAACCCTTTATTAATATCAGTACGTTCTGGAGCAGCAGTTTCTATGCCTGGCATGATGGATACAATTCTAAATTTAGGGATTAATGATCAGGTAGTAGAAGCACTTATTAAGAAAACAGGAAATGAGCGTTTCGTATATGATAGCTATCGTCGCTTTATTGATATGTTCGGTGATGTAGTAATGGGTGTAAGCCATGAATATTTTGAAAATGCTATAGAGCGTTTAAAAATTGAAACTGGAGTTGAAGAGGATGTAAATTTAACAACCGAACACCTTAAAGAATTAGTTGATAGATATAAAGCTATCTATAGAAAACATACTGGTCACATGTTTCCTGAAAATCCAATCGAACAACTTAAATTTGCTGTTAATGCAGTATTCTCTTCGTGGAATAGTAGTAGAGCAATTAAATACAGAGAAATAAGTCATATTTCTGGATTAGTTGGTACTGGAGTAAATGTACAAGCAATGGTATTTGGTAATATGAGCGAAAAAAGCTCTACTGGTGTTTGTTTTACTCGAAACCCATCAACCGGTGAAGATGAATTGTATGGTGAATATCTGGTAAATGCACAGGGTGAAGATGTTGTGGCCGGAATCAGAACTCCAAAGCCTATTCGAGAAATGAAAACCCAAATACCAGATGTATATGATGAACTCTTAGGATATACAAATAAACTTGAAGCACATTACAAAAATATGCAAGATATCGAGTTTACGGTACAAGAGGGTAAGCTTTTCATATTACAAACCAGAAATGGTAAAAGAACTGGATCAGCTGCGATAAAAATTGCAGTAGATTTAGTTAATAAAGGAGTTATCTCAAAAGAAGAAGCAATCAGTAATTTAGTTGAACCAGAACATATTGAGCAACTATTACACCCTCAATTCTCAACATCAGATGTACTTGAAAAAGAGATAATAGGAAAGGGATTGCCTGCTTCTCCAGGCGCTGCTGTTGGTAAAGTAGTATTTAGCTCAAAAGAAGCTGAAAAAGCTGCAGAAAATGGCGAAATGGTGATTCTCGTTAGAATAGAAACAAGTCCAGAAGATGTTGGTGGAATGGGTTCTGCTGAAGGTATTTTAACATCTAGAGGTGGAATGACAAGTCACGCTGCAGTTGTAGCTAGGGGATGGGGAAAGCCATGTGTAGCTGGATGTAGCGATATTGTAATTAATTATAAATCGAAAACCTTTACAAATGGTGAAATAACTGTTCATGAAGGTGATTGGATTTCTTTAGACGGTACTAGAGGATTAATAATTAAAGGACAAAGAGAAATGTTCCCACCTGTTTTAAGTGAAGAGTACGAAACATTTATGCGATGGGTATATTCATTTGAAAGTATGCAAGTACGTGCAAACGCTGAGACTCCTGAAGATGCTGAATTAGCCATTAATTTAGGTGCAAAAGGAATAGGATTAGCACGAACTGAACATATGTTTTTTAAAGATGATAGAGTAACTGCTGTTCGTAGAATGATTATAGCAGAAAACGGTGAAGAACGACGTAAGGCAATTCTTCAATTACTACCTTTTCAAAAAGATGATTTCAAAGGTATTTTCAGAGCTATGGATGGACTACCAGTAACAGTTCGTCTATTGGATCCACCACTTCATGAATTTCTTCCTCATTCTAAGGAAGATATTAAAGTGGTTGCAGATCAATTAGGAATCTCTAAAGGTAAGTTAACTCGTAAAATTGATGGCTTAAAAGAGTTCAATCCAATGTTAGGTCACCGAGGTTGTAGACTTGGTGTTACTCACCCTGAAATTACTGAAATGCAAACACGTGCTATTTTAGAAGCTGCACTTGAGTTAAAGCAAGATAATATAAATACAATACCAGAAATAATGGTTCCACTAGTTGGAACTGTTAGAGAATTTGTAAACCAAAGAGCGATCATTGAGAAAGTTGCAGAACAAGTATTTGGTGAATATAACGATAGAATTGACTTCAAAATTGGTACTATGATCGAAGTACCAAGAGCAGCTTTAATTGCAAATGAAATAGCTAAAGAAGCTGAGTTCTTCTCATTCGGTACCAATGACTTAACTCAAATGACCTTAGGGTACAGTAGAGATGATGCAACAAAATTTATCCCTCATTATTTGGAAGAAGGAATTCTAAAAGAAGACCCATTCCAAACCCTAGATATTGAAGGTGTTGGTCAGTTAGTTCAAATGGGAACGGAGCTTGGTAGAGCTACCAACCCTAATTTAAAAGTAGGTATATGTGGAGAACATGGTGGAGACCCAAGAAGTATCGAGTTTTGCTATAACCTTGGTATGAATTATGTCTCTTGTTCACCTTATCGTGTGCCAATTGCTCATTTAGCATTAGCACAAGCCGCTATTAAAGACAATCAAAAAAAAAGAATGAGTGAATTAGTCTAATTTATTTTAGAGAAACGTTATGCTTCGAGGTTTGGTAGTAATAGTCAGTAGGTTATCTTCTGGATATTATTTTCAACTCGAAGCATTTTTTTTATGTCAAAATTCGAATACGATAGTATTGTAATTGGTGGTGGGGCAGCTGGGTTAACAGCTTCCGGTATTTCAGCAAATATAGGTGCAAAAACGATGATGATTGAACGTCATCGTTTGGGTGGTGATTGTACTTGGACAGGCTGTGTACCTAGTAAAGTTTTATTAAAAGCTGGAAAAGTAGCCCAAAATATACGAGAGGCAAGTAAGTATGGCTTAATTGATATTGAACCTACTATAAATTTTAAAAAAGTTGTTGAGCATGTTCATAAAATAAGAGAAGAGATCTATGAGGAAGCAGATGATCCGAAAATATATGAAGATCAACATATTGAAGTAGTATTTGGTGAGGCTTCTTTTAAAGATGCACATTCTATTGAGATCAAAATGGAAGATGGAAGTATCCGTACTGTTTCATCTCGTTATTTTTTTATAGCTAGTGGCGCACGAGCATATGTGCCACCAATTACTGGACTAGATGTGATTGATTTTTATACAAATGAATCATTATTCGAAATAGATAAGCTACCTGAAGAGTTATTAATTATAGGTGGTGGGCCAATTGGTACTGAGATGAGTCAAGCTTTTACCAACTTAGGTTCTAAAGTAACTGTAATTGATATGTCGGATAGGATCATGCAAAATGATGATGAAGAGCTTGTTGAGATTTTGATGTCTGAGTTAATAGCTCAAGGAGTCAATTACGAACTGAATGCCTCGATTAATAAAGTTTCTAGGGAAGAAAATCGTATTCAGGTTCATGTTGAACAAGAGGGGGAAGAGAAAATAATTTCTGGCACTGATTTACTTATAGCAACTGGAAGAAGGGCTAATACAGAGAACCTAAAATTAGATAATGCAGGAATAAAGTTAGGGAAGAAAGGAATAAGAGTTAATGACTCCTGCCAAACTAATATAAGTCATATTTATGCAATAGGTGATGTAAATGGAAGGTATCAATTTACACATATGAGCGAGCATACAGCTAAAGTAGCAACAACGAATGCGTTGTTGAAATTTCCCATGAAAATCGATAAAAAGAATGTACCCTGGGTAACCTTTACTTCACCTGAATTAGCACATGTGGGACAGACTGAGGAGCAATTAAATTCAAATGGTTCTAGCTTTGAGGTTTATCGTTTTCCTTATTCAAAAATAGATCGTGCATTAACAGAAAATGAAGCAACTGGATTAATAAAAATCTTTGCTAATAAGCTTACAGGTAAAATCTTTGGTGCGACTGTAGTTGGAGCTCACGCAGGGGAATATATTTCAGAGTATGCATTAGCTATGAAAAATGGAGTAAGTATGAGGGGGATTGCAGATACTATTCATCCTTATCCAACTTGGGCTTTAGGGGCAAGAAGAGCGGCAGACCAATGGTACATTAAAAATCAAAGTGAATGGTCTGTAAAGCTAATAAAAGGTGTGTTTGGCTATCGGGGTGAAATTCCTGATTTCAGTGATCCCGATCGCATTGTTTAATTTATTTCTCCTAAAGAGCCAATTACTTTAAAACCAGATGGAGAAGAATTAGGGATATATTTTTTTTCTTTTGGGCGAGGTATTTCAATGATTAACTCATTACTTACTACACCATCATGATCTGTTATGGATCTTCGAATTTTTAAAGTGTCCTGCTCGCCATAAGTAAAACAACCAGGAACTCTTATGGTGCCTTCATTAAGTGTAGTTTCTTCAATAGGTAAGGTCCAAAAACCTGCATTTCCTTTAGGAAAAAACTCCCAATCTAATCTTGCAATCGAACCATGTTCTAATCCTGCTGGAGCTTGAAACTTTGTATCAATTAGAATAAAAATATCATATACCTGACATTCTTGATCAGGAAGATCATGGGTAATATTTAAGAGAAGGAGGGCGCAATCTCCAGAATTTGAATTAGCAGTACAAGTATTTGATTTTGATTCGGATGTAGCTGTTTCAAAATCTTCAAGTTCAATAGACAAAGGTGCTGTTTGGCATGCTAAAAATGCCAAGTTAAAAATCAATATGTAGAACGATTTTGTCATATTCTTTATTGAACACACACATAATATTAAAATAAATTAACATTAGAAAATCTTAATAAATAAATAATCTTTCACTACTCCAGTATTTCACGTTCAACTGTAATTTTAACAGTATTTTAAAGAAATATTAGAATTTTCAATTTGATAACTGTTTAAATATAGATTGAAACCCAAGCTAATTGTTACAGGTTTATGCATAACTAATGAATGTTAAACTTGGTTGAGGGGTGGTTATATAAATCATACCTTCACTCTTTAAAATTTAAACCTGACCAACTACGTGATTTTACGCTCTCTTATCTGTTCCGCGATTCTTTTATTTGTTATTTCGAATAACATATTAATGGCGCAAGTTGTTGATGTGGAGCGCCAACGTATTAATGCAGAGGTTAACGGTTTATATGGAGCATTGAATCTATCTGGGAGTTATCTCGATAATGATCAAATTATCTATACCTATACTGTGCTAACCAATCTTCAATATCGGGTAGATAAGAGTCTATTTTTACTCATAGGCGATTATAAAATTTCGCGTTCGTCAAATACTGACTTTCAGGATGCAGCATTTCTTCATTTCCGCTATAATCGTCCTATTACATATCGAATTACTGCGGAGGCATTTACTCAAATTCAAGATGATAAGATTTCACTTTTAAAGTATCGATTTCTAACAGGGTTGGGTGCTAGGTTAGCCTTGGTACAAAACGAATCTTTTAAAATAAATTTTGGGGTTATTCCTATGTATGAGTTTGAGGAATTGTTGGATATTTCTTCAACAACACATCATGACTTTAGGATTAGTCAATATTTAAATGTCTTTTATAATATGTCAGCAACAACTGACTTTTATAGTACTACTTATTTTCAGCCAATCTATGATCAATGGAGTGATTACCGGCTGCATAACGAATCCCGATTAGTGGTTTCTTTGACAAAAAGCATAAACCTGAATGTAACAAATACCTACTCTTGGGATGCTAATCCACCTAACGGGGCTCCAAAAAAGAGAATAAGTCTGAAGGTTGGGTTTGGATTGGATTTTTAGAATGTATTGATCAAATTTAATTTTTAAAGTTATCATAAAATAAAAAAGCCTTCCAGAATTAACGAGAAGGCTTTTTTAAGCTATAATTTAAAATACCTAATGGACAATCTGGTTTTCTTCCATCACCATATGGTGTTCACCATGGTAACCAATATCCATGCCTTCTAATTCAAGATCTTCATCAATTCGATCACCTCTAGTAATTAATGATGCAATTTTCCAAACAATGAAAGTTGCTACAGCAGAATATGCAATTGTAATTAATACTGCTTTAGCTTGAACCCATAGTTGCATTGGGTTGCCGTATAAAAGACCTGCACCACCATTAACTTCTGGGTTTGCAAATACTCCAGTTAATAAGGCACCTGCTATTCCTACCAAGCCATGGATACCAAAAGCATCTAGTGTATCATCATGTTTAATCATCGATTTAAGATGAACTACACCCCAGTAGCCAACCAAACCAGATATTATTCCAATTGCTAATGCTCCTGAAACGTCTACAAAGCCTGAAGCTGGTGTAATACCAACTAATCCAGACACGGCTCCTGAAGCCATTCCAATTAACGTTGGTTTCTTAACAATAAACCATTCTATGGTTAGCCAAACTAAAGCGCCAGCACAAGCCGCGATATTAGTTACTAATAGAGCGTTAGCAGCAATTCCATCTGCTGCAAGTTGACTACCACCATTAAAGCCAAACCATCCAAACCATAGTAATGCAGATCCAAGAATCATAAATTTAATAGATGATGGTTTTCTTACTTCTTCTAAACTGTGCTCCATACGTTTTCCGACTATGTATGAAAGAACAAGGCCAGCAACACCCGCGTTAATATGAATTACTGTTCCTCCAGCGAAATCCATTTCGCCTGATTCACTTAAAAACCCTCCTCCCCAAACCCAATGAGCAATTGGAGCATAAACTGCGATCACCCATAAGACAGAGAAGATACCCCATGTTGAGAATCGAACACGTTCAATTATAGATCCACTTACAATAGCAACAGCAATTGCTGCAAAAGTTCCTTGAAAGGCTACAAATAAAAGAGTGGGTATGCTTCCGCTAACATCATTTACTCCAATTCCATTTAGAAAAATGGCACTAAAATCACCGATGAAGGCATTTCCTTCTCCAAAGGCTAATGAATAGCCGACTACAATCCATACAATTGTACCAGTACAGAATGCCATGTAACTCATACCGATGGTATTGAGAACATGTTTATTTTGGGTAAGTCCGCCATAAAATAGAGCTAGACCAGCAGGGGTCATTAGCATTACTAAGGCTGTTGCGATTAAAAGCCAGGCAGTATCACCTGAATTAATAGTTGCTTCCGCTTCCTGAGCAACTGCAGAAATTGCTCCAAATACGGACAGCAAGAGTGTGGCTGTAATCCGTTTCATTAATTATACTCCATGGGTTTGTGAGTTATTTAAGGGAGGAGTATACTAATAGATTAACATAAAAACTTAAGGAAAAAATATTATTAACCTTAAATTATTAGGTTAAAGTATTCTGGAAGGGCTTTTCCAAGTTGTATAACTGGAAATTAGCTAATAAAATTAATCTAAATTTTTTGTATTTCCTCAAGTTTACTTAAGGCACGCTCTTTTAAATTGGTAAATAAATCATCTGGAATATGTCCGGTAGTAAATTGCATATATAACCATACAATATAAGTTGCCATCACATCTTCGTAGCAGTAATGCTCAATTAGATCGAGCTCATTTCTTTTAAACATTTCATACACTTGGTTTCCTTCACCAGTTTGCTTGAAGGGAATTCCAATAAGTTGACCAAGGTGTTTTAGCTTAGGCCACGAACTAGCTCCATAATTACTGAATTCGTCAACTAAATCAATATTATGCTTACTGTAGCGGTAACGTATGTCGTAATCGCTCATCCGAACGGGCATCTGAAGTCCGTGTTTCATCGCTCGATAGGTAAGAACTGGGATATCAAAGCCTTTACCATTATGGTGAATCAAACCAAAGTCTTTGTAGGTTCCAATAGCTTCAAATATCTTATCGAGACCTTCTTTTTCATTGGTCCCATTCCAAGCTATTTTCTGTTTTGGTTGACCGGTATTTTCAATCCATAGTCCAACCCATGAAACAATACGATGATACATAGGAGGCAAGAATCCTGATTTATTCCGAGCGAGTTCCTCACTTGCTTTTTCTAAAAGTAATTCTTCATCAGAATCATGATCATTGAGTACAATTCTTACAAACTCTATATCAGGGATGGTTTCTAGATCGAATATAAAATACATGGGAGTTCCTGTTTTTTCTGAGTATAACTAAGAAAAATGAAATAAGTAAATAAGGGTTAATTAATGATAGCTTAACTAAATAATTATTTAGGTATCAATTATTTTGTTAGCTCACCGGCCAAATTATTTTGATATAATTTTCTGATAACATCTTGGTCTTCATAATTACCAAGCAGCCACATCATTTTAGTTAAAGCGGCTTCTAATGTCATATCTGCTCCTGAGATTGCGCCCGCTTTAACGGCTTTTCTACCAGCTGGGTATTTAGAGAGATTTACAGCATCGTAATCTGCTTGAGATACAAATACGACAATTACATTATTCTCATTACATTTTTCTAAAAAAGGAAGAAGATTGAATTCTCCTTTCATAGGGAAGTTTCCACTTCCAAAAGATCGAACAATGATCGCTTTTAATTTTGTAAGATCAAGTCGCATTAAAAAGTCGGTATTTAGCGAAGGGAAAACAGTAAGTACTACTAGTGAATTATCAAATTTTGGTAGTACATCAAAAGCAGGTAGTAGCACCTTAGCTTCAACATTCATTTCTATAGTTAAACCTATTTCAGCAAGAGTTGGGAAATTAGGTGAACCAAAAGCATCAAAATCACCAATACTTAATTTTGTAGATCTATTTCCACGATATACATGGTCATTAAAGCAGATGGCAACTTCTTGTAAATCAGTTGTAGCCATTTCTATAGAGTTAATCAGATTACGTCGGGCATCACTTCGAATACTACTTAAGGGAACTTGAGATCCAGTTAGAATTACAGGTTTAGCTAAATTAATCAATGCAAAAGATAGAGCAGAAGCCGTGTATGCCATAGTATCTGTTCCATGTAAAATTACAAAACCATCATAAGTTTCGTAATTGGAATCAATACAATGTGCTAGATTTTCCCAATGACTAGCGTTTAGATCTGAACTATCTTCAAAGAAAAGAGGGTAGGTTTCGATTTCAGCAAGTTCTTGAAGTTCAGGTACTCGATCCACTAAGGTACCCGACCAAGTTTCAGGATCTAGTTCAACACCTTCACCTTTTGCGCTCATGGCAATGGTTCCACCAGTTTGGATAAGTAGGATTTTTTTCATCTTGATTCTTAGCTATAGTCGTTTAAATTGATTCTTCATATTCAATTCATGAATGTTCTGCATGTTCATTGATAAATCAAAGCGTAGTTTTTGGTAGCGCTTATTATTTCGTAGAAAATAGCAAACTAACGGAGATAACCATGAAAGTTTATAATCCTTCCCGAATCCGAAATGTTGTTTTGTTGGGTCATTCAGGCTCCGGTAAAACAACACTGGCCGAAACTATGTTGTTTGAGTCCGGAGCCATTAACCGAAGAGGCACAATAGAGGAAAAAAGTACAGTATCAGATTATCACGCGTTAGAGAAAGAAAAGGGGAAGTCGATTTTTTCATCATTCATGAACTTAGATTGGAGGGGGCATAAAATAAATTTAATAGACACTCCTGGTACTTCAGATTATATAGGAGAAGTTGTTGGAGCACTTAGAGTAGCTGATACGGCAATATTTACATTGAATGCGGAACAGGGAGTTGAAGTTGCAACAGACGCACTTTGGAAGTACACACAAAAGTATAATGTTCCATCCATGTTTGTTGTTAACAAATTAGATAATGAACGTTCTGATTTCTGGAAAGCTGTTGAAGACGCTAAAAATCATTTTGGTAGAGAAGTTACCGTAGTGCAATACCCATTTAGTGAAGGGGGCGATTTCCATGCGATTATTGATGTATTGAGAATGACGATGTATGAGTTCAGTGCGGATGGAGGTAAACCTGATAAACTTCCAATTCCTGATTCACAGAAAGATAAAGCAGCTCAGCTTCATCAGGAATTAGTTGAGATTATTGCAGAGAATGATGAAACACTGATGGATATATATTTCGAGCAGGGTGAGTTAGACGAAGAACAAATGCAAAAAGGACTTAATCTTTCACTTGTGAAAGGAAATATTCATCCATTATTTTGTGCGTGTGCCTCTCGAAACATGGGAACTGGTAGAATAATGGGTTTTATCGATGATGTAGTTCCGAGTCCTTTGGAAGTAGAATCTCCAATGACTGAATCTGGGGACGAGTTTGCTTTAGACCCTGATGGAAAACCAGTTATGTTTTTATTTAAAACACATTCTGAATCTCATGTCGGAGATTTAATCTATTTCAAAGTTTATGGAGGTACAGTTAAGCCTGGAATGGATTTAGTTAATGAAAGTAATTCCAATACAGTTAGGCTTGGAAATCTATATTTAACGGAAGGTCATAAACGTATTGAAATTTCAGAAATTAAAACTGGTGACATTGGTGCTGTTGTAAAACTGAAAGACAGTGAAGTGAATGATACTCTTCACGAAAAAGGTCATCCTGTAAAATTAGATCCAATTCATTTCCCCTCTACAACCATTCGTACTGCTGTAAAATTGACTAAAGAAGGAGATGAAGACAAACTTGGAAATGCCTTACATCAAATTCACAGAGAAGATCCATCAGTAATTATTGAACATAGTCAAGAAGTTAAGCAGATATTGATTCATGGTCAGGGTGAGGAACACTTATCTACCATTGAGCACATACTTAGAAATCGTTTCAATCTAGATATTGAGTTTGTAACACCAAAAATTCCTTATAGAGAAACGATAACTACTTCTGTAAAAACTAAATATAAACATAAAAAACAATCAGGTGGGGCAGGGCAATATGCAGAAGTTCATATGTTAATTGAACCATTTGAAGAAGGAATGGCTGATCCAACTGAGTTTAAGGTTCGAAATGTGGATGAGCATGAATTACCTTGGGGTGGTAAAATGGTATTCCAAAACTGTATTGTTGGTGGAGTTATCGACAATCGGTTTATGCCCGCCATTGTGAAAGGAATAATGGAGAAAATGGAAGCTGGACCAATGAGTGGTTGCAGATGTCGAGACATTCGTGTTTCTGTTTTTGATGGTTCAATGCACTCTGTAGATTCAAATGAAGCAGCATTTAAAACTGCAGCTCGGATGGCGTTCAGAGATGGATTTATGAAAGCAAATCCCAAGTTGATGGAGCCAGTGTATGAAATCGAAGTTACTGTACCATCTAATTATATGGGCGATGTAATGAGTGATTTGGGTACACGCCGTGGACAAATTCAAGGAATGGAAGCAGAGGGAGCATTGCAAAAGATAAAAGCTCATGTTCCTCTTGAAGAATTAGATCATTATTCTACAAAATTGAAGTCCATGACTCAAGGTAGTGCTACTTATACCAGAGAATTCGCATATTATGCTCCTGTACCCTTTGATGTGCAGGAACGTGTAGTGAAGGAGAATTTGGAACTAGAAGAAGCTTAAATTAATACAAATATCGTAAGGTGGATGAGTTATACTTATTCACCTTACCTATTAATATTTAATTGCCAATATCCTACATCTAACCAGTTACCAAATTTAATTCCCATTTTTGGAAAATGAGCTACTTTTATCATCCCGAATTTTTCATGAAGTTTAATGCTGGCTTCATTAGGAAGTGTAATTACTGCGATTATTACTAGCCTATCAGCTTCTTTCAATCGTTTAAATAATTCGGCATAGAGCTTTGTCCCCCAACCTTTTGTAATTACATCAGGAGATAAATAAATAGAAATTTCACAGGTATACTTATAACCTTCTCTAGGATTCCAAACATTTGAGTAGGCATATCCGATAATTTCACCGTCGTGTTCAGCTACTATAAAAAAGTGACCTGAAGAAAGGGTAGAACTAATTTTTTTCTTAAAATAATCTTGATTCACTGTGTTATACTCCATAGTTGCACCAGAATGCTCTACATAATAATTGTAGATATCGGTTATAAATGGAGCATCAGATGAAAGAGCGTCTCTGATCATAGTAGCTTACAATTCGCGAATCCGTATGTTTCTAAAAGCAACGTAATCGCCATGGTCTTGTAGGCTAATATGTCCTTTGGGCGACTTAGCCCAATCGGGTGCATTAACCCATTTACTTTTTGAAAGGGCTTCATTCCATGCTTCACTTCCTTCAGTAAACTCAAGTACTTTTTCACCATTAAGCCAGTGTTCCACACGGCCATTATCGTAAACTAATTTTATTTTATTCCATTCTCCTGCTGGATAAATGGTTTTTGGCCCTGGAGCAAACATATCATAGCTAGAAGCAAGCATTTTATTAGGTAAAGATTCAGTAGCAGAAAATTCATCATCAAGAATTTGGTATTCAGGTCCAGTCGCAAAGTCATGGTTATATTTAGGATCTTCAATAACATGGTACATAAGTCCACTATTACCACCAGTACTCATACGATATTCTAATTCTAACTCAAAATTACCAAAGCTTTGAGTGGTAATAATCGATTTTCCAAATCCAGTATTTTTATCTCTTGCATTTCCCTCTTTTGAGACAACTATCATTCCATCTTCAACTTGCCATTTAGAATTTATAGTGTCAGAATTGTATTCTTTCCAACCATTAAAGCTTTCTCCATCAAATAATGAAATCCATTCATTTTCAAGTGATTGAGGAGTTTCTTTCTCTTTGGACGTGCAATCGATCAGGAATATAAATAGTAGGAATAGTGGTATAAATAAGATTTTGTTCATTGCTCAGATTTGTTTGTCATATTCAAATAGATTAATAGAATGGTGGATGGAATTCAAGGCTGAAAATTACTTATTTAATCAATACAAACAGACAATATTTTATAAAAGATCATTACAGTTTTTATCATTCAAATCTTCGTTTTTCTAGTAAAAGACTGCTAGATAGTAGCGAGAATTACAGCATATTCCGGAATTACTTTAATTCCCAAAATTTCAATTTCCGCTTCTTTTACTTCAATCAATTTTGATTTGGTAAATCCATTTGCGATTAATAAGTCGATTACTTGTTTAGATGTATAATATTCAAAATCGTACTGAGTACTTGGATATTGACGTAGGCAGCTTTCAGGTCGTATTGCTATGCTAAGCGTTCCATATTTCTTTAGAACACGTTTAAACTCAGAAAGGATGGAAGGTATATCATCCCAAAAGTAGATAGTGTTTACAGTAAAAAGATGATCGATTGAATCATTATCGACGGGAAGATGATGAGCTTCTGACTGATGGAAAGAAGCCTGACCAGTATTTATAAATTTAGAATTTAAAGTAGAGGCGAGTTTTATCATATCTTGAGAATAATCACAGCCTACATAATTTATTCCATCAGCTTTACTCAAAATATCTTTTATAAAGAACCCATTACCCATTCCAACTTCAAGAACATTATTACCTTCTTTTATATCCAAGGCTGCAATGATAGTAAGGTTCATTTCTCGATTACTCTCATTCATCTTTTGAGCCACTTCATAACCAAATTCACCAGTTGGTTTTCGCAGTTGAGCTGCAACTTCTTTGAAAAAATCTTGATCAGGCATTCTTTTTGATATTTTTTAAACCCAAGATATAAAAGGTTGTAGGATTAATTACCTTTGTTCGAAATAATTAAAGATGATACGAGATCTTACAAAATTTGAAGTAAAGCAAATGCTAGAAAAGCATATCTGGAGACAAGAATGTCCTGTCGATTTATCCAGATTGAAGATTGTTGAGATCACACATGTCGACTTTCAAGGGAAGCAGAATAAAGGTCATTTGGTAGTATTAGATGTACTTGCTAGAAATGTTGAGCAAATATTTGTCGAATTATTAAGAATTCAATTTCCAATTCATCAAATTAAAAATATAGTAGATTTTGATGGAGATGATGTGTGTTCAATGAAAGCCAATAACTCATCTTCATTTAATGGAAGGTTAGTTGCTAGAACAAATAGATGGTCAAGTCATGCTTATGGTGCTGCAATCGATATTAATCCAATTCAGAATCCTTACTTGTTATTAAACGAACAGATGGAATTACAAGAAGTTATTCCACTTGAAGGAGAAGGTTATATTAATCGTACGACTTTAAGAAAAGGAATGGTGGAAGAAATTGTTCCAATTTTTGCTAATTATGGATTCTCAGAATGGGGTGGGAGCTGGATTGAAAAACCTGATTACCATCACTTTCAATTACCTTGGCAAGAGATTTGGGATCTTTTTCCAGTCAACGAATAATAATAATTACCATTATTTCATGCCTATTTCACTCATAAAAACAATGAAGCGAGAAGGTAAAATAAATGGACGATTTAATGAGATAGCTTCCCATTTAGGTAGAGGAGGAGCCGTTGTTTTTTGAGGCCGTAATTCTGGATTCCATGTAAAACCATCCAGTCTTCTACTCACAATACCATCATACTCAGGTAGGAATAGTCCATCATTTTTTTCCATCTTAGCTTGAGTTAGTTCACCATTTTCAAAAAATAAAATTGTTTTAGGTGATGCACTTTCCATAGCTCCATCTGGCTCATCAGCATCATTTTTAGTGTGATAAAGAACTTCACTTTTTGGGTACATCAAAATTTGTGAAACGCTACCACTATCAAAATAGGCAAATAGAGAATCTCCTTTTAACTGGTGAAGTCGTCCAGTAAGTGAATCTTCCTGAACTGCAAATGCTCCAACAAAAGATTTCAATTCCTTAACCTGATTACTATCCATTTGCACGGATATAAAAGGACCAGATAGTTGAATGTTTTTATGCCAAGCATTGGGATTACCATCTAGCTCAAAAAGTTCAGTTTCACTATTATAAAATAATGAATCGGAGAGAGATGAGAAATTTATAGACCATACAGAAACTTTGTTATACCCACTTACAGTTGAAGTAGAATCATTTTCAATCATCAGTAATTCTTGAGCATATATATGTGTAGTGTCTGATGATGTTGAATCGGATTCAATATTTCTGAGATAACCATTTCCTAAAACATAACGTCTACCAGTAGAGTCTGCCTCCAGATAATCTCCAGTTAGTAATCCGTTATTGGTACTATCAACTACAAAAACGTTACTATATAATTGCAAATATTCTCGCTCACGATTTATAAAAAGACTATCACCTTCTGCATATTGAGCAGTGTCAGCTATTTGAACTTGATTTCTAAAAATAGCGCTATCCTGATTTTGAAAATACGTCCCTTGAAGTGCTGTAAGAATACCTTGATCATCTTCTAAACGAATACCTTCTTGAAAATAAGCTACTTTTGTAAAGAAGTTATAATTCACTTTTTCTCCAAAAAGTAAGGTACTGTCTTGCTTTATAATCACTCTTCCACGTAGCTTACTCAAATCTTGATCTGTGTAATAGTATAGGGTGTCGGTCCAAATATTCTCGGTAGAAGTATCTATCTGAATATTGCCAAAAGCTTGAAGTTCGTTTCTATTTAAATACTGCCAAGCACTATCACAAACCATGGTTACATCACCTAAACTCATACTGGCATTATAAATTTTACGTATCCGTTCGCCATTCACGGTCGTAACTTGTGCGGACTCAAACCTTTGAAGTGTGATAATATTTTGCGCTTCAGTCTTTTCGGATAGAAAGCCCAATAGAAAAAGGATGAAAAGATTTATATATATCGAATTATTCTTCAATCTAATACTACTTGACCGCCTCCTTCATTTAATGTATAATTTGTAAGATTAGTGTCTCCAAAAAAGCCTTCTGCTGCTATGCTATCTGGAGGAGATATAAAAATTACAAATTGTGGGGTACTTACTCGATCTTGATTTCGTTGCCATTTAAGATATTCAGAACGTAATTTTCTACCATCTTCTGTAACAACATTTACAGAGCCAAACATCTCAAAAACAGCATCATCAGGTTTATAAATCGCACTATCACATGTAACTGTACTTTCTAATTCCCCATTTTCTTCAAAAATTTTGATTTGAACAGGGCCTTGAATTCTTGTCTCGTGAAGTGTTGAATTTTTAATAGTAAAAGCATAGTCACCTTGTAAGTTCAAAACAAGAGTACCGTCTTCAATCAAATTCATATCGATATTCCAACTTTCTGTAGTACTTAACAGTGAATCTGCTAAGGCTTGCTGAATTTGTTTACTATCATATTCCGATAATTTTGAACATGCCAGTAGACCTAAAAGTGGAAGTATGAGTAGATATCTTTTAAATGGTGCCAAAATACCGGTCTCCAGCATCTCCTAGCCCGGGAATGATATATGCATTTTCATTTAGCCGTTCATCAATAGCAGCAGTAATAATAGGAACGTCGGGATGATCAGTTTGTAGTCTTTTAATACCTTCAGGAGCTGCAATTAAACAAACGAATCGAATGTTTCTTGCACCGTTTTCTTTGAGAAACTTTATGGCGTGACTTCCGCTTCCACCTGTTGCTAACATAGGGTCTACAACTAAATTATATGCATTCTCAATTCCATTTGGAAGATTATCATAGTAATTAACAGGTTCTAGTGTTTCTTCATTTCTGTAAACACCAACATGTCCTACTTTGGCTTCTGGCATAAAATTAATTATTCCATCAACCAAGCTAAGTCCAGCTCTTAGAATTGGAATTACTACAACATCAGCTCCTGGTACATAGCCTTTTGTTGATTGGATTGGTGTTTCTATTACAGTTTCATTTAATGGAAGGTCAGATAAGGAGTGATAGGCTAATATCACTCCAATATTCGACATAGATCTTCTAAATAAAGCAGTGCTTGTATTTTTATCTCTTAAAAATGTGAGATAACGAAGAACAATAGGATGATCAATAACTGAAACATTTTTCATGTTAATTCTCTGATTCCAGTTCTTTCATTTTTGCAAAGTAAGTTTTACTTGCAGTAGCAACAACACCAGAAAGTGCGAATAGAGCAATTAGATTAGGGAAGGTCATAAGACCAAGCGCAATATCTCCAATAGCCCAAACGGTCTCAAGAGCAATTACTGCTCCTAAGAAATGCATTACTAAATAAACCATTTTATAATAAATGATTGATTTATCACCAGCTAAATATTGTATAGAACGGTCTCCATAATAACTCCAACTAATTGCAGTTGAGATACCAAATAAAATCACACAGATAGTAACAATGTATTTACCACCTCCAAATATTGGTGCTAAGCCTTGCTCAAATGCCATAGCAGTTAAAGGAGCACCATTCTCAATAATACTGGAATATAAAGTTTCAACTTCAACTCCGTTAATATTGGTCATTTTTACTCCTCCTTCATCAAGAACTTCAATGGTACCTTCAAATGTTCTAGTTCTAGATTCATCTACAAAGAATACACCCATTGAGTGATCATTTCTAACTAATGTGCCGTTAGTAGGTTCTCCAGAATCAAATAAGATTACATTTCCAGAATCATTTATTGTTATTTCGGTTTCAAGAGCATTTGAGGTGAAAGAAATATCATGCTTTTGATCCCAAACTCCTGTACTAATAATTACAAGACCTGTCATGGTACAAACTACAAGAGTGTCAATAAATGGTTCTAATAATGCTACTACACCTTCGCGAACTGGTTCTTTTGTCTTAGCTGCACCATGAGCTATTGGAGCTGAACCTTGTCCAGCTTCGTTAGAAAATAATCCACGCTTAATTCCCCAAACAAGTGTAGTTAAGAATAGGCCAGATCCAACACCAAATGCACCAGCTTGTGGTGTAAATGCGTAGCTGATAATTGTTCCAAATGCAGGAATAACTGCATCATAGTTAAGTAATAAAATTACTAAAGCAGATAGTACATAAATGATTGCCATTAATGGCATAAGACTAGCAGTAACTCTACCAATTCTTTTAATCCCACCAATTATTACAAAGCCAACAATAGATGCTGTTACTAAACCTGTAATCCATCCAGGGACTAGGAAAGTACTCTTTAGTGTATCTGCTACCGTATTGGCTTGTACTGCATTACCAGTTAAGAAAGAACAGATTACAGCCATTGCTGCAAAAAATATTGCGAGCCATTTCCAGTTTTCACCAAGTCCTTTTTCGATATAGTACATAGGGCCACCCGAAACTGATCCATCTTCATTTTGGACTCTGTACTTTACAGCAAGTGTACACTCAGTATATTTTACAGCCATACCCAAGAATGCAGTAATCCACATCCAAAACAGTGCTCCAGGGCCACCATAATGAATAGCAATTGCAACTCCAGCTATATTTCCAATTCCAACTGTTGCAGATAATGCAGTAGTTAATGCTTGAAAGTGATTAACATCTCCGATAGCATCAGGATGATCATATTTACCCGTTACTGAAAGTATACCATGTTTAAAATGGCGTATCTGTACAAAACCTAATTTAAGAGTAATAAAGATTCCAAAACTCAGTAGAACTGCTACCATGAATGGGAAATAAGTTGGAGTACTCCATACTAATTCATTAAGAGTACCTACAATTTGCTCAAACGTTTCCATGCACTAACTATTTATTTGATTAAAAAAATTACCCGAACAAAGTAAAAAACATTTGGCAAATAATATGAAGTGTTTCGTTTTTGTATAAATTTAGCTAAATGAAAATGAACGATTTACTTTTTTTATTGTGTTGAACATTCAAATAGTTAACGATAGCTAGTAAAATTTAGACTAATTATGACTAAAGCAGATATAGTAGATGTAATATCATCATCAGTTGGATTAACAAAAGTAGAAACAGAAGCTGTTGTAAATGGCTTTATGGAGACTGTAATTAATTCTATGAAGAGAGGAGAGAATATAGAATTAAGAGGATTTGGAAGCTTTAAAGTAGTAAAAAGAGCGCAACGTGTAGCTCGAAATCCTAAGACTAATGTTGAAGTAATTGTGCCTGAACAATACGCTCCAATACTAAAAGTATCCAAAGACTTTAAGGAATCTGTGAATAAAGCTATGGCAGATTAAAATTTCATTTAGAAAACCATCAAAAAGTTCTTATTTTTGGGGCTGTTCGAACAAAAACAATATAAAATATATCCTAGGTGATTATTTATGCCAAGTGGTAAAAAAAGAAAGCGCGCAAAGATTGCAAAACATAAGCGTAAAAAGCGTCTGAGAAAAAACAGGCATAAGAAGAAAAAGTAATTTTCAGGCTTCGATTTATCGAAGCCTTTTTTTTCTACGATTTCTAAAAAGATTGAATCTTAGCTTTGTCTTAATAATTAAGAAATCATGCAGCAATAGTTTCTGCTAAAACTTGATCGGAACTGCGAATAACACGGTTTGCTTTTAGTAGTAAATCTTTAAGCCTGCTACTAACGAAAGAGTTAATCTCGTTAACAGTTCTTAGTGAATTGAATTCGTATTGAAAGTATGAGATCAAATTTATTGATGATAGATACTTACCATTTTCGTCGCCTTCAATTTCTATATGCCAACGAGTTATAATATTCTCGTTTTTTAGTAAGGTGTTAATTTCCTTACTAATGGATTCCATCCATCTACTAGCTTCTTCTATTCGATAGTTGCCTTTTTTCTCGGGAATTTCAGGCTGGCAAAGTGAAGTGTCAAATAGCCATGTCATTTCAATATCTATTGAAGGATTTACCTTAGTTTTTGAAAGTCGATCAATTTTTAAAAATGGATGATTCTCCATTCCTGAAAGTTCTCGAGCAATAGAGGTTTCCCTAAAACTATCCCAATCAAAGTTTATTGAAAGAGAATTAATGAAAGTAGAAGTTTTATTTAAATCGATAATAAGTTCTAAGCCAATGGCATTAATCTTATTATCTTCCCAAGTTCGGAATTTTTTACTGTGTATACCTTTTTTATCAAGTTGAATATCAACAGTATTCACAATAGACTTAAAAATGGGGTAGTGCATACTTAGTATTTAATACTTCAATGTTCTAACTAAATAAATGAATTATTACGAGTTAATATATTTAAAGAATGAGTTCAATAACAAATTAACTAATTGTGTTTTGGAGCAAGCTATAACTCCATTCAAAAATTTGTTAGAACTTTATATGAGTAATGAACGAGAAAGTTTCAGGTTAATCTTTAGCTGTTCACCTGGAAATACTGCTTTGTTTTTAGATACTTACAGACCAGGAAAAAAATCAAATAAATTATTGTTTTTTCAGGATCTTTATGGAATAAGAATAGTTAATATAACTCTAGCCAATCAAGATCGATTACTTAATTTTGAATTTGATAATGGAGTTAAGCTAGTTTTTAAACTATTCAGCAATAAGGCAAATGTATTGCAAGTTAAAGATGGAAAAGTGGTTGATATATTCAAAGATCATGGAGAGGTTGGGGAAGATGAACCAGCTTCAAAAGAACAATACTTATTTAAAGATATTCCATCAAGTAGTACACCAAAGAAAATGCTTTTGGAATCAAATCCAATTTTACCAAGAGTTGAATTGGATGACCTTATTCTTCTGAATGAATTGGAAAATAAAACCCCAGAAGAAATTTTTCAGTTCGCAAAAAGGGTTACTGAGGTACTTCAGGTAAACCCTGAGTTTAGGAAATTACCAGATGGGACAGTTACTTTAATTGGTGAAGAACTACTGCCGATATCTTCTATTGAAAATTTTGATACAATAAATGAACTAATTGCCAATAGATTCAAGAATTACGCCCATGTTCAGCGATTAAATCAACAAAAAGGATTATATCGTAAAACTATAAACAGGCAAATCAAAAGATTAGCATCTGTTTTGAAGAATCTTGAAAAAGCAGATAAAGGTATAGAAAAGGCAGAACTATATGAGAAATATGCTCATTTATTGATGGCCAATGCTCATCTTAAACCCAAGAAATCTGATTCAATTTTGGTAGAAGATTTATACAACGAGGGTAAAGAAATTAAAATTAAGATAGATAAGGAACTTAGTTTAGCAGAAAATGCTGAATACTATTACAATAGGGCATCTAATTCTTTGAAATCATATGAAGAAGCCTCAGCTAGACTTCCAAGAATCCAAGAAAGAAAGGATAGACTTATTAGAATGGGAGAAGGACTTAAGGATATTAATCATCTTAGAGACTTCGATGATTGGAGAATAAAGTATAAAAAAGAAATAGAGAATCTTGGTATAGGGGTATCAAAAAAAGAAGAAAGTAATCTGCCATTTCATAGCTTAGAAATAAATGGATATCAAATATGGATTGGTAAAAATGCTAAGAGTAACGATAAATTAGTTCAATTCTCACACAAAGAAGATATTTGGATGCATGCAAGAGGTGTACCTGGATCACATTTGGTAATTAGAATGGCAAATCATAAAGGTATGCCACCTAAGGACGTAATAGAAAAAGCTGCTTCTTATGCAGCTTTTAATTCAAAGGCAAAGGGTTCAGATTTGGTTCCTGTAATTGTTGCTAAGAGAAAATATGTTCGTAAACCTAAAGGTGCTGCACCCGGAGCAGTATTAGTTCAAAAAGAAGTCGTTGAATTAGTAAAACCAGAAAAACCTGTGTTATGAATGAATACCGTTTAAAAAAATTCGATGGCAGTATTTATATTTGTGGTTTTATGGCTACTGGAAAAAGTACAATTGGTAGATTGATTGCAAAAGAATTAGAAAAGCCATTTTTAGATTTAGATACTGTCATTTTAAATAAAGAAGGATGTTCCATATCTGAAATATTTAGAAAATATGGAGAAGAATATTTCAGAGAAAAAGAATTTGAAGCTTTATTAGAGTTAACAAGAAATTTTAAAGGTGTGGTCGCTCTTGGGGGAGGAGCTCTTCATAATCAACAAGTTGTTGATCATCTTAAAGTTCACGGTTTACTTATTTATATAAAAACTCCACTTGAAATAATTGTTGAACGAGTTTTAAGGAATACTAAAAGACCAATTGTATTAAATAATGAGGGCAAAATAAAACCAAAGGAAACTCTGTTTAAAGAGCTTAAAGCATTATATTTATCCCGTAATCCACTATACGAACAAGCTCAGATTAAAATAGAAAGTAGTGGTTTAGAATCGAAAGAAGGACAGGCAAAACTACTTATAGAAAAATTGAAAAGGTATGTATAAATCAATACCAGTTAAAACGTCATCTACAGATATATATTCAGTGATAATTGGTGAAAACTTAATGTCTGAGGTTTCCCATTTTTTATCATCCTACTATAGTTCTGAAAAACTATTCATTATTATAGATGAACAGGTGTATAAAAACCATAGTTCATTGATAGAAAATAGCTTCGGAGAGGGCTTCAAAAAAGTCGTTAAATACATCGTACCTAGTGGCGAAAGCAATAAAAGCATTGAACAATATTCAAGTATAGTAGATTTTATTCTACAAACTGGATTAGAACGTAGTACACCTCTTCTTGCTATTGGAGGAGGTGTGATTGGTGATTTATCAGGATTTGTTGCAGCATCTGTTTTAAGAGGTATCCCATTAATCCATATTCCAACTACATTGTTAGCAATGGTTGATAGTTCTATTGGTGGGAAAACTGGTGTAAATCATTCGACAGGAAAAAATTTAATTGGAGCATTTTATCAGCCTAAAGCAGTATTTGCTGATGTTAATCTTCTTAAAACTCTACCAAAAAAAGAATGGATTAATGGTTTGAGTGAAATCATTAAATATGGAATGATTGAGGATGCTCATATCCTTGAAGAGCTTAAAGAGTTAACTGCAGATGATACCATTGCACAACCTAGTAAATGGATTTCATTAATTGAGAAAAGTGCAAAAATTAAAGTTGATATCGTTTCCAAAGATGTAAAAGAATCTGGGGTTAGAGAATTTCTAAATTTCGGACATACATTTGCGCACGTTATAGAAAAGAAAGGTGAGTTTAAAAACTTTTCACATGGTGAAGCTGTTTTTGCAGGAATGTTTGGCGCTATCGCAGCATCAAATAATGAAGGAGCTACTATAAGTAAATCCAATTTACTGCCATTTAAGTCGTTGTACGATTTAGACTTGAATAGTATTGGACAAAACTATAGCGAATTAACAGAAATGATGGGAAGAGATAAGAAAGTAAAAGATGGAACCATACGCTTAGTTCTTCTAGAAGAATTAGCAAAACCGATTATTAAGTCATTTAAAGACACAAGAAGTATAGAAGAAAGTTGGAAAAATTTGATTTCGGAATTTAGCTAAATGGCAATACGATGGTTACATAGAATGTGGTCAACTATATGGACTTTTATTGGAGTTACCATAGGGGTTTTGTTGTTGGTATTTATTTTAGCCTTTGGTGTACTCCAGCTTCCTGCCTCAAAGAATTATATAGTTAATAAAATCGAAGAACGGTATAATAAACAACACTTTGGTGTACTTAAATTAGGTGAATTTAGCGGAACTCTTCCAGTAAGTTTTCAATTCGATTCTATTAATTTATATCCAGATTCTACTTCTTTTAATCCTGTATTTTCTTCTGATACTGTTTCAGCAACACTCGATTTTTGGGCAATATTTAGTAATCGTTTTGTCGTAAACGGATTACAAATTAATTCACCAAGACTTAGAATAACAAATGACAAATCTAGGTCAATTTTAAAGTCAATACAAAAACGCGAAAGCTTTACAATATCTAAAAATGATACAACTGAAAGTAAAACTTTTCTTGAAATTTTAGCCCCATCAGTTACAATAGAAAATGGATTTATTGTAATTGAAAACCCATTACCAAACCTTCCAGATTCACCTGATAGTGTAACTTTAAGGAACTTAAACATAAATATGTTTTTAGATTATAATTCAACTGGAAGATTTATAGATATTGACCGACTTGATGTTGAGATTCCTGAGTTGGATATAAAAAAGGCAGGCCTTTTTGGACAAGTTTATAATGATGATCGTTTTCTGGAATTTAATGCGTTTAATGTACGGTTTGGAAATTCATTGTTAAATTTTAGTGGTGAAGCAGATGGTGTAGATCTTTTAGAACAGGACTTACTAAGTCAGTTAAGATCATCTCAATTGAATATCGACATTAAAGAATTTTTACTAGATCCATCTACCTTAAGAAGGGTTTTCAATGATTACCCTGATATTGAGGATGGTATTTATATGAAACTTCAAGGTGAGGGTGATATTGATTCACTTTGGTTTGATAATTTTGAATTTGTCTTTGGTGAGAGTGCACTAGAAGGATATGGCTATGTATCAAATCCTTTTAAAATTGATGAGATTAAATACGGAGCTGAGTTATTTAATATTCTAGCAGATAGTGTAGAACTAAAAATGCTATACCCAAAATTCACTCAAACTCAAATTGATGCAATTACATCGTCTAGATTAAAAGGGGAAGTAGTTGGTGAAAGAGAGTCAATTAATGCATCATTAGATATTGTTGGTGAAAGAGGTAGTATCTTTCTTAACGGCATTCTTGGTCTATCAGATTTAATACCATTTAAAATGAACGCTACTGTTGATTCATTAGATTTAGGTGGAATTCTTCATAATCAATTAGCTTTTTCTGATTTATCTGGAAGTATTGATTTTCAATCCTCTAGTCTAAAAAATATAAGTTCATCTTATGGTGAAGCTAATATTAGCTTATTAAATAGTATAATTAATGATGTAGAATTCGATTCACTAAAAGCAGAAAGTGAATGGGTGTCAGGCTTATTCAGTCCCACATTTCGTTTTAAGGCACCAGATTCCTATTTAACGGGTATGGGAACATTTGATTTTACCGACTCTATTCCATCTGTTGAATTTTCAGGTACTGGTTCTAATTTAGATTTAAAGGGATTTTCCAAAATTGAAAAATTAGCCGAAGCAGTTATTGATGTAGATTATGAGTTTTTCCTCAAAGGGAGTAATAGAGATAATTTCTATGGTCAAGTAAGTTTAGACATCCCATTTTCTATTGTCGACGGAGACACTCTCCAAAATCACCAGTTTTATGCAGACTTTAATGAACCAGGATTAGGGGAAAGGGTCTTAAGACTTACTTCAACGGCTTTTGATTTATCTATGAATGGCATCTTTGAGCCCAATGATGTTCTTAAATTAGCACCATATTGGTCAAGCTATTTGAGAAATAGATTTAATGAAGAAATCTTATTGAAAGAAATTCAAAATACAACGAGTATTACTCCGATTGTTAAAGATCAGAATTTTCAATTAAATATTAATTTAAAAAATATAGCACTATTCCAGAGCTATTTTCCAGAGTCACCAAAGTTTATATCCAACGCTAGAATTTCTTCAAATTTAAATGTGAATGCTGAAAGATTACTTTTTAATTCAACAATCAATGACTCGAAGTTCCTATTTAATCAAATCGAATCAGATTCTAATTTAGTTCAGGTTACAGGAAGTTTTAGACATGATGAAAGACTTAAATCATTTGGGAGTTTAAAGATACAAGCAGAATCAAGTGAATTATCAACAGAGCTTATAACTGGTGAAGATGTAAGTATTTCCTTCGATTTAGATAAAGATTCTATTGAGGTGGTACAATCAATTAAAAGAATTGGTGTCGAAACAGCCTTTGATTTTTCAAGTGATTTAGCATTAACCGATTCAAGTATAAATATTAGTATTGATAATTTTGAATTAGGTAGTAAAAAATATAAATGGATGAATAATAGAGCTCCAAATTTGAGATACCTCAAGGATAATAAGCTTGAATTTAATGACTTTACATTTTCTAACTTTGATGAATTTATAAGTATAGAAGGGGCGTTAAGTAACGATCTTTATGATTCTGTAAACTATGTAATTCGAAATGTTGATTTAGGAAGGATTTCAGATTTAATAAATGGAAGGATAAACTTTTCAGGAAATTTAGACGGTGTTTTCACAACTCAATCATTAACAAGAGTTCCTACAATTCAGGGTGAACTAAATATTTTTGAACTTGGCTTAGACGATAATGTGGTTGGTGACATCAATGTAAGTAGCTCGTTTAATCAGATTTTGAATAGATTTGATACAAGTATTTCAATTCTAACTGATTCTACTAAATACCCAAGATATTTTGAAAGAGATGAGAGAAATGGACAAGATATATTGTTAAATGGATATGTACTTGCACCTGTAAATGGTCAATTTCCTAGTGTTGATTCGCTTTTCAATTTTAATCTGGACTTTGAAAATATTGATCTTTGGATAATCCCTTTTATAGCTCCTAAAGTATTTACAGAAATGTCTGGAAAAGCAACAGGTAATGGCTTTGTTTGGGGGAATTTAGAAAACTATGACTTTCAAGTTGATTATGAAATCGGTATGGATGATGCTGTATATCTTAAACCCCGATTTCTAGATACTTATTATTATGGACAAGGCATGATTAGCTTTTCAAGAGCTAATGGGCTTGAGTTTAAGGATGTATTTGTTATAGATCCATCAGGTGGTTCAGCTATAATTAGTGGAACATATAATTTGAATGATTTTCAAAAGGTGCATTCAATAGATTTAAGAATGCAAATGGATGAATTTCAATTCTTAAATAGCTCCTTTGATCCAAATACGCCATTCTTTGGAAAGGCTTATGGTAGTAGTACACTTCAGATGACAGGAACGAATCTAAATCCTGTGCTATCTACAATAACGCCTATTTTAATATCCGACTTTTCGAATATTGGAATACCACTATTAGAAGAGACTGAGTTTGATGAGGATAATAAGTTCATTCGATTTGTGGATAATTTTTCATTTCAAAAGAACTCAGGAGCAAGCAATGGAAATAATTCTTCATCTTTCATACCAGTAATTGAAGAAGATCCTTTCAATAGAACTTTCATAGAACGTTTTACACTTGATCTACAGTTTATTGCTACTCAACAAATGACTGTACAGCTTATTTTTGATCCAATAACAGGTGATATAATTACAGCAAATGGTACTGGAAGATTAAGAATAAGACTTCAAGACGAAGCATTGAGTATGTTTGGTCAGTTTGATATAACAGATGGTAATTATCAATTTGTGAGTGGTGATATTTTTACAAGAAGATTTGATATAGAAAGAGGTGGTACAATTATTTGGGATGGCTCACCTACGGATGCAAGACTTAATTTAGAAGCGGTTTATCAAGCTCGTCCAGATATTAATACACTAACACGAGCCAGATCTGAGATTGATCGTGAAACTTCGCAACGTGTACCAGTTGAATTAGTGTTAAGTATCCAGGGGTCACTTTCTACTATTGAGAATAACTTTTTCTTTAGGTTACCTAATACATTTGAAACACGTCAAAACACCACTCTTTCAACTCAGATTAATACTTTGAATAGAAATGAAGATGAGAAATTAATTCAAGCTACAAGTTTCCTTTTAATGGGTGATTTTATTCCATCAACTTCTGCAAGTACAGATGGAACCAACTCATTAACTAGCAATTTTTCAGGTAGTGGTGCTGTTTTAAATCCCCTCTTATCTAGTCAGGTTATAAGTCCACTACTGTCTAATCAAATTAATTCTTTATTGAGGAGCGATATTGGTAGTTTAGATATCGATTTTAATTTAAATACATATAATAACGTAGATTTAGCTGTTGCACTTAGATTATATAACGATCGTATTATATTAAGTAGAGAAGGTCAGATTACTGGAGCTCAATCAAATATTGGAGATCTTGGTGCTACATATAGAATTAATCAAACCCTTTCAGTAACTGCATTTCATAGGCAAGACCCTACTTTTAGTAGTTTTGGAGGTGCTGATGAAAGTCAACAAGCTCAGGATATAAATGGAGTTGGATTAGAAGCTGAAGTTAGCTTTAATAACTGGAATGAATTTCTCCGAAAAATCGCTACTCCTTTTAGACGTCTTTTTGGGATAAAAGACAATAAAGAAGAACAACAACAGCAGGAACTAACGCAAAATCAGAATCCCCCATCGTAAAAACAAATGAATGAGTAGAAATCAGAGGCTAAGTACTTTAGAAGAAATAATACTGGATTTAGTTAAAAACAGCCCTGAATCGAACCTGTCAAAAGAAACGATCAAAAGCATTTTACAATTAAGTAGCAAAAAGGAAGTTCGTAGGCTTGAAAAAGTTATAAATGGACTAGCTAGTAAAGGTGCAATTATAAAAGATGGAACTAGTATTCATCTGAAAAAATCGGGTTCAAAAAATTCCTCTTCGAAAAGCGCAGATTTAATAGAAGGCAAAATACAAATCACACAAAGCGGAATGGGGTTTGTAGTAGTTGATGGAATGGATGATGATATCAAAATACATAGAAGAGATGTGGGGGTAGCTTTACAAGGCGATTTGGTAAAAGTAAAATTAACCAAAACAAACAAGCGATCGGGGCAACCAACAGGTAGAGTTCTTGAAATTATTAAGAGGGGAAAGGATTTTTATGTAGGTACAGTAAAAAGAACAGGAACAACTACTTATATTATCCAACCAGATGTTAAGTCAGCTCACACCGATTTTTTTGTTTTACCAGCAAATTTGAATAGAGCAGAAAAAGATGATAAAGTTATTTTTACCCTCGAAAAATGGGTACATCATCAAGCATTACCAGAAGCAAAAATTACTTCTATACTTGGTAAATCTGGAAGTAATGATGCCAATATATTATCTATTCTGGCAGAAAATGAACTTAGTTCTGACTTTGAACCTGAGGTAGAAAAATTTGCAGAAGCTATTCCTGACCAAATATCGGAGAAAGAAATTTCTCGAAGGAAAGATTTTCGAAATGAAATGGTTTTCACTATCGACCCAGCCGATGCAAAGGATTTTGATGATGCTCTAAGTATTTCCTACAACGAAAAAGGAAACTATTATTTAGGTGTACATATAGCTGATGTAACAAATTATGTTATTCCTAACACTCCATTAGATAATGAAGCTTTCAAAAGAGGAACTAGTATTTATCTTGTTGATAGAGTGATTCCAATGTTACCTGAGAGATTAAGTAATGGTGTTTGTAGTCTTCGACCAAATGAAGATAAGCTTACCTACAGTTGTTTTATGGAGATTGATAAACAGGGGAATCTTGTTTCCTATTCAATTGAAGAAACGGTTATTCATTCTCAACAAAGATTTACCTACGAACAAGCACAAGAGATTCTTGATGGGAAAGACCATAAATACAAGAATGAAGTACATTTAGCAGGGAAACTTGCTAAGGTGTTAATGGAAAAAAGATTCAAAGAAGGAGCGATTGATTTCGACAACCCAGAGCCGAAATTTGTACTTGATGAGCACGGCAAACCACTTAAGGTTGTTTTAAAGAAGAGAATATTCGCTCATAGGTTGATCGAAGAATGTATGTTAATGGCTAATAAAACGGTGGCTTTTCATATCGATAATCTCAGAGAAAAATCAGGTAAGAAGAAAAGTAAAAACCTATTTCCATTCTTTTATAGAATACATGATAAGCCTGACGATAAGAAATTGGCAGCTGTAGCTGAACAAGTAAAACCTCTAGGAATTGAATTTCACCTAGGAAAGAAGGTCTCTCCAAAATCCATTAATAAATTACTTAACGAGGTTAAAGACACAAGTGTTGAAACTATTGTTAATGAACTTACATTAAGAGCTATGTCGAAGGCTGTGTACAGTCCAGATAATATTGGGCACTTTGGATTAGGATTTGGACATTATGCACACTTTACTAGTCCTATTCGTCGTTACCCTGATGTTATTGTACATCGTCTGTTAAAAGGTTATACGTCTGGAGCTGGTGCATATAATTATGAAACACTTCAGAAAAATGGTGAACATTGTAGTGAGCGAGAGCGTGCCGCAGTTGATGCTGAACGTGATTCTATTAAACTTAAACAGGTTGAATTTCTCAGTAGCAAAATTGGAGAAACCTTTGATGGCGTCATTAGTGGTGTTACAGAAAGAGGTATTTTCGTTAATTTAAAAGACATACATTGCGAAGGAATGGTTCGTGTTAGTGATCTTAAAGGTGATTATTACAACTATGATCAACGTAGTCATAGTTTAGTAGGTAGATCAAGTAAGCGAAAATATCAACTTGGTGATGAAATAAAGATAAAAGTAGATAGTGTAAACCATCAAAAGCGGCAAATTGATTTTATACCAGCATAAATTTAAAAGCTTTAAAGATATGAATCGAAAATTAGTAGCAGTTTTATTTATGTCACTATGTGTGGGGCTTCCTACATTAAGTGCACAATACTTCTCATTTGGAAAAAATCGAGTACAATATGAAGATTTTGAATGGAGATTTATCCAATCAAAACACTTTGATGTTTATTACTACGGCGAAAAAAATTATGAGCTAGCTGAATTTGCCGCACAAAGCATTGAATCGGCATACAAACAACTTCAAACTGATTTTAATCATGAAATCGTAAACCGTATTCCATTAATTATATATGATTCTCACAACGACTTTTCACAAACTAATGTAGTTGCACTTCCGACAAGTGCTGAAGGAATTGGTGGGGTTACTGACAAACTTAAAAATAGAATGACCGTCCCATTTGATGGTGATTACGATGACTTTAGAAGAACATTACATCATGAACTTGTACATGCTGTATTTAACGATATGTTTTATGGTGGTACAATTCAATCGATCATTAGAAATAACATTCAATTAGTATTTCCATTATGGTTTGAAGAAGGTTTAGCTGAATATACAGCACTTGGTTGGGATACAAATACAGATATGTTTATTCGAGATGCAGTAATTAATGGATACCTACCTCCAATTCAGTACTTAAGCGGTTACTACGCATATAGAGGTGGTCAATCTGTTTGGAATTTTATAGTTGAAGAATATGGAAGAGAAAAGATTGCTGAGATACTAAATCGTATTAAAACAAGTAGAAGTATCGAATATGGATTTTCAGATGCCCTCGGTTTATCCTCAGAAGAATTATCGGAAAGATGGGAGCAATATTTAAAGGAACGTTATTTTCCAGAAGTTGCTGAAAGAGAGAATGCAAAAGCCGTTGCTTCTTTAATGACAAAAAGAGGTGATTATGGAACTTATAATACAAGTCCTGCTATTTCACCACAGGGCGATAAAATTGCATTTATTACAAATAAGAGAGGATACTTTGACGTAATTGTAATTGACGCTCTAAATGGAAGAAAACTAAAAACCATTGTACAAGGAGAGGATAACCCAGACTTTGAGGAACTAAATATTCTTAATCCTAACCTTGCATGGTCTCCTGATGGACAATATATAGCTCTTTCAACAAAAACTAGAGGTAACGATGATATTGCAGTAGTTAATTATAGGACCGGTAAAATTGACAAAATTAAATTCAAAAATTTAGATGCTATTGGGTCTGTTGCATGGTCACCAGATGGATCTAAACTAGCTTTTGATGGAAATATTGGTCCATATCAAGATATTTTTACCTATGATTTGAATAGTAAAGTATTGACAAATATCACGAATGATTTTTTCTCCGATTATGAGCCAACTTGGTCAGGAGATTCAAAAACAATTTATTTTGCATCAAATCGAGGAAGTAAAGTAGATCTCAATACATTTAATCGTGGCTACCAATTATTAAGTGATAGCAGTATATATCAATCAGATATATATAGCGTTAATTTGGGTTCAGAAATTGCTAATAGAATTACAGATACTCGTCTATATAACGAGAACCAGCCGCAAATTACAAGAACTGGACGTTTGACTTTCAATTCCGACGAAAATGGAATCCAAAATATCTATGAGTATGATTTTGATGCCAAAACAGCATATCCGCTAACTAACTTACAATCAGGTATAACTCAATTTTCAATAAGTTCAGATGGTAGTAGGATAGCATTTAATGCAATAAATGAAGGCTATCTGGATATCTTCTTATTAAAATCACCTTTCACAAGGAAAAAACTAGAACCACTAAGTAAAAATTATTGGGCAAATAGAAGAGCAACTGAGAGTTTATATAAAAGAGTACCTGCTACAGAATTTGCTCAAGTAATGTATAGAGACGGTATAGTTGCTGCTGTTGAAAGAACTGAAAAAGAAAAGCAGGAGCAAGAAGCTCAACTAACTGAAGAGGAAAAAGCTAGAAGTTTTGAAGTTAGTGGAGAAATAGATTTTAGAAATTATGTCTTTTCTGAGGAAGTTATTTTAGATAGTACATTGAACTTGGAAAATGAATTTATCTTTGATTTAGAAGATAATGTTACTTTAGATGGAAGATTTTTACCTAGAGATTATAGGCTTAAATTTAGTACTGATATTGCTTATAGCCCAAGTATTACTGCCTCAACTTATGGTACATATGCGCTCACACAGTTTTTGATAAGTGATTTATTAGGTGATCATCAGATATCGATGGGTACTAATTTTCAAACCGACTTAAGAAATAGTGATTACTCAGTTCAGTATGGCTATTTAAAAAATAGAACAAATATTTTTCTCTCTTACTTCCATTCATCTCGTCAGTACCAGACTTTTGGTGGTGATTTATTAAGGTTTAGAACATTTGGAGCTGCATTTAATATGCAATATCCAATCGATAAATTTAGAAGGATAGACTATGGAGTATCTTGGATAAACTTAGTTAGAGATTACGATACCGTTTTCAATCCAATCTCTGAAATATTTGGTGCAACTAGTTTCTCAGATGGCTCAGATAATCTTTCCAGTTCTTTCCTATATCCACAGGTTTCGTTTACTAAAGACGCAACTCTTCCAGGTTTTATCACTCCAAGAGGAGGTACAAGATACTCATTTAGCCTTTCTGGAAGCCCCGGTTTAGGTAATGACTCTCCAGCTTTTGCTTCTGCTCTTGGTGACTTTAGACAGTATGTAAATCTAGGATATAATTATTCAATAGCATTAAGAGGATCTGCAGGAGCCTCTATTGGTAGAGATTCTCAAACATATTTTCTTGGTGGAATGTTAGGTTGGATTAATCAAAGATGGTCGAATAATGGTATTCCATTAGAAAGGCTTGCAGATACATTCTTTACACTACCAGCAGTTCCATTACGTGGACATGTATTCAATGCTATATATGGAAATAAGTTTGCGCTAGTTAATGCTGAATTTAGATTCCCATTATTTGCGGCAATAGTACCTGGAGCACTTCCAATATTTCCATTATATAATGTTACTGGTGCTTTCTTTTTTGATATTGGAACTGCTTGGGGATTTGATATAAATCAATCTTTTGTAAACAGAAATGGGAATACAGTGCAAGTTACAAAGAACTCTAAAGATCTTGACTTAGTGCTGGGAGAAGAAGTAACAACCTACTATGATCTAACTAATAGTAGATTTGTGGATGGGCCTGTTAATGGAGCTGATGTAGTACAATTCAATTCTGTAAATGGTGATTTATTAGCAGGATCTGGTTTTGGATTGAGAACTATCGTATTTGGGTTACCTTTGAGGTATGATATGGCATGGGCTATAGGTAGGAGTGGATTTGAGCCAGGTGCTGTTCATTACTTCTCTATTGGTATCGATTTCTAATATATCGCATTTATTAGATTTACTTTTAATAGCCTATCATATTGGTATTGGGGATCACGGTAATACACAAACCCTATGTATTCCTGATCCCTTTTTGTAACAGAATCACTTAGTTTAAAATCATTTATCCGACCATTTTCAAGGCTTACATACTTATAAGAATACTTACCTTCCTTTATTAGCGCACTTGTTTCGAATACATTTAGATCAGAGTTATAGAAAAGTTTACTTCTATCGGATATACTCCATTGATTGAAATCACCAATTAGGAATATGGATTCGAATCCACTTATTCGACCGCCAGTATTTAAACGAAAGCTTACATCTGTATACCTTGCAGATCGATCATTATTAGGAAATCCTGACTCGGATTTAAAAGTCATTCGAGGGTCACCAAGGAAATTTAAAATATCGTCTTTAAGAATTGTTTTTGGTGGAATTCGAGCTGGTTCAAAATTATATATTTGTGGGTTTTGTAAAGACAGATCAGAAAGGTCTAGGAAACTAAAGTCGAAATTAGCGGGAAATGATTTACTTCTAGAAAGATGAAATTCAGTCTTTCCCTCCGTTGTAAAACTAGTTTGATCTGCTTTTTTTGAATTCTTCCAAAAGCGATTTTGAACAAATGAGTATGAGAGATCAAACTGAGGAAATTCAACAAACTCTGGATATATATACTCTCCAAATAATTGATCAATTGCATTTCCATTCAAGCCTTGATTAAAAATTGTTTCAGAATTGATTCCTAATTCACCATTATTTTCATTTACAAAAAAAGGTAAACTAAATAACTCAATACCAGATTGGTAATCATAAATATGAATCAGATAATGCCCACTCACATTGAATTTTATATCACGATTCGGAAACTCAAGTTTATAGCGAAAATAATCGGGTCTAAACTCTTGATTTTTTTCTCCTCCTCGTATAAATAGTTCATTGAAACCATCATAAACCCATGGATCTGGAAGTCCACTTTCCTTCCAATCTTTATTATGATGAGAAAACTGAACTCTAAATTGCCCTGAAACGGTTGCCAATTCATCAAATTCGAGCACTAGCTTGTTATTTGATGATAATTCGAGAATAGGGGGGGTTCTAACATTACCTTTTTTATAAAGTTGAATACTTCTTATGGACTGTGGGGCAGTTAGTTGACTAGGAACCAGTAATAAACTTGGTATTTGTACACTTTCTATATTCGTTTGTATTGCATTGCTAACACCAGGTGAGCAAGACAAGAAAAAGTAAGTGCAAAGTAGAAGAATAGTTAGTCTAGGTATTGATAGAGCCTGTAAAAACAAAATTAGCGGGACCAGATAAAATTAATTGAGTATAAGAGTTCTTTTTTTCATCAAACCTGAATGAAACCCCAAGTGTTCCACCTTTAACGGTTATTGAGTATTCAAAGTCTGACCCTTTTTCTTTTTGTATAAAGTGGGTAGCAATTGCAGATGCTAAAGCGCCCGTTCCACATGCCAAAGTAAGTCCTTCAACACCCTTTTCAAAGGTTTGTAAATAGATCGATTCTTCATCTTCAATACAAACGAAATTCACATTTGTGCCTGGAGGATTTAGTAAAGGATGATTTCGAATAAAACTACCTTCATCGATAAGGTCTTCTTCATATTCTAAACGTTCAAGTTCTTCAAAACTTACTACATGTTCAGTCCCAGTATACACTTGTAGATATTTCTTTTTATTGATCTGAAGTTTTTTAGGAGCTAATACATCTGGAAAAAGAACACTAACCTGATGTTCGATCTTATCAATTTCTGCCTCATAAATTCCATCATGAACATTAAATTTCTGTTTATTTTGAAATCCATGATGTGCTGCAAACAAAGCTAAACATCTACTTCCATTTCCACACATGCCAGCATCGGTTCCATCAGCATTTCTATAAATCATGGTATAATCTACGTTCTCAATTTGTGGCAGTTCTAGTACTAGCAAACCATCGGCACCAACACCGAATTTTCTGTCACATAGCTTTGGTGTTATGGAAATAATTTCTTCCAATGATAACCCTGATTCACGATTATCAATAACCACGAAATCGTTGCCAGCTCCTTCCATCTTATGAAAATTTATAGTACTCATTCAGCAAAAGCAGGTAAATGTTTCCAGTTTTCGTGGTCTGGTATAAAAGGATCAAGACCACGCATTAAATTTGAGAATCGAAGTGCTAAAACAGTTAATAAAAGCTTCGGTGATACGTTTTGACGAAGCATAGGGCGAGTGGCGTCTATTTCAGAAATCATTTCGACCAATCGAGCATCTTTCAAAGCTCCAACAAATTTTTTGATAGAATCAACTTGATCAATATTTGTGATTAATTGCTCATTTTGAGTTTCTCTATATATCATTAAATCTCTCAGATACATTTCCATCAAATTAGTTAGAGATATTAATCCTTCTATATTAAATGAACTTTGCCAATCCTGAGCAATTTTTGAGAGGCCATGTGCATCTTGACTGTAAGCAAGTCGCAGAAAATTAACCATAGTTTCTCTGTCTTCTTTTAATCTAGAGACATCAAAAAACCTTGTCATGGCATAATTCCCACCAGATACCCGAGCGAGATATGAAGCCTGATCATTACTTAATCCATCGATTTCTATTAAACCCTTTTCAACTTCTTTCGGAGATAAAATTCCTAGCGGTATGTGTTGGCATCTTGAGGTAATAGTAGGGAGTAGGCTTTCGTAACTTTCTGTTGTTAGTATAAACATCAATCGATCTGATGGCTCTTCAAGTAATTTTAAAAAAGCATTTGCAGTTTCTTTTCTCATTGTTTCAACCTGTGTTATAATGATAACAACTCGGTTACCTTCGTTCGGACGTAGCCGTGCAACAGGTCTTATTTCATCTCTAAAATAATCTACTGGATAAAAAGCTTGTAGGTTTTTAGATGAAGCGTCTTTATCTAAAGATGGGCGTTGAGCAAAACCAATTACTTCATATGGATCTTTTGCAAGCAATTCTAATCTAGGACGTAATTCTTCAAACTTTGCTGCAGTAGGCATTGGAATAAATACGTGAATATCAGGATGGTTAAACCAGGATGATTTTCTACTACTTTTGAATTCTCCTAAATCACTTAAATGATCAATACCATTTATTGCTTCAGCTAAACCTAGAGCAAAAGCAGTCTTTCCTACTCCGTTTGAACCAGAAATTAAATATGCATGCCCTATACGTTCAGAATTAAGCATCCTCTCAAGTTGCTCTTTTGCTCTTGATTGTCCAACAATGCGTCTATTACCAAACTTGATATTCATTAATCTTCCCAGATAAAGTCAAAGAGGATAATTCCTGCTGTCACTGTTACGCCAACAAAGCCTACTAAAGCAGCTAGATCACTTCCAAAACCATTATTTAATCCATCAATAAAAGCGACCTTAGTAACTCTTGTAAGTAATAAAATTAAGGGTACGAATAGGGGGATTGAAAGAACGGAGAAAACAGCTCCTTTACGATCAGCTTGAGACACAATAGCTGCTGTCATTGTAGAAACTGAAGATAGCCCAAGTGTTCCAAAAATTAGCATTACAAAAAACGCCTCTATAGATACAACTCGCAGATCCATAAGAAATGAATACAATAAAAAAGTAGTAGAATTAATAAATAGAGTAAATACTGTGTTATAAATAAGCTTGCCAACAAAAACAGTAGAGCCTTTTGCATAAATACGAAGTAGATCGAAAGTATTCTTATCTGTTTCAGAAATGAAACTTCGTCCTAAAGCTGATAATGCAGCAAATAGAATAACTATCCATACTAGTCCACTTTTTGGAGTTGGGTCTAGTTGTTGGGCTCTTAGTGTAAACAATATCAAAAGTAATGAAGCAACAACAAAGGCTAAGACCATATTAACAGCAAAACGAGTTCGAAACTCGATACGGACATCTTTTTTAAAAACGGATATGGTAGTTAGTAGCCAATTCATACCTAAGTTTACGGATTTTTAGAAGGCAATGTGATATTAGATCTATAAAAATCTATCAATAAACTTGTTGGACTAATCATATTGAAAAATTAATCCTTCTATTGATAATGAATCATAATTATAGGGCCTTTTAAAAGTATATAAAAACATTCAAATTAAACTTTGATTGATTCCTTCTTGGCTTCCTATATTCGAAGAGCGTTTTTGAACCATAAGTACTAGACTAAAACTCATTAAATCTATGAATTTATTTACCCTTCTCGATGAACAAACAGTGATTCCAAACCTTGAGGTTAAGAATAAGAAGCAGGTAATTAATTCAATGATTGATTTATTAACTAATAAAATTGATGCAGTATCACTTAAACAAGTTCGTGAAAGTGTTTTTGAGAGAGAATCTGTTATGAGTACAGGGGTTGGAAAAGGTCTTGCAATTCCTCATTGTAAAACAACTGCAGTAGATGAAAACTACGCTGCATTTGCAAAATTGAATAAGCCACTAGACTATGATTCAATAGATGGAGAACCTGTTCAAGTTATCTTTTTGTTAGTTGGTCCAGATATTAGACAAAGCCATCACATAAAATTATTAAGCCGTATTTCACGTTTAATGAATAGTGCTTCATTCATGGATAAAATTATTTCATCAGAAACGACAGATTCTATTTTAGAAGCATTTAAAGATGAAGAAGAAAAATACTTTGTTCAATAATTTATGAATTATTCAATTTGCAGTTCGATTACTCTATTATTACTTCTTGCTGCGAATTCACTTCTTGCTCAAGATATACAAACCATTATAAATTCAGCTCAAAACCAAGAAGCATTTTGGTCGATAACAGTTAGAGATAATGATGGCAGAATTCTAGAAGAATTAAATTCTGATAAACTCATTATACCTGCTTCAAACCAAAAATTGTTTACAACTGCGGCTATTCTAGATGGTTTAGGTAGTGATTTCAAATATACTACCAATATCTATGGTAACGGTTATTTGGAAAACTCCATATTTAATGGTGATTTTATAATCAGAGGAGTAGGAGACCCAAGTATAAGTGGAGTGATGTATGACGAAGACCGTGAATTTGTTTTAAAAGAGTATTTAAGTCAATTAGAGGCTAAAGGGATTAAAAAAATTGATGGTAAGTTAATTGCAGACATTGGATTTTTTGATTGGCAAAGATATCCAAAAGGGTGGGATTGGGATGATTTGAGTTTTTATTATGGTGTTGAAATCGCGCCATTGTCTTTTAATAATAACACGGTCGACTTAGTTGTAGATGCAAAAGGTGTTGTTGGCTCTAAACCAAAAATAAGCTGGTTTCCCTATAATTCAGATTATGTTGAGTTTTTAAATGAGCAATATATTACTGAAGCATCAAAAAAATATGACGAGGAATACGTTAAATATCTTGGAGACAATAAATTTCATTTAGGGAGTAAGTTGCCACAAGGTTATTTAGAAGAAGAATCATTAGCGATATCTGGATCAGAAAACTATTTTTTAAATACCTTTGATAAATTTTTAAATAGAAATGGGATAGAATCATTGAATAGATTCGATTCTCAATACGATGACAATACTAATAATTGGACAAATTATACTGTTTTAGCCACTCATACCTCAGAACCTCTTTCAAAACTTATTGAATGGACTAATAAAGAAAGCGATAACTTTTATACGGAAATGCTTCTAAGAACTCTTGTAGCAGAAAAAAAAGGTATACCAGCTGATTTCGCAAATGGAATCAAATTGGTTCGTGAGTTCCTTGGGCAAATGGATATTGATACCACTTATGTAATTATGAAAGATGGTTCTGGAATGGCATCTGGGAATTTTACCAAAACATCAATTCTCTCTGAGTTTTTAGTAAAAATGCAGAATCACCATGAATTCACTTCATTTTATAGTAGTATGTCAATTGCTGGAATTGATGGAACCATAGGTCATCGAATGAAAGGGACTCCACTATATAATAACTTCAATGGTAAGTCTGGATATGTTGGAGGAGTTAGAACTTTAAGTGGCTATTTTACATCTAAATCTGGAGAAAGACTTATAGTTAGTCTTGCGGCTAATAACTTTATAGGCAAAGTTCGACCAATTGATGCTGTTCACGAACAGATTTTAGAATATCTGTATGCTAAATATTGATTAGTTTACTACATGTCAGAAATTAAGCCACATATTCTTGTAACCGACGATGAAAGAGCTATTCGGAATACGCTAAAGGAAATTCTTGAATTCGAAGATTATAGAGTAAGTACTGCTGAGAGTGGACAAGATGCACTTGATTTTGTAGCCGTTGAAAATGTAGATCTAATGTTTCTTGATATTAAAATGCAAGGTCTTGATGGCTTAGAGACATTAAAAAAGCTCCGAGACAATGGCCATGAATTTCCTGTTATTATGATTTCTGGTCACGGTACCATTGAAATTGCTGTTCAAGCAACAAAAATTGGTGCTTACGATTTTCTGCAAAAACCACCAGATTTAAATCGTCTACTACTTACTGTCCGAAATGCATTATCTGTTCAATCACTTAGCAAAGAAGTGAAGCAGATTAAAAAGAAGCTACCTAAGATTCAGGAAATAATAGGTGAGAGCAATGCCATTTCTAAGATCAAGTCATTAATAGATAAAGTGGCACCGACTCAATCTAGAGTTTTAATTACTGGTGATAATGGAACGGGCAAAGAGTTAGTAGCTACTTGGATTCATGAAAAAAGTAAAAGAAGTTCGGGACCATTTATTGAAGTTAATTGTGCTGCAATTCCGTCTGAACTACTAGAAAGTGAATTATTTGGGCACGAAAAAGGGGCTTTTACTGGAGCTAATGAGCAACGTATAGGTAAATTCGAACAAGCTGATGGAGGTACGTTATTTCTAGACGAAATTGGTGATATGACTCTTGACGCTCAAGCAAAAGTACTACGTGCCCTTCAAGAAAGTAAAGTAACTAGAGTTGGTGGAAGTGAAAGTATTTCGATTGATGTTCGAATACTTGCTGCGACAAACAAAAATCTAGAAGAAGAAATTAAAGAGGGTAACTTCAGAGAAGATTTGTTTCATCGAATTAATGTGATTCCGATCAAAGTTCCACCACTAAGAGAACGAATTGAAGATATTGCAGCAATAGCTGAAGGATGTCTTAATAAGCTTAAAATTAGTGATATTAGTTTCTCAAAAGTCAGTTTTTCTAGTTCTGGTCTAAAAGCTCTGGAAACTAGAAAATGGACTGGAAATGTAAGAGAACTGCAAAATGCAGTAGAACGCTTAGGTATACTTTCACCTACCGATATAATAGATAGAGAAGCAGTGGAAAGTGTGCTTCAGTCAAAGAAATTAATATCAATAGATAGAATTACTTCTGAAACGAATAATTTCCAAGATTTTAAAGAAACTACAGAACGCTTATTTTTAATAAGACAGCTTAAAAAAAATGATTGGAATATTTCACAAACAGCTGATGCAGTTGGCATTCAAAGAAGCCACATGTATAATAAAATGAAAAAATATAATATCGAGCGATAATATGAGTGCAGAAATCATTGATGGAAGAAAAGTAGCAGCCTTAGTTCGTGAAAGCGTTCGTGAAGATGTGGAACAATGGGTTTCAAAAGGAAATCGAAAGCCATTTTTGCAAGTGGTTCTTGTTGGAGATAATCCAGCTTCAGTCGTGTATACTGGTACTAAAACGAAAGCTTGTAAAGAAGTTGGGATTGAAACTAGCACTCTTGTATTACAAGACACCATTTCTGCTAAAGAACTTAAGGAAGTTATTCATGATCTAAATAATGATGACTCCGTAGACGGCATCTTAGTTCAGATGCCTTTACCTTCTCATTTATCTCAATATGATGTAATAGAAAGTATAGACTACAGAAAAGATGTAGACGGCTTTCACCCGATGAATGTAGGTAGATTATCTATTGGCCAACCTTGCTTCAAGAGCTGTACTCCAGCAGGGGTAATGGAATTATTTAAATATTATTCAATACCTGTAAAATCCAATCATGCGGTAGTAGTTGGTGCCAGTAATATTGTTGGTTCTCCAATGGCCGTTATGTTGTCCAGAGAAAACTCGTCAGGAAAAGCAACGACAACCATTTGTCATAAATTTACTCGCGATTTAACCGCTCATACTATCACTGCTGATATATTAATAGTTGCTGCTGGTCAACCACACCTTATAAAGAAAGAAATGGTTAAAGAAGGAGTGGTAATTATTGATGTGGGTATTAACCGCATCGCTGACGAAACCACTGAAAAAGGCTATAAATTGGTTGGTGATGTAGACTTCGAATCAGTAAAACATAAAGCTAGTTGGATAACACCAGTTCCAGGAGGTGTTGGCCCAATGACCGTAGCAATGTTAATGAAAAATACTCTTCTTGCTGCTAAGAAGAGTATTTATCCAGATTGATTAGTTATTTTATTCGATCTATTCTTTCTTGTAGAGCACTCTTTGTTTGAACGTTTGTTACTAAATTCATAGCATTTTGATATGCCGATTTAGCCATTTGGTTTTCTTGGGCGGCTTCAAATATCTCAGCAGCAGAAAAATGAGATCTCCAATTGGAAGACCAAGAATCTGTTAGTTCATCGGCCATTTTTATTCCTTCCTCTTTGTCACCATTCAGAATTAATAATTTACCAAGTGCTGTAACTGTTTGAATATTACGTTCTCTCTGGACAGCTTGCTTTGCCCATTCTAGCCCTTTATCAATTCTATAACTATTAGTTAGCGTGTAATTTGCACCTTGCAACCAACCTTGCCATGAAAAAGCAGGGAGTGTTTTAAATTGATTTTCAATATGCATAAAGGTGGTTTCCATTGGTATTTCAATAGAAAATGGAACACTTCTATAAGCCCACTTTAAAGAAATATCTACAGACGTATTTGTATAGTTACTGAAAGAAAATTTCATCCATTCATATTTACTATCCATTTCCTCAACAGGAACTTGTATTCTTAGCGCGTCTTCACTCTCATCATAAAAATAACTTCCCCAAGCTTCACTAAAATTTGAAAATATAAGTACCCATTCAGATTCTCCAGGAATGGTATGAAAACCATATGAGCCAGCTTCTAATTCTTCACCATTAATTAATACATCATCAGAAACAGTAAATACTGTATTCTTATTAGCACCAGTTCTCCAAACTTCACCGTATGGGATTAAAGCACCCCATATCTCTCGGTCTTTTATACCAACAGAACTATACTCAAAGTGTATTTCTGTAAAACCAATGGTGATACTTCTCGACTCCATTGGGCTTGCTTGTGGTAAATTAAGAGAAGATGGTATTTGAGCAAATGAAAGCTCTGAAAAAGTAAATAGAAATATGAGAGTTATGATAAAGCGCATAGTAAATTTTAAATTTTAATTTAACTCGAAAATATAGGATTGAAATTTCAAATATAGAAGCAAATTAAAGAATTCACCTAATCTTCACTATTTAGAATCATCTTAGCTTTAGAAGGTTTAGAGATCATCTTCAACACCTTTAATATTGAATTTATTCAATTCAACTTTTGATGTAAGGTGAAATAGAATGAAAAGTAGATTGGGTTACAGATTTAAGAAATTTTTATTGAGAGGTAAAAAACTCCCATTTATAGCCTTCATATTTATGATCATTCTGGTAGGAGGTTTTAGCTTCCAAATTTCCACAGATGTTTATAATGTCTCTCAAGTTATCAATGAATTTTATGAGCACCCGTATAATGTAAGAAATGCAGTTCATGACTTTCAGATACAAACTAATGAGATTGCTAATATTTGGTCAGGTCATAATGGAGATAAGTATCTAGCCTCAAATATTGAAAGTGTAATTAAACAGAAATATGAATTATTAGATACTACCTATTCAATAATAGAGAATCAGTATTTGGGGCCAAAGGTAGATGCAAAAGCCTTATTAGATTCGTATGAATCACTTAAAAATTATATTCAATCAAAAGGATATGATGCTGGGATATTGAATCATGATGAATCATTTCATGATGAAGTAAATATATTACTATCAGATGTTTCCAGTAATCTTAAGCCCATTGAATATTACGCAATTAATAAAGCGGACGAATTTAGGATTACCTCAGTAATTGAAGAAGCAAGTTTATTGGATAGTTTAAAACAATTCTATACAGTAATAATCCTATTTTTTGTACTAAGTGCTATTTTAGTTGGCTATGTCATGTCAAACAAAGACGGATTTATTTTTAGCGAAAAAGAAAAGTTTAATAAATCGATAGAAGATGCTCCTATTCCGATAATGATCCACAAGAATGGTAATGTTATTCAATTAAGTAAAGAATGGAACAAGCTATCTGGGTATACAATAAAAGATATTCCGACAATAGAGGAATGGAGTAGGAAAGCCTATGGTGAAAAACATATACCAAGTAAAGAGTTTATAATGAATCTTTACAAACTGGAGAAAACACAGGATGATGGTATATGGAAAATTAAAACTAAATCAGGAGAAGAAAGGCTATGGAGATTTTATTCTAGTCCATTAGGGAATAATACCGTTAATAGTACAGCAGTTGATGTAACTGAAGAAATTAAAAGAGAAGAACTAATCCAAAAACTCAATAAAGAAACCCAGAAATTAGCAAAAGCAGTTGATAAAAGTCCTGTTAGTATTGTAATAACAGATACAAAAGGTAATATCGAATATGTAAACGATTATTTTGAAAAAATTACCGGTTATACTTCTAAGGAAGCGATTGGGGCAAATCCGAGAATCCTAAAATCAGGAGTACATGATAAAAAGGTATATAAAAATTTATGGCAAACCATTTCAAATGGGAAAATTTGGAGAGGTGAGTTACAAAACAAAGCCAAAGACGGCACTCTATATTGGGAGTCGGTATCAATTTCTCCAATATTTAATGAAAGTGGAGATGTTAATAGTTATGTAGCTGTAAAAGAAAATATTACAGATCGAATCCTATCTGAACAAGAACTTACCCTATTAAATAATAATTTGATTAAAGCACAAAAAATTGGCCAAATTGGTAATTGGGTTTTTGATTGTATATCTAAAAAAATTGAATGGTCGGATCAACTTTTTGAAATCTATAATAGAGATATTGAGTTGGGTTCTCCAACATTTAAAGAATTTCAGTCCTATCATCTGGAAAGTGAAGAGAATTTCTGTTGCATATTAAAAGCTCTGGAAAATGGTAAAGCCTATGATGAAGACATTACACTCATAACAAAACAGGGGCAGAAAAAATTTATTCGAACAGTCGGAGTTCCTGAGCATGATAATGAAGGTGCATTATTACGATATACAGGGGTTGCTCAGGATATAACATACAGTAAAATTATAGAGCTTGAACTTATTGAAAGTGAGCAACGGTTAAAGGGAATTACCGATAATTTAGATGGAATGATTCAGCGCTACGTTCAATATGAAGACGGATCTAATGCTATAACTTATATAAGTAAAGGGATAGAAAGGCTTCATGGGTTTACACAAGAACAGGTGATGGAAGATTCATCTATTCTATGGGATCAGGTAGTTGAAGAAGATTATGATAGAGTTGTAAATAGTGTCCAGAAATCTGCAAAAGAACTTTCACACTGGCATTGTAGATGGCGGATTGAAACATCAGATGGCTCTTTAAAATGGGTGTATGGAAAAGGCTTTCCCCATAAAGACAAAGAGAATAAGAGTATTATTTGGGATTCAATTATATTGGATATCACTAAGGAAGTAATTTCTGAGGAGTCTCTTAAAAAGACTAATGTTCAATTACAGGCTGCTCAGGATATAGCCAGAATAGGCTATTGGTCATTTGATGTTGCTGATGGAGAAGTTTATTTATCTCCAATTGTAAGAGAAATTCATGAAATGGATAAAAATGTTAATGTCAATGAAGGCGTTAACTATTATAAAGAAGGGTATGATAGGGAGAGAATAGAATTTTTACTAAATGAAGCTATTGAAAAAGGAATACCGTATAAAGAAGAGCTTAGAATAATTACTGAGAAAGGAAATGAGCGGTGGGTACGAACTAATGGTATGCCGATAATGAAAGACGGTAAGTGCGAAAATGTAAGCGGAACTTTCATGGATATAACGCAGGAAAAGGAAAGAGAACAGCAGCTAAAGGAAAATTTAAAAGAGAAAGAAGTTCTTTTGGGAGAAGTTCATCATAGAGTAAAAAATAACTTAGCCATAATTTCCGGAATGTTAGAACTTCAGGCCTTTTCGAGTACAAATTCTAAAGAAATTAAAGAACTTGCTAAAAGCGTAAGCAGAATTAGATCTATTGCTATCATTCATGAACAATTATATAAAACAAATACATTCGCATCTATCTCAATAAATGATAGTATCAAAACTCAAATTGATAGCTTAGTTTCTATGTATGATGGTCAAATTGATGCACCAATTAAATTGTCTTATGATTTAGAAAATGTGATTCTAAGTATAAATCAAGCAATACCATTCGGTCTTCTTATCAATGAATTAACAACAAATGCGTTAAAATATGCGTTTATAGGGGTTCCAAATCCTGAATTGAAAATTTCATTGAGTCAGGTAAATCAGGATGTTGAATTTTCTATACAAGATAATGGAGTTGGTTTTGACGTAGAAAAATTTAAAAATGCTGAAGATTCCCTAGGGCACTCATTGATAGAAGCATTTATTGCTCAGCTTGAAGGTAATTTGGATATCCAGAGTAGTCCACAATGTGGAACAAATATAACTATTACATTTACTCTCACATTAAAGAAAGGATCTGGCTCTACTATTGACATTATGAGTTAATAATAAAAAACGGGTAATTTCTATATTAAACGCTCTGTAAATAAAATATTTTTTAGGTGACATAATGTTGACACTCCTCTATTTTACATTAGTGTCAGATCAAATAAATCCAAACTAAATCAGAACGATCATGACACCTTCAAATGCCCTTACACAATCAGATACAACGCAAAAAGCGCCATTAAATTTGTTTGTTGCTCCACTGTTAAAACGAATAAAAAAAGAAAGTGCGACCGAGTACAATGAGATGCAACAGACCTTTGCACTAATGGGATGGGGAGAATTACCAGATGACCTAAAATTTGAAATTTACAACGATGTAAAATTCATGGTTCAGGAATTAAAAGGAATGTATTCTTCATGTGATCCATTTGTAGCAAATCGCAGAAACACAGTTCATTTCTGGATAAGTAGCTTTAAAGATGGAGTTTGTAGTCTTGAAACTGCTATTAAAGCACTAAAGGTAAAACCACTTTAAAATATATTTGATTGTTGTTTCAGTTGAATTGTTTTTAGTTTAGTCTAAATACTTAATCAATTTGATAATAATGTTAAGAATACTTTGTATTAACTGTCTCTTAATTTTACTTGCTGTTTCACCAAGTTTAGCTCAAACAACAGTCTCTGTTAATACTGATAATACCTCAGGAATTATAGATAAGCACATATTTGGTCAATTTTCAGAACATTTAGGAAGAGGTATTTATCCTGGGATTTGGGTTGGCAAAGAATCCAGTATTCAGAATATTGAAGGCTATCGTACCGATGTTCTTGAAGCACTAAAAGCTTTAAAAATACCAAATATTCGTTGGCCTGGTGGTTGTTTTGCTGACGATTATAGATGGAGAGATGGAATTGGACCAAAAAATGAACGACCAATCACGTTAAATGCTCTTTGGGGTCAAGTTACTGAAGACAATAGTTTTGGAACTCATGAATTTCTACGTTTTACTGACTTAATTAATGCAGAACCCTATATCTCTGCAAATGTTGGTAGTTCAAATCCAAAAGATATGTCTGATTGGATTGAGTATTTAACTTATGATGGAGAAACGACACTTACTAAAATGCGTAAAGAGAATGGTAGAGAAGAACCATGGAGTATAAAATTTTTTGGAATTGGTAACGAAAGTTGGGGTTGTGGAGGGAATATGACTGCGGAATTTTATGCAGACAAATACAAACAATTTGCTACATATGCCCATAATTTAAGCGGCAATGAGCTTTTCAAAATAGCGAGCGGTAAATATGATGTTGAATATGACTGGACTGACACTCTCATGAGTAAAGCCGGAAATATGATGGATGCCATATCACTTCATTTTTATACAATACCAACAGGTGACTGGAGTACTAAAGGTTCATCTATTGATTTTTCTGAGGAAGAATATATAGCAACAATTGCATACTCATTACGAATGGATGAATTTATTGAAGGACATTCTAAAGTTATGGATAAATATGATCCTGAAAAAAGAGTTGTACTTGCTGTAGATGAATGGGGTATATGGACAGATCCACTAGAAGGAACAATTAGTGGGTTTCTTGAACAACAGAATTCATTAAGAGACGCATTAATTGCATCAACGACATTTGATATTTTTGCAAAGCATAATGAAAGAGTTAGACTCGCAAATATTGCACAAACAGTTAATGTATTGCAAGCAATGGTACTAACTGAAGGTGATAAAATGATAAAAACTCCAACTTACTATGCGTTTGAATTTTATACTGTACACTATGACGCTATTTATTACCCTTTAGAATTTGTATCACCGCTATATACTTTTGGTGAAGTTACTATTCCTGCTATTCACGGTACCGCATCTGAATCAGAGGATGGTAGTATCAATATTACGCTAACAAATGTGGATGCGAAAAATAGTCACGATTTAATACTTGAAATTAACAGCTTGGATGGAAAATCAATTAATTCTGCACGTATTCTAACTGCTGACAATGTGAATTCTTACAATAGTTTTGAAAATTCTAAGATAGTATCACCCTTGAATTTTGAAGGCGTAAAATTGTTAAACAATTCATTAGAGATAAATATTCCTTCAAAGTCATTAGTTGTTATAACACTAAAGTAATTAGTTTTTCACTTTTGAAGATTTGGAAGTAGATGTGTTTAAAACCTCATCGGTACTAGATTCAGTTTCTTCTAATGTAATCCTTTGTTTAGCAGTACTCGGTTTTGAAATTATCCCACTAACTGATTTTTTTATTGAAGAAAGAATTATTTTCTGTTTTTCGTAATACGATTTTAAATATACTCGCCCAAGTCCGAAACCAAATAGACTAGCAATAGGGGCGTAGAGAACGGCTATATTTTTAGGTAATCCAATTCCTTTAAGGAAAATTAACGCAATTATAAATGCAAAGAATGATGGAAGAACTGTACTTATTAGTTTTAACCCTGACCATCCAGATACGAATTGTATCTTAGTTTTGCCATCTTTTGGGGTAAATGAAAAATGCTTATAGCCAATTTCTCTCATTCGCTGTTCCCATTCTAGTGAAGAACCATTCTGTATAGTTTTTCCAATACCTCCATTAATTTTCCTTATTTCTTGGATAATATCGTCCCAATTTTCTAGACTAACCTCACCATCAACATAGGATACATCCTGAATTTTACTTGTTCCACTTATCCAATTGAAACTTGAATCTATAATTGGGTTGTCAAAATTTTCTAGTGCTTGTATTAAAGAATCTCTATCTATACCAACTTCATTAGCTACCTCTAGTAACTCATCTTCACTCAATCCTTGTTTATCTCCATAGAGATCTTTTTGTGTCTGAATCTCAGAAGCTATATTCAAGATTTTACTTATCTCTTTTTTCGAATATGTTTTATTATTACTCAATGGAATTAGATTATAATGGTTTTTCTATTAGTTTTAAAAATGAGTGCAAAATTACAGATATGATTAGAATAGGTTAAATATTATTGAGATAGGTTCAAAATCCTCTTCAGAAGTTTGTATCTTTGAAAAACCGCAAGCAAAATTTCCTATTAAATGCATAAAATGAATGATGCTAATCCCTTTGAACGTATTACACGTCAAGGTTTAACTTACGATGATGTTCTTCTTGTTCCAAGATATTCGCAAGTTCTTCCACGCGATGTAGATATTAGTGTTCAGTTAACTCCTACTCTTAAGTTAAATGTACCTATTTTAAGTGCTGCAATGGACACTGTTTCTGAATATAGATTAGCAATTGCCCTAGCCAGGGAAGGCGGAATTGCAATGCTTCATAAGAATATGTCTATAGAAGAACAGGCAGAACAGGTTAGATTGGTTAAAAGAAGTGAGAGTGGAATGATTGTTGACCCAGTTACACTTGGAGCCAATGCAACAGTTAAAGATGCTCGTAGCTTGATGAGAGTTCATAAAATTGGTGGTATTCCAATTATTGACAATAATGGCATACTAATAGGTATTGTTACGAATAGAGATTTAAGATTTGAAGTTGAGATGTCACGTAAACTTGGTGATATAATGACTAAAGAGAATCTAATTACAGGGAAAATTGGTACAAATCTAAAACAAGCAGAAGAAATTCTTCAATCTTATAAAGTTGAAAAGCTACCTATTGTCGATGATCAAGACAAATTAGTAGGCCTAATTACCTTTAAGGATATTGAGAAGAAAATGAATTTCCCAAATGCTTGTAAAGATGATTTGGGACGATTAAGAGTTGGTGCAGCAGTAGGTGTGACTGAAGATACAATGGAAAGAGTTGACGCTTTAGTTAGTGAAGGTGTTGATATTATTACTGTAGATACGGCACATGGACATTCACAAGGTGTGTTATCTACGGTCTCTTCAATTAAAAAGAAATATAGTAACTTAAATGTTATAGGTGGAAACATTGCTACACGTTCAGCTGCAGAAGCATTAGCTGATGTTGGGGCAGATGTTGTAAAAGTAGGAGTAGGGCCAGGATCAATATGTACTACTAGGATAGTTACTGGAATAGGTGTTCCTCAATTAAGTGCAGTGATGGAAGTAGCTGAGTTTTGTAATTCCAAAGGTATTGGTTTAGTAGCAGATGGAGGAATTAAACAAACTGGTGACATACCAAAAGCAATTGCTGGTGGTGCAGATGTTGTAATGATGGGATCTATGTTTGCTGGTGTTGATGAAAGCCCCGGTGAAACTATCATTTATGAATCAAGAAAATATAAATCATATCGTGGGATGGGTAGTATTGGAGCTATGAAAAAGGGTTCCAAAGATCGTTATTTTCAAGATGTAGAAGATGATTTAAATAAATTAGTTCCGGAAGGTATTGAAGGTAGAGTCGCTTTTAAAGGTTATTTAGGTGAAGTGGTTCATCAAATGAGCGGTGGCTTAAAAGCGGCTATGGGTTATTGTGGTACGGCGACTATTCAGGAATTGAAGACGAAAGCAGAATTTGTACAAATATCAGCGGCATCTTACAAAGAAAGCCATCCTCATTCAGTACAGATTACTAAAGAAGCACCAAACTATTCAGTCTGATCGAAAACTCAGAAATGAAAAATGTGCTCGTTATAGTTTACTATTTCCCTCCAATGGGAGGAAGTGGAGTACAGCGTCCGCTCAAGTTTGTGAAGTACCTTCGAGAGTTTGGGTGGAATCCTATTATCCTCTGTCCAGAACCGGGTGCATATCATGTATTCGATGAATCATTACAAGAAGAATTAGATTCATTAAATGTTGAAGTACATAGGGTTAAAGGAAAAACATTACTTCACAAATCAGGTGATAGATTAGTTAAATTACCTAGTTTCTTGGATAATTTTCTTAGAAAAATCTCTCAGTTTTTTTGGTTACCGGATAATAAGAAAGCATGGATTGAGCCAGGGCTTCAAAAGGCTCGTGAAGTGATGCAAAATCAAAAAATTGATTTAGTTTTTGCTACGGCTCCACCTTATTCAAATCTTATTCTTGCAAAGAGAATAAAGGAAGAAGTTGATATTCCTGTTGTTATGGATTTAAGGGATGATTGGCTTGAAAGTCATCTTATTAAATATTCAACTCCATTTCACTATTCTAAGATGAAGAAGATTGAATTGGAAACGTTAATTAAAGCCGATAAAATCATTACGATCAATAACTATATTGCAGATGCGATTGATCAAAGAAAAGTGAATACAGAAAAAGCTGAAGTTATTACTCATGGATTCGATTTTGATGATTTTAGAACAGCGAAAATTGATAATACTTCCAATAAAATCAGGTTTCTATATAGCGGTACTTTTTATCCGGAAAGTGGGCCAGAGAACTTCATTGAAGCTATTGCTTTATTTATCGAAGAAAATCCATCATATAAGAATAAAATCGAATTACAGTTCCAAGGTAATTCCACAAAAGAGTATACTAGACATTTTAAGAAGTATAATCTTCAAGACAATGTTAAAGACTTCGGGTTCTTACCTCATTCAGAGGCTGTTACTAACTTAATAAAAGCGGATATACTGTGGTTAAACAATTCGCACAAAAAGAATCCGTTTTATCTATCATTAGGGAAAACCTATGAGTATATGGCAGCCAAGAAACCTATAATTGCCATGATTCCAGACGGTGATGTAAAAAATACTCTAATTGAATATGGTACGGCTTATATCTCGGAACCAAATGATTTAATTAGTTTAAAAAATAATATCGGAAGTGTAATTGAATTAATAAGAGATGAAAAACTACCATTTCCGAATCAAACATTTATTGATAAGTTCAATCGGAAAAGATTAACAGAAAGGTTAGCAGAAATTTTTAATGTAATTTCTGCACAATAAGTGCATCTTTAGTACAGAATAATTCAATATGCTCAATTTCCTTAAAAAACTATACGAACATCGTCTTAAGAAAATCACTGTTATTCTTCTTGATGATACAAGACCAGGTGAGGATAATTCATATCTATTTAGGCCGAATCAGTTTTTTATGTTTCTAACATTTATTTGTTTGATGCTATCTATAATTGTGGCTCTACTTTTTATGCTAACACCAATAGGAGCATTATTATATAGTAAAGAAGATGCTGAAATGAGAGCACAGGTTGAAAATATAACCGAGCGAGTAATTTCTTTACAGGATTCACTTATAGTGAGAGATTATCAACTAGAAGAAATGAAGAATGTTATAAAATTAAGTGTTGATACAACATTAGCAATGGACGATAGGTTTTCATCAATGTTTGGGAATTCTGATGAAAGTGTAGCTGATATATTCGCAGAACGTTTTGATGTTAACCCAACAAGTGATCAAATTAATAATTCAGGTGTCTTTTTCTCAAATATTTTTAAATCGGCTCCAGATTTCCCTACTAGTTATCCTGTTAATGGTACACTTACACGTGAATATGAGCCTGAGGAATATCATTTTGGGATTGATGTTGCTACAAAAGAAAAAGAGTTAATAGCATCTATTGCAGATGGGACGATCGTGAATGCAACTTGGACTATAAGTGATGGTTATGTAATCTCTGTGCAACATGCCGATGGCTTGCTCAGTATTTATAAACATTGTTCATCGCTAACAAAAAAGAGTGGTGATGTTATTTTAAAAGGTGATATAATTGGGGTGACAGGAAATGTGGGTGTTTCGAGCACTGGGCCGCATCTGCATCTAGAAATTTGGAAAAATGGAGTCCCGCAGGACCCATCAATGTATTTAATTCAGTAGTTTATATGTTCAATTCTAATAAATCAGGATCAAAAGTGAGTACTCAACAAAATACCTCTCCATCTGTGAATATTATAAGTGAGGGGACTAAATTAAAAGGTAATCTCCATGCAATAGCTGATATCCGAATTAGTGGAACAGTTGACGGAGAAGCTATTTCAAAAGGAAAGCTTATCATTACAGATAAAGGTAAAGTTTCTGGAAATGTTACTTCAGCAGATGCAGATATAGCAGGTAGGGTTGAAGGAGAAGTAAGAGTATCTAACCGACTAGTTCTTAGAAAAGATGCTATTGTAGATGGTAATATTTACACAAAAACTCTTATAGTTGAAGAAGGTGCCCAAATAAATGGATCTTGTAGAATGGGAGAGGGTTCAAAAGAGTTATCACAAGTAAGTGACGCTGACTTTGAAAAAGGAACTCATTTGAAAACTAAAGCTGCCAGCTAATTGAAAACAAAATTTTTACCCAAGAAGTACCGAGAATACCTAGGGCTTGGTGTAGAAATTGCAGCAACTATAACAGTTCCAATAGTTCTCGGGTATTTGTTAGATATCTATTTATTGAGTAGCCCTTGGGGTTTATTAATTGGCGCAGTGTTAGGAATTGTATTTTTCTTTTTTACGGTATTTAGAATTGCAAAAAAATTGGATAACAAAAATAATTAATAAGAATGCTAAAGAAGCTTGTTAAAGTAAACATAGGTATTCATTTTTTTTTAGCACTTTCATTTTTTTTAATTCCAACCTTTCAGGCACTGGGTTTAATACTTGGTGCTTTAATATCATCAATCTCAATTATTGTAAGTGCTTGGGTTATAGATACTTTCTGGGAAAGAGAATGGGGGATATTCAATAAGATTTTCTTTTTCTCGGTGGTTGGTAGGTTTTTAATTGTTCTAATTATCATAACTATTTTGCTTGGAGTAACAAAAATTGATGAAATCTACTTTACAGTTAGTTTCATAATTTCCTATCTTCTCAATTCTATAACAGAAATGATTTTATTCAACAAAATCTTAGACAAGAAAAGCAGTAAACAGTAATGATCCAGACCCTGCGTCGCGTATTTCTTACGCTTCTTTTTTTATCAGCTAGTACACCAAACATTTTTGCATCAGATGCAGCAACTGGGGATGAAGAACCTGTGCTAGATGTAATGGGAACTGTTGTTGATCACGATTATTTTAAAGTCCCAAATTTTATTAACGGTGGTAAGATTTACCTTCCTCGTTTAATATTATGGAAAGATGCTAGTGGAGCTACTAAATTTAATGCTGCATCAAGTACATATTCTCTTATTGAGTACTCAGAATTTCAAGATATTGACCATGTTGTTGTACCTCCTCAAGGTGGAAGTATTCTAATCGACTTCTCAATCACCTCTCATCTAGTTTACTTTTGGATGGGAATGATACTCGCCGTTTGGATTACAGTATCAATGTCTAATAGGTATAAGAAAGGAGTAGGAAGAGATGTTGAGCCAAAAGGTGGTTTACAAAATTTATTCGAAGTTCTCTTCATATTTATTAGAGACGATGTAGCTCGTTCTAATATTGATGCTCACAAAGCAGATAAGTACGTACCGTACTTCTTTACAGTATTTATGGGAATAGCCTTTATGAATTTATTTGGCTTATTTCCATGGGCTGCGACCGCAACAGCAGATCTTACAGTGACAGCAACTTTAGCTTTAATGACATTTTTTATTACTCAATTTAGTGGTACAAAAGATTATTGGGGGCACATTTTTTGGTTCCCTGGCGTACCAGTTGGAGTTAAGATCTTAATGATATTTGTGGAATTAGTAGGCTTGCTTACTAAACCTTTTGCATTAGCTATTCGACTATTTGCGAATATGCTTTCTGGAAAAATTATGATAATTGCGATACTTGGACTGATATTCATCTTCGCTGATTTATTTGGACCAGTAGCAGGGATTGGTGTAAGTCTTTTCTCTGTTACCTTAACTGTTGTTCTATATGCTTTGAAGGTTTTTGTAGCATTATTGCAAGCTTATATTTTTACTCTTCTTTCTGCCGTATTTATCGGTATGGCAGCAGAAGATCATCATCACTCTGAAGAAGAGTACCATGCCGAACATATAGCATGAAAGATTTTTTACACATAAATAACCCTAACACATAAAAATAGAATACTATGGGACTTTTAGCAGCCGGTATTGGAGCTGGAATCGTAGCTTTAGGCGCAGGAATTGGAATCGGAATGATTGGTAAAGGTGCAACAGAAAGTATTGCACGTCAACCAGAAGCTTCTGGCGATATTCGTGGAGCAATGATTCTTACTGCAGCATTCATCGAGGGTGTAGCCCTTCTTGGTATGGTGATTTGTATCCTTCTTGCTCTTGGAATTGGTCAATAATTAAGGATTATTAGATGACTTTCCTTTTAGCAGGCGGAGGCGGTATTCTATCATTTAACCCTGGATTTGCAATCTGGATTTTAATATCCATGATTGTATTCCTTTGGGTAATGATGAAGTATGCTGTACCTCCAATCATGAAATCGCTCACAGAGCGAGAAGCCAAAATCAAAGACTCTTTAGAGTCTGCTGAGCAAGCGTTAGCTAGAGCTGAGCAGGTCTCAAAGGATAATGAAAAGGCACTTCGTGAAGCAGAGGCGAATGCACAACAAATTCGCAAAAAGGCTAAGGAAGAAGCAGAAGTACTCCGAGAAGACCTTATTGTGAAAGCAAAAGACGATGCAGCACAAATCGTTGAACAAGCACGAGCCACAATCGAACAAGAAAAGAAGCAAGCATTAACTGAATTGAGACAAGAAGTTGCTCAATTAGCTATTAAAGCTGCTTCAACAATTCTTGATTCAGAGCTCGATTCTAAAAAGAATAACAAGCTAGTCGATAATTTTATCGACGACTTGTCAAAAAATTAACTCAATAATCTATGTTGGTATCTAAAGCAGCGAGACGTTACGCTACAGCCTTACTTGAAACATCAAAAGAACAGAAGGTTGTAGAAGAAACGCTTAAAGATATCTTATTTATCAAGAGTACAGTTAATGACTCTAAAGACTTATTAGTTTTTCTAAAAAGTCCAATCATTAAACCATCTGATAAACAAGCTGCACTTCAATCCATATTTGGGAAAAATGTAGGTAAACTCTCTAATGAGTTTATTACACTTATTTCAGAAAAGGAAAGAACATCAATTTTACCTGAAATTGTATTAGCCTTTATTGATCAATACAACGAATATACAGGAATTATTGAAGTTGAAGTACGTTCTGCATTAAAATTAGATAACGCACAGATTAAAGAGCTTCAAAAAGTGTTAGAAAAATCTACTTCTAAAAAAGTAGAAATGAATCTAAAAGTACAGCCCGATTTGAAAGGTGGTCTTTTAGTTAAAATTCAGGATACGGTTATTGATGGAACCGTAAAGCACAAATTAGATCAGCTTGAACAAATTTTCCTCGCAAACAGCGTGGAATTGAATTAGAACAGATTCAGAAATTAATAATACAATGAGCCAAGTCAGACCAGACGAAGTTTCAGCCATATTACGTAAACAACTATCGGGCTTTGATAACGAAGCTGATGTATATGATGTAGGTACCGTACTAGAAGTAGGTGATGGTATTGCACGTGTTTATGGACTTTCAAACGTAGAAGCAGGTGAATTGGTAGTTCTTCCAGATTCGAAAGATGAGGATGGAACTCCAGCTACCGGAATGGTACTTAACCTTGAAGAAGATAATGTTGGTATTGTTCTTTTTAATGCAGGTAATGCCGTAGAAGAAGGCGATGTTGTTAAGAGAACAAAAAATATCGCTTCTATTAACATCGGAGAAGGAGTACTCGGACGTGTAATTGACCCTCTCGGTAATCCTATAGATGGTAAAGGTCCAATTACTGGAGAAACCATTCAACTTCCTTTAGAGCGTAAAGCACCAGGTGTAATTTATCGTGAACCAGTAACCGAACCACTTCAAACTGGTATTAAGGCAATTGATGCTCTTATTCCTATTGGTCGTGGACAGCGTGAGTTAATTATTGGTGATCGTCAAACGGGTAAAACATCTGTAGCTGTTGATACGATATTGAATCAGAAAGCAACTCAAAATTCTGATAAACCAGTTTACTGTATTTATGTTGCTATAGGCCAAAAAGCATCAACTGTTGCTAATATCTATAAGGTATTAGAAGAAAATGGTGCCATGGAATATTCTGTTATCGTAAGTGCTCCAGCTAGTGATGCTGCTCCAATGCAATATATTGCTCCATTCGCGGGTGCTACAGTTGGTGAATATTTTAGAGACACTGGACGACATGCACTTGTAGTTTATGATGATTTATCAAAACAAGCAGTTGCTTACAGAGAGCTTTCTTTATTATTGAAGAGACCTCCTGGACGTGAAGCGTATCCTGGTGATGTATTCTATTTACATAGTCGTTTGCTTGAAAGATCTGCAAAGATAATTAATGATGATAAAGTAGCTCAGGCTATGAATAACATTCCAGATTCATTAAAGCCTAAAGTTAAAGGCGGTGGATCTTTGACAGCTCTCCCAGTGATTGAAACACAAGCTGGTGATGTTTCTGCATATATCCCAACTAACGTAATTTCTATTACTGATGGTCAGATTTTCTTAGATACTGATCTATTCAACTCAGGTACTCGTCCAGCTATTGATGTTGGTATTTCTGTATCTCGTGTTGGTGGTTCTGCACAGGTAAAATCAATGAAGAAACTATCTGGTACTTTGAAGTTAGATTTAGCACAGTATCGTGAATTGGAAGCTTTTGCTAAGTTTGGTTCGGACCTTGATCCTGCTACTCAAGCTCAGTTAAGAAGAGGGGAGCGAACTGCAGAACTTCTTAAACAAGATGTTTATAAGCCGCTTCCAGTTGAACGTGAAATTGTACTTCTTAAAGTTAATTCCGTTGGACTACTTGATAAAATTCCAGTTGATCAGATAAGTGAATTTGAAACTCAATTCCTTGAGACTGTATTAAGTAAGTTTGGAAAAGAAATGGAAGGATTAGCAACTACTGGGGTTCTAAGTGATGAATTTGGAGCCGAAGTTATTACTACTGCAACTACTGTAATTGATCAAATCTTAGCGACTCAAGAAGCTTAATAGATGGCAAACCTGCGAGACATACGAAATAGGATTACTTCTGTAAACAATACACAGCAGATTACCAAAGCTATGAAAATGGTAGCAGCTGCTAAACTTAGAAAAGCACAGGAACGGATGGTAAAAACTCGTCCCTATGCATCTAAGATTCAGGATGTAGTTGGTCGGTTAGTAGGTAGTAGCACAGATTCTAATCCTATTATGCGTTCGACTGATGAAGTTAAGAATGTATTGATGATTATAGTAGGTTCCGATAAAGGGCTATGTGGTGGCTTTAATAATAACTTATTCAAAGAAGTAGAAAAAACTATTGAGTCATCATTTCAAGAATATCGAGATGAAGATACTTTATCACTTATAACTTTAGGTAAAAAGGCACAAGCTTATTTTAAAAAGCGTAAGTATAATGTGATAGATACACATCCAGGTTTTTTTGATGATCTACAATACTCAAAAACTTCTGACATAATGAGTGCTGTTACCCAAAATTTCATTACTGAAGAGTATGATGAAGTGTACATTGCATTCAATGAATTCAAGTCTGTAATAGCTCAGAATAGAAAAATTGAAAAGGTTTTACCTATCGATCCTAATTTAATTTCTGTTGGATCTGATGATGCTTCTAAAGATTCAAATGACTATATTTTCGAGCCTAATTCTGAAGTGATATTAGAAAGATTACTGCCTCTACATTTGAATATTCAATTATGGAAAGCAGTGCTTGAATCAAATGCATCAGAACAAGGTGCAAGAATGTCGGCTATGGATAGTGCAACTGAAAATGCTAAAGATCTAGAACGTGATTTAAGACTTAAGTATAATCAGGTGCGACAAAGTGCAATTACGACTGAGATTTCTGAAATCGTATCTGGTGCGCAAGCATTGGGAGGAAACTGATTTTAGGAGAGTTGGCAGAGTGGTCGAATGCGGCGGTCTTGAAAACCGTTGAGGCGCAAGTCTCCGGGGGTTCGAATCCCTCACTCTCCGCAATAAAAATAGCCCCATTATGGGGCTATTTTTGTTTTATTAAATAAATTACAAACAAGATCGTTGTAGCGCATATATTTACTTATGATTAAACGACTACTTATTTTATTTCTATTCTTTGTAATTCAGTGGGGTTCTTTAGCTCAAGCTCAGGATACATTAAGAATTGATTTCAATCAATTTCTTAAAATATCACTTGAAAACTCAGGTCAAATGAAGCTCGTTGGAACTAAAGTCGATCTCGCTGAAAACAGAAAACAATTAGCAAAAGATCAAAGATTTCTACCATCACTTAATTTTCGCTCAGAGCATGCTGTAGTACCTGGTGTTAGTTCTCCTGAGGGAAGGCCTGAGGAATCAATTTATTTAGATCCAACAGCAATAAATGATTGGGGAAACCCTGGTCTATTTACAAGATTCCGTATTCAAGGCGTTCAACCTATTTATACCTGGGGTGCAATCAATAAAGCTATTGAAGCTGCTCAAACAGGAATAGAAGCTACTCAACAAGAATATGAGGCGACAAGAGCTGAGATTGAACTGAGATTATATGATTTATATCATAGTTATATTTTTGCATTAGAAATTGAACGTCTGTTAACTGATGCAGAAGATAAAATGGAGCAAATTGGTAGAGCCTTGGAGAAGGCTATTGAGGAGTCACCAGAAGATGTTGATGAATCAGATAAATATAAATTTGATGTATTTAGAGCTCAATTTGGAATTCAACGAGCTGAAGTAGAACAAAGTTTACTTTTTGTTCATGAAACTTGGAAATATGCTTTAAGAAATGATGAAGGTACGATTTATGAACCTGAAATTAGATTTTTGGATCCAATAGAGAAGCAAGTTCAAGAAATTGATTTCTATCAGAATAGCGCTTTAAACAATAGAGCAGAATTGTTGGGACTTGAACTCGGCAGAACTGCTATGAAACAATATATCGGTTCTCTAAAATCGAGAAACTTACCTGGGTTATACTTAGGATTTACAACTACATTTGCAAGTACTCCAGTTCGTCCTAGACAACCAAATCCTTTTATACAAACACCAGAAAATACTTTTAATACTGCTCTTGGGCTTACAATTCGACAAAACTTGAATTTCTTTCAAGCAAAAACATCACTCGAGCGCAGTAAACTTGAAGTGAATAGGTTAGATTATCTTAAGGATTCAATGCAGGATGGAATAATTCTTGAAGTAAATCAAGCTTTCAGAAACGCAGCTCTAGCTGAAGTTAAAGTTGATAAAACAGATGAAGCATTACAAATAGCTAAAGAATGGCTTCGTATGGAACAGTTAGACTATGATTTGGGTTTTGGAGATTCGAAAGATTTAGTAGATGCAGTTAGGCAAGAACTCGAATTAAGGCTTTCAGAAATGGAAACAATATTTGAGTTTAATTCTGCAGTCGCGAGGCTTAATAAATCAGCCGGACTTCCGTTGACTAGTATGACAGAAAATTAATTATGGATTTATGAGATTTTTAAAATTTGGATTCTTCTTTATGATTGTTGCAATATTTTCTGCAACAAATGTTTTTGCTCAAAATACTGAAGAGCAAATTAAAACTATGTTAACTGAAAGAGATAATCAGATAAAAGAATTATTAGGTCCAGAAGGGCAAGAGTATTCAGATGTTCAAAGGGCCGAATTAAAAGAAATTATCAATGGTGTGATAAGTTTTGAAGCGATGGCAAGAACGGCACTCGATGAAACATATAATGAAATTTCAGAAGAGAGTAGAAATGAGTTCTTAGGTTTATTTACTACTATTGTAAGAGATCACTCGTTAAATAAACTTGAAATTTACCGCGCAAAAGTGAGTTATAATTCGGTAGAAGTTGATGATAAACAAGCTATGGTAAAAACTATGGCTGAACTTGACGAAGTTCGTACTCCCGTTGATTATAAAATGGAGATGCAAGAAAATGAATGGGTTATTATTGATATGAGTATCGATGATCTATGGACAGCTGAGTCATATAAAAATCAGTTTCAGAGGATTATTGCAAGAAGAGGCTTCGACACACTTATGGAAAGCTTACGAAAGAGAGCAGCTCAAGGATAATTTTCTGTTTTAATCTTTCAGTTTAAGTTTTGATGCTTTAAGTGTATCATTTGGAATGAATATTACTTTCATATCTGACCAGTTTTATCCACGATCTTCTGCCGATTCTGAGCAGATAGTTTCATCTTTATCAGCATTAAACAATCTTGCAGATGTAACTTTACTTTCTGCTAAATATGCGTTTAGAAAAGAGATCACTAATCAAGAGTTGAAGGAATATTACGGCAAAAAAAGTGAGTTCAATCTTAGTTTTATAAATCATTTGATTCCAAATATACGAGGAATTGAAAAACTCACATTTGCAATTAGGTCAGCTTTAAAAATAAAGAAGAGTGAGTGTGAATTAGTATATACAAGAAATATACCAATTCTAATTTCAGTTCTAATGTTCACATCAATCCCAATTGTTTTTGAAACATATAGACCTTGGCCAAATCAAAATAGATTGAGTCATTATTTCTTTTCTAAGATATCCAGAATTAAAAAGTTAATTGGAATAGTATTGCATTCTGAGTTTGCGAAAAAAAGCTTTTTGGAAGTTGGATTTAGCTCATCTAAGTTACTTGTTGCTCATAATGCTTTTGATTTGAAAGAGTATGTTGTTGTTGACCCTAATGAAGTTAGAAGGAAATATTATTTACCAGAAGATAAATTGATAACAGTTTATTCGGGAAGAGTAAATAAAGAAAAAGGTTTACTGCGAATGTTAAACCTTGCAGAACGATATAAAGATGCATTTTTTCTAATTGTAGGATCTGAGGGAGAGGGAGAAATTGAAAGAGAAGCAAAGAATCATAATAATGTAAAAGTATTAGGATGGATGGATAAGAAAACTGTCTTCTCAATATTGCAATCTTCAGACATTCTTTACATACCACCTACATTAATGGCTAGAGAGGTTTCAAAAAATACTGTTCTACCTTTGAAAACATTTATTTATAAAGCCGCTGGTAAAGCTATTTTAGCTCCAAATTCAGAAGATCTAAGTGAGGTACTTACTCATAATGATACTGCTTTTTTGGTAGATCCAGATAATGATGATGAAGAGAATAAAGCATTTACAACATTGATAAGTGACAAAAAGCTTAGGGATTCTCTTGGGAAAGCTGCAAAAGAAGAAATGACAGAATTGACGTGGGATAATCGAGCCACTGGAATTTATAATTTCATACGTTCAAGTTTTTGAGATGAATATGAAGTTTGTTTCAATATTTATATTGTTAATTATTAATACAACTTTCGTATTTGGGCAAATTAACTCTAGCTCATCATTTATGTTGCAAACTAATATTGGGACAGATTCTCCTTATTGGTTTCATACAAATCAATACGGAATAATAGACGATTCGGGTCTTGGGTCTTACTTAACTTTTGAATCAAACTATTCAAATAAAAAAAACAATTTCGTTTTAAATTACGAGATAAAACCATTGGTTAGAGTTTCTTCAAACTCGGGTATTATCTTTCCAATTATAAATGTAGGCTTATCCTATAAGAAAATTAATCTTTTAGCTGGGAGATTTAATTATAGGGAACTACATAAACTAGAAGAATTAAGGACTGGTTCTTTTGTTCAAGGTAGAAATGCAACGCCAATCCCAAAAATTGAACTAAATACAGAATTCATTTATATCCCATTTACTGATGAATTCGCAAAAGTAAGAGGTTCATTTACACATGGTTGGTTTGAAGAAAATAGAACAGTAGAAAACCCTTTTTTACATCAAAAAACATTTTATCTATTTGTTGGTAGGGAGGATAAATTTCACATATATGCTGGACTAGTACATAGTGTAATGTGGGGAGGTTATTCTAAAATTGAATCTGTTGGCAATATCCCAGAGAGTTTTAATGATTTCATAAGGTCTGTTTTTCTTGGAAGAGGGGGTGATGATGCCCCTTTAAATGATCAAAATTATTATCAAGGGAATCAATTAGGTATATATGATGTCGGGATTTCATTTAAAAAAAACAACTGGGATGTAGAGTTATATAAACAATTTTTATTCGAGGATTATGATGGGGTGGTACTTCGAAATTTTCAAGATGGGATAGTGGGGATTACACTCGAAAAAATGAAGATGAATAACTCCAATAGATTGATTAAAGGAGTTAATTATGAGTTCATATACACCAAATATCAAAATGGTCCAACCGACCCTGAAGACCCAAATAGAACAACCCCTGGTAGTGGAAGAGACGATTACTACAGTCATGTAATTTATCAAAACGGTTGGACAAGCTACGGAAGAGTAATTGGTAACCCTCTAATTACAGTAAGATCAAACAGAGAGTTTGATCAATATTTGATTGAAAATAATAGAGTCGTTGCCCATCATATCGGACTTGAGGGTAGTTTATCGAATGACGTTGATTATCTTTTGAAAACTACCTATTCAAATAATCATGGTAGATACTTGGAAGAACAACGAGCAGAGAATAACTCAGAAAAATATAAATTTGAACCTTCTTTAAAGCAATTATCACTATTTCTTAAGCTTACGAAGCAATCTCAAAAGTGGGAGAAATTGCAATTTAGTACCGCTATTGCTAGTGATATAGGAGAATTATACAAGAATAGTTTTGCCATTCAAATTGGGGTTAAAAGAAAACTTTAATTTGATAAAATTATTTAAAGAAATATTGGGTACTAGATTCTTACTTAATTAAAGTCTTTTTTTTATACCTTAAGTTTTAGAAATTGAATATTTATAATTGTTTATTCTCAGAATGAATACAAAACTAGAAAAATCTATTTACTCACTTTTTGCATCTCAACTTTTTGATGATGTTGTCTTTAAGTTCAAGCGGAATGTTTTAAAAAAGCCGATGAATGTTCCATGGATGAGATATAGGGAAATTGAGTTTATTAAGAATCTCATTATAAATTTAAATCCTAAGAAATCTTTGGAATGGGGAGCGGGATCAGGGACAGATTTTTTTACTGATTTTATTGCTCAAGATTCTAAATGGATTTCAGTAGAACATAATAAAGAATGGGCAGATACTGTAATTGAGAGAATAAAAAAGCCGAATGTTTCCATTGTATTTCAAGGTCCCAGTCATGAACCAACACCTGGTATTTATTACGGATTAGTAGATTACAGAATCAATGATGGTACCTATGAAGACTTTAAGGACTACATTGAATACCCATCAAATCATGCCCCTTATGATTTAATATTGATTGATGGTAGAGCAAGAAAGGAATGCTTAAAGGCTTCAATTAATTTACTAAGTAAGAATGGAATAGTAGTACTTCATGATGCAAATCGAGTTCAGTATCATGATGGGTTTAAGGATTATAAACAAGGGGTATTATTAACTGATCAAAGAGAATCTTACGGCGGTCTATGGGTAGGTACGAATAGTGATATTCCTCTTTCAGAGATTATTGATATTGATACTTATTCAAGACTTTGGAACTTATATTCGGAGTTTGGGAAATTTATAACAGTTTAGTCTATTAATACTTTATTCTTCTTTCCTTTAAATAGATCAAAGACTTCTTTTTCTCTTTTATAAAAGATGAAGCCTGCAACTACTATAGACATTAGTATTCCAAAAACTGGAACTAAGACTGGTAAATCAGCAAAAATCTTAACAATTAAAGCCTGAAATCCTAAACAAAAAACTAAAAAGAGAGGAAGAATCCACACTCCAGAAAATATCTTATTCAAAAAACTAAAGAAAGATAATTTCAATTCTCTACTCCCAAAATAAAAGAGTACAGAAACAACTAATGGGTATGCAATTACCCACGCCCAGCCTATTCCTAATAACCCATATTGAGCTCCAATAATAAAAGCACTAGGCATTATAAAAACATTCGATAGTGAGTAATAGAAATTTAATCTAGCTTGCCCTAAAGCATTCAATAATTGTGGTACAAGAGTAGAAATTGTTCTTAAAAGTGCTACTGCTGTAAAAATATGAATTAATGGAACAGCGTCCATCCATTCATCGTAACCACCTAATAATAGAAGATCTTCAATATATACTGCGACAACTATTAAAACGGAGCTAAAAAGTAATAAGCTTCCACGTGCAATTGTGAAAAAATATTTTTTTAGACGATCCAATTCTGTTTGGAGTTTTGAGAAAGCTGGATATGCTACTTCATTTAAATTACTTGTAAGGGTCTTAACTGTATCATTAACGACCCTAAATGCAAGAGTATATATACCAACTGCTTCAGCGCCAAAAACTCTACCAACAATTAGATAATCAGCATTAGAGTATAAATTATATAAAAGTCGAGAGCCAGTTGCATACAATCCAAATTGTACTTTTTCTTTTATCTCATTGTAATTGAATTGTAATTTTGGCCAGTAAGGATGAAAAAACTGCGCTATCACAAGCTGGCTAAATCGATTAGCCACTTCACCAAGTATAATTGACCAAGCTCCAAAGCCCAAATAAGCTAAAACAAGCATTATAAGTGAGGAAATAAATAATGCCAGGTTATCAATAATGGCAATTTCTTTAAACTGTAAATCCTTTTTTAAGATATTTCGAGGTACTAAATAGAACGTAAAAATGATAATTATGAGCCCATGAACCTGAATAAGAGGCGTAAGCAAAGGCATATCATAGAAGGTAGAGGCAAATGGTGCACTAAAAAAAATTATTGCATAAAGAACTACGGTTAGCACTAGTGAGAGCCAAAAAAGGCTATCAATTTCTCTACGTGTAAGGTTTTTAGCTTGTACAATCGCTACTCCCAAACCCAATTCTGTTACAGCTTGAACAACTGCATAAATGGCTAAAACGATACTAGCGATACCAAAAGCTTCGGGTGTAATTAGCTTTAATACTACAAATAGTGCAACTACATTTATGACTTTACCAACTGTACTACCAAGTCCAGAATAAAGAAAAGATTTAACTACTTGAGAGGAAAAAGGTTTTGAAGAAGGCATAATTAAAAAATACGTTGCCCTAGCGAAAGGTTTCTAATAAATTTTATCATAAAAATTAAAATATAAAGAAATCGTGCTGTTAAAAGGAGTTTATAATTTAATTCTTAAATACTGTATCTTTGACCCGATTTATGCTTTGTAGTTCACACTAAATAATTGATGAAAATCCTTATTAAGGCCTCTACTTTTGGGGCAGATCTTTTTTGGCTAACCCATTACCTAGATAAAAAACCTGGGGTTACTGTAAAAGTGTTGCTTTCTAACCCAGAAAACTTCCTTGATGAAGGAATCTCGAAAGCATTTCCACTCCAAGCCGAATTATTAAAAAAAACTTTAAAGAGTTATTGGTTTAAGCCGCGTAATTTTAAACCTGACATAACGATAATGGATAATAAGCTTCCAATAAAGGCTCTTTCTCCTAAAGGATTTATGTTATGGCACGGTTTCGGTTGGAAGGGGCCTAACGACTTAGAAGAATTTAGTTGGGTTCATCGAGGAATTCAGACTACGTGGGGAAATGCACAGGAACCCAACCCAAATTTTATGTGGCATTGCTTTGGCCAGTGGGACTTTGAGCACAGATCAAAAATTAGTGGTTTCCACCCAAGTAATTGTAGAATTGGTGGTGCTGCTAGTCATGATCTTCTAAGAAATCCATTATCAAAGGAAGAATTACAACCCTATTTCCCATTTGATGTGGTTAATAGGAAAACAGTGCTTATAGCTCCAACATGGCATTATGGTGAAGTTTTTACTCATTGGGGTAAAGACAGCGAATTATTTGAACGACTTTTTCAGAAAATTGAGGATAATGAATCAAATGTTATACTCAGACTACATGATTCTTTCCGGTTTGATTCGGAATATGTAAAATTTCTTGAAGAATTAAGTGATAGACATCCCAATGTTCTACTGAAGTTTAAAGATAGAAACCCAGATAATTTGATGGACTTAATGGTATCAGACATTTTGCTTACTAATTATAGTAGTATAGCTAATCTCTTTTATGCAACTCTTCGCCCAACAATTCATATTTATCCTGTTAAAGATGAAGACGAAGAATTTCAATGGCGACAAAATACATTGATTGGAGTTAGAAGTAAGACCGTAGATTCTGTAAAGTATATCTGGAAATTATCACCAGAAGAAAATGGTGGGTTGGTAGCAAGAGATTTTAATATGATGATAGATCAGCTTGAAATGGCCTTTTCTGATCCAGAATGTTGCAAAGAAAAAGCACAGGAATTTCTAGATAAATACATGCTTGGTGCTGATGGCAAAAATTGTGATAGAATATACACATCTCTTCAAGAATTGATGGGAAACACGGGTTAAAATTTCCTAAAAAAATAGGGTAATCTGCTCCTCGATTAATCCTTTAAAATGTCCTATCTTTGTTAGGATAAGGAATAAAACTAACAGATCTTTTTATACATGAATAAGCCTTCTATAGAACCTCATAATGGGAAATTATTGGTGCTAACCCCAGGAATGGGAGCAGTAGCTACAACATTTATAGCAGGAGTTGCATCCGCTAGAAAAAACCTATCGAAACCATTTGGTTCACTTACACAATTACAAACGATTAGGCTTGGTGCACGATCTGAAAATAGAAACCCTCTTATAAAAGACTTTTTAGACTTAGCTAGCCTAGATGATATTGTATTCGCTGGTTGGGATGTTATTGATGATAATGTTTATTTAGCTGCAAAAAGAGCACAAGTTCTAAAATCTGAAGATCTTGAGCCACTAAAGGAAGAGTTAGAGCAGATTAAACCAATGAAAGCGGCTTTCAATCAGAAGTATGTTAAACTTCTAAAAGGTGAAAATGTGAAAGATATTTCCAATAAAATGGAATTAGCTGAAGCACTTAGACAGGATATTAAAGATAAAATTAAAGAAACTGGTGCTTCAAGAGCCGTAATGGTTTGGTGTGGTTCTACAGAAATTCACTTACATCCAGCTCCTTGCCATCAAAGTATCGAAGCTTTTGAAGAAGGGCTTAGAAATAATGATGAATCAATTTCTCCTTCACAATTATATGCATATGCTGCAATTAAAGAAGGTGTGCCTTATGCTAATGGTGCACCAAACCTTTCTGCTGATTTTCCAGCATTAGAAGAACTTGCTGAGAAAGAAGGAGTTCCTATTGCAGGTAAAGATTTTAAAACTGGACAGACATTAATGAAAACAATTCTTGCTCCAGGACTCAAAACAAGAATGCTAGGTATACGAGGTTGGTTTTCGACTAATATTCTTGGTAATAGAGATGGTGAAGTATTAGATGACCCAGAAAGTTTTAAATCAAAAGAAGTTAGTAAAACAGGTGTATTAGATTCGATTCTTCAACCTTCAGTTTATCCTGATTTATATGGTAATCTATATCACAAAGTAAGAATCAACTATTACCCACCAAGAGGTGATGAAAAAGAAGGTTGGGATAACATCGATATCTTTGGGTGGATGGGATATAATATGCAGATTAAAGTTGATTTTCTTTGCCGTGATTCAATTTTGGCTGCTCCAATTGTACTAGATTTAGCTCTTTTTCTTGATTTTGCAAAACGTGCAAAAAAAGGTGGTATACAGGAATGGTTATCTTTTTACTTTAAGAGTCCACAAGTTAAAGCAGGGCATATTCCTGAGCATGATATTTTTATTCAGCATTTTAGACTAAAGAATACTTTAAGAGTTCTTGGTGGAGAAAAACCAGTTACTCATTTATCAGAAAATTTCGAAGAAGAAGCTGTTAGTTAATTAATGACTTCATCATTAAAGAAAACAGGATTAATTCTAGCTGCTGGTTTTGGCTCAAGATTACAAGGCGTGAGCGCAGTAACAGCGTTTAAACCATTAACACCTGTTGCTGGAAAACCTCTAATCTTTCGAACTATTGAAAGTCTAGAAATAGCTGGCTGTACAAGTGTGATAATAGTACTAGGGCATGGTCATGAAGAAGTTAAAGAAGCGATTCTAGATTTTTACCAAGGAAATACACCGCTTGAATTTGTTTATAATGATCAATTTCATTTGAGTAATGGAGTGTCTGTATTATCAGCAGAAAAATATCTTGATGATGTTTTTATAATGACAATGGCTGATCATGTACTTGGAGAAAGTTTAATGAAAATAGCAGGAGAGTATTTGCCTGTCCAAGGTTCTGCTGCTTTATTAGTCGATTATAAAATAGACACTATTTTTGATATGGATGATGCGACTAAAGTGGTTTCTGAAAATCATAAAATTGTATCAATTGGGAAGAAACTCACTGACTATAATTGCATTGATACAGGAGTATTTGTGTGTACAAGAGGATTGCTAGACTCACTCAATCATCACTATAAAGAGTTTGGAGATACATCAATCTCTGATGGTGTTCAGGATTTAGCTAAAGAAGGAAAAATGTACACTATTGATATAAAAGATGGATTTTGGCAAGATGTAGATACTCCAGAAATGCTAGAGTATGTTGAAAAAATTCTTTCTACTTAGTCCAATTTAGTTAAACTATAGAACACATTATCTTTACCATTTAGTATTGCAATACCCCGTAATTCAATGATGTCTCCACCTAGAAATCGTTTTGCAAGCAGTTTTTTAATACCGCCAAGCTCTTCAAGCATGGCTATTTTTTCATACATGCTTTGAATCTGTAAGATTTCACAAGGGTTAGCTTCATAACATATTTCAATCTTATCTGCGATATTTTCGCCTAGTATATTTTTTTGAGAAAGTATAGTTACATAGGTTGGTTTTTTGATAAGTATACCTTTGTTACTTTTCTCAAATGCATATCCTACTACTTTATTGTCGCTTCCTTTTGGGATTAAAAAATTACCTACAGCAATATTATCACCATCAGAACGAATGTACTTAAAACTTTTTTCAAATAGCCTAGTACCTACATTGGTTTGGAATGTATGATCCATAAAACCAGTACCGGAAACTCTTATTGTATCAAAATCTATAGCAATAAAACCTGAAACTTTAGAATATGGAATATGTGTTAGCAGACCAAGCTGATCATTTTTAGTTAAGTCAAAATTACCATCACCCCAAGTAAAACCCTCTATCGGATCTGTAAAGTCTAAATTAATATCATAATCAATTCCGTTTTTATTTGTTCTGAAATGTACTTTATGTTGATCAGGTAATTTACCCTCAAACCAAATACCTCGTTCAGGATGAAGCAAGAATTTATATTTATCTTCCTCGAAGCTTAGTTTCTCTAGATTATATTCTCTTGCCGCGGAATAGTTTTCATTATTCCAATTCAAAAGAGATAATCTTGCTCCTGATACAGCATCTCGAACACCACCAAAGTGTGAAATCGAATAGTTTAAATATATTTCAGCACCATTTTCTAATGCAATATGATAGTTCCAAAATTCATTATAGAACCCACCTTTTTTTTCATGCTGGGTAATCTCAGATGCATCTAAATATCGTAAATCTCCCTCAGGAGAGATTGGGTATGTTTGAGATATACCATGAATACTAAAAGCAAAGTAATAAGCAATTAATAGAGTAAATACTTTCATATAAGATCTTGATGAATTTGTCATCCTATGAACGGTTAGGAAGGTAATCAGATTGTGTAAATGAAAATTGGGTTTCTTTAATTATTATGATCGTAGTAAAGTAAAGCTACTCTAAATTTCTTATACTTGACGCACATAAAAAACTGTAGATGAAACGCATATTAAACTTTTTTCGTCCTCTTCTTAAATTAAATATTCAGTACCCTTTTCTGGTCATATTTTTTTGTCTAGTCTTGGCATCAGTGAGTGGCTTCTATGCCTCTAATCTTAAGGTAGATACTGATATTGCAAATTTGTTACCTGATGATAACCCAAACGTTCTTGCCTTAGAAAGGCTTCAGGAAACGGTAGGTGGTGAAAGTGAAATGCAGGTTGCGATAAAGTCACCTAGTTTCGAAGCTAATAAAGCATTCGCAGAAGCGCTGATTCCAAAAACTCTTGAACTTTATTATGCTAGATATAATGATGCATATTTCAAAAGAGCTGAGTATAGAAAAGACACCGAAATTTTAAAGGATAATGCTCTTTATTTAGCAAGTAATCAGGAATTAATTGATATCACAGAATGGCTTGAGGACGAAATTGAACAAGCAAAAGAAGAAGCAAACCCATTTTATTTTGATTTAGGTGAAGATGAAGAAGAAGACAATAGAGCGGAAGGGTTCCAAGAAAGTTATGAGACTCTAGTACCTGCTGAGTATCCTATTAACGGTGATAGCACCATTATGGTTATAAAATTCTATCCAACGGGATCAAAAAGTGATATAAAATATTTAGAAGATATGTTTGTGGTTTATGATTCATTAATCACTGCATTAAATCCAGCTTCATTTCATCCCGATATGGAAGTGCAATTTGGAGGTAGACTAAAAAGGCATCTTGAAGAGCTTACCTCCATAATGAGTGATGTTATTGGAAGCTTTGCTTCTGGGATAAGTAGTGTGATTTTATTAGTAATGCTTTACTTCTTCATTAAAAAATATCTGCACTTTAGAAAAGGTTCAAAGAATGAAAAAGGCTATACGATATGGAGCCATATCGTTAGAATACCAATTCCAGTTTTAATTATCGGTGTACCTTTACTAATTAGTCTGCTATGGACTTTTGGTCTTACCTATTTCTATCTGGGTATGTTAAACACTATGACCTCAGTGCTATTTGTGATTTTATTTGGATTAGGGATCGATTACGGGATTCATTATTACGCTCGTTACATCGAATTAAGATCAGGAGGAATGGATGTAGAAGAGGCTATTTATACAACTAATGATAAAACTGGTGAAGCAATTTTAGTAAGTGCTTTTACTACAGCCTGTGCTCTTTATGTATTAATGTTCGCTGATTTCCGTGGGTTCTCTGAATTTGGCTTTATATCAGGTACAGGGATCATGTTGGCACTATTTGCCATGTTATATGTGTTACCGTCTTTATTGGTTATTTTTGAGCGTTATAACCTTATTCTCTTTAGTCATGATGAGGACTTTCATAATATATCCAAGAAAAGATATCCATTTGCTAGAACTATTGTTTTATTGGGCTTAGTTATTTCCGGAGTTGTAATAGCTTTTAGTGGTAATCTTAGCTTTCAATATGATTTCGGTAAGCTTGAGCCAAAATTTCCTAATTATGAAGAATTTCGAAGAGTTGCTGGCCAAGTTGGGGAGTCAGGGAAAAGAAACCCAGCCTATATAATCGCAGATTCTGATCTTGAAGTAGAAACCCTTATGGAAGTTTTAAGAGTTCGTTTAGAACAAGATACGACCTCACCAACAATTCAAAGTATTGAATCACTACAAGAACGTTTCCCTACTTCTATAGAAGAAGAAGATGCAAAACTTTCAGCTATTGCGAACATTCGAGAGTTATTGAAAGATCCCTTTATCGTTAATAATGATGATGAAGATTTAGATAAACTTAGAAGAGCTTCAAAGACTACAGTACCACTAACTATAGATCAAATCCCTGATTACTTGAAATCTAGGTTTGTAACAAAAGATGGAGAAGTTGGACGGTTTGTTATTATTTATCCTTCTGTAGGTCTATCAGATGGTAGGTTATCAATTGCATTTAAAGATGATGTGGGGGAAGTAATCTTAGATAATGGCAAATCTTTTCATGCTGCGAGTACTAGTATTGTAGCTGCATCTATGTTGGACTTAATGAGAACAGAAAGTCCGTATATGGTTGGAGCGACTTTTATTATTATTTATTTATTCATGATATTCAGTTTTCGATCATTCCGTTGGTCGTTAATTGCCATGCTTCCTTTGGCAGTTGGTTTACTTTGGCTTTTTGGAATTATGATGATCTTTGGGCTACAGTTCAATTTTTATAACTTGGTTGTATTACCTGCAATTTTAGGAATAGGAGAGGACAGTGGTGTTCATTTAGCTCATCGTTATAGAGATGAAGGTAAGAACAGTATGTGGACTGTACTTTCAAGTACAGGGCAGCATATTACAATGGGTTCTGTAACTACAATGCTTGGTTTTGCAGGCTTGTTATTTGTTTCTCATCCAGGCTTACAATCACTAGGAATTATGGCAGTTATCGGGATTGGAATGACTCTATTGACATCCGTTACGTTCTTACCAGCATTAATTCAGTGGCTTGAAGATCGAGAGTGGATTAGATTTTAGAAAAGATCTTATTCTCTATTATCAATCAAGATATTTCGATACCAATAATTAATATCATCAGAGTTACTTTCAATTATATCTAGTCGGTTATCATTGTTAACATCGGCTAGAATGATATCATAAGTTGATAAATCTTCATTCCTAAGTTGCGTTTCTTTCCATGAAGACCCATTATCAAAATTCAAAAAGACTGAATTTGGTTTCCCTGAATTTGCTACTACAATATCAATACTTCCATTTCCGTCTAAATCACCAAAATCTAAAGAATAGGAAGGGTTTGATGTGCTATCGAATATAACCGTTCTATTAAAAACCATTCGATTATCTCCGAAGTAAATAATATTCGGTTCACGAATATTAGAAGTTATGATGTCTAGATTTCCATCGTTGTCGATATCTACTACACCAATTGATCTAGTTTCATCTATGCCACTTCCGAATGGTATTTTTTCCAAAAAATTTAATTTCCCATCATTGAGATATATAAAATTTTGCTGTCCATCTCGATTGGCTAAAATCAAATCATTATGTCCATCTTGATTTATATCTGCAACATCTACATCAATAGTTGAGTCATCTTTGGCGCCAAATTGTATAATGTTAGAAAAATCTCCACTACCATTATTTAAGCAAATTTCATTTTCTTTTCCTCTATTTGTAATAAGAATATCTATATCTCCATCCGAGTCAATGTCAGTAGTTTTTAGATTCCTTGTTGGAGAATAGGGATCGCCAAAATGTCCCATTTTAAGAAAATTACCACGGCCATCATTTATGTAAATAGTATTTGGAGCCATATCATTACCAACAGCTATATCTAAATCACCATCACCATCAAAATCAGCTAATTCGGTAGCATAACTAGTCTCTTCAATGTTGTCTAGTAGTTTAGATACCGTAAATATCCCATATCCATTATTAAAGAAAATTTTATTGGCTTGTGGCCAATGTCGCCCATTAGCTATAATAATATCAACATCGCCATCATTATCTATATCTCCGGCACTTACTGAAGCTGATCTATCCTTACTTACCCCTAAAACCAATCTCGAATTTGATTGAAAATCGATTTCTTGTCCTATAATAGAACAAGGAAGAATCAGTAAAATTGATAAGCTCAAATATTTCATAGTTATTTTATTAATTAATCAATCAGTAGGGGATAATAAGTATATCGAAGAAATTCATTCTCATTTTCAATCAAATATAATTTAGAATTGCTCTTGGAAGAAAAATAAAACTAGACCATTTGGTTCGATAACAGAAAAACTTCTATGACCCCAAGTCTGATCTGTAATTTCTTGTTTGAAAGGGATATCATCAGCACTGTATTGTTTAAATAATTCATCAATATTCCATACTTGAATAGCCATAAATACACCTTGTGGTATTCTATAGTCAGCCCCTCCATATTTAGGATAATCATCATTTGGTCGATGAAGAATTTCAACTAATCCTTTACCTACCTTAAATAGTGCTCCTTTATCATTCTCATTTCGATCCCAAGAATGTTCTAATGTAAAACCAAGCTTTTGTTCATAGAAACTAAAAGTCTCTTTGTACTTTTCGGTGAAGTATGTAAATCTAAATGCACCTTCCTTTTTATTCATTTATTAAACTCATACTCATTTAATTGATTAATAATATAAAAGATTGAATAGGTTATAAATTAGAATGGACTTTCATCACTACAGATAACAACTCTATACCCATCAAGATCTTCATATGTTTGAGCTCCTCCATCCCAATATGGATTAAATGATTTAACCTTTTTAAAACCAGACTTTGAAATACGGTTAATTGCATTTTTATAATCAGAATCATTTGGGATATAAAACACTAAAAGATTTTCTAAAGAAGGGGCACGACCTACTTTTTCTCGAATGTGAGTTGTGAATTCTAGGTGATAATGATGCTTTGGATGTCCAACCATTCTTCCACTAAAATCGCCATGACCGTCAAATCCACCTATAACTTCAAAGCCAAGTCCTTCGACATACATTTTTGTGATTTCTAGTAGATTATCGGTTGGGCGACCAACTCTCAATACTGCACTTTTAGGTATCATAATGTTATCATGTAATAGTAATGTTGAACAGTTGGTTAATAATTATTCCAACATATATTCAATAGCGAGATTAATAGTTTTCATAAAGTCTTTTGATGTATCAAAATATGTTAATCTATGTTTTTCACTAGTTGTTTTTATTAATAAGCTATGAGCAATCATATTTTTAATATGATTAATTATATAGTCGTCTGATTTATCAATTAGCCAATCATTTTCTAGGCCTTTATAATCTTTAATTTCGATAAGCTTTTCTTCAAGTTTAACATCTGTAAAGCCAACAAAACAAACTTTTAGTTTGTCTGGAAATTCTTCCACCAGTTCAACAATTAACTCTGGTAGTATTGCTTCTCCTTCAATTATATAATCGATGTCACTCCAAATCATGCTTTCAAACATTGCTTTCAAAAAGCTCCATGATCTTTTAGCTATTTCATCTGGAAATAATAAATCATGAATTCCATATTCAGGTATACCATTTGTAAAACCCATTACCAACCAATCAAGAGAAAAATGCGATATACCTTTTCTAGTTGATATTTTTTTAGCAATTATGGTTTTCCCAGCTCTAGAAGCTCCACTTACAATGTATAACATATAAAGGTATCTGCTTTAAATAGCGTATGATAATTTATTGGAAAAGTTAAAGTATAATTTTCCAAAAGATTTAATTCAGGTTAAGCTTGAATATTATAAATAAAAAAGGCAGATACTATTTAGTAACTGCCTTTAAAGATTTTAAGAAAGAAAAATTCTAGTGAGCTTCTGAGCTGCTTGATTTCCCTTTCATATAAAAATATAAACCTGCAAAAAGGATGATAAGAATTGCTGGAAGAATCGTCATATAACCAAGAGTGGCCTGAGGTCCTGCATTATCGATGGAAGCTCCCATAATAGGTAAAATGAGAGCAGTTGCAACCATTCCAGTTCCGCCCATAATAGAAAGACCAAGAGCACCACTTTCAGGTACATACTCTGCAACAAAACCAATCATTGTTGGCCAGAAATAGCATATACCTATTGCAAAAACTACTGCAGAAGCAAGGGTAGGCCCAACTCCACTAACAGTACTTAGTAAATATAATCCAACGGTTGATAGTATGGCGGATCCTAAAAGTACGCCAGAAGGATTTAAACGATGTATGATAGGACCAGCAAAAAATCTACCGACTGCCATGATTCCTGTAATAAGTACAAGTATAAGAATTGGACTCACTCCACCTTCAGTTAGGAGTGCATTTATAAATTGATTAGTTCCGAGTTCAGAACTTGCAGTTAAGAACATGCAAATAAAGATGAAAGGGAAGAGTAGACTCATTTTATTAATCACTTTACTTTCAATGGCAATTAATGCTAAAAAGCCTGCTATTACGAAATAAGTGATATTCGAGCTAAAGTCTATACTTAAGCTTTCTACAGATGAGAATAGAATCATTACAGAAACAATCAAAATGATCGTGTAAGGGGCGGAAACATTCTTAAGCATGTCTTTGTATGAAACACCACTTGTAACTCGCTCTGTCTCAGGTATATCTTGTCCTAAGAATAAATAACCATATGCAAAAAGTGGAAGGAAAAGAAGTCCAACAAGAATTATCCAACTTAATCCTAGTGTGTCAATTAGTAAGTAAGCTGCAAGACCACCCATTACAATTCCACCAGGAAACCAAACATGAAAACGATTCAACATTTTAGTTTTCGCATCTGGATATAAAGTAGCAACAAGTGGATTAAAAGCAGCTTCAACAAATCCGTTTCCTAAACCAATAAATACGTTAGAAATAAACAGCATGGTTTTATCTCTGGCAACGAGCATTAAAACCAAACCAATCAATTGCATAAAAAAAGCGGTCCAGATTACATTTTTGGTTTTAATAATATCAATAATTAATCCACCGGCAAACATGGCAATAGTGAATCCCCAAAACGCAGGACCGAATGCCCAACCAACTTCTTCTAGCGTTAAACCGTAATCTGTATGGAAAACTCCTTCAATTTGTGCTCTTACGGCAAAAGAAAGGGATGTTACAATTAGTGCAAGACAACTTCCTAGAAAGAGCCGGTCTCTATTTTGTGCAAGTTCCATGTAGTAGATTTTTTAGTTAGTGTTGAGACGAAATAAATTCTAAAAGAATGGCTTAACCTACTGCGTTTCTGCAAATAATTAAAGCGCTTTTTTAGGCAGTATTGAAGATATAATTTTATTAAAAAATAAATACGAAATAAATTTTATTGTTTCCAGAAACTAGGAGAGAATATAATGAGTACGGTTATTATTTCGAGACGACCAATCATCATTAATAGAATTAAAACCCACTTTCCGAGATAAGGTAGTTTTGCAAAATTATCAGTAGGGCCAAATTCACCCCAGCCTGGTCCAATATTTCCTAAAGCTGAAATACTTGCACCAATCGAAGACATAATATCATAACCAAATAGACTAATAATGAATGCGCCTAGAGCAAAAATAAAAATGTATAGAATAAAGAAGCTTAACACGGTTCTTTGAATGTCATAGCTAATAGCTTGCTCACCAATTCTAACAGGAAGGATTGCTTTAGGGTGAATGATTTGTTTAATCTCGCGACCTGTATTTCGAATCAGAATCATCCAGCGTATCATTTTAATTCCACCACCTGTGGAACCAGCACTACCTCCAGTAAAGAATAAAAGGAAGAGAAAGAAAGCTCCAAAAGAATACCAAAGTTCATAATTATCGGTTCCAAACCCAGTTGTTGTTATGATTGCAACTACTTGAAAGGATCCGTAACGAAGTGCATCTAGAATAGGGCGACCATCAAAATGCCAAAGTGAAAAGGAAATACCTATAATACCTATCAAAGTGATTAACGTATAAAATCTTGTTTCACGGTTATTAAAGAATGTTTTTGTATCACCTCTTAGTAATCTAAAATGCATTGCAAAATTTATACCAGCAAGAAACATGAAAATTGTGATAATGACATCTATATAAGCAGAGTCAAATCCAGAAATGCTAGCATTCCTTGTTGAGAAACCGCCTGTTGCTAATGTAGCAAAAGCATGATTTAATGCATCAAACCAGTCCATGGATGGGTGAACCCAAAGTAATATAAACTCAAGTCCTGTAAATGCGAGGTAAACAACCCATAACAGTTTAGCTGTTTCCTGAACTCGAGGAGTAAGTTTGTCAGTTGTTGGACCAGGCGATTCTGCCTGAAATAACTGCATACCACCAATCCCTAAAAGAGGAAGAATTGCTAAGGAAAGGACAATTATACCCATACCACCTAACCAGTGAGATAGTGATCGCCAAAAGAGAAAACTTTTCGGAAGTTCTTCAATTTGTGGATTAGCAAAACCATCAGATGTTATTCCACCTAAAATTGTTGATCCTGTGGTTGATAACCCACTCATGGTTTCGAATACAGCATCCGTATAACTAGGTAAAATACCTGAAATAATGAAGGGGAGTGCTCCCACAAATGAAAGAAGAAGCCAAGTTAAACTTACTACTAAAAAACCTTCTCTAATCCGGATTTCTTCTTTTGGCTTAAAGAAATACCATAAAGCTCCTCCAACTCCAAAAGCAATTCCAGCTGAAGTTAACCAAGCATCCCATGTATGCTCTTGGTAGATCAAATCAATGATAAGTGGTAGTAGAAGGGCAAAGCCCAAAAAGAAAATGAATGATCCTAGGATTCCAAGTACAACTAAAAAGTCGATTCTTGGACGGTTTAAAGAGCTAATAGAACGTCGTTCCATTATTGGAAAAGATTAGTAACTCGATCGATCGCATTAGGAAGACAAAATACCATTACTCTATCATTTGCTCGGATAATGGTCTTACCTGTTGCTATTTCTACTGAACCTTCGCAGAGAACCCCGCCAATTACACATGCATCAGGAAGTTTTAGGTTTTGGATCTCTTTACCAACAACTTTTGATTTAGGTGAAACTTTAAGTTCAATAACTTCTGCACTTATACCTCTAAGTTCAGTAACTGAAATAACATCTCCTTTACGTACATAACGATGTATTTCATTAGAAGCGGCTACTTTTTTGTTAATAACAGCATCTAAGCCAATCGTTTGACTTAATGGAATAAAATCAGGTTTTGAGACTAGAGCTACTGTTTTTTTTACATCCAAATGCTTAGCCATTAAGCAAGAAATGATATTTGATTCTTCATCATCTGTAACGGCTATAAAAGCATCCATTTCACTGATACCTTCAGTAGCAAGTAGATCTGGATCAGTTGGATTTCCATGAAGAATCATTGCATTTTTAAGTTCTATGGCTAGCTCTTCGGCACGGAAATATTCGGGTTCAATTAGTTTGATAGACCAATTCTTACTTTCGTCATTACATAGTAGTCGAGCAATCATAGCACCCATTTCGGAGCCACCAGCAATCATAATGCGATTTAACTCAGTTTCCTTTTTACCCGTAGTTTCTACAACTCTAGGTATATCTTCTGTTTTGGCAAGAACAAAAATTTGGTCAAATGCTTGAAGTTTTACAGGTCCTTTTGGTATTAATGTAAGTCCACGTCTTCCAATAGATACGACCCTAAATGTAATGTCGGAATATTCGGAGGCGTAATCGATTAAAGATTTACCGATCAATGGTGAGTTACGTTCAAGGCGAATACCAATCAATTGCATTTTTTCTTCAGCAAGGTTAATTACGTCACTAGCAGCTGATCTTCTAAGAAGTTGAGCAATTTCATGCGCAGCACTTAACTCTGGGTGAATCATCACATCGATACCTAAATCATTTGCAGAAATAGGGGCATTAACCTGAGAAAATTCTTCATTTCGAACACGTGCAATAACCATTTTTGCACCGAGTCGTTTACTCATCATAGCAGTAATCATGTTAACTTCATCAATACTAGTTACTGCAATAACTATGTCGGCTTCGGTTACGCCTGCTTTTACTAAATCTTTACCAGAGGTGGCATTACCTTCTAAACTAAGTACATCTAGGGAATCAATGACTCTTGAAAGGCATTCTTTTTTTCTATCAATTACTGTTACGTCATGCTTTTCTTTAGATAATACACTAGCAAGATCGTAACCAATTTCACCAGCACCAATTATAACGATCTTCAAAAGAAACCGATTTAGATGTTTATATAACTAAGAAAAACTACCATCTTTTTAAGTGAAAAGAAAGAAACTAAGTACTTATAAAACATTTACTGAGTAGTGACAATCATATCAATGGAAACTGGTTTAGATTGAGAAACTTTTAAATCTGTAACTTCAATTGTAAACCTATTTTGTCCTCTAATCAATTTAGGGCTAATCTGTGAGCCTCTACCAATTTCTACACCAGCCTTTTTCCAGATTACTTGTACTTCATTCAATGGTCTATTAATAGAAGGTACTTTAAGTACTGTGGTTGGGTTTACAGGATTCCAATCTAAAATGAGAGGAGTAGCAGATTGTGTAAATTTGAGAGGTTCAACAACTGTAATCTGAAACGATTTTCGACTTAACTCCATACCAACTGGTGTCCAAGCTAAATCAAAGGTTCTTTCGCCAACAGTAGTAGCTCTCCATGAAGTCTCATAAAAATTTTGATTAGCAAAGGTCCATGAATTAGATACATTCATATTAGGTATTGAAAGTACACCACCGACTGCAATCTTGGTAGGGTAATTTGGATTTACATCAGGAATCTTAACAGGATTAATCTTTAAAACTGTTGAATCTATAGAATTTGATAATCCACGACCATCATCTTGAATTAGTGTAACCAAGTATGTTTTAGCTTCACTAGCCTTGAATTCAGGAATAGGAAGTGGTTTTCCATCAAGTTTCCAAGTTGTTGTTAATAAATCACCATCTCTATCCTGAGCAAGTCCAGAACGCAAGTTTACCTCTTGGTTTTGATATACAATTGGAGGTCCAATGATAGTTGGTTTAGGTCCACTATTTGCAAAGAAATATTTCTCTAAAGTTATCAAATTATTTGAAGCTGTAGAATTATCACGTACTTCTAAATTTACCTTATGGCGACCAGGAGCAATGGTTTTTACAATTTCACTGGCATTATAACTGATAAATCCATCGTCTATATACCACTTAAATTGTTTGATAAATCCATCTTCATCAGAACTCTCGAAAGCATCTAAAATAAGATCTTCACCCGCAGGTACATTTTCAGGTAGATTCCAAACAATAGAAGGAGAAGCATTTACTTTGATTGATTTTGTAATACTCACTGTATTACAATCTGTGTCTGTATTTGTAACTAAATTTAGAGTTACAAAATATTCACCTGGTTCAGAAAAAGCATATGATGTTATTAGTCCATCTATTTCTTCAGAACTGTTTTCAGTATCAATAATCCATGTAGCTGATTTAAAACCACCATCAGCACTAGAAGATGAACCATCTAATATGATAGGTTCACCAGGGGCAACCCAATCTGGTAGGTCAAAAGAAGCAACAGGTCCTTCAACAACCGTTACTTTAGCTGTTGCTTGACTAACATTACTACATTGACCAGATCCAGAACCTTCTACTGTAAGTGAAACTGTATACTCACCAGGTTCTGTAAAAATATGTCGGTATCTAGCACCAGTAGCAGAGTTGCCATCACCAAAGTCCCAGCTCATTGCTGGTAGTGAACCTGATGGGTCGGTACTTTCAGAACCATCAAACATTAATGCAGAATTGACACATATTGTAGTTTCAGGTAGTTCAAATCTTGCGACAGGGGAGCCTTCAATAATTACAGGAATTTTAGCAATTGAATTTTGACCTGAAAAACCATCATTAAGTGTTAATCTAGCTTCATACACTCCAGCTTTTTCATAAACGTAGGACGGATTTGCTTCATCTGAAGTTTGTCCATTACCGAAATCCCAAACGGCCCTAAATGCATCTCCATCAGGATCAAAGCTTCGTGAGCTATTAAATAATACAGTTTGACCAGTACAAGAAGTAATTACAGAATCTACAACTGCTTGCACAGGACGATTGATCATTACTCTTATTGATTCTGAATTGATACTATTTTGAAGTCCAAGTCCATCATTAATAGTTAATCCAATAAAGTGGATTCCAGACTCGGGAGCTGACCAACTAAATGAGGCTTCTTTTCTTTTAGAACCATCTGGTAAAGTCCATTCAAAACTTAGAGCATCATTATCAAGATCATAGCTCTCTGATGCATCTAAACGTACAATAGCTGAATTAGATCGAACTATAGGCTCAGTAATTATATATGGCTGATTATTAACATTTACCACACCTTCGAGAATGGTGGTAGAATTACTTAATCGATCATTATCAGTTACTGAAAGAGAAAACCTTTTAGGGCCTCCATCTTGAAAAATTCTTTGAATCTGCATTCCTTTCAACTCAGTTCCATCTTCAAACTTCCATAAATAGGCATCAATTGTACCATCTGGATCATAGGAATTATCAGCGATAAATTTTATTTCAGTATTTGGGACTACATCAACAGGATCGGTTCTCCAAAGAGGAACTGGAGATTCATTAACTCTAATTTGTTTTGATATAAAGCCTTGCGCTTGCTCAAAACCAGAATCATCATTTACATATAATGAAAGAGTATGAAGACCCGGGTCATCAATTGTGATGGAATTAGTTTGACCACTACCTGCTGGAGCACCATTAGCTAGCCATGTATAATTTGTAATTAATCCATCAGTATCATTACTAGAAGTTCCATCAACAGTAAAAGGAACTCCTGGTGCAACTACATCAGGTACTTCAAAGCTAGCAACAGGAAAGCTATTAACGACAATTATATGTTCAGAGCTTTGGACACTATTTTTGAGGTTTGAACCGTCATCGACAGTAAGCTTAACGGTATAACTACCAGTTTCTTGGTATGTATGACTAACCTGAGGCCCAGAGGCACGATTTCCATCCCCAAATTCCCAATTAAAAGACTGAAGTTCAGATTCAGTGTCTTGGCTTTGAGTAGCAGCAAAACTAACATTTGGGTTTGATGTTGAGGGAACTGCAGTGATAACAGGTTTAGGTGGTGCATTAACTCTTAAAGTATTAGTAAGAGTTTGAACCGAGTTGCTAACTCCACGTTGATCGTCTACAATTAACTTTATTTCATAACTACCTGGATCGTTGAGTGATAATGTCGAAATATCACCTCGAGCTATTTCCTCGTTATTAACCATCCAAATATATAGTAACTCATCTTGATTAGGGTCAGATGATTCAATGGCGTTTAATGGAAAAACGTCACCAGGAGCAACATTTCCAGGAATGGAAAACTCAGGGATTGGAGCTGCGTTTATTTCATATACACGATTAACTGAATACATTGCATTTTGCGCACCCGAACCATCATTGATTGTAAGTCGTACCGGATATACTCCAGGTTGCTGATGACTAACAATAATACTGTCTGAAGTTGCATCTTGAGGTACACCAATGCCAGCCCAAGAATAAGTAAGTCTATCATTATCAGAGTCAGACTGATTTGTTACTTTAAGTACAATGTTGTCATCAACACCAGAAACTGGGACTACATCTATTTCAGCATATGGTTGAGTATTTACTCTAATCTGTTCTTGTTGTTCAGCTATACTGCATTTAAGTGAACTACCGCCGTCTGTTACCTGAATTGAAATAGTATAAATCCCAGAAACTGAATTTGAAAAATTAAAAGTGGGCCCTGTTCCTCGTCTAGTTCCATTTACAAACCAAGTAATACTTACTTGCTGTCCTTCTAAGTCATATGAGTCTTCAGCTGAAAGAATTAGGACTTCTGATGGTGATAAAACTTCTTTTGGGGCATTTAAGCGAGCTATAGGAGGGGTGTTTACAAATACTACTTTATTATAAGGCCAATACTCTGGAAAGTATGAACGTTCATTAGGTATCAATACATCTAATGGAATCTGCCCTCTATCTTCAAATGCTATAGTTGGTGAGCTACCTGAACTAACCCTAGTATCATTTAATACCCACTGTGCATTATTTAAATCTATTTGAGTGAATAAATTCCCAGATAACTCGAATTTAATATCTGTACAACGAGATGCTTCAATTTCATTTATTGAAAGAGGAGGTTTTTGAAATTCAGATAAAGCTATTGGTTCAAACTCCCACAATACTGGTTCATCTACACCAAATACAGTAAGTGTATTAAGCCAAGTTTGTGAACCACTTATTTGAAGTCCCCAGTTATTAGCAATCCCAAACTTTTGATTAGGGACTTCAGTTGATCCAACAGAGTAAAGATTTCCAAACGTATCAATTTTGTTTACTTCTGAATCTTCTTCACCATTTACTGATAAAAGAGGAATAATAGATTCTGGATTTGATATATATGGTTTAAGCTGAAATTTAGTATTAGCAGATGATCTATAAACACCAACTGAAAGATCGATAGCAATTATTTTCCACGAGCTACCGCTTAAAACTTGACCGCTGGCATTAACTACTCTGAAATTAAAACTGTTTACATCATCACCTTCATCAGTACTAACTCTTACGATATATCCAGAACCAAGATTTGAAACGTTAGATAGAGGAACCCACCGGTTTTTAAATCGTTCTTCGCTTTTAGTTATAAGTTCTTGAGATGGGGTAGAAGAAGAAGACTTTGGAATTACTGAATTACCATTTGTAGCAAAAAGATCATCAAAATTAAAAACTTGAAAAGTTGTGATAGTGTTTGCTGTTTCTTGGGTAATTAAATCTACAGCACCGCCTAAACCAGCATCAAAAATTTGAAGACTCCCAGAACCAGCTCCATCTAATGGTTTAATCCAAATATCATATTGATGACGATTATCTCCACTTTGAATAGTAGAACTACTCCCAGAAATTGAGAAGTACATTTCTTGTGAATATCCAGAAATACTCAATAATAGAAAAGCTGAAAAGAGTATAATTCGCTTTAGCATGAATCCTTTAATTTGCTTGTACTGTAAATGATTTTGTTAAGTAACTCACTCCTGTTCGGATATCCTTAAATGTAACAGAAAGTTTGCCTTCTTGCATATTCATTGTTATGCCCCAACGACCTTGTGAATCTGTTAGAACTCTTCGTGTATTAGATTCATTAATAATAATGACTTCAAGCCCGGGATATGCACGTGATGACATGGTAACACTTGGTCTATTAACTTCAATAATATCTGAACCTGTAGCTCCACTTAGCGAGAACTTGAAAAGTTCGTCTTCAGTTAGGCGAACAATTCGAATAGATTTTTCAGTCACATTTCCTGATCCATCAGTAGCAGATAAAGTGAGAATTTGGTCGGTTAATAGATTCTGAACTTGATACATAAACTGTCCAGATAATTGAATAGGAATTCGTTTTCCATCAATTGTAAGTATAGCATCTGGTTCTGTTATACCTTTAAGTAAAATAGAATTATTTAAAGTGAAAATGAGATTACCGTTAAGTTCATCAATAAATATTGCTGGTGGTTGATTATCTACATTACGAATAATTCGAGTAGCCTCAGTATATGGGCCCCTAAGACCTAATCTGTCTACGGCCTGAACCCTTACATATGTTGTTCCTAATGAAAGGTTTGAAAGATTTACACTGTTTGAAGTAAGTGGAATCTCATTAATATCGGTAGTAAATGAAGATGAGCTACTGTATTGAACTCGATAAGATGCAGCTTCAGGTACTGAATTAAATGTGAAAACAACATTTTCACGATAGATAATTGAATCTTGTGTTGCCCAAGCTAGTTCGGGGGCAGGTAATAATTGAATTGGTGGAGCAGGGGGCTCGCCTTCTTTTACGATAGTACCTTCGTTCTTTCTTATGGTGATAGTAACATCATTCGCACTTACATCAGCTATACCATCATAATTGGTAAGTTTTACTGTTTCGTTACCATCAGATTCTGCATAAAAGTTTTGAGTTTTTAAGTCAGAGGATGACGAACCTGCATTAAGTATATATTTACTCTTTTCCTTACCAGCCGCAGATAGTTTAGCTAGTAGCCCACCTTGCATTAAACTTATTTCAGTATCAGAACTTTCGTCTAATTTATCTACTCTTGATTTTCGAATTATTGCCACGGTATTAGGGTCAACTGTAATTGAGCTACCGTCTGTAAATGCAAGGCTTGCATAACTTTCAGTTAGTGTTCTCAGTCCGTCAGATTCCTTAAATAGATCACCAACAAGAGCATCATTCCATCCACCAAGTAAACCTAATCTTTTATCAACGTTTCCTTCTTTTTCTGCTAACTGAGCTTGTACTTGTACAAGCCTATTATTCATTAATGTAGTTTCAAGATTGCTGACAGAAGGAGGGATTGAAGTACCAATTTCAATAGATTTATCAATATCGCCTATTTGAATTGCATCGATATAACCTTTTAGTAAACTATTTACTATAGAGAGTTCTTCTTTAGCAAAAATTGTTGCTCCAGAAGAAATTAGGTCATTTACTTTAATTTCAGACTCCTGAACACTAGTAGCTGTAGAAGCTAAGCTTTGGAGTTGTAATAAATCAGAAGATGAAAGAGTAAATGTATTATTTGGTATATCGTGATCTGCTAGATTTACAACAATCGGCCAATTGAGGGTATTACCTGAATATCGTAATGCAATTTGCTGCAACTCTGATGAAGGAAAGGTAACTGGGTTATTCTGAGCATAAACAAGAAGTTGTAACCCTAAAGTAAAGAGAGCTACAAAAAAAATGGATTTTTTCATCCTTTCTTAATCAGATTCGTTAGTTGGGAGTATTAAAGTAAAGCGACTTCCGATTTCTTCATTTGACTCAAGTTGGATTTCACCATTATGACGGTGAACTATCTCTTTTACATATGCTAAGCCTAATCCAGTTCCTTTTTCTTTGGCAGACTTAATATTTGAGCGCACTCTGAAAAACTTATCAAAAACCTTTTGTTGATCTTCGATACTAATACCAAATCCATAATCAACAACACTTAATTCTATCTCAGTTCCTTTATTTTCTAGTTCGATATCAATAACCCTATCTCTATCGCCATATTTTATAGCATTACTAATTAGGTTTTGGATTGCATCAAAGAGTAAATCTTTACTACCAGAAACTATGAAACTTGAGCCTTTAGCGGAAATATTGATTTTAAGATTTTTCTGGGTAAGTAATGCGTTTGAAACAGACTTAATATCATTAACAAGTTGAAACAGATCGATTGGATTAAATTCAACTGGAATACGACCATACTCAAGTCTTTGAACATCCAGAAAACGATTAACGAGATCATTCATTCTCTCTCCAGAGAGATAAATCTCTTTTAGTAATTCTTTATTTTCTTCATCTGGCATATCTTCATTATCTATCATCAGTTTAGACAGCCCAACTACACCTGTTATTGGGTTTTTTAACTCATGGACAATGATATTTATCATATCAGTACGCTTGATATCTAATAATCGATCCTTAGTTTTATCATGAAAAACAACTAGGGCACCTTGTGAATTACCTTGTTCATCTTCAAATGCGACATGCTGGTAATCGTAGAAGTAGGTTGACTCTTCGTCTAAAAAGTGAGCAAGTTCTGCTTGATTAATCTTTATTGTATAAGGATTTGGATAATGAACTGTTTGATTCGATTTACTAAGCTCGAGTTTCGAAGTATTTAAGAGTTCATTAAAAGAAATATCTTTAGGATTATGACCGAATGATTCAATAAATCCTACAAAGTGATTATTGGCAAATCGGAATTTACCATTATTATCTAGAATACCGATATAATCCTCTGAATAGGTCATCATGTACCTATTTTTCCACTCTTCAAGAATTATTTTCTCAACATTTATTTTTTGATATCTAAGTAGAGTAACACGAATATTTTCTAAAGTTTCTCTCATTGCTGCAAATTCTGGCAAATCTACTTCACGAATACTTCGATCAAATTCCAGATTGCTAATATGCTCAACATCTAACAATATCTGTTCAATTGGTTTGTTCATTCTAATACTGACATACCAGCTGAAAAATACCATTAGGGAGAGAATTCCAATCCCAGTAAACAAGGAGAAAAGAATAAGATTATTTACAGGTTCAAGAATAAAACTATCTTCAACAGCAATTAAGTGCCAAAAAGGGATAGTTTCGAATCTAGATGAAAGAATGAACCATTTCTCTCCGTTTAGTTCGATTTCTTTTTTTTCAGAATAGCTTGCTTCACCTACTAATTCTGATGGAAATAAAAAATAATCCTGGATTATATGAGAACCAAAGCTACTTACAATGTTGGCTTTGTAATCACCTTCTCCAATTGGTATTTCAGTTAACTCAGTAGTAAGTGTTTTTGCGTTGAAAAACATATTTAGAGTAAATAGATACTCTATTTGATTTCCTGAGCCATCAAAAGTATCAATTTGGATAGTTCTTTGAGCGATAAAAATATCGATAGTGTTTGATGTATCTGGAAGCCACGCTATATTAATACGTGGATCTATTCTAGATTCATACCATTCATTAACACTGTTTGGAAAATCTACACCTTGAAATATAGTTCTTGTGAAATCAATCATTTCATCAGAATCAGGTTCTGTTAATGTAATTCTTACAAGTCCAGGTGTGTAATTGATTGCTTTTCTTGCAATACTTTCAATATCTCCGGGCTCTGTTTGAATATTCTCTGAGAGTAGGGTGGTAGCGTTTAACCAGTTTCTAATCGATTCATCCGTCCTTCTTAACGAATATTCTTGAAGTTGAGATACAATTGTAGTTCGTTCATTAATTATGGCTTCTTTATACTTTGGACGAACAAATAGTAGTACTAAGGCATAAGCCAGTAGTATTAAACACGAAGTGATCAGAAAGATTCTATTGCGGAGAGTAAGTTTCTTATACATGATGATTATTAATCACCAAAGTTGCCTTAATCTGTTATCAAAAACGATTAGAATAGTCTTAAGTTAATTAACATCTAACTTGTTAAAATTCTATAGTTATACAACTATAAACAATAAAGGCTCCAATTAGGAGCCTTTATTATTAATTAATCTTCATCTAAAATTTCGTTTATCCTTGCCGTTATATCATCTAAATGAGCCCGACTCGCTTTGTCCGTAATAATGGGACGTGCTCTGTTGATATCAGTTTTCAATTGATTTAATTCAAAACGAAGTGCAGATCGTAAGTCAGAATCTTTAATATCAATGCTAGGACCAGAGAAACCACCACCAAAACTATCTAATTCAAAAACAGTAGATACTGTACTTATATATTCCTTTTGAAGGTTTCTACGAAAAACATCAATTGTACTATTCGAATATATTTCACTCCATATTCCTTTCCTTAAATCTTCAAGCATATCAAAAAGTGAATATGCATTCTTATCTAAAGCTGATTGCTCTGATAAACGAATCATAGATCCAGCATTCATAGTAGATCTAAGAATGCCTGACTGTAAATTTTTGATTGAATTAGTCACGCCTGAAGCTTCAATTCTATATAGAATCTCTTGATCTAATAACCAATTTGGTGTGTTAAAAGCATTTTCAATCAAGAAATCCATGGCTTTTTTCTGATAATCTTTAGAAACGGGAGTATATACCCACCCCATCTGATCAGAAGCTCTTCTACTTTGGTAGACACCTCCAATATTAGTGGCAACATGGCGTGCATATCTAGACCATTGTCCAATCAGCTCACCATATATTTCATCCAAATCATCATAGCCTTCACCATCAGTTGATGTCCATTCGATTAGATTTGGAACAACTCTTTTTAGATTCATTAATCCGTAGGTACTAGACTTCACTGGATCATTTCCAAGATCTTCAGTTTGCGATGATGGATCATATCCTGTTGAAGAAGCAAAACGATAAACTGGGTCATTAGCTTTTTCTTCAATCCAAGAGTCTAAAGTTGACTTTTCATCTTCTGGAGATGTAGCTGATGGTATCACTCGATACCCCCAATTCACTGAATAATTATCATATGGCCCAATTTGACGAATGAATCTAATATTTTCATCTCCTGGTTGTGCAATATAATTTTGACGAGCATATTCCATTATCGTAGTCGCAATTCCCCATTTTTGAGTAAAATTACCTGATCTCAATGAATCAGTAGGGTAGGCAGAACTTGATTGCATATTATGAGGTAAGCCAATAGCATGACCAATTTCATGAGAAATTACTCGTCTCATTGTTTCGCCAATTAAATCATCATCTAATTGTAGTTTTCTAGCTGCGGGGTTTGCTGCGCCTGTTTCAATCATTAATCTATTTCTGTATGAACGCATGTGATTGTGATACCATACAATATCACTTTCAATTATTTCACCAGATCTTGGATCAGAAACACTAGGTCCTACTGCATTTCGAACTGTACTTGCAACCCATCTCACGGTAGAATATCTAATGTCTTCTGGGCTCCAATCAGGATCTTCCTCTGCTGATGGAGGTAGCTTAGCTTGAACTGCATTTTTAAAGCCAGCTGCTTCAAAAGCTTCATTCCAATCTAAAATCCCTTGAATTATATAAGAACGGTATTTCTCAGGGGTAGCAGGATCTAAATAATATACAATTGGTTTAACTGGCTCAACCAATTCACCTCTAGCATAAGCTTGAGGATCACTTGGTTCTAATCTCCATCTACGTATGTATTCTTTAGTTTCTGCTTTTTGCGCATCTGAGCTGTAATCAATTTGTCGTACAGAAAAATACCCAACTCTATAATCTGAGAATCTTTTCATCATAGGTTCTTCTGGTAGTAGTACCATCGATTGACTTGTTCTCATAGTAAGCGTCTGAGCATCTGTATTAGATGGAGGAGCCGCAGATATATAAGTCATTAATTGACGAACCTCTATATTTTCAGGGAAACTTTTAATTGATTCCACTAAACTACGATCTGAATCGAGTCTTCTTACTTGGTATTGTCTTCTTTGTCTACTTGATAACCCACTTATTGCTTCCACATCATCGCTAAAGAAGTCGGTTACATCAATAACTATACCTGAAGAATCTTTACTAATTGCTTCGATATCAAATGATGCTAGAATAGGTTCAAAGTTATTCGCAATTACAGAACTTAATACTGGATCATCTTCATCTGCTACAGCACTGTAGGACTTCTTACGAATAAGTATTTTATCTTTATTTCTAGTGAAGCTTATAACTTGTTCTTCAGATTTTGATCCTGCTGAGTTAAAACCAGAAAATCCAGGAGGTACACCTGCAACTCTACTTACTAGAAGCATTTCACGCCCAAGTAGCTCTTTTGGTATTTCAAAGAAAATATCTTCTCCTTGCTGGTAAATAGTAAATAAACCTTCATCTTTATTTGCAGAGGATTTAATTACATCACTAAATGGCTTAATACCTTCTGATGGTGCAGGTCTTGAAGGACGTTGAGTAGTCGAGGAAGAGGAAGAAGTATTTTTCGTTCCACTACAACCCGCTAAAGATATTGATAGAAATAGAAAAAATAGAAATCGGAATCGCATAGTTAATAATTTGGTTCATTTTTATATGAGTAGATAAACACAAGTTTTCCTTCAAAAAAGTTCTTTAACAATAAATAACAAAGCTGAAGTTATTTTTACAGATTGAAATGAAATTTGTAAATAGGAAATCCATAAAAATACCTACCTTTAGAGTCTGTAATTAATGACAAAAACTAATTTAAAAAATTATGATAGTTGGTGTTCCAAAAGAGATTAAAACCCATGAAAATAGAGTAGCACTTCAGCCTGGTGGGGCATTGCAACTTAAAAGACATGGTCATAATGTATTAATTCAAAAGGGTGCTGGGCTTGGAAGTGGTTTCACAGATGAAGCTTATATGGAAGCAGGAGCTACTATTCTCGAAAATGTTGAAGAACTTTGGCAGAAAGCCGAAATGATTATGAAGGTGAAAGAGCCTATTGCAGAAGAATACCCAAGAATGAGAGAGGGACAAGTATTATTTACCTATTTTCATTTTGCAGCTGATGAAGCTCTTACTAAAGCGGTGATTGAATCAAAATGTATCGCAATTGCATACGAAACAGTTGAAAAAGCAGATCGTTCACTTCCTTTACTAATCCCAATGAGTGAGGTTGCCGGGCGAATGGCAGCTCAAGAAGGAGCAGTATATCTAGAAAAACCAAAAGGAGGTAGAGGAATGCTGATGGGTGGAATTCCTGGAGTTCAACCCGCAAAAGTTCTAGTTCTAGGAGGTGGAATTGTTGGTGTTAATGCAGCTAAAATTGCAGCAGGTATGGGAGCAGAAACTACTATCATGGATATCAATATGCCAAGACTTAGATATCTTGATGATGTGATGCCAAAGAATGTGCATACTTTCTTTTCATCAGAAGCTAATATTAGAGCATTATTACCAAGTGTAGATTTAATTATTGGTGCAGTTCTTAAACCAGGTGCTAAAGCACCGCATTTGATCACAAGAGAAATGTTAAAAGAAATGCGTCCTGGAACAGTATTAGTTGATGTTGCCATTGATCAAGGCGGATGCTTTGAAACTTCAAAACCTACTACACACAAAGACCCTGTATATATGGTTGATGATGTTGTTCATTACTGTGTTGCCAATATGCCGGGCGCTGTGCCGTATACTTCAACATTAGGTTTAACAAATGTAACTCTACCATATGCTACAGCTTTAGCTAATAAAGGCTGGAAAAAAGCGTTAAAAGATGATCGCGAATTAAGACTTGGTCTTAATATTGCTAATGGTACCATTGTATATGAAGATGTAGCAATTGCATTTGATATGAGTTGGGAGCCAGTAGAAAGCGTTATAAATTAAAAATATATGTTAAATCATTGCAATACAAAGAACTGCCTAATCAGGTAGTTCTTTTTTTTTGTATAAACACTATTCTAATTTGAAAAGTGAATTTATTTAATGATTTTAATTATGATTTATTGCAGAATAAAATCTCTAAAATTCATAATAAATTCATTTTACTATTTTTATTTTTTTAAGGGTAATAGAATACTTTTCGATACAAAACAATACTAACACAAATAGGGTACTCATGAACAAAGGGTTACTATCATTCCTTCTTGGAATTATTTTAATAATTGGAACAAACACAAATTTAAAAGCTCAAGATTCACTAGAGGTTACTTTTTCAGTAGATCTTAGCGTGCTTATTGAAGTTGGAGATTTTGTTCCTGGTACAGATACAATGCTTATAGCTGGTAGTTTTACTGGCTGGCAAGATGGTGCGATTCCTCTTACTAATGTTGTTGACAATATATATTCAGAAACAATTTTAATTGAAAACGTTATTACAGGAGATACATTACAGTATAAATTTCTTTTTGAATATGGAGGAGAATTTTATTGGGAATCAAATTTTGAAACATCTAGTCTAAATAGACAGTATGGAGTAACTGGTTCTGAAGTTGATGGTGATGGAAATTCTATCCCTAACGTTGAATTGGCACATCTTTGGAACGACTTCCCACTAGATATATTAAACGTTACAAGCCCTGTTGTAGCAGCCCCAACTCCAACTGATGATCCTTCAAATGTTATTTCTTTATTTAGTGATGCATATGATGATGTTCCAGTAGATTCATGGAGAACAGCATGGTCAAATTCATTATTTGTTGATGATTTTGCAGACGGAAATGCTGTGAAAAAGTATGTGGCAATGGACTTTGTAGGTATTGAAACAGTTTCTAATCAACTGGATATTACTGAAATGACTCATTTCCGTTTTGATTTATGGACGCCTAATGCAACAACATTTAGAGCGAAATTAGTCGACTTTGGTCCAGACGGTGTTTTTGGCAACGATGATGTTGAGTTTGAGATTCCATGGGAAAATCCAGTTCAAGGAGAATGGGTTACTTATGATATTCCATTAAGTGATTTTACTGGATTAACTCAAAAATCTAATATTGCTCAACTAATTTTTAGTGGTTTACCAACAGAAGATTTAACCGTTTTTCTAGATAATATTTATTTCTATACAGATGCATTAACAGCGGCAATTCCAAAACCGCCATATGCAATTGGTGATACTGTTAATTATAACGGAAGTTTTTCAGAATTAGAACTTGGTAGTATTTCTGAGTCTTCAATGGCTTGGTTTTTTGATACTGTTAATGGTGCTGGATCATATGAAATTGTAAGTGAATCACAAGATGGAGACGGAAAAGCAGCACAAGTTAGTGTTACCTATGACGGCACTCCTGATATTTGGAGAATTCAGGCAGTAAATGAGCCTGTTTATGTTGCAGAAGGTGATTTAATAGAAGCTAGATTCTGGATGAAAGCATCTGCTGAAGGGATGACTACAGAAGCATTTTTTGGACTTCCAGAAGCAGGTGGATTTGTAGATAAAACAAATCCAGCATTTCAACTTTCAACAGAATGGCAAGAATATGTATTTGAGTATTATACCAATGCAGAAGATGCAGACCTTGGAATGAGATTTGGTTTCAAATTTAATTACCCAGAAAACGATGGACAAACTATCTTAGTAGACAACGTTCAGCTTGTTAAGAAAGAAGCAATACTAACGGAAGTAAATTTTACTGTTAATACTGCTGTTCAGCAAGATCTTGGTAATTTTGATCCAAATGTACATGTAGTAAGTGTAACTGGTGAATTTATTGGATGGGACCCAGGTTCAGCAATTGTTCTCGACCCACTTGATGATTTTGTATATACTGGAAGTGTTGATCTAATTAATGTAACGATTGGAGATACTTTAGGTTATAAATTTATATTAAGAGATCAAGCAACTGGTGTTTTTGAATGGGAAGCCCCAGATAGAAGTACAGGTAATACAAGAGGTTTCTTCAATGATAGGGTATTAGAGATTACTGATCTAACAACTATCAATACTCCAGAGGTTTACTTCTCAGACATTGAGCCTGCGGATCAAACACCATCCAATTATGGTATTACTTCAATTATAGATGCTAGATCTTTGGAATTTGGAACTCATGCAGCAATACAAGGTATTGTTACTCGAACTACCAATAACTTTGTTTATGTACAAGATGAAACTGCAGCTACAACCTTGTTTAGTAGGTCGTTCTTTTCGGGATTAAATTCACTAGGATTTAATGACGCAGTTCAAAGCGGCGAAATTAGCGATGGAGATGAAGTACAAATTTCTGGAATCATTGGTGATTTCAATGGACTTCATCAATTAACTAATATCCATGGCTGGGAAGTTCTTTCAAACAATAATGCGCTTCCAGCTGCTCAACTAATTACTATTCAGGAAATGAACGAGAATGGTGAAGAGTATGAGAGCGAACTTGTTAAAATGCAGTTTATTCAATTAGATGAAGAAGCTGATACCTTAAGAGGCGGATTCTTATATGAACTTACTAACAGTGATGAAAATGAATTTGGATGGATTGCAATTCCAGGTTCTTTCAATTCTGAATGGGCTGGTGAAGTACCACCACAAGGTTTATTTAACTTCGAAGGAGTATTAAAAGAGTATTTTATACCTTCATTAGAATCAAATCTATACTCTATTACAGTTCACGACTTTTCAGACATTGAAACTGGTGTTGGTTTCTTTGAAGCTGATCTTGGTTTGGATCCATTTGCTGGATTACTTAATGAGTCTTTCTCAGTTCCAGTAAACATAAATGAAATTGGTTCTGAGGCAATTGAAGCTTTCGAATTTACCATTAACTTTGATCCTTCTATTCTAGCTATAACATTAGGAGATCAAACTGGATTCTTAGCTGACGGATTTACAATTGTATCAAATGAAGTTGAGCCTGGAAGACTAGTAATTTCTGCAGCTAATACTACAGGTATTAGTACAATTGGATCAATGTTAAACCTGAATGTTGACTTGATTGGTGGTGGAATTTCACCAATTGATATGACTAATATTCTTCTAAATGAAAGACCACTGAGATCATTTTCGTCTGAGATTAATGTAGTATTAAGAAGATGTGGTGATGTTACAGGAGACGAAACTGTAAGTGCACTTGATGCAACTTCTGTTCTTCGTCATACTGTATTCTTAACACCTGAATATCCACTTGTAGGACTTGACTCTACTGCTGCTGATGTTACAGGAAATGGTGATATTAGTGCATTCGATGCTTCTTGGATTCTACAATATGATGTTGGTTTAAGAAGTAGTTTAGGCTGTATTACGCTTCCAATTAAAAAGAACCCAGAAGTTGTAAATGCTACTTGGTTTTTAGATTCTAACAATGATGACAATCAAACTGTGAAACTTGATATCAGATCATCAGAGTTTGATATATATGCAATTCAAATGGAGTTTGATCTATCAGATGATGTTTCATTCAAAGGTATTAACAATTTACCTAGCGACTGGAATATGATCCGCAATACGGTAGATAATAAAACCTTAGTATCTGCATATGGTGTTACACCACTTGAAAACAAGCAAATTGAATTAGGTTTCAACGCTGAAAGTTCAAAAGGCATGTCTACAATAGAAGCTGAGCTTACATTAAATGAGAGTACCTTCTCAAATCTTGAGAAAATTACTATCACTGAATTGCCACAAGAGTTTGATCTACAACAGAATTATCCGAATCCGTTTAATCCTAGTACTCAAATTCAATATTCTCTAGCTGAGAGTGGCGCTGTGAACTTATCAATCTATAATATGCTTGGTCAAAAAGTTGCTGAGATTGTTAATTCAACTCAAGAAGCAGGGAACTATCAAGTAACCTGGAACGCTGGATCACTTTCTAGTGGAGTTTATATCTATAGGCTATCAACTAATGGCAATACCTTTACCAAACGAATGATGTTGATTAAATAAGAATGAAATATTTATTCAGCTTTATAGCATTATGTTTAATCTGTCCACTTACAGCAAGTGGACAGGTTTCATTATCAACTCCTGAAGCATCAGTGCAAATTGATGACACCTTGAGTTTGCCTATTAATCTTAATGTTCTAAATGATAGTACTGTTTCAGGAATTCATATTAAGTTCGATTTCAATGCTGAGGAATTTGAATTTTTAGGTCTAGATAAAAACGAATCAATTTCTGATAGCATTTTATCCATAGCCAATAGCTCTGATTCAACCATAATACTTTCATTTGCTTCAGCTTTTTCAATTAAGGAATCTGGAGTTTTAACTCATCTTGTTCTTAAGCCAAAGAAGATTGGTTTAGCAACTTTAGAATTAATAGAAGTTCGATTTGATGAAAATGAAACTCAGTTTCCAAATTCGGTATCCGGAATATTAATAACTGATGAATTAGGGAATACACCTCCATTCATAATTGATATACCTGATACACTATTTATTGATGTTGGAGAATCGTTGGTAATAGAGTTAGAGAATTATTTTGGTGATTTTGAGGATGATTTTTCTGACCTAATTATTGATGCAAGTTTCGATGGAATAGTGATTGGAGTAGTTTTAAATCCTATAGATAATACTTTGATCCTTACTGCGCCTGAAGAAGAAGAGACTGGCACATTCAACCTAACTATAACGGATAGTGACGGATCAACTTTGGAAATATCCATTGTTATAGTAGTAAGAATTGTTGTATCAAATGAGGATTTTAATAATCAAGAGAAAGAGTTTGCTCTTTCACAAAATTACCCGAATCCGTTTAATCCTTCAACCGAAATAGCATTTACATTACCAAGTTCTTCATTAGTTAAATTATCAGTGTATAATTTGCTAGGGCAAGAAGTGGCTACATTATTAAATGAAGTTAAAGTTGCAGGAATTCATAAAGCTACCTTTGACGCTAGTTTACTTTCATCTGGTGTATACATTTATCGTATTCAAGCTGGAGAGTTCGTACAAACTAAAAGAATGATGCTTATTAAATAAAAAAACTACCTATTTCGGTAGTGTATTTATCATTTTTTGAAATTACTATTAGTCACTGGCTTTAGGGGTACATCTTTATTGTCAGTAATGTCCTTATTAAGACCTCAAGCCGAACAGTAAAATGTTCGGCTTTTTTTATATACCTATCTACCGTAGGAAATAACTTTAAGCGGATCTGTTTTCGCAGCAATTCGAGCTGGTAGCCATGAAGCTAATGCACATAACACAATAGTTACCACCGCTGTAATTACAAAATCTAGTAAATGAGGCTCTACCGGTGCATAACTCATATAATAGTTCTCTTCTGAGAGAGGAATAAGCTGATATTCAATTTGTAACCAAGCAAATAGAAGTGATATACCAATTCCAATAACAAGTCCAATGCTTGCCACCATTAAGCCTTCTATCAAGAATATTTTTCGAATGGTAGATGATTTACTTCCTAGGGTTTTTAATATCCCAATATCTTTAGTTCTTTCAAGAACCATCATCAAAATCGTACCAATTAAATTAAATGCTGCTACAATAATCATTACACTAATAACTAATGGTATCATTTGTTCTTGAAGCTCAACCCATGCAAAAATATTTCCAAATCGTTCTTGGATCGGTTGTTTGATATATGGAAATGGAAGATAAGTATCTAAAGTTTCGTTGAAAGCAGCTATCTCTTGTGAGTCTTTGAGCTTAATCTCAATACCATGACCTTGTGTTCCAACTAAATCAAATAATTGATTTGTATAATCTCTATCAACAACTGCATATATCCCATCAAAAAAATCAATTCCAGTTTTAAAGATGCCAGTTAGTACAAATTGTTGTATTTCTGGTGAATTAGCAATGCTAGGAGTCCCAGAAACTGTGTAAACAGTAATTACGCTCCCTATATTAGCCTTGATGGTTTGCGCTAGTTTAGAGCCAATTACAATCCCTGGATAATTACTTTCTGTGATTCCCAGATCATACTCACCTTCGAACAAGTAAGATTTTAAATTAGAAATATCAGCGTCCTTATCTACACCCTTTAACTCTATGCCGGAAACGCCATCTTTCGTTTGAATCATTACTTGCCCTTGGTTGATGATCTGTTTGCTTTCTATCTCATCAAATCGATCAAGAAAGGTTAATACAGTATCAGCTCTGAAAAGGGGTGAATCAGTATATGTTGTAATTAGAACATGAGGTGCAAAACCGAGAACTTTATCATTTATGGTCGATTTAAACCCATGAACTATTGATAGTGCAATCAACAATCCTGCTGAACCTATTGCAACTCCAGTTATACTCATCGCTTTTATAAATGATAAGAATCGGGCACCTTTTCGTGTGCCCTTGAAGTAGCGGAGAGCTAAATAGGATTCAAATTTCAAAATAGAGTTATTCAGGTTTCATTTGAGGGAAAAAGAGGACATCTCTAATTGATTCTGAATTGGTCATAATCATACTTAAACGATCAATTCCTATTCCAATTCCAGCAGTGGGAGGCATGCCATATTCTAATGCTCTGATAAAGTCTTCATCTATAGTCATAGCTTCGTCATCACCACCTGCACGTAACTTTGCCTGGTCTTCTAGTCGCTCTCGTTGATCTATAGGATCATTAAGCTCACTGTAGGCATTAGCAATTTCTTTACCATTACAAATACACTCAAAACGTTCAACAAGACCTTTTTTAGTTCTATGTTTCTTTGTTAAGGGACTCATTTCTACTGGATAATCAGTAATAAAAGTAGGCTGAATCAGCTTTGACTCAACAAATTCACCAAAAATTTCATCTATGATTTTACCACTGCCATAAGTTGAATCTATATGAATATTTAATTCTCTAGCAACAGCTTTAAGCTCTTCTAAATTTTTACCGTATAGATTATGTCCAGTCTCTTTTTCAATGGCTTCAAACATTGGTAATCGAGGCCATGGAGCTTTAAAATTGATTTCGTTTTCTCCTACTTTTACAGTCGTAGATCCATGGATATCCATAGCTACTTTTTCAATCATCTTCTCGGTGAACTCCATCATCCAATTGTAGTCTTTATAAGCTACATATAATTCAACTTGAGTGAATTCAGGGTTATGAAATCTAGATAATCCTTCGTTTCTAAAATCTTTTGAGAATTCATAAACACCATCAAAACCGCCTACAATTAATCTTTTAAGATATAATTCATTAGCAACTCTTAGATATAAATCCATATCAAGAGTATTATGGTGAGTAGTGAAAGGACGCGCTGTAGCTCCACCATAAATAGGCTGGAGGATAGGAGTTTCAACTTCTAGATAACCTCGATCATTCATAAAATTCCTCATGGTTTGAACTAACTTAGTCCTTTTTATGAAGGTATCTTTGACCTTTGGGTTTACAATCAAATCAACATAACGTTGTCTGTATCTGAGTTCTTTATCTGCAAATGCGTCAAAAATTACTTTTTCTCCATCTTCATTTTCCACTTCCTTTGGAATAGGAATAGGGCGGATAGTCTTAGTTAAAAACTCAAACTCTTCAGCATGAACAGTAGTTTCACCAGTACGTGTTTTAAAAACAAATCCCTTTATACCAACAATGTCACCAATATCAACAAGCTTTTTAAATACAGTATTGTATTCTTCAACGCCTACATCATCACGACGAATATATACCTGAATGGTACCTTCGGAATCTTGTAAATTGAAAAAAGCTGCTTTACCCATAATACGGCGAGTCATTACTCGTCCTGCAATAGAAACCTTATGTTCAGCAACTTCAGTATTTTCTTGATCCCATACTAATGACTCGTCATCAGCAATAGATTTACTAGTATGAGTAACATCAAAAGAATATGGATACGGATTGACTCCAAGTTCATTAAGTTGTATTAGTTTCTCTCGTCTGATTTCTTCCTGTTCGGAAAGTGGAATATCGTGGTTCGACATAAATAAATTTATTTTCAAGTTTTGGCGAATCAAAGGTTGCAAAAATACCGAATTGTGCAGAAAATTGTGGCATTAACATAAACTCTTTATTCTAGGCAATTGAACCTGTTAGATACATCTAAAATTCCTGTGTTCCCTAAATCCATTTTAATTGGATGGAGTGAAGTAAAGTTCGACTTAGATGTAGCAGTTCTTTCTGATGATGAATTGAAAACATATGAAAGCTTTACTAATAAGCAACGAAAAGGGGAGTTTTTAACAGCGAGGCATCTTTTTAGTATGCTAATTCAGAAGCTGAATTTAGATCCAAGAACCATCATTTTAAAAAAGGAAAAAACAGGAAAACCATTTATTGAAAATGGTAGCGACAGATTATTTATAAGTTTTTCTCACTCTCAAGATTTGGTGTTGTGCGCTATTTCAGATGATTTAGATATTGGAATAGATGCAGAAATAATGAATCGAAAAGTTAATCCTGCTATTATTAAAAGAATTTTGAGTGAGAAAGAATGGAATACTTTTGGGAGCGATAATCCAATTTCATTGTGGACGATGAAAGAAGCTTCCGTAAAAAGTTTAGGTACAGGTCTTAGAACCAATTTGAAAGAACTCGAATTAACTAAGCATGAAAACGGTTTGTTCAAAATCAAAATCAACAAAAAAGAAAAGCTTCAAGGAATCTGTTTTGAAGCATTAAACCATCATATAGCTTTAGCATATTAAGATGAATACTAAACCCTCTATAACTATTATTGGACTTGGTAGACTTGGAAATGCACTTTCATTTGCTCTAGAAAAAGCTAGCTATACTAATGTAGATAGATATTCTAAGGGCAAGAAAATAAAACAACTGAATGATTGGGTATTTATAACAACACCCGATTCAGAAATTGTAAAAGTGGTGTCGGAGTTAGCGTTAAATTTTAAAGATCTAACCGGAAAGCAGGTTTTTCATAGCTCAGGTACAATTTCATCATCTGTTTTAAGTGAATTAGAAAAACTAGGTGCAAAAACTGCGTGTTTCCATCCTCTTGCATCTATAACTTCAAAAACAGCTTCTTTTGAAGGAATATACTTTGATGTAGAGGGAGAGGAAGAAGCAGTGTCTAAACTTGAATTACTTGCTGAAGATTTAGGAGCAAAATCGATAAGAGTTAGTCCAAAAGAAAAAGAATTACTTCATGTATCTGCTGTAATTGCATCTAATTATCTAGTTAGTCTTGCAGATATTGCTATACAAGTTTCAGGTTCTTCAAATATACCTCAAAAGACTTTAATGGATGCACTTTTACCTTTAATGAAATCATCACTTGATAACCTAAAAGAATTAAGTCCATCAGAGGCATTAACTGGGCCTATTTCAAGAGGGGATGTTCAGACTGTTCAGAGACATGTTAAACTACTTGAAAATGAAGAAGAACTATTGAATGTGTATAAAAAGCTTGGCTTACTCACTTTAGAATTAATTGGAAATGATTTGAAGGATAACACCATCAAATTTAGATTATATGATGTACTCAAATGAGTAAGAAAAAGCCAAACGATTTCTACCAAAAGGTATATCAGGTAGTTGCAAAAATTCCCAAAGGAAAAGTGACAAGCTATGGAGTGATATCTAAATATCTTGGAGTAGAGTCTGGTGCACGAATGGTTGGTTACGCATTAAATAATTATTTTACTATTGATTTGGGATATGAAATTCCAGCACACAGAGTATTAAACCGACTTGGTCAATTAACAGGAAGAGCTTATTTTGAAGGGGATACGATGAGAGAACGGCTTGAGCAAGAAGGAATAGAATTTACGGAAGATTATACAGTTAATATGGAAAGTCATTTTTGGAATCCCTTCGATATGGAAAACGATTTATGAAAAAAAATAAAACTATATATGCATTACTGATAGTTCTAGTTTGTTCACAAACAGTAATGGGGTATCAAACTAGCAAGCTTAGTATCGGTTCGAAAGCTCCAATGATTGATCAGAAAGTTGCAGATGTATCTGGTAGAAATTTAACTTTAAATGAAGTAACTCAAGAAAATGGTCTTCTTGTTGTTTTTTCATGTAATACATGTCCTTGGGTAACAAAATGGGAAGACCGTTACTCTCAATTATCTATTTATACCAAGACAAATAGAATTGGAATGATTGCTCTGAACCCAAATGAGGCATATCGACAAAGAGGTGATGGGATGGATGAAATGGTTAAAAGAGTGAAAAAAGCTGCTTATGATTTCCCTTATGCACTCGATAAAGATCATTTAATTGCAGATGCATTTGGAGTTACAAGAACCCCTCAGGTTTTTTTATTCAATAATAACCTTGAATTAGTATATGTAGGCGCTATAGATGACAATGCAGATAATTCAGATTTTGTTAAAGAGAACTATTTACTAGATGCGATTGATCAGATGATTGCCGGTGAATCAATAAGTAGAAAAAGCACAAAATCAATTGGATGTACTATTAAACGATCGAGTTAATTTTTAGTTAAAAAAACCCTATTTTTATGTCCCCGCTGTTATATGGTAATAGCGGTTTTTTTTTGAATTGAATTAATATAATTAATGCCTACCTGGACTTTACATACTGAATTTAAATTTGATGCCGCTCATTTTATTGAAGGGTACGATGGTAAATGCGGAAGAATGCACGGCCACTCATATAAAGTTAAAATGACTGCAAAATCTCATAAATTAAATCCTTCAGCATATTTAAAAACAGAAGATATGGTGTGTGATTTCAAAGAGTTAAAATGGGCTGCAAAGGATTCAGAAAAAGGCGGCTTCGATCATGGGAATTTAAATGAGTTAATGACCGTCAACACTACTGCAGAACGAATTGCAGAATATATTCATCAAGAGACAAAAAAAAGAATTCCGGAAGGAATAGAGCTTTTAGTTACAGTTTGGGAAACAGATACATGTTGGGTAGAATACACCGATCAAAATGTATAATTCTTCTAAACATATTGATTCAGATGTTCTCACAGATTCTCAAGTAATATTAGATGCTGAATATCCAATCATGGAGCATTTCTATACCATTCAGGGTGAAGGTGCACATACTGGAAGAGCTGCATATTTTATTAGAACAGGTGGTTGCGATGTGAAATGCTGGTGGTGTGATGTTAAAGACAGTTGGGATGAAGAAAAGCATCCAAAGAAAAGTGTAAGTTATTTAGTGGATCAAGTAAAGATTAGTAAAGCACCAATTGCCGTAATTACCGGAGGCGAACCACTTCTTCATAATCTTGAGGCTTTGACACTTGCCATCCAAGAAACGGGTGTAAAAACTCATATAGAGACTAGTGGATCTTCACCTTTGTCAGGATATTTCGATTGGATTACTCTTTCTCCGAAGAGATTTAAAAAGCCATTAGATGAAGTATTTCCATATGTGGATGAGCTAAAAGTAGTTGTACTTACCAAAAAAGATTTAACTTGGGCAGAAGAAAACGCTGCTAAATGCCCGGAAACAACTCAATTACTTCTACAGCCTGAATGGGATACACCAGCATCAATGCCTATGATTGTGGAATATGTTAAAGAGAATCCTCAATGGGGGATTAGTTTGCAGACACATAAATATCTTCAAGTTCCATAATGAGTTTTGATAACGCTTCAGTAATTATAACAGGTGGGAGTAAAGGAATTGGACTTTCTATTGCAAAAGTATTTGCTAGAAAAACCGATCGTCCATTAGTATTGATAGCTAGAAATGAAAATGAACTCGAGAATGCTCGTCAAGAATGCTTATCTGAAGGCGCAAAAAAGGTTGATATATTTTCACTAGACATTACAGATGCTAACTCAGTATCAAATGTAGATTTTAATATTCTGAATCCTGGGGTTTTAATAAATAATGCGGGATTATACTTATATAATACGCTTCAAAAGACATCATTAGAACAATTTCAACATCAGTTTCAAATAAATACGGTAGGTGCTTTTAATATTACACAAAGAGTTTTGCCAGAGCTTCATAAACTTGATAGGGGATTAATAGTTAATATTTGTTCTCATGCCTCCATAAAAGGGTTTGCAGACAGTGGAGCTTATGCAATGAGTAAACATGCTATGTTAGGCTATTCGCGCTCTCTCAGGTCAGAATTAATGGATTCTAAAATAGCAGTTAGTGCTATCAATTTAGGACAAACATATTCTACATCATGGAAGGAAATTGAAGTTAATCCAAATGATTTAATTGATCCGGAAGATGTTGGGCGAATTATTGTTTCACTATCAGAATTAAGTCCTAGAAGTGTAGCAGATGAAATAATATTATCTGCTCAGGCTGGTGATGTTAATCCAGTTTAAATTATTCTGTTTTTAAATTTAGGAAATGCTCATTAAACAATTCAAATTTCTCTTTTAAGTTGATGGCACTCATATTATTCCAATAAATTTTCGTCACTCAAAATTTCATTTCTTAATTCATCATATTTTTTAATCGACTTCTCTCTTGTGTCTAGAACTACAGTTACTGCAATTTTATCGTGTATTCCTTGTCGATTTGCATCCCAATAAACTTGAGCAAAACCAAGCAATCCAGTAGCAAGTCCAGCTGCATACCCTCCAAATCGTTCAAAAGAATACAATAATCCAATAGGTTTATTATTTAATCGAACTACACGAATATTTAACATTCGCTTTCCAATAGTTTGACCTCTGAAAAGTGCTGTACATAGTACGAAATAGACTCCAATCCATCCTAAACTCAAGCCGAAATCTTCTGCGCTAGCTTTTATACTTCTTAGAAAACTAGGGTTATCGACCTGTTCTGCGAGGCTGTCATTTTCTTCTTGAAGTTTATCAGTTTGGCTTATTAAACTCGAAATCCTTTTATTTTTTGAGTTTAGTTCTGCTGAGGCAATTAAAGGAACTACTTTTTCTATTAAGGAGTCAATTGCAAGTGTATCATTTCTATTAATAGCAGAACCTAGGTTTCGAAGATTTAAAAGAAAAGTTTCTTCAAACATTTCTTTGGGATAATCGTGATCAGTTTTTGTATTTCCACTTATTGAAGATTCTAAATCTGCTGCAATTTTTTCAATTTGATCATCTATTGCTACTGAATCATTGTCCTTCATAGAAATAACCTGCTCAGCAATAGAACCCCAATCTACATTTTTGTTAGAACCAGTTATTAATTCGCCATTTGTAGATTCATATGAAACTGCACTTTGATTTGAAGTATCGTCAGATTTTCCAGTCACATTTATTGTTATAGCAAATACTATAACAGAAACAGCAAAAGCAATTCCATATCTAATGAGGTTTTTCCACCAAATAGAACCTCGATTTCTGATTGCAAGCCAAAAGAATAAAATACTTGCTGATATTGCAAGGAATAAAGCACCTAAAGCAGTAAGAATTGATGCAATTAGTAAATCGAGTAGGAGGGCAGCAAGTCTTCGTCTTGGAATAGCAAGTGGAAGTCCTAACAACTCTGGGCTTACTTCAAAAGCAAAAGGAGTTACAATTTGTTTTGGATCTTTAATCATAGCATTGAATTACAGATTCATAATTGGAGTATATCTGAAATAAGAGTATAAAAAAAGAGCCAAGTTTTTAGCTTGGCTCTAAATAAAGAATTGTGTTAAATAGGAATTCGGTTAGAATTTCAAGTCATACGCTCTAACTACTGCTTCATAATTGGTATAGTCAAGACCTTTAAGCTTTAATAAACGAGTAGGAGGTATTGCAACAATTCTAAGCACATCACCATCAAAAAGATTTTCATTTGCTTCATTATTATTAGCTACTTCACCTTCAACTATGAGGGAGAAATCATCTATATCGAATGAATACCGCAATATCACAATATCATTTTCGAATGGCGTACTTAGCGGTAATGCATGCCAAGATGTGGAGCCTTGGAAGCGTAAATAACCTAGTACTAGACCTTCGTCTACCGTTGCTTCATCAAGTATATTCCATCCATAGGATGCTACAGATACATATTCATCTACAATACCAAAATCGATGTCAGAGTCAATTGTAATTGTTTCGGAATAAATTTCTGCACTTTGCCCAGAAGGTCCTTGTGGGCCAGTTGGGCCTGAAGATCCAATACAAGAAGTAAATAAAATACCTGCAATGATAGTTATGGTAGCTTTTGTAGATTTCATAATGGTATTGTTAGTTTGAATTAATTTCTTGGTCTAATATAACTGCCAGTTAATTACTTAAAATATCACATGTTTGGGTTAGGCAATTCATGTGATAAAACTTAAATATTTAACATCATTGTATAAAGGATAGTTGAATTGGTTTAAGACTTAGATAAAATTCATTACATTTAACTTTTAATACTTCAAGCAAAGACAAAACCATATTGAGTACTGTAGTAATGGAAATTTTAGGGCTTTCAACAAGCCCAAGTAGTGGCGGAGCATATGCTCTTATTCTAGCTGAACAAAATGGTTCAAGACGACTACCTATCATTATAGGCTCTTCAGAAGCTCAAGCTATTGCTCTTGAACTTGAAAATATTAAACCACCTAGGCCAATGACTCATGATTTAATGAAAAATTTGGTAACGAATTTTAATTCGAAGGTTAAAAAGGTCTTGATTAATGATCTAGCTGAAGGAACATTTTATGCTCGTATAATTATAGAGCATCGTGATGAATTGCATGAGATTGATGCAAGACCTAGTGATGCGATTGCTCTAGCGGTTCGCTTTGGAAGTCCGATTCATGTAAGTGAGAATGTTCTTAAAGAAGCAGGTATCACATCTGAGCCTGAAGCGATTAAAAGGGGATCAAAATCTACAAATAAAAAAGAAACTGTTGGTCAAAAAGAACTCTCAAAGCTAGAGATACTTGAATTGGAATTACATACAGCAGTTGAAACAGAAAATTATGAGAAAGCGGCTAAGCTCCGTGATCAAATTCAAAAAATGAAGGGATAATTTGTGAGTAAAATTCACTATTCATTTCAACAACTACCTTTTTCAGATTTATTTAACACATATATAAGTGACTATTCAAAACTAAATAGTTTCTATTCCGCTAATCCATTTGATGCTGCTGCTGTAAAAGAAAAAGCTGAATTATTAAAAGAACCAGTTCTTAAGCAGGAATTTATTAAAGCTTTATCTGATTATCATGAATATTTAGACATAACTGAATCTCAAAGTTCACAATTAGCTAAGTTTCAAAACAAAGATTCTATAGCTATAGTTACCGGTCAACAATTAGGAGTATTTGGTGGTCCATTATTTACAGTATATAAAACAATAACAACTATTCTATTAGCTAGAAAGTGGGAGAAAAAACTTAACAAACCAGTTATTCCTGTTTTTTGGTTAGCTGATGAAGACCACGATTTTGATGAAATTGCATCGGTCGGAATTCCAAATTATGATGCATTTAAATCAATTAAATTGGATCAAGAGGGTAATGGGCAACCTGTATCAGTACAAAAAATTATTGAGACAATAAATGAGTTTCGAAGCTTAGTTAAAGCTGAATTGCCCGATACAGATTTTTCAGAAACCATATTTCAAGAACTTGAGCAGTACTATAAAGAAGGGAAATCACATGTACAAGCTTTTGCACAACTAATGAGCTCATGGTTTTCTGAAGAAGGATTATTAATAGTAGGGAGTAACTACCCCTCAATAAAAAAGCTTTTAGTAAATCCATTTAGAAATTCTATCACAAATTCAGAACAGATTTCAGAAGTTCTTGAATTGAAAAGCACTCAACTTGAAAAGGACTTTCATAGCCAGGTAATCGTTGGAAGCTCAAATTTGTTTTTAGTCGACCCTAATCAAGGTAGAATAAAGCTAGAAAAATCGAATGATGAATGGAAAGCTGGAAACTTTACGTTTAATGAAGATGAACTAGTAGCAAATATAGAAGAGAATCCTGAGAATTTTTCTCCAAATGTGTTTTTAAGACCCATTATACAAGATTTGTTACTTCCAACATTAGGTTATGTAGCTGGCCCAGGGGAACTTGCATATTATGGTCAAATGAAGGATTTATATCCGTTTTATGAACTCGAGATGCCTATCATTTTTCCTCGATTAAGTATTACGCTACTTGAGAGTGGTATTGAACGTATTATGGAGAAACTTCCATTTGAAATGCATAACTATAATCTTAGAATTGAAGATTTAGAAGCATCATATGTAGATCAATCAAATTCTAAAGATATTGAGGGTGTATTCTCAGATTGGAAAAAGGCAATAATAGAAGTCTCTGAAAAGCCAAATTCACTTATTACTGATATTGATCAAACTTTGGACGGTACAACAGGAAAGGTTATAGCTGGTTTCGGCAATGAAATCGATAAGTTAAAAGGGAGAGTATATCGATCAATAAAACAGCAAGAACAAACGCAATTAAACAGGATTGCAAAAATAAAATCTCAGTTGTTTCCAAATGGTCTTCAAGAACGGTCAGTATCACCTATTTACTTTATGAATAAGTATGGTAAAGACATATGGTCAAATCTTTTAAATGATTTCGAAGGCGAAGAACTTGATATCACTAAACATCATATCATAACCTTATAAGTATGAATATTTCTGACCAAAAAGCTTTGCTCAGAAAAAAACTAATTACTCATCGAGAATCTATTTCAAAAAAAGATTGGGAACGAAAAAGTGAGTTAGTTAAAGAAGTAGTTTTAAAGAGTGAAGAATTTGAGAAAGCTAATATCATACATTGTTTTATCTCAATGAATGATAGGTTCGAAGTTGATACACATTCTTTAGTTAATTCGATGCTTTTAATGAATAAGAGAGTAATCATCCCAGTAATGAATATGGAAAGTGGTACACTTGATCATTCCGAGTTAACAAATTTCTCAGAACTTGAGTTAAATAAATGGGGAGTACTTGAACCTAAAGAGCTTAAGCCATTAGATACAAGTAATATAGATTTAATATTGGTTCCTTTACTTGGGGCGGATTTAAACGGTAATCGCTTAGGGTATGGGAAGGGATATTATGATCGCTTTTTAGAAAAGGTAACTGCTATTTCATTTGGACTACTATTTGATGAGTTTATTCTCGAAAAAATTCCAATTGAATCTTATGATAGAAAGCTAAGTGGGATAATTTCAGAAAAAGGTTTAACCTACACGTAACAATTAAATTAACCTTTCGTAGGTATTTTGCGGAGGAAATAATAAAATGGCTGAAAAAATTAAAGAAAAAAGACTTTCAAAAACGGGCACAGCAACTTTAGAGTTTGATGATTTTGAACTTCAAAGTACAATGCAGAATTTCTTAAAAGAAGAAGAAAAAGAAAGTGGAAAAGGAATATGGAATTTTTCAACTATTGCAGGAATGGGGATGGTATTCATCGCTGTCTCTTTTTTAGTGCAATGGATTGGCTTATCATTTGGCTCTGGTTTCGATAATTTCCTTCAAGATGCTATTGCTGGTCTACCATTAATTGGTGGCGCATTAGTAACACTAGTTGGTTTTGGCTTTTTTGTGGGTGATAGACGTCGTGAAAGAAGAAATAAACGAGAAAAGCGACGAGAGAAGAAAAGATCGACAACTTCGACTAAAAAAAATATGGATGATGTACATGGTTCGGAGTTTACGGGTACAAGAAGTAGCTTAAGAAATGATTTAGATTCTAGCTCTAGTTCAACTTCTAGCTCAGCTAATTTTGAAGATTTTGCAATGGGTTCTTATGGGTATAGACATGCAAAGCGTTTAATGAAATCTCGCTCCGACAAAAAATGGGCTGGTGTATGTGGTGGTTTAGCAAAATACTTTGGCATTAGCTCAACAGTTGTACGTTTCATATTCGTAGCTGCATTTTTTATGGGATATGGAGCAAGTTTATTAATCTATTTTGGATTATCACTTGCAATGCCGAAAGAGCCTGTCGAACTTATGGATGATTTCGATTTTTAAATTCATCTAACTTTAATGCTCATAACATTCGAAGGGATTGATGGAAGTGGTAAGTCCACTCAAATTAATCTTTTAAAAGAAAAATTATCAAATTCAGGTTTAACAGTTCAAGTATTTAGAGAACCAGGTGGCACTGAATTATCTGAAGAAATAAGATCTTTACTATTAAATCCTGATATTGAGATAGACTCAGTAACTGAGCTTTTACTTTTTTCATCTGCGCGCTCACGTCTTGTATACGAAAAAGTTTTTCCAGCTCTCGAACGAGGTGAAATTGTAATATTAGATCGCTTTTATGATTCTACTACTGCATATCAAGGTTATGGAAGAGAGAGTTTACCCTTAGATCAAATTCAATATATTAATGAAGTTGCTTCTCATAATAAGGCTCCAGATTATACTTTTTATTTAAGATTGGATTTAGAGGAATCTAATTCCAGAAGAGCTCATATGAGCAAAGACCGTATGGAGCAAGCAGGAGAGGAGTTTTTCACTAAAGTTATTCACGGTTTTGATGAATTGGCCAAGAAAGAGTCTAGATTTATAGTAATAGATGCATCTCAATCTATTGAAGGAATTCATCAGGAGATCGTTAAAGTATTGTCTAATAATATTTTATAACATATTTGTACATTTATTAAGTGTCCCATATGTGAGGTAAGTAAAATTTTAATTATTTATCTGTAATGATCATTGAGGCTTAATCATATTATCCGTATTTTAGAACAATATGGATGAATCCTACCTGTTTCCAAGATAACTGGTTCATCAAAGTTAATTTCAAACGATTATAACATCCTAGATATCTATTATGGCGCACGAAAGAATCGAGATTGATTTGCCTCTTGCTAAAGTTTACGAGCTATTAAGCAACCCCGTTGACTTCCCTAAGTTTTTGGAGCGCATCGACTCAGTAGAACGAATTAATTCACAAACTTTTGAATATAAGACTAAAATCGGAAGTGAAGAGTTTGTTTGGACTACTAATTTGATTGACAATTTAAGAAACACTCGCTTTGCTTGGATTACAATCAATGGTAACTTAAATCAAACAGGAACCATTCGATTTACTCCACTTGACAATGGAACTCGCACAAGAGTTGAGTTTTCTTTGGATTATAGAACCTTTTTCGGTGATCCAACAGATGAGTTAGGGACCTTCATTGAAGAATCTCCTGCTCAATTAATTAAAGACTTAGCAAAATTTAAAGAGTTAGCTGAAGGTGGAACTTTTAAAGAAGAACAAGCCGAAGTTTCTGAAGAAGAAGTAACAGCATAAGCTTTAGATTATTTATTTACTTATTGTTAATGCGCATCTAATGATGCGCATTTTTTTTGCCCACATTTTATTAACATGACTTTTACTCAATTCAAGAATTCTGAAGAAAGCAGAAATCCTCATTATTTACTTATTGGAAACCCAGTAAGCCATAGCCTTTCACCAATTATGCAAAATGCAGCATTAGATCATTATGATATGAATGCCAAATATTATGCAGTTGCAGTTTCAATGAGTGAATTAACACCTTTAATTGCTCATTTTAATACAAATTCATTTTTAGGTGCGAATATTACTATACCTCATAAATTAAACTTAATTAATGTAGTCGATGAATTAACTACAGAGGCCGTTGAGATTGGAGCAATAAATACAATTGTAAAAGAACAAGGTAAATTAATAGGCTATAATACAGATGCTTATGGATTCTTAAAGCCATTGGAAGAGCATCTAGGTGATATTGAAATGGAAAGAGCTATTGTATTTGGCTCTGGTGGGGCTACAAAAGCAATTTTGTATGCATTGAATGATTTAGGATTTGAAGAGGTTGTTATGGTATCACGAAATCCAAGTAAATACTCTGATTTGAATGATGTTGTAGTTTGCGGCTATGATTCATGGTTTGAGTATAGCGAGGATTGTTCTTTGATTGTAAACGCTACTCCATTGGGTATGACACCAAATATAAATGCTTCTCCAATTCTTGAAGAAAATGTTGAAATACTTAATGGAAAGCTATGCTATGATATCGTTTATAATCCAAGAGAAACAACATTTTTAAAACAAGCAAAACGAGCGAAAGGTATTCCAGTAGAAGGGATAGATATGTTGATTCATCAAGGAGCAAAGTCATTCAAACTTTGGACTGGTAAAGAATTTCCTGTTGGACTCGTTAAAATGAAACTAGATGAATTCATACGATATTGATTTTATTAGACCAAAAAAACTAAATGATACCAGAATATTCTCCTGGTTTACTTTAAAAAATGCACATCTAACTGAGAATAAACAACGTATACCTGGGTTGAATATTGGTTTTAATTCAAATGAAGAGCAGGATATTTTACTCCACAATTTGAATATGCTTACAACAGCAATTCGAACAAATACGGGAAGTTTAGCCTTAGCAAATCAGATTCATGAATCTAAAGTACAGGTTGTTACCCATGGTGGTATATATCCTGATACTGATGCTTTTGTGAGTAATACAGTAGGGTTGGGTATTGGCATACAAGTAGCTGATTGTGGAGCAATACTACTTGGAGATAGTATGAATAGAGTAATTGGTGCAGCCCATGCAGGTTGGAGAGGAGCTGTTGATCGAATTGTTCCTAAAACAATCAATAAAATGATTGAACTAGGAGCTGAAACTAATAATATCAAAGTTTTTATAAGTCCTTGTTTAGCACAACACAATTTTGAAGTAGGTGAAGAAGTTGCTTTAAATTTTAGTGATCATTTAGTTGACAGAGAGAAATATTCTAAACCACATGTAGATTTAAAGGGATTAATTAAAGAACAATTATTAGAATCTGGTATACTCCCTGCAAATATCGAATTAGACGACCGCTGTACGATTGATCATGAAGAATTATTTTATTCATATCGTCGTGAGAAAGAGAAAAGTGGAAGAATGGTAGGTATAATAAAATTGAATAAGTTGAAGTGAGAGTTAGTTACTGCTCGGAATATTATGCATCAATTCCAGATGAGCATATTTTCCCAATGAAAAAATTTCAAGGGTTACATTCTTATCTAACTGATAGAAATATAATTTCAATCAATCATATAATTAACCCCCCAATGGTTGAAATTTCACATTTAATGGCTGCTCATACAAAACGTTATGCAGAAGCAGTTTGGAATGGCAACTTATCAAAGAAAGAAATAAGAAGAATGGGGCTACCATGGACTAAAAGTCTAGCTATTCGATCTAGACATGCTGTTCAGGGTGCAATTAATGCGGCTTTTATGGCATTACAGGATGGTATTTCAGGTAATTTAGCAGGTGGTACGCATCATGCCATGCCTGACCATGGGGAAGGATTCTGTGTATATAATGATGTAGCTGTGGCAATAAAAGTACTTACCAATTCAAAATGGATAAATAAAGTATTAATTATTGATTGTGATGTTCATCAAGGTAACGGAAATGCATTTATTTTTAAAAACGACCCAAATGTATACACTTTTTCTATTCATGGAGAGAAAAATTACCCATTCGATAAACCGCCATCAACATTAGATATTGGTTTACCTGATCATACCGAAGACACTGTATATAATAAAACTTTGATTACTGCATTAGATAAAATATTAAGCACTTTTAATCCAGATTTAGTTTTCTATTTAGGAGGTATTGACCCATTAGAATCGGATCATTTTGGACGATTATCTTTATCAGTGAATGGACTTAGAGAAAGAGATAGAATAGTAATTGAAACAATTACACAAAAGGATATTCCATTAACCTTGTTACTTTCTGGGGGGTACGCACCGACATTGGAAGAAACAGTTAAAGCGCATGCTCAAATGTTTGAAGTTGCAAAAGAACTTGGTTTTTAAAATTCTTTTTATGAAATGTGAATTAAGTCAACAGAACTTATACCTTTAAAGCCAACAAATAATGATATTTTGACAAAACAAAGACTGGCTATTTTAGGATCTACTGGATCCATAGGTACACAAGCATTAGAAATAATAAGGCAACACCCTGATAAGTTTGAGGTTGTGGCATTATCGGCAAATTCTAATGTAGATTTGCTAGCTAATCAAATTAATGAATTCAACCCCAAATATGGACTTATTTGTCGAGATGAGCTTTATAAGAGTCTAAAGGATAATGTATCTACAAACACAGAACTCTTATCAGGAAGTTCTCAATTAACGAATCTGGTAAAACTCTCAGAAATTGATACTGTATTAAATAGTTTAGTTGGGTTTGCTGGTTTTGGTTCAACAGTTGAAGCTATAAAAGCAGGTAAAAAAATTGCCTTGGCTAATAAAGAGTCTTTAGTTGTAGGTGGGGAATTGATAATGCGTGCTATTCAAAAGTCAAATGCAAAGTTGATACCAGTTGATTCCGAGCATAGTGCAATGCTTCAATGTATTGTTGGTGAACCTAAAGAATCGATTGAAAAAATCATCATAACAGCTAGTGGAGGTCCTTTCAGGTTATTTACTAAAGATCAGATGAGAAAAGTAACCAAAGAACAAGCACTGAATCATCCAAATTGGGATATGGGGGCAAAGATTACCATAGACTCTTCAACAATGATGAATAAAGGGCTAGAGATTATTGAAGCACATTGGTTATTTGATTTACCAGTAGAAATGATTGAACCAGTAATCCATCCTCAAAGTATAATCCATTCTATGGTAACTTTTACAGATGGTTCAAGTAAAGCACAACTGGGACCACCTGATATGAAAGTGCCCATTATATACGCTTTGAGTTATCCAAGTCGTACACCATTAGATACTCCAAGAATGGACTGGTCGATTACTCAGGAACTAACATTTGAACCTGTTGATTATGAACGATTTCCGTGTGTAAAACTAGCAATGAAATCTATAGAAATAGGTGGGGTTGCTCCAGCTGTGTTAAATGCTGCAAATGAAGTAGCTGTAAGTCGCTTTTTGAATGAAGAAATTGGTTATATTGACATCCCAAAAATAGTTGAAAAAAGTTTAGATAAACTCTCATTTGCTGGTGAAATCAGTGTTGAGATATTAATAGAAATAGATTTAGAAACGAGAGCATTTGCCTCAACATTAGACTGATTCATGGAAATTATTGAAATACTAAAAACGATTGGAATTTTTGTAGGGGCTTTGATGATCCTAGTGTTTATACACGAATTGGGACATTTTTTAGCTGCTAAGTTATTTGGAATGCGAGTAGAACGTTTTTCTGTCGGTTTTCCACCAAGAATTTGGGGCATTAAAATTGGAGATACCGACTATTGTCTTGGAGCTACACCTCTTGGGGGATATGTGAAAATCTCAGGTATGGTTGATGAAAGTATGGATACTGAGTTTTTAAATAAAGAACCGGAACATTGGGAGTACAGAAGTAAACCTGTTTGGCAACGCATGATTGTTATTACAGCTGGAGTTATTTTTAACATGATTCTAGCATTCTTTATTTTTACAGGAATGACAGTATCAAATGGAAAGCTTACTCTACCGGTAAGTAATGTGAATGGAATTTACATCCCAGAGGGTAGTTTCTTAGAAGAACTTGGTTTCCAAACCGATGATCAAATAATCGGAGTAAATGGAACAGGAGTAATAGCCTTTGAAGACCTAGTAGCACCATCAGTCATTACGTCAGGCAATTTGAGTTACCAAGTAATTAGAAATGGAGAGGAAATGGATGTTAATATTCCTCCTACATTTTTAGATAGTTTACAAACTAGAGGTTTTCTTGATCCTATACTTGCATTCCCAAGTACAATATCAAATGTAGCATTAGGTACACCAGCAGAAAAAGCAGGTCTTAAGGCTGGCGATAGAATAACAAATATTGATAGTATAGATGTTAATTATTGGGTTCAATTAACAACTATTATAACTTCATCAGAAGGAAATGAAATGGATTTTACTATCCAACGTGGTGATTCTATCTTCACATTAGCAATTGCAGCTGATCCTGAATCAAATCAAGTTGGTATAGGTATTCCAACATTAGAAATGGTTGGTGGAGAACATGTTCAGCTTGGTTTTATATCTTCATTAGGAGAAGGATGGGATCAGACAATAGAAACTACTTCAGGAATTATTGGAGGATTTTCAAGAATGTTTTCAGGAGATATTTCTGTTAGGCAAAATCTAGGTGGCCCCATTGCAATAGCAAGTATTACGCGTCAAGCAACTGATCAAGCAGGTTGGACTGGTTTTTGGCAGATTACTGCTCTATTAAGTATTACCCTAGCTATAATGAATATTTTACCAATTCCAGCCTTAGACGGTGGACATTTAGTATTTTTGATATATGAAGGAATAGTTAGAAGGGAGCCTTCAGAAAAGTTTAAAATTGTAGCTCAAAATGTAGGTTTTATCGTTCTACTTACACTTATGGTTTTTGTAATTTTCAATGATATAACTAAACTTTTCTAAATATGTTTGCTCGTGAAGGCTACCCAACTATGTTACTTGCTACAATAGTTACAGCAGGCGTAATATATTTATCGTTTGTTTATACACCAGTTTGGGTATGCTATTCTTTAAGTTCAATCTTCGTGATTCTATTGGGAATAGTAATCTATTTTTTTAGAGATCCTGAACGAGAAACTCCAGTGGGTGATGAACTTATTATATCTCCTGCTGATGGCAAAGTTGTTCTAATTAAGGAAATAGAAGAAGATGTGTATTTAAAAACTAAAGCAATACAAGTCAGCATATTTCTATCACCCTTAAATGTTCATGTGAATCGTAATCCAATTTCAGGCAAACTAGAGTACTTGAAATATCATCCTGGGAAGTACTTAATGGCGTGGGATGAGAACGCATCAATTGAAAATGAAAGAGCAGACTTTGGAGTACTTCATTCCTCAGGAACTAAATTGTTTTTTAAGCAAATTACTGGATTCTTAGCCCGTCGCATTGTATATCATATTAGTGAAGGTGATGATTTAAAAGCTGGTGAACGTTTCGGGATGATGAAATTTGGCAGTAGGATGGATGTAATTGTTCCTTCAAATGTAGAAGTACATGTAAAAGTAGGAGATAGAACTTGGGCTGGGCAGTCTATTCTAGGTAAAATTAATTAGCATGAAATATCCAATCCAAAGAAAATACAATAGTTTTAAGCAGCATAGAAAGAGGATTAAACAGACGAAACCGCCAGTTAATAGGCGGATAGCAGTTCCTAGTTTTTTTACTCTGATGAATTTATTTTGTGGATTTATTGCCATAATCTCAATATCTGAAGGAAACCTAGTTTGGGGTGCTTGGTTAATTATGGCGGCGGGTTTATTTGATGTTTTTGATGGCTTAATGGCTCGTTTAGCAGATGCCGATAGTGATTTTGGTATTGAGCTTGATTCACTTAGTGATATGGTTTCATTTGGTGTTGCTCCTGGATTCTTGATCTATAATTTCGCTTTATATGAATTTAACTTTTTAGGAATCATAATAAGTGCAATTCCTCCACTATGTGGCGCTGTTAGGTTAGCTCGATTTAATGTGAATGCTCGATTAGCACCTTCAAAAGATGCGTTTATAGGGTTACCAATACCTTCACAAGCAATAATTTTGATCGCCTTTTTTCTAGCTTTTAGAGACAATTTGGATTTATTTAGTTTCTTTAATAACGGTGTATTTACAGTACTTGTTCCTTTAGTAGTTGTAGTCTCTTTCTTAATGGTAAGTACTATTCCATTCGATAAAATTCCTAGATTTGATAAGGAATCTATTAAAAACAAGAAATGGAATTTTGCTCTTTTTCTAACCTATCTTACTCTAATGATTCTATTTAAGGAATATGGTTTAATTATTGCCATACTAATTTATATCATTAAAGGTGTTATAGCAGGAGCAATTCGTTTTTTTGGAGATGAATACAGTGGAGAAGAAACCCCTTTTCAGGATTATAGCTGATCTAATTTTTTATAAACAGCTAAAGTTTTTTTGGCAATAATATCCCAACTAAAATTGTCTAACAGTACATTTTTTAGTTCTTCACTTTTCTTTTTTTGTAAGGATTTATTTACTGCTTTAGCAATAGAATCTGATGATTTAGGATCTAGATAATTAGCCAATTCTCCAAAATAATCGTTAGTACCACCTTTATTTGTTATAGCAATATTGGCTCCGGATAATGCAGCTTCCATTGCAGCAATTCCAGGTGTTTCGAAAAATGAAGGGAGTACAAAAGTATTACATGCAGAATAAGCTGACGATAATAACTTTGAATCATGCTCTAATGTTTCTATAAATGTGATGTTATCAGATTTTTCTGCTAGTCTTTTACACCTAGTTCCATAATCATCATCATATAGTGATCCAATAACAACAATATTGGAATTGATGTGTGGAGCGGCTTCTAATAATTTTACGAGATTTTTACGAGGAGCGCCAGATTGGCCTACAAAAAGAACAAAATCTTTTAATCCATACTTTTCTATAAATAATTTTGGATTAGAATCAGCAAATCTAGTTTCCACTCCGTTTGGTATTACAGTTACCTTAGATGGTTTTACATCAAATCCGTTTATAATAAGTTCGGCTTCAGCTGAGGTGTTTGGAAGAATAACATCAGCATGTCTACAAGCTTCACTTTTAATTCCAAAGTCGGATCTAATTCCCGAACCAAGTTTAGCTAATAACCCCTCAATTACTAAACTTAGACTAATCGTTTTAGCAGATCTATTAGAGAAAAATACTGGCGAAAGTACTGTTTTGATTCCCAGTTCTGAACAACGATTTAATATGCCAATTGTACTTGGACCAGCCACAAAAATATGTACTAAATCCACATCTAATGATTTTTGCCAAGGTGATATAAATTCAATTTCAACTCCAAGTTTGCTCAATTCATTAGCAGTCTGAAGAGCTTGAGTTCTAACCCCCCCATTTACAGCAGTAATTTCTAAAGGTGCAATAAATCCAACTTTCATATACGCCGTCTATTTTTCCAATCTAAGATAGAAGTTTTTAGTAGCTGCAATTTTCCAGTACTCAATTGATCTATTTCTTCTTTATTTGGTAGAGAACTAGCAGTATACTCATATTCACCAGAACTTATAAACTCTTGTTCATTGTTAATTTGAATTAGTTCAAATGAAGATTGCTTATGTGATACTTGAATTAATAAACCATTAGTAGAATCATTAAAAACTAGTTCTTTTGTTTCTTGATTAATTGAAGCTTCAATTTTTGTTTCAAGCCTTTTTTTCCAGAAATCTGAATATTCAGAAAAACTTAGTTTCGTCAGATTTAACTCATTTACTTTTTTAAAAACATCATTCCAAATTTCAGTACCAGGTTGAAGAGGATGATGGTAAAATAAAACAGATTCAAATCTAGAAAGTTTTTTATTCAAGACACCTAAAAAGTACTCTTTCATTTTCTCAAGGTTTACTTTTTTACGATTCAAGCTTCCTGTACAGATAGGGTGAATAGGGATTTGTAGACTTCCCATCTCTTTGTCTTTATGAATTGGAAAGAAGGGAGTAGAATCGTATCCAACTGTAAACTCAGATGTATATTCAAATTCGAATTTGGTTAATACTTCAGCTAAACTATCATTCCATATAGCATATGGTGCACAGAAGCCACTCGGATTAAATCCGGCATCTTTGAGTAGTTGAAATCCTCTTTCAATATTATCAAACGTTTGCTCGTATGATGTAGAAGTCACGTGATCAAAACCATGTAATGCAATTTCTTGATTCTTAAATTCCTTAAATAGGTTAAGCCAGTCTTCGTGAGCTCCAACATGCAAAAACCAAGACATTGGAATTTCGTATTCTTCACCAATATTTTTTAAAGCTATTATTGAGTCTTGATCTCCAAAATCACTATCAATTCTAAAAGCGAATACTGGTTGTTCTTTTGGAGATGTCCACTTGCTAACAAAAGGTAATTGTTGTTGAAAGTGTAGTTCTTTAAGAATACAATTAACAAGATCAATTAATGCACCTTTAGATACATTACTAACTAACTCATCTGGATGCATTTCTTTTTTATATTTGAAACGTTTCCGAGAATAAGAGTTATCAGATATTAATTGACCAGGTTCAATTCCAAGATTACATACAATTCCCTTTTCATGTCTTTCGAAATCAATTAATCCATCAAAGTTATCTTGACTATTATATAGTTCAGCTTCACCATAAATATCTAAAAATGGAATGTGATTTAGAAAAGGGATACTTCCATTATTTAAAATTCTTTTTACCTTCATTTTGGCTGTAAATCGGGCGTGGGAGAAGAGGTCTCCATCTGCTGTTTCTAAAACTGAGCCGCCAGCATCATTATACCTCTGAAGTAGCTCTTCATTCTCAATCGATAAAGATTCGTTCACAATAATTACTGAATAACATGAAGCCAATTCATCATCAAAATTTACCACTTTATACCAAACTCCTAGTTGGTCAAGAATTACTTTCCAACCAGTTGTAAGTTCAATTATTCCAATACAGAGATTTTTCATTTCGATAATTTTTCCTTAACCCATGAATAATGAGACTTATTTACAATACCTAAAATAAATATAAGTGGGATGAATAATAGAATAGCCAAAATTGCTTCCAGAATAACCGAGTATTGAAATTGTAACGCAATTACATACAGCAACACACTTATTAAGCTAGAGGTTAAAATAGGACCCACTATATTCAATTTGATATGTTTGTTGAACCAGAATAATGCAAACCCCATGAATATAAACTCAGATAATGAAACTGCAATTACTACATATTCAAAAATCTGAGTTGAAGAGGCTCCAACAATCAAGGCTCCAGAAATGATCCCACTTATTAATGTAGATTTGAAAAACTGTTGATCTTGTCCAATGGCTATAAGTCCAAATGCAAATAGGCTATTTAAAAAGGTGAAGAATAAAAACACACTTAAGATGCTTAAAACAAAAACACTATCTAAATACTCATCACCATATAAAACATCGATAATAGCAGGAGAGGAAACTGCTATAAAAAGTGATATCGAACCAGCTAAACCAATTAGTACTCTTGAACCTGTAATAATATTAGTTTTCGCAGCGCTTTTATTATCAAGCCATTGAGCTGCAAGATTGGGTAGTAATAGGTTTACAAACATCTTATCAATAACCATGGCTATAAGAATAATCCGAATAGACGCTCCATAGATTCCAGCATCGTTTGCGGTCAGAAAAAATCCAATAAGAATAGGAGGGAGTAGTTGCAGTAATTGGGTAAAGAAGGTTCCACTTCCTATTCGAAAAGCTGATTTTAGCAAGTCTAAATATACATGCCTTCCTCTAGTTGGTAATTCAAAAGCATTGTCTTTAAAAGAGAAATACATAAAAAATAGAGCGGAGCTTGCTGAAGCAATTATAAAGTAGGACGGAACATCGTGAAGGTCCGCTGGTGATGCGATTAAGAGCATTACCAAAATGAGGTATATTGAACCATTTAATATCTTTGAAAATGCAATTTTACCAAAATGCTGTCTACCATTATAGTACCATTCCAATATGAAGGTATACGGAATTAGAGCAACTGAGTATGCAAGAATTAAACTTTTTTGGATTTCAGAAATAGTAAGAAGTGGTATGATAAATTGGAAAATGGCAAATACCGAAAAATTCATCAATATTTTTAAAATGAAAATCTCTCTAGCTCTATAAACTCTTTTTAATGGCTCTTTGGCAATTTCTCTAACAGCTATATGTGTAAGCCCTAAATCGGCTAGCCAATTAGCATATCCTAAAAAGGATAGTGAAACAATAATTAGCCCGAAGGATTCAGCGCCAAGAGTTCTTGCTAAGTAAATGGTTGTAAGGAAACCTAAACCTCTCCCAAAGAAATCACCAAAAGCAATACGAGCTATTTTATCGGTGAGTTTAGTCAATTTCGAATTGATTAAAAGATGTAGTTATTAGTTTCTTTAATTCATCTTTTGTATCAAATAAGAAAACTAAGTCATCATTTTTTAAATCTTGTAAGCACCCTAAATTTGGTGCTATAATTTTCTTTTGATATGCAATAGCCATTGCAACACCGCCTGATGTAAGAATTTCATCATAATTAAATAAACAGATATCGGAAGAATGTAAGAGACTCGGATAATGGTTTTCTGGTATAAATGAAGGCACATAAATTACTCGGTCGTCATCAACAGTCTTATCAATTATAAAGTTGTGAAGATCCTCATTTCCAACTTTAACATATCCTGCAATAATTAAATTGAATTTTCTTTCATGAGCTATTAAAATTTCAATAATCTCACGTATTCCTTTGTATTCACTTATACCTCCAAAAATTAAAAATACAGGGTTTTGAAGGAAGTTTCTTCCGTCACCATAATTTGAAAGAAACTCATATTGTGCTTCTTCTTTTTGTAATTCTATTGATGGAAATTTTGGGTGTTCAAGAATGCAAATTTTCTCTTTTTCAATGTTTAAATACTTTGATACAAGTGATAAAGCTGATTTTGAATGAACATGAATTAATGATGCTCTTTTAGCCATCCAATGATGTATTAACCTGTGTAGTTTTAGATACTTCTTGTCATGAGGAGATAAATTATGAACTGTCCATACTATAGTTCCACCAAATAATTTATATAATGCTATACAAAGTAATTTGTAGGGCATCCCTAAAAGAGCTTTTAAAGTCTGGAATTCTAACCAATGATAATGAAGAATGGTGTTTTTAGTGAAGAGAGCAGCTAGTACAAACTTATAATGATTAAATACGCTAATACTTATGACTTCAGATTGATTATTCTTAGTCAGTAATTCTTTATATAAAAGATATAGATAATCAGTCTGTGGAAAATCGAATCGAATTAGAGGAACTACAAACACTTTTGAAAAGTGCTTATTAACCCGCGAGAATAGCTCGGTAAGTGATGTTGCCTCCATAAAAAAGTCTGACCTTACAATTGATATTGGATACCAATAGAATGTACTGTTCCAAAACCTGTATTAAAAGGAATTAGTGCATAATTAAAGATCACTTTTTCAGCTATAAATCCTACACCGAAGGAAATAGGTCGTGTATTATCACCTGTTTTGTAACCTGCGTTAATTAAAACTACCTCGGCTACCTCGAACCCTATACCTAAATTGAAATAGTTTTCATCAGGATTAAAGTCGGTATAATTGTTAGAACTAGAATTCATTGTAGGAATTACGTAGTCAGCCATTACTGTAACTAGTATAGGTAGGTTTTGATTTTTTTTATGGGTGAATTCTATCACATCAGCTGCAAAACCTATATTAAAACTTGATGGGAGCTCTGTAGCTATTTCATTGAGCTCCTCCATTTCACCTAAATTAAGAAGGGAAGCGCCAATCCTAATTCGATCACTTGCTAAAGAACTTGCAATTCCTAAATTCACTCCGTATCCAGTTGCTCGATAAGGATATATTTCTTCATTTAAATAATGCCCGGCAATCCCAACTGAAAAATAATTGAAATCATAAGCATAAGCTCCAGAAATTGATAAATATTGAATTGAGAAGTCACCGTTCGATTCACCTGGAGCATCTCTTTGCTCTAACCCAGTTATGCCCGAAGTATAAAATGAAAAGGCTAATGCTCTATTACCTTTTTTTAAATTTATTCCTCCAAATACATTGTTCGATTCAGATATCCAACTTGTATATCCAAGATCTATAGTTGAAGATGAACTCAATGCTAAAAGTGCAGGATTTGAGTAGATAGATGATGCGCCATTAGGAGTGGCAATGGAAACCTCAGATCTAGCAAGTTCTGAAGCGCTAGGGTTAACCTCTAACAGTTTTAATCCACTTTGTTGTGCTTCGGCTAAACCAAAGAATGAAAGAAAGAATATTAAGGTAAGAATAGATTGTTTTTTCATAAGTGTAAACGTAATGCAAAAACATGCATGTTTGCAACATTATAAGGCTCTATTGAAAATGCGTAATCTATAGATGGTGAAAAGGTATCAAATGGGAGATATAAAGAAAACCCAGTACTAAATGATCCACTATCAAGGGTTGAAGTATCAGTAATTTTATATCCTCCACGTATAGAAAATCGTTCATGTGCTTTCCATGATCCCCCAATTCTGAATATTCCGGAACTTGTTGATATATCATCAAATGATTCTATAACAGATGGAGAGGAGGAGCCAGAGATAAATAATTCTTTATTATTGACCTCAGAAATATATGATTGAACTTCAAATTCTGTAGCTATAGTAAATACATCCTTTTGGTACGATAAACCCCATTTAAATCTAGTAGGGAATGTATTTACTACATTTCTAGATTGGGTAGTTCCATATAGATCAGCTGAATTCCAGGTATAATTTGCAAACATGTCTTGCACTGTAAATCCAAAATTTAAATAACTGCTTATCTTATAGAGTATTCCTAAATCTACACCAACGCCAGTAACAGCAGGTAAATCATCATGGTAATTTGCATAGTTTAATTTAAAACTTATGCCAGCATTAAACTTATTGCTAAATTTTATGCCAAAGGAACTATAAAGTTGATATTCAGCAAGATCAAAAGTACCTAAGGGATACCCACTTAGAGATCTTTCATCAATATCTTTAACACCGGTTCGAATTAACCCAAAAGAAATACCTGCATTTGGTGGAAGCTTAAAATTAGCGCCAATTGTTTGATAAACACGATCAAATTCGAGGGATGAAACTGATAAATCTACTTGTTTAAACCCAATTGATTCAGCAGCTAGAGCAGGATTGTAATAAGGGTAAATCCCTTCAGATGTAGTTGCAGTAAAAGCATTAGCCATAGATATGGCTCTTGGTCCATAGCCTATTCGTGTTGAAGCACCTGCAAAACCTCCATTTTGTGCAAATAGGTGCTCTCCACTCATACCAATAATAAGAAGTAGAAAAAGGCAGTGTTTAGAAGGTTTTGAAATCATTCTACTAAAAGAATTTTACCATTAATGGTTTCATTAGGTGTATTGATGATATAGAAATAAGGACCATTAGCAACCTTTCTACCTTTTCCATCAATACCATCCCATATAGCTTCATGAGTACCAGAAATTGATGCATTATAGGTATCAAGATTACGAACTAGATTCATACCAAAATCAAAAATCCTTATCTGTACGTTTCCAGATGTACTTACATCAAAACGAATACGAACTATTTCATGTAATTGTGGAGAAAATGGATTTGGATAAGCATAGGTTTGTACTTCTTTTGCATCTGAATCAAATTGATTACCACCTGAAAGAGGGAAATTTACTCTAGTTATTTCCCAAGTAGCACCTAAATCGTTCGTGGAAATCAAACCATCCGATGTCCCAATCCAAACTCGGTCATTTGTAACTGACACAGTCTGAAACTCAGTGCTTTCTTTTAAAAATGTATTAGCGCTTTTAATTCGAGGTGATTTTTGCCAGCTTTCGCCACCATCAGGAGATATAAATAAGCCTTCTTCACCTGCAGCAAAGATATATCCATCTTTAAAACCAATCCCTAAGATCTTTTCTCCAATAAGATGTTGCTCAAAGCTTTGACCTCCATCTTCTGTTGAAACAATTCCAAATTTATCACTTTGATCAGCAATCCAATTTGTCATCCAAATTTTACCATTAGAAGTGTCTTCTTGAATTTCAATGATCCATCTTCCGAGTAGATTATTAGAAGAATTTCTAGAAATGGTATTTCTCCAACTGATACTATCGACTGGAGCTGTTAATGCATTTTCAGAAACATTGATTCCTCCAGCACTTCCATACCAAACTCTTTTTTTTGAGTCGACTAACACTGAAAAACCTTTAAGATTATCATCATCTACACTATTGTAAATATTTTCAGATTCTATACAAGAACCATTTTGTACTCGTAAACAATCAACCCAAAAATAATCATCATTTTCTGGAGATAACTCACTAACGCCAAAAGGTGGGAGTACGACTCTTTCCCAATTAAGTCCAAAATTTGTACTTCGAAGTAATCCAGATGCCCAATTCGCTGAGAACAGGACATTACCTCTAAAATCCACGTTATAAGGTGGGGATTGCTCAGGAACAATAATACGTTTCCTTGTATACGTTTGCCCACCATATGTAAAGGTTGTATCAGCATCAATACGATTATCTAAAAGGAAGTCACTGAATCTCCAATTTTCACCACCATCTGTAGAAATATAGTAGCCATAACCAGCTGGTTGGTTCCCTGAAATTGTTTCGGATGTAAATCCTAAACCAGCGAATACAGTATCTTGATTAACTGAAATGGAAAATACTCTTCCAATATCATTCTCAATACTATCAATTCCAGTTGGCTGAATCCAATCTGAACTGTTTGCTATGTTTCTAGTTAGAGCTGGACTGATCCAAACGGTATCAGAATTTGTTCCGATTGAAGAGATTCCATTTTGACGGATGCTGAAAAAAGGAGAATCGCTTTGACCTACAATTTGTGCCTCTACAGGAAATGAGAAAAGAAAAAGAAGGATGAAAATTCTTTTCATTAATTACCTCGAATCTGGAAGGTTGTTCTAACAGTATCGCTATATATTCCACCTTGATCTAAAGCAAAAAACTCGATGTCAAAGTCGCGATCCTGAATCCCAGAAGTTTGTGTGACTGGTAAAGACCATGTATAAATGAAGTCATTTGCTGTTTGATCACCTAATGAAGTCCCATCATCAGCCATATCAAATGGTGATCCAGTTACCTCACCTGAAGTTTGATCAATAACCCTCAGAAAAACTCTACTTATTGTATTATCTCCATCAGCATCAGTTACTTTAGCTGTGAATATTGCAGGTATTTCACCAGAGGTAGGTCTAACAATTGTTCCCGGACTATTTGTCTCTGTAATTTCAGGACGACTGTTGGAAAACCCATCAATGGATAGGAAACGTTGATAGAAGTTGCCATTTCCAGAACTATTATAAGCATAAACTTCCACTAAATATTCTTCAAAGGATGTAGTAGTTGTACTAATTCTTATGTCGGCACGGTGATTGACAGAGTTATCATCACTAATTAATTCTCCACTAGCAATAAATTCAGAAGTATATCTATCTCTTATTGCATATCCAGGAGGAGTGACTGAACTTACATTTTCGATAATAGCTTCAACTAAAATGGTTATTGTTGTGTCCTTAAATCCATCTGTAGGTATAAAAGTTATCTCTTGTGGTGAAAGTGTAACTGCTCTAACAATAGGGTTCTCAATCAACTTATCATCTGGACTTACTGTTGAGTCACAGTTCAATAAAATAAAACCAAGTAATAATGATAATGATGAATAGGTATAGACGCTCTTCAAATCAGATCTAATAGATGTTTAGGAAGACTAATGTTAAGGATTACTTACTGTCAAGTCCACTACGAATATATCGAAATTAAATTGTTCTACTTTTACATTGCTTTTAGAAATAAGCGCTCATATATTAATTTCGTTATGAAATTAAACTTCGCACAAATAACTAAATGGTGGTGGCCTTCAGCTAAAAATAGCAGTGGGTACTTCGCGTAATTAAATGAAATAACTATAAAATTTTACATACCCACTGTTCCTATGGAAGAGTGGGTTTTTTTTTGGCAAAAATTAATGGAAAAACAACGATTTTTAGAGCTAAGTAAAAAGTATACCGCAGTCCCTGTATTCAGGAGATTACTTGCAGATGTACTTACTCCTGTATCATTATTTATGAATATAAGAGAAGGTGCAAACTATCCTTTTCTACTAGAATCTGTAGAAGGTGGAGAACAACTTGCACGGTATTCATTCATCGGCCGAAATCCGTATCAACAACTTAAGTTTGATGGTAAAGATACTACCTTGGAAAAAGCTGGAATTATTCAAGCTATAAAAGAGCCATATTTTGAAGAATTAAAAAAGCTTACAACTGCATATACTGAGCCATTTCTGCCAGAACTACCAAGACTAACAGGTGGAGCAGTTGGGTTTTCAGCTTATGATACATTTCGATTAGTTGAGCACTTACCCAATGTACCTGAAGATGATTTAAATTTACCGGAAGCAAATTGGGCTTTTTATGATGAAATTTTCGCCTTCGATCATGTAAAACATCAAGTAGTATTAATTAAAACAGTTTTTACTGAAGAAGTTGATGATATAGATACTGCATATAAATCAGCTCAAAATTCGCTAGATATAATGGAAGAAGCAGTAATGCACACTGATTACTCGCGTCGTGATTTCCAAATTTATCCTGAAACGCTGAAGAGTAATATGGAGCTTGATTACTTTAAATCCATTGTCGAAAAAGGGAAAGAGCATATTTATGAAGGGGATATTTTCCAAGTAGTTTTGTCTCAAAGATTTGAAGCAGATATGGAAGGTGATCCATTTATGCTTTACCGAGCACTTAGAATGGTTAATCCTTCTCCTTATCTCTTCTATTTAGATTTTGACGGGTTTACACTTGTTGGTTCCTCACCAGAAGTGCTTGTAAGTGTACAGAATAAAGAAGTTAGAGTATTACCAATTGCTGGGACTCGTCCTAGAGGGAAAACACATGAAGAGGATATTGATCTAGAGGAAGATTTAAAATCAGATCCTAAAGAAGTTTCAGAACATATAATGCTAGTAGACCTTGGAAGAAATGATCTGTCAAGAGTATGTAAAGCTGGCACTGTAAAACTTGAACGGAATCAGGTTATAGAACGATATTCACATGTAATGCATATTGTTAGCGATGTAGTAGGGCAATTACAAGATCATCAAACTTCAGTAGATGCATTAATGCAATGTTTTCCTGCTGGAACAGTTTCTGGTGCTCCAAAAATTAGAGCAATGGAAATAATTGATGAGCTCGAGCCAACCAAACGAGGAACATATGCTGGCGCTGTTGGATATTTCGATTTCTCTGGGAATATGGATACTTGTATTGCAATAAGAACCATGGTTGTAACAGGTAATAAGGTGTATATTCAAGCAGGAGCTGGAATTGTAGCAGATAGCGATCCACAAAAAGAATTTGAAGAAACTCAAAACAAAGCCGGAGCACTTGTTCAGGCGCTTAGTATAGCATTAGACATCCAATGACAAAGAAGAAAACAATTCTATCCGGAATTCAGCCATCAGGTACACTCCATATTGGTAATTATTTTGGAGCAATTCGGCAGCATATAGAAATGCAGGACCAAGGCGATTCCTTTTACTTTATAGCTAATTATCATTCATTAACATCTGTAAATGATGGTGAAAAACTATATCAAAATACCATTGATATAACCCTAGATTATTTGGCATTAGGATTTGATCCTCAGAAGTCAACATTTTTTGCTCAATCTGATGTGCCACAAGTTACTGAGTTAGCTTGGATATTAGGGACTCTAGCACCAGTAAGTATGATGGAAAAAGGAGTTTCATATAAAGATAAAATAGCAGCAGGACTTAGTCCTAATGTTGGTTTATTTACTTATCCAATTTTACAAGCAGCAGATATCCTAATTTATCATTCAGATATTGTTCCTGTTGGGTTAGATCAAAAACAGAATATTGAGATTTGTAGAGACTTAGCAGGGAAATTCAATAGAGCCTATAATGGTGAATTCTTAGTAATTCCTGAAGAATATATTGTAAAATCAGTCGCAATTGTACCAGGAACTGATGGTCGTAAGATGAGTAAAAGCTACAATAATACGATACTAATGTTTGATGAAGGTAAATCACTTAAAAAAGTGTTGATGTCTATTGAAACAGACTCCAAAGCTCTCGAAGATCCTAAAGACCCTGGAACTGATAATGTATTTGCTCTTATTAAATTGTTCGCAAATAAGGAAAAGCAAAATGAAATTGCTGAAAAATATAAAGCAGGTGGATATGGTTACGGCCATGCTAAGCTAGAGTTAATGGATTTATTGACTGAATACTTTGCAGAGGCACGTGAAAAACGTAAAAAATTGGAGCAAGATTTAGACTATGTAAAAGATGTGCTAACTGAAGGTGGGAAGAAAGCACGAGAAAGAGCAGAATCTGTAATGAAGCCAATCAGAGAAGTAACGGGAATTGTGAGGAACTTCTAGATGATCTTAATTATAGATAACTACGATTCATTTACATACAATTTAGTTCACTTGGTAGCCGTAGAAACCGAGGTCTACAAAGTTATTCGCAATGATGCTATGACTGTAGAAGAAATCAGAGCTCTTAACCCGGATAAGATTCTTATATCACCAGGTCCAGGTCGCCCACATAATGCTGGAGTTACTGAAGAAGTAATACGAGAATTTGGAAAAAACGTACCAATACTTGGAGTTTGTTTGGGACATCAAGCAATAGGTGAAGTGTTTGGTGCAGAAGTAGTTTACGCTCCAAGCTTAATGCACGGTAAGGTGTCGAAAGTTGAACATGATGGTAAGTCAATTTTCGAAAATGTCGAAGAGAATTTTACTGCTACTCGTTATCATTCTTTAGTTCTCGATCCTAAATCAATACCAGATGAATTGGAAATAACAGCGCGAACTGGAGAAATTATTATGGGAATTCGGCATAAAACATTTCCAATTGAAGGTATTCAATTTCACCCCGAAAGTATTTTAACTACAGAAGGACCTAAAATGATAACCAACTGGTTACGTCAATAATGGATATAAAAGAGATTTTAGAAAAACTTTCATTTGCACAAGACCTCACTTCTTTGGAGGCTGAGAGTTCTATGAATTCAATTATGAGTGGTGAATTCAACACAGAACAAGTGGCTGGGTTTTTAACAGCAATGAGATTAAAAGGTGAAACAACTACCGAATTAACTTCTTTTGTTAAAGTAATGAGAGAAAAAGCTCTAAAGGTGAATGTGAATGTAGATGGAGCAGTAGATCTTGTTGGTACTGGTGGTGATAAGTCTGGCACATTCAATATATCCACGATATCAGCAGTATTAACCGCTGGTGCTGGTGTACCGATTATTAAACATGGAAATCGCAGTGCTTCTAGTTTGTGTGGCAGTGCAGATGTGCTAGCTAAGCTAGGAGCAAAAATTGAATTAGGTGCACCAGAAGTAGAAAAGGTATTTAATGATGTTGGAATGGCTTTTATGTTTGCTCCAATGTTTCACCCAGCAATGAAATATGTAATGCCAGCTCGCCGTGCTTTAGGTTTTAGAACCTTTTTTAATGTGTTGGGACCTCTTTGTAATCCAGCTGGTGTTAAACGATACGTAGTTGGTGCATTTAATAAAGACGTTGCTGAGAAAATGGCCCATATTCTTGCTAATTTGGATACTGAATATGGGTACACTTTTAATGCACATGACGGACTAGATGAAGTAAGTACTACTGCTGATTCTGAAATATTCGAGATAAAAGATAATTTGATTTCAGAATCGGTTTTATTTGCACCAGAATCTATTGGTTTTCAAAGAGTTGATATTAATAGCTTAGTTGGGGGAACACCTGATATAAATGCGGAAATATTCAATAATATTCTAGATAACAAAGCTACAATTGCGCAAAAAGAGATTGCATTATTGAATGCTACATTTGCGATTCAGGCATCTGGAAAAGTTAAAACATTAAATGAAGCTAAAGAACTGGCTTTAGATAGTCTTGAATCGGGAAGGGCAAGATTAATGTTTAATAATTTTGTAGAAGCTACAAACAGTGTGGGAGAGTAAATGGCGAATGTACTTGAGCGTATAGTTGAACAAACTACTCTAGACTTAATAAAACGTAAAAAGCAGATTTCATTTACAGATCTTCATTCTTTAGAGGGATTTGAAAAAGAACGAATTGATTTCAAAAAGGCCTTAAAAGGTGATAGTGTATCAATAATAGCAGAAGTAAAAAAAGCATCACCATCAAAAGGAATTATTAGAGATGATTTTAATCCAGTAGATATCTCTCTGAAATATGAAAGGGGAGGCGCTTCAGCAATTTCAGTATTAACTGATAAACCATTCTTTAAGGGTGATCTAGAGTATTTATCCTCAATTTCGAAAAGAGTAAATGTGCCATTACTTAGAAAGGACTTTATTATCGATCCTTTTCAAATTAAAGAGGCAAAAGCTTATGGTGCAGATGCTGTATTAATCATTGTAGCTATTACAGAAGGAAATCAACTCGATGAACTTATTGCGGCATCAAAGGAATTTGGCATTGCCGCATTAGTAGAATGTTATGATCTGGAAGACTTTGATAGAGTAAATTTTAATGAAGTTGATATTCTTGGAGTTAATAATCGTGATTTGAAGTATTTCAATGTAGATGTTCATCGTGGAATTTCGATACTTCAACAAGCTCCAGTTGATACTATATTAGTATCAGAAAGTGGCATTTCAACTGGAGATGATATTGCACTTCTTAAAAGAGAAGGTATTCATTCTGCATTAATTGGAGAACACTTTATGAGACAATCAGACCCAGGAAAAGCAATATCCGAATTATTGGAACAAGGTGAAGAAGCCTTTGAAAGGAGTTTACAAAATGGCTAATCAATCTAAAGTGAAAATTTGTGGAATCACTAATTTAGCAGACGCTCGTTTTGCAGCTGGTGCCATGGTCGATTATTTGGGATTCATTTTTTATGAGAAAAGTCCTCGTTTTATTGATCCAGCTGAGGCGGGCGCTATAATAAATTGGATTGAAGGGCCAGAGAAAGTTGGAGTATTTGTAAATCAACCCCTCGACGATGTGAATCGAATTGCTAAAGAATCGGGTTTGGATCTAGTACAACTTCATGGAAACGAAACGCTTGAATATTGCCAGTTAATTGAAAAACCCATTATTAAAGTAATTCATATTACACCTGATTATGATATCGAGGAACTGAAAGCAAAAGTATTATTGTATTCAGAAGTAGCAAAATTTCTTCTTTTTGATTCTAAAATTGACAATCAATGGGGAGGAACTGGAAGGACTTTTGATTGGGATATCCTAAAAGATATTACAGATGATGTTCAGTTTTTCCTTTCTGGAGGTTTAAACCCAGGCAATATCAAAAACGCTATAGATATGGTTCATCCTTACGCTGTTGATATTTCCAGCGGAGTAGAAGAAGAACCAAGAATTAAAGATTTTGAAAAAATTGAAGCAGTGATGAATGTTATTAATTCATCAAACTAAAAAGACTCTATAATGATAGAAACAGAAGTTAAAACAACATACAATCAACCAAACACTAGAGGTTACTTCGGTAATTATGGTGGAAAATTCGTCCCTGAAATACTGATCCCAGTAGTTAAGGCGCTGGAAGAAGAATATCTGAAAGCAAAAGATGATCCTAAGTTTTTGGAACAATATCATTCTTTACTGGATGAATACGTTGGTCGACCAACTAAGCTTACCTTTGCTGATAAATTGACTGCGCATTACGGAAAAGCTAAAATCTATCTCAAAAGAGAAGATTTATGTCATACTGGTGCCCATAAAATAAATAATGCAATTGGACAGATTTTATTAGCACAACGTATGGGTAAAACCCGAATTATCGCTGAAACTGGTGCTGGACAGCATGGAGTTGCAACAGCAACTGCGTGTGCTAAGTTTGGATTACAGTGTATTGTATACATGGGTGCAGAGGATATGGTTCGTCAGAAATTGAATGTAGATCGAATGCAACTCATGGGTGCTGAAGTGAGAAGCGTTGAAAGTGGTTCAAAAACACTTAAAGACGCTACTAATGAAGCAATTCGTGACTGGGTAACTAATCCTGAGGATACTTTTTATATAATTGGTTCAGTTGTAGGTCCACATCCTTACCCGATGATGGTTCGTAATTTCCATAGAGTAATTGGTGATGAAGCTAAAAAGCAGATCTTAGAAAGAGAAGGACGACTACCTGATTACCTACTTGCTTGTGTTGGTGGTGGATCGAACGCAATGGGGCTATTTTATCCATTTATAAACGACGATGTCAAAATAATCGGAGTTGAAGCTGCAGGTTTTGGTGTTGAATCGGGTAAAACTGCCGCGACAATCACAAAAGGTACACCAGGGATTCTACATGGTTCGTTAAGTTATTTACTTCATGACCAAAACGGACAAATTGAATTGGCACATTCTATAAGTGCAGGACTTGATTACCCAGGAATTGGACCTGAACATTCATTTTTACATGATTCTAAGAGAGTTAGCTATGAATCTGTTACAGATGATGAAGCAATGGAAGCAGTGAAATTACTTTCAAAGAAAGAAGGAATCATTCCTGCTTTGGAGACTGCACACGCATTTGCATGGTTGGAGCATATGATGCCGAACACAACAGAAGACGAAATTATATTAATAAATTGTTCTGGTCGAGGTGATAAGGACATGGGTACGATTTCGGAGAATCTTTGATGAACAGAATTACTAAAAAGTTTGAAGAGAAGGGTTCAAAAAAACTAATGAACCTTTTCATAACTGCTGGCTATCCTGATTTAGAATCAACAGAAGACTTAGTTCTTGGTTTCGAAAAAAATGGAGCTGATTTAATTGAATTAGGAATGCCTTTTAGTGATCCACTAGCAGACGGGCCGACTATTCAATATTCAAATGATGTTTCTATATCAAATGGAATAAGCATTGATAAGATTTTTGATATGGTTTCTGAAATTAGGAAGTCATCAGAAATCCCAATTATTCTAATGGGATATATGAATCCAGTACTTCGATATGGAGTATCAAAATTCTGTAAAAAAGCAGCATTAGTAGGAGTAGATGGTTTGATTCTTCCAGATATTCCAGTTGAAGAAAGTGGATTGATTGAAAAAGAAGCGGCCGAAAATAACCTTCCAATTATTTATTTGGTTGCACCCAACACATCAAATGAACGCATGCAGTTAGCAGATCAGAAATCAGATGGATTTGTATATTGTGTTTCAGTTACTGGGGTAACAGGAGCTAGAGATGGTAGTGAAGTATCTGATTCTGTATCAAAATTTATTGAACGGGTACGAATTAATGTTACTAAGAATCCAGTATTGGTTGGTTTTGGGATTAGATCACATGCAAACGCAGTATCTATCGCATCAAATGCCGATGGTTTTATAGTCGGAAGTGCATTAATTGATACCATCAGAAAAAACTATCCTAATGAAAATTGGAAAAAGGACGTTTTTTCTTTTGTACATTCACTGAAATTTGGAAAATAAATCTATCTATAAGAATGAGGTCATTTAAATTAATAAATACGTTGCTTATAGGCATAATAGCCGTAAATGTAGCTTGTGATGGAGATTACAGAGAGTTTGCTAAAGGTAACACTAGAGAATTTGTTGTTGTGATGGATTCATCACAATGGGAAAGTGAGACAGCAAATGCAATTCGAGAAACCTTTGGAAAGGGTGTTTATACTCTACCTAATCCAGAAGAATATTATGATTTAACTTTCATGCCTATTCGTTCAAGAAGTCAAATAGAACGGATTAGAGGAACAAAAAATGTAATTTTTGCATCAGCAATTGATGCTGACGATAATGTTGGGCGTCAAGTTCGAGCATTTTTAGACGATGGAGTAGAGCAACGCGTACGGGAAGGAGAGAGTTTTGCTTTTCCTCTAGAGGATCAATGGTATAGAGACCAATATGCTTTGATTTTAAGTTCTTCTTCAGATTCAGCATTAGCTGAAAAAATTAGAAATTCTGAACAAGCTCTTCTCAGTAGTGCATTAGAAAAAGAAATAAAAAGATGGACTTATTTTGTTTATGAGAAGAAAGAACAAGTTCAATATTCTGATTCTTTATGGGATGAACATGGCTTTTCTGTTCGAATTCAGCATGATTATATAAAAAGTGTAGATACTACAAATTTCATAACCTATAGAAGAGATCTACCTAATAATACACGATGGATGTGGGTTTGGTGGAAAGATGGTGTAAGCGATATCAGTTTTCTTGATAATGACTGGATAAATAATACACGTGATTCACTTATGCAGCAATATATTAGAGGAACTCGTGATAATAACTATGTAGCTACAGAATATCGTCGTCCAGTTGATACAAAGACATTTGAAAAAGGTAAACTCTTGGGTTATGAAACACTCGGTACGTGGCAAATGATAAATGCTGCAATGGGTGGTCCATTTGTGAATTTTACTTATTTTGACCCTTCTACAAAGAGATTATTTATGATTGAATATTCTCAATTTGCACCAAGTGTTAGAAAAAAACTCCCATTTGTGAGACAATTCAGAGCAATGGGAAGAACTTTTGAAAGCGATACTACCTGGATTGAAGGTGGGGCTATATTATCGAGTGAGTAAAGATTCAGAAAAAACCGGTTTTATCAGCGATGCATTAGCTGAACGTAAGGCATTACATCGTTTTCGCTCATTAAGAGCTGTACAACCAATTCTTGGTAGCTCAAAAGTGAAAGTAGATGGAATAGAGCTCATTAATTTTTGTTCTAACGATTATCTTGGACTTACTACTCATCCTGAAGTAATAAAGCGTTCAATTGATTATGCAAAAATTTATGGTGCAGGATCAGGTGCATCTAGATTGGTTTCGGGATCTCTATCTATTCATCAAGAATTAGAAAATAAAATAGCTTGTACATTTGGGATTGAATCAGCTTTGATTTTTAATTCAGGGTTTCAGGCAAACACATCCATACTGTCTGCATTAACTGATAGAAATTCACTAATCCTCGCAGATAAAAAATGTCATAATAGTTTGATACAAGGTGCTTTATTAAGTCGTGCTACTTTCAAACGCTTTAACCATAACGATTTTCATCACTTAGAAGTATTACTAAAAGAAGCTAAGTCGAAGGCTTATAATCGAATCTGGATAGTATCAGAAACAGTTTTTAGTATGGATGGTGATCTATGTGATGTTTCTGGGATGAGTGCGCTTTCAGACAAGTATAATGCCCATTTTTATTCAGATGATGCACATGCACTTGGGGTTCTAGGAGAGAAAGGACTTGGTTTAAATTATAGTAAAGACGGAATAGATATTAGTTTAGGTACTTTTGGTAAAGCTTTTGGTTCATTTGGAGCCTTTGTTGGCTGTAGTTCTAATATGAAAGATTATTTGATAAACTTTTGCCCCGGATTTATTTATTCAACTTCACTTCCTCCAACTATTATTGGGGCTTTAGATGCAGCGCTGGATTTAATTCCTGAATTGGATAACGAGCGTAAATCATTATTTCAAAATATTGAGTTCCTGAAATCTGAACTAAATAAAATGAGTTTTAATACGGGCAATTCAAATTCGCAGATTATTCCAATTATTATTGGAAGTGAGGAGGAGACGTTAAAACTGTCAAATTATTTAGAAGATCATGGAATAATGGCATCAGCAATAAGACCACCCACAGTTGAGCAAAATGCCTCGCGTATTCGAATTACATTAACTACTAAACATACAAAATCCGATATTGAACAACTGTTAAATACCTTGGCATCATGGGAAAGCAAGTAGAAGTACATGCCTATCATGGTTGGGGATTTAACTCGAATTTTTGGAATTCGTTAAAGTCACACTTGCCTAATCATATAATACTTAAGGCTGCTGATAGGGGGTATTATGGAGAGGAATATATTCCTGAATTTGATAACCATTATACGTTAAAAGTCCTATTCCTACACTCGTTTGGCTTACATTGGTGCACCCAAGAAACGATAAATAAAGCTGATATTATAGTTGTTTTTAATAGTTTTGATTCTTTTTTGCCATTAGAAAATCCTTCTAGAACAAGATCAAAGAAGGTCTTAGATGGAATGGTTAGTCAGTTTAAAAGAGCACCTCAAAAAGTGTTAAATGCATTTTATGCTAATTGTTCTTTAATAATAGGTTCAGAAAATTCAACTCATAAATTGATAAATAGATCATTGTTATTAAGCGATTTAATTGCTCTTAATAAAACTCAATTAGTGCCACAAAAAAATCTTCATACCAATTGGTTAATCATAGACTCTGATAAAGATCGTATTGTTCCGGGAAATAGAGGGAAAGAGATAATGACACTAATACCTACTCATAATTATAAAATTGTTAGAGATGGAGTACATGCTTATCCATCTGTTAATCCATTGGATTGTATCAAGATTCTAAGTGAAGCTTTTCCTATTTTCAACTCGAAATGAAAAGCATAGAAAGCACTATAAATTACAAATCAAAAGTTGCTGATTCGTTCTCGAAATCTGTCCATAAATATCATCAAAATGCAGTTATTCAACGAAAAGTGGCAGAAGGACTAACATCATCTATAAAGCCATGGAAGGAAATTATTCCTCCAGGTCCAGTACTTGAAGTTGGGTGTGGAACTGGTTTCTTATCTGAACTAATGATGGAGGAATTCCCTGAGAGAGAGTTTGTTTTAACGGACGCAAGTTCAGAAATGGTCGTCTTTACCAACAATAGGCTTGGGAAATCTGAAAGAATTAAATGTGAGGTTTTGAATGTAGATGAAATTCAGGACCCTGAACCAAAATACTCTTTAATCATAAGTAATTTTGCAGCTCAATGGTTTACGGATACTGCTATAGGTCTCGAGAATCTGACAAAAATGCTAAATCCTGGTGGATTATTACTAACAGCATTCCCTGGAAATCATAGTTTTATGGAATGGTATGAATGTTGTTTAGAGCTTGGATTACCATACACAGCTAACCCTTTGCCTGATGTGGAAGAAGTTGTGGTTAAGCTTTCTTTGAACCCCGTTCAAGTAGATTATTATGAAAATGATTTATTTCAAGATTTCTCATCATCGATAGACTTTTTAAAGCACTTGAAAGAAATAGGAGCCGGCATTTCTACTACTGGTAAATCATTGTCAGCTAAACAAATAAAGCTTTTAACTTCTTTTTGGGATAAGAAGACTAATAATCAAATTAAAGCAAAGTGGCATGTAGTATATTTAGCCGTTAAGAAAGATATGCTATGATTAAATTTCCTAAAGAATTCTTTATAACTGGTACTGATACTGGAATTGGTAAAACGCTAGTTTCTGCAATGCTGATGTCAGTTCTAGATGCAACTTATTGGAAACCAATTCAAGCTGGTCTTGATGAAGAAACCGATTCAGATTTTGTGATACGTGTGTCTGAAGTTAATACTTCTAATATCATTCCTGAACGATATCGATTAGTAACACCAATGAGCCCACATGGAGCTGCCGATATTGATGGAATTTCAATTTCATTAAATGATTTTATTCTTCCTGAATACAAAACGGAGCATCTTATTGTTGAAGGAGCTGGTGGATTAATAGTCCCTATTAATTGGGATGATACTATACTTGATCTAATTGAACTTTTAAAGCTCCCTGTTTTACTTGTGGCGCGTAGTTCTTTAGGAACCTTGAATCATACTCTATTATCGCTTGAAGCGCTAAGGAGTCGAAATTTAGAGGTGTTTGGGGTCGTATTGAGTGGAGATAGGCATCAGAGTAATAAAGAAACTATAAAGCATTATGCTAAGGTTCCAGTTTATGAACTAGAAGTGCTAGAAAAGATTAATAAAAATTCTTTAACTCAAGCTTTTCATAAACTATGAATCATGGTTTACGAGTTAATAAGTTTCAAATCTAGTATTCATTTGATATAATTTTTCAATGCATAAAAATATTTGGCATCCATTTACGATTATAAAAGACGCACCCGAGCCATTAAAGGTAAAGAGTGGAAAAGGAGCCTACTTATCACTAGAAGATGGAAGAATGGTCATGGATTGCATATCTAGCTGGTGGGTTAATATGCATGGACATTCTCAACCTGATATTGCTAAAGCGATATATGATCAAGCTCAAACTCTAGAACATGTTATTTTTGCTGGCTTTACTCATGATCCAGCGGAACAACTAGCTGAGTTAATTACTTCGAAACTACCAAAAAACTTAAATAAGCTTTTTTATTCTGATAATGGTTCAACAGCGGTTGAAGTAGCTATGAAAATAGCATATCAGTATTGGAAAAATATTGGAGAAGAAAGAAAGACCTTTATTTGCTTTGATGGAGCTTATCATGGCGACACTCTTGGGGCTATGTCTGTAGGTGAAAGGTCATTATTTACAGATGTTTTTAAAGACTGGATGTTTGATGTTGAGGTTATTCCATTTCCAGAGACCTGGATTGGAGATGAAAATAGAGCCAACAAAGAAGATGCTGTGATTGAAGAATTAGAAGAGTTACTTACAAAGGATCCTAATAAATACGCCGGAATTCTAATGGAGCCATTGATTCAAGGGGCCGGTGGGATGAGGATGTGTTCTGAAGAGTTTCTTCAAAAGATACACTGGACAAACCGGCAATTCGATGTGCTTCTTATTTTCGACGAAGTTATGACTGGGTTTGGAAGAACGGGAGATTATTTTGCTTGTCTAAAATCTCAAGTAGAACCTGATATTATATGTTTAAGTAAAGGTATAACTGGAGGCTTTATGCCTTTGAGTGCAACAGTTTGTAGTGATGATATATATGAAAGTTTTAACTCTTCTGAGCCGATTAAAACATTCTGGCATGGGCATAGCTATACTGGTAATCCTTTAGGTTGTGCTGCAGGTATTGCTTCCTGGAAATTACTTCAAGAGAATGAGAAAGTTTTTAAAAATATGGAACAGATTCATTTAAAAAATTTCGGACTACTTAAGGATCATCCCCGAATTACACATCTAAGAGTTAAAGGTACTGTAGCAGCTTTGGACATTGTGGATGGTGGAGAGGTAGGATGGGAAGAAGGATATTTGAATCCAATCTCAGTAGATTTAAGAAAACGAGCGCTAGATCTGGGTTACCTAATTCGTCCACTTGGAAATGTACTCTATTTGATGCCTCCATACTGTGTTTCAGAAGAGGAGTTAGATGGAATCTACGAAGCTATTCTTGAGTTAGTCTGAACTAGAATAATCACGTTAATTTGTTTCTATTCAGAAATGTCGTTTAATTTTTCCCCATTTAACCACCCTAAATGAGTGTGTTTAAAACTATCTTCGAATTTTAAACCATATCCAAACATTCGATCAAGGGCTGCATGCCCAAATAGGATAATTCCAGTTAAAACAATCCATTCTATAGAGTAATAATACCCAAGTATAAGTATGCATAACGCTATTCCTTTGTGATGGAATAGATTGTAAGTAACTGCACCAATCTTGGAATTAATCAGATAACCTATCATTCCGATATCAGGAGTTAAAATAAAGACCAAGAATACCCACCAAGCATATTCAGTTTGATTGAATAGAAATATTGAAAAGCCAAAAATTGCTAGTTCTTCAAGCTTGAGTGTTCTTTCCATGATTTAGGATTTAGGTTATTAAATTTTCATTCTGAGTATAGTACTTATGGGTATGCACAATCAAAGAAATTTGCAGTTCCTTCACTTTCACTCAGAATGTTATAAACAATTGAATAGTTAGATACATCTAAAATTCATAATTATTGAATTCTGGAGCTTTACGTACTTTTGTTAATTGCTCAAAAGAATATGCTAATTCAATTAATTCTGGTTCACTCCATGCCTTGCCAAAAAAGTTAATTCCTACTGGAAGACCATCAATATAACCCATTGGTAGAGTAATATTTGGATATCCTGATCTAGCAGCAGGAGAGCTAGATGAAATACCAAAATTATCACCATTAGTATGATCTGTTTTCCATGCTGGCCCACCAGTAATAGATACAAATGCATCTAAATCATGCTCTTCCATTACTGCGTCTATTCCTTCTTCTCTTGATTTACGCATTAAGTTATCTAATGCGGTTTTATATTCTTCTGATTCTAAATCTCCTTTATCATTAGCTTGAATAAGAAGATTATGATCAAAGTATCTCATTTCTTCAGGATCTTTCATTGTTTTCTCAATAAGATCATCCATATTTTTTACTTTAGCATCAGGCCCTAATGATGAGAAATAATGATTTAAACCATCTTTAAATTCATATAAGAGAACTTGAAACGAATCTCCTCCAACACCTTGTCCACCTATTTGATCTATTTCAATAAGTGTAGCACCTTGAGCTTCTAACAATCTTAAGGTCTTATTAAAAAGGGTATCAACTCGAAAATGTCTATCTCTGGGACCATTAAATACTCCGATTCTTTTACCTTCAAAAGCTCCTTCTTTTAAAAATTGAGTGTAATCAGTATAAAAGTGGCCTTCGCTATCTGAAGTTTTAGAATCAGCTTCATCTATACCAATCATTGTTCCAAGCGCAATTGCAGCATCAGTTACAGTTCGTGTCATTGGACCTGGTGTATCCTGAGTAAAAGAAATTGGAATAATACCTGATCGACTTAAAAGCCCAACTGTTGGCTTAATTCCTACTAAACCATTTGCACTTGCAGGGCATGTTATTGAACCATTGGTTTCAGTACCAATAGCAAAAACGGCTAAGTTTGCAGATGCAGAAGCTCCAGATCCCGCACTTGAACCACATGGATTACGTGTAATATCATAAGGGTTTTTTGTTTGTCCACCATGTGCACTCCAACCACTAGAAGAGAAACTTGAGTGAAAATTTGCCCATTCACTCAAATTTGCTTTAGCAAGAATTATAGCACCATTTGCTCTTAACTTTTCTACAATAAAAGCATCATTCAGTGGCTTTGAACCTATTAATGCATTGGCTCCAGCTGTAGTATTCATTTTATCATGAGTATCAATATTATCTTTTAGAATTACTGGGATACCATGTAACAGACCTCGGGAATTACCAGAAGCTAATTCTTGATCAAGCTTTCTAGCAATTTCAATAGCATCAGGATTTACTTCGATAATAGAATTTATTGCAGGACCATTATTGTCAATGTCTTCAATTCGTTGAAGGTAAGCTTCAACTACATCAGTTATAGTATATGCACCATTCGAATAATTCTCTTGAAGTCCACTTATAGTGATTTCCTCTAAAGCTAGTTCTTCAAATTTTGTTGTTGAAGGGGAGCATGATGTTATAAAAAATGTAATAAGTATTAAGAAAAGTAATGATTTAGACACGTTATATGATTTAAATAAGGTTTATGTAAACTTAATAAACCAAAGACGCAAAATCCTAGTGTTAGTCATTTAATTATTATACTTTCAGTTGTAGGGCTATTATATCAAATATGAGTTAAGTGAATATAGAAACAGAAGATACAATTTCAGGGTTACTAGAAGAGGCGTATGAGGCTAGAACAAATGACCTCGATAAAAGTATTGAATTAGCTACTGAAGCTCTTAAACTAAGTAAAATTGCCTCGAATACACCATTAATTGGTAAAAGCTTGAGTCAGCTAGCGCTGTTTAAAATGATACGTGCAGACTATGATGAATCAATTAAGATGTCGGAAGAGGCAATAAAATATTTTTATGAGCTAAATGATGAAAAAGGAATAGCTGATGCTAAATATAATATTGCAGGTGTTCTTTATAAAACCGATCAACTCCATTCAGGCTTAGTTCATCTAATCAGTTGTCTTAAAACATATAGGAAATACGACGATTTTCATCAACAATCTAAAGTTTTGAAGTCTATTGGGACTATTTATGAATACTTTGAAGATGACCAAAAAGCCCTTGATACCTACTGGGCTTCGGTTGAAGCAGCTAGGAAAGTAGCAAATTTGAATTTAGAATCTAATGCTCTAAACCCAATATCAGGTATATATTTAAATAGAGGGAAAATTGATACAGCTCTAAAAATAATTGAGCAATCCATTAAGATGAAAGAACAAACTAAGGATATTCGTGGGTTAGCTTTTGCTCTATATGGAAGAGGGAAGGTATATACATCAATGATGGAGTTTGATAAAGCTGAGAAAGATTTTAATGACGCAATAGAAATACATCAAAAAATGGGTGAAAGATTAGGCTTAGGGATGGCTAATCACAAACTTGGTTATATGTTCCTAATTGCTGGAAGAAAAGAAGAAGCGAAGCGATATTTGATATATGCATCAGATTTTGGGATGAAATCGAAAATAATGCTACTTAATTTTAAATGTAATCACTTGCTTTATCAGATTTATAAAGAAGAAGGCAATCCTAAAGAAGCACTAAGGTATTTAGAGAATTATGTAAACGAGAAAGAATCAGTTTTCAATAAACTTACATTAAAAGTAATTGAAGATTATGGTTTAGAAACTGATCTTAATAAAATCTAAAAAGCAGATTCGTAAGCTTTAATAATCTTATCCATCATTGCTTCGGTATTGGGATTAACAAACATTCTTTGTGGATCTTCTTCAAACCAAGCTAACGTCTCTTTAAAGCCTTCTCTGAATGGTATTGTAGCTTTATAACTAGGTACGAATGTTTTGATCTTAGTATTATCAAAAATAGCGCAATGAGATTTATCTCCCCAAAGCCCGTCTTTTTCACCAGGTGCAATTTTTGTGATAAACTCACTTGAAATATGTACAGCATTTAATTCAACCCCAACTGTATCTGCTACAATTTGATAAATTTGATTCCAGTTTAATACTTCGTCTGATGTTATCTGGATTGCATGTCCAATGGTTTGGTTATTACCTAATAATCCATTAAAACCCTTCGCGAAATCTTTAGCATGCGTAAGAGTCCAAAGCGAGGTTCCATCACCATGAATAATCACTTTTTTTCCTTTTTTCATTCTGTCAATTGCAGTGTATTCAGTCCATCCACCAATCGATAAGGGTATAGTGGTATTATATGTATGGGAAGGACGAACAATTGTCATAGGAAATGCTTCTTCCTGATATACTTTTTGGAGTAATTCTTCACAATCAATTTTATCACGTGAGTATTCCCAAAATGGATTTATAATAGGTGTAGACTCAGTAATTATATGCGAAGTTGGTGGTTTTTGATAAACTGAAGCAGAACTAATAAAGATATATTGCTTTGTTTTTGCTCGGAATAATTCAATGTCGTTTTGAACATGTTCTGGAATGAATGCAATCCAGTTTACAACTACATCCCAAGTATGATCTTTAAGAGCTTCTCGAGTTTCTTCAATATTATAAATATTAGCTTTAATCGTTTTAGTACCAGGAATAGAAACTCCAGAGGTTCCTCTATTTAATAAGTAAAGATCAATCCCTTGAGCTACAGCTAATTTACTTACTTCAGTACTTATGTTACCCGTTCCTCCGATAAATAATACTTTCATAATGTCATTCTACTTTTTGATATAGTTTGAAAGATTCAGATCAAGGTTTTTAGCATAATCTTCAATCAACATTTTCTTATAAGGTAGATAATTTGATGTATCTCCACTTACTAATTCTTTGATAAGTCGGTTGTTCAATACATAAGTCTGAGTATTTTTACCATGATCTGATTCCATAGCTGCCTGAATAGATTTAAAACATTCCTTCTTAGCTTTCTCAGCAAAACGTTGAAGTTGTTTAAATGCTTGATATTCTTCTTGAGAAAATGAACTAGAGGCTTTTTTGGTTTTTGATATTTTTAATTCTTCAGCTTCCTCAATAGCATTCGAAAGCAATTCCATAACTTCATTATGAACGTTACCATTTTTCAATCTTTTATGATTTGATCTGATTTTCTGCCAATCATTTATTTGTTTAGGGCGTTGTGCAACTCCTTGTAAATACTGTTTATCAATAATTTGATAAGAAGGCTTATTCATCTGCTTTGCCATTTTCTCACGGTACTCCATTAGCTTTGTAAATAAATGCCATTCAAATTGAGTGAGATCACCCTTATCTTTATCCTTTAGAAATATATTATGATCTTCATTCTCATAATTGGCCGACTCAAACAATTCATTTTCTTGCCGAATCCAATCTTCGATCCCTTTTTCTGAGGCTTTTTCAGTAAGAACTTCTTTTAGTTTAAATAGATGTAGTACATCATTTGCTGCATAGCTTAGTTGTGCATCGCTAAGTGGTCGATCGAACCAGTTACTTTGTTGTGAAGACTTTCCAACATCAATACTTAATACATCCATCATTAAATTAGTAAGAGACGTAGGAGGATAATTAAGTAAAGCTGCAGCAATACTTAGATCATAAATACCTTTAGGTTTACATCCGATATAATGGAGTAATCTAATGTCTTCACTAAAAGAGAATGCAACTTTTTTTATGGAAGGATCTTCAAGAATTGGAAAGATAAGTTTTATTTCAAGTTCTTCACTTAAAGGGTCAATCAAAAAACATTCATCGCCAGAATAAATCTGCATCAAACATAAGTTAAACCCATATCGAAATCGATTTTTATCAAATTCTAGATCTATTGCGATTTCATTTTGTATGGAAAGATGAGCAATGCAATTAGTTAATTGCTCAGAAGTGCTGATGTATGTAAAAGCCACGTGTTTTTATCTATCGATGTTAGTTTGAATTAATGATACTACATTAACAGCTTTAAAGATAATACCAACACAAAACAACAAAAAACTAGTCATCCTGACGATACTTCCGAAGGATCTGATTGGAAGAATGGTTATAGTAATAATGTGAGGAGGTTATGATATCAACACCCGATTAGACCCTTATTTTCGCTCTGGATGATGAATAACTATCTATGATCAGAATAAAAATTAGGGCTAAGAATATTGCTCAATGCATTCAAAGTTGAAGAAGAAATTTCAATATCTAAAGAATCAATAATCGAATCCAACTGCTCATGCGTTCGAATTCCAGTAACCGTACTAGCAACTGTCGGATGTTTTAATACAAACTGAAGGGAAGTGGTGATAGGATTCTTCTTCTGGATTTCTTGTTGAATTATTGAGACATCACTTTTTGTATATCCTAAATACTCTTTGGCGGGTTTATCGATGAGCATACCTTTAGCTAGACTTCCACGTGTGATCACAGAAATATTATTCTGATCTAGTAAATAAAGACACTCTTCTTCAGGTCTGCGGTCGAGGAGACTATATTGCATCATCACAGAAACCATATTCGATTTCTCTATCCATTCACGGATTACATTTGGTCGGATTGAAGAAATCCCATATTCACGAATTTTACCTTGTTGTTTAAGTATTTCAAATGCTTCGATACTTTCATCTATCTGATCGTCAATAGTTCCACCATGCATTTGATATAAATCAATATAATCGGTTTGGAGTCTATGAAGACTTTTTTCGACTGCATTTAGGATATAATCCTTACTAGGGTTCCAGTCCCAACCAGAACCATCTTCTCGCCATTGATTCCCAACTTTTGTGGCTATAATTACCTTATCACGAATCGGACTTAATGCTTTACCAACTGTTTCTTCATTCCAGCCTTGGTTGTATAAATCGGCAGTATCAAAGAAATTAATTCCTGAATCGTATGCATTACGAAGAAGGCTTTCATTAAAGAAATGATCTTTACCAAGCGACATACATCCAAAACTAATTTCAGAAACTGAAATATCAGATTTTCCTAAAAAATTATATTTCATTTATCGTGTTTAGCGATTACCCAAACTGCATGAATAATACCTGGTAAATAGCCAAGAATAGTAAGTATGATATTTAACCAGAAAGCGCCTCTAATACCTACAGTTAAAAAAACAGCTAATGGAGGAATAAAGATGGCAATGATTAGTCTAATTAAGCTCATGATGAAATTCCATTTGTTAATACATAAAGAAGAACCTACGGGAAAAAAAGCTGAAGGTTATATAGAAAATTACTGTTCGAAGACCTTTCAAAAGCATATTATTTTTATGGCAATAAAGAATAAAAATTTAGATTCTTGAACATATGAATCTATACTAACTAGCTCAAAATCAATCAATAGTAAAGTAATAACTGAAATTTGATTTAGTATTGTGCTAATTAATTCAGTTACTTTCACAAAAACAGAATGCAATGAAATCATCTAAATAATAAAATTTATGGAGAAAGTAGTTTTACTTGTTGATGTTCAGAATGTGTATTACACAACAAGACAAATCCATAAACAAAACTTTGATTATAATTACTTTTGGTCAAAGAGCACATCAAACAGAGAAGTTATTAAAGCGATTGCATATACAACTGATCGGGGAGATACTAAGCAAAAAGAATTTCAAAATATACTACGTGCAATCGGCTTTGAAGTAAAGTTAAAACCTTTTATTCAACGTGCGGATGGCTCTGCTAAAGGGGATTGGGATGTAGGAATCACCATCGATGCAATCGAATATTCTGTAGAAGCAGACATAGTTGTATTAGCTTCTGGTGATGGTGATTTTGCTTTACTAGTTGAAAAATTAAAGCGTGATTATGGAGTATCAGTTGAAGTTTATGGTGTCCAGAAATTAACTGCAAATGCGTTAATTCGTGAGGCTAATAAATACATACCCATAGAAGGTGAATTTCTTCTTTCAAAAAAATAAGTCAAAGACTAAATCAAGAATCTGAGTTTTCTTTGCAAAAATCCTTGTACAGTTAATCTAGAAATCTACTTATAAAGAAATTGTAACAGGTAGAGTATTCACGCGTACTCAACTCATAATTTTAGCACGGGTAAAGATATATGAAATTATACAATAGGAAAGAAGTTAGCGCAATTCTTAAGAAAGCTACTCAAAACTCTTCAACAATTGATCCAGATAACGAAATAGGATTGTCTATAGTCGAGTTGCGACAACTTGCACTCGATGTGGGAATGGACCCAAATCAAATTGAAAAAGCTGCTTTTGAAATTGAAACAGATTCTAAAAGGATTAAATCTAATTTTTGGGGTGGTCCATTTTCATATAGTAATCAGGTTCAAGTAGATGGGGAAATAACAGTTGTTCAATGGGAAGAGATGCTCATTTCGATTCGTGGTTTCTTTCAATCTAAAGGAAATGTCACAACTAGAGATTCTGTGCTAGAATGGAGTTCACCTTGGGGTACTACCAATTCTGCACATGTAACCGCACTCAAAGATAATGGAAAAACAAAAATCAGTGTTGCTTGGAATGGTCCATTAACAGCTCTTCCATTTTATGTACCTGTTCCTTTGGTTGCAATTGCTTCATTATTCTTTGCGTCTGATTTTCTAGGATTAACAGCCGTTCCCGGGGTTGGGTTTACACTTTTGGCGACTGGAATTACTTTTCTAGTAGGGAGATGGTCATTACGTAGACATCTCGATAAAGGGTTTAAAAGATTACAAGAATTGGTAACTGGATTGGAGATCATCACAAATAAGAAAAGTGTTCAGTCAGAACTAGATTCTAAATATACGGGTAATAGTAGGGCACAGGCTGAAACTAACGAACCTCTACTAATAATAGATGAAGAAGAAAATCATAAAGAAGAGGATAAAGAAGCAAAAGGTAGGAAACGTTCTAGAATCTAAAGGAAAACGATTCTTAAAAACTCATGCAGAGGTCTGTTTATTATTATTTACCATATGCATTATCTACCTCTAACGCTTCGAACAAGTACGATCTTACTAGATCAGCTTCAATTTCCTTTAAATTATAAAAAGTTTTGATTGCAACATTCTTACGGGTTCCTAAATCAAGATAACCATCAAGATCGTTAATCAAATTACCTGATGTAAATCCAAGTTGAACACCATCTTTTGGAACTTTACCCCAAGGAACCGATGCAGGCCATATGAAGCAAATATTTCTATTTCGGCGAAAAAAAGGCACATTATAAGAAAGCTTTTCTTTTACTTCTGGGATACATTCATAAACAAAGCTTCGTAATTCCTCAACAATAGCTAATTCTTTTTCTGGTAGGAAATCCAGAAAATCTCCGATAGAATTGAAGTTAACATTTTGGAATTTATTCATAGAAAAACTTTTTACTTCACAGATTCATAAACGACAAATTTTGTTGTTTCAGCAATAATACTTGTAGATGAAAATAAGGGTTCTAAATGTGTTTTAAAGTTTAAGTGCTTACTAGCAACAGATCTAAATCGACCACCGGATTTTAATACATGATGAACTTCTTTAAATAAAGCTATAGAAATCTCAATATTGGTCTCGAACTCGAAATGGAAAGGAGGGTTAGAAATCACTAGGTCGAAGTAATCATTTTCTAGATGCTCTAAATTATCATTCCAGTGAAAATGAGTAGTATATTTAACTAGATTTAATTTTGATGATTCAATAGCTAAATAAGAATCATCTATTAAATGAAGTTCACATTTTGGGTTTATTGATTGAGCTGTTTTACCAATTATTCCATTACCTGATGCTAAATCTAAAATCTTCTCATCATGTTCTGTTACACCTATATGATCTAAAAAAAACTGAGTAGCATGATCAATTTTCTTTGATGAAAAAACTCCTGGATATTGCTTAATTTCAATATCACCAGTGATGATATGCGAAAAACTGAAGGTTTGAATCGAGTCTAAAAATTTAGTCGTCTTTGGATTTTTTAGTATCAAGATTCGGGATTTTTTCAATGCTAGACTTTGCTCCACGTAATGAAAATATTTTTCGGCTGCGGATATCATACTTTTGTTAAAGTATTTGGTCATGAAGCCACAAAGAACAATTCCATTTTCATTCATGCACTCCGCTAGCTTAGAGATATAAAACTCAAATAATTCAATGGATTTTGGGACTTTAATAATCCCAACTTCAATACCAGAAGGTAGTTTTGATAATGTATTTACAATAGATCTTTCATCAACTTGTAACTTGTTCGTTTCAAGGTTTAATCGAAGTGCTTTCTCTTCGCTTTTATAGTTAATGATATTAATTGGATTATAAACTGAAAGACGAGAACCTAAAACCCCAAATCGATCATTAAATATGACAGTTTTTTTATTTATAAGATCGTGTTCATCAATATAGTTCAATATAAATTCATCGGAAGCATTACTAGCTTGTAACGACTTATTTTGAGTAGGAGGGTATCGTTTAATATTCAACTTTTTGAACAAGAGTATTTACCTAGAAAGGGTTAATTAGTTAGTTAAAATCTCTTCATTAATTTCAGTAGCTTTATATGGGCTAAATGAATTGAAGAAATCTGGAATTACTTCTAATGCATAACTTGAAGGAGAATTTAAGAGGATACAAATCCCAATTTTATTCTCTTTATCAAAAGCAATTTCACTTCTAAAACCGTTTACATATCCACCATGATAGATAATTTTTTGGTCACCATTATTTAGAATACGCCAGCCTAAGCCATAATAGGATTTATTTACACCATCCCAATGTCTACTAAAACGCCGATTATTGAGGGTTATTTGGGGTTCAAATATTTGGTCTAACGTTTCTTCTGAAATTACATTAGGATTGTTTCCAGTTAACATTAGTAGCCAATTTCCCATATCATCGATAGAAGCATTTATACCACCTGCTGATATAGCATTGTAATACTTTTTACTTATGGAAGTAGGAAGCATTCCTTTTCTTCTAGAATGATAAAGGTGAGGCATGGCTTTGTTTTTTAATTCCATTAAATCACTATGCGATGTACTAGCATTCATCATTCCTAATGGTTCAAAAAGTTTAGATTTCAAAACCGTATCGAAGGTAGTATCAGCATGTGTCTCAATTACTTTTTCAATAACTGCATATGCCGCATTTTGATAGGCTAATTGTACTCCTTCTTCACTGATAAGTTCAACATTTTTTAATCTAGGAATTATTCTATTTAATGAGAGTCCATCTTCAACTAAATTAGTATAAGCATGACGAGGGAGACCAGTTGAATGAGATAATAAGTGATTAATTTGTATTCTTTTAGTCTGATCAGGATTACTTAATTCAAACTCTGGTAAATGGCTAACAACAGGATCATTCCAGTTTAATAATTCATCTTCAACAAATACACCTGTAAGAATAGATGCAAATCCTTTTGATACACTTCCCAATCTAAAAACAGTATTTACATCAACTGAGTCTGAGGTTCCATTTACTTTAACACCAAAGCCTTTTTGATAGATTACATTTGAGCCCTTCACAATAACTACAGCACCACCAGGAATACCCCTTTGTTTCATTCCATTGCTTAGTTTTAATTCAAATTCTTTTAAATAAGCTAAAGTTGAATCATCGATAAGAGGTTCTTCTACAATATTTATTGAAGGTATTGGTTCAATACTTGATTTTTCCTGAGAAAGCCAAATTGCTGCTGCAATTAGAATAAACAAAATTGGGTAAAGGCTTTTATGCACTATCTCAGTTTAAGTAAAATTCGAGGGCTTTTGTAAAGATTTCTCGGATTGTAGAAATTGGTATATCCTTTAAAGGATCAATGGGTAAAATTTTCATACGTTTCCGATCGCCTTGTTCCAAAGATGGATGATCAATATTTTTTCCTTCAACAATTAAAAGGTACGGATTATTCGTTTTCTTATCAGTCCATAAATAACAAAATTGCTTTTTATTATAAACAAAACATGGCATACCAAATTTCATGGTTTCTTGGATTTCTCCATGAAAAGCAAGAACGATATCACGAAGAGCTAGTAAACAGCTTTTATTTGGTTCTTTTTTTGAATTGTAAAACTCTTGTAATTTCTCATGCATGTCTTGAAATAAAAAAATCCCGCTTTATTGTAAAGCGGGATTAATATTATATTCATCTGCTTAAATCATACTTTTGGATCTCTTAGAAATGCATTGTACATCCAGACTAGTTTTTCTTGTTCTGTTATATATTCACTCATTAGAGCATTGGTACCTTCATCATTGGTAAGATCTGATAGTTTTAAAATGGTTCGTTGCTTTTGTAAAAGTGTTTTGAAAGCACTTAAGATTTCTTCAACAGCTTTGGTTCCACTTTTAACTTCATGACTTTCAGGTATTTCTGAAACATCTAGATATTTGGTGAAATTGTTATCTGGGTGAAATCCAAGAGTAAGTACTCTTTCAGCAATTTCATCTATTTTCTCAAATAAATCATCGTATAATTCTTCAAATTTCTCATGTAATGTAAAGAAATTATCGCCTTGAACATTCCAGTGATAACCTCGAACATTCTGGTAGAAAACTGAGTAGTGGGCTAATAATTCATTCAAATGTTGAGCGAGTTCCTCACTTTTTTCAAAATCTAATCCAATTTTGTTTAATTGTTCTGGTTCTATTGTTAAATCTTCTGTCTCTTTTGTAAGAGTGTTCATAATAATTTTTCTATGAGTTCTAATTCAATTATATAAACGTGAATGAGCTCATTTCGTTCTAAAAAATAAGATAGGAACAATTTATAAGCGTAATAAGAGCAATCTAATACTATTCTTTTCTGTGAGATAATAACCAAGTATAGATATCATCACCTGCATATACTCGTTTCCAAGCATCATGATTCATATCCTCATGGATTGTGAATAAAACTTCATCATGGCCCATTTCTTCTAATACATTTAATCCTTCAAAAAAGTACTTTTTTTCAACAGTATTATCTCTACCGCCAGCAAAAACCCAAACTGGAAGCTTTGCATTAGCTATACTTGGCATAAGAGTAGGGTGGCCCCAACCAACGACGGGATTAATAGCCGCAAATCTTTCTGGGTAATGACTACCCATATACCAAGTACCAAATCCACCATAACTCAAACCTGATAGATAAACTTTAGTTGGTTCTGCGTTATATTTTTCAAGAACATGGTCAAGAATATCAATTAAATCATTTTGTACTCTATCCCATCCAAATACACTTAATGGAAGAGTCTTACTAAATTCAGTTACATGGGGTTCAGCTTCAATTCTATCAGATGTTCCAAAGTTAGATTCTCTATTTGGTACACCTTCATCAAGTCTTCTAGGAATATTATTTGGGTCACGATCGGTTAAGTAAGCAATTCCAACAGTATCAAGACCAAACATATGTAATTGTGGATTAATAATAATAAAAGGAAGGTCTCTTTTCTGAACCCAAGCTTCCATTAATGGACCATGTACCATAGAAAAATCCAATTCATCTTTTCCATTTCCACGTTCTCCATTTCCATGTAGGAACATAAGAACAGGCCAGTTTTTATCTGGCGCAGATTCATAGCCTTTTGGTAAATACACAAAATAATCACGTTCTTCGCCTTCAATTTCACTTATATAAGACTCACGGATCAGTTGTTCAGGTGAATCCGGTTTTTCACAAGCAGTATTTAATAGGATGATTAGTCCAAAAATATATAGACAAGATGTGGTTAGGTTCTTCATTTTAGTGAAATTCGGTTAATAATTATCCTAAGAGAGCTCTTAGGAAATATGATTAATCAATAAAGTAGCATATCATTGTTGTTCAATCAGTTAGATATCTTACAATGAAAGAATTTTGAATAAATAAAGCTACTAATTAGAGTTGTTCTAATTTTTTCGACCATTGATCAACCTGAAAATTGAGAGTAATTTAATATCATTAACTTTAACAAGTGTAGTTTCTGAAAGTAAATGATCAATATCTCGATTGATATTCGTGGCTAAAAAGTTAGTTATTGGGTTTAAAATACTTCGTACAAAACCAGGGCTAGTTCCTGAATCTATAAATTTATCCATAATTGTAAATTGACCACCAGATTTCAATACTCGTTCTGTTTCTTTTAAACAGTTAATAGGATCAGGGATAACAGCTACAATTAAATGTAGAATAACGGCATCAAAATAGTTGTCTTCAAAATCAAGTTTACTACCATCCATAACTAAAGCGTTAACTTGAAGATCAAAATCTAAGGCTTTACTCTTAAACTCTTCAACCATCGAAGGTGTGATATCGATGGCGTATATATGCTCGTGATTTTTTAAAAACTCTAAATCTAATCCAGTTCCAGCACCTAGAATAAGTATTCTATCTGAAGCTTTTAAATTCAATGCCCCGATTGAACGTTTTCTATATGAGTGGAAATTATGAGCAATTAAATCATAAAATGGACGATATATCGTATATCGAATTCGGTTCCATGTATTAGTATTGATCTTCAATTTATTAAGAAAGAGCTTTGTTAATCGAAATTTCGACAAGACGTTGCATCAATTTATATCCAGCTATAGTAACATGAACACCATCATGTGTGTATTCGTCTTTTAAACTATTATTCTCATTTGCCATTTCCGTCCAATAGTCAAGATAAATATGATTATTCTGAATACAATATTCTTTCATCCAAGTATTAATCTCAATTATTCGTTGAGAAGGGTAGGTTCCAGGTCTCCATGGATAATCATATGCTGGAAGGATAGAAGAAAGGATTACTTTAATACTATTCAAATGAGCTATAGTCGCCATTTTATCAATATTTATTTGGATCATTTCATTTGTAGTTAGACCTGTATTACCAGCGATATCATTAGTGCCAGCGAGTATCACTACAACTTGTGGTTTAAGATTAATTACGTCCTTCTGAAATCGGGCAATCATTTGTGGAGTAGTTTGTCCTCCGATGCCTTTTTCTATGTATGGGTTGTTTTCAAAAAACTCAGGAATTGCAACCGACCAACCTTGAGTAATAGAATCACCCATAAAAACTACACTATTCTTGAATGATGGAAGTTTAGACATTTAATTAATACTAATGTGATTCTTTTGAAAACTCATTTACAGTTAATCCAGATGCTTTACTTATTACATCTTTCCAAATTTCATAACCTTTTGAGTTCAAATGTAAATCATCATCCAAAAAAATGTCGTTCATAGGTTCACCATTTTCATTAAGCATTGGGGTCCATACATCAATAAAAGTAACATCCTCGGTATATCGGAAAACGGTTTCTAGCATCTTATTGAGGTATTCATAGTCATTTTTTAAAGACCATCTTGCAATACTGGGTTTTGGAGAAATAAAGAAAATCTCAGAATTAGGTAATTCTTCTCTGATTAGTGTAACCAGACGGGTCATTTCTGGTAAAATTGTTATCCTCGTTTCTGAAGCTGCGATATCATTATCACCTTCATAAATAAAGATTTTATCTGGTTGATGCTTTAATACAAGTTCATCTAAATAGTAGAGTAAGTCACTGGTTTGGGAACCCCCAAAACCAGTATTAATCACATTAATTTCAGGGAAAATTTCATCTAGATTATTCCACATCCTAACACTGGAACTTCCTGTAAAAACTGAAGTTGGTTTTTCAGGATTAATGTTAAAGTCTTTATTTACTAATACGTCAACCTCACTTTGAAAACGAGTAGGATCTTGAGCAAACAATATTGAGGGTATAAATAGGAAGGCAACAAAATGGATTAATAGTAAATTCTTCATTATTTCTATTGGATTAGTAAAACTATTTCAACAAACGGTAACCAATTTATTTATAAAAGAAAGTTTTTGAATTCCTGAAAATCATTATGAAATGAGATACTCTTTTTCACAAGGTTTGTTGATTCTACATGGTCAGGAAGTGATACTTTCATTCCAATTTCATGTTCAACCGTTTGGTTAAATTTTACAGGGTGTGCAGTTTCAAGAATTATTCCTGTTACACGGTTTGAATTTTGATAATCAACTAAACCCATGTAGCCAACTGCACCATGTGGATCAAGAATATATCCAGTTAAAGCATATACTTGTTGTATAGTTTTACGTGTACTTTCATCGGTATAAGCAAATCCGGTAATATCATCAGCCATGTTTGAGTGACTTCCATTAAATAGACTAAGCATTCTAACAAAATTGCTTGGATTACCAACGTCCATTGCATTCGAAATGGTAGCTACACTAGGTTTTGGTTCATATTTTCCATTCCATAAATAGTTTGGAACAGTGTCATTAGCGTTTGAACAAGCAAGAAAGTGTTTGATTGGTAGTCCCATCCGTTGTGCTATCAAACCAGCAGAAAGATTTCCATAATTACCGCTTGGAACAGAAAAGACTGCATTTCTTTTTTCTTCATCTGATAATTGGGCCCATGCATAGAAGTAATATATAGCTTGAGGAAGTAATCTCGCCATATTTATAGAATTGGCAGAAGTTAGATTTTTAACAGTTCTAAGATCATTATCTAAAAAAGCTTCTTTAACTAGTTTTTGGCAATCATCAAAAGTCCCATCAACTTCTAGAGCGGTAATATTACCGCCAAGCGTAGTCATTTGCTGTTCTTGAAACGCACTAACTTTACCCGATGGATAAAGAATGATTACTTCGATATTTGGAACATTATAAAATCCATTTGCTACTGCACTCCCAGTATCTCCTGACGTGGCTACAAGTACCGTAAGCTTCTTATCATCCTGTTGAGTGAAATGACTAAGCGAACGAGCTAAGAATCGAGCGCCAACATCTTTAAATGCTAATGTAGGGCCATGAAATAGCTCAAGTGAATATACATTCTCTTTTATCTTTACAAGCGGTATATCAAAGTTTAAGACGTCATTAACTATTTTTTTTAATTCTTTATCAATTATTTCCCCGTCAACAAACGGTCTAATAACTTCGAAACCAATTTCTGATAAGCTAAGCTCTGAAATTCCATCAAAAAAAGAGGAGGGGAGCTGTGGAATTAGTTCAGGCATATATAAACCATTATCAGCTGGTAATCCTCTGAAAATTGCTTCTTTAAAGGAAACAGATTCAACAGTACTGTTTGTACTGAAATAATTCATTTAATCACCTCAGCGCCTTTTGGATTTATTTTAGAAATGTACATATTTGCTTCAATATCGTTTGAATCGTAGATGTTTTTAAATTCAGAACTAACTAGTCTAGCAGTATTTAAATTTTTCGAAAGTGCAAAAATGGAAGGACCTGATCCAGAGATACTACATCCCAATGCACCATTTTTTAGAGCAACAGCTTTAATTTCATTAAAGAATGGGATTAACATAGACCTTACAGGTTCAGCTATTACATCCTGCATAGATCTACCTATTAAATCATAGTCTCCCTTTGCTAATCCAGAAACTAGTCCACCAACATTACCCCATTGTGTAACAGCATCTTTAAGCGATATTTCTTTTCGGAGTATTTTCTTCGAATCTGAAGTTTTGATCTCAATTTGTGGATGAATTATTGATACATATAACTCATTAGGATAATCTAGTAATATTATATCCAATGGATCGTAGCTTCTAACAAGAGTGAAACCTCCAAGTATTGAAGGTGCTACATTATCAGCATGAGCATTGCCAGATGCTTCAAATTCTCCCTGCATTGCAAAGTACACTAACTCTTTTTTAGAGAATGGTTCTCCTAGCAATTTATTAACACCAAATACAGCAGCAGAAGAACTAGAAGCGCTTGATCCTAAACCACTTCCAGCCATCACATTCTTGTATATATTAAATTCAAATCCATAGCTTGGTTTTTCTTTTAATGTATCTAATAGTGATTGAACTGCAACAGTTGCTACATTCTTTTTAGGATCAGTTGGTAGACCATCACAGCCATGAATTTCTGTAATTTTAAGTCCTTGTGTTTCTGTTTTTGTAATAGTCAATTCATCACCAATATCCTCGATGGCAAACCCCATTACATCAAAACCACATGCAACATTAGCAACAGTAGCTGGAGCAAATACTTTAATCTGGTTCATAATCTAGTTTGAAGTTATTCGCATTACATCAGCAAAAATTCCAGAAGCAGTTACTTCAGCACCTGCACCTGCACCTTTTACGACTAATGGTTGTTCTGGATATCTCATAGTTTGGAATAGAACGATATTATCTTTTCCATGTAATTCAAAGAAAGGGTGGTCTGAACTAAATGATTCAAGTCCAGTTTTTGCTTTACCATTTTCAAAAGTAGCTACATATTTAATACGTTTTCCTTCTGATGATGCTTTATGATATAGTTGTTGAAATACTTCATCATGTATATCTAATTGATCATAAAACTCATCTATAGAATCGGTATCCATACATGCTTGCGGAACAAAAGGATCATTATCAATATCATCCAATTCAAGTTTATACCCACTTTCACGTGCTAGAATCAGGATTTTACGCATTACATCTACACCACTAAGATCTAAACGTGGATCAGGTTCTGTGTAACCTGCAGCTTTTGCTTCCTTAACTACATCACTAAATTTTTGTGAAGCATCATATGTGTTAAATAAGAAATTAAGTGTTCCAGACAGTACTGCCTGAATCTTATATATACGATCTCCACTTTTTAGTAAATCACTTACTGTTGAAACAACAGGAAGGCCGGCTCCAACATTGGTTTCAAAAAGAAAACGCGCTCTATATTTCGTTGCGGTTTTTTTTAATCCTAGATAAGTATCGAAATCAGAAGAACAAGCTACTTTATTAGGTGTTACAACTGAAATACTATTGGAAAGAACTTTCTCATAAAGTTTAGGGATGTCATTACTTGCTGTACAATCGATAAATATGCTATTTCTGAGGTTCATTCCAGCCATATTATCAATAAAGCTTTCTAGTTTCATCTCTTCTCCATTTTCATTAATCAATGCTTCCCAATTTTTTAAATCAATGGAATCTTCGTTAAGATACATTTTACGTGAATTAGCAAGTCCTGCAACATTCAGGTTAATCTTGAAAGCTTTTGAAAGAAAATCATGTTGTTTTTCAATTTGAGATAAGAACGTCTTTCCTACATTTCCTACTCCAATCATAAATAGATTAAATTTCCTCATATCAGATAGGAAGAAACTTTCATGAAGTGAGTTCAGTGATTTACTTAAGTTTTTCTTATCAACAACTACGGAAATATTAAGCTCTGTCGATCCTTGAGCTATTGCTTTTACGTTAATTCCGTTATGACTTAGAGTTTCAAATAAGTTAGCACTTACACCTACTTGTTGACGCATTCTACTTCCTACCAAGGCAACAATTGAAAGGTCAATTTCAACGTCTAGAGGGTTTACTTTACGTTGACGAAGTTCATGTTGAAACTCGTTTTCGATGCTAAAGCGTGCTCTTTCGGCATCATTTCTATCTATTCCCACAGTGATCGTATGCTCAGAAGATGCTTGAGTAATCATAATAACATTTACTTCTTCACGACTCAAAGCAGAGAATAATCGATATGAAAAATTTGGAACGGCTACCATCCCAGATCCAGAAAGTGTACATAATGCTACTTCATCAATAGAAGATATACCTTTAATCCAGTTTCCATGAATGTCACCTTCTTTTGATATTTTTGTACCTGGATCATCAGCAGAAAAAGTATTCTTAATTAAAACTGGAATTTCTTTATCCAATACTGGTTGTATAGTAGGAGGATATATTACTTTTGCACCAAAATGAGAAAGTTCCATAGCTTCCTCATAGGAAAGTTCTTTGATTGGGTGGGCAAGTGGAACTAGTTTCGGATTAGCAGTCATCATTCCGCTAACATCAGTCCATATTTCTAAGCAATCTACATTTAATGAGGCCGCAATTATTGCAGCAGTATAATCTGATCCACCACGACCAAGAGTAGTAGTCTGATTATTTGAGTTAGATGAAGCAAGGAATCCTGGACAAATACTTACCAGACTATGATTTTCAAATTCTCTTTGTATGTTCTTATAGCTTAATTCGATGTCAACAACCGCATTCCCAAATTGGCTATCTGTTTTAATGAGTTTCCTAGGATCAATAAGTTGGCTATCAATTTTACCTGCTTTTAAATATTCATTAATGATTTCTGATGAAAGACGTTCACCAAAACTTAGGATATGATCACTAGAACGGGGGGAGAGTTCCTCTATTAAAAAGACTCCACGGCAAATATCTTCTAAATCATTTAATAATAATTTAACTTTGGTTAATGCATGATTACGTTGAGCAGCAGGTAAAAGACTGTTACACAATGTAATATGTCGAGATTCAATTTCTGTAAGAATGCTTTCATAATCGTTGTTTCCAGATGCTGCAAGATTAGCACAATTAACAAGATGATTTGTGACACCACCAAGTGCAGAAACTACTACTATAAGTGAATCAATAGCAGATTTTTTTGAAATAATATTGCGGACAAGATTGAGACTTTCAGCACTTCCAACAGAGGTGCCGCCAAATTTTAAAACTAACATTAATATCTTCGATGAACGTTGTGAGTTGTGAGTTGTGAGTTGTGAGTTGTGAGACTGTGAATGTAGGAATATATCCTAAGAAGTGATATGTAAATATGTACCCCCTAAGGGGTAATAATAGCAGTAATCGTAATTGTAGAAATCACAATCGAAGTTGAGGAGGGTATATTTGAAAAATAGTTCTTCATTGGTATACGAAGAGTCTATTGGTTTTAGCAGTTAAAGTAAACCCCATCACTAAAAATAAAAATAGCCTTCAAAATCATATGATTAAGAAGGCTATTGTACCAAGGAGGGGAATCGAACCCCTACTCCGTGAGGAACGCGAGTTTGAGTCGCGCGCGTCTACCAGTTCCGCCACCTTGGCGCTTTTGAAATGCAAAGATAAGAGTAGTGGAGGCTAAACTCCAACGCTCAAGTACAAAAGATTGTCATTCCGAAGGAGTTATTCGACTGAGAAATCTAATGTGCTTTTAAAAGGTATTTTAGATTTCTTGGTTCACACGAAATGACTGCATAAAAAATTGCTGAGTATAGTTTAAAACCTATTTGTACCCATTAGGATTATTTGATTGCCAACGCCATCCATCTTCACACATTTCTTCAACACCACGTTCTGCAACCCATCCTAGTTCTTCTTTTGCAAGTGTTGGTTCTGCATAGCATGAAGCAATATCTCCAGGTCTTCTAGGTCCAATTTTATAGGCAACTTTTTTCCCTGATGCGTCTTCAAATGCTTTTATCATTTCCAATACACTAGATCCTTTTCCTGTTCCTAAATTATATATTTTAACTCCACCTGTCGCACCATCTAGATTTTCTAATGCTTTTAGATGTCCAAGTGCTAAATCTACAACATGTATATAATCTCGCACACCTGTTCCATCAATAGTAGGGTAGTCTTCACCGAAAACAGACAGTTCTTTTAGTTTTCCAACAGCAACTTGTGAAACATAAGGCATTAGATTATTTGGAATACCATTGGGGTCTTCACCAATCAAGCCAGATTTATGAGCACCAACAGGGTTAAAATATCTAAGCAATGTAATATTCCATGAGTTGTCGGCGATATGGAGATCTTTTAATATATATTCAATAAAAAGTTTAGTACGACCGTATGGGTTTGTTGCTGATAATGGGAAGTCTTCTGTAATTGGAACACTTGCTGGATCACCATAAACAGTAGCAGAAGAACTAAATACTAGTTTTTTAACACCAAATTCCTTCATCACTTCACAAAGTATGAATGTACTATCAAGATTATTTTGATAATACATAATCGGTTTTGCTACAGATTCTCCAACTGCTTTAAACCCAGCAAAATGAATAACTGAATCAATCGAATGTGATTCAAAAATCTTTTCTAGCTCTGGTTTATTAATTAAATCGACCTCATAGAAATGTGGTCTCTTTCCAGTTATCTGTTCAACTCTACGTAGTGATTCTTGACTACTATTAGAAAGATTATCAACAACAACTACTTCTTGACCTGTGTTTAATAATTCCAATACGGTATGACTACCAATATATCCTGCGCCACCTGTTACTAATACTGCCATTTTAAATAATTTGCTTTATTAAAGTTAGCGTAAGCTAAAACATATCACGTAAAAAAACCTTTCCAACTTTTATTGAAAAGGTTTTAGTTCAGACTATGCCAGTAGTCTAAGGTTTAGTTGATGGTAACTGTACCAGTTGAGAATGTACTAGCATTATTATCAATTGAATAAAGAGTACGATCTATTGCTGTAGAGGGTATTTGTCCTACAAGAGGTTTTAAAGTATATGGAGCAGGACTATCATCTGGATATGGTTCTATAGAGATTACAGCTACTCCACCAGCTAAATCAATAGGAAAGCTAAGTCCTGATGGTGCATTCATTAAGAAATCTTCTCCAGGAAATGGAGGTGTACTGTTGATTCCGCTGAAGCCAGCGAAAGCGTCAGCTCCTGAAACTGAGGTGAAAGTTCCTGTGCTGATGGGAGTTCCACCAGAAACAGCCCAACCTTCATATCTCCATCCAGCAGGTAGAGTAGGTAGTGAAAGCGTTGCACTTGGACCTGAGGGGTCTAAGAACCAAATCCCACTGTTTTCGTTAGAGTCATCATCGTCACTTGGAGTTGCAAGAATGTAGCTACCAGTTGCTGAAGTAAAATCATTGCCTAAAGAAGCTCCGTGAGCGAAAGAAAGGGTAGAGCTACTGTTTGATATGTCTCCGGAAAGATGATGAGTTTCAGCAGGAATGTCATCTACATCGCCTGATGGCTCAATGCTAAGTACAAATGTGGTCGCAGCAGAAAGATCTGCATCTACCGTAAATTCCCCGTTTGGAATAACAGAACCCGAGAGTGTAACAAGGTTGCCATTAGAATCTACATTAAATTTTCCAGTTGTAACTGGACTTCCGTTTATGATTACCCAGCCTTCAAAATGAAATCCATTTTGTAGAGCTTCAACTCCGTTAAGTTCTAGTGAAAGAGACTCTGATTCAGAAATAGATGAGGTACTGCATGCTGCAAAAAGAGTAGCAGTAATTAATAGTGTAAGAATAGTTTTAATTGTCATAATTTGTATTTGTTTGTTTAATAATTACAAACACAAATTAGGGGCTAAGTATCACGGCTTTATCACAGAGAGATCAAAAAAGAATAAACTAAGATGTACTTATTCTGTTTTTTTGAACGATAGCTTCTTTTCAATTCCAAGATTTAGAAAGTATTGAACTTCACTATTGTAAGAACTAAAACTCGTAGACATTTTTGCTTTAAAATAATCAGTTTCAATAATAAGAATAAGCTCTTTAGTTTTAGTGAAATTGCTAATAAGTCTAGGTATTAAAGAAGTACTTCCTTCATTTCTTTGTATTTTTTGATTCAATGTAATATGGATAATTGAATTAAAAGGAATCAGAATTCCATTCTGATAATTACTGCCATTCAAAAGCATGAATAATCCTTTATCATAACGTTGAAAGATCGCTTTCATGCGATCTCTTTTTAACGGGAGAGGGTGACCTTTTAAATCTGTGCATTCTTTAAGAAAATACATGGAGGAACCAGTAACAGTTAGTAATTTACCCGGTTCTTTGTAAGGTTTTCCTAAAACTGGATAGATTATGTCTTGATCATCCAGCTCACTTTCTTTTAATAGCATATTGTATAGTGTTAGTCTGTATATGGTAATAGACTAAAACTAAAAGTCGTTCCCTTATTCAGTACACTTTTTACAGAAAGTTTTGAACCATGTAGCTCAAGAATTTTTTGTGCTATTGAAAGTCCGAGACCAACACCTGTATCTCCAGTTCTGCTCGGATCGGTTTGATAAAATCGATCAAAGATTCGAGCAATTTGGTCTTGGGGAATCCCGACTCCGTTATCAGAAATCTCAACACTTACTTTGTCTCCAGTATTTGCAGGTATTATATACACGTCACCATTTTTAGGAGTGTTTTTGATTGCATTATCTATCAAATTTGAAATAGCACGCTCCATAAGAGCTATATCTGCGTTTACTAAATTCAGAGGCTCATTGGGTAGAATTGCCTTCAAAGTAATATTTTTCTCAAGTGATTGTGGTTGGAATTGAGCTACTAAATCTTGTGCTAATTCAGCAATAGAAACAGGTTCTAGCTCAGGTTGAACATTCTTAGCATCCAACTTAGAAAGCTCAAAAAGTTCTGCAATTAAATTACCCAGTTTTCTAGTATTTCTAAGAACAATATCGTAATAACGGTTTCGATCTTCATTCGAAAGGGTTTTATCCTTTTGTTGAATGGTTTCTAAATAACCCTGTATTGATGCAAGAGGACTTCTTAGGTCATGAGAAACGTTTGCAATAAGCTCTCTTCTTAACTTGTCAACTTGTTTGATTTCATCCATATTGGCAACCAAGGTATCTGCCATCTGATTGAAAGAAGAACCAAGAACCCCTATTTCATCTTGGGAGTGAATTTCTACACGTTCTTCAAGTTGACCATGTTCGAATGCCATAACTGTTGTAGTCATCTCTCGGAGTCTATATGTAAGCCATCGGAAGATCAATAAACCCAATAACATAGTTCCTGAAATGATAATTATTAGTCCAAGCATAGTATTTTTTATGATGTAACTCTCAGCAAGCATTCCGGCGGTTTCATCATAAAGTTTACCTCCCAAAATCACATACAAATAACAGCCTTGTTCTCCCATAATTGAAACATTGGCAACTGAAAAAGGCTTCATCACTTTTGGATTCAACGGATCCTGACCAAGAATAGGAAGTTCATCTCCATTTAGATATTTATCGAGAGGCGCTGTATTCACAAAATCTAATTGAAGATTTGAATTTGATTCTTCTCCTAAAAAAACTCCTTTAATCATTCCATTACCACCAACCAGATAGATATCTACTTGTGGGTTAATGCCTTGAAGGTATTCGATTTTGTTTTGAATATTATCAACTTCGATGGCTTCATTCAAAAAAGGCTGAATTTCCATTGCCATTTCAAAGGCTAAATCTTTGTTAACTTTTTGCGTGGTTTCTTCAACAAACATTAAAGAAGATTTCATGCTTAGATAGGCTAAAGAACCACCTAAGAATAGAATAAGCACTAGAAAAATAAGCGATAACTTACCGTAAAAACTTTTTGTCAATAAGTTCATAATTAAATCTCCTCCAGTTCTGTGAATCTATATCCAACACCCCAAACCGTTTTAATAAAGATTGGATTTGCAGCGTCCTTCTCAATTTTACTTCTTAAGCGGTTGATATGAGAGTTGACCGTGTGCGAATAGCCACTATATTGGTATCCCCAAACGATATCCAAAAGTTGTTGCCTACTATAAGCTCGACCGGGATTAGTGGCAAACAACATCAGTAAATCGAACTCTTTTGTAGTTAGTTCAAGCTGTTCGCTTTCAAGTTCAATAATACGTTTGTTGGGAAAGATTGAGAGTTTACCGAAACTAATATGATCTTGCACAGAATTATTTTCTGATCCACTAGCTTTTGATCGTCTAAGTAATGCTTTTATACGGGCAGATAATTCTCGAATACTAAATGGTTTTGTGAGATAATCGTCAGCTCCGAATTCTAAGCCCATAATTTTATCAATTTCTTCTGCCTTAGCAGTAAGCATTAGTATAGGGGTCTTTGAATCTTCTTTACGAACTGATTTACAAATATCGAAGCCATTCATTCCTGGTAGCATCACATCTAAAATAATAAGCGAGTAGGAAGTGGAAAGAATTTTTTTTAATGCTTCAGAGCCATTAAAACTTTGCTCAACAGCAAAATTAAGATCAGTTAGTTGAATTTTGATTAGTTCAGACAAATCCTTGTCGTCTTCAACAATAAGTATAGGTTTAATAGGAGCTTTCATAGACATAAATTTAAGCTCAATATTTAAGAACCTCTTACTTTTAATGTATCACAAAAAAGTAACATTTAGCCTTATTTGGCTATATTTCTAAGTTCTTCTAAAACTCTTGTACAAATATCATCCATTTTCTTACAAGAAGCATTAATTTCAGAATCACTTCGCTCTTCCCAAATAAGAACCTTGCCGTATTCATATTCTTCTATTATTAACCCTAAACCAAGCATTTGAGCGACCGGCTTTATTTTGTGACCTGCTTTTCGAAAATTAACTTCATCCCGATCTTTTAGAAATAACGAATAGTTATCTTGGAATTCTTTAAATGATGTTAATGCAGCCTCTGCAAATTCTTTTATGTACGAAGCCTCACCATATAACATTTCAGATAGGGTACTAAAGTCTACTAATTTATTATTGCTGCTCAATTAAAGTCTATTCGTTAACGGGTTCAATAATACCATGTGGTAACGGTCTTCCAAGTTCATCAAGATGAACAAATACAATTTCATCAATAGTTATAATAGTGTTTTTTTCAAACTTTGTTCGAACTTCACACTTAACTGTAATTGATGTCCTACCAAATTTAACTGTTTCCATGCCAATCTCAATTACTTCACCTAATTTAGCAGAATTAACAAAGTTTATTTCCGACATGTACTTTGTAACAATATTCCCTTTCCCAAGCTGACAAAGAACAAAGATTGCGGCTTCCTCATCTACCCAACTAAGTACGGTTCCACCAAATAGTGTTCCATGTGCGTTTAGATCTTGAGGCTTTATTAACTTTCTACTAAAAAATCTCATTTCCTATAGTTTGAGAAGTTATTTTGATTAAGATATGTACAATATAAACAGATCATCTATTAATTAACCGAATTTGATATTAGAATTTTAGTCAATGTTATTATTTAGGATAAATGATGTTTAAATAAGTTTTTAAACTTTGTTTAGAAAAGTTTAATGCATCTTACCTTTTTACTATAAAATATATATTGTATTGTGTAACAAATAAGCTGAATTAACTCTTAATAGCTACATTAGAAATAAGTCATTTACTTTCTCGGATCATGAGGACAATAGCATTTACTAATCAAAAAGGTGGAGTAGGAAAAACAACTTCTACAATTAATGTAGGAGCTGGGTTAGCAAAACTTGGAAAAAAAGTACTTTTAATAGACTTAGATCCACAAGCAAACCTAACATATTCTTTACGATTACATTCTCAAAGACTTGATAAGACTATTTATCAAGCTTTAAAAGGTGGTGTTAAACTTGAAGACGTAGTTATTAAACACAAAGGTTTTGATTATATAGCTTCTTCACTTGAGCTCTCAGGAGCTGAGTTAGAATTAGCAAATGAACCTGCTAGAGAAAGTCTACTTAAAAATTTTTTAGCTCAGCTTAAAGGTACAGATTATGATTATGTGTTAATTGACTGTCCGCCAAACTTAGGACTTTTAACACTAAATGCTTTTACAGCCGTTGAAGATATTTTTATTGTTCTACAATCTGAATATTTAGCCTTACATGGTCTGTCTAAGCTACTAGATTTAATTAAGGTTGTACAGCAAAGGTTGAATGCAAATTTAGAAGTAGGTGGTATAATTTGTACTCTATACGATAGTAGAAAAAACCTTAATAAGGAAGTTGTTGGTCACATTAAGGATTACTTCGGTAAAAAAGTTTTTAATACTATTATTCGTGATAATGTAGCTTTAGCTGAAGCTCCAAGTCATCATAAAACAATTTTTGAATACGATGGTAACAGTAATGGTGCTAAGGATTATCTAGCATTAGCAAAAGAAATAAAAAACGGACATTAGTTCGATGGATAAAAAGGTAATGGGGCATAATCCATTAGGGTACCGCCCTTTGGCTGATGCCAAATTTGATTTTATTCCTCAAACCAAATCGGGTGCAGGTGAGGAAGCAAAGGAAGAAAAGAAATCTTCTTCTAGCAAAAAGACTGTCTGCTATTATTTAGAAGAAGATCTAATTGATGAGATAAAAAAAAGAGCAAAAAAAAATAAAAACTCCTATTCCCATTACGTAAATAAAGCTCTTAAAAAAGTAATAAAAGAATAAATTTCAACTAGCTTTTATTCTGTATTCACAGTTGCATTTCCTTATACTTATCTCAAATATAAATGCATACTTTGAATGTTCTTCGAATATAAATCATCGTCATTATCTGAGTTAGCAAAGGTTTTTGCAAAAAAAACGAATTCATGTCGATTGGGTGATCCTTTTGCAAAAATTTGGGTAGTAGTCCAAAATAAAGAAGCTCAACAATGGCTTACACTTCAAGTTGCTAAAACTGAAGATATTGCTTTCAATTTTGAATTTATACTACCCTCAGAGTTGATATGGAAGCTTTACAGAATGAATCACTCTGATTTACCTACAAGCCTTCCAGCTGATCGTATTGCTATGCAGTGGCAAATATTTGAGATTCTCAAATCTAAAAAGGGAATATTGGGTTTAAATACTCTTTCTGAAAATAATAAGAGTTTATTTCAACTAGCAGGACAAGTCGCAGATGTTATGGATTTATATCAGGTCTTCAGACCTGAAATATTAGATTCGTGGGAAAAGAGTAAACTTACAACCAAAGACGCCACCGAAAAATGGCAACAGAAAATTTGGAATGAACTCAATTTGATATGGAATGAAAAACACCCTTCTATACCAAGTAGAAAAAAAGCCTTTTATGATTTAAAGAAGTCCTTTACTAATTATGATAAGAATTCGGTTAAGTACCCAGAGTCGATCTATATATTTGGATTATCGCAAATTTCGAGTGCTTTTCTAGATCTAATTACATCATTGTCCAATAAAATTGACATCCATTTTTTTGATGTTGATCTAAAATGGGAAACCAAAGGTTTTGATCTCATGTTTTCAGATTGGGTTAAACCTAAAGAAGATGTTGAACAACTTCTTAAGAGTTTTATCAAAATAAAGAATGTAAATCACGAATTAGAACGAGTCTCTTCAACACATTCAGATTCTGTTTTGGAGAAAATATCTAAATCATCTTCTATAACCGATCAATCATTCGAACTCCATTCTTGTCATAATTCTAAGAGAGAGGTAGAGGTATTAAGGGATTATTTATTAAAATCTTTTGATGAACATTATGACTTAAACCCCGAAGATGTATTGGTTTTAGTACCTGAAATGGAGGAGTATTCATCAATAGTAGATTCTGTTTTTAAAGGTGATGAAAATGAATTAAGAATACCGATTTACTCTCCTTCAAATATTTCAAGTCAAAGTCAGATGGCTTTTAAGTCATTTTTAGAACTCATTTCATCAAACTTCAAAATAAATGATGTTTTAGATTTTTTAGAAATTGAAAGTATTAGAACTTGCTTTAATTTTACCGATGATGATATTTATACCCTTAAAAAATGGTTTTTGAAGAATAATATTCATTGGGGTTTGGAATTATCAGATTCAATCTACTCTATCGAAAAGGCTGCATCAAATTTCATGACTGGTTATGCAATGGAGATTGAAGATTTTAGTTCTTTTGATAGCCTAATACCATTTGATGGAATACAATCATCAGATCATGCAGAATTAGTAGCTAAGTTCTCTACCGTATTGCAAATGTTTAAGCCTATTAAATCATCCATTTATAAGAATAAATCATTTAAAGAATGGTTGTTTGAAATAAAAATATGGGCTCATAAACTATTTAAAAATGATGAAAAAGCTGAAATTAGCTTCAATATTTCATTAGATAAATTAATTGAATATGCTCGTATAGTTGATTCAGATGTTGAGGTAAATTATAATTTATTTAAAGAATGGTTCATCGAACAACTATCAGATCAAAAAGCATCCTCTAGTGGGATAGGACATGGAGTAGTATTGAGCTCATATATACCTTATCGGAGTATTCCTTTCAAAAAGGTATGTATGTTAGGTATGAATGAAAAAGTATTCCCAAGGAACGCCATTCGACCAGAATTCGACTTGATCAATTCTTACCCAAAAGCTGGCGATCGAATAATGAAAGAAGATGATAAACTTCTTTTTTACGAACTATTAGTTAGTACATCACAGAGTTTGTTTATCAGTTTTATTGGAAAAGATCAACATACTGATAGTGAAAAACTGCCTTCGATGATTATTCAAAAGATGATGGATGAATTTGAAGAATTTAAACCCATAGTGCATAAGCTTCATGGTTTTGATTGGACGTACTTTAAAGAAGGGAATAGTTACTCGAATTCAACGAAAGAATTGGGAGAACAAATTTATTCGATAAATGAGAAAGAGCACCCTTTTATTACTAAAAACGAATTTCTTAAATCAGAAGGATTTACAGATCATATTGAACTGGAAGAATTAATAAAACATTTCGTTCACCCTTGTAAACAACTGATTAACAATGGATTAAATATTCGAACTAGTTTTGAGGAATCTGAACCAACAGATCGAGAAGTATTTAAGGTTTCAGCCTTAGAAAAGTATTCTCTTGATCAGCTATTATTGGATGGGATTGATTCTGAAATAGCTAAATATGAATTGAAAGAGTATGCAATTCAGGCGGGATTTTCACCTCAAGGCATCCCAGGTGATCATGCTTTTGAAACTGAGTATAACGATATAGATGAATTACTAAGTTTAGCAAAACCCTATTTAGTTCATAATGAAACAAATGGTGAATTAGATTTTACATTAGAGGATTATAGAATTATAGGTTCATATAGTAAAGTCTATGGTGAAACTAACATTTTCATAAAAGCAGCAAAGTTAAAAGCTAAAGACTTTATTAATGCATGGATTAAACACCTAAGTTTTGCTTCATCATCCCTAAAGCTTAAAAAGACAGTATTAATTGGAAGAGATTCTAATAATAAGAATCAGATATATACAATTTCAAATGTTGAGAAACCAGATGAAATCCTACGTCATTTAATAAAATGGTTCATAGACGCTAAAACTGAAAAGTCTTTATTAGCATTTTTTCCTGAGTCAACAAAAGCATTTGTTGAAGCAAAACATGCAAATAAAGATGATCCTTTTAAAAGTGCTAAATCGAAGTGGACAGGCTCCGAATTCAATATTGGTGAAAAGGATGATTATTATAATTCACTTTACTGGAGAGGTGAAAACCCTTTAGAATTAAGCTCTTTTCAAAATAATGCGATCAATTTTTGGGAACCTCTTTTAACTCATTTAGTAAAATCATGAAAATGAGTAAAGAATTTAACTTATTTGATGCATCACTATCTGGAATAAGCTTAGTTGAAGCAGGTGCTGGGACTGGAAAAACTTACAATATTGCTTCTCTATTTATCCGAGTTATTTTGGAACTCAAATTGATGCCAGCTAATATCTTGGTTCTAACTTATACAGAAGCAGCGACGGCAGAACTGATATCGCGTTTAAGAAACAGAATAAAAGAGAGTATTTTTGCACTTGAAGGAAATGATGTTGAAGATGAATTTCTAAATGAGATTAAAACTAGGTTTGATAGATCTCATATAGAACTACTTAAAAAGGCTCTTTATCAATTTGATGAAGCAGCGATTTCAACCATACATGGTTTTTGCCAACAATTATTAAAAGAACATAGCGTAGATTTAGACACTTCATCTGAATTTGAGATTATAAGTGATGATCAAACTCTTCTTCAAGAAATAGTGGATAGTTATTGGCGTGGTTTCTTGAAAAACGATTCCTCTGAATTTGAAAGATCAGTAATTAAATTCGTTGTTAACTCTGATTACTACCCTGATAATCTAATGAAGAAAGTTAGGCTTATACTTAATAAGCCTTACGCTGTTCCACTTCCGGAAAGTAAACCATTGAAGTCATTTAATAAAGATTTAATCAAGTTAAAAGAGGCTTTTATAAGAGCGAGGAAGTTATTCTTTGAAGAAGAAAAAGAAATTCAAAAGATACTTGATAGTGATTCATTGAATGGACTGAAATATAAGAATAAAGAAAGGCATTTTGAGGATGTTAAGAGCTGGTTTAGAAAGAGCGATTTACAAACAATTCCAGCTGATCGTTTGTATTTATTCAGTTCTTTCATGCAGGGTGAAGGGAAAAAGAAAGGTAAGGAAATCCCAGACTTGAATATTTTTGAAGCAGTTGACGAATACTTAATTCTCGCGAACACGTTTTCTAATATTGAAATAGCTTGGTTAAAAGATGCATCAGTTCAAATTGGTATAGATTTTGAAAAAGCAAAAGAGGAGAGGAATGTTCTCACATATAACGATTTACTTACAAAAGTTGAAAAAGGTATTCTTAAAAAAACTGAATTAGCTACCTATTTAAGTAAAAAGTATCCTGTAGCGCTAATTGATGAGTTCCAAGACACGGATCCAATTCAATATTCAATTTTTAGGAATATTTATTCATCTAGAACTGATACAGCTTTATTTATGATTGGAGATCCAAAGCAAGCAATTTATAGCTTCAGGGGAGCTGATATATATACTTACCTCAAAGCGAGGAATGATGCGAGTGAGGAGCAAAAGTATTCGTTGAGTAATAATTTCCGTTCTTCTAAAATGCTCATTGAATCTGTTAATAAGGTTTTCAGTAATGTTGAATCTGCATTTTTAATTAGTGATCTACCTTTTAAAAATGCTCAGTTTCCTACTCAGAATAACCCTGATAAACTACTATTTAAAAAGGGATCCCAAACAATTGAACCACTTCAATTTATTGAATTAGAACTAGAAAGTAACACAGCAGATGGTATTAGAGAAAGTATATCTGATCAAGTGTGTAAAGAAATTCTACATTTACTTTCAAGTGATTTCACAATTGAAAATAAGCACATTAAGGAAAGTGATATTGCTGTTTTGGTTCGAACTCATTATCAAGCTCTAGAAATTCAGAATCGACTCAGAGATCGAAATATTAAGAGTTTAATAAATAGTAAAGAAAGTGTTTTTTCAACTAAAGAGGCTTCTGAATTATATTTGATACTATCTTCAATAAATCATCCTTCATTTGAAGATGGGATTAGAGCTGCACTATCAACTGAGGCTATAGGGTTTAATTCTGAGAAAATAATACAATTATTACAAAATGAGTCTGAATGGAATGATGTTTATCAGAAAATATTGCGGCTGAACAAATTGTGGAGAGAGAAGGGGTTTATAAGGATGAGTAATCAATTACTCTCTGAATTTAATATCGAATTTAATTATGCGTCATATTTTGATGCAGAAAGAAGAATAACCAACATACATCATTTATTAGAGATACTTAGTAAAGCTGAACGGTTAAAACATTTATCCTCAAATGGAATAGTAAATTACTTCAAAAATAAGCGAAGTGGAGATACTAGTGATAGTTCGGATGATGAGATTGTAAGACTTGAAAGTGATGAAAGGCTAGTTCAAATAATTACAATGCATTCTAGTAAAGGCTTAGAATATCCAATTGTACTATGTCCTTATTTATGGGAAGGAATCTCTACTGACAATGAACAAATATTTTCATTCCACAATTTAAAACAAACAGCTATAGATTTAGGAAGTAAAGATGATGAACGAATTAAAAATAGAGAAGTAAAGCTAAATGAATATTTAGCTGAAAGAGTTCGACTTACTTATGTCGCTCTTACTAGAGCTAAAGTAGCTTGTTATGTATTTGTTGTAGATGGAAAAGGGTCTGAACTTTCACCTTTTTCAATTTTAATGGAAGATAAAACATCAATTAAGCAAAGAATTCTTGATAAGTTGACGCTTCATTCGAATAAATATAAATCAACGCATATTACAGGAAATACAAAACTTACTAGCCTTATAAGAACATTTAATAATAAACATTCTAGCATACTTTATAGAACACCATTTAATAATGAAGTTAGTTTAACAAAAGAGAACAGTCATGATCAGAAAGTATTTAAAACTTTGCCTTTTTCTCGAACTGATCTATTTAATTATAATAGAATAACAAGTTTTTCATCCTTGTCCCAAAGCGGTAAATATGACTTAGAATTTGATGAAAAATTCGGTTTCGATTATGATGATTTTAACATATCAAATACATCTATTATTAATCCGAATGTTTCAATTCATTCACTACCAAAAGGCGCTAAGACCGGGACACTTCTGCATGAAATTTTTGAGGAAATACAATTTAATGATCGGAGTTCATTTAATGCTGTAATTAAATCAAAAATCATAAAGCACTCATTTTCAGATATTTGGGTTCCAGTTCTGAAAAATTTAGTTACTCAATCCGTTGAACATGTACTCTTTAATAAAATCAGATTGAAGGATTTAGCTCCAAAAGATTGTTTGATTGAAATGGAATTTCATTTTCCTGCCAATTCAATTGAACTGAATAGTTTAATGAACATCATTCGGGATGAGAATTTAGAAAATATTACTACTTCAATATCTGGATATATGAAGGGTTTTATTGATCTAATTTTCAAAAAAGATGGTAAATACTATATCTTAGATTACAAGTCGAACTTTCTAGGCGATAACATTCAGGATTATAATCAACTATCAATTACTGAAGAGATAAAACATTCCACATATGATCTTCAGTATCACATATATATACTAGCATTACATCGTCTTTTAAATAAGACAATTCCAAATTATTCATACGAAGAGCATTTTGGGGGTGTTTTATACTTCTTTCTTAGAGGTATTGATTCATCTATAGAAGAGAGTGGTGTTTACTATGATAAACCTGATTACTCCACTATTCAAGCTCTTAATAATTATGTCACACAATAAGAGGAGTGAGCTAGATGTTGTTTAAGGAACTTGAAATTCTTCAAGAGAATAAAGAATTAAGTTTATTAGAGTTAGAATTTGGACGGTTTTTAGAATCCCTTGACTCAGAAATTAGTAATAATGTAATTATTGCTGGAATGTGTTGTGTTCAAATGCAGATATCAGGACATATTTGTTGCTCAATTTCTGACATTATTTCTAATTCCGTATATGCTCAATTTCTTGAAAATGATTTATCTAAGAATAAGTTGATAAATGATATTAAGAGCGCAAAAATTATTGGACAGATAGGGGATAAAAAGCCATTAATTTTTGATGGTGAAAATCTGTATTTACAAAAGTATTTGAAATACGAAAAAGAGTTGGCAGATTATTTAATTCAAAAATCAAAAACAACTCATAAACTTAATGATGATTCTAAGAATTTTGTTGACCAACTATTTAAAGTAGATCCATCAAAAGAAAATTTACAGAAGATTGCAGTTCTACTTTCATTAGTAAAAGACTTGATAATAATTACTGGAGGTCCTGGAACTGGAAAAACATTCACAGTTAGAAAAATTATTGAAGTTCTTCATCTCACGAATAATAAATACAACATTGGTCTAGCTACTCCGACAGGGAAAGCAGCACAACGTTTAAATGAATCATTAGACTTAAAATCATTTGAATTCTTAATTAACCCAGCGATAACCATACATAAGCTATTACAAGCAAATGGTAAAAGTGGCACCTTCCAATATAATGAAAAGAATAAGCTTCCTATTGATGTCTTAATTATTGATGAAGCTTCAATGTTAGATATTAATTTATGGATTAGATTAATAAGAGCTCTTCCTGATCATGTAAAGCTTATTATGTTAGGAGATAAAAATCAGCTTGCTTCAGTTGAAGCTGGATCTATTTTAGGAGATATATGTTCAGGTGCTACCAATAAATTCTCAAAAGAACTCAATGATATTATTTTACTCAATGATTCATCAGATTTAAATGATGTTAACGATTGTATTATTGAGTTGACCAAAAGTTATCGTTTTGATAAAAAAAGTGGGATTGGAGTATTATCTTCCTTAATTAATTCTGAAAGGATAGAAGAGATTCTTAGCCTTTTAAAAGATAGTTCTTATCCCAACATAAGTATTACTGCACCTTCTAAAGATACCATTGAAGAATTAATTGAAGATTTTGTTATACAGCCATTTATTGAAAGTAAAGGAAGCGGATTTGGGTTTGAATCTTTAAAAAAGTATCAAATTCTTTGTGCATTAAGAAAAGGTCCTTTAGGGGTTGAATCTATTAACGACCTTGCTGAAATAAAGCTTAAAAAAATATTGGGAATAAAGTTTTCAGAAGAATGGTATGAAGGTCGTCCAATTCTATTCACAAGAAATAATGGTGTATTGAAAGTTAGAAATGGTGAAATAGGAATTTGTATTCTAAATAAAAATACTGGCTTATTTGAAATACAACTTGAGCAAAAAGATTCTTCCCCAATATCAGTATCCAGAATTCAAGACTATGAGCCCAGCTTTGCGACTACCATACATAAAAGCCAGGGATCAGAATATGATCATATTTCGATAATGCTTTCTAACCATATCAATCCCTTACTTTCCAAACAACTTCTATATACAGCTGTAACAAGAGCTCGTAAAAGTGTTCTTGTAATTGCAGGGGAATCGATTATTAATTCTGCAGTTCAAAATAATATCGTTCGTAGAAGTGGGTTACATCAAAAAATCTGGAAGAACTAGGTTTAAATTACACTTTTTCAAGTAGATATTTGACATAGGTTATAAAAAAAGCTGTGATGAACTAACATCACAGCCTATTATCTGTACCCCGAAAAAAAGCCAACGTATTCATTGGAGGTCGGTTGATAGCCGGCCTTCTTTCATATGTCAATATGGGGCATAAATCTCAAAGTTATACTTAGAACTTATTAATCAGGGTTAGAGATTATTAACACCTCAATAACATATTTAAAACGTATAACTATTTTACTTCAATCAATTCTACTTTAAAAATAATAGCATCGTTAGGCTGAATAATGCCACCTGGTCGTGGGTTTTCACCATATGCTAATTCAGTAGGGATATAGAGCATATAAGTTGCGCCTTCCTTCATTAAAGCAACACCTTCAATCCAACCAGGAATTACAGCTCCAAGTAAAAATGTAGCTGGTTCACCGCCATAACTTGAATCGAATTCAGTTCCGTCAATTAGAGTTCCTTCGTAGTGTACAACAACAGTATCTTCTTGAGTTGGTTGTATACCTGTTCCTTCTTCTATTACTTTATATTGAAGACCTGAAGCAGTTTCTATTACCCCTTCATTATTAATATTCTCAGCAAAGAAAGCTGCAGCTTCTTCCTGATTTTCTAATTTAATCTTATCAAGTATATAAGATGTAAAGCTCGAAAATAGTTGCTGTAAATTTACATCTTTAAGTTCAGAATCTTCTTTACTCAAACCTGAATTAAATCCAGCAAGGTAATTTTCAATGTCAACATCAGGAAATCCCTGAGTATTTAATTGAGAACCACTTTGAAAACCAATTGCATAGCTTACGCTATCTTCAAGGCTATTTAAGGATGGACTAGGTGATAATTCTGAAGTTGATTTTGTGCAAGCTAATGTGAAGATGCCTGCAGCAATGAAAAGCGAAAATAGATGTTTAAAATTCATTATTTATTGTGATATTTACTTTAGTAATTAAAAAGCCTTTAAGATAGTTAAAAAAGGCAAGTAAAACACTTTACACAGCTTCTGTGTATATTCTCTTTTGATATTTAACAGACAATAGATATAAACTTTGAAATTTACAGATTTAAATCTTCATGAGAGCCTTCAAATGGGCCTTGGAGATATTGGCTATTCAGAACCAACACCAATTCAGGAATTAAGTATTCCAGTTATTTTAAGTAAGAAAGATGTACTTGGTGCAGCTCAAACTGGTACGGGTAAAACTGGTGCTTTTGTTATCCCAATAATTCAGCAAATACTTGAAAACCCTTCGGAAGGAACAAAGGCACTAATTCTCTCACCAACAAGAGAGTTGGCTCAGCAAATTGATGAACAAATTTTTGCACTAGGCTATCATTGTGGAATTTCTTCAGCAACAATAATTGGTGGTGAAGATTTTGCAAGACAAGCAAATGCAATTAGAGCAGGTGTTGATATTATTGTTGCAACTCCTGGTAGATTAATTGACCAAACAAAAGTATTAGACATTGATTTTCAAAATATCCGCTTTCTTATTTTGGATGAGGCTGATAGAATGCTTGATATGGGGTTTATGCCTGATGTGACTCGCATAATTGATAAACTTCCTAAAAAGCGACAAACATTACTTTTTTCAGCAACGATGCCGAAGCAAATTCAAAAACTGGCTCAAGATATTATGATTGATCCTGAGTTAATTGAAATTGAATTGTCGAAACCATCTGAAAGTGTTGATCAAAAAGCATACATCATAGATGGTAGAGAGAAGCTAAAGCTGGCCCAGTATTTATTAGACCAGATGGAATGGTCTTCTTGTATCATATTCACAGCAACAAAAAAAGGTACTGATCAATTAGAAAGACTTCTTTCTAAAAAAGGGATTAATGCAGCAAGCATTCATGGCGATAAGAGTCAGGATGAACGTACTAAAGCACTTAATGATTTTAAAAATGGAAAAGTACCTATTATTGTAGCTACAGATGTATTAGCTAGAGGTATTGATATTGCTGATGTTTCTCTTATTATAAATTATGATGTGCCTAGAGCAGTAGAAGATTATATACATCGTATTGGTAGAACAGGTAGATATGATAAAACTGGAGTTGCAATAACTTTAGTAAGTAAACAAGACACCAAGTTTTTTAATGATATTAAATCTAAAGTTGGTAAAGATCTTGAGATATTTGAAGGGTCAGATTCTTTAAAGAAAACGAATAAGAAACCTGAACAACCTTCAAAAAGTGATAAAACAAAAGAGCAAGCGAATAATAAGAAACCTACTAAAGAGGTAGTTCCAAATTTCTCAAATGTTAAAAGTGTAAACGTTTCTAAGAATGATGAAGGTAAAATTGTCATTGAGTTGAAGAACAAAAAGGAAGAAGTTGCACCTCAAAAAGAGGATAAGGTTAAGAAAGAGCCAGTTATAGTTGTTAAGAAAAAGGATCAGCCTAAAGAGAAAAAGAAACCAACTCCTCAAAAGAAAACAGCTCCTAAAAGGAAAGAAAAAGCTTCGCCAAAAGGGCGTAAACCTAGTGTAGTTTTAAAAACAATAGATAAAGCATCAGAAAGAAATAAAAATGCTCCAAAACCATCTAAGGGGTTATGGGGATTAATTAAAAGTTTCTTTCCAAGAGGTTAAAAAGCTTATTTTATATTCACCAAATTCTTAATTAAAGCTTATAGTAATTAATAAATATTTGAACTAATGAAGAAATCAGTACTTGTTCTATCACTTATTCTAATAACCTCAATTAATTGTAAGGCACAAGACGCAGACTCAATTCAGGTTGCTCCAAAGCCACAAAGTATTGCTGAAAAATTGCCACTAGTGGAAAATGGCCCAATAAAAAATGTAATTTTTATTATTGGTGATGGTACTGGATTGGTACAGTTAACATCAGGGCAATATAGCTTAGTAGGTGCCGAAGGTCTTCTTCATGTTCAAACTATGCCAGTAACCGGAATAGTTAAAACATATTCATCAAATAGTTTGATTACAGATTCCGCTTCAGGTGCAACTGCGTATTCTTGTGGTGCTAAAACTGATAATGGGATGATTGGGCAATTACCAGACGGAGCAAATTGTAAAACAATTTTGGAGTTAGCTGAAGAAACTGGGTTAAGTACAGGAATAGTTTCAACTTCAGGTGTAACTCACGCTACACCAGCTAGTTACGCTGCACATGTGCCATCTAGAAATATGTATAGTGAAATTGCAAATCAATATCTAAATTCTGGTATGGAGGTAATTTTAGGAGGTGGGACTGAGTATTTTTTGCCATCATCTGAAAGCGATAGCAGAAGAGAAGATGATCGGAATTTGATAGAAGAATTTAAATCATCTGGTTACGAATATGTTAATTCAATAACTAGTTTAGAAAGTTCAGATTCTGATATGCTACTTGGTTTATTTTCTCCATCAGGAATGCCAAGTGAAAATAGATCTCCATCTTTGGCTGATATGTCTTCAAAAGCCATCGATATATTAAGTAAAAACGATGACGGTTTCTTTTTAATGATTGAGGGGTCACAAATTGATTGGGGTGGTCATGGTAATGATACACCATATGTTTTGCGTGAGGTAGAAGATTTTGATAATGCAATTAAAGCAGTTCTGGATTTTGCCATAAATGATGGTCAAACCTTGGTTATTGTAACAGCAGATCATGAAACTGGAGGGATGGCGTTAAATAGTCCTTATGGAAGTAATGACAAAATAGAGATCGCTTGGACTACTGATGGCCATACTGGTGTTCCAGTTCCTTTAATGGCTTATGGACCACATGCAATTGAATTTACAGGATGGTTGGAAAATACTCAGGTTGGTCAAAAAGTAGCTGAGTTGCTTGGAGTTGGCTCTTTACCAATAATTACTGAATAAAAGCCGTTTTAATTGAAGTATTAGATTCTGATATTTCAGTCCATGCAATTAATATACCATCATTTGATGATGTAATTTGAGGGAATCCACTTCCTCTTGATGGATTCATATCAGATATTATAAATTCTGCAATGGTGTCTCCAATAATCGAAACTTGGCGAAGATTTAATTGCGCTCCATTAGTATTACGGCTCATCCAGCTTACCCATGCTGTTTTATCATTATTTGTAATTACATCAACTCTACCTAAAGTAGAAGTAGAATCAATAATTATAGGTGGAGAAAATGAATCTCCTTCATCTAACGAAAATGCTAATTTTACCATTGGTTTGTCATTAGCACCAGTAAACCAAGCAACTGCTACATTTTTATCAAAAACATCTATCGAAGGTCCATTAACAGGGCATGCTGCAATTTCCCAATTATCATTAAATATGGGTTTTGGACTTTGCCATGCTCCATTAACATATTTTGTAATATAAATGTCTCGAACTTCATTTTCTGTTCTATCGCGATAAGCAGCAATTAGTCCTGAATTTGTTTTAGCTATGCTTGTGTTACAGCAATCACATACTGAGTCGTCTAATTTGGCCTCAGACAAGACTTGTCCATCAATTGATAAACTTGCACCTCTTAATGTCATTGAGGTGCTTAAATCACCATGTTCATCATGTCCACCATTTGTATTTCTTCCATCTAACCAAATGGCATAGAATGAACTGTCAGAAACTGGAGTCATACTAACAAAACCATGTTCAGTGGGGGTATTATCTGTATGAGGAACAATTGCTTTTAAAAATTGACCATTTTGGAAAGGAGCAATTTCAATATTGTATGAGTAAGTGTTACCTGGAATTTTTTTTAACCAATGTGATGCCATTGGATTTCCATCAATTGCTATAATTGAAGGGTAATCTGCCCAGTTAACAAACCAATCACTAGATTGTTCTACTTGTATTGGGTCACTCCAAGTCTTATTTAAAAATTTAGAGTAAAATAGAGTTGTCAATTCTTCATTTTGTTCAACCCAACTCATGAAGATGTTGCCATTATTATCAGTAAATAGATGAGGAAGAGAACTATTATCTCTACTTGGATTCTCAATGGATTGCTGGACTTTACTTTTTGAACAGCTAATAATTAAAAAACCTATTAAAATGGCATTAAGAAGTAGTTTTTGGTGCATTTGAATTTTTCTGAGTTAAATAAGAGAGATATAAACCTATTAGAGAAGAAAATGTCATACCTCCTAAATACCAAATGGATTCATTAGTATGCATGACAACTATTTCATTTATTCTGAATAACAGTATAAGGGTACTTAAAGCTAGTAAATGCTTAACTGGAGCAAATCCAGTAATTGTAACAGTGAGCATCCCAGATATCCAGCAAATTACGCCTATTGAGATGATTAAAATAATTATCCATGATAAGCCAGGTAATGATGTTGTACCTAAAAAAGTAAAGCTTTCTTGATGGTAAAAAATGATAATTATTCGAATAAAACCTTCTAAGAAAAAACTAAATAGAAATGAACCAATTACTGTAATTATGCTTTTCATATTGAAGGGTATCGAGTTAATCTGTGTAAACCTATCTAAAATTGTTAAAAAAATATTAAGATATTGAAGATGATTAAAGGGTAATAAGTTTCTACCTTTAGAGATACTTTAAAAAATATAAATTATGAAAAACACACTATTATTACTTGTATTCACTTTTTGTGCATTATCACTGTTTGCTCAAACAACTACAGAAGTTATTCGTTTATCTGAACCGATCCAGGAAACTGAGACAGTTGAAGTTTTTGGTTCATCGATTGAATTAGAAGCTTTAAATCCTATGACACTTTCTCAAATCGTTGAAGGAGAGAATGAAACATCTTTAATCACATTAAAAACTACTGTATCTGAAGTATGTAATAAAAAAGGATGTTTCTTTATTGCGCAAGATGGAGACTATACTGCAAGAATAACATTTAAAGATTATAGTTTCTTTATTCCAACCGACTCTAAAGGAAAAGAAGTAGTATTAGTTGGTGATTTTAGTATCGAAACACTGAGCGAAGAGCAAGCAAAACATTATGCAGAAGATGCTGGTAAGGATTCAGAAAGTATAACCGGAGAACAAAAAGAGTACTCAGTAGTAGCAACCAGTGTGGTTGTTCCAAAATCAAAGTAATTCATCAATAGAAATTAATGCAAGAAAACGATTTTTTAGAGCCTTCAGAAATTACATCTACAGATAAACAATTAATGGAATCGCCAGAAATTGAGGCGATTGCAAAGAAAGTAACCACTGATTTTAAATTGGACTTTGGACCCGCAGAAGTTGGTTATTTTTTGGTTTACCCTCATATTTCTAAACAAAAAGCAGCTAAATGTATGAAAGCGACCAGAGAAGTTAAGTACTATTCAGGTAATGATTACTTAATTGAAGTTTCTGGTGAGCTTTGGGACATGCTTGATTCTAAAACAAAAGAGATGATGATTTATCATGAATTATTGCATCTCGATCCTACGTTTAAGTCAAAAACTCAGGAATGGAAAATGAATCTTAGAAAACCAGATTTTGCTGATTTCTATACCATTAACGACAAGTTTGGTAACGAGTGGTATAAAACTATTCAAGCTACTGCTTCATCATTATATGATCTTGATCCGAAGCAGGAAAGTAAAGTATCACTGTAGTTACTTTACTTCATAGCCGTCTTTTTGAAGTATCAGTTTGATTTTTGGAACGTGATTTCCTTGAATTTCAATTACTTTACCTTTAGTAGTACCGCCTGTACCTAATTGTGATTTTAGTTTTTTTTCAAGTTTTTCAATCACTTGAGGATTGTGAGTAATACCTTTTATTATGGTTACTTGCTTTCCTCTACGTCCACCTGTTTCTAATGTAACTGTTACTTTCATAATTATACCTTAGTATTTTTCCATGTACCACGTTTAAATAGTATTAACCCAATAATACCTAATGCTGTTTCAGAAATTACAATTGAATAAAAAACGCCTTCTTGCGCCCAACCCAATTCTTTTGCAAGAATATATGCTAAAGGGATTTCCAAAAGCCAAAAGCAAAAGAAGTTAATAATTGTTGGTGTTTTAGTATCTCCAGCGCCATTAAAAGCCTGAATTACAACCATTCCAAAAGCATAGGCTAAGTATCCATAGCTTATAATTTTCAAACAACTAGATCCAATGGCTATTACTTCTTTATTTGAAGTAAACAAAGTCATTAAAGAAACTGAGAATATATTAAAACAAACTCCGACTATTCCAAGAAATAACATATTAACTCCTGCAACAGCCCAAACCGATTTTTCTGCACGATCTGGTTTCCCTGCACCTAAATTTTGACCGACGAGAGTTGCAGCCGCATTACTCATACCCCATGAGGGTAAAATTGAGAATACAAAAATCCTGATAGCTATTGTATATCCAGCAACTACTATGCTACCATAAGAACTTAGGATTTTAACTAAAATGACCCAGCTAGATGTTGCTATCAACCATTGGAAGATGCCACCAAATGAAATTCTAATTAAATTCTTTATGATTTTCCATTCTATGATAAGGTGAGCTTTAGCAATTTTGATTCTTGAAGAATCACCAAATAGAATAGAAAGCTGAAAAAGAACTCCAGTACCTCTACCAATAACTGTAGCAATTGCTGCGCCTTTAATTCCAAGTTCGGGAAAGATCCACCAACCAAATATCAAAATTGGATCAAGAACAAGATTTAATCCATTTGCTACCCAAAGCACTTTCAATGAAAGTGCAGCATCACCAGCTCCTCTAAATATGGAATTGATTACAAAGAGTAACATAATTATAACATTACTACCAATCATTATGGATGTATACCCAGAATATTCAGCAATTATAATCTCTTCAGCTCCCATAAAACTAAGAAGCTGTGATGAGTAAAATATTCCAATAAGAGCCAATGGGAGGGATGCAATAAAAGCAACAATTATTGCTTGAACTGATGCTCTAGCTGCACCTTCAAAATCTTTTTCACCAACACGTCGTGATATGATAGCAGTAGTCGCCATTGCTAATCCAATTGCAATGGCATAAATAATTGTTACTAATGACTCTGTAATTCCAACAGTTGCAACTGCTTCAGCACCTAATTTTGATACGAAGAATATGTCTGCGATAGCAAAAATAGATTCCAATGACATCTCTAAGACCATTGGAATAGATAAGAGAAGTATAGCTCTTCCTAACTTTACATTCGTAAAATCCTGATCAGTTCCGGAAATAGAGGATTTGATATCACTCCATAATGAAAGTTGGCTACTTTTATCCTGCATTATTTTTTAAAAAAATCTATGAAATACAAAAGGGTTCTAAACTTAATCTTTTGACAAGGAAATAATGGAAATAAAAAAAGCCACTCTGGAAAGAGTGGCTTTAACTATTTAATTACCATTTATTTTAGATCTATTTCCGGTGAGAGTGGCAGTAGTAACATTTCCAGAAGGTGTTGTTACTGTAACAGTCAAAGTTGCATTTTGAGTAGTATTATTTTCATCATCAGAGTCAGCTATAGTAACTGAAAAATCTGTTTTACCTAACCCAGTGGTAAAGTAATCGCCTAATTTAATATCTGCATCCCCTGTAACTTCAATATCTCCAAGTGATTCTACTGTAATGGTTGTTCCAGCAGACATTGGTCTTCCATTTTGATCAGTTACTGTAAAATTGACAATATCTGAACCATTAGCAGGAATTGAAAAATTACCACTGGTAAAAGAAATGATGGCAGTTCTAGTTGTGAAGAGGAGTAAAACATCCCTGATTATATAATCATTATTTTCGTCAACCGTTTTTGCAGTTACGGTAAAGAAGCCTACATCTGCATTTCCTTCATTTGGTTTGCTACCATCAGGACTTAATTGAACTGTTGCAAATCCTCTATCATCGGTTGTAGCAGAACCATCAATTCTACCTGCTTCCGTTCTGAAATCTACTGCAGTACCTGTTTTTACTGGGTTACCATATCTATCACCCACACTGGCTGTTATGCCATATCTAATTGATGGATCAAGATATCCATAGCCTTCAAGGTTAAAATCCTTAGGAGCTACAAAGAATCGGTCAGAAGAAGGGAAGCCCCCATTTATTGCAATTAGTATAGGAGTAGAAGAAATTCTTGCGCCATCATCTCGTAAAATAAAAGCTTCAAGTCGTACTACACCAGCTGAATCTCCACTGAATAAGTTCGAAACCACTACACCTTCTTCATTTGTCTCTACACGTTGAGGTACAACAGATTCTCCACCATTAGGTCCTTTAATAATTCTGAAGTTTACATCTACAGGTGTGTCTGCGTTCATATTTCTACCTGAAGAATCTTGAACAATAAAACTAAATGTAGTATTAACAGTACCACCCGTTTGCCTAATATTTATGGCTGTTTCACTTACTGCAGTTAAGACTATTGCTGCAGGTTTCCCCGGCTCGCCCCCTACAATTGGTTCATCGCCGCCACCAGGTCCATCAACTGGATCCGTACCTTCTTCAGATAAAGTAAAATTTAAGTTAATTGTTTGTTCTGGTAATGCAGTGATTGTTTTTTCTGTTGAATTATACCCATTCTGAGACGCTCTAATTGATATTTCTGTGGCTTCTGAAATATCAATATTATCAAATAGATAATTACCAGAAGAATCAGAGCTAGTAAATGTGCCACTTAATTCGTTAGGTGAAATTATTATTACTGCAGCTCCAGGGAGTCCATTACCACTTGGGCTTTCAATCACTTCTCCCTGAATGGTAACTTTATTGTCATTTGAAGGTTGACAGCCAACTAAGAAAACCAACAAAACTAATGCGTATGAGTATATTCGCTTCATATTTTTTTCTTTAAGAGAGATCGATATAGAATTAAAGTTACATTAATAAATTAAGTAAATATGTAACTCGAAAAACAAAATAGTCTTTTTATTCAGCTACTTCCAAAGTTTCTTCGATTGATCGTTGAAATTTAGGTTCAGGAACATATTTCCACACAATATATGCGGTTACAATGATTGTAAAAGCACCAAATATTGTATTACTTAAGTAACCAAATTGCTCGTATAACGGTCCAGCAATACTTCCAGCTAAGCCTGCACCTACATTTCCTATAGCAACTAGAAGACTCATTAAGCTACCTCTATTATTTGATTTTACTAGTTCAGACGAAAGAGCCTGAAAAGGACTAATTCTCATGGCTATTAATAGCATAGCAATAGGGAAAATTATGAATGCTACCCAAAACGATGTAATTAAGAATGTAGTTAGTGCCATTAATGTAGCTAAGCCTAGGCAAGAAAATATGATCATATTTTTTCTACCAATCTTATCGGATAGCTTACCAGCATTTGGACCAGTAATTGCATTTACAATTCCTCCAGCAAAGAATAACCATCCAATTTCAGATAAACTGATATCAAATTCTTTTATCAACCAAGCTGGTAGATAAATTAAAAAAATCGACAAGCTCAAGAACATTAAGAGATATGAAACAGCAACTGCTTTTATATCTTTTTGGCTAAGTAAGTTGGCATATTTCTTAAAAGTTGTTTTAAAAGTGATTTTTGAAATTTGAAGCTCTACATCAGGTTGAGGGAGTTTAAAGAATATAAGTATAGTAGTTAATCCCATAATGCCACCAAAAAGGATGAATGGAAATTTAAAACCATGTAAATCTGCTAAAAATGTTCCTAATGGTATTCCAAGAATCTGACCCATTGCAATTCCACTCATAATCCAACCATTTGCCCATCCTCTTTTTTCATATGGAAAATAGTCACCCACATATGAAACTGCAGAACCACTTAACACTCCGCCAGCCATTCCAGCAAAAGCCCTTAATACGAGAAGAGAAGAAAAACTATTAGCCATACTATGCAATAATAGGGCAATGGTCATTCCCGCACTACCAATCAGTAGAATTTTTCTTCTACCAATTTTATCAGATAGTGGCCCCATAATAATGGCGAATACACCAATCATTGATGCATAAACTGTAACTAAGTATCCTAGAAGACTCTCTGAAGTATTAAGTTCCGCACCTATTTGAGGAAGTATAGGTGATATGATCATGACTTGACTACTTGCTGCAAAAACAAGAAGCCATAAAGAAAATATTATATAATAGGAGTTATCTTCCTGGTGTTTTTTCATTAAAAATATTTATTGGAGTCAATTTATCAATTTATTAATAAACAGCTAGTAAAGAGAAATTTTATTACAATAATTAAACATGTTTTATTTTTTTCTATTTATTAGATTGTAACATCATCTATAAAATAAACTCCTTGTATTAAAATTAGCTAATAATAAGAGATGCGCGTAAGAAGATTCTAACTTTTTTTTCTTGTAAGTATTTCACAACTTTGCAGCAGATCAATAAAGATTTAACAAATAAACAAAAAAACAATCCTAGGAGATCATCATGGGTCAACAACAATTACTTCTTGTAATTCTAGTAACAATAATCGTTGGTATAGCAACAGTAGTTGCAATCAACACGTTCTCAAGTTCTGCAGATTCTGCAAATCTTGATGCAGTAAGAAATGATGTTGCATCTATTGCAGCAGCAGCTCAAGGTTATTTCATTAAGCCTACTATGTTAGGTGGCGGTGGAAACAGCTTTGCTTCTCTTACTTTCAATAACATCGCATTTGCAGCTGATTCAGTTGAAGATGACGGTTCTGCAGCTAAAAACTCTAATGGCGTTTACGTTATTAGTGGGCAAACAGCTACTGAATTTGTAGTAACTGCACATCCTACTAGTAGAATCACTGGAACTCCAGTTCTTAGTTCTACTGCAACTGAAGGTGGCGCTGAGTTAATCGCTACAATAGAAGAAAGTACAGTAACATGGGACGATAATCAGTAATTGATTATTAAACAGTATTAAAAGCTTTCCAAACTTTTTGGAAAGCTTTTTTTTTATCATAAAAATATTTTCTCATGGGTCAACAACAGTTACTTTTAATAATATTAGTTACGATTATTATAGGTATTAGTACTGTTTTAGGACTTGTATTAATCGAAAATTTTCGAAATGAGTCTCTCAAAGATCTCATAAAGCAAGATTTGCTAGAGGCAGCTAATACTGCTCAAACATTTTATCGTAGGCCAGTTGCTTTAGGTGGGGGTGGGCAATCATATAATGATATTACTCTTGAAAAAGTTACCTTAGATACTCTAACTATCATCACACGTTTTACAATATCAGAAACTAGTCAGAATTATTTTAAAATTACTGCAGATCCATTAAGTGGTCTTGATGATTTTACAATAGTTGTGTATAGTGATAGGGTAGAATGGGAAGAATAATAAATCTTGTAATTGACGTTTTATCTTATGCCACAATTTAGATTAAAAGCAGTTTCGCCCCAGGGTAAATCAGTTCAAACAGAGTTTGAAGCAGAAAATAAGAAAGAAGCCCAAATTAAAGTTGACCGGTTATCTAAAACCAATAGACTAAACATTCAATCACTTGATCAGAAGGATGTCTACTTATATAAAATAAAGAGACCTGGTAAAAAAGCTGTAAATGGCGAACAAGAGGCCTACAATAAAGAAGAACTTGAAAAAGCACTACTCAAACTTGGGTATCAAGTTGTAAGTATTAATAAGAAGCTCTTCAATTTTAAAGGAGGGGTACCAATGGGAGAAGTGGTATCCTTTATAAGGATGTGTGCGGATCTTCTTAAACAACAGCTTACTTTTGATGAAATATTAAATTTATTAATTGAAGATTCATCCAATAAGAGGATGAAAGAAGTTATCAAAGAGATTCAGAAAGATTTAAAAGATGGTAAGGAAGGTGTACAGGTTTATAGTAAGCACGAAGCCGTCTTTGGTAAGTTTGCAGCATATATGCTTAGTGTAGCTTCTACTTCAGGTAATATGGCTTTAGTATTTGATAGTACAGCAAAATTTCTCGAACGTGATGCGGAATTTAAGAAAAATTTAAAACGCTCGTTAATGATGCCAGCTGTCACTGTTTTAGCAGTTATTGGTGTTATACTATTTTATGTAGGATATATTTTCCCATCTACGGCCGAATTATTTGTAGAAATGAATATAGAACTTCCTCCTATGACAGCTTCAACTCTTCAACTTAGTTATTGGTTAGAGGATAACTGGATTTTTATATTGTTTTCATTCTTAGCACCTATTGTGGGTTTTATTTTCTTTATTAAAACGTCAAAAGGAAAACTGATTTTAGATAAATATATAATTCATATACCTGTTATAGGTGACCTTTTGCATAAAACAAGCATAGAAATTTTTTCTAGAGTATTTTATACTCTCTATAGTGGATCTGGGGCAAATATAGAAGTTATTAAAGTGGCCTCAGAAGCTTGTAGAAATAAGTATATTGAAAAACAGATAAAAGACGTTGCTATTAAAAAAATGTTGAAAGATGGGGCTGGGCTTATTGAATCAATGGAAGCAACTGGCGTATTCCCTCATACTGCGATTAGTAGATTTAGACTTGGAGCCGAATCAGGTGCGTTAAGAGATAATGCAAAGCAACTTGCCGAGTACTATGAGATTCAGACTACTTATAAAATGCAATCAGTTATTGATACAATAAATTTATTCATAAATTTATTTATAATGATTTCATTGATTGGTATAACAGTTGTATCATCAGAATCAGCAACAATTAACCCAGCTGCACAATAATTAAAGTATGGGAAAAATTAATATCAGGAGACATATTGGAGATATCCTTGTAAATAAGGGGGTAGTCACTGATGAACAACTTAAAAGTGCTCTTGAAATTCTTGAAGATGAACCAGAAAAAAGTTCAAGAAGGTTAGGTCAAATACTCTATCAAGAAATTGGATTAAATAGACATACCATAATGAAAGAAATTTCAAATGTGTATGCCTTTCGTGAAGTACTTGAAAATGTTGAAATAGTACCTGATGATATAATAGATCATATTAAAAAAAATGTTGAAAAACTTCCTGAAGATGTAATTGATGATCTTGTTCATCATAAAGCACTTCCATTTCAACGCACAAGTGGATCATTAACGATTGCAGCAGCTGACCCATCTGATCCAAATATTCAAACAATACTTAATAAACTAACTTTTAAACAAACAGAGCTAGTTTATTGTAACTATGAATTAGTAGACCAAATTCTATCTAAGGTATACGAGCAGAAAAATGAATTCCTAGATCTCTTAGAAGAGATAGACTATGAAGAACCTCAAATAGAGCAGTCTGATGAGGAAATTGATGAAGAAGAGATTGATGCTGAAATCAATCAAAGTATGCTTAATTCTTTGGTTGAAGGAATGCTTGTAGAGTCTGTTAGGCAAGGAGTTAGTGATTTACATATTGTGCCAAGCGGTCCCGCCTCAACTGATATTAGATTTCGAATTGATGGTAAGCTTCAACTTTGGTATCAACAAAAAAATGTAAAACCAGAAGCAATCTCTGCTGTAATCAAAGATAAAACCAGAAATGTTGATCGCTTTGAAAGAGATTCATCTCAGGATGGTTTTATTCAGCGACAAATTGATGGTTATAATATTCGATATCGTGTATCTATTATGCCGATTGTTGGAAATCAATATGATAGAAAATTTGAATCTATTGTAATTCGAATTCTTGATGATAGAAAAGTAATTCGGGATCTAGATTTACTTGGTTTACAAAAAAACGCTAAGGATAGTTTTGTAAAATCAATTTCCCAGCCTTCAGGTATTGTTATTATTACAGGCCCTACTGGAAGTGGTAAGTCAACAACACTTGTCGCAGCATTATACTCTGTAATTGATCCAACAAAAAATGTATTAACTATTGAGGAACCAGTAGAATACATTATTGAAGGTGCAAGACAGCTTAAAATAAGTCATACAATGACTTTCGATCAAAGTATCAGAGGTATTCTACGACATGATCCAGATATTGTGCTAGTAGGAGAGATGCGTGATTTAAAAACTGCAAGTGTGGCAATTAAATTGGCAAATACTGGTCACCTGACATTTTCTACCTTGCACACAAATGATGCTCCAAGTGCCGTATCTAGACTTTTCAAAATGGGAATTGAACCATTCTTGATTGCAAATGCAGTTAACTTAGTAATGGCTCAACGACTAATTAGAAGATTGTGTAAAGACTGTAAGGAGGTTTTTGAACCACATCCTGAAGTAGCAAAAGGTATAGGTTTTACTGATGAAGAGATTAAAACTACAACATTTCATAAAGCTGTAGGTTGTGAAAAATGTAGTAACTCTGGATATAAAGGAAGGTCTGCAATACATGAAGCTTTGTTTTTTTCAAAAGAACTAAAGCAGTTAATATTAGATGCAGGCGATGATATTGATGAGAATGCAATTAAGAATTTGGCAATTAGCCAAGGTATGTTAACGTTACGAGGTTCTGGGCGTGAAAGAATCAAAGAAGGAATCACAACAGTTGAAGAAATAATCGCAGCTACTATTGAAGATTAATATCTTAATTTGAGTTGTATTTAATGATGAAATTAAACCATATTTAAGTGCTTTAGGAAAAAATGAGGTTGTAATGAGTATAGATAATAATACGTCAGGTGATTTAATGTCGGATCACATAAAAAAATTTTTAAAAGAGCCTCCTCTTTTACTTAAGAATTTTCATTACGAAGATGTCTTAGAGTTCTTAGAACTTGGTATTGAAGAACGTTTTCATACCGACGATATAATACTAAATGAATCTGAATATGTTAATTCAGCTTATCTTGTAGCTGATGGTAGGGTTGCGATCTGGAAGGATAACATTCAACTTGCAATTCTCTCAGACGGTAATTTTTTAGGAGAATCATTTCTATTTAGTAAAAACAACAGAATGGCGAAAGTAACATCAGAAGGAGATTGCATTCTTCTACGATATGAAAGGTACGAAGCATTAAATTTCTTCAGGAAGAAGCCAGAAAAATTATTTAATATCTTTACAAAGAATATCATCGAAATACAGCAAAGAAAGATAAGTAACATGAATGTTCAGTTATTAAACCTTAAAAAAAGATTACTGAATGATTCTAACTGGTAAAGAAAATCACTTCAGAATTATTCTTTTTATAAATTTTCGTAACAAAACACCTCTACATTAATCTATTATTTCCATCAAAACGATGGAAAATACATGGCGGCATTAGATTTAGATAAAATTTCGGGGCTTCTCAAGCCAATTATTCAGCGCATTCCACAGACTGCCCGTGGAACAGATTTGCATAAGAGAATAGGAGAACTGATTGAAGAATCTGAAATAAGTTTCAGAGTTGACCTAAAAGAGATTTTAGATACTTTTCTATTAAATATGATAAAAATCAATGCTTCAGATATTGATTTAGGAGGTGCTGGATGTTCTGGAAAAGTGTGGTATCGAATATTTGGTAATAAAAGTCCTTTAAAAATGGAGAAGAAGCTCTCAGTTATTGAGACCGATATTATTCTCCATAATATTTTATTGAGCTCTCAAAGAGATAGATTAATCGTTGATAAAAACTTAGATTTTTCATATTCAGTAAAATTAAATAAAGATTTAGATCAACGATTTAGAGCAGATATGTATTTTGATTTAGACCATCTTGGTTTAAATATGAGAAAGATAGATAATACTATCAGACCATTTAAATCATTAGATGTTCATGCAGAAGTGGCAAAATCTGTTAGTCTTAAATATTATAAATATGGTTTAACTTTAGTAACTGGCATTACTGGTTCAGGTAAATCATCAACGTTAGATACAATTATTGATGCAAATAATAGAACTGTAGACTCTCATATAGTAATTATAGCATCACCTGTTGAACTTATTCATAAACCTATTAGGTCTGTTGTTCGACATAGAGAAGTTGGAACTGATGTAATGTCGTTTAAAGATGGAGCTATTCAAGCATTACGACAAGATCCTGATATAATTGTAATTGGTGAGCTGAGAGACCCAGAAACTATAATGACTGCTCTAGAAATTACAGATTCAGGTCATAAAACATTTGGTACTTTACATACTTCATCTGCTATGGAAAGTATTGAAAGAATTCTTGGAGAAATGCCTAGTGAAGAACAAAATAGAGTTAGGGCAAGATTAGCTGATGTGCTAACTTGTGTTATTAGTCAAAAATTAGTTCCAAGTTTAGATGGAAAACGAGTTTTAGCTAAAGAAGTTTTATTAGCTAACTCTTCTGTAAGAGCTGCGATTCGTAATAATAACATAGGTGAAATCTATCAAATGCTAATGGAAGGTAGAGAAAGAGGCATGAATACAATGGAACAGGATTTAAAAAGATTGTATGATGAGGGAAAGATTTCTAAAGAATCTGCTATAAATTATTCAAATAATAAAACGAAGATGCTCCAATTAATGAATGAGGTTAATTACTAGATAATCGAATGGCAAAAAGAAAGGAATATATTGGCATAGTCTTAGAAGACGACTTTCTTAAAGTTGCTGTTGTTAGTTTATTAAATAAAAAACTTTCATTAAAAAAACTCGATAAATTCTCTTTAATAAAGCCATTAGAGAAGGATACATCTTCCAATGATAACCTAGATATTTTTGATGATTTAAACACTGATTTAGGAGATGATTCTGTATTTGAATTAGACTTAGAGGCATCACTTAATGAAGATATTTCATTAAGTGATGAATTAGAACTAGATGATGATATTCTGGGTGATATTGGAGATGATTTAGATTTAGAACTTGATGATTTAGAGCAAGCAGATGATGAGTTGATAGATGTAGATATGGTTGATGAATATACTTCACCTACCAATAATGAAATGCTCTTGTATAACATATTGACATCCATTGACTCCAAAAAAGTTGATATTGGATTAAATATTCCAGCTGGAGTAGCTATTTATCAAATTCTGAAAGACACTGATTTTAATGATGTAAAAAGCAAAGATCTTAAAATTATTATAGATGACCGTTTAGAATCTCTGCATGGAGTACCTAAAGGTGAAGATTTTTATTCCTATGGAATAAGAGATGATGGTGCTTTATTACTTTCTTCAATTGATGAAGAGCCTCAGTTACTACAATTAGTAAATAGAACTCTTCCTTTATACAGAGGTAAACTTTCTATTCAAGAAATTTTACCTGATGAGACTATACTTTTGGCTTTAATTCGGGCTAATTATGTACTCGAAGACCAAACTATTACATGTTTAATACAATTTTCAGAAAATAATTGTAGAGTTCTATTTTTAAGAGGATCTAACCTATGGCTTGTTTCTCCAATAATTCCTGAAGGAACTAAATCTCGAAAAATTTTAAATACTGTTTTCAGTAAAATATTATTCCAATTAGATACTGGCGAAGTACCTAACCTAGATCGACTGATTGTATGTAATAATTCTCTAGGTGAGAACTCTATTTCCTTCTTTCAGGAAAGATTTCCTGATGTGGATGTTAGCGAATTTAAGTTTGATGAGGAATTTATTGATACAAATGAATATACGGATGAGTCCATATCTTCATTTACTACAGCCATTGGTATGGCATGGACAACATCAGGTTATGACAAAAAGAATATCCCAGATATTTCTTTCATCCCAAAGTATGTTCAGGATCGCCAAAAAATATTTAAATTAGAGTGGCACGGTTTTATACTGCTATTTATGATCATGCTTTCTTTTCCAATAATTGATTCAATAAGAAAAACTGCTAATGCGGAGATAAGAAATCTAGAAGAACAGGTCTCATTAATCGATACTCAAATTAACTCTTCTGTTTCAACAGTAAATAATTATAACAGAATAAGTAATGAACTTGGTAAAATTCAGGAAAAATTAGAATTAATGAATACTCTTTCTGAGAATTCAATTACTTGGACTACTAATTTAAATTTAATTAATTCCGGAATAGATGAAATAGGATCTATTTGGCTAACCTCTATTAATGTTGGTGCAGAAGATAATACTCTTGAAATTCAAGGCATTGCTCGTAAAAGAAGTAGTATTCCTTTAATAGCGGAATTATTCGCAGATGCAACATTACTTAGTGTATCAACATCAGAAATACGAGGTGAAGAAGTGTATGATTTCAGATACACAATAGAACGTATTGTACCTGATATAAGTGTTTATACACCAGAAAATTTAAAAGGATTAGGAGACCTAACTGGCAATTAATGTCATACGCACTACGAAATACAATCATACTATTAGTAACTTTATCCCTAATTATAGGACTTGGATTAGGGTACACTAAATTCTTTTTAGAAGGTAAAATTGACTCTTTAGAGCAAGAACTTACGAGGAAACAACAGGATTATAACTCTAAACAAAATATTAATAACGAGTTTACTGAACTTAATGAACGATATGAAACTGCATTGGGTGTGATTGCTAATTACAATAAAACCTTATATACATCAAATAAACCTGATGATGTTTATGACTTTATAAATACAATTAATGAAGATGGAGGTAATCAATTATTCTTTGATTATGTCTACTCTGATTCAACACCAGACAATCAATACGGAGTACTTAACTCGTCTTTATCAGGTTATGGTGACTATAGTTCTTTTGTATCTTTCATTAATAAGCTTGAGAATAGTCAACTATTAAATAAAGTTAGTAATGTAATTATTTCCCCAGGTCGTACCGATGAAGGTCCAAATGGGATCAATTTTTCACTATCTTTACAAAGCTATTATCAAAAAACCCAATTACTTGATTCTGTTTCGACAGAATATAGAATAATTGAAAAAGAAAATGTTTCAACCTACAATCCCTTATCTCCTTTGATTCAAAATTCTTTACCAGCAAATGATGAAGGATTATTAAGTGCTGAGGGATCTAGAATTGTTGGTTTAACAGCAAATAGAGTATTTATGATTAGTCAAGAAGGAAAAGTAGTTTCTCTTAAAGTTGGTGACAAGGTTTATCTAGGTTATCTTTCTAGTATTGATGTAAAAAATAAGACAGCGACATTTAATTTAAATAAAGGCGGCATTCAAGAAGTAGTTACCTTGGAGGTAGTGCGATGATAAAAATGGCTATGAAGATTCCTCAAGTATATTTTATTATAATTTGTTTCACAATCTTGGTCTTAACACCATTCTCTCAGGGTATTGTACACGCACAAGATGAATACCCGAGAGAGTATACAAATCCAAACGATATAATTGCTTTCGATAAATCTACATTATATGTAGAGGCTATGGAAGTCATTAATCAATTTCTTCAAGAGAATCGTAATCAATTCATAATCGACCAGTCTGGAACCGGTGGTACCATAGGTGTTAATCTGCCCGCAATGCATTGGGAAGATGCATTAGCATTCATTTTAAGATTAAAATCACTTGGTATTAAAGAGTTTGACGATTATGTTGAAATTGTGCCACTCAGTCAAATTGAAGCAGAAACCACTGCTGAACAACCACAAGCCCAGGCTACAAATCCAAATGCTACAGTTAATGGCATTAACCTTCAGACAAGGGAAGTTAGAATTAATGCTACTTTCTTTGAGGGTAATAAAAGAGCATTACAGGAAATAGGAATTGATTGGTCTTCACTTACTAGTAATGTACCTGATAATATAAATGAAATTGTTACTGGAGATGGTATAGATCCTAACTTAAGTGTTCCTCAAGGGGTTGATTTTAATGATCAATTTGTGTCTGTTAGTTCATTTAATGCCTCGAGTGTTTCGCAAAATGTATTTAATGCACTTATAAATTTGGGGGAAGTTGGTCCAGGAATCAGAGTACAAGCTTTATTTAGTGCTTTTGAAGCTGACAACCTTGGAGAAGTAATAGCTACTCCTTTTACAAAAGCGGTAGATGGAAAAGAATCCAGAATTCAAGTTGGCCAAGATTTTTCAATCAAACAGAGAGATATTGCAGGTAATGTAACAGATCAATTCTTTAGTACTGGTACAATACTTACAGTTACACCTCAGGTAATATCATTTAGTGATACAACATTTATTCATTTAACAATTGCCGTAGAACGTTCTTCGGCTTTACCTGATGCTGTTAGTACAATCATAAATAAGCAGACGGCAAGTACCGAAGCTCTATTATTAAATGGAGAAGCTACTGCAATTGCAGGTTTATATAGAACTGAAGAAAATAAAGTTAGAAGAGGAATTCCAATTTTAAAGGATCTACCACCATGGTTTTTTGGACTTAGATATCTATTTGGTTATAACTCAAATGACTATGTCGAAAATGAACTTATTATTATTGTTCAAGCAGAACTTGTAAAATCTTTAAGTGAGCGTTTACAAGAACGAACATTTAGTACAACAAGAGATATTTTGAATGAAACAAAAGCACTTCAAAGAAATTCATTAGATAGAGTATTTACTAATGATTTACTATCAGATACTCTTGTAAGCTCGCAAATAGTTGAAGTACCTGAAGTTATTATGATTGACTCTACCAATATATTAACTAAGCCGCCTTTGGAAGATGATTCTGATATGATAGTTAATAATATTGAAGATGAATCAGCCGATAATAGTATTATTGCTGTTCCAGAGGAAGAATTAACAGACGAACAAAAGAAGTTAGCTGAGGAATTAAGTTTACCTGTTAATAATCCAGAATTAATGGTTGTTGTTCCTAAAGCTTTTAGCCTAGATGAATATCTAACCAAAAAAGAAAATGGAGAAGAAATAGTTGATGAAACAACTAATAGTCTAAAATATTTTGTAATTGGTGGTTCATTTATTGTTCAAAGTAATGCAGACAGGTTTTATAACAATCTTGAGGAGGAAGGCTATGACACTATGATGCTTTTTCATCCAGAATCTAGATTTAATTTTGTAGCATATAAAGGCTTTTCAAACTTTGATGATGCTGTTATTTATTTAAGATCCATTAGATCAGACCTTAATTCGCAAGCTTGGTTGTTCACGAAACAAACAAATTGATTATTTAGAGATTTGTTCATTTATAAAACCAATTGAAACTTTATTGAATTCAATTGGTTTTTCTACATTACAGACATGACCACATTGTTGTATAACCTCAAGGTAGGCCATACTGTGTTGATTTACTATTTGTTCTACTGGTGGTAGGAATAAATGATCTTCATCTCCCATTACATATAGCATAGGAGTATTCGTTTCTTTTTCTTTGAAATACTTTAGAAGAGGATTAACTGTATTTGTAAGCTTGAACCATCTTAAAAACTCTTTTTGATATAGTTTTTTTGCTTCACCTATAAATAAATTACGTGCTTTTGCATGTCTTTTACGGGGCATTATTATCCACGCAAAAAGTTTGTATAACCACATATAAGGGATAACTCGTTTAAAAATATTACCAGTAGTTACTAAAAATCGCGATCTAATATTAAGTCTAGTTATCGCTCCACAAAGTATCGCAGATTTTACGCGTTCAGGTTCAAGTTCGCTCAAATTTCTAATTATTATAGTTCCTAAAGAAACACCAATAAAATGTGCACTTTCTATTTTTAGATGATCTAGAACTTCGAATATATCTCTACTTATGTCATCGAAAGTATATTCTCTATCATAATATTTTTGGAGTAAATCTTTAGACTTGCCATGACCTCTTAAATCAACTAAAAGTACGTTAAAATGCTTTTTGAAATCTTTTAATTGTTGAAACCAAATAGAAGAACTTCCACCTGCACCATGTACGAACACTACCCATTCATCACTTAAAGTTTGTTCAAATTTCTTGTAATAGAGCATTTAAAATAGTCGAAGTTTAATTATGAATAATATTGAATTTATAATTATGTGATGTTTAAGTAACAAAGCATTAGTATACTTAGAATATAATTTGATATTTAAAAATGAATTTACCGATCAATACAGTATCTCCAACAAATGTTTCTGAGCTATTAATTCCAAGCCACAAATATACTGTACGTATTGCTCAAAATAGAAAAGAAATTGAAGAAGCACTCAAATTAAGGTTTAATGTATTTAATATTGAATTAGGTGAAGGTTTAGATTCATCTTTTGAAAGGGAGATGGATGAAGATATGTACGATGAGCAATGTCACCATTTGATAGTCATTGAAAACAGTTCATCAAAAGTAATTGGAACTTATCGAATGCAAGATAATGCTATGGCAATAGCAGGAAATGGATTTTACACACAATCAGAATTTGATTTAACAAAATTTCCAACTGATTTATTGAATAATGTAGTTGAATTAGGAAGAGCTTGTATTCATTTAGATCACCGTAGTGGGAGAGTACTTTACTTACTATGGAGAGGATTAGCTAAATATCTGGAAATCACAAAAAAAAGATATTTATTTGGATGTTGTTCAATTACAAGCCAGAATCAAGATGAAGGTCAAGGAGTTTATAGTTATTTAAAAGATAATCATCATTTGCACCCAGAATATTCAATTCCGGTTCAAAAAGAATATGAATGTAGATCTACCAATAATATCAATTTAAATGATGCTAATATTAAACTACCTCAATTGTTTAGACTTTACATTGATGTTGGGGTTAAAGTTTGCAGTGGACCAGCATTGGATAAAACTTTTAAAACAATTGATTTTTTAATTCTATTAGATAAAGAATCAATTTCAGAGCAATCTAAAGCACTCTTTTATGCATAGAAATATTTATTTTCCCATATGAGGAATATTATTGCTTTCGGAAAAATCATTCTATTAATAGTAGCAACACTATACCATTATTCAATTTTGATGTTTGGAAATTTACTAACACTATTTGGAGTAAATAAAATAAAATGGAGTGCTGATCGTAGAAGATTATGGGCTAAATCGGTAGCAAAAATCATTGGTATGAATGTTGTGGTAAAAGGTACACCACCCAAAACTCCATTCTTTCTAGTTTCAAACCATTTAAGTTATGTAGATGTATGGGTCTTTTATTCAATTTTGAATTGTACATTTATTGCAAAAAGTGAAATTAGATCATGGCCAATTATTGGGTTTATTTTAAAGACATCAGGAGTTCTTTTTGTAGATAGAAATAAACGTACTGATGTTAAACGTGTAAATGATGAAATATCTACTCATTTAACAGAAAATCAGGGCATAGTACTTTTTCCAGAAGGGACCACTAGTGCTGGTTCAGATTTACTGCCTTTTAAAACCTCATTATTTCAATATCCTGCAACTAAAGAGCTTCCTGTTACCTGTGCATCAATTAATTATAGTAGTCCTGATTATGAAAAGCCTGCATATCAATCAGTTTGTTGGTGGAACGACACACCATTTTTTAAGCATTTGTTTTATCTTTTTATGATGAAAGAGTTTAAAGCAACCGTTACATTCAATGATGAAATTGTTGTAAACTCAAATCGTAAAGTACTAGCAAGTTCATCTTATAAAATCATCAAGCAAACTTTTGAACCTGTTATTGATCCTGAGACACATGCAAAAGCAATTATTAGTAGTTAAATCAAATATCTTCTTTTTAAATCAAGGAATTCAATTGCTTTCTGATATTTCTGATAATTTATATTCATCTAATAATGGGGAGTATAATAAAAGTGGTATTGGTCGCCATTTTCGACATATCATTGAACATTATTTTTCATTGGTAGATGAAAAAAACTCCTTTATTGATTATGATTCAAGAGAAAGAGATTTAAAATTAGAAAATGATCGTCAATTTATGATTTTTACAATGAAGGAAATAATAACTTCACTGGAGGAATTAATAAATACACCAGAATATATTTATAAAGAAGTAAGGGTTAGAAGTAATGAAGGTATTGGTGAAGAAGATTTACCATGGAGTAAATCTACTGTTTATAGAGAATTTCAATTTTTGATTAGCCATACTGTTCATCACTATGCTTTGATCGGTTTAATACTGAAAACAATGGGGTATAATCCAGCTCAGGATTTTGGAATTGCACCATCAACATTAAAATTTGAACTTCAAAAGAAAAAAAGTGAACAAGCTTTTTAATAATTGAGATTTTGAGATATACTAAACTCAAATTTAAAAGAGCACTAAAATTTGGTATTAGTTTATATGTGCTACTGCTTTTATTCTCGCACATATTTCTTCAATTTTCAAATAAGGAAAATCCTAAAACTGCAGATTTAAAAATGAGAAATTCAGAGCTTTCAGTTCTGTATTTCGATGATCCAATTTTAAATTTGAATAGTTTTAATGATGATCCATTCCAAAATTTCAATCTTATCTACACTAGTTATGGTGGATCTGATTCACTTTATTCATATAAAGAAATAGCTGAGAATAGTGCTCAAATTTTAGATTCTTTAGATATAGAATCAGTTCATGTAATTGGGAAAGGAATCGGAGGGAGCTCAGCCATTCATTTTGTAAGTCAATTTCCCAATTTATCTACCTCTCTTTCCTTAATTGATGCGAATGGTATAGTCGAACTTGAGTTACTAGGCGGTTATCATTTGAATCATGCAGTTTATGGTGCTAAGCTAAGTTTTCTTAATTTCATTGATTTCTTTGTTCCACATTTTGGGCTAATTAAAGATTTAGATAGTCAACTTATAAGATCAAAAATACTATTCGAATCTGATCAACGATTGATTAGAGAAGCATTAAAAGATATATCTATTCCTGTATTTATTCAGCACACTAAAAATTCGAATGTATCTATTCAAGTCGCTAAAGAATTTCAGCGTTTGATACCTCAAAGTGAATTAACCATATATGAAAATCAAAGATCTAATGTTGAGAATGATTTAGTTGATTTTATTTCGAACAAAAATATCACAAATAAACTTACTGAGATAAGTAATGAGCGTATTACTCAGTCTTTGCTTCCATTTGATGAAAAGAATGCTTTAAAAGCAGAAGGGAAGGCACTTCTAATACTTATGTTAGTAATAGTATTATCCACGCTAATCTCTGAGGATTTAACTTGTATTGGAACAGGGTTAATGATTGCACGAGGTTTGATAGGATTTTGGCCAGGTACGTTAGCTTGCCTTGTGGGTATATTTTTTGGAGATATCTTACTCTACTTAGCAGGAAAATGGCTTGCATCAAGTACATTACATAAAGCACCATTAAAGTGGTTTATTAATGAAAAGGATATTCAAAAATCGTATCACTGGTTTGAAGCAAAGGGGCCAGTAATTATTATCGCTAGTAGGTTTATCCCTGGCACTCGACTACCAACATATTTTTCAGCAGGAGCAATTGGTGCAAAATTTTGGATGTTTATCCTCTATTTTGGAGTTGCATCAGTTATATGGACACCCATCTTAGTTGGACTTGCTGTTCTCTTGGGAAAACAAATGATGACATATTTTAGTTTGTATCAAGAATATGCCTTATGGGTATTATTAGGTGTTCTTTCAATTGCATTTATACTTTTTAAAATCATAATTCCAATGTTCACTTTTAGAGGTAGAAGGATTCTAGTTGGAAAATGGAAAAGACTAATAAATTGGGAATTTTGGAATCCCATTATTCCATATTCTTATTTACTGATTTATATACTCTTTTTATGGATTAAACATAAAAGTATAACAGTATTTACACTAGCTAATCCTTCAATTCCAGAAGGTGGCTTTATAAAAGAATCTAAAAGAGATATCCTTGATAATATAAATGCTAGTGAATCAGTTGCTCGGTACACATTCCTATCCAATGATCAAGAAATTGATCAAAAGTTTTCTTTAATAGAAACATTCATGGATGAATTTAGTCTTGATTTTCCTATTGTCATTAAGCCTGATGTTGGAGAAAGAGGACAAGATGTTTTCATTTCTAAATCAAAAAAAGAATTAGAAGATTTAATTAATGAATTGGATTCTGATCAGATTATACAAGAGTATATAGGAGGTGAAGAGTATGGAGTGTTTTATTATCGTTTCCCAAATGAAAAGGAAGGGAATATTTTCTCAATCACAAAAAAAGTATATCTGAAAATTTATGGTGACGGAGTACATACTCTTGAAGAGCTTATTCTAAAAGATAAAAGAGCTGTATGTTTAGCTGAATTACATTTTGATAACCATGTTGACAACCTTTTCAATATACCGAAAAATGGAGAAGCAATAGATCTCGTTGAATTAGGTACTCATTCTATGGGTTCAATTTTTTATGACGGGTTTGAATTAATAACACCAGAGCTTTCAAAAAAAATTGATCAGATCAGTAAAAGTTTCGATGGCTTTAATTTTGGGCGCTTTGATATTAAAGTCCCATCTAAAAAAGATTTATTAAAGGGTGAAAATATAAAAGTTATCGAATTAAATGGAGTCACTTCAGAATCAACAAATATATATGACCCTAAATATTCATTTTTTTATGGACAAAGAGTACTGAGAAAACAGTGGAAAATAGCATATGAAATAGGAAGTCAGAACAAAGTTCTAAATCCAGATTTAAAAACTCCAACAATTTTTCATTTACTAAGTTTGCTCCGTTAAAATTTTAATCGTTTAGAAGAGAAGAACGATTTAAGTAAATATTCAGCATTATTTTCTAAAATACCTTGAATGACTTCAGGTTTATGATTCAGAGAATTATTGTGTGTAATATTGAGTACACTTCCACAAGCACCCGACTTTGGGTCAGAAGCTGCGAATACGATAGTCCCGATTTTTGACCATACTAGTGCTCCTGCACACATTGGACAGGGTTCAAGTGTTACATATAATGTGCATCCATTCAGGTATTTCTCATTTAGTGTATCACATGCAGCAGAAATAGCAAGCATTTCAGCATGAGCTGTTGGATCATTTAATTTCTCAACCTGATTATAACCTTTACCAACAATAGTATTTTTATGTACCACTATAGCACCTACTGGAACTTCACCTTCTTCAAATGCTTGTTCAGCAAGTAAAATAGCTTGCGTCATAAACCTAATATGCGGTTGCCACAATTGGTTATTTAAATTATCCATTTTTACTTGATTGATGGGTTAGCTTTTATATACCTTCGTAGCAAATTAATTCAATTCCTATGCAAAAAGTAGAAGAAAGTATAAAAGAGTATTTACTTGAAAATATCCGGACAATACCGGACTTCCCAAAACCTGGTATTCAGTTTAAGGATATAACAACACTTTTGGCAGATAAAAAAGCTCTACAATTAACTTCTATATTGCTTAGTGAGCCATTTAGAGATGTTGAAGTAGATTATGTTATAGGTCTTGAATCCCGAGGTTTTCTTTTTGGGACTAACATGGCTCAAGATCTAAATGCGGGATTTGTACCAGTTCGAAAACCAGGTAAACTTCCATCGCATTCAATCTCTGAAACTTATGCTCTTGAATATGGAGAAGACTCCTTAGAATTACATAGTGATGCTTTTAAAAAGGGATCAAAAGTAATTATTCATGACGATTTAATTGCAACAGGTGGTTCAGCAGCGGCAGCAACTCGTTTAGTTGAAAGACTTGGTGGAATAGTTATTGGGTATTCTTTTATTATAGAACTTAGTTTTTTGAAGGGTAGAGATGCTCTAAGTAAAACCGCTCCTATTGAGACCATAATTATTATTTAATCTCCAGAAACAAAATTTACTTTCAGATCTATAATTGATTAAACCACAAATAATCAAGGAGGAACTGATGAAGGCTTTTAAAAAAGTAATTTTGTCTTTAGTTGTACTTGGAGTGTTATTTCTTCAGGCTTGCAATAAGTCGCTAGTAATTAAAAATGTTAACTATGCTCAAAAAATTGAATCGGTACTTATACCTGATTCTGAAGGTAAAGTATCAGATATAAGATATGGAATAAGCTTTTCTATTCTCCCATTTCAATTCGAAGAATTTAAAGATTCTAGTTCTGTGCAAATATCAGAAATCAGAATAATTCGTAATAATCTTGGATACTACTTTATTACAGCTGATAACTTTAAAAATGTATATGTGATGACACCTAAAAAAGGTCAGCTAAAGTTAGAAAAGAAAATACAAGTAAATGAAAATGGACTTTTTTCACCTGTCTTTAATTGGAGAGTTTATGCAGTAGAATTAATTGAAAACTCAAATAATGTAATATTACTCAATGAAAAAGGAATATTAAAAGGAGAGGTAACATCATGATTTCAGTCAATAAATCTATATTAGTAACCTTATTCACCCTATTTGCATCAAATGTATTCGCTCAACAAAGTGATCACAAAATAAAAACAGATTTTATTGATAATTATAGTGATTTATCCAAATCAATTACACAATCAAAGAGTGTATTTGCTATAGATAGTATAGAAAAAGAGCTCATTAAACTAGATGATAAATTTATAGAATATTCTGAATTATTAGATAATGCTCTATATCCTTCAAGTTATAAAATTGAATTAGTGAATCTATTCATAGAGTTAAAATCTACTGAACAAAGACTATTAATTATTGAGAATCAAAATGAAAGGTTAGATATTTTAACTCAAGAAGTATCTAATTATAAATTCGAAATAAGCTTTCTAAATAAAAGAGCTGATTCTTTGCATAAAGCAATTAAGAATTCTCAATTAAATGAAGTACAGCTTTCGAAGCTTGTAAAGCGTTACCGTACGAATTTGGAGCTCAGAGACGAACTTGTAATGAGTCTGATAGATTCATTAATGATTACATATATTGATATGACTATTAATGAAGGGAGAGAGGTATCAGATCAAAGTGAATCTGGTAGGGTTTCATCAACTAACCCTCTAGAAATGTTAGTGAATATAATCGAAGAAAATATTGAGTATACATCAAACTCAAATCAAGTTCTTTATGTAGAAGACCGCCTAAGAATGTATGCTATGCAGCATCATTTTGAAGAAGTATGGAATAAGATTGGAGATAATTTATTAATAGCCTATGGTGGTTCGCAGAAAACAGAATGGAATTCAGAAATTAATTCCAAAATGAGAGATTGGAGAATGGTAACATCTCAGAAAATGTGGAATTCAGTAGACCATTATCTAGAATTTTCTTCAGTTGAACTAGAGGCTTTCGATAATAACTACAGTTTCTTTATTGCTCTAGATAACTTTATTAAGAATGCTCAGAAAAAGAGTGACGGTCGGATTATTTCAAAAAATGATTATGAAGACTACAAGAACTTTCAAGGTTTTTGGTCTAATAAGGTTAAAAATGAATGGAGCACCTTAATTCGAGATTCAGAATTTCTAACGGTAGCTCAGATTTCTTCTATTGATGATCAGTTAATTGACTGGGAATCTGAATCTAGACCAATTCACCCATTATTTCTAGTCTTATTAGTACTTACTGTAATATCAATTAGTGGTTATATTTTAGTTTTATCTAAATCAAAGAAACTAAATTAAAAATATGAATAAAAGTCGCACTCTTAAGTGTGACTTTTTTTATATATAATGGTGTAAGAACAAACACATTTTATGAATAAAATAACTCGATCAGCATTTACGATATTAATTCTTGTAACCGTATTACCTTCATTTGTTGAGGCCTATCAGCAAGAACCTACTATACTTCTTTTTGTTCGGCATGCTGAACGCGCTGAAGATGGTACAAGAAATCCACCAATAAGTGAAGAAGGAAAAGAAAGGGCTGAGAACTTATCTAAAATTATTTCTGGATATAATATTTCTGCTATTTATAGTACTCCTTATAAAAGAACAATGATGACCGCTAAGCCAACTGCGGATGAGTTAGGTATAGAAGTGCAAGAATATGGACTGCAAGGAGTTGACGAATTCTTAAAAAGAATAATTACAGAAAATAATGGCAAAACAGTTTTAATTGTTGGTCACTCTAATACAACTCCAGCCTTAACAAATATGGTTTTAGGAAATGAGCGTTTTGAACAACTTGATGAAGATAAATATGGAGATTTATTTGTTGTAATTACTACTGATTATGGAAAGGGAGCGGTAGTATTAAATAAATTTTAGTCTAAGGTAGGGAGTAGTATTTTCTTCCAAGCCATTCACTAGTTAATAAAGCTATTATAAGTGCGAACCAGAAAAGTGATCTTACCGGAAAGGTATAAGATTCAATTATTTCCTCTTTTTGATTTAAGATATTATCTGAACTCAATTGGTTCCAAAAACTATTTAGATCATCAAAACTAAAGAATCTTCCTTCTGTTTCATTTGATAACGATCGAAGCAATTCATCGTTTCTTATAATATTTATGAATTCTGAATTAGTATCTTGTATAAGAAATTCTCCAATTTGTGTATCAATTTGACGATCACCTTTTCTAGCATCAGCTTTAAATGAATATAAACCAGAACTTAAAGATGAAATATATAATTGATAGCTACCATTACCTTCATTACTCATTGTAAAACTACGTTCTTCATTGTCTGTTGAATTACTAAGGCTAATTTCAATACTTGCACCAGATTCAGGCTCTCCACTTTCATTATTTAAATTAGCATTTATAATTACTTCTTCAGAGAGATTGAAAATAGATTGCGAAGGTGTAATTCTAAGTCGCCTTTCATCAGGATTATTAGAAGTCCAAGTAGCTACATTTAGATAAAGTTGGGTTACAAATTCTCGTTCTTGTTCATTTGGACTCTGATACATTTTATACCAACCCCAAGACGAAATAGCTGACCTACGTATATTACCTCTTTCAGCAACATTAAGGGCAATATTTGGAGTTTCAATACCCTGAAATTCGACTTTCATTAAATCATTGGCATCAGGCGAAATAGAAAGAGATCGTAATGAACTAAAAAGTGGGGATATATTTTGATATCCAATTTCTGGAAGTTCCATAATTGGATGATCTAAATTCTCAATAACAGGTATTAAATTAATCTGGAAAATTTGATTACCTGTATTTCTTATTAACTCTAATTCAGGGAGTGATCTTGAATTGTTTATTCTACTTTTAGGAAGTTGAAGATAAATAGATGGCTTTTCAGTATAACCTTCAAGAATTGAGGTATCGAATGAGCCTGTTGGTAAACCGTGATATACAATTAAATCATATTCTTCGAGACCTAGTGATTGATTTTCTATAAATCGTGAATCACCAAGCCAAGTAAGTGTAGATAATTGAATATTTTCATCACTATTTAAAATTGATCGAAGCATTTTAACATCAGGATGAACTTCAAAAGAGATATGCAGTATTTTAGTTTTACTATCAGATACGTCAACTGATAGAGTAGACATATTATTTTCAGAAGTCCATTCACCCTCAAGTGTATCTATGACCACATTGAACTGTTGAAGTCCTTCCTCATCAAGTTCAACTTCTAGTGAGGTAGTCGAAATTTGATTGTTGGTATTAAATGAAAGCTCATTTTCATCCAGTAAGGATCCTGAAGAATCAAAAATCTTAACTATTGTTTCTTGATTTTCAAACCCATTTTGAGCCACTTCAACATCAATAGTATGCTTAGTACTAATATAGCCATTCGGATTATAAACTAAATTCTTGATTGCTATATCTTTAACTTTAGATGTGTCACCTAAAGCAATGGTATACAATGGAATAGTTATTTCTGATGCTTGTAAAATTGGATTTCTTCCAAACGTAATAATACCATCACTAATAATAATACTTGCATCAAAATCGTCTTCTAATTCTTGTATTTGAGAAATTGCTGATGCAAAATTGGTTTCACTCTGATTAAGTTTAAGTGAATCAGTTGAGATTATTTGATTTGTTGATGAACCAATAGTGAAAAATTCAAAATCTACTCTTGAATTAGATCCCAAATTTAATTGATTTAAAACATCTCTATACGAATCTGTTCCATAATATTCACCTTTTTGAATAGTTGTACTTTCAGAATTGTCTAATAGAACAAGCAGTTTTGGATTTTTAGTAATCTTTTCTGAGGAAAAAAAATAAGGATTTAGAAAAAGTAGTAGAATTATTAAAAAAGCTGTTGCCCGTAGACTTATAAACCCAATCTTAGGCAATAGGGGAATACTTTTAATATTTCGGTATGAAAAAAAAGCTATCCCAATTAGTGATAATCCAACAAGAATTATTACAAAAGAAGGGAGGTTATTTTGAAAGCCTTGAAAATCCACATTAACCTGTTGTTTTGACTCTAATGAACGTCATCAATTAGTCTATTAATCAATTTAACAGTAGTAAATCCTTCAGCTTCTGCCGCATAATTATTTACTATTCTATGACGTAAAACTGGAATTGCAAGAGTACGAATATCTTCTTCAGTAACATTATATCGTCCTTGAGATAAAGCTCGTGCTTTACCACCAAGAATTAAATACTGAGAAGCTCTTGGCCCAGCACCCCAACTCATGTATTTTTTTATGTATTCAGGAGCTAGCTGAGAATCAGGTCGAGTCATTCCAACAAGTTTGACAGCATAATCAAGTACACTTTCTGGAACTGGAACTTCTCTAACTAGCGATTGTAATTCTTTTATTTTTTCTTTTTTGAGAACAGAATTTAATTGATAATTTTGCTTTGATGTAGTTTGACTAACTATCGATTTTTCCTCTTCAAAACTGGGATAATCAACCCATATATTGAACATAAAACGATCCAATTGTGCCTCAGGTAGTGGATAAGTGCCTTCTTGTTCAATAGGGTTTTGAGTTGCGAGCACAAAGAAAGGAGTATCTAAGTCGTATGTTGTACCAGATGCGGTAACGTGATATTCCTGCATTCCTTCTAATAGTGCAGCTTGTGTTTTAGGTGGGGTACGATTGATTTCATCAGCTAAAACAATATTTGCAAAAATTGGACCTTTTATGAATTTAAATTCTTTTGTTCCTCTTTCCTTATTTTCTTCAATAATTTCTGTGCCCGTTATATCTCCAGGCATAAGATCAGGTGTGAACTGAATTCTATTAAAGGATAGACCAAGAGTATCTGCTAATGTACGTATTAGAAGGGTTTTAGCAAGTCCAGGAACACCAACAAGAACACAATGCCCTTTTGAAAAAAGACTTATCAAAAGTAGATCAATAATATCTTCTTGACCAATTACTACTTTGTGAATTTCTTTTTTTAAATCAGAGAAAGCTTGTTCAAATTCTCCAGCAAGTTTTACAGGATCAATACTTTCTTCACTCATCAATTAATCTCCATTTCTTTTGGTACTGGAATTCGAAAATCGATATAAAATTCATTTTTCAAATCTTGTATCCACTCTTCGTAAATTTTGAATTGTTTCTGTTGCAATGCAATTGATTTTAAGCGCTCATAGTCGAGTTCAAAGCTTGCAACATGTTCTTGAATTTGACGATCTAGACGTACTATCCTATATGCCTTACCAGAATTAGCATCATTCGGATTGAAGGGCTTAGGGTCTGAAATTGTACCGACTTCATCCATTAATAACACTATTCTATAGAGTGCTGGATCTAATCTATTTAAAGGTATTAAACGTTCACCTGTTTGAGGATCTTGAATTTTTCCACCTGAAACTTTAGTTGCTGGGTCTTCACTAACTCTTTGTGCAAAAGCAGAGAAACTCAAATCGGGCATGGTCATTAAACTATCTCTAATTTCATTAAGTCGATTTATTGCAAATTCATCATCTAGTTCAGAAGCATCAACACTAATTAAAATATGTCTTGTTTCAATTTGATCACCAACTCTACGAATTAATTGAATTACATGAAATCCAAATTCGGTTTCAACTACTCTAGATATTTGATTTGGTTGAAGGGCAGAGGCAGCCGCTGAGTATTCAGATACAAGATCAGATAGTGCCATCATTGGTAAAAGTCCACCTCTAGGAGCTGATGGTCCATCACTATGTCTTATTGCTAGTTCTTCTAAAGATTTTCCATGATTTAATATGGAGTCTCTTAATGACTCTGCGAAAACTCTTGAAGCTTCTCTAGCATCATCTTTAGCAGGAGGTAAAATTACGATTTGAGATAGAGCTACTTGTTCAGGAATTGTAGGTAGGGAATCATTTGGGATGGATTCAAAGAATTCTTTAACCTCTGGTCTTGTAATCTTTACAGATTGTATTTTTGTATTACGAACTGATTCAGTTGTCATTTGTTCTCTGAAATCACTTCTGAAATCGTCTTTTAATTGTAGAATTGATCTTCCAAACGCTTGTTCTAGCGCTCTCTCGCTTCCAGCTTGTTGAATTAATTGATTAACCCGTTGGTCCATTTGTCTAGTAATCCTATCCTCGGGTATTACTACTGAATCAACTTTTGCTTTTTCAATTAGTATAAAGTTTTCAATTGAAGTGTTTAAGAATTGATACCAAAGTTGTTCTGAAAATTGTACTTGCTGTCCATAACTTTGAGCTTGACGAATATAGTTTACCACATCTGCATCAATATCAGACTTTAATATCACATGATTGTTAACTACAGCTACAATTTGATCAGCAGGTTGCGTTTCCTGTGCATATAAAGAAATGAAAAGGGAACTATTAATTAAAAGAAAGAGCGTAAAAAAGATGTGCTTCATTATGTTTTTATACTATCTAAGGGGTATTATATAATTTAATTCTGTTGTAGAACGTCGAATGTTTCTATTTCATTATTCGCTTGAGCCTGAAGATAAAGATTCTTTACATAGGTATTAAAGACTCTACGTCTTTTTTCAAGGATTAACCATTCTTTTATTTGATCAATAAGCCATTCAAGGTCTGGGTGGTCACCTTTCGCACGTTCATCTAGTAGTTGAACAAAATGATATTGATTTCCAACCCTCTCAATTACACTTATCTCGGAGAAACCAATAACTTGTAAATATCGATTTATAATATTTACATCACCACCTGCAATAGATTCGGGCCAAAAACGCTGAGATTCACGAATGGCTACTTCTGGGTTAACTGAGAAATCATTTGCAACAGTTTCCCATTCAATACCTCTTAACAAATCATTTCTTGCCGTTTGTGCATCTGTGATGGAAGAAGCTATAAGATGTCGATATCTCAAATATCGTTCTTCTAGTACAAAGCTATCTTTATTTTCTTGATAATAAGCTCTGGCTTCTTCATTGCTTACTTGAAGCTCCAGATTAAGTTCACCCAAAATATAATCCTGAGCGACTTTTACTATAAAGTCCGTTTCAATTTTGTTTAATCTGTTAAGTACTTCTGGTTGTCGATGCACTCTCAAGCGATAAGCATCTTGTAAAATAATTTGTTGTTCAATCCATTCATCTCTGTAATTATTATAAGCTTTCACACTATCTTCTAGAAAAATTATATCGGGTATAGCCTCTTTAGCATCTGAAAATGTTAATATTGAAGAACCAACCCTTGCTAAAGTTGGTTCTTTAATTGTAGACTTTCTTGTACAGTTAGCTAAGAGAAGAATAAATCCTAAAATTACTACTCTTGTTATCATTTAGATATGTTTTCTTCTTGATAAGCTTTCTCTAAATGCTCCGGAAAAAGTTTAACATTGAAAGTACTCCTTAACTGAGTGAGCCATTTTAGTTCACGAATAGGTTGATAGTCGGCAAGTAATTTGTTGAAAGCTTCATTAAAGGTCATCTTTCTTTCCTCTAGAATACTATTAAGATAAAAAATAGCTTTTCTATTATTATAATCGAAGACTTCTGAAAATGAATTTTCATTCATCTCAGCTAGTTTATCGAAGGGTTCACCCTGGAAAGAGCCAGTTGAATCACTAACAACACCAACAGCTATACCAAATGCTCTTATACTATCCGGTGAATTACCAGCATTTACAAAATCAATTGCTTTTTGAAGAGAGGTATCTCTACTAGAGCTAATTAGATGGTAGTAAAAACGTTGATTATAAGAATAATCTTCTGGGTTTTGATCGAATAATTCCATCAATTTTGTAGTGTCAACAGTTGCAGCACTCCAAACGGAATCTTCATTTATTTGATAAACAACCAAGCCACTTTTATAATTTTCAGTTTGTTCTTTAAAATCAGGTAATTCTTTTAAAGTTAGTTTTGTGAGATTATTATCTATCACATAATCTTGAAAATCGGTAAACCATGCCGACACATAATTTGAACTAAAAGGGCCTTTTGATGTTGTTATTAAATAATCTAGAAGATCTTGAGTTGTGAATGAAAATTCATCGAATGTAAAGACGTTTTTTGATGCTAAATCATTTGAAAGTTGAATGTCTGAAACATTTGTTGAATCTAATGATAATAAAAGTGTAGTGAAATCATTCAAATTAACAGCGAACTCTATGGCTTTAAAATTATCTTTTAACCAATTTATAACAAATGAATTGCTCTTTCTAAAAGTTCGAGTGTCTTCCAACTCCTTCATTATATAATCATCGTAAGCCTCTGATGATGAAAAAGTTTGTATAGAGTCAATTTTGATAATATGAGCACCATAACTACTTATAAAATAATCAGAATACGGTAGAGAAGGGTCTAATAACATTACTGAATCAATAAAAGAAGGATCATATCTGGAACCATAATTAACCCACCCAATTCTACCACCTGAAGAAGCAGATTGACTATCTTGAGTATACTTTTTCACAACTTCATTCCAATCATTTCCTCGATCTAATTCATAAAGAGCAGAGTCAAGTTGTGAAGTTTCTTGTCCTCTTTGTAGGTAAATATGAGATATTAGTCTAGAAGGAGCTCGTTCTCTAGTCTCTTCTAAGAGAACAATATGGTATCCGAATTGTGTTCTGAAAGGCATTGATATTTCTCCAACTTCTAAACTATAAAGCACGTCTTCAAATGGTTTAACAGTAGTGCCTACAGAAAACCATGGAAGGTCACCACCCATTGATCTACCTTGTCTTACAGTTGAATATTCTGAATCTAATTCGTTTAAAGGAGTCCCACTTAAAAATTTATCTCTTGCTTCTAGAATCTTATTATAAACCTTAATAGTGTCATCGGGTGTTGCATTAGGATCGAGAGCAATAAGTATATGTGATGATTTCATTTCCTTAGTAAACTTGCTCTTAAATTCATCAAATAAAGTCGGACGAATTTTATTTTCAAGCCAATATGAATATGCTGCTTGTTTAGAATAAACTTCATACTCACTTAGGATTCGTTCATCATCAAAATACCCTTCTTTTTTTGCAGAAAGTATTTTAGCACGATAGTCTAGATAGATCGGTAGGAATTCTTGAAGTTCTTCTAACGAGTATTCAGATAATGAGCTACCAGATCCAAAATTGGTAGTTAACTCATTGTAAGTTATTTCTTCATCTCCAACTATTCCAACTATATTAGAGGGAGGAGTACCTGATACTAATTCTTTAGTTGTTGTACTACTTCCCGCACAGGAAATAAAAACAAGTGCGAATAGAACGCATATTGTTCTCATAAATCCAAATTTTTCCATTTTTGATGAATATATTTTTTTTCGATTATTAATTTTAAAAAAGCATTCCTGCAATTGTTGCAGTCATTAAGTTAGCCAAAGTTCCTGCAAAAACGGCTTTTAATCCAAATTTTGCTAAATCAGATTTTCTTCCTGGGGCTAAACCACCAATTCCACCTATTTGAATTGCAATAGACGAAAAGTTAGCAAAACCACATAATGCAAATGTCGCCATGGCAACAGTTTTTGGAGATAATGCAGCCGCAGCAACTTCTTCAGCTAACATTAGATATGCTACAAACTCATTTAATACAATTTTAGTGCCCAGAAGTGCACCCATTGATGTCGCATCTGCCCATGGTATCCCAATCAGCCATACTGCAGGGGCGAGGACCCAGCCTAATAACATTTCAATGGTAAGTTGACTGCCAATAACTCCCGAAAGTCCAGTAAGGTCACTCATCCATCCAAAAAAACCATTAAACATGGCAAGTAGAGCAATAAAAGCAAGTAGCATTGCACCTACATTTGCTGCGAGTTTAAGACCAACACCTGCACCTGTAGCAGCTGCATCTATACCATTAGCATCAGTTTTTTCAATAACCATTTGAACTTCTCCAGCAGTAACAGATTTCTCTGTTTCTGGATATAAAATTTTAGCAATAACTAACGCTGCAGGCGCAGCCATTAAGCTAGCACCTAATAAACGTTCGGCGAATAGCTGTTGAGCAACCTCGATTTCAAGACCATTCGCTGCAGCAAATGAGCTTCCCAACATTGCAACATATGCAGCCATAACACCGCCTGCAATTGTAGCCATTCCACCAGTCATAACGGCTAATAATTCCGATTTGGTCATTTTTTCAATGAACGGTTTTATAACCAATGGGGCTTCAGTTTGACCAACAAAAATATTTGATATAACAGATAGTGTTTCTGCACCAGATGTACCTAAAAGTTTCTGCATTCCCTTAGACAGAACTCGAACTATAAATTGTAATACCCCATAGTGATATAGTAGTGCAGTAAGTGATGCAAAAAAGATTATAGTAGGTAAAACTTGAAACGCAAAAATAACACCTACACTGTCTGCATATTCTGGGCCATGCCCGAGAAACCCAAATAAAAACTCTGCACCTGCTGTTGTATATTTTAATACCACTACAAAAAAGCTTGCAATAACTTCAAAAAGTAGCATTGGCCAACCTAAAGGACTCCAAAATTCGGCTAAAATTTCAGCTTTAAGAATGAAAATCGCTAAAACAAACTGTATACCTAGCCCAGTTCCAACAAGTCTCCAATTAATATTCTTTTTGTCTCTACTTAAGAGGTAGGTGCCACCAATAATGACAGCCATTCCTAAAATGCCACGTAAAATGTTTTCCATTAGGCGATTTATTCGTTTGTTGTTTCTTTAGGTTCTTTCTTGTAAACCGGATTTATAAAAGGGCGTATTGGTTTTCCTCTTCTAATATCTACACTTGGTCTAAAGCAATGTCTTGCTCTAGGTTCATAGGCGTCGTATTCACCAACTAAAACCGTATTCTTGTTATTAATTACACGTTGAGAAAAATTTGCAAGAGCCCCGCTTTCAGAGCAAACAGCATGTAGTTTAGTTACAAATTCTGCAATTGCTAATAAATTAGGCATTGGACCAAATGGACGACCTTCAAAATCCATATCAAGCCCAGCAATAATCACTCTTTTCTTATCATTTGCCAATGAGTTTGCTACTTCAATAATCCTATCGTCAAAGAATTGTGCTTCATCAATGCAAACTACATGTGCGTTACCCGTCAGTAAAACAATTTGATCTGCAGTGTCAACTAATATGCTAGGTAGCGCTGTTTCATTATGAGATACTACTTCAGTATCACTATATCTTTTATCAATTGCAGGTTTAACTACAATTACATTCTGGCCAGCAATATGCGCTCTTTTGGCTCTGCGAATCAGCTCCTCAGTTTTACCACTGAACATGCCTCCGCATACTACTTCAATCCATCCAAAATCTTTAGGTGCTAACGAGGGTTCGTTAATCATTATTTATGTTTATAAAGTTGAACCTAATATAAAAGGATGGAATATATCGGGCTAAAGATGAAATGGAAAGAAAGAAATGAATAAATAGTTTATCACACATAATTTTTACATACATAATTTTTTTAATACTTTTTGTGTATGAAAAAATTTGTTCTTAAAAAAGAAGAAGTCAAACTAAGACCCGAGGATTACTCTATTCCATATGCTGAATTATTGAATCAGCAACAGTTAGAAGCGGTGTTTTATGAAAATGGACCTGCTTTAGTAATTGCAGGCGCTGGAACTGGAAAAACTAGAACATTGGTTCATCGAGTTGCTCGATTAGTAGAGAGTGGGGTAGACCCTGCTCAAATACTACTGCTTACCTTTACGCGTAGAGCTGCTAAAGAGATGTTAAATAGAGCAAGTTCAATATTAGATGAGCGTTGCCGGAGAGTGAAAGGTGGAACATTTCATTATTACTGTAGTCAAATATTACATCGTTATTCAGATCATTTAGGTTTTCCAAATAACTTTACAATAATTGATTCTGCAGATGCATTAGAAATTATTCAGTTTGTAAGAACTCGTTTAAATCTTCACAAAAGAAATAAACGTTTTCCCAATAAGAATACTCTTTATTCAATGATAAGCACCTGTAAGAATAAACATTTAGATTTAAGGGTTCTATTGTTGGAATCTTACCCTCAGTTTATTGAACAACAAGTACAGATCGAAGAAGTTTTGAAAGGGTATGAAGAATACAAAGAGCAAAATTTTGTAATGGACTTTGATGACCTTCTAATAAAAACAGTTGAACTTCTTACACAGCATGAAGATATACGAATTAAAGTATCTGGTTCTCATCGTTTTGTAATGGTTGATGAATATCAAGATACAAATAAGCTTCAGGCTAAATTAACCCAATTATTCTCTAGTATACACGGTAATGTAATGGGTGTTGGAGATGATGCCCAAAGCATTTATTCATTTCGTGGCGCAGATCATCAAAACATAATGGAATTCCCTAAAATATTTAATGGGACTAAAATAATTAAGCTAGAAGAGAATTACAGATCAACCCCAGAAATACTAGAAGCGGCTAATAATATTTTAGCTCAAGCCAACTTTAAATTTGATAAACGTTTATTTTCAAAAAAGGAGGAGGGAGACAAACCAGCATTAGTTAAAGCATCATCAGAACATGATCAAAGTAGGTTCGTAGCACAAGCTATTCTTCAATTAAGGGAACTAGATACCCCGTTAAATGATATAGCAGTATTATTCAGAAATGGGAGAGATTCATTTGACTTAGAAGTTGAATTGAATCGGAAAAATATACCTTTTGTTAAATATGGAGGTCAAAAATTTACTGAAGCAGCTCATATTAAAGATGTACTAGCTCATATTCGCGTTATCGTTAATCCTATGGATACAATAGCTTGGAATAGAGTATTAATGTTAATAGATGGAATAGGGCCAAAAACAGCTCAGGAGTTATTTGATTGGATTAAATTGGCAAGTAACCCTTATCAACTCGACCTTTCAGAATCAGTAAGTAAATCATACTTAAATCAAATAAAAAACCTTAGCAAGTTATTATTAAATATTAAAGAAAGAGAATTAAATGTATCCCAAACAATTGAATTAATTGTAGATTATTATAGGGTTTTTTGTGAAAAAAGATATGATGACTATCCTAAGCGTATAAAGGACCTAGATGCTTTTATAAATATTTCGTTAAGCTTTAATAGCTTGGAAAAAATGCTAGAAGAACTTGCACTTGAACCTATAACTGCATCTGTCATAGATACAGAACAAAAACAAAACGAGGAACCCCCACTAATACTTAGTACAATTCATTCTTCGAAAGGACTAGAATGGGAGCACGTTTTTATTATTCAATGCCTTGATGGAGTACTTCCTTCTGCTTATTCGGTAGAAGATATAGAACAGCTTGATGAAGAATTAAGACTTTTATATGTAGCTACCACTCGCGCAAAACAAATGCTTTATTATAGTTATCCAGCTCTAGCTCAATCTTCATATGGTGATTATTTTACTAAACCCAGTAGATTTCTAGAACCACTTGAGGATGTTTATTTAGAAGGTTGGAAGCTAATAGAAGAGAGCGAATCGACCCAATTAGAAAGTAAAAGTGAGTTAATAGATTGATTAGTTATTTTTCATAAACTTATGTTGCACAATGATATCGTGTATTATCCAAATTACAGGATAGATAGGGATTAGTATAGCAATAAGTACTTGCCATTTGTTGTACTTTGCTTTTCCTCCATCAACTGGAAGGGTAATTCCAGCAATTCCTGCAATCCAAAAAACAATAAAAAGGAATAGAAAAAGGGATAATCCTAGAGATCCTAGGAAGCCAATATTTTCATAAAAGGTTTTAAGCATATGGAATCTTTAAGTGATAAAATTTCCGTACTTTTGTACATCAATAAACTAATAATACAATACATAAAATGCTTCCTGTAGTTTCTATCGTTGGACGCCCAAATGTGGGAAAATCAACATTTTTTAATCGATTAATTGGAGAGAGAAAAGCCATCGTCCATGATGAGTATGGAGTTACAAGAGATCGCCATTATGGTGAATCATATTGGAATGGTGTTGATTTCACTGTAATTGATACTGGGGGTTATCTTCCAGACGATATGAATGTGATGGTTGTTGGTATTCGTGAGCAAGTACATATCGCTTTAGAAGAGTCTGATGTAATATTATTAGTAGTTGATACTGAAACTGGAATGAATACTCTCGATAAATCTGTCGCAAAGTTGCTTCGAGAGCAAAGTAAGCCAGTTCTAGTAGTTTCTAATAAAGCTGATAATGAATTTAGAAGATTAAATGCTAGTGAATTTTATGAACTAGGATTTGATGAAATATTTCCAGTTTCAGCTATAAGTGGAACAGGTACGGGAGAGTTATTAGATAGAATAGTTGAACTACTTCCTGAAATTAAACCTGAACCAGAAGATTCAGCTCCCAAATTAGCTTTTGTTGGTAGACCAAACGTCGGCAAAAGTAGTCTAGTTAATGCTTTACTAAATGACGAAAGATCAATAGTAACCGAAATTGCAGGTACTACTAGAGATAGCATAAATAGTAAATTTACTTATAACGATAAGGCTTATATCTTGGTTGATACAGCTGGATTAAGAAAACGTGTTAAAGTTAAAGAAAACATTGAGTTCTATAGTACGGTGCGAACTGATAGAGCTATAAGAGAGTGTGACGTAGCAATACTAATGTTAGATGCAGTTCGTGGTTTTGAAGATCAAGATAAGCGCGTACTTAGAGAAGCTGAAAAATTTAACAAAGGCTTAATAATAGTACTTAATAAATGGGACTTAATAGAAGATAAAGACACTAACACGGTAAAAGAATTCGAAAATTACATTAAAGAAAGTGTACCTCAGCTAAGTTATGTGCCAATTCTTACTATTTCAGCGCTAAATAAAAAGAGAATTCACAAAGTTATCGAATTAGCTGATCAAGTTATTGAAGATCGCGGTATGCAAATTGGTACGTCAGAATTAAATAACTTTTTAGAAGAAATTTTAAGAGAAAAAGCTTTACCGATGAAAAGAGGTAAGCAATTGAAAATATCTTATATGACTCAAGTAAAAGCTGAACCTCCAGTGTTTAAGTTTTTTATGAACAACCCACAAGATATGCCGGCGAATTATAGAAGATATATCGAAAATAAAATAAGAGAGAAATATAAATTTACTGGAGTTCCGATAACTATGGTATTCAGACAAAAATAGAACTGACATAGATTTTTATGGAAAATTTGAATTGGACCTATATACTCTTTTTAATAGTTAGTATTCCAGCATCTATTAATTTAATTGCTATTGCTAAGAAGGATAAATCACTTTCAAGCTTATTCTTTGGATTATCATTAATTAGTTTCGTAATAGGAATATTGATCGAAGTTTTATTAGATAATGACCATGGTTTTGGGAGGGAATGGGGCGATCTAATAGCAATAACACTTACATTAAGTGCACTTTTTATAAAAACTAGAAACTCAAAACCTGTTTTTGCTAGATTCCCTCTATATCTAACTTTAATGCCATTCTTAGTGTTATTTTTTTATCCTTTTGTAGTTAATGCACAAATAGTGAAAGAATTATTACAAATTACTTATCAAGGTGCAGCTATTATTGTAGGGATTTTAGTAATTTCGATTAATCATTATTTGTACAAGGAGAGGGGTTTATTGCTTTTTTCTTGTATTCTATTACTTTTTTCATTCGTATTATTTTGGTTTTTTGATGGCTCAATACCTCATTTATCGCAACTTTTAGCTAAAATAATTTTCTCATTTGGAATTATTGTTGCGTCAATTGGATTTAAAAAAATCTCAGATTCAAAAAACACTCAAAATATTTAATATGTCAATTAAAATAGATCAATTAGCGCCTGAATTTAAAATACAGAACACTAATAATGAGTTTGTACAACTTTCTGATTTAAAAGGAAAAAAAAATGTACTGATTCTTTTTTACCCATTAGCTTTTTCAAGTGTCTGTACAACTGAACTTTGCTCTATAAGAGACAACTTAAAAATCTATGAATCATTTAATGCCGAAGTGTTGGCTATAAGTATCGATAGTTTTTTTGTGCAAAAAGCTTTTAAAGATTCACAAAACCTAAGTTTCCAATTATTAAGTGACTTCAATAAAGAAGCTTCAGATGCTTATGGAGTACTAGACCAGGATTTCTTTGGAATGAAGGGAGTATCAAAAAGATCAGCTTTTGTAATTGATAAAGAAGGCATTGTCAGATATACAGAAGTACTAGACGATTCTTCTAATGTTCCTAACTTCAATCTTATACAAGAAACGCTTCAAAAGTTAGGTTGATCTAATCATTTGGGAGGGTGAATGTTTTTAGTATAACAATACAACTTTACATAATATAAATTATAGGAATAATTTTAATAATTATTATCCACTATAAATTTAATTAATCATATCTCGAATATAATTTTTGTAAGTTATCATTTAACAAAAGTTGAATAAAAATGAACATCTTAGTAGTTGAAGACGATAAAGTTTTATCATTGCTTTTAACAAGAATGGTTGAGAAAACTGGTAATGCAGTTATTGGTTCAGCAGTAGCTGGATCTGAAGCAATACAAAAAGCACAAAATCTTTCTCCTGATTTGATTCTAATGGATATCATGCTTGAAGATGATATTGACGGCATAGACGCTATGTTAGAAATAAGAAAAAAAAACTTAGATACCCCTGTTATATATATCACTGGTAATTCGGATATTTATAATCGAGAACGAGCTAAGAAAACTAATTATATAGAATATTTAGTAAAACCAATTAGTTACGACCTTCTTAAAGAAACAATTAATAAAGTCTATATTACTGACTAGTTTTTAGTCTAAGTTTTTCAGCTGCTTTTTAGCTTAAAAGTAATTGGTAATGTATATCGTACTTGAACTGCTCTACCTCGTTGCATTCCTGGTCTAAATTTGGCTTCCTTAACTGCACGAATTGCTTCTTCATCACATCCACCGCCAATTCCTCTTACAATAAATGGGTTTAGAACGTTACCTTCTCTACTAATGGTGAATTGAACTATTACTCTTCCTTCAATACCAGCACTCATAGCCATAGCTGGGTAAACTATTTTACTTTGAACTGATTCTATGCCGCCTAATAATACTGGAGGTTGTTCTACTACGACGAAAATTTCTTCATCATCTTCTTCTGCGTTCACAGGTCTTGGTGGTGGTGGCACATCAAAAGCTTCACCTAAATCTAATTCTGCATCAATGTTTATTATTTCATCTTCCAAAATTTCGTCATTTGGAACTTCAATTGGAACAACTGGTCTAGGTGGAGCCGGAGCTTTTAATTCTTGTTTAGTTTGAACAATTTCTTCGATATAGATCTCTTCCGTATAATTGTTTGATACTATGGTTGCTTTTTTTTGTGGATTAAAATCTACTTTTACCACTACTAAACTAATTGCCAATGAGAAAATTAGACCCAATCTCATTGTAATTGAATAACTTGTTTGTAAAGTATTATCTCTATTAATTATTTTTACTGGATTTTTCATGATCTACCTCCTATCAAAACGTTTAATTAATGGTAGTTAGAAGTCATGAAGATTTCGTGAATTCTGGATAAAAAAATAGCCTCAATTAAGAAGCTATTTACTAATCATAAAAAAGTTTATATCTATGACTGAAGCGTAAAAGAAATAGGTATACTATAACTTACATTAACTGGAACGCCACGTTGTCTACCTGGCTTAAATTTTGCATCTCTTAATGCTTTAAGCGCTTCTTCATCGCATCCACCACCAATTCCACGTACTACTCTTGGATTTATAATATTTCCATCTTTGTTAACGACAAATTGAAGTACTACACGCCCTTCAATACCGGCTTTTCTAGCCATTTCAGGATATTTGATCCTTTTTTGAACTCCAGCAATCCCCCCTATCAAAACTGGTGGTTGCTCAACAACTACAAATATTTCTTCTTCAATATCATCAGATGATGGTGGCGGAGGAGGCGGTAAATCTAAGGGACCATCTAAATCAAGTTCGGCATCAAGATTTAAAATCTCATCTTCAATAATTTCATCATTTGGCACCTCAACTGGTACAGGTGGTCTCGGCGGCGGTGGCGGAGTTTCAACTTGTTTTGTCTGTATAACCTCTTCCATTATAACTTCTTCTTGTAAATCTATTGGAATAATAGTTGGAGGTTCTGCTTCAATTGTAATCTTAAATGCTATTAAGAATATGGCTAGACTAGAAATAAGCCCTATTTGTAAATGAAACTTATAATTTTTTCTATGATCGTTTAATCGATGCATTCTTTTTGTCGGTTCTCTCATATCATGCTCCTAGTGTATTTTTTTTAAACCTGGAGCCTTATCCGTATATAAAATATTTTTGTTTCGTTTTACGATTAATAAAAATTAAATACTTCGATAAATAACATTTAGGTGTTTTGGTTTAATATTAATTATAAATGAATCTTGTGGTAATTCAATTTCACCGTCTGCATGTACATAAACAGGAATTGAAGTATGAATTATCGCTTGATTAATGGGGATGATTTTAGTCAGTTTAGTAGACAATGATTTACCAAAGGTAAGTTTTATAAACTCGATCATAAGTTGGATTTTATTTATACTTTGGAAAATTATTAACTCTAATTTTCCATCATTATTAATGGAATAAGGAGATATAAAATACTTTCCTCCCTCCCATTTTCCATTGGCTATAATTACCATATGAGTTTTGAAATTTTTCTTTTTCTGATCTATTTCAATAGTTGTTGAAAAACTCTGTGCAGAAAATAGTGCTCTAATTCCTGAGAATACATATTTAAGAGGACCTTTTATGTTAGTTTTTGAGGCTAAATAATTTGTATGCCCATCAAAACCAATCCCTAATGTATTAATAAAAAAAGTGTCATTAACAATTCCTAAGTCTAAAGAACGGGTATTTGCTACTTTTAGAATATGAAGATTCTCCTCAAATGATGAACTTAGATTTAGCATTTTAGCGAAATCATTTCCACTACCTAAGGGTAGAACTCCGAATAATTTATCGGTATTCCTTAAGCCAATTGCTACTTTCCTGGCTGTTCCATCACCTCCACAGGCAACAATGACATCAAAATATTCAGCTTTTGAAGATGCAATTTGAGATATAGATTCATTTATATCTACTTCTAAAATTTCAACTCTTTTTAGAATTTTATTAATCAGCTCTAAATTCTTATTAATAATACCTATTGATCTTCCAGAATTGGAAGCTTTATTTATTATTAAGCAATAACTGAGATCGTTCAAACTTTAATCGAAGTGTTTTACATGAACCGCAAATGTACCTTTTTTTGATCTAGTAAGAATAATTCTATCTATAACAGCATCAATCGAAAAACCACCATAAAGATTAGGAAAAGTTTCATTTCCAATTTTTTCATTTTTCAGAGGTACCTGAATCCTAAGAGGATCTATTACAATAAGTAGGATCTCATTTTCATCGATTTCTAACTTATTTGCCGCTTGTTCTATTTGTGTACCATGGTAGCATCGTATAAAACCATTTTCCTTTAGGGAAGCTGGTTCAAATGTACCTGATGAAGAAAAGTTTTTCCAATCAGATTTTGTAGTTAATGTAAAAAGTAAGTCGTTTTCCAATTTTCTATAAGTTATATGAATAATGAATTATAGCATCGCCCTTATTAACTACAGGGCAATTGTTTATACCTACAACAACTCCATCTTTAGGAGCTTGAATTTTAGAATGTAATTCCCCGTAGGCACCATTTATATGACCAAGAATTTGTTTTTTCTTAATAGTATCTCCAAGATTTACTTTTGGTAAAAATAATCCGGCATAACTAGCTCTTATCCATGAAGAATGTTCAAGATAAATGGAATTGTTTTGAGAAACATTAAATGAATTTATACCAATATGGTTCATAATTCTTTTTGCACCATTTATTCCCTCTTGAATTCCAAATTCGTCAAATCGCAAAGATTCCCCTGTCTCAAAAACCAAAATAGGAGTATTTTTCTTTTGAGAAGCACTCCTAAAGGATTTAGGGATTAGTTTTGAATCTAAAGTAAGAGGAGCATCAAATATTTTAGCTAGTTCAAAGGCATTTTTGTAACTAAAATCTACCCTCATTTGAGGATAATTAGATCTACTCGCTCCACCTGTATGAAAATCAATTCCCAAATCAACATTTGGAATTATATGTTTCATCAGAGTATGTGCAAGAAGAGTTGCTAAAGACCCACCCTTTGCAACACCTGGGAAACTTCGATTAATATCTTTTCCATCTGGTAAACCTCTTGAGTTTTGGATAAAACCATAAATATTTACTATTGGGATTGCAATAACAGTACCTTTAAGCGGTATAATTTCGCCAGATTCTATAAGCCTTCTTATAATTTCTACACCATTAATTTCATCGCCATGAAGGCCACCAGTTAATAATAAAGAAGGTCCATCTTCTTTACCTCTGTAAACATGAACAGGTAAATCAATTAAGGTTCTAGTAGGTAAATTAGCAATATTAAAATCAATTACCTTATGCTCACCTAATCCAATTTCTTCATTATTTATTAAAATAGTTTCAGGCATTACTTTTAATTTTGCGTCTTCTTGATGGCTTAGATTTTGATTCTAGAACAGAATCTATTACATACTTGGCAATTGTTCCAGCTACATTTTTTCCTGTTGTCTTTTCAATGCCTTCGAGTCCTGGTGATGAATTTACTTCGAGAATCAAAGGTCCTCTTTCAGATTGTAATAAATCAACTCCTGCAATTGGTAAACCCATAGCTTGAGCAGCAGTAAGTGCAGCTTCTCGCTCTGCTTTTGAAAGTTTAATCAAGGTACCGCTACCACCTTGATGCAGATTGGATCTAAATTCACCTTCTTTTCCTTGGCGTTTCATAGCTCCTACAACTTTTCCATTCACAATAAATGCTCGAATGTCGGCTCCTTTAGATTCAGAAATAAATTCTTGAACTATCACTCGGGCTTTCATGCTATGAAAAGCTTCAATTATTGATTGAGCAGCTTTAGTGGAAGGTGCTAAAACTACGCCATAGCCTTGTGTACCTTCTAAAAGTTTAACAATTAACGGTGCACCACCAACTGAATCAATAAGTGTATTAACTTCTTTTGAATAGTTTGTGAACACTGTTTTTGGAAGACCAACACCTGCTCTAGCTAGAATTTGAAGACTTCTTAACTTATCCCTTGAACGTACTAAAGCTTGTGATTGAACAGCAGTAAACTTCTTCATCATCTCAAATTGACGGACAACTGTTGTCCCATAAAAAGTAACTGATGCACCAATTCTAGGGATAATAGCATCTAGATGCTTTAAGCTCTCCCCTTTATAAAAAACATCTGGTTTATTTTGCTCGATTATAATGTCACATTTTAAATGGTCAATCACATGAGCGTTGTGACCTGCATCTTCAATTGCTTCTACTAATCTTCTGGTTGAATACAGTGATTCATTTCTAGAAAGGATTCCGATATTAAACTTCAAAAATTTTCCTTTTTTAATTTTGATAAGTTTTTCTTTGATACATCGACTATGAATTTTTTACGAATAAATTTTCTTCCGATCAGTAAAGGATATTTCATTTCTGATCGATCTGTAAGCGAGAGTTCAATATTGAATCTAGTATCAAACATGATAATTTCAGTTTGAATAAAAAACCTGAGTTCACTTTGACCGTTTGAGCTTTTAACTTCTCTTTTATCAAAAATAGGGAGCTCAATTAATTTATCATTATAAGCTTGATGCTCAGGGTCTAAAAGATTAAATCTAATCCAAGAACTACCTTGTTTTATAAACTCTTCTATTCGATGACAATGAAGACTTGAAGAATAGGCGCCAGTATCAATTTTGGCTTCAATACCAGTAATATTCCAGTCAGGTAGATCAACTAATTCAATCCTGCCTATAGTATGTAACTTTTGCTTTGTCATTAAACAATAAAATACACTATTTATTTAGTACTTCAGCTATATAAAAATTTATATTCCGTCAAAGAATTACATCTTTTCTACTAATTATTTAATCAATATGAATTACCCAGCTTTAGTTGTAAATAAAGAAATAGCCATTAAAAATATTAATAATATGGTTGATAAAGCTATAAGTAATAATTTAGAGTTAAGACCACACTTTAAAACTCATCAATCACATGTTATTGGTAATTGGTTTAGAGATTTCGGAATTCATGCTATTACAGTATCATCCCTAAAAATGGCAGAATATTTTACTAATGATGGTTGGAAATATATTACGATTGCCTTTCCTGTAAATATTCTAGAATCAACTCGATTAAATAAATTAGCCTCAAGTATTGATTTGAGAGTTCTTGCTACAGATATAAAAGTTTTACAGAAATTAGATTCAGAGCTTTCAAATGAATTAGGTATTTATATTGAGTTAGATCCCGGTTATATGCGAAGTGGAATTCGAATTCTAGATTTTGATCAAATCAAAGAAGTAAGAGACTTCGTATTAAATGCATCAAATTTAAAGTTTGAGGGCTTTTATTTACATGCTGGTCACTCTTATAAATGTAGATCTAAACAAGAAATCATGAGCCTTTCATCTTCAATTTTATCTGATCTTTCGTTATTAAAAGCTGAATTTAATGACCCTATTTGTTTTGGAGATACTCCCTCCTGTTCAGTTTTAGAATCTTTTGGTGATATTGATCAAATTAGCCCAGGAAATTTTGTGTTTTATGATTGGACTCAATTTAACATAGGTTCATGCACAGTGAATGAGATTGCTGTAGCAATGTATTGTCCAATTGTCGCAAAATACCCTGAACGCAATGAATTAGTTATTCACGGTGGTGCAGTACATTTTTCTAAAGATTCATTTTATGATACAGATGGGAATCCTTATTACGGAGTTATTGCTAAAAAAGACGATAAAAGCTGGAGTAAGCATTTACCCGGGAATATTTTGAAATCCATATCTCAAGAACATGGAATTGTTAATTGTACTAGTAGTTATTTTGATAAGGTTGAAATAGGCGATGTTATTCCAATTTTACCAATACATTCATGTCTTACTGCTGATTTAATGGCTGAATATTATACCCTATCAGGCGAGAATATTGATCACATGAATTTAAAAGTATTTAAGTAGTTAATAAAAATAAAAAAGGCTCCCGAAGGAGCCTTTCGATCTAATCTTTTGAACCAGGTAGTTCAAGTGAATTCGGACTAGTATTTTGCCATATAAATGGCCCTGCCGTTACTTTTTGAGGATAAACTTGATCTAATGTATTAGCATTATAAAGTCTACCATTTTTCATTACATGAGAAATAGAATTCGTATTTCTAAGGTCATCTAAAGGATTGGCATTTAATATAACTAAATCAGCGAGCTTTCCGACTTCTATGGAGCCAAGGTCACCATCTAATCCTATTGCTTCAGCACCTATAATAGTTGCAACTCTTATAGCATCAAGGTTGTCCATATTCCCAGAGGCAACAGCCCATAATTCCCAATGATAACCGAGACCTTCCAATTGCCCGTGACTACCAACACCAGCTAAAGCACCTGCTTCAACTAGTTTTGTCATCGACTCACCATGTTTCATAAAAACATGTTCATCATCACGGAACCAACCTGGACGACGACGAGTTTTACTTGCTAGAACTGAATATGGAGTAAATCGACCTAACTTAGGGTCTTCATATGGATTTTCTCGTGAATAGAAATAATTTTCTGCCCAAGGTCCACCATATGATACTAATAAAGTTGGTGTTACTGCCATTTTTGCTTCTGCAATAGTTTGAACTACATCATTATAGATTGGGTAAATTGGAAGTGAATGCTCATGGCCTGGATAACCATCAATTAACTGAGTCATATTTAGTTTCCAATCAAGAGCACCTTCTGTAGTTGGCATAATACTTTGTTCTCTAGCTGCCATTAATATCCATTGTCGTTGTTCACGATTTCCAGCCAGATACATTTTAATGGTCTTAGTATCATAATATTTGCTGTACTGTTTCATCACATCTTTTGCATGTTCTAGACTCTTAATATTATAGGCCCAGAAACCTAACCCAGGTCCAGTTGAATATACTCGTGGCCCAGGCATCATACCTGCTTTAACCATATCTGAATACGTTAGTACATCTGTTGAAGCAGTTTGAGGGTCACGAGTTGTAGTTACTCCATATGCTAAATTAGCAGCATAATTATAGATTTGTTGCTTATGTATACCCCAATTTGGCCACATATGTGCATGTGTATCTACAAATCCTGGAGTAATCGTTTTACCTGACATATCCATCACTTCCACACCACTAGGAGCTGTAAGATTAGTACCAACTTCAATAATTCGATTATTTTCAATCAGAATATCTCCGCGTTCAATAACTTGAGTACCCTTAGCTGTTATTATTCTAGCGTTTTTTAGTAGAATCGATGCTTGTGGGATATCACGGTCAAAGCTAACTTCTATTGAAAGCTCAGTAGGTTTGTAGGTTTCATCTTTTTTCTCTTCATTCTTTCCATCTGAAGTGTCTTCTTTATCAGAATCATCAGAATCATCAGAATCATCAGAATCATCAGAATCATCAGAATCATCAGAATCATCAGAATCATCAGAATCATCAGAATCATCGATATCTTCATTTTTATTCTTTTCTTCAGACTTTTTTTCCTCTTCCTCAAGTTTCTTTGCAGCTTTTACACTGTCTTCAAACATTTCTGCTTCACTTAAGTCATAAATAAAGTGTCCATTACCTATTGACCAATGAACCTTGTTAGCATCCCAACTCCATGTAGGAAATTGTCCACCAATTGCAGTTAATTTTTTAGATGGAAACTGTGCTGATGAAGGGTTTGATACAGATATCGTTGGAGTTGATCCACCTGTGATGGGTACTGTTACAACATAAATATCATTATTTATCAGTGCCATAGCTTGGTCACCATCAGGTGCCATTGTTATCATGGTAGCGGATGACGCTGGATTGCTCTCTCGTGAAAATTCATCTTCAGGATGTAAGATATCCATTGGAGTTAAATATTCTGGACTATCCTTGATATGTGTTTCAAGATCTCCAAAAGGAGAATAAGTCGTAATTCCAGTAACTCTTACATGACTTTTCTCATCTGTACCGTCCCAGCGAATAGAAACTAAGTTACCACTCCTGTTTAAGTAAATTCGATCACTATTTTTAATAAAATGAATATTTGAACGACCTTTTGAACGATCAACTAAATTTGAATTCCCACCTTTTGAATCAATCCAAATAATATCAGCACCAGCACTTGGAGATCCTGGACCGTAAGCATCTTTATAGCTTTGTTCAGCTGCTTTAAATGCTACAATTCTATTACCATCTAAACTGAAAACTGGTTGTGTATAAATACCTTTTTCTTTTGAGATTTTTGTGGGTCTTAGACGTCTTGCATTTGGTTCAATAGAATAAATCCCTCCTCCTTCATTTTCATCCCACGCAACATATACCAATTCTTTACCATCTGGTGACCATGTAGGCATTGCTTCAATGGCTTTTGTACTTGTCAGTTTTTTAGGTGTTCCATTAGGTATTTGCTGGACATATAAGTCATTTAGAACTGTAAAAGCTAACCATTTACCATCAGGTGATGGAACTACATCTCGAATTTGTGTAGCAATAACTTCTTTATCATCACTTATTGGATACTTGAAAAGAACTTCAGGACCTATCTCAAGTTCAGTACTTACATTAAATGGGATTTCAGTTGATTTACTACCATTAATTGGTATACGATGTAATTTACCACCATAAAAAGCGACTACATTTTGATTATCTGGAGTAAAGGACATTCCTGGAAGAACACCTAATGTTGCTTGAGACTCCATATCATCACGTTGAACAGGATATGCTAACCATTTTTCATCTCCAGAAATCATATCTCTGATTACAAGCCCAGTTTTATCTTCATATCTAGTGCCATAAACCATCCATTTACCATCACCTGATACTACTGGTGTAAATGCAGATCCATAACGAGAAGTTATAGTTGTTCTTTCACCCGTTTCTCTGTCATAACGTCCAATCTGATATTGAGGGAACTGAGCATTGTAATCCCATGATCCATTACGTTGTGAGAAATATATATAGCGACCTTCAGAACCAATTGCTGGATCCGTAGTTTTAAGACCAGTTGGGGTTGTAATTAAAGCAGTACCACTACCTCCATCTTTATGATAAATCCATAGCTTTGCGACACCTTTTCCTTTAGATCCAACAAGATAATCTCCATCTGTTGTCCAATCAGCTGCAAAATAACCATTCGATTTCCCACTAGTTACTTGTGTAACCTCAGATGTATCTTCAAGATTTATATAGTAAATATTGTCTGATCCATGAGCATCAGAAATATATGCTAAGAATTTTCCATTGGGGCTATATCTAGGCTTTGAGTCAAAAGCCATACCATCAGTAATTTGTACGGCTTCTCCACCAGAAGAAGGGATTTCATAGATATCACCCATAAAATCGAAGGTAATTTTTGATCCATCAGGACTAACATCAACCGACATCCAAGTTCCTTCATTACTTTCAATATTTACTATTCTACCAGGACTCATTGGTAGTTCTTTACTTTTCTTTTCAATCTTTACTGTATCTGAATCGGCCCGCGCAGTGTTGAATTGATTAATAATTTGGGCTTCTATAGATGTTGGAATAAAAAATAACACCAGAAGAATGCAGCCCATGGTTAGCTGATTTCTTATCATAAATCGTACCTCGATTGTAGTTTATTAATTAATGGAATCTCAATGTAAGTAAAAAAAAACTATAGGAAGAAAAGTCATTAAAGTTTCATTCAGTAATAACTTTAAATATAGTTTTGCAAATAATTAAAAGAGTACGGTGAGACCTAAAGAATTTCCATAGTTTCCGATAAGTCTTTGACTAAATTCTACGTACATAAATCCAAATATTTTAAAAGCAGCGATACCTAACTCTGCTTGTGTTTCTGCTTTTGAATAAGGTATTAATGGTTCAAGCGAAGCTTTATCATCAATTACTCCAATAGTAAAAAATGTGGCTAGATGAATCCCGCTTTTTTGGATAAAGGTAAATGGTGATTTTCGTGTGATAGAACTGCCAAATTTATACTTAACTTTAATAACTGAAGTTCTGTAGCCAATTGGTTCTTTAAACGAAACAGTATTAAATGGACGAACTCTTACATAGTCATCTAAAACAAATCCATTATAACCGAATAAACGTTGATTCGGAGTACCTGTGTCAGATGCTCCTGTAATGATTTCGCTTTGTATAAAATGAGAGCTAAACACAGGGATATTAACACTTAACCCTATTCTATAGCGATTATATTCAAAATCACTCCCCCATTTTGAAATGCCTTTTTCGAGCTTACCATCAATTAACCACCCAAAATCTCTTAAATTATAATCCCTTAAAAACTGAGTCCTTAAGTACTTTCTAGTATCGTGGTGTATATGCAACGATAAACCTTTTATTTCGCCATTTTGAGCTGGGTAAATATTGTCGTTATTTGGAAAAAGATTTGGGTCAACCTCACCAAAAAAGGAAAAATCTGTTGTACTGTTAACTCTGGTATGCTCTTCATTAACATATAGTATTCTAATAAACGATTCTATATCAAATCGATATCGAAGACCAAATTCAAGAGCTTTTCTTTGGAAGTAATTGTTAACAATATTTCCAAAAAGTAGTGAGCTTGAAGATTGTCTAAAATCATAGAAATCTAACGGAGTTCGATTGTATTCATAATCTTGATATTGTACAGTTATCTGATCTTGAATAGTAAAATCCGGAGCGAAAGCGGATCCAGGTATAAAATGATGAGCTTTTATCTTATAACTAAATTGTTTATTTGAAAACCCATAACCAGTTAAAATTCGATAATCAAAATCGGAGTGGATCGGAGTTCTTAAACCTATTCCTAAATAATGACCTTCTACCCTATTAAAATGATATATATCGCTAAGGTTAGTTAAATAGAATCTCTCAAGTTGATATGGTAATCGAAAGAAATTACTCATTACTGACATTCCTAAACGAAGAGTTCTATTCTTTTCAGTATAGGATTTAGCTTCATCTAAGTAAACAGAATTAACATTATTAGATCTTGTGGAAAGTGAGTCCCAAAATACTTCTTTTCTTTTATGAGCATTTGGACTAATTAATGATGTATTTAGTTCTAAATCTTCAGCACGTAAATTGCTTGGGTTAATCGAATGGTTATCCCATTTCCATTCATCCTTATATATAATGGGATTTGTACTCCCTAAAAAACGTAATTGAGCAGATAAGCTTGTTTCGTTGGGTAACCAGAATTCTTCCACTTTTTTATAATTTTGAATATATCGAAGGTTGGAAATACTAAAAATCCCATTACTTGTTGAAGCATAATCATTTAAAGTTACATCAATTCCCAAAATGGTTGAACTAACTTCATCAAACCAAATAGACCCTATAAATAGTGGTCGATTATCAAATTTTGGCTCAACCGATATCTTTATTGTCCCTTCAGGCCAGCTTGAATCCGCTGGAGAATCATTCAATTCATAAAAACGCCCGGCTCTCTTAGAAATTGGCCCTACAACAGTAATATCTTCAGAGAGCACACTTAGAGGTACCAGCTCTTGATTTAAGTTTAAAGGAGGACCTCCAGTTGAAAAGAAGTCATATTCACTAAAGAAATTTTTACTAGCCCTATTAGCTGTAATAGTTTCAGTAAAGCGTTCGGGTTTTAAAATATGCTTTACGATCGTTGCTCTTTCAGAAAATGCAGTAGGTGAGAAAGTGTTTATTCCATTATTATTATTTTGATTAGACCCTAAAATTGCAAGTTTGTAAATTTCAGCTGTATAAGATTTTAGTCCTTCATTTAGTTTACTTCTGTTAAGTGCTAATTCTTGAACTTTTCTAGTTACTCTATCTGCACTAACTACAATCTCGTCCATTAATAGCATATCTGGAGAAAGCTTAACATCAAATGTTTTTTCTTCATTAGCTTTAATAGTAATTGTAATAAGAGTATCTAGATAAGAGAGGCTACTGAATTTAAATGAAAATGTACCAGGATCTAATTGAATAGTATACTTTCCATCCTCATCTGTATATGTTCCTGTTAATGTCCCTTCTTTTTGGATGTTAGCAAATGGAATAGTTTCACCTGAAAATGCATCATAAACTGTTCCGGATAGAATGCCACTTTGAGCAAAAGTTGTTTGGTGAAAACATAAAAAAGTCAACATGGTATAGCATGCCACTATCCATTTATTGGTATACCTTGAACAAGAAGTTATCTGAGAAATAGTCGTAATTGTATTCGGTTTATATATGAGATTAATATGAACTCATATTTTATTTAACTCCAGGCTCTAATAAGCTAATAGATTTTTCATTGGCATTTATGGACGCCTGAATACCTACTGGTAGAGTGATATTATCGTCTTCATGACTTATCATAGCCCCATAAAACGCAGGAATATCTAATAAAGAAAGATGATCATCAAATACATTTTTTAAGGAAAGACTATTTGGACCCGATGAACAATCTGTACATTTACCAAATACCAATCCATTCAATTGTTCTAGAATACCAGCTAATTTAAGCTGGGTTAACATTCGATCGATTCTGTAAACATCTTCACCAATATCTTCTAGGAATAGAATTGATCCTTTAAAGTCTGGTAGATACTCGGATCCAATCATTGAAGTTAGTACAGTAAGATTCCCACCTAATAACTTACCCGATGCAATTCCCGGGTTTATTACGAAACTATCTTCTTGATCCTCAGGAGTTACATATGTTGTTTTTTTCCCTTCAATTAGAACTTCATCCCAAGCCTTTATTGTGAAATCTGTCCATTCAGATTTTCCAACCGGTCCATGAAAAGTAACTAGGCCCGTTTTTTGTTGAATTGCCAAATGAAGTGAAGTTATATCACTGAACCCAATTAGAGGCTTTGGATTAGATTTAATTAGTTTAAAATCAAGTAAAGGTAGAATTCGGTTACATCCATAACCTCCTCTTGTGCATAGTATTGCGTCTACTTTTTTATCTAAAAACATATCCATAAGATCTTGAGCACGATCTTTATCATTTCCTGCTAAATATCCATTTCTATCTTTAATATGTTTACCTAGTTTTAACTCATATTCTAAGTCCTGAAGATTAGATATCATTGTATCAAACTGGCTCTCTATGTAGATTGGACTAGCAGGAGCAACTAGTCCTAGCGTAGCACCTTTCTTTATTCTTGATGGTTTAATTATCTGTTTATCTAGGATGTTTTTAGAACTGGAAAAGAAGTTAGAAACAAATCCAAGACTAGTTATTGATATAAAATTTTTCCTAGAAATACTCATAGAATATTATTTAAACATTACTTTTATATAAGTCTTTCGATCCTATGAAATCTAATACTTTTTTTGGAAGTAATGATGTCAACAATTCTTTTTGATCAATTTTCTCTTTAATCATTGAAGAAGACACTGAAATTGGAGTGTGATCGGCAAAGGTTGTGCGAGCTAATATATAATCCTTTACTTCAGAATGATCTACCCCAGGCCTATGAGCAACTAATAATTCTACCTCATCTAATATTTCTTTATGATTTTTCCATGTATAAAAATTAGCAATATTATCTTCTCCCATACAATAAAGAAATTTAAAATTTGGATGAGTTTCTTTTACATATTTGATTGTATTAAAAGAATAAGATGGTTTAGGTAATTCATTTTCAATAGTTAGTATCTGAATATTATTAATACCAAAAAAGGCTAACTCTAACATGTCTTTTCTATGTTCGTAAGAAGCATGTTTATTTCCTTCTTTATGAGGTGGGAATGGAGTTAGAAGAATCCAGAGTTCATCTATTAAAGAAGATTCAATAAATGATTTAGCAATTGAAATATGCCCATTATGAACAGGGTCAAATGTTCCACCAAATAATCCAACCCTTTTTTTCATTAATTACTGCCTATGCTATCTCCAGAAGCAGGAATATTGACTTTAGAAGCCTTTATTGACGCTTCTAAGTATAATTCTTCCACTTTTTCTCTACTATCACTTTCAGGAAATAGCTGAATAAATTTTTCGTAGTTACTTATAGCCTTGTTATACCTTTCAAGTTGTTTTTCTTCAATACTACGATCAGCATATGTAATAAATGTTTCAATTTGCTTAATTAAGGCTCTTTCAGCCCATATAGATTCAGGGTAGAGGTCTATAGTTTGGCCATAATAAATAGTTGCAGCTAGAAATCGGTTCGTTCTAATATAGAAATCAGCAGCTTCATAATTTTTACGAGCTAGCTTATTTCTAAGCTCATCAATTCGTTCAGCAGATTCTAAAACATATTCAGAATTCGGATATTTTGTATTGAATAATTGAAATAATTCAATAGCTCTTGAAGTAGTACTTTGATCTAGTCGATATCTTGGGCTTTGCTGGTAATAACATAGAGCACGTTTATATTCTACTTCTTCTCTTTGCGGATTTTGTGGGTAATAACTTATATACCTTTCATATTCTGATGCAGCTATTAAATATTGTTTATCGTTGAAATAACTCTCAGCAAGATAAAATTGAGAATTTTCTGCATATTCAGTTCCCCTTCCAAGTCTTGTAACTAGCTCAAAGCCATAAGCAGCATCGCTATATTTCTCATTTTCGAACAAGGCAACTGACTTGTCATACGCAACATTTATTGGCTCACCTGGACGAACAAGAGCTTTGTTTCTGCAAGCAGTTAGAAGTATTATTGATGAAAATAATACGAGGGTAAAATATCTCATTGTATAAGGTCTATTATCTTTAATGATCACGAAATCTTAAAAAAGTAAGTAAGTTTTCTAATTCCTCTTTGAATTCTGATTTTGGAAAATGAGTCAGTAATTCTAAAGCTTTTTTATATCTAGTTTCAATTTCAACAGCAACATCATCTATTACATCTAAATCCTTCATAATCGTTAAAACTTGTTCAACTGATTTTTCTGATGGATTCTTAGCTAATAAAGTTTCTTTTATTATTGATATTTCTGACTTAGTTGAACGTTCTAACGCAAGTATGGTAAGATATGTTTTCTTTCCTTCAAAAATATCTCCACCAGGTCGTTTCCCAAACTTAATAGGATCAGCGATAGCATCAAGTAAATCATCTTGTATCTGGAAAGCTATTCCTAATTCATTACCAATAAGAGCTAATTCTTCTCTTTGTATTGGAGTAGCATGTGCAGCGATTGCACCCATCTCAAGTGAAGCACTTAAAAGAGCAGCAGTTTTACCAGATATCATTTCAATATATTCATGAAGTTCAACGTCTTCTCTATCAACGAACTCCATATCTAATGCCTGACCTTCACAAACAGTTACTGTTGCCTTAAGAAAAACATCATAAAGTGATGTAAACTCTTCCTTAGAATAAGCTTTATTATGACCGTAATAAGCAAGCTGTTGCATTGCACCAGCAAACATAACGTCGCCTGATAAAATTGCTACATTTTCATCCCATTTTTTAAATACACTAGGCTTACCACGTCGTGTGTCTGCCGAATCCATAATGTCATCATGGACAAGTGTGAAATTATGTAGTATTTCAACCGCAAGTGCCGCAGGGATCGAATCGTTAATTTCACCATTACATATTCCGCTTGCAAGCATAGTCAAGATAGGACGTATTCTTTTACCACCAGCTTCTAAAGCGTAAATAAATGGCTTATAGAGTGTGACAGGTCGATCAGGTAAATTAAGATTAACCAGTTCTTTCTCTATAAATGAATAAAATTGTTTCTGTAAATCCGTAGTGCTCAAATCAGGTCTGTAAAATTAGCCTGTAAATATAAGAAATAAGAAAGAGCTTTATTAGGCTGATTTACTTAAAAGATGTGATGAATTCAATTCGGAAATTGAACTACAACCTAATAATGTTAAAATAATTCTTAGTTGTTGTTTCCATTGATCGTAGAGTTGTTGAGCTCCATTAATGCCTTGATTAGAGATCATTTTGATAATAGGCTGAGCTGATGCTGTAAAAGTAGCTCCGAGACATAAAGATTTTGCAATATCATGAGCTGATCGTATTCCTCCAGATGCGATTAATTCAAAACTTCTTTCCCATTGCAATGTGCTTATTTGTTTAAGGCATTCAACAGTTGGAATTCCCCAGTTATCAAAACTATGATTTGGATTTAAATTTGACGATCGATAGTTCTCAACTTTAGCCCAGCTAGTCCCTCCTGCTCCTGCGACATCTAATACTTCAATGCCAGCATTTAATAATCGTTTTGCCACATATTTTGAAATACCCGCACCTGTTTCTTTAACTATTACAGGAACTTCTGAGTTATTTACAATTCGTTCAATTCCTTCTAGAACTCCTTTAAAATTACGATCTCCTTCTGGTTGCATAAGTTCCTGAAGTGGATTTAGATGGACAATAATTGCATCAGCATCTATACTTGAACAAAGGAGTTTAATGTTTTCTTTTGAGAATCCATTCACCAATTGTACACCACCAATATTTGCACAAATAAATGCATTTGGAGCTTTTTCTCTAACGATAGAAAATGTTTTCATGAGAGCTTTATTTTCAAGCATTGCTCGTTGACTCCCAACACCAAAAGGAAGGTTATTTAATTCACAAAACTCAGCAATAATTGCATTTACTGGTCCTGCATCAGCATAACCACCAGTCATTGATGAAATAAATAATGGGAATGAAAATTTTCGACTTAAAAGTGAGGCTTCTGTTGAGACATCATTAAAATTTACTTCTGGAAGAGCATTGTGATTGAAGTAATACTGATCAAAGCCAGTTGATTGTGAATACTGAGTACCTTCAGTAACTGTGAGTTCAACGTGATCTTTTTTTCTTTGTCGGATATCTGTCATAAGTTAAAGTTCCAAATTCCGAGGATTAATTCCCAAAAAAAATATACTAATCCTGAACTTGATTCAGGATCATAAATCAAAATAAAATATACTTTATTGATATTAGTAGTTAAGGTAAATAACTACCGGAATTAACATGAAAAGTTTGACCAGTTGCATGTTTAAGCTTCCCATCTGCTAAAAAAAGTACCAGATTTGCAAATTCTTCAGTTGGGGCAATTGTATCTAAGAATAATCCTTGAGTTAAATATTCGGCTCCATAAACTTCGATAGATTCTCTAGCCATATCAGTATCAACAAAACCAGGAGCAATTGAATAAGCTGTAATTCCATCTTTACCAAAACTTCGGGCAATACTCTTTGTTAATCCAATCATTCCAGCTTTACTAGCAGCATATGAAGCGTATTCTTGGGTATCTCCTCGTTGCCCAGCTCTACTTGAAATATTGATGATCCTACCTTCGATTCCTCTCTCTTTCCAAGAGTTGATTGCCCATTTACATAATAAGGCAGATGACCGAAGATTCACCTGCATGGTTTTATCCCAATTTGCTAGCCATTCTTTGTCTGAAATTCCAAAATCTGCATCATCAAACATTCCTGCATTATTTATGAGAACTTCAGGGATTTCTTCAGCTTCGAATATGTCCTTTAGTTTTAGTACATCTTCAAGCTTTGAGAGATCAGAGGCGATGTGTATGTAGTGTTTATTAGATTGATTATCGTACGTTCTAGATGTGCCAATTACATCATAGCCAGTTACTAATAACAATTCGCTAATTGCTTTACCTATTCCACGTGATGAGCCTGTTAGTAATATTTTCATAATTCCTCAATAATATTACCCTTTCCAAACTGGGACAAAACTACAGGCTTCTCCATACATAATCTTTTTTGCTGATTCCATTAATATATTGGTAGCCAATAAGTAAATAGAATCTGGTACATGGATCTCTCCACAGCCTTTGAGGAGAATAAATTTGTTTTGATATTGACTCCAATCGTAAAATTCTATGTTACGTCGATAGAGTTCGTGGGTGACTTCTTTTGATGTTAAATGGAATACCTCTTTGGCAAAAGTATTGGCGTGAGTGGTGATTAACATCCATGCCCATGGAGCAATAATAGCGTCTGTAGAGCAGAAAATTGAAAGATACTTTCCTGAATATTGTGACCAATCATGATTTTCAAGATGAGTTCTGTAATCAGCTTCTTTCAATAACAAACCCATGTGTAGAAAATCTTTAATATCTAACTCGACTATTGGAGTCGAATCATGGAACAACTTTGCTAAGTCGATTGTGATAAGCTTCGAATTCGATTTAACTTTATTAACGATTTGATCTTTCATACTACCTTTAGCAGATTCAAAATGAGGTTTTCTTAATTTAGAAAATTGAATTATAGAGAGAAACTCTCTCCACAGGAGCAAGTTCTACTAGCATTTGGATTATGAAAGTGAAAACCTTGTCCATCTAAACCATCTGTAAAATCTAACTCTGTACCGGCTAAGTATAGGAAACTCCGCATATCAACAAGAACTTTCAGGCCATTAAGTTCAAATACTTGATCCTGATCGCCAGGTTGTTGATCTGTAGCGAAATCAAGATTGTAGGTTAGACCAGAACACCCTCCACTCTCTACTCCAACTTTAAGGAATGAGTCGTTAGATATACCTTTTTCTGATCGAATTTCATCAATCCTTCTAAAGGCACGTTCGCTGATAGTGATTTCACTCATTATTTAAACAGAAACTACTTGTATTTCAGGATCGATCCGCTTAACCATACTTTCGATAGCGTATAATGTACCAGTTGAAGCAGTAGGACAAGTTCCACATGCACCTTGATAATGAACTTTCAATCTATTGCTTTCTAATCCGAGAACTTTTAAACCACCACCATCAGCAAGTAGATAAGGACGAACTTGTTCATCTAGCATTCGGTTAATTTCTTGAAGTCTAGGATCATCAGATTCCATTGCTTCTTTACTCACATGAACTTCAGAATCATCTTCATCAAATATTTGGGGTTCTGCTTCTCGTATTGGTGGAGCTAGTTTTCGAAGTAATTCAGACCAAACAGCATTACCATCTTGTGTAACAGTTATATATTTATCAACATAGTACACGTTTATGACATTCTCGATAGCGAAAAGTGCTGAAGCAAGATTGTCTCCTTTTGCATCTTTATCGTTCTCAAACGATCTTGTAGTTCCATTTGTGAGAGGTTCGTCTAGTACAAAACGCATTGCGTCTGGATTCGGTGTACGTTCTATTTCTTTAATTTTGGCCATAATACTCTATTTTTATACGAAAAATTCTTTTGTGTATTCAATTCCTTCGGCTAATCGATCAATATCGTTTTCATTATTATAAAATGAAATAGATGCTCTTAAGGTACCAGGTATTTTAAAATGATCCATTACAGGTTGTGCACAATGATGTCCAGTTCTAACAGCTATACCTTCCTTATCCAGAATAGTACCTGCATCTGTTGGATGTATACCATCAAGTAAAAACGAAATTACTGAAGCTTTCTCATCAGCGGTTCCTATAATTCTTAGACCATCAATTGCATTTAGTTTCTTAGTAGCATAATCAACTAATTCAGATTCACGTACTGCTATATTTTCAATACCAATTGTATTTATAAAATCTATAGCTGTACCTAGACCAATACCAGCAGATATTGGTGGTGTTCCGGCTTCAAATTTATGAGGTAAGTCATTAAAGGTTGTTTTTTCAAAAGTAACTTTATCAATCATATCTCCACCACCACGGTATGGAGGCATTGATTCAAGAAGTTCTTTTTTACCGTATAAGACTCCAAATCCTGTTGGGCCACATAACTTATGTGCAGAAAAAGTATAGAAATCAGCATTTAAATCTTGAACGTCTACTTTAGAATGTGGTATAGCTTGAGCTCCATCAACTAAAACTGGAATTCCTTTACTATGAGCAGCATCAATAATTTCTTTAACCGGATTAATTGTTCCTAAAGCATTAGAAACATGTATAACAGCAACCATTTTAGTTTTTTCAGAAAGAAGCTCATAAAATTTTTCCATTATAAGCTCACCATTATCATCCATGGGAATTACTTTTAGTGTAGCTCCAGTTTGTTCCCCAATTAATTGCCAAGGAACAATATTGGCATGATGTTCCATTTCTGTAACGAGAATCTCATCTCCTTCATTGAAGTGAATTCTTCCATAAGAATTCGCTACTAAATTGATAGAATCTGTAGTACCAGATGTATAAATAATTTCTTCTAAATATTCAGCATTTATAAAGGAACGAACCTTTTCTCTAGTAGCTTCAAAAGCATCGGTTGCTTTTTGACTTAAAGAATGAATTCCGCGATGCACATTGGCATGTTCTTTAGAGTGATAACCGTTAATACGGTCAATCACAATCTGCGGCATTTGACTACTTGCTCCACTATCCAGATATACCAATCTCTTACCGTTTATTTCTTGATTAAGAACGGGAAATTGAGAACTTATTTCTTCCCAATTAATTGAAGATATTATGTCTACTTTCGTTTGGTTCATTTGATTATTTAGTTTTCCTGTTAATTCAGGATAACTTTATAAAGCTATTTATCGTCTCTGTTAGTGTATTTAATTACTTCAGTTAGTAAAAGTTTTTCAACTGATTCAACGGCCATGCTTTCTACACTTTCTAATGCGAAAGCATAAACTAATAACTCACGAGATTTTTGTTCAGTTAAACCACGACTTTGAAGATAGAATACTTCTTCATCTTGTAATTGCCCAATTGTTGCACCGTGTGAGCAAAGTACATCATCAGCAAATATTTCAAGCTGAGGTTTAGTATTTACCTTGCCATTTTCAGAAATCAACAGATTTCTATTTTCTTGAAATGAATCAATCTTTTGAGCGTCTTTAGCTACAAAAATCTTACCATTAAAAATCGAATGTGCACTGTCATTTACTACAACTTTGTGTAATTGATGACTCTTACCATGTGGGAAACGATGATCCATAATTGAATGAGTATCAGCTATTTGCTCACCATCGATTAAAACTAATCCATCAACAGTAAAATCTACTTCTTCAGCATTTTGAATTACACGAGGATCATTTCTAAATAACTTTGCTCCTAAGCAGATTGTATAGGAATGGTATTCTGCATTTTTATCTAACATCGCAATAGGACGTGAAACATGAGATGCTTTTTTTGAATCTCTCTGTATTCTTGCATGATGTACATTTGAACCAGTAAACATTTTAAATTCAGTAACTGGTACATTTAAATACTCATTTTCTCCTAATCCAATATGTTCTTCAATGATTGTAGATTTTGAGAACATTTCACCAACATAAAGTAAACGTGGAGTCGCATAAAATGCTTTATCTGCATCTGTGAAAACATTTAATATATGTATAGGTGCTTCTACAACAGTTTCTTCGGGAACATGAATAAAAGTTCCATCGGAGAACGCAGCATCATTAAATGGTGCAAAAACATCATCGTTATAGTTAGTAATAGTACCTAGATGAGTTTTTACGGAATCATGATCACTATAACTAGCCATATTACCAACAATAACTCCATTTGGAAGCTCAGATATTGAAGATAATTGCTCATTATATACTCCATTTACAAACACTAAACGAGTATTTAGAGCTTCTGGTAGATAGTGTTCAGAAATGTCACCAATTGTATTAGCGCCCGCTTCTTCAACAGATACAAATGTATTCTTTGAGATGGATTTTAGATCGATAAATCTCCAATCTTCATCCTTTCTAGTTGGGAATGCTGTTTCTTGAAGAGCTACTCTACCTCTTTCATTAATCGCACGGATTGAAATAGATGTTCCTTTTGGTTCAATTTCTCCTCCGATATACGATAACATTGTATCTTTTTGTAATACTTCACTCATTACTGAGCTCCATTTAAAGCTAGTTCCTTCTGCATTTCATCGTAGCCATTTGCTTCAAGCTCTTCAGCTAGCTCAATGCCACCAGATTTGATAATCTTACCAGCCATCATTACATGTACAAAATCTGGTTTGATGTAATTAAGTAATCTTTGATAATGAGTTATCATAACAATCGCATTTTTATCGTTTGCGATTTTATTAACTCCATCAGAAACAACTTTAAGTGCATCAATATCTAAACCTGAATCAGTTTCATCTAAGAAAGAAAGAATTGGGTTTAATACAGCCATTTGAAAGATTTCATTTTTCTTTTTTTCACCGCCCGAAAAACCAGTGTTTATAGAACGACTTAAAAATTCATCTTTCATATCGATGATTTCTAATTTTTCTTCTAAATAGTCTTCAAATTCTAGTGGATCAAGTTCTTCTCGATCATTTGCTCGTGCAATTGTGTTATAAGCCTCTCTAAGAAGAGTTTTATTCGTAATACCTGGAACTTCAACAGGATATTGGAAAGCTAAAAACAAGCCTAAATGAGCACGCTCATCAGCATCCATTTCAGTAATGTCTTCACCATTAAAGAGGATCTCTCCTTCAGTTACTTCATACTCAGGGTGACCTGATACCACCTTTGAAAGAGTACTTTTACCACTTCCATTTGGCCCCATGATTGCATGGATTTCACCAGCATTAACAGTTAGGTTAACACCATTTAAAATTTGTATGTCTTCGCCTTCAACTTTGGCGTGTAGGTTTTTGATTTCTAACACAGTTCGTCTTTTTATCTTTTTTATTATTTAATTTCCTTTATGGATCAACTTCAATTTAATTAGTAGGATAATTAGCCTACAGATCCTTCCAATTTCACATCTAAAAGTTTATTAGCTTCTACAGCAAACTCAAGTGGTAGTTCTTTCAATACATCTTTAACAAATCCATTAATGATCATTGATATTGCATCCTGTTCGCTAATACCACGTTGCATTAAGTAGAAGATTTGCTCTTCTCCAACTCTTGATGTAGTAGCTTCATGTTCAACACTACTTGTTGGGTTTTCAGATGATATATAAGGGAATGTATGAGCTCCACATTCTTGTCCAATTAACATAGAATCACAAACTGAATAATTTTTTGATCCATGAGCTTTCTTACCAATTTTAACTTCACCACGGTAACTGTTGTTGGATTGACCAGCAGAAATACCTTTTGAAATAATTGTACTCTTAGTGTTTCTACCAAGGTGAATCATTTTGGTACCAGTATCGGCCTGTTGTCTTTTCGTAGTTACAGCTACCGAATAAAATTCACCGATTGAATTGTCACCCTGAAGTATTACACTTGGATATTTTAATGTAACAGCAGATCCAGTTTCTAACTGAGTCCATGAAATTTTAGACCCATTTCCTTTACAAATACCACGTTTTGTAACAAAATTATATATACCACCAACACCGTTCTCATCTCCTGAGTACCAGTTTTGTATGGTTGAATATTTGATATCGGCATTATCTAAAGCTACTAATTCAACAACAGCGGCATGTAATTGATTCTCGTCATACATCGGTGCTGTACAGCCTTCTAGATAACTTACACTTGCTCTTTCTTCGGCAACTATCAATGTTCTTTCAAACTGACCAGAATTCATATTATTGATTCTGAAGTAAGTCGATAATTCCATTGGACATTTAACACCTCTAGGGATAAAGCAAAAAGATCCATCCGAGAAAACAGCAGAATTCAATGCAGAGTAAAAATTATCCCGAACTGGAACAACAGATGCCAAATATTTTTTAACTAATTCAGGATGTTCTTTGATAGCTTCAGACATTGAACAGAAAATAACACCAGCTTCAGCTAATTTTTCTTTGAATGAAGTAAAAATTGAAACACTATCAAAAACTGCATCCACAGCCACATTAGATAGCATTTTCTGTTCTTCTAATGGAATACCCAGTTTCTCATATGTCTCACGAATATTTGGATCAACATCATCCATACTATCCAATTGAGGCTTTTTCTTTGGCGCTGAGTAGTACAGAAGATTTTCAAAATCTGGTTTATTATAAGTAGCGTTAAACCATGTTGGCTCTACCATTTCTTTCCATGCATGATATGCTTTCACACGAAAATCGGTCATCCATTCCGGTTCTTCTTTAACTGCTGAAAGATGCCTTACAATTTCTTCGCTTATTCCTTTAGGAAACTCTTCATATTCAACATCGGTGGTGAAACCATACTTGTAATCTTCACCAATCATTGATTCAAGAGCTTTTACTTCATCGCTTAATTCTTCGCTCATTAAAGTCTTTTTTTTATGCTTTAGTTACATCTAAGTAAACCATCTTTAATGCTACTTCGTTCAACGGTTTACAGGCTTATTTAGATTCCGTCCAAATATACTAAATCTCAACTTCAGAACTAAATGAGATATGATTGAGAATACTGATACAATACATAGATAAGTATGAAGTTTAATCGCGTTTTGAAATTTGCTATTCTTGTTCGATTTGTTGCCTTTATATTTAGTTATCTTCTGCTAATATAAAAGGTATGTTTTATGAATCTAGCTGAATCTTTGTTAATTGGTTTAAAGCAATACGGTGTAAAAGAAATCTTTGGGATTCCAGGTGATTTTGCCCTTCCACTTTTTAAAGTAATTGAAGAATCAAAAATACTACCCCTGTATACCTTTAGTCATGAGCCAGCTGTTGGGTTTGCTGCTGATGCTGCTGCAAGATTCCATTCTAAACCTTCAGTAGCTGCCGTTACTTACGGTGCAGGCGCTTTTAATATGGTCAATTCTGTTGCTGCTGCATACGCTGAAAAATCACCTGTAATAGTTATATCTGGAGGACCTGGAGCCTCTGATCGTTCTACCGGGTTGTTAGTTCATCATCAGGCTAAGCAACTTAAATCACAAATGCAGATGTTTAAGGAAGTTACATGTGACCAAGTTGTGCTTGACGATCTTTTTTCTGCCCCAAATGATATTGCCCGAGTTATCAAGAATTGTATAATTCATTCTAGACCAGTCTACATTGAAGTGCCACGTGATAAAGTTTTTGATAACTGTGATCCCGTACCTGAATTTAGTACTGAAGGTGAATTTGATGAAGAAGCACTTAATGCTTGTGTTGATGAAATAATAAATAGGTTAAAACAGGCTTCATCACCAATAATGATGGTTGGTGTAGAAATTCGGCGTTATGGACTAGAAGATGAAGTTCGTGAACTTTGTCAAAAATTAGATATTCCAGTTGCAACTACTTTTATGGGTAGAGGATTACTGGTTGGCCAAGAAGTCTCTCTTTTAGGAACATATATGGGCTTAGCTGGAGATTCAAAACTTACAAACAGTATAGAAAACTCAGATGCACTAATGTTGCTTGGAGTTTTGTTATCTGATACGAATTTTGGAATATCGGTGAAAAAAATTGATCTGAGAAAGAGTATTCTAGCAAGCGATGGGAAAGTATCACTTGGTTATCACAATTATGATAAACTACCTATTAGAGCTTTAATTAAAGCACTAAACAATAAATTGAAAACTACGACTATAAGTAGTGCAGTTAATGTTGAATATCCACATAACCTAATAGATGATGACGAGCCAATAACGCCGACTGATATAGCACGTGCTGTAAATGATATGTTTAAACATTATAATATAATGCCCATTGCAGCAGATATGGGAGATTGTCTTTTTACAACACTAGATATTGAGAATACCGAAATGGTTGCACCAGGTTATTATGCAACAATGGGTTTTGGAGTTCCTGCGGGATTAGGTTTGCAAGCTGCAACTGGACGGCGGCCATTAATATTTGTGGGAGATGGAGCATTTCAGATGACTGGTTGGGAATTGCTTAACTGTAAACGCTTTAATTGGAACCCTATAGTATTAGTTTTCAATAATAGTAGTTGGGAAATGTTGCGGGCTTTTCAACCAGAATCAAAATTCAATGATCTTGATGAGCTTAATTATGCTGATATTGGGAATAGTTTAGGTGGTGTGGGCCGACGTGCATCTACTCGAAAAGAGTTGAAAAGTTGCCTAAAACAAGCTTTTTCAGATGAAAGTAGTTTTCAATTAATTGAAATTATGCTAAAACGTGGTCAGTTATCACAAACATTGTCACGTTTTGTAGAGGGTATTAATAAGATGCGTGGTGATAATAAATCACCGAAATAACCAGAAGTAAATGTTTTAAGGAATTCGAACTTCTAGCAATTTACTTTTGGATGATGGACTGATTTCAATTCCTGAGATTACATTTGGTATTAATATGGAATCACCAAGTTTATATAAAATTGAACCACCTTCAAATGAAAGGGTTCCATCTCCTTCTATGCACATTATAATAACGCACGAATCTAATTTGGAATAATCTCTTTGTAATGTTTTATCTACTATTAGACGATTAGTGACAAAATATGGACTTCTTCCAATTTCAGCTTCCTTTGCCTCACGATCATATTGGGTTTTGTATTCATCATAGAAGTTGTAATCTATAGCGTCAACAGCTTCTTCAACATGAAGATCTCTTCCGATTCCATTTGCATCAACTCTATCAAAATCGTAAATGCGATACGTGATATCAGAAGTTTGTTGAATCTCTGCAATCAATAATCCTTTTCCTATTGTATGAACCCTTCCTGCTGGCAAAAAGAATACATCATCATTTAATACTTCTTCTCTATTTAAAATATCAATAAGTCTACCATTCTTGAAAACTTCTAAATATTCATCTTTCGAAGTTTGTTTATTGAAACCACTTATTAATGTTGCTTCTTTCTCTGCATCAACTACATACCACATTTCTGTTTTACCGAATGAATTATGACGTTTCATTCCTAATTCGTCGTCAGGATGTACCTGAATAGATAAATCGTCATTTGCATCAATAAATTTGATAAGTAAAGGGAACTTAGTTCCAAATTTTTGAAAAATCTTATCCCCAATTATATCACCATTAAACTCTTCTATTAATTCAACTAAACTCTTCCCTTTCAGTTTTCCTTCAGAAACTATGGAAATATCACCTTCTACACCTGATATCTCCCAGCTTTCACCACAATTAGTTGAATCACCAATTGATTTATCCAATACAGTTCCTAGCTTTTCACCGCCCCAAATTTTGTCTTTTAGGATTGGGATAAACTTAAGTGGGTATAATTTCATTTTTCTTTTTATTTGGTCAATTTAATGATGATAAATTGTTTATTACTTACTTAATAATGCAGCTACACAGCTTGTATTTACAATATCTTCCCAACTGCAACCACGAGATAAATCCATCATTGGTTTGGCTAAACCTTGAATTATAGGCCCTGTTGCTGTTGCACCTGCAAGTCTTTCCGTAATTTTATAACCTATATTACCAGCATCTAAGTTGGGAAATATAAATACATTTGCTTTACCAGCCACTTCTGAGTTAGGAGCTTTACTTTTTCCAATAGAATCAACATAGGCTGCATCAAATTGTAAGCTACCGTCAATTTTGAGTAATGGATTTTGTTGTTTGGCTAATTCTAATGCTTGCTCAACTAAAAAAACACGTTCATGTTGTGCACTTCCTTTGGTGGAGAATGAAAGCATAGCAACTTTAGGCTCTTCTCCGGTTAAAGCATAATGAGTGGCAGCTGAATCAACTGAGATAGTAGCTAATTGTTCCGAAGTTGGATATGGGACCACGGCGCAATCACCAAATGAGAATACTTTTCCATCTTCAAAGCTCATTAAAAAAATACTTGAGACTACATTTGAACCAGTTTTTAAACCAATAGTTTGGATAGCAGCTCGTAATACATCTCCAGTGGTAGAAACTGATCCAGCAACACAAGCATCTGCATCACCTTGTGCAACCATGGAAGCTGCAAAAAATAGTGGATCCTTAATAATTTGAGTAGCTTGTTCTAAGGTTACACCTTTATGTTTTCTCTTATTGAAAAAAGCTTGGGCGTATGAACATAGATTCTTATCTGTTTTTGGATCGATAACCTCAATATTGTTCTCAGATGATACATTAGTAGCGTTATTAATCAAAATAACCTTACATAGACCTTGATTATTTAGATATTCAGCTGCTTTTAAAACTCTTTCATCTGATGACCTTGGCAATACAATAGTCTTTTTAGATTTTGAAGCTTTTACTCGAATTTTATCTATTATATTCATAAGTCAGATTAACAGAATTATTGAAAATGTGGCTAGTATTATTCCCGTTTTTTGAAGGACTGATAATTCATCTTTCCAAACTAAAAAACCAATTATTGCTCCAATCACAACGTTAGATACATTGGTTAATGAAAAAACTAATGAACCTTGCATTTCTTGAAGTGCTAAAAGTAAGAAAAATGACGAGTAAAGATTAGTTATTCCTATTAATATCCCATAAAAAACTTCTTTTATTGAAAAATTGTATTCCTTTTTAATCAGTAAATAAATGCTACCAATTATAAACGAAGATGAGAATATTAATCCTAGAAATGCGTACTCAGGTAGATTAGAAATAAATTCTCTTTCGAATATTTTAAGTGAAGCATCTGCAAGCCCCGTCATAAGAAAAAGAAGTAATGGGAAAATTGAATTTTTTATATCTATTTCTTTGTATGAATTTGACTTTGGAATCATAAAATACAGTGCAATAAAAACCAACAGAATTCCAGTATATTTTAAACTATTAATCGTTTCACCATAAATAATTAAGCTAATTCCGATTGGAATTACCAAGGACATACGCATTGCTGCAATGCTAATTCCCATTCCTATTCTATCTATAGAAGCGCTATAAATGAATAAATTTGCAATGAATATGGCTCCTAAAATAATCGAGAAACTAAAGACTACAGGATCTATAATTTGATTGGCAGATAAATCTTGTACAGTTATCGAAAAGCTAATAATTGATGCAGTTAAATAATTAACGATCAATACCTGTATAAGTCGAAGAGATTTAACTTTTGCTAGTTTTAATAAGTGAGCAATACTTATAGAACAAGCTACACTACAAGCTATGAAAAGTAATCCCATTATTCGGTTATGATTAAACTTGTATCACCAAAATAAATAACATTCTGTGGCTGATTATGTAACCTTCTAGAAGTATAATCTACATTACGCTGTAAGTGATTTATAACTCCAGAAATACTAATTTGCTTGCTCTTAAATGCGTCAGCTAAGAAGTAAGTAAAGATACTATGTCTTTTTTGATCTCCCCCAGCAATAGAATAATCTCTTGAACGCTGATTTTCAGTTGCTCCATAAATTAAGATCGCTTTTGGATTATTTTTAATAATATCTGATGATAAAGATTCAAGTAATTCATTATTTCCACTATTCTCGATGAAATCAAGGTCAGCCAGTATTATGATTTGTTCTACTGGTAAATCTGAAAAACTATTAAGAAGTGAATTTAAATTAAATAAATCATTTTCATCAGATTGTATAGTTGGAACCATGTTAATAGAACCATCTTCAGATGTCTTGACATATCCTGATAGATAGATGATAATCTGTTTTTTGGGGCTTCTTAATTTACTTGCTAACCTGCTATAAGCTAAATTTAGCTGCCTCTGTGAACCAATATTTAATGCTTTTGTAATATTCCCGAGTGGAATATTAAACCCTTTTTCAAAATACTCTTCCATTAACCGAGCATCTCGACTAGCATAAGTTCGTTCAGATAAACTACCTTGATATTCACCATTTGCTAAAATGAATACAAAAGTATCTGTGTTATTAATTGCTGTTAAGCTAGGTATGTTACTTTCAACATCAACATTGCCAAATGGAATATTTGGAATAGCTATTATAGATAATTCTGAAGCAAATTCAGATGGTCTCCAAATTGGATAAGCATCCGTTTTAGATATCCATGTTTCTGATATTCCATATAAAACTTTATAGAATAAACTATCTTCAGAAACTAACTTCATCTGACTACCAAATGCTAAATCGGTAAGAATATTTCGAGAATCAAATTCAGGTTCATCACGTAGTGCCGTTACCTGTGATGAAATCACAATAAATTGCTCGAAAATATTAGTTAAAGGAATAAACTCTGAATAAGTATCTTGATTAAAGTATAACTGTAGCTCTACGACGTCGCTACTATCGTATTCAAATATTTCAGGATTTAAAACATCAATCAGATTAACAGAATAAACCGAATTTGTAGGTTTTATTTCTCTGTCCTCTATTATCTGACTGCCTTGATAAAAAATGGCATAACTGACATTATCACTTAATTGAGGATTTGTATTAACAATTACTGTTTCTTCTATCTTCCCTGTTTTTCTTAACAACCTTGTTTCACCTGTTGGCGTCGGTTCTCCAACGGGTCTCATATTTAAGATAGAAGCGACAGTAACAAATCCTGCAGTTCCAAAAAGAATATTCTTATTTGTATTTGATTGACTAACTGTTAATGCAGCTGTAGATGCTATTCCGGCTCCAATTAAACCGAAAAATATTGATCTAAAAGTTGGCTTATATCGCTGTATATATCGATCTGTTTTAACTCTTTGTGCATATTCAAAAGTATTTTCAGATTTGAGCTGGAAACTTACAATAGGTGAATTAGGAGAAGTTGTACCTGTTCTCTCTAAAAATTTAGAGGCATTTAATAAAGTAAAGTCATTTCGATCTGTCTCATATTGATTTTCTACTACCCATTTAGAACTTGAACAAGCACTATGAACTACTAAAAAAACTAGTAGTAGTATAAATGTTGATTTTGACTTCATTAAGCCCAAGGGGTTTGTTTTGATGCAAGAGCAATTTTTGCTGAATCGATAGCTATTACAAGCTCTTCATTAGTAGGTATAACGAATATTTCAGTTTTTGAGTCTACGGAATTTATTTTTTTATTCTCAGGAATATTTGTGTTGAACTTAGCCTCAATTTTGATGCCCAGATTATCCATATCTGCTAAAATTTGAGACCTAATTTGATATGCATTTTCTCCAATTCCACCTGTAAAAATTATGGCATCTACTCCGTTCAATGCTGCAATGTATGAGCCTATATATTTTCGTGCTCTGTAGCAAAATACATCAATTGCTTCTTTACATCTTCTATCGCCATTTTCAGCTTCTTCTAGTAAATCACGCATATCGCCTGCATAACCACTTAAACCAAGAAGACCGCTATGCTTATTTAATAAAGCATGGACATTTGCAAGAGATAACTCTTCTTTCTCTATGAGGTAAAATAAGATAGACGGATCAATATCCCCACTTCTGGTTCCCATAACCAATCCTTCCAATGGTGTAAAACCCATGCTTGTATCGTAGGAGTTGCCATCTTTGATAGCTGTTATTGATCCTCCATTACCCAAATGACAAGTAATTATTTTAGAACCTTCTTTTGGTTTTCCAGAAAGCTTAAAATACTGACGGCTTACATAATAATGAGACGTGCCATGGAAGCCATATTTTCTAATTTTATACCGTCTATATAAACGATTTGGGATTCCATATAAAAAAGCATGTTGTGGTAATGAATGATGAAATGCTGTATCAAAAACAGCTACATGTGGAACATTGGGTAAATGTTTTTTTGCAGCCCTTATTCCTTGCAAATTTGGGGGATTATGTAGTGGTGCAATATCGAATGCAGCTTCAATGGCCTCTTCTACATCTTCATCAATTAAGACGGAATCTTTAAAGGTTTCCCCACCATGTACAACTCTGTGTCCTACAGCTTCAATTTCATCCAGACTGTGCAAATAATCGTTATCTGCTTCAAGCAATAACTCCATTATTGTTTTTAAAGCAACTGCATGATTATCAATTGCCATTGATTTCTTTATCGACTTCTCCCCTTTAAACTCTTGTTTAATGATAGAAGTAACTGCCCCTATACGCTCAACTAAACCTTTACAAAGTGTTTCTTTCTTTGCTGAATCAATGAGTTGATACTTTATAGATGAACTACCACAATTTATTACAAGAATTTTCATGACTTAAAATGAGATTATAGCTCCGATTCCAATAAGTTGTCGAAACGAAAAATTTGATTCTGATGCTGATGGATCAGATAACCAAAATGGAATATCATATCGAATAAAAATACCACGATCTTTGCCAAGATAATCGGGAATATTAACAGAAAACTGAATTCCTAAACCTCCATCAGCAATAATTGGAGTTTTGTTAGATACATTCCCTACTATAGTAGTTGGGCTAATAAAATCTTGCCTTCCAATATCAAAGAATAAATAACTTCGCAATGAAATTAAATCACCAACTACTGATATCTTTTTCAAGCTATTATCTATAATATTTGGGAATTCAAGTTCTAAGTTTACAGCAATAGAAGATTCTGAAGATGGATTTACTCCAGAATTCAATAAATCAATATCTCGATTTAGATACCCTCTCAAATTAGCTCCGCCACCAACTTGGAAGCTACCTGCCTCTAACCAAGGCATCGGAATCGTGCCTTTTGCTCTGGATATTCCTTTATTTAGCCAAGATTGTGCCGGATTCATACTACTCAAAAATAGATATTCAGGGGCAGAAGAATTCGATGATACACCAGCAAATCCTCTAATTCTAAGTTTAAAAGTTTTACTAAGGTTAATGCGTTGTAGTAGTTCAATAGTACCAACAGTAAATGAGCCAGATTGCTCATTTAAATTCTGTTTTAAATCAACTATAGTAAAAAATTGTCCAATATTTGAAGTTTCACTTAAATGAAGTTGAAGAGCTACTAATGATTTCCAATTATTTTGCCAAAGTTGCGGAAAAGCTCGATACTGAGAATTAAACATTTTCTCTTGTGAGATATATAAAGTTACTTCTTTATAGTCATATTCATCAAAGCTGTGTTGCCAACGTTTGTTTAATTGGATTTGATGTTGAGATTGCCCAGACCTAATACTACTTATAAATCGAATACTTCCTTCATTACCGAAATCAGAAATGGCTTTTATTGGTTCGGTAAGTGACACATAATAAGAAATAGGGTTTTCTGGCAACCAAGTACCAAGCCAAAGACCAGCATCCAATCTATGTGGACCATCTTTAAATGTACCTTCTACTTCTCCGAGGATTCGAATTCCTGTTCTTATACCATCAACATCATTATACCAAAGATCGGGGGCAAATGTGAAAGAATAAGGCTCATCCTGAGCGGTGAGTGTTGAGGAAAACATCACCAAAAATAAATAAATAAAAAAGGTTTTTAGGTGATTGAAATAAGCCACTCGGGTAGAATTTGATCGTTCACTACAAGATTATTTGTAAGCCGAATTAATCTTTTTTGTTCCGGCCAATTAAGATACGAATCAAGCTCTTCAATAGAAATCCAAGTGTAGTCAGTATGTTCCTCATTTAACTCTGGAAGAGCCTTAATGTCAATCTCAACTGCAAAAGCAGGGATTTGATGGATTTGATCAGAACTAGCTTCATAGAATGAATTTAAGGATGGAATCACCCAAAATTTTTCAGGTATTAAAGCAGTTTCTTCTTTTAATTCACGAAGTGCTGCCTCCCAATACTTTTCTCCTTGTTCTACCTTTCCCCCTATCATTCTCCATTGATGAGCATAAATTTTTTTAGAAGATCTTAGTAAAAGTAAAAACTCTGGTTTTCCTTTTTTCAATCTATATACGTATACATCAATGAGCCTTTTCATAAAAGCTATTAAAAAACTTAAATTTCAATATTTAAAATTTCCAACTCAAGACTACCCGCAGGAACAGTAACTTCAGCTACTTCACCAATTTTCTTACCTAGTAATCCCTTGCCTATTGGAGAATCGATAGAGATTTTTCCTTTAGAGAAGTCTGCTTCATTAGGAGAAACGAGTGTATAAGCCATTTCCTTGCCTAATTTCTTATTAAGGATTGTAACTTTCGTAAGTACTCTAACCTGACTTAAATCTAAGTCTTTTGCGTCAAGAACTCGTGCATTTGCTAATATATCTTCAAGTTTTGTGATTCTATCTTCCATATGACCTTGAGCTTCTTTAGCTGCGTCATACTCTGCATTCTCACTTAAATCACCTTTAGCTCTTGCTTCAGCAATATCTGCTGCAACGTCTCGACGTCCACGTGTTTTCAAATCTTTTAACTCGGCATCCAGTTTGTCGTAGCCTTCTTGTGATAAATATTGGATGTTGCTCATTTTTAATTCCTTTCTACAATTTCTTTAAATAAAAAAAAGCATTCCGCTTTTGGAGGGATGCTTTCAAATTTGTAATCAACAATACAAAAAATACAAGTATTAAGCTTGTTTGTCTAATTATAATGAGTGTTTTCTTTAATTGATAGAGTTTTTAAAGCTAGAATAAATGCTAAAACGATAAAAATAGCGCCTACAAAGAAAGGAGCGCCAGGAAATTGAAATAGAGCAATATCGGATGTAAAAAAGCTAAATAAATTAGTCATAAGTAAGGGACCAAATATGGCTGTAAAACTAACAAGACTAGTTAAAGCCCCTTGTAATTCACCTTGTTGATTATCTGGTACTTTATTAGAAATAATACCTCTTAAAGCTGGGCCAGCAAATCCCCCTAACGAATAAGGAATAACCATTGCTAGCATAATATATCCTGATGGAGAAAATGAAAAGCCTACTAACCCAAGTGCACTAAATGCCAAACCAAGATATACAGATTTGATCTCACCTATTTTAGGAATAACAATTCGAGTTAATCCACCTTGAACTATTGCTACACAAAATCCTACAACTCCAAGTGAAATACCTACCATCCCTTCATCCCATGAAAACTTATACATTGTATAATATGTCCACGTACTTTGAGTAGCATGTTGTGCTAAGTAAATGAGAAAGAATATTCCTAGCATAGCAGTTATTCCAGGAAATAATCGAACTTGTTTTAATGAGCCTAAAGGATTTGCTCTTTTAATATCAAATGCTCTCCTATTTTCTTTTGATAATGATTCTGGTAATACAAAATATCCATAGGTAAAATTTATAACTGTAAGTCCTGCAGCTGCGAAAAATGGTATTCTGGGTCCAATTTCGCCGAGTAAGCCCCCAATAACCGGACCTATTATGAATCCTAATCCAAAAGCTGCGCCAATCAATCCAAAATTCTGAGCTCTCTTTTCAGGTGTGCTAACATCAGCAATATAGGCTGTTGCTGTTGTTATACTTGCACCTGTAATCCCTGCAACAAAACGAGCCGCAAATAACCATCCAATTGTTGGTGCAAAACCAGTTATAACATAATCAATTGCGAAACCTGCTAAAGATGATAATAGTACTGGACGTCGACCAAAGCGATCACTTAAAGCACCAATGATTGGCGCAAATAAAAATTGTGTGAACGAATATAAAAACATTAACGCGCCACCATAGAGTGCAGCATTACTTAATTCTTCACCTGTTAGTTCAACAATTAAAGAAGGAACCACTGGAATTATAATTCCTAACCCAATTACATCAAGCAGAATGGTTATAAAAATAAAGGCTAATGCGGCTTTACGTGGTTCTTTTTGCATATGATAAATATTGGATCGCAATAATACCGGTATTTAACCCTGATTGAAAGGTTAAGATTCAGTTATTTACTTTCAAATAAATTTTATAGAACGGTGTGTAAGATTCTTGGCTATATTTTAGGATCAATATCTTGACAAAAACTCAAAGTGAATGCCTAGAAAACTTACCACTAAAGAAATATTAGAAGAAAATCTTGCAGAGTCTCCACCATCAAAACTAAGCCAGGTAAAAGTAATTCTACATAACATCCGAAGCCTCCATAATGTAGGTTCTATGTTTCGATCTTCTGATGCTTTTGGTATTTCTGAATTAATACTATCAGGTTATACACCTCACCCACCTAGACCTGAAATCAATAAGACAGCAATTGGAGCTGAAGAATTTGTTTCATGGAATGGATCAAATGATGTAGAATTACTTTGTTCAAATTTAAAAAAAAATGGATACGTATTAGTTGGACTTGAACAAACAGATCAAAGTATTCTTCTTCCCGATTTCGATGCTAAAGCTTATCCCAAGCTTTGTTTAATTATGGGGAATGAAGTAACTGGTATTGATGATGATATCATCCCCTATATAGATCATTTCATTACTATTCCACAATTTGGACAAAAACACTCACTTAATGTATCGGTGGCAGCGGGTGTAATGCTTTATGCTCTACTGGAAAAATATTGGGAATAGAAAAGATTAAAAAAAATTATTGCCTAATTTCAGAAACGAAGTATTTTATGCAGAATTCTAAATAAGCTTTTATATGTCTACTCAACCTTCTTCTATTTCCTTATTTAATCGATTTTTAAATAACATTGAAAGAACAGGTAATAAATTACCTGATCCTGCTATACTATTTTTCTACTTAATGGTATTCGTCTGGATACTTTCAGCAGTATTATCTCCGATTGATTTCGGTGAAGTCCACCCTCTTACGGGAGCTGAGTTATCAGTTAATAATCTTTTAACGGGTGCAGCATTAGCTAACTTTTTTGCTACAATGGTTGGTACATTTACAAGTTTCGCACCACTAGGAATTGTACTTGTAGCTATGCTTGGCGTAGGTGTAGCTGAAAACTCTGGTTGGATTGATGCTGGATTAAAGAAGTTATTGAATGTTACCCCACAGTTTTTACTAACACCAATGCTCATCCTAATTGCTATAGTAAGTCATACTGCAGCAGACGCTGGTTATATTCTTGTTATACCACTAGGTGGTGTAATCTTCTATGCTGCTGGGCGTCATCCTTTAGCAGGAATTGCAGCAGCTTTTGCTGGAGTAAGCGGTGGTTTTGCAGCTAATTTTATACCATCAGCTATCGATCCATTGATTATGAGTTTCACTCTTGAAGCAGCTCGTATTCTTGATCCCGAAATTGCATTAAACCCATTAAACAATATATACTTCACTGGAATATCTTCTATCCTAATTGTATCAGTTGGTTGGTTTGTTACAGATAAAATTGTTGAACCAAGGCTTGCGACTTCTATTGTAGATGGTAATGAAGATGAAATGCCAAAAATGGAAGATGTCAGCCAAAAAGAGTCAAAAGCTTTTTGGTTAGGATTAGGAGCTATGCTGATTGGCTTAGTTGCACTGATAATGTGGGCAATCCCTGAAAACTCGGCTTTAAGAGGTCCGGATATGGTTAATCCAGAGATTAAGTCTTTAACCTCGTTTAGAGCACCACTAATGCAAGCTATTGTCCCTCTAATTTTTGTGTTTCTTTTAATTCCTGGTGTTGTTTATGGAGTAGTTTCCGGAAAGTATAAAAGCTCTAAAGACATGATTAATAATATGACAAAGTCTATGCAAAGCATGGGGTATTATATTGTTATGGCTTTCTTTTGTGCTTTGTTTATTGATGCGTTTTCAAGTTCTAATATTGGATTATTAGTTGCTTTAAAAGGAGCTAATTTTCTTCAATCATTAAACCTACCTGCACAAATAACCATAGTTGGAATCATCTTTTTAAGTGCATCTGTGAATCTTTTGGTAGGTTCTGCATCTGCAAAATGGGCACTAATAGCTCCTATATTTGTTCCTATGTTAATGCAATTAGGTATTTCGCCAGATTTAACACAAGCAGCATATAGAGTTGGTGATTCAGTCTCAAATATTATAACTCCACTATTACCTTACTTTCCATTGGTTGTAGTTTTTTGTCAACGTTATGTGAAGAATACTGGTATAGGAACATTAATATCCATGATGTTACCATACTCTATAATATTTAGTATAGCATGGACGATATTTCTACTCATTTACTGGTGGATTGGTATCCCTTTAAGTTTTGAGGCTAGTTATGTTTATCCTTGATAAACCTCTCATATTACTTTGATGACAGTGATTTAAGGGTTATTAGAAGAAATAGGTATAGTACAATCAGAATTACTACCTATAAGAAAATGTCTCTATTCACATCAATGAGAAATAATTCAATTTTCAAAAATTTAATATTCATTATTCCTCTAAGCTTTGTTTATCTTCGAAGCTTAAATAGGATTTTAGTTTATAGATGACAGATAAAAAGAGAATTTTAGTTACTTCAGCACTTCCCTATGCTAATGGACCACTTCATTTGGGGCATTTAGCAGGAGCATATTTAACTGCTGATTTATATGTTCGATACCAAAGATTAACAGGCGCAGATGTAGTTTATATTTGTGGGTCAGATGAGCATGGTGTTCCAATTACTATTGCTGCTGAAAAAGAAGGTGTTTCCCCTCAAGATATTGTAGATCGTTACCATGACATGAATAAAAAAGTATTCGAAGATTTTGGTATATCCTTCGATTACTATGGTAGAACTAGTTCAAAAATACATCATCAAACATCTCAAGAGATGTTTACTGTTTTAAACGATAAAGGATTTTTCAAAAAGAAAACAGAACAGCAGTTATATGATGCTAAATCCAATATGTTTCTCCCAGATCGATATGTAAAAGGAACATGTCCGAGCTGTAGCTTCCCAGAAGCATATGGAGACCAATGTGAAAATTGTGGTACTTCTCTCTCTCCTACAGAATTAATTAATCCGGTTAGTGCGCTTTCTGGAGAAGTTCCAGAGTTGAAAGAAACAGAACACTGGTATATGCCACTAGGTGATATTCAGCCTAAGTTAGAGAAATGGTTAGATACACGTGAAAACTGGAAGTCAAATGTTATGGGGCAAGTTAAAAGTTGGCTTAATGATGGATTATCAGATCGAGCAGCTACTCGTGATCTAAGCTGGGGAGTTCCTGTTCCTCTTAAAGAGGCGGAAGGTAAAGTACTTTATGTTTGGTTTGATGCTCCTATTGGATATATATCTGCTACTAAAGAATGGGCTCAACAAAAAGGTGAACCTGAATCTTGGAAGGATTATTGGCAGAATGAAAATACCGAACTGTACCATTTCATTGGTAAAGATAATATTGTATTTCATTGCATTATGTTCCCAATAATTTTAATGGAACATGGCGGATATGTACTTCCAAAAAATGTTCCTGCAAATGAATTCTTAAACCTAGAAGGTAAAAAACTATCTACTTCACGAGGATGGGCTGTTTGGTTACATGAATATTTAGAAGATTTTGAACCTGATCTACTACGTTATGCCTTAGGTTCAACCCTACCCGAAAGTAAAGATTCTGATTTTTCATGGAAAGATTTTCAAGCACGTGTTAATAATGAACTAGCTGCAGTTCTAGGTAACTTTGTAAATCGTTCTTTAAGTTTTACTTCGAAATTTACAGATAGTAAAGTTCCAGAATTAATAGAAGCTAGTGAAACTGATTTAAATGCACTTCAAGCTATAAATGATCAAAAAGAAAAGATTACCGTAGCATATGAAGCTTTTAAATTCAAAGAAGCTATTGCTGAAACTATTCATTTGGCTAGAATTGGTAATAAGTATTTCACTGAAACTGAGCCTTGGAAAACAAGAAATCATAATCCGCAAGCATGTAACAATACACTTTATGTAAGTTTACAAATAAGTGCAGCACTTTCAATGTTAATGGAGCCAGTACTACCTACTTCAATGAAAAAACTTAGAACTCAACTAAGTATTAAAGAAGGATTATCATGGGAAGATATTTCTAATAATATGATTTCATCTGGTACAGGTATAGAAGTTGGTGAAGTTCTATTTACAAAAGTAGAAAACGAGCAAATCGAAAAACAAATACAGAAATTGGAAGAACGAGCAACAAAAAATAACCCAACTTCAAATTTTCCGCCATTAAAAGAGAATATTGATTTCGGAGATTTTATGAAATTAGATATGCGTGCTGGAGAAATCCTATCCGCTGAAAAGATTGAGAAATCAGATAAACTTCTAAAACTTCAAGTTGATTTGGGAATTGAGAGACGAACGATAGTCTCAGGAATTGCCAAACATGTTGACATCGAAAAACTTAATGGACAAAAAGTTGCAGTTGTCGCTAATCTAGCTCCTAAGAAACTAATGGGTGTTGAAAGTCAAGGAATGATCTTAATGGCTGAAGACAGTGAAGGAAATTTGAAATTTGTTGGAACCAACGCAGAACCAGGTAGCTCCATCACCTGATATGTCTATAAAAACGACTCCAGAATTAATTAAACAAATCGACTTTAATACTTATCAATTAGGATATTCAATTCTTAATAATGGGATTATATTTAGGCTCTATGCACCTCAAGCTGATGAAGTTACTTTAGAAGTTTTTAAAGATTATGAACAAACATCTGGAACCTTTTTTTTTATGGAAAAAGATGATTCTGGAACTTGGAATTACTTTTATAATGGTCTTGAGATCATAAACTTATGGTATGGATACAGACTAAACAAAAAGGTAGAATCGCTATTTTTTGAATCTACAGATCACTTAATAGCAGATCCATGGAGTAAGCATGTTACTTCAAGAAATCATTACTTAGGCTTTGCTAAAACAAAAATCATTGATGCACAACCATTTGATTGGGAAGGTGATAATTTTGTTACTCCAAAAGATCCAAGAGATTTAATAATTTACGAGACTCATATTAAAGATATGGTTGCTCACCCCTCAGCTAAAACTTATGTACAAGGTATTTATAATGACTTTAGAGAGGCAGAAGTAGGAGGAATAAAACATCTAAAAAGAATAGGTGTTAATGCAGTTGAATTTCTTCCTTTGCAAAAGTTTGCTTATTTCGAGCCTCCCTTCAATCAACAAATTGAAGGAGGATTAATAAATTCTTGGAACCCCTATTCGAAAAATTACTGGGGTTATATGACATCTTTTTTTAATGCTCCAGAGACAATATATGCATCCGATGCAACTTTAGATGAAAAAGAAGTAGTTGGACGTTCAGATAAAGCTGTATCAGAACTAAAAGAATTAGTCAAAGCACTTCATAAAGAAGAAATAGCTGTTATTATGGATGTGGTTTATAACCACGCTTCTCAATATGACCTGAACCCACTTAAATACACAGATAAAGGCCATTACTTTCGTACAAATGATCTTGGACAATATTTGAATGATAGTTGGACAGGTAATGATATTGAAACACAAACCAAGAATTCTAGAAAATTAATTGTTGAATCAATTAAATATTGGATGACGGAGTATCATATCGATGGATTTAGATTTGACTTAGCTGGCATTATCGATTGGGAAACTATTGATTTAATTAAACACGAAGCTGAAAAAATAAATCCTAATGTGATATTAATTGCAGAGCCTTGGGGTGGTGAGTATAAACCAATGGGGTTTTCTGATCACGGCTGGATATCATGGAATGATCGGATTCGAAATGGATTTAAAGGATATGATCCAATTAATAATAAAGGTATGATTTTTGGTTCTTGGAGTCATGGTAATACTAGATTTACTCTCGAGAATTTTATTCGTGGTACTTTAAAATCTGCCGAACACGGATTATTTAATTCTTCTAAAGATTCACTTAACTATATAGAAAGTCATGACGGTTATACCTTAGGAGATTTTATTCGAATAGCATTAGATCCAGCAAAAAAAGACAAAGTTTTTAAAAAGAAAAACCGAATCACAAAACTTGATAAAAATGAACTTTCAATTGCTAAACTAGGAGCCTTAAGTTTATTCGTGAGTCAAGGTGTTACAATGATTCATGCTGGTCAAGAATGGGCTCGAGCTAAAGTGATTACTGATCATAGCAAAATTGATCAAAATGCTGGTAAACTTGATCATGATAGTTACAATAAAGACAATGAAACAAATTGGCTTAATTTTAATGAAATCGAAACGAACCAAGAACTCTTCGATTACTATTTAGGATTAATTGAAATACGTAAAGAAAGTCCAGCACTTAGGAAGGCTTTACCTGATGAAGTTATATTCAAAGTTTATATTGATCCACTTCATGTTACATTCTCAATAAATGGAAAAAATAGTGGTGATTCCTATGATTATTTCATCTCTTTAAACGCAAATTTGACTAATTCTCATGAAATTCACTTACCACCAGGTAATTGGGAGATCATAGTTAATGATAAAAAATGTGATCAAAATGGCATTAAAACTGTTCAAAAAGAATATAATGTGCCTAAATCATCTGGAGTAGTATTAAGAAAGTTGCGAGTGACTACATCTTAAAATATTTTGTGCCCTTATTAATTTAAATAATTGGAGGAAATCCCTTGGCAGGAGTAACATCATCTGAACGTGGTTCATGGAATTCTAAACTTGGTTTTATTTTAGCAGCAGCAGGTTCTGCTGTAGGTTTAGGAAATATTTGGGGTTTCCCAACTAAAGTAGCTACGGAAGGTGGCGCTGCTTATTTGATTGTTTATCTCCTTTGTACCTTCTTAATTGGTTACCCAGTAATGGTTGCTGAATTAGCCATCGGTCGTAAATCTGGTAAAAACCCAGTTGGAGCATTCAAGGCACTTTCTTCAAATAAGTTCTTTCCACTAGTCGGATTGTGGGGGGTTATTTGTGGAGTAATGATTCTCTCATTCTATACAGTTATCGCAGGCTGGGCATTTGGTTTCGCCTTCGAAGAAATCTTCTATTATTTCGGTTGGGCAGACGCAGCTAATTGGCTTACAGATACTAGCAATGGTCCTAAAAATGCATTAATTGCTTCGGTATTTATGGTCGGTACAATTAAAATAATTAGTGGCGGTGTTAGTGATGGGATAGAACGCGCAACTAAGCTTATGATGCCCCTATTAATAGGTATCATCATAATTATGATTGGCTATGTTCTTACTCAAGAAGGTGCAATGAATGGAGTACGAGAATACCTCCTACCAGATTTTTCTAAGATCACAACGGGTTTAATTTTCTCAGCAATGGGACAAGCTTTCTTTTCATTATCTCTGGGAATGGGTGCATTAATTACATATGGATCTTATTTGAGTAAAAAAGAAAATATTCCGCAAGCAGCAGCATTTGTTACACTAGCTGATGTGGGTATAGCTTTTTTAGCGGGGTTATTAATACTTCCTGCAATGTATGTAGCACAAGCGGCAGGAATTGATATCTATGTTGGCGACCAGCTTGCTTCAAGTACAAATCTAGTATTTCAAATATTACCAGCACTCTTTCATACAATAGGCGGTGCAATTGGCTTAATATTAGGGGTAGTATTTTTTCTTTTATTAAGTATTGCGGCTTTAACATCAACTATTTCACTATTAGAAGTGCCCGTTGCTTTTGTTATTGATGAATATGAAGTGCCAAGAAAAAAAGCTGCTTGGGGTGTAGGATTAGGAGTGTTAGTAGTATCTATCATTGTAGCGTTTAATACTAGCCTAATAGGAACTTTTGACAGTATCTTTAATAATCTAGGCTTACCTATAGGTGGATTACTTATGTGTGTGTTTGTTAGTTTTGTTTGGAAAACAGATTCAGCACTCGACGAAATGAATTTAGGCTTTGATGGTATAAAACAAACTTTATTCGCTAAAGTTTGGCCAGTATTTATCTGGGTTATCTGTCCTGCTGCTATTGCTTATAATATCATTAGCAATTTCCTTTAATTAACTTGTTATCGAAACTTGGTCGCAGTATTTTTGAACAACTAAAAAACGGAGATTTATTTAATGGCTAAAGTATCTACTTCAGATTTCAGGAATGGTCTGGTTCTGAATATGGACGGTGAACTATATTCTATCACTGAGTTTCAACATGTTAAACCTGGAAAAGGCCCTGCATTTGTTCGCACAAAACTTAAGGGTATTTTGAATGGTAAAAATATTGACAAAACTTGGCGCTCAGGAGAAAATTCTGAATCTGTAAGAATCGAGAATAGAGACTACCAATACCTTTATAACGATGGTAGTATGTTTTATTTCATGAATAACGATACTTATGAGCAAATTCCAATTGCATCTCATCAAGTTGAGCGACAAGATTTTTTAATTGAAGGACAGCTCTGTAATGTCTTATTTAATGCGGACGATGAGCAAGTTTTATATGCAGAACCACCAGATCATTTAATACTTACTATTGCACAAACTGATCCCGGTCTAAAAGGAGATACTGCACAAGGTGGTTCAAAACCTGCCACTTTAGAATCTGGGGCAGTTGTAAATGTACCTCTATTCATCGTAGAAGGTGAAAGAATAAGAGTTGATACAAGAACAGGAACCTATATTGAACGAGCTAAATAATTGAATTATGGATTTAAAACAGATTAAACAAATACTCGACCTTATTGCTGATAGTGATGTTGATGAGGTTTCTATTGAAGAAGGCGATTTTAAAATCAAAGTAAAGAAAACAGGAACTATTGAGCAGGTTACTTATACTCAACCAATGCAACAGGCACAAGCACCTCAAGCACCTTCATTAGCTCCATCCCAACCAACTGAAGCCTCTACTCCAACTAAAGCTCTAACTGGAGATACAATAAAATCTCCAATCGTTGGTACATTTTATGAATCTTCATCACCTGATTCTGATCCATTTGTGAAAGTTGGGTCTAAGGTTACAAAAGGTCAAACTCTTTGCATTATTGAAGCAATGAAGATCATGAATGAAATAGAATCTGAATTTAGTGGTACTATTAAGGAAATACTAATTACAGATGCCACTCCAGTCGAGTTTGATCAACCATTATTCATCATTCAAAAAGATTAAGCGGCTTTCATGTTTAAAAAAATTCTGATTGCCAATAGAGGGGAAATTGCACTTCGAATTATTCGAACGTGTAAAGAACTAGGTATTAGTACTGTTGCTGTTTATTCTACAGCTGATGCTGATAGCTTACATGTTAAATTTGCAGATGAAGCCGTTTGTATTGGACCACCATCAAGCAAAGAAAGCTATTTAAAAATTCCAAGTATTCTTGCAGCAGCTGAAATAACAAATGCTGAAGCTATACACCCTGGTTATGGATTTTTAGCTGAGAATGCAGAATTCTCGAGAATTTGCGGTGAACATGATATAAAGTTTATCGGACCATCACCTTCAGCTATTAACTCCATGGGAGATAAAGCAGTAGCAAAAGCAACTATGATCAATAATAAAGTTCCAGTTGTACCAGGAAGTGACGGAGTTGTTGACACTTTTGAAGACGCACGAAAGGTTTGCTCTGAAATAGGATATCCTGTAATAATAAAAGCATCTGCCGGTGGCGGTGGTCGTGGGATGCGTGTTGTATTGGAAGAAGCTGAGCTTAAAAAGAATTTCGAAATGTGTCGAAATGAAGCTGAAACTGCCTTTAACAATCCTGAAGTATATATAGAAAGATTTGTTCAAAATCCTCACCATGTTGAAATTCAAGTATTAGCTGATCAACATGGTAATGCAGTTCATTTAGGTGAAAGAGATTGCTCTCTTCAAAGAAGACATCAGAAAATTCTAGAAGAAGCCCCTTCCCCACTGGTTACTCCTAAGTTGAGAGAACAAATGGGAACTGCAGCTGTTAATGCTGCACTATCTGTAAATTATGAAGGAGCAGGTACTGTTGAATTTTTAGTTGACGATGATCTTAATTTCTACTTCATGGAGATGAATACCAGAATTCAGGTTGAGCATCCTGTTACTGAAGAAGTGACGGGTTTTGATCTCATTGAGGAACAACTTAAAGTCGCTTATGGCGAGAGTATTGCTGATTATAATGTAGAAATTACTGGGCATTCTATTGAATGTAGAATTAATGCAGAAGATCCAGCACATGGTTTTAGACCATCAGCAGGAAAGATAACTGTATTTCATCCACCAGGAGGACATGGTGTTCGCTTAGATACTCATGCATATTCAGGATATATAATACCTCCTTTTTATGACTCCATGATTGCCAAGCTAATCGTAACAGCACCAACACGTCCTTTAGCGATTAGAAAAATGAAGCGAGCGCTTCAGGAATTTATTATTGAAGGGGTAAAAACAACTATTCCTTATCATATTCAACTAATGGATGATCCAAATTTTAATAAAGGATCAGTTTCCACTAAATATTTAGAAACTTCATTTAATTTTATACCGGAGGAAAATTAATGAGTACACCTTCTGATCTTAAATACACTAAAGAACACGAATGGGTAAAAGATAATGGTGATGGTACCGCAACAATAGGTATAACTGATTTTGCTCAAGGTGAACTTGGTGATATTGTTTTTGTAGAACTTGAAGAACCAGGATTTGACTTTTCGCAAGATGACACATTTGGAACAGTTGAAGCAGTAAAAACTGTATCTGAACTATTTGCACCAATTGATGGTGAAGTTATCGAGTTAAATGAAGAGTTAGAGGATAATCCTGAGCTTGTTAATGACGATCCATACGGAGATGGTTGGATGGTTAAAATTAAGATAAGTGATCCTACTCAATTAGATTCTTTATTATCTGCAGAAGCCTACGAAGAAATTACCTCATAATTATATTTATCAAACTTAATGAGTCGACATAGTGAATGGATTTTAATCCTAGATTACGGTTCTCAATTAACCCAATTAATTGCTCGTCGACTTCGCGAGTTAAATATTTACTGCGAAATACATCCTTTTAATGCTTCATTAGAAGATGTAATTTCTCCAATACCAAAGGGTATTATTCTTTCTGGTGGACCAATGAGTGTAAATGATGAAGGTGCACCTCATTTTCAATCTGAAATATTTGATTGGGATGTACCTATTCTAGGAATATGTTACGGTTTACAACTTCTTGCTCATACTGAAATTCCTGGAAGTGTAGAGAAAGCTGATAAAAGAGAGTACGGGCGTGCCCATTTAATAATCGATAATTCATCTGATTTATTGAAAGGAATTGAAGATGGATCAGTAGTATGGATGAGTCATGGTGATCATATTCATGAACTCCCTCCTGCCTATGAAATTATTGGTCATACAGCAAATGCTGAAGTAGCTGCTGTTCGTCACTTGGATAATCATATATATGGTGTTCAATTTCACCCAGAAGTAGCGCATACCGAATGTGGAAAGCAAATATTAAAGAACTTTGCAATTGAAATATGTGGTTTAAGTGGTGATTGGACTGCCTCATCATTTATTGATGAACAAATTGAAGCAATTAGAAATAAAGTAGGAACGGATAAAGTTCTTTGTGCACTATCAGGTGGTGTTGATTCTACAGTAGTTGCTACTTTGATACATAAAGCCATTGGAGACCAGCTTGAATGTGTATTTGTTGATAATGGGCTATTAAGGAAAAATGAATTCGAAGATGTACTACATTTATATACAAGAGATCTAAAGCTACCAGTTAAAGGTGTTGATGCTACTAATCTATTTCTAGATCGTCTTACTGGTGTTTCGGACCCAGAAACAAAGCGTAAAATTATTGGATCAACTTTTATCGATGTATTTGAAGAAGAAATTGGTGGTCGATCTGATTTCAAATATTTGGCCCAAGGTACTCTTTATCCTGATGTCATTGAAAGTGTATCCTTTAAAGGACCGTCCGCAACAATAAAATCGCACCATAATGTTGGTGGATTGCCAGATAAAATGAAGTTGGACTTAATTGAACCCGTTAGAGAGCTATTTAAAGATGAAGTTAGAGTAGTTGGTCGAGAATTAGGCATTCCTGAACATTTTATCGCAAGACATCCCTTTCCTGGACCTGGACTTGGTATTAGAGTAATTGGAGACTTAAGTAGAGATCGACTAGATCTACTACGTGATGCGGATAAGATATTTATTGATGAGTTAAAGGCTCAAAATCTATATAATGAAGTATGGCAAGCTCTTGCAGTACTACTTCCTGTTCAAAGTGTGGGTGTAATGGGCGACGAAAGAACCTATGAGTTTACACTTACATTACGAGCAGTTACAAGCTTAGATGGGATGACAGCTGACTGGTGTCATTTACCTTATGAGTTTTTAGCCCATGTTTCAAATAGAATAATTAATGAAATAAAGGGCATTAATAGAGTGGTTTATGATATAAGTTCAAAACCACCAGCTACAATTGAGTGGGAATAAAACTGAGAACTTTTTCCATTTTCAGAAGTTATAAAGAGAGTTATTCAAATTTCGATTTATGAAAAAATTATCACTATCACTTTTACTATTTATTTTCACATTGGGTTTTCAACAAGTAAATGCTCAATCTATTGAAAATGGTCTATCTCTATATGAACAAGGCGATTATGAACGAGCTATTCGAATACTTCAGCAATCTAATAGTCCTGAGGCTCAATTATTTATAGGTAAAAGCTATTTTGCTTTAAACAATTATTTAAAAGCGATAAGTTTTTTAAACAAGGTCCCTTCTTCTTCAAATCCTGAATTATACCATGAAGCAAAATATACTGCTGCATTAGCTAATTTTCAGATTGATAATTTTTCGCTGAGCTTAGATGAATTGAAGTCACTTTCTCAAATACGTCCATCAAGTAATGTTGGTAGATCAGCACTTCAATTATATGATGAAATATTAGGTTATCTAACTCTAAAGCAACGAAAAGAGGTTTTTCTCGAAACAATTAATGATGAGGTCAGACTAGATCTACTTGAGTCTTCCATTGGAAGAGTTAATTATCGTTCAGCAATTGCATTTCTTGAACTATACAAACGTTCGGTAGAAGATTATGACAATCTTAGATTAAGTAGAATTGAAACTCAATTGAGTGACTCTATTGTATACAGCCAACGTTATAATCCTAATCAAGTAACTCAATCACCAAAAGGAATAACTTATAATATTGGTGTAGTTCTTCCTGAATTTGAATTTGATTCCCCAGAATATGAAATACCACAACATCTGTATTTTGGAATTCAATTAGCGATTGAAGAATTCAATAGTTCTAATACCGATCAAAAAGCATTTATCACTTATAAGAATTCAAACTCAGCAGAAATAAATGCTGAAGGTATTATAACAGATTTAGTTTGGAATCAAGATGTTGATGTAATTATTGGTCCTTTATTTTCAGGTATAGCTAAAGAATTTTCAAACCTTGCTGAGGAATATGAAATTCCAATGTTATTGCCTTTAGCAAATGCTGATAGCCTCGATTTATATAATAACTACGTATTTCAATTAAACCCTTCTTTCTATACTCAAGGTAAAATAATGGCGCGTTATGCTGTTAATGTTCTTGGTTATGATACTTTAGGTGTAATTGCTGAAAAGGGTTCATTAGGAGCTCCTGCAGCAAGATCATTTATGCATGAAGTTGAACGTAATGGTGGCTTTATTGAATATTATTTTGAAGAAAATTTAGAAGAATTTGGTTATGATATTAGAGACTATACTCAATATTTCACATCTGATACACTAGACAGTGTAAGTATGGTTGAAGCTGTATATGCTCCATTTACAGGAACTGTTGCTCCTACCCTTGTAGAATCGATGTTAACAGATTTGGAGGCTATGAGGAGTAGTGTCGCTATACTAGGTTCAGAAGAATGGATGAATGTGAATTTAGAAGATCGCAGATTAAGTGAGACTGAACTATTTTATACTGAATCATTTAATGTTGATACAAGTACTTCTAAAGCTCAAACATTTGCTTCTTCTTTTAGGATTCGTTTTAATACTCAACCAAATCAGTTTGCTTATATCGGATATGATGCGGCGCAAATTATCTTAACTACATTACTAAAAGTTAAAAACCCTGCTTACTTACGAGATGCACTCAAAGATTTGAACAATTTCAATGGATTAAGCTCTAAAATAAGTTTTAGAGGTACTCATGTTAATCAAGAAGTTAAAATAAAAAGAATGCCTAGAGATAAGGATTTACTTGATAGACAGGATATTGAATTCCGTAGACGATAGTATTATTGACTTGAATTCTCAGCAGATTCTCTCTGACGTTTAATTCTATATTGATCACGTAACCATTTTCTCCATTTTTCACTTTCTACCTGATGCTCTTCGAATGTACGAGTAAATATGTGACCACCTTCAGGATTTGCAACCATATAAATATAATCATGTTCTTGAGGATATACCGTTGCTCTGATAGTTGATAAACTAGGGTTTGTAATTGGACCAGGTGGAAGTCCACTCTTTAGATATGTGTTGTAAGGATGATCAAATGTGTAATCCTCGAAAAGTAATCTTCTTCGTTCACCTAGTGCGAAATTGATTGTTGGATCGGCTTGAAGTCTCATTCGATTATTAATTCGATTCCAATACAAACCACTAATAGTTGGCTTCTCTTCTTCCATAAATGCTTCCCATTCTACAATAGAAGCCATTATAAGAACTTCATTAATGGTTAAGCCTTTTTCTTGAGCTATATTTGTAAATTCTTCGACAACTTTGTCTTCAAACTCTTTTAAAATTCTTCTTAAAAAATCTTTAGGTGTTGTTGTCCAGTATACTAGATATGTTTCAGGTAGCATTCTTCCAAATAAATCTTCTGAACTAAGTTTTAGATCATCCAGAAATAATGAATCAGTAAACATTGCTAATATTTCAACAGATGAAGTTGAAAGTTGGTTTCCTACCGTTTCAGAAAAACGATTTTTATTAATACCGGGTAAAATTACTACAGGTACAGGGTCTTGGATTCCTCTTGCTAGCTTGGAGAGTAGTAGATCATATGAATAGCCTCCTTGTAGTGTATAATTACCTTCTTTAAAAGTCCTCCATCCTAGAATTCTAGCAGACCAATTTAACTCATCTCTATCATATTCTATTTTGAGTGAGTCTAGAATAGTTGATAATTCAGTTAAGTTAATATTTCCAGAATATCGTAGATCAATTTCTTTATCGATTACGATAGAATTGCTTGAACTTAACCGAATCTCTCTAGACCCAAAGCTTACTATAAATATTATAATAAATACAAGTATACCTGTTATAAAGTCACTTCGAGTAAATGATAGAGTATGCTTCAAGTTCATAAGTAAATATACCAATCTTATCAAAAGATCGGTCCATAATTTATACTAAAACGAAAAATAGAAAATTTAATATACCTCCGAAACATAAGTTTTCAATTAGCGTATTAGTTCGGCGAAGAGCAAACGAGCTTTTGGATGCTGCAAGGCACCAAATGCCCTAAAGAAAAAACCCGAACTTTGAACGGTTCGGGTTTCTTTATTTAAACGAAATAAAATAGAGTCTTTACTTAGAAAGTTGGATTCAATCTTATCCAAAATGCTGAAAAACCACCTTTATCAGATATTGGTTTAGCAAACTCGATTCTAAACTCATCACTACCAATCCCAATACCCACATTGTGGTTAAATTCGGAAAAAGCAAAATTATCAAGAGCAGTTAGTGGATCATTCGTATTTACAAGGTCTGGGTTAAATTCAGTCCAACCAGAATCCATAAATAAAGTAATATAGAAACCATCTACATCTATAAAACCCATATCTAGATTAGAACTTCTACCAAAAATTAACTCTGCATTACTTAACATCATAGCATTACCTTGCATACTCTTATACTCAGTAGCCCTCATACTTCCAATTCCTCCAAGTGCGAAGTTCTTAAATTCTGGTGCAAGTCCTGTAATTGAGCCACCCATTACTCTAAGTCTAAAAAAAGTAGATCTATCTAATCTAAGTACAGATTTTGACTGAACTATAAATTTGTTATATAGAAAATCGTTAGAAGTTTTTGTTAGATTTCCAATTTCTCCTCTTATCTCTAAACTTGTAGAAAGATTTCTAGTGATGTTGTATAGTTTAGGATTCATATTCAAGCTAAATCCAACATTTTCTAAATATATTTCATCAAGACTTGGGTCAATTGACGGGTTTGATCTAAATATATTTCCATCCCCGAAAATATTATATGCAGTTACTGCATCCAGAGAATTAAAAGTATCAGAACCATAACTTAGACCAAGATAGGTACTTCTAAATAATCGATAGGAACTATAAATACTATATCCCTCAGCTTTATAGTAATCGTGATAATCATATCCAGCAATTAAACTAGATATTGAATTTTCTGAAAGACCACTTCTCCAGTAATCATCTGTTGCAGTTACATTATGATAATCTGCACCTAATCTTAATTTATTTCCAATTGGTTTTTCAAAACCAATTTGATATTGCCATTCATCCTGACCAAATGAATAACCTGCTAATGCCTGTATTTCAAGATTATAATCGTATGTGAAATCATGGATGAAATCATCGAATTCTGTATCAATACCTAAAAACAAACCATTTACTCGATTATAATGAATTGCTTGTATAGCAGGTGAAAAGCCATAAACAGCAGGATTTGGACCTATTTGCGAGAAGAAATCAAATTCATAATCAATACCATCATTTCTGTAATAATAATTGTACCTATTTGAATTATTATACTTTGGCTTACGATATTCTTCTTTATCTGATTCTATATCTTTTCTGCAGTTACAATGCCAATCCCAATCCCAATCACTTGAATAGATCAGTTTCATTCCTTCTTTTTCAGATGATTTTTCTTGAGCATTAACTGTTGAGATAATGGTCATACACATTAAAAGTGGAATCATGTATCTAACTTTCATAATCGTATTTATTTTGTTTAAAAAAGGATGAAAGAAAATCCTATTTGTTACTCAGATGTTACACTGATCAAAATGAAAAAGGTTACAAGTAATTATTTAAAAACTCTGATTCTAAGATATTTTAGAATATTTATCGTTTAAAAATACAGTTCATGAAATTATTAACTAAGTAAAAACACATTGAACTTATAATAAATGATCTATTTTCCGAATACATTTATCAAAAACTGAATATGTTGATTTAATGGTGTATTAATTAATTCAGCCCCTTTACTTATATCTTCTCGAGGAACATTTGCTGCAAAGTTTAACGTTTTTAACTTTTTAGTCACTGATTTCACTTTCATTCCTTCAAATCTAGTTGGTCGCATTAATGAAACTGCGTTGATAAAACCTGAAAGTTCATCACAAGCAAAAAGGTATCTTTCTATCTCATTTTCTGGTTGTTTCCCTGTCCTTTCGGGTGCATGAGCTTCTATAGCCGATATAATATCAAGTGAATACCCAAGTTTAGGAAGAATATTTTTAGTGGCTTCTTTTGGATGTTCATCAGGGTATTTCTCCCAATCTAAATCATGTAATAATCCAGCAGTCCACCATTTTTCTATTTCTTCAGTTTCTTTACCTAAATATATAGCGTATGCTTCCATCGCCTTTGCAACCATATGACAATGTTGGTTTAAACTTTCACCTTCAACATATTTATTTAGTAGCTGAATACTTATTTCTCTTTCAATCATCTTATTTTTGTTGTTTACATATTGAATAGTTACAATAGCTTAAATTCTATTAATTATTCCATACTTCATAATTAATAACAGATAAATTTCATTCGATAAATAATAATTAACCTATTGTTTCGTCAATATTACACATGAAAAAAATATTACCATTTTTATTAATCCTCTTTCTCTACTCATCAAATTGTATAAATAATGTAGAGGATTTGAGTGAACCTTCCGATGAACCAATAGATGTAAGTTATGCAAATGATGTTCAACCAATATTTAATGCTCAGTGTACTTCATGTCATGGTGCCATTGGTGGAATAAGTTTTGAAGATTATGCTAGGACTACATCTGGTAATAGCAATAATTATGGAGCTAGTTTAATAATCGCTGGGGATGCAGATGCTAGTGGATTAATTGAAAAACTAGGACCTAACCCAGAATTTGGTGAAACAATGCCTCAAAATGGGTTTTTATCTAATGACGAAATTGCAACTATTAGAGCCTGGATTAACCAAGGCGCAAAGGATAACTAACCATGAAATTACTATTAATACTAATTTTACTCACCCCTTTCATAAGTGTTGATGCTCAGACATTTTACACTGAAACTGGGTCTACAAAATTTACATCTAGTGTTCCTTTACATGACTTCTCTGGTACTTCGAAAAATCTAGTTGGTCAAATTGATTTAAATGAGAATACGATTGATTTTTACATCGATTTAGAAACTCTAGATACAGGAAATGCAAAAAGAGATAAAGATATGCTCCTTACTTTAGAAACTAAGAAGTATCCATTTGCAGAGTTTTTTGGAAATCTAACTTCAGACTTTGACATGAGTTCCACATCATCTCAAATGGTTACTGTAGAAGGGTTATTTAAGATTCATGGATATGAAAAAGAAATAGAAGTTAATGGTACACTAACAAATACTGCTGGGGGCTTACAATTAAATGCATCTTGGACACTTCTTCTTGAGGATTATAATATTGTACCTCCAAAATTACTTTTTATTAAAGTGGATCAAGAGCAAAAAATCGAAATAAATGCACTTCTTACTGAAGTTAAAGTTGAGGGTAACTAGTAATGCGAATAATAGTGTCATTTTTATTATTAAGTATCTTCACCATTTCAGTAACTAATGCTCAAATGACTAGAACTAGAGCTGTTCCTGATGGCCCTGTTGATGAACTTTTTCTTATTGGTTCTGTTGCTGGGATGAGTACAGTAACTAATCTTGAAAAAAATAACTTGAATAGTCTAATCATGCATAATTTTGGCCTGGTGAGTAGTGGTATCGAGGACTTCTATGGCCTTGATCAAGGTGCAGCTGTACGTTTAGGGATTGATTATGGTATATCTGATAAGTTATCAGTTGGTATTGGGCGAACAAGTGTTGAAGATAACGTAGACCTTAGATTTAAGTATACCGTTTTAAGACAGCTAAAATCCGATAAAATACCTGTTGAAGTTGCGATAAAAGGTGATTTAGGTATTAATACACAAAAAGAAAGAGCCTTTGATTTCGAATTTAATGAACGGCTTAACTATTTCGGATCAATAATGGTAGCAAGAAAGTTTAATGAAAAGTTTACTCTTCAAATTGCTCCAATGATATCACACTTTAATACTGTTGTAAAAAGAACAACAATTACACCTGAAAACACACATTTTGCTTTGGGATTAGGGGGAAGAATAATGCTAGATGAAAGAAAATCATTAACATTCGAATACCTTCCGGTACTTGGTTCTAGAACTGATGGAACTAAAAATCATTTAGCAATTGCATACGAGATTGAAACAGGTGGTCACGTTTTTCAAATGTTTTTAATGTCTGGTAAATGGTTTACCGAACAACACTTAATTGCGAGAAATGAAAATGACTTTTTTGCGGGCGATTTCAGACTTGGTTTTAATGTAAACAGAATATTTAGCCTAAACTAAAGTTGTTAAGACACTAAATACCAATGTATTATAACATTGACCTAATTTCTTTAGCAACTCCCCTATTGTATTGGAATGTAAGATCTTTATGATTAACTAAATCAACAATAGTTCCAATTAGACATAGTCCACCAGTTAAAAAATATAGAATACCCATTCCTACTTGATTTAATACCATTCTATGAATACCTGCTAATGAAACAAATCCTAGCAGGCACAAAATCAGTATTGTCTGAGGGTCTTTTCTTCTAACACGATATACATTAGTAAACTTCTTAACTTGATCTTCGTGCATATCACTAAATAACTTCCCAAGATATAAAGCTTCATCTCCTTCAGCTTCAGGTACAAAATCCATAACATTATGCATGATAATTCTCCATTATATCCGAGTTAATTGTGCTTATCAGGTTCTTCCAGATTTTAATAACTCTTAAACTTAAAACAACTACGGCTATTGGTCCAATAAGATTCGCTTCAAGTGATTTAATAATTTCTCCTCTAAATAGAAAAGCTATTGAATGCCCTAATCCTGTACCTGGACAATAAGTAATGCCTAACAAATCAATAAGGCACCAAGATGTTTTAGTAGAATATGGATTTAAAAAGGCCATTAGGACTAAACCAGTTAATAAAACGACCCATTCAAGATGTCTATTGATAACCTTCATTACTTCTCAGAGGTTTTAATTTTCTTTTAAAATAATATGATAATGTAAAGAACAATCTATTTGAACTATATACTTTACTAGTTGAGATTTCAGACCCGATTTTAAATTCCCAATACTGTTTAAACTTTTTTTCTAATTGAATTCTTCCAGTTCCAAAAAATCCATCATTGAGTTCGTGCTTTAACATTAATTCAAAATCCATCAAAGTTAAATAATCAAAAGTGTCAGGATCCCTGAACCTTAAGTCGAAACCAATTCCTTGTTCAAAATAATTATCAGGAGTAAAATACGGTATACCTGATAAAAAACTTTTAGATGCATCTGCTATACTTAACGCCCCTACTGGCCTTATTCTAAATTTATTTACAAATATTTGGTAATATACCCTTCCTGTTGCTTCGTATTCCGAAACAGAGTTAGTGTAGTAGCTAATTCCTGCTGATAATGTTGTAACTATTTTATTTTCCTTCCAAATATCCTCTCTATAGCCTTCAAGTTGAAACTGATAGTAGTTATTAATTACTGAGGTGTTAGTTAATACAGGACCTAATGAGAGCTTACCAGAAGTAAAAGCGGAAGTGGATGATTTTGAGATAGAAGTAAATAGTTCTCCAATAATCTTACTATTCCCAACAAAACTTCCTCCTCCAAATTTGAATTCACTTAATTGATTACGATATCGATGACTATATTCATATCCAATTCCTGCAAAGTTGCTTAATGTTGCGGTACCAGGACTTTCAAAAAACAAATCTTCTACTTTTATAGTATGTGTTTTTCTTTTCCGGTTACCAAATTGTGTAGATAGACCAAAACGTGCAAATTTATTATCAAAATTATCATTTCTATATTCACCAAAGGCAGTTAATTTTGGTCCTTCAAACCATCGATGTTCGTCTTTTAACCTTCTATATTCTTTTAAATTAAAAAATGCAGGATATTTAATGTATAAATCTTTCCTTTCTTCATAGCTGAAGAACTGCATTTCGGTATTAATTAGATTATGGGCAGTGGTTTTCCCTTCAGAGTTTTTTAGAAATAATGGATACAATACTTCTCTGCCTTCATCAGTAAATCCTTCATAATAAAGTTGAGTCCCAACTTGAACTCTTAAACTGTCATCATTAGGATTATCATTAAGAAGTTTATTCGATGTATTTTTGAATTCAGTATATAAATTTAATTGTGCTAACCAGTCTAGTTTCTGACGTGGATCAAAATTGTTTGCTCTATTCGCCCAGTATAATGCTCTTGCGTAGTTATTTAAATCATAGGCATAAATCAATGCTAAATTGGTTGCAAATAGGTCTAATTGAGAATGTTTTGAGACAGGGAATTCTTCGAGCAATGAAATACTATTCACTGAAGGTTCAAAATAAAATGACCGTTGAAGTGTATAAGCATATAGTGAATCACTATCGGGATTTAAACTTATTAACCTTATTAATTCTTTTTTGAGAATAGGCCAATTATCTTGATTTTCAATTATTCGTGCATATTCTAATGCTATTTTTTCATCCGTTGGATATAATTCTTTTTCACGCAGAATCCACCTCAATACAAACTCTGGACTATAAAGTCCTAATCTTGTAACTGCATAATTTTTTATATCAATAACTTCTTTAGATCTATATCTAAGCCAAAGTCGTTCTAGGAAGTTTTCTGCAGCAATTAGATTACTTTCACCTTCCCAACCATAGTATGTGAAAAGTCGAACAATATCGTTTTGCTCCCAAATAGCGGACGATAACATTTTACGTTCTAGTATAAATATTGCTCTCTGTATATCACTAAATTCAATACTAAGTTTTATTAATTCTTCTTGAGCTTCAATATCATCAGGATTTCTTTGATAGGCTCTTATCGCATCATTGAGTCTTGTATCTACCCATTCAGCTTCATCTAAAAGTTGAAGTCCTATTAAATTTCCAAATTCATCGGTCATTTCAGTTTGATATCGAGTACTTTTAGCTAGCACATCGTTAAGTTGAGCACTTAAAAATTGCGAATCGTACTTATATCTTGGATCGAAATTAGGTAATGTTAATGAATCATTTACCGAATAAAATTGATATAAACCTCCATCCCATACCTCTGATTTATCAAACTCAATATTTTGACTAGCTAGAGCCTCTTCAAATTCTTCAGCATTATTTTCTGTTACGTATGTAAACCAATAATTCTTTTCAATATCTACTGTAGCTTTTTTTTGATATCCTGGATTACTAATTGGAAACAACGTTCTAGATCTTTGATCTTCTCGATGTACTACGAAACTATTTTGCCAATCTTCAGTAATTGCAGCCCCATCTGATGCTGTTAAATACCTAATAGCTGGGTATCTCTTATTTGTATAAAGTACACGGTTTCTAAAAACATTATATAAACCATAACTATACACAGGGTGAGATTTCCAGCCTAATTTTAATGGGTTTCTACTTTCAAATTGATCCTCGTCTCTTTGATTTACTTGAAAAACATCATCTGGGTGAATAAAATGTGTCCATATCCCAGTAAGCATTTGCATCCCTTGTTGCTCGAATAATGAATTCTCATTCATACTAAATCCACTTGTTATTCTAGGATAGTTAAATAGCCTATCATCAGGTGAATATGGTTCATAACCAAATTCTCTACCAGTACCCAATTCAATATCACCCAAGTATAAAGAAGACATATACCGAATAGAGGGCATCCCCTTCATTATTGCTGATATACCAACAGAATCAATGTAATTTGTTGGTGGAACGTATGAAATTGGTAAGTCTCCCAATCTGTCAATTCTCCAACGCTTTCTTGCAGCGTAAACAGAACTTGCCATAAAATTCACATTATCCCAATCTTCTAACCATAATGAAAAGTGATTATAACCATGAAAAGCCAGTTCGTGTCGAGATTTTAAAATATTACGAGCTATATACACACTAGCATCAACTTCTTCATTGTCTATAATTGTTTTACCAGCCAACCATTCATCAAAATCAAAAGGTGGTATTACATTTGCATTATAGTTAAAAGCAGTCATTGCTGAATATGATATACTAAATGTATCTGCAAAAGCTTTCATATCTGGCCACCACTCATCTACAATAAAGTCTGAGTGTGTTAAATTGTACTCTTCATCTATAGGAGCAAGTTTTTCATTATAAACAGGTGCGGGAAAGTCATCCAGAAATATAGTTGATACATTAGCCACGCTATACGGTATACCATCTAAACCATGCAAAATAGATGAAAATATTAATCCTCTGTATAATTTTTCATAAAGAAGTTCAGAGTTTATAGTAAGAACATTTCCTAGTCCAATTTTATTAATAACTAAAAGTGGATAATCTGGGTCATTTCCAGCTCCAGCAGCTATAGTGACTTTACTAGTAAACTGATCTCTATCAAGTCCATTATGTGGCAATTCTAGTCGATTTAAATATGTTTTTCCAGCATCATTTGGAAATACATTTTTGTGTAGATAAACACCTTTTGCTTCTTTATTTAATTTATAGTCAGTAAAAGGGAGAATACCTTGTAAAAAAGCAAATTCATCATATGTCACAGCACCTAAAAATACGATATTATTGCCACTTGCAACAAATGCTGTTAACATTTCAATTTCAGCAATGTTTAAAGTTGAAATCAAATAAGAAGTAACCACAATTGTTCTAACTGAAGATTTGATTTCTAGACCCCCTGAAATTAGACCCAGATCGATTGTTTCTGCTGGTAGTTTTGTGTATGAAAGTGCTTTACTAACTTGATCGCTTAATTCAGTACTTAATGTATCTTGGCGATGTTTAACTACTAAAACAATAGGTTCCTGTTTAATAAGTTTCGAAGTATCAAAACTAATATTTGAGCGGAAATCGCAGCTAATTTGAAGTGCAACAAAACCAATAAATAAAAGATATTTAATTATTACTTTCATTCTCCAAAATATCGAAGTTAACTTCTTCCTCAGGAAATATGTTATTTAACACTGATGTTATTCTAGATTCTTTTTCTCTATTTATAATTTCGTAAACAATAGCATCCTCACCTTCATAATAAATATTGATATTCCTCCCTTCCATTCCTTGGAATACTTGTACCCACTGCTGCATATCATTCATCGTACTTTGAGAATCATATAAAATACCTTGTTGTATTGCTGAATATGGTGGCTTTTCTAAGAATAAAAAAATGCTAGCCGGAGGAATATCTTTTTCCTCTCTTAGATTTTTTGGAACTAATAAGTATTGCTGATATAGAGAATCTATAACCCCATAATTATCTAAGAAGAACTCATAATTCATAAAATAATGTCGGTTTTCAGCTAATTCCCTATCTAATTCAGGACTTACAGTTGCATATGAATACGGGATACGTTCATTTACAATATTGTAATAAGCTTCAAAAAACCCATTAGGTAAAGTCTCTGGCAAAGCCCTATTTGCAAATACTCCCTTTTGTAGTATTAAGATTGTTAGTAAACCTAGTGTAGCAGAACTAATATTTAAGATATTATAAGTTCGAGTAGATTTTTTTTTGAATATTGAAAAAATTCGAGAAATATTTAAGAACAGTATGCCAATAAACACAGAAATACACACTGAATAGAAGAGGTTTAATTGATCTGGATCAATTAATGTATATGAATATGGAAAATATGGAGTATAAATAAATGATATTAAAGCAAAAAGAATCAAGAATATTAATTCTTTAAAATCAGTTACTTGATTCGCCTTTACTAAAATAAGATTAACAATTAGTAATACCCCTGCTCCAACGAGATAATACATACTTAATATATCAAGATACGTTACTAAGTTTGGGAAATAACTAAATACTAGAGTATCAAATAGTTCTTGTTGTATAAAATCTCCTATTGATACTCCGTTTATTAAACAAGCAATCAAATATGGCGATATAGCCAAAATACATAAAGCAATTACTCGAAATAATGTTATAAAAAAACTCTTTCCATATTGTGAAATGGGCAGTGTGAAAATACCAAGTATCAAAACTGGAATAAGAATAACTAGGAATACAAATAAGTTTACTAGTGCGGTTGCAAGAATACCAATTGATATAAAAAACCATTTTGAATCTTTACTCAATCGGATTTCTCTTAGAAAAAAAATACAAGTTGGAATTGCAAAACAAAGAGCTAAAGAAATCGAATTCGCTTCAACTTCAAAATCTAAAATGATTGGTGATAAGTACATTGGGGTTATTGAATAAATTGCCATTCCAACCAATGCTGCAACTTTGTTTTTTGAATCAGTTATTACATTTATAACCCAATAGATAATTAATGCTAAAAAGAAGCTAGTTAATGAACCTAAAATATGTAAAATTAATTCTGGAGTAACTTGCGTAAGTGTACTAAATACATGTACTAATGAATGTAAACCTTTAGGTTCAGGTATCACTTCAAAGTATCTTTGAAGTGATAATGCTTTGACATTACTTAATTCAAAATACCACGTTCTACTAAAGGGTGCAGGATTTTGAATAGCAGGTATAATTCTAATTATTGAGGCAATTGATGCTATTAAAAAGGCTATTACTTGATGTGTCGTATCTCTTACACCGATTGTTGGTTTTTTTAAAAAGTTATCTCTAAAACGATCCCAAACTGAAAGAGTATTCTCAATAGTTCGTACATGAACAGCAATTATTGAGTTTTCAACTGATAGTAGAATTTCAGTTATTGTTAGTCCTTCTTTTCTTTTTTTAAAAATAAATACCAGAAATGGTAAAACGATTAATGTGATAAAAAGACTTATAAAATCATATAGTCCAAGTATTGTTAGCACAAAAACATCAACTACAATTAAACCACCGAATCCTACCCAAGAATACATCAAGCGCTCAATACCTTTTTTTGCTTTTACAGATGGGAGAAATAATGGAGCTAAAACACCAAAGAGTATGTAAAAGCAAACAATGATTCGTAAAACAGCAAATAGACCTTGAAACAAGTACATGCTTTAATCTCCCTTAACTTTATTTGCTACTTTGTCCGATCTAATAGGTAATCTGGATAGTTCAATATTACTTATAAAATAAGGAAAGTTTAAGGTGTCTAGTCTTGATTTGATCTCGTTAATAGCTAATTCGTTTTCAGCAAAATCAATTATTAAAAAAGGGACATTGTATTTTTGCGAATTCTCTTTAATTAAATCTATTCTTTTTGTGTATGCGTCGAAGTCTTTTATGAAATACTCTCTATTAACAAAGTCATAACCTGAGGCAATATCTTCAATTAAGACAGCATCAATATGAGACTTTGATTGCTCTAATAAAAATAAACCCGCATTCTGGATAATCAATTTATTGGGATACCTTTCTCTAATACCTTGAATTAAAGTTAACATATAAGGTGAAAGGTTCGATCGTTCAGTATATGGTGAAACTGCATCAATAGTATCCATAAAGATACCATCTACACCTTTAATCATAATCTCAGGTAATGCTTTTTCAAGTATTATAGATCGAGTAATATCGTCTTCTAAATTTAAAAATGAACTATTCCAATTTTCATTAATACCTAAAAAACCTCTTTCTTCTAATAAAGGGAAATACCATCTATTTGAATCTACTTCACCTAGTGTGATATAGGCTATAATTGTTGTGCCAGTGGCTTTAAGTGCGCTTATTTCAGCTTTTGAATAAAAATCAGGCTCAATAATCACCATTTTATAATTCTTAACCTGTTCTGGAGTAACTTTTGAATAGCATACTCCAAAAGGTGACTTCGTAAGAATCGGGTTGGTACTAATTGTACTAGTATTATTACACTGTATGGTCAACAAAGAAATACCTATAAATAATATTATATGTTGGGTTATTCTTTTTTTATTCATTTGTACCAAGAGAACAACACATATCCCAACCAAGCATTTTTATAAGCTCAATTACAGTAGGAACTAATACCATATCAAATTGAACATCTGCTCTCTCAATAATACTTTGGCTAAGAGCATCTATCCACTCTTCTGATGTTTTACTATTATTATCAATGTTACTCTCTATATATTCGACTATATATTCAAATACAGATATTACTTTTCCAGTCCAAGATATTTCATCTGCCATTAAACCATTAGGTGAACCTTGTCCATTAACCCATTCATGATGAGTTAATACACCTTGTTTAATATCATCATGAATAGGAAGCTGATCTATTAATTTATACCCTGTTAAAGGATGAGATAGTTCAGAACCGATAGAAATATTAGACTCTACACTAAGACCACCAACATACCCTATATCGTGTAACTTAGTTGCTAGTTTTAAGATCTCTGATTCCTGTTCATCTAGTCCAAAAACCATTGAAAAACGTTCTGTAAAAGCCAATAACCTTTTGGTGTGAAATTTAGTTTTATCTCTTGATTGTTCTAATACTCTTAGCATTTTGTAGTATGAACTAATCAGTGAATTTGTGAAATCTATATTATCATTTCTGAAATCTAGGAGTTCACTTACTTGTATTGAAATATCACGCTGAATCCCTTCCATTGAATATTTAGAATCAGTTTTTTCATTAATCATAATAATCGAACTAAATGATTCTCCATTTTTAAAAGGAATCCAAATAACTTCACCAAAATCATCAATTATAACTTTTTTAATATCATCAGAATTAGAAATATCAGGCGTTTTTTCTAATATCGAAGCTATTTCAGTTGGCTCTAACTGTTCATGACAGATAATGGACGGTGAGGAAATAACATTCTCAATTATGGCACCTTTCTTGTTATTGTATCCATTCAATAAATACCTAAGATATAAACGAGATAATGCCTCGATATTAAGTGCCCCACTCCCTAGATCAGATATAATACCTTCCATTTTGTTGAGGTATTTATTCTTCTGACCATCTTCTTCTATTTCAATATTGATTAGCCAAATTGATAGCAAGCGACCTACAATAGAAAGTCTTGGAACAATAACATCTGGGCACTTAGTATTTGGGCCTATCATATAAATACCCCAAATTTCCCTATTCTCATCAAACAATGGAATATGTTCACAGTTGCCTACTGAAGATGATGAAATTCCAGCTTCTTTTAAATCAGGGTACCACGGAATCTTCTGTTGAAGATTTTGTACCTGTTGTTCGAAATCGTTTACTAATGTCTTCTCTACACTTGTTAATTCTTCTGTATGATTTTTACCAATAAGGTTTTCTACATTTATGTATCGTTTGAAAAGAAAAAGCTCATCCCCTTCTTTTTTATAAACAATATGTACTGGAGCACGATATAAGATATCCATCCATTGTACAATATCTTGAAAAGAAGGCGGTTTAGAACGTGACATATGCTCTGCTGAAAGTGACCAGAATTCAAGTTCATCTTCTGTGTCAAATTCACGCAAAGAAAACGCCTTCCCAAGGCGGGAACCTACTAGATTAAGGTATGATTTTACGTCTTTCATTTGTTAGTCCTCAATATGCTGAGTAATAATAATAATCCAAATGGTTGAAAAATTTCTTTGCGATTATTCCTGTTATAAGAGCAAAAGTTAATGCCCCTGCTAATAAGCCAATTGTGGCATATTCAAATCCAAAAAGTCTACTACATATGTAACCGACAATAAAATTAACAACTACAGCAACTATCATTGAGTAAGTTACAAATGTTGGTCTATTTAGAGTAAAAAAGAACAGTGAATTGAGCAACCCATAAACAAGAAATACATAACTAATACTTCCCATCCAAAAGACTTTAAAAGTTATCGGATTAGCAAAAAAATCTTTTATTTCAGGAATTTGAGTTTCAAAAGCTCTTAAGCTTAACACTCCAAAATAAGTAACTAGAATAGAGATAACACTGATAATTAATAAAAGAACTAGTTGTCTAAAGTAAAATCTGTTAAAATGTTTATTAAATGCTTTCATTTTATTCAATGAAATATTCTTTTGAGCTGGGATTAAATATTGAGAAAATGCATTTATACTAAACTCTAGAGTTGCTATAGTTATCACAAAGCTTATTAAGGCCCAATCCATACCCAATTCATATGGAGTATTAAACCAGATGATATATGGTGGTGGAACATCACCTGTAGACCAAGCAAGGATTCGATCAGTAAATAGAAAAATGAAGTAGAAAAAACCGTATAGAAAATATCGATAATTGTTGTAATAGCTTACTTCATCATACGGTAGTGTCTGTTTAATGAGTTCTTGACGTAATGATTGGATTTTGAACTGATAGTATAAAGCGGCATAGCCTGTCATTAAAATGGTAGTGATAACAATACCAATCCATTGTGCCATATATACACCAAGCAAATTCCCTTTAGTTAACAAAATTACAACAACTGTTCCGAATGTAATTGAGAACAGTATCATAAATCTTAATTCTGAAGCGAAAAGTATGGCTGCACTAAGTAATAAGAATGAAATTAGTACCATATAAATGATAGAGAGTATCATCATTCTCATTGGGTAAAACGGAAAAGCTAAGTTGATTAAAAAGAGAGCTATTGCAAAGAGTATTACTGTTGGAATACCTAACCTTAGAATCTTATAAACCGCTTTTCTTGCAAGGTAATAGTTTTCTTCACCTTTGTATTTTGAAACTAATCGACCAATTACCTGAATAAATCCACCAGTAATCACAAATGATGCTATAGTTCCAAAAGCAACAACAGTAGCTTGAGCTTCATTAAAACGCAACCATGCCCATAATGCATACTCAAAGACTAAAATTGCAACGATTTGGACAAGCATTGGCATTGATAATACCAAGCCTGCAGTATAGTATTTGACGAGTAACTGTATGGTTTTAAAAAATCCATGAGTATAACTATCATGACTTTGGCTTCTATCTTCATTATTTACTTCAAGCTGAATTTGTTCATACACAAATTCAGCTAATTCAAATACATTTTCATATCCATAGTCAGTATTTGCATCTATATCACGTATTCCTAGAGATTCTATTGTAGCAGCTACAGCCCAGCTACTCATAGGAATATCAACCAGTTCACGAACATCAATTATAAGTTTATTTCGTGCCTCTAAGAATGAGAGTTTGTTATCTTCTATACTAGACTGTTGATTCATGAACCTCCTCAAAATGATCCAATAACTTCAACACAGAAGAGATTTTAACTGTTGAACTTAATGGGCTTTTAGGAATAGCCATTAAGTTCTTATAACTATCATAATATGAATCTACACTTCTTTTTGTAGTAAAATTAAGAAGTACTTTTTCTCGTGATTTCTTTCCAAGTTCCAATCTTAGTTCAGTATCGGACAGAAGTTTAATTACACCATCAGCTATTGCTCTTGGGTCTCTAGGTTTACAAAGAATACCACAATCATGAAGTGCATCTTTTATTCCTCCTACATCTGTTGCAACTACAGGACGTTGACAACTCATTGATTCAATAACAGTATATGGAAATCCTTCTGATATTGAAGTGAGTATTGAAATATCTCCTTCATTAAAAACCATACTTGGTTTATCATGAAAACCTCCAAAACGGAAATTTTCACCAACATCTAAATCTTCGATAAGTTTTTCACACTTAAGAACATATTCTTTATCAACATCTAGACTTCCGTAAACTATAAACTGCACATCTGGTATTTCTTTTCTTACCAAATCACAAGTCTTGATCATTGTTTCTATATCTTTTAAAGGAAAAATATGAGCTACAGCAACTACAGTTGGCTTATCAGCTGTATGAGCAGGTTTTAATGTTGGATTAAAAATAGATGTGTCTACCCCATTGTAAATTGGTATAATTTTCGACTCATCAGCTTCAAATTTCATTTCCCATTTTTGATTTGCTGTTGTGACAGGAGAAATTTGATCGGCCGTAAAATAAACTGCTCGAGTAACTATTGTTGAAAGATTTAAAAGAAGTTGCTTCGAAAAATAAGGCATATCTGCCCTTCCAAGATTTATCAATCTTTCTCTGATATAAACACCATGATCTGTAACAATGCTAGGCGTTCCGTATTCATATTTTGCAACAATTGAAGCTAGTGCGGGAAATCCAGCAATTGTAGCATGAGTAATATCAACTTCTTTTGGAATATTAGTAGCTAAAGGCATCATAAAATGATAAAGCCATCTCATACCAAAAGTTACATCGAATACTCTAGGTTCTTCTTTATTATCCTTGTGAGCTTCAAACTCATCAATCAGATGATCTTTGAAATCAATCCATAATGTAGTTTCCTTCATTGTTTGTTTATAGTCATATCTGGTAAAGTATTTCCACATTCCATAAATGATTTCACTTATTTTTTGTGGATCACAAAACGGATCAAATAAACAGTCCACAAAATCTCTAAAGATGGGCATGAAGTGCTCTTTTATTACACTTCTTGTAGTTCTGGCTCTTTTTTCTATCTGATAAGAAAAAGGTTCATCAGCATTATAGTATTGAACAGGTTCTTCTACGCCCCACAACGGAATATGAATAACTTTCTTAATATTATCAGGAAGTTTATATCTACTTTCTACAAATGGATTGCCAGTAATCGCATATATATAAAAATCAATTTGATCTTGTAATTCAGAACATAAAATATGAGCCCATGTAGAAACTCCACCACCACTAAATGGGTAAGAGCCTTCAGTCTCAAAAAGTACAATGGGCTTTTTTTTGATCACTTCAGTTCTTCAAGTTCATGTATGGTTTCTTTAATCATAAGTTCATATTGATTGAAAATATTTGACCAAGTGTGTTTATTTTTAATTACTTCGTTTCTTTCTTGAACGTAGTTTTTAAATAGATCACGAGTTTCCCAAAATTGATAAATCTCTTTACAAATCGAGGCAATTGAATCTTGTTTAGGAAATGTATATCCAAAATTATTAGTCAAGTCTCCAACTTCTCTCCCAATCGGTAATACCATTTGGGAAAGGGCTTCAAACATAACCAAAGGTTGCGACTCATTATGACTTGTAATAAGTAGCATATCCATTTCTTTATAGAAATCTTTCGAAGGTTTATTCCAAACTAATGTAGCAGAATCAAATAATAGAGACTTTTCTTTTACCCGCTCTTCTAAATCATGTTCTCCAGCATCACTAAGTAGCATTAGGAATTGAGCTTTAAACCCTTGCTTTTGAAATTCTGTTATAAAATCGAAAAATTGAAGAGGATTCTTCATTTCTGCACATCTACCTACCCAACCAATTACAGGTATTTCTCTTTTCTTTATAGTGTTCGATATCCAATTATCTGGTATTCCATTTGGTATATATGAAATGGATGAAGCCCCTAATTGCTTTTGTAAGACAATATTACATTCTGATACTGTAATGATTTTATCAGCATTTGAATAAACCGATTTAGCAATATCTTTAAATAGAGTCACTACCCTGTCTTTTGATATTGAATTATCAGGTATCCGATAACCACATTCTAAAGCAACTGCGCCTTTAAGTACCTCGAGCCAATAAATAGCATGTTCAGTTAGAATTAAAGGCTTTTCCTTAATCTCTGATAATTTCACTCCTAACCATCCAGCAAATCCAGTATTTGTAACATGTATAATTTCATTATCCATTATATCATCAAAATGAGGATAATTTTCTGAAAACCAGCTATCTAATGATGTATCCCAATTATCTACAAATTCGGGAGGTGGAATACGTTTAAAATTCAAAATATTATCCGGCAATGGATAAAGTGCATCTTCTGGTTTTAAATCGAAAAAGGGATCAGTAGCAATTTGTAGAATTGAGAAATTAAACTCGGTACATGTTTTTATATATCTATATATCCATTCACTTACACCACCCCTATACCAAGGATAAGTACCTTCAATTACTAACAGTACGTTCAAAAATATCCTCTTTAGTGTGAATTTTTCTTAAATAGTCTCCATAATATAGATCCCGTTTGAGTGATTAATCTAGAAATTAACAAAAACTCATTTGATGAAAATAAAATGGACCTTTTTATAACTATTACTCCAAATAAAGAAGACTTTTCAGGAACTTTTAAATTATTCATTAATAAACTTTTCTCATTAATAGTAAAAAGGGGAACTGCTATTTCAGCAGATAATTTTTGATTCTTAGAAAAGTCATTAAAGAAACCCAGTTCATCACTATAAATATGATTACATAAATAAGGATCTTGAGTATCAATTAAATGTTGAAATGATCTTTCTTTGTCAAGTGAAGATATCAATTCATTTTTTGGCTCATTTTTACCATTAAAATGAAGAAGCTTGGACGTGTTATTCTCAACTATCCAGAATCCTAGAAAGTCAGAATCTAAAATTGCTAATAATTCTGAACAAAGAACATCAACTGTTTCATTAAATGACCCTGATAGTGCACTTTCCATCAACCTCATAACAAGTTTATTCTTGTTATCTGCTAGATCCTCTTCTAAATCGGTAATATCGATATCAGTAACTAACTTCATTCGAATTAATTCTAAAATCCTCTCTTTATTGGATGTAAAGAGTTCCTTCTTAATGAAATCAGCAGCTCCTAATTCTAAAGCCTTTTTTTCCTTCTCGATAGTAGGAAGGTTAGTCATTATTAGAATTGGAATTTTTTTCTTTTCATTATCTAATCTTAAAGACTCTAACAATTCTAAACCAGTTAATCCAGGCATATGGATATCAGATAGAATAAGATTAATCTTAGTGTTAGATAATATATCAATAGCTTCTTGTGCGTTTTTTGCATGTACTAATGAAAATTCACTACTCAGTAAATTTTTTGCCATAAAATGAATTGGCTCATCATCATCAATTACAAGAACAGTATATTTCATTTCAATAATTTTATTTGTTCACAGGTAACTCAATAAAGAAAATAGTACCTACACCTTCTTCAGATTCTACCCATACTTTTCCATTGTGGATATTAACATATTTTTCAACAACGTCTAAGCCTAATCCAGTTCCAATTTCACCGTCAGTACCCAAATTGGTAACACCTTTTGAAGTTTTATCTAAACCAAATATTGATGAAGTTAAATTCTTAGGAATTCCTATTCCATTATCTTGAATCTTAAATACTATCTTCTCAGTATCGGAAAATACAGAAAGTGTTACTGTACCGCTGCTAGAAGTGAATTTTAATGCATTTGAAATAAGATTATTAAGAGCAATTTCGATTTTAGTATGCTCTAATAAAACTTTATTAACACTGATTTTATTTACTAAGTTGAGTGCTATACCTTTAAGCATTGCTTTGGGCTTATTTACAGAAATAACCTTCTCAACTAGATCTTCAAGTAACCCTTCATTAAAATTTAATTTATTGTCATTTTTTACGTGATTTTCATTATCTAATACTTTCTCAACCATATCCATGAGTTTTTTCCCACTTTGCTCCATTGCATTAAGCATTTTGAATACATCGTCTTTGGGAAGCTCAGGATTTTCCTTAATTAGATTTGCTAAACCAACTATTCCAGTTAATGGATTTTTTATATCATGACTAACAATTCGAACTAGTTGATCTTTCTTTTGATTAATTTCTCTTAGTTCTATTTCAGTTTCTCGAAGAGCTTGGATTCTTTGATCTCTTTCTTTTTGAAGTTTACTGAGAAATAAATGCGTCCGTATTCGTGCTAATACTTCATCTTTTTGATAAGGCTTAGTAACGTAATCAACTCCTCCTGCCTCAAACCCCTCGACTTTATCACTGGTTTCAGATAGAGCACTCAGAAATATGATTGGAATAGATCTAAGTTCATCTTCTTCATTTACTTTCCTACATACTTCATATCCTGTCATATCAGGCATCATAATATCAAGTAAAATTAAATCTGGCTTTCTACTCTTAATTAGTTCAAGTGCATCTGTACCATTAAATGCAACAATTGGAGAAAAACCTTCATCTCTAAGTACATGAGAAAGCAATTTGATATTTGCAACCGTATCGTCTACAATAAGAATTAGAAATTCAGAAGGAACTATCTGGAACTGCATACCTAAAATTAAAGTTTTAAGAACTTTGAGGACTAATCTAGATAAATTTTAATTTTCATGAAACTAAATCAAGATTAAATACGTCTCATGAAAGATAGTTTTTAGTTTATTAGTAAAAAAGTAACTTATTCTATGAAAATACTTCTTAATGTTAGTTTATCCCTGTTATTTGCACTTCTTATAACTACATCAGGGTACTCAGATGCTACTAATGATTCCAAAAATATTCTATTTGAGATTACAGATAAGTACAATGAAGTTAAAATAGGCCTTACTGAGTCATCTATATATATGGTTTTTAGTGAAAGGGTTAGAGATATTGCAAACAATAATTTTGGTACTCAGTATCAAGAAAATTTACAAGCTTTTGAAGATTCAGATGGTAACTTTATAAATGCTTCTCTTAATAAATTAGAATCCAATAGAATCGAATTTCACATTAATGATATTGTTGAGATTAAATTCCGAAACGGAAAACTAAATTTTGTTTATGAAACAAAACCCAAAATTGGCTTTGAAGATATTTACTCTTTCAATGGGGCTAAAGCATTGGAAAATTTTTATATAGAAGACTTAGAAAAATTTATACTCTTGTTTTCAAAGAGTTGAAACCAAATTTCGATTAATATTTATTTGTAACATCTGTGTCAGCATTATACTCCTTAAATAAAAGGAGAAGCTATGCTGAAGTTTATACTGCTAGGTATAGTAGCATTTTCAGGATTTTATATTTGGACTGTTTTCCCCATACACCATGGACCAGGTGAAATCACTCCAAATAAGCCCAAATTAGAACGATTAACGTGGGAAAAGCCCTTTGAGTTTAAGGATGCTACTATATTACCTCACCGGAAAATATCTGGAGAGGTGAGAGTTTTAGAAAAAAGGAGATATTTTTTTGATAACAAAAGAGAATATTCTCCTGTCGATGTTTTAGTTGGTTGGAAATCCTTATCTGATGAAAGAAATCTAGACCATATTCATTTTTCTCTAGACAATAGATTTTTTGATTACGAATTTACAAGACCACCTCTACCTTTAAATGAACTCTTAAGTCAAATAGATTTATGGCACTTAGTTCCTTCAAATGAAGAAATTGATACTAGTACCAAAAAACTAAGGAAAGGGAATCTAATTAAATTTGAAGGGTACGTTATCGATATAGAACCAAAATCTATGTATGCTTGGCGATCTGAGTTAAATACCCCAAAAAATCAGAATTTTAAGAATACAATTATTTGGCTTACAGAATTTTCAGTCAGATAATTTGATTTATGAGCTATTTTTAACTTGAAATGATTCTAAATTAGCACGTTATTTATTATGCTTGCTAAATCGGGTCAGAAACAAGGAAAAAATCATGTCAACAAATTCAAAACAAACTGGAACTGTAAAGTGGTTTCATAATATTAAGGGCTATGGTTTTATTAGCTCAGGTGAAGAAGAAGAAATATTTGTTCACTATTCAGAAATTAATTCAGATGGTTTTAAGAAATTAAAACGAGGCGAAAAAGTTGAATTTATATTAGATACTGGAGATAAAGGACTTTTAGCACGAGATGTTTCACTTTTAGAATCAGAAGATGACCCTGACTTTTTTTAGCACTATATGAATTGGCTTAAAGATGCTATTCTAGACATTATTATTTTTGGAATAATTATTGCCTATACAATTACTTCAAATAATATAATTGAAATAATTTTATGGGTCTATACTGGTTTTTTACTGATTGGTAAAATTCTCTACTTTTTTGTCGATTTTTTAAAATCAAAAGCTGTTAAGACTACTGTTCCAAATTGGTTTTATCACAGCATATACCTTTTAACTATACTACTCCTTCTAATATCAGGAAACTATTACTTGACAGCTTCTTGGATTATTGTTTGGATTCTTTCAATTTTTGCACTAATCCCCAAAAAGCAAGTAGCTGCTAAATGATCCGTATAATTTTAGGTAGTGTTCTTTAAATGTACTCTACAAAAAGTATATACATACTTATTTTTAGTTTTTTCATTGTTTCCCAGAGCTTTAGTCAAGAGAGAATCAATAGGGATAAGCAAATAGTTGCAGTTACAGGGTACTCTCCTACCTCTATCAGCTTTCTTGGTAAAACACCAAGTACAATTACATCGATTACAAAAATAGAGTTTCGAAGTAAAACTGATAACAAGTTCTATGGTAATCCGATATATTATCAATTTGGATTAATTCCTTATATCGAGTTTGATTATCCAAGAAGAGACGAGGGAAACATAAGAGGTAAATCAAAAGGATTTGGCATTTCTCCACTTGGTTTAGGTATCACAAATGAATTTTCAAAAATAGTTAGCATTGCTATGTATTCATATAGTGGTCTAATACTAATGGATAAGAGATTCCCTACCGATAAAGGTAGAAAATTGAATTATACTTTCAGCTTATCTGTTGAAACTATTTTAAAAACTAGTGATCATATTTCTTTATCATTAGGGTATAAATTTCACCATATTTCAAATGCTCAAACAGGTAAAGAGAATCCAGGAGTTGATTCAAATTTTTTAACACTTTCACTAATATTATCTAGATAAAATGGCTTTAAAAGCAATATTTACAACATCAAAAGGAAAAATAAATTTATCTTTATTTGAAGATAAAGCACCTAAAACAGTTGCTAATTTTATCAACCTTTCTTCAAAGGGGTATTATAACAACCTTAAATTTCATCGAGTAATTAACGACTTCATGATTCAAGGTGGATGTCCTAATGGAGATGGTCGTGGTGGACCAGGATACGTATTTGAAGATGAGTTTCACCCAGAGCTTATACATGATGAGCCAGGGAAGCTATCTATGGCTAATGCCGGTCCAGGTACAAACGGAAGTCAATTCTTTATAACACATATAGCAACACCTTGGTTAGACGGTAGACATACTGTTTTTGGCGAAGTTGACTCAGCTGAAGACCAATCTATAGTAAATTCAATTGTACAAGGTGATACTATTGAGTCAGTTACAATTGAAGGGGATTTCTCTGACTTATTGAAAAGTGTTGAGGAAGTTGAATTGTGGAATGATAAACTAAAAGATAGTTTTCCAGAATTAAATCACTGATACAGTATATACTGAATTTAATGATAAATTAAAGTCCTAGATATAATTTTCTAAATATTAGAAGCTAAGTTTTGACCGAAACTTTTAGCAAAAAACACGTAATAGATCAAAATAAAAAAACAGATCTATTGTCATTATGTTTAAGAAATTACTAGGACTTATTGTTACCCTACTTCTTCTATCTATCACATCTACATTATTAGCTCAGAATACTGAAGATGATTTACAATATCGAAAATGGAGAGTTACTCTTATACCGCCTCTAAGTACTAATGGCTCTTCAACAAGTAATTATTCTGCTAAATATTCTATTAATTTTATAGCAGGGTATCACGGGGCATTAGACGGATATGAAGTTGGTGCTTTGTTTAACTACAATAAATTCTACTCCTATGGATTCCAATTAGCAGGGTTATTGAATGCTACAGGTGGAGAAATGGCTGGTGTAAATATCTCAGGGTTCGCAAATTTTTCTGAGGACGATATGAGCGGTATTCAGCTTGCTAGTGTATCAAACTTTACTAATGATATGCTTGAAGGAATACAATTGGCTGGAGTGTTTAATTATTCTGCTAGAGGTTCATCAGGTATGCAATTTGCTGGTGGGGCAAATATAAGTAAAAGAGATATTGAAGGTGTTCAATTAAGTGGACTATTCAACTTTACAAAAGGAGATTTATCTGGGTTACAAGGTGCTGGTTTGTTCAATTATGCAGGAGACAATGTAGAAGGTTTACAAGCTGCTATGGGGTTAAATTATAGCGGGTATAATATTTCAGGTTTACAAGCTGCTGGAATAGGTAATATTGCAAATAACGACATTGAGGGTCTTCTAGCATCTGGAATTATTAATTATGCTGGTGGCGATGCAAGTGGGTTACTTGTTACTATGGGTATAAATGTAGGTAATTCAATTGAAGGCTTATCAGCTGCAGGTATTGGTAATTTTGCAAAAGTTATGGAAGGGCTTCAGTTCGGTGGAATTAATTTTGCAAGAACTGCTGTGGGTCTTCAAATTGGTGTAATAAATATTGCTAAAGAATTTGAAGGTGCACCTGTAGGATTATTTAGTATTTATGGTAACGGCAGAAAAAATATTGAGACAAGATTTTCTGATGGTGGATTTACAGAAATAGGAATTACAACTGGTACTTATCGTGTATATAATTCTTTCTTATTTGGGTATAACAGTCTAATAGATAGAAATGTTTACAGAGTTGGGTTAGCTGTTGGGTTAGAAAAAAATATTCAAGATTCTTTTGACAATATTGAAAGTAATACTCTCTTTGTAAATCAAGAATTGAGTTTCCATCATGTTTTTGAAGAAGAATGGTCTAACAGAAAAAATAGAATGTTATCTTATAAATATCTGGTTGGAAACAGATTTGGTAATGGCTTATCTATTTATGGTGGTCCCAGCTTAAACATGCAGGTAACTAAAGTTGACGAAGCTAATGAGTATACATGGTATAGCTTATGGTCACCAAGTAGAAAAGGGAAACAATATCGATTTTGGATAGGTGCTACCGTAGGAATTAGAATATTTAATCAAAAGAATTTACCACTCATAAGTGATAATTTTGATAATAATTGGGGTTGGGAACGAGATTGGTAATTGCAGATAATTTGTATGTTATAATTTTGTGATGATGTTCCATTATGGAATGATTAACTACTTCCATCCTGTTACACAATAAAAATTATACATCATGAAATTATTACTTATATCATCAATCAGCTTAAGTATTACATTAATATTATTAAGCTTCGATCGTTACCCCGCATCGATTGAACATTCAGAAAAGCATCTTCATGAATTAATAAATTATGAGATGGTTACAGATACAATCCCAGATTCATTTCCTTATCAAAAGTCAGAAGTAGAATGGAAAGAAATATTGACCTCTTCTCAGTTTAGAATATTGAGAAAAAAGGGAACAGAATTTCCATATGTAAACGAATATTTTGATTCAAAAGAAGATGGTATTTATGTATGTGCAGGCTGTGGTCAACAACTATATGATTCTAAGCACAAATATAAAAGCGGAACAGGATGGCCGAGTTTTTGGAAACCTATAGACGAATCATTGGTAGTTGAATTAGAAGATAAGAGTTTATTTATGACTCGAACTGAAATTGTTTGTTCTAATTGTGGAGGACATTTAGGACATGTATTTGATGATGGTCCAAGACCAACAAATCTTCGTTATTGCATGAACTCTACAGCCATGAAATTAGTAGATAGAGATAATCTCCCAGAAGTTGCAAAAAACTAGTACACTTTTAGTTTGAAAAATGGTATCTAAGGCACTCAAGTAGTGCCTTTTTTATTTAAACCATAAGTATATGACTCAAAGTACAACAGTTCTCAAAGAAGCTAAATTTAATCCAAGGCTTAAAACATATTTAAATCTATATGGGGTTTTTATGATGTTAATCATGTTAGTTACTATTCCTTTTATCCCAATTTGGTTAATTATTGCCCCTATTTTTATAAATAAATACTTCGAACGTTTAGAGTGTGAACTCACCTCCCGTTCTCTTCGTTTTAAAAAGGGATTTATTATCCAGACAGAAAAGACAATTCCATTAGATAAAATTCAGGATTTAACTTTCAAAGAAGGTCCCCTTTTAAAAAAACTTGGTTTAAGTATTCTTAAAATTGAGACTGCTGGTAACTCTGCTAGTGCTTCGGCAGATCTTAGTTTAATTGGTATAGTTGATGCTCACAATTTTCGTCAAATGGTATTCGACCAAAGAGATAAAGTGACAGATAACTCTTCATCTAATTCTCAAGAAACTGAATCAGTTGTAGAAATTTTAAAAGATATTCTAGAATCTATGCAAAGAATTGAAAATAAAATTAATTCCTAAAATTTAGTCACGATAAAGTTTTGCTAAATCCCACTTTGTAATTACGTCTTCAATCAAATTTTGAATACGATTATTAACTCTGGAAAAATACTCATTGGCTTGATCATCATCGAATGTTGGGAACCCCTGCCCTTCTTCATACAAACCAATCGATGAAGGAAATGGATATGCTGACCAAGTAGAACCAGATGGATATGGTGTAGTCATTTCTTTTCCAGTATATCTTTCTTTATGGATATACTCAGGAACAAAAGCTTGAATATAAGCCGTTTCATTATTACCACTATGACCACCATTTTCACCAAAAACTGCGAATGTATCTTCTGATACAACACTCCACCAGTTAATAATCAATATTCTAACTTTTAGTTTATGAGAAAGTTCATCAGCAACAGTTTGAAGAATTGCTGTTTGTGGCCCACCATGACCATTCATTATTATAATATTCTTGAAATGATTATCTGAAAGTCCTACGATAATATCTCCTATAAATGCTTGATAAGCTTCCTTGGAAATAGCAAAAGCTCCTGGGTATGCTTTCATTGAACCTGTTACTCCGTAATTTAACGTAGGTGCAATCATAGCATTAAGTTGTGCTGCTAATTCTTTAGCCATACGTTCAGGGGCAATATTATCTGCCCCATTTGGGATAACTCCATGAGGCTCAAGAGTACCAACAGGAAGCAAAACAGTCTCAATCTTTTCTGGAACAAATTCTGCAAACTCCATCCAATTAATGAAATTCATCTCACGAGTAGTTGGTGAATCCTGAGCTATAATTGAGCCTGTCGTTAAAAAAATTAAACTAAAAATGAATATTTGTTTCATGATATAACCTCTTTTTTTGAAATAAGCCTTTTATTGAAGAAATAAACTAATCCTAACGCAATAGCCCATTGTACAACGACTGTTGCCACTGAAAATGCATCAAAAGGATTATACCAAGTATCTGGGGCATATTCGGTTGCACTTAAATACATCCACCAAATTAATAGTGTAATTACTTCAACAGGTACAACATATTTAATTAATATTGACCACCAAGGACCAAGTTTAGTTTTACTTTCATTCGTGTTCACAATATTTAGCCTGAATTTATCTGCGCCATAACTAATAACAGCATATGATATAAATGCTCCTGATACCATCAAACCAACTCCCCAGACAAAATCTTGATTCGCAAAGAAGGTTAAATTAAGTGCAGATGGTATTCCAAAAGCGAAACCAGCACTAGCAACAAAAAGTGTAGCTTTTTTTCTAGTCATACCAGAATCGACAAAAACCTTAACAGCTAATTCGATCATTGATATAAGAGAACTAAATGCGGCAAATGTTAATCCAAGAAAGAATAAAATTGAGAATAACCCACCTCCTGTCATAGATGCAAAAAGTTGAGGCATCCAAATAAACGTCAGTCCAGTTCCTGCAGGTCCTGAAGTTTTCATAACTTCAAGAATTTCTGAATCTGTCATTGAAGAACCTAATGTTCCAAATACAGTAGAAAAAATGATAACTGCAGCAAGTAGAGAAATCATGTTATTACCGATACCCGTTTGAAAGGCACTTATAGTAACATCATCAGATTTGCGCATATAGCAAGCATAAGTTAGAATCAAACCCCAAGCTGCACCAGTGTCCCAAGCATTTTGTGTAAGAGCTTCTAGCCATATTTGAGGGCTTTTTAATGTGCTCCAATCTGGCGTAAATAGATATGAAACACCAGCGCCACTTCCTTCAAGACTTAGTGCTTTTGCTAACGAAACTATGAGCACAACTAATAAAGAAGGAATTAAAATTTTATTAACTCTTTCTATCGATGATATACCTTTAATAACTACAAGAGCACCAAAAAACATAATTATTGCATGAAAAAAAACCGGCAAACCATTTGAATGAAAGGAATCCCATATAACGACAGAGGCTTCATAAGTATCAGGTAATCCCACTCCAATTGATTGATACAAATAATACAAACACCAACCTGCTACTACACTGTAATAAAACATTATGGCTGTTGCTACAAACCCGATAAAGCCGCCCATCCAGCCTTTATTTTTCCCGATAAGATCAGAAAATGAACCTATTACACCTTTTCTACCATTTCTTCCAATCCCATATTCAGCTATAATAAGTGGAATGGACCATAAGAATAAAAAAGATATCCAAGCTACTAAAAACGCACCTGCACCATCTTCTCCAGCATTCTGAGCTGCTATTCTTGGAAACCTCCATATATTTCCAGTCCCTATTGCTATACCTAAGACACTTAATATGAGCCCAAGTTTTGTTGAAAATCGTTCTTTTGTATTAGCTACCATGCAAATAAATGTTAATTAGAAAATAGGTTGAAATTTGACTCGTTAAAATGTCAAAATGGTTTGTAAATTTAAGCGGATCTATTTTGAATAGATTTAGGCTATGCCTATAATTGCAAGCCTATCATAAAGGTAATAAATTGACTATCCAAAACTTTTCATCCGGATAATACATACATGTTTTCAGATCATAAAACGACGAATAAATATTTAGCCCTTTTTACATTCATCGTGTCGCTAATCATCTACTCATTAACTTTAGCCCCAACAGCTAGTTTTTGGGATGCAGGTGAATTCATTGCAGTAGCACATGGACTACAAGTTAACCACCCACCTGGAGCACCACTATACTCACTTATAGGTAGAGTAGCTTCCATGTTTATGCCCATAGAATATGTTGCTTTGAGTATAAACTTCTTAAGTGGGCTAGCTTCCGCATTAACGATCATGTTGCTATATCTAATAATTGTTCGTTTAGTTCGTGAGTATCGTGGACATCCTGATTCAATGGTTTTAGTAGATAAAATTGGCATGTATGGAGGTGCTCTAGTTGGCTCATTAACGTTCGCAGTTTCTGATACTTTTTGGTTTAATGCGGTAGAAGCTGAAGTTTATGCAATGTCAATGTTTTTTACAGCAATTGTAGTTTGGTTAGCTCTCAAATGGGCAGAGAATCATGATAAAGAATATAATGAACGTTGGTTAGTGTTGATTGCCTATATGTTTGGTTTAGCCATTGGTGTTCACCTTCTAAATCTACTTGCTATATTTTTTGTCGCAATTATCGTTTACTTCAAAAAACGTGATTTCACATTGCTCTCATTTGGCATTATGGGAGCTTTAGCAGTTGCATCATTTTTAGTAGTGTATCCGTTTACTATTCAAACACTACCAGATTGGTCAGATAAAATTGGTGGGGCTACTTATGGTTTAATTGGACCTTTCACTTTTGTATTACTTGTATTAGGATCATTAGTTTGGGGAATATACCATACACAAAAGAAGAAATATCGCCTTGCGAATATTTTACTCATTAGTTATGCCATGATCATGATTGGGTACTCCTCCTATTCAGTTATTATGATTCGTTCTATTGCAAATCCACCGATCGATGAAAATGATCCTGAAACTGTAGAAGATTTTGTAAAATATCTAAAAAGAGAACAGTATGGTGATACTCCTATTTTTAAAGGACGAAACTTTGATAATACAACGGGTCAAGTAAACCCTGATGCTGAAGATTTATTTCCAAGAAGACACTCTCAAGACCCTAGAGATGTCGCGTATTATGCTCGTTATGAAAGTGATTGGGATTTTTTCTGGGATTATCAAATCAACCATATGTACTTAAGGTACTTTAACTGGAATTTCATAGGTCGAGTTGCTGATATACAGGATACTGGTTGGCGATCCGGGTTTGAAGAAGCACGGTATCCTCAAAATCGAGCTAATAATGCTTATTATTTTATTCCATTTTTACTTGGTGTTTTTGGTTTAATATTTCACTTTACCTCAGATTGGAAACGGGCTTTTGCGGTGCTTACTCTATTCATTGTTACAGGGCTCGCAATAATAATATTCCTTAATCAAGATCCATATCAACCAAGGGAGCGAGACTATGCCTATGTAGGCTCATTCTTTGCATTTGCTATTTGGATTGGATTAGGTGTTACAGGAATTATAGAATTACTAAAGGGATATCTAAAAGAAAATGTAGCTGTTAGTTATGCCGTTGTAGCTCTATGTATACTTGGATCTCCAGTATTAATGGGATTCCAAAATTGGGATGATCATGATCGAAGTGATAGATATGTAGCTCCTGATTATGCGAAAAATCTACTTAATTCTTTAGCTCCTAACGCAATTGTATTTACTAACGGAGACAATGACACCTTCCCTCTTTGGTATGCGCAGGAAGTCGAAGGCGTAAGAACTGATGTTCGTATTGTATGTTTAAGCCTATTGAATACTGATTGGTATATTAAACAGTTGAAAAATCAATGGTCCCATGAATCAGCTCCATTGCCAATCAATTTAACTGATGAAGAAGTAGATATCATAACTTCAAAAATTGATCGTTGGCAACCAAGAAACATTAATATTCCTGTCGATAAAGAAATGTTGAGAAGTGCTTTTGCTGAAGATGGAAATTATAAAGAAGCTATTGGAGTAAAACCCGATACTTCTCTTCAAATCCTTTATACTGGAACAGATTTTGAAATGCCAGTTGATTCATTAGACGATCAGATATCTTGGAGAGTTAATGGCCGCTTATACGGAAATGATGCTCAAGGTAATGGTGTCTATTATATGCAAGTACAGGATTTAATGATTCTTGAGTTACTTCAGACAAACGAATGGTTACGCCCTATTTATTTCGCTAACACTGTTTCAACCCAAAGTATGCTTGGTTTAGGTGACTACTTTAGAACTGAAGGTAAAGCGTATAGAGTTATACCAAAGAAAACAGATTCAAGATATCAGGGATATATAGATACTGATATTCATACACGTAGACTACGCAATTTTAGTTTTACTGAATGGAATAACCCAAATGCCTACTTTGATGAAAACATCAGAAGAATGCTCGGGAATTATCGTTATAGCTTCTTACAACTAGCTGAAACTTTTGTTGAACAAGGGCAACCAGATAGCGCTGCGTTTTACTTAAAAATGGCTGAAGAAAAAATTCCATTTAGACCTGATGAGGAGAACATTAACCTTCAAGCACTTTTTGCTGCAAAATATGTCAGCTTAGGTCAAACAGAAGATGCTGGTGTTCTCGGACTTAAGATAAAGCCTCTTGTTCTAACAGAATTTAGTAATGCTTTTGATAATTTCTTAAGATCACAAACTTTAGTTCAAGAATTATCGGATGAGTTTGAAGCGGCTAGAAGATCTGGAGATGTTACTACTCAAAGGAAATTAAGACCACAAATTAATACTCAATATGAAAGAACTCAGAGTATTGGTGATAACATTATGCAGATAAGACAGTACATAGCAATAACACAATTTGTACTTTATAAATCTGGTAATGAAAGTGATGCTGAAGAAATAGCAAGCCAATTAAATGGCTTACTAGGTGGAACTCCATTCCCAACATTACCTGTAACTATTGAGGAAGCAGAACAAGAAATAACTAGATATGGTCTTAATTAACCGTGTTTTTTAGTTAACAACTTGAGTTGTATATTCACAGTAAATACATATTGATATGATACATCAGTTTACAAAAGAGAATATTGAAACCATCGGTAAGATATTTGGATCTACTCCAAAACCTTTAGGCGATGACGTTTTTAGAATAGAAGTTAAAAACGAAGAAGAGGATAGACATCTTGCTCTTGAGATCTATCTTGGGTTAGATGTAAATAATGAGGAACAGATGAATATGGTTTCTGTTTACTCATATAGTACTTTTCTTCAACTACACAATTGTACAGCATTTATTGCTAGTGATATTCTACAACAAGTTACGTTCTTTGGTAAATCTGGCACGAAAACATCTGGATTAATTGTTGAGAAAACAGCAGGTTGTAGTTTATATGCAAATGTGGATGAAGCCATCATCTCAGGTGACTTTACTGCCCTTCCTGAAGATTTAATGATGTGTGGAATCGCACTTTCACTTACTGAATCAATGGACGATGATTTCACCTTCTAGTTTATGGAAGCGCAAGATCATCCACTAGAAATATTTAATACAAGCGGCTTTGAATTACCATTCCAAAATTCTGAAGCCGCTTTTTTATTGGATCAAATTTCTGAACAACATGATGTAGCTTTCTCATTTGTTGAAGTGGTTTTTGTTGATGAACCTGGAATTGTACAAATAAATAGAGAATACCTGAAGCGTGAATATGTCACGGACATTATCTCTTTTAGATATGATGAAAATGCTACTAATTTAGAGATTGAAGGCACATTATATTGTTGCGCACCTAGAATTTCAGAACAAGCTACTGAGTTTAATCAACCTCTTAAAGTTGAGTTCTTAAGGATTATCATTCACGGTTTGCTACACATTTCTGGATATGAAGATTCAACAATTGAAGAAAAAAAAGAAATGACCCGATTAGAAGATCATTTCCTTAGTTTAATTTGATTAATTCTGAACCCCATCAATTAACTTACCTGAAAGTTGATATAAGCTTACTTCAGATAATTTAGCTTCTATTTTTAGTCTAAGCATATTTTGTTGAACTCTAGATACATTTAATTGAGCTTCTCGAAACTGGGTATTAGTAATTTGTCCTAATTCGAATAATTGTCTAGATCGTTCGAAGTTTAGTTGAGCAATTTCAAGATTCAATTCTTCTTTATTTAATAAATAAAGATTTGTCTCATAGGTTTCAAAAGTATTAATAACGTCTCTTTTTAAGCTTTTCTCAGCTAAATAAAGTGTTTCTTCACTATTTTTAAGTTGAATTTGAGCGTTTTGGATCCTTGTTTCTTGTTGAAATCCATTAAATAGATTCAAAGAAACTGATATACCTCCTGAAAACCCAGTTGATCTTTGAAATTCAAGTTGACTTGCATCCGATTCATTACGAAAATAATCATATGATCCATTTAAGTTAATTCTTGGAAATCTACTTGAACGGTTTTGCTTTACTCCAAGTAATGCATTCTCAGCAGTTAGTTGTGAAAGAACAATTGATGCATTGCTTTGTATTGATGAAATAATCAGATCTTCCAAAATTAAAAATGAATTGAGATCAATATTATCAGCTAATCGTATCTCATCATCAGGTTCAGCACCAAGCTGAATTAACAAGTCTCGTTTTGAATTATTCAATTGATTTACAGCTTGAAAATAATCGACACTATCAGCATTTAGATCAACTAGAGCTGATAGTAAATCTAATCTTGTAGAATTTCCAAGTTCATATCTCTTTGCAACTCGATTATATCTTTCGATTGATCTTGCAACGGCTTCTTTACTTATTTCAAGACTCTGTTTTTGAGTAACAACACCCAAGTACAAGCTAATAACCTGCAAAAGTGTACCTTCAATTTGTAGTCTAGCTTGTACACCAGCTTGTTCTTCTAAACTTTTAAGAGATTGAAACCTGTAGTAGTTTCCAAATCCATCAAATAACAAATAATTTGCTGAAATTGATCCTGCAGTAGTATTGGAGCTAGCTCCATCAACTTTATTTGTTGGTTGTCCAATAATTTTAAATTCAGTATCAGTAAGTGAACCTGAATATGAACCAGCTGCAGATATACTAGGTAATAAACCCGCATTACCTATAGAGGCGTTATTACTATTTATTTCTGCAGAATTAGAGGCAATTTTGATGCTATGATTTTTTTCAAGTGCAATTGTAATTGCTTTCTGAAGAGTAATAACTTCATTATTGATGGCAGAATCTTGAGCATAAACTGTCGAAACTGATCCTATAAAATAGATTGTAAGTATGAGTATTATTTTATTCATTTTCTAACTCCCATTGCGCTTCTTCATATGCAGGTTCAATTACTTTTCTATCGATTTCAATTTTTTCTCCTTCCCAAACCCAATGCTTAAAACGTTTAAAATTTCTGCGTGTAGAATTTGATAAAAGTAAAAAAGCTGGTAATAATGTTAGTAAAAGGAATGTTCCAATGAATAAACCATAAGCAATTGTTATAGCCATCGGAATTAAGAATTGAGCTTGGAAACTTTTTTCAAATATTAGTGGGGCTAGTCCTGCTGTAGTTGTTCCAGTTGTCAATAGAATGGGTCTAAAACGCGATCTACCGGTCTCAACGAGTGCATCGATTATATCAGTACCTTTTCTAACTAAATCGTTGTATGCGTTAATAAATACCAGTCCATCATTTACTAAAATGCCTATGAGAGCTACAAATCCTAAAAATGAAAGTAAACTTATCTGGAATCCATGTATATAATGCCCTAATGCGACCCCAATTATTCCAAATGGAATAATTAAATATAAAACCAATGCTTGTGAAAATGATCGAAATGTAAATGTTACGATTGCGTATAAGAGAATTAGAATTACAGGTAAGGCAGTCTGGGCAGAACCAGCTGCCTTTTTAGTTTCTCTTACTTGTCCTTCAAATTGATAAGTTACCGAAGGATGTGCCGCCAATACTTTTGGTAATGCTATATTTTCAACTTTTGATAGCGCATCAGTTCCAGAAACATCAAGGTTTGCTAATTCAGCTTCCACCCTAATTTCACGCTTACCGTCTCTGTGATTTATTGAGACAAGACCATTTGTAAACTCAACATTGGCTATTTCACCGAGCGGATATGAACCACCATTAGCTGAACGAATACGCATAGTAAGTAGCTGCCCTATATCTCTACGATCCTCAAGTATATATCTAGTCCATACCTTAACTTCTGTAGTACCTCGCTGTAAACGCTGAATTTCGTTACCAAAAAAAGCATTTCTCACTTGCCCAATTACTTCTCTATTTGTGAAACCGAGTGCATATGCACGATCCTTCAGAGTAACCTTTACTTCTGGTTGATCTTCATTATCTGTATCAGTGATATCTCTAAGAACATCTAAATTTTGCATTTCCTGAATTAACATTTCTTTAGCACTTCGAAGTTCTTCAAAGTTATTTGAGGCTAAAGAAACTGAAACAGGTTTGCCGAATGGATTAGCGGAAATAAAAGAAAGTAAAGTAGCGTCAGGAATAGCGCCTACTTCTTTCTTAATGTCGAGAGAAATATCAAAGCTTCTAACTTCTCGAAACTCAGAAGGAATTAAAAAGAAGCTAACACTAGCCCTGTTACTACCAGGACCAATATTAGCTACAATATTTCTGATATAGCCAACTGTATCACCAGTTTGTGTTTTATATTGTTGATTTAATCTTAAAGCTCCAGCAACAATTTGGTCAACTTTATTTTTTGTGACTAATTCACTTGTTCCTTGTGGCATTTCTAAAGTTGCAGTTACCGCATTCTGTTCAATATTTGGGAAAAATGTAGTTTGTACATAACCACCTGAAATAGCACCTATTGATATGATCAATAAACTTACTGAACATAATATCACTAATGTTTTATGATGAAGAGAATACTTTAGGAATGGGATATACATATGGTCGCGCACATAAAAAAGCTTTTTTTCAATCCAAACCTGATAACCCTTCTGCTTTGTTTCTTCTGTTTGATGAAGATCTTTAGAATGAGCTAAGTGAGCAGGAAGAAATAAGAATACTTCAATTAGAGAAACTAAAAGAGCAGCTGACACAACGAATGCGATATCACTAAAGAAGTCACCAAGTTGACCATCTACAAAGAAAAAGAAGGAGAAAGCAATACACGTAGTAAGAATAGCTGAAGTAACTGAAGGAACTACTTCTATTGTACCTTCTACTGCAGCCTTTAATGGATGCATCCCTTGCTCATATTTTTGATAAATATTCTCCCCTACTACTATTCCATCATCAACTAAAATCCCAATAACAACTATCATTCCAAACAAGGATATAACGTTTATTGTTATACCATAAAAACCAGCTAGTACAAACATCCCGAAGAAGGAAATTGGTATACCAAGTGCCACCCAAAATGCTAATCTAATTCGTAAAAATAATCCTAATAGGATAAAAACCAGAAGAACTCCAAGTAATCCGTTATCACGAAGTAATTCAATTCTCTCAACTAAATTTATTGTAGAATCATCAACAAGTACTGCTTTTACAGCATTGTTTTGTGAATTAAATTCAAGGATATATTCCTTTATAAAACTAGAAGCTGCTAAGATATCCTCTTCGTTTGTAGTAGTAACTTGTATAAATACGGCTGGTTTACCATCTAACTCACCTCTGTTAGTATCTTCACTGAATGTATCTTCTATAGTAGCAACATCACTAAGCCGAACAATGGTACCGTTAGGTAAGGATTTAACAACGATTTCATTAAACCCTTTTGCATAGTAACTTCGCTCATCTACACGAATTGTAAACTCTGTACGCTCACCTCTTACAATTCCACCTGATGTTCTGATATTGGAAGCAGCAACAGCTCTACTTATATCTTCAAAAGTAAGACCATATGATCTAAGATCATTTTCTTTTACACCAATTTGGATTTCAGGTTCAGTAAAACCTCGTAACTGAAGTTGAGATAAGCCATTATAAGCTAATAATACATCTTCAAATGCATCAATTGTACTTTTTAACGTAGTTGGTGATACATCACCTGTTAATGCAATTTGACCAACCTGATTAACTGGTTCTTGCTTGTAAACAACAACTCTCTCTAAATCTGTTGGAAAAGAACTAATTCGATCAACTGAGTTCTTAACCTCCTGAAGAACTACGTTAGGATCTCTATTTGGTAATAACTCAACCGTTACTGTAGCGAAATTCTCTTGAGATACAGATGTTACCCTATCCACACCTTTTGTGCCTTCAAGGCTTTCCTCAATTTTTAGGACTACACCTTCTTCAACTTCTATTGGAGAAGCACCAGGATAAACAGCTTCAACTATGATAAATTGAACATCTTGTTGAGGGAAAAATGTTGATGTAAGATTTGATGCTGCTATTAATCCAAACAGGATAAATAATAATATTCCCAGATTTACTAGTACAACATGCTTAGTGAAATATTGTATAATTTTCTTCATTGTTATAAACCTATTTCACTTAATTTTTTATAGGAATTACACTAGTTCCTTCAAATGCTGCATCTCTAAACTCATCAATGATAAGGTCACCTAACTCTAATCCTTGAACAATTATGCTATCGTTTCCAGTAACTAAAACTTTTATTTGATGAAGTGTAGCGACTGAATTTTTTGAAAGAAAAACTTTATCATTTCTGACTAATGATTTTGAGGCAATTTTCTGAGCATTATCAAAACTACGTCCAGTTATACTCCCAGATACATATTGACCAGACAAAATATTATCCCCTTTTATCTCTAAATAGGTTAACAAGGTTTGAGTAGATGGATCTATTTTTGAATTAATCCTGTCTATTTTTGCACTTAAAATTTGCGAGTTACTCCCTTCTATTGATACTTGAACTATATCGCCTACACTAATAAAAAATCGTTCACTTGCATTTATAGAAGCCTCTATCTCATGTGATCCAGTTTTAATAAATTCTCCTACTCTTTGATTTGCTCTTACTAATGTACCTGAGTCTATTGTACTTTCAGTAAGAACTCCATCATAAGGGGCTTTTATAGTATGTTTAGAAAGTCGAACTTCATTTTGTTTAATAGCATAATATGAAGCATTTATTCCTCTACCATTTATAAATAAATTAAAAGATCTATTGTCTGATATAGGTAAAGGCTTTATTTCATTATTAATATCCATTTCAGATAAATAATTACTCCATGAATCATATTCACTAGTATAATCTAGATTTATATCTGCAAGTGTTTGGGCAAGTAATGACTGAAATTGTGATTTTTGATTTAAAACAGCTTGTTTTTGCTCTCTTTCATCAATTTTCATTAACACATCACCTTTACTAAATTTAGTACCCGACTTAAATGGTTTATCACCACTTGCTAAGGTTCCAGATACCTCAGCGTAAAGTTCTAACCTGTCTTTAGGTATTACTCTTCCAGTAAAATGTATCTGAGTATTGATACTAGATGGGTTTGCAACAATAACAGGGACTCCAACGGCAGATACACTATTCGATATTAATTGTTCTTCTTCAGCCGGGCCTGATGATAGAATATTAAATAACATAATTGAACCTGCCAATACAACAAGCCCGATTATTATGGTAATTTTTCTTTTTGTCATTTTAATTAAGTGAGTGTTAATTATTTGAGATATTCATTTCTTCTTCGGCTAATTGAAGAAGCTTTTTTAGTTTACTCTTTAGCTCTGGTACATCATCTTCAACTAATCCAAAAAACTCTTGTTCGTTTTTCTTCATTATTTTGATGGCATCTAAGAGGAGTTCTCTCCCCGAGTCTGTTAGGCTTAATAAATTTACTCTTGAATCCTCTGCTGAACTCTGTTTTTTTATCAATTCAGCTTCTACAAGTTTACTTACTAATTTAGATATTAGCATTCTATCAACTTTGATCTTATCAGCTAAATCTCTTTGAATGACTCTATCATTTGTATGATTTAGCCATTCAGTAGCTGCTAAAGTAATAAGTTGAGTATGTGTTAACCCTAACTCTTGAAGTGATTGATTTACTTTTCTGACCCAAAGCATATTGATCTGCCAGAAAAGATAGCCCAGTTTATCTTCTGGACTTGGGAACATATCTGAGAAACTATTTTTCAAAACTTTTTTGTTGTCATGACTACAAAATTATACAATTATTGTTGCAACGACAACAAATTGAAATAAATAATTCCTTAAAAGAGAACTTTTTTTCTATCGTCTAAACTTTAATATTAAGTTTTCGTAATTGTGGGCTATGAAAGAAATTGAAGAAAAAAATATCATCACTGAAAACAGTAAAAAGTACGCTTCTAAGCTATGGGGTTTAATAACTACTCAGATAGAACGTCAATCTGAAGAGCTAGAGGTAACGACTAATCACTTACCGCCGCCAAAGATGGAGACGAATAAAAAGTGGTTAATAAAGCTTTTATTCATCTTCCCAGTTTTCTTGTTAATTGGTTTTGGAATTTCTTTTATATGGGATTTTACTGGTTTAAGCACCACTTTATTTGGATTTGATATTTCTTTTGAAGGGCTTTTAAGGATTCTTTGTATAAGTGGTTTAATTGGTTTTTTAACAAACTGGCTAGCAATTAAAATGCTTTTTCGTCCTACTCACAGAAGACCAATTCTAGGTCAAGGATTAATTCCTGCTCAAAAAGAACGGATTGCTTTTAGATTAGCAAAAGCGGTTTCAGAAGATTTGATTAATCCAGAAATCATCAAGAAAAAAATCCATGAATCTCAAGCGATTGCTAAATATCGAGAGAAAGCAACTGATTATATTAGAACCATTATTGATGATCCTAGCTTCAGGGGAGATCTAAAAGGACTTGTTGTAGAATATGTTGATGAAATGATAGCAGATCCTGAAGTTAGAGCAACCTTAGCACAAACTGTAATTAAACAGATTGAAGGTGCAATAGAACAAAATTCCTTTGAAAGAGTAGCTTTGAAAGCATATAGTTTTTTAAAAGGCCAAGAAATGCAAGATTTAGTAGAAGAAGCATTAATAAAAGTACCAATTGGTGTGGAAAAAGGACTAGAGAAACTAGATAAGTTTTTAGATGATCTACCAGATAAGATCGATAAACATAGTGGAACTATTGAAGATGTGGTAACCTCCCTTCTATACAAACTTATTAACCAACTAGATGTTCATGCACTTGTTGAAGATAACCTTCGCCAATATGATGAGAAAAGACTCGAAATACTGATCAAAAATGCAAGTAATGATCAATTACAATACATTCAATATTTAGGTGCTGTATTAGGAACATTAGGTGGGTTTGTTATATGGCAACCTATAGCTAGCCTTATTGTTTTATCCTTAATTATACTAATAACTTTAGGATTAGATTCCCTACTGATTAAATTAAAAACAACTTAATATATATTGTTTATTTTGACCTAAACGACTAATAAAATCTTTAGGCAATGAAATTTAACTCGATAATATTTAGTATAATTTTTCTCTTTTATATATCAGGATGTTCAGGTACAAAAAATCTTTCAAATAGCACTTCTGATACTCAATCTAATCAAACTGAATTAACAGCTACTAAAGATTGGCACCTTAGCTCACCGACAGGATATCCATACTATGGAATAGGTTTAAATAAAGCTTATTCAGAATTATTAGCTGATAAGTCTCCTTCTAAAGACGTAATTGTTGCAATAATAGATTCTGGTACTGATATAGAGCATGAAGATCTTAGCGGTAACATTTGGATTAACGAAGATGAAATTCCAAATAATGGTATTGATGACGATGACAATGGTTATATAGATGATATCCATGGTTGGAATTTTATTGGTGGTCCAGATGGACGACATGTTAATGATGATACTTATGAGTTAACTCGAATTTATTCATCAATGCGTGATGATTACATTGGATTAACTGAACAAGATATTCCTGATAGCCAAATAGAAGAATTTGAATACTTTCAAGAAATTCAAGATGCTTTTGAAAAGAAGAAAGCAGAGAATGACCAGATTCTAATTAATGTGAAAAATATCAGTCAAGCAATTTTTGGTTCAAAGCAAATATTCGGAGTTACAAGTATGGATTCTCTTACTTCCGAACAGAAAAAACCCAAGCCAAATGATGGACCTTATCTTCAGCAAGCTAAAGCTTTAGCTCAATTTCTAGATGATAATGGTTTAACAGAAGAAGATATTAATGAAGCATTAGAGCAGTTTCAAAGCCTTTCAGATTATGGTTTGAATCCAGATTTCAATCCGAGACCTATTGTTGGGGATGACTACGAAGACTTAACGTATCGTTACTATGGAAACAATGATGTTAAAGCTGTTCGAAATGATCACGGAACACATGTAGCTGGTATTGTTGGTGCTGTTCGCAATAATAATCTTGGAATAGATGGAATAGCTAATGTTAAATTGATGATTCTTAGAACTACGCCTAATGGTGATGAACGTGATAAAGATGTTGCAAACGCTATTCGATATGCCGCTGAAAATGGTGCAAGAGTTTTAAATATGAGTTTTGGGAAAGGATACTCTCCACAAAAACAATATGTTGACGAAGCAGTTAAATTTGCAGATAGCGTTGGTGTGTTAATGATAAATGGTTCCGGAAATGATGCTGAGAATATTGATTCGGTGGAGTCTTATCCAAATAAGTTTTACACTTTTGGTGGTCAAGCTGAAGGGTTCATCACGGTTGGTGCTTCATCATGGAAAACAGGAGAAGATTTAACTGCAAGTTTTAGTAATTATGGTCAATTCAATGTTGATATATTTGCGCCCGGAGTTGACGTATATTCTACATATCCAGATAATACATATAAAGCTGAAGATGGTACTAGTATGGCCTCGCCAGTAGTTGCTGGAGTTGCAGCACTGGTTATGATGTATTATCCAGAATTAACTTCTACAGAAGTTAAACAAATATTAATGGAAACATCTACTAAACCTGAAAATGAAACTGTTGTTAAACCAGGCTCAGATGTAACTATACCATTTTCTTCTCTTTCTGTTTCTGGTGGAATTGTGAATGCATATGAAGCTGTAAAAAGAGCCGAGCAGCTTGTTAAAGGAAACTAGAAATGCCATTGAATTCAAACCAGGAATTTGATGCAGTAATCGTTGGATCTGGACCAAATGGACTATCAGCTGGTATCCTTTTGGCTCAACAAGGTCTTAACGTTAAAATTATTGAAGCTGAAACAACTATTGGTGGTGGAACAAGAACTAAAGAATTAACTGAGACTGGCTTTCTTCATGATGTTTGCTCTGCTGTACATCCAACTGGGATTGGATCACCTTTTTTTAGAACATTACCTCTGTCTGAATTTGGACTAGAATGGATTCATCCAAAATACCCATTAGCTCATCCTTTAGATAATGGTGAGGCAATTATTTCATCATTTTCATTAGAAGAAACTTTACATCAATTTGGTAAAGATGCTAAGAACTATGAACATTTGATTAAGAACTTCGTTGAGGGTTGGGATTACCTTTCACAAGATTTATTTGCTCCAGTTAGGTTTCCAAATAACCCAATAACAATGGCTAAGTTCGGATGGTTTGGAATGCTATCGGCTAAACTTCTTGCTAACTCTATGTTCAAGACATCTAACGCTAAAGCATATTTTGCAGGCTTAGCAGCGCATGGTATTGTTCCATTGGAGAAAAGTTTTACTGCCTCCTTTGGACTAGTATTAGCTACTTCAATTCACTCAGTAGGATGGCCAATAGCTATAGGTGGTTCATCATCAATAACTAATGCACTTGCCAGTTTTTTTAAATCGATGGGTGGTATAATTGAAACTGATAATCGAATTATTAGAACCTCTGATCTACCCTCTTCAAAAGCTGTTCTTTTTGATTTAACGCCATATCAAATTCTAAAAATTGCAGATCGGGAATTACCAAATAGTTTTAAAAATAAATTTCTGAGATTTAAATATGGTCCTGGAGCATTTAAAATGGATTTCGCTTTATCAGAACCTGTTCCTTGGATGAATAAAGATTGCATTAAAGCTGGAACTTTACACTTAGGTGGATCATTTGAAGAAATAGCCTATTCAGAACGAGAAACGTGGAAAGGAAATCATCCTGAACATCCATATGTTCTAATTTCACAACCTAGTTTATTTGACGACACAAGAGCACCAAATGGTAAACACACACTATGGGCTTATTGTCATGTACCAAATGGATCTAATATAGACTGCTCAGAACAAATTATTAATCAAATTGAGCGTTATGCTCCTGGTTTTAGGGATATAATTATTTCTAGCAATTCGATAACAGCCACAGAATTTGAAGTATATAATGCTAATTATATTGGGGGTGACATCAATGGTGGCGCTCAAACTTTCAAGCAGTTAATTGGTAGACCAGTATTTCAATGGGATCCATATAAACTACCTGCTAAGGGAATGTATATTTGTTCTTCATCTACTCCACCTGGTGGTGGCGTTCATGGCATGTGTGGCTATCATGCAGCTAAATCAGCGTTGAAAAATGAATTTAGGATAATAATTTAGACATAAATTTTTTAACACTTTATCAATCTACAAATTCGCTTAATTCTCTTAAAGTTTGCCATCTATACATCCCTGAACTATGGCCATCAATCCAGAATATTTGTATGGCATGATTTCCAATAGCTTTTATATTGGTAATATTCATTAATGGTGGGTTTTTAATTTTAAAAGCCTCTGGCTCAAAAATATTCATTGATGAATGTCCACCTCTACAAGATACACATGGACAATTTTTTCTTAATCCGAATAATGGAAATTTATTTAAATGACCATCTTCCCAGGATATTTCGAGAATCTGTTCCTTATTACTTACTTCTACATTTGTTGCTATGGTTGATGGATCCATTAATCCTTAACTTACATTTTTAAGATCTTAATAAACTAAGAAATGATCTGGATACTTATTTCCGTTATTCTAACTTCATGTGTTAGTTTTTGGCTCGGATACCGTCGTTTATTCTTTCTATACCAAGTTACACTGCGAAAATTCTTATTATTTTCACTTATCGCTTTATCGATTTATTCTCTTCTTCTATTTCTATTTATGGTAGAGTTTCTATCGGAAGCGGTAGCTGCAGCTATTATCACAAATGTTTATAGCTCTATTTTTGGTTTTTTTGCAGGTTCATCAGTTACACAGTATTCAACTAGAGTTAACTCTGGTAAAATTTTCTATTGTAATAGAACATTTATTTCAGAATATATACCTGTTATTGTTGCTCTTTTGATGATTTTATTCGGTATTTATCGTTCTTCGATATTTGCAGATCTACCAGTTACACCAATACGTTTAAGTTCTGGTCTTTCATTACTTGTAATTGGAATTTGGGGAATAACTCTTAGACCAGTTCCTGAATTCAGATTAAAGGGAATAGTATTACTTGATTCCGTTATTGAATGGGAAAATATGTTAAGCTATAAATGGTTTACAGAAGAAATTCTTGAAATTGAATACACACAAGATGATTCAATAAGAGGTTTTAAAACTCTCATACCACCAGAGGATCAACTAACAGTTGAACGTTTACTATCAAAAAAAATGAGAGAAAAACTAGAAGAAGAAAATTAAGAATCAAAATGATTCTATTTAGAATTCTTACATTATTAGCTAAACATTGAATAATTTATAATTGATATATGGCCTCATTTGACATCGTAAACGAAATTGATGCACAAGAAGTAGATAACGCAATCAATAATACTCTAAAAGAAATTAGCACTAGATATGATTTCCGTGGACTTACCACTGATGTCACATTTCATAAAAAAGAAAACCGAATACACTTGGTAGCTGCAGAAAGCATGAAAATGCAAGCTGTAAAAGAAATGGTAATTAAGAATTTCATTAAACGTGGAATTAGCTCAAAAGTACTCGATTTTGGTGAAGAAGAAGGAACATCTCAAGGACATCTTAAAATGGATGTAGCATTAAAAGAAGGTATTGATAGAGAGACAGCTAAGAAGATTGTAAAAGAGATTAAAGACCTAAAAATGAAAGTACAGCCTCAAATTCAGGACGAACAAGTACGAGTGACAGGTAAAAAGATTGATGACCTACAGGCTGTAATGTCTCATTTAAAAGCCAAGGACTTGGGTGTTCCTCTTCAGTTTACGAATATGAAATAATTAGAAGATAGAAGTTGGAGAATAGAGGATGGAAATTCCAGCCTCAAACATCTAGCTTCTAAATTCGATCGAGTTCAACCATAATGCACAGGTTTCGGATATAAGGTAGCTCAGCTTCTTGAGCTTTTTTCTCGGCTTCTAACGAGCTAACGTCAAGTTGAGTCCAAATCACAGGATTTTGCTCGGTCTCCTTTTTCCATGTAATCACTTCTTCAACAACACCTTCTGTATAAATTGATCTCCTAAAGACATTCACAATATCAACTCGAACATTTTTGGGAATTGAGTTTAAATCTGGATAGCACTTTTCTCCTAATATCTGTTCTTCATTAGGATTGATAGGAATCACTTTATATCCCATATTAAACAAATACTTTGTGGCATAATTACTTGTTCGATAAGGATCTGGAGAACATCCAATAACCGCAATGGTTTTAGCTTTTTTTAGTACTTCTTGAGGATTTACTTGCATTAATTTCATACTTGTTACAAACTAATAACTAAGTGTTAAGTTCCTTATCTTTAAAGCGACTAACAATTTAAATTACAAAAAAAGAAAGGATCGATTTGTCAATTATCAAAGACGGAGACACCGTAAAAGTACATTATACAGGAACACTTGAATCAGGTGAAGTATTTGACTCATCTGAAGGACGAGACCCTCTTCAATTTACAATGGGTGCTGGGCAGTTAATTCCTGGTTTTGAAAAAGCTGTAATGGGTCTTAAAGTTGGAGACTCAACAGAAACAAATATTCCAAGTGCAGAAGCCTATGGTGAGCATAATCCCCAAATGGAAGTAAAAGTTGAAAAATCACAACTTCCACCAGATATGGAACCTGAAGTTGGTATGCAACTTCAGTTGAACCAAGAAAATGGACAACCAGTACCTTGTCAAATTACCAATATCGAAGGAGAAGAAATCACTATCGACGCTAATCATCCACTAGCTGGTAAAGACCTTACATTCAACATCGAGATTGTTGAAATCGGATAGAATACTTGGGAATAAGGAAATAGGTTAGGCCTACCTTATTCCCTATTTTCTTAATCGCTTATCTTATAATCATATACCCTCTACTCATTGGCTGACTTTTCAGAAAAATCAACAATCTCTATTACTTGTCCTAAAGGCATAACTCCTTATTTAAAGCAAGAGCTTGAAGAATTAGGATTCCCTATTAGAACCGTTAGATTAGCTGGAGTTGAGACAGAAGGATCATTAAATGATTGTATGAAGTTGAATCTTGTATTACGAACAGCTCATCGTGTACATTTTCAATTAAAGACATTTAAAGCGTCTAATTCAGAAGAATTAACTGAAGAGTTATTAAGTATACCTTGGGAGAATTATATTGATAAATATGGGTATATAAGTATCACATCATTTATAAAAAACCCAACCATCACTAACGATCAATTTGCAAATCTTACTGTTAAAGATGCTATCGTAGATCGAATTAGAACTACCCGAGGAACACGACCCGATTCAGGATCTGATCTTACAAAAACAGTGGTTTTTCTATTTTGGAAAGATAATGAAGCCTCCATTTTTCTGGATACTTCTGGAGAATCAATAAATAGAAGAAATTATAAAGTAGATAACCATACGGCTTCCATGCAGGAAACTCTAGCTGCTGCTGTTGTTCTTGCTAGTAAATGGAAACCTGGTCAGCATTTGATTAACCCTATGTGTGGTAGTGGGACTATCGCTATAGAAGCAGCATTAATGGCTTTAAATCGTCCAGCGGGACAGTTACGACCTAATTATGCAATAAAGCATATTCTTGGCTTTGATGAGGAAAAATGGACAGAACTACGAAACGAACTTAAGCAAGAGTCACTAAAAGACTTCCCAGAATACAGCCGAATTCTTGCTACTGATAATGACCCAAAAGCCATTGAAGCTGCAAAAAGAAATGCTAAAACAGCTGGCGTTGATCATTTGATTGAATTCAAAGAATGCGAATTTATTGATACTGAAATTCCTTACGGAGATGGTGTAGTGATTTTTAATCCACCTTATGGCGAGCGATTAGGATATGATGAAGACTTGGTAGGTCTATATAAAGCAATTGGTGATTTCTTTAAACAAGATTGTAGTGGAAAATGGGGCTATGTCTTTACTGGGAATTTTGCTCTTGCTAAAAAAGTAGGCCTTAGAACTAACCAACGAATTGAATTATATAACTCAACTATTGAGTGTCGATTATTGGAATATGAGTTGTATTAAGTGATCACTATAAATAACCTCATTAATGATTACAGTACTGTCCATTCTTTTTTTTCTTCTAGTTATTCTCTCTATCTATGTGAAAGAGATGGGAAAACTCAACTACTACCAATATCTAAAGCCATTAACTACCTCTGTATTAATTCTGATTTCTTGTCTGATTTATTTTGATACCGAAAGCAGCTATTCACTAATTATTTCAGTTTCTCTTCTGTTTTCGTTAATAGGAGATATTTTCCTTCTTAAAGACGATAGATTTGTTAAAGGATTGGCTTCATTTCTAATAGCCCATATAGGCTTTACTCTTGCATTTTCAAGCTTTTTTGGATTTGATATTTACTTACCACCTCTTATAATTCTATTACTGACTGGCTTAATCTATTTCTTTTATTTAAAGAAAGATCTTAAGCCGTACACAATACCCGTGTTTATTTATTTATTAGTGATAATTGTCATGAACTGGCAGGCTATCAATCCTTATATGATTGTACAAAACCAAATGTTCCTAGGAATTGCCTTAGGATCACTTTTATTCACTTTTTCAGATGCTTTAATTGCTTTTCAAAAATTTAAGAGATCTTTTAAAGGAGCTGAGACTTTAATCCTTAGTACCTATTGGATTGCAATTTATCTATTTACAATCGCTGAAATGAATATTTAATATCTGCTATAAGACTTTCTAATGCCCCTCCTTGAAGAGATGTTGAAGATCAAAACATGTTTAGGCTCAGGGATAGGACAAAATGGCTCATTATTTGTTTGCCCTCACCGTCCTCCCTCTGAAATCCCGCAAGCAGGATTTCTGTCTCCCTCCAAAGGGAGAAAGTTATAAAGCTTTTAAAATTTTGAACCCCTAATCCAAGTATCTGATCTAGCCCAACTTTCTTGAAAAGCAGATTCTAATTCAGTATCTGATTTCCCTTGTGCCTCTAAGGCTTTCAGTAATCCAAAATAACTCCAACCATTATTAGGATGATCTTCTAGTTCAGCTCTATAAACAACTTCCGCTTCTTGATATCGATCTACAGAAAGTAAAGTCGCACCTAACCAATGTCTTGCAGCAAATGGAATTGGTTCTGGTTCGTCGTAATCAAGAGAATCCTCAATATTAACTGCTCGTTCAAAGGAAACTATTGCTGAAGCGGTATCTCCTTTTGCAAGAAGAATTTCACCTTCTAAAATACCACCAACTGTCCCTAATAATTTTTCAGCAGAATGGAATCTAAAGCGTGAATTTGATGTGCCTGCTGCGTCAAGTAATTTTACTAAGTAATTCTCTGCCAAACGGATATCACCTTCTTTTAATCGAGCGTAACCCATAGAGAAATCCCACATTCCAGCATGCACTTCATGAGATGGTCGTTCTGTTACTCTTAGAACTTCATCAAACCTACCAAATCGAATTAAGGTTAGTACTTCATACATATTATTCCCTGTGAGCTTTGTGTAATCTCGCCCAGCTTGAGTCGCAACTCCGCTTTGTCCATCCATAGAAGCTGCAAAAGCAAGCATATGAAGGTTATGACTTGGGTAAATAGCAAAACCCTCGTCTATTGCTGCTTTCTGATCGGAATGCCAAGCCATAATGTTTGCACGAACTGCATCTCCCCATCGCCCAATTTCATTCCATGTGTGTGATGGCATATGGTTAATATGACTTGCACCGGGAATCGATGTCCCAATAAACTCAGAGCAGGCTTCAGCTTTTCCAGGATCTGTAGTGGATTCGGTTGCATGAATGTATAAATGACAAGCACCGGGATGCTTGATATCCTTTTCTAATACGCCTTCCAATACAGAGTGAAGCTTTTGAACGTCTGGATCATTTAAATCACGAGTTCCACGTCTAGGTTCTAAAAGAAATAATGCTTCACCATAAAATGTACCTGCATCTAAGTCGTTGGGATACTTTTCATAAACTAATTTCATCGCATTTGCATAAGCAGTGTCTAGTACTGCTTGTGATTCTGTATCGTATTCTTTAGAATATCTAATTGACATTGCTTCAATGAAAGCTATTTCTTTTTCGTTGGCGTATCCTTTATTTGCTAACTCTAATGCCTTCTGTATTGCTAAATATGCTCTTGGAGCCTCAGATGCTCTCATTCTACCGTTTAAATAAGAACCCCAAGACCAAGCTTCCCCCCAATAACATATCGCGCAATTAGGATCATTTTTCCAAGCTTCTCTAAATGACCGAGCACCATCTTCTTTAGTAAAAGCATACATCATTTGAAAACCTTGATTGAAATAGTTCTGTGCTAGTTCATCATCTGAAGATATCGGTCGTTCGAAATCCCCTAATGCTTTTGAGTACAATGGAAATGTTTCCTCAAATTCTGGTGGATAACTAATTTCAGTTTCTTGTGCATTTAGGGTATTAAAAAATATGATTATAAGTAGAGTGAGTGATGAAGCTTTTCTTATCATAAATTTGTTTAGTATTTGACAGTTTCTATTTCTCTCTTTCAAGAATTATAATGGTAATATCGTCACTTTGAGGCTCACCATCACTAAATTTTACAAGATCATTTAATAAATCAATCATCATATTAAATGGAGATTTATCTTTATTAATAAGAAGCCATTCTTCAAAACGTTCGTCTTCAAAAAACTCACCTTTAGTATTTTGAGCTTCTGTAATCCCATCAGAAAATAGAACTAATTTATCACCTGGATTTAGATATGTTGTGTCTTCATCAAACTCTACTGGGTCCATGATACCTAGCATAACCCCACCAACTTTAAGTTCTTCTAATTTATTTTCTTCTGATCGAATAATAAATGGATTATTATGGCCAGCATTCACGTAGGTAAAAGTATGATTTTCTGTATCTAAGGTGCCATAAATAGATGTTATGAATTTATCAATTGGTGAATCTTCATAGATTAATTTATTCACCTTTTTCATAGACTCATTTACGTTAAACTGATTTTCAACGTGAGATCTAAGTGATGCCCTCATGGTAGCCATTAATAATGAAGCTGGAACACCTTTTCCACTAACATCCGAAACTGTGAATCCCCAATTAGAAGAATCTGGAATTTTTATATAATCGTAATAATCACCGCCCACGCTTTTTGCTGTTCTACTACAACCAGCTACACTATAGTTTAAAATGTTAGGCGTTTCCTTTGGCCAAAATCCTGATTGTATAATTCTAGCGACTTGAAGTTCCTTGTCGATTCTTTCCTTTTCGATTAGGTGCTTTTGCAACATTGCATTTTCGATAGCAATTGCAGCTTGGTTCGCTAGTGATTGAAAAATTGGTACTAGTTTCTCTTCAAAGTCTTTATTGTCTTTCCTATTAATTGCTTGAAGTGTCCCAATTAATTCTCCATTATGATTTATTAGAGGAACTGAAATAAGATTATTAGTTACAAAATCATTTAACTCTGTAATTTCTCCTTTAAAACGATGATCATTTTGTACGTTGTTTACTACAACTGATTTTTCATTTTGGGTAACCCAACCAACTATTCCATGATCAGAATCAATGCTTTTCCCAGATATTTCAGCTGTTGCTGGGCCTGTTGGAATAGTAAGTGTAAGCTTTTTTTTGTCTTTTGATAGTATAAAGAGTGAACTTGCTTCAGAATCCATCATAATTTTAGTGGATTCCATTATTTCTTTTAGAAGTATTTCTACATCTAAATTAGAATTTATTTTCGCAATTAAACTCATCAGAAGATTTAGCTCATTTGGCTCAATCTCATTATTAATTATGTCCATTGTACCCTTAAATATTTCTCGAAATAATAATTTTATCTAAACCCGAAAATCATAACTCACAACCTAAAAATACTAAATGATTAAAACAAAACTTGAGCATCTATATGCTTGTAATAGTTTTCCATATCATACTATGTGCAAGTAATAAGTTTTTAATTAAATAAAGTGTTTTAAACGAATGTTATAATAATAAATCAGAAATTATTACAAAATTAATGCCAACATTAACTTGTAATTTTATAGTCAAAAGATCACCTTAAGAAAATGGAAAGAGATGTAATCTATATAAAAAACATGGTCTGTGGTCGATGTATTAAAGTTGTTAGAGATGAACTTGAAAAACTAAATTATTCTATAAAAAAAATAGAATTAGGAAAAGTTGAGTTTGAGTTAGAACAAGTAATAAATAAATCACAACTTAGTTCCATTTTGGAGAAAGAAGGATTCGAATTAATTGATGATGAAAGCACACGTATTATCAATCAGATTAAAACTCTAATCATAAAACAACTACATATTGAGAACGATAAAAAAGTAGATGAAACACTTTCTCACTATCTCGAAAGTCAACTTCATAAAAACTACTCTAGCTTAAGTAGTTTATTTTCTAGAGTTGAAGGAAGAACTATTGAAAAGTATCAAATTCAACAACGAGTTGAACGTGTTAAAGAACTTTTAGTGTATGGAGAGAAAACAATAAGTGAAATAGCTTGGGAACTCGGCTATAGTAGTGCTCAGTATTTATCGAATCAATTTAAATTGGAAACTGGACTCTCTCCTACTCAGTTTCGAAAATTAATTGGTAATTCCCGGAAGTCGCTGGATGAGGTTTAGATATTTTATACTTCCATCAGGTCATTCCAGATTTGATCCAATATCTTTGTTTTATTCATGTATTGATAATATGATTCCTGTTAATGATCCTACTTTTATCTTAAGATAATGAAACATGTTCAGGGTGGCGTAATTAACAGATTAATAAATAAAAAACTACACATCTTTTAGGGAATTCTGTAAGGCACCTAATTCTAGAAATTCAGACATTCACAAAAGTTAATAGAGTTACTCACGAAAAGTAAAAGCATATAAGGTGTTTCTGATACCCTCACCTTATTTTTACTTTCATTTATGAAGTCCACTATAACTTAGTTGGACTTCTTTTTATTAGGTTTAGAGGTTAATTGATATGAAACAGATTTATAGTATTCAAGGAATGAGTTGTAATGGTTGCCTAAATCATGTACAGCAAGCGTTAAGTAAAGCACCCGGAGTAAATAAGGTAGCGGTTGATTTAGATAAAGCTGAAGCTGAATTAGATATGTCTTTTCAACTGAGTATTTCTTCTCTTCAAGAGGCTTTAAAGGAAGCTGGTGAACAGTATTCCATTCATATATCTGGAGATCATAGTAACCAAGACCACTTCCAAAATGTACATCTCCATCCAAAAAAGGAAGGGAAAAGCACAGGAAAATTTTATTGCCCAATGCATTGTGAAGGTGATAAAATGTACGATGAACCCGGCGATTGCCCAGTATGCGGAATGGATTTAGTAGAAGAGTATAGTAGAAATTCATCGTCAGGTTCTACCCATTACACTTGCCCTATGCATCCTGAGGTTATTAAAGATCAACCCGGCTCTTGCCCAAAATGTGCAATGGATTTGGTTCCTAAAGAAGCCGAAGAATCTGCTGAGGAAAAAAAATATAGTGGACTTCTAAAAAAATTCTGGATTTCTGTAGCTTTTACTCTTCCAATTTTCATTATTGCAATGAGTGAAATGATTCCTGAGAATCCACTTTATAAAATTATGGATATACGCATTTGGAATTGGATTCAGTTTGGGCTCTCTCTTCCGGTAGTTTTTTATGCAACCTGGATGTTCTTTGAACGAGCCTGGCGTTCTATTATCACTTGGAACTTGAACATGTTCACCTTGATTGGAATTGGTGCTGGTGTTGCTTGGGTATTTAGTGTATTTGCACTTCTATTTCCTGATTTCTTTCCTAACCAATTTAAAACAGATATGGGTACTGTTCATCTCTATTTTGAATCAGCAACTGTAATTCTAACTCTAGTTTTGATGGGACAAGTATTAGAGGCTCGGGCACACTCACAAACTAATAGTGCGGTAAAAGAGCTGATGAAACTAGCCCCAAATACAGCAATTAGGGTAAATAAAGATGGTTCAGAAGAAGAAATCCATATGGATGAAATTCAGAAGGGAGATCATCTTAAAGTTAAACCTGGAGAGAAAGTCCCTGTAGATGGTGTGATTATTGTAGGGGAATCTACAATTGATGAATCTATGATTACTGGGGAGCCTCTTCCTGTTGAAAAATCAAAAGATGATTCTGTTAGTTCAGGAACCATAAATGGGAACAGCAGTTTCGTTATGAAAGCTGAAAAAGTTGGCGATGAAACGTTACTATCTCAAATTGTGGAAATGGTTAATAAAGCAAGTCGTAGTCGAGCTCCCATTCAGAATCTTGCTGATAAAATATCTAGTTATTTTGTTCCAGCTGTAGTTGTCATCTCAATAATTACTTATGGAGTATGGTTTTTCTGGGGACCTGAACCTGCACAAGTCTTTGCTTTAGTTAATGCTATTGCAGTGTTGATTATTGCTTGTCCTTGCGCTCTTGGATTAGCAACACCAATGTCTGTAATGGTTGGAGTTGGTAAAGGAGCTCAAAACGGAATTTTGATCAAAAATGCAGAGGCATTAGAAGGATTCAACAAAATCGATACCCTTATTGTTGATAAAACTGGAACTATTACAGAAGGCAAACCATCCGTTGAAAAAATTGTCGCACTGAAAGAATATAAAAATGAATTTTTAGTTCAATTCATTGCTTCTCTAAATAATGAAAGTGAGCATCCATTGGCAAAAGCAATGGTTAATTATGGAAAAGATAAAAACATCGAAATACTGAAAGTATCCGACTTTGAGTCGATTACCGGTAAAGGAGTTCAGGGAACCATTAAGGGAAAAGAAATCAAGCTCGGAAATCAAAAAATGGTTGAAGGTGGCACTGAAGAAGCTTCTGAATATCTTGAATCAGGTAAAACAGTTTCTTGGCTGTCAATTGATGGGGACGTCGCTGGGTTTGTTGTGATTTCAGATGCAATTAAAGAAGGCAGTAAGAAAGCCATTAAAGAACTTCAAAAACTAGGCATAGAAGTTATTATGCTTACTGGAGACAATCCACAAACCGCCAAAGCTGTTTCGGATATTGTAGGATTGGATTCTTTCAAAGCTGAGTGTATGCCTAAAGATAAAATTGAAGCCGTAGAAAAACTTCAAAATGAAGGTAGAAAAGTAGCGATGGCAGGAGATGGAACAAACGACGCTCCTGCTCTTGCACAAACTGATATAGGAATTGCTATGGGAACTGGTACCGATGTAGCCATCGAAAGTGCATCAATCACATTAGTTAAAGGTGATTTAAGTGGAATTGTTAAAGCATATCATTTGAGTGACGAAGTTTTGAAAAACATCAAACAAAACCTCTTTTTCGCTTTGATTTATAATACTATTGGTATTCCTATCGCTGCAGGCGTTTTATTTCCGTTTTTTGGAATTTTACTATCACCAATGATTGCGGCCTTAGCAATGAGCTTTAGTTCAGTTTCTGTAATTGCTAATTCTCTAAGATTGAAAACCACTAATCTGAGTGTTTAATATTATCACAAAAGTGTATAGAATTATTGAAACGCTATTACAATAAAAATACTTTACGTATTATCAACCGTGAAAATTAATCAAACATACCGTAATATTGCTCGCATAGTTGCAGTTGCACTTCTTTTTGGAGTTGTAACTCCATCTCTATTACAAGCATCAATGCTTATGCATTGTGAGACTATGGTGGATATGACCACTGAATCACAGTCTTCTATGCATGATCATGATTCAATGTCGCATACCTCAATGGTTATGGATTCAGAAAAAGAAATGGATTCTGACGTGAACTGTTGTACATCGCCAGAGACAATGGATCATCAAAAAAATAACGGAAATAAGGTACTTAGTCATTGTGAAACTGCTCTAGAATGTAATTGTGATCTTGATGATAAAGCATTTCACAACGATGCTATTATTCTACACACTTTTAAAATACCTGCATATTCCCTCTCTGAGACCTTTTCAGATTATTTAGAAGATTATAGTGAAGCATCACCAATACCTTTAATATATTCTAGCTCATATTCGCCTCCTCTACTCTTCTTAGCGAATTCTACCTTTATAATCTAGTTCACTCTTATCTGATCAAGGATTTAAATCCTATTTAACTCATTCATATAAATGAATGGTGACTATTTATACTATAAATGATTATCAGAAAATGAATACTAAATCAATATTTATACTATTTTTCATACTACTTCTTTCATCCTCTTCAAAAGCTCAAGAATTAGTTCCTGAAATAAAAGGTGACTCTATTATATATCATCTTACAATTGACTATAAAACTGTCAATTTTACTGGGAAAGATGTAATGGCAATGACCATAAACAACGGAATACCTGGCCCTATATTAAGATTTAAAGAAGGAAAACATGCAGTAATTAAAGTTACTAATAAAATGAATGTTGAAACTTCAGTGCACTGGCATGGCCTTCTATTACCAAATTATATGGATGGTGTTGCCTATTTAACTACACCTCCAATTCGCTCAGGTAAAACTTTAATTTATGATTTCCCTCTTATACAGTCTGGAACCTATTGGTATCATTCTCATACTGGATTACAAGAACAAAAAGGTATTTATGGAAGCATTATTGTAGACCCTATTGAAAAAAGACATGATTATGATCATGATTTAGTACTCGTACTTTCAGATTGGACAAATGATAATCCACATCATATTCTTAAAAATCTTAAACGACATAATGAATGGTATGGAGTTGAAATTGGAAATGCTCCTTCTCTCCTTGAATCTATAAAGAGTAGAACAGTTATTTCACAATTAAAACTTTGGAGTATGAAAATGCCTGGAATGCATATCTCTGATATACCTTATGATGCATTTCTAGTAAATGGTAAAGAAGAACAAGTTTATGATAATTATAAAGCGGGTGAAAAAGTCAGAGTTCGTGTAATTAATGCAGGTGCATCTTCATATTTTTGGTTAAACATCGCGGGGGGACATTTAAACATTATTTCATCTGATGGAATAGATGTAGAACCAATACATTCAGATAAGGTATTAATTGGCCTTGCAGAAACGTATGACTTTATTGTGGAAATACAAGAAAACCAAAGTTTAGAATTTCAAGCCACTACACAAGATGTCACTGGGTCAGTGTCTGCATTTCTAGGTTCGGGGCAAAAACTTTTTGCTACAGATATTCCAAAGCCAAATTATCAAGAAATGGGTGCCAGAATGGCTGAAATGCATACTGATACCGATCATGATATGTCTTTACCTGGAGAAGAGATTGGAATAATGTCCAAACTTAATCAAGCTGCAACGATGATGGAAACGGAAGAAATGGATCATAGTATGATGAACCATGAAGAGGGAGTGAAATCTGGGGAACATGATATGAATCATGCTCTACATCAGATGGATGGAATTAATCATCAAGAAAAAAAGGAAGAAGTTCATTCTAACCATAATATGGGTTTGGATGAACACACCAGTCATTCTATGAATGATGATCCTACTGAACCTATGACAATGTGGAATGTTGGTTATTCCAATTCGATTCTTAAATCAACAGAAAAAACAACTATTCATTCAGAGGATTCACTTAGAAGCATTACAATGAATCTTACTGGAAATATGTGGCGATATAATTGGAGTATTAATGGTAAAACACTATCTGCTTCTGATAAAATTAAAATTAAAAAAGGTGAAATTGTTCGAATTACTTTGAATAATACTACAATGATGCATCACCCAATGCATCTTCATGGTCATTTCTTTAGGGTATTAAATGGACAGGGTGAATATGCTCCATTAAAACATACGGTAGATGTCCCACCAATGAGTCGAATTACAATAGAGTTTGAAGCAAATGAAGAAAAAGATTGGTTCTTCCATTGTCATTTACTTTATCACATGAAAACAGGAATGGCTCGTGTTATCAGCTATACAGGTAGCGAAAGAGATTCTAGGTTAGCTCCTTACCCTGTTGCAATGATTAATAAAATGGATAAAAAATGGTTTACCTGGGGAACACTAAAAGGTGCTAGTCAATTTGGAAGTTTAACTATTGAACATTCAAATACAAATAATCAGATTAATCTTATGACCGAATTTGGTTGGAATGAAAACTATGAGTTTAGGTTAGATTATGAACGTTTTACTGGCGATTTTTTTAGAGTATATGGAGGTATTAAATCAGAAAACGAAACTAAAGATGCTTTCGAAGATCATGATTTAGTTGGCAGACTTGGTATGCGCTATCTGCTATTGTACATACTTGAAACTGATATTAGTCTTGATCATAAACTTAGACCTGAAATTGGATTAGATACTCATATTCCATTAACTCAACGTTTAATGCTTAATGGTCATTTAGAATGGAAGACTAATTTTGGTCTCATTGAAGAAACTCATTCAGGTAAAAATATTGACCAAGAATTCACTTTTTCAAGTGGTTTAGAGTATCTACTTGATAAGAATTTTTCAATTATAGGTAACTATGACAATAGATTTGGTTGGGGTACTGGTTTAAATTGGAGATTTTAGTAACTACTTGTAATAACATTTATGGAATATTCATATTAGTTACTTACAATAAGGCATGACCACTAAGCAAAAGGTTCTTCGATTAATTGGTGTGTGCATCTTATGCATAGGATTAGTTACTGGGATTGTATTACTGGTTCAATATTTCACAACTTAATTATACGATTATGAAAAAGAATATGGGCTCCGCCGACAGAATTATCCGATTAGTAATTGCTTTAGTTATTGCTACGCTATACTTCATGGAAGTTATTACAGGTACATTAGCAATAGTTTTAAGCGTTTTAGCAATAGTATTTTTTCTAACTAGTTTAGTTAGTACTTGTCCGCTTTATATGCCTTTTGGATTAAGCACTTGTAAGACAGAAGAAACTGAGTAAGCTATAAAAAGGTTTTTTTAATGTCATCCCGGACTTGATCCGGGATCTTACAAGCTTTTTAAAAGTACTTTTGTAGATTAGATTGATCAAAGCTTATTCTTAGGACTCAGAAACTAGTTCAGAAAACCTGGTGCTTTATTTTTAATTACAACTTTCTGATTACATTAACGCCATCCCTTATAGGTAGAAGTACTTGCTCTACCCTTTTGTCTCCTGAAACTTGACTATTAAAATCTGCGATAGCTTGTGATTTAGGATCATCAGGATTCAATACCATTCCATCCCAAAGCACATTATCTGCAATGATAAGCCCTCCTGATTTTAACTTTGGAAGAATATTTTCGAAATAATATAGATATCGTAATTTATCTCCATCTAGATAAACCAAATCGAACTCTCTTTCTAGTTCATCAATGGTTTGTTGAGCATTCCCTTTTATTAATTTGATTTTTGAACCCACTAAAGATTGATCAAAATGTTTTTGAGCAATCTTTTGATACTTGAGATTCATTTCTAAAGTGACGACTTCACCATCACTTGGTAATGCTTCAGCTATCATTATGGCTGAATACCCCGTAAAAGTACCTATTTCAAGAACCCTCTTTGCTCCTGATATCTTCACAAGTAGTTTTAATAACTGCCCTACTACTCTACCACTCAGCATATCAATATATTCAAGCTCATCGTTACTGGAAATAATCAAGTTTTTGATATCATTTGATTCCGGTGTAGTATGAATCTCTGAATATTGATCTATACTTGGATCAGTAATTGGAACGACAGGTTTACCTCTATGCTTTTTCATGATTGTAAGATAAGGAGCTAAACCCTATCATCACTAAAAAAAAGTGCTCGTGGATTTTATACCTGCAAAAGAATCAAAACTTATACTCTGGTTTTTCGATTGGTATACCCGTTTTATCATATGGAGAAGGTTTAATAAGGTAATAATTGATCAAAACTATTTTCCTGATAAGCATTCTAAAACAGTTTATTTCATAAACCATAATTATTGGTGGGATGGTCTTCTACCTCTCTATCTCAATCGAAAACTATTCAATCAAAAAGCACGTGCATTAATGGAAGATAAACAGATGAGAAAATTTCCATTTTTTGCTAAAATTGGTGCTTTTTCTATAAATCTTGAGAATGCAAAATCAACCATTAAGTCATTACGGTATGCTGTTGAATCGATGAAAAGAGAAAATGCTTGCCTATTTATATATCCAGAAGGAAAGTTAGTGCCAGTTTCTAACTCAAAACCCGAATTTAAAGAAGGTTTATCCTGGATATATCAAAAAATAGAAGCTGTAGATTTTGTACCAATCGCATTCTTTATTGATCATTCTAAAGCTGACAAACCTAATCTTTATATATCAATTGGAGAATCAGCTAAACCGAATAAGTCATTGAACAAAAATGAATTATCTAACTATTTTGAAGAATCAATACAAAGCTTAATGACCGGAATTAAATCTGGAATATACAATGCAGCCAATGACCAATAACAAACTCACCAAGTCCATTCATAAAGCATCTTAGATCGCTGAACCCAATGTGGTTTTTTATTCATAAATCTTAATCTCATCTTAACCATCCACCAATACTTTTCTTCATAAATCTTGTCTGGTCTGATGTATTCTGATATACCTGTAGACGCAACTGTTTTATTATTATTAATCATTACAGCATCACTATAAAATCGTTGATAAAAAGGACCATTATCGATTAGTTCTCGCTGTTGAATTGTAACTTTTGTATTTCCGGAGTTGATTTTAATCTTCTTTGCTACATCCAGACTGAACAGGTTTTTTTGATAGTAATCTAGCTCAATTTGATCAAATTTCTGTAGAACTTCCTCCCCATCTTTTGAAATAAGCCATGCCTCATGTTGCTTATTACCATCTAATCCGTTCATTACATAATAAATTAAAGTTGACTCTTTAAAGTGAAAACGCCCCCAATACCAGTCTTTAAAACTATCCTTCATTGGTTCATAACCTGTATTGTGATCATGATATCCAGTTCCAGAAAAACTTACATTATGATCGTCACTCTTACCTTTAAGTTTGATTGACCCATTTACCTTTGCTTTAGGTTGAATCAAATTCCATTGATGTTTCTCCCCTTTTGATTCATTTTCTATTAAGGCTTCAGAAATCGTTTGCGAAGTGAATTTAAGTTTTGCGTTTATTGAATGCCCAGATTCAAGTGTTTGAGCTAATAAGAGCTCATATTCTAACACTTCATCTACTTCAATTCTCTTAAAAAAATTACTACCTATCGAACCCGTATGCTCATCTTCGTCCCAATGAAACCTTCCTTCATCATATTCTAAAAAACTATAATACTCTGGCTTTCCATTTCTATATATTGATACACTTATTGCCGGAAATTGATTAGGGAGTCCATTTATAGCTTGTATATATTTTGGAGAAAATGGGTTGCCATGATAAAAAATCACAACAATTCCCCACTGTTTATCTAAACTTTGTGCATCGAAATACCACCATTCGTAACCATTTGAGGGTTTGTCGGGATCTATTTGCTCATCATTGAGTTTAGTTGAAATGTTCATGTATAAATAAACGGTTACTTATTGTGTGCTTCAACCTTTGGTTTACTAACTTTCGTTCGCTATGATTTACATCCTTTACTTTGTACTGTGCTATTTAATTGCAACATCCGCGGTGTTGATAAGGAATTGGTACGAATTTAAGGGAATGAATGATATCAAAGTTAGTGCAAATAATCCTTTACCATTTGTTAGTATATGCATTCCTGCTAGAAATGAAGAATCGGTCATTGAGCGGTGTGTTACAAGCGCTTTAAAACAAGATTATCCTAATTTCGAGGTTTTGGTACTTGATGATAATTCTACTGATAATACTACACCTATACTTGAACAGCTTGCTGGAATTATAGCAAACTTAAAACATCTTAAAGGCGCTCCTAAGCCCGTCAACTGGTTAGGTAAACCTTGGGCATGCCATCAACTATCAAAAGCGGCTAAGGGCGAACTATTAGTATTTATTGATGCAGACGTATGGTTAGAACCAAATACTTTGATAAATACGGTTTCAAATATTAAAAACAGGGATGCTATTACAGTATGGCCACAACAAAAGCTTGGAAGTTTCTGGGAGAATATGACTGTGCCTCTTGTCTATTTTGCGCTATTTACATTACTACCAGCGAAATATGTTGAGCGCCCTCCTCGGTGGATGCCAAAGTTGTTGCATTCAACATTCAATACTAAATTTGTAGCTGCATGTGGACAATTTTTTGCTTTTAAAAGAAGCTCCTATGACAAAATTAATGGTCATGAGGCTGTTAAAGATCAGGTTGTTGAGGATATGGAACTTGCAAAGAATTTAAAATCTAATGGATTAAAGCTTCAGATGTTACATGGAGCAAACTCAGTTTATTGCCGAATGTATACTTCTCATCGAGATATATGGAGTGGATTTATGAAGAATTTTCTTGCTGGTTTTGGAAATATCCTAGAATTCCTATTTATGGGTATTATTCATTTTCTTGTTTTCATATTTCCGGTCTTTACATTTATAGTTGGAATGATGAATGACCAAAATCAGCTTTTAGTTATATCTAGTATTGTTATTGCATTTATATTGATTCAAAGAACTTTTCTATCTATTCTATTTAAATGGAATATTTATTTCTCAATACTACATCCATTTTCAGTAATTTGGTTTCAGATTTTAGGAGTTATTTCCATCTTAAATAAGATTTTTGGTATCAAGACATCTTGGAAAGGACGCGAAGTTTAAAAATCTTTAAAAACACTCTTATCTAGGTTTCATTTTGTTTCGCAGTTAAACATATTGCATGCAATGAAACTGTTGATCGAGAAATATCTGAAATACCTTCAGGTCGAACGTAATTCTTCCCCTCATACCATTACGTCGTATGAAAATGATCTTAGTTCATTCCTAGAATTCTGCTCTATACAAATGGATGTCTCAGAAGAAAATGTTGATGTTCAAATTATCACGAGACTTACCATTCGACTTTGGCTTGGAGAACTCTCAGAACAAGGATTAGCTAAAAGCTCAATCGCAAGAAAAGTTGCAGCATTACGCTCTTTCTTTAAATACGCATTCAAACGAGGACACATAACAAAAAACCCCGCACATCTTCTTATTGTACCTAAGAAAGATAAGACACTTCCAAAAACAGCAACTGAGGAAGATTTAAATAGAATGCTTGAAAATATTAATATTGAAACCGTTCAGGGTTTACAAAATAGAGCAATACTAGAAATTTTCTATGGAACTGGAATTAGGGTAAGTGAATTAGTAGGACTAAATCTAACTGATCTTGATTTAAGGGCAGGACAAATCACTGTTAAGGGAAAAGGAAATAAAGAACGGATTGTTCCTATTGGTAAAATAGCAAGGGACATCTTAGTTGAATTCGTTCAAAAGCGAACCGAATTATATGGTTCAAGAACTGATACCGATGCACGAAAAGCTCTCTTTTTAGCAGCAAATGGCCAAAGAAATTATGTAAGAGCTGTAAGATATATGGTTGAAAAATATTTAAGTAATGAAAGTGAAGTCACTCAAAAAAGTCCACATGTTTTAAGGCATAGTTTTGCAACCCATATGCTTAATAATGGAGCAGATATTAGATTAATAAAAGAGTTTTTAGGGCATGCTAATTTAGCAGCCTCACAAGTTTATACACATACTAGTGTCGAAAGACTCAAAAATGTATATGAACAAGCACACCCAAGAGCAAAAACATAAAAATAAAGGAATAATTCATGAATATTAGATTTACAGCCCGCCATTTTGATGCAAGTACTAGTCTTAAGAATTACAGTGAAGATGCTGTTACAAAACTTGAGCAATTTTATGACCGCATTGTAAGCTGTAGTATAGTTTTAGAACCAACTGCTGATAATGAAAATCCTCAAAAAGCTGAAATAATTATTCAAGTACCTAATAAAGTATTAAAAGCTACAGAAATGGCTCCAAAATATGAACAAGCTGTATTAGCTGCAGTAGAAAATCTATCTCGTCAGTTAAAGCGATATAAAGAAAAGAAAATTACTACACACTAAATCTATGCCATTTACTCCCCAGCCAGCCATTCCAATAAAAGAAAAAATCACTGTTAGCTATCTAGTTGAGCGATTGAAAGAGCGAGTTCATATTAATTTAGTCGCATGTGCTGCAGGTGATTGTGGTGATCACCGTTTTGTTACAGAAGCTGATCTTAATCGTCCAGGTTTGGCTTTAGCTGGGTATTTAGAGTTATTTACTTTTCAACGTATTCAAGTTATAGGTAATACAGAGAGCCAGTTTTTAGAGAATATCTCAAAGAAAGAACAGATAAAAGCATTTCGGAATTTAACTCAATTTCAAATACCTGTTATATTTTTAACTGATGGAAATCAACTACCTGACTACTTACTCGAAATAGCTGAAGAAGTCGGGATTCCGATTTACTCTACCCCATACGAAACTACCAGATTCATGTTTCTACTTAGGGATTTTTTAGATGATCAATTTGCACTTCAAACTATGGTTCATGGCGCAATGGTTGACGTTTATGGTATTGGAATTTTAATTGTTGGAAAGTCAGGTATAGGAAAAAGTGAAGTTGCGTTAGATTTAGTTGAACGAGGTCATCGACTTGTAGCTGACGATGTTGTGATGCTTACTAAAAAAAGCAGTGTTCTTATGGCTTCTGCTACTCAAATGAGTAAGCATTTCATGGAGATTCGAGGACTTGGTATTATTGATGTAATGTCGATGTTTGGTATTAGATCTATTCGTTATCAAAAAAGATTAGAAGTTGTAATGGAGCTAACACTTTGGGATGATACTGAAGATGTGAATCGAACTGGACTTGACCATGATACTCTAGATATACTCGATTTAGAAATCCCATATATAAAACTTCCGATCACTCCAGGTAAAAACATTACAGTAATAGCAGAAGTAATTGCTATGAATCATCTATTAAAACATTATGGATATGATCCTGCAATTGAGTTTCAAGAACGTATTCAATCTAGTATTGCCGAAAAAACTAAAGGAAATGATTCTGGATTAAAACGAGCAATAGAATATTTTGAAGGAGATATGGAGTAACATTAGAGTTTTGAATTCCTCTTTGATGAACACGTAAGAGTTATTAAATTTACGGAGTTTGAAAATAATCTTAAGATGTCTTTAAATAACCACTACTACTACGACGAAAATAACTGCGAATTTATTCCCATTACGTACAATCGTAAGGAACAAGTCGTATATAATCTTGCAATATGGATATTGTCTGGTGTAGTATTTGCCGGAATTGGTATTATTTTACTCTCTACTAAGATTGGTTCGCCTTCAGAGCTTGCATTAAAAGCTGAGAATGAAGCTCTATTTTCACAATTAGAAGAAACTAAACGTTCTTTAGTATTTCTTGATAACCAACTTGAAGACATTGCAGCTAGAGATAATGAGGTTTATAGGTCGATACTCGGATTAACGGAAATAACATCTGATGAACGCCAAGCAGGAATTGGCGGTGTTGATCCTTATCAAGATTTTGAAATATTTGATGAATCGACAGCTGACCTTTTAAAGTGGACAGCATCTAAAGTTGATAATCTTGAACGTAAAATTGGTATTCAAAATCTTAGTTTTGAAGAGATTAAGAATCAATACAACAATAACAAAGATAAGTTAACTCATATTCCGGCTATTAAACCTGGAAGTGGTGTATTCTTAAGTGGTTTTGGTTTACGATACCATCCTATTTTGCAATACAGTCGACCTCATAATGGTGTAGACTTTAGAGCAGATATCGGCTCCCCTGTTTATGCTACTGGTGATGGTAAAGTGAAATATGCTGGTAGAAAAGGAAATCTTGGTAAGATTGTGATTATTGATCATGGTTATGGTTTTGAAACACTTTATGCTCACTTATCCACATTTGGTGACGGTGTTAGATCTGGCACCACTGTAAAACGTGGGCAAGAAATTGCGAAATCTGGGGATACAGGATTGGTTGAAGGTCCACATTTGCATTATGAAGTACATTTAAATAACAGAGCGGTTGACCCTCTTTACTATTTATTTGCTGATACCTCACCAGAAGAGTATATGATGTTCAAACAAATTTCTGAGACCAATACTAATTCTCTTGACTAAATCACCATCTTCACTTTTTAGTTTTTTATTTCGATTATTTTCAATTTTCAGTTTACCAATGCTTTTCTTTAAGCTGAACCAAATTCCATTTTACTTATGAAAAAATATACTTCACTTGCATTTCTATTGATATTCAGTGGGTCATTATTTGCTCAATCATCTATACCCACTTCTTTTAACAATGATGCAAAAACACTAATTGATGCGTCTATTAATGATGAATTAGGCTTCGAACGCCTAACATATATGGGGGATACTTTTGGGCCTAGATTTAGTGGTTCGACAAATCTTGAAGATGCGATGGATTGGATAGTAGAAGAAATGAAAAATGATGGGTTTGATAAAGTTTGGACCCAGCCTGTTAAAGTACCTCATTGGGTTCGTGGCAATGAATCAGCCACACTTAACATCCCAATAAATAGAAATTTACCAATGTTAGGACTTGGTGGTAGTGTTGGAACTCCTATAGAAGGAATTACTGGTGAAGTACTTGTAGTTCAAAGTTTTGAAGAGTTAGAAGAACGTAGTTTTGAAGCTAAAGGTAAAATTGTTCTTTTTAACACGAAATTTACTTCCTATGGCGCTACAGTAACCTATAGAGTAAATGGGGCGTCTGAAGCGGCTAAGCACGGTGCAATTGCAAGTTTAGTAGCTTCTGTAGCATCGTATTCAATGCAGACTCCACATACTGGAGTAATGAGATATGCCGATGATGTTCTAAAAATTCCACATGCAGCAATTACTGTTGAAGACGCACTGTTAATGCAACGTTTTGCAGATCGTGGTGAGAAACTAGAAATAACGCTTAAAATGGAAGCAGAAACTTTACCTGATGCTGATTCTAGAAACGTAATTGCTGAAATCACAGGTTCAGAATTTCCAAATGAGATTATAGTACTTGGTGGTCACATCGATTCTTGGGATGTTGGAACTGGGATGATGGACGATGGTGGTGGATCAGTAGCTGCATGGCAAGCCTTAAAGCATATTAAAGATCTTGGACTTACTCCAAAAAGAACGATTCGAGTTGTTTTGTGGACTAATGAAGAAAATGGATTAGCTGGTGCAAATGAATACAAGAGATGGGTTGAAGAAGATGAAAAATCAATGGATGATCATGTTTTAGCAATGGAATCTGATGCGGGTGTATTTGATCCAATTGGATTTGGATTTACTGGTAGTGAAATGGCATTTAATATTCTAACTGAGATAGGAAAACCTTTAGATTTCATTGAATCTGGTTTAGTAACTAAAGGTGGTGGTGGTGCCGATATTGGACCATTGATGAGAGAAGGTGTACCAGGAATGGGATTACAAGTTGATGGTGAGAAATACTTCTGGTATCACCATACAGATGCTGATACAATTGATAAATTAAATATTGATGACTTCAATGAATGTGTAGCAACAATGGCAGTATTTGCATTTGGAGTTGCTGATTTAGAAGATAAACTACCTAGATAATGTTTTTAGGAGGGATTTTATAAAAAAGAGAATCTCTCCTACCCATTTTCTCTCATGTATTTTTCAATTAGCTTATCAGATGCTTTTATAGTTTGTTTTAGCCAATCGAACTTAAGTTGCTCTTGATATTCACTATCTAGATTCCAGCTGACATCACTTTGTTCAAGTCTTATTCTTAAGTCATATAAACATATAGCTGCACTTACTGAGATATTAAAACTCTCACTAAAACCAAACATTGGAATTTTTACAAAACCATCAGCTAAGCTTTTAACACGATCACTTATTCCTCTACGTTCTGTTCCAAAAACCAGTGCCGTTTTTTGATCTATTTCTATATCACTCAAGTCTTGATCATTTTCATGTGGACTAGTAGCAAGTATGGTATATCCTTGGCTTTTTAATGTATCGAAACAAGTTTTGATATTATCCTCATTCGGATCATTATATCTATTGAGAGTTAGCCAATTATGAGAACCCATTGATACCTGTCTATCTGAATCAAACTCAGTATTGTTCTCGATTATGTGAATATCTTGAAAACCGAATCCATCACAACTCCGTAGAACAGCATTTGCATTATGTGGCTTATGCAAATCTTCTAAAACAACTGTAAAATAATTTGTTCTATTTGCAATTACAGAATTAATAGCCTCCCACCTCAACTCAGTTGTAAAGTCTTTTAGGTATTCTATAAGGTTTTTTCTGGTTTCTATATCCATCACAAATAAAAAAGGCTACCTCAATCGAGATAGCCTATATATTTAAAACTTTTATAATCACTCACATCTAAAAGTGAATCCCTTTTTTCTGATTGTTTCAATGTAATCAACTTCAGAGTATTCACGAATCTTCTTTCTTAAATAACTAATGTAAACATTGATATAATTTGTTTGAGTATCGAAATGAATGTCCCAAACTTTTTCTGCCAATTCTTCTTGAGTTATGATCTTATTTTTATTCTTTAAAAAATAAACCAAAAGATTAAATTCGTTATTAGTGAGTTGAACTTTCTCATTGTTTATTGAGAATTCTCTTTTCAATAAATCAACTTTAAGCTCTCCACATGTAAGTAACTGATCGGTTGCAGATTCTGATCTTCTCTTAATCGCTTCCATTCGAGCTATTAATTCTTCTGTGTTAAAAGGTTTTGTTAGATAATCATCTGCTCCAACCTTTAGACACTTTACCTTTACATCTGTTTCTTGCTCACCTGAAAGAATAAGAACTGGGGTTGTGATATTTTTATCACGGATATTCTTGCAAACTTCATAGCCATCGCCATCTGGGAGGCCAAGATCGAGAACAATCATATCAAATTCATTTTCCATTGCAGAACTTTCCCCGGATGCTGCGGTATCTTCGGTATGTACTGTATTGCCATTATGTTCCAATACAGCTTTTACGAGTGTACGTACAGACGGGTCGTCTTCAACTACTAATATATTCATTCGCTAAATCCTAAAACGTGCTGAGTAAGTTAACTGAATCGTAAGCATTTATATGCTTCCAATCAATAATTCGATTAGAATAAATTAACAAACATTAGAGAATATGAAAAACGAAATATTAATCTATTCTCAATCGCTTTTGTGAGTTAGTGTATCCTAAAAATCTAAAGTTAATAAGTGAGTGTATGCGTTCTTAATATTTGAAAAAGGATCATCAGTCCTCTCGTCTTCTACAAAATAAAACTTATATCCTGAAGTTTCTTGATTTGATAAAATCTTTTTGAAATCAATAATACCAGTCCCTACTGTAGTTTGATTTAAATCAACATCTGAGTCCTTAATATGAAAGGAAGCGAATCGACCTTGGTATTTATTTATAATTTCCATTGGATCTGCTTTAGCATGTACAACCCAATATAAATCTAGTTGAAAATCAACATTTTCAGGATCCGTACCTTCCAATAAAATCTCTAATGGTATTCTTCCATCTTCAGTAGGATAAAACTCAAAATCATGATTATGATATCCAAAACCAATGCCAGCTTCTTTAAACTGAGCACCAATACTATTTAAATTCTCAGCAATAGCTTCATAATCACTTCTTAGTTCATTTGGTATCCATGGAATGACAACGTATTCTAATCCAGCTTCTTTAGCCGCTTCAATCATAATTGGGGCTTTATCAGAAGTAAAATACTCGCTGTGAGAAGAAACTAACTTCATACCATGATCTTCAACAGCTTTTTTATAATCTGATGGAGACATCCCATATAGTGTACCATCTAATGAAAGACCATAAGCTTCAATATTCGTAAAACCAATTTCAGATAAAATTGCCAAGGTCGAATCGAAGTTTTGGTTGAGTTCATTTCTTACAGAATAAATTTGAACTCCGATATTCTTTTCTTCTTTCATAGTTTTAGGTTTCTCATTCGAACACGCCAAAATCAAAATTAATAGTGAAAAGAAAAGTGCAAAAAGCGTAAAACTTGATGTTAATATCTTCATTTAAGAGCCGTTCAAATTAATATTTTAGTATATCTAATTAATATAGTAATTAATTAACTAGTTGCTAAAAGCATTAAATCCATCATTGGGTTTTGAACTGAATCCTCTTACTTTCAGATACATTTTATAATCTATTATTTGAATATGACCGTAGTTAAAAATACCTGGACAAAAGAAGAAATCTCTGAAATCTACAACACCCCTTTGTTGGAGTTAATATATAAAGCACAAACTGTGCATCGAGAATTTCATGAGACAGGCGAGGTTCAAGTATGTACTCTACTTTCTATTAAAACGGGCGGTTGCTCTGAGGATTGTTCCTATTGCCCTCAATCTGCTCGATACAATACTGGTGTAAACAACGAGAAGTTAATGCCTAAGGAGATGATTTTAGCGGCTGCAGAAAGAGCTAAAGATGCAGGTAGTACACGTTTTTGTATGGGAGCTGCTTGGAGAAGTGCTCGACAAAATAAAGATTTTGATGAAGTTTTAGATGTTGTTTCTGGAGTAGCTGATTTAGGACTTGAAGTATGCGCTACTTTAGGCATGCTAACAGATGATCAAGCAGCTAAACTGAAAGAAGCTGGATTATATGCTTACAATCATAATCTAGACAGCAGTGAAGATTTCTATAAGAAAATCATTACAACTCGTACCTACAAAGATCGTCTTGATACCATTAGAACAGTTCAAGACAATAATATCTCTGTTTGTTCAGGTGGTATAGTTGGAATGGGTGAAACTCATGAAGACCGAATGGGATTACTATATACATTATCTAACTTAGATCAACATCCAGAATCAGTTCCTGTAAATGCATTGATAGCTGTTGATGGAACTCCGATGGAAGGTCAACCTAAAGTGCCAAGTTGGGAGATGGCTAGAATGATTGCTACTGCTCGAATTCTTATGCCAGAATCGATGGTAAGACTATCAGCTGGTCGAGTTAGAATGACTTTTGAAGAGCAAGCACTTTGCTTTATGGCCGGTGCTAATTCCATCTTTACTGGAGAAAAATTACTTACAACAGACAATAATGAGCTAGACGAAGATATGCAAATGTTTGAACTGTTTGGTCTTTCCCCTCGCCCTGCATACAAAAATGCTAAACCGGAGCATGTACCTGAAGTTGTTTAGATTAACTAACATCAGATTATAAATAAGGTCTGATCTCCAAAGTCACTCAAAAACGTATTTTTTATATCTCTTATAAAGCACAAGTCTTCACTTGTGCTTTATTTATTTCTAATAATACGAGGATTCTAATAGCTTAAGATCACTTTCAAAATACTAATTACTCTTCTTTTTAGAATTGTCCTTAAGTAATTTTATTATGTAGCGGTACGGAAATAATATTACTTACGAAATAAATGGCATTAAAATCTTCAGAAGAAATAGAGTTTGAACGGGTACTCAAACTTTCAGAATATGACATTGATTATACAAGCGACAACCCATTACTAACAGATCTTTCCAAACTTGCTGCTTATGTAACTGATAAGCCCATTTCACAAATCAACTTAGTAGGTCCAAATACGCAATGGATACTTTCAAGTTTTGGTATTGATTTAAACCAAATAGCCAGAAATGAGTCAATTTGCCAATATACTATTTTGGAATCTGATTCTTTTGAAGCTTCTGACCTTGATCAGGACAAACAATTTAAAGATAGAGAATATGTAAAAGGAGATTTAGCACTTCGATATTACTTTGGAGTTCCAATAAAAACACAAGATGGACATAATATTGGGTCTATTTGTGTTATGGATAATAAATCTAATCCATTAAGCCCCTTACAAATAGAGTTATTAAAAACTATTGCGATTAATGTTATTCACATCTTGGATCAAAATAAAATATTGAGAGATCTCGAAATAGAAATTGAAAAGATGGAGCAAACTTCAAAGAAACTAAGTCATGATATACGTGGACCGGTAAATGGTATTATTGGTCTTTCTCAGATAGCAAAGGAACAACTAAGCAACAAAGTTTACGATGATATAGAAAACATTAATGAAATGATTCTAAAGGGAGGACAATCTATAATAGATCTTGCTGATGAAATTCTCTCAGAAGTAAAAACTCATGAACTGCCTCATCTTGATTATATAACTCTCCCAAATCTAAAAGAAAAATTAACAGCTCTATATTCACCACAAGCCTATTCAAAAGATATAGAGTTTAAAATAACTCTTGAAAAGGATCATTCTACCGTTCAATTTTCTAGAAAAAACCTACTTCAGATTATTGGAAATTTACTTTCAAATGCCTTTAAGTTTACTTCTGCAAATGGGACAATAAACCTTGTTTTAAGTCTTGAAACTGAAGTTGATAAAGACATACTTGCTGTTCAAGTAGTAGATTCAGGAATTGGAATGCTTGAATCTCAAGTAGAAAAACTGAATAATCTGGGAGGCTATTCAACAAGTGGAACCAATAACGAACGAGGATTCGGATTTGGATTCCAAATTGCAAAAAAAATGATTGAGACTATGAACGGAGAATTAGATATCCATTCAAAACCTGGTGTAGGCACTTCAATTACTGTAAAACTTATTGTTCAAACAGAATCGTAAATCAATCAACAAATATTCTAGTCTTGCCCTTTGTATATTTATTTCTATTCAAAAGTAAGATTTATTTACTTTAAGATTCTCTCTTCACAAAAACTTCACATTTTTTTATTAAGTAAAAGTAATCTCAAACATAAACGGAGGTTCTCATGGCTTATGAAGTATTGTTCGAGTTTTTTATATGGAATACGGTTTTCAATATAATTTTATTAGCATGGTGGTCTGTTTGGATTATGACCGCGGGTGATTTTGTTTATAAAATTCATACTAAATGGTTTGAAATGTCTCGCGAGGATTTCAATAAACTCCATTATTTTGGTCTAGCTTTTTATAAACTCATGATCATATTATTTAGTGCTGTTCCACTTTTAGTTTTGTGGAAAATTGGCTGAGTTTAAGTAATACACAATCCCAATAATTACAAAAATGGAAACTTGAATTATAAGAGATACTCTGTATTGGATTTTAACTTTCCTAAAAAAAAACGCTCCATTGTAAAACAACGGAGCGTTTTTTATTCCTAATCCTAAATTCAATTATTCTTAATTGATTACTTCACTTCCCAGGTTTCTCCACCACTTAACAATGCATCTAAATCTGCTTCGCCTTGTGTTTCTTTAGCATGCTGAACTTGCGCTACTACTTCTTTGTCGTAATTTGGGCGATCAACAGCATATAAAACTCCAAATGGTCGTGGAAATTTAACCCCTTCCCCATTTGATGGGTGTTCAAAGAACCTGGATAACAAATGTGCTTTAGTAGAATCTTGCTCATCATGAACCCAAAGATCGTCTTTTGTAATAGTATCACTTAGTTCTACAACTTCAGGAACAAGACCATTTAGTCGAACGCCTTTGTCATTGTCTTTTCCAAATACTAAAGGTTGCCCTTGTTCCAGATAAATTGACTCCTGTGGACGTGATTTCTTATCGGTAAATAATTCAAAAGCGCCATCATTAAAAACAATACAGTTTTGGTAGATTTCTAACATTGAAGTCCCTTGATGTTTATGACTTCTAAGAATCATTTCCTTCAAATGTTTTGGATCTCTATCCATAGCGCGTGCAACGAAGGTTCCATCAGCTCCCAAACTTAGTGCTAATGGATTGAATGGATGATCAATAGAACCAAAAGGAGAAGACTTTGTAACTATTCCAGAAGGTGATGCAGGCGAATACTGCCCTTTTGTAAGGCCATATATCTCGTTATTGAACAACAATAGATTAACATTCACATTTCTTCTCAGTAATTGAGTGAAATGGTTCGCACCAATTGATAATGCATCTCCATCCCCAGTAATAATCCATACTGTTAGATCTGGTCGTGATGTTTTAAGTCCTGTAGCTATAGCTGGTGCTCGCCCATGGATTGAATGCATTCCGAATGTGTCCATGTAATATGGAAAACGTGATGAACAACCAATACCAGATATAAATACAATGTCTTTTTTTGCAATTCCTAATTCTGGCATTGCATTTTGAACTTGTTTTAATATAGTGTAATCACCGCATCCTGGGCACCAGCGTACATCTTGATCTGAAGCAAAATCCTTTGATGAATAGTCCGGTAAAGATGTTAAATCTACTTCATTTTCTTTTACAAAATTGTCGATAAGTGTTTCTACTGACATAATATATTGAATTAGATTTAAGCTACTTCTTCACCGACTAAGTCGAGAATTGCTTGTTTTAGTTCTGTCACACCAAACGGCCGACCTTTTACTTTATTAATTGGTTTTGCTGGGATCATAAATTCTGAACGGATCAGACGTACCAGTTGTCCATCATTTATTTCTGGAACAATTACTTGATTGAACCCTTTCATTAGTTTTTCAAGATTTCTTGGAAATGGATTGATATATCTAAGATGTGCATGTGAAACATCCATCCCTTCTTTTCTAAGTTGATGAACTACTGTTTTGATAGAACCATAAGTTCCACCCCATCCTAAAATTAATATATCTCCATTCTCAGTACCTTGATCTATATCTTGAAGAGGAATATTATTTGCAACATTATCTCTTTTATCTCTTCTGATATTTGTCATCTTTTGATGGTTATCAGGATCATAGGATACATTTCCAGTTATATCTTCCTTTTCGAGCCCCCCTACTCTATGCTCAATTCCAGATGTGCCAGGAATTGCCCATTTCCGAACTAAACGTTCATCTCTAGCATAAGGCATAAATGGCTCATCTTCTAGGTGACGAGGACCTTCAAATTCAATTTTAATATCTTTCAGATCATTTGACTGTGGAAATTTCCAAGGTTCAGAACCATTTGCTATATATCCATCAGAAAGAAAGATAACTGGTGTCATATGTTCTAATGAAATTCGAACAGCTTCAAATGCCATTTCAAAACAATCTGCAGGTGATTTTGGAGCTACAATAAGTAATGGGCTTTCACCATTTCTTCCATACACTGCTTGCATCAAATCAGCTTGTTCAGTCTTAGTTGGCATACCAGTAGATGGTCCTGCTCTTTGAATGTTTAATACTACTAGTGGAAGTTCCAGCATTACCGCTAAACCAATAGCCTCTCCTTTGAGAGCAACACCAGGTCCAGATGAACTCGTAACACCTATACTTCCACCAAAGGAAGCACCAATAGCAGATGAACAGGCTGCAATTTCATCTTCAGCTTGGAAAGTTGTAATACCAAATTTCTTGTATTTGGCTAGACCATGTAAAACATCTGATGCCGGTGTAATAGGATAAGTTCCCAAAAACATAGGCATGTTACTTTTTCGTGCTGCTGCAACCAAACCAAGCACTAATGCTTCATTTCCTGTAATATTCCGATAAGTACCAGGTTCAAGTTCGGCTTGTTTTACCGTAATACGAGAACTGAAGATTTCTGCAGTTTCACCAAAATAATAGCCAGCTTTTAATACTTTAATATTTGCTTCAGCGATCTCAGGTTTCTTACCAAATTTCTTATTTAAAAAATCTATGGTCGACTCCATTGGACGATTGTACATCCAATACAACAAACCAAGAACAAACATATTTTTTGAACGATCCTGATCCTTATAGCCTAGATTCATTCCTGATAAAGCTTCCTTTACCATCTGATTAACATCAATCTTGATAAGCTCATAATCTGATAAGGAATCATCTTCAAGAGGATTAACTCCTTCTGGATACTTAGCTAGATTTAGATTCTTTTTATCAAAACCAGCTGTATTAGCAATAATGGTTCCTCCCTTTTTCAATAATGAAAGATTGGCTTTTAAAGCCGCAGAATTCATTACAACAAGTGCATCGCACTCATCACCAGGTGTTAATATTTCACGGCTTCCAAATTGAAGTTGAAATGATGAAACTCCAGGAACAGTGCCTTGTGGAGCACGAATTTCAGCCGGAAATTCAGGAAGTGTTCTTAAATCATTACCAAGAAGTGCTGTAGTATTTGTGAATAGTGAGCCTGTAAGCTGCATGCCATCACCGGAATCTCCCGCAAAGCGGATTGTGACGTCTTCACGAACCTGGTCTGTAGTACTCATTATATAGGATTAGAGTCAGTAACTAAATTTATAGGTTAGCTGAAATTGTACTTTTTTGATCAGAAATGAAATACAAAATTAAACTTTATCAAAGTTTTTTAAATAACCCGATTATATAGAGGGAATTTAGATCTTAATAGTTTATAAAATACTTTAATTAAAAAAATAAGGATACATATTTTGCTGTATTTTAAACTCAAATAAATCTGATAACACCTTTTAAATAATCTATGTATTTAGCTGTTAGCTTACCCTTTTTGAACGAAATCGTTGCCCTCTTTTTGGTAAGCGTAGTAATTGCATTTATTTGTTATAAAATAAAACTGGTACCTATTGTTGGTTTTTTACTTGCTGGAGTAATAATCGGACCAAATGCACTTGGTTTAGTTCAAGATCAAGAGCTCGTTGATATGTTAGCTGAAATAGGAATTATCTTACTCCTATTTACTATTGGCATTGAATTTAGTCTTGATAAGCTAGCTCGTATTAGATCTGCAATTTTCATTGGTGGTGGTCTTCAAGTATTACTAACCGTTGTGTCAGTTGTTGGTATTTTTTTGTTACTAAAAATTGATTGGAAAATTGGTGTATACACGGGTTTCCTAGTTGCATTAAGTTCTACAGCAATCATTCTCGGTTTATTAAGTGAACAGAATAAAACAGATACCCCAGTTGGTCGACTTTCTTTAGCTGTTCTGATATTCCAAGATTTTGCCATTATTGCTATGGTGTTGCTTATTCCTTTGCTCTCAGGTGAGAATAGCTCTACTGTTGATATACTATTTGTATTAGGGAAAGCCATTCTATTAATTGTTGGAATCATACTGTTAGCTAGAAAGATTGTCCCATGGATTTTAGAGAAAGTTGCTCAAACTCGAAGACAGGAACTCTTCTTATTAACGGTTATGGCTATTTGTTTTGGTACTGCTGCACTAACAAATCTTGCCGACGTAAGTTTAGCTTTAGGAGCTTTTCTAGCAGGATTAGTAGTTAGTGAAAGTCATTACAGCGATCATGCATTAAGTGAAATATTACCACTAAAAACTATATTTAATGCTGTATTCTTCGTCTCTGTTGGTATGTTATTGGATGTCAAGTTTGTACTTGAGTACCCATTATTATTGCTAGGTATTGCATCAGGAGTATTCGTTTTAAAATTCATTTTAAGTTCTGTCAGCTTATTAGTATTAGGATATCCCATTCGAATTGCTGCGGCCTCCGGAATTGTATTAGCACAAATTGGTGAATTTTCATTTGTATTAGAACGTGCTGGAAGAAAAGCAGGACTTGAGCCTGGGGGTTTTGGAGAAGTTGGTTCACAAATGTTTATTGCAGTGTCGGTAATATTAATGTTATTAACTCCCCTTTTCTTATCAATAAGCCCTAAAGTTGGTGAGCTTCTTTCGAAAACACCGCTCAAGAAATTTGGTGAAAAAAGAGCAAAAAAATCCGAGACTAAATCGGAAATCTCTTTAGAAGATCATGTTATAATTGTTGGATATGGACCTGCAGGGAGAAATTTAGCTCGTATTCTAACTGAAATAAATATTCCATTTATTGTTATTGAGATGAATCCAAAATCAGTAAACGAAATGCATGAACAAGGTATTAATGCGATTTATGGTGATGCAACTAGAACTCATATTTTGGAACATGCTCAAATTCAACAAGCTAAACTATGTGTGATTGCAATTAATGAGCCTGATGCTAACCCACGAATAATTAAACTAGCAAAATATCTTAACCCAACACTACAAGTTATTGTTCGAACTCGATATTTAGCACAAGCAGAAGCTATGGAAATGGCTGGAGCCGATACTGTTGTACCTGAAGAAATGGAAACTACTGTCCGTTTATTTTCTAATGTACTTAGTGCTTATATGATTCCAGATGAAGAAATACAACAACATATCCGAGAATTACGAGCTGAAGATTATCAAATAATGAGAGGAAGTATTCAAGAAGCTCACCTTATGGTATTACAAGGGCTTGATGAAATAGGATTACATACCAGAGCTGTAGTAGTTCGAAAAGGAAGTTTTGCAGCCGATAAAACGTTGGCTGAATTGAAGCTTAGAAATGAATATGAAATAACAGTTCTCACTGTTCAACGAGGAGAAAAAAATACAGGAAATCCAGCTGGAGATTTTAAGCTTGAATCCGGCGATCGATTAGTAATGGTAGGTCTTGCTTCCCGTTTTGCAGAAACTGCAGAGATATTTAGAGAAGAAAAACCTCCATTTGAAATGGAGCAAGATTTTTAAACATAAATAATGATTTTTTATTATTAAGATTACTCTCGCCTCCCCTATTCATTTTCCTTATCTTTACCGCCATGAAAAAAGTGGCATTTGAAACACTCGGCTGTAAACTCAATTTCTCAGAAACATCTTCTATGCGTAGAGATTTTGAGAATGAAGGATTTGAATTAGGAGAATTCAATGAAGAAGCTGATATCTATGTGATTAATACCTGTTCAGTCACAATGGATGCTAATAGTGCATGTCGTAAAACCGTGCGTCAAGCTTTAAGAAGAAATCCTGATGCCTTTGTTGCTGTTGTAGGTTGCTATGCACAATTAGAGCCAGAGGAAATAGCTGAAATTGAAGGCGTTGATGTTGTTTTAGGAGCCAAAGATAAATTCCATTTACTAAATCTGTTTGATGATTTTGTTAAACAGGAAAAAACAATTATACATACATCTGATGTTAATGAAGCAGTAGATTTTCACAATGCATTTTCATCAGATGATCGAACTCGTGCCTTTCTAAAGGTCCAAGATGGTTGTAATTATAAATGCTCATTTTGCACTATTCCTTTAGCTCGTGGAGCAAGTCGTAGTCCTAAAATATCTACCGTTGTAAGAAATGCTCAACAGTTAGTTGAAGAAGGATTCAAAGAAATTATTATTACTGGTGTTAATTCGGGTGATTTCGGCTACGGAACCGATGAGAATTTCCTTCAACTTCTTCAAGCTTTAGAACAAATTGAGGGTTTAGAACGACTTCGAGTCTCTTCCATCGAACCAAACCTATTGACTGAAGATATTATCCAATTTGCAGCTACATCTACTAAGTTTCAACCTCATTTTCATATTCCGCTTCAAAGTGGTTCAGATGAAATGCTGAAAATCATGAAGCGAAGATATCGCACCGATTTATATCGTGGAAGAGTTGAATTGATTCGCGAACTCATGCCTGATGCATGTATTGGTGTTGATGTGATAACAGGTCATCCAGGTGAAACGGACGAGCTTTTTCAGGAGTCTTTTGATTTTATAAACTCACTAGAGGTTTCATACCTGCATGTATTTACTTACTCAGAACGACCAAATACACACGCTCTTACATTAAGTCCAATTATTCCGAAACAGGAGCGTAAAAAACGAACACACAAATTGCGTCGACTTTCAGCAAAAAAACGATACGTTTTTGATGAACGCTTTGAAGGAGAAATTAGACCCACGCTTTTCGAAGAAGAAAATAAAGATGGGTTCATGTTTGGTTGGACCAATAATTATGTACGCATAGCGATACCATTCAATTCACGATTCGTTAATACTATACAATCAATTGAAATAGGAAAATATTCAAATGATGGATTCCATTTTGGTAAACTTACTACTGAAGCTCTTGAAGTAGAAAATACGATCAAGGAGTTGATTGGATAATGTCTAAAACCCATCCACTTGATCTTATAAATAGAGCCCAAAAATTGCTCAAACAACAAAGCGAACTATTTGGTGCATTTAATGTGGATATATCTGGTATAACTCAACACGAGGAAAAAGATACTTCAGTTCTGGACTCAATAGATGAGCAAGTTACTGAAAAACAATTAGTAGTAGAAAATTCGATAAGTAATGAACAATCAGATGAGACTATTGAGCTAAGTAACAGTGATTTAATTTCTAAATGTACTAGTCTTGAAGAACTTAAAGATCTTTGTTCAAAATCAGATGAATTAAAAACAGATTTAGATAATACTAATTTAGTTTTTGGTGTAGGTAACCCTAAAGCTGATCTTATGATTATTGGTGAAGCACCTGGAGTTAATGAGGATTTACAAGGTGAGCCATTTGTTGGTGAAGCAGGTCAACTACTAGATAAGATATTGAAAGCCATAGACTTCGAACGAACCGATATTTATATAGCTAATATTTTAAAACATCGACCTCCAAATAACAGAGATCCAAAAAAAGAAGAAAGAAATCGAAGCCTCCCTTACCTTCTAAAGCAAATTGAGTTGATCAATCCTAAATTAATTTTGTGTGTTGGACGAATATCCGCAACAACTTTATTAGAAAAAGACGATTCCTTAAAAAATATGAGAAATAAATTTCATTCATTTCTTGGTCGTGAATTAATGGTTACTTATCACCCCGCTGCTCTCCTAAGAAATGAGCATTGGAAACGCCCGACTTGGGAAGATGTTCAATTACTTAGAACTAGATATGATGAGCTTGGTGGACTACCTTAAAATGTGGATAACTTGTGGAAAGCTTGTTGAAAAGAAACACATCTTCGATATCAATTAATAAGTACTTTTGATCCATAATTCCTAAATGTTCGAATAAGTTGGCAAAGAAAAACAGTTCATCCTACAATAAAGATTCTTATAAAAATGACTCTAAAGTATTAGAGCAAGAAGGTCGAATTCCGCCACAGGCAGTTGAAGTAGAAGAAGCTGTATTAGGAGCCATGTTAATTGAGCACGGTGCTGCTACAATTGCACTTCAAATGCTTAAAAGTCAGGATTTTTATAAACCAGCAAATCGTCATATTTACGATACACTTTCTAATTTATATGAAAGAGATAACCCACTAGATCTCTTAACTGTTGAGAATGAATTACGTGACAAAGGTTTATTAGATGTTTGTGGTGGACCTACTTACCTATCTGATTTAACACGCTCTGTAAGTTCAGCTGCTAATATTGAATATCATTCTCAAATAATTACTGAGAAAGCGATTAAAAGGAACTTAATCCTTGCTTCTACTGAGGTAATCAAGGAGTCGTACGATACAACTACTGATGCTTATGACGTTCTTGATGATGCGGAGCAAAAGATATTTGATCTTGCAAATCAAAAAAGCAGAAGTACTGCTAAACCAGTTGCCGATATACTAAAAGACACACTTGCTTACCTCGAAGATATGAGAGGTAAAAAATATGGTATTACTGGAGTTCCTTCTGGTTTAGCCGTTGACCAAATGACGGCTGGTTGGCAAAAAGGTGATTTGGTTATTATAGCAGCTCGACCATCTATGGGTAAAACTGCATTTGTATTAACAGCAGCTCGAAACGCTGCTATGCATCCAGATGAAAATTTGAGAACTCCAGTTGCCATTTTTTCATTGGAGATGTCAAATCAATCCCTAGTACAACGTTTATTAACAATGGAAGCTCGCGTTCGAGCAGATGAAGCTCGTAAAGGGACATTAAATGACGAAAGCTTCAAAGATTTAATTGAAGCTGCAGGAAGACTATTTACAGCTGATTTGTTTATTGATGACACTCCAGCAATCACGTTAATGGAGCTTAGAACTAAGTGTAGACGACTAAAAACCGAACATGATATTGGTATGGTCGTTGTTGATTATTTACAGTTGATGCAAGGTTCATCAAAAGATTCAGGAAGTCGTGAACAAGAAATCGCTTCTATTTCTAGGGGTTTAAAATCTTTGGCTAAAGAACTTGATGTTCCCGTAATTGCCTTATCTCAATTAAGTCGTGCAGTAGAACAACGTGGTGGTGATAAACGTCCACAGCTAAGTGATTTACGTGAATCAGGTTCTATTGAGCAGGATGCGGATATTGTTATGTTTTTATATCGACCAGAATATTATGGCATAACTACAACTGCTGAAGGTCAATCAACAGCTGGACTCGCTGAAGTAATAATAGGGAAACAGCGTAATGGTCCTGTAGGAAGTAAAATGCATTATTTCGTGAAAGATTATGCACGATTCGAAAACTTAACTTCATCTGAAGGGTCTTCCCCTCAACTTGGTGGGGTTTCTAATGATATGAATGAAGCTAACTTTACTCCAACTGCTGAATCTGCAATCTTACCACATAATCCTGCTCCTGATGATGAGGATGCACCATTCTAAACTAGTTCTACTAATTGTAATTTTCTTCTGTACTGATGTTAATGCTCAAAGTGATAACTATGCTAGAGACATTGTTAAACAACTAAGTTCAGAAGAATTCAAAGGTCGAGGATATGTAGAAAATGGCGATAAAATAGCCGCAGACTTTATTCGAACTGAATTTAATAACCTTGGATTAAAACCCTTCACCAATAAGTATTTCCAAGAGTTCTATATAACAGTTAATACTTTTCCATCTGAAATTGAATTAATTGTAAATGGACAGAAATTACAAGCAGGATACGATTTCTTAGTAACTTCAGGTTCACCAACTATTTCTGGGCAATTTGAAACTGTTTTTCTTAGTATTGAAGATATTTTAAGTGATGAAAAACTTGGACAAAAGCTAAGTAACTCAGTTGGTAAGTATCTAATAATTGAAAGTATTGCTGGATATGAATTAGAAGAAGCTGAATTTGATCGTTTTGATGAAGTAGTACGTTTCTTAAAGTACCATCCCAATAATCCTTCTATTGGAACTATTGAGCTTACAAACGAAAAACTAACTTGGAATGGGTCGCAAGTTCAACATCCTAAAAGCTCTTTTACGGTTATTGAAGATAGTTTAGAAAAACCAATCACTTCAATTGGAGTTAATCTCAAATCTGCACTAGAAACGAAGTTTACAACACAAAATGTAGTTGGTTATATAAAAGGTTATAACTCTGATTCATTGATAGTAATAATGGCGCATTACGATCATTTTGGTAAAATGGGAAATGCCCTTTTTCCTGGGGCAAATGATAATGCTAGCGGAACAGCAATGATGCTTAGTCTTGCTAAACACTATTCTAAAAACAAACCTAACTATAACATTGCTTTTATTGCATTTGGTGCTGAAGAGCTTGGACTTCTAGGATCAAAGTATTTTGTTGAAAACCCTCTTTTTGATCTAAATAGAATAAAATTTCTGCTAAACTTTGATCTCGCTGGAACTGGTGATGATGGCATTCAAGTTGTGAATGGATCGGTTTATAAAGATAAGTTTGATTTACTTAGCTCCATAAATCAAGATCAAAAGCTTCTACCACAAGTTAAAATTAGAGGGAAAGCCTGCAACAGTGATCATTGCTTCTTTGATGAACAAGGTGTTCCGGGATTCTATATCTACACCATAGGTGGCATTCAGGCATATCACGATGTCTATGATAAATACGAAACCCTCTCCTTCACCGAATTCGAAGATTATTTTACCTTGATGATTGAGTTTTTGGAAAGATTGTAATTCATTGAGATACTATGAACCCAAAGGTTGATGCATTTATAAAAAAAGCCAAACAATGGCAGGATGAATTAAAGGAATCCAGAAGAATTGTTCTTGAGTGTGGTCTAACGGAAGAATTTAAATGGTATCAACCATGTTATACATATCATGATAATATTGTTTTGATACTTAGCGGGTTTAAAAAATATTTTGCAATAAGCTTTTTTAAAGGAGTATTAATTGAAGATCCTGAGAATATCCTCATCCAACCCACTAAAAATATGCAAGCTGTAAGACACATTCGATTCACCAATGTTCAGGATATAATTGAATTTGAATCAAACCTTAAGCATTATATAAAACTGGCTGTAGAGATAGAAAAAAAAGGATTAAAAATTGAATACAAAAAAACTTCTGATTTTGAAATTCCGAATGAACTACAAGTAAAATTTCAGGATGATCCTAAATTTAAAAAAGCTTTTAATGCATTGACACAAGGGCGACAAAGAGGATATATACTTCATTTCGCCGGAGCTAAACAGTCTGAAACCAGAGTTTCAAGAATTGAAAAGAGTTTAGATAAAATTTATGCGGGAAAAGGAGTTAATGAGCGATAGTAACTCCATATCTTTCTTAGCCTGACTTTATCTCATTCCCCATCTAGTTCAAGCGTCCGCTTGGACTAAGTTGTATTCTACTCCCCGACCTTCTCCTTGATCACCCTAATATAAATACTGAAATAAAATCAGCATGACTCCCATTTTATAAAACGAAAATTACATTAGCAATTAACTTGTTAGCTAGCCCACCATCTCCTCAAATAGCTTATCGAAGTTTTTACAGTGCTTATTCCAATCGAGGTGCTTATTGATATTTTGAAGTGTCGGTTTTGGTAAGGGTTTAGTCTTCCCTTCTAACAAACTCTTTAAGTGATGGAATAGCTGATCCTCATTTTCGTACAGCACAGGGGCATGTAATAGCGGATTATGAAGTGATTCTGGGATTAATTCTGGATAGTGTAAAGTCTTTGGAACCAATGGGTGACATCCACAATAAATTGCCTCCATTATGGATACACAAAAGAATTCGTAAGTGGCCGTAGAAACTACAATATCACCAGAATGAAGTAATTTACTATATGCTTCTTTATCATCTACATATCCAAAGTGAGTGATCTGCTGACCATAGCGTTCCCATGCTTTTTGAAACTCTTCAGGTTTTTCATGTTTGGTATCCCCTGCTAAAATGAGATCAAACTTGAGGTCTATATCATTTAATCTATTCAAAACTCGAAAGAATTTTGCAGGATTACGATCAAACTGCCAACGTTGGTTCCAAACTATAACAGGACGATCATTCTTTTTACGAGTATCCGAATCTTTATCGAAATACTTCAAATCTAGACCAGGATGCATTACTACACTTTTTTCCCTTATCTGATCTACCGTATTATAATGCTTGTCATCTGGAAAATTATCGAGAAAATCAGGTAAAGCTTCTAACAAATCATCTAAATGGAATTGCGATGAAAAAAGAAGTTTATCAGCAACCAACATACTTAGGTAGTTGATATAGCAATAGGTCATATCTCTAGTTTCACCTTCCGGGATAGGACGCGTGAACTGATTATCATGCATATACATGATTTTTGGAGTATATGCGAAGCGAGGATTATTTAGCGCCAAGAAAGCTGGGAGATTAGTCATACTACTTGTCAATAGTAGATCGATTTCTTCTTCAACTTCACCAGTGAGCTGAGCCAATGTAAGCGAGTCACCATGCATTCGCCATTTCCATCCCTTATAATTCAATTTAATTGGAATGATATTATGACTCGAATGCTGTTCTAAGCCTTTTAAAAAAGCTTTATGTGATCCGCTGTAAAATGGTTCTATTGCTAAAATATTCATGTACCCTTACCGGAATCTGGATTGAATTTCGTCCAGTGAAAGATACACGATTGTAGGTTTTTTTAAAGGATCAAGATAAGGTTGTTCACAAGCAAATAATTGATCTACTAAAGCTTCCATTTCTATCTCAGTCATTTTTTTACCTCTTGGGATAGCTGCCTTTGATGCAAATGCTATTGCTAAACGATCACGAGCTTCTAAATTTATTTTTTGTCCCAATTCCTGATATTGATGTAACATCGATACAAGTACTTCTTGTTCGTTACCAATTTCGATATCGGCTGGCACTCCATTAATCATCGCTGTATTACCACTTAGTAACTGTACCGAGAATCCCATTTGTTGAATAATAGGATGAAGCTCTTTTAATAAATTGTAATCAGATGCTGAAAGTTCAAGCGTTTGTGCAAATAATAATTGCTGAGTACTTGGCAATGCTGAATTAGTAGCACTTAATGCTTTTTCGAAAATTATTCGCTTATGGGCGAGGTATTGATCTATCATACACAATCCAGTTCTTGTTTGTGTAATGATATAACTATTGTGAAGTTGCCAGAATGATTTCTCTTGAGGAACTTGTTCCGTTTCATGTCTTAAATCATTCTGCTGTTGATCAGAATTTTCTAAGCTATTATTACTACCATATAATTGTGAACTAAATTCATCACCCCTTCCTTTAACAGGATTAGTATTAATCCTTGACGGCATTTGATATCCAAAATCACCGCTACTTTGACGTTTAATGTCGGGCCTATTAAAAGAAAAACCTGAATCAAATCCTTTAGAAGAATTATCACTTAAAAAAGTGTCTTCTTCTCTTGGAATAGTTGGAACTTGAAAGTGATTATTTAAAGCTCTGTTAACCACAGATCGTGCAAGTTGAATAACACTTCGTTCATCCTCAAATTTAATCTCCATCTTAGCTGGATGAACATTAACATCAATTTTAGAAGGATCTATTTCAAAGAAAAGAGCATAAAAAGGATACTCGTTATTTCGAGTCCATGCATCATATAAACTTAAAATAACATGAGTGAGATAGCGATGTTGAAATGGACGACCATTTACAAAGAGATATTGTTCACCCCTACTTTTCTTTGCTAATTTTGGATCAGAGGCAAAGCCTCGAATTTTAACATAACTCGTTTCTTCTTCAAACTCGATAAGACTAGCTTTATAGGGCGAACCAAATATTAATGTAATTCTTTCTTTTAGAGTTTGAATTGGGAGATTATAAATGGCCTCTCCATCTGCAATTACTTCAAATCCTATATTAGTATTCGCTAAGGCTGCATATTGAATAGTCCTAAGCATATGCCTCAACTCGGTAACATCTGTCTTTAGAAACTGTCTTCGAGCTGGTACATTAAAAAATAAATTTCGAACAGAGATTGATGTTCCATTATCCGTAGCCGTTGGTTTTATTGGCCGTTCCTCTCCTCCCCAAACTTCGAATTCCCACCCATTTTCATCTTCAGCTCTCTTCGACTTTACTAAAACCTGAGAAACAGAAGCAATTGATGCCATAGCTTCTCCACGAAATCCCATGGTTTTGATCTTGAAAAGATCTTCAATTGAATTAATTTTGGAAGTTGCATGTCGCTCAAAACAAAGTGGCAAATCATCCTCACTCATCCCACAACCATTATCAACAACTTGAACTAATGTTCGCCCAGCATTTTCAATAATGATTTTTATATGATCAGCTCCAGAATCAATAGAATTATCGAGTAGTTCTTTCACAACCGAAGCTGGACGTTGAATTACCTCGCCAGCTGCAATTTTATTACTTATTTCTGGAGGTAATTGATGAATAATAGAGGAACGTGTTTGAGTCTCACTCAAAGAAAAATCCTATTTTAAAGTGAAATTAAATAGACTACTAAAGCCAAAAGAAGTGCTAAACCTAGAACTCTTACGTTTTGTTTTGGTTGAACACGATTATGAGTTTGGAACTTGATTCGTCGCTTTCTGCGATTATCTTCTCGTTCTTCTTTCTCTGGGTCGTGATACCGAAATGGTAAGTCGAATTTTTTTATTTTTGGCCTATAGCCAAACATGGGTCTAAGCATGGCTCTGGGGTTTAGTTAACCTTTATAGAAACCAACGGAGTTAATCCGCTAATCATGTTTGAAGATACATATTTTCTGTTGGAGAGACGAATAGATAATAAATTTTTGAACTGAAATCTTTCTTTAAGTCAAATTTTTAAGTAATTGATATTTATTTAGATGTAAACTTAACCTGAGTTTCAGTTCTGAAGGATTAAATGGTTTTAGTAAATAATCATCAGCACCTAGCTCAAAACTTTTAATTCTATCTTCTGATTTCTCTTTTCCAGAAAGAACAATAATTGGAAGCCATTTTAATGATGTGTTTTCTCGAACTTTTTTTATTAATTCATATCCACTTTCGTTCGGAATATTTAAATCAATAATAATTGAATCATACCCTCCATTCTTAACTTTTTGCAAAGCTTCTTTTACGGTATGGGAGATCTCAACCTCATAATCACTCTTTAATAGAATATTTAGAAGTTTAGTCATATTTGGGTCATCATCAACAATAAGTACTTTTTCTAAACTCATAATTCTATTTTGTTTAATTCTTCTATTATATTATTTGATATTAGTTTCGCCTTCTTTATTGCCTCTTTAATATCTGTAATTTTATCTTTGGATTCTGCCATATGTTCAATGTCTACAAAAACCTTCCTTAAGTTATCACTTCCCATATAACTTGCCATTGATTTTGATTTATGTGAAAGTTCAGAGATTCTAGTATAATCTTCATTTTTAACACATTGATATAATTCACTAATTATGTCTGGTGTATCTTTTTGAAATGCGTTAATCATCTCTTTTATAAAAGTTATACTGTTTCCACTTAACTCTCTTAGGTAATCTAAATTAAAATCATTAGTACTAGTCTTCTCCTTTTTAAGAACATTATCTTTTCTAATTGAATCTTTATTTAGCAAATAATTTGTAAGAATATCATACAACATTGATGGACTATACGGCTTAGATATGTAATCATTCATACCGCTTTGCAAACACTTCTCTCTCTCTTCTGGAAGTGCCGCGGCTGTCATCGCAATAATTGGGATATTTGATTTAGGCTTTTCTAATAACCTAATCATTTTTGTAGCATCTATACCATCCATATTAGGCATTTGCATATCCATTAAAACAAGATCAATTTCGTCTTCTAATACGGTTGTTAAAGCAATTTCACCATCTTCGGCATATTTTATAGTAGCACCCCATGCAGAAATAATCTCATTCGCTATTGTGAAATTTACACTATGATCATCCGCTACTAGAATTGTATATCCTTTTAAAGAATCTTTATTAGCTAAATTAAAATCATTGTTCTCAAATACAGAAACAGGTTTCTTTGTTTTCTTAAATTTTAACTCCAAGATGAAAGAACTTCCAACTCCTTCTTCGCTTTCAACCTTAATGTTACCGTCCATTTTTTCAACTAAATCTTTTACAATATTTAGTCCTAGTCCTGTACCGCCATATTGTGCCGTAGTATCCAAGCTAATTTGATCGAAGGCATCAAAAATAATTGGCAATCTAGATTTAGGAATACCGATCCCAGTATCATTCACTGATATACTAAACTCTAAAGTAGATGGGTTATTTTTAATGAGGTTGCAGTTTATCGAGACCTTGCCTTTATGAGTAAATTTAATTGCATTGGATAATAAATTTAGCATTACCTGACGTAAACGAACTGGATCAGCTAATAAATAAGAATTAAATATATCTAAGCCTGAAACTTCTAAAATTAAATTTTTATCTGTAGCTCTACTCTTTAAGTTTTGAACAACACCTTCAATGATTATATCTAATTGAATTGGAGACTTAACTATTTGAAGTTTTCCTTCCTCTATTTTTGATACATCAAGTATATCATTGATAATGTGAAGTAAATGCTCAGAGGAATCTTTAAGGATATTTAAATATTTTTTCTGACTTGAATCAAGATCTGTTCTTTCTAATAAATGAACTATTCCAATAACCCCATTCATTGGGGTTCTAATCTCGTGACTCATATTTGCTAGAAATTTTTGCTTTAGTCTTTTTGATTCTTCAGCTTCTTCACGAGCTTTTATTAGCAATTTCTCAGATTCTTTTCTGGAAGTTATATCAGTGTATTCCCAAAGGTGCCCTAAGTAGATGTCATTATTATAAATTGGGATAAAATCTCTTTCATAAATCTTTCCATTTTTAAACTTAATTTCTTCATTTAGGCTAATTTTCCTCTCAGAAATAATCTTATCAATTCTATTTACAAACTCATCCGGATTAGAAATAAGATGTTTTGATTCTTCGGCTGAATTCGAACAATTTATACCAATTAATTGATCTGGTGTAGTAGGTATTTCGAACATAGAACAGAAATCTTCATTTGTAACCAAGATATTCCTGTTCTCATCTTCTAAAAGTACCCCTGAATTTAAGCTAGTTATTAAGGTACTCAGTCTACTAGATATGCTTTCTTTTTCTTGTTGAGTCTTTTTTATATCGGTAATATCAATTGCATATCCAATAACCATCTCAATTCCTGACCTTTTTTGATCTAAAACTGGATATAATATTCTATGCTTCCACTCTACTTCACCTTTTGAGTTTATATGTTTTTCTTCAAAAAACTCAGCTTTTTGAGTGTTTTTAACTCTATTGAAAACTGCTCTTCGCTTTTCTGCAACTTCAATTGGAAGGTTTCGATATTCAACATACTCAAAATCATCTTTACCAATCATCCAATTTCTAATTTCTGAATTCTTTACAGCGATTGGATTTATAAAAGTGTATTGATGTTCAGAATTAAATACTACTAAATCAGATGGGATAGAATTTAATATACTTTCATAAAATTTCTTTTGATCATTTATTCGTTCTTTAGAAATATTTCTTTCGAAAGCTGATCTAATTCCCGCAGAAAAAGCTCCCAACACAGATTGAAATGGTCCCGAATTTAATTCATTTGGATCCAATAGTTCGAATATCAATAGAGCTGTTAATTTTATCCCATCATAAATAGGGTAAATAACAGCCGTATCGATGTCTAAGAAAGATAATTCATCGGTTATGATGCGATCACTTTCTATATATTTTGAGTCTTTTAAGGTGAAATGATGATCACAAATCTTTAAAAATCTTGAGTGATGATCTTCATTAGATTTAATTTTTTTAAGAATTGAAGAAGATTTGTTTTCATACCATTCAAAATTATCAATCGTATCTAGTTCATTTGAAGTATTATCAAATCTAATAATGCTAATTCTTTTCGCATTTGCCTTAGGTCCTAAAATATTCAATGAACTTTTTAAAGCCATTGTTAAATCTTCGTACTGGAACAATACGGTTAATGCTTTTGAAACAGCGTCAAGTAGTTGATCTTTGGTACTATTTAGTTTCTTAAGTTGATCATTAACTTTAAAGAGTTCTAGAGCCTTCGATTCAAGAATACTTTCAGCTTGTTTTCTAGCTTGAATTTCCCTGTCTAATTTTTTTTGAAGTAACTCTAGCTTCTCCATACTACCTTAACTTGGTTTAATACTAAACCTTACCTCACTACCATCTTGACTTGTGATTTCCATATCAATTACTAAATCTTCATCATAATGTGAGATAGTTCGCTCGATTAACCCAAAAGCGAGCGAGCTCATACTACGTTCACTTTTGTAATTTAAAGTCATAATTCCATTCTCACTAATACTTGAATCAAACTTTGGTAATGTAGCATCAGGATACAGTTTCAAGACTTCAACATGTATATAATTATCAATAGACTCTAGGAATTCGAAGGCTGTTTTTGATTTTTCAAAAAACTGAGGGTATCCAGCTTTAAACGTATCAAATAAATATTTTCCGAATTCTTTAAGTAGCGAATCTGGATCAATTTTTGTTTCACTAGAAAGGTTCATAAGTAGTTGAACAATTTCAGAATGAGGATATGTACCAATTGAAGTATAGACTCCATTAGATTCAAGATCAGATTTATTGATGATTACATCTACCATCTCGTACCCAAACTTCTTTTCAACCATTTCAAAAAACTCAGTAAATACAATCCCTTTCATAGATCTGCTACATTTTTTAATTGATTTTATATTACTCGTAATTATACATAAAAAAAGAGTCTTTCCTTTAATAAGAAAAGACTCTTTAGATATTCTAATCCCTATTGTAGAAGCTTACTACTCGTTAGAGTAAAAATGTATTGAATTCATATTAGCATTAGTTTGATAATACCAATCAGTATGTGTTACACCACTACTCTCAGCCCAATTTCTAAAATTTACATATGCATTTGAAAAATCAGAGTTTTCTTTAGGATACTTAATCGACTGCATTACATGTAGAGCCCATGGTAATCCATTTGAATTTTTATAGGTAAACCCTAGATCAAAATTACTAGCATCATCTTGAGTTCCAAAAAGACTCATATTTACTTTACTAGTAGGTTTTTGACCAGGTAAATGTATTTCAATACTTCTATTAAACTCTGTTACCATAAATGGATCATATTTGTTTATTAGTTGTTCTGAAACTGGGTTTGTAAATACAACTCTAGTAACGATTTTCACATTATTCACATGCGGTTGATCATCAAATACATTTGTTACCGAATACCCGGTTGGTGGAGGAAGAATAGATCTAGAGTTATCAAATATTGGGATCACAGCTTCAGTTAAGCCCGTTTCTGTACCATTTTGATTAGTTTTGATGAAGTCATATTCTAATCTATTTCCAGATACTGATTCAACCAATGATTGATCCAATCCTAAATTGAATAGTAAAGATCCTTTTTTAAGACCTCCAACCGCCTTTAGAACTGTTTCAATTACTAATTCTTTTACATCACCAGAGGCGTGTTTTACATAGGTAAATTTATAATCTGCAACTAAGTCATTAAAATCATAATCACCTACCGACGGCCATTGATCTTCAAATAATATCGTCGCATAGGTATTATTTGAAGGCCAGAAACTTGAATATGCTCGCTCTGGATCTGTAGGGAATTCATCGTCGTATCCATATAAACCATCACCATCTACATCCTCTGCCTTTTTAGTTTGAACTACATTACCAGTCTCAACTGCGGTATATGGATTTGCAGTTACATAGAAAATTGCATCGTTAAAATCCTTATCTCCACCTGGTCTTGAAATATCTTCAAAACTTAATAGGAGTAATTCCCTTTCTGTATCATTTAATAATATTACATGCTGATTAAATTCATCTGCAGTAAAATCATTGAAGTCGTTAATCGAATACTTAATATCAGCAACATTATTAATGTTTTGATTTTGAGAAGACCAAGCATTTGGCATTAAGAACCAAGCTATAGTAGTTCCTTTTTTAAATCGACCAAGTTTAACCTTGTCACCAGACATTAATCCACCACCTGAACCACTGTATGAAACGTTAGGAAAAACAATGGTTAAACTGTCTACCTCATCGATTGAACTTGGTGGATTATTTTCATCAAAAACAAAATATCCAAGTACATTCTTATATCCAGCACCTTCATGTACAAAAGTTACCCATATATCCGCGTTATCAGTTATTACAGTATTCATATCCATACCGTTTAAGTATTCAGGACTATAAGTTGGTACTGGTCTACCTTCTGGAAGTGAATATCCGATATCATTTTTAAGAGATGCATCTAATTTATCTCTAACAGCTTCAAGATAGTTTGGGACCCCACTACTATTCCAATTCCCCATGGTATAATAGGTATTTGCCTTACTAACAGATTCTTTTGATTTACTCTGTGTATTTGATAAATCAAAATTATAATCACCATTTCCAGTTATCCCAGTAGGAATAGTAATTAAACCTAATGAACTATTTTCTATATCGATATTTAAACCATCACCACTTAACTCATAGGTTCCTAAATAAGAGGTGTCAGAACTATTATATTGATATACAAAAGCTGAATGTGATGTATGATTTGATGGGAATATCAAATCAGTTTTTTGGTAGGTATTAAAATTAAAATCCCTTGAAACACTTATCTCATTAAATTCGGATTCTGTTTCAGTAGAATTCTGATTATCACCTAGTACATATTCACAACCTGTGAATATTAATAGTATTAAAAGTAGTTTTGAATAATTCATTATATTTTTTGTTTTTTTAGTACTCTGGAGTAATAAATACTTATCAACGTATTCTTTACTTGATAATCACTTTTATCCTAAGTGATCGATTTATCAAAAATTAGATAATAACTCTTGAGGAAGGAGTAATTACTCGATAAATGAACTATATACTCGATAAACGAATTATTTCATCGATGAACAAGCTTTAGGAAATAAAAAAACCTGGAATCTTTCGAATTCCAGGTCTTAGATTTCTATTAGGGTAAATCATCAATAACTATATTGATGATACGCCATAAATTTAGTTACGAGCTTAGAAAATCGATGAATGCAAGTATTAATCGATAAAGAATAGTTTTTATCAGATTAAATTAATTGTACGATATAAACGTTGTTTATAGGTATTCCCTATTGGAATCATTTTATCACCAAGAACGGCCGTTCCTTCTTCAATAGAATCTAGTTTGAGTAAACTTATTATATGCGACCGGTGGACACGTACGAAATCTCTTTTTGGCAATCTTGATTCAATCCCATGCATAGTAGATAGTGCATGATATTTGCCATGATCAGTATGAATTACAATATAATCTGCAAGTGCTTCAATATTGATAATAGAATTTAGTAAGACTTTTTTGATTACACCATCTTTTTTAACAAATATGTAGTCTTTAACATCCTTAATTCCAGATGACTGATCGAAGCGTGATTGTGCTTTATCAATTGCTTGGATAAACCTAGGCTTATCAACTGGTTTAACAATATAATCTGCTACATCTAATTCAAATGCATCGGCTGCGAACTTATCATTTCCTGTAATTAAGATAATTTCTGGTTTATCTCTCAAGGATCTTATCAAGTCTAAACCTGTCATCTCAGGCATATTTATATCCAGAAATATGAGATCTATAGGTTCATCTTTAAGTACTTGAACTGCCTCTATCGCAGATTCACATACTTTTATTAATTCAAGATTTGGAATAAGATTAACAAGTTCTTTTAAGATGTTCCGAGATGCGAAATCATCATCAACAATAATACAATTCATGAATACTGGTTCTTAACTATACTAAGAAAGCATTCTGAAGTATTATCCTAGTCTTACAGAACGCTCCCAATTAACACTTTGTTTATTGCCAAAATATCTAAACCAACCGGCAATAGCACTTATATGCATGAACGTAAAATAAACAATTAATAACAACGGTTTTGGAAGGTTTTTTAGATTCTTTTGAATTGCAATAAATGTTAGTAGTAATGCAAATAATCCCAATGAAAAATAAATCTGATAGAAAAGAGATTCACTTCCTAGAAAGAAACTTGATATAAAAGTAGTTAAAAGAGCTAAAGGTGCTAATGTCCAACGAGAAGCACGGTGAATCATAAAAGCAAAGCTCTTTAAACCATAGAGTTTAATATTGAATAAAGCGGCACTTCTGATAATTGATTGAATTCCACCTGCACAAATTCTAACCTTTCGTTTCCATTCTTCTTTGTATGAAGATGAACCATATTCTATGGCTAATGCTTTGGGTTCATAAACTATTTTGTACCCTTTTTCCAGAAGCCGAGTTGAAAGCATAAAATCATCTAATAGTGTATCTGAAGGTAGTTTTTCGTACAGACTAGATCTTAAAGCGAATAGTTCACCTGCAGCCCCAATTACGGATGCAACTTCAGAGTCAAGTGATTTCAACCAACTCTCATATTTCCAGTATAATCCTTCCCCACTCGCCGACTCCCCTTCTTTTGATGCTAGTACTTTCTTCTCACCAGATACCATACCAACCTCTGGATTGTTAAAATGATTAGCGATATTGATTAAACTCATCTTATTCAAACTTGTATTAGCATCTGTAAAGATCAGAATTTCATTATTCGCTATTCTAGAAGCTCTATCCATTGCACTTATTTTACCACTCCTTTTGGAGGTATGCAGTAGCATTATTTTTTCATTATAAGTTGATGCAATCAAAGGCGTAGCATCAAAAGAGCCATCAGTAACAACAATGATTTCAATTTTATCTGACGGATAATCTAACTCTAGAGAGTTATTTATTTTATCCGCAATCCACCCTTCTTCGTTGAAAGCAGGAATTACCAAACTAATGGATGGCAATCTCTCTTTAGAGATTTGAGGCAATGTATTATCTGACTTAAAAGATTTAAATATCATCATAATCGGTCCATACAGTACATATGTAAATACAATTATGAGTAATGAAGAATAAAATATCACTTCTAACATTGTTTTATCCTACTAGCCCTAGTTCAGAGTTATCAATCATATCAACGGTTTTTGTGAAGTATTCTAAGGTTTTTGCTAGACCTTCCTTTCTTTTTACTGTTGGTTCCCATCCCAGAACTGCCTTTGCTTTATCAATATTTGGCTTTCTTACTTTTGGATCATCCTTAGGCAAATCGTTATATACAATTTTACTTTTACTTCCTGTTAATTCGATAATTTCTTTAGCAAAATCTAAAATGGAAACTTCTTCAGGATTACCAATATTAACTGGTTCATTCTCTTCAGACATTGCAAGACGATAAATTCCTTCTACAAGATCATCTACATATGTAAAAGATCTAGTTTGATCACCTTTACCAAATACGGTTATATCTTCACCTCTTAAAGCTTGTCCCATAAATGCTGGTAAAGCTCTACCATCATCTAATCTCATTCTTGTTCCATAAGTGTTGAAGATTCTAATTATTCTAGTCTCAACTCCATGGTAGCGATTGTATGCCATCGTCATTGCCTCTGCAAATCGTTTAGCTTCATCATACACACCTCTAAATCCAGTAGGGTTTACATTTCCCCAATAATCTTCTTTCTGAGGATGAACAAGTGGATCACCATATACTTCACTAGTTGAAGCAAGGAGAAATCTAGCCCCTTTATCTTTTGCTAAACCAAGTGCTTTATGCGTTCCTAAGGATCCAACTTTTAGCGTTTGAATTGGCATCTCTAAATAATCGATTGGAGATGCTGGAGAAGCAAAATGTAGAATTAAATCTAGGCTACCTGGAACATGAATAAATTCAGTTACATCTTGTTTGATGAATTTGAAATTTTCATTTCCCATCAAATGAGCAATATTATTTATTGAACCTGTTGACAGGTTATCCATAGCTATTACTTGCCATCCTTCATTTATAAATCTATCTGAAAGGTGTGATCCTAAAAATCCTGCACCACCTGTAATTAATACTCTTTTTTTATTTTCCATTGGTTTTCCTTTAGTTTTTTATTGTTTCCCTAAATTTAAGCCAGTTTTAAGCTATTCAGTGGTCTTTTCGTTGAGTTGAGCTTTTTATTCGATGAACTGTTTTGGATGTCGGATGAATTTATTCTACGAATAGATTTATGTTCTTCATTTTTAAAATTCATCTGCCAATTCCAGGCGTCTTTACACATTTCTTCTAAGCCTTTTTCTGCTTTCCAATATAATTTATTGTAAGCTTTTTCTGGATCTGCATATACTTCAGCGGCATCGCCATCTCTTCTATCAACAATAGAATAAGGCACTTTATATCCTGTAACTTTTTCAAAAGTTTTAATCACTTCTAGAACTGAATATCCTTTACCAGTCCCTAAATTAATCACTTCAAAATTACACGATTCAATAGATTCCATCGCTGCAATATGACCTATAGCTAAATCACAAACATGGATATAGTCTCTTACACAAGTGCCATCTTTAGTTGGATAGTCTCCACCAAAAACTTGCAGTTCTTCTCTATCACCAATAGCAGTTTGAGTGATAAATGGAAACAAATTATTCGGTATACCAAGAGGGTCTTCTCCTAATTTACCTGAGGGGTGAGCTCCAATAGGATTGAAGTATCTCAAACAAGTTATTTGCCAATCACTATCAGCGTTTGATAAATCGTTTAATACTTGCTCGGTATAATACTTTGTCCTGCCATATGGGTTAGTTGGATTTAACTCACTTTTTTCTGTTACGGGACAACTTTTAGAATCGCCGTATACAGTACATGATGAACTGAATACTAGACTCTTTACACCCTTTTGGTTCATCACATCAAATAAGGTGATACTACCAGCCAAATTGTTTGAATAATAAAGCATAGGATTTTCTACCGACTCTCCTACTGCTTTATAACCTGCAAAATGAATCACACTATTAATCTCGTACGAATCAAATATCTCTTCTAGCCTTTCTCGGTCTCTTATATCTACGTCTCGAAAAATTAAGCTCGAATCTGTTAATCGAATAATTCGTGAAATAACTGACTTTTTACTTGATGCTAAATTATCGATTCCGATAACTTCATATCCATTATTCAATAATTCTACAATAGTGTGGCTAGCAAGGTAACCGGTTGCACCGGTTACCAGTACTGTACTGTTCTTATGCCGCTTCATGCTGAACTGCCTTCATTTTTAGATTTTTTCTACCAACACTTACATAGGTAATACCTGCGTTATGAGCTTTTTTGATGTTGTAAAGATTTCTACCATCAAAAATTATTGGTTGATGCATCATATTTTTGAAACTATTCAAGTCAAAACTTCTAAATTCAGCCCATTCAGTAGCTATAATTAATGCATCTGTATTTTCAACTGCATCTTTAGATGAATTCACATATTCGGTGCTTTTATTCACAAGATCAGAAGCTGCTCGTTGGAAAGTTTCTTTTGCTTCTGGGTCATATGCTTTAAAAGTAGCACCACGTTTAGCTAGTTCATGCATCAGGTATAATGCTGGAGCTTCTCTTACATCATCAGTTTCAGGCTTAAAGGCTAAACCCCATACACCGATTTTAAGTCCACTTAAGTCTTCGCCTAACACATCAGTTATCTTTGGAACCATAGATACTTTTTGAGCATCGTTCACTTTCATTACAGCATCTAGAATTTTAAAGTCATAACCATGACTATTAGCTGTATAATGAATTGCTTGTACATCTTTTGGGAAACAACTCCCACCATAACCAATTCCTGCAAATAAAAATCTTTTCCCAATCCTAGAATCAGAACCAATTCCTCTTCTTACATTTTCTACATCTGCTCCAACTTTCTCGCAAATATTTGCGATTTCATTCATAAATGTGATTTTGGTAGCTAATAATGCATTTGCTGCATATTTAGTAAGCTCTGAACTTCTCTCGTCCATTACGATGATTGGATTACCACTTCTAACAAATGGTGCATAAAGATCTTGCATAATTTCAGTAGCTCTATCACTACTTGAACCAATTACTACTCTTTCTGGCTTCAAGAAATCTTCGATTGCAGCACCCTCTCTTAAAAATTCGGGATTTGATACTACTGAGAAATCAACTTTAGCATTTCTAGCGATTCTTTCGCTAACTCTATCAGCTGTTCCAACAGGAACCGTACTTTTATTAACGATTACTTTATAATCTGTAATCATTGTTCCAAGTTGTTCTGCAACTGATAACACTGCTGATAAGTCAGCTTGTCCATCCGCACCTGGAGGTGTTGGTAATGAAAGGAAAATAACCTTTGCTGAATCAACTGCTTTTTTTAGATCCGTTGTGAAGGTTAATCTGTTTTCTTTAATATTTCTATCGAATAGAGGTTTTAGTCCTGGTTCATAAATTGGTACTTCACCATTTTGCATTCTTTCTACTTTGGAAGCGTCAATATCAACACATGTTATATTGTTCCCTGTTTCTGCAAAGCATGTTCCAGAAACTAATCCTACATATCCGGTTCCTATTACTGTTATATTCATTGTCTTGTTTATTTAGGGTTTGTTTAATTATTTATTAAAAGGTATGAAGGTTAAATAAGTGCTCTTTTAGGTTTTCGATGAGCAATCATATTTATCCGATAAATGAGTTATTTACTCGTTTAATGATTTATCAATTTGGGTGCTTCTTTTTTATGCCATTGAATTAGGCTTTGGTAAAGAGTAAATCGATCTTTATTTCCTATTGAGATAAGTGCTATTAATCGACTTAATAGCCATACTCTCTTGTGATAGTTTTTTAAGGTTTGAACAGAGAAATGCTTACTTAGAAATAAATACATTCCTTTATAATTCATTAAAAACATCCTTGATGAAGATTGAACTGTACTTTTACCTTCTAGGTGAATTATTCTACAATCATGTAGAAACACCTTTTTCCATCCAGCTTTTCCAATTCTAAAACATAAATCCATTTCTTCACCATAGATCCAGAAATCTTCATCAAATAGACCAATTTGATCGATAACTTCTCTTTTTATAAGGAGAGCAGCTCCCTTGGCCCATTCAACTTCTTGAGATATAGAATGATTAACCAATCCAGGTAATACTTTTGTTATAAAAGGGAATCGTGAAACAACAGGATTCATAAATCTATTATCTAACAAACTCCCAAAATAGGTATAGAATTTTCTTACTGATCGCTGAAGAGTTCCATCTTCATAAAGAAGTGTTGGTGATACTAGCCCAACATCACAATTAGATTCTAAAAATGATATCATCCTATCAACTGAATCGTCAATCAATATTGTATCAGGATTTAAAAGAAAAATATATTTCCCTTTAGATTCTTCGTAAGCTTTATTATTACCTGCACCAAAACCAAGGTTTTCAGATGAAGCAATTACTTTTGTGAACTTATAATTATTGTCTAGACTTTCAACAGACCCATCATCAGAATCATTATCTAATACAATGATTTCATACGGTGTTTTAACAAACTTTTCTATACTCTGAATCGATTGATGAACAAGAGCTGAAACCTTATAATTTACTATCAGAATGCTAATTAGAGGCGAATCCATTCTCCAACCTCACTACTATATTTTTTAACAATTCTTGCAGGGTTTCCAACAGCCATATGATTATTAGGAACATCTTTTGTAACTACACTACCTGCCCCAATTACTACATTATCGCCAATAAACACGCCTGGTAAAATACTTACATTTGCACCTATAAAAGATCCATTCCCGATATAAGTAGGATTAATTGTAACTCCTTGATCTTTAATTGGTTTATTAAATTCATGGAAATTATGATCCAGACCCGTTATTAAACAATTCTGACCTGTAATGGTTGAGTCTCCAATTTGAACCGGACCCATTATTACGCTTCCAATTCCAAGTCTCGAATCTGAGCCGATTAAAACCTCTCCAACCCCATTATTAATTACTGTGTAATCTTCGATCGTAGATTTAGTACCTACCTGGAAATCATTGAATGGAAAAATATCTAATCGAGATGATTTTTTAATTCTTGCAGATCTTGATATGCTATGAAAAAAGGGGTTTATAAATGGTTCAACAAACCATCTTGGTTCTGCTTGACCCTTAGGTACTAGTATTCTATGGACTAAATTTTTTAGTCTTTTATTATCATTTAGACTTCTTTTTATTTTATAAAGTAGATTACTTCCTTCTTTATAGGAGATGTCAATTGTTGCTCGCATGATTGTCTTTTTTAAGTTTAATTTGATATAAACTTACTGTACAATCCCTTGCAGTATGTTTCCTTTTCGACTAGTTGCAGTATGATTTCGATGAACGAGTCTTACAGTCGATTAAATAATCAGGACAGTTTTTCTACTAAATCATTCCATAGCTTAAATCTATGGTTCCAGGTATTAGCAGAAGCCAATTTTATTCTCTTTTCTGATAACTTATCATCTATAGTACTTAATTGTGCATTAACTAATTCTATCGCTTGTTCATTGCTATTATATACACTTAGAACAGATTCAAAGTCGCCAAAGTCAGTAAATCTAGAGGTAATAACTGGTTTACCAGCTGACAGATATTCATTCAGCTTTAGCGGGTAAATATGATGTGTAAGATCTGTACAATTAAATGGAATAATGCAGAAATCGGCATGATGTATATAGGCAGGAAGTTCTTTTATATTTTTCGAACCTATGAAATAAATATTCTTATACTTTTCTAGATTTTGACCTTTAAAATAAGTCCTATCCTTTGGTCCTACCATAAATATATCGAGATCAGGAAAAGCTTTTGCAATGGATTCAATTACTGAATAATTGATTCTTAAACCAATATTACCTGTATAAACCATTTTTTTTCTATCTGATTTCAAATACTCATTGGGTATAGATAATTTATTTGAAAAAAGTTCAAAATCTACTGCATTTGGTATGCATATTGTATCTGGATTAAAGGCTGATAATCGTTTTTTTAATGGCTCAGAAGTTGTAACTACATAATCAGCTTTTTTTGATGCTTTGAATTCAGCATCTACCCCATGTTTTGCTATATAAGGCTCACCAGATATTAAATCCACTGAATGATAGATTTTGAATCTACACTTCAAACTTGATATAAAATCAAAATAAATTGGGTCAAAACTATTTATATATCCAAATTCATTGATGTCATAACTTTTTAAAACCCTATCAATATGTTTCCATAATGACTTGATATACATTTTTTGAAAAAAAGAATAACCAGCTTTTTTTGATAATGAATTCAATGGTAAAGTAAAAGGTGGATGTATGACTATGAAGTTTTTGTGATCTTTAAAAGGTAGATCAATTACACCGGGTATTCTTTTTTTTGTTTGTAAATTCTTATCTGATTTAAAAATATCTAGATAACTAAACGGATGTTCAATGTAGAAGACCTTTCTATCACGAGATAGCATCTTACTTATTGTAAGAGCAGTTGAACTATAATTCCCATCCCATTTTGGTAACGCTTGAAATACAATTGGTAGCATCTGCTTTATCCTTTAATACTTAAGCTTTCTTGGATGAATTTTGGAAACAAAACTATCAAATAGATCCACCAGCCTATTGAAAGGGCAACCCCTTTTAATAATAATTTTGGCTTGTTATAAAAGCCTAAATGAAATTTTAGATTTAATAATTGGTGTTTAAAAAACACTTCTTTATAAATAGTTAACCAAGGATTTGAAGCTCTCCATTTTTTATAAGCAGTTTTATTCTTGTTGTATAAAGAGAACTCTGATACTAGCATTCTCATTCTTCGTAATTGAGACTTAAACTTAACAGGAATTGGAGGGTGAAATACTTTCATCTCTTCACAAAACTCAACAGTAGTTTCATCAAGCACTCTCCATGCTAGATCAGTGTCTTCGTTGTGTGGATATGGAAATGATTCATCAAATCCGCCTAGTTGTTCAAAAAAATCTTTCCTATATGCAGCATTACAAGTTGGAATAACTGGATTCCAAACCAAATTTTCAATTTGATGAGTAAGAGGTGTTCTTAAGGCTTTATCTGTATAAGTTTGACCTTCAAGAACTTTGATTGTCTCACTTTCAAACCTAGAAATAATAGTCTGTGCCCAGTGTGGATCAACTATGCAATCATCATCAGTAAAAGCAATGACATTAGAAATCGCATGTTTTACACCATTATTTCGTGCAGCAGCTGGGCCTGAATTCTTTTGATTAATAACCTTTAAATTTGAAACTAAAAAAAGTTGTTGATCAAGAAATTTTTCAGTTCCGTCTATAGAGCCATCATTTACAATAATTATTTCATATTCTGACCTGTTAATACTTTGAGATTCAAATGCTTTTAATTGCTTAGCCAATAATTCTACTCGATTATAAGTAGCCATTACTATCGATAATTTTATAGTATTCATGATAATGCTTCTCTACTTCTAAATATTCTAAGTGCAATTTTATTAAGTGATACAAAACGGTTCACAATTCTAAACCCAGATTCTAGAATTGATGTGTTAAAAACTTTTCGGATTACAAATGATATAACAGCGAGTCCAAATATATCCGTGATTATTGGCGCAAGAACAGCTCCCCAGACCCCAAAGAAATAGATTAGAATTACAGATAATAAGAGGTTGACACTACTATTTAGTAAAACTACTTTCGTTACAAGATCAGGCCTGCCAGCTGCTTGACAAATACTCCCATAAGCATGACCAAATGGAGCAATAAATGCTCCAGATAATACTAATACAGAATAAAACGGAAGCGCTGCAATAAATTCTGTTCCATGTAAAAGAACAATACCAAAAGAACCAACGGTTAATAGAACGAGTACATATGGCAAAAATGCAGCCTGCATCCAAGAAACTGATCTTCTATAAAAGCCAAACATACTTTTTAAGTATCCAGTGTTAACCAATTCACAAGCTTTTGGATATAGAATTCCCTGATACGCTGAATTCGGTAGATAAATGAGATTAGCATATCTGGAAGCTATTCCTACTAACGCTGATTCAGTGTATCCTACTAAACCAGCAGTAAGCAATATGTATGCTCTTGATGAAATGGTTCCAAATAATTCTCTTAGTAAACCATTTGTAGCATAAGATAGATACCCTTTAGGTAATTGAATTTTTTTAAAAGAAATAGACCAATTTAAAACATTGTGCATAATTATTTGCCAAACTAGACCGATCATATAAGCTATTCCTAATGCTTTGGGTATAATGCTAAATGCAGATCCTTTTTCAAGAATGAAGAAGACAACCATTGTCATCATGTTTAGAAGAACAAGATTACTTACAAACATACTCTTTACATCTAATCTTGATTGAGATATAAATTGAAATAATCGAAAAAGAGATTGAGGTATAGCAATCCAGAAATAGTTTGCTAGTAATAATGAAAGAATCCCTTCATTAATTAAATGACTTGCTGAATATGCTAAGGCACTAAGTATTATTTCTATAACTAGTGTAAACCCAATAGAAATCATATAAACTGAAAAACGCTGTTGATCAGAAACACCAACTGAGAATTTCATTAAGCTAGTCTGAGTTACTCCTTCTCTAAATTTAGTACCTACAAAAAGTAGTGTGATAAATACTATCCATACTCCAGCTTCTTCTGTAGAGTATAAATAGGTGATCATTACTAAAATCATTGAACCGATAAAGAACTCAATACCATTATTTGCAAGTGCTATTATTCCTTTTCGAGTCATGATGCTACCTTTCTTAAATTTGATTTAAAAAATTCTTTTTGAAATAAATCTGAATGCTGTTCAGCTGATTTATTCCAGGTGTATTTTGAAGCCTGATCAATTGCATTTCTCTCCATCCTTTTTTTCAATGATGGATTAAGTATAATCTTCTCAACTTCTTTAGCTAAACTTTTTGGTAATGGGAAAGTTGTTAATGCTCCATTTCCTAATACTTCATATAAAGAGCCTGCATGACTTGATACAGTTGCTGTACCACATGCCATTGCTTCTAAAGGAGGAAAACCAAATCCTTCGTACTTCGATGGGTATAAAAACAAATCAGCTTCGGCTAAGAAACTCCTTAAATCAGAATCCGGAATAAAGCCAGAAAACTTTACTGACTTCAAATTATACTTATCAACTAATGATGGAAGTATCGTATTCTCGGGATGTCCACCACCAATTTCCATATTGAATTTGTGCCCTTTAGATTCTAAAATTTTTGCAACTTCGATAAGAGCTTCAGCATTTTTATGAGGGCCAGAAAGTCCACCTACATATCGTATTGTAAAAACATCATTTTCTTTCTTTACTATATCTGGATAAAAGAAATCATGATTTAAGCCATTATAAATAACTTCTATTTTATCAGGATTGATTCCCACATGTTTCACTAGATCAAATTTGGACACTTCAGAGACTACAATAATCTTTTTTGATACTTTAACTGCATAGTTTAATTGAGTTTTATAGTACTCAAACGCAAATTTGGAAGTCGGAAACTTGAATGGGATTGCATCATGTACATTGGTAAAAATGTTTTCACTTTTGATATTTCCTTTTAATGAAAACGCAAATGATGCATCTACATAATCTGCTAACCAAATATCAGAATCTAATTTTGAAATTGCTTTTGAAAGGTAGTAAGGCGCAATGTAATGCCTTAAGTTTTTGAAGGATCTATGAGGGTAAACCTGAAATGTTGGAGGTTTAGGATTGTCTTTCCGAAACACTGAGACATTATTACCATTTTTGACTAACCGTGTGGCCAACTCATTGGTATATCTGCCGATTCCACAGCTACTATTTGCACAAGAAATTATATTTATATCCATGATCTATTTTTTTATTTAGATCAAAGTTAGATTACTTCGTTGTGCTTAAGTTGATATTTTCGATTAACACTAGTTTTTGTAGGGTGAACTAGATTAAACTTCGATAAAGATTTACGGTTTCATCTGCAGTACGTTTCCAAGTATATTTTTTAGCTTGCTCAATACCCCTTTTTGTCAATGAATATTGCAGCTTTACATCATTAAATAGAAGAATGATTTTACTTGCTAAATCTTCAGAATCATAATCAAAGTATTCTGCTCCATCTCCTGAAGTTTCCATTAAAGCCCCACCCTTTGCGCATAACACAGGCGTTCCACAGGCCATACTTTCTAACGGAGCCAAACCAAAGCCTTCATATTCAGAAGGAAAAACCATACAATGACCTGATCTATAGAAATCAGCCATATCTTCATCAGGTAAATACCCAGTAAATGAAACATTCTTTAGCCCTAACTGAATCACTTTTTGCGGGTATTCAGTACGTTCAGGATGAGCACCTGAAATTACAAGTTCAATATTAGGCATACTTTGTTCAACTTTTTGAAATGCTTCTAATAACAGTCCAACATTTTTACGTTTTCCTAAACCCCCAGAGTAAACTATCCTAAATCTATCACTTGGTCTAAGTTCATTATTTTGTTTAGGAAAAAACTGATCATGATTAATTCCATTATAAACCACATGAATTAATTCACTGGGATAGTTTGCATACTTAATAGCATCCTTTTTTGCCTGTTCGCTTACAACAATTATTGGAATCCCCAGTTTTTTAAAACGATTTATTACCCACTTATAATACATGATATATGATGGGTTTTGTTCAGGTAAATGCAACAATGAAACATCATGCATTGTTATAATTTTTGGATTTTTTGTAAATAATGAAATTGCTAATCCAGATATAAACCAATGAGCATGAAGTACTTCTTCATCACTAACAGATACTGCTTTTCGAATAAAAAGAGGTAATAGGTAGGGATGTAAATTTCTAAAGCTTCTATAATTTATTGGCTTAATCCATTCATTAGAATGTAAAACACTATCCGCATGACCTTCCTTATATGGTTTATAGAAAGCTGAAAGTATATTCAGTTTCTTCAACTCTTTACTAAGTTCAACTCCATAGCGACCTATTCCAGATAATAGATGTTGACATGTAATTTCAGTTACTTTCATTATCAACCCTTTGTTCTTCTATTTCTGGTAGACGGATCATTACAGCCATTAAAATCCATAGCAATATATTCATTGGTAGTTTTCCATTAATATCCTGTGCGTATTCAATTAAGAAAAGTGTCGATAAACCTGAAAGTAATGCTAAGCCAAGTATTCGTAGGTTTGGGTCTTTCAATCTTTTGAAACTCTTTAAAGACAACCAAAAAAGATTAATTAGAAGTGCTAAATATAAAATGAGACCTAACCAACCTAATTCAACAGCTATCCTCATATAACCCGCATCTGGTGCAAACTGAGCTAATTGAGTATAAGGTGAAAACCTCATTCCCCAAACACCTGTTGAGCCTAATCCTCCTCCAATTGGATGGGAATAAATATAAGGCATAATCGCTTTTCTATTATTTTCTCGCACTTGAAATGAAGCATCCTCTTCTGTTTTAAAAACTGATTGGATCCTTTTTATATGGTAGTTATTAGTTGGCATCATAATCACTATCAGAAAGATAACTGCTAGTCCAGCTGAGAGACCATACAATTTTGGTTTACGTTCGAGAAGAACCATAGCACCAAGTGCTAGTGGAATTACAATAAACGCAGTTCTTGTTCCAGAAAAGACCATAGCGGCAAAACCAAGAAGTGCTAAAATCACATATAACCATTTGATTTTCCCTTTTATAAAAACACCTAGCAAAATGAAAATCATGCTAAAAATAGTAACAACTACCCCATACTGAGCAGGTGAAGTTAATGTACCAAAGATTCTCCAACGACCTTGAATGTAAACTAGATGAATTGCATCTGCTGCTGCGAGATATCTCATTTCAAAATCAAAATACCCATTTATATATTGAATTAGACCCCAGATAATTGTTACTGTAATACCTGTAACAATACTTCCCCAAACCAATTTTAGATCTTTCTTTGATTTTAGCATGTTAAAGGCAATGAAATATAAAAAAGGATAGGCAACAGCTGGTCTCATTACATAAAACCAAGCAACTCTAGAAGCAGCAAAGGGATTTCCAACTTGAAGCAAGTGGTAACCTAACCAACATAGTATGATTATTTTACCAGGCACATTAAAATAACTCCAGTCTCTATTTTTAAATGCTCTTAGAATTACTCCAGCAACACCAATTAAGAGCATGCCATCCATTACTATACCAATAGGCACACCTTGAACTCCCATTAAGAAAGGCCCAACCATAATTGAATAACCCACAGCAATAGGAATTAAATACCGTTCTTCAATCAATAATAAGTATGCAATTGGCGCACCTATTAGTATTGCGAAGATTAACACAATACCTTTTAATCCAAATAAATAGATAAAAGTTGGCACAATAAGTACAGCTATAATACTTACAGCTATAATTAAGCGGGTCTTACTCTTCCCTTTTTTAATAGAAAGATCACGACCATTATTTATATCTACAATCTCTCTCATCCTTATTTTTTTCGAGTATGAATGAAAGAACCTTCATTATCTGATTTCAAACTTTTTAAAACTGTTAATCCATTTATCATTGAAGTTTTTATCATTGGAAAAATCAATTTTAATAATTGAGATAAAAGCCCCTCTTTATTAAGGAAAATAATTAAAGATAGACCAAGAAAAACTGCAGAAGTTGTTAATAAAGGGAATTGAATTAAATTAAAGTAAAAAAGCAGTAAATCTATTGGAATTAATATGAAAGACCCTACCATTTGAAATGAACGAGGAGGTCGGCATAACACAATAGCATAATCAATTAACGATAATCTACCACTTGATAAAAGTTGAATAGTAAATTTTTTGGCATTGTAATATTGATTACCAAACCATCTTAATCTTTGTCTATTAAAGGAATTTGGATCCGTTGTTTTTTCATCATATACAATTGCTTCTTCATCAAAAGTGATGTTCAAGTTTTCCCGATCAAACATCATATTAATAAGCAATTGTTTATCCATCCCAGGAGCTTTTTTATCCAACTTCAAAACTGCTTTCGTAAATAATTCGGTTTCAACCATCATCCCACTCCCACTTAACTCTGGTGTTAAACCTAAAACATGTTTTGACCTTCTTAACATATAGTCGTTTAGCCTTTCAGAGAGTCCATCAAATAATGAAATAGAATCATTTTGGCTGATTGAAGCTCTTTTACTAAGTACAACATCAGATCCGTGGATTCTACCTTGAATTAGTTTTCTTATTGAAAATGAATTCATTGTATTATCAGGATCCATAATTAATATTGAATCGAAATTTATCCCATTGTCTTTAGATATTAACTCAATTTGTTTAACTGCAAATTCCAAAGCATGATGGTATGAATTCCCTTTTAGATGTGAAAAAGACTTACTATCGAAATAGTCAGAAAAAGATTCTAATTCTTGGTCAATTTCCAGATCAGAATCTTGTGACAATACATAGAACTTTGCATTTATCATAGAAACTTGACTTCTCATATAGTTTAAATTTTCAATAAGTTTTTTATCGGCTTTATATGCCGGATAAAAGATTAATAGTGAATAATCTTTACTACTCTCTCTAGTATAAAAAGGAGGTTTATAAATCAATGCAAATAAGACCAAAGCTAACGTATAGATAGCATAGAATAATAAAATGGAGGTCAGAATAGTATATAACATTATGCAATCTCCATGTTTTTAGCTTTAAACTGAAGGGTTAAAATTCTTTTAATCCATATTCTAACTAATGATCTTTTTCGTATTACTGCAGCACCACTATCTTCTAAATAATCAGGTTGTACATTTACAAGTATAGGTAGAGTGTTAAATGTCGATATATGCTCCAATACTTTGTTATCTGCAGCAAGAGGCGCTCTACCAGAGTGATACATCCAGATAAAAATATTGTCAGATTTTAACCATTTTTTCCAGCTAGTATAAACTGCAGTTGGTGGCAAAATTGAGATAGTAATAACAGGGCTTTCTTCAGATAAAGGATTAGCAATTTCAGTTACTTCTTCAAATTCATTATATAGATTTATTCTTGATCCGTACCCAAGCCTGGTAGTTTCAATGGCTAATTTAGAAGCTAATTCTCTTTTACCCTCACCTTTTAAAGATGATATTAATACTATATTTTTATCATTTTGTTGAGCAATACCATCGATTTTTATAGCTATCGATTTTATTTGTTGAACATGAATAATATTTAAGTAATCAACAAGTCTATCATCGTTTAATCTATCAGAGAATGAGATATCAGGAAGAACTGAAAATGGCTCTACCTTAAAAACTCTCTGATAATCTCTGGCAGACCAAATTCCACTATCCAAATATTCTAGAGCAGCAATTGAAATGATTACTATTATGAAGCATAATACAGAACTAGCTAGAATTAAAAGCTTACGTTTTGAAGGAACTGGCAATAATGGAATGCTTGGAGAATCAATGATAACTAATTCATTTGTACCAGTTCCTTGAGCAACTGTTTTAGCTAGATTTAACTTATTAACAAGAATTAAATATGTTTCCTGCGCTGTTGTAATTTCTCGTTCAATTGTACCAATATTTGACTCTAGAGGAGCAAAGGTCCTTGCATAAATACTAAGCCTTTTTATTTCAGCATCGACCAATGGAATTAATTGACGAGACATTTCTAATTCAACCTGGTAGTTTAGATAAAGCTGAATAAGTTCTTGTCTTGCTTTTCTAATATCTATCGGTACATCATTTACATATTCCTGTAAAAGCTGATCTAATTCTTTTCCAGTTGCTTCAATTTGATTTAAAGTTATCTCTCTTCTTAATCCTGACGAATCAACCTTTACAGATTGCATCTCTCTCATCTTATTTTGTAATTCAATAAAACGAGCATTTTTTGAAAGATCTACAGGAATTTCTTCTTTAATGCCTAATTTACTTTTTATTTGTAGTATTCCCTCTGTTTTAGAAGCCATCATTTCTACTAATTCAGCCTTTTGGACTTCTAACTGAACCATTTGATTTACAATAGCTTTAGTATGCTCAGGTAGGTTTATTACATTATGTTTAATCTTATAATCCTCAAGCTTTTTAATCATTTTATCCAATTCTCGTTTTGCTTGTAGCATTAACTTTTCAAACATAATTTGATCTGCTAATAGTCGACCTTTATTTGTTTCCGCATTTAAAAGCATTAAAGCTTCAATTATGTTATTTCCTATGTATGCAGAAGTAAATGGATCATTTGTATTAACTTTTAGTCTGATATAGTTAGATGATCCTTCTCGATATAGATCAAATAAGTTTCGAATTGATTGATTTGTTATTCCTTGATCTCTTAAATAAATAGTAATCGTAGCATCGAGTTTTTCATTTAGGTTTAACATCTCACTATTAATTAGAAGACTATCTATTCTTTTAAGAACTGCAGTAGAATCTGTCCATGGAAAAAGTGATTCAGGTGTATTTAATAATTCATTTTCGTGCATTAAATATCCTTTCAAGATGTTCAATTTCACATATTCTAAAGACTTCTGAGAATGTGCTAGTTGAATTAAATCTTGAACATATGCAGATATTTCATGCTGCTTATATTCTTCATTAGTAATACTCAATCCTTTATTAGTAGGAAGATTTAAATATAGAGCTGATTCGCTCACATATTGTTTACTTCCCTTTCCTGTTAAATAGAAAACAATTGTAGCTGATAGAATTGGAATAAAAACCCACAAATACCATTTTTTACCAATTTGACGAATTATTTGAATAACTAAATTCATCGTACATCTCCTACCATAGTTCCAAGTTCATTTTCAAGCAAAGCGAGTACTTTTTCAGAGGCAATTTTAGTTTCATAAAATGCTTCTTTTGCATTATCTACTGAATTAACTGAGTTTAAATATTCATCTAAATCTGTTTCACCATTTCGGAACTTCTCTTCTATAAGCTTTGCTTGTTCTTTTATAGTTTGAAGAGTTGTAAATCGAGTATTTGTTTTTTCGATAAGTAATACATATTCGTAGTAGAATGACATAATCTGAGATTCTCTAACTTTTATTAAACGATCTCTTTCTAATTTGATAATTGACGACTCATGTCTTGCGCTTCTTATTCTTGATGGTGTAGTAAAAAAGCGTTCGAAATCTAATTGTAATGAAACACCAAGTGTTGGTAATACACCTACTTTAGTAACTCCAGCATCATAATCTTGATTAACACTCAAGAACTGAACACCCATCTTAAAACTTGATAGCCAGCCCATTTTTTCTCGCTTAATTTTCTCGTCTCTAATCTTTAATTCAAAATCTTGTTGATTGATTTCTGGCGAATTGGATAAGCTCATTTTTGCTAATGAATCTGCAATCATTCTGTGGTATTGATAATCAAACTCTTGACTTATCAAGTTTTGACTAACTAATAACCACCCTAATATTAGTATGATTTTAACTGATTTAAACATTTTCACTCTGGAATAAAGCTGGGATTGTCATTAGCATTATTTTTAAATCCATCATTACGCCGTATGACTTGGCATAATCATTGTCGAGCTGGATTCTCTCCTCAGGACTTACTTCCCCCTTTCCTCGTTGGGTTACCTGCCATAAACCTGTAAGTCCAGCTGGTGCTTCAAAACGTAAAGAAGCTTCATCTTTCGTTAATTGTTCAGCTTCATATAATGGGAGTGGTCTATTACCCACTAAACTCATATCTCCCTTTAAAACATTTAAAAGTTGAGGCAATTCATCAATACTTGAGTTTCTTAAAAACTTACCAACTTTTGTAATTCTAGGGTCGTTAACGATCTTTACAAATGTTCCTCTGTTTTCAATTTTCTTTCTACGAATAAATAAATTCTCACATATTTCTTCTCCGTCATGAAATAAAGTAGGAGAACATGTTGAATGATCTGTACAATAAGGGCAAACTGTATTGTCAATATCAAAGTCATTGGCATATTGATTTAGATGTTTTAAATCATCTAATTTTGTATCCGCATCAGTGAACATGGTTCTGAACTTATACAATGGAAATATTGTATAATTTTGGCCTACTCTTTTAGATACATAAAAGATTGGGCCTTTTGATTCCCACTTCATTGCTATGATTACCAGTATCAGAATTGGAGATAGCATTAATAGTGCGGTAAAAGAAATTGTGATGTCTAAAATTCGTTTTGTCATTGTCTTGTTTTTTAATTTGAGACAATGATACCTACAGAAGTCTAGCTACTTAATCATTTTTCGATTGAATGCATTTTTTACCCGATAAAAGTAGAAAACCATCGACGAACATTTTTTGACTTCTATTTTAAATCTAGAATTCTTTATTGATTCTCTTTTTTCGTACTTTTCGAACCCAAAATTTTATTATAAAAACATTCATTTAAGTACTCATGTCAACAGATAAAGCGAAAATCATTTATACCTACACCGACGAAGCTCCAGCCTTAGCTACTCATTCATTCTTGCCAATGATTGAAGCTTTCACAAAAGCAGCTGGGGTTAAAGTTGAAACTCGTGATATTTCACTTGCTGGGAGATTAATAGCTAATTTTTCAGAGTATTTAACAGACGAACAGAAAGAATCAGATGCATTAGCTGAACTAGGTGAACTTGCGAAAACGCCCGAAGCTAATATTATAAAACTGCCAAATATTAGTGCGTCAGTTCCACAATTAGTTGCTACTATAAAGGAACTTCAAGCTAAAGGATATGCTGTTCCAGATTTCCCTGAAGATGCACAAACAGACGAAGAAAACGAAATTAAGTCTAAGTACTCCAAAGTTTTAGGGAGTGCAGTTAACCCAGTACTTAGGGAAGGAAATTCAGATCGCCGTGCCCCAAAAGCAGTTAAAGAATACGCTCGAAAGAACCCACATTCTATGGGTGTATGGAGTTCAGATTCTAAGACTCACGTTTCAACAATGAGTGATGGTGATTTCAGATCAAACGAAAAATCTGTAACTATTACAGAGCCAACCAATGTTCGTATTGAACATATTGCAGAAGATGGAACTGTTAGAGTACTTAAAGAAAAAGTAGCACTTTTAGCTGGTGAAGTTATTGACGGAACCTTCATGAGTAAAAAAGCACTTGTGAAATTTCTTGGTAAACAAATTCAAGAGGCTAATGACTTAGGTGTGCTATTCTCTCTTCATATGAAAGCAACCATGATGAAAGTCTCTGACCCGATAATTTTTGGTCATGGAGTTAAAGCATTCTTTGCTGATGTATTTGAAAAACATGCTTCTACGTTTGCTGATCTTGGTGTAGATGTAACTAATGGTTTTGGTGATGTACTTGCTAAACTAAATGAACTTCCAGCTGATAAAAAAGCAGCAATAGAAGCTGATATTAAAGCTTGTTACGAAAACGGCCCTGATTTAGCAATGGTCAATTCTGATAAAGGTATCACCAATTTACATGTTCCAAGTGATGTTATTATTGATGCTTCTATGCCCGCAATGATTCGTACATCTGGACAAATGTGGAATACTGAAGGTAATACACAGGATACAAAAGCTGTAATTCCAGATAGTAGTTATGCTGGTGTTTACCAAGCTACTATTGATTTCTGTATTAAGAATGGTGCATTTGACCCTACAACTATGGGAAGCGTTCCTAATGTTGGCTTAATGGCTCAAAAAGCTGAAGAATATGGATCACATGACAAGACCTTTGAAATTCCTGCAAACGGGACCGTTCGAATGGTTACTAACTCTGGTGATGTAATTATGGAACATAATGTTGAGGAAGGTGATATATGGAGAGCATGCCAAGTAAAAGATGCTCCCGTTCAGGATTGGGTTAAACTTGCTGTTAATCGTGCTAAAGATACAGGTTCACCTGCTGTTTTCTGGTTAGATGAAACCAGAGCTCATGATGCTGAATTGATCAAAAAAGTAAATACCTATTTAAAAGATCATGATACTGATGGTTTAGAAATCCACATAATGGCTCCAGTTAAAGCAACACAATTCTCTCTTGAAAGAATTATAGAAGGTAAAGACACAATTTCTGTAACTGGAAACGTACTTCGTGATTACTTAACCGATCTCTTCCCTATTCTTGAATTAGGAACTAGTGCTAAAATGCTTTCTATTGTTCCTTTAATGAATGGCGGTGGCTTATTCGAAACTGGTGCAGGAGGTTCTGCTCCAAAACATGTACAACAATTTGTTGAGCAGAATTATTTACGATGGGATTCACTGGGTGAATTTTTAGCATTAGCTGTTTCTTTAGAACACCTATCTAAAACATTTAATAATGCAGAAGCTAAAATCTTGGGTGAAACTCTCGATGAAGCAACATCAAAATTTCTTCAAAATGACAAGTCACCTGCACGTCGTTTAGGTCAAATTGATAACCGTGGTTCTCATTTCTATTTAGCCATGTATTGGGCAGAAGCGTTAGCAAATCAGGATAGTAATGCTCATTTAAAAGCTCTATTTGCTCCAATTGCACAAGAAATGGTCGATAATGAAGATAAAATTAATAAAGAGCTAATTGGTGTCCAAGGTTCACCTGTTGATATAGATGGCTATTACCGAGTAGATCGTGATATAGTTGATATTGCTATGCGTCCAAGCGAAACTTTAAACGCGATATTAGCTAAGGTTTAACATATTCATAAGACGACAGCTGGTTTAGAAATCATCTCCGAAGTTGACATCCTAAAGTTGCTTTGTCATTCTGAGGATACTTCCGAAGAATCTTCATAACTCTTATCAAATAAATAATTAAAGCCCGACTAATTGAGTTGGGCTTTTTTATTTAAGCTACTTACATAATCTAGCATCACTCCCTTCCCTTTATTAGCTTAGAATAGTAATTAACTAATTTGCTTACATGTCTTTTTACCAAAGATCTTTCATTGCTTTATTAACTGGATTTTTTTGTCTTGGCATTCTTCAAAGTTGTTCTGAAATTCAACAAGAAGAGCCTACATCTTTTGAAAACCCACCAGAATGGTCGAAAGAAGCAATCTGGTATCAAATATTTGTTGAGCGTTTTAGAAATGGAGATCCAACTAACGATCCAACTGCTCATGATATTCAAGGTGCGTATCCTGGTATGATTCCTGATGAATGGGCCATAACTCCTTGGACTCAAGATTGGTATAAAGATGATCCTTATTTTGAAAACCTTCCTCAGATACGAGATTTCTTTGGCAATGAGTTAACCTATTTTGGACAAAAAGCTCAACTCCGACGGTATGGTGGCGATTTACAAGGGGTCTTAGATAAAATTGATTATTTGGAAGATCTTGGAATAACAGCTGTTTATTTCAATCCTTTAAATGATGCTCCGTCCCTTCATAAGTACGATGCTCGAAATTGGCATCATATTGATCGTAATTTTGGACCAACTCCAGTTGAAGATGAACAACTTATAGCTACTGAGAATCCATCTGAAGCATCTACATGGACATGGACAGGAGCCGATAAACTATTTCTAAAAGTGATTGAAGAATTACATAAAAGAGATATTAAAGTGATCATGGATTTTTCATGGAACCATACGGGAATTGAATTTTGGGCTTGGAAAGATGTATTGGAAAAGGGAAAAGATTCTGAATATGCTGATTGGTATTGGATAGATGAATTTGATGATCCTAATACCGAAGTAAATGAATTCAAATATGTTGGATGGGCTGGTGTTCGATCTTTACCAGAAATAAAGGAAACTGTTCGTCAAGATCATAGTGTATCAGTAGAAGTGTTTGAGGGTAATATTTACAGTGATGATGTAAAGCAACATATATTCGATGTAACTCGACGCTGGTTAGATCCTAATGGAGATGGAGACCCATCTGACGGTGTAGATGGATACCGGCTTGATGTAGCTGCAGAAACTCCTTTAGGCTTTTGGAGAGAGTTTAGAAAAGTGGTTCGAGACATTAATCCAGATACTTATTTATTGGGTGAAATTTGGTGGAAACAATTCCCAGATCATCTCCTTAATCCTGAGCCAGTAGTTCGTGGTGATATATTTGATGCACCTATGAATTATCGTTGGTATCGAGCAACAAGACATTTCTTCAATGAATCACCTGATAAAATAACCGTTTCTGAATATGTGGATAGTTTAGAGTCATTTAAAGCATCCCTTCGACCACAAAGCAATTATGCTATGATGAACTTAACAGCAAGTCATGATGTCCCCCGCTTTAGCACATCCATCTACAATAAGAATAAATACAAGTTCCAAGCTAAACCTGATGATAATGCTGCTTACAAGATTGATCAACCTGATGAAATTGCTTACGAAACTATGAAACTCATCTTAACTCAGCAGTTTACCTATGCGGGAGCACCTCAGATATGGGCAGGCGATGAAATGGGAATGTGGGGAGCTGACGATCCTTCAACTCGGAAACCTTTAATATGGAAAGATTATAAATTTGAATCTGAGACCACTCATCCAAATGGATTAGAAAGACCGACAAATGAAGTTAAGTTTAATGATGATTGGTTTAGTTTTATTCAAAATCTGATCCGAATTAGAAAAGAAAACAACGTACTATCACAAGGAAAAATAGAATACCTACTCATTGATAATGAGAAAGAAGTACTTGCCTACAGCAGATTTGATGAAGATAGAGAAGTAATTACTGTTTTTAACTCTAGTGAAAGTGAACAAGATATTAGTGTACCTGTAAAACAGGAATCAATGTATGTTGATATACTAAATGGTTTCAAGATTACTAGAAAAAACGATATGATTTCAATTACTCTTCCAGCTCGGAGCTCAACAATCTTGGGAGTAGATTAATAAAAGCCTGTATAAATCACTGTGATACTTATAATATTAATGAATGCGTGAGTTAGTATGTTGTGCCATATTCTACCTTTATTGTAAAGATAGATAAGACCTAGGTAGAAACCGGTGAGTCCTGTAATTAATTGCCCTGTTATTCCCTGATATTGATGCAGATATCCGAAAAAAGCCGCTGAAATCAATAAGCCGATTATTGCACCTATTTTCCCACCAATCAATTCTTTTATTTGTTTTAATAAAAAAGATCGGAATAATATTTCTTCAACAAATCCACCAATCAATATCCCAATAAGCAACATATTTATATAGAATTGAGTATTTCCTCGTAACGCATAATAAATACTTAAATTTAGTTTAACCCCTGTTATTAACTCGATTATTGGTTTTCCAAAACCATAGATAATACCCATGCCAAATATTGCTGCAATAAGGGATTGAAAAATAATTTTAAGAAATGGAGTATCAGCTAATTCAAAGCCAACTTCTTCATTAATCCCTTTACCAAAATTGTAGAGTGTTAGAATTAATGCCAAACAAATGAGCATATCTACATAAGGAGTTTTTACAATAAGTAGTATTGAAACAAATACTCCAATGGAAAAAAGTTTAATTATGGGGTGTTCAAACTTCATCATAATCGAATACATATATTTAATTTTCTGCATATTACATGAATTCAAACACGATGTTTAGCTCAATAAGATAAACGGTTTACTTTGGTTTAAATGGTTATAAAAACCAAGTAATTCACTCACTGTTTATTGACATCCTATTCCATTAGATGGTTTTCCTCTTTCAGGATAGATTATGGTTATATGTGAAGATGTAATTAGACAAAGAACTAGAGCAGATGAAACTCTTATATAGTTAGAATAATACTTGCACTATGTGGAAAATGAAGGAACTAGCCCAAGCTCTCAACGAAGAAATTAGCATAATATGAAGGCCAATGCGATTCAGAAGCTTCATCTTGATGATCTAAATCTGCTGCAACTAAAAGGTAGATAAGCTCAGATTTAGTGAACTCAACATCTAAGACATCCATAATTTTTCGTGAAGAAAATCTGAGTACCAAATTGCCAATCTGGATCATAACCATCAGTTTTACTATATGCTTTATGGTGAGCTGGACCTACTTCTTCAAAAAGATCCATTAAATCTTTAATCTGTTCTTCAGAATACATATTGAGCTCAGGTGTAAATGTTTTTGATATGAAATTGTTTAAATCCATTACAAAATTTTAGATTAATTTTTAAAATGCATCATTTAAAATTAGTCCGCAAAAATATCAATAATCGATTGATGGGCTTCTTTAGGTTGGAAATTATCATCATAAAGAAGAGGCCATTCATTTTGATTGTCCCAAAAATCGCGTAACCAAGTATCATCATCTTTTACACCCCAGTTTGTTATACCAAAGCGATATTCATCAGGTATTGATCTATATAGCGTAACTATTTCGTTAATACGATTTACATGTCTTTGAGCTAGTACAGCATTATACTCCATCTCAGTTTCATCAGGATTTAGGCGAATATCTAATTCAGAATAATGAATAAGTAAATCTCTTGAAATGACTTTTGCAGTTGCGGCTTGAATGGCATTAATAGATGGCCAATCATAGCTTACATGCATTTGAAAACCTACCCCATCAATGGGTATACTTCTATTCTTAAAGTCATCAACTAAATTTAAAACCGCTGTAAGTTTTGTTCCATTACTTGCTACACCATAATCATTATAAAAAAGTAAAACATCTGGATCTGCCTCCCTCGCCCAATGAAAAGCTTTAGCTATATAATCGGGACCTAATTTTTGTCGAAACACACTATTTCTTAATGGATGCCCACTCCCATCTTCAAAAGCTTCATTTACAACATCCCAACTAGCAATTCTACCTTTATATCTTCCAACAACATCCTTAATATAGTTCTCAATCAATGTTTCAAATTCTGCATTTGTACCACTAAAATTCTCTATCCAACTTGGTGTAGCAGAATGCCATATTAATGCATGTCCATGAACACGAATATCAAATTGCTCTGCGAAATCTAGGAATGCATCTGTTTTTGAAAAGTCGATTGCAGAAGGATTATTGTACATTGGACTCATCTTCATTTCATATTCTGCAGTAATACTAGCACCATCTTTCTTTAAAAGATTAACATAATTACCGTTTGTAAGGTGCCATTCCTGAATTGCAAAACCGATCGGAAAATTAGGTGAATTTCTAAGACTTGGTTCTAAAGGTCCTTCCTCCGATTGAGTAGCAGAATCATTACAATTAATTAGCAGAAACAAAAAAAAACTTAAAAGTAAAACTAGTTTATTGGATTGAATTGGTCGCATATTAAATTTATAAAACAGTGGATGGGCTGGATAAAATTAAAATAAATTATGGATTTATTATGAATTTTTTAATTCTTCATATTCCACTTCAAAGTTGAACCAATCGCTTAATAATTCTTTTAATTCAAAGTAAAGTTCATCCATTTCTACTAGCTCATCGGGCTGTGCTTTTGCAATTTGTATTCGTTGCTTATCCTTATTTACGATTTCAAATGTAAACCACTCTTTACTGATCAACCCCCTACCTACTAACGCTTGTCCCGAATCGAAATTAGAAAAAAGGAATTTATCAATTTCATCAAATGGAACTACTCTTCTTTTTATTCTTAAATAACTAAATATTCGAAGATATTGAGTCATTATGTAGGTATCTGAGCTAAACTCGAAATCATATCTTGTAAAGACTTTTACTAAGATTGCAAAAGCAAAAATCCACAAAAAAAGTGCAAAGAAAACCCCTAATAATAAACATGCAAATAAAGCCATGAAGTCTAACAAAGTAAAACTAGCTTCTACAGTTAGACTGATAATTGGGGGCTTTTTTTGAAGTTTATACCGCATTCAGGAATATAGAAACTCTGTTTAAGTTTTACTCTTTAATTTAAACTTTAAGCAACCAATAAGAATTTTCTTTTGAACTATTCTTTGGTAATTTAGAAGGAGTAAAAACTTATTGATATTCAAGTTAGATCAATTATGGAAACGAGAGCAATATTATATTTACTATTTCTTTTTTCTCTTGCTTCAATTAACTGTAAAAATCAATCAATCTCATCTGAAGAAAAATTAACAGACCTTGAATTTCTAAACCTCGAATTAGAAAAAAACTATCCAAAGGGAACCGAAATTGTTTTTGAAAGAGTCATTGATGAACATAACGGTTTAAACGAAAGAGACTCTTTATCATATTTTGATACCTGGCAATTTCAAAGCATTTTAATTGATACCTCTGAGGTTATACTAAACCTACCTATATTCATCTTTGAGTGTTCATTAAAGAATATTGAAAACTGTATTGATCAATCAAAAATTACCCCAACATATGTAGCAAACCTACATTTTAACTCAATCAATAATTCAGTAACCTTATCTCTCCCTATTAACTACTTTAGTAATTTAAATGTCTCTTTATTAAGTCCACATTCATCATTTTTAGAAGCTGTTTTTACATTTGAAATGGATAATGAATTTATTTTTTCAATAGATCAAGAAAGTGAAAACGTATTAGATATTTATGATGGTAATTTAGTAGGAAAAAATAGATTTAAATTTGCTAATGGATTTCCTGAAGTAATCTCATTTTCAATTAATTCGGGCTGTGAATTCTGGAATTTCAACCTTTATAAGGCTCATAGCGATAATCAAACTATGCTTGCTAATGTTTGCAGCGAAGATGAAATCATTGCGAATGTAAAGGAAGAAATGATTTCTTGGTATCCTCATAATTTGAATGATTCATTTAAAGGAGTAAGAAGATTTAGTTCCGATTGGGATGTTGGCGCTATTGTTTGGAACTATACTTCAATCGAAAATTGGCAAATTGATAATGTTTCGTTTGACCCTATTGAATTTCGAAAGGAAATCGATTTTGAGGTTACATTCTCTGCTACTGAAATAAATAAAGATTGTACTGAATTTGGAAACTGTATTCCAGACAATACATCTGTTGATTCAAATTACTCAGCGAAATTAATATTAGATAAGAATTATTCGAAAAGTGAACTAATCTTTGACTTTCCAGAATCGATGATTCTAGGTAGTGGCGGTAGAGGAAACTTGAAATCGGCAGATTTTAAATTCCCACCTAATACTGATATTGATATATTTGAATACAGAGATGAAATAGGTTTTTTTTACAAATTTACAGATCGTAAAAAATTTAATATTAGTGCATTTTCAAATAGCCATAGTAGTCAATGGAGTATGAAACTAGAAATTGAATGAAAATGCCATATACTCTACACCTGAATCACGCCTGTTTTATACTCTTCAATTACAGGATTTAAATTTGCACATTGTAATGCATTTGAAATTCTGGCTCGAGTTTCAACCGGGTGTATGATTTCATCAACCCAAAGCCTAGATGCAGCATAACGCACATCTGTTTGCTTATTATAGCTATCCGTAATCTCTTTCATTAGCTCTGCTTGTTTCTCTTCGCTAACTTCCTCTCCTTTCTTTTTCATCGAAGCAATCTTAATCTGAAGTAAGGTTTTTGCTGCAGAAGCGCCACTCATAACTGCAATATTTGCAGTAGGCCATGCATACATAAAACGTGGATCATAAGCACGACCACACATCGCATAATTCCCAGCTCCATAACTATTACCAATCACAATGGTTATTTTAGGTACGGTAGAATTCGCCATTGCATTCACCATTTTGGCGCCATCTTTGATAATACCACCATGCTCACTTCTTGTGCCTATCATAAACCCTGTAACATCTTGAAGGAAAATTAGCGGGATTTTTTTCTGATTACAGTTCATAATAAATCGAGCTGCTTTATCTGCACTTTCACTGTAAATAACACCACCAATCTGCATTTCACCTTTTTTGGTTTTACTTACGGTTCGTTGATTAGCTACAATACCAACACTCCAACCATCAATCCGCGCATATCCAGTAATTAGGGTTTGTCCGTATCCTTTTTTGAACTCAGTGAAACTATCTTCATCAATGATACATTCAAGAATCTCATTCATATCATATGGAGAGGTACGTGATTCAGGTAATATTGAATACACATCGGATGCAGGTCTTTTAGGGTCTTTAGATTCTGATTTATTGAAGCCTGCCGTTTTAAAAGGTCCTAGTTTATCTATTAAATCTCTTATTGTAGAAAGACATTCAGTATCGTCTTTCAATTTATAATCTGTTACACCACTAATTTCGGTATGTGTGCTTGCTCCACCTAATGTTTCATTATCAACTGATTCTCCAATGGCAGCTTTTACAAGATAACTACCGGCTAAGAAAACACTACCCGTTCCATCAACAATCAATGCTTCGTCGCTCATTATTGGCAAATAAGCACCTCCAGCAACGCAACTCCCCATTATAGCAGCTATTTGTGGAATTCCTTTAGCAGAGATAATTGCGTTATTTCGAAACATTCTGCCGAAATGCTCTTTATCAGGAAAAATTTCATCTTGCATTGGTAGAAATACTCCTGCTGAATCAACTAAGTAAATAAGAGGAATATGATTTTCAATAGCTATTTCTTGCGCTCGTAAATTCTTTTTAGCTGTTATTGGAAACCAAGCTCCTGCTTTTACTGTAGCATCGTTAGCTACAATCATACAAGTTCTTCCACTAACGGTACCGATACCTGTGATTACTCCGCCAGAAGGACATCCACCAACATCATCATACATTTCATAGCCAGCCCAAAGACCTAATTCATAAAATTCTGAATCGCTATCAATAAGTTCTGAAACTCGTTCTCTAGCTGTTAATTTTCCTTTCGCATGTTCTTTCTCAATACGAGATATTCCCCCACCTAGCTTGATTTCAGATTCCTGTTCTTGTAATGAATTAATAAGTTTATGTAGCCAATGTATTGGTTTAGTACTCATAGGGAAGAATTCAATGTTTTTGTATAATAGTATCCAACAATATTTCGTTGAAAATAGAAATTTTAAAGGTCGATTACTCAGTATGTTAATAGATCTTCAAACTCAATCATTCTAAAAATGCTAAAAAGGCTCTTTACACTCTTTGCTATTTTTCTGCTCGCAACTCCAATTTATGCTCAACGAACAAATAAAGTTAGTTATGTTAATCTAGCAAATAGAGCAAACGCACCCCAAATTTTTATCGATGAGATTATTTTACCAACTGAAGATGGTAAAGCCAACCTATCCGTTATTTTTAGGTTCGATAATGATTTCCTTCCATTCAAAAAAATCTCTCCAAATGATGCTATTATTGCACCGAAGGGAATGGAATTCTTCACCATTGCTAGATTGAATTCTGAAATATTTAAAGGGAAAGCATCTAGAAGAAATAACTCTAGTATTGAAACTGTATCCAGAGATTTATGGGCAGATACCTTATTCACAAAAACATTTGAAGAAACTGAATCTAAAAACAAATACGCATCTGGGTCATTAAGTAATACACTAGAACCAGGTGATTATAATTTCGTTCTTCAGCTTAGTTTAATGGAAAATACTAGGGATCGTAATTCGAATAAACAAAATATCAAGATTTGGGACTGGGATACAAAACCAACAGGTGAAATGTACTTCATCAAAGAAAAATCATTGAATGATAAACTTCAGTTGATGAATTTGGATGACAATGTGGAATTCGGAAAAGATTTCATGATGCTTGTTAGAATCCCAAAGTATTCTGATGAAAAATCATATTCTATAGATATTTATAAGGCAAATGCACAAAGACAAGATACTACAAAAGGCACCTCTGTTTATTCTTCAACCATATCAAATAAAGAGGTACAGTCTGGTGTCATTCCTAAACTATCTATTGGTGAAGAACCATCACTTTTATTAACAGAATCGGAATTGGATTTCAGTTATGTATTAGTATCGATTCCAAATTCTACTTTCGAAAATGATGCTTATATAGCTGAAATAACAACTAAAGATTCTAAAACACCTATAGCGAAAACATTCTTCAGATCTTACTGGCAAAACATGCCTGCCAGTTTACTAAACCTTGATGTTGCTATTGAGAACATGAAATTTATTGTAAGTGAACAAGAGTTAAAAAGACTAAAATCTGGATCAAATCAAGATAAAGAAAAGAAATTTCGAACTTTTTGGGATACTAAAGACCCAACTCCTAATACAGTCTATAACGAGTTAATGTCGGAGTATTATCGTCGTGTTGATTTTGCTTTTAAAGAATATCGAAATCCGGGAAATCCAATTGGCTATGAAAGTGATCAAGGTGAAATTTATATCAAATTTGGACCACCTAATTCGATAGATAGGCAATTTCCTACAAGCGGTAAGGTACTCGAAGTATGGGAATACCCAAATCGTAGTCTTATCTTCGAAAAAACTTCTGGTTTTGGGGATTTTGTTTTACTTAAACAGAATAATTAGACTGTTATTTACACTTACTTGCTCGTACTTTATTCCGTGAAAATTGATAGACTATGAAACCAACTATTGGAATAAGTATTGGTGATGTAAATGGAATTGGACCAGAGATCATTCTCAAAGCACTTAAAGAGATTAATCTTGAAGAGTCTACCCCACTTATTATTTCCCCAAAAAGAATACTCGACTTTTATGCAAAGGAGCTTAAACTCTCACTTCATATAAACAAGTGTGAATTTTTAGATCAAATAGATCCAAAATTTATAAACTTACTTGATGTTCCTTCAGATGATTTTCAAATTACTCCAGGTTTTCAAAGTAAGGAAGGCGGATTAGTTGCAATGCAATCAATTGAGTTGGGTATTGAATTGGCTTCTATTGGAATAACACATGCCCTTGTAACTTCACCAATATCAAAAGAAGCTGTAAACCTAGCAGGATATAAAATTCCTGGTCATACTGAGTTTTTGGCTGAAAAAACTAATACGGATGAAGTATTAATGATGTTGGTAAATGAAGGCCTTAGAGTTGCTTTAGTTTCTGCCCATATTCCAATTGCAAATGTATCTCAATCAATAACAGAAGATCTTATACTTCGTAAACTTAATATTTTAAACCAGAGTCTTAAAGATGACTTTTGTATAGAATCTCCAAAAGTAGCCGTTTTTGGACTTAATCCTCATGCTGGTGATGGCGGGGTAATCGGGTCAGAAGAAATAGATCTAATTACTCCTACTCTTAAAAAGGCCTCTGATTTAGGTATTAATGTTCAAGGTCCATTTCCAGCAGATGGTTTTTTTGGACAAAGACTTGATAAGGAATTTGATGCCGTATTAGCCATGTACCATGATCAAGGCTTGGTTCCTTTTAAACTCCTTTCTTTTGGTAAAGGAGTTAATTTTACTGCGGGTCTACCAATAATTAGAACATCTCCTGATCATGGTACTGCATTTAATATTGCTGGAAAAGGAATAGCAAATACTTCATCATTTTTAATGGCATATAACTTAGCTGTTCAATTAGCCAATGCAAGGTATGCAAACTAATAAAAAAGATATTTACACTTCTTTAGCCCCTCTTTATGACAAATTAATGGAGGATGTTGATTATGAGTCGTGGGCAGACTTTATAGATGAGATTATGCAAACTCATCACTTTGATCCTAATCAAATATTAGAACTTGCTTGTGGAACAGGATCTCTAGCAATGTCACTTGCCGAATTGGAATGTTATAGAATTACGGCTACCGATCTATCCCCATCAATGGTTGATATAGCAAAAAGTAAAGCATTAGAGCTTAATCTTAATGTTGAGTTTTTCCCAATGGACTACCTTAACATCAATCTTAATCGGAAATTTGATTGTATTTATACTGTTTTTGATAGTGTAAACTACTTAAAACAGAAAAATGAGATCAAAAGCTTTCTTGAAAATACACTAGAAATTTTAAATGAAGGTGGATTATTAATCTTCGATTTTTCCACTCCAAAGAACTCTCTCGAATCTGTAGATTTTTTAAATAACGAAGAAGGTGATACAGGTCAGTTTAGATATTTTCGAAATAGCCGATATGATGCAGTTGAAAAAATCCATTACAATGAATTCGATATCGAGGAAATTGATCTAAAGACAAAAAAAGTGATTAATACTTTTCATGAAATTCATACTCAAAGAGCATATTCTCTTAATGAAATACTGTCAATTGTGGAACAAACACCCTATCATCTAGTTGCAAAATATGAAGGCTTTGATTTGATTGACGCCGATGAAAACAGCGCACGTGTAACAATGGTACTTAAATGTCAGACTCCTCAGTAATAGAACTAAGAAACGTATCACTTAGCTACGAACACAGACCTATTCTTAGAAATATTGATTTCAAACTTAATAACGGTGAGTTTTGTTATCTAATTGGACCTACTGGCATTGGGAAAAGCACTTTCTTGAAACTCTTATATAGAGATGTGGTCCCCGATGAAGGTTCTGTTCGAGTTACTGATCTACCAGTGAATAAAATAAGTATGAAGCAAGTTCCCATACTTCGACGTAGAATGGGAATTGTATTTCAGGATTTTCAACTTCTACAAGATCGAGATGTATTTGATAATGTAGCTTTCTCTCTTCAAGTAATCGGAGAAAAACCGAAATTTATAAAGCAACGTGTTCTTGAAGTATTGGGAATGGTTGGTTTGAGTCATCGCAGAAAAAATATGCCTAGCGATCTATCTGGTGGTGAACAACAAAGAGTTGTTATTGCACGGGCATTGGCTAATGAACCACGCATTCTTCTAGCAGATGAACCTACTGGTAATCTAGATCCAAAAGCCACTCAAGATATTATGAATATTCTCAAGTTGATCAATAATCGTGGCACTGCAGTTTTGTTAGTAACTCATGACTACGCCGTTGTTAAAAGATACCCATATAGGACAGTTCGACTTATTGATGGTAAAGTTCAAGATTTAACTTGGAAAGGCGATAAGCTTATTCCTTTGAAAGCTAAAGTTTAGCACTCGTTGCTTCATCGGTAATGATGATTAAGCAAAATTACACTTCATTAATTCGTCAAAAGGCTCTTCAATTAGGATTTGATGCTTGCGGTTTTGCTAAAGCTGAGCAATTGCAATCAGAGGCGTATAAACTGGAGCAATGGCTTTCTGAAGATCGTGAAGGGACAATGGATTGGATGTCGAATAATTTTGAGAAACGGATCGATCCGACCCTACTTGTTCCTGGTTCAAAAACAGTAGTCTCCTTATTGGCTAGTTATCATCATCCATCTCATAATGAACAAATAGGCATTTTAGATAAACCTCTTATTGCAAAATACGCTCAAGGGCGCGATTACCATAAAGTTTTAAAGAAAAACCTGAAAGAGTTATTCAATTTTACCTCAGAATTAGTAGGTGGAATTGATGGCCGTTTTTTTGTTGATTCTGCTCCCGTTTTAGATAAAGCATGGGCCGTTCGTGCCGGACTAGGTTGGGTGGGTAAAAACTCAAATATCCTTAATAAAAATCTAGGTTCTTGGTTCTTTATAGCAGAAATGATTATTGATCTTGAATTAATCTATGATTCACCAACCACAGATCATTGTGGTACTTGCACCGCATGTATCAATGCGTGCCCCACAGATGCGATTTACGAGCCTTACAAGGTTGATGCTACAAAATGTATCTCTTACCTAACTATTGAGCATAAAGGCGAAATTGATAAGAAATATCATACAGATATTGAAAACTGGGTATTCGGTTGTGATATTTGTCAGGATGTTTGTCCTTGGAATAGCAAAGCAAAACTATCGCAACTAATAGATCTTCATCCGAGATCTAAAGTTCTGACCACCAATTTTGACGGAATAACTGAATCTGAATTCAATGAACTTTTTGAAGGAAGTGCAGTGAGGAGAACTAAATTTGATGGGTTTTCGAGGAATATGGAGATTGTGAAAAACAATATTTAACAATAGAAGTTGTCATCCTGGACTTGATCCGGTATCTGTTGTAACTGATGCTTCGATCTTATGGAGAATTAAATCAACGTTCCTATTCCTTAAAGATATGATCCAGGAAATTGCCTTTGATAACCCGTACGGGCGGATCACGATCCAGCCAAATTAATTCCCGACACCATTTTTTAAACTCGTTCCGAACGTCTCGTTCGGAATGTCATATTAGAGACTCTACCTAAATGGATACAGGAGCTTAAAAAAGCATCACGTAGCAGAGTTACGTAACGAGAAGAATAGGATTTATTTTACTTCCTAGATTTGAATGAATGACTAAACTTAAAGTTTAAAACATATCCTTTTTATCAATTAGAGCCTTATAGAGAAGCTCACGAGCTCTAAAGATATGAGCCTTTACTGTGCCTAAAGGAAGATCTAGTTCAACAGCTATTTCATCATAACTCAACTCTTCCATATGCCTCATTTCTATAACTAATCTATATTTCTCTGGGAGATTAGAAATTGCATTTTGAACAATCGCTTTACGTTCTTTCTTAATTAACGGTTCATCGGTAGCAAAACTTTCATCAGGAAGTTGAACCTCCATATCTCCATCCTTTGTTCTTACAGGATCGTTGATAGAGAATGTTTGCAGTTTCTTTTTGCGTAGATAATCGATGGTATGATTCGTAGCTATTCGGTATAACCACGTTGAAAACGCATATTCATTACTGTAGGTCTTCAAATTCTTAAAGGCCTTTATAAATACCTCTTGAACTAAATCTTCTACCATTTCCTTTTCTTTTATCATCTTACGAATATGAAAAAAAATGGGTCTATCGTATTTATCAACGAGTTTTTTATAAGAATCTTCATTTCCAGCAAGAGCGTCAGACACAAACTTATCGTCCTCGATACTGCTTGCAGAAGCGTTCTCCCGTGGTGATGTATTAATTTCCTTATTACTACTGTTTGACATGAATAGGTAAAAATATTAGTGGCTTAAAATACAAAGCTTAAGCAAAATGAAAATTCTCTTTTTAAACTTTTTTATTTAATAATAATGCCCCGTGTCTAAGCCCACCTGTTGATACTTTAATCTCATCAAGGTTATAAAATTTCATGAAGCCTTCTAGTATTAATAATCCAGTTAAAAAGATGTCCTCTCTACCTTTTAGTAAAACTGGACTAAGTTCTAGTAATTGATCATATGTATGAAGGCTAAATATCTCAATACTTTTAGAGAGTTTCTCTCTATTGATAATATGACCATTCAAAGTTTCATTTTTGTATTCATCCAATTGAAGATCAATTGCTGCCAATGATGTAACTGTACCAGCAACTCCAATCGCTTGAACAGTTTTAGGAACTTTAAACTTATTCTTTGTAAGTAGTAGCCTTATTTCATCTCTACATTCAAATATTTCTTCGTTATAGGGTGGATTATGAAGTAAAAATCGTTCCTTATAACGTACAGAACCCATATCAAAAGAGTGATATTTTGAAATTCCATTCTTAGTTCCGAATGCTAATTCGGTACTTCCACCACCAATATCGAGTACGAATAACGGCGCTTTATCTTCTAAATCGAGTACTGATATTGCTCCTTCAAATGTGTATTGAGCTTCTTCATCTCCACTTAAAAGCTGAACATTAAGACCAGTTTCGTCTTTTACTTGTTGGATAAATTCATTTCTGTTTTGTGCATCACGAACAGCACTAGTAGCAGTAATAACTACTTCATCAATTTCTGGAAAGTCTTTATCTATTATTGATTTGTATTCTTTAATACAGTTTAGAACTCTAGCTATTCCATCAGGGTGAAGTTGCTTTGAACTATCTACACCTTTACCTAAACGTGGAATACGTTGCTCCTCATGAATTATATTAATTCTACCTTCTGAGTAGTCGGCAACTAATAATAATACAGTATTGGTGCCTATATCTATTGCAGCTTTCATGAGTTAAATAAAATTGCAATCCATTCTTGTTGTTGTCTTGTTTCTTGATATTCTAAACTTTTAACGCAGTCTAATGATAAAATGGTTTCTTCATCCTCTTTAAGTAACCCTGAGAGCAATAATTTCCCGCCTTTTTTTAGAAATATTAATAGTTGAGGTATTAAATAAATGAGTGCATTTCTATTGATATTTGCAAGGATAACATCATATTCAGCATCTTTTGGAATAACTTCAATTGAACCTAGCTCCACATCAAAGTTATCAATTCCATTTAGTTCCATATTCTCTTCAGCATTATCCTTACTCCATTCATCAATATCGAAGCCAAATGCAGAAGTGGCTCCAACTTTAATTGCAGCAATTCCTAATATTCCTGTTCCTGTACCTGCATCAAGAATAATATCACCTTTTGAGATTATTTCTGGAATCCATTCTAAAATCAATCGTGTTGTGGCATGGTATCCTGTACCAAAAGCCATTTTAGGATCAATAAGAAGTTCTATAATATTGTTATTCTGATTTTTTGGAGCCCAAGTTGGTCTAACATAAAATTTTCCAATTGTTTGTGGTTTTATAGATTGCTCCCAAGTTTGATTCCAATTCTGAGGTGATATTAAATCTTCACTTATAATAATTGCACCTGCGCCAAAACCCATCAAAATCTGTTCAATTTCTTCTCTCTTTGTGTCATCAAATCTATTGCTCGGAATTGAACATTTAAGGAGATTTTCATCTTCTTCAAATCCTTCAAAATCCATATCAAAGAGCTCAGCAATCAATAGCTCGTGATATTCATTTTTTAGTGATATAGAAACTTCTATATAATCCATTAAATCCTATTATAAATTAGCTCGAGAAGTACATCACCTACCGCTTGAAGAGTTTCTTTTCCAATAATAGGCATATCATCTTGGTGTGTATGCCAGTGACTTGGGAAAACACTTTTACCCCCTTCATCAGAATTATAGTGATGTATAATATCAATAAAAGGAATATCAGTATTTTCATTTACAATTTTATGATCATCCTGAATAGCTACTCCATCTTCATTTAGAAAATAGTTCTCATATCCTTTTTGACTGGCAATTTCCCAAATTTCATTCACCAGATTTGGAGCATAAGCCATTGAATAGCGTTCTTTAGGAAATTCTGCATTTTTAGCTCCGACCATATCTAATAATATTCCAAATCTAGGAGAATAACCTTGTACAGGAGGGTTTAAAGACCAATATTTTGAACCTAAGAAATAATTCGCTAAGTCTCCTTGAGTCCCATAATCCTCGCCATCAAATAATACAATATCTACTCCGATTGGAGGTGGATTATCAGAAAATATTCTAGCTAACTCAATAAGAACACCAACTCCACTTCCACCATCATCAGCCCCCAGAATATAATCTGCAGTTCTAACAGTGTCTTCATCCGCTCGTGGGCGTGTATCCCAATGTGCTGCAAGCATAATACGGTCAGGAGATGAAGTATTAAATGCAGCAATAATATTCGCCATTTTTAGTGAATTTCCTGAATATCCTGGTTTTTCAAACTCTTGAGAAAATACACTTCCAGATCCAGCGTAAGATCTAAATTTAGATTCTAAATATTTTCTAGTCTCAACATGCCCATAAGTGTTTGGTACTCTTGGCCCAAAATTGACTTGAGCTTCAATAAATTGGTAAGCAGAATCTGCGATAAAATCAGGTACACTTCTACCTTTATCAGAAAACTGAAGCCCTGAACTATCTTTAGATTCACAATTAGATAGAAGAAAAATCAGAGTACATAATAAGATCAATTTATTCTTCACGATAAACCATTTGAGCTGAAGATTGATAAACGGGTAATACAATAGAGTCTAAAATATTAACATGCTCTGGCCGGTTAGCAACAAATAAGATGATCTCCGCAATATCTTGTGCTGTAAGAGGTTCAATTCCTTTATAAACTGAATCAGCTCGGTTATCATCACCTTTAAACCGAACATTACTAAACTCAGTTTCGACCAATCCTGGTGAAACCATACTGACTCTCACTTTTGTGCCATGAAGATCTTTTTTTGTAGCTTCGGTAATTGCCTTCACTGCGTGTTTAGTGGCACAATAAACAACTCCACCTGGATATGCTTCATGACCAGCTGTAGATCCTAAATTGATTATATGACCTGTATTTCTTTTAACCATATTTGGAGTTAGAAGCCTAGTCATAGCTAATAAACCTTTAATATTGGTATCAATCATTGGGTTCCAATCATTAAAGTCACCATTCTGAACTGAATCAACACCTATTGCAAGTCCAGCGTTATTGATAAGGATGTCGATATCTTCATCAAGTTGATCAACAAATACCTTACACTTATCTAATTCCCTAATATCAAAAGTATTGTAGGAGACATCAACTTTATAAGTTGATTTTAAATAAGCAGAAATTTCCGTGAGTCGGTCCTCTCTCCTTCCAGTTAAGACTAAATTACAGCCGCTCTCTGCAAATAATTCAGCGCAGGCTTTTCCAATTCCGGATGTAGCTCCGGTTATTAAGACCGTCTTTCCCTTGAGTCGGTTCATGATGAATGTATGTTTAATTAAAAATTGAACCTAAATGAGTATAATGATTTAGTCTAGTAGTTCCACTAAACGAGCTACATTTAATATCTTTGATTCCTGAAAAGCATTACCCATAAACTGGATACCGTAGGGTAAGCCATTTGAGTGAGTGCCAGCTGGTAAACTGATCCCACAAATTCCCGCTAAGTTTGCTGAGATTGTATACACATCATTCAAATACATTTGAATTGGATCGTCTTGCTTTTCGCCTAAACCAAAAGCTGTTGTAGGTGCCGTTGGTGTTACTATTACATCAACTTTTTCAAAAGCTTTTGTATAATCTTCTTTTATAAGTCGGCGAACACGTTGTGCTTTACCATAGTAAGCATCATAGTAACCAGCACTTAATACGTAGGTACCAAGCATGATTCTTCGTTTAACCTCCATTCCAAATCCTTCGGTTCTAGATTTTTTGTACAATCTCGTTAATGGAGAGTCAAGCTTTTTTAAATCTAGTTCCAATGCAGAAAGATCATCGCCTGCAGCATTTTTAATTCTTAATTTTAACTCTTCTTCTTCTGCCTTTAGCTCATCTAGCATAACATCTTTGTCAGCGCGATGTCCATATCTGATACCATCAAACCTAGCTAAGTTACTTGAAGCCTCTGCAGTTGCTAAAATATAATAAGTTGCTATTCCAAATTTTGAGTGAGGTAATTCAATGGGTACTAACTCTGCACCATTTTTCTCTAATTTGGATAAAGTCTCATTTATTCCAGCTTTAATTTCTTCATCAAGACCATCAGCAAATAAAGCGTCAGGTACTCCTATTTTAATATTTTTAATAGGATTATTGACTGCTTTGACATAATCGTCCTTTTCTACAGAAGATGAAGTATTATCATTTTCATCAAAACCTGAAATGGTTTGCAAAATGTTTGCAACATCTTCTACTGAATTACCAAATGGTCCGATTGAATCGAATGAAGAAGCATAAGCGACTAAACCATAGCGAGATACACGCCCATACGTTGGTTTTAATCCAACAACACCACAATATGAAGCTGGTTGTCGAATTGAGCCCCCAGTATCGGAGCCAAGAGTTCCATTTACCATCCCTGCAGCAACCGCTGCTGCACTTCCTCCTGATGAACCACCAGTTACTTTGGATGTATCATGTGGATTCTTCGCAGCACCATAACGACTATATTCGTTAGTCGAACCCATTGCAAATTCATCCATATTTAGACGACCAATTAATATTGCGTCTTCGCTTTTAAGTCGCTCAATAACTGTGGCATCGTACACACTTTCAAAGTCTTTTAAAATGTTTGACGCACAGGTTGTTGGCTTTCCTCGCTCACAAATAACATCTTTGATACCCAGAACTGCTCCAACTAAAGAGCCGGCAGTACCACTTTCTACTTTTTTCTGGATCTCATTAGCTTGTTCAAAGGCGCCTTCAAAGTCAAAGTAAACGAATGCGTTTACTTCATCATTTGTAGACTCAATTTGCTTTTTGTAAGCTTCTACTAATTCTCTTAATGTTATGTCACCAGCCAGAACTTTCTGTCTAGCTTCTGCAATGGTGCTAATCGTCAAATCGCCCTCTATTACTTTGAAGTTTTGTTTTCTTCGTTATTTATAGCTTCGTCTATGTCCTTAGAACTATCTTCAATTTCTTTCTTAATGTCTTTTGAAGCTTGTCGGAATTCCTTAATTCCTTGCCCTAAACCTTTAGCTAATTCAGGGATTCTCTTTGCTCCAAAAAATACTAATACAAAGATTGCGACGATGATAATTTCTGTTGTTCCTATTCCATTAAACATAAAATAATCCTTTCTGGATTTAGTTGATGTATTTGTGCCAAGATAGCAATATTTTCGGCACGATTTGAGTACAAAAAAAATTAAATGAATACTTGAATTTTATTTAGCTCGAACGTTTAATGTACTAGATATATTAAACAAAAAAATTTTAACCAAAGGTAAACACATGATTTGGACTGTTGAATTAGCAGCCGCGTTGGACGAAGCCCCTTTTCCAGCTAATAGAGATGAATTAATTGAATGGGCAGAACGAAATGGTCTTCCAACTCAAGTAATTGTAAATCTCGAAGAACTGGAAGAGATTGATGAAGGTGAAGACACCATTTACGAGAGTATAGAAGACATTTGGCCTGATTATATCAGGAAAGAAGATTTCTTTCATAACGAAGAAGACGAAGGTTTCGATTACGACGACGTATAGTCTTACTCATTTACAGAATGAACAAAAAGGCCATGTCAAACCTTGGTCTTTGATTCTTTATATAATTGAAAATTAAACTTACCTCTTATAAGCTTAAGTTCTATGTAGCATGTATCATATTGCTACTAGTAAGCTCCTTAGTACCCATTTATGCCCAGACTGCAAGTGTAGATTCTACTTCTGTAACTGATGTAATTCGTAGAATTCGTTTCACTGGGAATAAATTTGTAAAAGATAGAACACTTGAAACATTAGTCCGCACACGAACTAATCGAGAGTTCCTTGCTATACCTAGATTTACCCCATGGTATTTTATATGGAAGCTGAGTAATGGTAGTTTTGGTGAAGATCCTTCAATATTAGATCGCCAAGTCGTAATTAACGACATGGATCGTATAAAACTTTATTATGAATCACTAGGATTCCTTGAGGTAGATGTTGATACCACAATTGTTGAGTACCGAAGAAATAAAATTGAAGTCTCTTTTATTATAAATGAAGGTAGGCCATCAAGAATACAATCTCTCTCCTTTTCTGGATTTCCAAATCTTCCTGATCCTGAACTAAGAAAACGTTTCTTTAATCAAAGTCCACTTTCTAAGAGGGCTTTAGATGACTCAACTTATTCAGTTAATCGGCAATTCAAATCTCAAGAATTAAAAAATGAACAAGTAAGAATACTTAGTTTCCTTAAGAATAATGGGTATGCATCTATTGAAAGAGATTCTGTAATTGCTTTTGTAAAACCAGATTCCTCTAATTCATACAATTTGGATGTGCTTTTTAGAATTCAAGCAGGTTCCGTTTATACCTTTGGAGATTTAAAAATTTCATTAGCTGACCCAGAGCCACCTGATAATTACTCACAGTTCGATACTCTCTCTGGGGGCTCCTTCACAGTTGATTCAAGTCAAATATTTCTTGCAAAGGAACCAGAAACTGAAACAAAATTTTCACTTTTAAGTGACCAAATATTATTCAAGCCTGGTGATATATACAACGAGGAACTCTATTTACAAACAGTAAAAGAATTTCAAAACCTTGGTATGTTATATTCGAGGCGCTTTGGACAAAGTGAAAATGGAATTCGGCCAGATTATACAAAAGAAGAAATCCCTGTTTTTTTCGATCTTGAAACTATTACTAAGCATAGTATCAGTACAGAGTTTTTCGGTATGAAACGCTATGGATTTGGTACCGGGATTGGAGTTGATTACACTAACAATAATGTTTTTGGTAAAGCAGAACGATTGAGTTTTGGTACAAACGCTAGCTTTGAATTTGTAAGCTCTAGAACACTTGAAGAAATTGCACCTGAAGATACTGTCCAATCTTCTCTCTTTAGAAGCTATGAAGTACGAGGCGAATATTCAGTTCCACGTATTGCTTTCCCTTTTTCTTTTTTAGATAACCAAAGATTCTTTACGAGTGGTTTAACTCGGTACTCATTATCTTATAGCCGTTCAGATCAATTATATTTTGATATTAATTCAGATGTCAGATTTAATTATCGATATGAAATACAACATACTAATCGATTTTCATCTTTCTTAGATTTAATAGAACTTGATATCGTTGATACTAATCCATCCGATGAATTTACCAGTAATTTGATACGAGAGTTCGGTGAAAACTCGCTAGAATATATTCGTATTCTGCAGGATTTTGAACCTCAAATATCTTCGATAATCAGATACTCGTTCAGAAGTCAGAATACAAATCTGATTAAAAGAAATTTTGGCTATTATAGTGAATATTCAATCTCTGCTGGAGGTAATATCCCGTATACTCTTGATAGATTTATAATCACTCCTGGAACTATTGAAGGAGAACTTCCTTCTCTATTTAAACTAAGTGATAATAGTTTAACGTATAGCCGATTCATTAAACTTACAGCTGATTATAGAAAATACTATCCAATATCAAATAACGCAGTGTTCTCATGGAAGCTATTTGCCGGTCTTGCCCAACCTTATGGTGGTAGCAATTCTATTCCATTAAATCGTCGTTTTTTTGCTGGTGGTAGTAATGATATTAGAGGCTGGGCCCCTTTTCAACTTGGACCTGGAACAATATCATCAAATGATGTAACCATAAATGGTGGTGAAATTAAACTTGCTGCTTTTACTGAAGCAAGACAAATTTTCATTAGAGATTTACTTGGTGCAGATTGGCATGGAGCATGGTTTGTGGATGCAGGAAACATATGGTATGGTCCAAAAAACAATTTTGATTCTAATACAAGTGGAGATCAATTACGAGATGGTCGATTTTTTATAGATGAATTTTATAAACAAATTGCAGTAGGTTCTGGCCTAGGTTTGAGACTGGATTGGGATTATGTTGTAGTACGCTTTGATTTTGCATTTCGAGCTCACGACCTTGATGTTGGTTGGTTTAATAACAGGAAAATGTATTTTAGTTTTGGAATTGGTCATTCATTTTAAAAAAAGAAAGCAATTATGAATAAAAAAATTAAACGCCTTAAAAATCAGGCTAAAATTGTTTTTAATTCTAGGTTTATTAAGAACCTTTCTACTCCTGAACGCTATGAGTTTTTACAGCTTTGCCATCGTAGAACTTATAAAGAAGGTGAATACGTTTTTTATAGAAATGATCCGGGTACTGGAATGTATTTTATTGAAGAAGGTGAAGTCGAACTCACATTTAGTATTAGTGAAGAAGTTGAAGATTCTGAATCGAAAGAAGGCTTTCTCTTAGAAACATCAGATAGCTTTGGAGCTTTATCTATTGGATATAATCTGCGTAGAAAATCTTCAGCTCGTTGTGTAACTGATTCAACATTACTTGGTTTTTTTAAACCCGATTTTGAACTTTTGATGGAACGGCATCCCCAAATTGCAGTTAAATTCCTCCAAACATTAAGCAATATTGCTCTTCGCCAACTCGAAAAAGCCACCAACAAAATAGAAGAGTTATCTGATGCTCATACCGCTGTTAAAGTAGAATTTGAAGCTTATTATGAGCCAAAAGATGCTGGAGAATAAAAAAGAATGGCTTTAAAAAAGGGAGAAGAAGTTTCACTAAGCATTGAGGGAGCTGCATTCAAAGGTAAAGGTATTGGTAAAGTGGATGGAATGGCTGTTTTTGTACATGGCTCTATGCCTGGTGATGAAGTTCGAGCTAGAATTATAAAAAAGAAAAAAAATTATCGAGAAGGGAAATTACTTGAGATTCTAACACCCAGTCCCGATCGTATTGAACCAAAATGTATTCATGCAAATGTCTGTGGTGGTTGTAGTTGGCAACATGTCCCCTATTCAAATCAACTAGAATATAAAACTCAACAGGTTACTGACCATATTCGAAGAATTGGAGGATTAGATACACCTATCCTACCTGCCTTACGTTCTGATAATGAATTCCATTATCGAAATAAAATGGAATACAGCATAAGTACAAGAAGATGGTTAACAGAAGCCGAAATTAATAGCGAAGAATATGTTGATGACACTGCTTTTGCTGCAGGTCTACATGCCCCTGGTAGATTTGATAAAATTCTAAATCTAAATGAATGCTTCCTACAGAGAGAAGAATCTTTTCAGATTCTAGAATTTGTGCGTAATTATTGTACGGAAAAAGGAATTGAAGCCTTTGATACATTTGCTAAATCTGGCTTCCTTCGACATGTAATGATTCGAGATGCATTTCATACCAAAGATTTCATGGTAAATTTGGTCACCTTTAGAGATGAACCTGATACAATGAAGAAATTGGCTGATGCTCTATTAAGTGAATTTCCGATTATTACAACCATTACTAATAATGTAAATGATCAGATCAGTCCAACTTCTGTTGGTAGATTTCAGCATATCATACATGGTCCAGGTTATATAAGAGATAAGATTGGTGAATTTGAATTTAAAATACACCCAAATGCCTTCTTCCAGACTAATACTTCACAAGCAGAGAAATTATATGAAGTGGCTCGAAATTATGCTGATTTAGAAGACGGAGACATTGTTTATGACCTTTACTGTGGCGTAGGTACGTTGAGTCTCTACATGAGTGAGAAAGCTAGTAAAGTACTTGGAATTGAATTAGTTGATGTAGCCGTTCAAAATGCTAAATATAATGCTAAGGAAAATAATGTTGAGAATGTCTCTTTCATAAAAGGTGACATGAAGGATGTATTCACTAAAGAAGTAGTAGACGAATTTGGTTCACCAGATGTACTTATAACCGATCCACCAAGAGCAGGAATGCATCCTGATGTGGTAAAAAGATTATGTGAGTTAAAAGTACCAAAACTGGTTTACGTTAGCTGTGATAGTAGTACAATGGCTAGAGATCTCAAGATTCTGTCAGAAGTATATGATGTAATTGAAGTGCAACCAGTAGATATGTTTCCTCAAACATACCATGTTGAAGCTGTCGCAAAGCTAAGGTTGAAGACTTTATAATTCTTATACCTTAACTATTCTCGATTATAAAGCCTACTCTCTTGCAAATATTTGTAATAGTAGTCAATTAAATCATCGAAATAGGATTTATAGAACTTATTTAATTATTATAGACTGGGTAATATTAATAAACCCATAAGTATAATTATCATATAAAAACTAACTAATAATGAAGCTAAAACGAGAATTCACTTTTCGTCTTTCTTTATTTCTTTTTTTTATAGCCTTTTCTATAAATGCATTTGCTCAAAGTGATCCTACAGGAACCTCTGCTCCTACAAGTACTTTCGCGATCACAAATGCGACAATAATTCAGGCTCCTGGAAAAGTAATTGAAAGCGGAACTTTAGTAATCAAAGACGGACTCATCTTAAGTATCGGTTCAAATGTATCAATACCTGAAGATGCCCAAGAAATTGATGGAACTGATTTATTTATCTATCCTGGATTTATAGATGGTATGTCATATGCCGGTGCAAAAAGACCAGAGGCAATGCAACGACCTAGCAATCTATTTACACCTGATCCACCAAACGATTACGCAGGAATTACCCCTGAACGTTCTGTAATTGATCAAATTGATGTATCCGAAAATAGTATTGAGAGTTTAAGAAAAATTGGTTTTACAGTTTCTCATACTGTTCCTTATGGTAGAATGCTTCCAGGATCTGGTTCAATTATTCTTCTATCAGATGCTGTCCATGCTGATCATCTTATATTGAAAGAGAATGTGTCAATGTACACTCAATTTTCAGGAGCTCCAGGAGCTTATCCAGGTAATACACTTGGGATTATGGCAAAATGGAGAAACTTGTTTACAAACGCATCTTATCAAAGAGTATATGCTCAAGCCTACTCTGAAAATCCATCGGGCTTAAGTCGCCCTTCACAAGACAGAGTAATCGAAGCTTTTTATCCCGTTGTTGCTAAAGAGAAGACTGTGTTTTATAACGCAAACTCTCTCCTTGAAGCACAAAGAGCTATTCGATTGAAAAATGAACTTAACTTCAATCTAACATTAGGAAATTTAGAAGAAGGTTGGGATCTAGTAGATCAGATTAAAGAATCGAATACAAATGTCTTCATGTCTTTAAACCTTCCAGATAAACCCAAAAATTCTACTGAAGAAGATAAAAGCGATGAAGTGGTTGATCTCGAAATGAAAAGAATGGATGCTTACAATCGTCACTTAAATCAATTTGGTGATATGAAAAGTCAAGGAATTACGTTTGCTTTCTCTACAATGGGAGCTACTTCCTCAAAAATTAGAGCTAACTTATTAGCAATTATAGAAGCTGGGTTATCTGAAGATGATGCACTTTCAGCTTTAACAATTGATGCTGCAAAACTGTTAGGTATTGAATCTATCACCGGAACACTTGATGTTGGGAAAATTGGAAATGCATTAATTTCTACAGGTCCTTATTTCGAGAAAGATTCTAAAATCAAAATGGTCTTCGTTGATGGTGATAAGTATGATTTTGAAACAAAAGAGAATAAATCTAGTGAAGGTGTTTCTGCTGCTGATGAAGCCATTTTACTCGGCAGTTGGTCATATACATCAAATACCCCACAAGGTGTACAAAATGGGAAAATGATCATCGAAAAAAATGGAGATGTTCTCTCTGGTGTGATCACTAATCCAAATGGTAACTCAGACTCAGAACTAAACAACTTAAGCTTTGTTAACGGTTCATTAAGTTTTGACTATTCTGTTGAATTTGGTGGACAATCAATTGAAATCGTTATTGAAGGAGATATAATGGGTACAGATTTTGATGGTGAAGCCTCTATATCTCAATTTAACGCATCTTGGGCAATTACAGCCACAAAAGACGCACCAGAACAAAAATAAAGGAAACCCGATGAAAAAATTAACACAATCAATACTCATCCTCTTCTTTATTGCTAGTTGGACAACAGCTAATGCACAAACTGGGGATGTACTCATTAAAAATGCAACTGTAATTACAATTACAGACGGCACACTCGAGAACACTGATATTCTAGTTCGAGATGGTAAAATTAATAGAATTGGTAGCAATCTTAATGCTCCTAACGGAGTAAATGAAATTGACGGTACTGGTAAATTTGTAATGCCAGGAATTATCGATGCTCATTCACATATTGCAGGTTCTTCAATTAATGAAGGAACTAGTCAAGTTACTGCTGAAGTAAGCATGGAAGATGTTGTAGACCCTTTAGATGTAGCTATTTATAGGGCTCTTGCTGGCGGTGTAACATCAATACATTTAATGCATGGCTCTGCTAACGTTATTGGAGGTAGAAATGAAACACTTAAACTCCGATATGGCTCAACAAATCCTGATGACTTAAGATTTGAAGACGCTCCAAGAACTATAAAATTTGCGCTAGGTGAAAACCCAACTCGTGGTGGTAGATCTAGAGGTATCCAACCTCAAAGTAGAATGGGTGTTGAAGCTATGCTTCGAAACTCCTTCTCTGAAGCTCTTATCTATCAAAAAGAATGGGCAGCTTATAATGAAAAAAGAGGCGACCGTAGAACCCCACCTGAGTATAGTTTAAGAATGGAGACCTTAGTTGATATTCTTGAAGGAGATATTTTAGTTCACTGTCACTCCTATCGTGCTGATGAAATCTATATGCTCATGAAGGTTTTTAGTGATTTTGGAATCGAGAAACTAACATTCCAACATGCTAATGAAGCTTATAAAGTAGCTCCGGAACTTGCAGAATTTGGAGCTTCAGCTTCTATTTTCTCTGATTGGTGGGCTTATAAACTTGAAGTATACTATTCAACAGCGTATAACGCAGCGATTTTAACAAAAAATGGTGTTAACACTTCTATCAATTCAGATTCTGGTGAACTTATTCGTCATCTGTTTCATGAAGCTGCTAAAAGTCAAAAATATGGTCAGCTTTCAGATAATGAAGCACTAGCAATGATTACCATGAACCCAGCAAAACAATTGGGAATTGATAATCGAGTTGGCTCAATTGAAGTAGGTAAAGATGCTGACTTAGCAATTTTTGACAACCATCCCCTATCTATCTATGCTGTTCCATTAATGACTTTTATTGATGGGGTTAAATATTTTGATAAAGAGACCGATGCGAAAGATCAGCGTATTTATATAAATCCTGAATCAAGTATTGAAGAAGTCAAAATTCTAACTGCTGAAGACCATGACAGATGCATGCAAGATGCTGATTATGTCGACTTCTTCACTCTTTTTAATAAATAATAGGAACGAACATGAAAAAAGTATTCATACAATTATTGATTTTTTGCTTCATTCCACTTGTAGTATTTGGTCAACTTACAGAAGATCCTAGAAAAGCTCGGACAGCTAAATTTGCGCTAACAAATGCAAAAATTTATACTGTTACTAATGGGATTATCGAAAATGGAACCATAATTATTACTAATGGTATTATTGAAGCCGTTGGTGCAAATATCGCCATCCCTTCTGATGCTGAGGTAATTAATTACAATGGTAGAGAGATTTACCCTGGAATGATTGATTCAGGTACTCAACTTGGTTTATCTGAAATAGGAAGTGTAGCTGAAGCTAACGACTTCAGAGAATTTGGTGACATTACTCCTCACATGCAGGCACTTAGTGCTGTTAACCCAAATTCGGAAGCAATACCAGTTACAAGAGTTAGTGGAGTTACAACCACCTTAACTTTCCCAAGAGGTGGTGTTTTACCTGGAACAGCTGCTACGATTAATCTATTTGGATATACTCCAGATCAAATGTTCGCTGGTTCCAAAGGGGTTATAATGAATTTCCCCACTAATCGTAGAGGTAGAAGACAAACTCAAGAACAAGCTGACAAAGCTAGAATAAAAGCTTTAGAAGATGTTAATGCTGCATGGGATAAAGCAGAAATATATGCTAAAGTTCAAGGTTCACCTGATGCTAGGTACTACCCAGAAATGGAAGCACTTGCTGATGTTGTTAATGGTGAAATGATGCTTTACTTAGAAGCAAATTCTGCAGCAGATATCCTTAGTGCCATTGAATGGATCCAAGATAGAGGCTATGAAAATGTTGTTTTTACTGGTGTAGCTGAAGGTTGGCGAGTTGCTGAGCAATTAGCTGAAGCTAATATCCCTGTAATAGCAGGCCCCGTTCTTTCTACTCCTACAAGAGATTCTGATGCTTATACTGCAGCTTATGCGAATCCAAGTATTATGCAAAAGGCTGGTGTTAAAGTAGCATTGCGAACTGGTGATACAGAAAACTCTAGAAATCTCCCTTACAATGCAGGTTTCGCCGCAACTTATGGCATGGGCCGTGAAGAAGCCTTAAAAGCCATTACAATTAATGCTGCTGAAATTATGGGCATTAGCGATCAGTTAGGATCTATTGAAGTTGGTAAAAAAGCCAATCTCTTTGTTTCAACTGGTGATCCTTTTGAAACCGCTACTCAAATTATTGATGTATACATTGATGGGTATCAAATCCCTATGAGAAGTAGACAAACTGATCTTTATGATGAGTTCCTCAATCGTAGCCCTGGTTTAAATAAAACGAAGATTATAACTGACGGTCAATAGAACGACCCGATGTTTATTTTTTAAGGCGATTTTCATTTTTGGAAATCGCCTTTTTTTATGCCCATATTTTTAGTTCTAAATTCCGATAATATATAGTTGAATTTAAGTTAGCTTTAGTGATGTCTAAAAAAATCAAAAACCTTAAAGCTATTCTTCAAAAATTAGGGATTGAAAAGCTTACTGCAATGCAAGAAGAAGCTATATTAACAATCCACTCTGAACCTAATGTAGTACTTTTATCTCCTACTGGAACAGGTAAAACCTTAGCCTTTTTACTACCAATTATCGAGGGACTTGATAAAAACCTCCCATCCGTTCAGGCTTTGATATTAGCTCCATCTAGAGAATTAGCTATTCAAATTGAACAAGTTGCTAGAGAAATGGGAAGTGGAATTAAAGTTCATGCATTTTATGGAGGTAGAAGTTTTTCAAAAGATAGAAATGATCTTCAAACTCCTCCTTCTATTCTAATTGGAACACCTGGTCGGATTGCAGACCATCTAAGAAAAGAGACCTTTTCAGTCGATCATTTGAAAACATTAGTTCTAGATGAATTCGATAAATCATTAGAAATTGGTTTTGAAGAAAATATGATTGAGATTATTGATGCACTTCCTTCTTTAAAAAAGAGAATTTTAACTTCTGCTACACAAGGGGTTGAGATACCAGAATTTGTTGGGATAAAACATCTCACTACCATTGATTATCTAGACGATGACTTACTGAAACTAGAAATTAAAACTGTTATCTCTCCATCTAAAGATAAACTTGAAACCCTTGTAAAACTCTTAAATCATCTTGGTGATAAATCTGGGGTTGTATTTTGTAATTTCAAAGACTCTATACAAAGAGTTAGCGATTTTCTAACGCATAATGATATACCTCACGATTGTTTTTATGGAGGAATGGAACAGAATGATCGAGAAAATTCACTAATTAAATTTCGAAATGGTACTCACCGTCTGTTAATAGCTACAGATTTAGCAGCTAGAGGAATTGATGTTCCAGAGATGGATTTCATTATCCACTATCATCTTCCTTTGAAAAGTGAAGAATTTACACATAGAAATGGGCGTACAGCCCGGATGAATGCAAAAGGCACCTCTTATGTACTTAGTTGGGCTGGAGAGCCTCTGCCAGACTTTATTCAAAGTGATGGAATACAAGAGGTGATCGATGCTCCATCTCAAAATAACACCGATTGGACAACACTATTTATATCAGGTGGCCGAAGGGATAAAATATCTAAAGGAGATATTGCAGGACTTTTTCTAAAACAAGGTAACCTAGATAAAGATGATCTAGGGATTATTGAATTAAAAACAGAAAGTGCTTTTGTTGCTGTAAAAACTGCTAAAGTTAAAAACCTTCTTCCATTAGTTAATAATACTCGACTAAAGAAAAAGAAAGTTAGGATAAGTATCATTTAAGATTCCAATACTATTCCTTATGTTAATTCAATTATGATCAATTTTAAATAATCGACATTGTGAACAAGATATTTTTAGGTTTAATATTCTTCTATTTCAATACAAGTTTAAGCAATAGTCAAGAAAGCCCTGTTATTTTAGAAGGTGAATCCCTTATTCTAATTTCTGATGAGTTCTTGTTTACTGAAGGACCCGCGGTTGACGATTTTGGAAATGTGTATTTTACAGATCAACCAAATAATCGAATTTTAAAATGGTCTCCTAACAATGGTTTAAGTGTTTACTTAGATAAAAGCTATAGAGCAAATGGACTTTATGTCGACAATGATGGAAACTTACTAGCAGCTGCGGATGAAAAAAATCAGCTCATAAAAATTGTTCCAGACAAATCTATTACCGTACTTATCGACGACTTTGAAGGCAAGCGTTTAAATGGTCCTAATGATATTTGGGTGGATCAAAAAGGCGGGATTTATTTCACTGATCCATACTATCAACGTGATTGGTGGGAACATACAACGAAAGAAATTCAAGAGGAAAGAGTCTATTATTTTAGCCCAGATAATCAACTAGTAATAGTTGCAAATGACTTGGTTAAACCTAATGGTATTATTGGTTCTGCGGATGGCAAAACACTTTATATCGCAGATATAGGTGATCAAAAAACATATTCCTATTCTATTCAAGAAGATGGAACTCTATCTAGTAAAACACTTTTTACTTCAATGGGTTCGGATGGAATGACCTTAGACCATGAAGGAAATTTATATTTAACAGGAAATGGGGTCACTGTCTTTAATCATAAAGGCGAAAAAATAGAGGAAATATTAGTACCAGAGGGTTGGACAGCTAATGTCACATTCGGGGGAATTGATCAGGATATTTTATTTATTACAGCAATGAAGTCTTTATATACACTAAAAATGAAAGTGAAAGGGATTAGATAATATGAATTATAGAACGCTAGGTAAAACAGGGTTTAAAGTTTCTGAAGTATCACTAGGTACATGGCAAGTTGGTGGAACTTGGGGTTCAGGATTCGACCATAATTTGGCATCTAAACTACTTTATCAAGCACATGAGCATGGAATTAATTTCATTGACACTGCTGATGTATATGAAGGCGGCGAAAGTGAAAAAGCAGTTGGAGAATTTGTCAACTCCGTAAGTGATAGAATATATGTAGCTACCAAATGTGGAAGACTAATTAATCCACATGTTAACGAAGGATATACTCCGAAAGCTCTTCGAGGTTATGTTGAAGACTCTCTAAAGCGAATGAATCTAGAAACAATAGATTTAATTCAACTCCACTGCCCTCCTACTGAAGTATATTATAGACCTGAAATTTTTGGTGAGTTTGAAAAACTAAAGGAAGAAGGGAAAATTCAAAACTTAGGAGTTAGCGTTGAAAAAGTTGAAGAAGCTTTAAAAGCTATTGAATTTGAAAATGTAACAACTATACAGATCATCTATAATATATTTCGTCAACGTCCTGACGATTTATTCTTTGAAAGAGCTAATGAAAAGAATGTTGGTGTAATTGTTCGAGTTCCTCTTGCAAGTGGACTCCTAACAGGTAAATATACTAAACAAACTAAATTTGATTCTGGAGATCATCGACATAGTAATCGAGATGGTGAATGGTTTGATAAAGGAGAGACATTTGCTGGCGTACCATATAAAATTGGAATAGAAGCAGTAAATAAAATTAAAGCACTATTTCCTGATCAAGAAAATTTGGCGCAAGTTGCACTAAAATGGATTCTGATGAATCAAAATATAAGTGTTGTTATTCCTGGAGCATCTAAAGCCTATCAAATAGATTCAAATATGAAAGCAATGTCGATTCCTTCTATTCCAAGTGAAAAGCTTGAATTAATAAATGAGATTTATGTATCGGATATTAAACCTCATGTTAATCATTTATGGTAAATAACGAATTGGCTTCATCTCAATAAATCAAAAATTCTGATTCTATAAATATCTAAAAAAGACTCCTAATCATGCAAAAAATAAATAATCTGATCATAGGGTTTGCACTAATCTTATTTGCTTGTACATCTAGCCAATCGAAAAAAATTATGGATACAGAAGCTAATCAACGTCTAAATTCCACACTCGAAAGCTTTGTTGAAGACGGTAGAGTTGCCGGAGCTTCAGCGTTAATTTTTGAAAAAGGTCAAGAAGTTTATTTTGGTGCTTTTGGTGATGCAAATAGAGAAATGGGTACAAAAATGGATAGAGGTACCATCGTCCAAATATACTCTATGACTAAGCCTATCACTGGCACCGCACTGATGCAACTATTTGAACTAGAAAAATTCCAATTGGATGATCCATTAGAAAATTATTTGCCAGAATTCGGTGATTTAAAAGTATATGAAGGTAATGATGAAAACGGAAACCCTATTCTATCAGATACAAAAAGTCCTATTACCATTAGAGATATAACTCGTCATACGGCTGGATTTGCAAATGATAGAAATCACCCTTACTTAGGTCCACTTTTAAATGAAGCGGATCCATTTAATCGTGAAAATTCTCTTTCTGATTTTTCAAAACAACTAGCTAGTGTACCATTAGCTTTTCATCCTGGAGATGAATGGTATTATGGTCCATCTGTTGATGTTCAGGCACGTTTGGTTGAGGTTCTATCTGGTCAACCATTTGCTGAATATATTGAGGAACATATTCTCAACCCATTAGGAATGGTCGAAACAAGATATTATGTGCCAGAAAGTGATCGGTCTAGAATGTCATCATCATATGGAAAAGATGAAGTTGATGGATTAATTCAAGTTCCAAATGAACAAGCACATTCAATGAATATTCGAGAATGGCCTTTGACACCAGGTGGATGGGGATTAACATCGACATTAGATGACTATCAAACTTTTGCTCAAATGCTCGTTAATGAAGGGACACTTAATAATGTTCAAATATTAAAACCTGAAACAGTTAAGCTCATGGCTACTAATCATCTTTCTGACGATGTTACTGAACGACTTTGGTTACCATCTAAGGGTCAGGTTGGTTTTGGAATCGACTTTGCCGTGCGTATTGCACCACCTGTTGATGAGAATGAAAATCAAGGGGTAGTTGGAGAGTTTTTCTGGGATGGAGCAGCCACTACCCTTTTCTGGGTTGATCCAGTAAATGAGCTCACTGCTGTTCTTTTCGTTCAAATTTTCCCCTATGATGGATCATTACATAAAGATTTCAGAGACGCTGTTTATGGAAAGTTAGGACAAAATTAAAAGTGTGTCTTGTATATATACAAATATTATTCTCAAGTTTAGAATTACAATGCAGTTTCATCAATTGCGAAATATGTTCTCGTTTCGTTGTATTAAAAAAATAGTTACTAAAATCTTATTAGATGGTAAATTATAAGTGTATCTTATGCACGCATCTAAACAGATGCACATTAATTTATAACAACATTTGAATACCAGTGAATAAAGGAACAGTAAAATTTTTCAATGAATCTAAAGGATTTGGATTCATCGCCGAAGAAGGCACCAAAAAAGAATATTTCGTACACGCAACCGGTTTAATCGATGAGATCCGTGAAGGTGATGAAGTAGAATTTGAACTCGCAGAAGGTAAAAAAGGCATGAACGCAGTAAACGTACGAGTACTGTAAATACCAGCTAATAACTTTTCTAAAGTTTTTTAAAAGCCCATTGTAATGATGGGCTTTTTATTTTAACAACACCTTAATAACCCCTTTTTGATATATCTGAGCCACTTTTTTAGGAAGTAAAAATTGGCACTCTCCATTTTTATCAATTGATTATTTTATAGAATTACATTTTAACAGGTAGAAATTTTCATCTCCTGATATCGCTTTATTGCTACGCATAACTTTTTCCCAAAATGGTAACTGGTTCTGATCTCTTCCAGCATTAGGCTCTCAAAAACCTATCATGACATTTACCGATTTAAATATTATCGAACCCATACTACGCGCCCTCGACGATGAAGGTTATAGTAAACCAACCCCTATTCAGGAACAAAGTATACCCACTTTATTACAGGGAAAAGATTTACTTGGGTGCGCACAAACAGGCACAGGAAAAACTGCTGCCTTCTCAATTCCTATTCTTCAGCACCTCTATAACAAGAGAAATGAAGACCCAAATCATCAAAAAATTAAAGCTTTAATAATAACTCCAACTCGTGAATTAGCAATTCAAATAGGTGCAAGTTTTTCTGCATATGGTTCACATACCGGACTTAAAAACACCGTCATTTTTGGAGGAGTAAAACAAGGGAAACAAGTTAATAGAATACGTAATGGCGTTGATATTTTAGTTGCAACTCCAGGTCGTTTACTTGACCTCATGAATCAAGGATTTATTAGTTTAGCAGATATACAGTTTTTTGTACTGGATGAAGCAGATCATATGTTAGATATGGGCTTCATTCACGATATCAGAAAAATCGTAGCTAAACTTCCTCAGAAAAGGCAATCATTATTCTTTTCAGCAACTATGCCTCCAGCAATTATCGATTTGTCTGGAAAGATCTTAGGGAAACCAGAACGAGTTACTATAAAGCCAAAACAAGCCACTGCAGAAAAAGTTGATCAAGCTGTGTATTATGTTAGTAAAGCAAACAAAAACAATTTACTAGTTCATCTTCTGGAAACTGAAGATCATGATTCTGTACTCGTTTTTTCTAGAACTAAACATGGCGCAAATAAAATTGTTAAGATTCTCGATAAAGCAAAATTTACTGCAGAAGCTATTCATGGAAATAAGTCGCAACCAGCTAGGCAGCGGGCTTTAGAAAATTTTAAAAGTGGTGAAACTAAAGTACTAGTTGCTACTGATATTGCAGCTCGTGGTATTGATGTAAGTGAATTATCATTAGTTGTAAACTTCGATCTACCTAACGTACCTGAGACTTATGTTCATAGAATTGGTCGTACAGGTAGAGCTCATGCAAGTGGTATAGCAATTTCATTTTGTGATGGTGCTGAAAGAGCATTTCTTAGAGACATTCAGAAGTTAATAGGTCAAGAAGTTGCTGTTATTGAAGAACATCCATTCCTTGCAGGAAGTGAAGAAGTAATTAAAGAGACCAAAAAACAAAGACCGCCCAGAAATCAACAAAAAAGAAAACCGAATCCAAATAGTCACAAGAAAAGACGGCCTAGCTCAAATACGAGATCTCGACGATAAGAAGAGAAGTGTTACGTTCGAATCAAAGAGCATCTTAATGATGTTTTTTGATTTAGAACTTCACAAAAGATTAGAAACTCTTCTCCCCCATCAGTTAGACCAAATTTCCTCTTGATCTCGTTTGCACCCATTGGAAAATTCTTTGAAATTATATTCACCCTCCCATTTGGATAGACTTTTTTGATCTCTTTCTTATTGGGTTTGATACTTTTTATGACTTCAAAAATCCTTCCAGGGAATTCACTTTTTATTTTGTCTGAAGTATATAGATGAGTATTTGAATGTAGTTTAGACAACTCGAATTTAGTAGCAATTAAAGAAAATGCACCAGCTTTTCGAATTGCTGAATTTGGTTCATATAGATAATTTTTTGGAATACTAAATTCTGGTATTGCCTTCTTTTCTTCATCTAAAGTAAATGTGAATTCCTGATCATCAAATGAACTCGAAATATTCCAGGTTTCGATATTAGGTTCTGTACCAGCCTCTCTATTCAAATAAAAAAGAACCTCTTTCACTTCATTATCAACGGCTACAACTTGAACACGATATGTATGTATTAATAGTTTTAATGATTGCTTGATGTCAATCATCGGTGATGTTTTGATGACAACTACTTTTCCAATTTCTAATAGTTTATCATATAAATCGACTACATTGGGTTGATACTCTTCTAAATTATAGACTCGTTTCTTAGTTTTTGATCTCCTTGAAGGATCTATATAAACCACATCATATGATGATGAACTTGAATGCAAAAACTCTTCAGCAGTAGTTTTAAAAGTCTTCACATCTTTTTTATAAAGCCTAAAATTATACTCTGTAATATCAGCCAGTTCTGAGTTTGGTTCTATGTAAGAGAAAGCTTCAAAATTATTACTTAGGTAGAATAAATCAACACCACTACCTCCTGTTAAATCAAGAATGTTCTTCCCTTTTAACCCTCTGGATTTAAATTTTGCAGTAATTTCAGAAGATGCTTGCTCTAAATTTTCTTTTAACGGGAAAATAATTTCAGGTTTGGAGTACCATTCAGGAAGTTTATCCTTTGCTTTTTGGCGAGATGCAATCTGAGCAGCAATTTCGCGAATAGGTAAATCAGGGTATTTTTTTGATTCAAATACCAGTTGTATAGGATCAGTTTTTAGGTGATCCTGAATGAATTGTATAACTTCGCGGTTGTTGATTTTCGAAATCATTATATAAGATACTTTTTCTAACACTTTTAAAAATCCATTTGTGAAAATATCTGTAATTGGCGCTGGGATTGGTGGACTTGCATCTGCATGCTTATTAGCATCCAAGGGTCATAAAGTCTCTGTCTTTGAAAAAAACTCTAGAGTTGGCGGTAAAATGGATCTATTTGAAGCCGATGGCTTTAGGTTTGATACAGGACCTAGTTTACTAACTATGCCCCACCTTTTAGAAAAACTATTTTCTGAATGTGGTGAGAAGCTTTCTGAGCACCTTAAGTTGTTGCCACTGTCTCCAATTTGCAGATATAATTATCAAGATGGAACAAAATTTGATTGCTTCGATGAAAGGTTTAATACTATTCATGAAATAAAAAAGATTGCACCAGAAGATGCTGAAGCTTACTCCAAATTCCTTGACTATGCAGAAACTATTTATAATAAAACTGCAGATGCCTTTATCTATAATCCGTTATATGATTTCTCAGATCTTAAAAGCTTAGACTTATTTTCATTTTTTGGGATTGATGCTTTTTCTAAAGTAAGTGATCGAATTGACAGCTATTTTAAATCAGAATATTTAAGAAAGTTTTTTAAGCGTTTCACCACTTATAATGGTTCTTCCCCATACCTTGCCCCTGCTACTTTAAATGTCATCCCACATGTAGAATTGAATCAAGGTGGGTTTTATGTTGATGGAGGCATGTATAAGATCGCAGAGACTTTGTTCTGGCTAGCAGGTACTCTAGGAGTTGAATTTCATTTTAAAACCGAAGTAACAGAAATTTGCACTGCAAGTAATTCAGTTTCTTCAATTAAAGTTAATAATCAGATATTTGAATCAGATTTGATTATAGCTAACAGTGATGCAACCGAAACCTATCTAAATTTACTACCTAAAGATTCTATTCTTGAAAAAAAGAGAGTTAAACTTCAAAATATAGAGCCTTCATGTTCAGGCTTTGTGCTACTATTAGGAGTTGATAAACAATATGATGAATTGGTTCATCATAGTATCTTTTTTAGTGAAGATTATGAGTTTGAGTTCAAACAAATCTTTGATCAAAAAGTAATGTCAGATGATCCAACTATCTACATAGCAAATACTTCATATTCGAATACTAATCATGCTCCAGAAGGTTGTTCGAATCTTTTTATACTTGTTAACGCACCTTACTTATCTAAAGAATATGATTGGGATGCAAAAGCAGATGAATATGGATCGAAAATAATTAATGAATTAGAAAAAAGAGGTTTAAAGGGTTTATCAAAACATATTCAACTCAAGAAAACGATAACTCCAAAAGACTTCTATCAAAAATATCTTTCTAACAAAGGAAGTATATATGGAACCTCATCAAATGATAAATTCGCTGCATTTATTAGACCAAGAAATAAGTCAAGAGAATTAGATGGGCTATATTTTGTCGGAGGTTCAACTCATCCTGGTGGTGGGATTCCTTTAGTAGTTCAATCGGCTTTTAATGCCGTTAATTTAATTGAACGTTATGAAAGTTGACTAACCCCAACTTTACCTAAATTGATAGCTTCAACATTCTGGATTTTACCAACATCAATATCAAAACGTATTATAGTGCGGTATTCTTGAAATCCTTGTCTGCCTGCAGCACCAGGATTTATATAAAGCATTTTATCTTTTTCTTGATCTCTAGCAACTTTCAAAATGTGTGAATGACCACAAATAAATACATCTGGAGTATTATTTTCCATTTCTTCACGGATGGGAATACAATAGCGTCCCGGATTTCCACCAATATGTGTCATCCAAAAATCAATCCCATCTCTCTCGAATCTTTGATGAAGTGGATACTCCTGTCTGATATCTTCTCCATCAATATTGCCATATACACCAATTAAAGGAGCAATTTTCTCTAATTTTTTTGCTATCTCAATGGTTCCAAAGTCTCCTGCATGCCAAATTTCATCGCAGTCTTTGAAATACTCAAATACCTGAGGATCTAAATAATTATGTGTGTCAGAAATTAGACCTATTTTGATCATACAATTTTACTATCATCTTTCTGTGTGTATAGGTGCAAAAGAAACGACATTTTAACCTTTACTCCTATTGAAAAGCATAACATTCACAATTTTTAATTCATTCATTCATTGAAAGGTTTTAGCATAATAATAGTAACCTGGAACGGTTTAAATCATCTAAAAACATTTCTACCCTCTGTTGTAGAAACTGAATTTGAAGACTTTGAAATTATTTTAGCTGATAACGCATCCAATGATGGTTCAGTAGAATGGGTTCGTGAAAACTATCCAGCGGTTAAAATTGCTTCTTTTGATGATAATTATGGGTATACAGGTGGAAATAACCGTGCTTTACAATATGTCGGAAAGGAGATACTAATTTTTCTAAATAATGATGTTAAAGTAGATCCTAATTGGTTAAATGGATTAGCAAAAGCTTTTAGCAGTGACCCCAAAATAGCTGTAGTTCAACCAAAAATACGTTCTTATAATGAACCTGAGTACTTTGAATATGCTGGTGCAGCTGGAGGATATTTAGATACACTTGGTTACCCATTTTGTCGTGGAAGATTACTTGATACTATCGAAAAGGATGAAGGTCAATATGATTCGGTTGAGAATATTGCATGGGCATCTGGTGCAGCATTAGCCATTCGTAAAAAAGTATTCGAGGAATTGGACGGATTCGATGAAGACTACCAATTTCATATGGAAGAAATTGACCTTTGCTGGAGAACTTTGAATAGAGGCCATAAGATCATATATACACCAGAAAGTGTTGTTTATCATCTTGGAGGCGGTTCTTTGCCAATGGGATCGTCTAGGAAAGTTTATTTCAATTTTAGAAATAGTCTCTATATGCTTTGGAAGAACCTACCTTCTTCTCAGCTTTGGTATAAAATACCTATACGATTAATTCTAGATTATATAGCAGCAACTAGATCTTTACTCTCCGGTAGATTTGGAGAGTTTCTTGCTATAATAAAAGCCCACTTTCATTTTCTCAAAAACCTTCCTTCAATTCAGAGAAAAAGGAATATGAGCGTTCAAGTATCAACTTCAAAAGTGTTAAGTCCAATTTTATTGATTTGGCATTATTTTCTTAAGAGAAAAAGGAAATTTAGCGAGCTTTTTTAAATGAATATTGAAGGATTTATTTCAAAGTCTTTACCATTTTTAAAAAAATGGAGCTTTTCTATACTTCTTATTATTCCAGTTTGGATTACAATAGAGCGTGTTTGGCTTGGAATGACAACCAATATCTTAATCACTTTAAACTATCCTTACCCTCCTGTTTTAGGTTTCATTTTTTTTGTAATTGATACTACGGATCTATTACTTCATGAAGGTGGGCATACACTCTTTGGATTATTTGGATGGAGGTTCCTAACCATTCTAGGTGGAAGTTTAATGGCAATTCTAATCCCCTTTCTTCTCCTATTAACGGCTTGGGGTAAAAAACAAAGAATATTTGCACAAGCTTGTCTTTTTCAAATGGGTTACAGCACCTTTGTATCTACTCTATACTGTGCCGATGCCTATTATAAAGTACTTCCATTAATTGGGAATGATCAATCTAAGGCAGGACATGATTACGCAAATATGCTCAGTTCCTTTCAAATGGTAAATAAGAATATGGAAGTAGCATGGGTTTTATTTTGTTTTGGATTTCTTTTTTTAATCATTTGTCTGATTTGGCCAATTTTTGAAAAAGAAGAATTAGAAACGATTGACCTAAATAATGAATTAAAAAAAAGCGGGCTTCGCTAGAAGTCCGCTTTAATGATCTTTGGAAAATTATCTCCAAGCTCCGAGAACTAGTCCCATTAAGGTAAAGGTTACCACCCAATAACCACCATGAATTAAAATCAGCTTCCATGATTTTTGTTCAAATAATCCACTTATTGCAAAAGCTGGAAGTATCCAACCCGCTCCTGTTAAGAACCCATAAAAAGTGGCGCTCCCAATGGTTATTTGAGCCGCTCCTTCTGGAGTTCCAAAAAAGAACATCGCGAGACAATACGCCATGATAAATTGAAATATAAATGCAAGACCAAAAATCTTACCCATATTTCCTTCTTTTGCTTTTTCCTCTGTCATACCAGATTCTGCCATCCAGGCTTTTCCAAATACTGGACCATACCACAAAAACCCAACTACAAATCCAACCAATGAGGCTGCAACTACTGCTAGCCAGTTAATTTCTGATTCCATATCACTCCTATGCTTTGATTTAATTAATTGTACGACAATTAGTTAATGTAATTGAAGGAATTTATCAAATATTAAATTAAGTATGCTTTCAGTACGTTTATAACCCGAAAATTAAATTCGAATTGAATTTTAATGATGGTAAATATCATGCTATTTATATGGATAATGGACCTAGTGTAAGTCTTGACAATTTTAAACGAACAAAATCCCTTGGTTTCACGCTAATAAACACACTATTAGAACAGTTATCAGTAGATTATACATTTGATAATGAATTCAGTTTTCGGCTTATTTTTGATCTTTCTAGCCAAGTATCTAGAGCTCATGCAAATCTAACTAATATTTAATTCTGATTTGAAAAACGGTTAAGCTCAAATTTTCTTAATTTGTAAGGAAATGAAGTTAACAAAAGTATGTCCTTAACAGATTATTCTATTACCAAACCTATTGATCAGGTTGCCATTGAAGAACGTGTTTCTCGTTTAAATAAAAGAAGCATAAAGAAAGAATCAAAAGTTCAAGCTCTTAAGATGGCACTAAGCATGATGGATTTAACCACTCTTGAAGGAAAAGATTCTGATGGAAAGGTTATTCAACTTTGTCAAAAAGCAAAACTTCCATATGCATCTATGCCTGATTTACCTAAAGTGGCAGCTGTATGTGTGTATCCAACGATGGTGCGTATTGCAAAAAAACATGTCACTGGATCTGGAATACATGTTGCAAGTGTAGCCACTGCTTTTCCAAGTGGTATGGCTCCTCTTTCTGTTCGTATCGATGACACCAAATTTGCAGTATCTGAAGGAGCTGACGAAGTGGATATGGTTATCAGTCGTGGAGCTTTTCTTTCAGGAGAATACAATAGAGTGTTTGATGAAATAGCTGCTATAAAAGAAGCGTGTGGAGATGCCCATTTAAAAGTGATTCTTGAAACAGGTGAATTACACACTTATGAAAATGTGCGTAAAGCAAGTGATCTAGCAATGGAAGCAGGTGGAGATTTTATTAAAACATCAACAGGTAAAATTAGTCCTGCTGCTACACAACCTGTTACTTTAGTTATGCTTGAAGCTATTCGTGACTATTATTATAAAACAGGTAAAATGATCGGCATGAAACCTGCAGGTGGTATTCGAACTGCTAAACAAGCACTTCAATATTTAGTGTTAGTTAAAGAAACACTTGGCGCTGCTTGGCTAAACAATGAGTATTTCAGATTCGGAGCTAGTTCTCTCGCTAATGATGTACTTATGCAAATTGTTAAACAAGAAACAGGACAATACCAGTCTCCCGATTATTTTTCAGTGGATTGATAACTTAAGAATATAATTATGCCTCAAACTACGGAAACAAAAGAAACACCCTACAAACCGACTTCTCCAAATTCTAAGCTTGATTTTGCTTCTTTATGGGAATATGACGCTGCTCCAGAAAGCACAGATCATGTTAGTATTGAAGATCGGTATGAGTTATTTATAGATGGTAAATTTGTAAAGCCATCAAAAGGAAGATATTTCAAGAGCACCAATCCTGCTACCAAAGAAGTAATAACAGAGTTTGCAGAAGCTACACAAAGTGATGTTGATAAAGCAGTAAAAGCAGCTCGAAAAGCATATAATGGAGAGTGGTCTTCCCTATCGGCAAAAGCTAGAGGTAAGTATTTATATAGAATTGCTCGAATGCTTCAGGAAAGAGCACGTGAGTTTTCTGTACTTGAAAGCATTGATGGTGGAAAACCAATACGTGAATCAAGAGATGTAGATGTACCTTTAGCTGCAGCACATTTCTTTTATTATGCAGGCTGGGCTGATAAACTCGACTACGCTTTCCCTGGTAAAGAGCCAGAATCTTTAGGTGTTTGTGGTCAGATTATACCATGGAATTTCCCATTATTAATGCTGGCTTGGAAAATAGCTCCAGCTCTTGCTTGTGGAAATACAGTTGTACTAAAACCAGCAGAAACAACTTCACTAACAGCTCTTAAGTTTGCTGAATTAGTAAAAGACGCTGGTGTTCCAGCAGGAGTTATAAATATTGTGACAGGTGCTGGACAAACTGGTTCAGAAATTGTAAATCATAAAGACATCAATAAAATAGCTTTTACTGGCTCAACAAGAGTTGGGAAGTTAATTCAAAAATCACTTGCAGGAACTGATAAAAAGTTTACACTCGAGCTTGGTGGTAAAGGTGCCTTAATTGTATTTGAAGATGCTGCCATAGATCAAGCTGTAGAAGGAATTATCAATGCAATTTTCTTTAATCAAGGGCATGTATGTTGTGCTGGATCAAGATTATTAGTTCAAGAAGGTGTAGCTGATCAAGTAATTAATAAGTTGAAAGATCGAATGGAGTCTTTAATCGTTGGTGATCCACTTGACAAAAACACAGATATAGGCGCGATAAACTCAAGCCAACAATTTGATACCATTAACTCATTCTTAGAAATTGGCCTTGAAGAAGGTGCAGATGTATACCAAAGTAAATGTAAAATCCCAGATAGCGGTTATTTTATTCGCCCTACCCTTTTTACTAATGTATCTCAAAGCAATCGTGTAGTTCAGGAAGAAATTTTTGGCCCGGTTCTAACTGTCCAAACATTTAGAACTGCTGATGAAGCAATCGATAAAGCTAATAATACTCCATTTGGGTTAGCTGGTGGCGTTTGGACAGACAAAGGTTCTAAAATATTTAAAGTAGGTTCAGAACTCAGGTCAGGAGTTGTTTGGGCTAATACCTATAATAAATTTGATCCTACTTCTCCATTCGGTGGATTTAAAGAAAGTGGAGTCGGACGGGAAGGCGGACTTCATGGTTTGGCTGCATATGTGAATTTGAAATAATTATTGGAAGAAGAAATGACTAAGCATTTAGAAGTATTAAAAACCTACAAAATTTATGTCGGTGGAAATTTTCCAAGAACCGAATCTGGACGTTTCTATAAAGTATTCGACAGTGAAAAGAATCTGCTTGCAAATGCATGCTTATGTTCTAGAAAAGATTTACGTGATTCTATTAAGATTGCAAGAGGTGCTTTTAATGGATGGAAATCCAGAAGTGCTTATAATCGCGGGCAAATACTATATAGAATTGCAGAGATGCTTGAAAGTCGACGAGCAGAATTTGAAAAACAACTTTCGTTAATTGGCTTTACTTCAGCTGAAGCAGAGGCTGATGTAAATGAATCTATTGATCGTCTTATTTATTATGCGGGTTGGACTGATAAGTATCAACAAGTTTTTGGATCTGTAAATCCTGTAGCAAGTGCACATTTTAATTTTAGTTTATTAGATCCTACAGGTGTAATTGCAATTTTAGCACCAGAAAATAGCCCACTTTTGGGCTTAGTATCTACTATAGCACCTGTAATTGCTGGTGGTAATACATGTGTAGTTCTTGCCTCAGAAGCATACCCACTTTCTTCAATAATTTTTGCTGAAGTTTTAAACTCATCTGATGTACCAGGTGGTGTCGTTAATATTTTGACAGGAAAAAAAGAAGAATTAGCGGAACATTTTAGCTCACATATGGATGTAAACACTATCAGTTATACTGATAAATTGTCTATAGAAATGAAAAAAATGATTGATGAAAATGCTTCTTCAAATATTAAAAGAGTTATCAAAAAAACTATATCGGATTGGTATAGTGAAGATGCATTTGGCCCCTATTATATTGTCGATTTTCAAGAAACCAAAACTACTTGGCACCCCGTTGGATATTAGTATGATCAACAAATATGCAATATTTGTTGCAATAGCTTTCATACTTGCTTGCTCAAGTTCTGAACCTATTGTTAACATCCCTTCAACTGATGAAATACCATTAGAGCCAAAAAATGAGGTGAAAGACCAAACCTCAGACGAGCCTTCTGCATCCTATTTAGATCCGTATAGAAGTTCACTTTCAGATACTTATTCAAACAGAAGTAATAATATTCCTGATGAATACATACAGATTAAAGTTGAGGATGATTCTGATAGTGAAACAGATCTGTTTGAGGGATATAGAGTTCAAATTTATTCAGGTCAAAATGTTGCACTAGCTGATACCATTGCTTCAATATTTAGAATTTGGTCTGATACAACTATTGTTGGCTATCAAGCTAATACCTACACTTTTTTTAAAGCTCCATACTATCGTGTTCATGTGGGCGATTTTCATAAAAGAGATCTTGCAATCTACTTCTCAAACCTTCTTAAAAGACGATTTAGAGATGCTTGGGTAGTTTATGATCGAATTGATCCATATAGTATTCCTTCAGATACCACTGATATCTATTCAAACTAATCCATTCACTGAGTATTTTCGTACATAGAAAGAAACATTCTATTGTCTGAACATTATAACTATCCTCACAATGCCTAAAGAGTCCTCAACTCAGTTTTATTCAAAATTACCTGTTCTAGAATCTTTCTTTGAAATTTCTGACCCAGCACATTATCAGTCGATTCCAGATGATTGGTACGTTGGCGTTACTGATATCATTAATTCTTCCAAAGCCATAAATGAGGAAAAATATAAATGGGTAAATATTCTTGGCGCTTCTCCAATCATTGGTATTATGAATGAATCCAAGAAAGCTGATATACCTTTTTCTTTTGGTGGAGATGGTTGTTCTGTTTGTTTTCCTCCTGAATATTTCGAGACGGTAAAAAAAGTGTTTATTGCTTCTAAACATGTTGGAGAAGTAGCTTATGGTTTAGAGCTGAGAACTGGAATTTATCCCATTTCAGAAATAAGAAAGCGAAACTATGATGTTAAAATTGCCAAGTTTAAAGTATCTGAGTTCTATAATCAGGCTGTTTTTATGGGGGGAGGATTAAATCAGGCCGATGAGCTACTAAAGTCAGAACCTGACTCTGAATTCATTATTAAAGTTCCAAAAGATGACCCTAAAGAAGTGGATTTTTCAGGATTAGAATGTCGTTGGCAGGAAGTTAAGAAAGAGAACTTATTTGTTTACTCAATATTGATTCAAGCCAATGAGTCAATTGACAATCATTCGGTTATTTATAACTCAGTATTTACTAAAATGCGTGAGTATTTTGGATTTGATGATAAAACAAATCCCATACTTTTGGAATCGCTTAAAATGACTTTATCTCCTGATAAACTAGCAGGTGAGACAAAATTCAGAACTGCAGGAAGATCTTGGTATGTTAAAATTACTTATTTATTGGAAGTAATTTTTAGGACGTTCATGGGTAAGTATTTTATGAAATACAATAAAAAAACTTCTGAAACTGATTGGAGTTATTATAAACCTGATATGGTTTTAAATAACGATCATCGTAAATTTGATGATATGATTCGTTTAGTAATTAGTTGTCGAACAGATCAGATTGAAGAATTCGAAGCTTTCCTAGATGAACAATATAAAAACTCAAAATTAGCTTATGGAATTCATAAATCTGAAAGTGCATTAATTACCTGTATGGTTTTTGCATGGCACAGGCAACATATCCATTTTGTGGACGGGAGCAGAGGTGGATATATTATGGCATCTAAAGCGCTCAAAAAAAGAATGGATCGATTTTCAAAAAAAGCTAGTTTAACCAAAAAAACTTAGCTCTTTTCTAACAGTTTATACATGAAAGCATTAATAAAGTTTGTTCTATTACTAGGGGCTTTTTTCACCTTTACCCTTCTTTTATTTAAAGTTTTAGGAGTTTTATCTGTAGATGATATTAAGTTTTGGCTAGAAGAAGCATTATCAGTTTCACCTTGGATAGTTGGTCTAATTATTATTCTTCTAATGATGGTAGATTTATTTATTGCCATCCCTACTCTCTCCCTAACTATTCTATCAGGTTTTTTTCTAGGATTAGAACTTGGAGTTTTATACTCAACTTTAGGAATGATTGCAGCAGGTACTATGGGCTATGTAATTAGTCGTTTTCACGGTGATAAGCTATTGAATTTTATTAGCAAAGATGAAGATCAAATTAAAGAGATGAAAACACTTTTCTCACAATTTGGACCATTTTCTTTAATGCTTTGTAGAGCAGCACCTATGCTACCTGAAGTAACTTCTTGTCTTGCTGGAGTCACTAGAATGCCTTATCTAAAATATCTATTGTTTTATATGATCGGTACACTTCCCTATTCTATTATTGCAGCATATTCAGGTTCTATAAGTAGTATAGATAATCCATCTCCAGCAATATTTACTTTTATAGGAATATTTGGTGGAATGACCTTAGTATGGGCTGGATTTCTTTATTTCAATAAGAAGAAATTAAAAAAAGAAAAAGCCTAAGTACTAGATTTACACATTAAATCTAAAGAGCATAGTATCTCCATCAGAGACAACATACTCTTTTCCTTCTTGGCGCATTTTACCTGCTTCTTTAGCCCCTTTTTCACCATTAAACTCCATGAAATGATCATAGGCAATCGTTTCAGCTCTAATAAAACCTTTCTCAAAATCTGTGTGAATAACACCAGCTGCTTGTGGAGCTTTTGTACCTTTTTTTATAGTCCATGCTCTCGCTTCTTTAGGCCCAACAGTAAAATATGTAATTAACCCTAGCTCAGCATATGCTGCATGTATTAGTCGATCTAAGCCAGCACTTGAAACGCCAAGCTCCTCTAAAAACATTTCTTTCTCATCTTCATCTAACTCGGCAATTTCTGCTTCAATTTTTGCGCAGAATATTACTACTTCATCACCAAATTCTGAAGCTACTTTTTCAACGGTTTCAACTAACTCATTTCCTTCTTCCAAGTCTGTTTCTCCAACATTACAAGCATATAGAACTGGTTTTGATGAAAGTAGAAACAAATCGCGATAGACCGCCTTTTCATCTTCTGAGACTTCAAAAGTACGAGCAGTATTTCCATCTTCAAGGTGAGTTCTCAATCGATCTACAACATCTAATTGAGCTTTAAATGCTTTATCTCCACTCTTCGATTGCTTCTTTAAAGTATCAACTCTTTTCTCAACACTCTCAAGATCTTTTAGTATCAATTCAGATTCAATTATGGCAATATCTCTTTCTGGATCAACATTACCTTCAACATGTATAATGTCATCATCTATAAAACAGCGAACTACATGTATTATTAAATCAACTTCGCGTATGTGCGAAAGAAATGCATTTCCTTTACCCTTTCCTTCTGCTGCACCGGCAACCAATCCAGCAATATCTACAAACTCAATAGCAGTAGGAATTACGTTCGCAGATCCCGCAATTTTAGACAAGTTCAGAAGTCGTTCATCAGGTATTGAAACCTGTCCAACATTAGGATCAATTGTACAAAATGGAAAGTTAGCTGATTCTGCACCACCGTTACTAAGTGCATTAAAAAGTGTTGATTTACCTACGTTGGGTAGCCCAACAATTCCGCATTTCAAGCTCATTTATTCTATAATTTATTTTAAAAATCTATTCTCTTTTGTTGTACAAAATCCATTTCTGGAAGTAGTACTGCTGTTAATTTACCATAATGTTCATATACGCATCCTGTATCTATACCAAGTAAGTTTTTACCAGTAATTGGAGACCGTGATGGTGTATGACCAAATATTACGGTTTTTTCCCAAACATTATCTTCACTTTCAAGATGATCTCTTCTCCAAAGAAAACTATTCCATAAAGATCTATTATCAATAGATTCCTTGATCGTTTTATCTGGTGGAAGTCCACCATGTACGAAAAACCAATTAGGTGTATCGTAGTACAATTTAGTATTTATAAAAAAACGTAGATGTTTTTGAGGTATATTGATATTTGAGTCACCATTTTGATATGACTCCATAGTAGCATCACCACCATTATCATACCAATCTAACATATCTCTTCTAGGATAAGCCATTAGTAGCATGGCATCATGATTTCCTCTTAAAAACACACATTTATGTGTTTCTGCAAAATCAATCAATATATCAATAACCCCTTTTGAGTCAGGTCCTCTATCAACATAATCCCCTAAGAAAACATATTCTCGAGAGTTACCAAAGGTTTCATCCAACCGTTTTAATAATGCATTTAAAGTTTTTGAACAGCCATGAATATCTCCAATAGCTATTACTTTCAATTTTTCAGAACTCATTTTTCAGTAGATCTTTCGATCAAACCTCTTCCAGATTTTTTAATTTTATTATTCTTGTTGAGTTCTAAAAGCGAAGCGTCAAGAATTCCGTTCACGAAACGACCAGATTTTGCAGTAGAATATTTTTTTACAATCTCAATTGCTTCATTGATGGTTACTTTGGTAGGAATTTCTTCAAAGAAAATAAATTCGCAAAGTGCCATTTTAAGCACTATTAAATCAATCATTGCCAAACGATTGATATCCCAATTCTGAATATGAGAAGTAATTATCTCATTAAATTCACTTTCATTTTCTATAGTTCGAAAAAATAACTTTTCTGCAAATCTCCGAGCTTCTTTCTCTTTACTTAGTGTATCCTTAATAATAGAATCAGCAATATGCTGAATAGAATCCCCACTTTGCTTATAGGCGTAAATGGATTGTAGAACGGTTTCGCGAACGAGGCGACGATTGATCATGTCTTGCTTTTTGATTAGCGCAAAAGATACGGATTTGATAACTGCCTAAAAAAGAAAGATTGATGTATTTGTAAGTTCTTATGTATCTTTTGTAGATACGCGTCCTTAGCTCAGTTGGTTAGAGTATCACATTGACATTGTGGGGGTCACTGGTTCGAATCCAGTAGGACGCACACTAACCCTATGTAAGATATTTATTTACATAGGGTTTTTAATTTTATGCTTCTATATAAATGGACTCTTTTCAGCAATTATTAAGTATAACTTCTTATCATTTTATTAATCTTGCACGATCTGATTCAAGCTAAACCAAACAAGAAATTCTACTGTTTAGCAGTTAATTAGGACAAATAAATAACGAACTAAATAAAATTTCTTAAAAAATGTGCCTGTTTTCTATTTTTCTTATCTTCTTTACTTCATTAGAAAGCTTTTTATAAATAATTAATGTCAGACGATCGTATTACTATTACCCTGCCCGATGGAAATAAAAGGGATTATGAGGCAGGTATTACTGGATTACAAATTGCAGAATCAATTTCAGCCGGGTTAGCTCGAGTAGCTTTAAGTATTACTGTGAATGGAGAAATTTGGGATTTAAGCCGTTCTATAAGCTTAGACGCTACTATTTCTATTAATACTTGGGATACTGAAGATGGGAAATATACTTTCTGGCATTCATCTGCTCATTTGTTAGCAGAAGCTGTTCAAGAACTTTATCCAGATGCTAAGTTTGGAATTGGCCCCCCTATCGAAACTGGATTCTATTACGACATTGATTTTGGTGATACCCAGATAACCCAAGAAGACTTAGAAAAAATTGAAAAAAAGTTTCTGGAAGTTGCAAGAAATAAGACCACATTCAATCGACGTGAGATTACTAAAAGTGATGCACTCGAGTTTTATAAAAACCGAGGAAATGAATATAAAGTAGATTTAATAGATGGTCTAGAAGATGGGAATATCACTTTCTATACCCAAGGAAATTTTACTGATTTATGTCGAGGTCCTCATATTCCAAATTCTGGAATAGTTAAAGCAATTAAGCTTACAAATTTAGCTGGTGCTTACTGGCGTGGTGATGTTAATAGTAAGCAGCTAACTCGTATCTATGGCGTTACTTTCCCTAAGCAAAAATTACTAGATGAGCATCTTCACAATATTGAAGAAGCAAAACGTAGAGATCACCGTAAACTTGGGAAAGAGTTAGGTATTTATATGATTGACAGTATGGTTGGGAGTGGACTCCCACTTTGGCTTCCAAACGGTACTGTACTAAGAAGAACTCTTGAAGCTTTTTTAAGAAATGAGCAGACTAAGAGAGGTTACAAAGAAGTAATAACTCCTCATATTGGTAATCTAGAGTTGTATAAAACATCTGGTCATTACCCATATTATCAAGATTCTCAATACAATCCGATTGAAGTTGATGATGAAGAATACATGCTTAAACCCATGAACTGTCCTCATCATCATAGAATTTATTCATCCGACTTAAGAAGTTACCGAGATCTTCCATATCGCCTTGCTGAATTTGGAACCGTTTACCGGTATGAACAATCGGGTGAATTAAGTGGATTATCTAGAGTTAGAGGATTTACTCAAGATGATGCCCATATTTACTGTACACACGATCAACTTAAGGATGAGATCAAGAATACTATTGAATTGACTCAGTTTGTATTCAATACTTTCGGGATGCCAGTTGATATACGACTTTCATATCGTGATGATAATGATTCAAAATATGGTGGAAGCTCAGAATATTGGGAAAGAGCTCAACAAGAAATTCAAGAAGTCGCTGACGAAATGGAGCTTGATTATTTTATTGCTCCTGGTGAAGCTAGCTTTTACGGTCCAAAAATTGACTTTATTATTAGAGATGCTATTGGTAGAAAGTGGCAACTTGGAACTGTACAAGTTGACTATGTGATGCCAGAACGATTTGATTTAACCTATATCGGATCTGATAATGAAAAACATCGTCCAGTTATTATACATCGTGCTCCATTTGGATCAATGGAACGTTTTACAAGCATCTTGATTGAGCATTTTGCAGGAGATTTTCCTGTTTGGCTTTCGCCAGAACAGGTACGTATACTACCAATTTCTGATGGACAAAATGAATATGCTCATAAATGTGCTGAGCAACTACGCAAAATTGGTGTTCGTCTATCTGTTGATGATAGAAGTGAACAAATTGGTGGTAAAATTCGTGATGCTGAAACTAGTAAGACTCCATATATGCTTATAATTGGAGCAAAAGAACTTGAAGCTGATACAGTATCAGTTAGAAGACATAAAAAGGGAGATATTGGAACTTTCAAATTTTCTGATTTTCTTTCACAACTAAATATAGAAATTGCTGAAAAGCAGTTACCGGAAGATTAACTAAAAAACGAGGATCACTATCGCAAGAAATAATTTTCGAGGACCTGTTAAAGAAGACAGACCAAGATTAAATGAAGAAATTAGAGCTGCACAAGTTCGGGTAATTAAACCTGATGGCGGCCATGAAATCACTAGCTCTGATCGAGCCTTACAACTTGCTGAATCATACAATTTAGATTTAGTAGAAATTGCGGCTGATGGCGTTCCACCAGTTTGTAAGATCATAGATTATGGTAAGTATGTATATGAGAAGAAGAAAAAGGAAAAGGAAGCTAAAAAGAAACAGCATACAATTACTGTAAAAGAGCTTCGCTTTAGACCTAATACTGATGATCATGATCTTGAATTTAAAACTCGCCACGCTAGAGAATTCCTAGAAGGTGGAGATAAATTAAAAGCTACAGTTCAGTTTAGAGGTCGTGATATGCTATATACTGAAAAAGGTGAGCTCCTTCTTTTAAAGCTAGCAAAAAGTCTAGAAGACATTTGTAAGATAGAGTCAAAGCCAAATATGGAAGGCCGTAGAATGATTATGATTTTAACTCCGATTAAATAATCATAATCATTGCTTAGAGATACTTTAATACGTATCTTTTCGGTCTTTAATTTTTCACAAAGCAAGTGGATTTCAAATGCCAAAAATGAAAAGTAATAGTGGTGCTAAAAAGCGTTTTAAGGTTACCGGTTCAGGTAAAATTAAACGTAAAAAAGCTTTTAAGAGCCATATTCTTACTAAAAAGAGCAGTAAAACTAAACGAGGATTAACTAAAAGTACTTTAGTTACTGATGCTGATACACCACGTGTAAAAGCATTAATCCCTTACAAATTTTAATCATTTAATCTAAGACAAAATGCCACGATCACTAAATTTAGTGGCTTCCCGTCGCCGTCGCAAAAAGATCCTTGATCAAGCGAAAGGTTACTGGGGCAAGCGAAAAAATGTTTTTACGATTGCAAAAAATGCGGTAGAAAAAGGTCTTCAGTACCAATATCGTGATAGAAAGAATCGTAAACGTGTTTTTCGAAGATTATGGATTGTTAGAATTAACGCGGCAGCACGCCTAAACGGAACTACATATTCTAGACTCATCAATGCGATGACAACTAAGAATATGGAGATTAACCGTAAGGTACTTGCCGAACTAGCAGTTCATGATGCAGAGACGTTTGCTGCCATTGTGAAGGAAGCCCACGCTTAAACGCGAACTTGCTATTTACCAAGCCGGTAAATCTTCGATATGTAAGGTTTACCGGTTTTTTTATTTTTGCACCCTAACTTTGATGTGAATTTATTTCATCCCATGATTGACGACATAATTGCTTTAAAGAAAGAAATTGCTACTCAAACAATAACTAATCAAAAAGAACTTGAAGATTTTCGATTAGAGTTTCTATCTAGAAATGGTAGCGTTCAATCGATGTTCAAAAATCTTGGTTCCGTTCCAAAAGAAGAACGAGCTTCTATTGGAAAAGAGATGAACGAAGTAAAACAACTTGCTCAAAAGAGATTTGATGAAGCTAAACTAAATCTTGAGAGTTCTGTTCAAAGTTCTGCCAGTGCACTAGATGATATAACACTTACAGCCCCTACTACTCCTATTGGATCCCTTCATCCTCTTACCAAAACTTTGGAAGAGATGAAGCAAATTTTTTACAGACTTGGATTTACTATAGCTGATGGACCAGAAGTTGAAGATGATTTTCATAACTTTACGGCTCTAAATTTTCCTCCCAATCACCCAGCTAGAGATGAACAGGACACTTTCTTCGTACGAAAAAGTGACGATCCAGATATTTCAGATTTAGTACTTAGAACACATACATCTCCAGTTCAAATCAGATTAATGGAAAACACAAAACCACCTATACGATCTATAATGCCAGGTCGGGTTTATCGTAATGAAGCTGTGTCACCTAAATCATATTTTTTATTTCATCAAGTTGAAGCTTTATATATTGATGAAAATGTTAGTGTTGCTGATTTGAAAGAAACACTTATCACTTTTGTAAAGCTTATGTACGGAAGTGATGTGAAATATCGCCTTAGACCAGGTTTCTTCCCTTTTACTGAACCAAGCTTAGAAATGGATATATGGTGGGGTTCAGAAAAAGATGGTAAATGGCTTGAAATTCTTGGCTCAGGTATGGTTGATCCAAATGTATTTATTTCAGCTGGTGTAGATCCAGAAAAATATACAGGATTTGCTTGGGGAATGGGTGTAGAGCGTATTGCAATTTTGAAATACGGAATTGATGATATCCGTACCTTTTACGAAAATGATATTCGTTTTTTAGAACAGTTTAATTAAGACCATTTTTACACATCTATGAAAGTATCGTACAACTGGCTTAAAGAATTTATAGAACTTACTCTCTCACCTTCCGAAACTGCTGATAAGCTTACACTAATAGGTTTAGAAGAAGAAGAAATTATTGAATATGGAAGTAAACTTGAGGGAGTTATTGTTGGAGAAGTTCTTGAAACAACACAACACCCAAATGCAGACCGCCTAAAACTATGCCAAGTAAACCTTGGTGATGAAACAGTTCAAATAGTTTGTGGAGCGAATAATGTAGCTGCAGGACAAAAAGTACCTGTTGCAAAAGTAGGCTCTACCCTACCTATCAAACTTGATGACGGAAGCTTTTTAACTCTAAGAAAGGCTAAGCTTCGTGGAGAAGTATCTAATGGTATGATATGTGCTGAGGATGAACTCGGACTTGGCAATGATCATGATGGGATCATGGTACTGGATGAAAATCTAAAAGTTGGTACACCAATTAATCAAGTATTTGATTTAAATACAGATACCATTATTGATATTGCAATTACACCTAATAGACCCGATGCTACTTGTCACTTAGGTGTGGCCCGTGATTTATCAGCTGCACTTAATATTGAATTGAAAAAGCCAGCTGTTAAATTGAGTCCTAATGTAGTGCAATCTTCCAATGATATTTCAATAGTGATTGAAAGTCCTGAGAAATGCCCACGCTATGTTGGTAAGATGATCAAAAACGTGGAGGTTAAAGAGTCCCCAGCTTGGCTTAAAAATAGATTATTAGCTTTAGGATTACGCCCCGTTAATAATGTTGTTGATGTTACAAATTATGTAATGCATGAACTTGGTCAACCTTTACATGCTTTTGATTATGATGAAATCAAAGGAAATAAAATCATTATTAGGGATTTTAAAGAAGAAATTGAATTCGAGACTTTAGATCACACTAAAAGAAAATGTACTCCTGGTACGCTATTTATTTGTGATGCGAATGGTCCAATAGCAATTGCTGGTGTTATGGGAGGTCTTCACTCTGAAGTGAGTGATTCTACTACAAATATATTATTAGAAAGTGCATACTTCGATCCCGGAACCATTCGTAAAACTGCAAAAGCACAAACATTACTAACTGATGCTTCTTATCGCTTTGAAAGAGGAATAGATCCTAATATTCAAGCAATTGCTGTCGATAGAGCTGCGATTTTAATAGCTGAAATTACTGGAGCAACAATAAATGATGAAATCATTGATATTCATCCAATAAAAACAAATCCAGTAGAACTTACTCTACGTAAAAGCTATTTAAACAGACTTCTTGGTACTACTTTAACAATTAATGAAGCCATCGATATTGTTGATGGACTTGAGTTTGAAGTTTTATCAAAAGATGAAAATCAAGTAACTTTCAGTATACCTACGTTCCGACCAGATTTGGTTCGTGAAGTTGATTTGATCGAAGAAGTTGGTCGTTTATATGATTATAACAAGATTGAAGCACCTAATCATGGGATTTTCGTATCTACTGAGACTTTTTCTGAGTGGGAATTATTAGTTTCTAAGCTTAAGAAAAGTGCTGTTGAGCTTAGTTTTAGAGAGATCTATACAAATTCTTTAATTTCAGAAAAAGAAGCAGAGCAATTTGGATCAATGGATTCTATGATTGGAACTTTAAATCCTCTCACAAAGGATATGACCACTCTTAGACCCTCTCTCCTACATGGATTTTTAAAAGCTACCGCTTATAACTTTAATCGTAAAGCTAGCTCAGTTAGGTTTTTCGAATTAGGGAATGTGTTTGAACAAAGTGAAGATTGGACTTTTCACAAAGGAATTAAAGAACAAACTCATTTACTAGTAGGCATTTCGGGATTAAAGAATACTGAGCATTGGTCATCTAAACCAATCAATTATTCCTTATTTGATCTAAAATCTTCGCTAAATGAATTATTTACTAAGCTAGGATTGATTGATGGAATTTCTTCTGTAGTTGATGAAGGTACATTAGTGTATTCATATAAGAATATTGTTTTAGGGGAGTTGAAGTCAGTATCAAAGAACCTTAAAAAAACATATGATATAGAACCTGATGCATTTGTAGCTGAACTTTCGGTTAATGCAATTGAATCTGCTCTCAAAAAAATCCCTCAGCAAGTATATAAATCCATACCCAAATTTCCTGCATTCGAATTTGACTTTGCTGTAATAGTAGATGGCTCTGTTAGCGCAGGTGATCTAATGGCGACTATTAAATCCAAAACAGGAAAAACGCTTCAAAGTATTGAAATTTTTGATGTTTTTGAGGGTGAAAGTATTGGAAAAGGAAGTAAAAGTATTGCCTTTAGGCTACAATTCCTTGATCCTAACAAGACCTTGAATATCAAAGAAGTAGAACCTATTATTAACAGAGTTATAAAAACTCTGGAGAAACAGTACTCCGCTAAACTTAGAGGATAATAGGTGAAGAAATATGGATCAGGTATCTCAACAAACCGAGCGCTTTAAAGAACTGCTGGGTGATGTTTACGAGGAAGTAGATTCCTTGAAGCAAGAAATCAGAGATTTAAAAAAAGAGAATTCTAAATTAGTTTCTAAAATTGAAGATTTAAGAGGAAAACAGACTGATATCTTCTCTGCAATCAGTGAGTCTGAACGATTAGCTCTTCGTCAACATGTTCAAGGTCTAGTCAGTAAAATCGATAATCATCTAAATTCACATTCATGAAATCGATAAAAGTAAATATTCTAGGTAAACCCTACCCTCTTAAAGTTGAAGATCACGAAGAAGAAACTATGGTTAGAATCTGCAAATATGTAGATGAACGCTTCCAAACTTACCGAACTCAATTAGTTAAACAACCGGAGTCTACTGTAATGGTTTTGGCTGCACTTAGCATTGCAGAAGAATTATTTGAAGCAAAACAAAACTCAACTGATTTAGAAAAGAACGAAGATGTATTAATGCAAAGAGTTAATGCAAGTATGGAGCGACTCTTAGAAGATATGAGAGCTTAATTATCATATTAATAATCATTTTAATTTTTAAAGAGAACTATTTTGGCTGAAACTATCAGCATTTTATTCGTGGGTGACATTGTAGGTGGCCCAGGTCTTGCAATTACAGAAACGATTTTACCTAGTCTAATAAAAAAACATCAAGCTGATTTTGTTATAGCTAATGGTGAAAACTCACATGAAGGTCATGGTATCAACGAAGCTATTATAAAAAATCTTCTTTCCCTTGGTGTACATGTAGTTACGGGCGGTGATCATTCCTTTGATAAATGGAAAGTCTTTGGTTATATGAGAGAGAATAATCACATACTTAGGCCACTAAATTATCCAAAAGGGAATGCCGGGCTTGGTTTTGGAGTATATGAAATCCCAAATACTTCGGTCAAAGTCGGTGTATTGAATCTTCAAGGTCGAACATTTATGAAACCCATTGATGATCCCTTTACTGCTGCAGATTGGGCCATTTCTAAAATGCGAGAAGAGACAAATATTATTTTTGTAGATATGCATGCTGAAGCTACTGCTGAAAAAGTTTCTATGGCTTGGCATCTAGATGGTCGTGCTTCAGTATTAGTTGGTACTCATACGCATATTCCAACAGGTGATGCTAGAATATTCCCTCAAGGTCTCGGATATTTAACGGATGCAGGAATGACTGGATCCTTTAATTCATCTATTGGAATGGATAAAAAAGTAGCTATAAAACGCTTTGTAACTGGAGTACATCAAAAGTATCAGCCTGCTAATGGTGACAATCATTTATGTGGAGTTTTAACAAAAGTGAATACAGATACGGGCAAATGTGTACATATAGAACCTGTAATCTATCCAGAATTTAATTCATCAGTTGAATAGTATGTCAGAAAGTGTCTTGGTACTTAAAGGTGAAGGAATATCAAAGAGCTACAAAAGCGAACAAGCTGATTCTAGATTAGAAGTACTCAAGAATGTATCAATCGATATTAAGGAAGGTAGTATTACTTCTATTGTTGGTTCTAGTGGTAGTGGTAAAAGCACTCTATTACATATACTAGGAGGCTTAGATAAACCAGATTCTGGCACAGTATTTTGGGGTAATTTAAAGATCTCTGATATGAATTCAGATCAATTGGCAGATTTTAGGAATAAAAACATTGGGTTTGTTTTTCAATTTCATCACTTACTTCCAGAATTTACTGCACTTGAAAATGTAAGTATGCCTGCTCTAATTGGAGGCGAATCGATTGAAAAAGCATCTAAGCGAGCATTATCACTACTTGAACGTTTTGGTGTAGCTGAGCGAAAAAATCACCGCCCTACTCAACTCTCTGGAGGCGAACAACAACGTGTATCTATGGCAAGAGCTTTAATGAATAAACCATCCATTATTCTTGCAGATGAGCCAACTGGAAACTTAGATGACGCAAATACTGCCACCATTTTAGATATGCTTTATGAGCTAAGAGATAAAGATGGTGTTACTATTTTATTGATTACTCATGAGAAAGCAATAGCAGAACGCTCTGATGTAATATTAGAAATAAAAAATGGTGAGTTGAGCTCACTTTAAGTTTTTGTTATGACCTAAAACAGCCTTATTTTTAAAGTCTGAAATTTTTACCGTAAACGTCTATATAAATCATGTCGAAACATCTTTCCAAAGAAGAACTAGAATCAGATCCGCTAATTGAAAATTATAATAAAGCGGCAAACTTTTTTAATGAAAATAAAACCACCATCATTGCACTCTTTATAAGTGTAATTGTTGTTATAGGGGCTTTTATAGGATATAATTTCTATTCATCTAGCCAAGAACAACAAGCTCAACAGTTATTAGCTATTGCAGAAGGTTATTATTCTGAAGGCGATTTTGATAAAGCAATTAATGGTGACAGTTTTGAACTTACTTACGGCTTTTTAGCTATTGCAAACAATTACTCAGGTACAGAAGCGGGTAATCTAGCTATTTATTATGCATCCGTTTCTAGCTTCAAACTAGGAAATATTGAAGAAGCCTTAGATTACTTATCAAGATATGATGCTCCAAAAGGTATCCTTGGTGTTGGTCCAATTTCATTTAATGCAAAGCTTTTACATGCAAATGGAAGTACAGAAATAGCGGCAGAAACATTTGTGAAAGCAGCTAATTGGGATACAAACAATTCAACTACCCCATATAATTTACTTAAAGCTGCTGAAGCATATTATGAGGCTGGTAATTATACAAAAGCTCAAGAATTGACTAAGCGAATTATTGATGAATATCCTACTAGCAATGAGGTTGCTAGTTCTCAAAATCTTCAAGGCAAAATAGCCGTAGTAAGCTAATATTTTTTAGGCTCCTATTATTTAGGAGCCTTTTTTGTTTCGATTAATCCATAAAGTTTATAAAACAGTTTCTTAAGCTTTGACTAAAGACAATAAATACCTTGTTCCTTTTATAGTTGTAACCTCGCTCTTTTTTATGTGGGGACTAATTACTGTATTAGTTGATTCACTTGTACCACGCTTAAGGGATGTTTTTGAACTTTCATATTTCCAATCAGGAATTATTCAATTCGCATTTTTCACTGCATATGCTGTCTTCTCAGTTCCTGGTGGAGTATTAATTTCAAAAATAGGTTATAAAAAAGGTGCCATTACAGGCTTGATAACAATTGGTGCTGCTTGTCTTCTTTTTTATCCAGCTGCAGAGTTTCGCATATTTGGGATTTTCTTGTTAGCAATGTTTGTACTTGCAGGTGGAATAACCATCCTTCAAGTAGCTGCTAATCCATATATAGCTGCTTTGGGACCGGCTAGAACTGCTTCTAGTCGACTTAATCTAGCCCAGGCTTTTAATTCATTAGGTGCTACAATAGCGCCACTTTTAAGCGCAGCTTTCATATTAAGTAGTAACGTACTTAGCTCATCTGAGATTAATTTACTATCAGAAGCTGATAAGCTTTCTTATTACGTAACTGAATCATCTGCTGTACAAGGTCCATTTCTTATACTAGCTGGTGTTATTTTCGCATTAGCCATTGCATTTGGAGCATTTAAGCTACCGCAGATAATAACCTCTAATGATGATAGTACAGGTGATTACAAAATCGCATTGAAAAAGAAGCATCTAATGTTCGGTGCACTGGGTATTTTTGTTTATGTCGGAGCTGAAGTATCAATTGGGAGCTATTTAATTAATTATTTCCTTGATTTAGATATAGAACGATTAGTTTCTGAAAGTGCATTTATGTCGGGTTTAGCTTCCATACTGTCATCAATATTTTCTGATGTTGAGTTGAAGGATATGAGTGTTTCTCAATTAGCAGGCACTTTTGTTTTCTTTTATTGGGGTGGCGCTATGGTAGGTAGATTTTTAGGTTCTGCAATCTTACAAAAAGTACCAGCTGGAAATTTATTAGCTATTTACGGTGCTACCAATGTAGTTTTATTAATAGTAAGTATGCTTAGCAGTGGATACTTATCTATGTGGTCTATATTAATAATTGGACTATTCAACTCAATTATGTTTCCAACTATTTTCACTTTAGCAATAGACAATTTAAAAGAACACACTGCACAAGGTTCAGGGATTTTATGTACTGCAATTGTAGGTGGTGCTATAATCCCACCTTTGTATGGGAAAATTGCTGATATCGCAGGATTACAATTAGCATTAATTTTTATCGCTTTATGCTATGCTTATATCGCTTGGTATGGCAAGGTTGGTTCAAAAATTGGAAACTCATCCCCCGCTTCTTGATTTTATCTATTTTGTAGTTCTTGTAATGCGTAGTAATAAGCACCTATTGCTACAGCATTACTAGTTCCAAGTCTTGATAATCCAATAGCTGTTTTCTTTTTTTCGTGATACATAATTTTTCTTCCTGAGTGAGGAACTAGTATTTCTTTATTCTCTATAGATGTAAACTCTTTTGCCTTATAAAGCTTTTCCATATCGTAAACTGATTGTAAGACTCTTTTATATTTAACTCCATTAAGAGCGGTAAAATAGCTGTTTAACTCATCCATCATTGAACTTGAGAAAACTGGATATGCGCCGCTAACTCCTCCTCCTATTACAACAACTCCATCAATCAATGTGAGAATATTTCCTACAGCATCACCCAGCGCTTCACCATATCTAAGATAGGCTTCTAAGGCAGCTTCTCGAATACCTGGTTTAATACCTTTAGCTATTGCAAAAATTTCTACTGGTTCAGGTGCTTTTGAAGGATCAATTGATATTTGCTCTGCATACATACGTTTTATAGAGCGAATACTAAGTGTTTCTTCTACTCCTGCATAATTGAATTGCTTATTCCTCAGTAACCAACCTTCAGCTGCAGCGTTATTATCCCCTTCTAATAATATTCCATTAATAGATATTCCTACTCCGAATCCTGTTCCAAGAGTTACACCAATTAGATTTTTATATCTTTTAGGATTACCTGCAAGTTCCATCAGTTCATTTACATACGGAAGAAATCCTTTTTTACTTTCTCCAAGTGCAAACAAATCTCCATCATTATTTATAAACACAGGAATACCAAAAGTATCTTCGAGAATTGGACCTAAAGGAATACCACCATTAAAAGCAGGTAAATTTGGTAGATCAACAATAATTCCCTGTTTATAATCGGATGGACCAGGAAATGCAAAGCTTATTGCATCTGGTTTCTCTGGTAGAGACGTCATTAGTTTCTGAAATCCAGAAATTATGGTGGTAATACATGAATCAATATCCTGAATTTCAGCTTTAATGGTGAATTTATCGCCATATGGCTCACCATCTTTTAGCGCTGAAAATACAAAGTTAGTACCTCCAGCATCTAATGTTAAAACTAAAATTGATTTACTTTTCATTGTTTGATTATAATGAATCATGAATCACGATTTATTTTCATTGATACCAATTTATAATAAACTAGATGTTCAATAAACAACTTACTATAGTACTAGGATTTTCAATATTTATTTTGATTGTTTTTGATGCCTTTCAACAACAGTATTATGTGGAGACATTTAATTTAAATACATCAGATTCTAGTATTCTTTATTTCATTAAAAGTCATTCTCTTCGATGGTTGATATGGTTAGTAGGTAGTATCCCATATATAATATTTTCTAGAAAAATCTTTCATGAAGGAAAAATTCAATTTACTCCACGAAAATTACAGCAACTAATCGGTTCTGTTTCTGTTTCAATTGGATTAATATTAATTGTTATAAGTCTGGTAAGTATGCTTTTATTTAGTGAAAGCGTAACATATTCATTTTTTAAAGAGTGGTTTATTTTCATTTTCTTTCAGAAGGCACTTAGCTTCAGTCTCGCTTCAACATTACTGGTATTGTTGATTTATAATAATTCTAATAAGCAGGTGATTAATGCACAATGGGTAGAAATAAATAGCCTAAAACAAGAAACTATTCAATTTTTAAGCTCACAAGAAAATCAAAGCCTATCTATTAAAATTGGCAACCGAGTAAAAGTGATTCAATTGAATGATGTTTACTGGATTGAGTCGGATGACTATTGTGTGAAAATACATACAAAAGATAGAGCTTATAGTTTACGCAAAAGTTTAAAATCTCTAGAAGACGAACTTCGTGATTTTAATTTTATTAGAGTTCACCGAAAAGCACTTATTAATTTAAATTTTCTGGACCATGTTGATTTTGGTTTTGGCTTAGTAAAACTTACAGATGATACAGAAGTTCCATTATCTAAAGCTGGAGCTCGACTTCTTAAGAAAGTAGTTTCTTAATCTTTACTGCAATTATACATCACTTCTCTGCAAAAATGTGAACAGTACAATTTATTTCTTTATTTACTGATTGTTTATTAACCAATATCATGTTTATGAAGTCAATTATACTTTTGCCCATTATATTATTGTTTTCTTATCCATTAGTTGCTCAATACAATTATTCTGTTTCAGAAGAGAATCCATTCGGTAAACTAAATCCAAATTCAGCAGCTGAAGTAAGTGATTACGAAATGCTAATTGGAGAATCTAATTGCATCTCAACTTCAAGAGCACCTGACCAAACATGGAATCCAGAAGTTAAAATGTTATGGCGATTTAAATATATCATGAATGGTATGGCAGTTCAGGATGAAACTCTTAAAGAAGATGGAATTCATTCCGGAAGTATCAGGCAGTTTAATGCAGATAGTTCAACATGGTATGTCCATTACTTTACTTCTGGCTCTGTACCTTCTCGTTTTCCTGTGTGGAAAGGTGGGAAAAATGATGATGACGAAATAATTTTATATAATAGACAAGCTGCACCAAATGGCGCTGATGGATTCTATAAAATCAGATTTTTTGATATTACCGAATCATCTTTTGAATGGATTGGTACATGGGTTAATACAAATGAAACTGTTCAATTCCCAACTTGGAAAATCTCCTGCCAAAAAATATAAAATGACTTCATTTCTTCATTAGTGATCATTTTTTATTCTTTTCTTCAATCCATTTACTCATAAACTTGGTACTTGCCATAGAATGATGAAGAAGCATGGCTCCAGTAAAATTTGAAACTCTGTGTTTAGAAAGGTTTACTAATGTTTCTTTTATTCTAATAATCAACTTCTGCCCTATCTCCTTCTTTGGATATACGGAATTAATAATTCTTTCGCAGTTAGTTTGGGCTTTAGTCCATACTTGTTTGTCTTGATAAAGTTCTACGGCTGATTCAACAAATGCATTAACATCATTTTGGATAAAACCTGACCATTCCAAATCATTTGCCATCCCTTCTGCACCAATATCGGAGGTAACTGATGGAGTTCCGTATCGCATTGCATCGATAAGTTTTCCTTTTAAACCAGCACCAAACCGAAGTGGGGCTAAACATACTCTTGAACCTGTCATTACTGCCCCTACGTCTTCTGCCCTTCCTTTGATAATGAATCCCTCTTTAGAATTATGAAGTTGAAAAACTTTCTCAGATGGATAGGCCCCATAAATATGTAATTCAGCTTCTGGAAGTTTAGATCTAATTTTTGTCCAAATTTCTTCTTTTAAATAACGTACTGCATCCCAGTTAGGTTCATGAAGAAAATTACCTATTGAGATAAAATGCTTTCGTTCTTCAAAAGGCAACCATTCCTCTATTTCATCATTATTAATGGATTCTAGCATAAATGGGAGATAATGGAGTAAGGATGAATCTACCCTAAAATTATCTCTTAAAATCCCCATCTCAATTGTCGAGATAATCAACGAAAGATCACATCTATAGATGCTTGCAATTTCGCGCTTAGCATGTTCTGATATTAAATCATTGTTTTTGAACAGACGCCTTTCTTTTAGAGCTAGATGCCTTCCAGCCCTCAAACAGTGTAAATCCTCCGTATCAAGTAATCGAAGAGCTTCTGGGCACTGTTCTGCGACTCTCCAGCAAAACTGTTCTTCAGTCATAAAACGATCAAATAGTACTATTGAAGGATCAAGTTCTTTAACGAATGAATCAAAAGATGAGTCGTTAAGCTTGATATATACTTTTTTGATACCTTGAATTTCAAGATTATCGGAAAATTCACTTTCTCGTGCCGATGAAGCAAAGGTAATATCCCATTCTTGTTCTTTAAAGAGCATGATCAATTGAATCATTCTACTGCCAGCTGCAGAAGAATTTGATTCTGGCCATACCTTACCTATAATAAGTACACGATTTATTTCCATAATGAATTAATTATACGGAAATCATGAAGAGGAATGAATGATTTATATAGGCTCAATAAACTCTTATTAATCGAGTAAGCTAGGAAGATAGAGACTAAGATTTGGAATGAAAGTCACTAACATGAGTACAACAATTAAAACGATAAAAAGTGGAACTAATGGCTTTAATACTTCCTCTATTTTAACTTTTGCAACTGATACTCCGATAAATAAAACAGAGCCAACTGGCGGCGTGCATAATCCAATACATAAGTTCATTACCATTATAATTCCAAAATGAACTGGATCAACACCAAGGTCGGTTACTATTGGTAAAAATATTGGAGTGAATATTAGTAAGGCTGGTGTGATATCCATAAAAATTCCTACAAAAAGCAGAATGAGATTTATGGTAATCAGAATTATAATCTTGTTATCACTTATTCCAAGTAAAAATGAACTTAAATCTTGTGGGATATTTTCGAATGACATAACCCAACTCATTGCAATAGATGTACTTACTAATATTAGAACAATAGAAGTTGTCTTTACAGTATCTAAAAGAACATTGTGTAAATCTTCAAACTTAACTTCTTTATAAATAATCATTGATAGAATCAATGTATATACAACAGCTATTGCAGATGCTTCAGTTGCAGTAAAAATACCTCCAATTATTCCGCCCATTACAAGAATGAGTAAAAACATACTTGGTAATGCATCGAAAAAAGTTTTACCAATTTCTTTTAATGATGAAGCCGTTTCTCTTGGCAATCCGTTTCTTAGGGCATAAACATAACTTACTCCTACTAAGCCCAATCCCATTAATAAGCCAGGAATGTACCCAGCTACAAATAAAGCGGTAATTGATGCCCCACCACTTGCTAAACTATATATAATTAAAACATTACTTGGTGGAATAACTAAACCAGTTGTACTTGATGCAATATTTATTGCAGCACTAAATGGTTTTGGATATCCTTCTTTTTCCATTTTTGGAGTCATAAAACCTCCAATTGCAGATGCAGCAGCAGCAGCGCTTCCTGATATTGCTCCGAATAACATACAGGCAATAATATTTACATAAATCAAACCTCCTGGTAATACTCCAACCAGTGATCTAGCAAAATTTATGAGTCGGTTTGCTATTCCACCTTGATTCATTAATTGACCAGCGAGAATAAAAAAGGGAATTGCTAATAATGAGAAACTATCAAGACCTGTTGCCATTCTTTGCGAAATTGTTGCAAAAGCTATAACTGGATCCATATTCACAAGCAGCGTTCCAATACCAGCTAAACCGATACTAAAAGCTATAGGAACTCCTAAAGCGAGTAAAACCAGAAAAATTAAAACGAGTATCAATACTTCCATTAATGAACCTCGTTTTTAAAAGATTCAGTTATGTTAACTAAAGAATAAAATGATATCAGGATACCACTTAGAGGTATTGCTAAATAAATATATCCCATTGGGATTTGTAAAGTAGCCGAGAGTTGATCTAGTGATAAAACAGTAACTACTAAGTACATACCACCAATAATCATCACTGTAATAGCAAAAATCAGAATCGAACCATTTACAATGACACTTTGTATCTTTGTACTTAGTTTTTTTGATAGGATATTTATAGCAATATGTTCCTTCTCCCCAACCATATAAGCAGAACCTAAAAGCGAAAGCCATATCAATAAATATCTGGCAAGTTCGTCGGTAAAAGAACTTGGGTCTTTTAGTACATATCTTGAAAACACTTGCCAACAAACATTAATTAGAAGTATTCCCATTAATAAAACTAGAGTATTTTTAAGTATGCGGTTGATATGAAATACAAATTTAGTCAAGCTTCTGAATTTCGTTATATAAATTTCTTAGAACTGGGTCTTCGAGCATTTTATCAACCATAGGTTGTGCTCCTTCGATAAAGGGAGTCTTATCCGGATAAATGATTTCAATTCCCGCCTCTTTCACAGCCTCTAAAGCTTCCTTCTCTGATTCACTCCATAATTCAAACTGATAGATTTTAGAAACTTCTGCAGCAGCTTTAACCCAGGCTTTTTCTTGATCAGATAGTCTATTCCAAGTAATTTCTCCGATCATTAAAATATCAGGAACCGTAGTATGCTCATTAAGAATATAGTATTTGCATACCTCATAATGTCTTGTAAGATAAAAGCTTGGCGGATTGTTCTCAGCGGCATCAACAACTCCTTGTTGCAGTGCACTATATAATTCACCAAACGGAATTGGTGTAGCAGCTGCTCCGTAATTATTAACCATTTGGATAGCTGTATTACTTGCTTGAACTCTAACTTTTAATCCTTCAAGATCTGATGGGACTTCTACACGTCGGTCTTTAGTATAAAAGCTTCTCTTACCCGCATCATAATAACTAAGTCCTCTAAAGTTAAATTCTACACTACTATTAAGAATTCGATCTCCAACTTCTCCATTTAATACTTTCAGCATATGCTCATTAGACTTAAATAGGTATGGAATACTAAAGACTTTGTACTCTGGAGAAAAGCTTTCAACTACTGCAGCTGAAGTTTTAGTAATATCGATGGACCCCAATTGAAGTAGTTCTAAAAGTTCTCTTTCAGAACCTAGTTGCTGACTAGGATAGATTTGAAGTTTTAATTTACCATCTGATATCTTTTCTAGTTCCTCTCCCATTCTAACCATAGCCTTATGAACAGAATGGTTTACATCTAGCGCATGTGCTAACCTGAGAGTTTTACCTGACTCTTTAACAGTACAGGATGAGATCAATAGAAAGATAAATATGTAAACTGAGAACCTTTTCAACTATTCAACCCAGCTAATAGAGGTTTTAACTGAGATATTTTATTGATCAATTCTTCTTGATTCTCAGGTTTTATAATTTCTTTATTAAAAAGCTTTGAGCCCATACCAACTGAAAAAACTCCTGCTTTAAACCAGCTTTCTAAATTTTCTTTAGTTGGAGCAACTCCACCTGTAGGCATAAGTTTTAAATCTGGGCAAGGTCCAAGTACTGATTTAACAAATTCTGGACCAAGTACACCACCTGGAAATAGTTTTATCAAATCAGCTCCAGCTTTTTGAGCGCTTATTATTTCAGTTAATGTTCCACAGCCAGGAATCCATGGTTTTCCTGCCTTTATGCAATACGAGCCAACCCATAAATCTAAATAAGGTGAAACAACAAAATCTGCGCCAATTTTAACATACTCTTGAGCTTGAGCTGTATTCATGATAGACCCAATTCCAATGCTCATTTCTGGAAACTTGAATCTATTTGATATGATATATTTAAATACATCAACACTATGGGCACCTCTATTTGTAAATTCAAATACTCTCATTCCAGATTTATAACAAGCTGAAAGTACATTTTCAGTGATCTGTTTATCCTTATGATTAAACACAGGAATAATGGGAAATAACTTAATTTTATCTAAAAAAGACTTGTTCATCTACTTACCCTCCCAGATGCGTCGCCTTCCATTAATTTCTCTACTTCATCAACAGATACTAAATTCGCATCTCCATAAATTGTATGCTTTAGACAGGATGCTGCAACTGCAAAATCAAGAGCTTTCTGATCATCACCCTTATAAGTCAACAATCCATACACTAAACCTGCCATAAAACTATCCCCTCCACCAACTCGATCAACAATGTGAGTAATTTGATAGGTATTAGATTCAAAAAGTTGTTCACCATCATAAAGAACTCCAGCCCATGAATTATGGGAAGCACTATACGATCCTCGAAGTGTAGTGATTACCTTCTTTGCTTTAGGGAATTTTTCCATGATTTGTTTACATACCGATTCAAAACTCTTTGAATCCATTAACTCACCTTGAGTTACATCCATACCTTCAGGATGAATACCAAAATATTTATGAGCGTCTTCTTCATTACCTAGAATTACATCGCAGTACGATACCAAATCAGTCATTATTTCTTCAGGATCATCACCATAATTCCAAAGCTTTTTTCGATAATTTAGATCAGTTGAAATTGTAATTCCCAACTTATCCGCTGCAATTAATGCTTCTTTGCAAACTTCTGCTGCAGATTTGGATATTGCAGGTGTAATACCAGTCCAATGAAACCATTCAGCTCCTTCAAAAACAGTTTCCCAATCAATCATTCCTGGTTGAATTTCAGAAACAGCAGAGTTAGCACGGTCATATATAACATTACTGCCTCTTGCTACAGCGCCTGTTTCCAAAAAATAGATACCAATTCGATCACCACCACGGATAATATTTGTTGTATTTACACCTCTTTTTCGAAGTTCCATTAACGCGCTTTCACCAATTTCATTTTTTGGTAGTTTTGTAATGAAATCGACTGGAATTCCATAATTAGCTAAAGAGACAGCTACATTCGATTCACCTCCTCCATATACTACATCAAAGCTATTAGCTTGAGTAAATCTCAAAAAACCAGGAGGAGAAAGCCTTAACATGATTTCTCCAAAAGTGACTACTTTCTTCATCTTTTAAAAATTGAAATAGTTTTTAGCATTAGTATAGCATACATCGGTAACCAACTTTCCAAGTAATGGAATATCATTTGGAAGATGTCCTTTTTCGATATCCTTTCCCAATATATTGCATAATAGTCTCCTAAAATACTCGTGTCTTGGAAAAGACATGAAACTTCTAGAATCAGTTAGCATTCCAATAAAACAACTGAGTAAACCCATATTGGAAAGCGTATTTATCTGTTTTTCCATTCCATCAAGTTGATCCAAGAACCACCATGCTGAACCCCATTGCACTTTCCCTTTTATACTTCCGTCATTAAAGTTTCCAGCCATAGTAGCAAATACTTCATTCTGGGCAGGATTTACATTATAAAGAATCGTTTTTGAAAGTTGATTGGAACTATCAAGAAAATCTAGAAATCTTGAAAGACCATCTGCTTGCGGATAATCACCTATTGAATCAAAACCGGTATCAGGCCCTATGGTATTATAAAGTCTTGAGTTATTATTCCGAATTGGACCTAAATGCAGCTGCTGAACCCATCCCTTCTCATGATTCATTTTAGCTAATTCAAGCAGAATAAAACTTCTTAGTTTTTTTATTTCTGTTTCCGTTAAAGAAGCAGACTGGAGTAATTTTGAGAAAGCTGATTTAACTTCTAATTCGGAGAATTCTTCAATCTCGATATATGGAAGTCCAAGGTCTGAAAGTCTACAGCCTAGCGAATGGAAGTAATCGTGCCTTTGCATAAGTGCATCCATAAAGGAGTCCAAATCATTGATCTCAATTCTAGATACTTCAGCTAATTCAGTAATATACTTAAGAGAGGTTTCTTCATTTTTAAACTCAATAGCTTTGTCAGGTCTAAAAGATGGAAGCATCTTCATTTTAGAATCACTTGATGAAAAGCCCACATGATAATTAAGATCATCTCTAGGATCATCTGTTGTACAAACTGTTTCAACATTCATTATTGAAAGCAATGCCTGTACAGAAAACTCCTTCGTTCTTAATTGTTCTTGTGTAGTTTCATAAATTCTATCAGCTGATTCGGAATTCAATAACTCATCGATCCCAAAATATCTCTTTAATTCAAGCTGTGACCAATGAAAAAGTGGATTTCTTAAAGTGTTGGGACATGTTTCCGCCCATTTGATAAATTTTTCTTTATCAGTTGCTGAGCCAGTTATGAAATGCTCATCAATCCCAAAAGCACGCATTGCACGCCACTTATAATGATCACCTTCTAACCAAATCTGAGTTAGATTATCAAAATTTCTATCCTCTGCTATTTCTTTTGGTGGAAGGTGATTATGATAATCGATAATTGGTAAATCTTTTGCGAAGTCGTGATAGAGCTGTTTTGAAGCTTCATTATCTAGCAGAAAATCATCATTGATAAATGGTTTCATTTTGCTAACGACCTTCTAATTCCTAATTCTAAACCTCTGAGTTCAGCTAATCCCTTCATTCTACCTATGGCAGAGTATCCATGAAATGGAATGTCTTTATTTAGATCATCCATCATTTGATGCCCGTGATCTGGACGGTATGGAATAGCATAATCGTCTCTACCTAAGGATAACCTTCGTTTCGACTCTTTCACTAAAGCCTCCATTACCTCATACATATCAATACTACCTCCAAGATGATTCGCTTCATAAAAACTTCTCCCCTCTTGTCTTTGAATATTTCTAAGATGAACAAAGTGAATATTATTACCTAGTCTTTTGATAATTCCTGGTAAGTCATTTTTTGGATTTGGCCCGAGTGATCCTGTGCAAAATGTAATCCCATTTGATGGACTTACCGAACAGTTTACTAAATATTCCAAATCTTCTTCTGAAGATACAATACGTGGTATGCCAAAGAGTGGAAACGGTGGGTCATCTGGGTGACAACAAAGCTTAATCCCTAATTTTTCTGCCTCTGGAATTACAATTTGCAGAAAATATCTCAGGTTTTGCCTCAATTTATCTCTATCAATTTCTGAATATTCTCGAAGTAATGATTTAAACTCTTCGATTGAAAGTACTTCTGAAGTACCTGGTAAACCTTGTAAGATACAATCGGATAACTCTTTAATATCTCTCTCAGTTAGTGACTTGATGAAGCTTTTCGCATTTTCTACTTCCGATTCTGTATAATCATCTAACGCATTTTCTCTTTCAAGTATATATAAATCGAATGCTACTAATGCATTCCAATCAAATCGAAGTGCTAGTGATCCTTCCACTACTTTATATTTTAAATCAGTTCTAGTCCAATCTAACAATGGCATAAAATTATAGCATACTATCTGAATTCCACATTCACTTAAGTTTTTTAGACTTTGAATATATTTCTGAATGTATTCTTCTTTATCTACTCTTCCTTGACGAATACTTTCATGCACATTTAAACTCTCTACGACAACCCATTTCAAATTTCTAGGTTTAGAATTATCAGCATCCCATTCGATTAGCTTTATCCTGTCCTTAATATCTTTTAATTCCCAGACTTCACCAACAGGAATTGAATGCAATGCGTTAACTATGCCAAAAGCTCCAGTTTGTTCTATATCATTCAGTGAAACAATATCATTAGGACCATACCATCTCCACGACTGTGTTAAGCTCATTTCAGACTCCACTAAATGCGCTAAATCCGCCATCAATTGGTAGAACAATTCCCGTTATGAATTTAGCAGAATCACTACAGAGGAAGAGACATGCACCTTGAATTTCTTCTTTATCGCCAAATCTTTTCATCGGAGTATTTGCGATAATAGTTTTACCTCTATCTGTATAACTTCCATCAGAATTAGTAAGTAATTCTCGGTTTTGTTCCCCTATAAAAAACCCGGGTGCAATTGCATTAACTCTAATTCCCTCACCAAATTTAAGAGCCATCTCAACTGCTAAACTCTTCGTGAAATTTTCTGCTGCCGCTTTAGAAGCCGAATAACCCATAACCCGTGTAATAACACGATCAGCGGCCATAGACGATATATTTAAGATAACACCTTGCTTATTTGAGGCCATTACTTTACCAAATATATACGATGGTAAAACAGTGCCATGAAGGTTTAGTTCTGTCACTTTTTGAAAATCATCTAAATTCAAATCAAAGAAATTTTCGTTCGGAGCTATTGTTGCCCCTTTTCTATTTCCTCCAGCAGCATTAATAAGAATATCTATAGTTTGAAATTTATCTAGAATTTGTTTTTTCGTTGCTTCTAGCTCTTCCTGATTTAATACATCACAAGCGCAGCATAGGATATCAGTATCATATTCATTCAGAATTTCCGTTTTCTGTAATTCTAATGATTCAAGATTTCTACCTAGTAATACAAGTTTTGCTCCTTGGCTTGCAAAAGCTTGGGCAATTGAACCACCAAGTACTCCACCGCCCCCTGTAATAACTACTATTTTATTCATCATATTAAATACGTATCTCTAAAATTCTAATTTCATTATTCTATTAAGAACAAGTGAGAACGCTCCCATTAAAGCACCTTGTTCATTATAAGTGGAAGGAATTACTGGAACAACAACTGGGTGATTAGGTAAACTAGTTTCTTCCAACTTTTCGAGTATATCGTTAAAGAAAGACTCTCTAATTGAAATGCCTCCGTTAATAGTAACTGCTTCAGGATCAAATAACTTGATCATTGTATCTATGCCTTTTGCAATTAGATGAGTAGCATTATCTAATACTTGGTTCGATAATGTGTCTCCATTCTTAGCTGCTTCAATTACATCATATATTGTGATTGATCCTTTATGATTTTTAAAAATAGAATCTTCACCATGTTCTATTCGCTCTTTAATACTATTAACGATTTCATAACTAGAAGCATGTGTTTCAAGTGTTCCTCTAATTCCATCACTGCCTATTCTTCCATCATTATCATTAACTACAATATGTCCTAATTCTCCTGAAAAACCAGTTGACCCAAGAAATGGTGCTCTATTAATTACAATCCCAGTTCCGATTCCATATTCCAAGTTTATGGATATAAAGCTATTGTACGCAGATCCAATCCCATAAAAGAGCTCACCTAAAGCAATCATATTTGCAACATTACCAATCGATATACTTAAATCAGTATATTTTTTAAGTGCTACTTTTATATCAACATGATTCCAATTCAATGAAGGAGAATAGAGGACTTTTTCACTTTTGCTATCTACAACACCGGCAACTGCAATTCCAACACCGAATACACTTCGGTCGTCTCCATTCCCTCGGCTATGCAGTTTTTGAATTAGGGAGCCCACTTTCTTCATAATGCCATCAAAGCCGAGCTCAATTTCAGTTGGGATATGAATTTCATATATAAATTCACCGTCTAGATTAGAGTAAATCGCTCGAATAAAATCTCCACCTATGTCAACCCCAATTACATAATTATTCTTAGAATTGAGACGAATAATCTGAGGTGGTCTTCCTCCACTAGATTCGCCTAATTCTTCCTGGATAATTAGCTTTTTAGATAATAATGCATCAATTATTCTTGATACAGTTGGAGCACTTAATCCAGTTTTACCAATTATGTCAAGCCGAGTAATTTCTTTCTCATCTCTTATTAACTGAAGTACTCGCACCCGATTAAGGGTAGAAACATCTGACTCACTTTCTCTTAAATAGATTTTAGATGGCATAATTTTTCACTGTTTATCAAAAGAATACAATATGGTGTTACTAAGATAGAATTTTTGGCAAATAGTAATAATAAAAATATTAAATGAGCATTCTTTTTTAATATATACTTTATTTCAATACTTTATAAAAGTATCAATATAAATTTTCATCTGTTACTAATGAATAAAAAAAGAAAAAATTCTGCTCATAAAATATCATTCATCCTTTTTCAAATAGGAATACTAATCTTTTCTATAAACCCGATATCAGCCCAAGAAATAAATCCGATGGTAATTGGTAATAACGTTTGGTTTAGTAACCCTAGTAATCAGATATGGGAATTAACAGCTGCGTCGGGAGTAGGTTCTCTTAGGATTGGTGGAAATGGTTATGATAGAAATATCCCTTCAAATACTGAATTACTTAATTGGGTAAACAGAATACAAGGTATGGGAGCTGAACCCATTCTTCAGGTGCCTCAAGGAGGACCTGAAGCTGATTATAGCTTGCAAAATGCAATTGATATAGCTGTTGGGTTAGTAACATTTTTCAATATTGAATCTAACGGTAACACACAACCAATTAAGTATTGGAGTATTGGTAATGAACCATTTCTCTACTATGATAGAAAATATGGTGAAAATAGCATTGCGTCTATAGTTGAAGCATATTTTAAACCAATAGCTGCTGCTATGAAAGAAGTTGATCCTACTATCAAAATATTCGGGCCTGATTTCGCCTATTATATCGAACCTGCAATTAATGCTCTTTATGGCGGCGCAAATGATATATCAGGATTGATTCCCGGTAAAGATTATTATTATTCAGATGGAATTAGTTGGCATAGTTACCCACAAGATGAGAGTATAAAACTATCTACACAAGGTGTAGAGCAATTCAGACAAAGTATTGTCAAATCTAAAGCAAGAGTAAACTTTGCAAATAGTCTCAACAATAGAACAGGTGATTATGCATTAGAATGGGGTATTGGTGAATTTAACGCAAAAAATGGCCCATTTGTGCATACCTGGGATAACGGACAAATGTTTGCAGGTATATATAATTACTGCATGAAATATTCTGCTACTTATTGTACCACTTGGAGTATGTTTGAAAATGGTGGAAATAGATTAGGTACAGATTATAGCTTTATTGATGGTAATATGACCCCTCGTCCAACTTACCGTCATATGCAGATGATTGCCAAAAATTTTCATGGCGAATACGCTGATGGAACTACAACTGATAACGACTTACTCGTTTTTGGATCAAAATGGGCTGATTCGGTAAGTGTTATGATTGTAAATAGATCTGATGAGCCAAAATCTTATTCATTATCTCTTTCAACTACAAAAGCTGGTAATGAGGGAATACAATTAACTATTGACGCAGATAGCATACTAAGCTATTCTGATATTATATCAGGATCAGCTACTCAAACCTTAGTTTTTGGGTATAATGAAATTGTTAAAATTCAATATACAATTGATCATTTCGTAAATGAACTCCCTCCAACTGAATCAAAGGTGGTTAAAACTAGTAAGATTCCTTCAACACCATCAAACATTAAGGCCGACTCTATTTCATTCGATTTTATAACACTTAATTGGCAAAAAGGTGCCGTCGATGATACGGTATCTGGTTATTTAGTTGAACGTAAGTTAAGTGAGTCAAGTAATTTCGAATTAATTAGTATTTCTTTAGACACTTCTTTTACTGACACTAAAGTGACTTTTGAAACTAACTATACTTATAGAATACAAGCATATAGTACCGCAGGAAAATCACAATTCTCATCCGATTTAGATATTACCACTTCTGCTCAACCTGCTCGAATTCCTTACAATGGACCACATCTAATTCCTGGGAAAATTGAAGTAGAAAACTTCGATGATAATCCTAGCGGAATCGGTTACTTCGATTCTGATGATATTAATGAAGGCGGTGTATACAGAAATACTGGTGTGGATATTGAAAATTCATCTGATACAGGTGGTGGATACAATATTGGTTATATAGAAAGTGGAGAATGGCTAGAGATTTCAATTGAAGATGTCACACCTGGCAATTATGATATAAATTTTAGGTTAGCTAGTAATGCTGAAGGATCTGGTAAAATTGCCGAAGTACTTTTAAATGATATTTCACTTGGACAAGTATCACCAACTTTTACAGGAGGATGGCAAACTTGGGTTACCAAAACACTTAGCAATGTTAATATTGAAGAGGTTGATGATCCAATATTAAGACTTCAGTTTACTGGTCAAGAATTCAATGTAAACTGGATAGAATTCGTAGAGCATATTGGTACAAATAACGATGAAGAACAATTAATCCCAAATGAATATAAACTATTCAATAACTACCCTAACCCATTTAATCCAAGCACATTAATTAAATACTCAATTCCTATTAAAAGTGAAGTTACTTTGGAGATTTTTAATATGATTGGGAATAAAGTAGCAACCTTATTAATGAATGCACCTACTAGCGCTGGAACTCATTCCATTCAATTTAACGCTTCAGATCTTTCATCAGGAACTTATTTCTATCGACTAAGAACGAATAATATTTTATTAACTAAAAAGATGCTATTAATTAAGTAGCCGAAGCTTTTAACGAAGAATACTAATTTCTTAAATGGGCTCAATTGCAACCTGTACAAACCATTAAAGAAATAAAATATGAACTACGATTACTTTACGTTCAACTATTTCGATAATTGAAATCATCATAGACTTATTTCACTAGGCGGTAGATTACGTAGATTATGTTCTAAACTATAGTCTATTTCTTTTATAAGCTTTCCATCAGAATCAAAAACGAGTAATTTTGTTGCTTCATTAGATATTGAACCCTCATAAGATAGGTTTTTATCGGTATTCAATTTAATCTCAAGTTCACTAGCCGATTCTTTAATTGTTCCTGAAAGACTGAAGTCAAAATCTTCAGTTTGATGCTGATTCATTATAAGGACCATAAACCCTGTGTCATCTTCGGTAACTATTGTTTTTACATACTTCTGATTAACTTCAGAATCAATATAGTTCTTCTTCATATGCATACTAATTAATTGCATATGGTAATAGGTTGATCTAGGAAAAAATTCTACTGGCATACCAATGTAGCCAAAATCGGTTCTTACTACATCAACTTCACTTATACACCATGGATTCATCATAAAAGCATTGTATTTCATGCCGTATCCAAATATTTCAGCCATAAACTGACCTCCAACGAATGATGGATTTCCGTAACCTGAAATCTCTCTATTTGGATTTACATATGTCACATTAAATTCAGTAAGACCCCACAATAATGCATCCTTACCAACTCGATTATGTTTTGAGTTAGCTTGAGTCATTAAATCTTGAAGATGCTCTATTTGTTTAAGAATTTTATCTGGACCATAAAAAATTACATCTTCTCTATCAAAATCTGGTCCCATTGGATAGTTGTGAAAGTTTATGCCGTCAATAAGCCATGCACCGTTTTCTTTCAATCCTATGATATCCAAATTGCCGCCTACAAAAGCATCATATGCCTCTTTTTCAAGTGAAGCTTCATCGAACACAAAGATTTTTATTTCAGAATTTACAGATTTCATAGCTCTTGCGATTCTAACAACAAACTCATGAACTTCTTTAATTGTATGTCGTTCATGTAATAGAGGCTCGTTTCCAATAGACCAGAAAGACACTTTTCTAGAATTATCTCTTGAGTAATATTCAACTAATTCTTTTGCCTGTAAATCAGTAAATCTACTTGATACTTGAAGTACTGGTTCGGCTCCAATTGCTTTAATTGAATCAATCATATTATTGAGACGAGTTCTAGCTGGGAAATTATTTTGATACCCGTTTCCTCCTATTCTAACAGTCTTGACACCGCTCGCCTCGACCTTATCCCAAAGCTTATGTATATATCCTACCCTCCCTTCATCACCATTTTCAAGCCAATAATTTTGCCCAATCAAATATGGACTTATTTCTTGAGCATTTAACCCATTTATAAATAGTAAAATGAATAAAAAAGGCTTTAGGTACAACAGGTAAGATTTCATAAAAATTGATCCTTTAGATAATAATAGCAGTTTAGAATTAGGATTTTTATTCAGCAAGCATAGTAGGAACTATATTATAGACAAAACTATAGCCCGTTTGAGGGCTTCCAGTAATTAAACCGAACCAACCTTGATCATCCCAAACGCTTGTTGACATACCTTCAGATTTAGCAGTTTTAACAACTGTTGAATAAAAGCTTCTTACTAATTCTGTATTTCGTTCAGCTTGATTCCCATCGCGACCTACTCCAAACTCTCCATAATTGATTGGAACACCTAACAAACGCCCATGAGCAGCAACATTTCTTATGCTTTGTTCTATTGAGGCTACACCAGGAAATTCACTATTACTCCCATTCTGCCCACAAAACGCCCATGGGTCGTAGGTATGAACCTGAATTGAGATATAAGGGTCATTTCCACCACCAGGTAGAGCTTGTTTATTCGGATAAACATCATAAATCTGATTATGATTACCCTGACCGTTAGTAGCTATCATTACTACTCTTTTAATGTTGTTTCCTCCAGTTGCTCGAATTGCTTCAACTCCAACACTTGCAATTTGGCGAGTATAAATAAGTCCGCGTGGATCTTGCGGACTAACTTCACCACCCCACTGTCCAAATGCACCTTCAGGTTCATTTAATAATTCAAAAATAAGATGGTAATCATAATCCTTAAAATACGTTGCAATATCAGTCCAGAGCGTAGTAAATTTGTCATTGAATTCAGCTGTCCCATTATAATTCTCTTTAAATTCTCTCTCATGATGTGCATTTATTACTACATAAAGACCTCTTTCTAAAGAAAAGTCGATCACTTTCTTTAACTCTAAAAAACGTTCATTTTCAAAGTCTACATGACCTTCTTCATCCGCTAAGTGATTCCCACCAAAGCCTTCTAACCAAGTAACAGGAATACGGATATGTTTCATACCCGCTCTTTCATAGGTTACTATGATTGGGGCAATTTCATCAAAAATGGTTGAATTATATCCGTTTTCAAATGAGTTACCGAGATTGAATCCAGCACCCATTTCTTCAATAATTTGAGCAGCTGATGGAACTTCCACTTCTTCAATATCAGTATTTGTGGAAGTTTCTTTACATGAAATAATCATGATTAAAAATAAAAACCAGGAGAAAATTTTTAATGACTTACTTAGCATAGTTTAATTGATTATGACTATTTAGAATTTATAAACTGATAATATATTAACATTCATTATACTTTTGTAAAGTAATGAAATTAAGTTTTATTTCAATACTTATTTATTAAATGAAATGTGTCTTAACTTTCGATTGAAGTAAACCTTAGGTTTATCGAAATCTAAATTGATTGATTGGCATATCAGTATTTCCCACCATAGCTAAATCAGCTAATATTTCACCTACAACAGGTACAAATTTAAAACCATGACCACTAAAACCTGTCCCAATAATTATCTGTGCATTTGTACCTGGAAGTATATCAATTATAAAGTGTTCATCTTTTGTATTTGTATACATACAACGACTTTGAGATATCAATTCAATACCTTGTTTGGGTAGATATTTACTAATAAATAGTTGCATTCTTTCTTGATCTTTTCTGCTATCAAAAGTTGATAATTCTTCAGTTGATATAAACTCTGCAGGTGCGTGTTGAGCTAGTTTCAGATAACCATTTCCACCAAATTCATCTTGAGAAAGTATTGGAAAGCCATAAAAGACTCCATCAAACTCTTCATCAGTTATGACCCAACAAGGAAAATTATCAATTTGATATAATTCTGGTTTATCAACTTTAAGCCACGTAAGTATTTGTCCAGTTACCGACAGTGAAGAGGAAAGATCTGGCAGTAAGGTTCGAATATATGAACCAGCTGTAATAATTAGCTTTTTGGCTCTGTAGTTATGTTTAATAGTTTTAACCTCTACATCTCCATCAGTTAAATCCCAAGCTACTACCCTTTCTCCAATACATAGTTCAGCTCCTAGTTTTTCAGCTTCTTTAGCATATGTTTTGATAGTTTCTTCTGATCGTGCAAATCCAGCTTCAGGTTCAAATAATGTTTCATACTCATTTGGTATGTTAAAGAAGTCGTGGTTTGGTTTTGTTGATAGACGTTCTAAATCGATTTTATATTGATGAGCTGATCTTTTGATTCCCTCCATTACAAAATGATCTGAGGGACCATAGTAAGCTAACCCGTTTTTATAGAAAAGCTGAGTTCCAGTTTCTTTGAATATTTCATCCCACCCTTTATATGATTGTTCAAGTAGTGGAACATAATCTGGATGTTCGAAATAAGCTTTTCGTACAATTCGAGTTTGCCCAGAATGCGATCCTTTATCGTGACTTATACCAAACTGCTCTATACCTAAAACCTTCACTCCCCGCTTTGCAAGCTGGTATAAGGTTGAAGAACCCATTGAGCCAAGACCTATAATGATTACATCGTACATATTGGATAGTATGTTTTTAAATCACATTTCTGATTCCAATTCATCAACAATAGCATTAAATCTAGCATCAAACTGAGTGAAATAATCTCCAGTTGCTGGTCCGGTAAAATAACTATGCACGTACCTCGCATATCCTTTTTTATCAATGAATACTAAAGTGGGGAAAGCCAAAATTTTATCCATAAAAGGAAATGCTTCTGCAGCTAGTGTCTTATTCAATCGACCACCTAAAACCATATCATAGTCAATCTCTAAGCGTTTTTTATACGTTTCAATACGATTTAGTCCATATTCTAAGGAATAATTCGCCTCATAATTAACTGCCAATATTTCTACTTCTCTATCTGAATTCTCTGCGTACCATTTGGTCAAATATCTAGTCTCATCTTGACTATTTGAACACCAAGTTCCCATTAGTTGAATAATTATCACTTTACCTGAATAATTATTTGGATCTATTTTCCCACTTTCCACAGTTAGTTTATCAAAGTCAGGTTTAATTTTCTTGTCTAATAAATCAATTATTTCAAAAGGGTTATCAAGTTCAGCATTTCCATCAATTTCGGCTTCCCATATTTGAGAATATCCATCATCCATAACTAACTCACCACTCCACTTCTCATCTTGAAAAGTACCTTTTAATAAAAATGAATGAACGCCATCAAAAACTGACATTTCAAGAGTATTTCCTTCTACAATTCCTTCAAAAAAACGAAAGTCACTTACTTTTGTCATGATAGTACCAGTGACCTTGTTATTCATTTGATTAAACAATCCAACTGCTTCATATTCATTATCTCTACCTACATTGATTGTCATCTTCCATTTGGAACCTACATCTATAGGATCTAGCTCACTAACTGCTTCAAATCTTGGCAAGCCATAATCGGCTTTAAAGTCATAAGTTCGACCACTATAATGCTTGATTAATAATCCACTCATACGATCCAAACCAAGCTTCATCTTTAGAGTGATATCGAAACCAAACATGGGAATATGTAGGCTATCATCTTTAACTGTTCCTACTATCGAAGCTCTATCCTCTCCATTGATAATAGTTATTAATGGTTCCGAATCTCCTGTTGGGTATGCCACTTCAAAATTGAAAGGAACCTCTTCTGTGCTATAAATGATGGCCCCTTTCCATTGTCCAGCTTTTGGTAATTGAGCTTTTATAATACCCTGAGTTGCAAAAAGAAGTACAAGTAAACTAATATATGTTTTCATAGATGTTTAGAGAGATGAACTAGTTAATAGAAGGTATCTAATCATTCTTAAAGCTAATAATGAATTCAAGAACTAGCTCTAATATTATAAATACACCATATCATAGTTGGGCAGTCTTGACAATCTGGAAAAGATGCTCCATCGTAATATCTTAAACTACCTTAATTTATACCATTTTTATTGTACCTAGCTTCGTATCATTAAGACTAAGAAAAACGATTATTGATTTACTTTAGTTAGCCCATTCTTGTGAAGTGTTAATTTGGTAATTTGTTAGAACCATTTTATAACTAAAAAAGATGATGTCTAGAAACTAGATGTACTAATAGCTTTAAAAAATAAATGAACATCCAATATTCGAATACCGCTCAATTACCTACTAAATACGGTGATTTTAACATCATTTCTTTTAAACAAGAAGGTGATAATCACGAGCATTGCCTTTTATACATTGGTGATTTATCTCATAAAGATAATGTATTGACTAGAGTACATTCTGAGTGTTTAACAGGTGATGTTTTCTCTTCAAAAAAATGTGATTGTGGTGATCAACTTGAAGAAAGTATGCGCGCTATTGCTGAAAAGGAAACAGGGATTATTATTTATTTAAGGCAAGAAGGCAGAGGCATTGGTTTGTATAATAAAGTCAATGCTTATGCATTACAGGATGAAGGTCAAGATACCATAGAAGCTAATCACTCATTGGGTTTTGAAACAGACTTGCGAGATTATACTATAGCTGCAAAAGTACTTGAACATATGCATATTAATTCCATCGAATTACTATCTAATAACCCTGAAAAAATTGAAGTAATCGAAAATGCTGGTGTAACAATTACACGAAGAATACCTTTGATAACAAAATCTAATCAACATAATGCAGATTACTTAAATATTAAAAAAGATGTAATGAAGCACCTTTTATAGTTCCCTTTCTTTTTATCCTTCCCACCAACCTCTGCATTATAAAACTCTAAATATATCACAAACTCTACATCATGTTTGTTTGAGATTAGATGAAAAGCTTGATCTCCTCTCCTTTCTTATCATCAAATAAGATATAATGTGTTGGTAATATTAATGCTCGATATGAAATCAACATAAATCATGCCTTCAGGAAAAAATCAGCATATTAAAACAAGGCTCCATCCTCGAAATAGAAATCGAGAACGATATGACTTGAGTGCACTCGTAAAGTCTTCTCCCGAATTAAAAAAGCATATTTCACTAAACCAATTTGGTAAAGACTCGGTCGATTTTTCTAATCCAGTTGCTGTTAAAATTCTTAATAAAGCAATACTACATCATTATTATGGAATAAAGTATTGGGATTTTCCAGATGCTAATTTATGTCCACCAATACCAGGTAGAGCCGATTATATTCATCATATGGCCGATTTACTAGCCGAAAATAATTCAGTGAATATTCCAATAGGTGAAAGTATCACTTGTCTTGATGTAGGCGTTGGAGCAAGTTGTATTTATCCAATACTTGGAGTAACTGAATATGACTGGAAATTTATTGGTTCTGATATAGATTCTGCATCTATAGCTTCATCAGAGCATAATATAGAATCAAATGCTTCACTTAGAGACAAGATTGATTGTAGATTACAAGTAGATTCAACCAAATTCTTTGATGGAGTAATTAGTAAAGATGAATTTATTGATTTAAGCATATGTAATCCTCCTTTCCATTCTTCGATTGAAGAAGCTGAAAAAGGAACCAGAAGAAAAATAAAGAACCTAACAGGGAAGAAAGTTCAAAGACCTGAACTAAACTTTGCCGGTATCAACAATGAGCTTATTTGCGAAGGTGGAGAATATCAATTTATAAAAGATATGATTATCGAAAGTATGCAGTACTCTAAAAACTGCTTCTGGTTTTCAACATTAGTATCAAAGCAATCTCATCTGAAAGGAATTCATGCTTTACTAGAAAAAATTGAACCTTATCAACATAAAACCATATCAATGGGAACCGGGAATAAATCTACTAGAATAATTGCATGGACTTTCCTCACTAAAGAAGAACAAGTTGAATGGCGAAAAACAAGATGGAAGACCTATTACTAAAAGATCTACATGGTATGAAGAGATACCTTGAATCGAAGTAATAGAATCCGTAACAAATATTTATTATTTGCTATATCGTTTTTAATTATTAACTACCTATCGTCGTACATCTTTACCACAAAATAACCAATGATAAAATTCTTTAGAAAAATAAGATTCGATCTTATGTCAGAAAATAAAACTGGAAAGTATTTCAAATATGCTATCGGCGAAATAGTATTGGTAGTTATTGGAATTTTGATAGCTCTTCAGATTAATACTTGGAATGAAGCGCAAAAGAACAAAAAGCTTGAAACCTATTTGCTAGAGAATTTAGCTGAAAATTTAGAGCAAAATATTGACATACTGAATAGCCGAGTACGCTCCATAGATTTTTATCGACAATCTGGAGCTATTATTATTTCAGCAATCGAAAATAAAATCCCAGATCAAGACTCCTTAGAGAATTACTTTCATTTTGCCTTAATGAATACCTCTGATCTTAAACTACCAGAAACTGGGTACAACATGATTGAAAATAAAGGATTTGAAATAATTCGAAATCAATCTCTGAAAAAAGAAATAATTATCTTTTTTGAAGAAACTCAGCCTAAATTTCAACAAAATTTAAGTTGGGGATCTGTGGATAAAACAGATAGAGAAAATTTTATTGATGAGCATTTTATACAAATTGGTCGCGAAAACGGATTGAAATACCTCCCGTTTGATTTAAATGAATTATATAATAATAATTATTTCATAGCTCTTATTTATAAAACTGACATACAAAGACAGTTCTTCACTACAGTAATGAAAGAGCACGTGATTGAAAGTCAACAAATGCTAGAAATTATTAATGCCGAATTGAAAAGGTAAGCATGAACAAAACCCTCATTCTTGTTACTGGAGGATCTGGTGGAATTGGAAAGGCTACTGCAATCGAACTATTAAAAAATGGAGCCACTATAATTCTACAAGCTAGAAATTTAGAAAAGCTAGAGTTAGCCGCTAAAGAATTAGATCCATCTGGAAAAAATGTACATGTTTATTCCACCGACTTATCAGATCAAGATGCTGTCGTACATGCTGCTGAAATAATCATTGAAAAGCATGGAATTCCTGATATTATTATTAATTGTGCAGGAGCTGGTGAATGGTTTTCATTTAAAGAATCATCTGTTTCGCATATTAAAGAAACAATGGATTCCCCCTATCTAGCGACAGCATATACTTGCAAAGTGTACTTCGACTATATGCAAGAAAGAGGAACGGGACATTTCATTATTATTAACTCAGCCGCATGTTATTTTTCTTTTCCAGGTGCAACGGGCTACATACCATCAAGATGGGCGCTTTTGGGTTTTTCAAATTCACTGCAAGCTGATTTATTCAATACAGGTTTCAATGTATCCATGATTGCTTTAGGAAAAGTTAACACGCCCTATTTCAAGAATAATCCCATTAGTGAAGCTAGAATCCCCAAAATAGCCGATTGGCTTATTCCGACGATGTCGGAGCAGGAAGCTGGAAAGGTTATTGCTCGCACGGTCAAGACTAAAGCGAACTTAGTTATTCATCCATTTATGATGAAATTATGCGTTTGGCTAAATAGATTTTTTCCAAGAATGTTCCTATGGATTATGCGGTCTACAGGATACAAGAAGAATACTTAGATTCATCTCCCGCTGTAACCTTGTACTCCCAACACCACACAACTCGCAAAGGCTTATCAATTTTAATTTAAACTAATACTGTCTCCCTTTAGAGGGAGACCGAAATTAAACTTGTTTGATTTCAGAGGGAGGACGGTAAGAGCTACAAAATTTCTCTTCGTCCCTGAGCCAAAACAAGTTTTGACTCTGTCCTTCCCCGAGAAAGGACAGTAAATAAGCGTTAATCAGCAATTACATATTCCGTCTATACTGCCCGCCAACTTCGTATAAAGCATGAGATATCTGTCCGAGAGAAGCTACTTTAACTGTTTCCATTAATTCATCAAATAGATTGCCATTTGTTCGGGCTACGGTTTTAAGTCGTTCTATGGCCGTTTCTACTTCTGATTCGTTTCGCTTCCAGAAAGCTTCTAAGTTATCAATCTGTTGCTTCTTCTCTTCTTCTGTAGATCGGATTAATTCAACAGGCGTCTTCTCTTCTTCGCTGTTTTTTGCAAAGAAGGTATTTACGCCAATTATCGGAAGTTCACCCGTGTGCTTTTTTGTTTCGTAATACAGACTTTCATCCTGAATTTTTCCGCGTTGATACATACTTTCCATCGCACCTAAAACGCCACCTCGTTCTGTGATTCGATCGAACTCTGTTAGGATGGCTTCTTCTACCATATCAGTGAGCTCTTCAATGAAAAATGAACCCTGATTGAAATTCTCATTTTTAGCTGTTCCCAACTCTTTATTGATGATCATTTGAATAGCTAATGCCCTTCTTACCGACTCCTCAGTTGGAGTGGTAATTGCTTCATCGTAAGCATTGGTGTGCAATGAATTACAATTATCATAAATAGCTAATAAAGCCTGTAAAGTAGTACGAATATCATTGAATTGAATTTCTTGCGCATGCAGCGAACGCCCACTAGTTTGGATGTGGTATTTGAGCTTTTGAGATCGATCATTAGCCTCATATTTATTCTTCATAGCCACCGCCCAAATACGTCGAGCAACTCGACCAATAACCGCATATTCAGGATCTAATCCATTGCTAAAAAAGAAGGATAAATTATGTGCGAAATCATCTACACTTAGACCGCGAGCGAGGTAATATTCTACAAAAGTAAATCCATTCGCTAAAGTAAAAGCAGCTTGAGTAACAGGGTTCGCTCCTGCTTCTGCAATATGATATCCAGAAATAGACACTGAATAATAATTACGAACTTTATGCTGGGTGAAATACTCCTGTACATCGCCCATCATTTTAAGTGCAAATTCAGTAGAGAATATGCAGGTGTTCTGTGCCTGATCTTCTTTTAGAATATCGGCTTGAACGGTTCCACGAACAGAACTTAAGGTCTTTGCTTTAATCTGAGCATAGATTTCTGGTTCAACAAGTAAATCACCCGTAACTCCTAAGGTGTTTAATCCAAACCCTGTATTCCCTTTTGGTATATCATTTACGTAGGTCGGAGCTTCTATTCCACGTTCTTTAAAATAAGCCTTGATTTTCAGTTGAGCTTCATCCCATTTTCCTTCTGCTTTCAAATAGCGTTCCACTTCCTGATCAATTGCTGTATTCATATACATCGCTAAAATCATTGGCGCTGGACCATTGATTGTCATCGAAACCGAAGTAGTTGGAGACGTTAGTTCAAAGCCTGAATACAGCTTTTTCATATCATCTAGTGTACAAATACTCACTCCAGAGTTCCCAATCTTTCCGTAAATATCAGGACGATATCCTGGATCTTCTCCATACAAGGTGACGGAATCAAAAGCGGTTGAAAGTCGAGCCGCTGGCAAACCTTCACTTACAAAATGGAAACGCTTATTGGTTCTTTCTGGAGTTCCCTCTCCTGCAAACATCCGAGTTGGGTCTTCTCCTTCTCGTTTAAAAGGAAATACACCTGCGGTATATGGGAAATAACCCGGTAGATTTTCCTTTAATGCGAATTTAAGTCGTTCCCCAGCGTGATTCATCTTAGGAACGGCGACTCTAGGAATCTTCAATCCACTTAAGGATTCCCGATATAATTCATTTTTAATCACTTTATCACGAATCTGAATATCGAAACTATCGGCTTTATATCGATCTGATAGCTCATCCCATCCTTCTAAAATTGCCTTTGGAGTACGATCTAGCTCATCTTCCCATCTAGATTTCATCTTCGATAGTTGTTCAATCGTAGGCTTTTCCACTCCTTTTATATCTTCGAGTTGAGCCAACGTACCTCGAATCTCATCCCATTTCGAGGCAATTTCAATTTGCTGATCCGCCCATTGATGATAATTACGAATGGTATCTGAAATCTCAGATAAATATCGAACTCGTTTTCCAGGGATGATCGCTTGCGCCTGAATGCTTTCTGTAGGCTTAGAATTGGTGTAAATCGACGTTTCCCAGTTCAACTCGTACTTCTCGTTGATTCTATCAACCATTGCCTTAAACAAGCGATTTACACCTTCATCATTAAACTGAGCTGCTATGGTAGGAAATACTGCCATATCCTCAGGGTTTGCATGCCATTGTCCAGAATTCCGAATCATTTGCTTTCTGATATCACGAAGTGCATCTAAAGATCCTTTCTTCTCAAACTTGTTTAAGACCACTAAATCAGCCAGATCTAACATGTTAATCTTCTCAAGCTGTGTCGATGCACCATATTCGCTGGTCATCACATACATTGGAATATCAGTTAGGTCTACAATCTCGGTTCCACTTTGCCCAATTCCACTAGTCTCTACAATTATTAAATCGAAACCAGACACTTTGTATAATGCAATCACAGATTCCAAAGCTGCACTTGTAGATCGATTAGAAGCTCGAGTTGCAAGACTTCTCATAAACACTCGTTCGGTATCTATACTATTCATTCGAATACGATCACCAAGTAGTGCTCCACTCGTCTTTAATCGGGATGGATCTACGGATATAATTCCGATACTAATGTCTTCAAATTCGGTTAAAAAGCGTCGTACGATTTCATCGGTTAATGAACTCTTACCAGCTCCACCTGTCCCTGTAATTCCTATTAATGGAGTGTTAATATCATTTTTATCTGAAAGCTCTTTACCACTGCTGTACAATAGTTTACCGTCATTAAATCTAATAACATCTGAATGGTCATTTTCAAGAGCGGTAATACATTTAGCTATGGTAATAACATCCTTATCAAATATATTTTCTGGATGAATTTCTTTTACCTTGATGGGATCAAAGTCACATTCGTGAAGCATGTGATTTATCATTCCTTGAAGCCCCATTTTACTTCCATCATCGACCGAAAAAATACGAGTAACACCAGCGTTATGGAGATCATCAATTTCATCCTGTACGATAACTCCTCCTCCTCCTCCAAATACTTTTATATGTTCAGCGCCTTGCTCGGCAAGTAGCTCAACCATGTATTTGAAATATTCTACGTGTCCGCCTTGGTACGAACTTATAGCTATTCCTTGTACATCTTCCTGAATAGCACAATTTACAATTTCATGAACCGATCTATTATGACCTAAATGAATCACCTCAGCTCCACTACCCTGCAAAATACGGCGCATGATGTTTATACTAGCATCGTGCCCATCAAATAAGCTAGCGGCTGTTACAAATCGGATTTTGTTCTTTGCGGAATAAGGTGTAGTAGTATACAGCTCTTGGTCGTTCTGATTTTCTTTACCTGTATCTGATTTTGTTTTAGTAGACATCTACGATGTTTTTCGGTTCATGGAAGCGTTTCCAAAGTTAATAATTTGTTTTACTAGTTGTTAGCTATTCTAAAATATTAACCTCTTTTATAACTCTTCAATTTTCTAGCTCTATTTTCTGAGGATATCACTATTATATACTCAAAACCAATACCCTCATATGAATTCAAAAGATTTTATGGCTACTCCAAACATGCTTGAAAAGCTTACGGCTTATGGAGAGTTACGATCTTTCAATAAGAATGAAACTATTCAAAATGAAGAAACATTCATTCATTCCCTTCCAATTGTAACGAAAGGATCAATCAGAGTTCTACAAACCGATGATGAATATAGGGAGATGTTCTTGTATTACATAAATCCAGGTGAAACCTGCATAATGTCGTTTTTAGGAGGGATTCATAGTGAAAAAAGTAAAATTAAAGCCGTTGCTGAAGAGGATTGCGAAGTTCTAATGATCCCTATTGATAAAATGGATCAGGTTATTCGCAATTTTCCGGAATGGGTCGGATATATTTTTCAGATTTATTATGCTCGTTTTGAAGAACTGCTTGAAGTAGTAAACGAACTCACATTCAAAAATATGGATGATCGTTTACTCAGCTATCTTCAAAAAAAGAAAATCGCTACTGGGTCTTATACCCTATCCATAACGCATGAGCAGATCGCAAATGAAATGGGAACAGCACGAGTTGTTATATCAAGAATACTAAAGCAACTTGAAAAAAAAGAACTTATTGAATTGGGGCGCAATAAGATCACCCTTCTGTAACAAAAGTGACTGAACAGGTTTGAGTTATTACTTAGCTTTGTGATGAAAATTTAAAACAAAAATCACATTATCTATGTTTCAGTCATTAAAATCATTATTTACTCCTCAAGAACCCGTCGACTACAAAGAATTATTACAAAATGGAGCTCATGTTGTTGATGTACGCACACCTAATGAGTATAAAGGTGGTCATATTAAAGGTTCAAAGAATATACCTCTTCAAAATCTCTCCAATAGCTTAACCAAATTAGATCTTGAGAAACCTGTGATTGTATGTTGTGCATCAGGTGCTCGTAGTGGTTCTGCTAAACGACTTTTAGAATCTAATGGATTCACAAGTGTTTATAATGGTGGTGGATGGCAAATACTTAATAGTCAATTACAATAATGTGAGTACACAATTCCTTCATATTATTTTATCAGATTGGCACTTACGAAGAGTAATAGGCTTAATTGCTGGAATATTCTTTTTAACTCAATCATTGTCGTATAAAGACCCAATTATTGGATTATTAAGTGGCATTTTCTTCCTGCAAGTATTTAGCAATAAAGGCTGCTTTGGAAGATCTGGTTGCGCTATCCCGGCAGTTAATGTAGAAGACAAAACAGAAGCGAAAGAACCAAATTATACCGAGATTAAATAGAATATGAATACAAATACTGATACAAAACAACAGTCGTTTAGTGAACTAATTAAAGGTGATACGCCAGTACTTGTAGATTTTTATGCCGATTGGTGTACTCCTTGTAAAATGATGAATCCTATTCTTAAAGAGTTGAAATCTCTAATAGGTGATGATATACACATAATTAAAATTGATGCCGAAAAAAATGTAGATGTGGCCATTCGATATCAAGTTCGAGGAGTCCCTACTCTTATTCTATTTCATAAGGGAAATATTTTATGGCAGCAATCTGGAGTTGTGCAAGCAAAGCAGCTCGAAGCAATAATTATATCAAAAACTAGTGAGAACTAACATGGATACAGTTCATAATTATGAAGTTAACTTAGAATGGAATTCAGAGCGTAAAGGTGAGTTAAGTTCACCAGTCCTAAATCAAACTATCGAAGTTGCTACGCCACCTGAATTTCCAAAAGGAATGGAAAGAATCTGGTCACCTGAACATTTATTTGTGGCTTCAGTTAGTAGTTGCTTAATGACAACTTTTCTCGCTATTGCTGAGTTTTCAAAATTTGAGTACCTCAATTTGAATATTGAAGCAATTGGTAAACTTGAAAAAGTGGATGGTAAATTTATGATGAGTGAAATCACGTTAAATCCAACTCTTACTATAACTAACGAAGCTCAAACTAACAAAGCTGAACGTATTTTGCACAAATCTGAAGTAGCATGTTTGATTTCAAATTCAATTACTTCAAAAGTAAATATGAACCCTACTATTGTTGTTCAAGATGAAGCGTTAATTGGGTAAAAAAAGTGGAATTCTAAGAATCAGAATCTAATTCATTATTTTTTTCTAGATCCTTTTTATACACAATCGTTCGATAAGGGAATGGAATTTCAACTCCTTCTTTATCGAATCTCTTTTTGATGCTTTCTAATAAATCTGTACCTAAAACAAAGGCTTCAGGAGGGTTAGCGGCAGTTGCCCATGCTCTTAGATTTACAGAGAAATCACCAAGTGACAATACACGAACTGGTACTAGTTCTACACCATCACTTATTTCTTCTTGTGTTCGATAATCTTTAAAATTTGGATGAGCAATTACCTCATCTTGCATAATCTTGCGAGCTAGGTCGATATCAGAATCATAGCTAATACCTACATCAATCCATTTTACGATTTTATCGTCTCTATAATTCGAGTTAATCAGAACTTCATCACTAATTATTGCATTCGGTATGATGATTCTCTTGTTTTCAAAATTTCGAATTACAGTATGCCGAAGATTGATATCCTCAACTATACCAGTTAAATCGGTTCTGATTTGAATCCGATCATTTATTTTATATGGTTTAAAAATAACTATGAATATTCCTCCAACAATGTTCGAAAGAGCTTGTTGTGAAGCAAAACCAATTGCAATAGCAAATAAACCAGCCCCAGCAAGAAGTGATGTAGCTATTACTCTTAATGTAGGAATCATATATATAGCAAAACTGATTCCAGTCAAGTAAATAAGTACAGATACTCCCCTTTTTAAGAACCTTAGGTTTGTTAAATCATGTGCTTCACTATCTCCTTGTTCAGCAGTTCTTATAGCCTTATTAAATATTCTTCTTGTTAAAGAAGCTATTACTACTGTGCTAAAAAGTATGAAACCAATAATTATTGGAAGGTGCCACACTTCGGGGATATATTTGATTATTTCTTCTTTTATCAAAATTCTATGATTATGTCGGAAGTAAAACCGTTTCTAATTCTAATGCCTCGTTGTATATAATATGGTTCTGGAGCTATATATGGTGATACTGAACCAATATCCCAATTACCGTTCCCATTTTCATCTTTAAATACAGTTAGAATATAGCCAATTGGTGCCAACTGTTGTAGCTCAAGGGAATCAGTAAATGTAGAATCAAGTTGAAATGAAATTGATTCGTTCACTAGACTGAAATTATAGATACCGGTTGAATCATCACCAACTACCTGAACAGTCATTTCGCCAAGCTCTTCTAAACCCCAAATTTCTGGTTCATAAAGCTTTCGTCGCTGTGTAATTGGATTCCAAACCAAAAATTGATATTCCAACCCTTCAATCCACTGATCTTGTGGATCAATAAATAGTTTATTTCTATTAAATCGAAGAGCAGGCCAATCATCAAATGAAACAGTTCCTTCAACAACAACTAATGAGTCAAATACTACTTGTTCCGTAATTGGGGTGGCATAGGCAATCTCAACACTCTGAGTTGGAAATAATCCACTTTCAGTTCTATGTTCCATAATTCGCTGAAGGGTTGTATCTACTTGAGCACTCCCTTCAAATTCGACATCCGTCAAAATAACCGAATTACCTGCCTTATCAGTGATTCCATTTGATTTTAAGGTATAAAGTGCTGATTCACTTAAAGCGGAATCTGATTGAGCGAATAGAACAAATGGATCTTTTTTTGAAATAAATAGTGGATATGCTTCAGAAAATTGATTCTGAAGAGTATCTAATACTGATATCGAAGCATCATCTTGAATATGTATATTTTCATTGAACCGTAATCTTAAACGGTTTGAAGAGAACATGCCAACTCCTTGAAGTCTTGGAGCTAAGGTATCTTTTTGAATTACATAAAGTACATCTAATGTATCTAGAGTAGCTTTTTCTAATTCAATAAATTCTTTAGAAAAAACCTGAGCTTGCTCACCTGTACTATCCCAGATTTTATTTCTATTTCGATCATCAACATATATGGCCTGATATCTACCTTCTCTTAAATATGAAAATTGATATACACCGCCAGTATCTGTTTCAGCTTGATATGTAGCTTTTTTTGTTAGATCAATAGGTGAACGGTAAAGTAAAACCTTCCCTCCCGCTAAAGACTCGCCAGTGTCAGCTTTCCGAATTCTTCCTGTCAATCCACCTTCATCTATTTCATCACCTGTAGAAATAGCTAATGTAATTGGACTTCCAATTTTATTATTCCTAATGTCGGAAACATTTGCACCGAGAGTCAAAATAATTGTAGTTGAGTCTGGGAGATCTTGGTCAAATTCTAGAGTTAACTTCTTCTTCTTCCATTTCAAATTGTATTCCAATCCTAAGTCGGGTTCTACGGTAATATTTGATCGAACTGAATTTCGATTTACATATTCAGAAAATTGAAATTCAAATTTATTACTATTAAAATTAGTTGTTCCTGATTTAGGGTTGGTTTCAACAATCCTTGGTCCTTCAGTATCTTTTGGCCCTCCTGTTGGTGCTTTAGGCGTTGCACACGAACTTAAGACTACTAAAAGTAGTAGCACTAAAATGTGATATAACAACTGTATTTTTTTAACGTACATTTGAGAGCGCTTTATCATAAAGCTAATATACAAACGGGATTTAAGATATATAAGGGTGAGCATAAAATTTTAGAATGATACTACAGATTGAAACTATAATGAGAATTTTTAAAAACCTTTTTTTAGTACTTGGGTTATTTATTACAACTGTAGGATGTCATTCTTATATGTTGGATGATGCTCAGTATGATTTAAGAGATTCTTTTTCTGATGGTGACTTTAAAAAATCTCAGGCACTCTTAAATCGTTTTGAAGATAAGGATTTGTATCGTTCTAAAGATGCTGTTTTATGGAATCTTGAGAATGGCATGGTTTATCATTTTGCAGGAAAATACGATTCAAGTACTATTTTCTTAAGTAAAGCTGAGTTGGATATTGAAAGTAATTATACAAAGAGTTTAAGTCGTGGTTTTGCCTCATTCTTAACTAACGATAATAAATTAGCCTATGACGGCGAGCCTTATGAAAACATTTACCTGAATGCTTTTAAGGCATTGAACTTTGTACATCAAAAAGACTGGGAAGGCGCCTTGGTTGAAACTCGTCGTATGTCATTTAAAATGGAACAGCTTGATATTCAAATTAAAGGACTTGCTGATGCATTATCTAGAGCAGATTCTACGGGGAAAGCTGAATGGTCTTCTGGTAAAATAAATATTCAGAATAGTGCATTTAGTCATTATTTATCTTCTATTCTCTATGCTAAAACAGGAAGACCGGATAACGCTAGGATTGAATACGAGAAGCTAGGTATTGCTCTAAGAGAACAAGCGAAACTCGGTGATTATGAACCTTTTGATGTTTCAAATTTACAGCAAATTCAAGAACCAGAGACCTATAATGTATTGTTAACAAGTTTTACAGGTCAATCACCACTAAAATATCAAGAAGATATCAGGCTATGGGATGATGATTTTTATCTAAAATTCTCCTTTCCTTTAGTTGACCTTTATCCTACCCAAGTATCGGGTGTACGTGCAGTTTTAAATGATAATGAAGAATTGAATCTTCATTTAATTGAAGAAATGGATTTAGTTTCACGAGAAGTTTATAAAGCTAAGCAACCTATTATCTATGCTCGTGCATTAACGAGATCTCTTGTAAAAGCAGGAGGAACTGGAGTTATAAAAAATGCTATTAAAGACGAGAACGAAACTTTAGGTTTCCTTGCATCCGTTTTGAGTTTCCTTTATAAAGAAGGAAGTGAAAAGGCAGATTTAAGAGGATGGCAAACTCTTCCTGGACAGGCTTGGATGAACGTAGTAAAACTACCACCAGGACAAAATACAGTAACCCTTGAATATATTTCCCAAACAGGACATGTTCTCTATTCTGAAGAATATTCTGTTGATGTGACCGAAAATACCAGTCTAGAACTTATTGAATCAATTTATTCTAAATAAAAATCTATAACCCAAATAACCAATAAAGCTATGAAATATTCACTTCTCAGCATATTTATGATATTCATGTTACTTACGGCATGCAGACCTTCTCAACAAGTTTCCCGGATCGACCCAGGAACAACAACCGACCTTTCAGGTAAATGGAATGACACTGATGCTAGGCTAGTAGCAGAGGAAATGATTTCTGACGCTATCACAAAGCCTTGGTTAAATCAATTCAGTAGAAATAATCAACAACCACCGGTAATGATTGTGGGTCGTGTTAGAAACGAAAGTATGGAACACATCGACACTGAAGTATTTACTAAAGAAATGGAACGAGCTTTTGTAAACTCAGGATCTGTTTCTGTAGTAGCCAATTCACAAGAACGCGCTGAAATTCGTGATGAAAGAGCCGACCAACAAGTAAATGCATCTTTTGAAACAACGAAGAAAATGGCCCAAGAACTTGGAGCAGATTTTATGTTGATTGGAAATATTAATTCAATAGTTGATGAAGCAGTTGATAATAGAACTCTTGCTGTGTTTTATACTGTAAATCTTGAACTTGTTAATGTTGAAACCAACCAAAAAGTTTGGATCGGTAATAAAAAGATTAAAAAATTAATTGAGAGAAGAAACTACCGCGGCTAATAATCAATCGAATCTCTTAAAGGCTTTCTGATTTTCAGAAAGCTTTTTTTTTGGATATAATTCAAATACTCCCTTCTCTATTTATTGGTATACTTGAAAGAAGAAAAAGTTTTTTCCTCAAAGAATGTTGATTTGATACTTTTATCTAAATAATGATATTTTTATAAATGACTAAGCATTTTGACTATTGTATATTTGGAGCAGGTTTAGCTGGAGTTTCATTAGCTTCTGAACTAATAAAAGAAAATGTATCTGTTTGTTTAATTGATCCAAATGGAATTGCTTCTGGAGCCTCTGGCACTCCAATAGGTTTGGTTAATCCTGCTACAGGTAGATACGCTACACTAACTTGGGAAGCTGAAAAATGCTATTCTTCAATTCTTGATAATCTTACAAGTATACAGCAGAAGTGTGATAGCCCCTTTTTTAAAAAGACGGGCGTTCTTCGTCCAGCTTTAGATGAAAAAATTGCAAAAAGGATGAAGGAAAATCTAGATTCAATGCCTTGGCCAGATAATTGGATTGAATGGTATGATGAAGATGAATTAAAAAAATTCCATCCTGGAATAACCTGTATTGGAGGTGGTGTATGGGTATCAGTAGGACTTACAGTAGATATTTCATCATACTTAAATGAGTTTATGAGATTTTTAATCTCGAATTCTGATTTTTCTTTTTTTGAATTCGAATATTCGATTATTAAAAAAGATAAAAAATGGGGAATAAACTTATCCAATCAAGAAATATTAATAGCTGATAAATTAGTTTTCACAACTGGCGCTTCTACCAATAATTTTGATTTCTGGAAAGATATTCCTCTTTATCCAGTTAAAGGTCAATTAGCTGTCATGGAATCCCAATCTCCCCTCCTTTTTGACCATGCAGTTTCTGCCTTGGGTTATATAGCTTCAATGGATTCAAATAGGTTTGTAATTGGAAGTACCTATGAACATTCATTTAATCACGAAGATATAGATGAAGAAGGCTTAAACTATCTTTTAACAAGATTTGGAAAAGTATTACCAGAATTAAGAACTAATTCTAAAGTTATTTCTCAATGGTCAGGAGTTAGAGCTTCAACTCCAAATAGGATGCCAATAATGGGGAGCCACTTTAATGAAGAAAATCTTTATGTATTTGCCGGATTTGGTTCGAAAGGTCTTCTATACTCCGGATATCTTTCGACTAAAATGAAAAACTATTTAATGTTTAATGATACTCTTCCAACTGAAATAGATATAATTCGTTTTGCATAAAAAAGCCCCTACAATTTCTTGAAGAGGCTTTTAAAATCTGTAGTTCTAGATTAGAATCTGAGTAATAATCCACTCCAAGCTACAGCTCCTGAGCTACCATTACTAGCTGAGTTAGCAACTGTAGATGCTGCTACTGTAAATTCTAAGAATCTCAAATCAAGTCCTATTCCAGCAGAATATGTTGAAGAAGAATAACCTCCAATTCTTGTACCAAATCGTAAAGGAATTATACCCAATAGTCGATATTCAGCGCCTAATGTTAGTGCGCTTCTTTTACTATTAGTTCCAACATCATTGAAGCCAAAACCATAATCTAAAGTAGTAGTTAGTTTACCTAAGGTTAATGCTGCTCCAAAATTATACATTCCTGGTAAATCATACTTTTGTGCCCCTAGAGACTGAGAAGTAAATCCACCATAAACATCATTTTGAAGACTATCGCCTAAGTCATTGAAATATTCATTAGGAGTTTTATCTCCAACATCTCCATCAATAGTAACGATACCTGATGCTGTAACATTTGTAGGTTTAGAATCATAACTAACACTTCCTAAATCGGTCATAGACATTGAAAGTCTTAATACTTGTCGTTTACCGAAAAATCCTAAAGCAGGAAGCGATACATCTAATTCTGCAGTAACACCTAGATCAACACCAAAGCCAGAACCTAATGTCCCAATATCAGAACCAGAATAATCTAGAAAGTCATCTAGTTTTGCATCTGGATCTATCTCACGAGCATCTGAATATGCAGCAAGCTGATCTGATAAATCACCATATGTTAATAATGAATAGTTGAAGTCATGAACTATGCTACCATTACTACTTCCAGTAATTGAGTTAACAGTTAATGCAGAGGTAAAATCTAACTGTGTTGATTGTATACCCACAATATATTTAGGTGCAGCACCAGCGTAAACCTTGATTCCTTTTATAAAAGGAAGTTTTTCAACAAGTCCTGTTAATGGTATTGGTAATTCCATTGCAAAACCAACTGAAATTTCAGCAAATGAAAGTGTTCTACTATTAAAGTTAACAGGTACAGGAGAAGAGAAATTACCAGAATCAAAGCCATAAAAAGCCAATTCCATAAGCCCTTTATTAACAGTAAGATCTTGTGTTGTTCTTACACGAGTTGCTAAACTAAATGCAGTCTTTGATCCTCTATTTGAAAAACCTAGAGGAACTATACTAAATGTAGCAGCTAATTCTCTTGTATTTGTGTCATCTGTGCCAAACCAATCGTTTAGCATATTCTCACGAACTAGTCCGTCAATAGTAAGTCCAGTTGTTAAATATCTATTATATACATCTACATTTAATAAAGAGCCACCAGCTCTAAAACCTAAACCACCAACTAATCCAAGCGACCTTTTTGGTCTATTAGCATGCTGTAACATCAAGTTAGCTGGGTTTAAGAAATTAGCATGATATCCATCAATATATGCGGTTCCACCGCCACCCATTCCTAGAGTAGCTGAGTTATAATGTCGACTTTGGGCAACTAAAGAAGCAGCTGAAAGTGCGAAACAAATCGTAAAAATGATTTTTAAATTTTTCATTGTCATACCTCCTTAGTTTTTAAAGTTATTTTCGATACTAATTTTTGCACTGACACTGAGTTTAATTGCATCTGTTGCCTTAAACTTCACCTCCGTGTTTTGAGTTGTCCTTAAATTCGACTCAATTATTATTGAAGAGGCTTTATATAGCTCACTTAATTGAGCGTCTGTAAGCGCAATTTCAATATTTCCGGGAGTTGCGAAAGTAGCAAATCTGGTAACCTCATCTACTTGCGCACCTAATAGATCATATCTACCACCTGATGGAGCATCTGTAGGTAGTACAATAACCGTTGCACCTGTAGAATCTACAAATGTAAGACTTAATGAAAAACCGAGCGGTAATCCATTTTCATAGCTTATTAATAGTAATCCTTCACTGATATTTGCATCATCTTCTGGAGTTGGTAAGTCTTGAAGTGCATCTACTTCAGTTGTATCTGTAAATGCCGTTTCATTGGTAGTCTTAAATGCCAATGGAAGATTTACACTAATTTTTGGATCAAATTCTAATGGAGAAGTAATAGTTGCTTCAGTACCATCTTCATTAACAATTGCTTTACCAACAAATCTAATTTCGCTTGGTAAATTATTTAGAAAGTCAGTTACTGTAGAATTTGTTGAATCAAAGGTAAGTGAAAAAGTTTCTAGACCTCCAGAAACACTAGGTTCTAATTCGAACTTGATCATCTGTTCTGGAAGAAGCTGCACACCGTCTCTTAAGATTCCATTGATAGGATCTCCAGCAATAACTTCGGCATTTTGACCTGCTTTTCCTCTTAAGAAAACTTCTTCTCCATCACCATTTGTTCCTAAAAATGCTGAATAGATTGTAGTTGGTACACCAATATTCGATTCGTAATTAATACTAAGTGTAGCCTGTGTAAACTCTAAACCATCAATTTGTTTCGAGATATCTTCTAAACCGTCAATTGAAGTTATTTCAGCTTCGCTGTCATTGTTTAAATCCCATGTGTCTGTACCATTTGATGGATCATCCTCTCCTAATGAAACTGTTTGTGGTAGGATCTCACCGAATGCTGATGCAATTTTGAGGTCAATTATTTCTACACTGGAGCTTATCTCATTATTCTCATTGATAACACGAGTTTGATCACCAGGTGCAGCATCTTGAGTATTTTCAGTAATTGAAGAGATATTGTATTCAATTATATTATTAAACGCATATAATCTATAACCTGTTAGATCTCTTTCTTTACTATTTGAAGTAGCACTTCTTAGTATTTGATCAAACCCTGGTATATAACTTATTCTAAGTGAATCACCAGGTAAATAGTTAGGTCCTCTACGAATATTTGGGAAAGAAATAATTAATGAATCGATTGTTAAATCTAATCCATTTACAATTGGGTCAATATTTAAAAACCCTGATTCTAACTGAACGTAATGAGATGGATCAGAGAAAATAAATTCTGTGGCATCAAATGTCGTAGTATTACTAGATGAGAAATCCTGCGATTCAACGGCTGCTTCCACTTCAGAAGCTACAAGCCCTATACCATCAATACTTTCAACAACCAGCTCACCTGGATTTGCTGAGGTATTTTGTGCATTCCAAGTAACTGAAACGTCAACATTAATATTAGAAAGAATATCACCTTCAGTAAATGTAATCTGACCTGAGCTTAGTTCTCCATGATTTACATTTGAAATAGTTGTACCAGCTACAAAAGTATTACCAGAGTTCAAATCAACATCGATAGCGCTAATATCAAAACCTAGGTTATTTGTAATACTAATTTCAATAGATCCTCTTTTAATTGTAGCACTTACAAAGAAGTCAGTGCTTTGTCCAACATCAATGTTAACAGGAGCAGGTGTTGACCCTCCAGGAATAGGTGTACCTGCAGGTACTACAGAAGGATTTAACCCTGTTAAATCTTGGAAACTCGCCGTACCTAAGTTAGATCCACCAGAAGAAAAACTTCCAAGTTCTAACTCACCAACTTGAGAATTAAAACTAGTTGGGTCAGTACTAATTTCAGGTATGGCATCATTAAGGTCACCAAAATCAAAATCTTCTTCTTTAGACACACTTATTAATCCAGTAGTAGCATTAAGTGTGAAAAGTGAGTCAAATTCGCTTTTGGTTGTATCAATTAAAACTTCAACTGATCCCCCACCGCCAAGAAATTGAAATTCTTTGTTAATCAATATTGGAGCTTCTACTGTATGTGAAGTAGTAAAATCTGGTTTTTTTGGCAGATCACAACTAAATATAGTAGTACCTACAACTAACCAAATTATTAACAGCTTGTAATTTCGCATCTGTTACTTGATTGGATTATTATTTATTTGAAGAATGATAGACATCCGGTTATTTAACCTATGAAAGGTATTCTTGAATTAAAATTAGATTCAAGTAATTTATTGTACCAAACTAATTAAACACCTAAGCCATCTTATTATATAATGTTAAAGTAAATATTAATAATTCAAACTTCTATATTTTTCTAGTTAAAACTAAAAATAAAAAAGGCTTCATCATTTTTTACACTTTACACTATAGTGTTTAAATAACAAAGCCTTTTTTGGCGGAGAGGGAGGGATTCGAACCCTCGGTACCCTTGTGAGGCACACACGCTTTCCAGGCGAGCCCGTTCGACCGCTCCGGCACCTCTCCTTTTCATTCAATAAGGGCGGCAAAGATAGAACTAATCCAATCCCATAGCAATTATCAAAAACCAAATGTGAAAATATCTTGAGTATATGCTCCTACATTTTCTCCTCGTTCAGAGGCAGGCCTAAATCTCCATTTGTAAGCAGCTTCTAATGTTGCTTCAAGTAATCCATAGCCAATATCCTTTACAATCTTAAAATCTCTACCATTATCTTCATATAAACGTATTTCCGAGATATATGCTTCTTTAACCGACCCATCGCTTAATACAGTGAAATTTACTGTTATAGTTGCTTTTATAGTTGCTCTTTTTGCTTCTTCTGGCACAATAGGCTCTACAATTCTCACTACTCTTGGCGGCCTATCAGGATTACCTGAGATAATTTCTTCATCCCCTCTTTGCCCTGTAGTATTTTCAATACTTAATGGATCTGTGTTTAATAAATTTTCTAGTTCAGGGAAGTCGATAATCTCTTCTATTACAAAATCATTTGGAATTGGGATTGGGATTTGAGGCTTTGGTGGCGATGCCGGAGCATTTGCTTGTTTAGTAACTATCATCTCTTCTATGATAATAGCTTTCTTTTCAAATCCATCAAATGCTACAGTTTTTCTAACTGATTCTGGCCAAAATTTAAATACTGAGATTAATATCAACTGAGCAATAACAATTGAAGACATAACCCTGTGATGGTAATGAGTTGATGAAAGTATGGTATCAATTATATTTAATTTCAATAATTCTTAAGCCTTTCTTTTTCAAATATTATTTTATCTCTAGCAAAAGACTTTAGATCCGTCATATTATTAAAATCTTTTGGATCAATATGATCTAACACAGAAACTCTAAGCATTCCTTTATTATTTAGTATGGCTGAACCTGATTTTAGAATTTCATGAGCCCCATCAATTACTATAGGTTGTATTCGGAATCCATATTCTAAAGCCATAAGAAACGCTCCATTTTTAAATGAACTTATTTTTCCATCTAATGAACGTGTCCCTTCTGGAAATATCATAACCGGGACTAAATCATTTAATGGCTTAACAAGATTCGATAATTTTACTAACGCAGATTTACTTGAACGATTAATTGTAAGTTGACCTGTGAGTTTCACCATCCATCCCATCACAGGAATGTAAGTCATACTATGTTTTACAACCCACTTCATTCGCCATGGCAATTCAAACAAGAGTGGTATATCTAAAAAGCTTTCGTGATTCGCGATAAAAATAGTTGGAGTGTTATTATCAAATTTCTCTACACCCTCAACTTTTATTTTCCATCCCGGACTCACTCTAACCATACACCAAGCCATCATTCCTAACACCTTGTTTGGAATTTTTCGATATTTATCAAATAAAAAAGTCGCTAAAAAGGTTACTGAAATTAGTATAAAAAAAACTACAAATAGTAAGATGTAGGCAGTCCAAACATAAATACTAAAGATTACTTCTCTCATCTCATTTTATAATTGTAAGGCTCTCCTAATAAAACCTTTATGTTTAATTAATAATTGCGTTGCATCTTCTTTTGATGAATTAGTTAAAGCCATTACAATTGCTGTTTTAACATGACCATCGGCTTTATTCAGAAAAATTGAAGCTTCGTCATAATTTACACTACAAAATGTGCATATTATTCTTTTTGCACGTTCAATAAGTTTCTTATTTGATAGTTTCAGGTCTACCATAACGTTCTCGAGCACTTTTCCTTGCCTAATGAATGCGCCAGTAGTTATCATATTCATAACCATTTTCTGGGCTGTTCCACTTTTCATTCGTGTACTTCCCATAATAGCCTCTGGACCAACAGGTACATCAATAATTATATCTGAATAAATGCTAAGTTGAGATTTTGGAACAGTAGTTATAAATATTGTCTTAACTCCTGATTTTTGAGCATGTTTCAGTACACCTAGTACATATGGTGTTCTACCACTTGCAGCAAGACCACAAACAACATCGATTTTAGATACATTCAAATTATCGAGGTCATTTGCTCCTATCTCTTCTGAATCTTCAGCTCCTTCCTGCGCTATAAACATGGCTTCTTTACCACCAGCAATAAATCCTTGAACCTGTTCTGGTTCACTGCCAAAAGTCGGAGGACATTCAGCGGCGTCTAAAACTCCTAATCGCCCGCTAGTTCCAGCACCAAAATAAAGCAGCCTTCCTCCTACAGCAAAGCTATCACTTACTAAATCAACAGCTTCAGCAATACAATTGAGTTTTTTTTCTACTTCCAATGCTACTTTCTGATCTTCTTGATTTATTAATCTTACTATTTCAGAAGAATCAGCAAGGTCAATTTCAGTCGTAACATTGTTACGCTGTTCTGTATCCAGTTTATTTAAAGCTTCAAAAAGCTTCTTTTTTGATGTGTCCATATAGAGTTAACGCCGATTTCTCCACCATTCAGAAACAGAACTGTTCTCCTGTTCAGCGTATTCAAATGATTCATTATGCTGGGCTTCCTTAAGTAAAGTACTTGTTAAAGCCAAAATGTCATCATTAACAGATCTTTTTAATTTTTTGGGATCAAAATGATCTTTAACGAAATGGGTATCATAATTCCCAGAAATAAAGGATTCATGATTAAGTGTAAATTCACAAAATGGTATGGTTGTTTTACAACCGGCAATTTCATATTCCTGAAGTGCTCTAATCATTTTCTTACGAGCATCCTCTCTATCATGACCATAAACAGTGAGTTTAGAAATCATTGGATCATAATTAATAGTGATTTCCTGACCTTCTTCAACACCTGCATCAACACGAATACCTGTACCTGAAGGAGTTCTATGTTTTTTTAGTAAACCAGTACTTGGTAAGAAATTATTTTCAGGGTCTTCAGCATAAATCCGACATTCTATTGCATGTCCAACTTTTTTAATATCATTTTGAGTAAACGGAAGTTCTTTTCCTTCTGCTACTGCAATTTGTGCAGCTACTAAATCAATTCCAGAAATCATCTCTGTGACAGGATGTTCAACTTGTAGACGAGTATTCATCTCTAAAAAATAGAAATTCATATGCTTATCTACTAAAAACTCGATGGTACCAGCCCCAACATAATCACAAGATTCAGCTGCTTTGATAGCAGATTTTGCCATTTCGGCTCTTAGTTCATCAGATAACAATGTACTTGGTGCTTCTTCAATAACTTTTTGATGACGTCGTTGAATTGAACATTCTCTATCCCATACATGAACAATATTTCCATGAGTATCAGCCATTATCTGAAACTCAATATGTCTAGGCTCTTCAAGGTATTTCTCTATATATACCCGATCATCTCCAAAAGCATTTTTAGCCTCAGACTTTGCAGCTTTTATACTAGATTCGAATTCCGATTCATCATAGACGATTCGCATTCCTTTACCTCCACCCCCAGCAGAAGCTTTTATCAATATTGGGAATCCAACATCTTTAGCAACTTTTCGTGCTTCTTCAAGACTTTGAAGTGTACTTTTTAAACCTGGTGGTGTTGGTATTCCATATTGTGTCGCTAATTCTCTTGCAGAAGTTTTATCGCCCATCAAGCGAATGGCTTTTGGTTCTGGACCTATGAATATAATTCCTTCTTTCTTACATCGTTCTGCAAAATCAGCGTTTTCACTTAAGAAGCCATATCCAGGATGAACGGCATCTGCACCCGTTAGTTTTATAGCATCCAGAATTTTGTCAACTACAAGATAACTTTCTGATGAAGCAGCTTCTCCAATAAATACTGATTCATCAGCAAGTTGTACATGTGGAGAGAATTCATCAGGACGAGAGTAAACAGCAACGCTTTTGATTCCAAGCTCTTTACAAGTGTGAATTACTCTAACGGCTATTTCACCGCGATTTGCAATAAGAATTTTTTTGATGGTAGCCATGAGAAATCGTTTTCTTTGAAAGTATCAAATTAAGAAGTGATTCTCTACCAATTTCTGTTAACTAACAGCTCTCATTTTATAGAGTATTCTTGGAAGGATAGTAAATTTTTCTAGATTATTAAGATATGCTCGTTCATCAAATACATTAAAGTTATTCTCTTCAATTTTATATAGAATTCTACTGTAATTGAACCTAGCTAAATAAACTGGTAAACGACTATCTTTATTGAGCATTGTAATACCATTATCAGCTTTTTCGTAGTACTTTCTTGCACGTGCTACTTGAAATTTCATCAATTCAATAAAATCTTCCGATAGATTTCCATTAAATAAATCTGCTTCAGAAACTCCAAACAACTTCAATTCGTCTGCTGGTAAATAAATCCTATTCCTTTCTAAATCTTCACCAATATCTCTTAAAATATTAGTAAGCTGCATCGCTATACCTAAATCAATAGCATATTCGAGAGCTCTTTCATCTTCATAACCAAAAACCCTACTTGTCATTAAGCCCACCACAGATGCAACCTGATAAGAGTAGTCATATAATTCTTGAAAATTATTGTATCGATTTTTGTCAAGATCGGAACGAACACCATCAATAAGCAGAAAAGGGAGATCTATAGGAATGTGGTATTTTCTTAAAGTATCTGCAAATGCGGTAAGAATTCTATCGTTTGATAACTCACCTTCATAAATCGAGGCTAGATTAATTTTGAATTCATTCAACTTCGAATCAATTTCTGAAATGTTTATTACTTCATTATTTGATAAGTCTATTGAATCATCAACCAAATTATCCAGAAATCTACATAAACCATATATTGCAAAAATACTGCGTTGTTTCTCATTTGGCAAAAATCGTGTAGCCATATAGAAGGTCTTAGCATAGTATCTTGTTATCGCACGACAATGAGAATATGCTGGCTTTAAATCTGTGTCACCAATTTCTTCTATAACAGACTTATGAAATGAAGTTTTTTCATAAATTGGTCTAATCATTGAATATGGAATGCGTAGAATTGAGCTCATACTTTAATAAATGAATTTATTGCCTAAAAAAGTTCCATTGATTAAGAAATAAATAATTTTTTAATACAGATTACATCTTCTTTATAAGTTGATTATACTCTACCTACTAAAATAATTAGCTAAAAAGGGGTATTCTCACTTTTTTTTACAGATTATTTGTAAAACATTTATCGGGATTATGAACAAAAAAGTAACTATTTATGAAGTAGCAAAAAATGCAGGAGTTGCTATTTCTACAGTTTCGAGAGTATTGAATGATTCTCCGAATGTTTCAGATGAAACAAAAAAGAAAGTTCAAGCAGCTATTGAAGAACTTTCCTTTAGACCACAAGTTAGCGCACGTAAGTTAGCTAGTAAAGAACCTCAACTACTTGCCGTTGCAGTACCTTCATTTACTACTCCTTTTTTTAATGAAGTACTTAAAGGGGTAAAAGATGAAATCAAGAAAATGGATCTGGATATTATTTTATATAATACTGGTTCTAAGGACCCTGAAGAGGCTGTTATAAATTTTTTCGATCGTGGAACCGCTGATGCCCTAATTCTACTTTCTATCGATGTTAGTGAAAAGATTCACAAGCATCTCCAAACTACTCATGTACCTATCGTTTTAGTTAATGCTGCACATGATGCATATAATTATTTTATGGTTAACGATTACCAAGGTGGTTATATGGCAGGTGAGCATTTAGTGAAAAAAGGCTTTACAGATATTGGAATGATTACATCACCAGTTAATACTCGTGCATCTGACGATAGAGAACGTGGGTTTAAGGATGCTCTTAAGAATTATAAAATGAAAATCGATAAGAGTTTATTTGTAACTGGTGATACAACCAAACATGCTGGGTTTACCGAGGAAGCAGGCTTTGAAGCAGTTTATAAATATGATAAAATGGGTCGATATCCAGATGCTGTATTTTGCGCAAATGATACTCAAGCTTTAGGTGCGCTGCATGCACTATCTCGATTAGGAATGAAAGTGCCAGATGATATCGCAATAATGGGTTACGACAATATCAAATTGAGTAAATATCTTGATCTAACAACCATTGATCAGCAGATGCACACCATTGGAATTCAGGCAACGGCACGACTTGCAGCAATCATAAAAGACCCAACTGATAATCTCTTCCAAACTTCGATTAATCCTATTCTTGTAGAAAGAGGATCAACAGAAAAGGTTTAAAACTGTGGAATATAATTTTAGCACTCAGGAAGCTTTAGACTATTGTATAACCGATACCAATGTAGCTTCAATTGGCTCACCATATAAAGGTAAAGTTCGTGAAGTTTACGATCTCAACAATAACACTCTGGGAATTGTTGTAACAGATCGTATTTCTGCATTTGATTTTATAATGAGACAAGCAATTCCCTTCAAAGGACAAATACTTAATCAACTTGCTGCTTTTTCTTTTAACACTGTTAAAGATATTGTAGCAACTCATGTTATTGAAGTCCCCCACCCTAATATTACAATTGCTAAAAAATGTACTCCTGTACCAGTTGAAGTGGTTGTAAGGGGTTATTTAACAGGTCATGCTTGGCGAACTTACAAGTCAGGTCTTCGAACTCTTTGTGGAGTTATTTTACCAGATGGATTGGTTGAACATGAAAAATTTCAATCTCCAATTCTTACTCCTGCAACTAAAGCAACCGAAGGTCATGATGAAGATATTTCTGAAGTAGATATTTTAGCTAATAGTATTGTTAATGAAGATTTATGGACTCAAATTCGCGAGGTCGCTTTTAAACTTTTTGAAAGAGGAACTGAAGTGGCAGCGCAGAATGGTTTAATTCTCGTAGACACTAAATATGAGTTTGGTCTATACAATGGTGAACTTACATTAATCGATGAAGTTCATACTACCGATTCATCTAGATATTTTTATTTAGAAGGATATGGAGAACGACAGGCTAATGGTGAGTCTCAAAAACAGCTATCTAAAGAATTTCTACGTGAGTGGTTAATGAGTCAAAATTTCCAAGGATTAGATGGACAAACCCTCCCAGATTTGCCTGACGAATTTCGAATTGAAGTATTTGAGCGCTATTCCGAGCTTTTCGAAATGCTTACTGGAGAAGATTTTGAACCTATTATAGAAAAAGATTTTAATACTGTTTTAACTACGATTCTCCAAAAGTATTCATAACACTTCTTTAGCTTGAATAGCTTCAAATACATTTTTTTAGCAACGGTATATTTGTTTTGTGCAAACTGTTCAAATAGTATAAATATCCATGTTTCAAAATTAGGATCAGATTCAAATTCAGGAACAAAAGAATCCCCTTTTCTTACAATATCTAAAGCTGCTGAAACTGTAAAACCAGGACAAACTATCATAATCCATGAAGGAATATATCGAGAGTATGTAAATCCATCAGTAGGCGGCACTTCGGACTCTGAAAGAGTAACCTTTACTCACTTTGAAAATGATGATGTATTTATTAAAGGTTCTGAAGAAATAAATTCATGGAGAAAAATTAGCAAAGGTTTATGGGTCGTAAAATTACATACCTCTTTTTTTAATGGATACAACCCCTATTCCCTTTTCGTAGATGGTGATTTTCAAAATTATGGACAATGGCACCATCGAGGCGATGTTTATTTGAATAATAGTGCGCTATATGAGCAGCAAACTCTTGATGATGTCAAAGAAACAGCTCATACTTGGTACACTGAAACAAAGGATGGATTCACTTCCATTTTTGGAAACTTTAGTGACCTAAATCCAAATGATGAATTAGTTGAAATAAACATAAGAGAGCTAATTTTTTTCGCTACCAACACTGATGTAGATTTTTTGACAATCAATGGGTTACGTTTTCTACATGCATCTCCAAACTGGCAAGCCCCAAACGAAGGTGATAATGATCCAAATCGATTACTTCAAGTTGGTGCACTTGGTTCAAATATGGGAAAGAGTTGGATCATTGAGAATTCAGAAATAGCCTATTCTAAGACTGCTGGAATTATGTTTGGTGAGAATGAAAGACCGGAAGATTCTTTTGAAGATATTTCGCAGTTTGGAGATCATATTATTCGGAATAATGTAATTCATAAAAATGGTCAATATGGAATTGCTGGACAAAAAGGGATTTCAAGATCCAAAATTAGTGGGAATAGAATTGAAGATATCAACTATCGAAATGAATTTGGTGGGTACGAACCAGCTGGAATCAAGATCTGGAATTCTTCAGATGTACTAATAGAGAATAACTTTATTCACAGTGTGATTGCTAATCAAAGTCCTCAATCACAAGCTTACTGTATTTGGATTGATTTCGCTAATCAAGGAACTAGAATCACACGTAATTTTTTAATTGGTGGAGTTAATACTACAACTGCCCTGTTTCTTGAAGCAAATGTTGGCCCGACTCTTATTGATAACAACATTATTATTGATAAACCAGAAGGTGCAATTATGGTATATTCTGGTGGTTCAATATTTGCTCATAATCTTTTTATTGACAGCAATTTTGATTTTAAAATACAAGAATTTGGAAATCAAGGTTCAGGAGCTAGAAGAGCATATACTTTAAAACCTCACTCGACCCTAAGAAGAAATATGGGTATTCCAGTAGAAATCGTATACAATCAAATGTACAATAACATTTTTGCTGGTGCCCAAGGACCCATTAACTTTGGATCAAGTTCAGGAGTAGGAAATGTAGTTAACAATAATTTATACATTGATGGATCGAAGCCTAACTCTGAGCATTTGAACCCTACGATAAGTGATTTTGATTTCGAATATTCTATCAAGTTGACAAGTGAGATTGTATCACTATATTTTAAAATGGACGATTCCTTTATTGGAATTACTAGCCCTTCAGTAAATCCTGATTTAATAGGTTTGATACCATTTGCAGAACAATCTATCGCAGATGAAAATGGAAATCCAATTTCTGTTTTTTGGGATTTTAATAAAGTGGTTAGAAAAACAGCAAATCCTACAATTGGGCCGTTAAGTAACTTAAAAGTTGGTTCAAACAGTATTGACTTTAAAACTTTAATTTCACCTACAAAAGCGTCCATTTTCTTTGAACCAATAATTTCAAGAGAAGAATAATATTAACTCAATTTTCTTTATCTATTTCTTTGAAATCCCGTCTCTTTTTTTCACTTTAAAATATTAACACTAAGAAAATAAATACGAGATGAAGTCTGAGAAACCTAATAAATCGGCAAAAAAAATAACTACCAAAATCGCGCAATCTAGAAAAGACTTTCTCAAAAAAACAGCACTAGGAATTGCCTCAATTTCTATTGTTCCTCGTTTTGTTTTAGGTGGTCCGGGTTATACTGCTCCAAGTGATAAGATTACGATTGGATTTATTGGAAATGGTAAACAAGGGACTATACTTGCAAATCCTTTTATTCCATTAAAAGAAGCTCAAATTATAGCAAACTGTGATGTAGATTCTATTAAAAGAGATAAATTTAAAGAATGGGTAAATGCTAAATATGCCGAAGCTTCAGGTGTTGAAAGCTATAATGGCTGTGAAGCTTATCACGATTATGAAGAAATAATATCCAGAGAAGATATTGATGCCGTTATAGTTTGCACTCCTGATCATTGGCATGCGATACCAGCTATTAAGGCTTTGAATGCAGGTAAAGACTTATATTGTGAAAAACCACTTTCTCTTACTATTGAAGAAGGAAGAGCAATGGTAGATGCCACTAGAAATAATAATCGAGTTGCCCAAACAGGAAGTATGCAACGCTCTTGGAGTAATTTCTGGAAAGCTTGTGAACTTGTTCGAAATGGATACCTAGGTGAAATCAAGGAAGTAAAAGTAAATGTAGGCAACCCTGCGGTTCCTTATAACTTACCAAAACAACCTCTTCCAGAGAGTTTAGATTGGGATCTTTGGATTGGTCCATCTCCATTTGTCGAATACAATAATGAACTTGCTCCTCCCTACCCTTGGGATAATTATCCAATGTGGAGACGATATAGAGAGTTTGGCGGTGGCGGAGTTACTGATTGGGGAGCTCATATGTTTGATATCGCACAATGGGGACTTGGAATGGATGATAGTGGCCCAGTTGAATTTATACCTCCATCACAAAATAATGCTACACGAGGACTTAAGTTTAATTATGCGAATGGTATAGAAATGGTACATGAAGACTTTGGTCGTGGAAATGCTGTCCGTTTTATTGGAACTGAAGGAAGTTTAGATATAAGTAGACAGTTTTTGGAACCTTCAGACCCAACCTTGCTGTCCAAAGAAATTGGTGATAGTGAAATCAAATTATACAGAAGCGATAACCATTATCAGGATTGGATTGATGCAATCAAAAATAGAACTAAGCCAGTTGCTGATATCGAAATTGGACATAGAACCGCAACGATATGTAATATCGCAAATATAGCCTATGAGCTTGGTAGACCGCTTTATTGGAATCCTGAAACTGAAAAATTTAAAGGTGATCAGATAGCTAACTCAATGCTTAGTAGAGAATATAGAAAAGGGTATTCACTCGACTAAGTATTTGAATATTGAGAACTAAAAAAATACGCGGTAATAATCGAGTTCTGCAAAATATTGAATATTGGAAGGTTAAAAATAAGAAGCTTGATCTGGATAATCTATTATCTCAGAACCGGGATTTTACTAAAATTTGGGTTGAACCATATTCTAATATTTCCTTTTTAAATTCTAAATACCCTGAACCAAAAGGTAAAATAAGAGCTCATATTCTTAGTGGTTTACTTGATATTTATACTAGCTGGAAAACTACACTTGACAAATTAAATCAAGAGTATTACTTGAAAATTTGGTTATATGATATGCGATTTTCAAAATCACAGGTAGTATGTGCAATTGGACCATTTTTAGATTTTTATGATTCAACCTTTTATAAGCCAGAAGAACAAAGAGAAATCAATCTGGATAGCTATGGAATTCATAAAAAAAGTATGGAAATTTTGAATTGGGAGTATGCTTTAGATGAAGAGCATTACAACAATACTTCGATTGGTGAAATAGAAGATTATGAATCTGATAAAGATTTTTATGATACTAGAAGGTGGTTTAAAAAGCGCTTAAAAAAGCCTCATCGAAGGCTTACCGAGGATAATCCGGATTCCGAAATCAAAGAGTATTATTCTTTTAAACATGGTGGTGTTTGGATTGGCGGTAAGTAAAAACTTTTGAATTACTTTTGTTAATTAAAAACTATTTCAAATATCAGTTTTTTCCAATAGAAGATCTAAATACAGCTTATTGGATAAAAACAATCAAAATACTTCTTTAGCTACTTCATAAACCGATAGTGATTTGCCCATTGAGTAGTAATGTAAAGTTGGGACGCCGAATTCTATAAGTTCTTTAGATTGTTGAACTGCCCATTCGATTCCAATCTGACGAGCGGCGTCGTTATCTTTACATTTTTCCAACTCAAGAGAAAGAGCTTCTGGAATATCTATATGAAATAAATCAGGAAGTAACGTTATCTGCTTTTTTGTATTTATAGGTTTCAATCCAGGGACTATCGGTACATTTATTCCAGCTTCTCTACATGCCTTTACAAAATCAAAATACTTTTCATTATCGAAAAACATCTGGGTAACAATATAGTCTGCTCCCTCATCTACTTTTTGCTTGAGGTAACGCAAATCGGTTTCCATATTCGGAGCTGTAGTATGTTTCTCAGGATACCCTGCAACACCTATACAAAAATCTGAGGGAGCTGCATTTTCTATTTCCTCATCTAAGAAAATTCCATTATTTAAGTCCACAACCTGACTAAGTAGTTCTGATGCATATGCATGTCCATCAGATTCGGGAACAAATATGCGATCTGGTTTCCTAACATCTCCCTGAAGAACTAATACATTATCAATTCCTAAGAAGTTTAAATCAATGAGTGCATTCTCTGTTTCTTCTTTTGTAAAACCTCCACAAATAATGTGAGGAACAGCATCAACTTTATAATGATTTTGAATAGCTGCACACATCCCAACTGTTCCAGGTCTTTTACGTACCGATTTTCGTTCAAGAAGTCCATTCTCATGCTTCTTGTAGATATATTCTTCTCTGTGATAGGTTACATCAATAAATGGAGGGTTGAATTCCATCAAAGGATCAATATGATCAAACAAAGTCTGAATATTTTGACCTTTTAATGGTGGTAATACCTCGAAGGTGAATAGTGCTTTTCCGTCTGCCTTTGTAAAATAGTCTGTTACTTTCATAGTTCTTTGAATCTCAATGAGCGAAAGCGAATTATCTTATCTAAAATTATTCGGTGCTTTACTCAAGATGACTTTCATTTATTTAATTTCTTAGGTTCATAAGCCAAATTTGGTGACAACCATTTCTCAATTTCTTCGATGGTATCTCCTTTACGTTCTGCATAATCTATAATCTGATCTTTATTCAGTTTCCCAACACCAAAATATCTTGCTTTAGGGTGCGAAAAATAGAATCCACTAACTGAACTTGCAGGATACATTGCATAAGATTCTGTTAAAGAAATACCCGTATTTTTTTCGACCTCAAGTACATCGAATAAAGTTCTTTTCTCAGTATGGTCAGGACAAGCAGGATATCCAGGTGCAGGTCTAATCCCTTGATATTCTTCTTCAATAAACTTCTCGTTATCAAAACTTTCTTCTGGACAAAACCCCCATAAATCTGTCCGAATTTTATAGTGCAAATATTCAGCATGTGCTTCCGCTAAACGATCAGCAAGAGCTTTAACTAGTATCGAATTATAATCATCATTTGCTTCATCATATTTCTTAATTATTTTTTCGATTCCTAGCCCTGAAGTGACAGCAAACATACCAATGTAATCACTCTTCCCACTATCTAATGGAGCTATATAATCGACTAATGATGAATTTGGTTGCCCTGATCTTTTCTCAGCTTGTTGACGTAGAAAGTGGAACTTGGCTTTTTGAGTCGTTCTGGATTCATCCTCAAATACAATAATGTCTTCTCCAACACTATTTGCTGGAAATAAGCCAATTACAGATTTTGCTTGAAGTGATTTATTTGCTAGAAGTTCATCCAGCATTATCTGAGCATCATTAAATAACTCTCTAGCATGTTCTCCTACCACACTGTCTTCCAATATAGCTGGGTATTTACCTGTCAACATCCATGTTCTAAAAAACGGAGACCAATCAATGAATTTACGAAGTTCTGAAAGGTCAACATCATTAAAAACTTTTATTCCAATTTCCTTTGGTTTATGATAGGTAGTTGATTCCCAATCAATGTTTGTTCGATTCTTTTTAGCAGCTTCAAAGCTTAGGTGCGATTTTCTACTCGTTCGATTTTTGTGATCTTCGCGCATTACTGAATATTCATTTTTGATTCCAGCAGCAAACTTCTCTCGATTTCCTTCATTTAATAACTCTGTACAAATTGAAACTGAACGAGATGCGTCTAATACATGAACTACTGGTGATGAATAATTCTGATCAATCTTTACAGCAGTATGTATTTTTGATGTCGTTGCTCCTCCGATTAATAATGGAGTTGTCATTCCACGCTTTTGCATTTCTTTGGCCACTCCAACCATTTCATCTAAAGACGGAGTTATTAATCCACTTAAACCAATAATATCAGCTTTCTCTTTCTCTGCTTCATCTAAAATTTTATCTGTAGGAACCATAACTCCTAGATCAACTATATCGAAGTTGTTACAAGCCAATACAACACCTACAATATTCTTCCCAATATCATGAACGTCACCTTTTACTGTAGCTAGTAGTACTTTAGAGCGTTGACTTGTATCCTTATTCTTTTCTTTCTCTTCTTCAAGAAATGGAGTTAAATAAGCTACTGCTTGTTTCATTACACGAGCACTTTTTACAACCTGAGGAAGAAACATTTTTCCAGCACCAAAAAGATCACCTACCACATTCATTCCATCCATTAATGGACCTTCAATTACTGTAAGTGGACTTTCATATTTAGCCCTAGCTTCCTCTGTGTCCTCTTCAATAAACTCTGTTACCCCTTTTATAAGTGAATAACTTAATCGTTCCTCTACAGAGCTAGCACGCCATTCTTGGGTCTCCTTCTCTTTCTTCTCACCTGTTCCCTTATACTTATCGGCAATTTCAAGAAGTCTCTCAGTTGCATCATCTCGTCGATTTAAAAGAACATCCTCAACTCGTTCAAGTAATTCCTTAGGAATGTTGTCATAAATTTCGAGTTGAGTAGGGTTCACAATTCCCATATCCATACCATGTTGAATGGCATGATATAAAAATGCAGAATGCATAGCTTCACGAACTGGGTTATTCCCTCGAAATGAAAATGAAACATTACTTACTCCACCGATAATATGAGCACCAGGTAGATTCTCACGAATCCACTTTGAAGCAAGAAAGAAATCAAGAGCGTTTTTTCGATGCTCTTCCATTCCAGTTGCAACTGGGAAAATATTAGGATCAAGAATAATATCAGAAGGGTCGAAACCCACCTTTTCTACTAATAGCTTATAAGATCGACCACAAATTTCTTTTCTTCGTTCTAGATTATCAGCCTGACCTAATTCATCAAAAGCCATTGAGATAACAGCAGCTCCAAAACGTTGTACTATCTTAGCTTTTCGCAGAAACTCTTCTTCTCCATCTTTTAAACTAATAGAATTAACTACTCCTTTACCCTGAATACACTTTAGTCCAGCAACAATTACTTCCCACTTCGAGGAATCAATCATTATTGGAATCTTTGCAATCTCTGGTTCTGAAGCGATTAAATGTAAGAAAGTCGTCATTTCTTCGGCACTTTCTAGCATTCCTTCATCCATGTTCACATCAAGGATTTGCGCTCCACCCTGCACTTGATCCAAAGCAACATCTAAGGCTGTTGTATAATCTCTTTCCTTAATAAGATTCAAGAATCGCTTAGAACCCGTAACATTAGTCCGTTCACCTACATTTATGAAATTTGAATCAGGGGTAATTATAAGAGGTTCGAGGCCGCTAAGCTTTAATGGATTTGGTTTCATTATACTACAGCTACTTCTTTTAAAATTCTTGGTGAATATTCAGAAGCAAGATCTGCCATTTTTTTAATATGATCGGGAGTAGTACCACAACAACCACCAAGAATATTAACCAACTTATCATCTAAAAACGCTTTTACTTGATCAGCCATTTCTTCAGGTCCTTGATCGTATTCACCAAATTCATTTGGTAAACCAGCATTCGGATAGACACTTATAAAATTGGGCGAATATTTTGAAAGAGTTTGTAAATAGGGCTTCAGCTGTTTTGCACCAAGCGCACAATTCAAACCAATGCTCAACAAAGGAGCATGAGAAAGAGAAATCAAAAAAGCTTCTACGGTTTGTCCAGAAAGAGTTCTTCCACTAGCATCTGTAATAGTACCTGAAATCATAATAGGAAGTTCTTTTCCAATTTCTTCATACAATTCAAGTACTCCAAATATTGCCGCTTTTGCATTTAACGTATCAAATACCGTCTCAATAAGTAACATATCAGAACCACCGTCAATTAATCCTTTAGCTTGTTCTTTATATGCAATTGCCAATTCATCAAAGCTAACAGCTCTAAAGCCTGGATCAGAAACATTTGGTGACATAGACGCTGTTTTGTTAGTTGGTCCCATTGCACCAGCCACGAAGCGTGGTTTTTCAGGGTTCAACTTTGTAAACTTATCACAAGCAATACGAGCTATTCTGGCTGACTCAAAATTTATATCATAAACAGCATCCTCTAAGTGATAATCAGCCTGAGCAATAGTAGTACCACTGAAGGTATTAGTTTCAACAATATCTGCTCCAGCTTCTAAATACAATTCATGAATCTCTTGAATTATTTCAGGACGAGTTATTGATAGTAAATCGTTATTTCCTTTAAGGTCTACTTTAGAATCCAAAAAACGTGTTCCACGAAAATCTTTCTCATCTAGCGTGTATCGTTGTATCATAGTTCCCATTGCTCCATCAAGAACTAAGACACGATCCTCTAATTGTTTTCTAATATCCACTCTATTCACTGTGTTGATTTGCTTATTAACAAAGAGTGACGGAAAAGTTCACTTATTTTTCCCAGCAAATAGCTGAGTGGGATTTGGCACCTTTCTCCGACAGCTGTCGGATCGGTTGCCAAGACTTCTACGGGCCCATTCCCTCAGTCTTTCTTAATAAGTCATTAATTAAAGTACAAAGATAGTAATCTTTAAGCATAGAGCAAAGATTACAAGTTGTTTAATTCAACTTGATACCATCCTTTTTGATGTACTTTAAAATTGTTTGGTGAAGTTGATAAGGTTCGAAAGGTTTAGGAACAATTTCATTTACTCCAGATTCATAGGCTAGTGTATGTTCTTCAAAAACATTTGATGCCGTAATCGCTATTATTGGTGTGTTTCTATTTAATTCTTTTTCCAATTCTCGAATTTGCTCAGTCGCCTTATAACCATCCATAATCGGCATATGTAAATCCATCAGAATTATATCAAAATCTTCCTCTTTAACATATTCAAGAGCATATTCCCCATTTAACGCAATAGTTGGATCAATTCCCCATTTCTTTAGAAATAGCTTTATAACTTGAATATTTACTGGATTATCTTCAACTAAAAGTACGTTTATGTTTTCAAATACTTCGAACGTATTAATATCAATTTCACGTGACTTTAAAGTATTTTTAAGCTCTCCTTTCTCAAATGTAATAGAAAATGAAAATGTACTTCCCTTTCCTTCAGTACTTACTAATTTAATAGTGCTTCCAAACAGTTCTACAAGATTTTTTGTAATTGGTAATCCAAGTCCTGTTCCACCATATTTCCTATGGATATCCTTATCTGCTTGAATGAAACTTTCGAAAATCGATTCTTGCTTATCAAAAGCTATCCCAATGCCTGTATCAATTATTTTAAAACTTACTTCTACAAATTCTTCTGATTGATCTTCTAGTGAAACCTGAACGATTACAGAACCATTTTCAGTAAATTTAAGAGCATTAGAAATTAGGTTACTCAATATTTGAGTTAGGCGAGTTGGGTCCCCTTTAAGTACTTCTGGAATCTTATCATCATGTTCAATTTTTAAGTAGACTTCCTTTTGTACAGATTGGTTATAAAAAGACTGATGAAGGTTTGATAAAAGGAAAAGCAATCTGAATTCAATATTTTCTAGAGTTATTTTGCCTGCTTCAGCTTTAGAATAATCTAAAACATCATTAACAATGGATAGTAAATTATTCGAAGAGTATAAAAGTGTATCCAGGTATTTTTTCTGATCCTCTCTTGGATTTTCATGTACCAAAAGATTTGTCATTCCTACAACCGCATTCATTGGTGTTCTAATTTCATGACTCAAAACCGATAAGAATTGAGATTTCAATTCAGCAGCTTCTTCAATTTTTCTATTTTTTTCGATCAGAAGTGTATTCGCTTTTTTTCTCGATTTATTACTTCGATAAAGAACAAAGGCTAGTCCAAACAGCAGAACTGTAATAAGTATTAGTAGGTTTCGAATTTTTGATTGTTGATTTATTTGAGACTCTTGCATTAAAGAGCGCTCGTTAAGTAACAAAATTTCTTGTTTTTGTTTTTCAGATTCATACTGAGTCTGTAGTTCTGCGATTTGCTTATTGGTTTGAACTGAAACTAAACTATCCTTTAAACTAGATTGTAATTGAAAGTAGTAGAGCGACTCTTGAAATCTTTCAAGTTCTGAATATGTTGTAGCTAGATCATTATATGCACGCTCCAACCCTGATAGATCATTAATCTTATTAAAGTTCGAAATAGCTTCTTTGTAATTTATAATTGCTACCTCAGGTTGATCAACCTGTAAAAACAAGGAAGCAATATTCATATAGCTAAAACCTATACCTGATACATTCCCACGTTCCTTTTCTATCTCTAATGAACGTTCGTGATACTGTATTGCACTATCTATATCACCTTCTAACTTATAAACTTCGCCAAGATTATTATATACCGCCGCAAGACCATCTATGTAATTGAGTTGAACCATTAACTCTAAAGATTCTTCAAATTGTTGCTTTGCTCTAGTTGTGTTCTTTTGTTGCTGATAAATCTCTCCGATGTTATTAAGACTACGAGCAATCCCTAGTGAATCTTTTAATAATCTTTTTGATGAAAGTGATTCACTATGAAATTGAAGAGAACGATCAAAATCACCAATATTTTTGTAAAGAATACCTAGGTTATTTTGAATTCTAGAAATGCCGATCAGATCTCCAATCTCTTCTCTAACTGTAAGAACATTTAAAAAATATTCTAATGCCGTTGGAGAATCACCTAAAACGCTTGCAATAATTCCAAGTTGATTTAGTATTTCTGCTTCTCTTGATTTTAAATTTAGCTTTTTAGAGACCTTTAAAGCTGAGTCTGCATAAATTCTAGCACGATCAGGTTCAGAAAAACGAAATTCTAAAACCTTTGAAATTAATTCATCAACAGTTGTTGAATCGGAGGATAGAGTAAATTGGATTATTTCAAAGCTCTCAATTTCATCATATTTAGATACTTTTTCATTGAGTATATAAATATGACTCATAACTAATGATATTAGTACTAGACTTAGAATTTTTTTCACTGTAACCCTTATTGAAAGTAGTTTAACCAACAAACTAAATTCTATGAGTCGACTTAAGCATAAATGTTACATAAATAAATTAATCTTAACATTTTAACTTATAAATACTTGGATTCAGGTAATTTGAGATAGTGGATTTTTATAACCTTGTTATAATTCCGAAATGAATTTTTCCATTTCCAATATTTTCATCTGGGGAAATTGCATATGCAAACTTTAAGCGACCGATCTTAATTTTATAACTGATTCCAAATCCTGTTGAATACAAATAATCAGTAACTAAAAAACTGTCGTCTGTTTCAGTAACTAGTTTCGGGCGGTAATAACCTCCTATTGAACCAAAAGCAAATAAATAGGAAGATCTGTTTGTTAAAAACCGATACTCAATATCCCCCCAAACAAGTCTTGATGCTCTAAATTGTTCTTCTGAATATCCCCTAAATGAATTCGCACCACCAAACCAAATCAGATCATTTTCTGTTACCCTATTTGAGTTTAAAAAATAAACTTGTGATGAAAAAGCAAGTATACTTTTATTGGTCAAAGGGAGATAATAAGATGCCTCAGAATGAATATATCGTTGTGAAAATGTACTAATTGAGTCTATTTCTAAGCTCTTATTTGCAACTCCAAAATCAATATTAAATTCAAATCCTGATGTTGGTACATCGAAATTATTTAAGGTTGAATATCTGAAACCAAACTCAGCATATTGTTTTTTCCCGTCTGGTTCTAAAATCAAAGGTGCACTATTGCTTGAAGTAGAATTAATCTGACCTATTTCACTCGTTAATCTTAAACCTTGAGATACAAGATAATATGAGTCTAAACTTATGTTTCTTGTTTGGTAGGTGGTATCGTTTTGATAGATATTAAAATTAAATCCTAACCCTACAGGAACTGCACCAATCCAATCTTGAGAGATATTAGTTTTTAACCTAGTTGTCTCAGGTTTAAGCCTTTGATACTCTAAATTAAATCCATTCCCTTGATTTAAAACATTCCAAAGCGACAGCTTCATATCTCCTACTATTTGTCCTTCCCCGTTTGCATTTGGGACATAGCCAATCAAACCATCAAATTGGTTTAAGACTCTTTCTCTTAACCCAATAACTATAACTGCCTTCTCATTTTCAATAAATACAGCAGGATCGGCAACCTCTTCAAAAAGTTCACTCGCTTCTAAATTTGATTTTAAATCATTCAATATTATGGAAGTAATTAAAAGCGAGTCACTATATCTCGATATTCTTTGTAGATAAGAGGGTTTATTAAAATTTGCACCTGGGAAAAGTATTTTTTCAGATACCCACTTTCTACCTTTATCGATTTTTAGAGTAATTGAAACACTACAAGCTTCACTAATTTGATCTATTGATTCTATTTCAATACTAGAATATAAATACCCGTCACTTTCTAAGCCTGATAATAAATCTTCGATATTCTGTTTTAGTATTGTTGATGAATAATATCCTACATCCGTTAAACTGTACCTATCAAAATCATCCCCAAGTATAATAAGCTTAGATAATTGAAATCTACATCCAGGAATTACATCAAATTGGGAGTCAGTAATTGAAATTATTGACGCGTCCAAATACCCATTCGAAGCATACCATTCTAGTATGATTTGTTTATTTGATTCAGGATTAGTGGCTAGATCTTGTAGAAGTGTCTTAGGTAATTTAATATAATTTCCATTTTCAGTAACACTTGTAACTCTTTGGGCTAAAATGGATAATGAATTAATAAATAATATCAGAATAATTAAAGTACAAACCTTTAACAATCTGGATTTAAGAATGTGAATCATATTGTAATTATAACCAATACATCCATTTGTATTGATATATAAACTGAATAAATTTGAACATATTTTCTTACCTCTTTCAACTAAAGTAATGAATGAAAAACACTTATAAAGAACTGATCGAGCAGACCTATTATTTCCCTCAAAATGGATTCAAACTTAACAAAGGTTATCTAGATTTCAATGGAGTAGATTTAAAGGAACTCATAAATAAATATGGCACGCCATTCAGATTAACCTATTTGCCAAAAATTAAATCTCAGATACAAAAAGCTCGTTCTTATTTCGAGAATGCTATTAGAGAATATGACTATCAAGGTAATTATGAGTTTTGCTACTGTACTAAATGCTGCCATTTTAGTCATGTTGTTAGAACAGCATTAAAGGAGGATGTATCAATAGAAACCTCTTCTTCGTTTGATATTGATTTAATTGAAAGATTATATGATAATGATCGTCTAGATAAATCAAAAATCATTGTTCATAATGGATATAAGACTGATAACTACATAAAAAAAATTGGTAGACTTTTAAATTCTGGCTTTAAGAATTCTATAACGGTGTTAGATAGTCCAAATGAACTCGATAAATTAGAAACAATAGATGTTGATTTCCCAATCAAAATAGGTCTGAGAGTCTCGATTGAGGAAAATCCTGGTGCAGCTTATTATACATCTAGGTTAGGAATTAATAAGCGTGAAATACTTGAACTGGTAAAAAAGAGAATCATTGGCAATCCTAAGTTTGAATTGGTAATGATCCATTTTTTTGTTGATTCTGGAATTAATGACACTCTTTATTATTGGGGTGAATTCCAAAAAGCACTCAGCCTGTATATACAGATCAAAAAACTAGTTCCTTCGCTTAATTCATTAAATATTGGCGGTGGATTCCCAATTCAAAACTCATTAGGGTTTGAATATGATTATCAGTACATAGTAAATGAAATTGTTAGAAATGTTAAAGAGACCTGCAATGAGGCAGGAATTAAAGAACCTGATTTATATACTGAATTCGGAAAATATACAGTTGGTGAAAGTGGAGCCGTAATTTTTGAAGTGTTAGAGCAAAAGCAACAAAATGATACTGAACTCTGGTATATTATCGATAACAGTCTCATGAATACGATCCCAGATGCGTGGTCGATTAATGAGAAATTTATCTTACTCCCTTTAAATAAATGGGATAGAATGTATAAAAGAGTGAATATTGGTGGTATTAGTTGTGATCATTCAGATTACTATAACTCTGAGCAATTAAACCAACAAATATTACTTCCTGGATATTCTGAAAGTGAAAATGAACCTTTATATGTTGGTTTTTTCCATACAGGAGCCTATCAAGACGCTATCAGTGGATATGGCGGTATAAAGCACTGTTTAATACCCTCACCAAAACAGGTAGTTGTAGATATAGATGACGAAGGAAATCTAATAGATCATGTATATCGTGAAGAACAAAACGTTGAAAACATGTTAAACATACTTGGGTACGATGACTAAAAAAGGACCGGTTTCTAACTTTATTACACATCATTATCGTCACTTTAATGCTGCCTCATTAGTCGACGCAGCAAAGGCTTATGAGGATCAGTTAAATTCTGATTCTAAGATGATGATTACTCTTGCTGGTGCAATGAGTACCGCTGAATTAGGAATCTCATTAGCAGAAATGATTCGACAAGATAAAGTCCACATAATAACTTGTACAGGTGCAAACCTTGAAGAAGATGTGTTCAATTTAGTGGCTCATAATCATTATAAACGCATCCCAAATTATAGAGATCTAAGCCCACAGGATGAACAAGATCTTCTGGATAATCACTTCAATCGTGTGACTGATACCTGTATCCCAGAAATGGAAGCAATGCGTTCTATTGAGGAGCATTTAGTTAAACGTTGGGTCGATGCCAAAAAATCAGGAAAGCGATCGTTCCCACATGAATACTTTTATGACATCTTACTTTCTGGTGAGCTTGTATCTGAATATCAAATTGATCCAAAGAATTCATGGTTACTAGCAGCTGCTGAGAAAAATCTTCCAATAATAGTTCCAGGATGGGAAGACTCCACATGTGGTAATTTCTTTGCATCACATTGTATTGAGGGCATAACCACTCCTTCTGCTACTAAATCTGGTATCGAGTATATGATGTATTTAGCTGATTGGTATCAACAAAATTCTACTAATGGGATCGGTTTTTTTCAAATAGGCGGTGGGATTGCAGGTGATTTCCCTATCTGTGTAGTACCTATGTTAGATCAAGATTTAGGAATAGACGCACCACTTTGGAGTTATTTCTGTCAGATAAGTGATTCTACAACCAGTTATGGATCATACTCCGGTGCTGTGCCAAATGAAAAAATTACCTGGGGAAAACTAGGTATAGATACTCCAAAGTTTATCATAGAATCTGATGCTACTATTGTTGCTCCGTTAATTTTTGCCTATTTACTTGGGTGGTAAATTTTATTATCGATTAAGAATGATTCAATTTTATATCTCAATAACTATACCATTCTATCATTCTTTATTTCATTAGCTATACTCTTATACAGTGATCAAAACAAAACAAAAACTCGCTAAATCTAAAGCTTTAGATATATACAAAGCTTTACTTCTTCCTCGCAGAATTGAAGAACGTATGCTTAATTTACTACGTCAAAATAAGATAAGTAAATGGTTTTCTGGTATTGGTCAAGAGGCTATAGCCGTTGGAGTTACGCTATCTAGTGAAAAAGAAGATTATATCCTTCCAATGCATAGGAACCTTGGTGTATTTACTACTCGCCATGTTCCCTTTTATCCATTATTCTGTCAACTTTTTGGGAAGGCTGATGGATTTAGCATGGGTCGTGAACGATCTTTTCACTTTGGGGTTATGGAACATAATATAGTTGGAATGATTTCTCATCTAGGAGCCATGCTTCCAGTTGCTGATGGACTAGCACTTTCAAAAAAATTAAAGAATAAAAATGCTGTGGCTTTTTCATTTACAGGTGACGGAGCCACTAGTGAAGGAGATTTTCATGAAGCACTTAATTTAGCAGCTGTTTGGAAACTACCTGTTGTATTTATTATTGAGAATAATGGTTATGGCCTTTCTACCCCAACAAATGAACAATATGCTTGTAAAAATTTAGTAGATCGTGCAAAGGGTTATGGAATGCATGGTATGCATATTGATGGTAATAATGTTATAGAAGTGATGGATGCGGTTATTAAGGCTAGAAAATTGGCTTTAAAAGGTGAACCAGTTCTTATTGAAGCTCAAACTTTTAGAATGAGAGGTCATGAGGAAGCTTCAGGTACAGCTTATGTACCAGATGATATGTTTGCCGATTGGGCTAAAAAAGATCCAATATTACGCTTTGAGAGATATATGGAATCTCATCATATGCACTCCCAAGAAGACTTTGATGCTGTTCGAGATGAAGTAGATGCATCTTTCAAAGATGACTTAGATAGAGCTTTAAATGCTGATGAACCCTTATTTGACAAAGAAACAGAACTCAATGCGGTTTACTCACAAGAAACTCCAAATATCCCCTCTTCAACTAATGGATCTAGTTCAGAAAAGCGATTTGTGGATGTAATACAAAGTTCCATGAAACAGGCTTTTGAAGAAGATGATTCTTTTTTGATAATGGGTCAGGATGTAGCCGAATACGGAGGAGTTTTTAAAATCACTGACGGCTTTCTTGATCAATTTGGAAAAGATCGAATCAGAAATACTCCTATTATTGAATCAGGTGTTCTTGGAGCAGCAGTTGGACTAGCTTTAGAAGGATTTAAACCCGTTGTAGAAATGCAGTTCTCAGATTTTGTTAGCGTTGGGATGAATCAGATTATTCAAAATATTGCTAAATCTCATTATAGATGGTCGCCCCCTTTAAATATTACGATTCGAATGCCTCATGGTGGTGGTGTCGGCGCAGGACCTTTTCATTCCCAATCTCCTGAAGGCTGGTTTATGCCTCATGCAGGTTTGAAGATTGTAGTCCCAGGAACTGTTGAAGATGCACAAAATCTGTTATATAGCTCACTTTATGATCCCAATCCTGTTCTTTTCTTCGAACATAAGAAGCTCTATAGAAGCCTGAGAGCTACTACGCTAGATAAAGCGACTTACGAGCCGCTTGGAACAGCTAAAGTCCAGAGAGAGGGAACTGAAGCAACCATTATTACATATGGAATGGGTGTGCAATGGGCATTAGAAGCTGCTGAAGAATTCGCCATAAAAGATATTTCCATTGAAGTTCTAGATCTTAGATGCCTCGCACCTCTTGATTTAGATGCAATAAAAGCCACCGTTCAGAAAACCAATCGAGTGTTACTTCTTCAGGAACCATCTATGATTATGGGACCCATGAGTGAAGTCAGTGCTTACATTAACGAACATTGTTTCGAATTCCTTGATGCGCCGGTACTGCGTTGCGCTGCATTGGATATGCCGATTCCATTTAATAAAAAGTTGGAGGAAGGATATTTGAACCTTAAACAGCTTCATACTCAACTAGAGCGATTATTAAACTACTAATATTCAGACATGTCTATTTTCGCACATATCTCTGTATTTGTTTCTCTTATTCTTGGACTTGCTGTTGTTCATTTACTTGGTGGTATTTCGCTAATTCTAGATACTAAAAAGAAAACGAAAGTTTATTGGATTCATCTCATATGGACGTTTAACATGCTTTTTACTGTCGTTCTAGTTTGGTTAAGTAGTTTTGTATTATCTCCACTAGAAGAAATGGGCGTCCTTCATTTTTTAAATCTACTCGCCTATTCTACAGTTACCTATCTGATGTGTGGATTACTTTACCCTGTACAAGGTGAGGAAATCACCGATTTTGAATATCACTTTAACGCAAACAGATTCCGATTTTTTTTGCTTGGTATTGTTTACGTGTTAGTGGATGCAACAGATGGAATCCTTGAATACTTCGAAACTAATTTACCTTTAGATATTGGACAGTTTGCTACACTTGGCGTTTGGTTAGTTGTATTTACGATTGCTCTTAAAGTTAAACACAAACTATATGATGCTTTTGTTGTTTTAGTATTTACCATTGGCCTTATAGGTTGGCTTGTCAGTTTAGTAGATACTGGAGTTCTTTCTTGGTAGTATTTTTTGAATATATGTATATCTAGAAATCAATAAACTAATAATCCTTCTTGTTCAAATTGGGCTTTTGTCTGGGCTAACAAGTCTGATGTAGGTTCATCGGTATCAAACAGTTCGTAATTCATGTTGAGTTCTTTCCATTTGTATTCACCCATTTTGTGAAAAGGTAGAACCTCTACGCGTTCTATATTACCAAGTTCTCGTGCAAAAGTTGCCATTTTACTAACAGCGTGAATATTGTCGGAGTAGCCTGGAACCAAGACAAAACGCAACCATGTTGGTTTCTTCATAGCAGCCAATCGTTTGGCAAAATCAAGCGTTGGTTGTAAATCCACACCTGTAATTCGTTTGTATCCATCTGAGTCGAAATGTTTGATATCAAGAAGTACTAAATCAGTGTAAGAAAGAAGTTCATCGTCGGCTTTATGACCAACATATCCTGATGTGTCGAGTGCAGTGTGGAGTCCCATCATCTTTGAACCTTCGAAAATAGACTTCACAAAATCTGGCTGTGAAAGTGGTTCACCTCCGGAAAGGGTTATACCTCCTTTCATTGAAATTAGCATATCTTTTTGTTTTGCTATGGTGCTAAGTTCGGTAAATGCATCCGTTTTGATACCACACTTAAACTTTCTTGTATCAGGATTATGGCAATACACACATTTAAGTGGACAACCATTCAAAAATAAAATACGTCGAATTCCTGAACCATCTAAGGTCCCAGCGGATTCAATGGAGTGAAGATATCCTGTAACATTTTTCATTTCTTTTTTACCTCTATTAAAAATTGGGAGTCCCATTATATCTGAGACTCCCATACCTAAACAACCAATATTGAGCTAATTAACTCAATTTTGGAATTCAATTACTTTCGTGGAATGTCCTTGAAATTACATCCATTTGTTGCTCTTTAGTTAATTTATTAAAATTGACTGCATACCCTGAAACCCGAATAGTAAGCTGTGGGTATTTTTCAGGATGTTCCATTGCGTCTATTAAAGTTTCACGGTTAAACACATTCACATTAACGTGATGCCCACCTTCATTGAAATATCCATTTAACAAATTCACCATATTTGTTTTGCGATCTTCTTCTGTTCTACCTAATGCCCCAGGGACGATTGAGAATGTATATGAAATACCATCTTGGGCATACTCATATGGTAGTTTTGCTACCGAACGCATACTCGCAATAGCTCCGTTTTTATCACGACCGTGCATTGGATTTGCGCCGGGACCAAATGGCTCGCCTTTTTTACGACCATCAGGCGTATTACCTGTTTTGTTGCCATAAACAACATTCGAAGTAATGGTCAAAATAGACTGTGTTGGAATAGAATTTCTGTACGTTTTCTGTTTTTTCAACTTGTTCATGAAAATTTTAACTAGATCACGAGCGATATTGTCAACTCGATCATCATCATTACCAAATACTGGAAAATCGCCTGTAGTATCAAAATCAATTGCCAAGCCTCGTTCATCTCTAAGAATACGAACATTAGCATGTTTCACAGCACTCAAAGAATCGGCAACTACTGAGAGTCCAGCGATTCCACATGCCATGGTACGGAAAACATCCCGATCGTGAAGAGCCATTTCTAGACGCTCGTAGTAATACTTATCGTGCATAAAGTGAATTACGTTCAGTGCATTCATATAAGTAGAGGCCAACCAGTCCATCATTGCATCAAATTTAGGCATCAACTCTTCATAGGTAAGAATATCATTTAAGATTGGTGCATATTCCGGTCCAATTTGCTCGCCAGAAACTTCATCTTTCCCACCATTGATTGCATACAATAAGGTTTTGGCAAGATTAGCACGGGCACCAAAAAACTGCATCTGTTTTCCAATTTTCATAGCAGACACACAGCATGCGATACCATAATCATCGCCCCAATAACCACGCATCATATCATCATTTTCATATTGTAGAGATGATGTTTTAATGGACGTATCCACACAAAATTGCTTAAATCCCTCAGGTAGATTCTGGGACCAAAGTACAGTTAAATTGGGTTCAGGAGCCGGACCTAAGTTATGTAAGGTTTGAAGGAATCGAAATGAAGTCTTCGAAACCATAGTACGTCCATCTATGCCCATTCCACCAATCACTTCAGTTACCCAAGTTGGATCGCCAGAGAATAACAAGTCATATTCGGGTGGTCGCATGAAACGAACCATGCGTAGTTTCATTACCAAATGATCTATCAATTCCTGAGCAGTAGCTTCATTTAATGTACCCTCTTCCAAATCACGATTGATATAAATATCTAGGAATGTGGAAACACGTCCGAAAGACATAGCTGCTCCATTTTGCTCTTTCACAGCTGCTAAGTATCCAAAATACACCCATTGAATTGCTTCTATTGCATTAGTAGCTGGATTGGAAATATCAAATCCATAGTTACTAGCCATTAGCTTTAGTTCTTTAAGTGAACGTATCTGCTCATTAACTTCTTCACGTAATCGGATGGTTTCTTCATCTAAATTGTGGATTTCGAGTGAGTTTAACTGATCTATTTTATCTTTTATCAGTCGATCCATTCCATATAGAGCTACGCGCCGATAATCACCAATAATTCGACCACGAGCATATGCATCAGGAAGTCCTGTTACTATTCCAGATGAACGTGCTTTTCTAATTTCGCTAGTATAACCATCAAAAACACCATCGTTGTGGGTTTTTCGAATAGAAGCAAATGCCTCTTTGGTTTTTTCAGAGAAACTGAAACCATTACTTTCTAGAGCTTTTTGAGCCATTCGTACTCCTCCAAATGGCATCATAGACCTTTTTAGCGGTGCATCAGTTTGAAGCCCCACAATGCGTTCTAAATCTTTATCAATATATCCAGGACCATGAGAAACAATAGAAGAAACCAATTCTGAATCTGCATCCAATACTCCTTCTTTTTGCTCTCTAACCATCAAGTTCAAGACTTGCTGCCAAAGTAACTTTGTAACGTCGGTTGATTCACTTAAGAATGATGCATCTCCTTTATAGGGTGTATAATTTTTCTGGATAAAATCTCTTACGTCAATTTCTGTATTCCATAATCCTGATATAAATCCACGATACTCTGTTTGAGTATTATCAGTTAAAAAAGGTAATTTGATTTCGTTATTGATCACTTTCATAATAGTTGCGTTTGAATCAGTTTTTTGATGAATGGTCCGCTAAAATGTTTGAAAGAATTTATCCCTGAAATATGAAGACCCTGTAAATTTTACAGAAAAATTACTCATTGAAATTAAATGATAACAATAAGTTAACGTGGAAGCGCTTCCATGAAGCTATTTAAGATTTTGGAGACTGGAAGTACACTGTATTATATTTAAACCAATACCTCTACAGGTATATGTTTTTAGATACAGAATGAATATTTAATCGTTTTACGCTATTTAAGGGGTATATAAAGGAGACTTAACTCTTTAGAAGAAAATGTTAATATGTCATCTTATGAACTTATTAATGTGCCTCTCTGTAAACTCAATTAGTAAATTTGGATATACAAAATTTGTTCAATTATTTATCTTTTCTTGCACTCTTCTAATTTCGAATTTCATTAACAAAGAGACAATTAATGCTAATATAAAAGCGCCTCCGAATATATATAAACTTTGTTGATAGCTTTTTGTCTGTTCATATACATAGGCATTAATTAGTGGACCTACAATGCCAGCTATTGACCACGCAGTAAGTATAAACCCGTGAATAGTAGGCATTTCTTTTAGACCGAATAAATCGCTTATATAAGCAGGAATACTAGCAAATCCTCCACCATAACATGTTAAGATCACAAAAGTCACAATCATGAATAGAACAGGATTCGTGGTTAAATTTGCAAGCAAAGGAAATGCTATTATCTGAATTACAAAAAATGCCACGTATGTATTAGCTCTACCAATATAATCAGATAATGATGCCCATAGTATTCGACCTATACCATTGAAAAGTGAAATACCCATCACCAACAAGGTTGACATTTCAACTGATAGTCTAACCATTTCATAACCCATTTTCTTTGCAGTGGCTATTACAGCAATACCACATGAAACATTAATGAAAAGCATAATCCACAGGCCATAAAATCCTGGTGTTTTTAGTGCCTCAAAAGCTGAAACATCAGGAACATTGATCACTGATTGTTTGGTTGAGCTATTGCTATTACTAATAAATTTTTCAGCATAATCTGCAGGTGGAGGTGCTATGTATAAAGCACTAGGAAGCATTACTAGAAGATAAATTACACCCAGTGCTAAGAATGCAATTATTATTGATGACTTATCATATAGAACAACAGTTCGAAATGATGCATTTTCAAGCATTAAAGCTTTATACTCAATACTCTCCTCTTCTCCGTTTCGTAGCATCTCTTTAAGTAAAGATTCTTTACTCTTGAATTCTTCCAAAGATGGAACATTTTTTAGCAGTGCTTCTGCTCGTTCAGGATAGACAGATTGAGCATCAACATATTCTTTTACAGTAATTTCTTCATTTAGTACCATTTCAGTTTTTGCAGGATTGAAGACATCAATAAGATGTGCACATACAAGTCCTCCAAAACCAAATCCCATTATTGCTAAACCTGTTGCTAATCCTCGTCGATCTGGAAACCATTTGACTAATGTTGATACTGGTGATATATAGCCTAAACCAAGACCAATTCCACTTATTACACCAAAAAATAAATAGAAGAGCCAAATATTTTCTAAGTAACAGGCAAGTGCTGAGCCAAATAACCCAATGGAAAAAAAAGTAGCAGAAAGTAATCCACCCTTCGAAGGCCCATGCCGTTCAATCACTCGACCAAGAATAGCAGCAGAAAGACCTAAAAAGAAAATAGCTATGCTGAATGCTATTGTAGTATTAGTACTACTCCAACCAAAGGTGTTTTCGAGCGGCATTTTCCATGCACTATAAGCATACACTGAGCCAATTGAAATATGGATACCTACTGCCGATGTCGCAATGAGCCAACGATTCTTCATCCTAAACCTCTATTAAATAATTTTGTAAATGGTGCTTTCAAAAATTACTAGGTATATATGAGTAGTATATGAAACTATCATGAAGTGTCTTTTAATATTCTCATTTTTACAGTTTTAATGTCTCTATATAACATATAAAAGTGAACTTCATCAATCCTACACAATTGGTAGATACATTGAATGAAATATGCATTAATGCGATAGAGGTATCAGCATGAATAAAGCGCTTCATAGTCCCCACTCATTTCATATTCCTGTAATGGGTACAGGTTACACGATCGATACTCCAATTCGGGTAGCACAGTATGGAATTTCTTCCGTCATCTCGATTATTGATCACCGATTAACAGAACAAATGAGGGAATATTATAGCAAAATGTATCATTATGACTATTCATTGATCCCAGAAGATGAATATGATTCAAGAGCAAAACGAATCAAAGCTTATCTAAATCTTGTTAATAAAATAGTTAATAAAAAAATTGACGAATTAAAGGATTCACCGTTTGAGCCTGGAACTGAAATTACAAAGTATTTTGAGCTATTAAACGATTCTTCCAGCCTTAAAAGTCAATACTTAAATATGCTTCAATTATCAGGTGAAATGAGAACTATTGCTGAAAATGATCTCAGAAAACTTATTGTCCCTGGCTCTATTGATGTAAACATCATGACTAAAATTGATGGACCTAACCGTTCTGCTGAAAATGAAGCACTTCCTGTAGAATTTAATGATGCCCATGCAGCGCTTCGTGGGTTTGCAGAAAGTGATTTATCTTCTTCTGTAGTTTTTTCAGCAGGTCTAAATCCACGTTTATATAGCTATTTAGGAAGTTTTGATGATTTCTTTCCTGATAAAAATGGGTTTTTTATAAAGAAGGTAGTGTTAAAAGTTAGCGATTATCGTTCTGCTTTAATTCAGGGAAAATTCTTAGCTAAAAAAGGAATTTGGGTATCTGAGTTTAGGATTGAATCTGGATTAAATTGTGGTGGACATGCTTTTGCAACAGATGGATTTCTAATGGGGCCAATACTTAAAGAGTTTAATGACCATAGGTCAGAATTATCAGCTGAACTATTTCAGCTGTACTCAGAGTCATTAAAAAGTATGGATAAATTAATCCCTTTAAATGCTCCTGAAATATTACTAACCATTCAAGGTGGTGTTGGAACTTCACTAGAACATCAATACTTACTAGCAAATGAACATGCTAATTCTATTGGTTGGGGCTCCCCTTTTCTACTAGTTCCTGAGGCAATTTCAATAGATCAGGATTCATTGAATGTTTTAACAAGTGCTAATGAAGATGATTATTATTTAAGTGATGTATCTCCTTTAGGTGTACCTTTTAACACTGTTAGAAGAAACTCAGCTGATATAGAAAAATTACAGCGTATTGACGCTGGAAAACCTGGCGCTCCTTGTGTTAAAAAACATTTAGCTTTTAATACAGAGTATACTGATGAACCTATTTGCACTGCATCACTTAAATTTCAAAAAAAGAAAATTGATGATCTAATGACTCAGGATTTATCTACTGAAGAGTTAAGCAGAGGTATTTCTAAGGTTATGGAGAAAGTTTGTTTATGTGTTGGTCTTGGAAATCCGTCCCAAATAGAAAAAGGAATGGAATTACAAAAAGGTACCGTAGGATCCGCAATCTGTCCAGGACCAAATACTGCCTACTTCACTCATGTAGTATCATTAAAAGAAATGGTAGATCATATTTATGGAAAGACTAATCTGATTTCTTTTAATGACCGACCCAATATGTTCATAAAAGAGCTTCAGTTATATGTTAATTACATTAAGAATGTAATTTCAGAAAACATACTTGAACCTTCTACAAAGCAAGATAAATACATTCAGAAGTTTCAGACTAATCTTAATGATGGTATATGCTATTACGAAGAACTTTATACATCAATGAAGAAGCAATGGGGTGAAATAAGTAGTAAGTCTTTATTAGCTCTTCATGATTTAAAAAATGAACTAAATAGTCTTACTACTTTAAGTGTAAGCTAAAACGCTTATTTAATTACCAAGGTAAACTTCACCATTAAGAATCCACTCCGGTTCTCCTACACCTTTAAGGTAGTGATCGAAGTATTCTTTCATTCTAATAGCATAATCTAATTTGTTAGGAAATTTCTGCAAATGATGAGGTTCATCATGATACTGTAAAAAGACTACTTCTTTGTTATATCTACGCATAGCTAAATACAACTCTATACTTTGATACCAAGGAACTGCCCCATCAGCATCACCATGTTGTATGAGCATTGGTGTAGTAATCTTATCAGCAAAAAATACAGGGGAGTTTTCAATATACTTTTCTGGAGACTCTATTAAGCTTTCACCAATCCTACTTTGTGTTTTCTCATACTGAAATTGTCTTGAAAGACCTGATGCCCAACGAATACCACTATATGCACTTGTCATGTTACTCACAGGTGCTCCTGTTACTGCAGCATCAAAAATATCAGTTTGTGTAACAATAAAAGCCGTTTGATATCCACTCCAAGAGTGGCCATGTAAACCAAGTTTATCTTCATCAGCAATTCCCATTTCTATCAGCTTCTGAATACCTGGTACTAAACTCTTTGTAGCCGCAAACCCTGGTCTTCCAATTTCGAATCGAATATCTGGTAAGAATACTACATAATCATCACTTACATATTGAGCAAATACTGGACGGTGATTTGTTTTCGGTTCGTTGAAGTCATGTAATCTATCAGTAAAAAACCGATAATAGTAAGTCATAATGGGGTACTTTTTATTTGGGTCGTAATTATCAGGTTTAATAACTACACCTTGAATAAAAGTACCATCTAAACTCAACCAATCTATTAATTCAGCCTTTCCCCAATTCCATTTCTCAGATAAATTCATATGTAATTTGGAAATTTGGTTTATTGAATTAAACTTCCAATTGTTTGAAACCCAGAGGTTTGGAAATTCATCATAGGCTTCTCGTTTATATAGTATTTTATCAGAACCTTCAGCTTTAGCAACAAAAGTAAATTTCTTGTCTTCTTCTAATAGTCTTTGAACTCCTGTTTTCCCTATTTGTGCTGAATAAAAACCAAAGTTTTTAGCTAAATCATGATACGAAGTAAGTAGAAGTTCCTCATTCTTTCCGAAATTATCATCATCTCCAAGATTTCGTATTCTAAAAATCCGCTTCTCCTCTCTACCCTCTCCATCTGTGATTCTTAAAGATTCACCTCTTCCCAAAGGAATTTGCCAAACATCGTATTTATCATTAATAAGAACCGACTTTCCTCCTTCAACCCAACCTGCCATTCCATAACTTGGAACCTGAGATGGATAATCGTGATCTTCATCGTAGAATGGGATGTCAAGATTCGCAGTTATATTTTTTGTATTTCCAGATTTTACATCGTATGAATGCCAGTTTTTGTCATGATAATAGACTACTGACTTACTATCTGGTGATATTCTTGCAGATCCATTTGAGGTCCTTTCATTTACTTTGGTTCGAGTTCCCTTATTAATATCTACGATATACCAATCTCTAAAAGTACCTTCATGGGTTCTTGCTCTTAAATACGGTTCATCAGTATTCCCCATTACAATATCTTTATTGTGGGTAATTTGAATAAAAGGCATATCTAAATCCGCTAATTGAACCCATTTGTTTTTATCTAAATGATAAACAGCAGTGTATCTTCTATTTTTCCTACTGTTGAAGGTTACAATTTCATGAGTTTTAATTCTATCATCATCTCCATGCCATAGATCCATCCCTCTATCACCCACAATACTTTCTACATCATATATATCAATTTCGTCATCTTTATCATCTTTCTTTTCATCCAAATCAACCATTTCTTGTGACATTAATCCAAAGAATAAACGTTTACCGTCGTGTGTGAAAGTGAGGTTATTATTTGAACGAAGTGCAAAGTCTTCTGAAGTATTTTCTGGTTTTACTAAGGTTTGAAGATTTCCTTTCTTAGCGTCCCAAAGATGTAGACTCGCATCTCCGTCCATATAACTTGAATCTAGGTTTGTTTTAGTGAATGCAATTCTAGGTCGTTTTGGATCCCAAGTCAAATTCGAATAAAAGCCATTTTCTGATGTGCTTATTATTCCTTTTTCTGACCCTTGTAAATCGTAAATATAAAGTCCGTTACTCATACCTGAAGTATCGATTACCGAATAAGAAAAAAAATTCGAAAGACTATCGAAGCTCATTTCAGTAACAAAATCTAAACTTAAGCTTTCGCTATTTCTGAGATCCCAAAGTGTAACTTCAGTACCTAATTTCTTGTTTTTATGCTTTAGGTCTTCAATTACTTTGCTTTGATAGTTTTTAATCGCAAGCCAATTCCCATTATTTGATAATTGATAACTTGAAACACTATCAAATTCTTGTGTTGTACCATCTAGTAGATTTAGTAGAACTAATCCTCTTTTTGGTTTATCCTTTTTTGCTTTTAATTCAGCTAATAAGGATACATTTTTATAGGTGATAACCCATTTTTCATCAAATGAAATATTCGGATTCGCTCCTAACTCAATCTCATATTCTGTTCCATTAGTAGTATGCTGTACTACTACTTTTCCGTCTCCACGATCCGGCCACACACCATAACTAATCCAATTACCATTACTTGATATTGACGGTGAGTTGATGTCATCAAATTTCATTACATCTTCAAAGCTTAAAACACCTTGAGCAAATAAGCTTGATGATGCAATGATTGAAATTAGTAGAAAAAATATAGTTTTAAAGAAGTGAATCATTACAAATGAGTTAGTTTAATTATCAACTTGAAATAACTCATTCTTACAATCTATTCAAAGTAAGGTTTGTAAATAATCAACATGCACTTTTGCTGTATTATTAATGCATCAATTAATTATGTTGTACTTTAATTACAACATTAATTGACTTATTAAATTATTAGTTGCATTTTATTTGCATCAAGTACTACAGATGTACTAATAATACAACACACTCAAAATGATACATAAGCAGAAAAAAACAGATCATATCATTCTAATGGGTGATGTAATAGATAGTTCACATAAAGATCAGCCTAAACTTGCAACGCAATTAACTGATTTAGTAGCCTCCATTAATAATAAGTACGAAGAAGAAACACTCTCTCCTCTAACGATTACATTAGGGGACGAATTTCAAGGTGTTTCTGGTTCAATTAAATTCGGCGTCAATTCTATAATAGATTTAGAAGAAGAAGGTATTAAAAGAGGATTTGATTTTAAACTACACTACGTTCTACTAGAAGGATCTATTGATACAAAAATAAACAGTGAAATAGCTCATGGAATGATGGGTGAAGGTTTAACTAGAGCTCGTAATATCCTTACAGAGAAAAAGCGAAGTAGAAAGAGATTCAGGGTTGATTTAAGAGATGAAAAACTTCCTGGATTAGAAAATTTGTTTGAAGTTTTAGATGGTATAATTAGTCAATGGAAATTAGCTGACTTTAAACTTATATATGACATGATAACCATATCAAATGATTCAGAGGTTGGTGAAAAACATAATAAAGATAGAAGCCTAATTTGGCGACGTCGAAAAACGTTAATGATTAAAGAATACCTACTTCTGAAAACATTTATTCAAGAATATGTGAGTTCTTATGAGTGATCCACGAATGCTTTTACTTTACTTTTTGATAGAAATATTTGTCCATCTAACATTCTTTATTATTAATAGAAACATGGTTCAACATGAATCTAAAGGAATTGAAGCTTCATTGAATTTAAAAGACGTTCTAAAAGGGATTCTCGAACGTTTAGTATTAGTTGTTGGATTACTAGCAGGTTATCCACATGTAATCACAGCATTTGGAGCTCTAAAAATTGGGACTCGTTTAAGAGAGGGAGAAAATAAAGTTTCAAATGACTATTTCTTAGTTGGGAATTTAATTTCCATACTCGCAGCAGTCAGTTTTGTAGCCATCTCAACTAAGATTCTTTAAGCATTTAGCTAATCGTTTTTTAAAGTCTTCAGTTGCACCAACAAATAAGATTCTTTGAATGAGCCTCTTCCCTTCTTTCGCGGAGAATGCAAGTTCACGGAGATCATCATCGTAAACAAGCACCTCCTCGAAAGCGTCTCTCTCGCCATGTTTTAGGGTTTCATCAATGTAATCTGAGATATAATTTTCAATAACAGGATGGTATTCTTTCTCTATAAAATTCTTCATAAAAGGTAATGCGTTATTAATCTACATTAGCTTTAAGTAGTTTCTTAGAAAGATGTTCCCATATCTACATAACTTTCTATCATTGCTTGTATCTGAGCTCGCCCACGGTTAATTCTAGACTTTACTGTTCCCATAGCTAATCCTGTTATTTCTGCAATTTCATCGTAACTCAACTCTTGTAAGTCACGATAAACAACTACTTCTCTAAATTCAGGAGCAAGGTTCATAAGTGCTTTTTCTAATTTCTCTAAACTTAGCTTTTGGTGTAGTTCTTCATCTTGAAGGATATTTTTATCTTCAATCAACATTTCAAAATCTTTAGGATCAGTTTCATCCTTATGAATTGAAATCTTATGCATTCGTTGTTTTTTCTTGTATAAACTCTTTGCTAGGTTTAATGCAATGGTGTACATCCAGGTACTAAATTTTGCAATTCTTTCATATGATTGCTTACTCTTATGTACTCTTAGAAATGTTTCTTGTACTAAGTCTTCACAATCTTGGTGATTATGAGTATACCTGAATAAAAAATTATGGAGACGATCTGTATAACGTTTAACCAACTCATTAAATGCATGAACTTTTCCTTCTTGAAAATATTCCATTAAGTCTTCATCGCTATAATTAGCTAATTGAGCATATTTGAATGCGTCCATTTTGATCTCCAGTAATTTTATTGCAATTCTTGTTAAAACTGCGTTTGTCGGATTTATCCGATCATTCGCTTAACTAGGAGGAATAAAATTGAAGTGGAGTCTAATGTTGAAAACCCTTTAATGGATTTATCGGCGTCGAGTAGTGCTTCAAACACTCTCGGCATATCGCCATATCTGAAGTTAGAAGCATCATCCCAAAGCTTGTTGAAGTACCAAGCATTGCTGATACCTAACTCGGCTTGAACTTGCTGCTTTGCATTACCTTTGTCAGCAAGTCTTCTTATCTGCCAGATATTTACAAACACACTGTAAAAGAACCCCACGAGTCGAATTAATTCCCCCGTGTCTGTTTTACTGTGTTGCAATATCTGTTCCGAAATAAAAAGGGCTTTATCTAAATCTCTCTTAATTACAGCTTCTTTTAGCTCAATGGCTGTATATTCACGATATGAGCCAATTATTTTCTTTACATCGGCCTCAGAAACTGAATTAGAAGTGTCTACAAAAGTACACACTTTGTCTATTTCGGTAGACAATAACTGTAAGTTATTACCTACAAACTGCGATAGTAATTGAGCAGCACCCGGATCGATTTGTTTTTTATGGTGTGATTGAACCCAACCAATTACCCATTCTGGAACAAGGTAATCTGGCATTGGTTCAAATTGATGAAATCCAATATTCGGATTCTTTGAAATCGCCTTCCCAATCTTAGTATTACCTGCAGGTTTACTAGTATCAAAGAAAATTACTAAACAGCTAGGATTTGGGTTTTCAAAATATGGGATGAAGTCATTCATATCTCCCTCACCAGCTGCTCCCTTTCCGGTTTGAAGAAAATTACGAACGATGAGCATTCGTTTTTCAGCCATCATTGGAAAACTTCGTGCAATACCAAGAACTTTAGCAGGGGTTATATCTTGGCCATATAAAAGATCAAAGTTGAAATCTTTTTCATGAGGTGGTAGAATTGCAGAGAATTTTTCAAGCAACTGATCTAGATAAAAATCTTCTTCACCAAATAGATAATACACCGGTTTTAGATTACCTGATGATATCTCTTGTGATACTTGATGAAAGATGTCTGAGCTGTTCTGCTTTCGAGCTGCCATTGATGTAAAATATTAAATAACCCGTTCCAAATTCCATTTGTTTTTCATATTTATAAATAAAAAATTCCACGCTATATGTTCTCTTCAAGACTAGTATTTCTTTGTTTTTTAATAACGCTAATTGCATGTTCTACTCCAAAAGAAGTTGATTTGGTTATAACCAATGCGACTATTATAGATATTGCTGGCAATACAACTATCCCAGGACAATTAATAGCCATCTCTGATGGAAAAATAATTGCCGTTGATAAAACTTCTTCTATATCATCTTATTCTGCCACTGAGGTAATTGATATTGAAAATAGATTCATTATGCCTGGCCTATGGGACAATCATGTGCATTTTAGAGGTGGAGAAGCACTAATTGAACAAAACAAAGAATTCCTTTCTCTATTTTTAGCTTTTGGTATTACAACAGTTAGAGATGCTGGCGGAGATATAACGCCTTCATTGCAAGAATGGAATTCTGAAATTAATCAAAGAGTATTAGATGGTCCGACAATTTTCACATCTGGACCAAAACTTGATGGTTCAAGGCCTGCATGGGAAGGATCATTAACAGTTATTGATGAACATGATGTGCTAATTGCATTGGATTCTTTAGAATCTATACAGGCTGATTACGTAAAAGTGTATGATGGTAATCTAACGAAAGAAGCCTATTACGCAATAATTGAAGAAGCTGAAAAAAGAGGATTTAAAACTACAGGTCATATGCCTCTTTCAGCAGATTTAATGGAAGCAATATCGCTTGGCTTAGATGGAACTGAACACCTTTATTACCCTCTAAAGGAGGCAACACTTATTTCTGACAGCCTCACTCAATTAGAAATGGGTTATAGAATGATTACTCCTCTTATGGAAAATTATGACGAAGCTTTAGCTGCTTCAGCTTTTACAGAAATTGCTAATAGCGAATTTTATGTAACCCCTACCCTTCATGTTGGCAAAACTTTAGCTGAACTTTTATTAACTGATCATTCGTCTGATTCTATGCTAGAATATCTAGATCCTGCAATAATAGATACGTATCAAAGAAGACTTAATTCCGCTATAAGAGGAGGCGATTCTTATACGAAACAAAGAGCTTTTTGGGTAGAAAGTTTTAGAGCTATGGTTAAACCTATGTATGATGCTGGAATTCTCGTTTTAGCTGGATCTGATTCTGGCCCATTTAACTCATTTACTTATCCAGGTGAGTCTATTCATAAAGAACTTCAATTATTTGTAGCAGCTGGATTAACACCGCAAGAAGCATTAATGACTTCAATTATATTTGGACCAAAATTCTTTGATTTAGAGGATTCATATGGAAGTATTTCAAATGGAAAAATTGCTGATCTATTAATTCTAGATGAGAACCCGTTAGAAGACATCAGTAATACACGATCAATTAATTCAGTTATCCAAAAAGGTAAAAATTATTCTAAAAAGGATTTAGACTTATTATTAGAAAACCTCAAAAACTAGTCTTCTAGTTCTGCATATTTTCTAATGAAATACAGGCCAAAAACTGGACCTAAAAGCATTATCCAGAACACAAATACGTTTGAGTTTGATGCCCAAATTAGATTTACAAGCTGAATACTAATAATGGTTAGGGTAAATCCGATACAGTTTACTATCGTAAGTCCAGTAGCAATATAAGTAGCATCACATGATCGAGACACTAATGTTGAGAATTGTGGAGAATCTGGTATTACTGTAAATCCCCAAAGTAGGAGTAATGCGATAAATATGTAGCTATTCCACTCGAAACTAAATGGAAGTAGTACGCAACATATTCCAGATAGTATTAAGGATATGACAGCTACTTTTTTACTTCCTCTTTTAAGGGATAAGTGCCCTCCTATTACGCACCCTATACCTCCGATTCCAATAATGATAAATGACCAAAGAGAGACATCAAGAATGGTCCCAGAATTAATATTGAAATACCATGCTAAAATAATCGGAACAAATGCCCAAAAAGTGTACAACTCCCACATGTGTCCAAAATACCCGAACGAAGCTGCCCTAAAATTCTTCTTTCTAAATAGTTTGAGAATGGAATCATATTCAAATTTATACCCACTAGATTTTAAACGATTTGGACCATCACCAACAGTGACAAATAGTATTACTCCTCCAATCACAGCTAATATTGACGTACCAATGATAACCGACTCCCAAGCTAGGTCACTTCCGATAAACTTTAATAAATGAGGGAAAGCTGTTCCTAATACCAAAGCTCCTACTAAATAGCCAAGTGCTTTACCTAAACCTTTTTTATACCAATCTGATGCAATTTTCATGCCCACTGGATATATCCCAGCTAAAAAGAAGCCAACAAATACTCTAGCTAACATTATCTCAGTAAAACTTGAACTCCAAATAGTCCCTAAATTAGCTAAAGCTCCAAAAATGGAGCAAACCAAAAAGACTTTCACAGGTGAGAAACGGTCTGCAATGTTTAGGAAAGCAAATAGTAACGTGCCTAATATAAAGCCAGACTGAACGGCCATAGTTATAAAACCAACGAATATATCCAGTAAGTCCAGTTTCAAGATCAGATCGTCAATAATGGCATTACCGGAAAACCATAGCGAAGTACCTGCAAACTGAGCAAATACGATTACTGGTAAAATGTGCTTTCCACCCTGTTTCAACATGGAGCTAATAAACAAAGGATGTCAGTTAAAAGCCAAAGGATATAATGAATTAATTATCACTTTTAGGCATTTTAAATTGTCATACTAAATAATTCGTAGTACAATAAGTCTTAAAAGAATTGGGACTATGCTGCGTTTTTTTAGAGGTATCCGAAAAACACTTATGGAACAGAATAAAACTCGTACCTATCTCCTCTATGCTGTTGGCGAAATCGCTCTAGTTATGATAGGAATTTTGCTAGCACTTCAGGTTAATAATTGGAATGAGGAGCGGAAATTAATCCAAACTGAGCAACAGCTTTTAATCGATATAAAAGAAAACTTAATATCATCTCGACAAGAGCTAATAACTGGTAAAGAACTCAATGAAGTGATTAATAACAATAATTTAATTATTTATAGAGCGATTGAACAAGATCTTGTTTTAACAGATTCGATACAGCAAGCTTTTGCTTCAATATCAAACTGGCATAGCCCTTTTTTCACCTATACCGCCTACGAATCACTTAAATCAAAAGGATTAGATTTAGTTAGAAATCAGGATCTTAAGAAGAAAATCGCACAAATGTATGATCGTCATTTTGAATTCCTTGTCAATGACTATGATAAAGCTGAATGGGCTGCCGTTGAAACTAAGAAAAGAATATTAGTTCGTCATGTGAGATTTAGTCTAGAAAGCGGAAATACTCAAACCACTTATCCAGTAGATTTTGAGGTACTAAAAAAAGATGTAGAGTTTGCGAATATGTTGTCAAACATGATTCAATTAAGAGATTTCGGTATCAATGCGTACCAACAAGTAATTGATTTACTTGATGAATTAATTGTTGAAATTGAACAAGAAATCAAATAAATCGTAATGCTCCGTTTCTTCCGACAAATACGTAAAAACTTTGTTCTTCAAGACAATACAAAAAGGTATCTACTTTATGCTATAGGAGAAATATTCTTAGTGGTAATTGGGATTCTTATCGCTTTACAGGTAAATAACTGGAATGAGGACAGAGCATTAAAAAATGAGATAGATATCTACCTAATAAAAAAAATTGATAATCTTCAAGAAGATCAAAATGAATTGCAGATTTTATACGATATAGGGTTAAGGCAAAAGAATCCTGTACCAGAATACTTGATTATGGACTGTTAAATGCTCCAGAAGATGAACTTGTGAGCCTAATTAGAATGATTACAGTCGAACGTAGATTCATCTCCGCTATCGAAAGCAAACAAACATCTGAAACAAATAACTATTACAAGAACATTAAAGAAGCCAAAATAAGTGATCTTGAAATTGATTATATGAATTTAACTGATTTAGTTACTTTTGACGAATTTAGGTTAAATAATTTTAGCGAGGATCTAGAATCTGATTTATGGAGGAAAGGCTTTTTTAATGAAAACCGTCTTTTCTTTTTGAATGATAATGAAGAAACTGAAAACCTTCCTGAATTAATACTTTCTGAAGCTAATGGCATGACATCATTGATGGCGATACTCCGAAGAAATGAGATAAGTAATTTAAGATTAGCTATACAATACTCTGAATTAATAGAACTAAATGAACAATTGATTTCAACGATTCAAGGTTACCTCAACAATCAATAATGAAATAATGCTCCACTACATTCGTCTAATTCGGCAAAATCTTATTGATCAAGAGAAAACTAGGAAGTACCTCCTCTATGCTATCGGGGAAATTCTCTTAGTAGTAATTGGAATTTTGATAGCACTTCAAATAAATAACTGGAATGAGGATCGAAATAAAAGAACTCAAGAACTTAAAGTATTAACTCAGATATATTCAGATCTTTCAATCAATTTAAATGAGGTTAATGATTTATCTACCAAACTTGAATTCTCCAAAAACTCTTCCGATTCCCTACTTAAAAGCTTTCGTTCAACTGAACAAATAAGATCCTTTACTTTTCATATATCTCTTATCCATCGTAGATTTTTCTTCAATATATCATCATCAGGGTACTCTTTATTAAGCGGTAGCTTAGGTACTCTTATCTCAAATGATATACTTAGAAATGGAATCGTTGAGTTATATGAAAATGATTTCATTGAGATTGAGAAACGACAACAAATGCTCTCTAATCATCTTGATCAAAATTTGAATCCCAAATCAAACCAACTCTTTGAAATTAGACAGCAAATTGAGTTTAGAATTAAAGAGTTTGATGAAAACAGTTTAGATTTATATGAAGCAATCGACTACCAAAGCTTATCAAAAAACCTAGAATACATTAATACCATTATTATTCTTAAGCGGATGTATGATATTCAGATAAAACAGCTTATTGAGACTAGAACTAATTTAGAGGTAATGTTATCGCTTCTTGATAACGAAATAGAGCTTCTTAAAAATTAATCTTCATGCTATGAAATATCTATACGGCAGTCTAATACATATTATATTGAAAACAGGTATTTGTTCAAGAGAGCTGAATGAAAGCACAGCCAAAAAAGTAAAGTAGATGCTACGTTTCTTTCGAAATTTACGGAAAAACCTTATGGAGCAAAACAAAGTTCAAACCTACCTCCTCTATGCTATTGGTGAAATTTTTCTAGTTGTTATTGGAATTTTGATTGCACTACAAGTAAATAACTGGAATGAAAATAGATTGATCCAAATTGAGGAAAATAATTACGTTTTGTCATTACAATCAGATTTAAAAGATGATAAAAGTGAGCTATTGGAGTTGATAGAAAATAGAAGGCTAAAATCTAAATCTGCCACTAAACTCCTATTGATTAGTAGAGATAAGGAGCCAATTTCTTTAAATGAGATGGGGAGTCTAATAAGTACTTTATTTTCGTGGAGAGAGTTTACCTCTAAGGATAATACCTTTATAGAATTAACTAGCTCCGGTAAACTTCATATCCTAAGTTCAGACAGTCTTAAAGATGGATTGCTGAATCTATTTTCAATGTATGATGATATTGGAGTATATAAAGATCATATGAGAAGAGAATATGATTATTATTTATATGACCTTTGGGCAAAGTATACTACACCTGAAGTTGACTTAAGTTTACTACCACCTGATAATTTATTACAATCAGATGCAGATTTTGTCAAAGAAAATGAAGAGCTACTTATGAAAGAGTATCAAGAGCTACTTAATAATAAAACATTTCAATCCGGATTATTTCTAGCTAGAATGAATAATCTTGGGATTAATGATTCCTATAAATCTGCAATCCATCAAATTGATGAGTTAATTAGACATATTGAAAACAAACTGCGAAATAACCAATAACCAAAAGGCAAATATAATACTATGGGATTATTCTGGGATTTAATGCAACAAGAAGAACTAGAAAAACAGCAGAAACAAGCCGACACTATTGAAGAGAGAGTTGAAAATCTTGAAGAAGAATTGAAGAGAACAAAGGAATTGTTATTTAAAACGCTCCATGTTCTAGAAGAACATCTTGGAAAAGATATTGATGGGGATGGAGTAACTGGCTGAACGTTATTATTATAAAAAGTGCTTACCTATTAAAATAGAATTATGAGCACTGACTTTATCGAAAAATATAAACTTGAACCTCATCAAGTAGATCGTATAATTGGGATGGCATGGGAAGATAGGACTCCTTTTGAAGCTATCGAAGCACAATTTGGACTATCAGAGCCTGAAGTCATTCAATTTATGCGTAGAAACCTAAAACGTAAAAGTTGGGAACGTTGGAGAAAAAGAGTATCAGGTAGGGATACAAAACATCGAAAACTACGCAGTGAAGATGTTAAACGATTCGTTTCAGCAGCCCAAAATCCAACTACTAATAATCGTATTTCAAAAAAGAAATACTAGCTTAATCCCTTCTCTTTCATATGTTTACAATTGTTTACAAACTCATTTTTCTCTTATTTTTAATCGTTCTAAATAACTGGTTTGTAGTGACTAAGATATTCTAACAAATGGGTTAGAATATACCTATATGAACCATATACGTGCTTTTTCTCGTTTTTCTAGCGAACGTTCGGAATTCTTTCTTAGTTAATTTGGAAACTAAAGGGTTATTAATACATAACCTTTTCACTAAAAACCTATAAAATCAAACGATTATGTTGACTAATAAGCCAACTTTTTTACTAGCAGTAGCATTAATGTTTATCATGAGTGCTTGCTCACAACAACAACAACAAACTCCGGTAGTACAATTAGACGGGGATACAATTTCAGCTTCTGACCAAGCAGCACTTACTCCAGAAGCAATTTTACAAGGATTGAAAGATGGAAACGATCGTTATATGAATAATGATCTAACTCCAACAGATTATATAGCACAAATTGCAGCAACTGCATCTGGTCAATTTCCAGAAGCTGTAATTCTATCTTGCATCGATAGTCGTGTTCCTGTAGAACAAGTATTTGATAAAGGTGTTGGTGATGTATTTGTAGCTCGTGTAGCTGGAAACACTGTTAACCCTGACATATTGGGTAGTATTGAATATGGTGCAGCAGTTGCAGGCTCAAAATTAATAGTTGTTATGGGGCATGAAGCTTGTGGAGCTGTAAAAGCTTCTATCGACAAAGCTCAGTTAAGCTCAAATGCTAATGTTCTTTTAGGAAGAGTTCAACCAGCAATTGATGCAGTTAAAGGGTATGACGCAGATCGTTCTTCTGGGAACTCTGCATTCGTTGATGAAGTTGTAAACACAAATGTTACTATGACAATTGATGAAATGTTAGAAGAAAGTCCAGTATTAAGTGGTCTTTTAGATAGTGGAGAAATTATGATTGTTGGTGCCTATTATGACCTAGACACTGGTAAAGTAACTTTCGTTGAAAAGTAAGTAGCGACTTTTCATTATGATGATCTCAAAAGCTCGGCCAATAGCCGAGCTTTTTTTATTTGATTAAGGTCATAGTTTTAGAAATACTTTTCTCAGCTACTGTTAAGCTATAGTAATAAATTCCACTTTATAATGAGCTGACATAAATTGTTTTGTTAGACTTCCATTCATTAAAGTATTTTCGACTAAAAATGAAGCCTCTCTCCATCAACTGTATGGTTATCTGATAATTCTTGTGGTCAAATAATTACAGATTTAAAAAATTTTAATTATTTAGTAATTATTTGGGTCGGGATTCCTCTTTTAAATATGAAAAAAGAATTAGATTTAAATAACATCACCTATATACAAAAAGGAACCCATATTGTAGGAAATATTGAAAGTACAGGTAAAGTACACATATCAGGTCGATTAAAGGGTAACATCAACTCAAAAGACCACGTTGTACTTAATCCAGGTGCTATAGTTAACGGTTCTATAGTTACAAAAAGGGCTGAAATTTCAGGCGATGTTAATGGAGATATTTATATAACCGATCTATTAGTTTTGAAGAGATCTGCTAAAATAAATGGCAATATTTATTCAAAGTTTTTAGTAACAGAAGATGGTTCTCAAGTAAACGGAATTATACAAATTGGAAAGGATGTGAATATGCTTAAAGAAAATCCCTCAGATAAGGACCAAGCTGCTATTCCACAAAGAAAGGCTGGATAATCAAAGCCTTATTGGTTAAACTTTTTTTATGTTTAATCAAGATTACATCATGAGACAAGTTCAGCAATTAACACAAGTGCTGAACACCATACTTACCCAAGTTTTAAGTTTAAAAAAACTTGAAGAACAAACTAATTCCATCAATTATCTAGATCAGAGACTTATTGATGAACTAGGTTTCGATTTAGATGAAGTAATCTCTATTCAAGATGAAGAACAACTCCTCTCTTTTATCAAAAAAAGTGGCTTCAATTCTGATCACCTTAATATTCTAGCAGACATCCTTTTTGAAATAGCTGATCATAACTTTGAAAATGTTGATCAGCATTTTCGAAGCCTTAAGCTATTTTCAAGAAGTCTATTGATGTATGAATTTATTGAAGAAACTGAGAATGTTTATTCTGTCGATCGGAATTTGAAAATTTCGAAGATTAAAGACATCCTATGCTAAACTAGATACCAGCTGTGCTGTCATTTAGAGGAACAAAAATTATAGCACGTGCTTTTAATTTCCTAGCTCAAGCGTCCGCTTGGGCTAATACTCCTAGATCCTTCGGAGGTGTCCTCTTGAATATTGAATCGTATACCTTAAGGCTTCAACCTTCCCATCATTCTAGGGAATGGTATCGTTTCTCGCACATGAGATAACCCACAGAGCCACGCAACCGTTCTTTCTAGACCAAGACCAAAACCAGCATGAGGAACGGTTCCATAGCGACGTAAATCTAAGTACCACTCAAATACTTCTTTATCGAGCCCTTCCTCTTCAATACGTTCGTGCATAAGCTCTAAATTGTCCTCACGCTGACTTCCACCAATTATCTCGCCATAACCTTCAGGAGCAAGTACATCAACGCCTAGGGCATGTTTACCTGATTCATCACGCTTCATATAAAAAGCTTTTATTTCCGCTGGCCAGTGTGTTACCATAACTGGAACTTGGTATTGCATAGTTAATACGGTTTCATCACTACCACCAAAATCATTTCCCCATTCAAAACTCTGAGCCGACGCTTTCCACTGAGGTATATTTCTATAATCTTCTTCAATTTGAGTGATTCGGGAAGAAATTTCAGACTGGCGAGCTTCGATCTGTTTCTTACGCCATTTCTTAGCAGAACCGTGCTCTTTCTTTATCTCTTCACTTTCCTGCTTAAGATCTTTTTCTTCCTGCTTTCTAGAATCCAACATGTCATCTAGCATTTTTGCAGTATCGACACTAGTCAAAATATCGACGGCTTCAGTATATGTCATTCTAATGAATGGGTTATCAACTAAAGCTTCTAATTTTGAAGTATCACGTTCTAGAATAGTCAATTCAGATTGACGCTTTTCAAGTACCGTTTGTACAATGAATCGAATCATGTCTTCAGCGAGATCCATGTTCATTTTTAAGTCATAAAAAGCCATTTCAGGCTCAATCATCCAAAATTCAGATAGATGTCGTCGTGTCTTCGATTTCTCTGCTCTAAACGTTGGTCCGAAGGTATAAATCAGCCCATGTGCCATCGCCATTGCCTCTCCGTATAATTGTCCGGTTTGAGCTAGGTATGCAGGTTCTTCAAAAAATTCAGTTTCAAAAAGTGTTGTACTTCCTTCAGCAGCATTCCCAGTAAAAATTGGAGAATCCATCTGAACAAAATTCCGATTCTGGAAAAAGGTATGAATAGCAAAAATTATTTCATTCCTAACTCTCATTGCTGCCCATTGTTTCTGACTTCTTAACCACAAATGGCGATTATTCATTAAAAATTCTACTCCATGTTCTTTTGGAGTGATTGGATAATCTTCCGCAATTTGAATTACATGAACATCGCTTACGTGTATTTCATGTCCTCCAACACTTCTTTCGTCAGCTTTAACCGTCCCAGTTATTTCTAATGAGCTTTCTTGTTTTAGTGATGAAGCTGCTTCCCATGCTTTCTCAGAAACATCATCTTTGGCTACAACACATTGAGTAATACCAGTTCCATCTCTCATTTCTATAAAAACAAGACTTCCACTACTTCGGTAGTTATATACCCAACCTTTTAGAGTTATAGTGTTATCAACATGTGTTGCGAGTTGGTTGATGTAAATCATTTACTTTATAATTTTGAATGTTAAATGCCGAATTTTGAATAAGGGTTTTGTCACTTCGAGTGAACACGAGAAGTCTAAAGAGATAATCAAAGTATCAGTGCTCTTTAGATATCTCACTTCTGTTCGACATGGCAAGAATTCAAAATTCAGCATTCATAATTTATAATTCCCCGTCAGGGGTTAAAACGGCTTCCATATAATATTTTTGATTAAAAAAGTCTTTAGCAAAAGCTTGAATCTCTTCTGCAGTAACTTTCTCAATATTTTCTTCAAGTTCGTCTAAGGTTACAAAACGATCGAAATATAACTCACTTTTAGCAAGTCTCATCATTCTATTACTTGTGTTTTCCTGTGATAAGAGCAGCTTTCCTTTTAACTGTGATTTTGCTTCAGCTAGTTCTTTTGCAGGAATTATTTCATTACTGATTTTATTCAATTCTGCTACAACTAACTCATGAACATGCTCTACATATTCTTTATCAGTTCCAACATATACACCCCAAATTCCCGAATCGGAATAGGATTGATTAAAGGTTTGAATTGAATAACAATATCCATATTTCTCACGCACATTTTGATGCAATCGAGAGCTCATACCTCCTCCTAATACAGTATTGGCTAAGAGAAGTAGGTATTTATCATCGTGATCATAATGTAATCCACGACGACCTAGTAAATAATGGGTTTGTTCAATGGACTTGGTTAGCAATAACTTATCTGTATTCATCGCTTCCATAGGTTGTTCTTCATTCACAACTAAATCAGAAGAGAGCTTTTCAAAATATTCACTAACAAGCTTCACCACTTTATTATGATTTACATGACCTGCAACCGAAACCATTAAATTTGAAGGTTTATACCGGTCTTTCATGTAGTTGTATAAATCATCTCTAGTAAATGATGAAACTGTTTCTTCATATCCTAGAATTGGTCGACCTAATTCATGACCTTCAAACATTTTAGAACTGAATTCTTCGAATAAATAGTCGTCGGGAGAATCGCGGTACATCTTCATTTCTTCGATAACTACTTTTTTCTCCTTCTCAACTTCTTCTTCAGGAAAAGAAGGATTCAGAACCATATCAGAAAGAACATCTAAAGCTAAATCAATTTGATCGTCTACACAACGAGCGTAATAACAAGTGTACTCAGAAGAAGTGAATGCATTTAAATATCCACCTACGGCTTCAAGACTTAATGCAATATCAAAAGCAGAACGTTTTTCTGTTCCTTTAAATAACATATGTTCCAAGAAATGAGTAACACCAGCTTGCTCTTTAGTTTCATTTCTTGAGCCTGTTTTCACCCAAATTCCTACAGAAATACTTTTAACACTTTCAATATGTTCGGTAACAATCCTTAAACCATTATTTAATGTGGATTTCTGTACTGTATCAATTTCTTTCAGGTTTTCCATGCAGAATTTTTAAATGTGCGTCTCTTTTTTTTGATGGGTGCAAATATACAAAGCTTGGCGGGTAGAATCAGTAATCGTTTGTGAAATTGTGTTCTCTTCAAATTGTTACCATATCCTGTACTGGCATAATGCAATATGCCAGTACAGATATAAAAAAAGGCGCTACTCAGTAATGAGAAGCGCCTTAAAATTAGCATTGAGAAAATTAGTTTTCTCTTTCCATTAGAGCTTTTCTTGAAAGGCGAAGTTTACCGCCGTGCTCTACTTTAAGTAATTTCACATCTAGTTCATCACCAAGTTGTAGATAGTCAGAAACTTTTTCTACACGCTCGTGAGCAATTTCAGAGATATGAAGTAAACCATCTTTACCAGGAGCGATCTCAACAAAAGCACCGAAGTCTTTTATTGATTTAACCACACCTTTGTAGGTAGCACCTTCTTCAAGGTGACCAACAATCATTTTAATTCTAGCTTTAGCTTCTTCTGCTTTGCTAAGATCGTTAGCTGAAATCGTGATTTGGCCTTTACCATTCTTGTCTTCTTCAATCATGATATCAGTTCCGGTTTCTTTTTGAAGCGTCTGAATCACTTTACCACCAGGTCCGATAACAGCACCGATATCACTACCATCAATTTCCATTCTTAGGAATTGAGGAGCATACTGAGAAATGTTTTCTCTTGGTGAAGAAATAGTTTTAGCCATTTCGCCAAGAATATGTAGTCGACCTACGTGAGCTTGTTCGAGAGCTTCTTCAATAGTTTCAAAGCTAATACCCTGAACTTTCATATCCATTTGGCAAGAAGTAATACCGTCGGCAGTACCGGCAGTTTTGAAATCCATGTCTCCCATGAAATCTTCTTCGCCACGAATATCAGATAGAATTGCTGTCTTGTCCTCTCCAACAATCATACCCATAGCAATACCAGAAACTGGTTTTTTAAGAGGAACACCAGCATCCATAAGTGCCATAGAACCACCACAAACAGAAGCCATTGAAGACGAACCGTTCGATTCAGTAATATCAGAGATTAAACGAACTACATATCCGAATTCTTCAAAAGTAGGCATCATCATTCGTAAAGAACGTTCTGCTAAATGTCCGTGACCAATTTCACGTCGTCCAGGACCTCTCATAAATCCAGCTTCACCTACAGAATATGGAGGGAAGTTATAGTGTAAGTAAAATTGTTTTGCTTCTTGATCGAATAAAGTGTCTACACTTTGCTCATCACGACGAGTACCTAAAGTTGCTGATACAAGTGCTTGAGTTTCACCACGAGTAAATAATGAAGAACCGTGAGCACGAGTGATGTACCCTACTTGAGTCCAAATATCACGAATGTCAGTTGTTGAACGACCATCAATTCTACGACCTTTTTCAAGAATCATATTTCGGAGTTCATTTTTCTCAATAGAAGTAAGAATTTTCTTTACTTCACCCATTTGATCTTCAAACTCTTCGGCAAGAGCTTCAACAACTTCGTTTTTTATTTCACGAATCTTTCCGTTGTATTCTTCTTTTCCAAGACCGATATTTACAACTTCATTGATCTTAGCAGTAGCTAATTCAGAAACTCTAGCTTCAATAGTTTCGTCTGCTTTAGGAGCGATAAATTCTCTTTTCTCTTTTCCAAGCTCTTTACGAAGTGCGTCTTGGAAATCACAAAGCTTTTTAATTGCTTCGTGAGCTGCTTTAATTGCAGCAAGCATTTCTGCTTCAGAGATTTCTTTCATCTCTCCTTCAATCATTAAGATACTATCATCAGTACCACCCACAGTCATATCAATATCACTGTTTTCTAATTCTGTTTTAGTTGGGTTGATAATAAATTCACCATCAACACGTCCAACTCTAACTTCAGCCATCGGGCCATCAAAAGGAATATCAGAAAGGTGAATAGCTAATGAGGCACCAACAGCGCCTAATACATCACCATCATTTTCATCATCCGATGAAATAACACTTGAGATTACTTGAGTATCGCAAACATATCCTTTTGGGAATAATGGGCGCAATACGCGATCAATTAATCTACTTGATAAAATTTCTTTTTCGGTCGAACGACCTTCTCTTTTCATAAATCCACCAGGAAAACGTCCTGCGGCAGAAAAACTCTCTTTATGATCTACTGTTAATGGGAAAAAATCCTGACCTGGTTTTGGTTCTTTGGCACTTACCGCAGTACAAAGTACCATGGTATCTCCCATTCTAACTACAACAGAGCCATCAGCTTGTTTAGCGATACGACCTGTTTCTATTGATAACACCTTTCCAGGTGCGAATTCTATACTTCTAAAATCTTCTTTCATTTATTCTTTTATATTTGGTTAATTGCTTTATCCCCGCCAATGATTCAGGTTGGTTTTATAAGCTAAAAATAAGACGAGGAGAATTGAAAAAGGCTCCATAGTATTGGAGCCTTTCAAATTATTTACGGATACCGAGCTCTTTAATAAGTTCTCTGTATTTAGCGATATCTGTTTTCATCAAGTAATTGAGTAAGCGACGTCTTTTACCAACTAACTTTAGTAGTCCACGACGTGAAGCGTGGTCTTTTTGATTATCTTTTAAATGCCCAGTTAAATGATTAATTCTGTGCGTAAAAAGGGCAATCTGTCCTTCAGTTGTACCGGTATTGGCGTCTTCTCCACCAAACTTTTTGAAAATTTCTTTTTTTTCTTCTGCAGTAATGCTCATTGCAATATTCTGTTATAACTTTTTTATCAATTCGTAGACTACTAAGATACAGCTTTTAAGTTAAAGCAACAATGCCGATAGCTTACAATTATTTAATGTTTATGGTTTTCTAACAGGTTTAGACTTTTTTGTTTATCAATTTGAAGCTGATCTTTCAAATCTTCTACTCCGCTAAATCTTTTCTCGTCTCTTATTCGTTCAAAAAAACGTACTTGAACTGTCTTTCCATAAATACTTTCGTTGAAATCAAATATATTTACTTCCAATGATTTTGTATCGCCGTTAAATGTTGGCCGGATACCGATATTCATCATTCCTTGGTACCAAGTACCATCTACTCTTATCAAAACTGCATAAATACCATTTTTTGGAACTACTTTATTTGTTTCTTCTGCTTGTAAATTTGCTGTTGGAAATCCAATTTTCCGTCCTCTTTCGTCACCATGAATAACTAGTCCATTTAATATATAAGGTCGACCAAGAAGTTGTGCAGCTTTTAGCATATCCCCTTCTTCTTGAATTGCATTCCTTATAACTGTACTACTTATCGTTATTTCACCCATCTCTCTTTTTGAGACAACATGCACATCAAAACCAAGTTCTGGCCCTAGTCTTTCAAGAGTATCTATTGTACCAGATCTATCTTTACCAAAATGATGGTCATAACCAATAACAAATTCGCTAATCCCAATTTTTTTAAAAATCTCATCTTTAACAAATTCCTCTGAACTTAATAATGAAAAGTCTCTAGTAAATGGAATTACACATAGGATATCGACTCCAATAGATTCTAAAATTTCAGCTCTTTCTCGAAGTGATGTTAATAGACGTATACTTTTTTTATTGGAACTTATAATTGTTCGTGGATGAGGATCGAATGTGACAACTACACTTCGTGCATTTCTTTTCCGTGCTTTATTTACAACTGTTTCCATTAATGCACGATGACCTTTATGCACTCCATCAAAAGTACCTACCGTTACAACGGTATTTGAGTTATGCTCAATATCTTTTAAATAGACAAGCTTAGCCATTTTGATTCAGTAATTCATCAATTTCATGTGGAGTATATGCATTTGCTGAAGAATACTCACCTATTTGAGTACGTTCTAATGCACTTAAATGTGATCTTGAATCTAATGCTATTCCTAAGTCGTGGGCAATTGAACGTACATAAGTGCCTTTACTGCAAGTAATACTTACAATTAGTTTTGGGGGATTGTATTCAATGATTTGATAATTATGAATAGTAACTGGTCTTGGTTGTAACTCAACAGTTTCACCTCTTCTAGCGAGTTCATATAATTTCTTTCCATCTCGCTTTAATGCAGAATACATAGGAGGAACTTGTTGAATCTCACCTGAAAACTTTTTTTCTAGTACCTCTTCAATTCTATCTATAGTGATGTGTTCAAAAGGTGCTTTTTCATCCACCTCTGAATCAGCATCATAACTAGGTGTTGAACCACCGAAAGTTATCTCACCAACATATGTTTTTGCCATATCTTGAAGCTGAGAAATTGATTTAGTTGCTTTTCCAGTACAAAGAATTAATAATCCAGTTGCCATAGGATCGAGAGTTCCAGCATGGCCAACTTTCTTTGTTTTTACTCTACTTCTAATAAATTTAACAGCGTCGAAACTGGTCCAGGTTTTCTCTTTATTTACTAAAAGAATTGAACCTAAGTTATAATCGAATTCTACCGTTAATGGCTTTATTTTGGAAAAAACTGGTATAGTTTCTAATGGTAGAGGCTTAGCCATTATTCTTCGTTATCGTCGGTAGGAGCTTTAGGCTGGTTGTCTACCTTTTTAAATAAATTCTGCATTTTATTTACATACTCAGCAGTATCATCTGCATAAAAATGTAATTCAGGAATCTTGCGAACCTGATTTTTTATTTTACCAGCTAATTTGTGTCGAATCTGTGGTACGTGTTCATCTATAAATTCATAGACAACTTTTTCATCCCTACCAGGTGAAAATACACTTAAATAAACTTTCGCAATTGAAAGATCTGGAGTAACTCGAACATTAGTAACTGTCACGAATGTTCCTTCTGGTTGAAAACTTCGTTGAATAATTTCCCCCAAATCTTTTTTAAGAAGAGCCCCTAATCGTTCAACTCTAAAACTCATAGTAACAGATTAAACGGTTATTAGTTTGCGTCTTCCAGGGTTCGTTTTTCTTCAGTAATTTTATAACTCTCGAATGAATCACCCACTTTAATATCATTGTAATTCTGAATGCTAATACCACACTCGTAGCCAGAAGCTACTTCTTTAACGTCGTCTTTGAAACGTTTTAGAGCGCCAACATTACCATCATAAATAACAACACCTTCACGAATAATTCGAACAGGATTATTTCTATCAATCTTACCTTCAGTAACATAACAACCAGCAATGGTTCCAACTTTAGATACTTTAAAGATCTCACGAACTTCAACTATACCCAACATTTGTTCTTTCAATTCAGGAGAAAGAAGACCTTCAAGAGCATCTCGTACTTCATCAACTGCATCGTAGATAACACTAAATAATCGAATATCGATTTCTTCTGTTTCGGCAAGTTTTCTAGCCTGAGCTGTTGGTCGAACTTGGAATCCAATAATAATCGCATCTGATGCGGAAGCAAGTAATACATCCGATTCCGAAATAGCACCAGCACCTGTATGAATAATGTTTACAGATACTTCTTCCGTACTAATTTTCTGAAGTGATCCAGATAAAGCTTCAATAGAACCATCTACATCTGCTTTAATAATCACATTAAGCTCGGATACTTCACCAAGAGCAAGTCTTCTTGAAAGATCATCAAGAGTCATATGCTTAGTTTTACGCATAGCTTGCTCACGCTTAATTTGTTGTCGCTGACTAGCTACTTCTCTAGCAGTTTTTTCATCAGCAACCACCATCTTGTCACCAGCTTGCGGCATTTCAACAAATCCAGTTAATTGAACTGGAGTTGAAGGTCCAGCTTCTTTAATACGCTTTCCACGATCATCTTCCATTGCACGTACTCTACCAAAACATGGCCCAGCTACAAAAGTATCACCAACTTTAAGTGTTCCATTCTGAACAAGAATGTTAGCAACAATACCTTTTCCTTTATCAAGACGAGATTCAAGAACAACTCCATCAGCTCTACGATCAGGATTTGCCTTCATATCTAATAATTCAGCTTCAATCAGTACTTTCTCAAGCAGATCATCGATACCATTTCCTGTTTTTGCAGAAACTAAGGAATATTGAGTCGTTCCACCCCAATCTTCTACAATTACATCATGAGTAGACAGTTCTTGTTTAATTTTATCAGGTGAAGCACCATCCTTATCCATCTTATTGATTGCAACAACAATAGGAACACCCGCAGCTTTCGCATGATTAATAGCTTCTATGGTTTGAGGCATAACAGAATCATCAGCTGCAACTACAAGAATTACAATATCTGTTGCTTGAGCACCTCGTGAACGCATTGCTGTAAACGCTTCGTGACCTGGTGTATCAAGGAAAGTAACTTTTTTATCTTGATGATTTACCTCATAAGCACCAACGTGCTGAGTAATACCACCTGCTTCACCCTCGGCAACTTTGGCTTCTCGAATATAATCAAGAAGCGAGGTTTTACCATGATCTACGTGACCCATTACAGTAATGATTGGCGCACGAGGTTTTAAATCTTCCTCGGCATCTTCCTCAATCTCAAGCTCTTCGATAAGTTCTTCGGCATCAATAAATTTAACATCTTTGCCAAATTCACTTGCAACTAATTCAATTGTACCTGCATCTAGTCTTTGATTGATGGTAATCATCAAACCAATACTCATACATGCAGAAATAATATCATTTACACTAACTTCAAGCTCTTCAGCTAAGTCATTAGCAGTAATGAATTCAGTAACCTCAATGGTTCCTGATTCCATTTCTTCCATTTCCTGCATTTGTTGCAGTTCCTCGTCTCTTTCTTCTTTTCTTTGGCGACGACGTTTACCTCTTTTTGTACCAACGGTGCTATTACCCTGCATTTTTTTGAGGGTTTCTCGCATCATCTTATCTACATCATTTACATTAACTTCAGTTTTAGGCGCTGCTTTTTTACCTTTTGCTGAAGCCGGAGTTGGTTTTCTCTTTCTTTCTTTAGTTTCTGCAGGTTTTTTATCGTCTTTTTTGGCAGTTTTATCGAATCCAGGTTGATCTTTTTTACGCTTTCGCTTCTTTCGAACTTTAGAATCTGATGTTAGATCATTTGTAAATGCAGTTTTACCTAGAACTTTTGTTCCTTTTAATTGCTTTGCACGTCCTCGGATAATTCTTGCTTTCTTTTCTTCCTCTGTCTCTTCTTTCTCAGCGACTTCGTCTGCTTCAGGTTCAGCTTCAGCTAATTTTTCTTCGTCCTCTTCTTCTTCAGCCTCTGGTTCAGCTTCAGCAACTTCTTCTTCTACCTCAGCCTCTGGCTCAGCTTCAGCAATTTCTTCTACTACCTCAGCCTCTGGTTCAGCTTCAGCAACTTCTTCTTCTACCTCAGCCTCTGGCTCAGCTTCAGCAACCTCTTCTTCTACCTCAGCTTCTGGTTCAGTTTCAGCAACTTCTTCTTCTACCTCAGCCTCTGGTTCAGCTTCAGCAACTTCTTCCTCAACTTCAGACTCTGCAATAGGTTCTAAACCACCCATTAACTCTTCTTCTAAGTTAACTGGCTTATCAGAGTTATCATCATCAGTTGGTTCTAGAGGATCAAGAGGCTCTAAAATATCAAGAGTAACACTATCATTACGCTGATTCATCATATGGCTTCTTCGGCTCTCATACTCTTCTTTAGCGCGTTCATGATCTTGACTTTTCGCCTTATCTTCCCCATAAACTCCATCCAACACTTCATACATTTCAGGTGTTATCTTGAAGTTTGGTCGATTAGCTGCAGTAAACCCGTTATCGGCCAGTGTATCAATGATAGACTGAGTAGATACATTAAACTCTGAAGCTACTTTAAATAAGGGTTTTGGTCTGTTTATGGGCATGTTTTGATTATATAATTGAACTCTAAAACTAAAAAAAAATGAAGGTAATTGCTTAACTGCCTTCTTCGTCGAATTCGTAAGATATCACATTGATGATATTAGCCGCTTTTTCCACGTCTATTTCACCATTTGTTCTACTTGAAATTTCTTCGGCATCAAGATCAAGAACTGCACGAGCTGTATCACATCCAATCTCATTTAGTTTTTTGATCGTTTCTGCACCAAAATCTTCTTCGAATTCTGCTAAATCGATATCATCTTCTTCTTCAACTTCTCGATAAACATCAATTTCGCACTCTGCTAACTTCGATGCGAGTCGGATATTAACTCCACCTTTACCAATTGCTTTTGATACTTCATCAGCTGGTACAAGTACATTTGCTTTAGTACCTTCATCAGCAAGTTCAACTTTAAGAACATCTGCTGGTTGAAGTGCACGTTTAATGAACTCAATTTTATCTTTTGAATAATTGATGACATCAATATTCTCATTTTGAAGCTCACGTACGATAGCATGAATTCGAATCCCCTTCATACCTACGCAGGCTCCAACTGGATCAACACGTTCATCATGAGATAAAACGGCTACTTTTGAGCGATCACCTGGTGCTCTAGCAATTTTCACTAATTCAATGATGCCGTCAAATACTTCAGGAATCTCATTTTCAAATAATCGTTCTAAAAATAATTCAGACGTTCTTGATATGATAACTGTTGGGTTACCATTTTTCATATGAACACCAATTACAACAGCACGTATTGTGTCACCTTTACGATAACGATCTTTATAAATCTGCTCATTTTTAGGGAGCAGAAGTTCAACACCATTATGATTTACTAAAACATCTTTGTTATGCCGTACTTGATATACATCACCAAGAATTATTTCACCAACACGATCGGTATAATCTTCGTAAATATTATCTTTTTCAATTTCACGGATACGTTGAGCAAGTTGCTGACGAGCCATCATAACAGCTCTACGTCCAAAATCTAAAATTTGAACTTCCTGCGCTAATTCATCAAATAACTCAATATCTGGATCTACTTTTTGAGCGTCTTCTAAAGTAATTTCAGCAACTGGATCAGATAATTCTTCTTTTGGAACAACTTCCTGTACATGAAGAATCTGAATCTCACCCCTATCAGCATTTAAGATAACCTCAAATGAATCGTCTGTTTCGTACTTTTTACGAATCATTGTTCGGAATACATCTTCCAGAATTGAAAGCAAAAGGTCACGGTCTATACCTTTTTCCTTTGCGATCTCAGCAAATGAGGAGATAATCTGTTTTGATAAATCGTTTTGCATCAGGGTGTGCTTATTTAATTACGGGGATAATTTTTGCTTCAATAATAGAATCGAAAGATATTTCAACTTCGTTAGATTCACTTTCCGCAACTAATACACCTGTATCGGTTACAGAAGCAATTATACCTTCCAATTTTCCTACTTCTTCATTTTCTTTTCTGAACCTCAACTTCAAGGTTCTCTCGATATTTTTCTTGTATTGACGTTTATTTGTCAATGGGCGACTCAATCCGGGTGAAGAAACATTCAATCGATATTTATCACCTAGTATCTCGTGTGCATCAATTAAAAAGCCAAGTTCACGGCTTATTTCAGTACATTCATCTAGATTAACTCCACGTTCTTCGCCATCCAGATATACCCATACCTCGGTACCACCACCCGTTTTTAATTCAACATCTACCAAAAACAGATTTTTCTCATCTGCAAGCGGAGCTGCTAATTCTTTGATAATTTCGGTTATATCAGGACTCATACATCAATTTCAAAACAAAAAAAAGTGAGTGCCTTCCGACGCTCACCGAGACTTAAAGGTAGCCTTATTTAGTCTAAATTTCAATGAATTATACTTCTAATCTTTTGATATAAGTGTATTCAAATCTTTTTCATTTTTTTTGATAACCTTTTTATATCATCATCTATTAAAATTCACATAATCACAATACACATGAGTTGTAGTAAATCACTTCTTTTCTCCTTAATCGTCTTTTTATTTCCTTTTGCAGCAATCGCTCAACCAGTAGCCCCTTCTACTCCTAATGAAATTGAAGCTTCCATTTTACAACGATCAAATTTGAGAGCATCATCTATATTTAAAAATTATCCTATAAGAAGTGTGGGACCTGTGGTAATGAGTGGGCGTGTAACAGACATTGCTGTTCATCCTGAGAACTCAAGAATCTTTTATGTTGGCTACGGATCAGGCGGTGTTTTTAAAAGTACCAACAGTGGAAATACCATGCACCCAATTTTCGATCATCTTGACGGAGCTATTGGAGTTGGTGATTTAGAGATATCTCGCGCTAATCCAGATATCATATGGGTAGGAACAGGTGAAAATAATAGTAGTCGATCAACCTATGCTGGAACTGGAGTATATAAAAGCATGGATGCTGGCGAAACTTGGATATTTAGTGGACTACGTGGAAGTCAGCATATAGGTAGAATTGTTAGTCACCCAACAGATGAAAACACAGCATGGGTTGCAAGTCTTGGTGCATTATATAGTACTAATTCAGATCGAGGTGTATATAAAACAACCGATGGTGGACAAAGTTGGTCTAAAACCTTGTTTGTAAATGATAGTACTGGAATTGTTGATTTGGTTATTCACCCTAATAATCCAGAGATACTATGGGCCACCTCTTGGGAAAAAGATCGAAAGGCATGGAATTTTAAAGAAAGTGGTGTTGGCTCTGCTATTTATAAGTCTACAGATGGAGGTGACAACTGGACAAAACTTAGCAATGGTCTACCTGATGGTTCTCATGTTGGCAGAATAGGCATTGATATAAGTCAGTCAAATCCAGATATAATTTATGCTGTAGTAGATAATCAGTTTGAAATTAGAACAGAAAGAAGTCAAGATGATTCAGAATTAACCAGTACCGACTTCATTGATATGAGGAAAAGAGATTTTCTAAATATAGAGGACACTGAACTTAACAACTATTTGAGATCTAATAGATTTCCAACTGAATACACAGCTAAATCTGTTAAAGCTGATATTGAATCTAACAAATACGAACCAAGAGCTCTTGCTGATTATTTAGGTGATGCAAATGCTGCATTATTTAATACATCAATTATTGGTCTAGAAGTTTATAAATCTAATAATGGCGGGGACAACTGGGAAAAGGTTCAAAATTATCCATTAGATGGTGTAGTATTCACATATGGCTATTATTTTGGTGAAATTCGTGTTGACCCGAATGATCCAGAAACCATATACACATGGGGAGTACCTTTTCTAAAGTCTACTGATGGTGGTAAAACATGGGAAGCTAAAGCAAATAACCAGTCTGTTCATGTCGACCATCATGCATTATGGATTGATCCGAACGATTCAGAACACTTACTACTTGGAAATGATGGTGGCTTATATGAAAGTCATGATGGTGGGGAAAATTTCATTCATCATAATACTATTGCCGTTGGGCAATTTTATTCAGTAGCTGTAGATATGGAAGAACCATATAATATTTATGGTGGTCTTCAAGATAATGGCACATATAAAGGGTCCTCTCAATCTACTGGCAATCGTGAACAACCATGGACAAGAGTTGGAGGTGGTGATGGTATGCATGTTGCTCCAAACCCTAAGAATTCAAGTATAGTATACTATGGCTTTCAATATGGTAATTATTCTCGTAGAGATTCTGATAAAGGAGAAAATTATCGTATAACTCCAACACATAAACTCGGAGAACCACGCTATCGCTATAATTGGAATAGCCCAGTTAATTTAAGTCACCATAATCCCGAAATTGTATATTTTGGTTCACAAAAGTTAAATCGTTCTTTAAATGAGGGGAAAGATTGGACTGCTATCAGCCCCGATCTAACTAATGATCTTCCAAATGGTGATGTGCCATATTCCACATTAAGTACAATAGCTGAGTCTCCCCTTTCATTTAATGTAATATGGACTGGTACTGATGACGGTAATATTCATGTAACCAAAGATGGTGGAAGTACATGGACTTTAGTTTCAGAGAACCTACCTCAAAACCTCTGGATAAGTGAAGTTCATGCATCAAAATTTGCAGAAGGAACAGCTTATGTGTCCATGAACGGTTATCGCTGGGATGACTTTAAAACATATTTATATAAAACAGAAGACTATGGTAAAACATGGAAATCGATTAAAGGTAACCTACCCAATGAAGTTGCTAATGTAATTGTACAAGACCCAATTAACCCATCGATACTTTATGCTGGACTCGATTTTGGTAGTTATGTAAGTTTTGATGATGGTAATAAATGGCATTATTTGGCTAATATGCCAAATGTGGCATCTTATGATATGATTGTACATCCTCGAGATTTAGAACTGGTAATAGGAACACACGGTAGAAGCATTTGGGTAATGGATGTTAAACCACTACATACTGTTGCAGATCGTTTAAATGAACCAATTACTGGGTTAAAACCTGAAGATGTACGTTTTTCCAACCGATGGGGAAATCAAGCTACAGAATGGAGAGACCCAATTATGCCTGAGGTTAGTTTGATGTATTTCTTAAATATGAAGGAAAATGAAAAAGAAATCGTTATTGATATTCTTGATAAAAACAATGAAAAAATAACTTCAATAAATACTCAAGCATCAAATGGCTTTAATACCGTGAACTGGAATTTAGTTGTTGATGAAACAGAGGATGGATTTAAATTTCTTCAGAAAGGTATTTATACATTATCATTTAAAAATGGACGAGCATCCCATGAGGTTGAATTTGAGATTAAATAAGATTCTGATGACAGTATTCACTGCTTTTCTAATATCAAATTGTTCGGCAGAGAAACAAGAACCTTCAAAACAAGATAAAGGAAGAGTTGTTACTCCTGAAAGCACCCTTTCATTTATTAACAATGCAGGTGAAGTAATTACATCTATTGAAATTGAAATTGCTGATTTGCCGGATGAAAGAAATCAAGGATTAATGGATGTGAATATTCTACCAGAAAATTATGGGATGCTTTTCATTTTTGATGAAGATGCTCCAAGAAGTTTTTGGATGGTGAACACCCCATTACCTTTAGACATCATGTATGTAAATAGTGATAGTGCAATTGTACGTATTTATCAGAATACGACACCATTTTCACAAACAAGTTTACCATCTGAAGCACCAGCTCAATATGTTGTTGAAACTAATGGGGGTTTCTCATTAACGCATGGGATTACTGAAGGTATGAAAATTCGTTTTTAACGGATATTCATGCTTGGGAATTCTTATCACTTTCAGTTCCACCAAATATTCACTTTCTTCATAAAAAGACTATGAAATTTATCTACCCTTTTCTGACTCTACTATTATTCTCTACTTTTTTAAATGCACAACCTACTATTATTGATGATGAAGTTACAATAGACAATGTTACTTCTGCACCTGCAGGTTCAATTCGCCTTTCTTTTAATAAAGTAGATTCCACTTTATATCTAATAACTCAAGATGGATACATATATAGAGTTAGAATTGATCGTGGGATTTATTCTATTGTGCAAGATAAAAGTGATCATGGATTAAGTGATGTACAAGGCTTTGATATCTCTGCTGATGGTCGGTTTTTTGTTGTGGGTAACAACAGGAATTCAGAAAATGCTACTAATATTGCGAGTGTAATGAGAGCAACAGTAAATGACGGGAATTGGCTTTGGGAAAAAGTAGCTGAAACCGAGCCTTATCCAACAAGTAATACTGCTTTCGATCATATTATGAATGGAATTGTAGTTAGTCCTGATGGATCAACATTATACATAAACAGTGGTTCCAGAACAGATCATGGTGAAGTACATGATGTAGATGGTCGATATCCAAACCTAAGAGAAGCTCCCCTTACTGCAAAAATACTGTCTTTTCCTTCCGACACTACTGACCTTTTATTATTAAATGATTTGAGCTTCCTAAAGGATAATGGTTTTGTGTATGCTGAAGGAACCAGAAACAGCTTTAGTCTAGCATTTGATGGAGAGGAGAATCTCTTTGGAACTGAAAATGCTGGAGATAGAGATGACTCTGAAGAATTAAATTGGCTGCAAAAAGGTAATCATTATGGATTCCCATGGGTAATAGGGGGAAATGAAACCCCTATGCAATTTGCAGGATATGATCCTGATACAGATCCATTTATTCCAATTAACTCTACCGCAGCTAATCTAGGTACATTTTATGAAGACTTAGATTATCCAACACCTCCTGAAGGAGTAGTTTTCTCTTCTGGTGTTATCAATAATGGCCCTGATGCAGATACATTCCGTGATGCTGATGATGGACAAATTAAAGATGCCAGTGATTTAGGTCTAACAATTAGTACTTTTTCATCTCACCTTTCCCCTCTTGGACTTGTATTTGATACGGAGGGTAACCTAGGAGGAAAGTTTAACGGGAATGGTTTTATGTTAGGCTTTTCTGGAGGTTCACCAGGTGACCCATTTTTACTTACCAGAATGAATTATCATGGTGAAGATTTATTGCATCTTGATTTTACAAAGACCGAAGATAATTTTGAAATTACTACCACTAGCATTGTTAAAGACTTTATTAATCCAATTGATGCAGAAATTATTGGCAACAAAATTTATGTCATAGAGCATAGAAACAATCAATGGTTAAATGTAGGTGCTGATACTCGAATTTGGGAAATTTCTTTCCCTGAAGTTGGTACAAGTAATGAAAATGAAATAGGTTTAGCATCTGAGTATAAATTACATCAGAACTACCCAAACCCATTTAATCCTTCAACAACAATATCATTCGATTTGTTAAGCTCAGGCTTTGTAGAACTAGTTGTAAGCGATGTACTCGGTAGACATGTTTCAACATTGGTTAGTCGACAAATGATGGCACAGGTAAATCATACAGTTTCATTTTATGCATCTGATTTAACATCAGGAATCTATTTTTATTCTTTAAATGTAGACGGTGTATTGATAAGCACACAGAGAATGATGCTAATCAAATAGCTTCATTCTTTGAATATTCATATAAGAAATCTAGAACTCTTTCTACATTTACTTTAGAGCCAATATAAATCGGTGTTCTTTGATGGATAGATTCAGGTTGGATTTCCATAATCCTTTGTTCACCGTTAGTTGCCAATCCACCTGCTTGTTCAATAATGAAACTTAATGGATTACATTCATACATCAATCTAAGTTTTCCAGACGGATATCTTTTACTATGAGGATAAATAAATATTCCACCTTTTATTAATGTTCGGTGAATATCGGCTACCATTGAACCAATATACCTTGCTGAATAGGGTCTGTTTGTATCAGCATCCTCCTCCTGACAATATTTAATATATTTCTTTAAGCCTTTATCCCAAGACTTATAGCTTCCTTCATTAATGCTATAAATCAATCCATGTTCAGGGATTTTGATACTCTTGTCTGTGAGAATATATTCGCCAATACTTGGATCTAAGGTAAATAATGAAACACCTAAGCCAGTTGTATAAGCTAATGTTGTACTTGATCCATAAAGAACATACCCAGCTGCTACTTGACGTGTACCAACTTGTAGTGCATCTTCTTCTTTAGCATTTGGATCAAATCTTGGCTCTCGCATATAAATTGAAAAAATTGAGCCGATGGATACGTTTACATCGATGTTGGACGATCCATCGAGAGGATCAAGGTATACAATATACTTACCTCCCTGACTTTTTAGACGAACAATCCCGTCATTTTCTTCAGAAATAACCATACAAGTGATAGCAGATCGTTCAAGTGCAGATATCAATTGTTGATCAGCAAATGTATCTAGCTTTTTAACATCCTCACCATGAACATTAGTTGAACCATCATTTCCAAGAATATTGGTGATTCCAGCTTTGTTTACTTCTCTTGAGATAATTTTAGAAGCAAGACCAATATCTCTAAGTAATTGTGACAATTCACCAGTAGCACCTGGGAATCTATTTTGAGATTGGATAATGAATTCTTCTAGTGTAACTAACCGTTCGTTCTGTTTTAAATCCATATCAGAATTAAATTGTTTGGAAGCGCTTTTCCAAAAAGATACGAATGTTTTTAGCAGATATAGAAGAGATATTTAATTTTTATTCCCTTCTTTTTTTATCAGATTAAAAATCTCAACTGCTTTATTATTGAGTTCTTCAACAGTTCCATTATTTTCTATAACAAAGTCAGCGAGTTCAATTTTAGTTGTAAAATCAGGCTGCTTATTTATACGATCTTTAATTCTTTCAGTGTCTGATTTGTCCCTGTTTACTGCTCTATTAATACGTTTGTTTTCATCAGAGAGTAATAACACAACACAATTAATATTATCTGGTCTTCCGTTTTGCAATAAGATTGCGGCCTCTTTAACGAAAACCTCTATCCCTTCTCTTTCTTTTTGCTCTGATAGTGCATCGATTCGTTTCCATAGTATTGGGTGCACGATAGCATTTAATTCATTAACTCTATTCTTCTCAAAGGCTTCTGTAGCAAGATGTTCTTTATTCAAACTTCCATCTTCAAAGTATGATTCTTTACCAAAAACCTTTTTAATTGAAGAAATTAGCTCTATATCAGAAATCATTAATTCTTTTGCAAAATCATCGGCATATAAAACAAAGGCTCCTAATTCTTCCAACTTCTTACAAAAAGTTGTTTTACCAGATCCAATCCCACCAGTTACACCGACCTTAATCATTATTGGTTGATTTCATTGAAGTATCATGATCAATATTGTAATGTAACCCTCTATTTTCAGATCTATTCATCGCAAACTCTATTATCAAATATGCTACAGAGGTTAAATTTCTAAGCTCACATAATGGAACACTCACACTTGTTCGTTCATAGAAATCTTCAATTTCTTCATATAGCATCCTGAGCCTTCGAATAGCTCTTTCTAACCGTAAATCGCTACGTACAATACCTACATAGTCCCACATAATTTGCTTTATCGCATGTCTGTTGTGGGATACTAGGACCCATTCTTTCGTATTAAATGTATTTGTCTCATCCCATTCAGGAATATCAGTCTCATATTCATAATCTAAAAATTCTTTAGAAGCTTTTTCAGATGCTTTCTTGGCAAAGTAAAGCGCTTCTAACAAACTATTTGAAGCAAGACGATTTGCTCCATGTACACCTGTTGAAGCAGTTTCGCCACATGCATAAAGTCGGTTTATTGAGGTTTTTCCATGCAAATCAGTTACAACTCCTCCACAAACATAATGAGCTGCAGGAACCACTGGAATTTGTTTCTTAGTTATATCTAATCCATGGGATAAGCAGGTTTCATAAATCGTAGGAAATTCTTCCTTAATTGAGTCTGAATCTAAGTGAGAAACATCTAAATAGACGTTATTATCACCTCTTTTTTTGAGTTGATCATCTATTGCTCTAGCCACAATGTCACGAGGTGCAAGATCTTTTCTAATATCATACGCTTCCATAAAGGCAGTCCCATCAGAGTTTCGAAGTATACCTCCAAATCCTCGTAAAGCTTCCGAAATTAGAAATGAGTCTGCTCCTTCAATATTTAATGAAGTTGGATGAAATTGAACAAATTCCATATTTGAGATTTGTGCTTTAGCTCTATATGCCATAGCAATGCCATCTCCTGTCGCTATCTTTGGATTGGTTGTATGTTGATATACCTGACCTATCCCACCAGAAGCTAACACTGTTACTTTGGATACGACTCTATGTACTTTCCCTTTCTTTGAATCAAGAACATATGCACCAAAACATTGAGTTTCTGAGTTTGTGGTAACCTTTCTACCTAAATGATGTTCGGTTAATAAATCCATTGCAAAGTGGTACTCAAGAATGGTGATATTAGGATGATCTTTTACCTTCTTTAGCATTACACTTTCAACTTCATATCCAGTTGCATCAACAGTATGAACAATCCTGTTATTCGAATGACCACCTTCCCTACCTAAATCTAAGCCATTTTCTTTTTTGGTAAATCGTACTCCAAAATCGATCAATTCATTAATAAGATTAGGAGCATCCTTTACCATTAATTCAACAGCTTCTTCATTACAAAGACCGTCTCCAGCAATTAGAGTATCAGAAATATGATTCTCAAAAGAATCATTATCTAAATTCATGACACTTGCAATACCACCTTGAGCATATCTAGTATTGGCCTCCATCATTTTATCTTTAGTGACAATAATTACTTTTCCATATTCGGCTGCTTTTAGCGAAAAAAACAATCCTGCTAGGCCACTTCCAATTACTAAGAAATCAGATTTAAACATAAAAAGTAGTTGATGATATTCGAGCTTTAATACAAAAGAATATTAATTATTTGAATATTAGTTTGATCGGATTGAATTATAAAATCATACTCTCAAAGATCAATTTATAACGAGTTTTGATGACAGAATAATTCTCCATTAATCTTGATGTTCCGTTGAAATCATTAAAAGATAGGCTTTAATAAAATCATCTAAATCACCATCCATTACTGCTGCTACATTTGAGGTTTCATGATTGGTTCTATGATCTTTCACACGTTGATCATCAAATACATAACTACGAATTTGTGATCCCCATTCATTTTTCCCTTTTGTACCTTCAAGTCTAGCTTTTTCTGCCTCCTGAATTTCTTTCTCAAGCTCGTATATTCTAGACTTCAATAATATCATAGCCTTTTCACGATTTTGTAGCTGAGATCGCTCCTGTTGGCATTCTGCAACAACACGCTGCTCGGTTCCATCTGATAGTGTTCCTTTCCAGACAAGGCGAACTCCAGTTTCAACCTTGTTAACATTCTGCCCACCTGCTCCACTTGAGTGAAATCGTTGTAATTCGATATCACTATCATTCAAGTTAAGCTCAATGGTATCATCTATAAGCGGAGAAACAAAAACAGAACAGAATGAGGTATGCCGACGAGCATTACTATCAAATGGCGAAACTCTTACTAGTCGATGCACACCACTTTCAGCTTTTAAAAAACCATATGCATTATTTCCTTGAACTTCTATGGTTGCGCTTTTAAGTCCGGCAACATCACCATCCTGATAATCAATTACTGATACTTTAAATCCACTTCTGTCAGACCATCTTGTATACATTCTATATAGCATTTCAGCCCAATCTTGGCTCTCTGTACCACCCGCTCCAGGATTGAAATTAACAACAGCATCTCGATGATCGTCTGTGCCCTTAAGCATATTTCTTAGTTCAAGACTATCTAGTCCTTTCTGAAGCTTTACATATTCATCTTCGAGTTCAGATTCAACATCTTCTCCCATTTCAAGAAACTCTAGAAAAACATTAATACTCTCTTTTAGATCATTAAGTTTATCCCAAGCATCAATAAGGCTTTTTTCATTATCAAGCTCTTTCATTGTTACTTGAGCTTGAGCTGGGTCGCTCCAAAACTCTGGATCTTGAGTCTTCTCTGTTAACTCAATTATTCGAACTTTACGTTTTTCGTAGTCAAAGATACCTCCTGAGCGCGTCTAAACGCTCGTAGTGACCTTGTAGATGATCTTTATTTATAGCCATTAGTTACTTAATTAAAATATTTACCGAAGGTACATAGTACATGAATAACATTGAAATTTATGTCCAATTAATCCAAATAAAATAGCCACCCGTCTATCGACAGATGGCTCGTATATTATTTAATAAAAGAATGATGTTATCTTAAAGCTCTACCTAGTATAATTCCGACAGCTAATCCTGCAATTGCCGCAATGCCAATCCCTCTTTCTGGATTTGCTCGAACATAACGTCTTGCATTTCTATACTCATGTTTGATTTCTGTTTCTAACCAATCTCTTTCATCTTTAAGTTTATCGATGACATCATCATATGTATGTTCTACTTTTTCCTGAATTACTTCAGTAGCTTTATTTACAGTTTTTCCGATTTTTTTTTGCGCTTCTTCGATTTTGATTGTATTTGCCATGATGTTCCTTTCTTTAAATTACTCGTATTAATACGAAACTGAACTTTATTGTTTGTAAGTTTAAACCATTTCAACCTACAAAAGTTTCAGTTTTTAATATTAATGTCTTCTTTCCTACCAAAAATTTGGTTCAAGTTTATTCATACAAATTTCTTGGTATACAACATCTGTTGGGAGGATTCGGATATAGACCGAAAACTTTTAGACATTAATTCAAAAACTGATCTCCTGACTATTACTAGTGCAGGATGTAATATACTGAATTATTTACTCGACTCTCCAAGATCAATTTGTTGTATTGATATAAATCCAAAGCAAACTGCCTTACTTGAACTCAAAGTGGCATTAATAAAACATGGTGATCATCAACTATTTTATGAATTTTTTGGCGTTGGGAAATCAAAGTATTTTATACAAACCTATGCTAAAATTAGAAATGAATTAACCGCTCCTTCTAAGTCATTTTGGGATCAAAGGATTAACTACTTTTCTCCAAATGGAAAAGGACTATTTTACTCTGGTGGTACAGGTTTATTTGCTCGGTTCTTGAATCAAACACTCAATAGAAAAAACCTTAGAGATTCTGTAGAACGTTTGGTATTTGAAGAAAACAAAGAAATTAGAATTGAATTATTCGACAAAATTGAAAGAACGCTTTGGAATGGATTTGAATCTAAACTATGGAAATCACCTTTAGTTTTAAGCCTAGCTGGGGTACCTAAAAGTCAACGAGAGGCTGTTGGTGATATTAACGAGTTTATGAAAAATGCACTTCGAACTATTTTTGTAACACAATCTGCGTCTACTAATTATTTTTGGAGAGTATATCTTGAAGGACATTTTAGTCGTGATTGCTGTCCAGATTATCTGAAAGCTGATAATTTTGATCTACTTCAATCGAATATTAATAAACTTCATATTTCAACTGGAGGTATTAGCGATTTTTTGGATAAAACAGATAATCAGTTCACACACACTGTATTACTAGATTATATGGACTGGTTAGTTGTAAACAATGAAAATCAGCTCAATATGAATTGGGAAAAACTACTTTTAAAATCTTTCCCTGAATCAAAAATTTTATTTAGAACTGCATACCATAATGTTGATTTTATTCCAGAATATATTTCTTCTAAAATGAGCATTAAAAAAATCGATCAGGATTGGGTGTCAAAGAATGATAAAGTAGGAACCTATTCCGGTACTTATTTGGGAGTGGTTAAATGATACCATCTAATATTGAAGGATATTATAAACTCCATTCCAAATTTTATGATAAAACTCGTTGGTTATTTTTATTCGGAAGAAATTCAATCCCAAACTATTTCCCTGAATTGAAATCTAATGTTCGGATTTTAGATTTAGGTTGTGGTACCGGAAAACACCTAGAACGATTATTAAAAAAATATCCCAAAGCTCATATAACTGGGATTGATCAATCTGAACACATGTTGGAAATTGCAAAACGTTCAACTACTAATTCCGTTGATATAAAAAACGAATACTACTCAGATACTTCATTCTCTTACAATGAGTTTGATTTTATTCTATGTTCTTATTCCCTCACAATGTTCAACACTGTTGAAAAATCAATTAAAAACATCAAAAATCATCTAAAACCAAATGGTCGATTACTAGTAGTCGATTTCGACTCTACTCCTTATAATTGGTTTTCAAAATGGATGAAAAAAAATCACGTTTCTTTTGAACCGAATTTATTCAAATTAATAGAAAAAGAATTTCAGATAGTAGTCAAAGATACCCAAGAAGCATATTTAGGATTGTATAACTATACAATTATTGAAGCCAAAATTTAAATTAGTAATTTAAGTTCTAACTAGGTACTAACTGATCTTTATATTGAAGTTCATACAGTTTCTTATAAATTCCACCTTCTTGTAAAATAAGCTCTGTATGATTCCCCTGCTCTCTTATTTCCCCTTTATGCATTACCAATATTTTATCAGCGTGTTGAATGGTTGATAAGCGATGTGCGATTACGATTGAAGTTCGTCCTTCCATCATTTTAAGACTAGCTTCATTTACTAAAGCTTCCGTTTCGGAATCAATACTAGAAGTTGCTTCATCTAGGATTAAAATTTTAGGGTCAAAAACCATTGCTCTTACAAAACAGATAAGTTGACGTTGTCCCATTGAAAGTGAGCTACCTTGCTGTTTCAATTCAAAATCGTAAGTATTTGGCAGTTTATTAATAAAACGATGAGCTTCAACATCATGTGCAGCTTTTATAACTTGCTCACGAGAAATTGACTCTTCCCCAAGTGTAATATTATCTATAATTGATCCTGTAAAAAGTGCATTATCCTGTAATACTAAAGAGAAATAGGTTCTTAGATCAGAAAGTGAAAGATCTCTGATATCAACGCCGTCCATTTTAATACTTCCTTTATCGATGTCGTAGAATCTAAGAAGCAGATTAATAATCGTGGTTTTACCAGCACCAGTCGCACCTACTATGGCGACACTTTCACCAGGCTTTGCTTTAAATGATACATCCTTAAGAACGTAGTCTTCTCCTTCGTTATACTTAAACCAAACATTCTCAAATTCAATCTCTCCTCTAGGATTATCAATCTTAGAAGGTGATTCAGAAACAAGTACTTCTGTCTCTGTATCTAATACATCAAAGATTCTTTCAGAAGACGCTAGCGCTGATTGTAGAGTATTAAACTTTTCTGAAAGCCCTCTAATAGGCATAAAAAATTGTCTTGAATATTGGATAAATGCGAGCAGAACTCCAAATGAAACCCCACCCATAAGAGCTCTTCCTCCACCATACCAAACAATTAAAGCCATTGCGAAACTTGAGAAAACTTCAACAATAGGCCAAAAAATGGAAAAGTAGAAAATGGTTTCTACATGAGCTTCTCTATGATTGGCATTAATATCTTTGAACTTATTCAGCTGTTTCTTTTCTCTGTTGAATAACTGAACTACATCCATCCCATTGATATGTTCTTGCACAAATGAATTCAAGTTAGATATCTGATCTCGAACTTTGAGAAATGAAACACGAACTTTCTCTTTGAACCAGAAAGTGGCATAAAATAAGATTGGAAGAACAGCTATTGTAACTATACTTAATTCCCAATTCATACTTATCATGAAATATAGAATGAAAATAATTCGGAATAAGTCACCGATAATAGCAACAACACCATCAGAAAGAAGTTCACTTAAGGCTTCTACGTCACTGGTTGTTCTAGTAATTAGCCTTCCAATTGGATTCTTATCAAAATACTGAACATTTAGAGACTGGATCTTTCTGAAGATAGTATTTCTCAGGCTATACAAAGTACCTTGACCAAACCAACGAGTTAAATATGTATTGACCATTAATACTATAAACTCTCCTGCTAATGCCCCAAAAAGTAAAAGAATAATCCATTTAAGGCCTTCAATATCTCCAACAGCAATATAGTCATCGATTGCTAATTGGGTAAGTTTAGGGCGAACTGTACCAAGAAAAGAAGCACTTAAAGTTAGAAGTACAGCAATCCCAACATATCTTCGATAGGGCTTAACAAAAAAGTAAAGCCGTCGAATCAGTCTCCGATCAACGGCTTTTTTTTCTTCTTTCGATTTACTCACAAAAAATTAGTTTAAAATCTGTCGAAATCATCATAAGACGTTCTTGGCGTGATGATTTTAGTAGGTTTTGTATCATTGCTACTATCATCTCTACCCCTTTCACGGTTGTAAGAACTACTTCCATAAGAACGGCGTTCACCAGTGTTAGAACGATTTGAACCGCCACTATTATCTCTATTATCTCTGTTGTAGCTACCACCTCGGTTATCTCGATTGTAGCTACCTCCTCTATCATCTCGACTTGAACTTCCTCCACTTCTGTTATCTCGATTATAGCTTCCTCCCCCACGATTGTCGCTTCTATATCCTCCTGAGTTTCTTCGTGGTCTAAAGTTTTTACCACCACGACTTTGTCCTCTATTACTACTTCCTCGAGTATCTCTTCTTCCTGGAGAATATGATGAGTTAGAAGATTCACTTTTTGTTAGATCTTTTATCTCAACTTTAGCACTAATAATACCGCGCTCATGAGTTGGATCTGTAAAAATTGGACGCAATTCATTTGCAAGCCAAGTTGGATAAAATCCTTCTCTAGCTTCTTTTAGAAGTACATGTAAATTTGTATATCTAGCTGAAAAATGACCAATTACTAAAAGCTTTGTCTGAGATTCTGTGGCAACTCTAGCCGCATCACCTGCAGTGGAATGCCCTGTTTCTTTTGCTTTGTCAGCCAGTTGATTACTGAATGTTGCCTCGTGATAAAGAATATTTGTATTCATCGCTAGTTTAACAGCATTTGGACAATATTCTGTGTCTGTAACGTATGCAAAGCTGTCGCCTGGTCTTGGGTGTCCAACTATTTCATAAGCTTCAATTTCAGTTCCATCATCTAATTTTATATTCTCACCAGCTTTCAAAGCTTTAAACTGATCATCTTCAGTTATTCCGAGCTTAGTTGCTTTTTCACTATCAACTTTACCTGGTTTATCTTTTTCTTGGAAACGATATCCTAAACAAAAACGGCGATGCTTTAAAGGTCGTGCTTCGACATAATAATCAGCTTCATCAACAACACGAGTAACATCTTCTCCTTCTTTAACTTCACTAAAAATTAGTTTGAAGCTAAGTTCTACACCTGAAAATTTCAGGTTCCATTCAACAAATTCTTTTATTCCTGCGGGTCCTACTAACGTTAAATCACGTTCTCTTCTTTGAAGTTGTAACGTGGAAATTAATCCCATTAAGCCTGAATAATGATCTACATCGAAATGTGAAATAAATATGCAATCGATTTTTGACCGTTTTAAACCTGCTTGAAGCATACTCATTTGAGCATTTTCTCCACAATCAAACAAGTATACACTTCCTTCTCTCCAGAGTGCTACAGCTGGTAAATGACGGATTGCTGTTGGTGTTGCTGAGGCGATTCCTAGTGGTACTACAATCATTTTTTTCTCCCATTTTCAGTTGGGTTCTTGCCTTTCATAACAAGCTGCCCATTTGGTTATATTATATTTCTTCTAATTCTTGTTCTAGTAATTGTTTGGTATACATGGCCTTATAGTGGCCTTCTTTTGATAAAAGTTCTTCATGAGTACCAAATTCTGCAATGGTCCCATCTTCGAGATAGTATATAACATCCGCATCTTTTATTGTAGATATTCTATGACTAATCATAATTGTTGTTCTTCCGCCTACCTCTTCTCGAAACTGTTTTAATATAGCGTCTTCTGTTTTTGTATCTATGGCGCTTAATGAATCATCAAATATTAAAATCTTAGGGTCCTTAATCAGTGCTCTTGCTATTGCTGTTCTTTGCTTTTGCCCACCAGATAAGGTAATACCCCTCTCTCCGAGCATAGTCTTAAATTTTTTCTCAAAATCCAAAATATTCTCTTTGACTTGTGCTTTTTCTGCGGCTTCTTCAATCATTTTATCACTCGCATCTTCTACTCCAAACGCGATATTTTCGCCAATAGTATCAGAAAACAAGAAGGTGCCTTGCGGTACAAAGCCTATATAACTTCGAATATTTTGAACAGAATGTTGTCGTAAATCTAATCCATCTAATAATACTGTTCCATTGCTTGGGTCGAAAAGCCGAGGTATGAGTTGAATCAAACTTGTTTTACCAGATCCGGTTCTACCAACAATGGCAACATTTTGACCAGCATTAATCTTTAAGCTAAGATTATGTATTACATATTCATCTGAATCTGGGTATTTAAAAGAAACGTTCTTGAACTCAATTTCACCATCAATTTCTTTGGTAACTGCATGCTCATCATCAGAAATATCAATCGGGTAATCCAATAGTTCTTTTATTCTATACCAAGAAGCTAAAGACTTCTGAAATCTATTTGTTGTGTATCCTAATGCAGCAACTGGCCAAATTAAGTATGCCACATAAATTAGAAATTCAGCAATATTTCCAACAGTTAGTGTACCCTGAATAATCATATTTCCACCTTGCCAAATCACAATGATTAAAGATATACCGATTAGGAAATTTAGACCTGGATGAAATAGGGATTCAATCAAATCTAAACGTAGTTTCTTTTTTCTATAGTCTTCACTTAATAAGTCGAATTTTGTTTGTTCATTTTCAAGTCGATTATACGCCTTAATCAATCTAATACTTGAAAAACTTTCTTTGGCTTGTCCTGCTAAACTTGAGTACTGTTCTTGAATTATAATAGAGTGTTTATGAATAAACCCTGTAATCCAATAAGCAAAAATCGAAAGTAAAGGAAGAGGAATAAGTGCCCAAATCATTAGTTCTTTATTCACTATGTACATCATAGTAATCACAAAGCCAGCTCTTGTAATAGTATTTATACTATACATGATTACAGGCCCATAATATTCTCGAACTTTATTCACATCCTCAGTCGCCCGAACATACACTTCACCTTGAGAATACTTAGCATAAAAGCGTTGAGGAAGTGCCATTAATTTTTCGACGATATCATTCCGCATATCAAATTCAACTTTTCGGGATGAGACAATCAAGGTTTGACGAGTTAAGAAAAGAAAAACGCCATATAATGCTACCGATCCTACTAAATATAATGAATTCAGACCTAGTATTTTCCCAACTTCACTTGTAAATAAAGTATCAATCAAATTTTCAGGAACCACAAAATCTCCTTGTGATAGATTTTCAACTCTATCAATTGTTCGGCGAATAAGAACGGGAATCCAAACTAAAAAGAAATTTGCAGCAGTTAGAAAAAGAGTACCAAGAATTACTGCAAGTCTATATTTTTTTAGATATTTATTTAGGTCTTTGAGTGCCCCCACTAGCTCTTCCTTGAATAGTTATTTTTATCTGTAACAGTATTTTATATCTGATTAATTAATTTCGAAGACTGTTACTCTAGGTGTAACAGCTTTTTTACTTAATAATGCTGGCCAGTAAGCAACTACCTCACTTGCTTTTGGTCTACCACCTGCAAAACCAGTAACGCCACTTGGTCCTGTTAATATTAATGGTGCAACTTCCATTCCAAAACGATCAATGTCTTTTTTATTAGGTCCACATATTGAAATCCTCATTTGAATTTCATCATGTTCACTTTCAAGTTCTTCACTAGTAACCAACTTTTCAGTAGTTCCGTTGAACCCAATATATTCTTTATTGAATTCATCAATTTTAAGGTTCAAGTTTTTAGCTCTACCTTCTAAAATTTCTGCGCCTTTTATAGCCTTTTTAAGTGCATCGGGCCAAGAATATACTAAGGTAGCAGATAGTTTGAATCCATCATTATAACTAGCAGAAACTTTATAAAATTCAGTATCAGCAGCTCCCGTAATTCCAAAAACTCTTACTCTATTCTTGTCAATATCTTCTACACTTATAGAGGTAAAATCTGCAACAACATCAGGTGTTATATAATCTTTAGGATCTCCTATCTCGTATAACAGTTGTTCTTTAACTGTTTGGGAACTAACTAATCCCCCAGTACCTTCATGCTTTGTCACAAAGAATTCGCCATTTGGATATGCTTCAACAATAGGAAATCCGATGTTTGTGAAATCTTCTACTTTTTCCCAATCCGTGAAATTCCCTCCAGAAGCTTGAGCTCCACATTCCAATATATGACCAGCTATTGTTCCTACCGACATTTTATCGAAATCATTATAATCCCATCCAAACTCGTGGATCATCGGTGCTAGTGTGAGTCCAGTATCGGTAACGCGACCTGTAATTATTATGTCTGCATCTTTTGATAGTGCTTCAACAATTGCGCGGCATCCGAAATAAACATTAGCGCTTAATAACTGCTCTTTCACCGTGCTTATGGGTTCACCCGTATCCATATTTTTTAGTTGATGACCATCATCAATCAATTGATCAATATTATCTAGAATATTGTCTCCATCAACCACTGCCACTTTTAGGTTTGTGTAGCCCTTTTCCTTAGCAATTTTAAGAATTTCATCTTTACATGCTAAAGGATTAACTCCACCTGCATTGCTGATTACTTTAACTCCTTGAGTAGATATTTCAGGTAAAATTTGATCAATCACACCAACAAAATCGCGAGCATACCCCCAATCAGGGTTTTTCATTTTTTGCTTTTGCATAATCGACATGGTTACCTCAGCGAGATAGTCCATTACTAGATAGTCAATTGGGCCTTGTTTAACTTGATTTACAGGTGCCATGGGGAGATCTCCCCAAAACCCTTGCCCTGATGCAATACGGATAAATTCTTTCACTAAATGCCTTCTCTTTCTGATTGGTTAGGCTACTAATATCGTGATTATTTGGATGGAGGCGAAATTAAAAAGGCTGTTCTTTTTGTGAACAGCCTTTTAGAACTACAAGTTTTAATTTAATCGCAAGTATCTACTTTATTTACGATTCATAAAAAGCTTCTTAGTATCTGGAGTTGCTGATTTTAATGGTGCTGTATTATCAATAATTTCGAAGTCATATGTAAATGAACCAACTAATGTTTTGTCATTATTTAGGGTAACATCAAAATCTAAAGTATATGTATCTCCACTAATTGAAACATCAACGGAACCAGCAGTTACAAAGTACTCTTCAAAATCATCTTCCGATGCATTTATTATGAATATTAGTGCTCCATCATATAAATGACTTGCTACCGCTTCATCACTATCATCATAGTTGAATGTTCCACCCGTAAATGAACTAGCGTCTAAAGACTCTAGCCAAAAGTAGATAATGTAATCAGAGTTAATTTCTGCTTCTTCACTTTCGTCCTCAAAATTCTCCTGCTTCTCGGTTAGAAAAAAGTCATAGTTTCTGAACCCTGGTTTTTCTTCGCCATAATCTTCAATTATTCCTGATTCTAAACTGTAGGTTTTACCATCATATTGAAAGTTATTATCGCTATTTGAATCTGGGTCTGCATCTGTACCGCTATCTTTACAGCCAGTAATTAGTAAAAGAGAAAATGCACATACGGTGAGTATTTGTACTGTTTTGTTTTTAATCATGTTTATTTTATAAGTGAGTGATTGATTATTTGTTGTGTATAAGTATTAACCAACAAAAAGAAGCCTTATCTATTGTTTTGATAAGGCTTCTTTTATTTAAATAAATTTTGTGATGCTTATTTGATGAGCATCATTTTTTTGGTAGAGACAAAATCTCCAGCCTGGATGCGGTAGATGTATGTTCCCGTTGAAAGTCCAGCAGCATCAAATTGAACGGTGTGCCATCCTGCTTGCATTTTTTGATTTACAAGAGTAGATACCTTTTGTCCAAGCATGTTATAAACTTCCAGTCTTACATCAGAAGCTTCAGGAACTCCAAATCTAATCGTTGAACTTGGATTAAATGGATTTGGATAGTTTTGACTTAGTTCAAATTCTCTTGGGGCTCCCGTTTCGAATTCGTTTGAAGTAGCCATTTTAACTTCTACAATCAACACAACTTCAAGTACTCCCCCATCACTATCTGTTACGGTAAATGTTATACTCCCCAAGCCAGTAAATGTAGGTGAGCTAAGACTAACTGTAAAAGTTAATGGATCAAAACCGAGAACTATATCTGATGGATCTACAGAAATTGCAAATGTTAAATCTTGAAGTTGATCTTCGACATCTGCAAATGAAGTATCAAATTTGAAGCCTAATGATTCACCAGAAGTAAAACTTAAGGTATCTGGAATTTGAAGAACATATGGGAGATCATTAATTGAGTTAACATTAACTGTTAATGTATCTAATACTTCTTGACCAATATCATCAGTTGCTCTTAGTATAATCTGCCCTACTCCACTTGTATCCAACACAGAAGTAAAAATTAGTGAGTCTCCTTCAATAGTACTAGATACTAGATCTGTAGCACTCACTATTTCAAATAATAGTGGCACACTTTCAGGATCACTAAATACCGTATCTAATTTAGCAACTGTACGAGTCCCAAAATCTTCATCAAGTGATAAGGAGGATATAGATGAAATAACTACAGGTGGAAGATTTGGCGCATCTTCTACAGTGAAGTTAAACCAAGGTGTCCAAACTGACTGCCTACCCTGTAATGTATCTACTGCCTGAATTCTCCAATAAAACTTTGTGGAATTAAAGAGATTTAGATAAGTAATTGTTGAGTCTTCAACTGTATTAGTTATTAATGGCGTTGAAGTGGTATCGATAGATAATTCAAAATTATACTCCGATGCTTGAAGAATATTCGTCCAAACAAAGATTGCAGTGTCAGCAGAGATATCAGTACTATTATTACCCGGAGATAATAACATTGGTGATGAGAGTTCTTCTGACTTTGTCATAAAACTTGATGTTGAAGACCATGCTGAGGTATCTCCACCAAAGCCTACAGATCGAACTCTCCAGTAATGATCTGTGAAATAGGCTAAGCCAGTTACTGCCAGCGATGTGTCTGCATCAGTTACATCAAAGAGAGTGCTACTGAAGTCCATAGTATCAGAAAGTTGAACTTGATAGCTTAGCGCTGCTGCATTATTTGACCACTGTAGAGTAAGCGCTGTATCAACATTCACAGCGTTTTCTACTGGTGAAAGTAATACTGGAATTGGTGCAGGCATAGCTGCTGTTATAAAACTAAACGGGCTACTATAATCACTGTCGCCAGATAAATTGGATGCTTTAACTCTCCAATAATATTCAGTAAATGGGGTTAATCCACTAATGTTTGAGGAAGTATCTGCAGTCATTGATTCAAAAAGTACTGAACTAAAATCTGATGCTGTTGAAAGCTGTACATTAAAACTATCAGCACGTACGGTGCTGAACCAACTAACTATTGGGTCTATACTCACCTCTGTTGCATTATCAGATGGAGTTGACAAAACAGGAATTTCAGGAATTTCAATTATCGTTTTAAAACTCGATGTTGAAGTCCAAGCTGAAGTATCTCCACCAAAGCCTACAGATCGAACTCTCCAGTAATGATCTGTGAAATAGGCTAAACCCGTAACTGCAAGCGATGTGTCTGCATCAGTTACATCAAAGAGAGTGCTACTGAAGTCCATAGTATCAGAAAGTTGAACTTGATAGCTTAGCGCTGCTGCATTATTTGACCACTGTAGAGTAAGCGCTGTATCAACATTCACAGCGTTTTCCACTGGTGAAAGTAATACTGGAATTGGAGCTGGTATAGCTGCGGTCGTAAAACTAAACGGGCTACTAAAATCACTGTCGCCAGATAAATTGGATGCTTTAACTCTCCAATAATATTCAGTAAATGGGGTTAATCCATTAATGTTTGAGGAAGTATCTGCAGTCATTGATTCAAAAAGTACTGAACTAAAGTCTGATGCTGTTGAAAGCTGCACATTAAAACTATCAGCACGTGCTGTGCTAAACCAGCTAACAATTGGGTCTATACTCACTTCAGTTGCATTATCAGATGGAGCTGACAAAACAGGAATTTCTGGTAGTTCCACTTCAGTTGTAAATGAGTAAATGCTTGACCAACCAGTAGAATCTTGAGCTCCAAATGCTTTTACCTTCCAATAGTAATTTGTTCCCTTTGTAAGTCCTGTTACAGTTACCGTAGTATCTGTTAGTGCACTTTGATTAGAAACCAGAGATATAAACCCTGGGTCATTTGCTAACTGGAATCTATAGGAAACCGCCGCAGTTGATGTGTTCCACAAGAATGTAGCAGCAGTGTCTATTTGATTAGCATTATTTGATGGGCTTAGTAAACTTGGAGTAACCGCATCTTGAGCTTTGGTCTCAAATGTTCTCACAGTCGACCAATCACTATCACCTGCTACATTTGTAGCTTTAACTCTCCAATAGTATTGTGTCAAATATGCTAAGTTTTCTTGAAATGTAACTGTATCAATTAACCCTGTTTGACTAAAATCTACAACTGAGAAATCTTCAGTAGTTGTTAATTCAAGTGTATAGTTTGTAGCCCTATCAGATTTATACCAACTAAAAAAGGCAACAGTATCTGATTGAACTAAACTATCTGCAGGTATAATTAATAAAGGTGTTTCTGGTAATTCTACAATAGTTGTAAAAACTCTTGATTCCGACGCAGTACTTTCACCACTTTCGTTTGAAGCAAAAACTCTCCAATAATAGGTACTATCATTTTGAAGATCTGGAAAAAGCATGTTTCTCTGCGAACTAACAATAGTACTATCTAATAGAAGAGTGGAGAAATCATTTTTCGAAGAAAGTTCAACTCTAAAACTGTCTGCATATGTTACAGATGACCAACTACCAACTGTAGTTAATGGCTGATTAATTGCACCATCTGTTGGTGAAGTTAATACTGGACTCGCTGGAATAGGATCAGCTGTTCTAAAATAAAAATAGGATGACCAATTACTTTCCCCACTTGAATTGACTGACTTGACTCTCCAATAATGGGTAGTACTTCCAGCTAAATCTGATACTGATAATTCAGTTGGTATTACACCTGTAGTATCTATGATTAATGAAGTAAATGATGGGTTTGTTGAAAGCTGAACATCATAACTATCGGCACCTACGCCTGTATCCCAATCCAATATAGTGTTAAGAGTTATATTTTCAGCATTATTTACAGGAGAAACTAAGGTTGGAGTTAATGGTTTTGTGGAAATAAATATTTGCCCATCATCTTTTGTATAATTTGGTTCACCCTCATTAAACAATACATCATTTATATAGATATATGAGTATTGATCGGTAGAAACTGTAGTATCTACTTTGAATTTCAAATACATGAAATCACCACTAGATTCAATCGTATTTGCCCCACCGCCTACAAGTTTTACTTGAGTAGTAGAAAGTTGATTTTCGGCAAAACTCCATCCTTCACTAAGTGCTCCAGATGTGCTATAACCTAAATAATCAAGATTATTTGTATTGTAGGTGAATGTTATATCGCCGGATAAAATAGAGGAATTCGAATTCTCAATATTTGACACTCGTACTGGATAAAACAAGGTATCTGATAATAACATTGAGGTATCTGGAAATTGTACAAAAGTATCGTAGAAAGTTAAATTTGAGGATTCTGATTTTGCTCCAATTGAATCTTCAACAGCAACTTTAAAGGTCCCTCCTTTAGTTGAGATCATTTTTCCAGATTGATCAATAGTTGCAAGAGCAGGATTAGTAACCGACCATGATACCGGTCCAGTGTTATTTGTTACCGAAAATTGAAGTGAGTCTCCAACTAGATACCTTGGTAGTGTATTTCTACTAATTGAAAGAGCTGGAAGTGCTAATGAACGAATAGTAAAACTGTTTCCTCTCCCTTCTAGGCTTTCATTAATAAGAACATCTGAAAACGAAGCAGAGCTAGTAAATGCATTCTCATCAGAATATTTAATATTAATGCGAAGTAGTTCACCAGCCCCATTGATATTTGTAGTCTGAGCAAAAGCGATTGAGATACCATTTGCTTCTTTATTGTATGTTATGGAAGCGCCTGAATCAAGAAGTGGTCCTTTATCGATACTTAAAACTTCAAAATTATTTCCACTACTAGTATTTAGAAAAAATGATCCTGATTGCGCATTTAACGTTGTCAAATCAGAAGCATTTATTGATACTGATACTTCTTGTCCAACAAAATTAGTTGTATCAGACCCTGTTAGTCTAAAACCAAGGATTCTCAAATCAGTTGTATCGATAATCCCTCTATTGTCTTCAGCAATAATACCTACCGTACCGAATGCTTTAGACTGTATCATACCATTCGATTTGATAGATGCAAGGCTTGTATCGGTAACTGACCATGAGGTTGGGTTTTCCTGCCCAGATACAAAAGCTTGCACTGAATCTCCTAGAACGATTACGCCACTACTTGCTAGACTAACCGAAATAGTAGGTTTTGCTCCAATAGACACATAACCATAGCTCAATGCATAAGAGATTGGTATATCATCAATACTTTCGTTAAAAAAAGTATTCGCCTGATCGAAATAAATATACCCAGTTCCTTGCCTTACCAACTTAAAATTGATATAAAATAATGCTCCAGAACCTGTTAATTCTGAAGTACCAGCAGAAGCAATGGTTATTACATCTGGGTCGGATAGATTAGGTGTGACTGACCAGCCAGCGTCTTTTAATATGGTACTATCAGTTTCCACATTTAGTGGCACCAAATAGAAGTCATTATATGTAAGCCTCATTGTTAGTGCTAAAGCACCCTTTCCAGTTAAGCTGGAATCCGCATACACAGGAACTTTTACCGTATCACCAACAACATATCCTTCACTTGGAGGAATTATTGGAATACTTAATCCAACCTGCGCCTTAGCTGATAGCGATATTAAAATCGCTATCGCTATACTTGAAATTATTTTTATAGTACGTCTCATACTTATACCTCTTAGGTGTATTAAAGGGAGTTCTTCCCTTTAATGACCCCTTACTTAATTAAGGTTAGTTTTTTCGACTGAACTATATCGCCTGCTTGTAATCGGTAGAGATAAACTCCTGTACTTACCTGAGTTCCAAATTCGTTAGTTGCATCCCATTGAACCGTATACCTACCTGCCGAGTATACATCATTAACTAGAGTTTTAACTTTCTGTCCAAGAATATTATAAATCTCAAGTTTAACAATAGTATTACTATTTGGGACATCAAAAGCGATGTTAGTACTTGGGTTAAACGGATTTGGGTAGTTTTGATGTAACTTAAATTCTTCAGGAACATTCATTCCTACCTCTTCATTATTAACAGCAGTAGAAGTTAAGTTAACTTCATTTGCTTCAAATCTACTAATAGATACTTTTGGTGATGAGTTTTGATTTATTAATCTAAATGTAAGATTAACAAGCTTACCACTTTCATTAATAGCAGTGCTAGTTGCAAATGCTAATGAATAGGTACCTGGTTTAGTAGAGTTTTCAGAAATCATTGCTTCTCCAATCATATTTGAATGAGTAGCCTCAACAAATTCAAGATTACCACTTTCAAAATTGATGTCCATTTCTACTGAGAAAAGGTTTTTAACATTTTCAATGTGTACAGGTACTGTGAATTCATTCGTTCCATTTTCGATCGATTCACCTAAGCTGAGAATCATATCTTCAAGTCCGTCAAATGAATTCATGTCTTCTCTAGATTTCGAATTAAGTTCAGCTGGGAAGGCTTCGATTAATCCTACAACATATTGTAATACGTAGGAAGCATCCATTGCAGAGACCGAACCATTACCAGAAACATCCCCAACAAGTAGTTGGGTAGCATTTAGCGTATCTAACAGTGCAACATGTCGAAGAATACCTGAAGCATCAAAAGATTGAACTTTTCCATTCAATGAAACATCACCAAGTATTGGATTAGAAGCACCGCTACCTTTGAATGCCCCAAAATTGACAGCATCACTAACATCATCTCCAGTACCAGTTGGATTGGTTGAATGTGTAGGCCCAGAGTTATTACCCCACCAGTTGTTTGTTGCATCTACTGTAAAGGTCTGATCACGGTTAAAGACTCCATACTCTCTATTATTGTAGATATCGTTGTTGTTAATTACTGGATTCCCAGAACCATAGATTTGTACCCCACGACCATTCTGAGTTAAGATAGAATTGGTAATAGTAGGACTAGAATTATCTGCCAATATTGCACCATAACTCGTACCATTATAAGTATGTGATACTATTATATTATCTAATACAGAATTAGCAGGAAGAGATGTTCCTTCATATCTGATTCCACGCCAATTTCCTGATGTTAAATTTGGGGCTGAAACATTAACCCAATCTTTATTTGAATTAGTATCACCACCGTAGAAGTCATCGGTTATACTGGTAAAAATAATCATGCTATCAGGCGTACTTCCACCTTCAGCAATAAGTCCCTTCTGGACATTTATACCGGCTCCATTTTCAAATTTATTTATTACACCGGGTTCAATGGTAAGAACGGCACCAGTTCCAATAGTATATGTTGAGGTAAAGTAATACGGGATTCCTACTTTACCAGCAAAAGTGCGCTTCGGAAGAGTTACATCCTGTACAAGTGTTTCACTTCTAACTGCTATGGCTTTATAGGTAGAACCACTCATCGTATTACCTGAAACCACTTGTGGATACGATACCAATGAAATCAATAATGGTGTTCTATCTAAGTCTTCAAAGCTATTATTTTCTACAAAAGGCTCAGAAACCCCAGTCAAACTAATCCCATATTGTAAGGTATTAAATGTAGAATTATTGATAGTGGGATTTGCACTGTTTGCAATTATACCTGTTGAGGCATATCTAAATATGGCATTATTAATGGTATTTGCAGTGTCATCGCTAGTTGAATTATAGGTTATCCATGTACCCGTTTTATAGGTATCATTTTCATCACCGTTTGAATATAAATCGGCCGGCTGTCCATAATCGTCATCTGTATCATTGGTAAATACTACTGGATTTGTAGGTGTTCCATTAATTTTAAGTGCTCCATTTACAATAAACCCTCTACTTCCATTTCTTATATAACCAAATTGAGTCCACTTTTTAAAAGTCATTCCATCAGGTATAATAATTTTTGAGCCTGACGGAATGGTAATATTGCCACTTAGCACATAGGTTATACTATCAGTACCTGCAAATGAACGAAATGGAATGGTAGCATCACTACCCCAAGTACCACCTCTTATTCCAAGTCCTCTTAAGTACACATTAGATTCTGAATTATTTGAAAAGCTTGGGTTAGAAAACATATCCATATAAATCGAATGCCCTCGATACGCAGAATAACTGCCAATATTCTCAAATTTAGTGTTGGTAATTATTGGATCAGAATTACCATATATGAAAATGGCATCCCCTCGTGAAAGTTGAATGAGACTACTATCTACTTTCCCTCCAGAGTTATCGAACTGAAGTGCAGTACTTGGATATCTAAACTCTGTATTTTTAATTAAGGATAATGAGTCTATTGAAGAAGCTCTAAAATTTAATAATGCAGACTGTCCAGGTGATGGAACACTAATATTTCCATCGTTATTTGAGTCGCCACCTGCACTATCATCATTGTAAGAGGTAAAAATAACAGGCTCACTTTCTGTACCTAATATTCGTAGTGCACCATCAATATATAAGCGATCATCACCTTTTAATATTACGGAAGGATCAACGGTTACGGTTGTATTTGTACCTACATACCATGTTGATCTTGTTACATATGGAATATTGGGATATCCAGCAAATGAATAAGGTGTAATGGTAACATCACTCGTAATAGTGCTACGCGTATTAAAGAATTTGTTCCCCATATTAATCCAATTAGTAGTAGTAAAACTATTTGCTTCAAGTAAATTCACTCCATTGGATCCATTCGAATTGAATGTAATATTAGAAAATGAAGGATTTGAATTTGAACTTATTGCAACTGGTTCCAATCCACAATTTTGAATGGTTGAATTATTTATGGATACATTCGACCCACTTTCAATACCGAATCCAAAGTACCAACAACTTAATATAGTTACATTGTCAATTGTCGGTGCTGCATCAGTAAATATAACTCCATGTCTACCATACCTAAGTTCAGTATGGGAAATTTCTGATGTTCCGTCATCTGAGGTTCCCATAAAACGGATTGAACCCCAGTTTCCACGACCTGGTGAAGTTCCGCCACCATCACCATTGGTATCTAATGGATTACCTACTTGATCATCTAAAATTGAGGTAAAGTAGATTACACTATCTGCTGTTCCAGTAGCATTTAATGCACCTTCAACCTTTAATGTTAAACCACCATAAGGCCCTGTTTGCGATTTTATAACCGTTCCTGGTTCAATAGTAAGAGAGGTTCCACTCGCGATGGTAATATCTGCCAGCAGAACTGAGGTAATATTATCATATCCGGCAAAAGTTCTAGCTCTGATAATACCATCATTATTAAAAGTACCACCATGATAGCCAATACCAGTCAATCCTACATTTGCAAGGGTATTTCCACTAAATGTCGGATCTGATGATAAGTCTAAAGCAACTGGAACAGAACCTGTATTAGAAAATGAGTTATTCGTTATACTTGGTTTGGAAATGCCTCTTGAGTCAATTCCAAAATTTGTTGTATTACCGATCTCAGTATTCGAAATTGTAATATCAGCGTTATATAAATTTAAAACACCTCTCGGAGAAATTGATCCTGAACCATAATTGAATGAAGTGTTATAACCAGCATATCTAATTTGATTGTAGTCTATAATTGAGGCATCAGCGTTTTCCCCAAAAGCTATTCCCCTCCAATTATTATTAGCTGGAGCTGTATTATTACCATCTTTGTTTGTGTCATTAGGGTTCCCAATATTATCATCTCTAAAAGAAGTCAATACAATAGGATCTGTATCTGTTCCATCACTAATTAATGTACCAAGTACTCTGATTCCTGGACCTGTAGATTTTATTACAACTCCAGGTTCAATTTCTAAAGTAGAACCAGCACTAACATATAATTCACTAAGCAATAAGTAAGTAACATTGGGTATAGAGGTAAAATCTCTTTTTGGAAGATAATTAGTACCTGAAATGGTAGTACCTAATAACCCAATGGCATCATATGCGTTATTCGCAGAAGAAAACGCATTATTTGTAAAAGTAGGGCTACTATCAAAGGTTAAAGCAACAGGAACAATTCCACTACTACCAATCGTATTATTGGTGATGGTTGCATCAGAGGAATCACGAAGTACAATACCATAGTAGTTATTATTAAAAGTACTACTATCAATTTCAGAATCATTATCATAAAGTGTAATCCCACCTCTATAGTCACTTGAATTTTGATAACCTGCAAAACTTATATTTACATTATTAAATGAACTTGAAGTACTGTTTCCAAAAATTCTAATACCATACCAATCTCGATTACCTGGTACTGTTGCTGTACCATCATTATTGGTATCCCCACCAATATTGTCATTTCTATTCGAGGTAAAGTAAATAACATCTGAAGGAGTACCATTTGCAATGATAGTGGCACCATTTTGAGTATAAAGTTCATTATTCTGATTAAACTTTAGAATATTTCCTTTATCAATTGTAAGTGTATCTCCACTAGATACATATTTTGAACTACTAAAGAGATATGGTATCCCTGGGTTTTCAAGTCTAAGGTTTACATCTATATTAGTTGGATTAGCCAAATACACAACATCGATGTCATTTCCAGTCAAGTCATTCGTTCCTTCATATGAAACAACACCTTCTGATGAATAATAAACGGGATAAACATTCCCCGTAAGCGTGGAACCATTAATTGTAGTTTGGGTCCCTTCACTAACAGATATTCCATATTGGGAATCACTTATCGTAACTGTATCTAGTCTCACCACGCCATAGTCATGATCGATGGCTTGAGTTCCGAATTGAATAGTTGAGTTACTCAGATGTACTAAACTATTCACATTATTAGTATAAATTCTATTCCAAGTAGATCTGGCAGTTCCAGTATTTGCAGTAAAGCTAACTCCATTTGCAATAAGAGCCCCAGAAACAGTTAGCTGAGTACTATTTGCAAACCTAACTTCTACCCCAGATTCGATTTTAACAGTATCTAAGGTAGAGATAGTTGTACTACCAGCTATTACATAAGGACTACCAGCTAGATTCCATACAATGGTAGAGTCTCCATTGATTGTTCCTGATATATTGGTTTGTGCGAAGGTGTTGGTTGAAACTAAAATTATAGTAAAAATTAAACCAACAACGGTTTTGATAAGACATTTCATATTCAAATGCAGCTTAGTTAAGATTAATATGTATACCCTAGATAAAGAGAACAGCCTATAACCTAAATTTTAAGCTGATACCCGAATATATGTGGACACTAAGGTAAAAAAGGAATCATTAAATAATCAACCGGTACCTCGAATCTTAATAAAACTCGACTTATCTTTAAACCAACTATTAAAAGTCTTCTATAACATTGACTTACATTGATTGTAGTTGGATCATTGTTTAAAAAAACTAAACTGATTTATATAGAATTCAATTTTTATCCTTATATATCAAGATATCCAGTGCTAAGCATTATTGCACCACCCATTCATGTAGTCAATTACACTACATAAAAAAGCTGGGTAGCATAAATACTACCCAGCTATTTAACACTTATATTTGATCTATTTTATCAACATCATCTTTCTAGTCTGAATACTTGATCCAGCTTCAAGACGATAAATATACATTCCACTTGATAACTGTGATGCATCAAAACTTACTGAATGTTGCCCTGCAGTTTTAATTTCATTTACCAGAGTTACAACTTCTTGTCCAAGAAGGTTGTACACTTTTAAACTTACGTTTGATTGTTGTGGCAAAGTAAATGAAATATTTGTAGACGGGTTAAATGGGTTCGGATAGTTCTGATCCAGAGTAAACTCTTGAACAGTTTCTGAACTAACATCTTCATTATTAGTTACAATACCGCTTAATTGATATCTATAAATAGGTTGATCCCTATAATTCCCATCTTGTTGAAAAGTTATAAAACTTAAGGTTCCATCTCCTGTAAAATCACCAACTGTACTAATAAATTGTACATTGATAAAGTTTCCAGAAGGGTTAATCCTTAAATCTTTATTCGGAGATTCAAGTATTGCAACATCATCTTCTGCAAAGTCGCCTCCAGAATACACTATACCATTAAGCCAACCACTACCAGGTACAAATAGTAATTCATCATCACCATCACCATCTAAATCTCCAATACCACTCATAAGAGAACGACCTGAAAATCGGTTATATACTTCAGTGTTCAACTCATTATTATTGATGTATGTATTTTTGATTGGAACTAGTTGATCTGGTTGACTAGTGAACCCGTCATTATTTAAGTAATAATGAATAGCCCCAACTCCATCCGTAAAATCGGAATTTTGATGTCGAAAAGCTTTAGCCGCGATGTCAATATCTCCATCGCCATCAAAGTCGCCCGTAGCTACTTCATTAAAACCAAAGAAACTTTGCTCTGATTCTGAATCGCTTGTATCTGGTAAGAATTGAACACTTGCTTCAGTAATAGGAGTTTCAAGAGTAAAGAAGTCTGCAGAACCATAATGCAAATAAAGGGCCCCTGATTTACCTGGAGCTTCTGGTATAGCTAGATTATTATCTCCAACAATAAAGTCATCAAAACCATCTGCATTAACGTCACCAATTCCTTGAATTGTACCTCCAACACCAAAACCACCAATACCATAAATACCATAGTCGGTGATTTGATCTGGTGTAGTTGAGATAGTTTCTCCACCTTTGTAAATAAACATTTGACTTGCCCATGTTGATAGAGGGGTTCCGAACCCAATCTCATCATAACCATCGCCATCTATATCACCTAAATTCTGAGCAATATCATTACGACTTACAGGTTGATCTGAGAAATTACTTCTATAGATGATGTCAGCTTGCATGTCATAGTTGCCTGCATCATAAATATGCAATTGGTTATTATTTGTTTCTGGAGTGTTATTACTAAGATCACGGAAAAGTATTGCAATATCTCTACTATCCGTTCCATTAAAATTACCACCAAATACTTCCTGTACACTAAATCCTGAATCTGCTACAAATTCTGCAATTGGCTCAGAATCAAATCCATTGTAAATCCACAATTTATTGCCTCCGTCAAAATCGAATATCTCAACAGCAAAATCGTCTTTACCATCTGCAGTTAAGTCACCTATTGGCCATATTTGAACAATTCTTCTCGTTGTAAAATCATTAGTATCTAGAGTATACTTTAATCCTTCTGTTGCAGATACTGAATTCTCATCTACACTAAGTGTTAGTTCTACTTGACCAACTCCATCTTCAGTAAAATATGGAATCAATAAAACATCAGTATTTGATGAAATACTACCGAATGTAGAAGGGGCTTGCGAACTAGTACCTTCTGTTAGGTCTATTAGTTCAACAAATTCAACTCCAGAATTATTTCCGCTTGTATCTCCTATTGCTTCAAATGCACTCGAAATAAAAACTTTATTTCCCTCAGTTGAACGCATGATAAAATCTGTTCCAGGGTCACCATCTAGCTCTCCTAATGATTCCATAGTACTGAGACCTGCAGCGTTATAATTAAACTGAAATAAGCCCTCACGATCAAAAAAGCTGAATCCATCATCTAAACCAGGGTAAAATAATGTAGAACCAAAAATATCCACAATCATATCAGCAACGCCATCACCGGTATAATCCTCAAACATAATATTTCTAACATTAAAGGAAGGAATAGGGAAATTTGTTGCCGAGCTTAGAAAATTCCCAGAAGCAGTTTTTGCTGATATCTCTATTAGACGATTATTTTCGAAATTAGTAGTGGTATTGAATACGTAATGTCGAACTGAGTCACTAATAAAAGTACCAAGCAAGGTTCTGTTATCATCACCAATAAACTCAATGTAATCAGCAGTTAAAGTGTCTAGAGAGTTAGAACCATAAATTTCGAAAAAATATGGGGTACCTTCATCTCCAACCTCACCATCAACATCTGTAAAATATCCATAGATATCATCAATCCCATCACCATTAAGGTCTTCATTGATTCTAAAGTTATTCCCAGCAAAAGAGAATCTTGAAAGTGTTGCTACGCTAACTTCAGCAGAAGCAACTTCAGTAAGCCCTGTTGCCGAACCAGACATTAAAGCTATTTCAGCATCGATAGATTGTGATACAACATCATCAAAACCATCTCCATTTAAGTCGCCCAATGGATATAACCATGTGTAATATATTTCATAGTTATCATAGGAAAGGTCAGATCCACCGTAAAATAATAATGTTTTATTAGCGAAGTTACTTATGTCTTCATCTCTTTCATCGGCTGCTCTTGCTCGATATATGAAGTCAATAAAGCCGTCGCCATTAACATCTCCTAATTCCTGAAAGAACCCAGGTTGAAAGTTAATTTTTGGGTCAGAATAACTGATCTTTTCCCATATTTGATCTAATGCATCTATTGAATTTCCATTAGATTTAAATCTTAATAAGTCTAAAGAACTGTAACTTTGTTGAACTTTTATTTTTTGATCACCAAAATTGATGACATCTTTTATATCGATATCACCTGTATTTTGATTTTGTGCAAATATTGGAGAAATACTTATCCCCAATATGATTAATAGTAGTAGATGTTTTTTCATTTGTAATTGTGTTTTGCTTTTTATTTGAAAAAAATGTTGTAAATGAAAAGCATTTTTTTTTGTTGAAGTGTTTTTAAAAGAACTTTTGAGTTTATTTTTAAAAACGAGATTTATTTTAATAATTGAATTTATTGACAAATAATTCAGTGATTAGAGCAAATAATTATCTACTCTAATATTTGTATAGTTATATAATAACTGTCAACTTTCTGAAGAAATTAGGTTAAACTTTAACCCTTTAGTAACAGCATCTGCCCTATTCTTTGCTTCTAATTTTTGATAGATGTGTCTTATGTGATAACGTATTCCATCAATAGACAGAAACATTTTATCTGCGATAGCTTTATAAGACATTCCTTCTGATAGAGCGCTTAAAATTTCTACTTCTTTTTTGTTTAGCTCATCTTTAATCTTAGTAGTTTTTTGAAATGAATTAATCACTTTTCGGGCAATGTTTGGGCTCATAGGTGACCCACCTTCCATCGCTGTTTTTATGGCTTGAATTAGTTCAGAGGGAGAAACTTTTTTAAGTAAATAACCAATAGCACCATTTCGTAATGCTTTAAAGATCTTTTCATTTTCATCGTGCATTGTTACCATCATAACAAGCATTTTGGGATATTTATCTTTTATAATCTTTAATCCCTCAGTTCCATCCATACCAGGCAACTCAATATCAAGAAGTAATAAGTCATTGTGAACAAATTCTTCTGATTCAAAAGCAGACTCACAACTATCAAAAGTTTGATTTACTACCATATCTTGCTCGAAATCTAGAATTGTTTTCCAGCCTTCGCGCATATATGCATTATCCTCTATAATGGCTACTCTAATCATCCTTCAAGTAATGAAATTTTATAGAAATAATAACTACCTATTCATGTAGTATTATGTTGGCAATCTTAATTCCCACAAAGTGCCTTCAGAGGCCTTTGATTCTAATTTAACAACTGCACCTAACCTTTCAGCTCTATATTTAATATTCTTAACTCCATTTCCAGAACCAATTTCTTTATCTGAAAAACCTTTACCATTATCACTCACTTTAAGGCAAAAGTGCTTGCCTTCTTTCTTAATAGAAATTTTGCTATATGTAGCTCCAGAATGTCTGCCCAAATTATTAACCATCTCTTTAAAGATGAGCCATAAATCTTGTTTCGTTTCTAGATTTAAATTCACTGAAAAATCTTTATCAAAATTGATTTCATATTCAATATTTCGACTTTCAAATACCTCAGAAGCATAACGCCTACACTTAGCAAGAAATGACATCCAATCATCATTTTCTGGATCAATTGACCAAATTATGTCATTAATTTTTTCTTTGGCTTCAAAGGCACTTTCATCAATTCGCTCTAAAAATTTTCCAGAATCATTTAGATCTTTCCCTCTTTTTGCTGCCTCACTAAAAAAACTAATGCTACTCAAAGTGCCACTAAGATCATCATGAAGATCTTGAGCAATTCTATTTCTAGTTCGTTCTTCTTTTAGTAATGCGTTTATCCTAAAACGGTATAATAAATAGAATGCTGTTAGCAATAGGAATAATATTACAAGTGCATTTCTTACTTTTAATGTCCCTAATTGGTTTGAAATATCTTCGATTTCGCGATTCTTGGATCTCATTTGAAGACGAACCTTTGTTAATTCCTCTTGTCTTATTCTGCCCATTTCTGTAATCGTTTTCTCAGTATCTACTAATGTCTTAGTGATCTCATAAGCTGATTTATAATCACCTAGTTTTTCCAAAGCTTGCGCTTTAATAGTAGATGCATCTAATAGTAATGGGCTGTTTCTAAGTCTTTCTAGATCTTTAATCGCCTGATCTGCAAAACGAATCGCATTATTGTACTCTTCTATTTCCAGGCTAAATTTAGCTTTAAAAATCAAATAATTAATTCGAACTGGAAGCTGAATTCTAATTCCATTGAATGAATCTAGAATGGTAATAATTGAATCAGCTTTTGAATAACGCCCATTCTCAAAGTTGGCTTCAAGTAAAAAATAATAGGTTAGAAAATCTCTTATACCTTCTTTATCACTAATTTCTACTGCTTTTTCAGCTAATGCTAAGCGTTCTTTTGAATTACCAAGTGTCTTTTCAAGGTCAGATAAACTTCTTAAAAAAACTAAATAGAGTGGAATATCCTCTTCAATTTTATCTATACAATAGACAAGCTGCTCTTTTGCTAAATCTAATTCTCGATTACGTTTAAAGGCGTTACTAATTTTTAATCGTATTCTACACTCTTCGATATAACTGGAAGACCCTATTTCAAGAAGTTGTTTGTACTTATCAAGTGCTATATCAACCGCACCGACCCTCATATATAAGTCGGAGAGTTCATTGATAGTTACTTCTTCATATCTATCTTCAAGATTATACTTTTCAATAATACTAAGAACTTCATAATATTTATCCTCGGCAATTAGATATTCATTTATTCTAGAATAACTCCTTGCTTGCATAGTCATGGCATTAACAACTTTATCATAATTTCTAAGATTTATGAATAAGTCTTCAGCTTTTTTAAAAAAGAAAATAGCGGAATCTGGTTTTGGTCGATCCCAGTAATAGCCCATAATAAAGTTCGAGTATGCACTTTTTTTAAGTTCAGGTATATCATTCAAGCCCTGAATTTCTGTAATAAGATTTTTTAAATTTTCTGGAGACCTTCTGAGCTGCTGAAGAGAATATCTTGTGTAAATTTCTAAGAGAGAATCAACATCGTTAGCTTGGGAAACAAATGTTCTGAATTGAGATTCAGATAATAGATTTGGTGGAGTACTACTCCTACCCCTGTTGCTCGGTTGAGCATTTGCAAATGTGGTTATACAAAAAAAACAGAGAATGAAGACCAAAGTCATTCTTTTTTTAATAGCCATGTAATAGTAAGTCTGAGATTAAGTCTTTAAAATATGAATAATGCTTTCAATTACTAACCAAAAAAAAAGGCCAATCGTTGGATTGGCCTTTTTAAGTTTTTTAATTACTGATTATTTAATCAATAACATTTTCTTTGTTTGACTGAATGTACCAGCTCTCAGTTGATATATGTACACTCCAGATGATAATCCTGAAGCGTCAAACGTAACTGAGTACTTTCCAACAGATTGCTCTGAGTTTACAAGATCAGCAACTTTTTGACCCAGCATATCATAAACTACTATAGACACCTTACTAGCTTCAGGAACACTATAGTTAATTACTGTACTTGGGTTAAATGGATTTGGATAGTTCTGTTCGATACTAAATTCAGTAGGAATACCTTCTAAATCTTCGTTCGATACATTAATCGGTACAGATTGTGCAACGATATTTGATAATCCACCATTATCAGTCACTTTTAATGTCACAGAGTAATCTCCGATCTCAGAATAAGTGTGAGTTGGGTTTCTGTCTTCACTTGTGTTTCCATCACCGAAGTCCCATTCCCATTTCACTATACCACCTGATGAAAGATCAAGATCATCATTAGAAGCATCAGTTAATGTAACTTGACTTCCATTTACTTCTACAGTGAATTCTGCAGTTGGAGCATCATTTACTGGAATTACAACAATAGAAACTTCCATTGAATCTTCTGGGAAACCATCTTCTCCAACGTAGAACATAGCTGTTACTTGTCCGAAGAAGTTCTCATCCGCAGACAGATTCATTGTATGGCTATCTCCATCATGATCCATGAATACACTTTCATGACCTGATTCTGCCCAAACAATAATGTCAGGGTTTTGACCGCCTACACCAGCTGCCATTCCTACAGTGCTCAATGTAAGTTCATTGTCTTCTAAGAATACATACTGTTGATCACTTCCTTTAACGAAGCTAGGTGATTCCTGTACAGATATATACACTATAGCTGTATCCATCATATTACCATCAGTAACAATATACTCCATAACATCCCAACCATCATAGTTTAGTGGTGCTACATAATATAGACTTTCGTCTGATACTGGGTATTTAATGGAACCATATAGTGGATCAGATACATCATATAACCATAGTTGATTATACTCATCATAATCATTACTAAGGATGTATGACATTAGATCATCAACAGACATCCAATCACCTGCTAATATTGCAAGTGTATCATCTTCAGCTATTGGCGCTTCATTTTCAATTTCAAATGAAGTGTATTGTTCTGCGTAACGGCCAACAAATACATCATTGTTGTAATAATCCATTGTAGTAACAGAGGCATAATTACCAGGGAATAACCATTGTGAATTAACAGTTACATCAAATGTTTCAGTTCCTGCAGAATCTATTGAGCCTTCCATTGAAGAAACATAACTTAGTTTATCATTTGTATAAACATCTAAGAAATTAATACCTGCATATCCTGATTGTACACCACCATCTGTTTCAACTAATACTACGAAGAATACATCTTCTAACCCTACGTAGTTAGCTAAATTATATCCAATAGTCCATCTTCCACCCCAGTTTGGTAGATACCAATCTGTTCCATTTAGATAGTCTAGGTAGATGTTTTCACCCGATTCATCAGTATATCCAATCCATACTGTTGCGTTATCATAATAAGGCTCAAGTAAGAAACTAAAACCAAATCGTAATATTGGATTTTCTGATACATCAATCGTTGATAAATCGAATGAAGGTGAAAATGCAAGTGTGGTTGTATTATTAAGGATATAGTATCCATTCTCAGAATAATCACTTACATCTAACCAAGTATCTGGGTTTTCTTCGGTGCCGAAATCTTTAACATCGAATACTTCTCCTAAACCATAGCTTAAATCAAGGATATCCCAACCTTCTGGAACAACTCCACCAGAAAAGTCTTCGTAGTAGAGATCTTGAGCTTCTAGTGATGGCTGGAATCTATTAATATCTTGAGATGAATTAATTGACCCTTTGCTACCCGTTCTTTTATTTAAGTTAGAAAGGATAATATCTCTATGTGAAGTTGGGTCAAATTCTACCTCAGGTTTATTAGATTCCGCGAATCTTTGTTGCGCAGATTCAGTAGATCTTTGTGAGCTTTCTGAAGAACTAAAATAATCTGGTTCTTCATACATTATAAAGTTTCTTGCTTCATAATCAACCGGTAATGAACCTGTGTTTACTGCATCAAAACTAAAGACTGTTGGTTCTTCACTAGAAACAAGTCCGAGATCTTGATACTCAGGATCTATGGATAGATTTACATTTCTACTTTGGAATGCAGTTACATGAACAGGTAGAAATGGATTATAATATGACGCTTCTTGATTCCCAAAAAGAACAGTTACTAATTCAAAGTCTCCTGCTGGTAATCGATCAGTATCAGCTGAAACAGTAATTGTTTCTGATTCTCCAACTGCAAGCATTCCTTCATAAGAAGAAGCTGCGAATGGATAATCTTCTGCAATAAGAGCAACATTGTCTACTAATACACCAAATCCATCAACTACACTACCATCAGTTTGAGCGGCAATAGCAATTTGTAAATTTGAATAGCCTACGAATTGAGAAAGATCTAGGTATAAGGTTCTATACTGTCCATCTTTTAAATCTGAATCGAACCAAGTAGCTGCAAGATTTGTTACTTGTCCATCTACCCATGCATCAATCCAGAAATCATCGCAACATGTTTCAAGTTCTGCTGCCATATCAATCATCATATATGCTGGGTATTGATTATTAGCATCTACAACACTTAAATCGAATACAGGAGACCAAGCAACAGCCATACTGTTGTCTAAATATCCATTATCAAAATCTCCATAAAGAAGTACGTTTGTAGTATCTGAAGTTGGTGCAACTCCCCATGAAGTATTACCACCATAATTCTGAATATCCCAATTAGCATTTGTGAAATCAGGGTCTTCGAAATCATCAGCAAAAATTACAGATTGATGATCATCTTCTAATCCTGGCTCAAACTTAATTGTTGGAGTATCTAGATTAGCTCTGCTTTCAGTCATAACTGCACGAGCATTTTTCAACATTTCGAAAGTATCGTTTTCAGAAGGTTTATTAACCTCTAAGTCAGATGGCGTAAATGTTGTTAATGCGTTAAGCCCATATGTGTATTCAAAATCGATTACCATTAAGAACTGATCAATGAAATAGAAATAATCACCTGTACCAGTATTAGTAACCGTAAACTCTGCTTCAACTGGAGTTCCGTATGGGATTGGTCCAACATCAGCAAATGAAGGACTAACTTCAGCAGAGGCGAAACCTTGTTCTCTACCATTTAGAGCTATTTCAACATCACCTGCTGAGGTAGCGATAGTAGCTGTTGCAGTTAACTCTTCGAAAGAGCCATCATTATTGAATGCAATCGCAACTGAATATGCGCCGCCTGCTGGGATTGTTGTAGTTTCAAATCCATCAGCAGAGAATGCATCCGCATTGGTACCTGAAATAGTAAGACCGGTTACATTTACATCAGCATCAGTATTATTTACAAATCCAACAGCTGTGTATGCCTCTCCATCAACATATGTTCTATGGAAAGATGCAGTTCCGTGACTTGCAAGAAGACCAGATTCAAATGCTTCACCAGAAAGGGTATTAAAAGCATTAAGCCTTCCACCTTCTCCGAATACTCCGTCAAATTGATCCATATAATCAGCACCAGCTAATACTCTAACCATAATATCCATTCCTGATTCATCAGGATATAGAGATTTTGCTAAAGCCATTGCACCAGCAACTTGAGGTGCTGCCATCGAAGTACCATTTAAATAAGCATAACTATCATTTGGGAAAGTTGAAGCTATTAAAGTACCAGGAGCACCCACATCAACCGTTCTGACTCCGAAATCTGAGAAACCAGATCGATTATCAGCATCATCTGTACTAGCAACCGTAATGATGTTTGGAGATTGGATATTATTTGGGATTGAGTAGAATGGAAGTTCATCTCTATCTCTTGCACTGTTCCCAGCACTTACAACCCAAGCTGTACCATAAGATGCATGATCCCATGCGTATTGAGTCATCACATCAATGTATTGTTGATCACTTTCTAAGTCTAGATAACGACCACCACCCCATGATTGATTTACAGCAACAATATCAACACCTTGTGCAAGAAGAGTACTAATATAATCGTATCCACGCATAATAGAGATGGCATCTGTTCTACCAAATTCATCAAATATCATTACAGATATCATAGATACATCTTGAGAAACACCAGAAACACCAATGCCGTTGTTACCTTCAGCACCAATTATACCAGCTACATGCGTACCATGGAAACTACCTGGATTAATAAAACTGTTGTCGTCATATACTGCACTCCAGCCCCAGAAATCATCTACATACCCATTTCCATCGTCATCAACGCCATTCCATTCGTCTCCAGAAACGAAGCCATCACCATTTAAATCTTCACCTGGGTTAACCCATGCTTGATTCATAAGATCAGGATGATAAAAATCAACACCATCATCATATACAACAACTACAACTTCGTCGCTACCTGTTGTTTCATTCCATGCATTAAAAGCTGAAACATCAGCACCTGGTACAGAATACCCAGGTCTAAAGCTTCCATCATTATTTAGCGCATATTGAAGGAATAAAAATTCATCATCAGTAGGAAAGTTAGTAATCTCAAAATTATCAACATTCATAAGTACCGCTTGGTCTGGTACCATGTTGTAATCAACTACTTGAAAAGTTATGGTTAAGGTGTCACCAATAAACTCAGAAATGTCCCAAGAAAAATCCTCTCCAAGATTTCCACCAAGTCCGCCACTTAAACCATACCCACCTGTATTCTTATTGAACCATACGTAGGTTACCATTGAATCACTAAAATGCTCAAAATATAAATCTGCACTAAATACCAAACTTTCTGTTGTATCCATACCAGTTAGATCAAATGAAGGACCAACTAATTCAGCATTTACAAGAGTATCTGTACCGATTAAATTTTTAAGTTCCATTTTCCAACCACCATTGAAGTCATCAGGAACTCTATTCCAATTAACTCCTGAGGATTCATAATCAAACGCTTCAAAATCATTTGCTACTTCAGCACTATCATCAAAGTTTTGGAAATAAACAGTAGGGTCAAATTCAAATGTATTTATTACCGCTCCAGAAGTATTAAATGATCCAATTTTCTCACTTAATGGTACTCTAGTATAATTAGAACCACCTATTGAAGATTGATCAATAGTTTCAGGTTTCAAGTCCTCACGTTCGAAAACGTAATTTGGAAATGCTGTTACACCTGGAATTGCATTTAATTCCCGTAAAGTAGTTTTAATATCACCTGATATCTCCCACTCCTCTACATTTTGGTTGTTTAGTCGTGTAGTAACTACTGCTCCCGAAGCTTTAGCTCGGTAGTCATTAAGTAGTACCAATGGATCAACACTTTTACCTTTAATACCGGCAAAGGCGTTATCGTATTTTACAACAATGCTATTGCTCTTAACAAGCTTATCATTGTATGTGGTTGTTTGAATTTGGGCTTGTGTATTAGCTGATATTGTAAATATCAATGCAAATACGCATAGAACCCGTAGAAAAGATGTATACATCTTACCCCTTATAGATTAGTTATTGATTAATAGTACCCTATCATACCCGTATAGTGTACCCAATTTAAATTAAGGTATTATAAAATCTCTAGTAAAAAAAATGAATCTGGGAAGTAAATTATTTTACTTAAGTACATATAAAAATAACTCTTTTGTGCCCATGAGTTTAAAGAGAACTAAAATTTCTAATATAAATTTTTAGGTCTATATCTTAAAATATATTCTATAAATAGAATGATGAAATAATGACACTTTTAAATGAACAAAATTCTAATTCTTAACCAGAATAAAGATTAAAAATACTTAGAAAAGGAAGGTGATGAAGAGAATTCACCCCAATAACGAGGGTGCCCAGTAAATCCATTTTCTAAAACAGATTTAATTTCACTTTTTGTAATAGAGACTGAAGAAAATCCTCTAAAATATCCATCTATTTTACGAGAACTCATTTGAGATGTACTTGCAGCTTCTTCAATGTTATAATGTGCTGCTCTTAATATTATTATGAAGTCCGCATTTTCTACATCCCTAGAACCAGAGTCAAGCAAATCAGTTCTGATCTCTTCCGTGAGTTGAGCTATTCTCTTTTCTAAATGAATTCTAGCTTGCTTATCAGCACGTTCGATTGCTTTAATTGAATCTGATGCAATAGCGGTAGCGAAGCCTTTATACTCAACACTATCACTTGTGAACTCAACATTTAGGTACCAAGTCGGAAATATTGATGAAGAACCTAGTTCATCGTTTGAAGCTAGGTTTTCAGAAGGAGCGCATGCACTAGCTCCCCATATTGCAAGTATAGATAACACCAAAGGTTTAAAAAGCTTCATTTAATTCCGTTCTAATTCGATGTATCCTTTTGCTTCTTCTTCGTTTAGCACTTCAAGGATCACTGATTTATTAGTAGTTAGTTTATTTTGTATAAGGTCTTTTAAAGTTGCGAGATCTTCAACCTTTTCTTCATCAACTGAAATAATTTTTTGATTCTCTCTAAGCCCCCTATTCCAAGCTTCAGAATATTTATACACATGAGTAATAATTAAATCGGAAATCTCTTCATTTTCGGGGTTAGAAAGTGACATTACCCTGAATCCTAAATCAAACTCTTGAACTTCTAAACCAAAGTTATCGCTTTCAGTTAGTTCATTTGGAATAATTGGTTCTTCTACAAAAGCAAGTTCTTCTACTGGATCAGGTTGATGTAATTTAAGTTGCACATCCTTATTCATTACTTCGCCATTTCTCCAAATTAGGAGTTTAACTAAATCACCTGGTCTAAGTACGGCTACTTTTTCTTGTAACTCATTAGATTCATTAACTGAGTTACCATTCACCTCAAGAACAACATCACCTGCACGAACTCCTGAAAGAGCAGCGGCACCATCACTACTAACAGAGAGAATCTCAACTCCTTTAACTTCATCTAATCCAATTTCTGAAGCTCTTTCGAAATCAACGGCACCAATGGTAACTCCAAGTAAAGCTCTTCTGACTTCTCCATACTCTATAAGATCGGTTGCTACTTTTAAGGCAAGATTACTTGGAACTGCGAAACCATAACCTTGATATGCACCACTTTGAGAAGCAATCGCTGTATTTACACCTATTAGTTGCCCGCTAGTATTAACTAATGCACCCCCACTATTTCCTTTATTAATTGCAGCATCAGTTTGAATAAAACTTTCAATTCGCATCCTATCATTTATAATTTGAACATCTCTACTCAGTGCACTTACAATTCCGGCAGTAACTGTAGAACGTAATCTAAATGGATTTCCAATTGCTAGAACCCATTCACCTACATCTACCGTATCTGAATTCCCAATAGTAATAGCTTCGAGGTTTTCCGCATTAATTTTTATTACTGCTAAATCTGTACTTGGATCTCTACCTACTAATATAGCGTCGTATTCTCTTTTATCATTAAGAACTACTTTAAGTCCATTACTAACTGCTCCTTCTACAACATGAAAGTTGGTTAATATATAACCGTCGGTTGTAATCACAATGCCAGAACCAACTGTTCGAGCTCTACGAGGAACAATACGGTCCCAAAGGCTTTCACTAAAATCGTGATTCTCATCATCGGGAGTGTCTACTGGAATGATGGTTTCGATATAAACTACAGTTGGTGTTACATTTTCGGCGATACTTTTGAAGACGAATCGAGTGTCAATTTTAGAAAGTTCTTCTTCACTAAATAGTGGGGTATCGTTTTTCTTTACTTCTGTAATTTTTACATCAGAAAGCGGAGCTAAATCAGGGTTTATTGTATATAAAGCAAATATAGTTCCTATTGATATACCTATTAGTATTAATAGTAGTGAGGTTAAATAAAATTCTCTTCTTTTCATTTGCTTTCCTGCAACATCTGTTCAAAAATTGAGTCTGATCTTCTTTCTTTGTAGCCTTCTATATGGTACTTAAAGTAAACATCTAAATGACGAATCAATTGCTTTAGTTCCAATCCTTTTAAACCAATATTAAATATTGAACGTTGCTTAGATGTAATAGATGATTTCAAAAAACGTGCTTGTAAGACGGTTAATTTATACGAAAGTTCCGAATTAATTGCATTCGAAATTGTTCCGTCGCTTATATTAAAATAGACTTCCTTTGCTAAATCGATGTCTTTATTGTCGATTGCAAATCCACATAGGTCTGTACATCTAATTTGAACATAGCAAAAAATTGATGGCTCAATATGCTCTTCTTCCCCTAACCATTCAATAAAACTTACTGCAAAGTTATACACCGTATTGTTTACTTCGTTATCGTGAACCATCTGAGCAATAAGCTCAAGGGTTGCATAAAGTATAGCAGCTCGTTCAAAATCAATTCGGAAATTATGATTTGAATAAGAAATGGATGCTTCTGTTAAACTTTGGACACTCCTTGTAGATTTATAGTAATAAACTACATCTAGTATATTGCCTAAGTCAATCAATCCTGAAAGCTTGCTTTTGGGTTTTTTAACAGCTCTTGCAATCAATGCTATTTTACCGTGCTCTTTGCTTAACACTGTAATTATCTTACTCGATTCTTGGTAGTCGACAGTGCGTAGAATAATGGCCTGAGTTTGAGTAATCATACAAAGAACATATTCTTAGTGTTACTTAAAAGAAAGCTTAGTTTTTTAGAATTGAACTTTCTTTTTCTGTAGCATTTAATCTCTCTTTAATGGCATTCTCAAGTTCTTGGGGTGAAACTGGTTTATTTAACATTCTAAATGAACTAAGCTTGGATGCCTTCTTTCTTTTCTTTTTTGATGCTGTTGATGAAATAAATAAAAAGGGAACTTCATATTCAGCATAATTAGCTCGAACGAATTTAAATAATTGAAATCCATTCACCTCCGGCATATCTAAATCTGATATAATTAGTGCTGGCTTAATATGTTCTATCATTTCTGAAGCTTTTCGCCCATTTTCGAACTGCATAACCATTAAGCCGATTTTTTCAAGTATAACTTTAATAACTAGTCGATAAGCAGGATTATCTTCTACAAGAAATACAATAGGTTTATCTGTTTTTATCATTATCTACGTCTTTTATCTCTTTTAATCATCAATTTTTACTGTAAATGTTACAGTCCCAGTTTTTCCTGGATCTAATGTTCCAGTAAATGTCCATTTTAAGGTTCCACTTGCACCAACACTTGGTGCCGTTATTATACAATTCGTAATTCCTGTCGGTAATGCCCCGCAAGTACTTGATACATAGGTGGTAAAACTTGGAATCACATCAATAATTTCAACCTGACTAATAGGTTCGTCACCTAGGTTTTCATAGTCAATTGAATACACCAGGTTTGCACCAGGAAGTGCTTGTGCTTTATCTACTGATTTTAGAATAATTAACCCAGCAGTTTCTGTCCCAATTGTAACTAAATCAGTTCTATTTAAAACTTCTTGTATAACCGGGCTCGTATTATCAAAACTAAAAGTAGCTGTTATTGTGGTTGTACTTGAAGCCCCATCATTTAACCCATAAGGAGCTGTTACTTTTAGTAGCAAACAAACATTTTGATCTGCTACAACAGTTATTGCTTGGGTAGGTAATAAAACTGGTTCATTTGTGTCAATTTCACCATTACAATTCAAATCTTGATACAAAATAACTGGCCAACTTGGGTTAGTTGGGTTATTGATAGAATTAGTTGTGAATAGCACATCACCTGAAGTTTTAGGATCAAATAGATGTTGGAAAGTTACTACTGCACCTGGTGCTGCTGAACGTTCTCCATCCGTTAACAATCTACTTACTTGTACATCTGCAAAATCAACTCCAGTATATATGGTACCGAGTGAAATACTGAATGAAGTTTCATCTGTTGAAATATTATAAGAACCTGAGGTAGTTCCTGCAGTTCCTCCTGTTGATATTTTTTCAGGACCATTAGTTTCTACAACTTTTACAGTTCCACCTTCACCAACGGTTGATGCTGGTACAAATAAGGAATATGTACCATCAGCAGCAGAAGCCACTTGTTCAATAAGTGTATTTGTTGAAGTAACTACTTTTATAAGTTGTGATCCAAATCCTGTTTCACCCCCATTTAAAATCCCATCATTTCCAGTTCCCGAAGAAATACCATTATCGTTAAATACTTTTCCAGAAATTTTGATCCCTTCATAGTCACCGAAATTCTGGAAAACAGGTAAGTTATTTACATTAACCGATCTAAGGTTAGGAGTTGTTGATATAAAATTATCTGGATCAACTTCGGCAGGTGTACAGATATCAGGTGTAGGAACACTTTGTCCAAAAGATTCAATTAGATTATAGTTTCCATTTAAAATATTAGTGAACTCATATCTACCTTGAGAATCTGTTAAAACACTCTTACAACTATTGGCTGCAACATTATATAGTACTATAGTAACGTTTTCTAAGCCAGTTTCAGAGGCATCTTTTACTGTATTATGATTAGTATCGTGATAAACGAATCCAGATATACCAACACCAGTTGGAACCACACGTTGATTGCCACTAAATTCGGAAGTATTATTTACAGAACTAATTGCAATTGCTGTTATTCGATCATTAAATGCTAATGGAACAGCTCCAGATAATGTGATATCGGTTGCAAAAAACCCATTCGAATTTGTTGATATAGTACCTATAAGATTTCGGCCTTCACCATGTGCAACGGTTATTGAACCACCTACTTCTACTAATCCTATATTATCACCATCATTATCGGCTTTATATATTTCGATAGTGTAAACACCAGACAGCTTGGTTGCTGTAGTTCCTATATATCCTTCAACTGTTAGAACAGATCCATTAAGGGTAGCTAATGTAAATACAGGGTAATCTAAACCTCTATTTGGGGATGTTGAAGCTGCATCTAAAATACCATCATTCGGAGAAACTCCATCTGCTTCACCATTTCCACCAGTTACTCTATCTATTGAAATACCTTTATTATCATAAAAACTATTCTTGGTAATTCTAATCCCCTGTTGTGCTACAGAATTAGGGGTGGTTAGTTTAATACCTGCACCTTTTTTAGGAGAACCAGATGTATAATTAGTACCATTACCATTTATAATATTTTTCTCAATAAGCGTACTTGATACACTATTCAATACATTAATACCTGATAGCTTATTATTTCTAATCGTATTATTACGAATAGTACTTCCAGAACTATTTCCTGTATTAGCGCCAATTTCAATTCCGCTTCCGCCATCTAGATCTGCACTTCCAGAATTACCTATCTCTCTTATTAAGTTCTGAGTTATTATCCATGTTCCAATCCCTTCAATACCATCAGATTGAGTATCTACCAAACCAGCTTGGTAAATTTCGTTTTTGAACACAGTTATAACAGAATTTGAAACGGTGGATTTTATAGCTGACCCATCTAAAAAAGCCACATAGTTATTCTGAATAAGTGTTGTACTTGATCCTCCTTCGAACATAATACCCGTACCAAGTCTAAATCCCGACCCTTGGTCAACACCAGAAGCTCGTGACCCAATTAAGTTATTTTCAATCAGTCCGCTTGATGCATTTTGAACTTTTAAACCTGTGCCAGTAGTATTATTATAAACTGATATCTGTCTTATTACAAAAGCACCTGCAGTATTTACAACAAATGCATTTGAGCCAAGATTACTTAAATTTATTTCGAACTCTTTATTAGTAAATGTATTAATCGAGATGTTATCGATACCTATTAAACCACCACTACCAACAGAACCCGTATTATCATTTCTTGAAGTTTTTGGTGCAGTTAAGAGATATGCAGTCCCATCAATAGTTGTTAACGGATCTGTAATTACAGGTAATTCTGTGAGAAGACCATAGCTCCACCATTGGCCGCTACCTCCTCCATTTGTTGCTGGAACAGTAGGCACGAATCGCATGGTATTTGCACCGGTAATAGCATTCGCATTTAAAATAAATTGACGGAGAGTCCCTTGGCTATGTCTACTAGCTCCAAGATCTGAATCATTATCATTCATTCTTGTCACTACATTAAAACTGAATCCAAAATCAATACCAGTAATCCCAGAATTTGTAACAGATCTTTTTATGACATGTTCCGCATTTGCTAAATCATTGGCATCATATGGGGAAGTTATATTATCTGAAATCCCGCCTCTTCTACCACCAAAACAATGACCTAAGGCAGTTTTTGTAGTTGTAGTACCAGTTCCATCATCACAAAGTGCTCCAGCTGCTGCATAGGTTTGTTCACCCCACGTTGTTCCATTTGATAAGTCTCCGGTTTTGGAATTAACTACAATCCAAAAATCTGCGTCTTCACCAATATTAAAAGAATAGAAACCAGCATTATTCGTAGTTGTGCTTCTTAAATATGTATCATCGGTACCATCTGCTAAGCCATCACCACCATCTTTAAAAAGTAGAACTTCTACATTTTCTAGTGCCTGTTGGTCGCCCGATGCATCACCAAAATTCAGGTCTTCAGTATATCCATCTCCTTTAATATCTTCGAAAACAGTACCACTTATTTGAACACTTAAATATAGTGTAACGCTTGAGGTGTCATTCAATGCGTTAGGATCGAATTGATTCAAGCCTTGAACAAAAGCCTTATTTACTAGCGAGTCCTGAGATAATCCCGAATTAACTGTAGTTTCAAGAACTAATGAAGCAGAAGCTCCATTTGCTAAACTACCAATGCTCCATAATTTTGTGAGCTGATTATATGAACCTTGAGTTGGAGTAGCTTGTACAAGTGTAAGTCCAGCTGGTAATGTTTCATTGATATCTAATTCTGTAGCATCTTCTGAACCGTTATTTGTAACATTAATTGTAAAATTAACCGTTTCATTTTCAAGAGGGTTAGTTTCATCTGCAGTTTTAGTAACTGCAATATTCGCATTTCTTGTATTTACAACTGGGTTAGCAAAATCTTGATTCCGACATTGTGTAAAATCGATATCCACTAAGCGATCATCTGAGTATCCTGCAGAAGTATTTGTACCTGTACGTATCTGTAATATAGAAGTGTAATTATACACTATGTAAGCCATATGATCTAAATCAAATGTTCCATTTCCATCAGTTAAAACGCCAGATTCAAATGTTTGAAAAGGCCCAGAACTACCTATAATTAGATTAGTTCCACCTTCTACCGTACTTGAACGATTCTGAGCAAATCCTAAATAATCAGTTAATGAATTCCCATTCGCCGAAAACCCATCAATATCTAGACCTGTAAGAGCAAAACTTCTTTTGATTGGTGTATTTGTACCCGTCTGTACTAATCTAATTTCCCAATCTATATAACCACCACCACCAAGTGCAGTAAAGAAAGGACTAAAATTTGCTGGACTGTTTGAGATACCGTCATTATCGATATCATCAAGAGTTGCATTATTAATTGCAACAACCTTAACCAATGCATCTACCCCGGATGCAATATTACTGAAACGATAAATTGCATTTGTTGATAGTGGTACTCCCTGTTCTAAGTTTGGATTTACAAAAGAAAATAGTGGTGGCTCATTACAAGTAAGTCCTGAATTAGGATCAAATATTGCTATATCAACTGATGCACTATTATTTGAGGTATTACCATCAGTGCCAGTAAAATTAGATAAAGAGGCAGTATTTGTTATTGTGTTGCCCTCTTGTCCAGTATTAACGGTTGCTTCAAAGGTAAGTATCGCAGATTCTTGCCCAGAAAAAGTTCCAATATCCCAAATGCCAGTACTACTATTAAATGTCCCTTTTGTCGCAACAGCAGAATTAGCTACATACGTTAACCCGTTAGGTATTTGATCTGTAACTGCTATGTTTCCTACAGAATTACCTTGTTCATTTTTTGCTGTAATTGTATACGTTACAACATCAGATACAGCCGGAGTCACAAAATCTACCGACTTAATAACAGATATATCAACAATATCAGAGGAGGTTGGGGTTGTAAAGTTCTCTGATATACATGGGTCAAAATTGAAAGCAAATAGACGTTGCGTAAAACCAGTAGCAGTCGGATCCTTAATCCCAGCTCTTAACCTAAAGCTAGGCTCGTTTGTATAGGTAGTAAAAGCAAGGTTATTTGTATCATTTGGATCTATACCAGGAACTACAATAGGTTGAGCAGACTCGAATGTTGTAAATATTCCTTCACTATTCTGAATAAGGTCTGTATTTGCTTCCACAGTGAACGAAGTTAACCTTTGGAAACCTGCAAATTCTCGAGCTCCATTTGGGTCTCCATCCACATCAACTGCAGAAGCAGCAAATGTTAAAAATCTTGGATTATCAGTTACAGCATCATAGAATCTTATTTCAAAATCAATATATCCGTCATTCTGATTTACATCTACCGCTTCAATCTGAGGTTGAAAATTTGTATCAAGTCCACCAGAAGCAATTTGGTCAAAGTTTACGAGGTTGGCATTATTTACCGTAAGAATTTCAAACTCGGCATATACTCCGGTTGTCACATTATTAAATCGATAAATTGCACCTACTTGTCCACCTGTTCCGGAATCAAGTGTACTTCCAGTAAAAACTAAACCTGTTACATCTTGACAAGATACTGGGTAACTAGCAGTTATTACGTCAATACTAATTGCAGAAGTATTATTAGCCGAATTCAGATCATTTTGATCTAAAGCCGTGATATCTGCTGAATTTGTGATTTGATTCCCTTCAGTTCCTAGATCAATTTCAACTGTAATAATTAGGGTATCAATTGCACCATTCGCTAGGTTTCCAATATTCCATATTCCTGTCGAATTTGAATAGCTTCCTGCAGTAGCTGTATTTGATTGATAGCTTACACCAGTTGGAAGTTGGTCTAAAATGGATAGTCCAGTTGCGTCTTCTGGTCCATTGTTTACAACAATAATTTCATATTCAATGGTTTGTCCAACTAATACAGTATTATCATCAACAGACATAGAAACACCTATATCAGATGCTTCGGGAACTACTGTAATTCCAGATGAAGCAGCATTATTAGACAGATTTGGATCTGTTTCTTTTAAAGAAGTAATGGAAGCATTATTAGTAATTGTTTGCCCTAAAGTTGAAGCATTTACTGTAGCTTGAATTACTAAAGTAGTAGAATCATTAACTGCAATCGATCCTACATCCCAAATTCCTGTACCGTTAACATAAGTTCCTTGTCCGGCTACAAATCCAACATAAGTTAAACCCGCTGGTAGTTGGTCGGTTACTTTAATTTCTGTTGCAGGATCAGGTCCTAAGTTCTTTACCTTAACTGTGAAAAGTATGTTCTCGCCTTCAACTGGAGTTGAATTATCAACTGTTTTACTTAATTCTAAGTCTGGTTCTAATGGATCTAAAATATCTAGTGTATAATCTTCTACTTCACCATCGCTAGCTCCACCAGTTGGATTTGCAACTTCAGAAGGATCTGAGGCAATTCTAAAACGAGCATATGTAGTACCAGGTATTAACCCAGTTATTCCATTCCAATTCAATGTAACACTACCACTAGAACATATATTGGAATCGAATTCGCCGGGATCAAATGTATCAGACTGATCTAAATCAACCCATCCCCCAACATATCCACCATCTGTACATGAAAGTGTTGTTGAGTAATTAGATTCAGCACTATTTAATGTAGGAAGTGAGCTTATACCGTCTTCATCGTCTCCACCACCAATCGACGAAACTTCTGAATCATCTCCTGTTGAAGTACTATTTGAAATTCCATTTCCATCACCATCAACACCATTTCCAAAATAAACTGTATTGGGTGCAGTATTATTTAATAAGTGAAAAGCTGCTGGTATTGAACGAGAGTTGTAGAGAGTACCATATGTATTTGGAGCATCGCCAAAATCGGCAATAACACCTATTCCAATGTGTATATTATCTGGAGCTTCAGCAATTTTTCTAATTTCAATACGCTCTACATCAGTATTACTAATTCGAAACCATATAGGAGCAGAAGACGAAGCACACGATGGGTTTGCTGAAACCTGTGGTTGAAAACCAATGGTTTCTCCATTATTACTATAACTCAAATTCATTGTGTTTGTACAAACTCCACCATCAGTTCCTTGTCCATTTAACCAACCAGTCAAATCTACACGTTGATTTGAGCCATTAAATGCTTCCATTGTATAGGATGTAGCCCCACCATTAGGTCGTAATCTGTTTAATGAAAAAACGATGGCATCCGAAGGAATTGAAGATGAGATATCAATATCGAATGAGGTGACATCACCTGAAGCTCCATTAGGGTTTAACTGTGGACCATTAAATTGATCACCTGAGAAAACACCACTTGCCCAACTCTGAATAGCATTTGGTGAAAATATAGTTGAGGAATTAGTCGCTGCAGATACTGTTGCGATTACTAAGTCGCCAATTTCAGCTGTTATACTTGTTGCATTATTAACTCCATTAAAACAAGTCCATGCTATATCTTTTCCATTTACTATAGGACATGGATTTGGACCAAAACCTGTATTAAAAGCAGGTTGATTATTAATTGTTTGAGCTGATAGGTTAATCGCATTATTTCCTGCAAAATCCTCAATTGGATTTGTAGCAGAAGTATAATCTAATTCAACGTTATCTCCAGGAAGTACATTAGGTGTAAAAGTCAATGAAACTTTATCACCAGTAACAGAAACTGAACTAATCGTTGCTGGGTTTCCATTTATTCGAAGTGTAAAATCGTTAACCGAAGGGATAGAACTTAAACTTAAACTTTCGCTGTAATCTAATACTAGGACATCATCACCTACAGAGCTTGAACTTAATAAAGGAGCTGTATTATCAGTAACGGATCCTGCTTCAGCTGATGATTCATTGGAATTCATGCTTTCATTCGAGGATCCATCAATAGCTGTAACTATATAATAATAGGTCGTGCCATTTACCGTATTGTTATCATTAAATGTATAGGATACACTTTCATTATCGGTTATTGTACCGATTTGTGTATATCCGCTACCTGAAGTAGTTGATCTTTTAATTGAATAACTATCTACACCGCTACCGGCTTCATCTACATCGTCAAAGCTGATGTTTATATCTCCACCAAATATTGCAGTTGCAGTTACATTTGATGGTGCAGATGGAGCTGTGTTATCAGCTGTATTATTAAAAACAGATTGAGCAATAAGATTTACTACCTGATTTCCAGCACTATCTTGAATTGGGTTTACACCAGATGAATAATCTAATTCCATAGTATCTCCAAAATTAGCAGGAGGATTATATACTATAAATAAAGAGGTAGTATTGATATATGCATTTGTTATGGTAACTGGTGTTCCATTAATACGAACTGTAAAATCTCCTAAAGCTGGGGTTGATGCTACATCTAGATTTTCATTGTAGTCTAGAGCTAATGTATTACCATTAGCACTCGCATTTGAAAGCGTTGGTGAAACTAAATCAGTATTTGCAGAAACTTCTGTAGAGTTCCCACTTTCATTTCCAAGATTGTCAAAAGCTGTTACTATATAATAGTATTCATTATTTGCTGTAACTGTATTATCAGTAAAAGTGTAAGTATTGCTTTCATTATCTGTTACCGTTCCAACCTGAGAATAGCCACTACCTGGTGTAATTGAACGTTTAACTGAATAGGAAGTAATTCCACTACCCGGTTCGTCTGCATCATTAAAGGTAATTTCTACGGACGTTGCCGAAACTACATTTGATGCGATATTTGTAGGAACTGTAGCCGAACCATCTGAACTAGCATCAACTTGAGACGATATCAAACTTTCATTTCCATCATTATCTATAGCAGTAACTACATAGAAATAAGTAGTACCATCAACAGCTGTATTATCTAAATAATTATATGACGCACTTTCATTATCAGTAATAGTACCAATTTCAGTATATCCATTTCCAGATGTGCTAGATCTTTGAATTGAGTATAACCCAACTCCACTTTGTGCAGCAGGTTCATCTACATCATCAAAAGTAATTTGAATATCGGCTCCAACTAAAGCTAAAGCAGCCACATTTGATGGTGCTAAAGGCGGAATTAGTTCAACTTCGCTACCAGGAGTACTAAAAGTACCAGGATTTAATTGGTTATTATATTCTGTAGCAATCCAATTAGCTGAACGAGCTATATTTGATATTCTAACTTCATCCATAATCCCATCAACAGCATCTCCATTTCTAGAAATTTGAAGTGGATTATTATTCGTAGCAAATGCATCCGTATTTCCATCTGAAGCTACTGAGACACCATCTTGATATATATTTCTACCAGTTCCAGATTGTACAAATACTAAGTATTGCCACTGACCTGTTATTAAGTCACCTGAATTTGGAGTGGTTAGATTATTTCCTCCATTTTTTGAGAACCTTGTTCTTATACCATTTCTTGAAGTAGCTTCATATGATTCATTAGTTCCTTTTGTCACATAATCTGGAGCTACAGCACTTTCCTGTCTAAACCAGAATGAGATCGAAATTTGACCAGTTATATCTAAACTAGAATTATCTGCGACTGAGATAAAATCATTTTGATCTCTTTCAAAATCTCTACCACCTCCAATTTGTCCTGTTGCAGCTGTTGTTCCATTATCAGTAATCGATTGACTTATTTGTGTTGCATTTGAAAGGTTATCCATATGCATAACCAGTTGGTAATTATTATCCCAAACCGCAGAAGTTGACTGATTCGTTGCAGAACTATTCCCATAAAACATATATATCGTTTCGCCAGCTGTAGAAACGGTAGGCACTTGAACCCAAACTCTCAATGCACCTGTAGTTGAATTATAACTCTCTAACTGGTGATTAAGAATAGAAGTACTAATTGTTGATGTAGCAAAAACAATATCGTCTCCATCAGGCTGCACTTTCCCTATCAAATCTGGGTCTGTGTAACTTATTAGTACTGGGAAATTAGTATTTGTTCCTTGTACTTGACCACTATTAATGACCAGTGGTTTATAATAATCGTAACCCGCTATTTGAGCATGTACTTTCCCGGAAAATACCATCAGCCCAATAAGCAGCAACCCAGAAATCTTTTTAATTCTGCTTTCCATTTTATTACCCAGTGTATTTTTTAACCCATGCTTCATCACTATTGCCCTCTTCCTCTGTTTAGAAACTCGATGTTTCTAAGGTTGATGGAATCCGCATTTCTATATTCGATTCTTATCGATTTCCCTTGTGTATCAATAGTACTTCTACTTGAAGTAATTCTAGTTGGCTCTACTCCCCAATCAACTAAGTATTGAAGCATCGCTTTCATTCTACGTTCTTCAATTCTACTTCCATCTCCAATCAATTCTAGATATACAGATTCATTATTTCTTAAATATGAACCAATTCTAGAAAGTACTGCCTGTGTTTCGTTATCAAGTTCTGCAGTTCCAGGTCTAAAGTTCACTCGATCAGGAACTACATAACTTTGAGATAGATCATGTATTAATTCGTAATCTTCTCTAGAGTTTAAGATGTTTAATAAGCTTTCTATTAGAGCTGGTATTGCTCTGTTATTTCTAAATTTGATATCATCTTGTTGACTAAAGAATTCTAAATGTTCTGAACTTGAGTAATCGAAACGAACCGTATTGTTATCACCTGATGTGCCACGAGTAAACATGAATCTTGTAATATCGGCACCATGGTTTGTTAGCTCAGTTAAGATTGCATCTTGAAGTGCATTAAACCTTTGATCATTAGGTAATCCTATGGTCACATTTACTGCAGGATATTCTCTTAAGGCAATCGCTATTCTTTGAATAATGTATTTATTGAGGAAACTTAATTGTGTTGAACCTTGAGTTAGATTAAGATTTGTAGGAACCGCATTATGCTCTGTCTTAAATATATAATCCCAACTTCCAATTCCTGCAGCTTTCTGTTGAACTTGAATATCCTCTACTTGATCAACAAAAGTGACTTTACTATTTAAGTCATTAAGATCCAGCTCAACTTTACGTTCAAGAGCCATTTCAACTATATTCTCACCTTTAGACTGAAGTTCGCCATATCCATCAATAATCAGTTTTCTATCCTCAACACCTGCAGCTACTAGATAAGCACGAGCAGCCATGGAACGTCGATCAGATAATGCTTGATTATATTCTACAGAAGACTTTAGATCCGTAAATCCTGAGAGATTGATAGTGTATTCATCTTCATTCATTAAGAACTTAGCCACTTTATCCAGCATTTGAGCTGTAGACTGATTGATATACGACATGTTGTTATCGAAGTGAATCTGACGTGGTAGTAAAACATACCTAGTAAGTGGTTTGTATTCGAAATCTGCAGCTGCTAGAATAACAGGATCTAATGAGTGCTCAGGTATATCTAATGGCATAGTTTTTAGATCCATCGGTTTTTCACATGGAATACATGTCAGATATAAGCTTTCATCAATAAAGTTATTACTTCTATTAGGTGCTAAGTTTCTAAATACTTGCTCATCAAATTTATAGCTAAAACCTAAATAAGCGCCGGCTTGTGTATAGTTATTAACTGCAAGGTCTTCTTCTTCATATCCGAAGAAATTAAATCCTGCTGCTAATCTTAAGTTAGTTGCTACTAAGTATCCTAATTCAACGCCTAGTCCATAGTCTTTAGTTGTGAAATCACTATTAGCTAATAAACTTGCATTTATACCAGCATCCCATTTCTCATTTAAATCATAAATAGCTCTACCTGAAATTAATTCTAGGAATGACTCTGAGCGCAATTGATCATCACTTTCAAGGGCATATTTTGCTGCCACTCTTCCCGAAAGAACTAAGTCGGATGTAGGATGGTAATTAGCATGACTAGATAGAACATGAGCAGTTCTAAAGAAATCAGGAGCGATACTTTGATCTTTCTCAAATTTAAATTCATAACGGAAAAGAGCATCGAATTGATTTGTTTCACTTCCTCTAAATGCTGCACCTAATTGTAATCTCTCCTGAAGTTTTCTAATTCCTGATATTCCCTCAGCTGTATTAATTGCAATTATGTTCCTTCCCAAGAATGTCCAATCAGGATTAATTCTAAGACCATATCCTAAGCTATTTAAATAAGTATCAGCGTTAGCACCAAATCTAGCTTCTGTTCTTGCTGAACCTTTCCAGTTATCACTTCCTGTATATTCAATTGATGTAGAAATTGAAGTACCATCATTACTACTTGGACCTTGAACCGTAAAAATTCTTTCGAATCCTGCATTAAGTGATAAACCTTCTCTTAAGCTAAAGCTATTTCTTAACCCAAGTGAAGCTTGCCCTGTTCTACCATCTAAAGCATCATTCATACGGTATTCACTAAATACCTTACCGTTTTTCATGTAATTGGCATCAATACCAAAAACAGTATTATTTCTTTGGGCATTACTTTGAAGAGTATATCTACCTCCAGCGCTAGATATAAACTCATGCTTAGCATATGCTTTTGCAATGTTTCTAATCTTATAATCTCCACCAACTGCAATAGTCTTTCTATCTGCTTCATTTAAATCTTGCTCAAATTCTCCAAATGCAGAAGCTCCTTTTACAAATGGAATTTGTGAAGTCACTTTACTTCTTAAATTAGTATTAGTCACATCACCTGAGGTATTATTGGTCTGTTCAGAATGCCGAACTCCTAGCTCTGCATTTACTCCTGATTCAAATGAATGCTTTAATCCAACTAAGGTTCCTAATGTTTGATTTCCAGTTGTGTCGTTTCTAGAAAGAATAAATTCAGCATTAAAATTAGTATTAGATGTAATGTTAAAACGTCCTCTTGCCTTTGCTTCAGTTCTAGATTGACCTAAACTTGCACCTTGATTACTAAAGTTTTCGTCTGATCTTCCAAGCTGTCCATTAAGCTCATATCTACTTCCTTTATGTCGGATTTCAAGTCTACCTGCGTTTCCAGTTCCTTCTTGATCAGAAATTGTACGAACTGCTTCGGCAATGATTTTAGTTGAATTACCTAAGTCGAAATTCAAATTACTACTAGCTAGAGTAAATTCTCCATTAGGGTTATTATCCTGAATAATTCCTGCACCTATATTAAGACCATCTACAAGCTCCACATCTCCACTAATTCCACCAATTAAGTATCGATCAGAATTATTCTCAACTTCATATGTTGCTCTAATAAATACTGGATTAAACTCACCATCAACACTAAATACAGGGTTTTTAAATGTGATAACTCCAGAAAATGGATCAATTACGTAATCTGCAAAGCGTGTTAGACGTTCTGAATTCAGAATAACTTCACTTTGATCACGGTCATAAGTGATTAACTCAATTATTTCACTATTGTCAATTATATCTCTATCTGGAAGTTCATATCTAGAAATACCTTGACCTTGAATCTCTCTTATTCTACGTGCAAATACCGAACTAACACCAAAAGCTTCGATTGTAACAGCACCTTGTTCTAAATGGGTTTTTACTCCATTTTGAGATCTACTGTATCCACCTAATTGGATATCTGACTTATTATCCTGTGTTATGAAATCACCATATAATGCATAGGTCTTACCTCTATCTAACCTTATATATAGTCTACCAGAAGATTGGGCATCAAAACCTTTTATCGAAGATTCACCATATACAGGATAAAATTCTTCTGGTCTTATATCTCTAAACAACCGTTCTTCTTCCTCTTTCTCAGAATCAAAGCCAGCTGTTAATAAGGTTTTTCCAGATACTTTACCTTTTAGGAAGAATGCGAATCTTCCATCAGCGGTAAAGCTATTTATATCGTATGAAAGTTGTTTTAACTCTCTTTCAAAACCATCATTATCAACATCTCTTGAAATATTAAGTGGCTCTCTTAGTCTCAAATTCCCTTCAATAATACCTGCAGCAATTAAAGGTCTCAGATCAGGAAGGAATTCAACCTTTGTTTCCCCAGAAACTACACCAACTGAAGCTCTAACTTTTGAAGTTTGAGGCTCAATAGTTGATACTAACTCAATACTAGTTTCCCCTTCTTCAATAAATATCTGAGTTCCTGGTTCTTGTGCGTCTAAATCGGTTGCTTTCCATGTTCCAAAAGAAACATCTAAAGTAACTGGCATTCTAGAACCTATTAGCATCCCATCTTTATCTAATAACTGAATAGTTACTAATGCAGTTGAGGTACCGTCAGCTGGAATATTATTACGTGGTACTGTTAAAATTACTTGATCAAGAGTACCTGGTGTCAATAGTTGTATTTTCTTTGATGCTCTAATATTCCCAAATGGATCTGCTTCAACTAACTCTATATCATTAACACCTGGAGTTAAGTCAACACTAACATATTCCCAAACTTGAATTCCTTTTTCTTGTAATACCGATCTTTGTCCTATTCTATGTGATCCAATTAGTTCACCATTTACAAATAAATCGAATAAAGCACCTGATCTACCTTTAGCCCAAATTGTAACCTTCTCACTTCTAATAGTGTCCCCATCTGCAATATTCAAAAATCCAATCTCCATATCAGTGTCTTGGATCATTTGCTCGATAGATAATGTCTTAATTGAGTCTTTTCTTACTTCTTCCTGAGTTAAAGTCTCAACTATTCCATCAGGTGAAGTTGTTGCAATATTTGGAGCTTTAACATTCCCAATAGTACCACTTGCTATATTCGAATTGCCAGATCCAGCAGCCCTATCCTGAAGTGAGAAACTTTGTTTCAATGAAGTTGATAAATTGTCTTTTACTACTCCATTAATTAAATCTGCTCTCTCTTTAATTTCATCGATGATATCACCATTACATTCACAAACTGCAAAATCTGCTCTGTGCATTTCGCCTTTCTTAACATCTACAAATCTACTTGAAGGATCGAATGCATGACGATTATCAAGTACCTTCATTTTGGCACCAAAAGGAAGAGAATAATTATCTAGCTTTAGTACATGTTTATTCGCTTTAATTGCATAGAACGAATACATCCCTTTACTATCAGTTATTACATAATTACCATTTTCTAAGTAAAGTCGTACTCCTGGGATTCCTAACTCAGCTCCGTTTTGCATGTTATTTTCATCACAATCGAGGAATACTTTACCAATAATCAGTGCTTCTTCGTTAAATACTCCACCTCTAACTTCAATCTTAACTTTAGCTTCGTTACTTGTTTTAACTACAAGTTCATCACTTTGTACTAGAGCAACGTTAATACCATCGCTACGCTCTGAACCAGGTCCTAGATATACTCTATAGCTAAGCACTTTAGTTTGCCCAGGATTAATATTCCCAATTCGGAAAGTAAGATCTGGTCCACTTCCACCATCAGGATCAGTTAATGCTGTACCGTCAATTTTAGCTGACCCTAACTGATATTCGAAGCCAAATGGAAGCTCATCAAATACCTTTAAATTCTGTACTGTATTTACAGCCTGACTTTTTAATGTAATCGTATAATTAACAAAGTCTCCAATCTCTGCAACTGTCCGATCTACTTTCTTTTCTGCTAGAAGTACACCTAAGGCTTGAGGATCAAGTGGAATATCAAAATCAATACCAATAGGTTGTCCAGATATCACAAAATCTTGACCATAGGAAGCATTTCTATCAACTACTCTGTCTACTGGTAATGAATCAACTGGAACTTCAGAACTAAATGTATAACCTTTAGGTGGTGTTATTTCAAGTCGATAAGTTCCTGCTCTTAGGAATGGAAATTTGTATTTCCCTTTTGTACCACTTATTTGCGTATTACTAGCATCTTCTCTTCCATTTGCTGTATATACACGTGCTGGTTGTCCAGGGTTACCACCATTTGAAGTACCATTTACATCAATAATAACAATGTCTGCTCCAGGAATAACTTGATTAGTTTCACTATCAAAAACAATACCAAATGGATCTACTAAAACATCTGCCTTAATACTTGTTGATGTTCCGCCACCACCTAATAATCCATTACAAGTTAATTCTGCAATAATTACATCATCTTCGGCCGTTTCAAGAATCTTATTATCCTTTATTACATCAAATATGAAACCATCTCTTGTAGGTACTTCTTCTTGTATTCTGAAAATCCCAGTATTTGGTCCAGTTTCAACACCTATATAATTTTCTTCATCGCCAGTTAATTTTGAAGAGATTTTAATTTGTACTCTTTCAATTGTTGCCCGTCGTTCATTACATGCTGATGCAGAAGCTTGAATATGTAGTGGATCTCCTATTCCTGAGGTCCCAGTTTCTTCATCAAATTCGTCATCGGTATAGTATTCAATAGCAGCTGCTACTTCAGGTAATTCAGCTACAACATCATTAGATGCTGCAGCTGTTGTTACTGTGCCTTCTGGATCTATATAGGAAACTTCGGCAATGTTCTTGATTTGACCAGAAGCATTATCATTTATTGAAACTTCAAAACTCATGTCAAAGGTTTCTCCAACATTTAGTGAGTCAAATCCTACTCCAATAATATCTACTGTTGATAAATCTTGGGGTGCAGAAGTTGTGAATTCTAGTGTACCTCCACTATTAACGTGATAGTAAGGAGTACCATTAATCACATTCTGAAAAGATACAAATGTTAGATTTTCAGGAATAGAATCTGTAAGAATTACCTTATCGACAAGATTTCCATCAACACTAATCTGTCGAGGTAAAGCTGTTAAATCACCAATATTCTCACCTTGTAATCTATATGTGAAGTTATCGCCTTGTCTTAATTCATCTGCTCCAATTTGTTCTTTTTGAACATCAACAATCGCTCCGATTTGAATATTGATAGTATCAGCATTTATTACGGTAATGCCAGTTTCTATTGATGTAGCTTCGAATACCATAATTGCTGATAATCTTGCTCTCTCTTCTAATGAACTAATTAAACCTACATAACTAACACCAAATTCTTGACCAGGTTCTAATACAACAGAAGTTGAAAGTGTATCTGTATTTGCACTTTGAGCACTAAACTTGCTCAGCTCCGTTCTAGTCCATGAAAGATCCTGTAAATCAAAGTCATCTCCTCCAGTATTGTATCCTTTGATATCAATTGTAGTTGGTGTAGTTCCAGTATTTCTAACGAAATGACTAAATTCTACAGTTCTACCTCTGAACTTTGTAATAGAGTTATTTGGCCAGAAATTGAATTCTGTGATTCCGTCAACTACAACTTCAACTTCGTTTGAATAAACATCTTTAGGTTCTCCACCATTTAAAACATACGTACCTGTAACCTGATTTATAATAGATTGACCTGTTGCTGGTGGCTCTTGTGCATAAAGTTCTCCCACATTGCCGAAAATGGCAACCAGTATCAATATGATATGTGGGAAAAACTTTTTCACTTATTTAAAAGGGAGAAGAGGCTATCAACCTCATCTCCATATCTGGGTTAAGAATTATTATTCATCAACTTTTACCGCAAAACGGATGGTGAATTGATGAGTAGACTCTAATTCTGGTAATGTCACTTTAACTGTACCAGTTTGACCAGCTGTTGGATTTGCTGGATCAAGAGTAAGACCAACAATTGCACCATTATCAATGGTTACCGTCGCAGGAACAATGATTGATGTAAATGAAGGCACATCATCCTGAACAACAATATTTGTAACAGACTGAGAACCATCATTAACTACTACAATTTCATACCATACTGTATCCCCTGGGAATACATTGAAATTGTTTTTCGTAAATGTTCCAGGTGATCCAGTAGCATCTGGTGCTTGGAATTTATCGATGGATATGATACCTGCTTGAACTTCAGTTTGGTCATTATTAGTTACATCTGCTAAACCAACTGTCCCTTCATCAGAGATAGTAATTGTTGTTGTAACAGTTGCACCATCATCAAGACCAGTACTTGCATTAACATTTACGATAAATTTTAGTTGATCACCGAAATTCAGAACACCTACTCCTGGTGGTAAATCCACAGAATTAGGGCTCGCTGCACTGGTTAATAATGAATCAACACCTTGAGTAACCGCCCCATCTTCGTTTGTATCCCAATAAATAACTGCTGTCCATCCGTTAGGAACAGAGTTCGTCAGATCTACATAGAAATCAGTATCAGTACCATTATTCTCAGGTACGTTACTATTTATGGTTAAGGTGTGAATGTAGTTTTTTGAACCACCAGGTGAAACCTGACCATTTTGATTCGCAGTAAGAGAAATATTTCTTACCGTACTAACGGTAACACGCTCATGTTTGATATCAAGAGCCCCAGTTGTTTGAGATAGTGCACGAACGTAAAGTTCAACATCACCAGGTGAAAAACCAGCTGGAATATTAACTCTGAAAGTTACTTCCATGGAATCACCAGCGGCAATTGTTCCAGTTTGAGTAATAACAGTATTATTGTTATTTGGATTTCTAAAAGAAGCTGTCCATCCAGTAGGTAGAGTACCTGCATTGGCTAATTGACCAGCAGCAGTTGTATCTATGCCAAAGTTTAAAGCATAGTTATCCGAAACTGAACTTGTGTTATTAATTACAAGTGAAAAATTAACCGTAGTGTTTGGGTTAGTTGTAATAGTACTAACAGGATTCACTTCTGGACCTTGTCCAACACCTGTACCAGTGCCAATACCACCATTGTTAGTAATATCAACCGTTGGTGCAGTAATTCCATCAAGTTTATCAACATGGAAATCACTTTCGGCTGGATCATTTACAGAGGTTAATGTTTTAACTACTGAATATGGACCGCCACTAATACCAGAAGGTAAATTTACTTGTAATATTACAATAACTGTATCTCCAACCGCTACTGGACCAGTATCAGGAATACCATCAGAGCCTGTATCGGTATATGGAGAAGTTGGTTGATTACTAACATCAGCTTGGAAGAAGGTAAATGTAGTACCTGCAGGGTAGTCATTAGCTGAAGTAGTTATGTTATATGTATCTGTAGCTGTACCAATGTTTACAAATTTGTTAACAAAATTAACTATAGCACCTTGATCAACTTCACCTTGACTAACAGTATCAGCACCGGCTGCAACTATATCGTAATTATCATCAACAACGATATCTGCCGGGTTTGTATTTGCTGGATTTGGGCTATCAGTATGCTTATAATTACCAGTATTTATGATCGTATTACCTTCAGTTCCAGAATTAACTGTAACTTTAAAGCTAATCGTACCAGATGCACCGGCATTAATGCTTGCGATCTGAATAATTAAAGAATCAGCTACACCAGAATCATCATACTCGTAAGTAATACCTGAAGCAACTTCTCCAGTTCCCTCATCCGTTAATGGGATACCAGAAGCACCAGACCAAACACCTGAACCAGCTACATAAGTAACTCCAGAAGGAAGTGGATCTTTAATTACTAGATTTGTTGCATTTGAGTTACCACCACTTTCAGCATATGAGAAAGTATATGTTACAGTATCTCCTACTGCTACATTCTGAACACTACGATTCTTTTGAACATTAATTACAGCATCTTCATCAACAGTAGTTGTGTTAGTTGCTGAAGCAGATTCATTGCTATCAAAGTTACTTTCTGCAGTAATGTTGAAAGTTTCAATATCACCATCGTTAGCTGTAACAGGTATATCTGCAACAATTACGATTCCGTAAGTATTTGGATTATTACCAACATTTCCAGGAAAAGAAATATTTGGAGTAACTATTATAGGTGTGAAGTTATCTGCAACACCATTCCCATCCTCATCGGCATAGATTGTAATGTTATCGAAGTTGAAATCTCCACTTCCCTCTAGCGTTGAAAGATCAAAGCTATCAATACCGTTACCAGTGTTGGTAATTGTATGAGGAAATGTTACTTGACCACCAGGACTAACTGTTAAGTTAATACCAGGAGTTATTGTTACACCAGCTACTTGTTGAACGATTGTTTCTACCGTATTTGAAGTAACTGTTTGTGGTAAATTCCCACTATCTAGATAGGTTGCACTCGCTTGGTTACCAATTGGAGTATTGGCAGGTGGTACTTGTGCAAAAACATCCGAAGATGTTATGCTGAAAAGTACCCCAAACACTAATAACAACCACGCAAAGCGTGATACCTTGCTATTTGTTTTGTTTGTTTTCATTGTTTTTATCCTGTTTAGGTTTAGGATTATTGATTTGTTGTTTGTTTGATTTTCCATAAGACTAGTTTTCTATCACCTTAACTCTGGCGACAAGAATGACTTGTTCCCCCGTTTCTAGTGACGGAACCAACCAGCGTAGCCTTCGATATTCACGGCTCGGAACCAATTCTTCAGTGGTGGTTCCGTCAGGTTGTCGCACTTGACGAGTTAAGGGTAGTCGTTGGAAAGTATTGCCAGTGTTAGAGAGGCTGGCACCCTCTGCGTTTGGGCTAGCAGATTCCAGTACAAATTCCATCCCAACGGGAATCGGAAGAACTGGCATTAACTGCGAAATGCTATTGCCCAAATTGTTTGTATACGTAAGCCTATATTCTATCAAATCTCCAGGCGTTACTTCGGTAGTTTCTGTTGCTGTTTCTTCACCATCATCGTTCATGGTGATTCGGTAGACTTCTAGTACTGATGAAATCCCGTCGTTCTGCTGTGCAAAAGACTGAACAGCCAAACCCAGTAAAATTATTGTTAAGAAAATTATTTTGTTTTTCATGACACTTGGTTGTTTAAAAATTGAACCCATTTTTGGTATTAATAAAAATACCACCATGTGTCATTAATCAGGATTAGATGAGCCTAATTAAAACCTGAAATTCTCACCCTTTGTGATTAGAGAAAGCTAATAAATAAAGCCTTCTTTATAGCTTTAAGCTTTATTTTTTCTAATGTTTATTTAACTACTAATAAATTATAGTATAATATATACTATAACTTTAATTGATATAATATTATGTATATTATTATATATTTTTTGTATTTAATAATGCTACACTTTTTTACTTCTGAATAATCCTTCATTGCCCTATATTATTTTCTAAAAGCACTATGATTTCTAAAGAAGTACTTAAAAAAATTCGGAAGCTCGAAATTCAAACTAAAGGATTGGTAAACACTCTATTTGGTGGTGAATATCAATCTGCCTTTAAAGGTCGAGGAATGGCGTTTTCGGAAGTAAGAGGCTATAATTATGGGGATGACATCAGGCAAATTGACTGGAATGTTACTGCCCGAACAGGTGAGCCATTTATCAAAATTTTTGAAGAAGAACGAGAGCAAACCCTCATGCTTTGTGTTGATATTTCAGCAAGTGGAGTGTTCGGAAGTGACCATCAAAGAAAGATGGATGTTGCTATTGAAATCTCAGCTGTGCTTGCCTTTAGTGCAATAAAAAACGGGGATAAAGTTGGGCTAGTTCTCTTCAGTGACATCATAGAAAAAGTAGTTCCACCCAAGAAAGGAAGGACCCATGTACTTCGTTTGATTAGAGAACTTTATACAACGGCTCCAAAAGGCCGGGGTACGAAAATTGCAGATGCTTTAGGCTATGTAAACCGTCTTTTAGATAGAAGAGCTATCGTTGTATTAGCATCAGATTTTCAAGATGAAAATTTTGAAAAACAATTACGAATAACAAATCAAAAGCATGATTTAGTAAGTATTATAATCAATGATCCTTTTGAGGACGAACTTCCTAATTTGGGATTAGTTCCTTTTCAAGATGCTGAATCTGGAAAAGAAATTATGATAGACACCTCGAATAAGAAAATTCGAGATGAGTATAAAAAAAGGAAACGCATTCATAAACTTCACTTAGACGAATCACTTCTTAAGATGAAGGTAGATGCTGTAAATGTAAGCACTAATAAATCTTATGTACGTCCTCTAATGAACTTCTTCCAACGAAGAATGAATCGTTATTAATTAGTAAGATAAGTTATTAGAGGCGATTACTTCTTTTCCAATTTGACTTAACAAAAATTGATATTTCTCAACCTGATTTAAAAAGTCATTTTTTTCAGCTTTTGTAATCGCTTTTGATGGTGGTAAATCAACTGTTAAAGGGTTTACGGGTTGATTATTCTTATAAACCCTATAGTCTAAATGTACACCCGTAACTCTACCAGTACGACCTACATAACCAATAACTTGACCTTGCTTTACTCGTACGCCTTTTCTAATACCACTTGCAAAGCCATTGAGATGTAAATAAGCTGTTGTATAGGTACTATTATGTTGAATCTGAACAATGTTACCATTAGCACCTCTGTATCTAGATTCAATAACTTCACCATCACCAACAGAAATAACTGGTGTGCCTAAGGGAGCGGCATAATCAACACCATAATGAGGGGTTCTAGTTTTCAATACCGGATGAAATCTATTATGGGAAAAGTTCGAACTAACACGTTGAGAGTAGGTAAAAGGTGCTTTTAAAAGAGCTTTTTGAACTCCATTTCCAATGTTGTCAAAGTATCCAGCTCTGTTATCTGTTTCGTAATAAAAAGCATCATGTATTTTATTCTTATGGAGAAATTCTGCCGCCAAAATCTTTCCTACACCATATGGAATTCCATCAACATATTGTTGTTCATAAATAACTTTAAATGAATCATTTTTAAATATTCGAAAAAAGTCAATTTGCCAACCAAATATCTCACTCAATTTATTACCTAACAATGGATCGTCACCGTTCTCTTGTAAGGTCTCATACAGTGAGGATGTAATAACACCAGAAGTTTCGGTGACTTTCGTGGTTATCTCTTTTCTTCCTCTCTCAACTGCTATGGTATTCTCAAAGTTAAATATTACATAATCAAGCATATCATCATGTAAAATTAATCTTTTCAAGAAAGTTGATTCATCATCTAGATAAGCTATATATCTTTGTCCTGGACGAACTCTTTTTGAACTGAATTTTCCTTTCGATTCTCGCTCAATTTCTTGAATTACTTGTGGACTAACATCAAGATCTCTTAAAATCAGATATAGACTTTCATTCCTCTTAACACGGTCTTCAATTATAAGTTCATTCCCTTTTTTAAATCCATACTCATCTAAAGAAATCATTTCTTCGATTTCAACAAAGGAATCAAGTGTTACGGAAGCAGTTTCAATTAAATCTTTTTCTTTCTCATCAAAAAGAGAACAACTTGATAAAAAAATAAGTACTACAACGCATTGTAATACCACTATAACCCATTTTTTAAGCATAAAACTGTAGATATTTTTGTGGAAAAATGATACGGATTTATGATAGTTTTTCATAGGAACCATTTTTTACAAATATTGGAGTTAAAAATCTTCCCATATTTAGTATGATATGCCCTATTTTAGTTTAATAATTAATTTATGAAAGCATTCCGAATTTTTGCTAATGATTTTGAAAACTATTCGAATTAAGATTTTACGAATTTTACTTACAGTTGGAATACTATTTATGTTCATTTCATCAGGAAATGCACAGAATAGTTCAGCATCTTCAACGAAGGACTCATTAACTGTAGGTGAAATATTTGATATTTCAATAAAACTTCAGCTAGATAAATCTTATGATAAAGTATTATTTCCAGACTCATCTTCTTTCCCTCCTATCCTAGATCTAATAAGAATTCAAAAATTTAGAGTCACTGATTTTGCTGATAGTGTACTTTACCAATTGCAATTTTTTGGAAGTAATGATATAACTCTGCCTCCATATAGAATTGGACTTATAACTGCTAGAGATACAAGTTTTATTTATACAAATCCGGTTACACTTTATTTCAAAACTGTATTACCATCAGAAGATGCTGAACTAAAACCTCTGAAACCTATTTTCTCTTTTTCAGGGTTTCCATGGGCTTTAGCTATAATTTTACTTGCACTGATTGTAGCTGCATTATTCACTTATTATACACTTAAGAAAAAAGCCGATAATAAAACGGAAAAAACACCTGTCACTTTCGAACCTTTTAAGAGCCCTTTAATTGAGTTAGAAGAAACTCTTAATCATCTAAAAAATGAATATGATCTTCCACTTACTAAGGATTACAAATACTTCTATTCCGCTTTAAGTGACTCAATACGAACTTATTATGAAAATCTTTATAATATTCCTGCCCTAGAATCAACATCACGTGAGTTGTTTCGATATCTAGATGCTTTTGGTGTAGATCATGAGATGATTAAGCAAACTCGTTTAGTTTTGAATCGATCTGATATGGTTAAATTCGCTAAATACACACCAACTTTAGATGATGCTTGGATTTGTTATCAGTATTCAATCGATTTTATTGAACGTGCACGTTTAGTGGATGCTTCACGCATTGCTAGAAAAAAATCGGACTATGAACAACAATTCACTAACCAAGAAGATGAAAGTGATGTGGAAACAAAAATCAATAAGGAGGCCGAATAATGGAATGGTCTAATCCTGAATGGTTTTGGGCGCTTAGCATAGTTCCTGTTTTAATGGGAATTTATTTGTATCGCTTTTTCACAAAAAAAAGAGCCACTCTAACATTTTCATCAACACATTATCTAGAAGGTATCTCAGGTAATTGGAAAGCTCATCTGCATTGGTTAACTCTAGCTCTTTTTTTAACTGGATTAACTTATCTAATACTTGCACTAGCTAGACCACAGTATAAACTTACTACCATTGAGCGTAACGCTGAAGGTATTGATATTGTGATGGTATTGGATATGTCATCTTCTATGCGTGCAGAAGATTTAAAACCAAATCGTTTTGAAGCTGCTCGTGAAGTAGCTAAAGCATTTGTTGATAAACGACTTTCTGACCGTATCGGTTTAGTTACTTTTGCTATGAAAAGCTTCACTGTAGTACCACCAACATTAGATTATCGACTATTAAAGCAGTTAATAGATGAAGTTGAAATGGGAGTAATTGAAGACGGAACCGCTATAGGAATGGGTATAGCTACGGCTATTAATCGCTTGAAAGACAGCGAAACCCAAAGCAAAATTATTATCTTACTTACTGATGGTCAAAATAATGCGGGTGAAATTGACCCTGTAACAGCCGCTGATTTGGCAGTTACCTATGGAATTAAGATATATACCATAGGTGCAGGAACACGTGGAACGGCTCCTTATCCAGTCCAAGATCCTATTTTTGGACGTCGATATCAAAATATTCAAGTTAATATTGATGAAGAAATGCTTACAAGAGTTGCAGATCTTTCTGGTGGTAGATATTACCGCGCTACCGATACAGAACAGCTAATAAATATATATGATGAGATTGACGAACTTGAAAAATCAAAAGTGGAAGAAATAATCTATACTGATTATGAAGACCGTTATGCGTTCTTTCTAAGCGTATCTATTTCTTTATTATTTATTGGATTTATTATGGATCGAATCTGGTTAAAAGGGCTCACTCAATATTAAAAAAAGGATTAAAGAAATCCATAATAATGCCCTTTAAACTGTACCTTCTTACACTTAATTAAGAAGCTTTTTCTTATCTCATTTTTATGTCCATACCTTTATTAAAAGCAAAGATTTTAGCACTCCAATCACTGAAGAATATATCTTCAGCAGTAAGAAATCATGATTCTATATTCTTAAAAGGTAGTAATGGTTCTTTTTTGGCTTTTGCAATTGATGGACTTCAGTCATCATTCAAAAATGTACTTATCATTACAGATAACGACGAAAATGAACGTTTTTTAAAATCTGACCTTAGCTTAATTTCTGATCAAGAGATTATTCATTTTCCATCTACAAATCATAAACCATACGATTCTGAACAAATCATAGACTCAGGTTTATTAGTTCAAAGATCAGAAGCACTCCAAAAAATACAGTCTCAAAAATCTAACATAGTGGTTACCTCTGCAGAAGCTATTTTTGAAAAAGTGGCCCCACCTTCTGTATTGGATGAAGTAAGTATTATCATCAATAAAGGAGATGAAATTGATCCAGAGAAATTTAGAGAACAATTAGTTGATCAAGGTTATAATCCAGTCCGATTTGTTGATCAACCTGGTGAATTCGCTATACGTGGAGGTATTCTAGATGTATTTCCTTTTTCAGGTGAATACCCCATTCGATTGGAATTTTTTGGGGATGAAATTGACTCGATACGTGAATTTGATGCAGATTCGCAGAGGTCTATTTCGTTTCTAAATCAAGCTCGAATTGTTCCTGATCTTTCAAATTTACCGGAATCTAATAAAGATTCATTTCTCTCCTATTTTGACGAGAATACATTAATTGTGATTAAAGATGAGATTTTGGTATTCGATTCTTTAAAAAATCAATTTGAACATGCTACTGAGAAGTATCTCAATAATGAATCTGAAATATTACCAGAACCAAATTTACTTTTTTATTCTTCTACTAATTTTCAAAATGAACTAGAACGATTTAACTGTAAACTTTACTCAGGCACAACAAATTTTGAAAATAAGAATGCACATAATTTTGAAGTTGAACTCAGACCTCAACCAGATTTTCATGGTAACTTCAAACTACTTAAAGAAGATATCACAAAGCATTCTGAACAAGGATTCGAAACAATTATTCTTTGTGATAATGACGGTCAAAAATCACGATTTGAAGAGTTACTTGGAGAGCCAGAACCATCTTTAAATTATCGTTTAATAGTTGAGTCGTTACACGAAGGATTTATTTGTTTTGAAGCAAAGCTAGCTGTATACACTGATCATCAAATATTTAATCGATATCACCGTCCAAAGGTTAAAAAACGAAGATATTCAGGTGGTATATCATTTAAAGAATTACGCGATTTAAGTATTGGTGATTATGTTGTTCACGTAGATTATGGGATTGGGAAATTTGCTGGATTCAAGAAAATTCTAGTAAAAGAAAATGAGCAAGAAGTAGTCATATTAAATTATCAAGAAGGTTCACTTTTATATGTCAATGTTTCCAGCCTTCATAAGCTTCAAAAATATTCTGGAAAAGAAGGTACTGCGCCACGAATCACAAGACTTGGTTCAGGTGAATGGGCAAGAAAGAAGGCACTAACAAAGAAAAAAGTTAAAGATATTGCTCGTGAGTTGATTCAACTTTATGCCAAAAGGAAAATGTTAAAAGCGTATGCTTTTTCACCAGATCAAGGTTGGCAAACAGAGTTAGAAGCTAGATTCGAGTATGAAGAAACTCCTGATCAAAACGATGCAATTATTGCTGTAAAAAACGATATGGAAAATCCACAGCCTATGGATCGTTTGGTATGTGGTGATGTTGGTTTTGGAAAAACAGAAGTAGCTGTTAGAGCAGCTTTTAAAGCTGTTATGGATAATAAACAAGTTGGTATTTTAGTGCCAACAACTATTCTAGCTGAACAACATGCTAAAACTTTCATAAAACGAATGAAAGAGTTTCCAGTTAAGATTGAGGCTCTATCGAGGTTCAGAACGAAAGCAGAACAGACAAAAGTAATTAAAGAGCTCAATGATGGAAATCTAGATATAGTAATTGGAACACATCGTCTACTTTCGAAAGATGTCAAGTTTAAGGATCTCGGATTAATTGTTGTGGATGAAGAACAACGATTTGGGGTAGCCGCTAAAGAAAAACTTAAAGAGTTTCGAGCTTCAGTAGATGTACTTACTTTAACAGCAACTCCAATTCCTAGAACGCTACAGTTCTCTTTAATGGGAGCCCGAGACTTAAGTATAATAAATACTCCCCCACCAAATAGACAACCTGTTTACACTGAAATACATAGTTTTAATGAAGAACTAGTTCGTGATGCTATTCTTCAAGAAATGAGCCGCGGTGGACAAGTTTTTTTTATTCATAATCGGGTAAAGAATATTGAAGAAACTGCAGAAATGATTAGGAGTCTAGTTCCAGATGTGCGCGTTCGTTTTGGTCATGGTCAAATGACAGGTGTACAACTAGAAAAAATTATTGGAGATTTTTATGCACATAAATATGATGTACTTGTTTCGACTAACATTGTTGAAAATGGAATCGATATTTCCAATGCTAATACAATCATTATTAACAACGCTAACAATTTTGGGCTAGCAGAACTACATCAACTTCGTGGTCGAGTAGGACGCTCGAATAGAAAAGCATTTTGTTATCTCATTACACCACCAATCGAAACTCTTACTCCAGAAGCAAGAAAACGGTTGCTTGCTTTAGAAGAATTCTCTGACTTAGGTTCTGGCTTTAATATTGCAATGCGTGATCTAGATATTCGTGGGGCTGGAGATATTTTAGGTGGAGAACAGAGTGGATTTATCAATGACATTGGTTTTGATTTATACACCAAAATTTTAAATGACGCTGTTCGAGAACTCAAAGAAACTGAATTTTCAAATATGTTTGAAGGTACTGAAGCAGAACTTGAACTTCCTGAAACTACCGTTGAATTTGATTCCTCTGCCCTTTTACCACAAAATTATGTATCAGATAATGTTGAACGTCTTAATCTTTATAGAAAGCTTTCTCAAACTAAAGACGAAGTAGAAATCGACAGTTGGAAAGAAGAAATCGAAGATCGATTTGGCCCAGCTCCTAAAGAAGCAGAAATGCTAATTCTTGCTAGTAAAATAAAAATCTACGCTTCTCAGAATTTCTTTACTAAAGTTACCATTCGAGCTGGAAGAATGTGGTGTATTTGCCCTAAAACAGGGAGTGAACTTGGAAATCAATATTTTGAAAGTAACAAATTTCAGAAAACTCTTGATCGACTTGAGAAACTTAAACCTGAACTATTTCAAGTTGTTCAAAAGAATGAAGTACTCCGCTTTGTAATTCAAGAAATTCCTGATTACAAAGAAGCTTATTTGTTTTTAAAGAAATTAGCAAGTTGAGTATTCTTTAACCTTCCATTGCTAAAAAAGGATATATGCATATGAACCTGGCTTCTCTTTAATTATACGGGATTTTAGCTTTTTACTTAGAATTACTTCAAAAAAAGGATTTTCTACAAACATTCTCTACCTTCCAATATGCCGATTAATCCAACATATATTAACCTTATTCAAAAAGGAGAAATCGTAGCATTTCCTACTGAAACGGTTTATGGATTAGGAGCAGATGCGTGGAATCCTTCTGCAATCCAAAAAATATTTAAAATCAAAGGACGTCCATCCGACAATCCTTTAATAGTTCATATTTCATCCATAGAACAAGTTGAAGATTTTGCATTTGAAATACCTGAAAAAGCAAAAAAACTTATGGATGCATTCTGGCCAGGACCACTTTCGCTTATACTAAGAAAAAAGCCTAAAGTTCTTGACGCAGTAACTGCTGGGTTAAACACTGTAGCTATTAGAATGCCAGATCACCCAATAGCTTTAGAATTTATATCACAAACTGGTCCACTTGTAGCTCCTAGTGCAAATAAATCAGGTCGTCCATCTCCAACACATTCAGAACATGTTAGAGAAGACTTTGGTATCGATTTTCCAGTTATTGATGGCGACTCAACTAAAATAGGTCTAGAATCTACAGTTGTTGATCTTTCAGTAACTGAAGTATCCATTTTAAGACCAGGTAGTATCAGTAAAAAACAGCTTGAGGATGTTCTTGATATGGAAATTAACGAAAGCTTCTTTCAAAAGTCTGTTGGACCCAAAAGTCCGGGTCAGAAATACTCTCACTATAAACCAAAGGCAAAAGTGCGTTGGTTAAAAAAATCAGATAGTTTAACTGATACCTCCATCCTTTTCTTGTTAATGAATTCAGATATTGAGTCTAATAATATCATCGATTATCAAGCTGATTTAACTAGATTTGCTAAAGAACTGTACGATCGTTTTAGACAAGCTGATATCGAAGACTTTGATTTAGTTGTGATTGAACCCTTTGAAGAAAATGAACACCCCATGTTTTCTGCACTAATGAACAGAATTAGTAAGGCAATTGGTTAATTTTTAATGAATAATCTGAATGCAAAAAAAAGATGAATATTATAAAACTAAAGCATCTGTTGAAGAATATATAAAATTAGCTAAGAATGTTGATGGGCGCGAACTGATTTTGAAGCTTAAAAAATTCTTACCATCCAATTCAAATTTACTTGAAATTGGTTCGGGTCCAGGATCTGATTGGAATATCCTAAAGAAAGATTTTAATGTCATTGGGTCTGATAATTCCCAAGAGTTTCTAAATCACCTTAGTTTAACTTATCCTACGGGACGATTTCTAAATTTGAATGCTATTACATTAAAGACTGACGAAATATTTGATGGGATTTATTCTAATAAAGTATTGCATCATCTTAATGACAACGAACTTTATGATTCCATTAGTAGGCAAAATGAAATTTTAAGTCCAAATGGTATTATTTGTCATTCCTTTTGGAAAGGCAAAGGAAATGAAATTTTTAAAGGTCTCTTCATAAACTATCATTCAGAAAAAGCATTAAGAGATACATTCGAACAATATTTTAAAATTCTTATGATTGAAAGTTATGCTGAATTTGATGATGCAGACTCAATTTTATTGATTGGAATGAAAAAAGATAATTCTTCGGAAACATCTATAAAACATATAAATCGAACCGTTTAAAAGAAGCAAAATGTCTGATGAAATGAAACTTTGCCCCTTATGTGAATCACCTTATGGGTATTTTATGAGAGAAGATATTTATGCTTGTCCGGAATGTGCACACCAATGGAATCCAATAAATGAAATGAAAGAATCTGGTTTACTAATTATAGATTCAAATGGGAATAAACTTAGCGACGGAGATTCTGTTGTTATAATAAAAGACTTACCTGTGAAAGGAGCTCCCAAACCTATCAAAGCTGGTACAAAAGTTAAAAATATTCGACTAACAGATGGAGACCATAACATCGACTGTAAAGTGGATGGGTTTGGTTCAATGGCGTTAAAGTCTGAGTTTGTTAAAAAAGCTTAGTTTCCAAATACCGTGAATGTATGATCCGGTCTCATTGCTAATACAGACTCGACCATGATTTTAATTAGATTTTCTACATCATTCATTGAGCAAACTTCAACAGGTGAATGCATATATCGTAATGGAAGTGAAATTAAAGCACTTGGTATTCCAGTTTGTTGATAAAAAATTGAATCAGTGTCAGTACCAGTTCGAACGCTAGTTGCTTCATGTTGAACTTCAATTTTAGCTTTCGCACATACTTCTTCAAGATATTCAACAACTTTAGGATGATTTGCTCCACCATGTTGGATAGTAGGCCCGTCACCTAATACAACAGTTCCATGTTCTTTCTGATCAATTCCAGGAGTATCTGTAGAATGAGTAACGTCTGTTACTAAAGCAACATCTGGCATAAAGCGGTAACTCATCATTCTGGCACCAAATCCTCCTACCTCCTCCTGAATTGAGTTAAGTGCAATCACATTAACCTTTAGGTCTTTCTTGCGCTTAGCGATCTCTTTCAGAGCTTCTGCGATAATATAACCACCAATACGATTGTCTAATGCACGTCCAGTAAGGATATCATCATTTAAAAATTCAGAATCCGTTGAATAAGTTATTGGATCACCAATTTGTACCAATTCTAAAGCTTCTTCTTTTGAATTCACACCGATATCAACATAGATATCTTTCCATGCAGGCTCCTTACCTCCACCATTCTTCACAGTTTGCAGATGGATAGCTGTATTACCTGTAACTCCAACCACCCTTCCTTTTTTGCTATGTATAAAAACTTTTTTTGCACGAGCAATAGTTGAATCACTTCCACCTAATTTGTTTACATATACAAACCCTTGATCAGTAATATGTTGAACTACCATTCCAATTTCATCGCAGTGGGCTTCCAGTAAAACAGTTGCTACATCTCCACTAGTATTAATTTTAGCAGCACATGACCCATAAGCATCCGTTACTACCTCATCAGCAAAAGAGTCCACATAATTTTTCCATACCTGGACTCCTGCTTTTTCATAACCAGTTGGACTTGGTGTAGTTAATAATTCTTCTAAAAATGTCACTGATTTTTCTTTGCTCATATAAATAACTGTAGAATTTAATTTCGTCTTGAATATAGAGAAAAGACAAGAGATGAACGACTATATATTATTGCTAACTTTTGATCTCTTTGTAATTAAATTCCAACTTTAATTAAACTTTGATTTTGTAATATAGCTTCGCATTTTCATTTAAAAAATATTCTATGTTCCGACCTTCTTACGATCCAAACCTTTTTTTCCACTGGCATATAGTTGAAACTCGATTCAGAGATTTAGACCCTCTAAATCATGCTAATAACGCTGTCTTTAATACTTATTTTGAAGAAGCAAGAATTAATTTCACACAGAATATTCCTGACTTAATTGAATCATTTAAACAAGGATTTGCCTTTGTTTTAGTTAAATGTACTATAGAGTATTTAAAACCTATCAGATATCCTGCTACCCTTTTAATCGGTTCAAGTATTAAAGAAATTGGAAATACTAGTGTTGAAGCAATTCAGGCAATTTTTGATTCTGATACAAAGCAACTTCATGGCATTGCTCAAACAAAAGGAGTTTGGTATGATTCTAAAAAGCAACGACCTACACGATTACCAGATGTTGCGGATCTGGATAAAATGATTTTAAAGTTCGAAGATTAATGGATAAAAGCACTCGCTATAAAATATTCAATGATCCTATACATGGTTTTATTACTGTTCCAAAAGGAACCATTCTTAAACTCATTGATCATCCATATGTACAACGACTTAGACGCATACGGCAACTAGGTCTTGGTTACTTAGTTTTTCCTGCTGCAGAACATTCTAGATTTTCACATGCTATAGGTGCATTAGAGCTCGGACAAAGAGTATTAAATAATCTTCGAGAAAAAGATACTACCATCAGCGCAAAAGAGTTTGAGGGCACTCTAATTGCTCTACTACTTCATGATGTTGGTCATGGACCTCTATCACATACTTTGGAGCACTCATTAATTAAAAACTTCAATCATGAAATGATGAGTCTTTCAATTATGAAAGAACTCAATAAACAATTTGATGGTGCTTTAGATACTGCTATTGAAATTTTTACTAATCAGTATCCAAAAAAATTCTTATATCAATTAGTTTCGTCTCAGTTAGACTTAGATCGATTAGACTATTTAAGACGAGATAGTTTTTTTACTGGTGTTTCAGAAGGTACAGTTGGAATAAATCGGATTCTTAAAACCATGAGAGTTTTCAATGGTAATATTGTAATTGAGAAAAAAGGTATCTATGCAATAGAAAACTATATTATTGCTCGTAGATTGATGTATATGCAGGTTTACTTACATAAAACTGTTTTAAGTGCAGATGCGCTAATTCGAAGAATTTTTAAACGTGTTATAGATTTAATTGATTCTGGCATCGAAATAGAATTTGCTTCTGATAATCTTGAGTATTTTTTAAAAGAACAGCCATCTGCAAAGCAGAGAATTAATAAAAAAACCATCGATTTATATGCTTCGATGGATGATTACGATATATATCAGAATATTAAAAAATGGCAATTTAATGCCGATCCAATATTGTCCGATTTGAGTTTTAGATTTTTAAATCGATCCCTATTTAGAACTACATTTTTAGATAAAGCGCCAGATGAAGATTTGAAAAAATCACTAATCAAAAAAACAATCAAAGCTCTTAAAAAGAATGGTATTGATGCTAATGAAGAACATGCTGGTTATTATTTAAGCTTTGAAAGAAATTTAACAGAAGCTTATAAATACAAGAATGAAAGTATTTGGATTCTTGATGATGAAAAAGCTATTGAATTTTCGAAGGCTGCTGATACAAAAAATATTATGGCTTTAGCTGAACCAGTCGTACGATACTTTTGTGTTCACTTAAAAGAGATTACGCCTTAATTTTACCTGAATCTTGCAAGTATTTTACAACTTTAGTGATTACTAAATAATCATAATCAACAGCAGCTTTTATTAGAGCTAATAAATTTGGGTTAGAAATATCATCTTTAAAATCAGGAGATTCTTCTAACTTTGAAATAGAATCAAGGTCCTGCATTTTTAAAGCACTTTTAATAATATCACTTTTTGATTCATCAAGGTTATCGATAAATAGAGCGATACTTTCAGGAGTAATATTTTCTTTTTCTTGTAATACAATTTCGTTGTATTCCGTTCTTTCAGTTAGATTATTAATGGTAGAAAGTAAATCTTCAGTTTTGAAAGGTTTTAAAATATACTCTGAAAACCCTTGATTCATTAATTCATTTCTATCCCCTTTAAAACCACCAGCTGTAACAGCCACAATTGGAATTTCAGCAAATTTACCGCCTGATGCCCTAATTGTTAACATTGCTTCTAAACCATCCATCACTGGCATATTTATATCCATCAAAATGACGTCTGGTTTGAAAGTTTCTAACAAATCAATTGCTTCTTTTCCATTAACAGCCTCTTTCAATTCAAAGCCATTTTCTTTTAATATCAGCCTAGTTATAGTTCTATTTGCTTCAACATCATCTACAATTAAAACTCTCACTTTTTCTATTTGCCCAACGGGAGTATTGCTCTCATTAGTTAAAAATTTTAGATTCTTATGGTCTTCTTGATCAGAAAGTTTAATTGGAATTTCAACTTTAACTATAGTTCCTTTACCAAGTTTACTTTTTATCTCTATGTTACCGTTTAAAAATTCAACGAGTCTTTTACACAGTGTAAGACCCAGTCCTGTGCCATTATTTTTTAAACTATCCAATTGCCAGAATGGCTGATAAATACTTTTCATGGTATCTTCAGAAATTCCTATTCCAGTATCCTTAACTTCAATTATTAGGAAATCTTGTTCTTGCTCCTTCTTTAATGTATAAGAAAAACCTATTACACCTTTATGAGTAAACTTTACAGCATTAGAAAGTAAATTCTTCACAATAGAGGTAACTTTATCTAAGTCTAACTCAACAATTTCAGGGGAGTCTTGAGCAACTGAAAAATTAAATTTAAGTCCTTCATCTGAAGCTTTACTAGTAAACTGAAGAGCTAAATCTCTCATGAAAGGTTCTAAAGCTACAAGCTCAAAGTCAAGTCTTGATCTCTCAGAATCTAATGTTGAAAGTTCTAATATATCAGTTACCATTCCTAGTAACTGTTCTCCAGCATCAGAAATAGTACGTATATGTTCCTTTTCAACTCCTTTTAAGGCATCACTTTGACCAAGTATTTGTGTATAACCAAGTATAGCATTAAGTGGTGTCCGAAATTCATGAGACATACTTGCTATAAATCCAGTTTTAGTTTTACTGGTTTCTTCTGCAATCTCTTTTGCTCTTTTAAGGTGTGATTCAGCTTCCTTTGATGCAGTTATATCACGCGTAACAGCTTGAAAGCCAACCACTGATTCATTTTGTTTTATAAAAGTGACGGATTGCCCCACCCATTTTATTTCGTCTGATTTAGTTGTTACTCGAAATTCTAGGTAGGTACTTGGTTGATTTGCTATTACCTGTTCTTCATAAAAACTAAAGACTCTATCATAATCTTCTTCATACACTAGATCCTTAAAATTCATAGATAAAAACTCTAACTCTGAATATCCTAGAATTTCTTTTACAATAGAATTTATGAAATTGAAATTACCCTTTAGATCAATTTTAAAGATAATATCATTAGCTGAGTTTACTAACTGCTCATACTCATTTCTTGTATCAACAAGGCGATCTTCTACCAACTTTCTATCAGAAAAATCTGTCGCTTCTGTTAGTATATAAGCAACTTTAGATCTTTCAACAGATAGTATCCTCTTCTGTACTTGAAACCACTCACTATTTTGATTTCTCTGAAATGATGAATTATATACAATTGAAGATGATTTACCAGATGACAAATCTTCATTATGTTTTCCAAATGATTCAACAATATCTGGTAAAATTGATAAATCTTCGAGCTTCTTACCAATCATTTTTTTCAAAGGAATGCCAACTAAACCTTCAAAACGTTTATTGGCCAGTACTATCTTGGAATTGAAATCGAAGAATATAATGTATTGATCTTGTTCATGGATCAATGAATTAAGTAGAAATGCATTCAATTTCCTTTTCCCTCTTCTCGCAAAAAAGTAAAAAGAAAGCAAAACAGTAAGTATGATGACAATACTAAGTATTGCTACATCTTGTATGTTTAAATCAAGTAATGATATTATTTTTGACCCGTCCAATAAATACGTTTCTTAAAGACTAAAATATAGTCACATAACTAAATAATTGAAGTTATTCTTTCCTAATTAGAAATTCCGTTTACTTTATTTTCGAATATACTCTATGAAACTTAATTCATTAGTATCCTTTCTCGAAACTTCTTTCCATTTAGTGCCAATCATGTCTCTATATTCAGGGAAATAAGTATCCCCATCATATTCTTTCTTAATTTCTGTAATAATTAGCTTATCTGCTTTCTCGATAGTCTCTCTATAAAGTACTCCACCCCCAATTATAAATACCTCATCGTCATCTATACTCTTAAGAGCATCTTCTAGGCTAGTATAATACTCTACATTACTATAGTTCTTTGTAGATGTTAATACTATATTTTTTCTTTGTGGTAAGGGCTTCTCATTAAGTTCTTCAAAGACTCCGCGTCCCATAACTATAGTTTTACCAATAGTTGTTGCTTTAAAATGTTTTAAATCCTCAGAATATCTCCAAGGTAATTCACCATCTTTCCCAATTACTAGATTAGGATCATGAGCCGCCACAAGAGTTAATGTCATACTGCTACCTCGAAGCGTATAACAGGATCAGGATTGTAATTCTCTAAAACAAAATCATCAAATGTAAGCTCATCAACTGGTTTATTTGCAATTTTAAGAGTTGGAAGTGCTCTAGGTTTACGAGTTAATTGCTCTTTTAAACCATCCACATGGTTTTCATAAATATGTGCATCGATAATGGTATGAGCAAAAATTCCTGGTTCTAAACCTACTTCTTGCGCAATCGCCATTGTAAGAGCAGCATAACATGCTAAATTAAATGGTATACCTAATGCTATATCACCTGATCTTTGTGTTAGATGACAATTAAGTCTACCATTTTGAACGTTAAAAATATACATCAAATGACAAGGAGGTAATGCCATTTCTCCCAATAAACCAGGATGCCAAGTGCTAACTACAATCCTTCTACTATTTGGATTAGTCTTTAACATATCTATTGCTCTTTGAACCTGATCAAACTCTTTTCGGACCCAAGTATCTTTTTCTATAGTTCCACCTTGACCTTCCATTTTGATGGTTTCCTTCTCCATATATGGAAATCTTCTCCATAATACAGGATAAATTGGACCAACATGACCATCTTCATCGGCCCATGCATCCCAAATATGGCAATCATTTTCATCTCTTAGCCAACGAATATGATCTTCTCCTCTTAAGTACCAAAGTAATTCAAGTACTACCGACCTAAAGAATACTTTTTTTGTAGTAAGAAGAGGAAATCCTTCTGCGAGATCTACTTTATAAAACTCAGCGAAGTTTGAAATTGTATCTGTTCCAGTTCTATTCTCTTTTCTAACTCCGTTTTCAAGAACATTTTTTACAAGATCGTGATATGCTTTCATAAGTAATTTAAAAGATTAAAGTAATATTTTGCCTAGAAGTAAAATTGCGATCGAAAAATATATAATGATTCCGCTTACATCCACAATAGTTGCAACAAATGGTGCAGAGGAAACTGCAGGATCCAGCCCTAATTTAGAAAGTATAAACGGGAGCATAGCACCAATAAAATTACCAAAAAGAACTATAGTCAGTAAACTTAGAGCAACTACTAGTGCCGTCATAATAACTTGATAACCAAATGGATTACCAGCAATTAATTCCCAGCTAATTAAAGTTACAAATCCTAATACTCCGATTAAGCCACCTAAAATTAACCCAGAAATAAATTCACGTAAAAAGACTTTTCTCCAATCATCAAATTTTATGTCATCTGTAGCAAGTGCACGTATTATTAGCGTAGCAGCTTGTGCACCAGAGTTTCCTCCACTCGAAATAATTAGAGGCACAAAGAATGAAAGGAAGACTACTTTACTTAAGAGTTCTTCATACTGCCCCATAGTTAAAGCAGTTATAATCTGACCAACAAAAAGCACAATCAACCAACCAACACGCTTTTTCACCATTGAATATATAGTAGTTTGAGAATAATAATCGTCAAGGGCATCCATACCTGCCATCTTCTGCATATCCTCAGTAGTCTCTTCCTCTGCAACATCAATTACATCATCAACAGTAACTATTCCTACTAAAATACCATCAGAGTCTACAACAGGAAGGGCGACTCTATCATATTTTGCAAACATTTTAACAGCTTCTTCTTGGTCATCAAAAGCACTTAAGGCATTAAATGAGTCATCCATTATTGACCCAATAGTATCATTTGGGCCAGCTACTATAATTTGTGTTATTCTAAGATCATCAATAAGGTGTTCTTTATCATTAACGACATAGATTACATTTAATGTTTCTGCAATTTCGGCATATTTTCGAATATGCTCCATACTTCTATCAATAGTCCAGTCAGACTTTACCCGAACATATCTTGGGGTCATCAATCGTCCAACACTATCTTCTGGATAGCCAAGTAATTTCTTAATCTGTTTTTGATCTTCAGGCTTCATTGAATTCATCACACTCTGAGTGAGATGGCCTGGAAGTTCTTCCATCAGTGCTACTTGCTCATCAGGCTCTAGATTACTCATTACATCTGAAAGCTGTTGCCTATTAAACAACTCTAGTAGCTCTACACCTTTTCCAGAAGGCATTTCTGCAAAAACATCTGCTGCAATTGGCTTTTTTAATAGCCTAAAAACAACTACTGCAACACTTCCATCTAATTCAACAAGTAATTCTGCTATATCAGCTGGAGGGACATCAGCGAGAACTTCTTTTAAGCCTACCCAGTCCTTCGCCTCGATAAGTTCTTGAAATTCTGGTTTGATGAGCTGTACAAGCATGATTTTACTACATTACAAAATATGGAAAAAGGAATAAGACGACGGGCTAAGAATCGGGCTTAATCACTCAAAAAACAAGTGCCGCCTTATATAAGTTTAAGCTAAGTTTAATGCTTGAAGTGCAGCTTCAGCTGCAAGTTGTTCGGCTTTCTTTTTACTTTTTCCAATTCCAGTACCTAATTCATTATCTCCTACAAGTACTGTTACTTCAAAAGTTCTGTTATGTCCTGGTCCTGATTCATTGATAGTTTGATAATTTGGTAATGGAAGGCGTTCAGCCTGTGTATATTCAAGTAATGCACTTTTATAATTATCAACTGTATGAATCATTTCCTCAAAATTGACAAACTTATCAAATACATATTCGACAAATTGAAAGGCGTTTGAGTAACCCTTTGTTATATAAATTGCGGCAACGATTGATTCAAATACATCAGCTAGAATACTATTAGATATTTTGGTATTGCCAGCTCTTTCTCCCATTTCCATGAGTTCATCTAAACCAAGTTGGGTTGAGAAATCTGCTAAAGTCTCCCCTTTCACTAGTTTTGCTCTAATTTTTGTAAGAAAGCCTTCGTCTTTTTTGGTGTACTTATTGAAAAGGATTTCAGCTGCAATTAAATCCAGAACTGCATCACCTAAAAATTCTAATCTTTCATAAGAATCGTATTTAGCATACTGTTCTTGAGTGAGCATTGAACGATGCCGAAGAGCTCTTTGGAACAAAGAAGTGTCAACTATTTCGATTCCAATAATTTTTTCTAGTTGTAATATTCGATCATCTTGCGAGGCAGGATCCTTGCTTTTCCTAGCAAACAAAGACCTGATTGAAAATCGCATATTAATTTTCGAATTTTTTAAATACTAGAGTAGAATTGTGACCACCAAAACCAAATGCATTATTAAGTGCGTACTTGATATCTCTAATTACGGGTTCGTTTGCCGTATAGTTTAGATCACACTCAGGATCTTGATTTTCAATATTAATTGTCGGGGGAATAGTTCCATGATAAATAGCCAGTAGAGCAGCAACGGATTCTATTGCTCCAGCTGCACCTAATGTATGACCATGCATCGATTTAGTCGAATTAAGATTTATTTTTTTAGCATGATCCCCAAAAACTTTTTTAATCGAATTTGTTTCTGCAATGTCTCCAAGCGGTGTAGATGTGCCATGCATATTTATATGCCCGACATCTTCTGCATTAATTTTAGCTGCATTCAATGCATTATTCATTGCTAATTGTACACCACCGCCTTCAGGATCTGGAGCAGTAATGTGATACGCATCAGCAGAATAGCCATATCCTACAATTTCACCATAAATACGTGCACCACGTTTTTTAGCTAATTCTAATTCTTCCAGCATGAAAATACCTGAACCTTCACCTAGAACGAAGCCATCACGATCGATATCAAATGGTCTAGATGCTGTTTCAGGTGAATCGTTACGGGTAGACATTGCTTTCATTGCATTAAAACCAGTGATCCCAATACCTGTAATAGGCGCTTCAGTACCACCTGTTATAGCCATATCAGATTGCCCATATCGTATCATATCGAACGCTATGCCGATATTATGGGAACCAGTTGCACATGCCGATACAGCACAAAAATTTGGCCCTCTAAATCCATATCTAATAGAGATTTGTCCAGCTACAATATCTGGAATCAACATTGGAATAAAGAATGGAGAAACTCCACGAGGACCTCTTTCATGAAATGAAATAGATTGATCGTAAAAGGTTTGCATTCCTCCAATTCCAGTCCCGACGGTTACAGCAACTCTGTCTTTATTGATTTTATCTAAATCAACACCAGAATCTTCAATTGCCTCTTTAGCAGCAACCAAAGCATATTGTGCAACCATGTCTAATCTTCTAGCTTCTTTGTGCTCAAAGTGATCTTTTGAGTTGTAATCAACAAGTTGTGCTGCAAATTTTGTTGGAAAATCTGTTGTTTCGAAACGATCTATAGTCCTAGCACCACTGGTACCAGATAATAAACCATTCCAAAAAGCAGGGGCACTCTCCCCTATTGGGGTGAGCGCACCTATACCCGTAATAACAACTCTGCGTTCACTCATTTGTAAAAGAAGAGTAAATTAAGATAATTTACCTGAGATATATGTAGAAGCATCGCCAACTGTAGCAATGTTTTCAGCATCTTCATCAGGAATACTCATATCAAATTCTTTTTCGAATTCCATAATTAATTCTACTGTGTCTAAAGAATCTGCACCAAGATCGTTTGTGAAATTAGCATCTGCAGTTACTTCTGATTCGTCTACGCCTAATTTATCAACGATAATGGCTTTTACTTTTGATTCAACGTCTTGTGACATAATTTGTCCTTTAATATTTATTGGTAGTTAGATTAAAATAAAACTCGTTTAACATAAAAATTCATTTCTCTATCTGCAACAGCTACATAGCCATTCCGCCATCCACTCTTATAGTTTCTCCAGTAATGTATGTGCTCATATCTGAAGCAAGAAAAACAACAGCATCAGCAATTTCATTGGCATTACCAGCACGACCTAATGGAGTGGCTTGTTTAATACCTTCAAGAACTTTTTCGTCTAGTGCATCTGTCATATCAGTAGTGATATAACCAGGAGCAATTACATTTGCACGTATATTTCTTGAAGCTAATTCTTTTGCATAGGATTTAGTAAATCCAATTATTCCAGCTTTAGAAGCTGAGTAATTACTTTGGCCAGCATTTCCTGAAATACCAACTACAGAGCTTATGTTTATGATAGAACCGCCTCGGTTTTTCATCATAGGGCGGGCTACTACTTTTGAGTAGTTAAAAATACTTTTGAGATTTGTAGTTATTACATCATCCCATTGATCTTCACTCATTCTTAAAATCAGATTGTCTTTAGTAATACCAGCATTATTAACTAGTACGTCTAATTTTCCCCAATCTTCTATAATTTCATTGATCACTTTTTCAGCTTCAGCAAAGTCTACAGCATCAGCTTGGATAGCTTTAGCTTTCCTTCCCATAGCTTCAATTTCTTCTTTAACAGCATTTGCTGCATCAGCAGAGCGCGCGTATGTAACAGCAACATCAGCACCAAATTCAGCTAATTTCAACGCTATAGCTTTACCAATTCCACGGCTTCCGCCTGTTACTAAACATGTCTTTCCTTCGAGCGATAATCCCATATGTCTTTTATTGATGTCCTGAAGTTTCTGCATTTCGGTGAGTTCTTTTAACTAAACCTTGTAATACCTTTCCAGGACCAACCTCTACAAACGATTCTGCACCATCTTCAATCATATTGTGAATAGTTTGAGTCCAACGAACTGGATTTAATAATTGATCCAAAAGATTTGATCTAATTTCTTCAGGATTTGTAGTAGGCTTAGCAGTAAAATTACTATAAATCGGGCAAGTAGGTGTATTTATTACAAGGTTTTCGAGCCCATTACGAAGACCATCTAAAGCTGGTTGCATTAATGATGAATGGAATGCTCCACTTACAGGGAGTAACATTGCCATTCTTGCTCCTTGATCTTTTGCTAACTCAACTGCTTTTTCAACAGCTTCGAGATATCCTGATATAACAAGCTGCCCTGGGCAATTAAAATTTGCTGCAACAACTTCTTTACCAGATTTGATTGATGCTTGCTTACAAACTTCTACTACAGCATCATCTTCCATGCCTATAATAGCTGCCATTGTCCCAGGATTTTGAGCACCAGCATTTTGCATTAACTCGCCACGTTGACGTACAATCTTGAGAGCATCTTCAAAGCTAATTGCTCCACATGCTACTAAAGCGGAAAATTCACCCAAGCTATGACCTGCAACCATATCAGGTAACATATTTAATGTTTTGAATAGCGCCACAGAATGCAAAAATATTGCAGGCTGAGTAAATTCAGTTTGTTTAAGTTTTTCCTCAGGTCCATCAAACATTATTGATTTGAGATCGATTCCTAAAATTTCGTTGGCTTGATCAACATAATCAGTGAATAATGGAGTAGACTCATAATGGTCTTTTCCCATACCAATATATTGTGACCCTTGACCAGGAAATAAAAATGCTTTACTCATATTAAATACTCCACTTTACATAAATGGAACCCCATGTAAATCCACCTCCAAATGCGGCTAGAATTAAATTATCTCCTTTTGATAATTTATCTTTCCAATCATATAAGCATAATGGTATAGTAGCGGCAGTAGTATTACCATACCTATCAATATTAATCATTACTTTCTCTGGTGAAACACCCATACGGTTCGCTGTAGCATCTATAATACGTAAATTTGCTTGATGTGGAACTAACCAAGTTACATCATCTGAACTTAGGTTATTTTTTTCCATAATTTCTAGCGAAACGTCAGCCATTCCCATGGTTGCTTTTTTAAATACTGCCCTACCATCTTGACGTATATGATGCATTCTAGCATCTACAGTTTCATGCGTAGCTGGTCGTAGACTACCACCAGCAGGCTGGTACAGGCCACAATTAATGTCACCTTCGGTATAATGGATATTATCGATTATTCCTGTTTCATCATCTGAGGCTTCTAGAAGAACAGCTCCAGCTCCATCACCAAATAAAATACATGTAGTGCGATCAGTATAATCCAAAATTGATGACATCTTATCAGCGCCAATAACTAACACTTTTTTTGCCATCCCACCTTGAATGTAAGAAGCACCAGTAGTTAGGGCATAAAGAAACCCTGAACATGCAGCAGAAATATCAAAAGCAAAAGCTTTAGTTGCTCCAATTTTTTCTTGAACAAGACATGCTGTAGCAGGAAATAAGTAATCTGGTGTAACAGTAGCAACAATGATTAAATCTATTTCTTCTGCACTAACACCTGCACTATTTAATGCTTCAATAGCAGCATTAGTTGCCATATAAGATGTAGCCTTATCTGGATCTTTTAGAATTCTTCTTTCTGAGATCCCAGTTCTTGATCTGATCCATTCATCATTTGTATCAACAAGCTTCTCTAAGTCGAAATTTGTCATTTTATCTTCAGGCAGAAAATGCCCTACTGCTGAAATCTTAGCTTTCTGTACTTCCATAAGTTAATCTAAGTCAATTTAGAGATGAGACAATTTTGCCATTCACGTCGTTTTGAACACAACTTATGGCTCCTTTGATCATATTTTTTATTGCAAGTGGAGTACTTCCACCATGTCCTACAATACTTACTCCATTTACTCCAAGAAATGGAATTCCCCCAACAGTTTCATAATTAAATGGTGCCATTGCAGTTTTTAAAATCTTTTGAGCTGCGAGTACTTGCTCAACTTCCATGTCAAGTTTTTCTACCGCTGCTTTTACCAACATCATAATAGTTGATGGTATTGATTCGCCAAGCTTAAGTACAATATTACCAACCAATCCATCAGTCAAATAAACATCAGCTTTTCCCGAAAAGATATCTCTTCCTTCAACATTACCAATGAACCCTTCTAAGGATTTAAGATGGTTGTGAATTTCTTTAAGTTCGTCAGTGCCTTTTTCATCTTCTTCACCAACATTTAGAAGACCTACTTTAGGGTTCTCAATTCCTAGAATTTGCTCACAAAAAACTTGACCCATTTTTGAGAATTGATAGGCCATTTCTGGTCTGATCTCTAGGTTAGCACCTGCATCAACAATTAGCCTAAACCCTTTTAAAGTTGGATAATACGCCGCAATGGTTGGTCGTGCAACACCTTCAAGTTTACCTAAAATAAAAGTTGATGCAGCTAGTAAAGCGCCAGTATTACCAGCACTTACAAAAGCGTCACAGGCCCCAGCTTTATGTAGTCCAAGTCCAATTACAATAGATGAATTGCGCTTATTTCTAACTGCGCTTGAAGGTGATTCTTCCATTCCAATGATTTCAGGAGCATCTTGAACAATTACTCTTGATGAATCGTATTCATGTTTGGAGAGTTCTGCACTTACAGAATCTACTGGCCCAACAAGAATTATAGTAAGATCATCAATTTCAGCTATTGCCGATAATGACCCTTCCACTGGGTTTTTAGGGAAAAAATCTCCACCTGCCGCATCTACTGCAACTATCATAAATCAAGGATTAGTTAGAAACGTTAACTACCTGTCTTCCTCTATAATACCCACAATCTGGGCAAGCATGATGATACTTGTGAAATGAACCGCAGTTTGAGCATTTTGCAAGTGTAACGTCTGAAATTGCATGATGTGCCCTTCTCTGATCTCTACGAGACTTCGAAATTTTTCGTTTAGGATGTGCCATTAATCTACCTTTGTATTATTTCTTTAAATCTTTCAATGCTTCCCATCTAGGATCGATCGCATCACCTTCATGATCTTCATCATTTTCACCAAAACGTTGGTTTAAAAAATCAATTGGGTTGCCATCTTCGTCCAAAAAACGGGGATGTAATTTCTTTGCTGGAAGACTAACAAGAATTGTGTCTAACACATCTTGCTCAATGTTTATTTGTTGTGATGAAATATCCATATTCCTAATTGATCCATTATCGTCAGCTGATTCCTCTATCTTTTCTTCTTTAAAGAGGATTTCATAATTCTGAATTATATCAAAATCAAATTCATCTAACGAACGATCACAAATTAACTTAACAACTATGTTGATAGTTAATTTAGTTTGGATAAAGTGTAACGCTCGATTAAACTCGATATCTATAGTTCCGGTCTTTAATTTGACCTCACCTAAATCGAGATCTTCAGCATTTAGCTGAAGCTTACGCTCACTTTTTCCTTCTGGAATTTCAAAGATCTTAAACTTAAACATTACTTGTCTCCTTAACAGCTGATAAAGATAAGGATATTACAATTGTAGTACAATCAATTAAACAAACCATAGAGTCTCTGCTCTATTAAGCCAATAACCTTACCTAAATCTTCTGGATCATTTACAAAATCAAGGTCATCAGTATCAATTATGAGCTTTTCATAAGGATATCGGTCGATCCAGTCTTCGTATAACCGATTTAGTTTCTCTAAATAATCAATACGAATTGTATTTTCATAATCCCTTCCACGTTGCTGTATTTGCTTTACAAGTGTTGGAACCTGTGCGCGAAGATAAATTAAAAGATCAGGAGGACGTAGGTAGTTACTCATTTCATGAAAAAGCGCTTCATAGTTTGCAAAATCTCTATCACTCATTAAGTTCATCTCATGAAGATTTTTTGCAAATATCTCAACATCTTCATAGATAGTTCGATCTTGAATTAGACTAATATCCTTTTCAAGCATGTCTTTTTGGTGCCTAAACCTGCTAGAAAGAAAATATATCTGCAAATTAAAACTCCACCGGAGCATATCTTCATAGAAATCTGCTAAGTAAGGATTATCCTCAACAGATTCATAAAAAGCTTCCCATGAAAAATGTTTGGATAGTAATCCAGTTAATGAAGACTTACCTGCTCCAATATTACCTGCAACTGCTATATATTTTGAGTCTTTCTTTTCTTCCACAATATTTATTACCCTTCTTTTCCTAGTAAGCGATACATCGCTTTTTTATACTCTTCAACACCTGGTTGATTGAATGGATTCACACCAAGACTATATACAAAAACACCTGTTAATAGTTCAAAAAAGTAAATCAATGCTCCAATATTTTCCTCATTCAAAGCTTTAATAGTGATATTTATGATTGGAACATCTCCTTCTTGATGGGCTTCTGTAGTTCCAAGCCTAGCATTACTATTTATTTCATGAAACGATTTACCTGCAAGATAATTCAGTTTATCATCATCACCACTAATTTTTGTAACAGCAAGTTTAGAAAAAGCTTTTTCCACTATGATAAATGTCTCCATCACGCTTCTTTGACCTTGCTGAATAAATTGACCCAAACTATGTAAATCGGTAGAATATGATGCAACTGCAGGAAATATACCTTGTCCTTCCTTACCTTCACTCTCACCAAGTAATTGTTGAATCCAACCGCCTAACGAAGCCAATTCTGGTTCAAAACAAGCAAATACATCTATTGTCTTACCCTCTTCATGTAATGCATTACGAAGTGTTGCGTATTCAAGAATATCTTCTGCATCATCTTCATATTTTTGATACGCAGAAACAGCACCATAAAAAAGAGTTTTAACATCAATTCCTGCAACAGCAATTGGAAATAAACCTACTGGTGTAAGAACTGAAAAGCGACCTCCAACATCATCTGGAATAATAAATTTTTTATACTTCTTAGCTTCGATTTGTGGATTTAGAATCCCACCTTCATTGCTTGTAGTACATATAATACGAGATGATACATCTTCAGGATAAAGTTCCTCCATCACTTCTCTAATCGCTCTAAACGAAAGAGCGGGCTCTAAAGTTGATCCTGACTTAGATATCACATTAAGATAAATATTTTTAGAAGAACCATCCGATTTTGGAGCCTTTAAGTACTCTAAAAGTTCATTTAAGTACTTACCTCCCATGTGATGACCAGCATAAACAATTTCTGGTCCATTACGCTTAAAATGAGGGCCAAGTGCATCAATTACGGCTTTAGCACCTAAATACGATCCACCAATACCGCAAACAATAAAAATGTCTGCTTTTGCTCTAATTGCTTCGGCTAATTGAACTATCTCTTCAAGCTCTGCGTCGTTTGGGTTTGCGAGAATATCTCTCCACCCTAACCATTCTGAACCTGGGCCTGTTTTTGTTTGAAGTTGATGTAAGCCAATATCAGCTTTTGATCTTGATCTGATGTAAACTTCATCGTTTAGAAAAGAACGAGCTATTCTTATATCACAATTAATCATTTTAAATCTCTTTTATTATCGTAGTAATTTTGCTAGTTCTATTAAAGCATAATCTAAATTCTTTTTCTTAGAAACAGCCACTCTCATAGGAGTAATTTTTAAGGCATTATTTACAATACCCACCATTATTTCACTGTGACCTTCTAACAGAACTTTAACAGCCGCGGCTCCAAGTCTGCTTGCAAGAACTCGATCATGAGCAGATGGCGATCCACCTCTTTGTATATGTCCAAGAATACATACTTTCATGTCATATTGTTGGAAATCATCCTTAATTTTTTCTGCAAGTTTAAGAGCTCCACCTGTTTCATCACCTTCAGCAACTACAACTACACTACTTCTCTTTTGCTCTTTAAGCATGTTTTTGAGCTGAGATTTAATCTCATTTATATCTTGTAATTCTTCTGGAAGAAGTGCCAATTCAGCACCACAGGCAATCGCAGTTTCTAATGCTATAAAGCCAGTATCCCTTCCCATAACTTCCACTAAAAACATTCGCTCATGAGCATCAGCTGTATCGCGAATTTTATCGATAGCTTCCAAAGCGGTATTTAATGCTGTATCGTATCCAATAGTCTCATCCGTTCCAATTATATCATTGTCAATAGTACCCGGTATTCCTACAACATTTACTCCATGTTCTTGACTAAGAATATTTGATCCTGTAAATGTTCCATCTCCACCAATTACAACTAAAGCATCAATATTTCTATCTTTCAGATTTTTTGCTGCCTTTTTTCTGCCTTCTTCAGTCCTAAATTCAAGAGATCTCGCAGACTTTAAAATGGTACCACCTCTTTGAATTATATTTGATACAAAATTAGAATCAACCTTTTCAAATTCTCCTTCAATTAAGCCTTGATAACCGTGGAAAACAGCATATATTTCGATATTATAAGCTGAAGCAGCGCGCACAACAGCTCGCACTGCAGCGTTCATACCTGGAGAATCCCCTCCACTTGTTAATACTGCAATAGTCTTTATTTCAGGCACTTGATCGATCATGAATATATTTATGTATGAGTTGAGTGAGAATAAGCCTTAAATATTTGTTAAGGATATTAACTAAATTTAAGGGTCTATAAGTTTAAGAAAATTTGAACACTTTTTGATGATTGATAGTGTAGAACTAGAAAGAATTAATTCCGAATCGGTAACAAGAAAATCTCTAAAGGAAATAACAGAGCCTGTATCGCTCTATCTAGCCGAATTTAGATCGTTTTTTAAAAAAACCATCAAATCAGATGTTTTTCTTTTAGACCAAATTATAAGCTATTTATTAAAACAAAAAGGAAAGGAACTACGTCCCACTCTTGTTTTTATGAGCGCAAATCTTTTTGGGGGAATTTCTAAACGTACTCATATTGCAGCCACAATGATTGAACTTTTGCATACTGCAACCTTAATTCATGATGATGTTGTAGATGATGCAAATTCCCGAAGAGGGTTTGTAAGTATTAATAAAATATGGCACAATAAAGCAGGTATTTTATTAGGCGATTATCTTCTATCAAAAGGTCTATTAATTGCACTTGAAAATGAAGAACATCAACTTCTAAAAGTACAATCTAAAGCTGTTCAGAAAATGAGTGAAGGCGAGCTAAGGCAATTAAAGACAGCCGGTCTTTTCAATATGACTGAGGAGCGTTATTTCCAAATCATCTCTGAAAAAACTGCTAGCTTAATTTCTACTTGCTGTGAATGTGGTGCAACTTCAGCTACGGATGATCCTAAGATGCACGAATTACTTCGTGAAATTGGTATGTGTATTGGAATTGCATTTCAAATTCGTGATGATTTATTCGATTACGGGATGTATGATATTGGAAAACCAACTCGAAACGACATTCAAGAGCGCAAGGTCACTTTACCACTTATTAAAGCAATGGAGCATGCCTCAAGCAAAGAAGCATCACATATTAGAGCTTTAATGAAAAAGAGAAAGAAAACAAGTAAGAATGTGGATACAATAGTCAATTTTGTTCATGAAAAAGGCGGAATGGAATATGCAAAAAATGTAATGTATGACTATGCCAACCAAGCCATTTCTGGCTTAGAGAAAGTTCCATATTCATCGCATACTCAAGACTTCGTCGACTTAATCCATTACATTATTACTAGAAAGAAATAAACTGAATGTCGCTTAACGAACACCTTTTTATTTCTGATGTTCATCTTGGAGCATTTTCATTTGAAAAACAGGTAGAGATCGAACAAAGATTAATTGCGTTGATAGATTATGCAATTCAAGAAAAGGCAAAATTATATGTACTAGGTGACTTATTTGACTATTGGATGGAGTATCCTAGTACAAAATTCATCCCGGAAATTGGCAAAGCGGTACTTGATAAATTTGAAGAGTATAATCGAGCTGTCACCCCTGCAATATATGTAACTGGAAATCACGATAATTGGACCTTTGGACATTTTAGAGATCGTGGATTTAGTGTTGAGACAAAATTCAGAATTATTACAATTGAAAAATCAAATGTTTTAATTATGCATGGAGATGGACAGGTTGGTGAGCGAAACGATTTTCTTCGACCTACATTCCATAATATTTTGAGAAACCCTTTGTTTACCACTTATTATCAAAAAATATTCCCACCTCATATTGGGATAGGTATAATGAAAGGCTTCTCAAACCTAACCCGGAAGAGAAATCATAGTAACCCAGTACCATTGAATAATCATGCAAAAACTATTCTCAACTCAAATGAGGTCGATATTGTATTGTGTGGACATGACCATATTCCTCGAAAGGAAACTTTTTCGAATGGAAGGTATATAAACCTTGGTACATTCTTTGAACACGGAACATTGGTCCGATATATTAATAATCAGTTTGAACTCGTTATCTGGCGAGAAGAAACTAAAGATTTTGTAACTTATCAGTCTTAATTAATCCAAATAATGAGTAATTCAGATAAAAATCCAATAGATCATCACCGATACTTCAATGATCCTGAATATCGCAAGAGAATTCTATCTGAAAAAAATACGCCTGAAGAGCCCAGATCACCAATTAAAAAACCCTCAAAATCTAATCTGAACAAAAAAATTATTTTTAGTTCCTTACTCTTTGTTCTAATCTCATTGTTTATCGCTTCAGGCTATGTCTATTTTTTAGTTCAGGGATTACCTTCTATTGAGCAATTAGAAAACCCAGAAACAGCTATTGCAACTGAAGTTCGTAGTAGAGATGGCGTTGTTCTCGATAAATATTTTACAGAAAATCGAACATGGGCTACTTTTGACAATATTTCCCCGCATGTAATTGACGCCTTAGTAGCAACAGAAGATCATCGTTTCTTCGATCACTGGGGAATGGATATGATTAGAACGTTAGCTATTCCATATCATATTTTAACTGGAAATCCACAAGGTGGTTCAACCTTAAGCCAGCAACTTGCAAGAAATTTGTATAAAGAAATTGGATTAGCTTTTTCTATTTCCAGAAAATTTCGTGAAATGATTACAGCAGTTGAAATCGAACGTAATTACACAAAACGTGAAATTATTGAGATGTACTTAAATACGGTTGAGTATCCAAACAGTGCGTTTGGAATTGAAGCAGCATCTCGAACTCACTTTAATAAATCAGCAAAGGACTTAAATATTTCTGAAGCAGCTACATTGGTTGGCTCATTAAATGCAATTTATGCATATAACCCAAGAATTAGAGCAGAAAGATCTCAAGAGCGAAGAAACCTTGTGCTTCTGCTCATGAATAGAAGAGGTTTTATAGATACTCAAACTACTTCACAACTCCAAGCTGCACCTATTGAACTTGATTATCAACCACCTTCTAAGGCAGGAAGAGTAAGTAGATATTTTGGGGAATATGTAAGACAACGTGTTACAGGATGGGCTGAAGAAAATGGTTACGATTTATATACAGATGGACTAGTAATCTATACTACAATAGATTCTAAACTTCAAAAACATGCTGAGAGATCCGTTAAAATTAAATTGGACTCTCTTCAACAGATTTATGTAAAAGAGTGGACAACTACGGGAAGTGGCATTTACATGGACAAACTTTGGGAAGAATTTCCTTCTTTTAAAGATAGTTTTTTGGAAGAGACCGATGAATATAAAAATGGTTTTCAAAATTATAATACCACTATTAGAAAAGTTGTTCTTGATAGCCTAAAAATGGATTCATTATTTGTTGACTCAGTCTTGAAATCAAAAACGAGACTTGAGTCAGGTTTTGTGGCAATTGACCCTTCTAATGGAAATGTTCTTGCATGGGTTGGTGGATCTAATTATGGAAGTGTTCAATACGATCATGTTTACCAATCCAGGAAACAGGCTGGTTCTACATTTAAACCGTTCGTTTATTCTGTGGCAATTGATAACGGTTTTAAACCTTATCATAAGTTTTCAAAATATCCAACTAAATACTACGACAGAGTAGGAAATGTTTGGGCTCCAAAAGATGAATCTGTTCCAAGTGGTCCAATTATGGTTCCATTAAGGCAAGCCCTTGCTCGAAGTTTGAATAATGTAACTGTTCGATTATTACCTGAAATTGCTGGTTACCCTGGAACAAATAAACTATGGGAACTCGATCCAGCTGCTAGAAAGATTAAACAAATGGCCTCTAATCTTGGAATAGATATGAGTAATACACCTGCCTATCCTTCAATTGCTTTAGGTACCCCTGAGGTAAGTTTATTAGAAGTAACCAGTGCTTATACTACATTTGCAAATGCTGGAGTCCATATTGATCCTATTGCTATTACTCGTATTGAAGATAAAGAAGGAAATGTGTTAGTTGAATATTATCCTGAATACCAACAAGAAGTAATAAGTCCAGAAACTGCCTACATAATGGTCGATATGATGAGGGGAGTAATACGTGGTGGTGATGGTTATAATGGAACCGGAGTTCGATTAAGAAATGTATATGGCATTAGACAAGATATTGCTGGCAAAACAGGGACTACACAAGATGCTTCTGATAATTGGTTTATGGCAATGACACCACATATAGTTATGGGAGCCTGGGTTGGTGGTTCCGACAGAAAGATTCGCTTTCCAGAAAACACATATATCGGTCAAGGCGCTCGATTGGCATTACCAATTGTAGGTACTTTTATAAACTTAGTAACCAGTGATAAAGATGCATATTGGGGATATGATGCTTTTACACCACCTCCTGGATTTGTAATGCCCGAAGATCCAGAAGCTACTCGTAATGAGTTATTAAGAGATAATAACAGAGGAAGAATTGGGTGGTAATAAAAAAGCCGATGCTAATCACATCGGCTTTTAAAAATCTAATCTGTATTGAATAAATCCTAATCTTCTACTATCGACTCAGCTAATAGAGTAAGTTTATTCTTAGCCACTTCTACAAATCCACCTGAGATATTATAATTAATATCACCATCTGATTTACGAACTAAAACAGATCCTTCTTCCAGAGCGGATACAATAGGAGCGTGATTTGCTTTTACTTCAAAACTACCCATTGCACCAGGCATTTGAACACCTGATACTTCACCTTCAAATAGTGAACCGTTCGGAGTTAAGATTTGAGCTTTAAATGTACTCATGATTAATCCTATTAAGCTTCTGCTGATTCAGCGCGCATCTTCTCGCCTTTTTCAATGGCTTCTTCGATACTACCAACCATATAGAATGCACTTTCAGGAAGATGGTCTAATTCGCCATCAATTATCATTTTAACACCTTTAACTGTGTCATCAATTTTAACATACTTTCCAGAAGCACCTGTAAACTGCTCAGCAACGAAGAATGGTTGAGAGAAGAAACGTTGTACACGACGTGCACGACTTACAATCAATTTATCTTCATCAGAAAGTTCATCCATACCAAGAATCGCAATGATATCCTGAAGATCTTTATAGTTTTGTAGTAAAATTGTTGCTCTACGTGCTGTATTGTAATGCTCCTCTCCTACTACTTTAGGATCGAGAATACGTGAAGAAGAATCTAATGGATCAACCGCAGGATAAATACCAATTTGAGTCAATGCACGGTTAAGTACAGTAGTTGCATCAAGGTGAGTAAATGTTGTTGCAGGCGCCGGATCGGTCAAATCATCAGCTGGTACATACACAGCTTGTACAGAAGTAATCGATCCTTTTTGAGTTGAAGTGATTCGCTCTTGCATTGCACCCATTTCAGTTGCTAATGTTGGCTGATACCCTACAGCAGATGGCATACGACCAAGAAGTGCAGATACCTCAGAACCAGCCTGAGTAAATCGGAAAATATTATCAATAAAAAGGAGGATGTCTCTGGATACTTCATCACGGAAGTATTCAGCAACTGTTAAGCCAGAAAGTGCTACACGAGCACGCGCCCCTGGAGGCTCATTCATCTGACCAAATACAAGTGTTGCTTGAGATTCTTTAAGTTTAGATTCATCTACTTTTGAAAGGTCCCATTCACCTTTTTCCATAGACTCTTTGAATTCATCACCGTAATTAATTACCCCAGACTCAATAAATTCTCGAAGAAGGTCATTTCCTTCACGAGTACGCTCGCCAACACCAGCGAATACAGAAAGTCCGCCATGTTGCTTCGCAATGTTGTTAATCAATTCTTGAATGAGTACTGTTTTACCTACACCAGCACCTCCAAATAAACCAATTTTACCACCTTTCGCATATGGACAAAGTAAATCTACTACTTTAATACCAGTTTCTAACATCTCTGTTGATGTTGCAAGCTGATCGAATGCAGGAGCTTCACGGTGAATTGGGTAACTTCTTTTACCTTCTGGAGCAGTTATTCCATCGATTGCTTCGCCAACTACATTAAAAAGACGACCACGAATGTCTTCACCTACTGGCATTGCAATAGCTTGGCCAGTATCAACTACTTCCATACCTCTAACTAATCCATCAGTAGAATCCATAGCAATAGTACGAACTCGGTTTTCACCAAGATGTTGTGCTACTTCAAGATAGAGCGCTGATCCATCAGTTGGATTTTTTAAAGTTAATGCGTTGAGGATAGATGGGGTTGTTCCTTCGGAAAAATCAACATCAACTACAGGTCCGATTACTTGGGCAACTGTTCCTTTATTCATGTGCGAAACTGCGATTTAATTTAAAAATTTTGTGTAAATCTCGATCTATTCGAGAAGAAAACTTGCATTACTGCAAAGGCCGGTAAAGATAGGCAGATATAAAAACAGAGGCAATGATTTTTCGTTAATAGTTATTCTCGATTATAAATAGAGTAAATCACAATACACTTTCTCTTCTTCATATAATCTTCACATAATATTATTTCCTTTTGAACTTTTTGAACCTCTGATTTCTAAAACCTTATTTGGTATGCCATTAGTAGCCTATATTCCAATTTCTACTACTATTTTTTGTATTTACTTTTTCTACATCATCTTCAATCACTGGCGACAAAAACCAGACGCTCTATATCTTCTTTGGTGGACTCTTGGCGTAGTTTTTTATGGTATTGGAACTTTAGTTGAAAGTATTCATACCATATATGGTTGGAGTCCATTTATTTTTAAAGCTTGGTATATAGCTGGCGCATTCCTAGGTGGTGTACCTCTAGCGCAAGGTACTATTTATTTATTAATGAAACGTAAAACGGCAAATGTGCTTACAACAATATTAATTATTGTGCTAGTTATTTCAAGCACACTAGTAATACTCTCTCCTTTAGATTCAAGTATTGTAACTGAAAAATTGAATGGCAATGTTTTAGAGTGGAAATTCATCAGACTAATAACTCCATTTGTAAACATCTATGCTGTCATATTTCTGGTTGGTGGAGCTTTTTATTCTGCATTCAAATATTATAAGTCCCTTGAATTCAAAGGACGATTTTGGGGGAATTTACTAATTGCATTTGGGGGTATTCTACCAGGAATTGGCGGTACCGCCACAAAAATGGGATATACTTATGTCCTTTATGTAACTGAGTTATTAGGTATTTTACTCATCTTTTGGGGATATCAAGTTATACGAAATGATAGGTCTCTATCTATTCACGAGAATCAGGTTATCAAATCAACATCTTAATACTATATTATCAACCAATTTACTGTTAATAGAGCCATTATAATTCTACTTGAAAAGAGAATAAAGCTTATTTAATATCCACAGTGTTAATTAATTATTCTTTGAGGTTTGAGCAGTTGCAGAAAATCAATACTACTATTCTTTTATTTTTTACTGTTTTCATTATAAACGCCTGTTCTCCTGTTTATACAACAAATCTGTTTACTTCTAAACCAGCTCTTCCTGACTCTACAATAGTTTTAACATACCTAAACAATGAAAATATAGATGGTGAAATCGAAATCATTGGAAGTATCGAAGTAAACACTCGGAATTTATACTCCTGTGATTTTGAAGAAATTGATAACGAGATTTTAAACCAAGTTAGAGTTGCTGGCGGGAATGCTTTACTATTTAATAGATACCTCTTCAACAGTAGAGAAATTGGAAATTGTAGAGATTTTTCTGCAGATATAGCATTTATTGATTTTAGAAATGATTCATTTATTATTGAAGAAGACTCACTTCTTAAAAACTGGGCTTTCGATATTGATCCCTTCGAAGGTATTTATGAAAGTATTGGTCCAAATCTAAGGGATTTAAAACTCGGTGTCTTTAAAAACACTAATGGAGAATATTCATTAATACACTATGGTAGTGTATCAGAGTCGAATAGCCATCTTTGGAAAAATGGGAATTTAAAAGGAAAACTTAATCCTACAGGAGCAGCCAATACATTTAAAGCTGTTTGGATAAATGAGAATAGAACTCTCAATCAAAACTATCTTTTTTCCTTCCAAAACGGAATTATGAACTTGATCAATTCAGAGTTTGGATTCCAACAATCATTTTTGAAAATATCTCCAATAGATAAACCTATAACACAGAAATCAGCTACTGGATTTGCCATTTCAAATGAAGGATACATAGTCACAAACCACCATGTAATCAGAAACTCGAATAAAATATTAGTAAGAGGTATAAATGGTGATTTTAAAACTCCGTATCTCGCACAAATAGTTGTTGAAGATTCCAATAATGATTTAGCTATTCTAAAAGTTAATCTTCAAGATCAATTAATATCAGAGATACCTTATTCATTAAAAAATAGCTTATCCGAAGTTGGAGAAGAAGTTTATACACTAGGTTATCCACTAAGAGCTACAATGGGTGATGAAGTAAAATTTACAGAAGGTGTGGTAAGTTCAAAAACAGGGTTTCAAGGAAATATTTCTTTATATCAGGTATCAACTCCAACACAACCAGGCAATAGTGGGGGGCCACTTTTCAATTCTAATGGTGAGATTATTGGGATAATTTCAGCGAAACACCCTTTAGCTGCTAATGCATCATATGCTATAAAATCGAATTACTTAGTCAATCTTATTGAGTTGATTCCAGCTAATCAACAGATAATTAATAATTCTAAACCTGCAATTTCTAACCTTAATATGATAGATCAAATAAAAAAACTAAGTGAGTTTATCTACATCATAGATATAGAATAAGGCTAACTTTAAATACTTATTTTTTAGCCCTCAATTTATTAGCAACTCCCCTCTTAAAATTTTATCTTAAAGGCTCACAGGTCGAATTGAATAATTGGCTTGTTTTTTTTGAACCGTTAGAAATCAAAAGGTGACCGAAATCACCTTTTTTTCGTAGCAGCAACTTAGAAATTTTAAAACCGGACTCCATTGGAAACTGAATTCTCCGAACGCTCAGCCAGTATCGATATACTTATCGACTTTGACATCAACCAAAATCTTGATTTTTCAATTGCTGATGAATTAGACACTCGTGGTCGTGCTCAAGTCCGTGAGTATGTTCAAAATATCTTCCGCCGTAGAAATTATCTCGATTTTCTAATTGACCATTACTCTAGTGTAGGTATTGATGAAATGAAAGCTGAATTAAAGAATATCCTTAGATTGGGTATTTATGATATGCTTTTTATGGATAGCACACCCGACTATGCTGCAATTAATGAAGCGGTTGAAATAGCGAAATTCAAGCTAGGTTCTAAAACTGGAGATCTTGTAAATGCGATTATGCGTAATCTTCAAAGAGATATTGAAGACCTCCCAAAGCCTGCCTACAAAGACCGTACTAAGTTAGTAGCAACTACTTTCTCTCACCCAGAGTGGATGGTTGCTAGATGGAGTAAACGTTTTGGTGAACGTGAAGCTTTTAAGCTTATGCAAGCTAATAATACTCGACCTAACTATTATGTTCGAGTAAATACAATACGTACAAAGCCTGAAAATTTTGAAATGCGTATGGATAAAATGGGTGTTGAATATGAAGCAAGTGAATGGCTTCCAAATTTTTACAAAGTTGATTCAGTTCAACCTTTTATCGAAAAAGGTTTATTAGCTAAAGGTCTTTGTCAGGTACAAGATATTGCTGCTGGTTTAGCACCATTTGTATTGGACCCACAGCCCGAAGAAAAGATTTATGATTTATGTGCAGCTCCAGGTACGAAATCAATAATGATATCTGATCTTACAGGTGGAGAAGCTGAAATCTTGGCTGTTGATATCTCTGCTAACCGATTAGAAAAACTCGCTGAAAGTGCTCTTAGTTTTGGTGCAGAAAATATTAAAATCCGTCGAGGTGATGTTCTTGAATTATCACTCCCATTAGCTGATGCTGTTCTTTTAGATGCACCATGTACTGGAACTGGAGTATTGAGTAAACGTGCTGATTTACGTTGGAGACGTGATGAAGAAGGCCTTAAAAATGCTGTTGAACTTCAAGAACAATTACTTGAAGAAGCTGCAAATATGGTAAAACTAGGAGGGCGCTTAGTTTATAGCACATGTTCACTTGAGCCAGAAGAAAATTGGGAACAGGTTCAAAAATTACTTGACAAAATGGATGATAACTTTGTGTTAGAACCACTTGAAGACTACGTTCCTGAAGAAGTTCTTGCTGAAGGCGGATTAGCTTACCAAACATTCCCTCATATCCATGGGTGTGATGGTCATTTTGGTGTATTACTAAAAAGAATTAAGTAAGAAATTTGATTGCCACTAAATTTCAAAAGCACAAAAGATTATTTCTTTTGTGCTTTTCATACTTTCGTGGCTAATATATATAGCCATGAGTAAAGAAATTCCTTCAAAATATGATCCATCAATAGTTGAGGATAAATGGTATAGCTATTGGATGGAGAATAATTATTTTCATTCAGAAGTAGATCATACTAAAGAACCCTTTACAATTGTGATCCCTCCTCCTAATGTAACTGGTGTGTTGCATATGGGACATATGTTGAATAACACTATTCAAGACGTTTTAACTCGTCGTGCTAGAATGCAAGGATTTAACGCTTGTTGGGTTCCTGGTACAGATCATGCATCTATTGCCACCGAAGCAAAAGTAGTTCGTAAGCTTCGAGAAGAAGGAATTAAAAAAAGCGATTTAAGTAGAGATGAATTCCTCGGGCATGCTTGGGAATGGACTCATAAGCATGGCGGCATTATCCTTGAGCAATTAAAGAAATTAGGGGCCAGTTGTGACTGGGATCGCACCTCATTTACTATGGATGAGAGATATTCTGATTCAGTTATCGATACATTTATCGATCTTTATGAAAAGGGAAAGATTTATCGTGGCGAACGAATGATCAACTGGGATCCAGCTGCACTTACTGCTTTAAGTGATGAAGAAGTAATACACAAAGAAGTGAATTCTAAGCTATATCATGTTAGATATCAGATTGTAGGATCAGATGATTATATAACCATAGCCACTACACGACCTGAGACAATATTAGGCGATACTGCAGTATGTGTACATCCAAAAGATGAACGTTACACCCACTTACATGGAAAGAAAGTAATTGTTCCTTTATTGAATCGTGAAGTTCCAATTATAACTGATGACTATGTGGAAATGGAGTTTGGAACTGGGTGTTTAAAAGTCACTCCAGCACATGATGTAAATGATTTCGAACTAGGTCAAAAACACCAGCTTGAAATCATAAATATGATGAATGCTGACGGTACAATTAGCGAAGAAGGTGAATTGTATGTTGGATTGGATCGTTTCAAAGTTCGAAAGCAGATTGCAAAAGATTTAGACGAAGCTGGTAATCTAGTTAAAGTTGAAGATTACAAAAACAAAGTTGGCTATTCTGAACGTACTGATGTTGTAATTGAACCTCGATTATCTCTACAGTGGTGGGTTTCTATGAAAGAACTTGCACAACCTGCACTTGAAAATGTAATGAATGATAACATTCAGTTTCATCCAGCAAAGTTTAAAAACACATACCGCCACTGGATGGAAAATGTGAAGGACTGGTGTATAAGTAGACAACTCTGGTGGGGTCATCGAATTCCAGCATATTACTTTGGACAAGGTGACCATGAGTTCGTTGTAGCAAAAACAATTGAGGGAGCACTTGAAGCTGCCAAAAAGAAATCAGGAAATTCATCACTACAAGTCTCTGATTTAAAGCAAGATGAAGATGTTCTTGATACTTGGTTTTCATCTTGGCTATGGCCAATATCAGTATTTGATGGTTTTTATACTGAAGAAGAAGTTGATTACTACTACCCTACTAATGATCTAGTAACTGCGCCAGAAATAATGTTTTTTTGGGTTGCTAGAATGATCATAGCAGGATATGAGTATAGAGGTGAACTGCCATTTAAAAATGTGTACTACACTGGGATTGTTCGTGATAAACAAGGTCGCAAAATGAGTAAGAGTTTGGGTAACTCACCCGACCCCCTTGAATTGATTGCTCAATACGGTGCTGATGGTGTTCGAATGGGTATGTTATTTTCAACACCTGCTGGAAATGACCTCCCATTTGATTCTTCTATATGTGAACAAGGAAGTAAGTTTTCGAATAAAATTTGGAATGCTTTCCGCTTTCTAACTATGAATATGGAAGAGGGTGTTAAGTATAATCCAACAACTAACATTGATTCAAATAATTTAGTAGATCGATGGATGATGGCTCGTATCCATCAAACAATTAAAGGAATTGATGAAGATTTTAAGAACTATAAACTGAATGATGCACTCAAAAAAGTGTACTCTTTAATTTGGGACGATTTTTGCGACTGGTATATCGAACTTGCTAAACCAGATAATTATGGTGATAAATTTGATGTAAATAAAATGAATGTTGCATTGGGGATGTTTGAGCAATTAATGAAGCTCCTCCATCCTTTCATGCCATTTATAAGCGAGGAAATATGGCAATACATTCAAGATCGTAAACCTGAAGAAGCGCTGTGCGTGTCAGATTGGCCCAAATACGATAAGAATTTTAATATTCAATACGATGTTGATTTATTTAAAAATCTTAAGGACATGATTTCTGCACTTAGAAATATACGAGCTGAAATGGGAGTATCACCTAAAAAAGAGTTGGAAGTTTTAATTAAGACTTCCAATGATGAAATTGCTGAAAATATTTCTGAAAACGAATGGATTTTAAAGAAACTTCAATCTACAAAGTCTTTAGAAATTTCACCTACTATTGAAAAACCCGGAGCATCATCATCAGCTATTGTTAATGGAAGTGAAATTTATGTTCCTCTTGAAGGTCTTATTGATACCGATAAAGAAATTGAGCGTATTAAAAGTGAGATTAATCGCATACAAGGTTGGCTAAAAGGTGTAAATGGAAAGCTTAACAACAAAAATTTTGTTGATAACGCCCCAGATAGTGTAGTAGAAAATGAACGTAATAAACTACGTGATGGTGAGGCAAATCTCGCTAAACTCCAGGAACAATTAAAAGACTTTGAATAGTAGCTCCCATATTGAAAACATTTTCACTCCAACCTGAAGAACCTCAAAATGGTCCAGATTTTTTAACTGGACTTAATAAGCAGCAGTATGAGGCAGTAACTCATACAAATGGTCCTTTATTGATAATAGCAGGAGCTGGTTCTGGTAAAACTAGAGTACTTACTTATAGAATTGCCTACCTCCTACAACAGTTTAAAGCAGCTCCTAATGAAATTCTATCACTAACATTTACGAACAAAGCTGCTCGTGAAATGAAAGATCGAATTAAAAACTTGATTGGAGATAAAGCACAAAAGCTGTGGATGGGCACCTTCCATTCTATCTTTTCTAAGATATTAAGGTTTGAAGCAAAGAAACTTGGTTATGGGCAAGATTTCACAATATATGATACTAGTGATTCTGAACAGGTTATAAAGCAGATTCTACAGGAGTTGAATTTTGATCCTAAAGAAATCAAACCAAAAACTATTCGGAACAAAATTAGTGATGCAAAAAATCAACTAATAGATCCTGAAAGCTATCAAAATAGATTTGTAAGTTCTACTTTAGATGACATTACAGCCAGAGTTTACACTATTTATGTAAAACGATTAAAGCAAAGTAATGCAATGGATTTTGATGATTTACTAATCAAACCCATAGAGCTATTTGAAGAAAATCCAGACTTATTAGAGAAGTACCAAGATCGTTTTAAATATATCCTTATTGATGAGTATCAGGATACAAATCACGCCCAGTACAAAGCAACAAAGATGCTTGCTGATAAATACAAAAATATATGTGTTGTAGGTGATGATGCTCAAAGTATTTACTCTTTTAGAGGAGCTGATATTTCTAATATCCTAAATTTTCAAGAAGATTATGATAATGCTAAACAGGTTCCTTTAGAGCAGAATTATAGATCAACAAGATCTATTCTTCAATGCGCTGATTCAATTATTAAGAAGAATACGAAGCAGCTTGATAAGACACTATGGACAGAACAAGGTTTAGGTGATCCTGTTACCCTTCTGAAGAACTATGATGATCGTGATGAAGCAAATCGCATTGCCCAGTACATTGTAGAAATTAAGATGCGACATGGTTACAATAACAACGATTTCGCGATTTTATACCGTACAAATTATCAATCTAGAGTTTTTGAGGAAGCACTTCGAAGGCACGACGTTGCTTATCAGTTAATAGGGGGACTATCATTCTATCAAAGAAAAGAGATTAAAGATGTTCTTGCCTATTTAACACTCCTAGTGAATAAACATGATGAGACGAATCTAATTCGAATCATTAATGAGCCATCTAGAGGAATTGGAAATAAATCGATCAACGATTTACGAAATCAAGCAAGAGAAAGTGGGCAATCAGTTTGGAGTATGCTTGAACAAGTGGAGCAAACTGATGTTTATAAACCCGCGAAAGTTCGGGTTAGAGAATTTGTAAACATGATGAATCGACTAAGCCAAGAACTAGAGCAAGGTGTAAGTCTATCTGAAGTTACACGGTCTGTTCTTGAACAATCTGGATATATGAAAGCACTAGTAGAAGAAAATTCTCATGATTCCATGATGCGAAGAGAAAACATTCTCGAATTTCAGAATGCTATCTCATATTATGAGAGAGGAACTTCAAAGCCTTCATTAAGTGCATTCCTTCAAGAAATTTCTCTTATCACTGATGGTGATAAATTCGACGAAAATAAACCAGCGGTAACCTTAATGACCGTTCATGGATCAAAAGGACTAGAGTTTCCAGTCGTATTTGTTGTTGGCCTAGAAGAAAACCTTTTCCCAGTTGGCGGTCGTGAAGGATTTGATGCCGATGTAGAAGAAGAACGTCGTTTGTTTTATGTAGCGATTACACGAGCAGAAAAGCGACTTTATTTTAGTTATTGTAAAACTCGTTACAAATTTGGCGAAGAGCAGCAACAACTTCGTTCTCGATTTCTAGATGAAGTAGATCCTGGTGTAGTACGAACTGAAACTGGTGCCACAATTAGTCAAACAAAAGATCGTTTCACATTAGATGATAGATCTTCAAAGAGTAATAGTAATACTACTCAAATCGAATACGATTGGGAAGCACCCATCACCAAAAAAACTCGTTCATCTGCAACAACAACAATTCAATATGAATACCAAGATGGTGAAGATCCATTTCAGGTTGGAACACAAGTTATGCATCCAAAATTTGGAGAAGGTAAGATCATAAGTCGCAGTGGATTAGGATTGGATACTAAAGTTGTCGTATTTTTCAAAAAAAGAGGACAAAAGAAACTGATGTTGAGGGCCGCCCCTCTTCAAGTGATCGAATAGACGGTTTTTATATTTTATATTGTGAATAGGATATTTTTTACCATAGCATGGGCATTGTTATTTGGAATACACTTGTATGCCCAGCCTGTTTTAACTCCACGTAATGTTGCGCTTGGTGGAGGAGGAAGTACTTATATTACCGACTATAATGCGAATTTTTATAATCCTGCTAACCTTCTAATACAGGATAGACAGCGCAATATCGATTTCGGTTTATTGATAACTGGAACCTATTTTAATGCAGTCCAAAACTTTAGTAATCTTGAAGAACAGCGAGCAAACCTTGAAGATTATATAACAGCATTTAATCCTGGTTCATATTCTATTTCACCAAGTGAACGGAATTCTATTGTAGTAGATAATTACATTAAAGATCGAACAACTTCCCTTCATCAAACAAGGTTAGACTTAACACTATTAGGATTTAAATGGCGTAATAACGAACGAGCTTTTTCTTTTGCTATACGTAATAGAATTTCCTCAAGCTTTGAAGTTGGTCGTGGTTGGTACTCTACTGAGCAACAAGATTTCGGTGATGGTTTGAGACTTGATCGTAAACTTACGCATCGTTATCAATCCTTGTATGAAATTTCTTTCGGGTATGCCGAATCATTTCGTTTTTTCTCAGATATGAGCCCTAGACTAGATGAATTCAACTTTGGAATTGCTCCTAAATTAGTTTTAGGTGGAGCATATCAAAATGCAAAGTGGACTAATAATTACTTCAATAATGGTAATTCGGAGATTAATGCTATTCAAGAATTTGAATATGCTGCTTCTGGTAACTTTGGCCTTGCAACTAAAGAATATTTAGAAACTGATTTAGCCCAAACTGCTCTTGTTAATAATATTACGGATGAAATTTTTAATCCAGATGGTATAGGTGCAGGAATTGATATTGGATTTACTTATTTAATTACTATTGGTAGTGATCTTTCCACTATCAATGAAAACCAACAACAAACTAATAAATCATTACGTCTTTCTTTCTCGATTACCGACATTGGTTTTGTTCATTATAATGAAAATGGAATTCAACTCAATTCAGGTTTAGATACTACCAGTATTGCAAACATTCCATCTACCGATAATCTTGCTAACGATGCGTTTGTTGGAGCACCTGGACAATTCTTAGATTTTACAGATCAATATGGTATTTCAAATCCATTTATCGGAGTTGATAGAAATGATGGAGCTTTTTCAGTACTACTTCCAACAGCAATACATGCTGGCGCACTCTTAGAATTTAACCGCTTAAAATTAATGGGAGATTTAAGTATTGGTCTAACGAATAATGCTTTTAATTCCACCAAACTAGTTGCATCTGCAGGTGTTGAAATTCGTCCATTTAAATTTTTACCTCTACGTGCAGGAACCCAATTAGCTACTGAATTACCAAGTTATTTTAGCTTTGGAACTGCAATTGAGACCAAATTATGGGATTTATCTATAGCTACACAATTTGTTTCAAAAACATTTAGTGACAACCCAACCTTAACTGGGGTCACTGTTGCTGCTCTACAATTTCATTTTTGAACCTGACACTTTGCCCTACATTTCTGCCATAGATATTTTTTTATGACTCTTTGGAATTCTTTAAACGCATGGCTTTGTATTTGCGTTAACGAGATTAAATTAAAAGCAAAAGGATTTGATGAAAACGCGTTTAGATTTGTTTAGTGACTTAGCTCAATCAGATGATAAATTTGAAGATTTTGAGCAAGCTATTCCTTTAATGTCTGAAGAAGAAGAAAAAGCTCTTATTGAAGCATTAGTACCAGAAAGCCTTCCAATTCTTCCCTTAAAAAATACAGTGTTATTCCCTGGAGTAGTTGTTCCAATTACCGTTGGGAGAGATCGCTCATTAGCATTAGTTAAGGAAGCCTATGCTGGTGATAAAACAATTGGTGTTGTTACTCAAAAGGATATGGATGTCGAAGAACCTGAGTATGACGATCTCCACAAAATTGGAACTGTTGCTCAAATTCTGAAACTTATCAAAATGCCAGATGGTAGCAGAAGTATTGTAATTCAAGGGAAATCTGTTTTTGAAATCGATGAATTCACACAAGATCAGCCATACTTTAAAGCAAAAGTAAAAGCTTTTCCAAAAGAAATGGATATTGAAGGCTTGGAATTAAACGCATCTGTTAGGAATGTTAAAGAGACCGCTGTTAATATCATCAATAAATCTCCTAACATCCCAACTGAAGCTTCTGTAGCTGTAAGCAATATAAATAGTCCCACTTTTCTGTTAAATTTCATTGCATCAAATCTAAATGTAGATATTGATGAAAAACAGGACTTATTAGAAACACCGAAATTTTCAGAGAACCTAGATAAAATCCTTGAATTCCTAGAACAAGAATTACAGGTTCTAGATATGAGTGAAAAAATCCGAACGAAAGTTAAATCGGATATTGATGATCAACAACGCGAGTTTTATCTACGTCAGCAGATGAAAGCTATTCAAGAGGAATTAGGTGAAGGTGCTGAACATCAAGAAGTTGAAAAACTAAGAGACAAGTTAGAAACAAAGAAATTACCTGATTACGCAAGAGAAGTTGCTGAAAAAGAGTTGCAACGATTAGAAATGACTCCAAATGCTTCTCCAAATTATGGCATTATTCATAGCTACGTAGAATGGATTCTGGATTTACCATGGGATGAATACTCTGAAGATAAACTGGATCTTGAATATGCTAGAATGGTACTTGAAGAAGATCATTATGGTCTTGAGAAAGTTAAAAAGAGAATTATTGAGTACTTAGCTGTATTAAAGCTTAAAAAGGATATGAAAGCACCAATTCTGTGTTTTTACGGCCCTCCAGGGGTTGGTAAGACAAGTTTGGGTAAATCTATTGCACGTGCTTTAAATCGAGAATTTGAACGTTTTAGTTTAGGTGGAATTAGAGATGAAGCTGAGATTAGAGGACACCGTAGAACTTACATAGGAGCTCTTCCTGGTAGAATCATTCGCTCAATGAAAAAAGCTGCTAAAGGCAATCCAGTCATTATGCTTGACGAGATTGATAAAGTAGGTGCTGATTATAGAGGCGATCCAACCTCTGCCCTTCTTGAAGTTCTTGATCCAGAACAAAATGATACGTTCAGTGATAATTATTTAGAGATTGAATACGACCTTTCAAAAGTGTTATTCATCGCTACTGCAAACTCGTTAGATACTATTCCCGCTCCTCTTAGAGATCGAATGGAGATAATAAATATTAGTGGGTATACACTTGAAGAGAAAACTCAAATCGCTAAAAAATACTTAATTCCTAAACAGGTCAAAGAAAATGGATTGAATCTGGATCAGTTTACTATCGAAGAGAAATCTATTGAGTTAATAATTGACCAATATACTCGTGAATCAGGAGTTAGAAACTTAGATCGACAGGTTGGTGCCGTTTGCCGTGGAGTTGCTGCAAAAGTAGCTTCAGGTGAAATTGATCAATTTAATGTTACTGTTTCTGACGTTGAAGGATTTTTAGGTAAACAAAAATATTTTAGTGATATCGCAGAACGAACTACTGTACCAGGTGTTGCAACTGGTTTAGCTTGGACTCCATTTGGTGGTGATATTCTCTTTATTGAAGCCAGTGTTTCTAAAGGTTCAGGAAAATTAAATATTACTGGTCAACTTGGTGATGTGATGAAAGAATCTGCAATGTTAGCTATTTCATATCTAAAAGCTCATGCAGATGAAGTTGGTATACCTGAAGAAGCTTTTAAATATTGGGATTTACATATACATGTTCCAGCTGGTGCAGTACCAAAAGATGGCCCTTCGGCAGGTGTTTCATTAATGAGTGCTATAGCTTCAATTTTTACTCAAAGAAAAGTTAAAGGTACAATTGCTTTAACTGGTGAAATTACGCTTAGAGGCTTAGTTCTTCCAGTAGGTGGAATAAAAGAAAAAGTATTGGCTGCTAAAAGAGCTGGTATAACCAAAGTTCTTCTACCTAAAAAGAATGAGAAAGATGTCGCTGAAATTGAAACAGATGTCATTGGTAATCTTGAAGTCGAATATCTAGAGCGAATGGATTCGTTATTGGATATGATTCTAGAGAAAGAGCCTATTCAAGATGCTTCAGAATTCTTTAAGGTGAGTGATTCTCACAAATCTACCGTATCGGGTAATAATATAAAGACTGAAGACCTAACTGTTTCTCAATAGTTTTTGATGAAATTTACTTAGTCGTTATATGGTGTATCCTACATAACGACTGGGTTATTTTTCAATCTCATTCCATTGTTCCAATGATGCAATTGAAACTTGATATTCCATCATCAGTTTCCATTCACCACTAGATTTTGTCGATAATCCCTCAAAATGTATGTATGCTACTTGAGGCTCTTCGCCATCTAATTGAGATGAATATTTAAAAATCCCCGTATCATGTGCTGTCGTTTCGCTATGAAGACGTTCGATAAATCTAAATTCAACACTAGCTTCCATTATACCCAACTTAGTATTCTCAAATCCCTGTTTCCATCCCGCTAAAGCATCTGCAATTGGATAACTAGTTTTTGAAATTCCATCTACTAAGACTGCATCTTGATGATATGTAGCTGCATAACCTTCAAAATCACCCTCTGCTACAGTTCTTGACACTTCCATCCACAAAGCATCTACTTCATCTGTGGGGTTATCATATACATTCGTAGATAAAATTAAGAGTAGAGAAATTATTGAAAGATGAGCCATAGTATTATCATTTAAATTTATTTCATTGAATATAATACAATGCAATTTAAATGCTTGTCTATCTAAAGCCTTTCCGTATTTTCGAGTATGCAAAAAGGAAGAGTCATTCAATCTACTGGTAGTTGGTATAAAGTCGATATTGGAGAAGAGATTATCCAAAGTCGATTACCAGGTCGTTTTCGTTTGGAAGTAAAAGAAGTAACAAATCCAATAGCTGTAGGTGACTGGGTTGACATCACCATTGGAAAAGACGGAAGTGGAAATATTGAAAATATCCATCAGAGAGATAATTATATAACTAGGCAAGCCACACATGGTAGAAGAGGTGAACAGATCTTGGTTTCAAATCTTGATATCGCTTTCGTTGTACAATCCATAAAGCAACCAAACCTAAAAGAAGGATTTATTGATCGCTTTTTAGTCACTTGTGAGGCTTATGAAGTTCCTGCTGGAATTGTAATCAATAAAATGGATTTAGTTAATGAAAACGGTCATGCTTTTGTTGAAGAATTGAAGCAACTTTATGAAAATTTAGGATATAAAGTTTTTTCAACTTCGATTACAGATTCAAATTCATTAGAAGCTTTAAATGAAGAATTGGTTGGTAAAACTTCAGTATTTATTGGTCCATCTGGTGTTGGAAAAACTAGTTTATTAAATACTATTGATCCAAGTTATTCTGAAAAAGTTGGTGCAATCTCTACATCATCCAATAAAGGAAAACACACTACTACTTTTGCAAAATTAATAAAACTTTCCAATGGCGGATTACTTGCTGACACTCCTGGAATTCGCGAATTTGGATTGTTCAATATTGAACCTTGGGAACTATCACTTTATTTCCCAGAAATGATGGAGCCTAGAACTGAATGTAAATTCAACACTTGCACACATATACATGAACCTGGTTGTGGTGTAATGAAGGCTTTTGAAGATGGTAAGATTGATGCAAGCCGATATGATTCCTATATAAAGATGTTAGAGTCGTTGCAAGACAATTAGTTAAATACCTCTAATTGGGTATTAGTTTTATGAATTTTATTACTAATTTGATGAGATAACATCTAAATAGAAAAAACTGGAGAACATTATGTTTAATAGAGTATCAAAGAAATTATTTGTACTGGGGCTTTTAGCATCAGTTTTATTCCTTTCCACTCCTGCCCAAGCACAGCTTGATGAGATTAAAGCATTTCTTGAATCAGGCTCTGACAATGCCACTTTGCTTACAAAAGCTTATTTAAGTCCACTACCAACTGGACTAAGTACAACTTTAAATTCTGGTTGGACCGCTACTGCTGCTCCTACGAAAAAACTTGGTTTCAGTCTACAATTGAGAGTTGCAGGAGCTTCAGTTCCTAGTAGTGGTCAAAAATTTGACGCTAGTGACCTCGGCTTAACTGGATTTACAGTGACAGGAAACCCTTCAAATACTATTTCTGGTGATAAAGGAAGTGGTCAAACTCTTACTTCTACATTACCTGGTGGGCCGTCATTTAATATCCCTGGTGGTACTGGATTTAGTTATGTACCTCTTGCAATGGTTCAAGCAAATGTTGGTTTAATTAAAGGGACCGATGTAACTGCACGATATATTCCAGAAACATCATTGGGTGATTTTGGTGACATCTCTTTGTTAGGAGTTGGAATTAAACACGGCTTAAATCAATGGATACCAGGTGGGAAATTACTTCCAGTTGATGTTTCTGTTATGGCTGCTTTCACAAATGTTGATATGAATGCAGATTTAGAATTTAATCCTGGAGCTACTGATCAAATTGTTGAAACCTCAACAAACACCTTTGTAGTTAATGCACTTGTAGGTAAATCTCTTCCTTTTATTTCTGCTTATGCTGGGCTTGGTTACCAAACAGGAAGTTTTGAATTAAATATGTTAGGCGATTATGATTTAGGTGCTGGCTTAGTAATAACAGATCCTGTTTCATATACTCAAGATAGTGATGCAGGAATTCATGCTCTTGCAGGTTTTCAATTCAAACTAGCTATTTTTAGAATATATGCTGAAGCAACAATAGCTGAATATACTACTGTAAATGCAGGTATTGGTTTTGGACTGAGATAATAAAATTATATCCAAACAAAAAAGGCGCTCATTTGAGCGCCTTTTTTATTCTTACAATTTTAATTTGTAGACTATACTACAGGTTTCTTAGCTAGTGTAGGATCTTCTACAGGAGTATCAGACTCAATTAATCCATCTCTTAAGCGAACAACTCGTCGAGAATACTTTGAAATCTCATCTTCATGAGTAACCAGAATAATTGTATTTCCTTGTCTATACAGCTCCTCAAATAATAGCATAATCTCATCCCCTGTTTTAGAATCAAGATTACCAGTCGGCTCATCTGCTAATAATATTGAAGGATTATTTACTAGAGCACGAGCAATAGCTACACGTTGCCTTTGACCTCCAGAAAGTTCGTTGGGTTTATGATCCATACGATCTCCAAGTCCAACTTTCTCTAGAACTTCAGCTGCTCTTTCTTTACGCTCAGATGATTTCATCCCAGCATAAATAAGTGGAAGCTCGACATTTGCTAAACAACTTGTTCTTGGTAGTAAGTTGAAGGTTTGAAATACAAATCCAATTTCTCTATTTCTGACTTCAGCTAGCTCAGCATCGTCCATCTGACTTACTTGATTTCCATTCAGTATATATTCACCTGAACTAGGAGTATCAAGGCAACCAATCATATTCATGAGTGTTGATTTACCAGAACCAGATGGCCCCATTATTGCTAAATACTCATTTTCTTTAATATTAAATGTAACACCATCTAAAGCTCGAACTAATGTATCACCCATTTGATAGGTTCTTTTTAGATTCGTAATCTGGATTACTGCTTTTTTATCTGTCATTGAGTTGCCCTAGTTCTCTTCATTGCTATTATTCTGAACAATTACTTTATCTTCGTTCTTGAGTGTTCGTGAAAGTACACGATAACTACCGATTACAATCTCATCACCAACTTCTAGTCCACTTGTTATTTGAATATGAGTATTATCACTTATTCCAGTTTCAACAGGAATACGAATTGCTTGACTATCGACGATTTTAAATACCACTTTTCTAAAATCTTCTCTCTTAATCACTAAATCGTCGTTTGTTGAAGAAGCATTTTCAACTCTCACTTCCTCATCATTTTCTGAATCGATATTTTCCTTTTGCTTATCTGTTGCAAAATCTCTTACAGTCACAGACTGAATTGGTACAGAAACAACATTTGTAGCTGTTTGAGTTTCAATATCAACTGTTGCTGACATTCCAGGTTTAAAATTTGGTACAAAGGATTCACCTGGATTTTCTATAGATTCCGTTTTTACTAATTCACCACCAGATAAACCAGGGTTATGAGGAGTAACTATTCTCACCTTTACTTGGTAATTAGTTACTTGTTCATTTGATCCAGCGCCTGTAATTCTTGCCGAGTTTGCAATCTCTGTAACAATCCCATTAAATCTACGCTCTGGGTAAGCATCAACCTCAATTCTAGTGGTATCTGTTAATGATACATTTACAATATCATTCTCATTAACTTCTACAAGAACTTCCATTCTGTCGAGTAAAGAAACTCTCATCATTTCTGTTCCTGCCATTTGTGAATTACCTAGTACTCTTTCACCTTCTTCAACTGCAAGTCCAGTTACTGATCCATCTTGAGGAGCGCGTATAACAGTTTGTTCGAGTTCTTCTTGAGCTTGTCGAAGTCGAGCTTCAGCACTTTGAATTTGATACTCTGCAGATTTCAAACTCGCTTTTTGAGAATCCCAGTTTGATTTACTTTGGATATAATCCATCTCAGAAATTACTTTCTTATCAAACAATTCCTTATCTCTTTTATACGAGGCTTCAGCTTGAATAAGAGTCGCTTTTGTTTGTTCTAAACGTGCTTTTTCACTTAATAATGCGGCGTTTAAGTTATCTATCTGAGCTTGATAAATATCAGGTTTAATTCGTACAAGTAAGTCACCTTTACGAACAAAATCACCTTCTTTTACGGCTAATTCAATAATCTCACCCGATACATCTGGGCGAATAATGACTTCCACTTCTGGTTGAATTTTACCAGATGCAGAAACAACCTGAGTAATTGTCTTTAACTTAGCTGTAGCTGTTTCAACAGTAGTTCCAACTTTCTCTCCTCCGATTACTCCTGTAGCTTTTAGACCTACGGCAATTACTAGGATTACAACAAATACTCCTAATATTGAGAATAATGTCTTTTTTGAAGATGATTTCTTTTTTTTCATGTTTATACCCTACTTGCCTAAATTATTATTTTAAAATTCTATGTCTTCACCACTTAACTTTCCTAAGTAGAAATCAAGAAGCTTTTCTTGGAAAATTAAATTGTATTGAGCTTGAGTGAAGTCAGATTTAGCTGAAATGAAAGTTGATTGAGCAACACTTAATTCTATAAAAGTACTTGCTCCTACATTATATCTCTCTTGCTCGGTTTCTAATGCTTTTTCACTTGCAAATAAAGCTTTCTCAGCTGACTCGATTTGCTTAGTAAATCCAATATAATCCGTGTATGCCTGCGTAACTTCTTGAACCACAGCAAGTTTAGAACTTTCAAGTGTAAGTCTTGCATTTTTCAACTCTACTTGTCTGGTCTGCATAAGATAAACTCTGTCCCAATTTTGAAAAAGTGGAAAACTTATATTAAATCCGTAACTCTTGTTCACTTGTTGGTCAAAAAACTGATCTGTAAAATTAGCATTCTGAAGAAAGTATGGATCACTCCAACGAGTAGATATTGATCCACTTGCTGTAATTACTGGGAAATAAGTGTTTCTTGATAATTTTAAATTTGATTCTCTTACTAAAATACGTGCTTCCTCACTTTTGATGTCTGACCGATTAAGTAAAGCCTGATCTATAAGTGATTCTAAATTTAATCCTTGTGGATTGAGTGAGCCAGATCTTTCTCCAATTTCAGGAACAATAAATTCGTAATTGCCAAGTGGGTCTATCTGCAATTGACTAATTAACTGAACTTGACTGTTCCGAAGTGAATTTTCTCCTTCAATAACTGCTAGCTCATTCCCCGCAACAGTTGATTCCTGATTGTATAAATCAACTAAAGGACTTGATCCAACATCAACCCTAGCTTGAGTTTGTTCTAATTGTTTAACAGAGGTTTCTAGATTGTCTTTTGCAATTTCTAGAAGCTCTTTATTAACTAAAACTGATAAATAACTACTAGCTGTATTAAAAATTACTTCTTCTTTTACGCGTTGAAGTAACTCTTCGTTTGATAGCTTCTCATACTCACTTTGTCTAAGTGTTATAATATTAGCAAAACCATTGAAAAGTGTGATATTTGCACTTAACCTTCCACTAGCGCCTTGTGATGTCACATTATCAAATGAAAGTATATCTTGTACAAATTGCTGTCCTGTTGTTTTGCTATATCCTGCACTAGATGTTATGCTTGGAAGAAAGTCAGCCATTTCGCTTGTTATTCGCTGATCTGATAATTCTAGAAAATTTTGAGCTTCTTTTAGCTGGAAGTTATTTTCTAATGCAATTTTGATCGCATCTTGTATTGTAATTTTTTGAGTAGTTTGCCCCAGTATTGTACCAGTATATGCTAGAAATACCAGCAGTGTAAGAGAGATGATTTTTTTCATGTCTGTTTTTCTTTTTTGTTGACGTGTTCTTCCACGATGAACTATTAAATTAGTTACATAGTTTTATAAGAAATATGATTTTTATATCCTTTTACTATAACTGTAAAAGTTTTAAGACGAGTTTAATCTCTCTTTTGTTCTTTTAGCTTATCATCTATAAAATCAAGTGCGATATCAACCGCTTTTTGAGTCAATCGTCTTTTTAAAGATTTCCCAATCGAATCAGCTATTGTACCATTTGTACTTGATGATTTATGCTTTTTTGCTCCACCTTTTGAACCAATTATAAATCCTAATATTATTGAAGCACCAATTACTGGAATAGGATATTTTTTTACTACTTCTTTTGGAGAAATTGATTCTACGACTCCACCTTTTACTCCATCTAAGGAGTTATCTAAGCCCTCTTGAATCCGAGCTAAATTAGATTCTAATTGTAATTTTTTCTCTGAAATTATGTCTTGAGCTTTACCCATTTTCTTTCCCTTCTTTAAGCTCTTTTGGTTCTTTAATTTCTAGCTTTGGTTGCTCACTTTTTTCCTCAAGTGATTCTAAAACTCCTACCATTAGTTGCTTCTGAATTGTATTTGCAATGCCAAATGGTTTTGAGAATGCTAGCACTAATCCAATAAGAATTAATGGAAGAGCAATTATAGCGAACCCTAATGCCTCATTACTCAATACATCACCTAAATAGATAGCTAATGCAATCATACCAAATAAAAGTCCAGACCCGATTATTGAAAACCCGATTATTTTTTGAATTGATATGCTTATCCAACTTGTAACTTGGTCACTTACATTTAAAACTAATAAATCAATTCTTGTTTCAATGTATTCCCTAAATTCGGAACTAAGTTGTTTTAATCTAGAGCCTAGTTGGTCCATTAGTCTTCTGATCTAAAAAGTCTAGCTATAATAAATCCAACTACAATTCCAGCTGCTACACTAATTAAAGGATGCTCTCTAATTGTATCTTCTGTTTGTGTCTTGACCTCATCTACTCTTTGCTGAAAACTCTCGTCAGCTAAGATGTCTCGCCCTTTATCAATAGCTCTATCTAAACGTTCGTTTAGATTCTGAATAATTTCTTCGTTCATGATTTGCCCTGTTAAAGTTATTCTTACCTATATAATATACAAGAAACAGTAATTCGTTCCGCACCAAATTCTTATTCGTAACGTAAACTTTCAATTGGATCTAACCTTGACGCTTTAAATGCTGGGAAAACTCCAAAAATTAATCCGATCAGAGTCATTCCAAAGAAGCTTCCAAAAACTGACCATAGTGGAATAACAGGCTCAGTATCAATTAATACTGCAACATAGTTACCGGCTCCAACACCTAGAATTAATCCTATAAGTCCACCAATTTGGCAAACAAAAATTGCTTCCATTAAAAACTGACTAACTATTGCCTTTCTAGTTGCTCCAACAGCTTTTCTAATTCCAATTTCTTTTGTACGCTCAGTGACAGAAACGAGCATTATATTCATTACTCCAATTCCAGCGCCTAGCAGAGTTATTAATCCAATTGCGAAACCAGCAGCATATAATACACCTGTAAATGCATCAAATGTTCCGGTAAGAGAATCATTTGTTATAACTTCGAAATCATTTTCATCAGCGGGATTAACTCCGCGAATTACCCTCATTATTCCAGTTACTTCTTCAATTGTATCCTCCACTTTTGAGATTTCTGGAGCTCGAAGTTGAATCCCAATCCCTCGATTTCCACCACCATAATTATTGATACCTGTGGTATATGGAATCAATACGATGTTGTCAAAAGAGTTACCAAAAATCTGACCTTTTTTTTCTAAAAGTCCAACTACTTGATACGGATTTCCATCAATACGTACAGTTTTTCCAAGAGGATATTCATTAGGGAATAGTTCTACTTGAACATCTTTACCAAGTACTACAACATTTCGTTTATACTGAACATCTTCAGGAGTAATATTACGCCCATCTCCTAAAGTAAACGCATTATTCTCGATATACTCACTATTACTACCTCTTACACGTACATCTGGATCTGTCTCTAGATCTCCGTATGTAATTTTCGTGAAACTAAATGATGTTAATGGTGATGTTCCTTCTGCAACACGAGCTCTTTCTTCTAGTTCTTCAGCATCATCAAATACTATATTTTTTCTGTTTCTTAGACTTGAATCACGAGGGCCCATTTGTACTGCAGGGTTCTTTTGAACAGTTATAACATCACTTCCCAAAATACTCATGGTATTTGTAAAGAAATTGTCTAGTACTGCAACTGCAGTTGTAGAAACTATTACTGAAAAAACACCAATTACTAATGCTAATAATGTTAAAAGGGAACGAATTTTATTCGCTTTTAAGGAATCAGTTGCCTGACTTACTGTTTCAAAAATTTGCATTATTCAAACCTCAATGATTCAATTGGATCAGATTTTGCTGCTTTATAAGCTGGTATAAAACCAAAAATTACGCCTACTAAAGTACATATCATAAATGCTACAAAAACAACACTAAAATTCATTGTTGCAGTAAATACTTGATCTATCATTATTGTTAATAATCCAGCCAAAGCAACACCTACAATGCCACCGACCATACATATCATAACTGCTTCAATTAAAAACTGTGTTAAAATCTCCCATGATTTTGCCCCAACGGCTTTTCTTATACCAATTTCTTTAGTACGCTCTCGAACCGAAACAAACATAATATTCATAATTCCAATACCACCAATAAGTAAGGATAAACTAACAAGTACGAAACCTCCCATGTAAAGGCCGCTTTTAAATGACGAGAGTTGTTCCTCAAATGCTTGAGGTTTATTAATTGCAAAATCATTTTCTTCAGCAGCATCAATACTACGAACTTGTCTCATTAAGCCCTCAATCTCATATTCACCATCAAGAGCAGCTTGTTCGTTTGGGAATTTTACTCCAATCTGAATTCCCCATCTTAGACCAAATATTTGACCATACGATTTAATTGGAACTATCACTCTATTATCTGAGTCACCTATTCCCAAAAAGCTACCTTGTTTTTCTAGTATACCAATAACCGTAAACTTTTGGCCGCCTAGTCTAATCTCTTTACCTAATGGATCCTCTTCTTCGAATAAAGCTTCTTGTAAAGATTGTCCTATTACCGCTACTTTTACTGATGATCTGGCTTCCTGCTCTGTAAACATTCTACCTCGTTCAATGTTTAATCCTTGTATGTTTAGATAATTTGAGGTGGCTCCATTGATCCCAACATTGTCTGCATTTTTTTCTTTATATCTAATTGAAACATTTCTATTAGCTGAAGCGGCTACATCACTTGCAAGTTTACTCTTTTCTTCAAGAAAATCTACATATTCCAACTCCATTTCTTTTCTACCAGCATATACCCACCAATCATCATCGCCATCCCAAGGCCATTTTTCGATATAAACTACATTAGTTCCAAGCATAGCCATACTACTATCAAAACTCTCATCCATACCAGTTGTTACCGAATCAACTACAGTAACCATAGTTATTCCGATTATTATACACAGTGCTGTTAAAAATGATCTAACCTTGTTAATTGCGAGGGCCCTAAGTGCTACTTTTACACCTTCAATTAAGCTATTTATGAATCTCATGACTTTAGAATGGATTGGTTAAGCAAACACCTACGAAGCGCAATGGCTTTCGTTTCACATAAATAAAAAATAACCAAATTTAATTTAAAGAATGGGATCGAAATTTTCTGAACTCAGTGAAAAGTTGTTACATTAAATGAAAAAGAATATGAATATTGATGTTTTAGTTTTCGCTGCTCATCCTGATGACGCTGAGTTAAATTGTGGAGGAACAATTGCTGCATTAGTTTCTCAAGGTAAATCTGTTGGTATAGTTGATTTAACTGAAGGTGAGATGGGAACTCGAGGAACAATTAAAACAAGGAGAGTTGAAGCTGATGAAGCTTCAAAAGTTCTTGGAATAATTTATCGATCTAACCTTAATTTAGGTGATTCGATTGTTGAAAATAATCGAGAGAATCAAATCAAGGTAATTCACGAAATTAGAAAATGCAGACCTCATATCTGTCTCATTGGGGCACCACATGATCGACATCCAGACCATGGAAAAGCTACCAAACTCTGTATTGATGCATTATTCTATTCAGGATTAACTAAAATTGAAACGGAACCATCTCTTGAGCCTTGGAGACCAAAACATATATTATATTATATGCAGGATCGCCCTTTTGAACCTGATTTCATTTTTGATATTACAGATCACTGGGAAATAAAAAAGAAAGCAATTCTGGCATTTTCAACTCAATTCAATATTGATGATCCAGGCAACGAACCTGAAACTTATATATCCTCAAATAAATATTTTAAGCAGCTTGAAGCCCGTGCTAGATACTTTGGACATCTAGCCGGATTTGAATTTGGTGAACCACTCAAATATCATAATGGTCCAGTAGGATTAAAATCATCTTCTATTTTCTTTGATAATAATCCTACTAGATAGTTCACTTTTAGGAGAGAAGATTACCATATTCTTTTTAATATTCTTTTGTTAAGATATTACATAGTGTATTAAGAGTTAGTTTATTCATCAAATGTAGCTAGTATGAAAAAAGTAATCTATTCAATAGTCATTTTATCATTTCTTGGATCTATGGCATGTGTAACAACACTAAATGAAGAACAATCGAAATCACTTGGTATTTTTGATAATACCACAGATGTTGGTGATGTTTTACACCCAGGTTCAGTTAAATTTAATGATGAATCTGGAGAGTATATACTAACTGGATCGGGATTTAATATGTGGGGTGATACCGATGAAATGCGCTTCTTATGGAAAGCTATTCAAGGAGATTTTATTCTTAGGGCTGAAGTTGAATTTATAGGTAATGGTGTAGATCCTCACAGAAAAATTGGATGGACTGTAAGAAATAGTCTAGATCCTAATTCAGCTATGGTTAATGGAACTGTTCATGGAGATGGATTAATCTCACTACAATATCGGAAATCTGATGGAGCAGAAACCGATCAAGTTGTTTCTCCCGATAGTAGTTCTAATATTATTCAGCTATCACGAATCGGTGACACCTATTCATTTTCTACTGCTTTAAAAGGTGAAGCTTTTACTACCGTGGAAACTTCAGATGTAAGCTTAAAAAACGAAGTTCTTGCAGGAATCTATATTTGCGCACATAATCCGGATGTAATTGAAAAGGCTATCTTTAGAAATGTAAGAATTATAAAGCCCGCACCAGATGATTTAGTACAATACCAAGAGTATTTAGGTAGCCGAATGGAAGTATTAGATATTAAGTCAGGTATTCGGAAAGTTATTTTTGAATCAGAACATTCTATTCAAGCTCCTAATTGGACCGTTGATGGGAAAAGACTTATTTATAATTCAAATGGCTTTTTATATAATTATTTCATCGATTCGGAGGAAATAACACAGCTTAATACTGGGTTTGCTACGAATAATAATAACGATCATGTTCTTTCTTTTGATGGAACTATGATTGCCATCAGTCATCATAACCCTGATGATGATAATACATCAACTATTTATACACTACCAATAAACGGTAGTGAAAACCCAATACAAGTTACCAAATCAGGTATTGGTGCTTCATATCTGCATGGGATTTCACCTGATAAACAAACCGTAATATTTACAGGACAACGGAATGGTAAATATGATATTTACGCATCTGATGTATCTACAATGGAAGAAACGCAACTAACAGATACTCCTGGTTTGGATGATGGTTCTGAATATTCGCCAGATGGAAAGCATATTTACTTTAATTCTACTCGAACTGGAACAATGAAGCTATGGAGAATGAATGCAGATGGAAGTGAGCAAAAGCAACTCACTTTTGATGATAACTACAATGATTGGTTCCCGCATGTATCCCCTGATGGGAAATGGATTGTATTTCTAAGTTTTGGAACAGATGTGAGCCCTTCCGATCATCCATTTTATAAACATGTAACATTACGTTTAATGTCTATTGATGGAAGTAAAGAACCAAGTATTATTGCGTATGTTTATGGCGGGCAAGGAACTATAAATGTACCAAGCTGGTCACCTGATAGTAAGAAAATAGCATTTGTTAGTAATTCAGGTAAGTTTAATTAACGATATAGCCTTTTTTACACTTTCATTTCCAGATCACTTTTACGGATAATATCTAACCCGTTTTCTATTAGATTTTTATATGCTTTTATATTTTTTAGTTCTACTAAATATGAAAGAATCTCGCTTTTTATTTCTAAGTCTTTCTCATATGCTAACTCATACAGCTCTAAAGGAAGTAGCCAATCAGTTGGAAAGTCATTTTTTAATATTTTGAAAACATTAGTAATTTTTTCTAAGTCGTAAGATTTTGATTCTCGTAAATTTCTAACCGTTGCATACAAATCATATAGCTCTCTATCCTTATTAGAGTAATTTATTTTATGAGTTTTGGTTTCAGAAACTTTACCTATATCTCCAAATGATTGTACATCAGCTGAGCCTGCATATGCTGAAACTACTTTTTTCCCAATAGCCATGTCATAAACTCCCCATTCTGGCTTAAATAGGATTTGATCTTTATAAGAAACCGTACAATCATCGATGGTGATTAAAAGAATCTTTCCTCTTAAGTCTCGAGTTCCAGTAATTATTTTACCTTCAACTATTACCCCACTTTCAAATTCAAGTCTAGTAGTTTTCCCCTCATAAATACCATAAGCATCCAAATCTCTTGGAGCCATATCTTCAATAGGTAAATTAATACCCTTTAACTTACCTATGGGACTTCCAAAGCCATCCTTATGATTAAATGTTCCATGCCCTATTAGTTCTTTATCTCTATTAGATAAAGCCGTAAGGCCTTCTGTTTGAATGTAGGCCACATTTCCTTTTTGGTCTTCTATAACATTGCTAAAATTACCAGAAATTTGAATTCCTGTACTTAACTCAATGGTACCTAAACCTTTGGAATCAATCAGTTTCTTAACACCATCAAGTCCACCAGCTCTTATGGCCATAGTACTAGCGAATTCTTCCAAAACCTGACTAAGAAAAGCAAAATCTGGGGTTACAAACAATTGGGGTTGTTGATTTGTTATATCAAAATTTTGATAAGCTGCATCAAATGAATATGGGATTTTTTTTACTTCAGGTTTTAAGCAATCCTTACTTTCTCCAATTGAGGATAATAATCCTGCACCATAAATTTTTGGGTTTCTAACATCACCTATAAGACCATATTCAACCGTCCACCAATGAAGGTTTCTTATTTTAGCCATTTCCGAGAGTTCGCCCATATTTTCTTGCAAATACTCAACCTGTTTTTGAGCTTCATCAACCTCTTCTTTCGATGAGTTTGGATCTTCTTTCAAGATAGATAACAAGCGAATAGCTTCATACATCTCGTAATCATGAGAAGAAGAAATTGCCTTACTCCCAATCTCACCAAATCTTCTTAAGTACTCTGCATACTCAGGATTTGCAATAATAGGGGCATGACCGGCAGCTTCATGTATTATATCTGGTGCAGGTGTATACTGCACATGATCAATAGTTCTCATATCAGATGCGATGACCAATACATTATAGGCTTGAAATTCCATAAATGCATTTGGAGGGATAAATCCATCCACAGAAACGGCCGCCCATCCAATATCTTTCAAAATTCGATTCATTCCTGCCATACGAGGAATGTTATCAATAGTAATACCCGTTTTTTCTAATCCTTCACAATAAGAACCATGAGCAACTTTACTTAAATAATCTACATTCATTCGCATAACATAACGCCATACTGCCTGATTCTGCGCAGTATACTCTTCATAGGGTTGTCTAACTATGAATTTGTGTAGATGCTTTGGAAGTTTTTTAGTTACTTCATTTAATTCAAAATGAGCCATAAAAAGTTCTTTGTGTCATGTTAGAATTAATGTTTAGCATTATTATAATGGTAGCGCTTTTCTGATAAAATTTGAAGTCAATTCTTGTTAACCTTTACATTATATACAGAATGTTAAAAAGTAGTTTATTTTGAATTTTTAGATAAAACATCGCCAATTCTACTTTTTTGTTAAACCATATTCTGCTAGTATAAAGCTCCACTCTTGAGATTCTACTTCTTTTAAAATTGAAAATGAGATCTTTTCTCGTGTTAAAAAATCCATTTCTTTTTTTAAAGGCCAAGCGTAATGCTCTAAGTTGAATACTTCAGGTATTAACTCTAGCTCTTTGAATGCATCATTATTTTGTATTTGATATTGAAGCCAAGGCTCATCATAAACAAAAGCCTCTATGTCACCCGCTAGTAAACCATTTAAGCCTTGAACTAAATCAGGGTATTCATCCACATTAGTAAAGATATTTCTTCGTAAATATTCTTCTGAAGCGGAAGCCTCTACTGTCCCGACCTTTAATTTTTTTATACTCTTAATATCCTTTAATTCATTTGTAAGTTGGTTTACTGTCAATACAGAAGTAATTGTAGCCGTAAAAATTGATACCATCACAAGAGATATCACCATCCATAAAAAAGCTACAAATCTTCCTTTTTTTGTAATTGGTACTTTATCTCCATAGCCAACTGTTGTCATAGTAACTGCAGACCACCATAGGCCAGATATTACTCCATGATAGCCATCTTCAAAGCTATCTTTATTTCTCTCCGCAAACCAAATTAATAAGCCGAAAAATGTCATCATTATTGCAAGAACAATTGTAAGTGAGAACACTTTTTTATTCTTGAATACTGAAAAAAATCTAGTAAATGATTCTAAATTAGTATCTGAATGTTTAGCTATAGTAAGATTACCAACATAAAAAGGGTAAGTAAACCTGTAGCGCTCGCTTCTACTACTTGTAATTGTTAATGGGTTAATTGAAAGATCAATTTCTCCAGATTCTAAATCATTTTGAAGATTATGTAATGGACTTTCATTCTCCGGATAAATTCTGTAGACAAATTCTATATCATTTTCAGTACTTATTCTTTCCCAAAGCCAAACACTAACACCATTTAATTCTCCAGACCTATCTAAAGATACAAAAGGTGGTGATTCGTAAACACCAACTATAAGTGTATCTGAAGTCACATTTTGTGCATTAGTAGTTACTCCATTAAGTAAAGCTATAACTAGAAATAGAAATAAATTTTTCATCTACCGATTCTTTGTTTACGAATATCCAATACTCATTATAATTTTGGCATCTTTAACTAGTATGGTATCTAAAAATAAGCCTTAGAACATACTGAATTTCATAGTCTAGCTAAAATGTTAGGTTATTAGTTTAGGCTCCTGCTGGCTAAGGCAATGAAAACTCCCTAATCCCCAAATTAAGTCTGAAGAATTAATGCCGACTACTTTTCTGGAAGAGAAACAATTTTCAAGAATCTCAAGAGCCATCCTATCATTAGCATCTCCAAAAACTGGAGTAATAACATATTTATTTGAAATATAGAAGTTCGCATACGACATTGGTAAACGTTGACCTTGGTAGTAGCGAGCTTTTGGCATTGGAAGCTCGATTATATTTAGAGGATTTCCATTCTCTAACCTAAGGCTTTTGAGTAATTCTAAATTTTTTCTCAATGGCTCATAGTTTTCATCCAATTCATGATCCTCTATAGCAGTAACTACAGTATCTTCATTTACAAAACGAGTTAAGTCATCAATGTGACCATCGGTATCATCACCTGCAATACCATCTCCAAGCCATAAAATATTTGTGACTCCATAATAATCTCGCAAATAATTTTCAATTTCATCTTTGGTAAGTTGCGGATTACGATTCTTATTCAATAAACATGATTCTGTGGTAATTAACGTTCCCTTCCCATTGAAATCAACAGAGCCCCCTTCCATTATAATAGGGGCTTGTGAAACAGGAAGCTCTAATTGATATGCAATTCTTGTTGGTATAACATCGTCCAAATCAAACGGCGGATACTTTCCTCCCCATGCATTATATCCCCAATCCACAATAATTTTTTTATTGGATTCCTTATTCAATAAAAATGCAGGGCCATGATCACGACACCATGCGTCGTTGGTAGGATTCAGATGAAAATAAACCTGTGACATATCAGCGCCGGTTTTCTGAATCTTGCTAAACGCTTCTTTAGCCATTGCTTCATCCCTGACATTGATCTTCACCTTCTCTCCTTCAGCTACTAGTTTGATAAACTCGCAACAGGGTTTGTATATCGTTTCGATTTTACCAGGCCAGGTACCAGGGTTGTGCGGCCAGCTCAGCCAAGTTGCTTCGTGTTCTGCAAATTCAGCTGGAAAGTAAAACCCTTGTTCAGCTGGTATTCCTTCAAACGTAGACTTATGAACCCAATTCTTTGGGGCTTCAATTAGATTCATCTTCATCTAGAAACCGTTTTGTAATAGGTTGATAGGAATCAATGCGCCGGTCTCTTAGAAATGGCCAGTGAGTTCTAAATTGATTCGATTCTGTCATTGAAAGACTTTCCACATGTATTTCTTCTTCAGAATGAGAGGATTTATATAAAACTCGTCCAAATGAGTTTGTAATAAAAGAACCTCCCCAAAAACTCATTTCACCCTCTCTTCCTACTCGATTTACAGACACTACTGGGACCCCATTTGCAACTGAATGAGATCGCTGAATAGTTTGCCATGCTTGATACTGTTCATCGTTTATAGCTTCATTTTGAGAATCGTGCCAACCTATTGCGGTAGGATAAAAAAGCATTTCAGCACCCTTTAAAGATGTAATACGAGCTGCTTCGGGATACCATTGATCCCAACAAATCAATACCCCAATTTTTGCAAATTTAGTATCGAAAACTTTATAACCTAAATCACCCGGGGTGAAATAGAATTTCTCAAAATAACCTGGATCATCAGGGATATGCATCTTGCGATATTTTCCTAGATAAGTACCATCAGCATCCAAAACAGCAGTTGTGTTATGATAAAGTCCCTCGGCTCTTTTCTCAAAAAGAGAAGCAATTATTACAATGCCTAATTCATTAGCTAATTTTGATAAGATATCTGTACTTGGTCCTGGTACTGATTCAGCTAGTTTAAAATTCTCATAAGCTTCAACATCACAGAAATATAAGGAAAGAAATAATTCTTGAAGACAAACAATCTGCGCTCCACTTGCAGCCGCTTCCTTAATCTTCACTATAGCTTTTCTAAGATTATCCTCAGGATTGGATGAACAAGTCATTTGTACAATCCCAACATTTACTTTCCGATCAATCACTTCTTTCCTTTTATTATTTTAGTGAAAGGTAGGGATTAAACAGGGTTCTTGAAATACTTGGGCTATTTTACAGCGAAAGATTTCCTTCATCAAAACAGGCTTTGAGCTCCGCTTGTAAAAACTCACAAATAGATGAATTACCTGTAATAATTCGTTTTCCAAATAATTGATTTTGCTCACCTTTCCAATCGGTAGAAATTCCACCTGCTTCTTGGATTATTAACATTCCAGCTGCTATATCCCATGGGTTTAATCCATATTCATAAAATCCTTCTACTCTACCTGCTGCAACACAACAAAGGTCGTATGAAGCAGCACCAGCTCTTCGAATACCATGTGTTTTCTGCATTAAATTTTTAAGTACTTGAAGATATGGATCTACTAATTCAAATTGACTATATGGAAATCCAGTTGCAATCAACGCTTTCTTAGGATCTGTTATTTCTGAAATCGATATCTTCTGTTTTCCCAAAAATGCACCTTGTCCCTCAACCGCCCAAAACCATTCATCATTAGCTACTTCAAGAACGAGCCCAACTTTTGGCTTCCCATCTTCCCAAAATGCAATTGAAACACAATAAGGTGCGAATCCATGTGAAAAATTAGTGGTTCCATCTATTGGATCTATAATCCAAACTCGTCCATTTGGTAATTTCGTATGTATATTAGATTCCTCAGCAAGAAACTGATCATCTGGAAACACTGACTTAATCACTTCAATGATTTTCTTTTCTGAAGCTAAATCAGCATCTGTAACTAAATCATTCTTTCTTTTCAATTGAATAGAAAAAGACTCGTTTGATCTATATGTTCTGATTATTGCAGCGGCTTCAGCAGCAGCTTTTTTTGCAATTTCTAGTTCTTTGTGGTACATAGGTATTGAGAGTGATTAGTTATTAATCCATATTATATTGCAAATTCTTCAGAAGTATTCTCAGAATGATGTACTGAACATTGAATCATTCTTAATTTTTATTTGATGAATTGAATCCTTTAATCTAACCTAAAATTTGAAGATATTTGAACTCTAATCATTCACTACAACTTAAGTTTTAATGATCATCCCAATTGCGAGCGATCACGCCGGGTTCAAAGCTAAAACCATCACAAAAGAAATTTTGGAGAACCTTGGTCATACACCTGTTGATTTTGGAACTCATTCTGAAGATTCAGTTGATTATCCTGATTTTGCTATTCAGGTTTCAGAACGAATTAATTCAGGTGAATATGCACAAGGCATAATTCTTTGCGGAAGTGGACAAGGTGTTTGTATGACTGCAAATAAATATCCAAAAGTTCGAGCTGCATTAGTGTACAATCATAAGGTGTCTGAGATGACTCGCCTTCACAATAATGCAAATATACTTTGTATTCCAGGTAAAGAGCTAGAGAATGATAAATCTGAACTTAAAGCGATATTAACAGCATGGTTTGGAACCGAGTTTGAAGGTGGTAGACATCTTCGTCGAATTGAAAAAATTGAATCTCTCACACAAAAAGATATTAGTTGATGAAATCTATCCAAGAGCAAGATCCAAAAATCTTTGATCTACTTGAAAAAGAAACGGTACGTCAAAACACCAATCTTGAGCTTATAGCTTCTGAAAATTTTGTAACTCGTGCTGTTCTTCAAGCCAATGGAAGCAATCTTACAAATAAATATGCGGAAGGTTATCCTGGAAAAAGATATTACGGTGGATGTGAATATGCCGATGTAATTGAAGATATTGCTCGAGACCGTGCAAAGGAACTTTTTGGTGCCGATTGGGTAAATGTTCAACCTCATTCTGGAGCATCTGCAAATGCGGCTGTTTATTTGGCACTCATGAAGCCAGGAGAAACCTTATTAGGATTCGATTTATCTCATGGTGGTCATTTAACTCATGGTTCTCCTGTTAATTTTTCAGGAATTTATTTTAAACCAGAATTCTATGGTGTAGATAAGGATAATGGTCTTCTAGATTACAATAAGATTCGTGAGAAAGCCAAAGCTGTTAAACCAAAAATGATTTCTATTGGTGCCTCTGCATACTCACGTGATTATGATTATGAAGCTTTCAGGAGTATAGCAGATGAAGTTGGGGCACTATTATGGATGGATATGGCACATACAGCTGGATTGATTGCAACTAAAGTATTAAATGATCCTCTCCCTTATGCTCATGTGGTAACTACCACAACACATAAAACGCTTAGAGGTCCACGTGGTGGAATGATTTTAGTTGGTAAAGATGGAGAAAATTCTCTTGGTGTAATCGCTCCAAAATCTGGACGAGTAAAGAACTGGAGCGAAGTATTAGACTCTGCTGTATTCCCAGGTACTCAAGGTGGCCCATTAATGCATGCTGTTGCTGCTAAAGCTGTTGCTTATGGTGAAGCATTAGAAGATTCTTTTAAAGAATACCAACTTCAAACTCAGAGTAATGCTAAAGCACTTGCTGCTAAATTTGTTGAGCTTGGTTATAATATTGTAAGTGGAGGAACTGATAATCATTTAATCCTCATTGATCTTAGAAATAAAGGTGTTAACGGTAAAATTGCAGAAGAAGCTCTTGGTAAATCTGCCATTACCGTTAATAAAAATATGGTTCCATTCGATACTGAGAGTCCATTTATAACATCTGGAATACGAATTGGCGCTCCAGCTATGACAACAAGGGGGCTCAAGGAAGCTGAATTTGAATATATTGCTATTCTAATAGATAAAGTGATTCAAAATCCTTCAAATGAAGATATCCATAAACAAGTTACTGGAGAAGTTGCTGCTTTGTGCGAGCGATTCCCTCTATATGATTTCGTAACTGCATAATTTCTCAATTTGTCTACAGAACAACGTCAAATAATGGGAGCCGAACCTCCCAAAGTAGTTAAACCTGCAGATCGTACTGATCAAATGTCTTTCCTTGAGCATTTAGAAGAACTACGCTGGAGAATTATTAAAGGATTCATTGGAATTATTGCTGGAGTTATAGTAGCCTTTATCTTTTCTGATTTTGTAATTGACGTTGTTCTACTTGGGCCGACTAAAGCTAGTTTCTTTATGTATGAAATCATAAAAGTAGAAGCTATTGATCTTACTCTTCAAAGCAGGAAATTACCAGGTCAGTTTTTTACTTTTTGGGGGATGCTTTTTATATCTGGTTTTATCATTGGATCTCCAGTTTTTATATATCAGATTTGGGCTTTTATTGAACCCGCTTTAGAAACTAAGGAAAAGTGGAAAACTATTGTAAGTGCACTATTTATCACTCTTTTCTTTCTAATTGGTGTTGCATTTGGATATTTAATATTAGTCCCTTTTGCTCTTCAATTCTTCGCTTCTTTTAATATTTCAGCTTCAGGAATTGTCCGAAATGACTTCGATATAAATGAATATTTTAGTTCATTAGCAATGTGGGTTATTTCATGTGGATTGATTTTCCAAGTACCAATTGTGAGCTATGCTCTTTCTAAAATTGGTATTTTAACACCTGCTTTTCTAAGAACATATCGTCGCCATGCTCTTATTGTTTGTTTGGTAATGGCTGCCTTACTTACACCTCCCGATCCTATTTCTCAAATACTAATTGCAATGCCATTAGCTGTATTATATGAATTTTCAATCTGGGTAAGTTATATAGCGGGTAAACAACGCGAAAAAGAACTCAAAAAAGCATTTGGTGAAGCAGAAGCTTAATGGTTTAAATTTTCATTTTTAAGAAAGCAGTTTTTATCCAAATGATACAGTATCTTTAAGGCTGCGAATTCACATAATAAAACTATAAAAAATGGGTTTAATACCCATCCATTGAACGCATAAGATTTAATAAATGAATTTTAAATTCCTCCTATATTTACTACCAATATTCTTTCTCATTACAGCATGTGGAGGAGATAATGGAACATCCATATCTTTCGATTACTCTGACGCTCCTGCTTTTCCAGATACCTCAAACGCTGTTTCCAAAGTTGTATCAGACACAGGTCTTATTTATTATGTAATAACTGAAGGAGACTCAAGTTCATTTGAGTTGACTATTCGAGATGACATGTTTGTATACTACACTACCAGAAATCTGGACGGTGATATTGTTTCAAGTTCATTTGTAAACGGAAGTACATCTCCAAGAAGAGTAAATAATGTTGGTTTACAAACAACTATTCGTTTTGGTGGCGAGGGTCTAATAGAAGGAATATTAGGAATGAAAGAAGGAGAACGAAGACTCTTAGTAATTCCTGATGAAATTAATACAACTGATCAAACGATTACCATCGATTTTGAACTAGTTTCGATTGCTTATTGAGCTTCACAGATATTCTTTAGCTACTCTTTCTTTTATACTTGTGGTAATTTCATAAGGTATGGTATTAGCTTTTTTTGCCCATTCTTTGGCTGAAAGTTTATTGCCATCTAATAAATATATCACTGTCCCTTTTTCGTAATAATCATTTCTTAGAAATACCAAAGAGTAATCCATACTAATTGTCCCAACTTGGTCGTAGTACTCTTCATTTACTTTTATTTTAAATGAATTAGTTAATACACGAGGTATTCCGTCACTATAGCCAGTAGGAATTATGCCTAAAAATCCATCCATAGGAGCTGTCCATTTTGCACCATAACTCGCTGAATCACCTGCTTTTACTTTTTTTACCTGCATTAAAAATGATTTCCAATCTAAAATTGGTTCTAAATCAGGAACTTCAACATTACCTGCCCCATATCCATATAGACAAACTCCTGGTCGAACAGCATCAAATTGCAAATCTAAATCTCTATAGTGGAAGATACCTCCAGTATTAGCAGTATGTGTCATCCAATCTGAAGGAAATTGAGCTCGAATTTCCTTAAAGAGTTTTAGTTGTGTTTCAACTTCAGGATTATTGGGATCATCAGCTTTAAAGAAATGTGTGTAGATACCAGTACACTTTAATTGAGGATAATTAGAAATTGATTTCGCTAACTCGCTCACGTTCTCTGGTAAAACACCTAGACGATGCATCCCAGTATCAATATTTATATGATATTCAGTACCCTCATCAAGTACATTTAATGAATCAATTTCTGCAAGGGTAGCTGTTAAACCATATTCTTTAAAAAGGTTAGCAGTCTCTTTTCTCGGGGCTTCAAAAACTAAAATGGGGTTCTTAATACCAGATTCTCGAAGTACTTTTCCTTCAGTTACACGAGCAACACAAAACCATTCAACTCGATCTTTAATATGATTTGAAATCGGTATAAGTCCATGACCATATGCATTGTCTTTAACAACTGCCATACGTTGTACGCCAGGTTTTAATCTACGATCAACAGCATCTAGATTATGGTCCAACTTTGAAAAATGAATGATCACTGTAGAATTCAACTAAACCACTTTTTCTTATTTGATTTTTTTAGAATTACCTGAGCTGCATTATGCCCTGCTGCGCCAAAAACGCCCCCACCTGGATGACAAGAAGCACTTGAAAGGTATAAGTTTTTAATCGGCGTTTCATATCGGCTCATTTCAGGTATTGGACGGAACATGAACATTTGATCAAAACTCATTTCTACGTGCATCACATTTCCTTTTAACAGACCATGCTTTCTTTCGATATCTAAGGGTGATTGAATATACCAATCTATGAGCTTTCCTTTCATATTTGGCGCATAATCAACCACTACATCATAAATTTTCTGTGCTTCTTGTTCTCTAATATCATCCCATTTTAATCCATTTGCTAATTCATATGGATGCCATTGTGCCCAAACGAACATAGTATGTTTTCCATCTTTTGCAACTTCAGGATCGATCTTGGAAAAAGTCATTGCTAACGCAGCGGGCTTTTCGGGTGGAAGTTTTTTAGTGTAATCTCCAATCGCATTATTCATGTATTGAACCGATGGGGCCATTAATTGAATACCATTATGAATATAAGGATCGTCTGGAGCTGCTGTATATTGAGGTAGTTCCTCTACCGCACATCTAATAACCATTCCAAAGCCATTACCTACATTAATGTCATTAACTTTCTTAAACATCGAATCACCTAAATGTTCCCTACCAACCATTTTCATCATCGTTGTTTGAACATGAGCATTTGATACTATAATTGGAGCTCTGAATTCTTCACCTTCTTCAGTCTGAACTCCTATAGCTTCTCCATTCTCAATTAATATCTTTTTAATAGGGTAGTTAGCTTTCACTTCGCCCCCATGGGCTTCAATTAAATTTTTCATTGCCTGAGTAAGCATTCCGCTTCCTCCTTTTGGATGTTTGGCTCCACTTTGATGTAACATAGATTGCCATCCAACAAAATCACCTGTCGCAGAGTGATCTGGTAAAGGTCCTGATTGGGCTGCGAACCAAAGTAAAGCAGCTTTCATATGTGGACTATCAAAAGCATCATCTACTACTTTTCCATAGCTAGATAGAATTTTTTGAAGACCAGAAGTACTTTCACCTTTTTTAAACATGGCTCCATCTTTGATTTGAGCCTTTGCCATTTCAGCTACTATTCCACTCGTTGTTGGAGTAGTCATGAAAGCTTTTAGAACACCTTTATTAATCTTCCCCCAAAAATCTATAAAATCTTTGTAATTCTTTACATCTTCAGGAGCGACTTTTGAAATAGACTCCAATGTTCTATCCACATCTTTCCAAAAATGAATTACACCTTTACCTGTAGAAACTGGATAAGACATAATTGGATCCATATCTATATACTCGAGTCCATACTTTGTTAGCTCGAGTTCTTCAATAATACCCGTTTGGTGAATCATTATATGAACCGATGAACCCACATCCATTAAGAATCCATTTGGATTTTCAGGAGATTCAAACATTCTTTCAGTACAAACTGCACCACCAATAGTATCTCTACGCTCAAGTACAAGTACTTTATATCCATTTTTAGCTAGATAACATCCCGTTGTTAATCCATTGTGTCCAGAACCGATAATAATAGCGTCATAAGAATTCATAAGGGAAGATAAAAACGAATTGATTGAAAGCGTAGATTTATTAAGTTGTCTACTAGGTTGATAACTATAATACTAATGATGTCATTCAGAGCGAAACGAAGATTCTGAAAATTTGAATTTTCTATTTAAAAGTTATGCAGATTCTTCAATTGTAGCTTCTATAAGACTATAAATCTGATTGTATGAAAATAGGCCGATTTGAAGTAGAACAACTAAGTGAAGGTATTTTTGATGTTTATGATAATGGAATCTTCCAAAAACTGGACGCTAATGATATTACCTCTAGAAAAGAGTTTGAGGAAGTCCCGACTAGTTCACGGCAAATTGGAATAGATCCTATTCTAATTAGAGATGGTAAACATGTTATTTTACTCGATACTGGCTTAGGATGGGGCTTAGATGCTAAAAGTAATTATTCTAATACATCAAATCTTAAATCTAACCTCGATATTTTTGGGCTTACGCTAAGTGATGTTACCCATGTTATACTAACACATCTTCACTTCGATCACTCAGCTGGATGTACTTACGTTGATTATACCGCTACTACTCAACCCACTTTACCTTACGCAAATTACTTTGTTCAAAAACTAGAATGGCATTATGCGGTTCAAAGAATGGGAGAAGTAAATCCAGTTCAAGGAAGTGATTATAATCTTGATGAGTTTTATAAGTTATATGCTGAAGAAAAATTAGTTCTTATCACAGATACTACTTTTGAACTTTTACCAGGTATTACTCTTATTAAAACCGGAGGTCATACTCCTGGTCATCAAATCGTGAAAATTCAAGATGGTGGTGAAACCGCATACTTTTTAGGTGATTTAGTTCCAGATGAATATCATTTAAATAATTATGCAATGAAGGAAATGGATATAGATCCAATTCAATCTAAAAAAGCTAAAACTTTAATACTTAGGCAAGCTGTAATAGAGAAAGCTGCAATCTTTTTTTATCACTCCATACATATTAAAAATGGAGTGCTTGTCCAAGACGAAGAAAAACGATATGCATTACTGGATGTTAAATGACAAGAAATAAATTACCCCTACTACTTATCATCATATTTTCTGTGATTTTTGGTTGCAGAAATAAAGAAATAAATAAAGAGACTATATTGATAAATCCAGATATACAGTATAACTCTTACACAGCATCAGAATCAGACCTTGTTATCTCAAGAAGTGAATATCAGGATAAATTATATGGTTTTTGGTTAGCTCAGAGTATTGCAAACTGGACAGGATTAGTTACTGAAATGGATAAGATTGGAAATATTGGAGAGATAAAAACAGGAGATTTCTATACTAGAGCAGATTGGGGTAAAGCAGATCAACCAAGTATTTGGGGAGAAGGGATTCCAAGTGCTCTTTCGCTTACCATAGACTTTGTTTTTGAAGATTCATCAGGAGTATGGGGTTCCGATGATGACACAGATATTGAATACATCTATCAAGAATTACTATATAAAAACAAGACTTCAATGCTAAGTCCTGAACAGATTCGAAATGGGTGGTTGATGCATATTATGCCAGAAGAGGAGAATTATCTGTGGGTCTCTAATCAGGCCGCATTCGATTTAATGCGAGAAGGTGTTTTACCTCCCGAAACTAGCAATCCTGAGTTGAATTCACATTGGGAAATGATCGATGCTCAACTTACTACCGAGATCTTTGGACTTTTTGCACCTGCAAGACCTGATGTCGCTCGTAAAATGGCATTACTCCCGATTCAAACAACAGCTAAAGAAGAAGCTCAATGGATATCGGAATTTTATGTAAGCATGTATGCTCAAGCAATTAATGTAACTTTTGAAGATCCAATAAAAGATCAATTGATTAACCATGCTGAGAAATCCAAAGAGCTGTTTCCGGTTGATTCATATCCTGCTAAAATGTACTCCTTTGTTAAATCCAGATATGATTCAGGAATACCTTGGGAGCAAACTAGAGATGAAATTTATCAACGTTATCAAGTCGAAGAGCAAGATGGATATGATATAACATCTCAGAATTTATACTGTAATGGTTGTTTTGCTGCCGGTATTAATTTTGCAGCTAGTTTGGTTAGTCTTTTTTACGGTGAGGGCGATTTAATTGAAACTATAAAAATTGGAGCTTTAACAGGTTGGGATTCTGATAACCCCACAGCTACTTGGGGTGGAATGCTAGGCTTTATTTATGGTAAAGAAGGAGTTGAGATGGCGTTTGATAGAGAATTTTCTGAGATTTTTTATATCCATAGAACTCGAATAGGCTTCGACAATGGTGGCTATGATACCTTTACTAATATGGCGGAAAAAGGTGTTTTTATTACAGATCGAGTTGTACAAGAAGAACTTAATGGAGGAATAGACTTAGATAAGAATGTTTGGTATATCCCTTCACTTGATTTAGAAAAATAATGACTACTCCAGAAATAAAGATCTCAGAAGAATTGAAACTAATTGGAAGGAAGATCGAAACTTCACTTTCTGAGAACAGAATAGGTGAACTATGGCAAAACCTTAGAAAGAGACAAAAGGAAATTAAATACCAAATTAATCAAACTTCCTTCTCTGTAGAGATTTACAAAGAAGGCATGGAAATGAAGAACTTCTCTCCTCACACGCTATTTGAAAAATGGGCAGCTGTTGAAGTATCAAAATTTGAAGATGTTCCAGATGGTTTAGAAGAACTAATTATCTCAAGTGGTAAATATGCTGTATTTACTTTCAAAGGGCTTCATAGCTCTTATCCTGAATTCTACAATTATATTTTCACTAAATGGCTTCCAACATCTGGATATAGATTAGATCATCGTCCTCATTTCGAGATAATGGGAGCGAATTATTTTGGACCTTTAAATCCAGAATCTGAAGAAGAGGTTTGGATACCTATTCAATAAATAATGTTCAGCCTTCTTTTTTTATAATTCTAAAAATTAGCTAGTAAAACTTACTTATTCATTGAAATTAAGAAGTCTTCATTGTTCTTAGTTCCTTTAATCTTGTCTATTAAGAACTCTGCTGCTTCGAATGAATTCATATTAGTTAGATAACGACGTAGTAAAACTACTTTTTCACGTTCTGCATCAGATACAAGAAGCTCTTCCCTTCTAGTTCCACTTCTAAATATGTCGATAGCTGGATAAATTCTTCGATCGGAAATTCGACGATCTAATACGATCTCACTATTACCTGTTCCTTTAAATTCTTCGAATATTACATCATCCATTCTAGAACCAGTTTCAACTAGAGCGGTTGCTATAATTGTAAGTGATCCACCACCTTCAATATTTCTAGCTGAACTAAACATTTGACGTGGAATCTTAAGTGCTTCAGAATCAACACCACCACTCATAGTTCTACCTTTATTATTCGCACCAACATTATAAGCACGAGCTAATCTAGTAATAGAATCCAATAGAAGTAATACATCATGACCACTTTCAACTAATCTTTTAGCTTTCTCAAATACTATTTCTGAAAGCCCGATATGGTTTTCTGGTTTCTCATCAAATGTTGAAGCAACTACTTCAGCACCTTGAACTGAACGCTCCATCTCAGTTACTTCTTCTGGCCTTTCATCAATCAGAAGAATCAAAATCTTTGTTTCAGGGTGATTAGTAGCAACTGCATTCGCAATGTTACGGAGAATAGTGGTTTTACCAGTTTTTGGTTGTGCAACAATTAACTGACGTTGACCTTTACCAACTGGAGCAAATAAATCAATAAATCGAGTTGTATACTCACGTGGATTATATTCTAAGGTATAACGAGTATCAGGGTGGATTGGAAGCATGTCGTCAAATACTCCACGATTATCCATATCTGTAGGAATTCTACCATTAACACCTTCAACTCTTAATAGAGCAAAATATCGTTCTCCTACTTTAGGAGGTCGAATAATCCCAATAACACAATCACCTTGGCGAAGTCTAAATCTCTTTATTTGAGATGGAGAAACATATATATCGTCTGGACTCGCTTTATAATTGTAATTAACCGAACGAAGGAAACCATATCCATCAGGTAAAATTTCTAAAGTACCTTCATTAATTAGATATGGTCCAAGTTGATCTGAAATTTCTTTAAGTCGTTCTGCTAGCGTTGGTGCATCCGAATTAGGAAGTTGATCGTGCTCATGGCGACGATTATTATTATTCCTATTCTGATTTCTTTGCTTACGCTGGTTCTCTTGCTGCTTTCTTCGTCTTTCCTTCTCTTTCTCTATATCTTCGTCACTTTCCTTTTTATAGGAAACAATATGCGAATGAGATCCATAGGAAGTCTTTTCTCCATCTTTTTGGCTGGCTTTTTCAGCTTCAGGATCTTCCGTTTTCTCAATTTCTTCAGCTTCAGAAACATTGTCGTTTTCTTCAACAGGTATCTCGATGCGTTCCCTCTTAGGAATCCTAGCTCGCATTCGTCGCGGAGCTACTTCTTGATCAGTATTTCCTCCACTCGAAAGTTCTGTAATACGATCGATAAGTTCTTGCTTTTTTACACCTGTAACCCGTTTTATACCTACAGACTTAGCAATTACCTGTAATTCGGGAAGTTTTTTTGTTTTTAAGGACTCTAGCTCTCCAGCTGAAAGTCTACCTGTCTGGTTATCTGACATAAAATATGTATGCTATTGCGATATTATTCTTACTGAATTTGGGGAGAATGCTGAATTATCATCATTAGGATAACTTTTAAAGCACTCAATCAGGTAAGGATGAAAAAGAGTAGATGACTAAGATTTGTTTATGTATTCGCTTAGCCATCGCTTTATTGTTGAGTAAAAGTAAAAACTTCCAGCAAAAATTACTAACTCTGTCTTCAATTCATTTAAAATCATTTTATGGTTCTTCTCATCTACCAACTTAGCCTTAATGAACTTTTGCACATCAGCATATTTCGCTGACCTCTCACCATCTTGTTCATAGAAATAGATCTTATCAAAAGCTTCGAACCTAGTGAGTATTTCCTGATTAACTTTATCTTTCATCATAGATAATATCAGTACTTTTTTAGTCGAAGAAATATGCATAACGGCTTCAAGCATTGCATCAATTGCTTGCTCGTTATGAGAACCAGAAAAGTACCACTTTTTGTTCGGGTGAACTTTCTCAAATCGTGCAGGAACTCCAATAAAACACTCTAATGCATATTTAAACTCAGAATTTGAAACTCTGAACGTATCATTCAAAATCATAACAGCTTGGTAAACCATTGCAACATTCCAAGCATTTATAGGCTCGATCAGATTGGTTTTAAATGTATGATTATTCTTATTGAATGAGATAATTCCTTTGTCAAAAACAGGACTTAAACTACTAATACTTACCAACTGAGAGTTATTTCGAATTGCCACTTCATTAACAATCTTCATCGATACTTGATCTAGATTTCCTACAATAACAGGTATAGAAGTTTTAATAATTCCTGCTTTTTCGAACGCTATTTTTTCTATAGTATTTCCAAGAACTTGTTCATGATCTTTCCCAATACTTGTAATAATTGAGAGTTCAGGATGAATAATATTAGTCGAATCGAGTCTTCCTCCTAAACCGGTTTCTATAATTGCGACATCAACTTTTTCTTTTGCAAAAACCCAAAATGCGAGTGCTGTACTAATCTCAAAATATGTAAGTGGTATTTCCTCCAAAACCACTTCAACTTCTTGAAAAAAAGACAGTATAGTTTGATCTTCTACTTCTACTCCTGATAAACGAATTCTTTCGTTGTATTTAATAAGATGTGGAGAAGTAAACATCCCTGTTTTATATCCTGCCTTATTATAAACCGATTCTAGTAAATAACAGGTTGATCCTTTCCCATTAGTACCAGCAACATGAATACTCTTGAATTGACTCTGAGGGCTACCAATTTTATCACAAAAACGGCTAATATTTTCTAGTCCAAAATTACTCGCTTTTAACCCTACCTTAGAAAACATAGGAATTGAATCGAGATACTTCCAAACATCTTCAATTGATTGAAATCTACTCATTACTTCAAATTCTGAAGTTTATATTCTTCAAAAGAGTCTTTTATTGATTGTATATGGATATGATTAACATCGAACTTTATACTATCTAACACATTTACTGGTATCAGCTCGCAAATTGAATTGGTAACAAAAATTGCCTCAGATTGTTTTATTTGATCTAAATCAAATATTCCTTCAATAACTTCAAGTGAATTAGTACTAGATATTAGTTCAATTATACTATTTCGTGTAATTCCTGCTAACAAATCACAATCTACAGAAGGGGTATAAACCTTCTCTCCTTTCACCCAAAAAATATTCGCTTTAGTTGTTTCACTAACTTTGTTTGAAGTCGTAAGCATTAATGCATCATCTGAACCTATCCTAGTCGCTTCACGTGCTGCTTGTATGTAATTAAGTCCGTTAGATAGCTTATATTTACGCTCTAAGGCTTCTGATGGGATTGCCCTGACACTTACAGAAGAAAGGCTTATTGAGTTCTTAAAACTGCTAATTTCGGAACAACTTGTAACCCATTGTCCCTGTGTTGATTCTGAATAATATCCACGATCACCTTCTCTCCAACATTGGACTCGAATTAGTGCATCTCTGTCTAAAAAATCACTAACATTAAGTAACTCCAAAATTTTGTTTTTGTAATCTTCAAAACCAAAATTAGCTTCAATCCCTAAGTAATTTGCGGTGTCAATAAGTCTACTAAAATGCTCTTCGAGCTTAAGGAACTTACCTTTATATGATCGAAATGTATCAAAACAGCCATCACCATACATCATACCTCTGTTTATTGGAGAAATTCGGAGTTCTTTCTCTAAGATTAATGAACCGTTATGAATTATGAATTTTTTCATTTATTGGAAGAAGTCCTTAATGGCTCCTTCTTTATATCCAACATGTGTTGAGACTAAATTGCCGTTCTCATCTAGTAACAAATAGCTAGGTATTCCGGGCACCCGAATTTTATTAAATAAAATTGTTCCATCGATATAAATGAAATCATGCTGAATAATAGCTTCTTCTGCACTATCGGTTACATCTTTCACAAGAGCTGCAACAACTTTTAAAGTTGGGTCATTTTGAGTAATAAATTCTATCTCATTTAATAAATTAGCAGACTTTTCTGACCATGATGACCAAAACACTAAAAGCACTGGATTTCCAGCTAAATCACCAAGCCTTAAACTGTCTTCCTTGCCAATATACGGATGGTTTTTTGTAAGTAGGGAATCGTATTCAAGAGTATACTCTGTAAACCTTTCCTTTTGCTGTTGCTTAAAATTGAATGAGGTTAAAACTATAAATAGCATTGTGAATACTGCCACAATCACCATAAATGGTATAAAATATTTTTGATCTAATTTCATACCTCTAAATTAAGAAACTTCCGGTCACTATGAATAGAGAATTATTCCTCAGTTTTGATAATTATAACCGTAAGTGGATCAATGGTTATTTGACTAGTATTAATCTTAACTCCACTTATCTTTGAGACTTCATTTGTACCAGCTTCATCAGAATCTACTAATACTAAGCCAGCTGTTAGATCAAATTGTAGAGAAATTGATCTTTCAATTGAATCTGCATTTACAAACACATAAAATGACTCTCCAGTAGTTGCATTTGCTCTATATCCAATGAATAAATCATCTACTTTAATATCTTTACTTTGGATTAAAGAAACGTTTTTAGATACCAATGCTTCATCTCCTAAACGAAAGGCATCCGTTGACTTTCGTAATGAAATCAAACCCGAGGTATATTGCATAGTGTTTTTATGTATACCAGGCTCCTCAACTTTATCCCAATCAAACATATTTATAGCATCTGAAGCATCATATGAGTTTTCGACAAAATATGGATATTCAAAACCTTCGACCTCTACATACTCTCTTTTAGGTTTTGTTGATGAACGCCATTGCTTTGTCCTCCCATACTCTTGTCCCGCATGAATAAAAGCTACTCCTTGACTTGTGAGTATCATAGCATTTCCAAGACGTATTCTTTTTTGAATTTCTTCTTCATGAAAAGCGGGATCTTTTCTTATCGATTTAGCAATAACATCATGAAGAGTAAGGTTATCATGAGCTGCAATATATTGAAGGACATCACCGGGATCATCTTCATTCATATTGCCCGGTTTAGCTATTATATTATTAAAAATTGTTTGAATAGATCTAGGGCCACCTGTTATGAATCTAGGTTCACCTTCTGAACCAACTCCTGACTTTAACTCATTTCGTACTTCATCTGAAAAACAAGATACGCTACTAGTACCATTCATCCAGTCCTGGTCGGCTGGTTGCACTTTCTCTCCATCATCTCCTGCAAAAGTACGCCAACATTCTCCAACTTTGAGAATATTAGGGTTTATTATTTTTGCTTTATCATAGGCAATTTGAACTGTTTCCGCGTCTAGATCGCCCATCAAATCATATCTGAAGCCATCAACTTTAAACTCTGTAGTCCAATAAACAATTGAGTCTACTATTAACTTTCTAACCATGGCATGTGTTGAACCAGGTCTTCCCCCACCATAACTAATTTTTGGATTCCCAAGTACATCCATGAAATGATAATAACCAGGAACAATATCTTCCAGAAAAGAAAGTCTAGCTGTATGATTGTACACTACATCAAGAGTTACAGCTAATCCTTTGGCATGAATCGCGTTTATTAACTCTTTCAATTCCTTGATTCTCAATTCGGGATCATCAGGATTCTCGGAATACATACCTTCTACCGAAAAATAACTATCTGGACCATATCCCCAATTGTAATTAGTCTCTACTGCATAATCCATTAATCGTTGATCATGAATTGACTCATCTGAGTAGGTAGAACTAAGTACTGGCAACAATTGAATATGAGTTACTCCCAAATTTTTGATGTAATCTAAACGCTCACTAAATGCTTTATAACTACCGAATAAAGCATTTGTAGATATATCAGGGTCGACGGTAAAATCACGAACATTGATCTCCCAAATTATAGCATCCTCTCTCTTCTCATACCCATCAACATTTGCAAAGTTTAATTCAGGTCCGATCTCAGAAGGATTAACAATAGCGCCTCTAGGTTTAAAAAAAGTATCCTTTGTTGTGATGGCAAGAGACTTAGCATAAGGATCGAGAACTTCTTTAGTTTCGCCAAAATTTGTTACCGAGTAGGAATAAAATTCCCCAATAACTTTTTCAGAGATTGAAGTTATCCAAACCCCTTTATCCATTTTACTTAGATCAATCGATCGATATGGATCATTATCTAATCCATTTTTATATAAATGAAGAGTCACCTCAGTAGCTAATGGAGCCCATAATTTAAATTTCGTTTTACCATCGTGAAATAGTATCCCTAGTTCTCCATTGTAAGTATATAATTCATCTATAGTTTTCCAATCGAGCCGTTCGGTGTTACTGCTCTCTTCATCACTTTGGAAACAAAATGAATTAGAATAGAATAGCATAACTAATAGAATGGATATACTTAGGCTAAAACCTGTTTTCTTCATATCAACTCTTTTGCTTTTAAAAGAACTCAGTTCAAAAAATTAGCTTTGAACAACATCATCTACGTCATCAACAAAATACATTGATAAAGCAGCTACCAGCATAACTACACCACCTAGCATTAGTGCTAATACAGCTTCGCCACCAAATAACGATCGAGTAACATATCCTAGAATAGTTGCTGCTAAGAGTTGTGGAAGAACAATGAAAAAGTTAAAAATACCCATATATAATCCCATTTTACTTGATGGAAGTGAGCCAGCAAGAATAGCATATGGCATTGAAAGAATAGATGCCCAAGCAATACCTACTCCAACCATAGATATCATTAACATGGCAGGACTACTAAAGAAATAAACTGAAATAAGTCCAAGACCACCCAAAATCAATGCAAGTGCATGTACCATTTTACGGCTCAGTTTCTTTGCTAAAGGAGCTAGGCCAAAGGCAACTAATGCTGCAATACCATTATAAACTCCAAACATTACGCCAACCCAATCAGCTCCTTCATTATAGAGTGCCGAAGTTGTATCACTGGTACCGTACACGTGAGAAGTGACAGCTGATGTCGTATAAATCCACATTGCAAATAATCCAAACCAGGAAAAAAACTGAACAACAGAAAGTTGTTTCATCGTTTTGGGCATATTCAGTAAGTCATGCATTACTACCACCAAACCCTGTGTGGTATTACCTGACTTTTGTAGCATTCCAGCGAATAATGAAATGAGTCCTACTACTACTAAACCACCAGTTGCAACATAAACCTCTTTATCGAATTCGAAATAATAGGTTAAATAGGTAGTTAAAATTCCAATAACTGCCATTATTACACCCGCTTTTATTTTGCTTTGGCCTTCACCTGCTTCAATCGGAACTTCTCTAAGAATATCTTTATCAACAATTTCTTCTTTCTCAGCTTCTTCAAAAGATTCAAGTTCTTCAGGAGTATATTCTTTAGTTCGGTATACCGTCCAACCCACAGCAGTTATAAAAGCGAAAGCACCTAGATAAAATGACCATTTAACTGAGGGAGGGATAATTCCTTCAGGTGCAGTGTTAGCCACACCAAACCAATTTGTCATCATCCAAGGTAAAAGAGAGGCAATAACAGCCCCTGTACCAATAAAAAAGCTTTGCATGGCAAAACCTTTTGTTCTTTGATCTGATGGAAGCATATCACCAACAAAAGCACGAAATGGTTCCATCGAAACATTAATTGATGCATCCATAATCCAAAGCATACCCGCAGCTACCCATAAGACTGGTGAATTGGGCATAATGATTAAAGCCGCAGAAGCTGCGATTGCTCCAAATAAGAAATAAGGTCTTCTTCTACCTAACCTTGTCCAGGTTCTATCACTGAAATATCCAATTATAGGTTGAACAACTAATCCTGTTAATGGAGCTGCAATCCAAAGAATTGGAATATCATCTACATTTGCTCCAAGAGTCTCAAAAATTCTACTAACATTGGCATTTTGAAGAGCGAAACCGAATTGAATACCGAGGAATCCGAAACTCATATTCCAAATTTCCCAAAAACTAAGCTGTGGTCTTTTTGTTAATTTTTCTGCCATGATGGTAGCTATTTAGATTAATGAATTATTTTATTTTGCTGAAAGTATAAACCATTGATGAGCTGGTAGCTCGAAAGTGTACGTATTATCACCTCTTTTATTGAACTCCCCTTCAACTACTCCATATGTTGAATATATATCAGATGACCACACAGGAATGGTAATTTCTTTAGTTTCATCAGAAATATTAATAGCGACGTATACCTGGAATTGATCTTTCTTTCGTGAGAATGCATAGGTGTTTACAGGAGATTCAATTTTAGTAAAATCTCCTCCATATTCTCCATTCCATAAAGCTTGATTCGTTGTTTTTAGATCTAGAAGAATAGAATAAAAATCTTGATAGGAATACTCTTTCCAATCGATTTGGTCTTTTTCAAAAAACTCGAGTTGCTTATCTAACACTGATTCCTGTCCATTATATATTAATGGCATTCCTGGGACGGTAGCGGATAGAACTGCAAAATTTTCGAAATTAGGACCATACATTTCTGGATCTGTTCCATTCCATGAGTTCTCATCATGATTTGAAGTAAAATACATTCGGTATACATTTTTTGGAAAGCGTTCAGCATCTCGCATAAAAAGAGAGTCTAAATCTAAAAAAGTCTGCTCACCAGCAGCAATTTCTCTAATTATATGGGCATATTCCCATGCATAATTCATATCAAATGCTTCATATAGCAATTCTGGTTCCCCATCTTCAGCAAGCATAAAAACATCTTTTACTTTATCCATTTCTTCATGAGCTTTAACCCAAAAGTCGATTGGAACCATACCCGCGACATCACATCTATAACCATCAATATTGAACTCTTTAACCCAATAAACCAAGGCGTCTATCATTGCAGCTCGCATATCTTGATTATCATAATTCAAGTCAATTACATCACTCCAATCTTCAACAGGTGGTTGAAAACTTCCATCCTCTGTTAAGTTGTACCAGTCTTTATTAACTGTCCATACATTATCCCAAGCAGAGTGATTCGCAACCCAATCCAAAATCACTTTAAATCCCATTTCATGAGCTTCATTAACAAGCGCTTTAAAATCTGCCTCGGTTCCAAATTCAGGATTTACTGCTTTATAATCTTTTACTGAATAATAACTTCCTTTAGTCCCTTTTCTGTTTAATTCTCCAATAGGTTGAATAGGCATAAGCCATAAAATTTTTACACCCATTTCCTTTAATCTTGGAAGATCTTTTTTAAAAGCATTAAAAGTTCCCTCAGGAGAATATTGCCTAATATTTACTTCATAAATGTTAGCATTTTTACTCCATTCAGGATGTTCTACTATACTAGGTGTTGGAACTTTTTTAGTTTCTTTAGGTTCTTGAGAACAGCCTGTTAATAGTACACCAAAGAAGAGTATTCCATATAGTATTGATCTGAAATTTTTTTTCATTTGAGCGAACTTAAAGTGTTAGAATTTCGAAGGAATTTGCTGGTAATATGATGGTTAATGTGTTCCCATCAATAGAGAATTCATTATTAAATTGAGCTTTTAGAGCTACATTATTGAATTGATCTCGAAGATTAATTATTAATGATTTTGATTCATCTGATTTATTAAATGCCACAACTACTTGATGTTGAAAATACCCTCTGGAATAGACCATTGTATGTTCATCAGCTTGATGGAAAACAAAATCACCATAATTTAATGGCAAGTTCTCATCTCGAATTGAAGTCAATGTAGCATACACTTCCCGATTTGAAAGTTCATTCTCTCTTAATTCAGATTCCTCAAACTGCATCCACCTTCTATTATCGGGATCATTTGCTCCAGGTTGTCCAAATTCATCACCTTGATAGGTTACGGGGATTCCTGGAATAGTCATATTCCATGCATGTAGCATATTTAATCGTTGATAAGCAAAATCTTGTGGATATCCTATTTCGCGAGTCCAACCTGCGATTTTTGCATCTTCGCTCCATGATACCTCTCCACTTGTATTGGTAATAAACCGGGCTTTGTCATGATTTCCTGAGATGTATCCCATTAAATTATGATTACCATAGTAATTAAAACTTTCAAGTAGTTGATCTCTAAGCCCAGTAAATGAAGTATTTTGGCCAAATGAATTTACTGCTGCATCATACATTCCAAAATCGAATTGTGAATCCAACATTCCTGAGTTAATATAACTAGCTATCAGCTCTCTACTCCCATAGGTTTCTCCTACTTGATAAACCTGCTTACCTGTTTTTAGCGTAACTTCTTCTTTTACTTTTCGAGTTAGCGTTCTCCAGAATTCTAGTTGAATATGCTTTGTCGCATCATGTCTAAAACCGTCTAAATCAAATTCTTTCACCCAGTATAGTGCAGAATCTGTCATTGTATCGATCACTATTTGTTGAGAGAAATCGAGTGTTGGCATAAAGGTATCAAACCATGTGGTAAGGCGTTGTTCATCCCATAATTGTGTATTCATTGTACCATCTGGAAGATATAAATCAGTTGCCCACTCAGGATTGTTCTTATAAACAGGATGTTCATTATGTACATGATTTGCGACATAATCTAGTATCACGTTCATCCCATTTTCATGGGCAACATCTAAAAGTTCTTTGAATTCTTCCTTTGTACCATATCTATTATCAGTTTTTGATGACGATATTGGCCAGTAGCCATGATAACCTGAAAATTTTGTAACAGGCCCACCTTGATCCCATAAACCATATGCACCTTCAGGGTTTTGAGTAATTGGTGACAGCCATAGAGTATTAACACCAATTTTTTCGAAGTAACCGTCTTTTATAGTCTGTGTTATCCCTGCAAAGTCACCGCCGTAATAATTTGCTTTAGGATGTATATCGGGATCATCAACTTTTCTGGTATTTGATAGGTCTCCATCTTTAAAACGATCTATTAATACGAAGTACATATTCCAAGTATGAAAATCATTGCGATTTAGCTCTTCACTTGAATTAAGTACCTTTCCATTATTTAATGGGATTAACAATTCATTCGAAGTATTATTTGCACTATATGCCCAAGCTCTAATAAATGATCGATCTTTATCACTAGCTTCATCTGGGATTAGAATAGTAAATTCATCCCCTACTTTTGAAATATCAATGCTTTTATTTTCCCAGAATATGATTGGTTTTATTCCATCCGATAAACGAAATTTTACTTCATTTTTTGTATAGCTTATAGATTCTAACCTTGGCTTTTTCTTTTCTCTGTCTCCAACAATAAGAAGCGAATTACTGCCTCCCATTCCGTTTGAAACTCGTTCTGGATTCATTGAATCCACCGTTTCGGCACCATCGATTACAAAAATATATTGATAAATCCCTTCATTGATGAGCATCGAAATTTTCCACACATCACCATCTTTTTCGAGTTCTCCTGCATTTGGATTCCAAGCATTCATTTCCCCTTTAACTTGCACCGTATTGTAATCTTTACCTTTTGGATCGAAGACTAATTCGATATTTCGTTTTACTGATTTTTTTAAGAGAATGGAATATTTATTTCCTTTTGCAGTAATATTTAGAACGGCTAATGGATCAGGAATAGAACCTGAGAGAGTTACCTTTCCGTCTTTAATTTCCGAAGCGGAAAGTCCATTTGGAGTTGAAATCTGTTCCACTTCAGTGGCATCAATAAAAAAGTCTTCTAAAATTACTTCGGTAGATTCAAACCCAAGATTTATAGGACTTGCAAGTCCTATAATTTGAGTTTCAACACTTCTATTACTTGAACATGCTGTAAATAGAAATACAAATAAAACGATAATCCAAGCTTGCTTCATAGTTTTATTTCAGTAATGTCATTTTCTGTATTTGAACGGTTTGTTCGGCTTGATATCTAGCAAAGTAAACACCACTACTTAATCTTGAAGCATCAAAAGAAACTGTATAAGTCCCAGCTGATTTAACATCACTTACAAGTTCCGCTACTTTTCTTCCAAGCATATCATATACATCTAAACTAACCGCTCCTGTTTGAGCTACATCAAAAGTAATGTTTGTAGTTGGGTTAAATGGGTTTGGATAATTATGGTGTAGCTTAAATGAAATTGGTGATTCAAGTTTATCTTCCAATTTGTTTGAAACGATTATACCAGCTTCTGGTGTCTCAAATTGTTTAGTCGTAAATATTTTAAATTCACCCGGACTCAACACAACTTGATCATTTAATTCATTCACTGTGACCTCAGTACCTGCAAAATGATCATACCATGTACCTGTAACCGTAAAATTTACAGAGACAGTTCTAGAAGTAACATCAAAATTTCCTATTACAACAACATCAGAATCTTCATGTCTTAATGTGATTCTTTTTACAACATTTGAAAGCGCATAGATCTTAGATTCAGGATCGGTAAAAGCTGGGCTACTATTTCTAAGTTTCAGTAAAGAAGACCAAGTTTTATATAGGTTAATTCTTTCTTGTGTACTAGGATTGTTCCAGTAATCCCATCGAATGGGTTTATTACCCACTCTATCTGCGACAGAAGGAGCACAATCACCATCTGAATCACTCCCAGGTTTAAGACATTGTTCCCCATTATCACCATAGCCATATCCTAATTCACCAAACTGCCAAATCATTTTAGGTCCTGGTAAAGTAAAGAAAAAAGCACCCGCTAATTTTTGACGTCCTAAAGCTGTATCTAAATCTCTTGTATTATATTCACCTGGATTTGTTGTGCAACCATTTCCTCCATCTGGGAAATTAGTACAAGCACCATAGCTTCTAGTCTTGAACATCAACCATTGTTCATCATGGCTTTCCATATACCCAACTAAGTGTTTCTTCTCAAAACTTCGTGAATCAGAAAGAACTCCTAATAGGTTAGATGAATAACCCATAGTTGCTTCATTATAGGCTCCATTCATATTTCCCCATAACATAATACCTTTCCCTTCATCAATTCGGTAATTAGCCCATTCACTTTCTTCTTGATCAGTTCCCAAATGCTCAAAGATTACGTAGAAATCAGGATCTACCGCCCACTGATAATCAGCATATTTTTTTAGCAGATCTACACGATCTTGCTGATACATACTTGTACACCCATTAGGTTCACCAGTACAATTTTGTGTAAATCCTTTGGTTAAATCCCATCGAAAACCATCAATTTTATACTCTTTAATCCAATACTCAATCATTCGTTTCGTATAGTACTGAGTACCTGAGTATTGATGATTGAAATCGTTAAATACATTAAATTCATGTCTAGGCGAAGTATTAAAATATGGGTTTGTACCAAAATCATATAGCTGATACAAAGAATGTCTATCTGTGGCATGGTTCATCACTACATCTAGTATTACAGCGATACCTCGCTTATGTGCCTCATCTATAAACTTTTTAAAGGCATCAGGAGTACCATAATATTTATCCAGAGCGATATGGGATGCAGGATTATATCCCCAACTTTCGTTACCGTCAAACTCATTCACTGGCATAAGCTCAATAGCATTTACACCCAATCTTTCAATATAATCTAAACTATCAATAAGTGAGTTGTAACTATGATCTGAAAGAAAATCTCTTATTAATAATTCATAAATAACTAGAGATTCCTTATCGGGTCGAACATAATTGGTTGCTTCCCAATCATATTCCTCTTTTCCAGGTTCTATTATACCAACATATCCAGATGTTTTACCAGTTGGGTAGTCTTTTAAATTTGGAAATACAGATTCTGATATTCCATCATCCTCATTTGGATGTAATAGTAATGGTGCATATGGATCCGCTATTAGAATCTCTCTATCTATTAAATATTGCATCCCATATTCTGTACCCGGTGTTAAGCCATCAATTTTTAACCAAAACCAAACACTATCTTGACTTAATGAGTCGCGAAACATTTTATAGTTTACATCAACAGTCCAGTCTGTAAAGTCACCTATAACAAACGCATCTTTTTTATTGGGAGCAAAAAGAGAAAACGTTACTGAAGTACCATCTTCTCCATAGGTAATACCATCTTCCAAACCTGCTGGGCGTTCCATATCAACATTAATATCATCTCCAATAAAAGTAAACTGAAGGGAATCTGAAATCGTAGCACCAGATTTTGTAACTGCAACAATCTTTGCTTTATTCAAACCGTTTTCTAGCTCTAAGTTCTCAGTATTTTTGATGAAAAAAAGCTGCCTTCCTATTTCGTAGTTATTTTCAAAAGTACCAGCTAATTCATCATTTATATAAAATGTAGAAGCTTCAACATCTATAGAATCAGAATTTGTAGCAGCAACTGTTACCCAAATTTCAGAACCTGCTTCTAGGATTCCATTCTCTCGACCCATCTGAAAAATCAAAGGGTTTGTTACTTCGATAAATGAATCATTATTTTGGCCTATTGAAATTTCATTTAAAGGATCAGTAACCCAATTCCAATCAGTACCACTTTGATTAAAATGTTCATGGAATTTATACGCGTATCCTGATTTTCCATTATTGGTAGCAGTTCCACCTCCAACAACTAATGGAATAGTTTTGTACCAAAACCCATTAACGTCATCATAAGTCATTAAAGACCCATCACTAGGGCTAATAACTCCACTATTATTATTACCCCAATTATTAAACTCTCCAGGTACAAATGCCCGAACAACATTTTGATTAGCTTGATACTGAAATGTTACATTTACAGTTTCTTGAGATAAGAGTGATAAACTAAAAAAAAAAGAGAGGATGCTAATTATTACTGTTTTTTTCACGTATTAAATAATTTCATTTACTGTTGTTGAAGCTCTATTAATAAGCTCTGGAGAATAGATTGTTTGTGAGATAGCTTTATCCTTATTCTTCATTCTTTCGATAAGATTCTGAGTAGCATAAAAGCCCATATCTCTCATCGGCTGGCGTATTGTTGATAGTCCGATGTATTCCGAAAGTTCAATGTCATCATATCCTATAATGGGGATGTGGGTACCAATATCTTTCATTGCTTTAAGGGCGCCTACTGCTTGAATATCAGATGCACAAAAACAGGCCTCAGGAATATTTTTCATTGAAAGCATTTTGACCATTGCTTCATAACCACCACGTTCTGTAAACCCATCTCTATAAAGTGAATCTCCAGAGACAATAAGCTCATTACAGAACGGAATATCTTTTTCTTCCAATGCTTTTTGATACCCTAAAAGCCGGTCTCTAATTGGTTTAGATGACTTAAGTGCAGAAAGCATTGATACTCTTTTAAAACCTTTATCTAGTAAACTTTTTGTGGCTCTATAAGCTCCTTGAACATTGTCTACACTTACCGAATCGAACCCTTCGAAGTGTTCGTCGATTAATGTTATAGGTACATCAAATCTAGATAATAGTTTCCATTTGTGTTCTTCTAAATGAATAGAGATAAAAAGATATCCTTCTGCCCATCTACGTTTTAGAACATGTTCAACCTGATCAAAGAGGTTATCATCGGCAGTTACATTAAAAATATTTAGCTCATACCCAAGTTCACTTAACTTATCCTGTATACCTCCCAAAACTTCCATGAAGAAGTAATTAGAGATTACAGGTACTACTACCATTATAGTATTGTTCTTCTTGCTAGCTAAACCTTGTGCATAGGCTTGCGGGTGATAACCCACAGCTTCAGCAACTGCCATTACTTTTTTTCGCGTTGGTTCTGATACGCTATTACTTTGGTTAAATACCCGAGAAACGGTAGCTATACTAACCCCTGCTTTCTTTGCTATGTCGTATATGGTAGAAGCCAATGAATGTAATTTATTTAAATACGCAGGTACCGATCAGGGTACCTGCGAGAAAAGACTTATTAATCTATATTATTTGATAAGAGTCATTCTCTTATTACTTACAAAGCTACCAGCTTCAAGTCTGTATAAATAGATACCTGAAGAAAGAGAACTAGCATTAAATGCAACAGAATGTGATCCTGAAGTCATTGTTCTGCCATTGATAAGCGTAGCCACTTTCTGACCTAACAAGTTGTAAACCGTTAAATTTACGTTAGCTGCATTCGGAAGATTGAAGCTAATGTTTGTGGTAGGATTGAAAGGGTTTGGATAGTTTTGATCTAACTTGAATTCACCAACGATATCACTATCTATTTCTCCTGCAGTACTAACTTCAGTATAATCTGGAGGAGTTTCGAAAGGAAGTGGATCTTCAGTAAAGGTTAATAATGGGAAAGTAAATGAAGATGGCCATGATACGGTCAAGTCTTCTGCTACTTGTGGTTTTACATATTGATAGAATCTTCTACCAGCTTCAACACCACCCGGTCCAGTTTGACTAATAGTACCAGTTGGTGAAGTTGGCTCACCATACACTATATTAAATCCAATATGGTTTAATGTTGGTAACTGTAAAGGTAGAGTCAACTCATAGATCATATCGTTATCATCATCTGTAAACATTACACGGTCTCTAAGCTCTAGACTTCGAGTTGCAATATCATCAGAATATGTTGGAAGATCGTTTGTTAACGCAAAGAATGGTTCTTCAACACTTAGGAAAACTGAATCCGTAGCTGGAATGAATGCTGGAGTTGCATCAACAGCTGCGGTCATATCAATTCTAAATGTAACCTCAATAGCACCGCCATCAACATTAGTTGAAAGCATTAGAGCTTGTGGTTCTACACCATTAAAGAATTCTGAACGCACTGGTTGTTGATCAGCATCTTCAATATTGAAGACTCTATTTCCACCACCTGTTACTCCTGGTTCTTCCCAGCCATCATCGTTTGCAGAAATTAATGGGAAATAGTTATCACTTTCTTCATCATCACGACTTGCATCCCAACGAATGTAGTATTTGTAATCTACTTGCGTTCCTTCAGTCGTATTTAATGGAATGTTAAGTGCTTCATAATTACCAGAAACATCATTAAAGGTCATTTTATTTGCCAAATTATTCCAAGAATTGAATGTACCTGTTACAGCAACCGTATCAATAGAAGAATTGAATAAACCTAAGCCTTCAAGAATACCTACATTTACTTCAAAATTTAATCCAGTATTTAGGATTGATCCAGATGAAGGTGGTGTATCATTAAAGAATACCCAGTGAACAGTACTATCAGCTGAAGGAATAGAGATTGGTCTATCAGGAGTTGATTCCCAAGAAACATCACCATTCGCTTTTTCAATTACGAATTTATAATTAACTGATCCAATATTGGCTGCAGAATCCTTTTGAGCTCTTACATAACCTTCATAAAACAAGTTATTTCCTTGTTCAGCACCTTTACTAAGTATATCTCCGGTTCCCCAATCTGCTGTGAAAAATGATCCAGCTCCACGAATTCCAATCTTATCATTTTCAGGATCGAAATCGCCTAGTTGATTTTGATATCCAACATTTACGCGGAAGAATACGGTAACACTATCACTTTCTGAAGTGAAAGGTGCTTGACGAGTTTCAAACCACTGTAATGGAAGAGTAGTATCTGCAGGGGCATCCATAGGAAGGATAAACTGGTTGTTAGCACCACTTTCCCAACCTTGCTCACTACCATTTATAAGTGGAGTATCTGTATCAACTCCAGCCCAGAACTTGTAGTTCAAAGTATCGCCGCGTGACATATCGAAAGTGATTGACCAGTAGTCGCCACCAACATTATCAGTAACTAAACTAGCGCTATCCCAGGTAATCATTGAACCTAGTCCAGTTCCAGATTTATCTGGTCCAACAGTTCCACCTCTTACTTGAATTACATGATTTTCCATCAATGTATCAGGCATTGTAGCTGTGTTAACATTAAACGTAACTTTAACTGGATCTTCTAGTTTTGTAATGGTCAAATTGTCAATCCAAATGGTACCACCATCATTTTCTGTAAAGTTAAGAGAAGTAGAATAACGCATAGTATTCGCAACATCAGCTGCTGATGCAGTATGTACTTGAGTATATTCTGTCCATTCTGTTGATAGGGTAACTTTAGATTGCTCGTAACGAGCCCATCCACCACTTGCTGGAAGATTAAAGTATAAATTAGCTACTCTTGTATCAGTATCAGCTTTTATCCATACTGAAGATTTGTAAGTTTCACCTTCTACAACATTAAATGGCTCATTTACAGCTTCAACATTCCAGTCGTCACTACCACCATTAAAAGTTCCGAAATTAACTTGTAAAGCACGAGAATCTCCATCTTGAGCAGCATCAACAATCTCAACTGAAGCATTCGCTCCACCAGCATCTACATTGAATGCCCAGTTTAGGCTATTTGTAGCAGCACCTAACATGAAAGCTTCAAAACTACCGTTTCCTACAACATCATCACCAACTTCATATGGAGGTTCTGGAAGGAAAAATGGTGGAGTAGCTGATCCAATATTAGAGAAATCATTTTGTTCTAAAACGATCCATTCAGAATCATCTGCATTTGTTCCCGCACCAGCAAGGAAGTCTATATTACCAGAGGTAATTGATGCCTTTCTTAATAATGTATGGTCTCTTGTACCACCTGAAACTCCAGCAACATCCCATGCAGAGCCTGGATCAACTTGATCAACGCCAATAATATCAATTAGAGTAGTATCTGAAGTACCGATTTTGAATAAGCCACGAACATCATCACCATTAAAAACAGTCATAAATGAAGTACCTGCAGCAAACGGATTTTCAATTAATGAATCAGCAACAGCAGTTACAAGCGAATCAGCATCTTCATGAGCTACTACAAATACATCTCCTGCTGCAAGCATAGTTCCTGCTGGAAAACGTAATGTGTCGTTAAATGGATTCCCGTTGAAATTACCGAGAACTAAATAACTTCCTAAATCTACTTCCGCTCCAGTAGGGTTGTAAATCTCGAAAGCTTTACTATTTCCAGAACCTTCTATGTATTCTGAAAAATATAAATCTTGTGCACTCACCGTTACTGATGCTAATAATGTAATTATCATCAATAAACAACTTGTGAACAAACTTCGAAGACTGATTGTCAGTCTTTTATTTTTGTAAAAATGGGTCATTTTTGACTCCTATTTTAATTGTTATTGTTTCTGCGTAGCAGTTTCTTAAAAATAGATTTGAACACCTAGTTTATTTACATCTCCTAGGTATCTATATCCATGGTATGTGTAATTAAAGCCTAATTTTAACGAATTGTTAATTGAATACCTCACACCTAATCCGGCATTGAATTTCTCTGTTGCGTCATCCTGTCCAATATAAGGTAATCCTGCACGGATTTGAACTTGATCTTTCATCAAACCAAGTTCGCCTCCAATACTTAAACTTTGAACGTTATTTGTTGGGTTATTTCCATCAATCGATAGTGTTGCCCGTATATTTTCATTATTAATGGCATCCCATGCTAAACCAACTTTAAGCATAAGAGGGAGATCATAAGCTTCAGTATCAAGTTTAGCATCTGGCTCGTAATTCCCTTCTTGGGATTCATCAGGATCTGAGGCTATTATTAGATCATTTCCTGTAATCTGTAATTTAGATCCAAAATTAGTTACACTTACACCAAATCGTATTCCATCAAATGGAGTTTCGTATAAAGTACCAATGTCAAAAGCTACTGCTGTAGCCGAGCTATTAGCAATTTTTTCATACACCATTTTTATGGTTCCACCTACTGTAAACTGTGGTATTAAATATTGAGCGTATGAGAAACCAAAAGAAGCTGAATAAGCGCCAAATGTTCTACCTGTTAGTCCACCTGCTTCAGCTGTAGTTTCATCAAATTCACCATAATTTAAAGCAAGTACATGAACACCTGCTACCCCTTTTTTTGTAGGTACTGCTACACCAAAAAAAGTGTGATTGAAATCCAAATATAAATCAGTTACTTCAATCATTGCTTCATTATCTGTAACATCCGCTAAACCTGCGGGATTTAATATCATTGATGATGCATCATTTACAGTAGAAGCATAGGCCGACATTGCAGATGATCTAGCACCAACAGGAATTCTTAAGAATTCAGCAGCAGTTGTCCCTACTTTTGACAATTGAGCATTTAGCAATGAAGGTGTTAGTAACAGTGTTACTAACGTTAATAAGGGTAATACTTTTTTTATAGTTCTCATCATTTTATCACCGCAAATTTTCCAAGTTTCTCACCTATTCCTGGTACCTGTACGTGATATAAATAAATGCCATAGGATATTTCTAGGTTATCTTTTGTAAGCATATTCCATATATAAGTACCTCCATAATCCCCAATCAGATCAGAGGGTTGAATATTGATTTCTTTAACTAGTACACCTGAAGCCGTAAATATCCTCAAGGTAGATGGCGCTGGCATTTGAGTAAAATGCAGCTCCCTATTATGTTGTCTATTTGTTTGCGTAATTGCATTTTCATAGATGTTTGCAACTTTATAAGGGTTAGGTATTACCAATATTTCGTCCAGGCTATTTTTTACAGAATCCTGACTAATTTGAGGAATATTATCTGGGTCAAATCTGAAAGTAAACCTGTCATTTTGCGAAAATGGTTTTGTTGTAAAGATTTTAAGTGTGTCGCCTGGTTGAGGATGTTGAGTTAGTAATGCGCCTTCCTGTAAAAAGGCTGACATACTAATCCTTAACGTAAGTGTATCTTGAATTCCTCTATAGTCTTCAACGAAATAGATGATATCTGAACACCTACCTACAGCACCAGCAACAGCAGAAAGCTGACCTGGAACAGGACTTACATAATTATCAGGTACTATAAAAGTCGGATTACATCTTTGCTGATTTGAAGTTGGTGAATTCAAGTCTAGGAAAGCATATCCCGTTTCTTCACCAGAATATGTATTAACTAATTTAAAATTAGTTGGTTGTGAAGTAAGGTTCTGGAAATTACCTGGAGATACTTCGATTGTTTTTGCAACTGATTGACCAAAACCCACACTTTCCCCAATTATGATTTCATAATCCGAAACTTTTGGAGCACCAAAAATTGTGAATACAAAATCATGTGGTGGAATTTGAGAGTCATATTTCCAACCTGATCTGTTTTCATCAAGGCCAAAAGTATCCACATTATTCAAAGTAACGGTAAAGCCTTCAGTAACTGGATTGCTGTCACCATTGAAATTCAGTGATTTTGAAATTAATGTGTCATTACTTCCATTAGTAACATTTCTCAAAGTAAAGTTACTTGTTTTAAGAGTATCTGCACTTATTCCACCATCATATACAGAATCTTCAAAAACAATGTCATATAAATTATCAGCATTCAAGGCAGCTGGATCAATAATATCAACTGAAACAGTACCACCTGGTGAACCTGAAGCAATATTAGCAAAAGGCTTTTCAGGACTTATATAACCTGCTTGAGAACTTGTTGGGCGAACTGAAACAACATTTTGTCCAAAGGTCACTGTACCATCTGGATTTAATGAAATTTGAACAGGCGATTCTGAAGGACTTATCTCCGCAGCAGTAAATCCTCTGTCAAAAGCGGTAACCGCGTAATAATAGGTTCGACCATTTATAACATTTGTATCCTCAAAAATACGTTCTAATCCAGTGTCATTACCAAGATTAAACTGAACACCATTCTCTGATACCGGATGGAAGCCTCTTATACCGTTCTTAAGATCATATATTGCTAATGGGCGTAAAAATGTACTCGATCCGAGTCCATCTGTAATACTAAAGATTTCTTGAAAAGAAACATCGGTTGTTCGATAAATTTTATAACCTTCAAAATCAAAGCCATCCCCAGTCTGATTTGCGATGTATCTATCAAAGGATTGTTCTGATTCTGTATTCCAATATAAAGTTACCTTACCATCTGACGCCACAGCTTGTAAAATTGGTGGTTTTGGAGCAACTGCAAATTGATAATCTGATTCATATGCTACTGTAGCATTATTTAGATTTGCATCTACTTTTGCACGATCATCAGAAGCATTGTCCGTCTTTTCTTGAGCTGCTGTAATTGCAATTGCAAAACGTTCTGAAGAGCCTCTTGCAATTGGAAAAAGTCCAGATGAAACAAAAATATCTGAGTCAGTTCCTGGGTTATCAGTAAATTCTCCTGGAATTAAGAAATTAGTCCAAACATCTTCATCTAAATTTGTATCAACAGATCCTATAGGAAATACTTGAGCTCTAGTTACTCCAATTAAATCTGTTTCACTTACATCCGTTTTATCAATACTTGGTTCACCAGGAAATGTTGTTCGTGCTCCAGAAGATGGAAGTCCATCTCCTTTACCTTGACTTATTGAATTTGGATCACCTTCTATCCCAACATCATCAATCAATATATTCCAATCATCATCATTATCGAAGAAGTCATCTCTACCTTCATCAATCATTGGAGCACTAGTAAAATAGTTTTGTAGTTTACCTCCATAAATATCATTAACAATTGTAGCAAAAGCTGGATCAGTATTTATTCTTTCTCTTATACTTTGATTTGGAACGATCAAACCCCGTTGAAGAGTGTCACCTGGCATAAAATTCATATAGTTAATAAAGCGTACAGGTCTAATAATTGATAAACCTGCTTCATTAAATGTCGATTTTGTAAGATGATTCGGAGTGTTTTCATCTATAAGTCCATCAAAATCATTATCTAAACCATCAATATGAATACCAAAATTTGCATCTTCCTGAGGTAAAATATCTTCTAACACATTAAAACTAGCAACTCCATTGAAATCCCAAGTAACTCCTTGCGAAACAAAAGGTGTTCCATCGTATGTTGAAATTACTCTACTATTGTCGCTTTGAATTAATACAATCTTATCTCCAATAGAAATGGTTCGCTCTTCAAAATCGGGAGCTTCAAATACACGTATTACTGTATCTGTAAGAGTAGCATAGTTATAAAATCCTTCACTGCCAGTTAATCGACCAAACAACTCTGTATTGTCAGGGTCAAAAAGATTCTGACTATCAGAACCATTATAGGTATCACTATCTCCATCATTATCAATCCCATCACTTGCATTACCAGGAGTTTCAAGAAACTTCAATCCCATTTGGCCAATTGGACCATCAAATTGATTAGGAGATCTTTCTCGGTTAGTATCTGTTAAATATGCTATAGCTCTAAGGTTATCAAATACAGGGCGGTTAGTTGCACCACCACCAGCCACGAAATCAGCAATCCAAACTCCAAAAGCCATTCTATTGTAGTCATAACTTCCATCATTTTTTAACTCAAACAAGTTAAAATGTACATCTTGAACTAATCTTTGAGACCATGCTAAAATTCTTGTATCCAAAATTAAACCAAGACCACCTCTTGTTGGATCAGTTGTATCTGGTTTATATCTACTTAAATATCTGGTATAAGTATCATCACCTGCTTTATAGTAAAATTCTACATCAGCATTAAATTGGTCACGTCCAAAGAAGCCATTCCATGATCCTGACCATCCATCACCACCATCCTGAAATTTATCAGGCCATGCATTGGGCCATGTATTTCCTAAAGGAGATCCAGGTCCTCTGTCACTTCTTGCCATTTCATCTGAGTCATCTCTATTATACCCATCAATTGGGTTAACCGACCAACTTTGTCTACCATCACGGCTTGTTCTTGTAAATGCAACATCTACTATAGCAAATTTATCATCCTCTGGTGTAGATTCATCCTGGACCTCAGTACCATACATCAAACTTGCGAAATACATGTAATTTCGCCCAGTATTTCTAGGATACTCAAAAATTAACTGTTGAAGTGAACTACTATTTAAACGTCCAGAGTGGCCATTATTAAAATAGGTAGCTCTTAATTGGTTCCCATCCATAATCGAGTTCTTTAATCCCTCGAAAGATGAACGTTCATTACTTGGAATGTGCGTATTATTTTGCGCAATGGAATAGCTATAAATACTGCTAAACGCTAATAGTGATAAAAAAAACTTAAAATTCATGGATTTAATATTCATAGCTTAAAATGACAGTTTTACCCCGAGTTGAACTCTTCTTGGTTCCCCAAAAAATGTTGGATTATTATAAAATCCTGCATCAGCTGATTGGATAATATTAACAGGTAATGGTCGAGTTGGCAATCCTGAATCAGTATAAATCGAGTTAATAATTTTTGTATCAAGTAGATTGTAAACATTCAAAAATATGTCAAATCCTGAATTACCAGAAAGTTCAACTCTTTTATATACATTTAAATCAACAGTAAACCTTGCAGGTAACCTAGCTGTATTCCGAAGATCTTTTGTAGAAGCAACTTCACCAATTAATACTCCAGGAACATTTGTTGCAGGGGTGTAAGGAGTTCCAGAGTTAAAGCGTCCAATTAAGTTGGCACCCCAATTATACCCAGAATAAAACATTGACCCATTTACAATATGAGTTCTATCCCAATCTAATGGTTGAACTAACTTCGTTAATGTATTTTGTTGATTTGTTGAGTCAATTTTTGATCCCTGTGAAAGAATGGCAAAATATTCCGAACTTGGATCTGAATTACTACCTTCAACTAAACCAAATGTATAATCTAATCCGAAATTAAATTTCTGACTCACAAATTGATTAAATGCGAAAGTCATACCAAGTGATTTTGAATAATCACGATTGAAATAGATACCATAGTTTATAGAGGACAAACCTGTTACCTGCGGTCTACTTGATACATAATCTCTAGTATCTTTATAAAAACCAGTTACTTCTATGGCTGTTCCTGTAAATATTTCTTGTTTTAAACCTAATTCATATTGTACAGATCTTTCTGGTTTTAGATCCGGATTTCCAAAGAGACCTTGATCTCCACCACCCTGACTTAGTAAAATCTGGCTATTTGTATATAATCGGTCATAAGAAGGCATTTGAAAGAAATATCCGTAAGAGAAATAAATTACACCACCATCATTAATTGGATAGGCAACCCCAATTCTTGGGCTTAATTGATATTTCACTGATGCGTCTTTCCACCAATATGCTTCTCTATCTGCCACACTTAGGTCTGGCTCGTTTGTATCTTGGGTACCATTACCATTTACATCAGTGTATCTGTTCTCTGCTTTTGTAGGAAAAAAGATATCAGGATCCTCTGGGTCTGAAGGAATTAATGTATTGGGATTAAAGTAATCAAACCTTAACCCTATATTTATTATCAGACTTTCATATTCAATTTTGTCTTGAATATATCCACTTAAAGCAATTGGGTTTTCAGAATATTTTTGATACCCAGGAGTATCCTTAGTTGGTAAACCTAATTCGACAAAAGGTATCAGTTCATCTGGAGTATTTGGATCAAGCTCAATTCCATCTTGTGTAAGTGGTGACAGGGTGAGGTTTTCAAATTTCACTTCATCAAACTGAGATGATAATCCAGCTTTAATAAAATGATGCTCATTGAACTGCGTAGAAACATCAATTTTAGCTATGTAGGTGTTAGTAGAGCGCGAAAATCGATTATTATTGGTACCATATGTTGCAAATTGACCATTTTGATTTACTTGATTTCCATAAAGGAAATTAGGTGTACCAAAAAGTGGGTCTGAGAGATTATCATAGTTAAAGTATCTTGGGTCCCATGGGTCTTTAAAGGCATAACTTTGATACCCATTATATCGATTTGCAAAATTTACTGTCAAAAAAGTAAGGCTAGATGGTGTAATCGTGGTTTTTAAATTTATAGTATAATTATCTCTAAAATTGTTATTCAAACCTCCAGGTACAAATCTATTGTTATAACTATAATTTCCACCTTTTTCTTGAGCATAAGAACCAATTAGGTTGAATTTCAGCCCCTGCATTACTTTCCATTCTAAATTCCCTTGTACACTTTGAGTTTCAAAACGGGTCATGTCTACTAAAGAACTATCTCGAGTACCGTCGTCTCTTATTTCCAAGAATGGTGAACCTGCTACAACTACGGTATCAATCGAATACCATGGAAGTGAAAGATCTACTCGTTCATTATATAAAGTTCTATATTCACTCAAGTTTGTTCCTAATGGTACCTGATCAACAAACTTTCCATGAGATGAGTATAAATTACGACCAGTTAGATATCCTTTATTTTCAAAAACTCTACTTGTAACAAAAAAGGTAAGTTTATCTTTGATTATTGGTCCTGAAACTGATCCACTGAAATTATACATCCTTGTTGGGTTTAGATTCCCAATTTCAGTTCCAATTCCATCATATAAATAGCTATCGTTTGCTGCATAATAGCTACCACTCCATCCACTAACATTTGCAGAAAATTCATTACCACCTGATTTTGTTACTACATTAACAATACCAGATAATGCTTGCCCGTGTTCTGCATTAAATGATCCTGAAATAACCTGTAATTCTTGAATTGATTCATTTTCAAGTCTTACTCCACTACTTCCATCATAATCATCTGTAACTCTAATTCCATCAACTACATATGAAACTTCAGAAGTTCTACCACCTCGAATGTGAATTCCTCCATCATTACCAACATTCACCCCTGCTTGTAATGAAATGATGTCTGTAACTTCCTGCACTGGTAGTTTTTCAATTTCATCACTACTTACTCTAGCTTCTGAACTTGTTATATCTTTAATAACGGTCTGCCTTTCTGCAATAACAACTAATTCTTCACCTTCATAAGACTCAGGAGCAAGTTCAAAATCTTGAGATGTTGTCAAGTCAGTACGAACTATTACTTCTTGAACTACTACTGTAGCATAACCAATATATCTAGCTTCTATTATATAGGTTCCTGGCTCTACATTAAGCATTATGTAGTTACCATCTACGTCTGTAATCGCCCCTTTTGTTGTTCCTTTTATACCAACAGTAGCTCCAATTAGTGGCTCTTTTGTTTCTGCATCAATAAGAGTTCCTTGAATTTTACCAGACTGGGCGAAAGAAAGTATTGGTATAAATACAAATAAAAAGAGCGACAGTAATGTTCTAATCCTTTTCATAAACTAAATTCAGATTTGTATTGCAAGTTCTTGAAGTTTTTTAAGATAAACAGTAGCGTTATGTTTGTCTTTTACTTCTTCGATGGTTTTATCGCGTAGACTGCGAAGTTTCTTTTTTATCAAGTATTCATTTACTAAATCATGAGCCTGAGAAAATGAAAGCGCTTTGGGTTCAATTCTCTCAATACATTTATATAAATGGTATTCATTTTGAGAGTATTGAATAACCCCAGATACTTCCCCAGGTTCAAGAAGTGCAAGTTCAGTACTACTAAAGCCAAAATCTTTTATGCTTTTAAACCCTAATTCTCCAGCTGTAAAACGATCTTCATTATTTAATGTATAAAGATCAACTAAGCTACTAAAATCCATACCAGAATTAATTTCATTTGAGATCCAGTTAGCTTTTTCTTCTGTATCTAGAACAATACGAGCAAAATTGATTTCCAATGGCTTAACAAACAGATCCTGATTTATTTGATACTCGGAATAAAGCTCGGCTTCAGTATTATTTATAGACAACCTAAGATGATTATTTGCTAATTCTGACAAATAATGCAGATAGGTTTCGTTTATAGACTCCTGCACAAAAACTTGCTCATCTATTTTATAATTTTTGGCTTCAGTAAATAAATAGGAACGATACGCTACCCCTTCAATAAACCTTCTAAATGAATTTTCATCTTTAATTGTATTAAGTAGTCCAGTATTGCTAATAAGTAACTCTTCCTTGAAATCATTTATTGAGAAGTTAAATCCATCATATTTTATTAATAATTCGTTTCCTGAAAGATTCGATATGAATTCAGGAGATTTATTGGTCATACCCTCATAATTATTACTTATCAACCTCCATAAATCTGAGATTACTGCTTCTGAAAAAACCAAATTGCTGAGAAAATTATTTATATGATCACGAGTTTTGAGTTCTTTTTCTTTCTTTAATACATACGAATAAAGTTGATCTCTTCTTTGATTGAATTCATTCTCAGTAATTAATGGTTTTGAAACTCGATCAGTTACTTTAATAATACTATAACCCTGAGCTGTTTGTACAGGTTTAGAAATCTCTCCTAATTTTAATGAGAAAGCAGCTTCTTCAAATGCTATATCCATATCATCGGTCGTAAAACGACCTATATCTCCACCATGTTCAGCTAGGTAAGGAATTTCAAATACTTCGGAAGCTAAGCGTTCAAAATTTTCTCCATTTTGCAACCTCAAATAGTACTCCTCAATTGTTGATTTATCTTTTGCGTAAATATGGGAAGCTCTAAGTTGAGTATTAAATCGTAAGAAATAATCTCTTAGTCTTTGTTCGGTAATATCAATATTCGAAAGTATTACTTGATTCAAATACTCCTCATTCAAAACTCTTCTATCAATTGCTTTTCTATTTTGAATAGCTTCATCTGTCTCATTAAGATTTTCATCTTCAGCATATACAGCTAATACATAGGTATTAAATTGAGAATTCAATATTGCTACTTTTGTAGAGACATCTGGCTTTAATACTTGCCCAGTTCGATAGTAATATTCTTTAAATGCGTTTTCGAAATGAGTCGTTGTAACTGTTAAATCATTTATTTGAGCTAATACATTTTTATCCTCTTTATGAACTGAAGAGCATTGAATCAAAAAAAGAGAAATTAGCATCAGTCTTAGAGTGAAAACCGAGTAATTAAATGTGTTACAAATGTATTGCATTAACTAGTTTATTATTCCGCCCTAACAAAATAATGAAAGCGCTTACATTATTTCAAGTATTAAATCGGTTTTTCTTTATTTTCTAACTCTTTATTTAATCCATTAATAAATAGTACTTAACTCTTAGGCTACTGTTATTATATGTATATAACAAAATAAGCTCTTCTTAACCTTATTAAATGGGTCAAAAAAAGCTTACAGAAAATTATTTTTAAAATGTAAGTTGTTACATTTCTAATGAAAATTAGAACAAAATTTGTGCACGAAATACATTAATGGAGTTTATTTACTTCCATAATTTTTGATGATATAATCATCTAAAATTTTTCGAAACTCTTCTCCAATCTTATCACCTTTTAAAGTGATTGAATGTTCTCCATCAATATAGACTGGTGCTTTTGGCTCTTCGAATGTTCCGGGTAGTGAAATACCTATATTTGCAGCTCTTGATTCACCTGGACCATTCACTACGCAGCCCATTACCGCTACATCCATTTCTTCAACACCAGAATAAACTTCTCTCCAAACAGGCATCGAATCAGCTATATAATCTTGAATCTCTTCTGCAAGCTCTTGAAAATACGTACTTTTTGTTCTACCACACCCAGGACAAGAGGTTACTTGAGGAAGAAAACTCCTTATATTTAATGATTGCAATATTTGCTGTGCAACTTGCACCTCCAGAGCTCTATCAGCACCTGGTTGAGGTGTTAACGAAACCCTTATCGTATCTCCTATACCTTGTTGAAGAATTCCAGAAAGTGCTGTTGAACTGGCAACAATCCCTTTCATACCCATCCCTGCTTCCGTTAAACCAACATGCAATGGATAAGGCACAACCTCTGCTAATCTCGTATACACTTCAATAACATCTTGAACACCAGACATCTTACAGCTGATAATAATCTTATCGGAAGCTAAACCTACCTCTTCAGCAAGATTGGATGATCTTTTTGCACTTTCAATCATTGTATCGAACATTACTTCTTTTGCCGATTTTGGATTTGAAAGCTTATTATTAGCATCCATTTTTTCCGCAAGTAATTGCTGATCTAATGATCCCCAATTTACTCCAATACGAACGGGTTTATCGTATCTAATAGCCTGTTCAACTATAGTCGTAAAATTCTTATCTCTAGTTTTTGTACCAGTATTACCAGGATTTATACGAAACTTTGCCAAAGCATTAGCCATATCTGGATACTTGGTAAGTAAAACATGTCCATTATAGTGAAAGTCACCAATTATGGGAACTGTCACCCCTCGGTTCAAAAGTTTTTCCTTAATGAATGGAACTGCTTTTGCAGCAGCATCATTATTTACAGTAATTCGAACTAATTCAGATCCCGAAAGATGTAAATGATCAATTTGATCAACAGTTTCATCAATATCAGCGGTATCAGTGTTCGTCATAGATTGAACAACGATTGGCGCATTTCCGCCAACTGGAATACCTCCAATCATAACTTGAGTTGTATTCCTTCTTATAATCGATCCCATTTTTGCCCTAATCTTTTTTACTTAATTCGAATAGTTTTCTTTTTTCTTCGCTACTTAAAGCATCATAACCTTTCTGAGATATTTTTTCTAAAATATCGTCGAGCTCACTTTGATCAACCTCTTCAATAACATCTGCATCACTAACAATACTCATATTCTTATTTTTAGTCTTTTTTGGTTTGCTAGAACTTGAAAACTTCAACTTGCGGTATAGATATTCGAAATATCTTGGTATCAAACTTAAATCAAAGCCATTTCTATGAGCTCTCATTAATAAGAAACCGCCAAGTGCTCCGCCTAAATGTACAATTCTAGCCACTTGCCCACCACTATTCAGAAATAGTACATCTAACACTATTAAACCACTTACTACATATCTAGCTTCGATAGGTGGAAGTAGAAATAACATAATTGGTGTTCTTGGAAAAAGCATTGCAAATGCAACCATTACCCCAAATACAGCACCTGAAGCCCCAATCACAAGTGTTGGAGTTGATGCAAAACTAACAATCACATCAATTAGAGCACCAAATAATCCTGCACCTAAATAAATAGTTAAAAAGCTTCTTGGTCCAAGTCGCTCTTCTACAGGACGTCCCATCCACCACAACCATAACATATTAAAAATGAAATGGAATATGTTCCCCATCGAATGAAGAAACATATATGTAAGTATTCTCCAAGGTTGAGTAATTGTAATAATAAAATCAGTATTTAGACCCAAATACCTAGAAAGGTCTATTCCAAGAATAAAAAAGGAAAAATATTGAGCCAGCATTACTACTGCATTAAGAGCAATAATAGTTCTTAATGCGTCTGGCATAGCCAGAAACCCTCTTTTTAAATTATTTCCTAATGAATTGTAAGCCATATTTAGTTAATTCATTTTCAACTTTTGAATTTATAGTCCATCAAATCGATGGCTTTTTAATTTTCCACATCCTAATTAGAATAAAGCCTACTATTAATCCGCCTAAATGGGCAAAATGAGCAACCCCACTATCAGTTCTACTCAATCCCGAAAATAATTCAATCGCACCATAAATTCCCACAAAGTATTTTGCTTTGATAGGAATTGGAGGGAATAATAAAATGATATATTGATTTGGAAACATCATACCAAAGGCTAAAAGAATTCCAAATACTGCCCCAGAAGCACCAATCGTATAGGTAAAATACCCACCAACTATCATATGAATTAATGCAGCTCCAACTCCTGTTAGTAGGTAGTAAATGATGAATCTTTTAGTACCCCAAAGGTTTTCAATTGCTTGTCCAAATATCCAAAGTGCAAATAAATTGAAGAATATATGACTCAAATCTGCATGTAAGAACATGTATGTTACTAGCTGCCAAGGCATAAAAGAAGGTAAAGAGCCTCCACCATTCAAGGACCAAAGTGCAAAATACTGGGCAAATATTTCACCTATTGGCGTCCATGCGCCGGTAAACATACTTTTAGTAATTAAAAATATTATCCCATTCGCTATTAATAAATATTTAATAGCTGGGGGAAAAACAGAAAATTGAGTATTAGGCTGAAATTGATTCAATCGAAAACAGGTTTTTTGTGATTTTTAGAAACGCGATAATATACGTTGATCCCGCTTAAAGTTACGCCAGGAATTCCTTGTCCAGGATAAGTAGTATCACCTACTAAGTACAAGCCTTTAAAAGGAGTTTGATTCTGTGTCCAATTTAGCAAGCTTCGTGCCATGCTTTGTGGTATTCCACCTACCCTGCCTTTTTTACGGTTCACCCAATTTTCCCAACTCACAGGTGTTGCAGTATCTGCTAGTTTTATTTCTGCATTAGCAAAACCGGGCAACTTTTCTTTTAATGTTGACAGTATAAAATCATGAACCATTTTTTTATTTCGTTGATATTCGTCTTCTGTCATTTCAAACCAAGTTTCTGGAGAGGCATGACATGAAATATTTAAAGTTCGCTCACCTTTAGGTGCTCGTTCCTCATCCCCTTTCTTAGACATTGAAACAAAAATTGATTCTGAATTAGAAAACGGAACCTTAATACCATCATCTAAATGAATTTGATGATGAATACCTAAGTCATTAGGATATGAGTCTGAAGTAGCAATACCCATAGTTATCGCACCCCATGCTTCATCAAAATTCTTTGCTTCAGCTTCAAAATAGTTTTGCATTGAATCTTTTGTAATCTCTTTCATATTCCAAATTGGAATATTCGAGACAACTATTGGTACCTTATACAGATTGTCTTTTTTTGTCTTTACAAGAAAGTCATTTCCATCGCGAGTAACTTCAATAACAGCTTCTTTAGTTTTTAAAGAACCACCTTTTTGTTCTACATATGTTTTGATCGTATTTATCATTTGAATCAATCCACCAGGAACATAATAATTCGAATAATTTGTATATGTAAGTCCTGGTGCGCCAAACAAAAACGGAGTTTCTTCAGATTTTGCTTGAGCTGTGATCATTAACTGCTCGTCTATAAATTTCAAGAATTTTGGTGTTGCTACGCCGCATTTTTCGGCAACCTGTTTCACTGATTTAAACGCATATTTTAAAACCCACACATCTTTCGGTGAATTTGATGTTCCTAATCTAAACCAATCACTAATATTTATAGGAGGAAATGTTGGGTTCTTTAGTGAAACCCTCCATACTACTTCAGATAAATCAAATGCAAGGTTCCAGAATTTCTTTTGGCCTTTTCTATTTCCAAAAATTCTAACAACTTCTTCAATCCATTCATATCGATCTTTATAACGAGTAATGGATTCATCTCCCATCATTACTTTCATAGATGGATTTAATTCTTCTTTTGGAATTGAAATCCCGGTTTCATCTTCTAACTTTCGCAATGGTTGGTTTTCGTCAAAACCAATTAGTGTAGTAGCACCAGATTCAAATATATACCCTTTTCTTGGATAAGAAGAGCTACATCCACCTGGATGAAGTGCTGCTTCCAGAATCAATACTCTATAGCCATCATTAGCAAGCATTGCAGCTGTGCTCATGCCGCCCATTCCGGATCCAATAATAATTGCGTCAAACTTTGAATTTATTATCATGACCGCTTAACATGGAAAAAGATAGAGTAATTCCTTTTTAATACAATAGACTTCGTTTTTATTCTACTTCTCCTTACCTTTTAAAATAGCTTTTAATAACCAGTATCTAGATAATCGAATCATTTTTAAGCAAAAAGCATTACACCTTTTCAAAGCCTTAAATAATTCATAAGAGGTCCATCTCCATTGAAATCACTTGAAGCCATCTTTGGCCCCAATTCAGCACTTGTAGAAGAACTTTACGAACAGTATAAAGATAACCCAGAATCTGTTCCTCAACATTGGAAAAAATATTTCGATGAACTCAATGGTGTGGAGTCCAACCCAGTTAGCACAAATAATAACGCTCCTTCAACGTCTTCTACCATAGAGACTACAAACGGAACAGCTACTAAAGAAGTCCCTAAGGCTGAGCCTAAGAAAGAAATGAAGGCTCCAATAAATGCTGATCTACAAAAGATAAAAGGTGTTGCTAGTAAGATTGTTGAGAATATGGATCTCAGTCTTGATGTACCAACAGCAACCTCATTAAGAGTACTTCCTGTTAAGATGATGGTGGAAGATCGCACTATAATTAATCGCCACTTAATTAAGCGAAATGAACCGAAAGCTTCATTTACTCATTTTATCTGTTGGGCAGCTATACAAGCTATAAAAGAATTTCCGACGATAAATCATACGTATCATTTTGATGGTAAAGATCATTTTAGAGTTGTCCCTGACCAAGTAAACCTTGGTATTGCTGTTGATCTTCCTAATAAAGATGGCTCTCGTAACCTTGTTGTACCTAATATAAAAGGTGTCGACAAAATGAACTTTAAAGAGTTCTTATATGCCTTTGCTGAGTTGGTTGATAAAGCAAGAAGCGGAAAACTTCAAATAGAAGATTACCAAGGAACCACTATTAGTATCACTAATCCCGGAACAATTGGAACTGTATCTTCAGTGCCAAGACTGATGCAAGGTCAAGGTGCTATTGTAGCAACTGGAGCTATTGATTACCCAGCTGAATATCAAAATATGTCTCGTGAAGTGCTAAACCAACTGGGTATTAGCAAAGTAATGACGATGACATGTACCTACGATCATCGAATAATTCAGGGCGCAGAATCAGGTTCATTCCTACAGAAAGTAAGTAATTTACTTAGCGGTCAGTCCGATTTTTATGATTCAATTTTTTCCGATCTAGAAATCCCATATGACCCAATCCCATATGGTGAAGATAATTTTTCAGCACTATTTGCTGGAGCTGGAAATACGTTGGAGCATGATCGTCGTGCTATTGGAGTTTGGAGATTAATTAACATGTACCGTATTCGAGGTCATGTTCTTGCTAATGTAGATCCTCTTGAAAAAGAGCCTGGTCGAAATCCTGAGCTTGATCTCGATTACTACGGACTTTCACTATGGGATCTAGATCGCGAATTTTATTGTGGTGGTTTAGGTGGAAAAGAAAAGGCAACTCTAAGAGATATTATTAAACTACTTCGTGATACCTATTGCGAACACATAGGTGCAGATTACATGCACTTACTAGATTTAGAGGAACGTAGGTGGCTCCGCGAACGAATGGAGTCTACTGGAAATGAACCAACTCTATCTAAAGACGATAAAAAACAGATTCTACATAAGCTGAATCAAGCTATGGCTTTCGAAGAGTTTCTGCACAAGAAGTATATTGGTCATAAGCGCTTCTCATTAGAAGGGAATGATACCCTTATCCCAATGATTCACTTTTTACTAGAAGATTCTGGGAAAGCGGATATTGAAAAGATTTTTATGGGAATGGCCCACCGTGGTAGGTTAAATATTCTTGTGAATATTATGAACAAACCTTATCACCGAGTATTTGCTGAATTTGAAGGAAATGTTGATCCAGATACCATTCAAGGTTCTGGAGATGTTAAATACCACCTTGGTGCAAAAGGAATCCATAAGACTGAAGATGGAAAAGATGTTGAAATTGAATTAATGCCAAATCCAAGTCACTTGGAAGCAGTAAGTCCTGTTGTTGAGGGTGCAGTTCGTGCAATTCAAGATCATCACGATTCAGATGATGCCGAAAAGAAAATTTTACCTGTATTAATGCACGGTGATGCAGCATTTGCAGGACAAGGTGTTGTTGCTGAAACATTGAATATGTCTCAACTAGAAGGTTATAGAACTGGCGGAACCATTCATATTATTATTAACAATCAAATTGGTTTCACCACTTTACCAAAGGATGGCCGTTCAACAGAATATGCATCTGATCTTGCAAAACTAATTCTAGCTCCAATTTTCCATGTGAATGGAGATCGCCCTGAAGCTGCGGTACATGCTATGAAAATGGCTCTAGAATACCGCCAGGAATTTGGTAAGGATGTCATTATTGATTTAATTGGGTACCGTAAACATGGCCATAATGAAGGTGATGAGCCTGCATTTACACAGCCTGGTATGTACAAAGAAATTAATGACCACAAAACAGTACGTGATCTCTATACTGATGCACTTGTAAAAAATAAAGAATTAACAGAGGAAGAAACTCAGGCTATTTTTGATGAGTTTGAAGAATTATTATTAGCAGCTTTTGAAGATGCTAAACAAGCTCCAAAATTGGAAGTTACCAATGACTTAATTGATCGAACAGAAAGTGATCAAAAGAAACGTGACATTTTTCCTGACACAACGTACCCCGTTGAAGAGTTAAATGACATTGCTGTTAAAATAAATACAGTTCCAAAAGACTTTGATGCTAATCCAAAGTTACTCCGTCAGCTAGCAAAACGTGCTGAAAGTGTTAAGAACAACGAAAAGAAGATAGATTGGGGATTTGCTGAAGCACTTGCCTTCGGTTCTCTGCTTAAATCTGGACATACCGTAAGAATTACTGGGCAAGATGTTGAACGTGGCACATTTTCACATCGCCATGCTGTACTTCATGGAACTCAAACCAATCAAGTTTTTATTCCACTAAATAATCTTGAAGATGGGCAAGCAAAATTTCACGTTCATAATAGTTTATTAAGTGAATATGCAGCACTTGGCTTTGAATTTGGATATAGTTCTAAGAAAAGAGATGCATTGGTAATTTGGGAAGCTCAATTCGGTGATTTCGCTAATGGTGCTCAGATTATTATTGATCAGTTTATATCGTCTAGTGAAGCTAAATGGGGACAAACAAACTCTTTAGTTTTAAATCTTCCACATGGATATGAAGGTCAAGGACCTGAGCATTCCTCTGCTAGATTGGAACGATTTTTACAACTTTGTGCAGAAGATAATATGCAGGTAATGAATTTGACTACACCTGGCCAATATTATCACATGCTAAGGAAACAAGCTCTCAGCGAAGTTAAAAAACCTGTAGTTCTAATGAGCCCTAAAAGCTTACTTAGACATCCTGGTGCAACTTCAAATACTGATGATTTAGCGAATGGTAAATTTATGCCTTTCATACAAGATCTAGATACAACAGATGCAGACTCTATCAAACGTTTGGTGATATGTTCAGGAAAGGTTTACTACGATCTACTAAAACACCGTGAAGAAAACAATCTTAATGATGTTGCAATAGCAAGACTTGAACAATTTTACCCTTTCCCAGACAAAGATATCAAAGAATATCTTGGGTCACTTAAGAATGTAAAAGATGTAATTTGGTGTCAGGAAGAGCCGAAAAATATGGGGGCTTGGTTTTTTATAGCTTCACGCTTTACTGAAGTTCTTAGTAAAAACCAGAAACTAAGTTATGCAGGTAGACAAGCTGCAGCATCTCCTGCTGCAGGTCAAAAGAAAATGCATGACGTTGAGCAAGAACGCTTGGTTAAAGATGCATTAACTAAATAATTTTAATTTGTAATTTTTAAAGGTCAGTTAGGTAACTAGCTGACCTTTTATTTAAAAAAACTAGATCAACTATTCCATAGAAGTATTTTTATTCTTAATTTAGATTCAGTCTAAATAAACACTAAGATTACTGACTTATACTTCTATGAAAATCGATCGCTATATAATTGTTTATATAATTTCAATTATCTCTTTCCCTCATTTTTCAACCGCACAAGAAAATAATATTCAAAACAATGATATTGGCGTTCTAGTACTTGCGCATGGCAGTATGGACAAACAATGGAATAATTCAATCCAGGAAGTAATAGATCCACTTAAAGACGATTATTATGTAGAAATTGCTTGGGGTATGGCAAATGCTTTAAATATGCAGCCAGCCATTACTTTATTAGAAGAAAAAGGAGTTAAACAAATAGTTGTAGTTCAACTATTTGTTTCTTCATATAGCCCAATCATTAGACAAAATGAATACTTACTTGGGTTGCGTGAATCATTAGCAGATGCTCCAATGCCAATGATGATTCATGATATGGTTAATCATAAAATGACCATGAAGATGCCTGAAAATCTTCAACCTCTAAAGATAAAACCTACCACTCAAATTCTACTTACAAAACCATTAGACGACCATTGGTTAGTTGCCGATATTCTAATGGATAGAATAGAAAAATTGAGTATTGATCCCTCAAACGAAACTATTTTATTAGTTGCTCACGGCCCAAATTCTGAAACTGATAATGATAACTGGGTAAAAACGAGTAATAATCTAGCAGAACAAATAAAAGTACTACAACGTAAAAATGGGAACGCTTTTCATAATATCATTTCTTTAACTGTGAGAGATGATGCTGATGAAGTAATTCATGAAAAAGCTAAACAAGAGTTTCGTGCACATGTAATAGAAGCTGATAATTTTGGTGAAGCTATCGTAATTCCATTACTTCTATCTCAAGGTGGAGTTGAAAAAAAATATTTATCACGATTAGAGGGTTTAAATTTTAAATGGTCGGGTGAAACACTACTACCTCATTATAACATAGCAAGATTTATTCGTCTTTCTGTTGAAGAAGCATTAAGTGAGTCGATAAATTAAATTCGCAAATGAATTTTTTTAAAAAATGTAGCAATGCTTTCTTAATTATTTGGGCGGAATTACTCTCAGATGAATGCTTTTTTGAAGGCAATAGTTATTCTGATTTATAAGCTACTTTTATACACCTCATTTTAAATCTTTCAGAGTGATTTTAATTGATTAGCTTCATAAAATTAATTTCATCTTACACCAACTATTGATCATTTTTTTCAGTTAAACTCATTAACTGTTTTGCTACTCATATACTAACTAATGTCGAAATTACCTTTACAGAATAAATTTCTGGATTTATCTGACTATGGCAGACCTATTGCAAGATTAATTGCGAATACGCTAAAAGATACTCCAATTACACCGATTCATGTTACAATCGCATTTATTATCTCTGGTTTGCTCGGTATTTATTTCACAGCCATAGGGAACTTTATATTTGCAGCTCTATTTCTAATTCTAAAATCAATTTTAGATGCCGCAGATGGTGAACTCGCTCGGATTAAGAATACTCCTTCATATGTAGGACGATATCTCGACTCTATTGCAGATATTATATTAAACTTCATTATTCTACTTACCATTTGGTATATCACATCTGGCTCATTAATCCTATCTATCTTAGCTTTTTTAGGTATTCAATTACAAGGAACCTTATATAATTATTACTATGTAATTTTGAGGAATCGTTGGAATGGAGACACAACGAGTAGGATAATTGAAAAAGGAATACCGAAAGCTTTTGCTGGTGAAAATCAAAAAACCGTTAACATCTATTTTGGACTATACACTTTTCTCTATGGTCTTTTTGATCGACTTATTTATCAATTAGATAAAACTGCTCCAGATGCGAAAAACTTTCCAAACTGGTTTATGAGCTGGTTATCTACTTTTGGTCTAGGCTTCCAGCTTTTGATTATTAGCGTATTATTAGTCTTCAAAATGGAATCAATAATTATTCCATTCTTTGTCGGCTATACTTTGATGATCCCAGTATTCATCATTATCCGAAAATCGTTTAGATAATTAGATACTCATCTTAACGCTTAGACTATTTTTTAAAGAGCAACTTTAGAGTAGACTTTTTATAGAATTATGAATCCTTTTGGATCATATTAAAGCTAATTCAATCCTTGAAGTATTTTTAATCTATTGTACATCCACCGATAAAACCATCGGCAATGAATTTAGTTTTAAAACTACCAAAACTATCTTCGTAATTCCCTCTAAGTTCAATTGTATGTTCTCCCGATCGCTTTGGAGTACAATACTCTAATACGTAAAATGATTTAGATTCACTTTCAACTTTTTGAGCCACTGCTAAAAATGTTGCATTCAGATCGAATGAGTTTTCAGCTAACTCAAACCCATTCCGACCAAAATCTCTTAAGGTACGCTCGTCTATTTCATCACCAAGACCGATTGTGAAAATAGCATTATCAGTTCCAGCTTTATTTACTGCGTTCTGCGCATCACGGGTTGAGACACGACTAGCTTGATCTGTTCCATCAGTAAATATAACTAAAGAACCAGCTGCTGAAATATCAGGGTCTTGTCGAGCTTCAACTAAACGAGAGTTCATTAAAGAAAGGCCTTGGACTACAGCACCATTCAAATTTGTTGACTTATCTGAACTGATAGTCTCATTTATCGAATTAATTCCAGATATCAGGTCTACTTTATCTGTTGTAAATGGAACTAGTGAGTGTACATCCTGCTCTCCATCAAACCAATAAATAGCCATCTCTTTCGCACCAAAAGTCTCATCCGATTCAAGCGGCATAACAGCATTAATAAAAGAATTGGCTGCACTTTTTACACTAGGAAGTTCATTATCATTTAGTACACTTGCACTTAAATCAAGTAGTAGAATTGAAGTGAATAAGAATTCACCTTCTTCACGTTGAATCTGAGCCTCCGATTCGAGTCTAGAAATTTGGGAACCGTCTTCAAAAATTTCAAAATCTTCCGATTCCAATGTTTCGAAAAGATTATCGTCACCAAGATCTATTTTAAAGAAAAGACGAACTTTAGCAGGCATTTCTGCTTTTGATTCAATTAGCTCCATTTCAAATCGTTTACTATCATTATCTTTTCCACAAGATGTTAGCATTAGTCCTGAGAGAAGAAATAAGAACCATGCATTTCTAAGTGAGTACTTCATATCTGATTTTATTTATAAGGAGAAAGTAAAATATTGAATTTATGACATCTTACCCATTAAAATACGAGCTTTTCATAGAATAAGACGTAACTGATTACAAATAGTTTTTAGAAATTAAAGCTATGTTAAAAGTGATCTTTTTTTAATGTTTTTTCTTGAAATAACACAATAAGCAAGAGTTTAGTATTAGTGCCAATACTGTTATTCAATTCTTTCCATTAAGTTTGTACTTTATTAATGATTCTAGCTATCAACTATGCCTCATATTCTTAAAAACGACGTTCTCGAAATTCATATAGATCTTCCAAATGAGAATTATCAATCTTCTCGTTTTGATTGGACAGGGAAAATACAAACCGTAAAATTCAAGAATATTCCATTTACAATCACCGAAAAAAACGATTGTCAAGATGAAAATTACTTTGGAAAAGGTTTCTACAATGAGTTTGGTATAGAAACAGCACTTGGTTTTGAAGAGGCTGAAATTGGGGGGTGGTTTCATAAAATTGGAATTGGACTTCTTAAAAAAAATGAAACCGAGTATTTCTTCCATAAGGAATTTGAGATAGAGCCTGCTATTTTCACAATTATCACAAAACCAGAGTCACTAATTATTTTCTGTGAAGCTAAGTTAGTACATGGATTCTCTTATGTTTTAACCAAGGAAATTAAATTATCTAAATCAGGCTTCACTATATCCTATCACTTACACAATACTGGTGAAAAAGACATTCACACAGATGAATATGTTCATAATTTTATAGCCATTGATGGCGAATTAATTGATAATAAGTACTTACTAAGATTCCCCTTCAAATTAAAACCTACTGAATTTGGTGAGTTCGTAGATCCTGAAAAGATATTTGAAATTACGCCACATCAAATCACTTTCAAAGATAATCCATCTGAACAGTTCTTTATTAGTCATTTAGCTGGAAAAAAACATGTTCAGGCTAAGTGGGAATTGACTCACTTAAGACATAATGTTGGGATTCGGGAACGTACCAGTTTCATTTCAGAGAAAGTAAATCTTTGGGGGTGGAAACATGTAATCAGTCCTGAACTATTTCATAATATTTATTTAAAACCATCCCAGTCGGCTAAATGGAAAAGGGTTTACGAGTTTTTTGAAACTAATTAAATCCCTTTTTTCATAAAATAATTATCAGTTTTCAAAATATTAGAAATTAGCTCACCTATTTACATTAAACTTGGAAAGTGTTAAATATACACTAAGTTGAAATAGAAATAATTAGTCCCATTATTTCAACACGTATTTGGTAGCAATGTATATGGAAATAAACGAATGTCTTTCAGTTGATTGCGTCGTATTTGGTTATGACTCGGAAAAACTAAATGTTTTACTTGTAAAAAGAACACTAACTGATAATTCCGATGGTTCTATTTTATTATCAGATTATACTCTGACAGGGAATCACGTCTATGAAAAAGAACGAGTTGAAGATGCTACTAATAGAATTTTATTTAACCTTACTGGGGTTAAAGATATTTATCTAGAGCAATTTAAAACCTTCTCTGCTCCTGACCGACTTTCGAATCCAATCGATCAAAAATGGCTCCTAAGTATTGATCGAAATCCAAACTTAAGAGTTACATCTATTGGTTTCTTTGCATTGCTAGCTACACAAAACGTCACCTTAAGATGGATGGGGAGAGATGTTAAATGGATACCCGTTAAAGAAGTAGGAACACTTGGCTTCGATCACAATCATATTTTAGATGAAGCTTTAATTGCATTACGTAATAAAATGAAGCATGAACCAATTGGCTTCGAATTATTACCTGAAAAGTTTACACTTACCCAACTTCAAACTGTATATGAATGCATTTTTGACACTCAGTTTGATAAAAGAAATTTCAGAAAAAAAATAAGCCGAATGACTTATGTAATTCCTTTGAATGAAAAGCAAAAAGGAGTTTCACATAAACCTGCTCAACTTTACATGTTTAGTCGAGAAGTGTACGAGAAGACTAAGCGTGAACTATTCGATTTCATTGTTTAATCCAACTAATCATCGTTATATGAAAGCACAAAATACCCACAAACTTTCCTTCCTTGAAAAAGCAGGATATGCACTTGGCGATGGAGCGGCTAATATTGCTTGGCGTGCTGTAGCCACTTTTCTTTTCATTTTCTATACCGATGTTTATGGTTTAAATCCTGGTTCTGTTGGTTTATTAATGTTAATTGCGCGGTCCAGCGATGGTGTAAGTGATGTTCTAATGGGAATTGTTGGTGATCGTACAAATACTAAACATGGGAAATTTCGTCCATGGATTTTATGGTCAGCTGTTCCATTAGCTGCAACTCTATCACTCCTATTTACTACTCCAGACCTTGGAACTACTGGAAAAATCGTTTACGCTTATTCCACCTATATCATTTTCACACTTTTATATACTTCAAATAATATCCCATACGGTGCTTTAATGGCTGTAATGACTGGCGATGATAAAGAACGTACTAGCTTAGGTTCTTATAGAATGGTTGGTGCTTTTGCTGGTGGTATGTTGGTTCAAGGTGCTATGCTTTTTTTAGTAGCATCTTTTGGTAATGTAAATCCTGATGTAACTGTAACTGAATTAGGTTCTCAAACCTATCAAGTAACCGTGATGTCATCGGTTGATGTGGATAATGCGAATATCAAAACCGCAGATGGAATAGCGACCTTTTCATGGTATGATGTAGATAGTAATGAAGAAGCTACCAAGAGTATTAGCTTTAGTATGGAAGCTGGACAAGAATATAGCTTTCTAGTTGAAGGAGAATCTGACATCACAATCGAAAGTATATCCTTAATCAATCAGAAAAAGGGATACAGCAATGCTATTTACTTGATGTCGATATTTTTGGCTCTTTTTATGATAGTTACATTCTACACTACAAAAGAAAGAGTTAAGCCTCCAAAAGATCAACAAACCGATCTAAAGAAAGACTTCTTCGATTTAATTCGAAATAAACCTTGGATGGTCCTCCTTATTATAGGTTTACTTTTTAATGTATATAATTCCATTAAGCAGGGAATCACCGTTATTTATTTCACCCATTATCTTGGAGATCAATTATTATCTGCATCATATTTGGTTGCACTTGCATTTGCTTCAATAGGTGGAGCGATGGTAACAGCTTCTATCAGTAAAAAATTAGGTAAAAAAGAACTATTCATTTACGCCTTAATTTTCTCTGGTGTAGTTAATTCACTGTTAGCTTTTTGTGGACCCAATGACGTTTTTGCAATATTTACTATAGGTATAATTTCCGAAGCAGCTGCGGCCATCTTCCCTACCCTTTTCTTTGCCATGTTAGGTGATGCCGCCGATTTCTCGGAATTCAAAAATGGACGCAGGGCTACTGGTTTGGTGTACTCGGCTGGTTCTTTTGCGACAAAATTTGGTGGCGGTTTAGCAGGTGTAGTTATTGGTGGAATACTAGCCGCTTACAATTACAACGGAATGGATCAAGTAGCAATACAGGGTGCCGTACCAGGTATTATAATGCTTATGAGTTGGGTTCCTGCAATTGTTGCTGGTATTGCTGCAGTAATTATGCTCGCATATCCACTAAACCAACAAAAAATGGATGAGATAACCGTGGAACTAAATAATAGAAGAGACCAAGCACTATCAGCTTAATTCACTAAAACCTAGTTAAAAAAACTAACCGATATATCCCTTAGAATATGAAATTTGGACATTTTGACGACTCAAATAGAGAATATGTGATAACAAATCCTGAAACTCCATGGCCTTGGATTAATTACCTAGGCACAAAGGATTTTTTCTCTCTTGTTTCAAATACAGCGGGTGGATACTCTTTTTATAAAGACGCTAAATTCCGAAGACTAACTCGTTATAGATATAATAATGTGCCCATGGATTCGGGTGGTCGTTATTTCTACATCAAAGATGAGGATACAATTTGGTCACCGGGTTGGAAACCAACTAAAACTCCCTTAGATAGTTATGAATGTCGCCACGGCATGAACTATACACGTATTACTGGTGAAAAGAATGGTGTTACTGCTGAGACTTTATTCTTTGTTCCGCTAAATACTCATGCTGAGGTTCAAAAAGTGACACTCACAAACCACGGTTCTGAATCGAAAAAATTGAAACTTTTCTCATTTACAGAATGGGCTTTGTGGAATGCAGCTGCCGATATGGAAAATTTTCAAAGAAATTTTTCTACTGGTGAAGTTGAAATTGATGGGTCTACCCTGTATCACAAAACAGAATATCGAGAACGAAGAAATCATTATGCATTCTATTCAGTAAATGCTCCTATTGATGGATATGATACTGATCGTGAATCATTTATGGGTTTACACAATGGATTTCATGAACCGAAAGTAGTCTTAGATGGTAAACCTACAATGAGTCATGCTCATGGCTGGTCTCCTATCGCTTCTCATTATATTGAAGTAAACCTAGCACCAGGTGAATCAAAAGACTTTGTTTTTGTTCTTGGTTACATAGAGAATGAAGAAGATGAGAAATGGGAATCAAAAGGAGTCATCAATAAGAAAAAAGCAAAAGAGGTACTTTCGAACTTCGATACTACTGAAAAAGTGGATGCAGCTTTATTAGAGTTAAGAAAATATTGGGATGATCTATTAAGTATTTATACTATTCAAAGCGAAGATGATAAGCTAGATCGAATGGTTAATATTTGGAACCAATACCAATGTATGATCACATTTTGTTTTTCAAGATCAGCTTCATTTTTCGAAAGTGGTATTGGACGTGGAATGGGTTTCCGAGATTCCAACCAAGATTTAATCGGCTTTGTACACCAAGAGCCAGAAAATGCACGTCAGCGTATAATCGATATTGCTTCTACTCAATTCCCAGATGGTAGTTGTTATCATCAATATCAACCACTAACAAAACGTGGCAATAACGACATTGGAAGTGGTTTTAATGATGATCCAATGTGGTTAATTCTAGGAACTACCGCATACCTAAAAGAAACTGGAGATTATTCTATTTTAGATGAGATGGTGCCTTTCGATAATGATGAAAGTTTATCACAGTCACTTTTCAATCACCTTACTATTTCTTTTAATCATACGGTAAATAACCTTGGACCACACGGACTGCCATTAATCGGTCGTGCAGATTGGAACGATTGTTTGAATCTTAATTGCTTCTCAAACGACCCAAATGAGTCGTTTCAAACTACTGAAAATAAAACGGAAGGAACAAAAGCTGAGTCGCTAATGATTGCCGGTTTATTTGTGGTTTATGGTCGCGATTACATTGAACTTTGTAATGTTCTGGGTAAAACTGAAGAATCAAAACGAGCGCAAGTTCATGTAGATAATATGGTTGGAGCTATTAAGAAAGATGGATGGGATGGTGATTGGTTCCTCCGAGCTTACGACTATTACGGCAATAAAATTGGTAGTAATGAGAATGAAGAAGGTAAGATTTTCATTGAATCGAACGGTTGGTGTACTATGGCAGGAATCGGCCTTGAAGAAGGTATGGTTGAAAAGGCTTTAGATTCTGTAAAAGAACGTCTTGATTCTAACTATGGAATTGTACTTAACAATCCTGCTTATACCAAATACCATATCGAGTATGGTGAAATATCAAGTTATCCAGAAGGATACAAAGAAAATGCAGGGGTATTCTGTCATAATAATCCATGGATTATGATTGGTGAAACCGTTTTAGGAAGAGGTGATGAAGCATGGGAGTATTTCAGAAAAATTTCACCCGCTTATTTAGAAGATATTAGTGAATTACATAAGACAGAACCTTATGTATACTCACAAATGATTGCAGGAAAAGACGCCTTTAAACCTGGTGAAGCTAAGAATTCTTGGTTAACAGGAACTGCTGCTTGGAATTTCTATACTATCAGTCAATATATCCTTGGTGTCCGCCCAAATTATAAGGGTTTAGAAATTGATCCATGCATACCAAAAGAATGGAAATCTTATAAGATTACTAGAAAATTTCGAGGATCTACTTATCACTTAGAAATATTGAACCCACATGGAGTTAATAAGGGTGTTAAGTATGTGACCATTGACGGTAAACCTTTTGATGGAGGAAATATGCTTCCTCTACTACCTGCAGGTGAATACAATATTCAAATTGAACTCGGTAAATAATGACATCATGAAATATCCAATACGTTTTCTATCCACAATAATAATAGCATGCTATTTACTAATAGGATGCTCTATGAGTAATAGTAAAAGCCAAAATATCTCAAATAATATATTGGTAAATCAAGTCGGTTATCCAACTAATGCGGCTAAAAAAGCTCTAATTAGAGCTGAAGCAGAAAGCTTTGAAGTGAAGAATATTGATGGTAAAACCGTGTATTCAGGAAAGCTTTCAGAACCTACATACTGGGAATTATCTGGTGATGCGGTGAGTGTTGCTGATTTTTCAGAAATCACAGAAAATGGATTGTATGTTTTGTGCATTTCCGAAACCGATTGTACAGCACCTTTTGAAATCGGTGATTCGATCTATGGTGATTTGGCTAATGCTTCAATAAAGTCATATTACTATACTCGAGTTGGTGTAGATATTGTAGAAGAGTTTGGAGGAAAATGGACTTGGGAAGCAGGTCATCCCGATACAGAAGTTATTATTCACGCTTCTGCAGCAGATAGGATTCGTCCTGAAGGTACTATTCTCTCCTCACCTGGTGGTTGGTATGATGCAGGTGATTACGGAAAGTATATTGTAAACAGTAGTATTACTACTTGGACAATTCTACAAAGTTTGGCTTTAAATAAAGATTTCCATCAGGGTCAAAATCTTAATATACCTGAGTCTAATAATGATATCCCAGATATTTTAGATGAAGCCTTAGTCAATCTTAAGTGGATGATGACTATGCAAGACCCAAATGATGGTGGTTTGTATCATAAACTGACAACTAAGGGTTTTGATGCATTTATTATGCCAAATGAAACCACAAAGCCAAGGTATCTTTTACAGAAAAGTACATCAGCAGCTCTGGATTATGCATCAACTATAGCTACAGCAGCTCGAATAGTACGTGATTATGACATGAGTGATCTTGCTGATAAGATGGAAAAAAGTGCTGAAGATGCATGGGATTGGGCGATTGATAATCCTGAGATATTCTATAATCAACCTGAGGATATAAGTACGGGCGCATACCCAGATACATCTTTAGTGGACGAATGGTTTTGGGCTTCAGCTGAGATGTATATTCTTACTGGAGAAAGTAAATACAAAGCATCGATGATGAAGTATTATGAAAAACCAATCACACCAAAATGGGATGTAGTAAATACTTTAGGAGTAATCTCTATTTTAACTTCCAATAAACAATCAGAATTTGAGACTATGGAAATGGATTTCCTTTCTTATGTCGACTATATGTTGGAGAAAGAATCCTTGTCTCCTTATTTAATTAGTATGAATCAATTCGCATGGGGTAGTAATTCTGATGTTGCTAATGATGGAATGCTAAAACTAGTTGCTTATCAACTAACTGGAGATGAAAAGTATGTTGCCTCAGCACAAAACGATATCGATTATATTTTAGGCAGAAACGCTACTGGATACTCATTTGTAACTGGATTTGGTGATAAAACTCCAATGTTTCAACATAACCGAATTATGGATCAAGATGGAATTGATGAGCCAATGCCAGGATATATTTCAGGTGGTCCAAATACTATTGTTTTAACCGATTGTGAAATTGAAGGTGTAAAACGTAGCGAATTCCCAGCAGCTTCTTTTACAGATACCGTATGTAGCTACTCAACTAATGAAACAGCAATTAATTGGAATGCTGCTTTAGTATTTTTGGCGTCTGGATTGGAGTCGGTAACTAATTAATTTCAAGTTAACCAAATTGCAAGATCGAAAGTGATAAAAACATTTTCGATCTTTTTTATTCATTTTTCTTTTCTCACCTTCCAATTCCGTAATTTTACTCCATGAATAAACCATTTTCAATTGCCATTCATGGCGGCGCTGGTACCATAGATAAAAGTCAAATGAGCGATGAAAAAGAACTCGCTTATACAAGTGCACTGTCACTCGCTCTCAATAAAGGATTTGAAGCTTTAGAAAAAGGAAAGCCGTCATTAGATGCTGTTGAGATAGCTGTTTCTCTACTCGAAGACTTCCCTCTTTTTAATGCTGGAAAAGGTTCGGTTTTCACTCATGAGGGAAAGCACGAAATGGATGCTTCTATCATGGAAGGAAAGTCATTAAATGGAGGAGCTGTAGCGGGAATTTCAGGGATTAAGAATCCAATCCAACTTTCCAGAAAGATAATGGAGAAATCAGGTCATGTTTTCTTGATTGGTGAAGGAGCACTTGAGTTCGCAAAGGAGTATGGTTTTATGTTAGAAAATGATGAATACTTTTATGATGAACTACGCTATCAACAATGGCAAGAAGCGTTGAAATCTGGAGTGGTTCAGCTTGACCACTCCCCTCTTAAGGAAAACAAATTTGGGACCGTAGGCGCTGTTGCTCTCGATCAATTTGGGAATGTTGCAGCTGCGACATCAACAGGCGGTATGACAAATAAAAAATATGGCCGTGTTGGAGACAGTCCAATGCTTGGTTCCGGTAATTATGCCAATAATAAAACTTGTGCAGTTTCTTGTACTGGTAGTGGTGAGTTTTTTATTCGTGGAGTTGTGGCCTACGATGTGAGCTGCTTAATGGAATATAAAGGCTACTCTCTTTCTGAAGCGTGCAAAGAAGTTGTCCAAAAACGATTAGTAGCTATAAATGGTGATGGAGGTTTAATTGCCGTTGATGCTCTTGGGAATCTTTGTTTAGAATTCAATACGGATGGGATGTATAGAGGAATGAAAAAAAATTCTGGTGAAGAACTAATAGCGATTTATAGGTAAAAATTGGCCTTAGAATTATTGGTGGAAATAGAAAATTGATGATTGATGCGAATCCAAAGGTTGAATAAATCAATTCTGTCTGGTTTTCTTAAACTTATTTATTTAGAACGAAGACCTTTGGATTTATTCAGCGAGATCATAGTGAACCCAACAAAAATTCTTAGCATTGATTTTTTGTTACTTTTGGGTCAAGCCAAAATTAAAGAGATAGACAAAAGTTTATTAATCGTTCAAAAGATCCCGAATCAAGTTCGGGATGACTTAAATAAAATGCAGCAATTTAAAACGATTAAATATACTCCGCATCTATAGGCGAAATAGTCACTTTCCTATCGTCAATAGTGAATTCATCATTATTAGCAAGAATATGAACCACTAGATTCCCTAGACTTATAGGCGTTCCCTCGGGTAAAATACTGTGCGTATTATGAGTTAGTTTACTTGGATCAAAAATCAAAACCATACCTGAACCAATCACCTTAAACTTGTTTCTTTGTTCAATTACTATTCCAGTGTCTTCAGCTAATCCAAGTCCTAATAAATTAGGATGAATGGCCATTGCTTCTGCGATCCTGCCAAATCTCCCCCTTTTTATAAAATGAGTATCAATTACTAATCCTTTCACAAAGCCTAAGCCACTTCTCATATGAACTGCCCCTTTATACATCGATTCCTGGCTACTACCTCCCGCAATCATATGCTCACTCATTGCCATTGCTCCTGCACTTGTACCAGCAATTACAAAACGTTCATTCTGATAACGATCTGTAAGAACTTCATGAGCCTTCGTTGTACCAATAAATTTAGCAATTTTACTCTGATCACCACCAGAAAACATTACGGCATCGGCTTCTTCAAGTGCTTTTATGGTTTCTTTTGTCTCACTTTGTAGTCTATTTCTAATATCTAGGACTTTAAGATTCGAACAACCTAGCTTGGTGAAAGCTTCAATATAATTACCAGCTACTTCTTTTGGAATACTTGAAGCTGTAGGTATTATTACAATATTTGCTTCAGGACCACCAGCTTCTTTTACCACATGGCTAAGTATGCTATCCTCAACAAAATCTAAGGTATAATTTTCACTTAGTTCTAAGCCTTTATCCTCATTCCCACCTATAGGAATTAATACTCCTTTTGCTACCATATGCTGTTTTTATAATTATCTACTAAAATATTATTTCGGACAATATTTTTTATCTACTTTCAATACCAAGTATACGCAATTTATAAACGCTGAATTCAATTCAAACACATGGAAATTCGTGAGATCAACGCCATGCGAGGACCAAATTATTGGTCAATTCGTAGACATAAATTAATAGTAATGGTTTTAGACTTGGAAGATTTAGAACATCGACCAACTAATACTATTGAAGGATTCAGAGAACGTCTTGAAGCATTTCTACCAAGTCTGTATAGCCATCGATGTTCGGAGGAAACTGAAGGCGGGTTCTTCATGCGTGTAGATGAAGGAACATGGATGGGGCATGTAATAGAGCATATTGCCCTTGAAATTCAAACATTAGCTGGGATGGATGTTGGATTTGGTCGAACTCGTGGATACGGTGAAGAAGGCGTTTATCATGTAGTATTCTCTTATATGGAGGAGAAAGTGGGTCGTTTTGCAGCAAAAGCATCTGTAGAAATAGCAGAAGCATTAATTGCAGGAGAAGATTATGATTTAGAAGCAGATATTCAGTATATGCGCGAACTTCGTGAAGGAGAACGCCTCGGACCTTCAACAGGAAGTATTATTGAAGAAGCAGAATCTAGAGGAATTCCTTGGATTCGTTTGAATAAATACTCACTCTGCCAACTTGGTTATGGGAAAAATCAAAAGAGAATACAGGCTACGGTAAGTAGCGAAACTAGTAGCATAGCTGTTGAACTTGCTTGTGATAAAGAAGACACTAAATTTATTTTAGAACAAGCTGAAGTCCCAGTTCCAAAAGGTGATATTGTTAGAACTGAAGCCGGTTTAAAAGATGCTGTTAGATATATCGGTTATCCCTTAGTTATTAAACCTATAAATGGTAACCATGGTCGTGGTATCACAGCCAACATAGATAATTGGGAAGATACCTTAGTTGCATTTGAAGCAGCAAAAGAAGTTTCACGATCAGTTATAGTTGAACGCTACATTGAAGGAGAAGACTACCGCTTATTAGTTATTGATTACAAATTAGTAGCTGCTGCAAAAAGAACTCCAGCTGGAGTTACAGGAGATGGGAAATCAACTATTCAGGAATTAATTGATGAAGTTAATGCTGATGAACGACGCGGTTATGGTCATGAAAAAGTATTGACACAAATTACCGTTGATGCAATGACTGAGGCAATTCTTGAAGATGCAGATAAAACTTTGGACTCAATTTTAGATGAAGGTGAATGGTTAGCCTTAAAAGATACTGCAAATCTGAGTACTGGAGGCACTTCTACAGATGTAACCGATATAGTTCATCCACATAATGTGTTTATGGCTGAAAGGATTGCACGTATTATTGGTCTTGATATTTGCGGGATTGACATAATGACTACAGATATTAGTACTCCACTACACAAAACTGGTGGTGCCATTTTAGAAGTAAATGCAGGACCTGGATTCAGAATGCATCTAGCTCCTTCAGAAGGATTACCGAGAAATGTTGCTGGTCATGTAATCGATATGCTTTTCCCACCAGGTGTTGAATCTAGGATTCCTATAGTTGCAATAACAGGTACAAATGGAAAAACAACCACTACACGATTGCTTTCTCATATTATGAGGATGAGAGGATTTAAAGTTGGATACACTACAACAGATGGTGTTTACATTCAAAATCGACTTATGATGACTGGCGATTGTACAGGACCTGCTAGTGCTGAATTTGTACTTCGTGACCCAACTATAGACTTTGCGGTATTAGAATCAGCTCGTGGAGGTTTACTCCGTGCAGGACTTGGATTTAAGTCATGTGATGTCGCTATTGTGACTAATGTTGCACCTGATCATTTAGGTCTTAAAGGAATAAATACAATTGAACAGTTAGCTAGAGCTAAAGGCGTTATTCCAGAAACTGTTCATTCAGGTGGTTACGCTATCTTAAATGCAGATGATGAATTAGTATATGGAATGCGTAAAAATGTTTCTGCTAATGTGGCTTTGTTTTCTATGGATGAAAATAATCCTCATATCAAATCAATTGCTAAAGTTGGTGGCCTTTCAGCTATCTATGAAAATGGATACATCACCATTTGTAGAGGTGAGTGGAAAATGCGTATTACTAAAGCTATAAATGTTCCACTTACATTTGGTGGGAAAGCTTCTTTTATGATTCAAAATGTACTCCCAGCATCTCTAGCTGCTTATGTACGAGGTGTTAGCCTTGAAGATATAAGAGTAGCTCTTGAATCCTTTATTCCGTCCCCTGCTCAAACCCCAGGTCGTTTAAACATGTTCGAGTTTAAGAATTTCACGGTTCTTCTCGATTATGCTCATAACGTTGCAGGTTTAAAAGCTCTCAATAATATGCTTCAAAAAATGGATAATTCTCCAAAAATAGGAATTATTGCAGGTATTGGAGATCGAAGAATTGAAGACAATAATGGCATTGGTGAAATTGCTGCTGAAATGTTTGATGAAATTATTATTCGTCAAGACAAGCATCTTCGAGGAAAATCGGAAACGCAACTAATCGATATGCTATCTGATGGGATCAAAAAAGTAGATCCGAATAAGAAAGTGACTGTCATACCAAAAGAAAGTGAAGCCATTGAATTTGCCATAAAGAATGCAAAACCAGGCAGCCTTATTGTTATATGTAGTGATGTAGTGCCTGATGCTCTTGCATTAGTAACTAAATACAAAGAAGAAGAAGCTAAAAGTCTATATGATTTCACAAAAGATGATATCCCTAACCTTTAAAATTTTACAAAACCAATGATTAAGAAAATTAACTGGGATGACGTTGCAGAAGAACAGGTAAATCCTTCTATGAAACGGAAAATGATCTGGGGAGAAAAGATCATGATTGCCAAAATGCAATTTAAGGATGGTTTTGTAGTTCCTATGCATAGTCATGAAAACGAGCAAGTAACTCAAGTTACTAAAGGTACAATTCGCTTTTGGTTTGGTGATGAAGACGCCGAACCTGTGGACCTACATGCTGGCGATTCTGTTGTTATTCCAGGAAACCTTCCACATAAAGCACTTATGATTGGCGAAGTAGAAGAAACTGATACTTGGGCACCACCTCGTCAAGATTGGTTGGACGGAACCGATGACTATCTAAAGAAATAGTTATGGATTTGGGAATTAAAGCTAAGAAAGCTCTTATAATGGCTTCCAGTAAAGGATTAGGCAAAGCAGTTGCTCTAGAGCTTTCAAAAGAAAGTGTTGAAGTACTGCTTTGTAGCCGAACTGAATCAGACTTAATTGCAACCAAAAAGGAAATTGAATCCATAACTGGTGGTTCGGTTCATTATGCTGTGGGAGATGTTTCTACAAAAGAAGGTCGCACTACAATTTTGTCAAGAGTAAAGGAAACACTGGGAACCGTTGATATTTTAGTTACCAATTCTGGTGGACCTCCCTTTGGCGCATTTGAAAGTCATGATGAAGAAGCTTGGGGAAATGCTTATAAACTACTACTTGAAAGTACCGTTGGTATGATCAATGGAGTTCTACCCGGAATGAAAGAACAGAGATGGGGACGAATTATAACAATAACTTCTCAGGCTATAAAACAACCTGTTGAGGGTTTAGTTCTTTCAAATTCGGTAAGAGCCTCAATTTTAGGATTGATGAAAACTTTATCGAATGAGTACGGGGAATTCAATATTACTGTTAATAACGTAATGCCCGGTTATACAGAAACGGAACGATTAAAGCATCTAATGAAAGAGAACCCGGATTTAAGTTCCATAACGGATGAAATCCCACTAGGAAGAATTGGACAACCTGATGAATTTGCGGCAGCCGTCACCTTTTTAGCTAGTGAAAAAGCTAGTTATATTACTGGTGTTTCGTTGGCTGTTGATGGTGGGTGGATAAAAGGGATTTAACCTACCCAAAGAGTCTTCACATTTACGAATTCTCTGATTCCAAATTCTCCTAATTCGCGCCCGTAGCCAGATTGTTTAATTCCGCCGAATGGTAACCTTGGATCAGATTTAACAAAATCGTTTATAAAGCAACATCCTGCTTCCAATTCTTCTGCAGCGATACGTTCTGCTTTTTCAATATTTTTTGAAAAAATAGCAGCTCCTAAGCCATAAATAGTGTCATTGGCAATACGAATCGCATCGGCTTCGTCTTCTGCTTTTATAATTGCTGCCACCGGACCGAATAGTTCTTCATTATAGGCTGGCATCCCTTCTTTTACATTTGTAAGAATACTTATAGGATAATAAGCTCCTTCACCTTCAGGTTTGGTACAACCCAACATAGCTCTCGCTCCTGCTTTAATACTTTTGTCAACTTGATCGTGAAGCTCATCTCTTAAATCAATACGAGCCATTGGACCTACATCTGTATCTTGTTCAAATGGATCACCTACTATCTTGGATTTGAGTATTGCACTGAACTTCTCTAAAAACTCTTCATATACCTGTTCAACAACAATAAATCGTTTAGCGGCCACGCAACTTTGTCCCGAGTTAACCAATCTAGATGTAGCACACTTTTCTACAGCGAGTTCGATATCTGCATCATTTAAGATGATATATGGATCACTCCCACCCAATTCTAGAACTGTTTTCTTTAGCGCCTCGCCAGCTTGACTTGAAACAATTTTTCCAGCTTTTGTACTTCCTGTGAGTGTTATTGCTGCAATTCCTTTGTGCTGAATAACTGGTTTCATCTCATTGTTTGGAACCAAAATCGTTCGTACTAAGTCAGTTGAAATACCTGCTTGATGTACAATTTCTTCAATTTTGAAAGAACACCCAGAAGTATTTTCTGAGTGCTTAAGAATCACCCCATTCCCAGCCATTAAGGCTGGTACCGCAAATCTAAAGAATTGCCAAAATGGAAAGTTCCATGGCATTATCGAAAGAACTACTCCAATAGGATTAAATGTAACGTAGCTTTTTGTGGCATCAGTTCTAACTTCTTGATTTGATAAAAATTCACTAGCCTTTTCAGCATAGAATTCACAAACCCAAGCGCATTTCTCAATTTCTCTGATTCCTTGATTTAGAGGCTTCCCCATTTCTGTAGCCATTAAATCAGCTAATTCTCTCTTTTGATCCTTAAGTAATTCAACGATTTTGTTTAGAAATAGTGCTCTTTCAGAATAATCTAATTTAGCCCATTTTTTTTGCGCTGAATTTGATCTAGTTATGATCTTCTCGATTTCCTCGAAACTAGTATTCGAGTATTCTTTTATAAGCTCGCCAGTTGTGGGATTTATTGTTTTCATTGATTTATTCTTCAATTTACTTTTCCCGATTCAAGGATTTGATCTCTCGCTTTTTTACAATACTCATCTTTTCATTTCAATCGTCATCAATATCACAGTTAGTACATCATTAAGTACTTCTTCGTCAATTATTAATGGCGGTGCTAAGCGAATTAGAGTGTTTGAGTGAAGAGTCCAGCCAAGAAGAATTCCTAAGGAAAAACAACCTTCAACTACTGACTTAGTTAGCTCACAGCTTTCGAGTTGGAGACCAAGCATTGCACCTTTACCTCTTACCTCGACAATTCCTTTACCTTTTAATCTCTCCTTGGTTTTTTTCTCAATGAGTTGGGCTTTCTCCAAATAATCCCCTTCTAATAACTCTTTAAGATTCGCGTGTGCTGCAGCGCAACTTACAGGATGTCCTCCAAAAGTTGTCACATGGTTAAGAGGTGGATTATACATGAATGCTTCGAAGATTTTGCCTGATGAAACAAATGCTCCCATTGGCATTCCACCAGACATTGCTTTTGCAAGGCACAAAATATCAGGAACTACACCATAATGTTCGAATGCAAACATCTTACCTGTGCGTCCAAACCCAGATTGAATTTCATCATATATTAGAAGTGTACCAGTTGCTGTACATCGTTTTCTAATTTCTTTGAGCCATTTAATATCAGAAGGAATAATCCCTCCTTCACCTTGGATTGGTTCCAAAATTACAGCAGCTGTAGTTTCATCAATAATATCTAAGCCTTCGAAAGAATTAAACTCCAGAAAGTGAACATCTGGAAGAAGAGGTAAATATGGTTCACGGTATATATCACGACCTGTAACACTTAAAGAACCATGAGTATCACCATGATAACTATCTTTGAATGCGACTAGTTTAGTTCTACCAGTATGCTTTTTTGCTAGTTTAAGTGCTCCTTCATTTGCTTCTGTACCACTATTCACAAAATAAACCTGATCCAATCCATCAGGTAAAATACTAGTTAGAAGCTCTGCGAATTCTAGCTGAGGCCGTTGAATAAACTCTCCATAAACCATCACATGAAGGTGTTTATCTAACTGGGCCTTAATCGCCTCAATTACCTTGGGGTGACGATGTCCTAAACTGCTTACAGCAATCCCCGAAATGAAATCAACGTATCGATGTCCATCTGTGGTATACAAAAATGGACCTTCCGCATGATCAATTTCCAAACCAATGGGTGCATCACTGGTTTGTGCGATAGAATTTTTAAATCGATCTAAGTTCGACATTCAATTAAGATAATATTCGGAGAGCATTTCAATGTAAAGTTCGTTAATCAACAACTCAACTGTAGAATGTAACTAATATTTTATGCTATTTAGAGTTTCGGAGAATTCTTTCTGAGATGTTTTACCTTTATCTCTAGCATACCAAATATGTAGATTTTCCGCCGCTTTTTTTCCACCAACTTCAGGGTCTAGTCTCTCCGTTAGATAGTTTTTATGGATATCTATAGGTCTTGGACCCCATACTCCTAACACTTCAAGTGTTTCTGTATCCATAATTACAACCTTTGGGATAGATCTACTTTTTCCATCTGTCAAAAACTCATCCATAATTTCAGGATATTGATCTCTTAAAATAATTTTCAATTCAATATGCTCGTTTAAATCAGCCATTTTTGAAATAAAAGGCAGGATCTGAGCTGAATCACCACACCAACCTTCAGTTATTACTAACCAGGTTTGTTTATTAGTTATTGAATTAAGAATATCTTGAGTTTCCTCTGTTAAAACTCCTCTTTTATCCCATCTATTTGTTCTTGACACATTTAATTTCGTGTAATTTAGCTGACTTTCAGTATTGTCATCATTTGTAGTCCTATTCTCATCTAATAAAGACTCTACGAACTGATTAAAGGCTGAATAGTCATATGCTTGATCAATGATTTCTTTTGTAATAGTAGTTGTCGTAGTATTCATAATAATATTTTTAATGTTTCAACATTAATGTACAAACATTATTATTAAGCAATGATTGATTTATACAATAGTGTTGATAGGATAAACAGTACAAAACTAAGTGAAGCTAGAAACTTTATTTTCATCACTTTTCCGTATTCATCCTCTTTACCTTCTAACTTTATCAGGATTAGTAAAATTCCAGTGAAAGCCATCAATCCTAGTCCTCCAAAGATTAATCCTAATAATTGATCAGTATGATATAGGAAATATGATATGATGAAAGACCCAATTATGAACATCAGGAAATAAAATATTCGAATACCCTTTAATCCGAATTCCATTGCGAAAGTACGATCTCCTCTTGAACGATCTTCTTCAATCTGAAATATCTGAGAAGCTGGATATAAACTCAATATGATACATGCTACACCTAATGCTATTACTCCTTCATTAACTGAAAGAACTTTTCCTCCTCCAGCTAAATAGCCTAATAGAAATGAATTTGTACCTGTACTAAATCCAATGGCAATCATACTTAAAATTGGATGGCCTTTCCATCGTGCATGCGGTGTTGAATACAACCAAAATAGAAGAAGACTGACTATATAAATGATGGTGTAACTTAGCCCTATTGTCCATGCCCAAGCTAGTCCGATGAACTGAATGAGTAGTGAAACACTCCACATCCATTTGGTCATTTTTGGAGGAGATTTGAGTCCGCCAATTGGACCTTCATCCTTGTCCCAATAAGAGTTATAAGCGGTAGCACCGCCGAATAATAATACATGAACATTTAAAAACTGAAGCCAATATTGGTTCCAATTCACATCATTTAGAAATAATGAAGCCAGTAAATATCCACCTGATAGAATAAAAAACTGGTAGTGCAATCGTAAGTGTAGTACGAAATGCCAGAGTTGAGTTTTAAGTGATTCTTTTTGATTCATTAAAAAAGATATTTTTCTTCATATTCAATTCCGTTTTCGTCAAGGAAGGTACGATACTCTTCTTTGAAAGAAACTATTCTATGATGCTCATCTTGGTTTTTTATGTATTCGATCAAACGATCTTTTTCTTTGATAGAATAACTAAATGCACCATATCCGTCTTGCCAGCCTTCAAAATTTAGAAAAAGGTTTTTCTCTTTTATAAAGATAGAACTAGACACCTTTACATCTTTAACCAATGACGAAATTGATAAAACAGGTGGTATATGGGTTAATATATGAATATGATCTTCAACGCCATTTATACGATATAAATGGCAATTTTTATTCTTTAAAACTCCCCAGATATATTTAAATAATTTTTCTCTGTTTTCTTTACTTAGACACGGTTTACGATGCTTTGTACTAAATACAATTTGATAAAGAAGCTGGGTATAAGTACTCATTTCGATTTAACCCTTTCAGGGTTATTGTTTTCTATGGTTTTAGGTTATTCATATTTAAGTCCTTCGGACTAATATATCAAGCCAAAAATTACACTCTGTAAATTTCTATGATGAGGATAACTGCATCTAATTTATTTCTAATAAAACACCCTATTCCCAAAGGGAATAAATATGAATTGATGAATGAATATGAACAAAAAAAGAGTGTAGAATACATATACATTCCACAACCCTAAAAGGGTTGAACCATTTGATGTTTAAAAATCCTTATCTTTATTGTTGATGATTACCGTCCAGAACATATCACTACATACCATTCTTAAAGAAGAGGATTGGAAAGCCCAAAAATTGTCTCACGAGCAGCATGTAGAGGAGCTTATTGGCGAGTACTTGAAAGCCCGATCTGCTCATAAAAAGCAACCAGTAATGGATTTTCTGTTCGAGTATTATGCATTTCGTCCATCTGCACTTCGGAGATGGTCACCTGGTATTGGAGTTGGACTTGAGTTTTCTAATGCGGAAGAATTACCAGAGTTAAGTGAATTCAAAATCGAAGATGGAGCCGCATTTATAGATACTTCATTATTTCCAGAAAAAAGGCTAAAGTCTACAAAGTGGATTCTTCACATGTTGAAGAACACACAATCAAAGCGACCCGCTTTTGGATGTTTTGGAATGCATGAATGGGCAATGGTATACAAAGCCGAAAAACCTCGCCATGACCAAGTTCCATTGCGTATGGAAGCAGATGAACTTGCTGAATTCGTAGAATCTCGACCGCTAGTCTGTACTCATTTTGATGCTTATCGTTTCTTTACAAAAGAAGCCGTCCCAATGAATAAGTTTGAGTTATCTCGTGAAAACTTTGCAGATAGTGAACAACCTGGCTGTATTCATTCCAACATGGATTTATATAAATGGACACATAAACTTTATCCATGGATCGGGAGTAATTTAGTACTCAAAGCTTTTGAACTGGCGCTAGAAGCCAGAACTATTGATATGAAGGCAAGTCCCTATGATTTAGCAGATCACGGCCTAGAACCTATAAAAATTGAAACAGATGAAGGGCGAATTGAATATCTAAAAGCTCAGGAAAGCATCTTCGAAAAAGGTGTTCCAGTTCGACAGAAGTTAATTGAAGAGATTGAGGGTTTGCTTAATACTAGTTTATAAAATAAGAGTATTCTTTTTCGATTTTTTAAACTCACTTCAATATTACTGTCATCCTAAGCGCCACCTAGATTGTTATGGATTACATACAAGTCGCGAAGGATCTCAAATATTAATCTTAGCTTAACCTGTATTATGGGGTTCTACCAATTTGATCACCTTCGATATTCACCTTTCTCTTACTCAATACAACGGGAGCTCAGGGTGACAGTTTCTACTATCTCAAAGATTTTAAGCAATATGTAGACTATCTTTAGTGAATTAACATTGCAAGAGATAGTAGTAAATAATTGGAATTAATAGAATTTAAAATGGCTAAAGTTATTGGTACTTGTAATAGTTGTAAAAAAGAAAGTGTGGAACTTCAAAAAAAATCACACATTATTTCAAAATTTCTTTTCAACGATATTCTTGGCAAACCTGGTGATGGTGATAGAATTGAATACGCTAACCCATATACCTTTGACACAATAAAAAAAGCACAAGATTCGCCGTATGAGAAACATATCTTTTGCAGAAATTGTGAAGTTCATTGGTCAAAAATTGAAACCAAAGCTAGCTATGATCTATTCCACAATAAGCTTAACCCAAATCTAATAACCAAAATTGAAGGTAAGAGTGGTAATCAATTACGTATCAAAGAAGCTGATACTATAAATTTTAAAAAATTTCTTTTGCTAAATCTTTTTAGAGCTCATCATTCGACTTTACCAATTTCAATACAAGTTAATTTAGGTAAATATGAACGAATATTTGCTGAAATACTCCTCGAAGAATCAAACATTAAAAATTCTAATTGTTCTGTTCATTTCTTTAATTTTCGTGAAGTCATTAGAAAAGAACTAAGACATTTTTGTACCGGATATTGTAAAATCAAAGTGGGTAATAGAAACGCGTATTCAATTTATATAGATGGATTAGGGATTTTATATCATTTCGGTAAGCATGATCTTTCAATTCTAGACTCAACAAAACTTGAAAATTCTGAAGGACTTGCAGTAAATATTTTAAATATAAATTTGTCAAGAAAACTATTAAAAGACATTTTTCATATAAAATCGATTGATCTTGTCAATAAAAACTAACCTTCCCCAAACCAACCTCTTCCCCATTAACTGTAAACCGGTCACCAATAACCAAACTATTAGCTAGAAAAGCCATCAGTGCTGCTTCTTTGGCATCGGGATTGACACCGAGTTTTCTAAAGGATTTGAATTCTGCATTCGGAAGATTTTTTCTTATCCCGTTCATCAATATTGGATTGTGCAAGCCCCCACCGCTCGTATAAAGCTCGTAGTTCTGATTTCCTATTACTTTATCAAAAGCGCGAGCTATACTTTTTATGGTTACACCTGTTAACGTTGCTATCAGATCATTAGACTCTAACTCAATTTGGTAGCTTTGCATTAACTCGTCGACTAAAGCAAGATTAAAATCTTCTTGTCCAGTAGTTTTTGGGAATGACATTCGGAAATAAGGTTCGAGTAATAGATACTTCAGTAATTCAGAATGAACTTCTCCTGACGCCGCAACTGTCCCTTTTTCGTCAAAAGGTTTCCCAAAGTGTTTTTGCATGGCTTCATTAATCAGCGTATTTGCCGGACCAGTATCGGAAGTCACAATTTCTGCCCCACTTTCTTTACTTGGTAGCCAGGTGAAATTGGCGATTCCTCCAAGGTTCAATAACACTCTATGTTTCGATTTATGTCGAAATAATCGTTCATCCATCAGTGCAGCGAGGGGTGCTCCTTGTCCTCCGGCAGCTATATGTTTTTGCCTAAAATCGGATATCGTAATGATTCCAGTTTTATGAGCAATATGATCGCCATCTACAATTTGAAGGGTACTAGTTTGTTCATCAGTTGGGTGATGATAAATTGTTTGCCCATGACTGGCTATCAAGTCGATTTCATCTTTTGAAACACCCCATTCTATAAATGATGCTAACACCCATTTGGAATATAAATGAGCTAATTCAGTGTTTAAAACGGTGACTTCTTTCAAGCTTACCATCTCTTTAGATTGAATAGCAGCAATTCTAGCTCTTAATTTATAATCATATTCAACAGTTTTGAAATGCATTACTTTTACTGAATCCTGATTACATTCGCATAATGCAATATCAAGTCCATCGAGCGAAGTACCCGACATTAATCCTACAATCAAACGTGACGATTTTTGAGCAATTTCTGAAAGTTTTACTATCTGCTTGTTCATGGTTCAAACTCGGAGTATTTTTAGCATGAATCAATTCAAAAATTACCATGAGTTCTAGCGAAGAAATTGAGTACCAATCTTTTGAAGAAGACCTAAAATATCTAATCGATATTTTAAAGGATAGCTTTGAGTCAATCGATGCAAAACACTTCATCGACGATCACAATGAAATCCTGTACATCAAACTCGAAGGTCTACAAGACTATGAAGATCATGAAATCGAAGAAATAGCTGGCCCCATTCTGGAAGAACTAGATATGGATTTTGAAGAGATTATTTTACTTCCTTTGTAGTTTTGTGGGTAATAAGTAGTTATAGTAGATAAGTGTATAAGGAATAAGTAGATTAGGCTTTGAAAGAGAACAAAGCGATTAACCTTTCCAACCTTAATCTAACTTTTACTTAGTTGTGAAGACTTTTCGTTTTGAGTAGTAGCTTTTGCGAGCGTAGCGAAGCAATCTCAGAATCTTTGCCACCACCGTCCTCACCCTGAGCCAAAACAAGTTTTGACTCTGTCCCTCCCCGAGGAGGGACAGGTTCTAGCTTCTTTATTATGTTGTGGCTAGATTGTAATCTGAAACGGGAAATTTTCGAGACATTATTATATTTCTAGCATAGATTAAAATCAAAGCCTCCACTGTCTCCCCTCGAGGGGTGACAGATTTCACACCTGTGGGAAATCAGAGGGAGGACAAGCTGAGCTTAATGGAAATTTCTGATATTAAAAAAAGCGCTTTTCTACTCTTCATTCCTAGATAAAAGCTTCGTACTTTTGGATCGAATTTTTATCTAAGTCATTTATGAAAAGCTCCAATTCTGGCTATACACTACGTTGCATTACCTGTAAAACAGTTAATGATGAAAGAGAAACTAGCACATATTGCACAAATTGCGGGAATGTGTTAACCGTTGATTACAATGAAGTACGAAAAGAGATTCAGTATCCTCTAAAAGATATCCAACCAGATCCTCTAAAAAATCATTATACAGCACTTCGACGTCTTACTAGATTATCTGAAAGATACGGTGCCGAAATATTCGCAAAGCTAGAATTTGAAAACCCAACTGGTTGTTTTAAGGATCGTGGAAGTTATGTTGAAGTTCTAAAAGCATTAGAACTAGGGGCCGATGCAATTTGCCTTGCTTCAACGGGAAACATGGCTGCATCAGTTGCTGCTTATGCTTGTTATTTCAAAATCCCATGTTTTGTATTTGTACCAGAACGTACTCCTGAAGTTAAATTAGCGCAGTCTACCATTTATGACGCTACCATCATCAAGATTAAAGGGGACTTTAAAGAGTGTGAAATTCTATGTAGAGAATTTGCGAAATCAGGTAATTACTATTTAGCAGGCGATTATGTATTTCGACAAGAAGGACAGAAGTCATTTTCTTACGAACTCTTTGAGCAAGGAGCTATGGACTATGACTATATTTTTGTTCCAGTTGGCGCTGGAACCAATTTCGCTGCCATTTATAAAGGATTACTAGAGTTAAAAGCAGCAGGTCAAATCGATCGGATACCTTCTTTTGTTGCTGTACAACCAGAACAAAGCTCTCCGGTTGTAGAAGGTATTTTCAAAAAAGAAAAAGTGATTGCTGAACATTGTAATACGATGGCAGATGCAGTAGCTGTTGGCGATCCTTTTGATTTTTATAAAGTATATGAAGGTATTCAAAAAACAAATGGTCTTGCTTTTACAGCTACAGAAAATGAGTTATTAGAATCTATGAAAGAGATGACCGTGGAAGAAGGATTCTTCACAGAACCTTCTTGTGCAATTCCATTAGCCTGTTTCAAAAACAACCTAGAGCAATTCAAAGGTAAAAAATGTCTGTTTGTATTAACGGGTACAGGGTTAAAAAGCTCTCAAATTGTCTCAAAATATTCTCTTTCTTCTCCAGTATTATCACCAAAGCTAGAAAGAGTACAACAATATATTGACTCAGGATTTCCGGAACTACAACGTAATAGTTGGGGGCAATCTCGCGAAATCTTTATGGGTAATGTAAACATGGATGAAGAACATTCTCGTTTATATGATGAATATGTAAGTGGAATCAACAAAAAAGGTAAAACGCTTAAAGAAGAAGAAATTAAAGCCTTGAAGTCTTTAGTCTATCATGAAGAAAAAGACCTTGTTCACCCTGTTGAAGTACTTGATTACAAACTTACCATGAGGATGCATGGTTTAGTAAGTGCTGCTGTAAAGCTAAAACTTCCAAACGGCGAGGAAGTTGTTTCACTTGATCAAGGTGTCGGGCCAATGGACGCGGTATTAACAGCCATAAAAGCAGAGACTGATGCTTTTATACCATTAGTTGTTAAGAACCATGAAGTTGAGATTTTAAGTCCTGATACAGACTCGCTTGTAATTGTAACTCTAACTTTAGAAAAAGATGATTTTACTTTTACTACAAAAGCTGCTTCGCCAGATACTTTAGAGGCTCTTATACAAGCTTTTGTAAAGGGGCTTGCTATTGCTAACAAAGCTTTAGTAGGATAACCTAATAGGTTTTAAATTTACAAAGGCACTCGATTTGCATACTTTATTTCATTACTTTGTAAAAGTGATAACATATTACTTTTAAGTCAATAAAATTTACCTCAGATGCATTATTTAAAGTTCCTTATTCTCATAATCATTTGGTTTGATTGTTTTGGTTGCAAAACTACTGATCAGAATTCTTCAGATCAGGTTATAAAAGAGCTGCGAGTAAATAACAAAGTCATCCTAAACTCTGACGATGAGGAAGTATTACTTAAAGGTGTTAATGTAGGGCAATGGCTTCTAATGGAAGGGTTTATGTCTGGGAGTAATGGAAACATGACGCAAGGCGACATGAAGCGTAAGCTTTTCAATTCTGGTCAGACTCCTGAAGAAATTGAACTATTTTTTCAGAAATGGCGTGATAACTATATTACCAGAGAAGATGTGGATTTCATTGCTTCTATAGGTTTTAATGCCATTAGGGTTCCATTACATTATGAATTATTTCTCACCGATGAACAACGGAAATTACGAAGTGATGTAGTTTATTTTGATGGAAATGAAAAGCTTTCGAAATATAACACCTATAAGGAAAGCCTTAGAACCTGGGTAAGTAACAACGAACTAGCTACATCTGAAGATCTAGATGGATTTAAAATTATTGATGATTTAATTAGCTGGTGCCAACCAAATGATATTTATCTGATTTTAGATATGCATGCTGTTCCCGGAACAGTTGGCGATAATTCACCTATTACCGATCAGTTATTCTCAGCTAAAGACTTTTTTAATGACGTCCGTAATCAATCTGCACTGAATAGAATTTGGGATAAGATTTCGGAAAGGTATAAAGATGAAAATACCATAGCCATATACGACTTAATTAATGAACCTCATCGACTTACTGAATCCGATATGGGGATACTTAGAAATACTTTTGAAGGTATTATTAATAGTATCAGAGATAATAATGATAATACAATGATTATTGTACAGGGTGGAGAATTTGGAAACCAATATCAAAAAAATGGAGGGGCAAACTCCTTGTATCCAAACGATTTTTCAAATAATAGTAATTTAGTTTACAGTATTCATCGCTATCGACTTCCAAACAATCTAACTGAATCAAATCCCTGGAATCAGCAAAATCATGTAGCTTATTTTGCAGATGCTATCAAATTTCAAAACCAATATAACGTTCCTATGTTTGTTGGTGAGACAGGACTGGACAGTGATTATGATCGCCTCAAAGATAATTTTGATACAATGGAAGACCTGAGTTTTGGATATACTTTATGGTCTTATAAATATCACACAGATAGAAATGTAAACCGTTCTCCTGCTCATTTACTTGGAAATAATCCATGGGATGATCTCTCACAATGGATTGATGGTTCTTTATTTGAGAATATCAAATTTGAGAACACAGTGATTAATCCTGAAATAAACTATTGGATTGCTGTAAGACCTGAATAATTTCAAAAGGTTTAGAAATGGTTTCCATCATTTTTAATGGCTCCCATTCGAAGGAGTCTAGCGAAAAATAGATACAATGTTTCTACCGTTTATTAATAAAAATTTCCATAGTTGTTATAGAGCCGATTTTACCTTTTATTTAACCCACAAAAAACTAACCTAACTCAATAATAATGGCGGAACAGAACATAGTAGCAGCAAAACATAAAGTCCCGCTTGGGCAAAAAATAGCTTTCGGTTTAGGGATGTTAGCCAATCAAATGTTCCCAGCTGTTATGGGTATTTTTATGGTGGTTTTGGTTCAAGACATGGGATTCCCGGGATGGATGTGGGGAGTACTTTTCTTTTTACCAAGAGTTTTGGATGCATTCACAGATCCAATAATGGGATTTATCTCAGATAATACACGATCTAGATGGGGACGAAGAAGACAATATGTATTTATAGGAGCTATACTTTCGGGACTTACTTATGTAGTTTTATGGCAGCTTTATCGAGAAAACGGAGTTGATTATAACTTTACATACTTCTTAATCTGTTCATTTCTTTTCTACATTTCTTTCACTGTTTTCAGTGTTCCTTATGTTGCAATGGGCTATGAGATGAGTGATGACTTTCATGAGCGAACCAATATTATGGCCGTTGCACAATGGATTGGTCAATGGGCTTGGGTTATTGCACCTTGGTTTTGGGTTATTATGTACGATCCAGAATGGTTCCCAAATGCAGATACAGCTACACGAACGTTGGCTCTTGGGGTAGGAATTGGTTGTGGTATGTTAGCAATGGTTCCAGCCTTATTTATTAAGAGTAAATCCACAGTAGAGCGTGATGATTTTCTGCCTTTAACGATGAACAATATTGGTGGTAGCTTAACTGAAATTTTTAATGGATTTAAAGAATCTTTTAAAATTGAGCAATTCCGAAGAATGTGTTTCGCTACTTTTCTGATCTTTAATTCATTCAATACCGTAGCCAGTTTCACCTTTTTTATTGTAGTTTACTATCTGTTTAGTGGAGATGCCGCCGCTGCTGGAATCTGGCCAACGTTATTTGGTAGTGTTGGAGCACTTGGTACTACATTTATAGTAATTCCAGTTACCGCATGGATATCAGGAAAAATTGGTAAGAAAAACGCCTTCATGGTTTGCCAATCAATTTCTTTTATAGGTTACATCATGCTCTGGTTTTTCTTCGTCCCAGGCAAACCTTATATGTTTTTATTCGCTCTACCGTTCTTCTCATTTGGGATAGGAAGTCTCTTCACTATTATGATGTCTATGACGGCTGATGTTTGTGACTTGGATGAACTGAATACTGGTAAAAGAAGAGAAGGTATTTTTGGTGCTATTTACTGGTGGATGGTAAAATTTGGATTCGGAGTAGCAGGCTTATTAACTGGAGCAATTATGACACTTGTTGGATTTGATGTTGATGCCGGTGCAACTACTGGAGCTCCGATGACAGGACTTAGAATTTTCTTCTCAGGATTACCAATGTTTGGTACATTAGTAGCTATGTTAATAATGAGGAAATATGACTTAACCGAGGATAAAGCTAATGAAGTAAGACAACAGCTTGATGAACGTCATGGTGAAACTGAAGCTGCTGTTTAATCCTCCTTTTTAATTCATTAAAGTCAGCTTTTAATAATATTTAAAGCTGACTTTTTTATGAAAAGACTTCCTGTAATACCAGTTTAGGCTTACGATCTACTTTAAATAAACCCCAATGCTTTTCTGGCTCTAATGGCTCGGGAGAACCTTTCCATGGTTCATCAAAGGCTTCAAAAACGAATGTAATTATACCTTCTTTGTCACTCCATCTAACTAAATCGGTATAATATTTTTTCTGAAACTCCTCGTTTACATTATGAGGATCTATACCTCTTCCATTTGAATTTGTAGCCCATCCAGCTTCTGTAATAACCACCGTTTTATGTGGATATTTATCAGCTACCGCATAGTAATTCTGTTTTGTATAAATCATTGCTTCATGAATCGACTTATACTCCCACACTGGGTAGGTATGAATTGAAATAAAATCTACTACATCAACCAAAGCCTCGATTTTATCAAGCCAAGGCAAATAATTCTCACAAAATGTTACGGGTTGTTCAGCATGTTCTTGAACTAATTTCACATAATTGATTACACTTTCAACAGGAACCAAATGGTCTGTCCAATCTACCGTAGCTTCATTCCCGGTTGATAAGGAAGTGATAATATCAGGGTATTGATTAGCTAAACGAATAAGTTTTTCAATTCTCTTAAGATTCGCTTTTTTATTTCTCTCAAGTACTTTATCAGAATACTCTCCTCCCCAAGGGCAATCAGGATTACTTACTTCAGCACCTATATATGCACCCATCATAACCTTAAAGTTGAGATTTTCTTTTTTGATGATCTCAAGCACAATTTCTGAATGCTTATCACAATCATATAAACGAAGATATTCCCAATGATTATGAAGGAGAAGTAGGTCTTCTTTAATTTCGTCATAGCTTGGGAAAATTCCCGAATCTGGACTCTGCCCTTCTCTAAATCCTGAATAGCAAATTGCCCTACCAGGTTTTAACTCTAGTTTATTCTTCTTATTCATTGTAAATAATCTTGATTTAAACGGTCTTAATATGAAACCTACTTAGTACTTTAGGTTTTCATCTTTATCCCAGATTCCCCAGAAAGCACCAACATCTCCTTCGGCTCCAGTTTTCCAAGATTCATCAAAAGACGAGAAATAAAACATTTCAATGTCTTCTTCTTCCGACCATAATTGAGCATTTATAAAATATTTCATGGCATTTTCCATTGATGGTTCAGCACCATGGAATGTTTCACCTTGGTTAGGCCAACCCGCTTCCGAAATAATTACACGCTTTCCTCTACCAGCTCTTACAGCTCTATGAAACATATCTTTCATATAAACAAAAGAGTAGTCGATATGACATCCTTCCCAATATGGATAGCAATTTGCAAGAATTAAATCACATGCATCTGCAAGTCCTGGTCTGTTTTCGAATTCGTAATAAGCATCTACATATCCAACTGGGATATCAGGAATCTCATTTTTAACTCTTGAAATAAATCCTAGTAGTTCTTCTTCTGTTAGGTCCTCTCTATACATCACTTCGTTACCAACAGCTGCAATATCAACATATCCTTCTTTAGCAGCTTTGATAAGTGCTTGGATTTCCTTTTCATTTTTCTCTTCATCCGTTCCAAGCCATGCGCCCACTAAAGTTTTAATTCCATACTCGTGGGCAATCTTTGGAATAAGTTCATTTCCATCAGTACAAGAAAATGATCTGACCCATTTTGTATATGGCTTAATGATCTCCATTCTTCTTCTAATCTGGGCTTCTGTAATTTGATCTCCAGGCTCTTGCCCTTCTTCATAGGGACTAAATCCAACCCCATGCATTCCATTCTCAAGAACGGTCTTGAAAATTTCATGGAGTTCTGCCTTAGATTTATTTTTGAAGTCTTGCCCTAAAAGGGAAAATACTTTTTCTGCTTTATACGACATTAAGTAAAGTAGTAAATTGTAATTGCTATAAAATTCGGGTTAAAATACATGAAAAACTTTTACGATTCATATAATTAGTTATGAGAAGTTTTCTCTTTCCTTCAAATATTGCTCAACTATAATTATCTTACCAGTTATGAAAAGACTTTTATTAATACATATTGTTTTCTTTGCTTTGGCATTTATGTCCTGTGAGAGCTCAACGAAAAAAGAAATAAAGGGTATAAATTTGACAGCTGCAGAAATTCTTGGTAATCCAAACTATCAGGCTATGTCATTTGGAGGCTTTCGAGAAATTACACGAGATAGTGTGCCCTCAGTAACCGATCTTAAAGAGGATTTAAAAATCCTAAGTGCAATGGACATAAAGGTGTTGAGAACATATAATAGCCAACAATATCCACATGCAGAGAATCTTATAAAAGCGATTCACTCATTAAAACAAGAAGATGCTGACTTTGAAATGTATGTGATGCTGGGTGCTTGGATTGATGCAAAAAATGCATGGACTGATGAAGAAGTTATCCATGATGTAGAAAGTCTTGAAAACAATACTGCTGAAATTGAAGCTACCGTTCGACTTGCAAATGAATACCCAGATATAGTTAAAGTTATTGCGGTTGGGAATGAAGCTATGGTAAAATGGGCTACCTCCTATTTTGTAACTCCAGATATCATCCTAAAATGGGTTAATTACTTACAAGATTTAAAAAAGGATGGCTCATTACCGTCTGATCTTTGGATTACGAGTTCAGACAATTTTGCATCATGGGGTGGCGGAGATGCAAGTTATCATACCGAAGATTTAACATCACTATTTGAAGCTGTTGATTATGTTTCAGTTCATACTTACCCATTTCATGATACTCATTATAACCCAGATTTCTGGTTAGTACCAGATGACGAACAAGGTTTAAGTGAGATTGAAAAAACTGACTTAGCAATGCTACGAGCCAAAGAGTATGCCATGTCACAATACCAAGCAGTTGTAGACTATATGACTTCATTAGGGATTCAAAAACCAGTACATATTGGGGAAACTGGCTGGGCTTCAATTACTAATTCATTGTATGGTCCAGAAGGTTCTAAAGCTACTGACGAATACAAACAGAAGCTTTTTTATGATCAAATGAGAGAGTGGACAAATTCGGAAGGCATCTCCTGTTTTTATTTCGAAGCATTTGATGAAAAATGGAAAGATCAACTTAACCCTATGGGTTCAGAAAATCACTTTGGCTTAATAAACCTGAATGGTGAAGCTAAGTATGTATTATGGGATTTAGTTGATGATGGCATTTTCGAAGGACTTACCCGAAATGGGAAACCAATTACAAAGACTTTCAATGGTAACGAAGAAGAGGTTATGAAAACTGTACTCGCTCCTTCTTCAGCAAGTGATTAATAAATCATTACTACCTTAATAATTTTTAACTACGCACACTATTTCACTCATGGCCAATAACGGGATTAATCTGGGCTCAACCTCTTTTCAAGCCTCAGATAAAAAAATAAATGGTTCGTTTATAACTCTAGATGGAGTTGAATACTATAAAATTAGCAACTATAACCACATGGACCCATTTTTTATAAGTGTGGTTAGTGATTCAGATCATTGGTTATATATATCTACAAAAGGAGGACTTTCAGCTGGACGTAAAAATCCTGAAAACGCCCTCTTTCCTTATTATACAGATGATAAAATTCACGATAGTGGAGATCTCACTGGAAGTAAAACAATTTTGACTGTTACTACTTCTGAAAAAACATTTTTATGGGAGCCATTCAACGAGCGATTCGAAGGTGTTTATAACATCGAACGAAATATCTATAAAAGCATCGTTGGTAATCAGCTTATTTTTGAAGAGATAAATCACGACTTAGAAGTGTCTTTCACTTATAGCTGGAATAGCAGTCAAGAATATGGCTTTGTTAAAAAGTCATCGATAAATAATATTGGAAATACTTCTGTTCAGATTCGAATATTAGATGGGCTACAAAATATTCTTCCATATGGCATCGATCGCAGAATGCAAAATGAATATAGTACACTGCTTGATGCTTATAAGAAAAATGAGCTTCAAGAAGATTCTGGACTAGGATTATTTTTATTAAGCGCCATCCCTGTTGATAAGGCTGAGCCAAGTGAGTCTTTAAAGGCTACAACAGTTTGGTCTACAGGTATCAATGTAAATAACTACCTCTTATCGTCTTATCAATTAGATTCATTTAGAAAAGGTAAAGCACTTACGAATGAAACTGATATTAGAGCTCGTCGTGGTGCATATATGATTGAAAGTAGCTTCGAACTGTTAAGTGAGAGTCAAAAATCATGGTATTTCGTTGCTGAGATTAATCAAGGACCAGCGGATGTTGTAGAATTAAGTGAATGGGTTAAAGCTGATTCTCAAAAAGAAGACAAGCTAGAAGCCAATATCGCGAAAGGAACCAAGCGATTAATGCATATAGTAGCTAGTTCTGATGGATTACAGAAAAGTCAGGATAAAATGCTCGATGCTAGGCATTTTGCTAATGTTATGTTTAATGTAATGCGTGGTGGTATTTTTGATAATAATTATGAAATCCAAAAGCTGGATCTTATTCACTTTATTGAAAACTTCAACGCTAAGGTTTCAAAGAGTCATTCTGCCTTCTTAAAAGCATTACCAGAACAAATCTCTTACTCAGATTTATTAGAGTCTGTTCGTGAACAAAGCGATACTCAATTAAATCGAGTCGTTCATGAATATCTCCCTCTCACATTTAGCCGACGCCATGGTGATCCTAGTAGACCGTGGAATCAATTCTCTATCGAGCTTAAAGAAGAGAACGGAGATAAGAAATTATATTATGCTGGTAATTGGAGAGACATCTTTCAAAACTGGGAAGCACTAGCTCTCTCTTATCCAAATTACCTTGGAGGTATCATCGGTAAATTTGTAAATGCTTCTACTGCTGATGGTTATAATCCATACAGAATTACCAGAGATGGTATTGATTGGGAAGTGATTGAAGAAGATGATCCATGGTCGTATATCGGATATTGGGGAGATCATCAAATTATCTACCTACTAAAATTACTTGAGCTTTCTAAAACACATCATGGTGATGCATTAGAGCAAATGTTGAGCCAGAGAAGCTTCGCCTATGCGAATGTACCTTATCGAATTAAAGGCTATGATGATCTAATTGCTAACCCGAAAGATACCGTAGACTTTGATCATGCAACCGAATCTCTAACTGAAGAAAGAGTTGCCGAAGTTGGAGCTGATGGAAAACTTATATGGGATTCTAAGAATGAAGTATATCATGTAAATCTTACCGAAAAGCTATTAGTTACCTTATTGGCAAAACTCTCTAACTTTATTCCTGAAGGTGGTATATGGTTAAATACCCAACGTCCAGAATGGAATGATGCTAATAATGCACTCGTAGGTAATGGAGTTTCCATGGTTACGCTCTATTACATCCGACGATATCTTACTTTTTGTAAGGACTTATATTCGGGAATCGATAGTACTGAGTTTTCGATTTCAGCTGAAGTACACGAATTATTCAGTTCATTAAAAAATACCTTTGAAGGATTTGAATCTAATTTATCAGGATCCATTTCTGATGATGTACGAAGATCAATAGTTGATGACTTAGGAAGAGCCGGTGAAAAATATAGATCTCAAGTTTACAGTGGTTTCTCTGAAAAGCAGGGTACTATTTCGGTTGATCAATTAAACAGCTTTTTCACAACTGTACTTGCTTACACTGATCATACCATTGAATCTAATAAACGCAATGACAATCTATACCACTCTTATAATTTAATGAGAGTAAAATCTGATGGCGGAATAGCGATCAGAAATCTTTATGAAATGTTAGAAGGTCAAGTTGCAGTACTTAGCTCTGGAAAATTAACTACTTCAGAAATCATTGAAGTGCTTAAAGCGCTGCGTTCATCCGACTTATACAGAGAAAATCAGCATAGTTATATTTTATATCCAGATCGCCAATTACCTCGCTTTTTTGATAAAAACACGATTCCTAAAGAAGAAATTAAGAAGTCTAAACTTCTCATGATGATGCTTGAGAAGAACGATAAGCGAATACTTGAAAAAGACGTTAATGGTAACTTCCACTTCAATGGTAAATTCAATAATGCAAGTGATTTAAAAGCCGTATTGAACAAACTAATATCTAGTGACGAATATGGCTCACTACCAAAGGATGAAAAATCTCAAATCCTAGATATCTTCGAAGGGGTTTTTGATCACCAGTCTTTTACAGGTCGTTCAGGTACATTTTTTGGATATGAAGGCCTTGGTTCTATTTACTGGCATATGGTTTCTAAGTTAATTTTAGCTGTAGAGGAAAATAGCTGGGATGCCATTAATGATGGTGCTGATAAAGACCTTATTAAAGAAGTTATAGCGCATTATTATGATGTAAGAGCTGGGCTCGGAAATCACAAAGATCCTGAAAATTATGGCGCTTTTCCTTCCGATCCTTATTCACATACACCGGGTGGTTCAGGTGCAAAACAGCCTGGAATGACAGGGCAAGTTAAAGAAGATATCTTATCTCGATTTGGTGAATTAGGAGTATATGTTGAATCTGGACAATTACGATTTAGAGAAGGGATACTTAAGAAAAGTGAGTTTCTAACACAGAATGATTCTTTCTTCTTTGTTGATGTATCTGGTGAAGAAAAAGAACTAGCACTATCGGCTGGTACTTTAGCATTTACCTACTGTCAGATTCCAGTTATTTACATACTAGACGATACAAAATCTCTCACAGTAACTTTAGCGAATGGTGAAGTTCAAAAATTAGATGAACTGTCATTATCGAAAGAATTGAGTTCAAAGATGATGAATAGAACCGGTGAGATAAGTAAAATTGAAGTTCATTTAACAGCTATATAATATAGCTGTTAACCTTCTTTTTTAAAGGGAGTTGAATTTTTCTTTAACTACAGAAAAAGCTTCCTTTTTATTTCTATCTATATCAACGATGCCCCAATATTCTTCATTTGGGGTGCCGTCGTAAGGAACTCCACTACTATTAGGTGCCCAGCCACCTGGATCTTGTGTATCAGGATTTCCAGCTTTCCATAATCCATCCGTAAACTGAAAAAGAGTTAGTCCAGAATTAATTTCCTTATATCTATACACATCGTCTAAGATATTTCTAGTAGCATCTGCTTGTGCTCGTTCGTTAATACCTTCTTCATAACCATCTTTAGTAATGGTCATATAACTATCGCCACCTGCTTCCGATAAATACATCGGTTTTGTACTTATAGCCGCCCATTCTTCAAATATTGTTTCAGGATCATCCCATCGATATACATTCATTCCCCAAACATCAATATTCGGTGACATCGCAAGTGCTAAGGAATCGGGTAATTCACCATGCGCCGTAGTAACAGGATGATTTAAGTCGTTTTGATGAATAATTGCTGCAGCATCGTTCATGGCTGTATACCAGTTCTTAATATCTCCATCAAACCATTCTGGGTGGTAATTATATTCATTTCCCAGTTCCCACATCAAAATTGATGGATGGTCTTTGTACATGTTCACGTAGTCGATAAAAGTTCCAGAAAGAATATCATAAACTCCACCTTGGTTATATCCAAAACCTATAATTACTTTAATTCCAGAAGCATCCAGTTCATCTAGAACCCATTCTTCTTGAATAGGTTCATACACACGAATAGTATTAATTCCAGCTTCTACCATTAAGGCTAGATCTTCGGTAAGTGTTCCGAAATCCCTCTTAGTTTCCCCTTTTGGTACTGGGTGATAACAAATTCCCTCAATAAAATAAGGAGTGCCATCAACGATAATTTGGCGAGTATTTTTTTCTGTACTAGAAGAAGTATCTTGTTTCGTACAATTTAGGCTTAAGAGAACAAGTAGAATTATGGTAATGGTTGATGTGATTTTCTTCATTGATTATATCTTTTTGACAACATTTGTTCCAGTAAATAATAAGGTAAATTTTTAAAATAAAATTCCGTGTATTATAATCTCAATTTTCTAATAATATTAACGGAAAGTTATTTCTAATAGCTATATACGTTTGATGCGTTTTCTAAAAATTCTAGCCTATACCATGTCCTTTTTTTTCTTAATACTCACGGTACTCGCCATCTCTACATTCTTTTTTATGAAACATGATAAATTTGGAAAAGCTCCTGATGGTGAAAAGCTAGCAACTATATCTGAGTCTTCGAATTTTGATGATGGGAGCTTTAAGAATTTATCCATCACTCCAGATTTAAGTGAAGGTCACTCCTATTTCAGTGTGTTAAAAGATCAGTTTTTTGTTAAACATCCTAGAACCGCTCCAAAAGATGTCATTCCTTCTGAAAAAACTAATCTTTTTGAACTACCTGAAGATGAGAATGTATTAGTCTGGTTTGGCCATTCTTCCTATTTCATTCAATTAGATGGAGTGAAAATATTGGTAGACCCAGTATTTAGTGGTAATGCTTCCCCTATTCCCGGTACTGTGAAATCGTTTAAAGGAACCGAACGCTATGCTGTTGAAGACATTCCCGAAATCGATTATTTAATCATAAGCCACGATCATTACGATCATTTAGATTACAAAACCATAAAGGCACTCCGAGATAAAGTTAATAATGTTGTGTGTGGACTTGGAGTAAGTTCTCACTTCGAACATTGGGGCTATTCATCCGATACCATTAAAGAGCAAGATTGGCATCAAACGATTGAGGTGGATTCCAGTTTTTCGATTCATACTCTGCCAGCTCGTCACTTTTCAGGTCGTGGCTTTGCAAGAAAAAACACCCTGTGGGCTTCCTATTTAATTGAATCACCTACTATGAAAATTTATGTAGGTGGAGACAGTGGCTATGATAGCTTTTTTAAAGAAATTGGAGAACGCTTTGGCGCCATTGATCTAGTTATTTTAGATAATGGGCAATACAATGATGCTTGGAAAGAAATTCATTTGCATCCTGACCAAGTGATACAAGCTGCACATGATTTAAATGCCCAACGCCTCTTCCCTGTTCATTCCTCCAAATATGTACTGGCGATGCATTCATGGGATGAACCCTTAAACCGTGTAGCTCGGATAAATCAGGAAAGCCCAAATCCCATTCCTTTATTTACACCTATAATTGGCACTAAAGTAAATCTGAATGATTCAACTTATATATTCAACCCGTGGTGGGAAGGCGTTGAATAAGTAAAATTGGGCTCAATTTGTTAAAAAGAAATTCCTTCGATAGGACTCTTAATATCTTTCATTTTTCTAGATGAAACATGAGTATAAATCTGTGTTGTAGAGATGTGACTATGACCAAGTAATTCCTGAATAAATCTGATATCCGTTCCATTATCTAATAAATGGGTAGCAAAAGAATGTCGTAAGGTATGAGGTGTTGCATGTTTCTTGATCTTTGCTTTTTCGCGATGTCTCCTCATTAATTTTTGAACGGATGAACTCGAATACTTACCACCACCTTTCCCTTCAAATACATATACTTTTGGTTGAAATTCCTTTACATACGTTCGAAGTAGTTGTAGCACATTTGGAGCAAGAAGAGTATAACGATCCTTCTTCCCTTTACTTTGTTCAATACGAATCTGCATGCGATCCGAGTCAATATCATGTAAGCGTAAATCAAGCAGTTCTGATAATCTTAACCCCGCCGAATAACAAAGAGTAAAAATTGCTTTATGTTTAAGATTGGTAAAGGTATTCAGGAACCTTTGAACTTCTTCCATTGAAAGCACTTCGGGAATGGTTGAAGGTTTCTTCATTTTTATTTTAAAGTCAAAATCGATGGGTTTGCATAACACGACTTCATATAAAAACTTAACAGAAGCTAGAAGTTGCTTCATCATTGAATACCCATAGTTCAATTCAATTGCAGAGTACTTAAAGAAAGCCTCTAGGGTTTCTGGAGTAACTTCATCAACCTTATTCCTTTGAAGAAAGGAAAGGAAAACTTTGAGTGCACTTATATAAACTTCTCTTGTTCTCTTACTATAATTCTTTAGAATAAGCTTACTTTCGTATTTTGAAATGAGATTGGTTTTATTCATTTTACTCCTAAGATATATTAGAATAAAAAGAATAAAACGTAAAGATGAAATAGGGATAAAGAGAATAGAGTTCCCTTTACCCTGTTGTTGTGTATAATTAACATGATAAAAAACATCTTAGAAATAGGGGCAGCAGGCTGTATCGGATTCACCGGTTTTCTATTATTTATGTCTTATAGTGGAATTGCTTCTAGCATGAGAGATGAAGACGGAAAATTTAGGAAAGAGATAAATTTTAAATCGGCATTAGGGACAATCTTGTTTTTATGTTTTTTACTTGGGTTACTCTGTTTCGCAAATGTCAAATATGTTCATTCACTGCCAACCGCACCTAGATTTATCAATCTTTGGATCAATTCTCTTAGTGTGTTCTTTATAATACACATTTATGACCTTTTAGTATTAGATTATCTTGTTGTAATTAAATGGCATCCGAAATTTTTAAATCTGCCTGACACAAATTATTATAAATCATTTCGACCACATGTTATTGGCTTTTTAAAAGGAATTCCGCTTGGCATTATTGCGAGCTTAATATCATCATTATTAATACTTTGGGCTATATAAACTATACATAACAATGGGTATAAAACATTGGGCAGACAATGGTTTCCGCAAGTTTCGTGTTCCTAGTAACCTTAGTCTCGGTGGGCAAACCCGAAGCTCTGAAATGCCCTACGTTTCATACCCGAAACGTTAGCAAACATTTGACTAACACATAAATAAACAACTAAACAATGAAAACATTAATTCTCACAATCTCTCTGATGTTTTTGACACAACTTGAAGTTAAAGCTCAAACAGAATTTGTATTGGAACCCTCTCAAAGTATGATAATGACAGGAAAAGGACCTGGTCAAGACGGAACGATTAATCCCTTCTTTGGTCAAGACTGTTATGCGATTATTAAAAATATTGGAAAACGAAAATTCTCAATAAGGGTTCAACAAAAAGGAAAAATTATTGAAGAAATTTCTATTTTAAAAGGTGAATTAAAAAAAGTAAAACTCTTAAAAGATTATGAACTTTATTTAGATCCAAATCCTGAAGGAATAGCAAAAGCAATCGTTGATTATGAAAAAATAGAAGAATAAAAAACGTTTGCTAACAATGGCTATAAGTAATTGCTTGTTCTCGCTTACTTCTGAAAATCCTCGCGTATTTTCAGTTTGGTGTATACTTGCAAAGTTAAGTACTAAACCACGCAACTACTCATAGCCGAGACCGTGAGCAATTAGACAAAATAACATATGAAAACATTAATCACGATCATTTTCAGCCTAATCTCCTTAGTGTCTCTAGGACAAGAGCTAACTACAATTAAGGTGTCTGTTCCAAATAAGGCAGACGAAGTATTTATAGTTGGAAATCAGGATGCGTTAGGGAACTGGCAACCCAATAAGATCAAAATGGATAAAACCTCCGATTATGAAAGATCAATAACATTAGAGCTTAATTTCCCTGCAGAGTTTAAGTTCACAAAAGGAAGCTGGGAAAGCGAAGGAATTGTAAAGAGTTTATTAGACAACCCCAACCTTAAAATTAAGGACGTAAACGCTAATAGTTCTTTTAAAGTCAAAACCTGGAGCGACAATATTCAGGCAGATAAACTTGGTCTCGATTATAACATCAAATACATAAGCTCGAAGCTCTTTGGTGATAAAAGAATGCTTAATATTTATGTGCCCGAAAATTATTCACCAGACAAAAAATACCCCGTCATTTACCTTACTGACGGCTCGGGTACAAATTTTCCAGCAGTTAAAGGATATGTAAACGCTTTTTCTCAACCCAATTTTAAGCTTATCCCTCCTTCCATTGTAGTAGGAGTTGTGCATAAGTCCCGAAATGAGGAGCTCTATAATGAAGGCAATGGCAAGTACTTTACTGAATACTTGCTAAATGAGGTAGTGCCTTATATTGATTCCACTTATAATACATCAGGTTTCAATGCCATGATAGGTCATTCTAATGGAGCAGAGTTCAATCATACATTAATGGTTAGAAAGAATAACCCATTCCGTGGTTTTATTTGCCTTTCTACCTCCTTTTACGGCACAGAAGATATCAAGAATAATCTGCCGTCATTTCTTAATAATTATAATGGAAAGAAGATGTACTATTTCATAGCGAATGGCACGTACGATTCACCGGACAGATACCAAGCAGGACTTGCTTTTGACACTTTGTATCAACAAAATCCCAATGCTAAAATTGATTTCAAAAGCCAAACCTATAAAGCAAATCATCAAACAGTTGTACCTCTTGGATTATATAACGGGCTTCAATTTATTTTTAGAGATTACAGTGATTTAGATGTCTATCCTACCATATATGATTACGCTCAAAACTATCTGAAAAATGTAAAAGAGAATTATGGGATTGAAGGTCAAATTACCAGAGGTGAGTTGGAAGGGTATGTCTTAAATATTATGAAAACCAAGAGTAAAAAAGATTATGAATTTTTACTAAAGTTCGTTAATGAGAGTAGTCTATCTGAAGAAGTACCTACAGACCCTGTTAACATAGCAATAGGTTACTTTATGGTTGATGCCTATGATGAAACCATCAAATACTTCAATCAAGCCCTTGAGGAAATTGAAACCATAAATCCTAACTTATTTTATGGTAACGCCTTGTATGCCGCTACCAGAGCCTATAAAGCAAAGGGTAAAGTTGCAGAGGGCATAATTTTTCTTGAAAAAGCAAGAGAAAAACTCCCTGAGTATTTTTCCCTTGGCTTTACCTATCACATAGCAAAGTTATCTTTAGAGAATAAGGTGGACATTCAAAAGGGAAAAGAGGCTCTGGGATATTGTAAAAAGAATTACAGAAAGAATGAGGAATTTTCTATGCAAGATCTTATGGCTTTAGAAGAAGAATAAAAACTGCTCACAACAATGTGTATAAGTAATAGCGGTTTAAGTGATAAAACAAAAGTTAAAATATATAACAAAGGTCAGTGCAAAACTGAAAAGTTAGTGAGTAGAAATCCGCTACTACTCATACACGAGACCGTTGGCTGTAATTATATGAAATGATTAAAACTGAGAATTTCGATAAAATTGAAATTTCTTCTCAAGAGGAACTCAGGGCATGGTTAATGAAAAATCATACTCAATCCGAAAGTATTTGGCTTATTACCTACAAGAAAAGTGAGCCAGACAAGTATGTCTCAAGATGGGAAGTACTTGATGAGTTGATATGTTTTGGATGGATTGACGGTATTAGACGAAAGCTTGATGACAAAAAAACTATGCAATTAATATCTCAACGGAAAGTTGAGCATTGGGCGAAGACCTACAAAGAGAGAGCAGCAAAACTAAGTGACCAAGGTAAAATGCATGAGTCGGGACTAAAGACAATAGAAGACTCAAAATCGAACGGACTTTGGAACTTCATGGATGATGTTGATAATTTAGTTGTTCCCGAAGACCTATCACAGGAGCTTTCAAAGCTTGATGGAGCTGCAGAGTTTTTTAGTTCAATAAATCCTTCGAGCAAAAGGTTTGTTCTAAGATGGATTAAACTTGCTAAGGCCGATAAAACAAGAAAAAATAGAATCAAGAAGATTACTGAACTGTCTTCTAGAGGAGAAAAACTACCAGGCAGTTAAAAAAGAAAAAACTACAGCCAACAACGCATATAGCTTATGGTGGTAAACGTCTGCCAGCAAGGTTTTCGCTTCGAAACCGCCACCAGCCATATGCAAACCGTTGAGCATAATAAATAAGAAAAATGATATTAAATCACATCAAACGATTCATTGTTTTTGGGTTGATTGTCTTTTTGGCTGTATCCTGTGCCCAACCTGACAAGAAGAGTAATCAGAAAGAATATGAGGACATACTTCAGCTTGGTATTGATCGTGGGTTTCCAGGCTTTATCATAGCCGTTCAAAAAGAAGAAGAGCATATATGGGTTGGTGCATCAGGCATATCGAGTTTAGAAAATAATAAACCTATGGTGGTTAATGATCAATTTCATATTGCCAGCGTAACCAAACTATTTACATCAATTGCTATTTTACAATTGGTTGATGAAGGGGAATTAGATTTTGATACTCCTGCCACAAATTTTCTTGAGGCGTCACTTGTAAAGGGAATACCGAATATTGAAGAAATTACAATCGGTCAATTACTTGATCACTCCAGTGGTATTTATAGCTTCAATAATGATTTAGAATATTTAAATACAATATTTGGTCCACGAGCACAGGATGGAATTAGATGGACTAATGAAGAGTTATTGCAGCTTGCAAATGGCGAACGCGTGAACCCACAAGGAGAACCAGGCTCAGGACATTATTACAGTGATGCGAATCAGATCTTATTAGCAGAGATAATAGAGAACATCACTGGTAAAACTTTTAGAAGAATAGTATTCGAAAGAATTATCGAGCCACTACAACTGGAAAATACGGGGTTCTATGCAGACATTACTAACAAAGAAAATATTGAAAAGAGCATCACGGTTCAGGGTTATGTAAAGCGTTCAAAAATTCTGGATGACTTTATTTCGATTCATACTTCTTTTAGCGAGATTCAAATGGATTCTTTTAAACTATTAAATACCACATCCGCAGTAGAACGAATTGACGCTTCAGCAGGAATGGTAAGTACAGCTAAAGATTTGGCCATAGTCGGTCGGGCACTTTACAAGGAAAACTTCTTATCTAATAAAAGCTTGGACTGGTTATATTCAATAGGAGAAAACATTGATAAAGAAGAGATAAATGCAAAAGGACAAGGAATTGTAACCGTTCGAAATAAACCGTATGGTATTCTGTATACATCTCTTGGCGATGGCTTAGGTGGAATTAATTCCATGTTGGCTTATCATCCAGAGAGTAAGACGGTAATTGTGGCATATACTAATATTTTTGGAGACTTTGATGAACACGACTTTTTCATTGATGAAATAATTCCACATATATTGAAAGTAGAGAAAAAGGAACTTTCTACTAATTGAAAACTATGCTCAACACTATATAAGGGGCATTAAAACGCCCCCTTATACTCAACGTTGTAGCCAATTAAAAATCACGATTATGAAGAGAATTGCTAAGATTATTTTAATTAATTTCAGCTTAATTATTTTAATAATTGCTGTCCTAATTTTTAGACCTGTCCCAATCGTATCTGAAGAAAGAACTATTTCGGAAAGCGGAATTTTAACGGAGATTTATAGCAATAAAGGAAATGACGTTATTTTCGTAATGGAAAATACTGAACGTAGATTTTACATTAATAGAGGATTGGAAAATGGACTAGAATTAAACAATCTGAAAGAAAAATTAATCGGAAATCCAATTGTTGTGAAATATCCTAAATATTGGACACCACTCGACTGGAATAATAGCGTTAGACATATTTCAAAAGTTGAATTTAACAATGAAATAGTATTTAACGAGCTGAAAAAATAAAAAACAGGCTACAACAATTATAAAAATAATTGCGGTTTTGTGCCTAATCAAAGGTCGTTCGATTAATTATTCTTATCTCCACTTTTACTATTTATCAGTTTTAAAAAAACTTCTCTATAGGTACTACTTATTGGAACCTCTTGTTTACCAATGACCACACAGTGGTTTTTAACCGTTGCAATATGTTTAAGTGCTACAGCATATGAGCGATGTATTCTTACAAATTGATAAGATGGAAGTTGACTCAATACTACAGATAATTTGTTGCGAGCCAGTATTGGTTTATTGTTCGTATAGAAAGTCACATAATTACCATCACTTTCAATGTATTTAATGTTTTGAATAGCCAATTGATGAAATTCTGATCCGCTTTTGATAAATATAGTCTGATCAGCTAAACTAGCATTTAAATCAAGATTGACTGATTGAATAGAATTGCTTTGATACAATACTTCCTTCACTTTCATTACAGCCTGGAGTAATCGATCAAATTCGATCGGCTTCAAAAGATAGTCTACTGCCTTTAGCACATAGCTTTCCAGTGCGTGTTCCGAATAGGCTGTTGTGAAAATAATCAAGGGAGGGTCTTTCAATAACTTGGGGAAACTCAAACCCGATAACTTAGGCATGTTTATATCCAGAAAAATAAGATCAACAGTATTTTGCTGGAGATACTCCAGTGCTTCCATTGGGTCGCGAAAAGAGGCTTTCAATGTCATTGATGGAATCTTGTTCAAATGAATTTTTAGCACTTCAATAGCGGCCGGCTCGTCATCAATAATTACATAGTTTATCATGATGCTTAATCAATTTTTAAACCTAACGAAGAAATAAAATAACCCTTTTCTTCTCTCGTTTCTAATGTATGTGCCTCAGGATAAAGAACAGCTAGTCGCTTTCTTAAATTATCAAGCCCAAACCCTGACGAATTATCTGGAATGTTGTTTGCTGCTTTATGAATTGAATTCATAACTTCAAAATTCATCCAGTCTTGTTTTATTTCCAATGATATTTCTATCGTTGATTTTTCATTAGGAATTACCCCATGCTTTATCGCATTTTCCACAAAAGGTATCAGCAACATAGGACTTACCCTGACTGAATTTAAATCTCCTTTAATGTCAAAATTGATATAAACATCATCCTCTTCCGCTAGGCGTAGTTGGTACACTTGAATGAAGTTTCTAAGGTGATGAATTTCTTTTTTTAGTATGACCTTATCCTCATTTGTTTCGTAAACCATATACCGCATCAACTCAGCCAACTTGGCGATTCCATCTGCTAACTCTGGAACATCATGCTTTAGAGATTTGGCGTAAAAACTATTTAATACATTAAACAAGAAATGAGGGTTTATTTTAGACTTCAAAAAAGCCATTTCTGTGGATAATTTCTCCTCAAGCAACACCCTTTTCAATTTTTCATTTCTTATCCAATACTTTAGCAGAGCGTAGGATAAGGCGACAAGTAGAACTATGAACCCAACAAATAAATTGTAGTAGAAATAGACCAGAAAACTCTCATTCTCTGAGGAGAAGAAGTTGACTAGGTAGTTATAGTCAACAAAACTCTCAAACAAGGCAATAGCAATTAATGTAATAGCTATTAATAGGATTAATGTCTTTGTTTTTTTTAAGCGTAAAAATTTCGGGACAAAATAAAAGGCAGTAACATAGAAGAGTAGTTGACTCATCAACATACCAAAAAATAATGGAGCCCAATATGGCCCAGTGTCTTTCCTGAAATCCCCTATTGTTGAGGTTTCCTGAAAGAGTATGAAGTACCCTAATCCCCATATTAAAATATGAATGATCGTCTCTAATTTCTTATTCATGCGTATCGATTTCACTTCTCAAAGTAAGGGAATTAAATGGATGTTTAAATACCGATGGGACAAATGATCCTTTTTTAGTGACAAAACTGACCATCGCTGTGATATTTGCTTTTTTCACATAATAAACAACACCTATAACTTCATATAAAGCATCTGTCACATTCATTATGATGAGTCATTTACCTGCTTTAATGTTATTCCATATCTGTCACAAATAGCACAAATTTTCAAGCATATTATAAGCTACAAATCATGAAAAAATTAATCATTATCACACTCATTTTAGGCCTTAGATACAGTTCCTTAGTACAATCTAACAGCCAAAAGGAATTGGAAACAAAAATTGATCAATTGTTTGAAAGCTACACCCATTACAACCGGTTTGTTGGCAATGTCTTGATTGCTGAGGACAACAAAATAATTTATGAAAAGAGTTTTGGCTATGCTGATTTGGAAGGTCAAAAAAAGAACAACAATGCATCTGTGTTTAATATCGCCTCGCTTACAAAATCATTAACAGCTGTAGGTATAATGAAGCTTATGGAAAATGGGGAAATGACATTAGAAACTCCAATTTCCACATACTTTCCAAATTTTATTCCTGAGTATGCAAACCAAATTACGATTCAGCACCTCTTAAATAATAGCTCTGGTATTCAAGCCAATATTGGAAGAGTGGATGATCAGGGTAACGGTCTCATGCCAGAAATCAACGAGATCAGTATTGGTGAGTTATTTGCTAAATTCAAAGACGCCAAGTTGAATTTCGAGCCAGGTACAGCTTATGAATACAATAACTTCAACTACTTACTACTTGCCAATATTATTGAAAAAGTGAGCGGGAAATCTTATGCAAGCTTTATGCAGGAGGCGGTCTTCCAACCTGCAGGAATGAAAAATACAGCTTCCGCTACTATTGCAAATGTCAGCGAAATGGCTCACCCCTACTTTGGATTAGGTATGGATTCCTTCGAGAAGTTTTCAACTCCCTATCACCCTTCATGGCTAATGGGTGCCGCTGATGTGAATTCAACTGCTGCTGATTTGTATAAATTCATGCAGGCACTTGAAAAGGGAATTCTATTGGAGTCAGCTTCCGTAAGTCAGTTATACACCCGCTCTCAAGACATGGGCGTTAATAAAATGGCTTCTGGTTTAGGTTGGGTCGTTGATCAGAAAGAAGGAGAAAAATGGATTTACAATAGTGGCCTACTTCCTGGATATGCTTCTATGATGGGCTCATTACCAGAGCAAAACATAAAGGTGATTATACTATCTAATGCCACTTCTATTAACCCGGTAACTGATGAATTTCAGGGTGCCATTTCATTTGTTGATGGGGAAATAACAGATAAAATTGTCAAGCTACTATTGGGTAAACCCATTAAACTTACCCCTATCCCAACTAAAATAACCAATAGCAGTTTCAGCAAAATTGCTTATCAACTGGATAAAGATCACACTGTGGTTATAAAAAATGAAAATGATAGCTACTTCTTAGAAACAACCGGCAACACACCTTGGTCTGTTTTTACCTATGCATTCTCTAAAGATGCAAATGATAATAGTGAAACCAGCAAAACGGCTCTATTTTTTGCCAAAGCCTGGAGTACTCAACAGTTTGAAGGACTTTCAGCATACGGTAACGAACAAATGAAAGGATTCCTTGGCACCCAGCAAGGGCAAGATCAATTAAAGGGAATGTGGGCCAATTTCGTCAAACATGCCGGTAAATTTAAAGCATATAACATTTACAAAATTGAGGGAGAGGAAGTTAAAAATGTGCATCTACGATTTCATTTCGAAACCATTGATATTGGAATGGTACTAAGTATAAACGCAGAAAATAAAATACAAGGAATGTTTATGGATGAGGCTGTCAAAACAAGTCATGTAACAAAGGTTGCGCTTATTCCTGTAGGTGAAAATACATTCCTTATTGATGGGCACAGAAATGGTGGCATGCAAGACTTGCAAATAGACGTTTCTAACAATGGATTAGACCTAATCGATGGCTCCACCACATTTTCAGCAACGGTTGTTCAACACCGGTAAATCCTATAAGCAAAATACAGAAAACAAATTATAAAGATTAAACACTAAACATACACTAAATAAAACGATATTAACTACTTAAATACTCTAACCCAATACTCTAAATGGCTTTTTATAGTGATCATCGTAATTTTCAGGTCCTGTACCAAGCAACACAGTAACGTAGCAACTCAACCTACCTTATTCGATTATTTTGAAGAATAAAAATGGACTTGGAAATTCAAAGGAGTATCAGGAGATGGAATAGTACGCTCAGACGGAAAGTATTTTTATTTTAGTCGAGTAAAATTTGGAGAAGAATTCGCTACGCTCTTCTTCTCCTACGTGCCGGGCTAGGTTCAAAAGTTGCAAAGCAACTCATCCCAACCCTCACTAAATTCAATGGGTAAAACCAACTGAACTTAACCTGGCACGTTGTAGCAAATAAAAGATAATCATGAATTTCGAACAGATTAAAGAACTAACAAGACCATTAGTCAACAAAGTGTCTTCTGTATCGGAGGGGTCATTAGATCTAGTCATTGACCTGATCGTAATTGAAGATTATGAAAAAGGAGAACTATTTATTGATAGAGGGAAAAAAAATAACAAGGAATACTTTGTTTACGAAGGTGTTTGTCGGAGCTTTTTGTTAAGCCCGGAAGGTGAGGAAGTAACAATATCCTATTTTCTTGAAGGCAGTGTACTCTCTCCTAATAAAACGAGAACAGCTAATCAAATATCACACCTCAACTTTCAAGCGCTTACAAACATAACCGTAGCAAGTTTAAACGCTGACAAGTTTGAGCAGCTGATGATAAATCACATGGACATACGCGAGTTTGGAAATATGGTTTTACAAAATGAACTCCTTGCGAAAGTTGAAAAAGAAATTGGCCTCGCTTCGCTGAATGCTAAAGAGAGGCTCATTCTTTTTAGAGAAAAATATCACTCTCTGGAAAATCAAATCTCTCATGTTGACATTGCCTCCTATCTTGGAATTACAAATATTTCCCTAAGCAGACTCCGAAAAGAACTCATGGAGTAAAAGGTCATCCTTTAACAAATGTTAATGGATACGAAATTAATATCATCAATCTTTGTAGAGAACTTAAAAACAAAGAAAGATGAAAAATATAACAAGTACCCTCACACAAGGATTTAATGTAAATAAGATTAATCCGCTTTGGTTTCTCGCAATTGGAGTTTGTACGATGGCTCTTACTCACATGACTTTTAGTATTGAAGTCATGACTTGGGTTTCAAGTGTTCCATTTTTAATTTATTTAAGTCTCACACAAGGATGGAAGTCAAGATTAGTCTTTTCTCTCGCTTTGGTTTTGGCTTGGTCATTGGTTGTAATGAAGATTATTAGCGATCCAATTCCATTTATGTTGGTCTTCCTCTACTCGATTCCAATAAGTTTATTTCACCTACCGGGATACCTGATCTGGAGTAAGTTTGAAAATCAAAAATACGCGCTGTTTCTATTTCCTATAATTATGATCATTATGGAATGGATTCAATACACCTTTACACCTCTTGCTAGTTGGGGAGTAGCAGCGTATACCATGCACGATAATGTATCTCTTATTCAAACAGTATCCTTGTTTGGAATGGCTGGTCTAAGCTTTTTGATTTATTGGATTAATGCCTCTATTGCTAATATCATCATCAATAGAAAAACCTCTATTTCAACATTTCAGCTCCCATTAATTATGCTGTTCCTTCTAATCGTTTTTGGCTCCATCCGATACGACATGAGTAAAGCCAATGGAATAGAAACAGTAGCTGTTGCTGCAGTTGGAACAGATTCGGAAGTAAGTGGATTACCATTGCCAAATAAAGAAAGAACAGAACTTACTAGAACTGCATTATTTAATCGAACAAGAACTGCAGCGGAAGGTGGTGCTAAAATAATATCGTGGAACGAAGCTGCTATATTTATAATGCCTGAAGATGAGAAGGAATGGATAAACTCCATCAGGGAACTAGCCGCTGAACTCAATATCGCTTTGGTCGCTTCTTATGTGATGCCTATTTCCACAACACCTCTTAAGTACGAGAACAAGTATAAATTTATCGATCCTTCAGGAAACATTACGCATACCTACCTCAAGCATCAACCTGTACCAGGAGAACCGGCAGTACAAGGAAAATTACCTTTAAAAGTGGTTGATATAGCAGGAACAAAAATAGGGGCTGCAATTTGCTATGATTATGATTTTCCGTATCTGGCAAAAAGTTATGGTGAATTAGGAGCAGGTATGGTTATTGTTCCGTCAAGCGATTGGAGAGGTATTGACCCTCTGCATTCGGAAATGGCAGCATTTAGAGCAGTTGAGCAAGGTCACTCGGTACTGCGTTCAACTCGATTTGGGCTTTCCGCAGCAATCACACCATATGGTGAAATGGTATCTCAAATGAGCAGTTTTGATAAAAATGACAAAATCATGTACGCGCAATTATCTACTAAGCGTGTGACGACTTTATATTCCATTATTCAAGATAGCTTTGTTTATCTATGTATTGGATTTTTACTGTCTTTCATAGCTATTGCGTTTCGATCAAAAAATAAATCAAGACTAACAACAAAAGATGATTGATTTAAATAGAATTATATTAGAATTGCTTGCTATAACTAAACCTAAACTGTATTAAAATGCAGTTTAGCCAGAACGTGGACTATAATTAATACAGAGTGAAAAAAAATATAATTATACAAGGAATAAAATTTGACGAAAAATCTTCATTTCAAAAAGGACCCAAACTAGCTCCTCCATTAATAAGAGAAGCTTTAAATTGTGGTTCTTCAAATATGTATTCTGAGAACTTAACGACTATCGAAAATTCAATAATTGATGATAAAGGTGATTTTGAAATATCTGAATACTTTGATATTGAAGGAATAACTAAAAACCACCTTAATACAGGTGCCAAAATTTTCACTTTAGGAGGAGACCATTCTATAACATTCCCAATAATTAAAGCTCATAGTGAAAAATACCCCAAATTAGACATTCTTCACATTGATGCGCATTGTGATTTATATGATAATTATGAAGGAGACAAATATTCTCATGCTTGTCCTTTCGCAAGAATAATGGAAAATGGCTTTGCTGTACAGTTAGTTCAAGTTGGAATAAGAACATTAAATATGCATCAAGTCGAACAAGCAGATAAATTTAATGTTCAAATACATCAAATGAAGGATTTAGACTTAAACAGAATTCCAAAGTTCGATAACCCTTTATATATTTCTTTAGATATGGATGGCTTCGACCCAGCATATGCTCCTGGAGTTTCACATCACGAACCTGGAGGATTGACTTCTAGACAGGTTATAAACTTAATTCAAAGCATAGACTCTGAAATCATTGGAGCTGATATTGTCGAATATAATCCAAATAGAGATTTTCAAAATATGACAGCTTTTTTAGCTGCTAAAATAATGAAAGAAATTTTGGGTAAAATGATATGAAATTCACCTCATTCCGAAGGTCAACTTTCGGAATGTAGTCTAGAAGCTCAAGCTTAAATTATTCTTAGTTCCACCTACTTATTTATTGCTTAGAATCTGTTTGTCTCATAATGGATTTAGTCTTTTATTGACGTTTAAAATAGCTTCAATAAGTAAACTATAAATGATAAAATTCTTTAGAAAAATCCGCCAAAAGATGCTGACTGAAAATAAATTCAGTAAATACATACTATATGCTATTGGTGAAATTGTTCTTGTGGTTATCGGAATTTTGATTGCGCTTTCAATTAATAACGTCAACGACTTTAAAAATCAACGTCAGAAAGAGCTCACTCTACTCACTGAAATGAATCAAAATCTTCAAATTGACCTTAAAGATTTAGAGTACAACATCAAAGGAAGTGCTGAGCGGATAAAAGCCAACGAGATTATCTTAAAAGCATTACAAGAGCGGGTGCCTATGAACGATTCCCTGAAACCATATTACGGCAACATTCATGGTAATTTTCAATTTTCTAACAACACAGCGGCTTGGGAAAATCTCAAATCTGTAGGAATAGATCTTGTTTCTGACGATTCACTCAGAAATGCAATCTCCAACCTATATACCACCAAGTATACCTACCTCGAAAATGTTACAAAAGGAGTAGATGATGACTTTCAATGGGACACCTTTTATCCACAATACCTTAACTTGATCAATGTAGACCAGTTTTGGGTTTCTGCAGAACCAGTAAGTCACAAGGCATTAATGAACAATCGGAAATTCCAGGAAACCATTAAGATGAATCTCTTTATCCGCAACTATATGCTAGATCAATATACAACGACCCAAAAGGATGTCAATTCACTTTTAGACCAAATTGAAAGTCAAATACTAACATTAAACGACCAATGAATAAAATTTGAGTTATATAATTTAATGCATTCGAAAAAGCAGAACCGAGAACAAGAAACATTTCATACTCGGAATTGCGATTCTTATGATTCTTACTGTCATGATTATGGAAAAAACGCGAAATAAAATTTGGTTTCAGGGCTCAACGGTGGTTGACTGCAGCATTGAAGATATAAACAATTTATTGTCAAATTAACGTGAAATTAACACCAAAAGCGAAAAGAAACATTTCAAGGATTATTCCCTTCGCGATTATCTGGTTAGTGATTGGATGGATAATTGATATAACTGTGTTTGATGTAACACGTAACCAAAACCTCAATCCAGATACTGATATTACCTCCACCATTCCAGTGCTGATTTTTGCTAGCCTGGCGAATATCGTGGTTGGACTAATTGTAGGGGGTTTAGAAGTGGTATATTTAGAAAAGAAATTCTCAAACCGAACACTGAGTGCCAAGTTTTTATACAAATTCTTAATCTACCTAAGTTTATTTATTACCATTATAGTCATCTTATATCCTGTCGCATTTACGCTCGATACCGGTATAGGTTTGCTAAAAGTTGATACTTGGAAACAATTGGGTAGATTCCTAATAAGTTTTTCTTTCCTTACCACCTTATTTCATTTATCTGTAAAGCTTATAGTTAGTTTGATCTATTCTGCTATAAGTGAAAACTTAGGACATCATTTGCTTTTAAATTTTTTCTCTGGGAAATACCATCAACCCAAAATTGAAAAGCGAATTTTTATGTTCCTGGATATGAAATCCTCGACTACAATAGCCGAAAGTCTTGGACATGTAAAATACTTCAAATTGCTGGACACCTATTACAATATTATGTCAGACCCCATCATTAATTCATTTGGTGAAGTCTACCAGTATATAGGAGATGAAATCGTGATTTCATGGGAGCCTGACAAAGGGATTGACCAGACAAACTGCATCAAATGCTACTTTGACATACTCGATCATCTCAATAAACAAAAAGAAGTTTTATTTAGTGAATTTGGCTTTGAAATTGGTTTCAAAGCTGGGATTCATTTCGGTGAAGCCACTATTGGAGAAATTGGAGCCTTAAAAAAGGAAATCGTATTTACGGGGGATGTCTTAAATACGACCGCTAGAATCCAAAGTCTTTGTATGGAATTAAATTCTGACTTACTAATCTCAAGTGCACTAAAAGAATTGTTACCCGATTCTAACTATCAATATATCTCTAAAGGTGAGATAGAACTGAAAGGAAGAAGTAAGAAAGAAGAACTGTTTAGTGTAACTTCAGAAAGGAAGCCTACAATCTCTAACACTAATTAAAATGCATTAAAACACATTTAAATTAATCGTTGTGATTCATTAGAAAAACCAAAATAACCAATGATAAAATTCTTTAGAAAAATCCGCCAAAAGATGCTGACTGAAAATAAATTCAGTAAATACCTACTATATGCTGTTGGTGAAATTGTTCTTGTAGTTATTGGTATTCTAATTGCTCTTCAAATTAATAATTGGAATGATCAGCGGATTGAACGAAAATTTGAATCTTCTATATTGAAAGAAATAACTTCTAATTTAGATTCCGATTTAGAAAATATCGAAAAACAAATATGGTGGAATGATGTTTATGGAAGTCATAACCAAATCATTTATGAACATCTTAAAAACAAAACACCGCTAACTGATACATTGAAATATTCTTATTCTTACTTATTTGGATATGGGGATTTCTTACCTATAACAGTAGCCTATGAGAATTTAAAATCTGAAGGTATTAATATTATTAAAAACGAAGACTTAAGAAAAGAAATATCAATGCTATACGATTATACATATCGTGAGGCTACATCTCAACTTTTAGAAACCATCGTTTATATTCAAGAAAGACATTCAAATGAAATTAATGATCATTTAATAACAGAAAAGCATTATGTATCCGCAGAACCTGTAGACCTTAAAGCCTTACAAAATGACATCCAATTTCAAGAGACTCTTAAATCTGCTGCAATGGCAAGAAGATTTGGTAATAGTATATATAAACGCACAAAGACAGATATACTAAAAGTAAAGTCGTTAATAGAAAATGAACTAAATGTTCAAGATTAAATAACGAGAGCACAATAATGTATAGAGTATTAGTGAAACAACTTATGACATTATTATTTGCATAGAATCTCCATAACCTGAAAGCTACAAGTGTAAAACGATTCGATGAACTATAGAAATAAGCGAAGATGGCAAATCATAAAGCAATATTGTTTTGGCTGGACCTTTGCATTTATTTTTTTAATAATCGTTAGAGGTGAAGGTACTGAAGAGTTAGGATCGGTTCAGTGGGAAGTTTGGGAATCAATAATGACCGCTCTGTTTACAGGACCTTTTTTAGGGATTATCTCAGGATATGCTCAGATTCTTACAGAAGAAAACGGATATAAAAGGATTTCTTTTCAAAAGTTACTATTACTGAGATTCTTATATGCCATTCTTTTTCTAATAACCATGATTCTATTGGGTTATGCAGTTTATGGAGTGGATTTAGAAATAGGATTGATTGAGTTCGCTTTTGAACCAGGTAGTTTTGCCATCTACTTATATATAATTACTGTCGATATTTTTATGTTTATACTTCGACAAGTAAACTTATTTCTTGGAAGTAACAACCTAGGGCGACTTTTACGAGGTAAATTCTACACTCCTCGAGTAGAAGAACGGATTTTCATGTTTCTCGATCTTAAGTCTTCAACGAAACATGCTGAAAACTTAGGACACATCGCATATAGTAAAATGATTCAGGACTGCTTCAATGACTTAGGGGTAGTAATAGAGAATGAATCAGAGATTTACCAATATGTTGGAGACGAGGTAATATTGACATGGAAACTTCAAGATGGGATAAGAAATCAAAATTGCATAAACGCATATTATAGTTTTAAACAACAAATTACTAAACGGCAAGAATACTATATACGAAATTATAATTTTGTGCCCCAGTTTAAAGCAGGTATGCACGGTGGTTTAGTAACAGTAACAGAAGTAGGAAAGTACAAAAAGGAAATAGCTTACCATGGAGATACGATTAATACTGCTGCTAGAATTCAAGGTAAGTGCAACGAATTTGAGCAAAACTTTTTAATTTCTGAGAGTTTAAAAAATCAATTAGTTAGTACAGGTTTTAGTTTTAGTAAACTTGGAAATATTGAACTAAAAGGAAAAGAACACCAAATACTGCTCTTTGCAATAAGTCAAACACCAGTGGATAGCTCAAAGTAATAATCCAAACAGTACATTATTAAAAACTTGTATTAGCTTCAACTTATGTGTGATTGAACAGAAACAAAATACTCAGTTGGCTACAATTCTAATAACATCCTTAAAAGCTGAATTAAATAATAAATTGTATCAGCATACCATAGGATATGTATAATTGCTTTACCTCGTTTCTAAGATCCACCTTCGTAATGAAGCACAGAAGCTCTATCTTCGATCATTTCTAGTTCAATCTACTTCTTTATTGCTTAAAATCTGTTTTCTTAGATATATATCTACCCTTTAATCGGATAAAGTGAATAAACTATTAAGACAAAACTAAGATCATGTATTTACAGTAACTGATATTTTTGATTAGTCGAACATTTGAAAATAAATTCAATCTAAAATGATTCTTTCATATCTCTTAATAATTGTAGGATTCACAGCTTTAATTTTTGGAGCAAATTGGCTTGTTGACGGAGCTTCATCATTAGCGAAAAAGAACAATATTTCTGATTTAGTAATTGGTTTGACTATCGTTGCATTTGGTACTTCCGCACCTGAATTAATAGTTAATGCTGTAGCTTCATTTGATGGACTATCCGATATAGTTTTAGGAAATATTATTGGTAGTAATAATTTTAACTTGTTCATTATTCTTGGAATAGCAGGTTTAGTCTACCCAATAACTGTTCAATCTTCAACTGCTTGGCGGGAAATTCCTATATCACTTATCATAACATTATTGTTATTCGGCCTTGCCAATAATTTTTTTATATATCAGAATCCTGAAATTTCGAGGCTTGACGGAATTATATTACTCATTACTTTTATTTGCTTCTTATTCTACGTGTTTAATCAACTGAAACAAGAAAAACCTGAAGAGATTGCTTTTGAGAATGAATCAAATTATAAAATTTGGGGATTTATAATATTTGGTTTTGTTGGGCTAATAATTGGGGGGAAATTGGTTGTAGAAAACAGTATTGATATTGCCTCTGAATTAGGAGTTAGTCAAAAAATAATAGGATTGACCATTATAGCAGCTGGCACTTCATTACCTGAGTTAGTGACTTCAATTGTAGCTGCATTAAAAAAGAATAGTGACATTGCAATTGGTAATGTAGTCGGTTCAAATATTTTTAATATCCTACTAATCCTTTCAATTAGTTCACTTATAAGTCCTGTAGAATTTAATCCAAATTTTAACCAAGATTTATTGATTTTAATTGGGGGTACAGCATTTCTAATAATCGCAATGTTTACCGGGAAAAAGAAAAAACTTGATCGATGGGAAGCCTTACTTTTATTAAGTTTTTATATAATCTATACTACATATTTAGTATCACAAGAATTGTAAATCAGAATACGCCACACAACAATCGGTTAACATGTATAAATATTCTGCAAGTAACTATGATGAAGGAACTTCTGAAAAAACTGGGAAAGATGATTTATAATTCTACCAACATGAAAAGATCAGTACTCATTTTTACCATACTTATGCTATCTGTTATTCCACTTAGAGGACAGACGACAGAGAAACTTTTTGATACCATTTCTCAACTTGATAGCTCACTTTTTGAGGCATATAACAACTGTGATGTAGAAACTTACGGAACCTTCCTGTCAGAAAATTTTGAATTCTATCATGATAAACAAGGATTAACTAAATCTCGAAAATCAGAACTTGAATCCATGACCATTTTTTGTGGAGAGCAAAGAGAACGGCAACATCTTAGAAGAGAATTAGTTCAAGAGAGTCTCCAGGTATTTCCAATGAACGAGTACGGCGCCCTTGCCACTGGAGAACATATCTTCTATTTGGTTATTGATGAACAAACGAGTAAGTCGGTAAATAAAGCTAAATTTTCAACACTATGGAAGTTTGAGAATAATGAATGGAATATGACACGAACCTTTAGCTACGATCATCAACCTGAACCTGAGTACCAATTAGATGCTGAATCACTAAGCATATTTGAGGGGAATTATCAAGCTTCTGATAGAATAGTGAATATAAAGAGTGAAGGAACATTCCTTCGAATGGCCGATCTAGTTGATAATGAAGAAGTCTGGAGTGCTGAATTACTTCCTGAATCTGAGAACCTATTTTACTTAAACTTCCTGAACATTCAAGTTGAGTTTATCAGGACTGGTACAAAGATTAATAAATTTGTGGTCTACGAAAATGGAGAGCAAATTGAAGAATCGGTAAAATTAAATTAGGGCTGCTCTGAGTAAAGAGTTTCTTCTCCCCCAGTCATAAAATATTTTCGAAAGCTCGTTTAAACTATCTGATTGATTATCAATGATAATTAAATGAAAAGTGACTTAGAACTAGTTTAAATGGAATCCTATGTTAGTTAAAATTGTCAGTGTAAATGAACAATTAATTATTACTAGAAGTTTTAATTCCATGCGACTGATTCTTTTTTTCTCGCTCCTATTTATATTTGGTATGATTAATCCAAATAAGACAAATGATACTTATAGTAGTAATCACAAATCTATGAAATCTGATTCGACCAGTGTGATTCTTTACAGTTTTCCCGAACAAGGTAAAGGAAAATGGCGCATTGAAAATGATGTAGTTATGGGTGGCCGCTCCAACAGTCAACTTAAGATTACTTCAGATAATCATGCACATTTCTCGGGTCGTGTTTCTTTAGAAAATAATGGTGGTTTCTGTTCGATCCATCAGACTGTAGAAGATAACCCTTACATAATGGTCGAAAATTCGGAGGCCTTTGAGTTACGCTTGAAAGGTGATGGGAATGAGTACAATTTCCGAGTTAGAACACCAAATGGACGTCATTTTTATGGTTATACTTTTTCTACAAATGGTGATGGTAATTGGGAAACTATCTCAATTCCTTTTAATGAGATGGAAGCTATTTACCACGGTAACTCAGTAAACCTTCCTAATTATGTAGGAGAAGATGTTGTTGAAATGCAATTGTTGATAGGTAACAAAAAAGAACAAAGCTTCGAAATATTTATAGAATCCATTGAGATCATTTAATCTAGATCTCTAATAAAATTTTATTTAAAAGTGGTTATGCATTTGTTAGTGTGAATTTGAATAAGATAAATTTTAGATTTTTAGTCTTTTAAAATTGGTCTGAATTTAATACAGATAAGCTACCTGTAGTTTATACATTATTCTCTCCTACTACTGAGTTTACTCATTTATATTCATTACATTGTATAATTAAGTGCTTATTTGAATTACTAGAAATTGTCGATTATTTGGTGCTTAATTAAAGATTCGAGTCCCACCAATTTTTTAAAAATCTATATTTAAAATATTAAACATGAGAATAGCTGTCTTATCAAGAAACCCTAAACTGTATTCTACTAAACGTTTAATAGAGGCCATCGAAGCAAGAGGTCATGAATCGATTATTATTGATCATCTGAAGTGTATAATCGAATTAGAAAAAAAAGCACCAAAAATCTACTACAATGGTACCTATTTAGAGAATATTGATGCAATAATACCGAGAATCGGAGCATCAGTCACTTATTATGGAACCGCTGTTGTTCGCCAATTTGAAATGATGAAAATATTTTCTGCCGTTGAATCACAAGCTTTGGTACGATCAAGGGATAAACTTAGAAGTTTGCAAATACTATCACGAGCTGGTGTGGGATTACCAAAAACTACTTTTGCAGACAGTGCAAAATATGCCGATCACGTTGTAAAAAGTGTTGGAGGCGCACCTCTAATTATCAAATTATTGGAAGGGACTCAAGGTCTAGGTGTTGTAATGGCAGAATCAAATAATGCTGCTAATTCAGTAATGGAAGCATTTGGAGGCTTGAATGCAAGAGTTATTGCTCAACAATTTATTAAGGAAGCTGGTGGTGCTGATATTAGAGCATTTGTGGTTGATGGAGTAGTTGTTGGAGCCATGAAAAGACAAGGTAAAGAAGGTGAATTCAGATCGAATTTGCACAGAGGTGGAAGTTCATCGATCATTGAATTATCCGATCAGGAAGAATTAACTGCAATTAAAGCTACCAAGGCCATGGGTTTGGGCGTAGCTGGAGTTGATATGTTACAATCATCAAATGGTCCTTTAGTGCTAGAAGTAAATTCATCACCAGGTCTTGAGGGTATTGAAAACGCAACTCAAAAAGATATTGCGAGAGAAATCATCAAATATGTAGAAAGAAACGTGGATTTATAAGAGACAATATTCATCAAAAATGAATATATGATGAGAAATTAGGGTAAAGAGAGTGTGAATACGTAATTACCTTTCATCTACCTTTACCTTCGGATTACAGCTATTTGTTAGAATCAGTTGTGCGATTGGCACAGCTTTACTAGTTTAGTTTCATAAGTTTTCGATATTACTCATCACACCTCTTTACAATGGAAAAAAGCGATACAACCACTATAAAAAACTATCTATTTATTAGCTTAGTAGGTCTATTTACTGTATTAACACCTGTCAAAACAGTGGCTCAATCTGATTCAGTTAAATTGAAGTATTTAGGAACAGCTGGTTGGGAAATAACAGATGGAACAGTCAAGATATTAGTAGATCCATATATAAGCAGAGTTAAGCTTGGTTCAGGACCTGGTGTTAGTGCTGAGGACGATAGAGCAACCGTAGAGCGTGATGATTATTTTGAGTCAGACACTGTTTTGATTAATCAGTTGATTTCTGATGTAGATTTTATACTCGTTCATCATTCTCATTTCGATCACCTAGCAGATGTTCCATACCTTGCTAAAAAAACAGGCGCTAAAGTAATTGGTACCGAAACTACTTGCAATATACTACGAGCTTATGGTGTACCAGATGATCAGTTATATACGGTAAAAGGTGGTGAAGATTATCAGTTTGAAAATTTTTCAGTCAGAGTTCTTCCTACTCTTCATTCTATTCTAAATAATAAACTCTACTACGATTCTAGAAGGTATACTGAAGTACCTGATGCTCCACTTAGAGTATCCGAGTTTATTGAAGGTGGTTCTTTAATGTTTCTTGCTCGCTTTACTAATCATGATGTCTTAACTATGGGGTCTATGAATTTCATTGAAAGAGAACTTCAAGGAATTGAGCCAGATATTCTACTTGCAGGGGTCAATCGATCACAATTAGGTCTATATAAATACAACGAAAGACTTATTGAAGTAACAAATTACCCTAAAACTATTATCCCAACTCATTGGGATAACTTCCGACTCCCCTATGGATTTTCCCAAAAAGAAGCAGTAGAACAAAAACTTTTCCCCTTTCGTGATCATGTAAAAGAACTTTCTCCAGAAACGAATGTGATCATACCAGAACATCTGAAAACCATCACTATTAATTAAACCGATGTTCAACACCTCAATTTGATCATTAAATGGAATATTGTGAGTAAATTTAAACCTTACAAAAAGTGAACCTTTCAAAAGATAATTTCGAGAAAGCTCGTGATTTTATACTAACCAATGCGAGAATGATAGAACGACGTTTGTTCCATTATCACTTTGGAAATGGAAGTCAAGAAGGTGTTTTTCATGCAGTATATGCATACAGAAATTCAGATGGAGGTTTTGGTCATGGAATGGAACCTGACACAGCTTCCCCAGAAAGTCAGCCACTATTCAGCATCATGGCCTTGGAAATATTAGATGAAATTGGATATCTAACTAAGGAAATTATTTTAAATGATTTCATGCCTTACTTTGAAAGTGTAACAACTGAACGAGGTGGTGTTCCATGGATGTTAAAACCAACAAGTGAATACCCATGTAGTGATCATTTTAAAACGGTTAAAGAATGGGCAGCCTTGAGTACAACTGCTCCTTTATTAGCTATTTTGGAAAAATATGACATCGATATTCCTTGGATGAATAATGCTGAACAATTTGTGTGGGATGAAATCGAACGAATCAAGAAAAAGCATGTTTTCTGCTACTTATGTGTCCCTAGGCAGTTACAATTCTTAGAGTACACTAAATCTAGAGATAAATCAGATATAGCCCTTAGTAATTTAGAAAATTGGATATTAGCAGATGGAATCCTTTGCAAGGATAAAACGGATGAAGGTTGGGGACTTTACGGAAAACCACATAGTTTAAATTATGCACCATCTCCAGAAAGTGTGCTTTATCCAATATTTCCTCAAAAAACGATTAACTCAGACTTAGATGAGTTAATCAATCGTCAAAAAACCGATGGAAGATGGGATACTTGGTATGGAATTAGTGAGGGAATGAAATTGGAATGGGCTGGAATACAAACATTGTGGTCATTAAAAACCTTGAAGAATTATAAAAGAATAGAATTTTAAACAAACGATGAAAAAAGTTGATCAGCTTGAAACTAGAGTTAAATCACTTGAAAGTATAAATGAACAACTCGAATCAAGAATCCTCGAATTAGAGAAATGATGGAACTATCGATCATTTATACAGGTACCAATTTGTTATATTTTGTGCCTTATGAATGAACATATTAGATCTATCATCCTGCAAAAAACAGGAGCTTCTTCCTTATTTGAAAAAGAGATGATTCAGGAATTGTGGAGTGGGTACGGAAAGATCACACGTGTAGGTTTAGAAAATGCTTCTTTAGATAGCGTAGTAGTTAAGCATGTACAATTGCCTAAACAAAGTAATCATCCTCGTGGTTGGAATACCGATATCGGTCACCAACGCAAAATCAAATCCTACGAGGTGGAAACCAATTGGTATAATACATTCAGCAAAATTAGCACAGCTCGACTTCCAGCATGTCTCGCCATTGAACATCATAATGACGAAGTATTGATAGTGCTTGAAGATTTGGATGAAGCGGGATTTCCATTAAGGAAGCGGTCCATTAGATGGGAAGAAATTGTGAAGTGTTTAGAGTGGCTTGCAAAATTTCACGCTAATTACTTAGGGAAAACTCAAGTCGGACTTTGGGAAGTGGGAACCTATTGGCATTTGGAAACTAGACCACAAGAATTAGCTATTTTGAAAGATCAAAAACTAAAGGAAGCCGCTCCTCTTATTGATTCAAGATTGAATACTTGTACCTACAAAACCTTTGTTCACGGTGATGCTAAACTTGCCAACTTTTGTTTTGCTAAGGATGGAGCAGTTGCTGGTGTAGATTTTCAATATGTAGGTGGCGGCTGTGGAATGAAAGATGTAGCCTATTTTATTGGTTCTTGTCTTAACGAAAGTGAGTGTGAACGTTTAGAAGCACTAATCCTGGATACTTATTTTGAGTATTTACATAGTGAACTCGAAGAAAGAAATGAAGCACTAGAAATTGAATGGCGATCACTATATCGTGTTGCCTGGGCTGACTTCCATCGTTTTTTAAAAGGTTGGAGCCCTGGGCATTGGAAGATTAACACCTATAGTGAACGTATAACCACAGAAGTGATCAATAGTCTATAAAATGGATTTACTAAACCTAACAGAAATTGCCATTAATGCAGCTCGTTCTGCTGGTGAAGTCATTCAAAAGTACATGAATGATGACATTGAAATTGAAGACAAAAAAGAAGGTGGATCAAACTATGCCTATCAAGTTGTAACTGCTGTCGACCGAGAATGTGAAGATGTCATTCTATCATACCTTCTCCCCTCCTGCAAAGAGTACAATCTAGCACTATTAACTGAAGAAACTGAAGATGATGGGAATCGGTTCGAAAAAGATTTTTTCTGGTGCATTGATCCAATAGATGGAACACTGAATTTTATAAATAATAAACCCGGATTCTCTGTATCCATTGCATTAATTACCAAAGATGGGACTCCATACATTGGCGTTGTATTCGATCCAATCACAAATACCTTATATCATGCAACTAAAGGAAAAGGAGTCTTTAAAAATGGGTTACCCTGGGAAATACAGAATGTTAATGACTATCTAACCTATGTAACTGATAAGAAGCTGAAGGATACTCCACGATTACAAGAAATGGAAAATCTTCTACAAAGCTATGTGGATGATTTTGGGTTGAAAGAATTCAAAGAAATATCGGGCGGTGCTTCCGTAATGAATGCCATTAGAGTATTGGAAAATGGACCAGCATGTATGATCAAATTCCCAAAAAAAGAACTTGGTGGCGGGAGTCTTTGGGACTTTGCTTCAACAGCCTGCATCTTCCAAGAATTAGGACTACCAGCAACCAATTTTAATGGAGAAAAATTAGACTTAAATAGAAAAGAGGACACATTTATGAATCAAGAAGGTGTCTTTTACGCTAATTTTGATGTATAAAGTGAGGATTTAAGCCAAAAAACTTTCGATTAAATCTTCTGGGTGACTTGCTGGAACAACTGGGAAATCAAACCAAGTATGAACTTCTTTGTTGAGATCAGCTCTATTTAAATAAGAATGTAATGCACTATTTAAGCCTTTAGTATATGTTGGGTGATCGGTTCCTTCAGGATCTTCATGCCATAAATCATTCTGTGCAAATCCCTGAAATTCAGGTCCTGTTATAATAATCCCAAATTCTTCCGGGTTTTTACCAATCGGACTGTGAACTGTTGTTGTAAATTGATGCCAGAAGGCAGATTGAATACAATTTTTCTTAAATAATTGCCTTACAACCTCCAATGAATCAATTGTTTCTTGCTGAGTTTCGGTAGGAAATCCATACATGAGATAGGCGTGAACTAAGATGCCATGTTGAGAAAAATTATGAGTAACTCTAGATACTTGAGCTATATCTACCCCCTTTTTCATCTTAGCTAATAAACGGTCTGAGGCTACTTCCAATCCACCTGTTACAGCAATACAGCCAGATTTAGCCATCAATTCACATAATTCATAATCAAAGGTTTTTTCGAATCGAATATTGGTCCACCATGTTATAGAAAGTTTTCTTTCAATCAGTATTTTTGACAGAGCTTTTAGCATCTTGGGTGGAGCAGCTTCATCAACAAAATGAAAACCGGTAATTCCAGTATCCTTAATAATTTTCTCAATTTTGTCTACTAAATTTTCTGCCGTGGTATTTTGGTAGTTCCCAATGTAATCTAAGCTCACATCACAAAATGAACATTGTCTCCAATAACATCCATGTGAGATCGTCAGTTTATTCCATCTTTTATCCGTCCACATTCGATGCATCGGATTTACCACATCCAAAAAAGACACGTATTTATCAAAAGGTAAACCAATATAATTTGGCGCCGGTAAACTTTGATGATGGTAAATAGTGTTGGGAATATGGTTCTTATAAACCACTTGATCATCCTCTAAAATAAAGGTTCTTTCCAGCTCATTGATATCAACCTTCCCTTCAAGATAGTTAACCATTTTTAGTAATGGTCCTTCCCCATCGTCTAAAGAAATAAAATCAACCACTTCAAAAATTCTAGGATCCTTCAAACTGCGGAGCTCGGTATTACAATATCCTCCACCAAAAGCTACATTTATGTCTGGATAAAACTGTTTTATAAATTGAGCACATCGTAAAGCAGCAAATAAATTCCCTGGAAAAGGAATAGTAAAACCAATCAAATTTGGTGTATGGAGCTGAATTTTTTCTTCCAGTATATTCAACATCTGATCTTCAATGAGTGTTGGTTGATAACTCAAGAACTCATCTAGTTGATCAAAGCTACTTGCAGAAGTTGCAATTTGTTCGGCATACTTTGTGAATGCAAAAAAATCATCTACATTCGCTTGAATAAAATCTCCAATTTCTTCAACGAAAAGGGTCGAATAGTGCTTTGCTTTATCAATGATTCCGATCTCGCCATCTTCCCATTTAATCTCAGTATTTACATGTTCTAATCTATGACCTGAGGGGAGAAAGCCATCTTCTAAGATCATGTGTGCAGTTTCTATATCATGCTTTTGAAGAAAACCGATAACAATATCAACTCTCGAAATATATAACTCCTTCATTTCTATTAGAGTAGGATAATGCTCATTTCCTAAGTCTTCAGCTTCTTGATATATAGCGCGTAAAAAATCACTTGTGAACACGGAGGTAAATAACTCAATACTTAAATCACAGTGTGAAACAGAAACCTCTTTTTCTTCTAAAAACCCCTTTAAATATGAGGTTGCTGGATAGGCCGTGTTAAGCTGAGTAAAAGGTGGAGTTATTAAAAGAAGTTTGGATTGCATCCTTCAAATATAGAGCTTTTAAAAGAAATTCGATTTATGTAGTATAGATTTATATCAACTGGACTGAGATCAGTTGTTAATTTGTAGAAATAAACGTTGACAAGCATTTTGAAATAGATTCCATGATCAATGAAGTAATGAAAAAGTTCTTCATTTTGACCCACTTATAACTAATGATAAAATTCTTCCGCAAAATTCGGCAAAGACTACTCACTGAAAATAATTTTTCAAAATATTTACTGTATGCTTTTGGTGAAATACTTCTTGTAGTAATCGGGATTTTAATTGCTTTGCAGATAAACAATTGGAATCAGCAACGCCTAGATAACCAAGAAGAAAGTAAATTAATCCTATCTATATCTGAGAAAATTGAGTTTAATAAATTTCAATATAATGTTGGAATAATCCGATATAATGAAGTTATAAACTCTGCCCAACAGTTATTACAAGATATACACAGTCCAAACACTAATCGGAATCACCGGCAATTTGAAGAAGATCTTCATTCTATTACAAAACGATTTCTAATGGGTAAGTCTAACTCAGTTAGTATCTATGATGAAATGATTGGCGCTGGTCAATTGACTTTACTTTCCTCTGATGATTTACGAAAAAGCATAACTTCTCTAAAAGCAAACTTACAACTTCTTGAGTCTTATGAAGGCATTCAAATCGATTTTGTAGAACATCAACTTAATCCGTTTTTAAATCGGAACACAGATATCATATCTATTTACGCGAATGGTTCAATATCAGATAGTTCATATTATGATCGATTGATTGCAATCGACTATAGTTCATTCTATCAAGAAGACAACTCTCGTTCATATGATCGTTTGAGGCAAAATAGAGAGTTTTCGAACTTACTTTTTGAGTTGATTAAACAGACAAAGACAGTCTTACCAATTTATAATCGAATTGGAGAAAATATTTCTGAAATTGAATCGATTATTAATTCTATGAATGCATAGATAGATTCAAAGAATAATCTCTTTAGTATAAAAAATAAATTACCGTTATTTCAGATACAATTATCTAGTAAATAAGAATACCTATATCTTAAGAAATGGATACATTCAGCTAAGCTTTTAAAAATTAATATGAAAATACTACTTACAGGTGCTACAGGTTATATTGGTAAACGAATTCTTCCTGTTCTTGTAAATATGGGACACCATGTGGTATGTTGTGTAAGAGATAAAACTCGATTTAATCCTCCATCATCACTAGCTGATAACATTTCTGTTCTTGAAATTGATTTATTAGATAAAGCTTCTCTTACAAATATCCCTACTGATGTTGATGTAGCTTACTATTTAGTCCATTCAATGTCTTCAGCTAAAGATTATAAAAGCTTAGAACAAGAGTCAGCGATAAATTTTCGTGAAGCAATTTCAAATACTAAAGTTTCTCAACTCATTTACCTGAGTGGAATCGTGAATGAATCGAATTTATCGGAGCATTTAGAGTCTAGAAAAACTGTTGAGGATGAACTGGGAAAGGGTACATATAATTTCACTTGCCTAAGAGCTGGTATCATTGTTGGATCAGGAAGTGCCTCATTTGAAATAATGAGAGACCTAATAGAAAAACTTCCAATTATGATAGCACCTAAATGGCTTCTTACAAAATGTCAGCCAATAGGTATATCAGATGTCTTAAGATTTCTGACAGAATGTATTTTTGTTAAAGAGACCTATAACAGAAATTTTGATATCGGCAGCCATGACATTTTCACTTATAAGGAAATGCTGTTAGAGTTGGCGAAAGTAAGAAACCTAAAAAGAAAAATCTGGACAGTTCCAGTTATGACTCCAAATTTATCTTCTTATTGGCTTTATTTCGTGACCTCTACATCTTATACATTAGCGAGGTCGTTGGTAGACAGTATGAAGGTTGAAGTTGTTTGTAGAAATGATGAAATACAACAGATCTTGGGTATTAACCCAATATCATATACTGAAGCATTAGTACGAGCATTTGACAAAATTGAAAATAATGATATTGTTTCAAGCTGGAAAGATTCTTATTCCAGTAGTGGAATTGATATAGATATATCAGACTTCGTTAAGGTTCCAGAATATGGTTGTTTTAAGGACACACGGATAAGAAGAATTGAAAATAAAGATACAACTCTCAAAAGAGTATGGGGAATCGGTGGTGAAAATGGATGGTATTATGGTAACTGGCTCTGGAAAATTCGGGGATTTTTAGATAAACTCGTTGGTGGAGTAGGTTTACGAAGAGGACGAACAAATAAAACTACCATATCAACAGGTGATGCCCTCGATTTCTGGAGAGTACTTTATGCCAATAAAGAAGAAGGTCGTTTATTACTTTTTGCAGAAATGAAATTACCAGGTGATGCCTGGCTTGAATTCAGTACAAAAGATGGGAAACTAACACAGACCGCAACATTCAGACCTCTAGGCTTAGCTGGAAGATTATATTGGTTCGTAGTACTTCCCTTTCATGGCTTCATATTTAGCGGATTATTAAGAGAACTAACAAAAGATTAATCTTATAAAAGTTATTAGCCATTTTAACTTTTAAAAATTGGTCTACTTATTCTATCTTTTTCTGAATTGATATTTACTAGTATTATAAATGAAGGGTAATGGATACATTATTTTTTATTGGGGTTTTTTTAGCTTTTTTTCTTCAATTTTTATTGCTGACAAAAAAGAATAAAACCATGTCGGATAAGATACTGGCTATCTGGATGTTCTTAATTGGATTCCACTTATTTAGCTATTGTATTTACTATTTAGGGTATTGGGACACCTACCCACATCTTGTTGGAATCCATCATTGGGTTCCCCTCCTACATGGTCCCTTTTTATACTTATATATTATTTTTTCACTTCGTTCAAATCAGCATTTTCGAAGAAATGATTTCCTACATCTCGTCCCTGCACTCCTCACATTTTTATATATGTGTAGGTTTTATTTCTTTTACACTACTGAAGAAAAAGTAATGGTCAATAATGGAGAAATAGATGATTTCTCCATATTCATGTACATTTCTTTAATCGCATTTATTATATCTGGAATTACCTATTCCATTTTATCCTATCGGTTGTTAAATAAGCACCGTCGATTAATAGATGAAAACTTTTCTTATGATGAAAACATCGATCTTAATTGGTTAAAATATTTTATCTGGGGAATTGGAATTATTTTCCTCACAGGCACCATTATCAGTTTGATTAGAGAAGTACTAGCTATTGAGCTTAGCTTTAATCTTGATCTTATCTTTTATACCGAAATAACTTTATTTATTGTCTTTTTGGGATACTTCGGTATTCGACATGTAGGCATTTTTTCAGATAATGAGAATCTATCAGATAAAATTGTAGAGCCAAAGAAACAGGGTGAATATAAAAAATCAGGATTAGATGAAGATGTTGCTGAGTCATCACATCAGGATCTTTTAAAAATAATGCAGGAGCATAAACCATTTCTTCAACCAAAACTTACACTAGCTAAGCTAGCTGAATTTCTGGACCTATCTGTTAATCACGTGTCACAGATAATTAATCAATACGAGAACATGAACTTTTATGATTTCGTAAATAGATATAGAGTAAAAGAGTTTAAAGAGAAAATTAAGAATTCAGAAAGTAGAAATTATAGTATCCTTGGTATTGCTCTTGATTGTGGGTTTAATTCTAAATCGTCTTTTAATCAAGTTTTTAAAAAAACTACGGGCAAAACTCCCTCGGAGTATATGAAGGAGATCCAAGCTTAGCACTTTCATCTCATCTTCCATTCATGGTCCCTTTTTCTGTATTTATTACTTCATCTACTCAATTCTAGGTGTCCAACCCTATAAGTTTGTACTTACTATTAGTCCAATCGCATAGGCATAGGCGATGTGCGACTTGAACTTCAACATCTTTGTTCAAAATTCTAACTCATAGAACTAAGATGAAAAACTCATATATATTTTTAAGCCTTCTACTTCTTTCTTCAACAAGTATAGCACAAACACTAGACCAAACTATAAAGGGTCAAGTAATAGATAAAGCCTCACAAGTTACATTACCAGGTGCAACAGTATTTATCGAGGGATCTGATCCGATAATTGGTGCCATCACCGATGTTGATGGCAATTTCAGGTTGAATAACGTTCCTATTGGCAGATATAACCTAACCATAAGATATCTCGGGTATCAAACAGTAACCATTCCTGAAGTAATTATAAATAGTGGTAAAGAGAAGTTCATTCTTGTAGAATTAGTGGAACAGATTAATGTTTTCGAAGGAGTTGTTGTAAGTGCTGAACTAAATAAGGATAAACCATCAAATTCAATGGCTTCAATAAGTTCACGTTCATTTTCTGTTGAGGAAACCAGACGGTATGCCGGTGGTCTAGATGACCCTGCTCGATTAGCTGCTTCATTTGCTGGTGTAACTACCACACATATGGGTGATAATTCAATAATTATTCGCGGAAATGCTCCTAAGGGTGTTTTATGGCGTCTTGAAGGTGTTGAAATTCCAAACCCAAGTCATTTTAGTGGCCAAAGTATACAAGGTGGCGGTTTTACAACCATTTTTAGTAGTCAGGTGCTCACTAATTCCGATTTCTATACTGGTGCTTTCCCAGCAGAATATGGTAATGCAATAGCGGGTGTGTTTGATATGAAATTAAGAAATGGAAATATGGATCGTCGTGAATATACTTTTCAAGCAGGTTTATTAGGTTTTGATTTCGCCGCTGAGGGACCGTTTGTAAAAGGAAAAAGAGCCAGTTATCTATTCAATTACCGTTATTCTACTTTTTCCTTATTGGCTAATTTATTTCCAGACGAGGAATTACCCGAATATCAGGATTTATCATTTAAGATGAACTTTCCAACTGTAAAAGCTGGTGTATTTTCTGTTTGGGGTGTTGGTGGTTACGATAATATCAGTAAATCTGCACTAAATGATTCTCTCGATTGGGAATTCAAAGAAGATCGAGAAGAACAAAGTCTAAAAATGTTCCCCGGAGCAACAGGCATTAATCATAAAATTATCCTCAATGATAAAACACTTTTAACAACATCATTGGCAACAACCTTCTACAATCAAAAATTTGATAGTAAATGGAATGGAAATGATTTAGTACTTCGAGATAGTGAGTTAATCAAAATTAAAAATCAAAAATACATCTTATCATCATCTCTTAATCACAAGTTTAATGCTCAACACACAAATAGAACTGGATTTAACTATTCCCATATTTTATATGATGTACAGTTAAGTCAGTCGCCTGATTTTATCACACCTTTACAAGAATTAATTAAAGATTCTGGTAGCAGTGGATTACTGCAAGCTTTTACTCAATCACGCATCAGTTTCAATAATAAATTTACCGTTAACACTGGAATACACACTCAGTATTTTTTACTAAATGACAACTATTCAATTGAACCTAGAATTTCATTACAGTACGATGTTAATCAAAATAGCACGATTTCTATGGGTTACGGTCGTCATAGTCAAATTGAAGATATTAGAATATATCTATTAAAAGTAAATGGCACATTTGGAAGTAATCAGCCAAATAAAGATCTCAATTTTTCAAAAGCAGATCATTTAGTTCTTGGTTATGATTACCAAATAAGTAACACAATGCGATTGAAAATTGAACCGTATACTCAGTTCTTATCTGATATTCCAGTAATAGCAGACAGTTCTTTTTCTATGATAAATTTTAAGCAAAACTGGTTCTTTAATGAAGCATTAGTTAATAATGGGGTTGGTAGAAATACGGGAATCGATTTCACACTTGAGCGTTTTCTGGATAATAATTATTACTGGATGATTACTGGTTCTTTATATGAATCTACATACAATGGAGATGATGGAGTCAAAAGAAACAGTGCTTATAATCGGAATTATGCAGTAAATGCATTATATGGTAAAGAATTCTTTATCAAGAAAGGAAATGGGCTGCAAAATGTATTAGGCATAAATACTAAGATCAGCATTTTAGGTGGAGAATATCAGACAGAATATCTAGCTAAAGAATCTCGTGAAATGCAGGAAATCCAGTATGATTATACTAGACCATTCGAGAAAAAGGATCCTATGTCACTCTTCGTTGATTTAACCATCACGTATTCTAAAAACAAACCAAACTACACTGGAACATGGGCTTTGCAAGTTAAGAATGTAACTCAAAGTGCGTCTAAATATGAATACGCTTACAGTTACAAAGAAGACAAAGTTGTTGAAACCTTCTTGACCTCTCTCGTACCAAACCTCAGTTATAAAATAGAATTCTAAGGGATTTTTATCGGGTATTTCATCTTTAGCATAAAAGTAGTTTTACAATAGGTTAACAAGCTAAAATTTGAATTTTTACTCATAAACTACATAATGAATTTCAAACCAACTATCATGAAAAATCTAACCATTATACCCAGTGTATTTTTATTAATCTTTATGTTGTCATGTACTAAAAGTACAATAACTGGCTCTGGTGATCTTACTTCAGAGTTTAGAACAGTTTCAAATTTTACTAAAGTTAGTAGTGAAGGAGTGTTCGAAGTAACAGTTGTTCAAGGCACTTCACAATTAGTTGAATTAATTGCTGATGATAATATCGTTAACAAAATAAACACTAAAGTTGTAGATAATGAACTACGCCTTTTTCTTGATGATGATGAAAACTACAGAGATATTTCACTACAAGTTAACATCACTGTACAGAATATTAATAGTGTAAAGAATTCTGGTGCTGGAAATTTTTATATATCGAATGTCGATAATGATACTGAATTTAAAATTTTCAATTCTGGCTCTGGAGATATTAGAATTGAAGGTAGTGCTCAAAGTCTTTCAATAAAGAATGAGGGTAGTGGAGATATTGAGGGATTTCAATTTGTTGTTGATAATTGTAATGTAAAAATTATTGGAAGTGGAGACTGCAAACTTCATTGTGCCAATAATTTGAGTGTAGATATTGAAGGAAGTGGATATGTTTACTATTTGGGAACACCTAGTATTGAAGCTGCAATTACCGGTTCTGGTAAGATTATAAATTCCAATTAAATTGATTTTAACCAACAATTCTCCATTCAAAGGAGAATTGTTGGTATCATCAAAACTACCTTAATGCATCTTCTAGTTCTAATGACGCATCACTATTCTCATCTCGATACTTAACAATAATTGGACATGCCATGCTAAGTCCTTCTTTCTGAGCCCAATCACTTTTCATTGGTCGACTCCCAGGAATGACTACCGCACCCTCAGGAATTTCTGATCCACGTTCACGGACTACTTCATTAACGGCATCATATACAGGAATAGATTTCGAGATTACCACTCCTGGAGCTATTACTGCTCGTCTTCGAACTAAAATTCCTTCTACTATAACAGCGCCGGCTCCAATAAAACAATCATCTTCAATGATGACTGGACTCATTCCTACAGGTTCTAACACTCCGCCAATTTGAACACCTGCAGAAAGATGTACATTCTTACCAATTTGAGCACATGAACCAACTAAAGCATGACTATCAACCATTGAGCCAGAATCCACAAATGCACCAACATTTATATAAGCTGGTGGCATGATAATAACACCAGGAGCAACATAAGCACCTCTACGAACTGAAGACCCGCCTGGAACTAAACGAACTCCGTCTTCAGGTTCAAAATATCGTGGTGGCATATTATGCTTATCCACAAAACCTTCATATATCCCTTCATACGAAGTATTTTCACCATTTTTAAATGCTTCAAGAATAGCTTTTTTTACTTCAATATTAGCTTCCCACCCATTTTCAGTTGGGTTGGCAGCTCGGACTTCTCCGTCTTCAAGTTGATCTAAAATTTCTTCGTGTGTCATTTTTCTTGAATTACTTGGATACTATTTCGTACCAATTATTAATCTTTTGATCTGCTTCTAATAAAGCTTCTTCTGTTTCTGGTTTTAAGTCATCATTTGATAATGGTAGTCGAACTGTATCAAATTTAATCCAACCCTTATGTTGCATTAAAGTTTTAACTGGAGTAGGACTTGGCGCATCAAAAAATAAATCTGCACTTTCTATCCATTCTTTATATACATCATCATGGTTTCCACTCAAATGTTGTTCTAAAAAAGCATGTGTTTGTTGAGGCCATGCGTTTGATGCCACAGATACTAGTCCTATTGCACCTTCGGCTATAAAGTCTTTAATCAGGCTATCATCGCCACAATATATTTTTGAACCAGAGGCAGCGTCTCTAAATTCCTTAAACTTATCAATACTTCCACTCGCTTCTTTAAGTCCCATATAATTTGGGAAAGTCTTAAATAATTGAGCAGGAACATCTGGGTGCATTTGAATTCCTGTTCTTGATGGTACATTATAAATCATGCAGGGAGTTTTAGTCTCTTTCATAAGAGCACTAAACCATGCTAATTGTCCTTCTTTTCCTGGTTTAGCATAAAGTGGTGCAACCATTAAAAAAGCATCTATACCAATTTCATCACAATACTTGATAAATTCTTTTTGTGAATCAATTTGATGACCGCCTAAGCCAACCATTAATGGTACTTTAAGATGAAGTAACTTCACAAACTTCACAATCTCTCGTTTTTCTGTATCTGTGAGATTAAGTCCCTCACCTGTACTCCCTAATACTAGAACTCCATTCCCAGCTTCTTCCTGCTTACGAAGTATTACTTCAAAGCTATTATAATCTATGCTAGTATCATCTAGCATTGGGGTGACCATTGCGGTCCAAAGCGGATATTTTTCCATGGTTAGCTCTTGTTCATTACTAAATCAAACAACGATCCAAAAGTATGAACTCCATCATTCAATTGCTGATTTTTAACTAACTGTTCTGCAGCCCAAATTGAACCTTCTGCAAATATAGAACGGTCAAGTGCATCATGCTTAAGTGTAATTTCTTCCCTAGCTGTAGTAACAGTCAGTTCATGAATACCATTAACATCTCCTTCTCTAGCTGAAGTTACTCCTACTTCCTTACCCAACCATTCTTTCCATGATAAAGCCGTTCCACTTGGAGCATCTTTTTTGTGGATGTGATGTATTTCATGAATCTTAAATTTTGGATCTTGGAGAATGCTCGACCCTTCTGAAATCATTTGTATTGTATGACGAATAATATTCATTCCAAGACTAAAATTATTAGCAAGCACCCACTTAGTCTTAGCTGATTTTACTTCCGTATTTAAGTTATCTGGCCATTTAAAACCTGTACTACCCCAAGCAGCTGGTGTCATTGATTCCAAAACCATCTTATAAATATCTGCGACTGCATCACCAGGAACAAAAATAATGACTGCATCTGATGCTTCAAGTTTCTCTAGTGTTGGAGGATTATTTTCGTCAAAGGCATATGCAAGATTTCCACCAAGCATTTCAACTACTTTACTACCTGTTTTACCAGTACCAATTACGGAGATTTTCATTGCTTAATTTTGAATTCTAAATTTTGAATGTTGAATTAATGGCGTCAATTCAACATTCAAAAATCATAACTAATTATTCTTGTTATCCTAATCATAAATTCTCGGGAGAAGGATCTTATTTTATAGAAACCAATGTACAATTTATTGAAATTTATTTTGTAGAAGGTTTTTTTCGAACTGGTAATTATTAAACAAAGCTATAATAACCATCTATGTTAATTTGATCCTTAAGAAGTTCGAAATGGAAAAGTTAAACTCAACACTCAACACCTAAATTATCCAATAAACTCTTTGTGCAACAATCTTACAATCTTTTCCCCTGTTCCTTCCTTAACTAAAAAACACACATTATGAGGAGAGGCTCCATGACAAACCAGACGAATATTGTGGTTTTCCAGCAATCCAAAAAGTGAACCACTTATCCCAGAGGTAGCGTCCATTTTATTTCCTATTAGGGCTACTAATGATAGGTCTTTCTCAACTTCTACTTCACAAAATTTTCTAAGCTCATTGAGTACATCTTCTGTCAGATCAACTTTATTAGATGCTTTGGTAGCTGTGTCTAATGTAAGAGAAACACTAACCTCACTTGTTGTTACTAAATCAACTGAGATTTTATGCTCAGCTAATGTCGTAAAAAGTTTTGCTAAGAATCCATGCTGATGAAGCATATCCAAACTTTTTACAGTTAATAAGGTTTGATCTTTTCGTAATGATATTGCTCTTACAACAGGTTCATCTTCAGCTTTGTTAACGATAAGTGTACCTTGCAAATCTGGTTGCATACTTGATGCCACTCTAACTTTAACCTTCCCTCTTATCGCTGGTTTTAAAGTAGCAGGATGAAGTACTTTTCCACCAAAAACTGAAAGCTCGGCCGCTTCATCAAAAGTAATTTCTTGGATTGGTTTTGCTTCCGTAACTATTCGAGGATCAGTACTATAGACACCAGCTACATCCGTCCAGATTTCTAGGATATCGGCTTTAACAGCCTCCGCAAAAAGAGCAGCAGAATAATCACTACCTCCTCTTCCTAAGGTTGTTGTAGAATTAAATATATCTGACCCAATAAAGCCTTGAGTAAGGTAAATTGTATTACGGTTAATCAGCTTACTCGCATTTTCAGATATTAAATCAATATCTGGAATAGCATGAGTGTACGTTGAGTCGGTTTTAATAATTGTTCGAGCATCAAGCCATTGAGCATTAACTCCGAGTTCTCTTAATACTTGGGTGAATATATTCGTACTCATCAACTCGCCAAAAGCATATAAGGTATCTTTCCAACGTTTATCTCTTCCCTCATGATCAAGATGTTGTCTAAGTTCTGAGTAAAGTTTTTGAAAAGGTGCTAAAAGCTCATCCTTTTGTTCACATTGGTTTATAATCGAAAGATGTCGGTTTTCAATATTTCTAAGTATTCGTTCCTTAGTTGTAGAATCAATTGATTGATTTTCTAATTCTACTAAATCATTGGTAGTTCCTGAAGTTGCACTTATTACAATAAGTTTGCGATCTGGATTTTGTGCAACTATGGATGCACTATGCTGCATGGCTTCAAAGTTTCCAACGCTGGTCCCTCCGAATTTTGAGACGATCATTTATTCCGCTTTATTGAATGAGTATTGAGTGAAGTAATAAAATAATGACTTGAACTGAAAAAGCATGAGTAATTTCGTAATAAATATTTTCCATAGGTATTCAATCCTATAGAATAAAAACTCTAACTATCTTCATATTATAAACTCGAAACTATCTTATAGTTTGAATGTAATATCTTCTGTCCATTAAACTTTCTTTTCATGAAGTCATATCTCTTAATTTTTTTAGTAATTCTTACCATTACATCTTGTTCTTCAAAACAAGAATCTATCGAATCGACTAAGATTGATAGCTTAATTTCAAGAATTCAGAGCATTGGCTCAGTAACAGATTCATTGCAAAGAGCAGTTAATTTAACAGCTCTTTGGGATTCACTTTTACAGCATCAACTTATACCCTTAACTGATGATTCAACAGTCTTATTTTTGTATCGAGGTGAAGCTGAGTTAGTAACTTGGAATGGAGATTTTAACAGCTGGAGTAGTGATGCATCTTTTAGGAATATAGGTACCAACATAGATGGAACAGATATATGGTTTCTAAAACAGAATTTCCCTTCTGATGCTCGCCTAGATTATAAAGTCACTATAAATGGTGAAAACTGGATTCTTGATCCTGCTAACCCATTCCAACAATGGAGTGGATTTGGTCCAAATTCTGAATTAAGAATGCCAAATTGGAAGGAAGAACTTTTAACTAAAGGTATTGAGGGTGCTTTGAAAGGTAGTCTTTCCTCTCATAAATTTATAGAAAGTAAATTTTTAGAGTATAAGATCCAGTATAGGGTTTATACTCCGACTGGATATAATATATCCAAAAACCTGCCCGTAATTTATATTACAGATGGCCAAGAATATTCTGATCCTCAACTCGGAGCTGTTCCAACCGTCTTAGATAATCTCATCCACCTCCAAAAAATAAACCCCACTATAGCTGTTTTTGTAGAACCAATTAATCCGGCTAATGAAGATGAAAATAGACGAATGGTTGAAATGGGTATGAATGAAGATTTTCTTTCCTTCTTTGTGGATGAACTTATCCCAACAATTGAATCAAACTATAAAGTTATACCAACTAAAGATAACCGAGTTATTCTCGGAACTTCATTAGGTGGTTTAAATGCTGCATATTTTGCATTTTCGAGACCTGACATTTTTGGTGGAGCTGCGATTCAAGCACCAGCATTTTGGTATAAAGAAGGTGTTTATGATTTAGTAAGAGATGCTAAAGATCATCCTTCTAGTATTTATATGAGCGTTGGTACCATTGGTGACAATACCGATGATGCTCGGTTAATGAATCGGTTATTTAAACAAGAAGGTATCGAGTTCAATTATATTGAAGTTAATGAAGGACATTCATGGGGGGCTTGGAGCGCACAAGTAGATGAAATTCTACTACAATTCTTCAGTAAATAGTTGAATTTGAAGTAAATCTAATCCTACTTTGTAAATATAACGCTTTTAGCTATCCTTGGCAGGTAACTAACTTGAACCTGATCAACTAAGATGCCACTAATCACTAACGACGCTGTTGTATTCGGACTGTTAATGGCGACTCTCGCCGGAATATTCATCACTTCACATAGTGAGAAACCAGGCTGGAAGAAATTCTATAAGTTTGTTCCATCTCTCTTACTCTGTTATTTCATCCCTTCTTTATATAGCACTTTTGGAATTATTGATCCTGAAAAATCAAATTTATACTACATGGCTTCAAGGTATTTATTACCTGCCAGTTTGGTACTTCTCACTCTCAGTATCGACTTAAAAGGGATTATGAGTCTTGGATGGAAAGCAGTTGCCATGTTTTTAGCTGGAACTACCGGAATTATTATCGGTGGACCAATTGCTATGTTGATTATTGGTGTAATTAACCCTGAAATCTTAAATGGTGCAGGCCCAGATGAAATCTGGAGAGGACTTGCTACAATTGCAGGAAGTTGGATTGGAGGTGGTGCAAACCAAACAGCAATGTTAGAGGTCTATAAACCAAGTAATGAATTATTCAGTGCAATGGTTACGGTTGATATTATAGTTGCAAATATTTGGATGGGATTTATTCTATATGGGGCAGGCATGAGCGACAAAGTTGATAAATGGTTTAAGGCCGATTCATCTGCTATCACTGCATTGCGTAAAAACATAGAAGAATATCAGGCGAGTATTGCCAAAATTCCTTCACTAGTAGATTTTACAAAAATTGCTGCCATTGCTTTTGGTATCACAGCAATTGGCCATATGATTGGTGGATTTGTAGGTCCATGGATAGATGAAAATGCTCCTAAACTTGCTGAATTCAGTTTAAATTCTTCTTTCTTTTGGATTGTTGTAGTAGCAACGACTGGTGGTTTACTTGCTTCATTTACTAATGCTCGATATCTAGAAGGTGCAGGTGCCTCTAAAGTGGGTAGTTTATTCCTTTATGTATTAGTGATGACCATTGGTATGCAAATGGATCTTGGTGCTTTTGTAGATGTACCAGGATATTTTGCAATCGGTTTTGTTTGGATCATCATTCATGTGATAATTTTACTCAGCGTTGGAAAACTAATAAAAGCACCTTTCTTCTTTGTCGCTGTAGGGAGTCAAGCTAATGTAGGTGGCGCTGCTTCAGCTCCTATCGTTGCATCAGCATTCCATCCATCACTTGCACCAGTTGGAGTACTTCTAGCGGTTCTAGGATACGCATTAGGAACCTATGGAGCCTATTTCTGTGCTGAGATCATGAGGCTGTTATATTGATAGGTTTTTGAGTCTGATAATACTTTTCTAATCATCAATGTCATTCTGAGAATGATTGGAATTTGATCATAGTATAAATCAAAACTTCAGAGATGATTAATCAAGTAGAACATACAACCAAAAGAAACTTATCAAAAACTTCCGAACCATAATCGGATATTCATTGTTTGTTATTCGTATCTTTGATACTTATAAATTTTGAATAAAGATTAATCGACCTTTTGAAGAGAGCACTAAAGTTTTTCCTCGTTTTTGCAGCATCAGCATCGTTTATATTTGCTATAGTTATTGGCTTCAATTATTCCGCATTTAAAACATTATTCGCCAATAATGATGGAATGCGTGATGGGTACGAATACATCGAAAGTACGTATTCACTCAAAGCCCTCACGGAGTTTATTGGAGATCACCCTGAATATATGTCGGTTGTTTCATTCAATGTGAATAATCCTGATTCTGGTATTTACTACAATGCTGATACCCCTAGAACAATGGGTACCATTTCTAACTTCTTCTTAATTCTAGAATATGAACGGCAAGTACAAACAAGAGATTTAAATCCTAACGAGATACTTTCAAGTATTAATGAAATTGAACGTTTTTCACTTCCTGATATTAGTGAAGAATCCCATCGGAAATCTTACGAATTATTAGGTGTTGAAGACGATTCTCCTATTACTATAGATAAATTAGTATCTGTTATGGCAGAAACTAATGATCTTGCAATTGCCGATTATCTCTGGTTCAAATTAGGTGAACAGAATATTCGAAATTTAATGGATTCATTATATGTAGAATCAACTGATATTCCACTTCCTTACTCAGGATTGTATTTATCAATTCATCCGGATGTAACTGATACATCGGTAAACAAATCTAATGCAGACGTCATTGCTTTTGCAGAGCGATTGAATACAGATCCTAAATTCGTTGAAGAAACAAAGGAATTATTTGATGATGTACGTCTCAATTTAAGTTTTATTGAAGAACGGAATGCCCTTGAAAATTTTCCCCATACAACCCCCAGAGAAATTGCTGAATTGATGTCAAAGCTCTCTAAAAATGAATTGCTTTCAGTAGAAATATCTAGTAGAGTTAAAGGAAAAATGAAATGGGTTTTTGAGGGTGAAGCTATTAAAAGAAGCTTCAGTGAATATGGTGCTATTTATGATAACCGTATGGGAATGCTAAGTGGAATTGATTTTGGTACTTCATTTTATGATGGTCATAGTTCTGCGCAAGCAATATTCTTTGATAAGCTCCCAGTCGCTTTTTGGCTTCATCTATCTGCTAACCACATGCAGGAAGATTATCAACAACGTTTGATTTGGGATCCTGCACTTTACGAAACTACTATAATGGAAATATCTAAATGAAATACTACTTCATTTATCTTGTTTGGCTCCTACCAGCCTATTTACTTTTTATCATTATTCAACAAGGTTTAGTGCATCAAGGTACTATTGATACCTATGAAAATGGAGTAAGTATTGCCTCTAATGTTCTAGAATTTGATGTTAAACAAATTGCAGCCCAAAGTAATGGCTATGTAGTTATTGAGTTTATTAGTCCAGATGGAGATAAGATAGAAAGAAAACTTTCCCTATCTATACAAATGGCCCAAAGAATTATTGATACCCCAGTAATACCTATTAGATTTATGGAAGGTAACTTTCAAGAAATTGTGATGATTCCAACTTATGATCTCCAAAAAAGCACTTCGCTTTCTAATATGGGTGTGGCTTTTCTTGGTTTTGCGGCACTTGCATTCTTTTCGTTTTTAGGGACTCGTTTTGCTAATAAAAAAATCAAATATGGTGCCGATGAAATAATTATTGAAAGGGTAGATTTATGAGTAAAGGCATACTTTATTTAATTCCAACTACGCTTGGTAAGACTCCAGAAAACAACACTATTCCTGAGTATACTCTTTCAGTTCTTCGAAAATTGGATGCACTTGTCGTAGAAAATATCCAGACTTCGGTAAAATTTCTTCAATGGGTTGGAGACACTATTCCTGAATATAAAATTGATTTCTACCCTCTAAATAAGAATACTCCTGATCTTGAGATCTATTCCTTCCTAAAACCACTTAAAGCTGGAAAAAATATGGGGATTATGTCGGAAGCTGGTGCCCCTGCTGTTGCAGATCCAGGGTCAAAATTGATTAAAATGGCTCACCAAAATGGTATTCAAGTAGTTCCATTAGTTGGACCTTCATCTATCTTACTAGCTCTAATGGCATCTGGTTTTAATGGGCAATCATTTGCATTTAGTGGCTATCTACCTATTGATGCTAAAGGAAGAAAACAAATGCTTGTCCAATTAGAAGGTGAGTCGAGAAGGCACGACAGAACACAAATTTTCATGGAAGCACCTTATCGTAATAATGAGATGCTGACTTCTATTATTGAGAATTGTAACCCATCAACAAGACTTTGTGTTGCAACAGATATTACACTACCTACTGAAGACATACGTTCGATGGAAATTGGGGAATGGAAAAAATTGACAAATATTGATTTACATAAACGCCCTGCAATTTTCATTCTATACGGTAAATAAAAAATCCCAATCTCTTTTCAGAAATTGGGATTCAAAATTTGCTAAAGGTTACTATTAATTGTTAATGTGCTCCTGCTGCATTTAGTATGCTAACCACACTTTCGTGTTTTTGAGCAACAGCTTGATCCAATGCAGACCAACCTCTGTCATCTTGAACGTCTACCTCACTTTCATTAGCAATTAACAACTCTACAATTTCTTTAAAACCGTTAGTTGATGCCCAATATAGTGCCGTCGTTCCCCTATTATCCTTTTTATCGATTTCTGCCCCTTGGCTAACCAATAATTCAACAATACTTAAATGACCATGTTTGGCCGACTTCAGTAATGCAGTTCGGTCATGTTCGTCTTTAGTGTTTACGTCAACTCCATCATTAAGGAGCTTCTTTACTGTCTCGAGATCGCCATTTTCAGCGGCATCAAGAAATATTTCTTCATTCATATTTCCTCCTAGTACAGTTAATATTTAATATGCATTACATTGTAATTTTCAACCAACGTAATGTCAAATTAGAATCGCTAATGAAGGTGAATTTTATATGAAGATTTTAATTAAAGTCCCAAAACTTCAACACCTTGATTAAAGACTATATCAACAGGAATTGACTGTGCAGAAAGCTTTGCAAGTGAAGCATCAAGTTGTGGAGTTCGAACTGCATACTTAGTCACAAATGCATCTACAGCATCATAATCACCATTACCTTGAAGCGTTAGGATCTTTTCAGACAATGCTGTTACTGCCTCATTCACTTTATCAAAATTGATACTATACGTTTCTGTAGCTTCATTAAATGAAAAAGCCCCCATCTCTTGAAAGAAATTGAATCGGATTAAATTTGCACGACCATGAGCGCTTGAGGAACCAAATCGTATAGAACGAAAAATACTTGCTAAGAAAGTCACATAGTTATCTTCAATACTTCCTTCATCAATCATACCCTTCTCTCTTAGCGATTGCACCATATATAAACCAAGCACATCTGCTTTACCCTCTTCAAGTGCTGATGCATGATTTTGAAGTGCAGTACGAACCGAGCCATTTCCAGTAATTGTATTTTTGATTCCTAGCCCGTGCGCTACTTCATGAAACATAGTGTTGCCAAAGAAAGCATCAAATGTAATGTATTGTCTTTGATCTTCGGCTATCAATACTTCCGAAATCGGAATCAATATTTTATCATACTTTGCTTGCATTGCATTTTTAAGTTGAAGTCGACGAGTTCCTTTTTCTAACTGAACCTCTTCATCATTTGGTAAGTTGATAGCAATAGTCTTTGATCCAGCATTAGTATCCCCTGCATAATAAATAGCATCATAAGCATTTAAATCAGAATCAGTACCAGGTGTCTCTTGTTTATAATCTTCAGGTACAGGAAGTCCACGTTGTAGCTCCGGAAGTAATGCCGCATATTTTGAAAGTCTATCACTCCAGCTTTTGTCTTTTACAAGTACATAAGCTTCATGCGCAGCCTTGTATCCATACAATTGATCTTCATAGTTTTCAATGGGGCCTATTACAATATCAATACCATTATCTTTCATATCCATCCAAGCAAAATCACTTTCTTGATAGTTATTAGTTAATAACGCTTCTGCACGCAGTTCTAGATAGTTTTTTAATCCTGCATCATCTGCAAATTCCGCGGCTTCTTTCAATTTTGTTGCAGCAAATTGATGATACTCTTTAAAAGCTTCGTTATATGGAATTGTAATCAATTCACCATTTTCATCTCTTCTAACTAGCGTATATAAACTCGTTTTATCTTCAGAATCCCATGCTTCAAATTCTTCTTTAGTCATATCTGAAGGATAGAAATTGGCACCTTTTGGTTTTTCATTAACACCTATTATAAACGCTTTATTACCATCTATACGATCCCACGGACCGTAATTAATATCGAAGAAGCTTCTTTCCTTATCACTCAGTGATGAATATAACTGTCCTTTTTCGCCATATGCCTGAAGCCAAAACACTTTATTCATTTCTTTTCCGGCCTCTATTAGCAGTGGAATCATTTTCTTTTCATTTTCTGATAACTGGCTTACATCCGTTGTTAATGTAAACTCGGTATATTTTGAAAGTAGCTTATCCATCTTTTGCTCAATTTTATTTGGAGTGCAGCTAACCAACACGATTAAAAATAGAACTGTATATATTTTAAAATTCTTCATGGTATTAATCCTCTGTAATTTTAGTAAGGGCACTGCTTGGTATGAGTTGTTTTCTATTGAGTTCCTTTAGTATAAGTTCTGTTATCTCACTTTTTAATAAAAATTCATATCTAATATCAAGTACATAAGCTTTCACTTTTAGCTGTACTACAAAGTTTTGCTCAAACACTTTGTTTTCAGAAACGATGACTACTGGCTTTTTTAAATATACATATCGCGATGATACCGCTGCTCTATATGCAATTTCTTTTACCTGTTCTAGATCTACTGAAGCTGGTAGAAATATGGATGAAACAACTTGGCAATCTAATGCACCTGAGTTTGAGTTTGATACAGAATTACTTACTAAATCAGCATTCGGTATAGAAACTAATGAATCATCTGGTGTTACTATTCTTGTTGATCTTAGTCCAATTTCAGTCACTTCACCATAATAGTTATCTACTTCTATTTTGTCTCCTATTTGAAATGGACGATCCATAATGATGATAAATCCTCCAAAAATATTCTTTAAAATATCTTGTGCTGCAAAACCAACAGCTATTCCAACTGAAGCACCAACCGTAAGAATTGTCTCAATTGGTGGTGAAATAATACCTGCGATTACAATAAAGATAGCAATAGACCAAATAGCTACATTTAAAAAAGGAACTAATCTTTTTAGAATTAACCTATAAGACGACCTTTTTTCAGCTAGTGCGCCAAGTAAAAAAGATAAAATTCTTGTAAAGAAATAGGTACCAAATAGTACAATAAGTGTGGAGATTATCTTTGTAATTGAAAAGAAATCTGTAAAGTTATTTACCTGTTCATTCACAGATCGTGAGGTGGTACTATCAATTCCAGCTGTAGAAAGTGAATCCTGTGCTAACAATAAAACATCAGGTATAAGAACAACCAAAATCAGTAGAAATAAAAATGAACCAAGCTTTTTCATATAATTAAAGTAAGATGTTTCTATTTCGTAGTATTCGAACCACTTGTCGATATATCAAATCATTTAGTTCATAATGTTCGCCCGACTTAACCAATAGTCCACGTGATACTAATCTTGATATTATCATTTCACAATTTGATTCCGAATCGTTTAATACCATTGCTAATTCATTTGGGGCCAATAAATCATGCATGATAAATGCTGATAAAGCAAATAATGAAAGTGAATCAAGACCATCAAGACTCGCCATATTTATGATATCAAGTGACTCTATTATAAAATGAGAATCATTGAACTCTTTAATTGAACGAATCCATAGAATCATTGCGACAGTCGCATTTCCCTCTGCCAAATTTGTAAGCTTATTAAAATATTTGTCTTTCAAATATTCTTGCGAGGCTTCATCATTATCTAAATTCTTTTTATATGCACGACTCTTTTGTGTTGATGCATCTGGAATAAAGTGCAGTTGATACCCACTTGCTTTTTGGCGCTTCAAAATCAACGATTCGATTTCTTCGGCATTTAACTTATCAGTTGTAATAGAATGTGAGAAAAATTCCCCTACTTTAAATACAACATCTAGGAAATTCCAAGCATATCTTGAACATGAGACTACCCAGAAAACCTCTTTCTTAGTTTCAGAAATGATATATAAAAGTGTTTTTATAGAATCATAGCCATTCATATTTCGAACGAAGCAATTTTGTAAATTTTCAATTACAACAATACTTCCTTTCTTTTTCTTTTTAATGAAAACAACTAACTCCTCAAGTGAATTAGTCTCTGGCAGTTGTAGTGCCTTTGAAATTGAGCTGAGAATACTTTCACTTTTCCAGTTAGTTTTAAGAAAAGTCAATTCATATTTTTTCTTCTGCAAGAGTATCTCTTCATTTAAGAATCTAATAAGTGTACTTTTGCCACTTCCTTTTTCCCCAATTAAAGAAACACTTGCTGGGAAACCACCCTTCCAAAGTTCCAAAGCCTTTCTACAGTTTTCGAAGTGCATTGGGTTCTGAATTACAAAATTAGCTTCCACTTCTCTATGGAAATCGAATAGCCTTCTGTAAATAAAAGGCAGGTCTTCAAATTTCCTATCAGTGTCATAGAGGAAAGTAGCAAGGTTAGTGCTTTCAACATTCTTTGAAACAGGTTTTGTAAGTCCTAAAAACGTACGTAATGCTTCTTCATTTTTTCGATATTTCTTAGAGATAAATCTTTGAAATAGATCAAGACGATCTAATAATTTAGCCCAAACTATAGTGAATTTTGTACTCCAGTCACCGGCCGACTCTTTTACTTTAAGCTGAGTCTCCATCCATTTCATTTCACTAAGATCTTGCTTAACCAAAAAGGTAGAAAGCTGTTCAACTAACTCTTTATTTTGGTTTAATACTTTCTCAGGAATTAAATCTCGTACACTTAGTACTTCTTTCTCAATTTCTTCGACTTTCGTTAAACTTCTTTCAAGCCCTTGTAGAGCAACATTAATTGGCTCTTCTTGTTCCTTATTAGATACTTCATCAATAATCACTAAATTGGTTTCAATAATTTGAAGAACTTCTAAATAATTCAATGATATTTCGCTTACTTCTTCCTCTAGATTAAGTTTATGTGAATCCAAAGCAGTAGCAATATATTTGCCTAGCATTCTTTGAACGAATTTTTGCCAATCAATCGCTTTTATCTCAAAGTCTGGTTTAGCAACTTCAAGATTTAAATCTTCAACTATAACACTTTTCTCAGGTTGATCTTTAGCTAGGTTTGTTGTCTTACCTATAAAATCATCAAGCAATACACTTAAGTACTTATCTTCAACCTTCTGGTTTAGAATTTCTGAAATGCCTGTGGTAATCGTATTATTTGCCCTAGAATGTATAAACGCTCCAAGTTCAGCTAAATCTTTTCGGCTAGGCTTTGAAAGACTTTTAAGTTCCGAAATTGCATCTTCAATTATTCCTTTTAATCCTTTATGAGGGTCTAAAATCACCTGCTGAAAGAACTCTTCGGTCTGGTATAAAAAAGATGAAGTATAGTAGTTAAGTCTTTCTTTAAAATTAGCAAGGTTTATGAGTACATGTATCCTTTGAGATAATGCATTTACTAGTTCAGACCAATTTTCACCACTAACTTTTAAGAGTGATGTGAAATTTACTTTTTCCTTTTCCACATTTTCTACACTATACGTATTACTATTTAACTCTATAGTGCCTACTAACTCAAGATTTCTTTTAAGTTTCTTGTTAATCTCCTCGAATTTCTTTTCTAGTGCAGTTTGATGAATTTCACTTTCATCCTTATATGTAGCTCTTAAATTTGATATGAGTTCTTGAAATGTGATCTCAGATTCAGATTCTATATCATCAATTTTACCAAGCAAAGCCCAATTTTGAGTAACCTCTAATACTCTTGCACAAAATCGATATTGAGCATGTTTCCAATTTGAAATCTCAGTTTTTAATTCAAATAAATGAATTAGGGCCATACTCTTAAATGGAACTTCCCTTAAAGCTATTTGGAATTCCTTCTCTTCTTTTTTGAGCATTCTGCGAAATGCATTATCAATAGCCTGAATGCCTTTCCGTAAAGTAAGTCTTCCTCTTTTTAAAACTTTAGCAAGGCCAATAAAGGCAGTATCTCCTTCTCTAGACTGATAATGCGATTCGTTCTGTTCAATGAGAAGAAGTTCTGGTATTGCAGATGTTGCTTCTATAATAGCTTCTAGCCAAACTTCATCTAATTTATTAAGTCGAGAGTCCTTAAGTGATGAAATACTTTCCAAAGATTCAATTGGAATTCCATCTGTCTGTTTATCTAGAATCTCCTTGAATTTATCCTCAATATCCTTGTTCTGCCGATCAGGAATAAATTCTATCGCTTGGTTAAAAATGGAGGAACTTGGATTCCAATATTCTTCTATAAGTTTTTGTACTGTATACCCAGATTTCATAGGGATAATTTAATGTAGCTTATATATTTTTATTAAAGCTTTTGAACAATAAAATCAGATAAAAGCAGTAAAGAAACTAATTTAACAATATTCCAACCCATTAAAACACTTGCTTTCATCACAATCGTTAAAAACGTATCTTTTTTTGATCATCTACAAAACTATGGCTTACGAACTTAGACCTATTAAAAGAATACAGGCGTGTTCTTTGTTCCGGCTAATACCGGCACTGATATTCGTATTCACTTTATTTTCTCCTGCTTTACCAGCACAAACTCAATTAGAGCGTATTTCTAAAGCAGAACGTAGCGACGGTTTAGGATATGTAGTTAGGTATCATTTAAGTCAACCCGTTGATTCTTTTACAGTGATTCAACCTGCTCCTGATTTAATTCAAATGGAGCTTTTTCATGATAATATTGATACCACTGGTATTAAAATATTTAATCAAGAAGGGAAAATTCAAGAAATACGTTTATACAAACTAGAAAGAAGTTACGGTGTTGATATTTATTTGGAATCTGAAATATCTGTAACATCGCAGGCTTATATTGATCAAAATGGTTCCGATATTTTACTGGCTTTATCAAAAGCTGACCCATATGATGTTGATGTTTTTACTCAACAATTCTTAGCGAAAAACTGGTATATAGAAGTAAATCCCGATGACGCTCTTCAAGTTGAATCAATTCCCATACGCGAAGTAGATCCAGATGCTACATATAATCAAGTTAGAGATAAGCTTAAATTTGATACTGTTATCATTGATGCAGGACATGGTGGGAAGGATCCTGGAAATATTGGCTACAGAAAAGCTCGAGAAAAGGATGTGGTTCTCGCGATTTCTAAAAAACTAGGGAGCTATATAGAAGAATTCCTTCCTGATGTAAATGTAGTATATACACGTGATGATGATACTTTTGTCGATCTCGAAGATCGAGGGCATATTGCAAACCGTGAAGAAGGAGATTTATTTGTATCGATTCATGCGAACGCTTTTAAATCTTCGTCAGTAAGAGGAACCGAAGTATTCTTTTTAGGACTCCACCGAAGTGAAACTTCATTCGAAATTATGAAACAGGAAAATGCTGTTTTTAATACTGAAGGAAAAGAAATAATGGAGCTAACAGAGGATGATCTTTTAATCTATGAATTAGCTCATAGTGGCTATATATCGACCAGTGAACGTATTGCTACTTTAATTGATAAACAATTTACAGAACGAGCTGGCCGTAAATCTAGAGGAGTTAAGCAAGCTGGTTTTGTTGTGCTTTATCAAGCTTCAATGCCTGCTATGTTAGTTGAAGTAGGATTCTTGTCAAATCCATCAGAACAACGTTTTTTATCAAGTGATTATGGTCAATCAATAATGGCATCAGCAATTTTTAGAGCTATTCGCGATTACAAAGTAGAATACGAAAAAACTGAAGCATTCAATTCTTCAAATTGATTTAAATTTATGAAGCCATTGATAATTGGAGTAGCTGGTGGTAGTGGTTCTGGTAAAACAACCGTTGTAGATTATCTATGCGATCACTTTGGATCTAAAAATATACTACGATTAGAACACGATGCTTATTATCGAGATTTAAAACACCTCCCATTTAAAGAGCGTGTTAAATTTAATTTTGACCATCCTTCTTCTCTTGAAACTGAATTATTAATCCGACACCTTGATGCATTATTAGAGGGTTACCCAGTTGAAGTACCTGTATATGATTTTGCAGATCATACACGTAAAGAGGAATCCATTTCTGTAAAGCCAACTCAAGTTATTTTAATAGATGGGATTTTGATTTTCAGTGAACCCGAATTACTAAATCTTATGGATGTTAAGATTTTTGTAGATACAGATGATGATATCCGATTACTTCGCCGTCTTAAACGTGATATAATGAAACGAGGTCGTTCAGTTGAAAGCGTAATGGAACAATACGAGAAATTCGTACGCCCAATGCACCTTGAGTTTGTAGAGCCAAGTAAACGTTATGCAGATGTGATTATCCCACGTGGTGGAAAGAATAAAGTAGCTAGAGAAATGGTAATTTCTTTAATAGAAAGAAAACTAAAAGAAGATTGATCCCCTTTTTAAGCTTTTGTTCTTCAATCACTAATAACCATTCTCTCCATTCCATCAAATATTAGATTCTTATGAATCGCTCCTTTATTACCAATTAATTCATTAACAATTTCAGCATCTCCTCCACTTATAAAAAGATCATATTCTCCATATATCTTTGTGTAACGCTCTAACATTTTTGAAATACCATCAGCATAAAAAACAACCTGACCTAACTCAAGCGATTCACTAGTTGTTTTACCCGGGAAATGTTTTGGAAATTGAACTTCAATTTTAGGTAATTCTGGAGCAACTCTATCAAACACATTAAGTATTGAAGATAGTCCAGGCATAATCACTCCTCCTTTAAATACACCTTTATCATCCATATAATCAATGGTACAAGCTGATCCTGCATCAATCACAACAACTGGCTTTTTGGTATGTATTTGAGCCCCATAACAGGCCAAGTATCTATCTACTCCAAGTGTCTCTGGTGTTTGGTAATCGAGTAAATCTCTCTCAATGTCTTTGATTAATAACTCATTAATCAAATGTGACTCTACTTTACTTTCCAGGGCATCTTTTACTGCCTCTCGAACACTACTCAGAATTATACTCTTTACAGGGTACAAATGATTATTAATCAAATTCGCAGCTTCATTAGCTGATTTATAGGAATAAACCTTCCATTTTTTATCACTTTTAAAAGCTATTTTTAAGGAAGAATTTCCAATATCAATAAATAGAACTGATTCTGATTTTTGGGAATCGAAATTGCTCATCTTTTTGTAGTACATTTAACAAACAAATAGAATACAAAATCCATCACTTAGTTAGTATGAATCTTATAGGAAAAAAAGCCATCGTAACAGGAGCTAGTAGCGGAATTGGAGCAGAGTTTAGTAAAATTCTGATTGAAAATGGTGCGACCGTTTATGGTCTAGCTAGAAATATTGAAAAGCTTCATTCTATAAAAGATCATCTTGGGGAAAACTTTATTCCTGTAAAAATGGATATTACAAAGTATAAAGATGTCGAGAAATGGGTTGAAGACACTTTTGATAATAACAATGAGCCTGATATTCTAGTTAACAATGCCGGATTAGGATACTTTGCTGATGTTGATGAACTTAGTTTAGACAAATGGCATACAATGATGGATGTTAATCTTTCAGGTGTATTTTATTTAACACGATTAGTTGTGCCTTTAATGAAAAACAATGATTCAGTTTGTCATATTGTTAATATTGCATCTGTAGCTGGTTTAATGGGAAACCCTCAAATATCAGGATATAATGCCACTAAATTTGGATTAAGAGGATTTAGTGAATCTCTATTTAAAGAACTAAGATTTGATGGAATAAAAGTTACATGTTTCTTCCCTGGCTCTATTGCAACAAACTTCTTTGATTCTATTGATGCGGTTCAAACTCATCCAAACATGATGCAACCAATCGATATTGCAAAAACACTTAAATATGTATTGGAAACACCTGATAATTTCTTAATTAATGAAATTACAATGAGACCATTGAATCCTAAACCACCAACAGACTAATATTAATGAATAAGTTTGTTGTTTCTTTACTTGGAGCATTAATTTTTATACTAGATTGTAAGAATGATGAAGTTGTACCTAGACCTGAAAATTTACTTTCTGAAGAAAATTATCTCAATCTATTAATTGAATTACAACTCCTAGATGCATTGGTTTATACAAGTGAGGATGAGTTAAATTCAGACTCTTTAATTGCAGAGGTATATAAACTTTATAATACCAATCTGGAAATATTTTCGACTTCTCATCTGTACTATCAAAGCAAACCAGATGAACAAGCTGTAAGAATTGATTCTGCTCTAAAAATAATAGAACGTGAACAAAAAAGACTGAGTCAATTAGAAGAAGGATCTGATTGAGATAACAAATAATATCCTTCTCTTTCTGGATCCGATTTAATCATTCCTTCTGAAACTAAGTAATGAAGACACTGAATTACTTTATCCTTAGTCCATCCTGTTTCTTTTTTTAAATCGTACACACTTTTTTGTTGTTCGATTAGAAGATCAAAACCTGTTCTTATATCTTTTGTACTCAATTCATCAGGGTTCTCTTTCTTTTTTAAGCAATTATCGCAATGACCACATGGTTCTGCAACTTCATCTCCAAAATAAGTTCTTAAATATACCTCTCTGCAACCTTTCGTGGTTGCATAGCCATTCATTCTATCAAGTTTTTTGAGTAAACTTTCTCGGTAAATCTCAATATCATTCTTTGGAATCGGTATATCTAATGATCGGGCTTCTAACAATTTTATAAGATTACGCTCTGGATATAATGTAAATACTAATACATGATCGTTTTGCATTAGAACATTCATACCCTTAATTAAACCATTTTTTGAAATCGACAATCTTTCTAATGTCTGTTCAAGTTCCAATACAACCATATCATTATAGGCATTATAGCCAAACATCCGTTCCAATTTATCAACGAACTCTGCCTTCTCTGGATTTTGGCATCGCTCTTTAAATTTGATCATCATTTCGGGACTCAAGGTAAACTGCATACTTACCATTGGTGGAATTTCATCTAAAGTTACAAGTACAGCGAATTGTTCCATTAAACGAATAGAGGCTTTACATATACCAATTGGAAGACCGCTTCTTGTTTGTACATCCTTTAATTGAAAGCCAACCATTTCATCCATTTCCGAACCAATGGCTAATCCAAGTGCATCGCATAAAGCTGTATATACCTTTTGGAGTTCTTTATGAGTGGGATAATTTTCTTGAATACGGTTACGAGCTCGTATATAGTCAGACTCTCGATAAAATAGAATTGGGAAACTTTCCTCTCCATCTCTCCCAGCCCTACCTGCTTCTTGATAATAAGCTTCAATTGAATATGGCATCTCTTCATGAATCACATATCGACAATCAGGTTTATCAATTCCCATCCCAAAAGCATTAGTTGCAACTACAAGAGGAGTTTCTCCTTTGATCCAACGTTCTTGAATTTCTCTTCTTAAAGCATTTTCAATTCCAGCATGATAAGCTTCCGATTCAACTCCATTTTTTGAGAACCGATCTGCCCAAAATTCACAATTTTTTCTAGTACCACCATAAATAAGACCATCTCCATGTATCGAAGCTTTTTTTACAGATTGAAATAGCTTCTCTTTCTTATTCTCAGTTTCGAATACCCACCATTTTAAATTTGGACGAGTAAATCCTCTCGAAATAACATTGGGCTCTTTGAATTCAAGGGTATCTATTATGTCTTGCTTTACTTCAGGAGTTGCGGTTGCAGTAAGTGCAATCCATCTAGTTTCACTTGCAATAGTTTCAAGATTAGTTTTTATATCTCTATATGCAGGTCTAAAATCATGTCCCCATTCAGATATGCAATGAGCTTCATCAATTGCAACAAGATCGATATTGAGATTTTGCAACTCAGTTTGAAAAAGCATTGTCCCTAATCGCTCTGGGGCACAGTACAATAATTTATACATCCCATTTCTAGCATTTACCAATCTCTGTTCAACTTCATACTTTGGAATAGTACTGTTTATAAAAGTTGCAGATATTCCTCGATCCTTGAGTTGATTAACTTGATCTTGCATTAATGCTACTAAAGGAGAAATTACTAATGTTAGACCTTCAAGTACTGTTGCAGGTACCTGATAACATAACGATTTACCTCCTCCTGTTGGAAAAAGTACTACTGTATCTTTTCCTTCAAGTATGGATTGAACCACCTCATCCTGACCTGATCTAAAATCAGAAAAGCCCCAAAAAGTTTGCAAATTCTGCCGAGCTATTTCAAAAGAGTATTGCAAGATTTTTTATTAAATTATTTTCTTTTTAAAGGTCTAAATATCAACAAGCCAACCAAAATATTGAAGATCATATCTCTTTTATTTCTCACATTTATCATCTTTTCAACTACAATTAGCTGTGCTCAAGATGGAGATAAGATCAACTATAAACAAGAGATGAGAAACTTTGTTCAAGAGATTTCTGAATATGCCAGACAGCAAAATCCCACTTTTATTGTCATTCCTCAGAACGGTGTGCAATTAGTTTCTGATAATGGGAAATGGGATGGGAAACCTGATCTTGATTATCTAAGAGCAATTGATGGACTTGGACAAGAAAGCTTATATTTTGGAAGTACAGGTGATGATATTAACACTCCTCTTAATTTATCTGATTTCCTAGAGTTCTATCTAGATATTGCAAAAGATGCTGATAAAACGATTTTAGTTACGGATTATACATCTACACCAAGTAAAATGGATAAATCCTATAATTTAAATGAGGAAAAAGAGTATTTATCTTTTGCTGCAGATGAACGTGATCTTACAACTATCCCTGATTATCCAGAAACTATAAAAGATGAAAATCCTGATCATGTAGAGAGACTCTCTGATGCAGAGAATTTTCTCTATTTACTGAATCCAGAAGGTTTTTCTTCAAAACAAGACTTCCTCACTTCAATTGCAGAAACTAACTATGGTGTTGTAATTATGGATGCTTTTTACTTTGGTACTCTGCTTACGAAGGAAAATTTACAAAGTATAAGAAACAAAGCAGATGGTGGTTCTAGATTGCTAATAAGTTATATGAGTATAGGTGAAGCAGAAGACTATAGATATTATTGGCAACAAGATTGGGCTCCTGGAAAACCAGAATGGCTTGTTGCCGAGAACCCTATTTGGGAAGGAAACTATAAAGTTAAATATTGGGAGAAGGGTTGGAAAGATTTTATTTATGGAAGTCCAGAATCTTATCTACAAAAGATAATTGATGTAGGTTTTGATGGAGTATATTTAGATATAATTGACGGATTTTATTATTTCGAACAGCTTGAAGATTAATGCCAAGTTTCGTTTTTCAAATCCTGAATTGCAGCCATCACATCTCTTTGACTAATTTGCCCGACCAGTTTCCCATTATTAAGAACTGGGAAACGACGTAATCTTAACTTTAAAAATAATCGCGCTATTTCAAATATATTTTCATTCGGGCCTACTGTTACTGGATCTGAGGTCATATAATCTTTAACCAATCCCATGATTTCGGGACTGTTATTATACTTACCTCGAACAACTTGTTTTAAGCAATCCCCTTCTGATATAACTCCGATCAATTTTCCGTCTTTATCAACCACTGGACCACCAGAAATATTCTTCTTAATAAGTACTTGAATTATTTCATTTAGTGGTTGCTCAGGACTAAAAGTAATTAACTTCTTTGTCATGAAATCTTTAGCCAGAATAGCTTGATCCGTAACTTTCTCAGGCTGTTTTTGAGCTGCTTTATAGTTGATAACCATAGTACCTCCTTTTATTTAGGTACTTATCAATACACTAAAGAATCAGATCAATGGCAAGCTACCTTCAAAAGAATGCTCAAAAGAAGTTGAATCATCAATATCTGATTCTATAAGTAAAGCAATAATATCTCCAACTTTAGAACAGGATATGAAATCGTCAGGATTGAGGTCAGGAGTCACTAATCCTTTTTCAATTACTCTCTTTACTGTATTTCTCACTTTATTTGCTTCCTCTATCATTTCAAAACTTTCCAACATCATTGCAATAGATAAGATGGTTGCAACAGGATTAGCAAGATCTTTCCCTGCTGCCTGAGGATAACTGCCATGTATAGGTTCAAATAAAGAGGTCTGTTCACCAACTGAAGCTGATGGTAATAATCCAATAGAACCGGTGATCACGCTTGTTTCATCTGAAATGATGTCCCCAAACATATTTTCTGTAAGAATTACATCAAACTGGTTAGGCCTTTGAATAACTTGCATAGCGGCATTATCTACAAATAAATACTCAACTTCTATTTCGGGGTATTTTTTAGCAATTTTCTGTACAGTTTCTCTCCATAATCTGGAGGTTTCTAATACATTAGCTTTATCTACCAATGTAATCTTATTACTTCTTCTTCCAGCAGCTTCAAAAGCCATGATGGCAATGCGTGTTATTTCTTCAACATTATAATCGCAATGATCATAAGCAGATTTCCCATCTTTACTTCGTCCTTTTTTCCCAAAGTAAATCCCACCAGTTAATTCACGATATACTACTAAATCAGTGCCAGTAATTCGATCTTCTTTCAATGGTGAGCGACCAATCAATGGTTCAAATAATTGAACTGGACGAATATTTGCATATAGTCCTAAACTCTTTCGAAGCTTCAATAAACCTTGTTCGGGTCGCACCTTAGCTTTTGGATCATCATCATATTTTGGATCTCCAATTGCACCAAATAGAACGGCATCGGCGATTCGACATGCTTCAATTGTTTCATCAGGTAATGGATTTCCTGTTTCATCGATAGCTGCAGCACCTACAAGTGCAAAATCGTATGTAAAAGTGTGATTGAATCGGTGGGAAATAGCATTCAATACCTTAATTGCCTGCTTAACTACCTCGGGACCTATTCCATCGCCCGCTAAAACTGCAATACGTTTTTCCATACTCTATTTTTAAAACTCCATGTGTTCTTTTTCGAACGCTACTATTTTGTCTCTTTTACTAATAAGAAAATCGATATCATCGTACCCATTAATCAAGCACATTTTTTTGTATGGATTGATGTCAAATTCCTCATCGAAATCTGTCCCTGAAATAGAAATTTGTTGTGCTTCGAGATCAATAACTAATTCTTTGTTATGATCTACTTTAACTTGCTCAAAAATTTCTTTCAAGAAATCAGGACTAACCTGAACAGGAAGTAATCCATTATTGAGAGCGTTCCCTTTAAAAATATCTGCAAAGTAACTCGATACTACGGCTTTGAAACCATAATCAACTAGAGCCCAAGCTGCGTGTTCTCGACTTGAGCCACAACCAAAATTTTCTCCAGCAACTAACACCGATCCTGAATAGGAACTATCATTCAATACAAAACTCTTTTTAGGATTTCCTTCTTGATCATAGCGCCAATCTCGAAATAAATTTTCCCCAAAACCATCTCTTGAAGTTGCTTTCAGGTACCGAGCAGGTATAATCTGATCGGTATCAACGTCCTGTTCTGGAAGTGGAACTATTGTTGTAACTAACTTTATAAACTTTTCCATTAAGCTAGTACTCCTTCACCAATATATTCTCTTGCATCAACAATTCGACCTTCCACAGCTATAACAGCTGCAGTAATTGGACTTACCAACATCGTTCTTGCTCCTGGACCTTGTCTACCTTCGAAATTCCTATTTGATGTAGAAACACAATATTCACCTTTTGGGATTTTATCGTCATTCATGCCTAAGCAAGCTGAACAACCTGGTTCTCTGAGCTCAAATCCTGCTGTAGCTAATATTTCATGTATTCCTTCTTCTCTTGCTTGAGCTTCCACTTGTTTTGATCCTGGTACAATCATTGCCTGAACATGGGCTGCTTTCTTTTTGCCTTTCACATAATTGGCTACAATGCGAAGGTCTTCAATTCTACTATTAGTGCAACTTCCAATAAATACATTGTCAATTTTTTTTCCAAGTAGTTGTTCACCTGGCTCTAATCCCATATAGTCTAAGGATTTCAATAGAGAATCAGGATTTTTTACCTCATCCATTTTAGGGATGTATTGTGTAATTCCCATTCCCATTCCAGGATTCGTACCGTAAGTGATCATCGGCTCTATATCTTCAGCCTCATAAAAATACTCGGCATCAAAGTGAGCATCTTCATCAGAATAAAGAGTACTCCAATATTCAACCGCCTTATCAAATTCATCACCTTTTGGAGCGTATTCTCTTCCTTTGATGTACTCGAAAGTTGTCTTATCTGGAGCAATCATTCCTCCACGAGCACCCATTTCAATACTCATATTGCAAATAGTCATTCGGGCTTCCATTGAAAGAGATCGAATAGCTGAACCTGCATATTCAACAAAATAACCTGTTCCACCTGCTGTGGTTAACTTCGAGATGATATATAGGATGATATCTTTAGAATAAATACCATTTCCAAGTTCTCCTTCAATATTGATTCGCATAGTTTTTGGTCGCTGTAATAATAAACACTGAGTAGCCATCACTTGCTCAACCTGAGAAGTACCAATTCCAAAGGCAATCGTTCCAAATGCACCATGTGTAGATGTATGACTATCACCACAAACAATAGTCATTCCAGGCTTGGTAATTCCTAATTCTGGTCCAATTACATGCACAATACCTTGATACTTGTGACCTAGACCATATAGCTCAATTCCAAAATCTTCACAATTTCTAGTTAGTGTATCCACTTGAAATTTAGATAGCACATCTTTGATCGGTAAGTGTTGATCTTTGGTAGGTACATTATGATCTGCAGTAGCAATAATTTTATCTTTTCTAAGGATATCGATACCACGCTTTCGAATTCCATCGAACGCTTGTGGACTGGTTACTTCATGAATTAGATGTCGATCAATGTAAAGAATTTCAAGTCCACCCTGCACTGTGTCTACAACATGCCGATTCCAGACTTTTTCAAATAAGGTTTTACCCATAGTTATATATTAGGCCGTTTTAACTGATGCTTGTGAGAAAAGTACGATTAAATCAGAATCCTGTACTACTTTCTTTTCGTCAGCTATGACCAAAAATTCGTTGTACAATTCTTCAATAACTTCTCGTGGAACATCAAATCCAAGCTTTTTGGCTCTATAGTTTAGGGCAGCTCGACCACTTCTTGCAGTAAGTACAATAGATGATTCACCTACACCTACTTCTAAGGGATCAATGATTTCATAGGTTTCTCTATTTTTTATTACACCATCTTGATGAATTCCTGAAGAATGAGCAAATGCATTTGAACCAACTATCGCTTTGTTAGGTTGAACCGACATTCTCATTTTCGTTGAAACCAACTCGCTCATAGATTTCAAACAGCGAGTGTTAATTCCAGTATCTAAATTTATTTCCTTATGCTGACGAAGTATCATTACTACTTCTTCCAATGATGCATTTCCAGCTCTTTCTCCAATTCCATTTATGGTACACTCGATCTGAGTTGCACCATTCATAACTCCTGCAATGGAATTTGCAGTTGCTAAACCAAGATCGTTATGACAATGAGTTGAGATATGAACATTATCAATTCCTTTCACATTTTCTTTAAGGAACTTAATTTTTTCACCATACTGCCAAGGAAGACAATATCCAGTCGTATCTGGAATATTTACGACTGTAGCTCCTGCTTTAATAACTTCCTCAATAACACGAGCTAGATATACATTATCTGTTCTTCCAGCATCTTCTGCGTAGAATTCAACATCTTCAACAAAGCTCTTAGCATATTTTACAGCTGCTATTCCTCGTTCTAGAACATTTTCTCTGGTAGATTTAAGCTTATCAAAAATATGACTATCAGAAGTACCAATTCCAGTATGAATTCTTGGTTGTGCAGCTTTGGCAACTGCTTCAGCTGCCACCTTAATATCTTTTTCTACTGCCCGAGACAGAGCACAAACAGTAGAATGCTTAATAATTGCAGAAATTTGTTGAACGGAGTCAAAATCACCTGGACTAGAAATAGGGAATCCTACCTCCATAATATCAACTCCAAGGCTCTCCAGAGCCATAGCCACCTCGATTTTCTCTTTGGTGTTTAGCTGGCATCCAGGAACTTGTTCGCCGTCTCTTAAAGTAGTGTCAAAAATCTGTATTCGCTTGTTTGCCATTATGCTATTGATTTCTAACTTATCAACTAATCAATTACAGATTTGGTCAGAATTAGTAATTGGTTACCAAAAGTACTTGGAGCGCTTCAACTTATAAAACCGTATTAGATGTATATTACAATATCCAACTATTACAATAAGTAGCATAAACATATTCAATTAATTATTTTTATTAGACTTATATTTATTTAAAAGCTTTTTTTCTTACAATGGCCAACCAACCAAATGATCATCTTTTTCAGTTAATTAAATCACTCTCAAAGGCTGAAAAACGCAGTTTCAAGATTTACGCGCTAAGGAATAGTACAGATGATGCCAAATTTATTCAGCTTTTCGATGCTATTGATAAAGCCAAAGAATATGATGAAGATTATATCATAACTAAGATTACTGACCTTAAGAAATCTCAACTTTCGAATCTTAAGGCACATCTTTATAAACAAATTCTTACAAGCCTTAGACTCAGCTACATAAACCACAATATTGACATCCAAATTCGTGAACAGATTGACCATGCACGGATACTTTATGATAAAGGGCTTTATAAACAAAGTTTAAAGATCCTTGAAAAAGCAAAAGCTTTGTCTTATCAAAATTATAGAATCACATTGACTACTGAAATTCTTGGATTTGAGAAATTAATTGAATCACAATATATAACACGTAGTCTTAGAAATAGAGCTGATCAGCTTATTGAGGAAACAGAAGAGTCAGTTCGTTCCGTTGATCGCTATCATGCACTATCAAATCTATCGCTTAGGTTGTATGGTATTTATATTAAAGCTGGCCATGTTCGTAGTGAGCAAGATTTCGACATTACTGAAAAATTCTTTAATAAAGCCCTATCAAATATAAATTTAGAGGGTATAGGTTTTTTCGAAAAACATTATTTAAATGTATCCTATGCATGGTATAGCTTAATTGTTCAAGATTTTTTGATGCAATATAGATATGCTCAGAAATGGGTCGAACACTTTCGAAAAAACCCAGAAATGCTTGAGCTTGAATCGATCTGGTATTTAAAAGGTTTCCATGTTCTATTAGAAGCTCTTTTCATATTAGGACATTATGAAAAGCATGAACAAGAAGTTAAAAAACTTAAAGAATTTCTAGAAAATCCTCCTACACGTTCAAACGAAAACCTACAGACTTTAGGCTTTCAATATTACTATACCTCATTAATTAATCAGCATTTTATTTCAGGGACTTTCACTCAGGGAATTGCAATAATTCCTAAGCTTACAAAAGAAATTGATAAGTTTGAAAGTCGAATTGATCCTCATAGAGTCCTTGTCTTCTACTATAAAATAGCCTGTTTATATTTTGGAGCTGGTAAATTTGAGCATGCAATTTCCTATTTAAATAAAATTATCAATTATCCTGATCCAAGGCTCAGAGAAGATATTCACTGTTTTGCTAGAATCTTGAATTTAATCGCTCATTTTGAACTAGGTAATCAAACCCATCTTGATTACCAGGTACGGTCTACTTATCGCTTTATCATTAAAATGAATGATTTAAACTCTGTTCAGGAGGAAATTCTTAAGTTTATTAGAAATTTGACTTCAACAAAGCCAAATGACTTGCAAAATAAGTTCAAGGATTTAAGAGAAAAACTACTTGAGATACAGGAAAAGCCATATCAACGAAGAGCATTTTTATATTTGGACATCATATCATGGTTAGAATCTAAAATTGATAATAAACCTGTTCAGGAAGTAATTAAAAGCAAGTTTAAACCAAGAAATAGCCATTAATTCTATTTTGGCCATCCCATCAATCCAATTATTTATTCGATCTGCTTCTTGATATTAGATCTTAATAGTTATTTATTTGAACCCATAAGAAAATTAATAACTCATGCTATCAGCTGTCATTTCTTTGGTCATTATTCAAGTCATTGGTATTCCATACCGACCAGGGAAAGCTTTATGTTGATTTTCTGATTTAGAAACTGACAAAGCCTTCCCAAACCCGGAAGGCTTTTTTTTTTGACGCATAATTTTTAATACACGAATGCCAGAACTCAATAAATACAGCAAGCACATTACTCAAGATGGTTCACAACCAGCTGCTCAAGCAATGTTACATGCGCTTGGTTTAAGTGATGATGATCTTAAAAAACCAATGATTGGTATTGCAAGCACAGGTTATGAAGGTAATCCATGTAATATGCATCTAAATGATTTAGCTGTTCATGTAAAACGTGGAGTGAACTCATCAAATCTAACAGGACTAATTTTTAATACTATTGGTATAAGTGATGGTATTTCTATGGGAACTCCTGGAATGCGCTATTCTCTTCCATCACGTGATTTAATTGCAGACTCAATGGAATCTGTTGTTAAGGGAATGAGCTACGATGGAATGGCTGCTATTGTAGGTTGTGATAAAAACATGCCAGGTGCGGTTATGGCAATGCTAAGGATTAACCGACCTGCAATTATGGTTTATGGTGGAACAATTGCTCCAGGACATCATAATGGTAAAAAATTAGATGTTGTCTCGGCTTTTGAGGCTTGGGGACAAAAAGTTTCAGGTTCAATTGATGACCAAGAATTCAAAGATATTGTAATGAATTCTTGCCCTGGCCCAGGTGCTTGTGGTGGCATGTATACGGCTAATACAATGGCATCTGCTATTGAAGCAATGGGCTTAACTCTTCCTTATAACTCTTCAAATCCAGCTACTAACAGCTTAAAAGTTATTGAATGTGAGGAAGTAGGAAAGCATTTATATACACTTCTTGAAAAAGATATTAAACCGAAGGACATACTGACGAAAAAATCACTAGAAAATGCTTTTAGATTAGTTACTGTACTTGGTGGTTCAACAAATGCTGTGTTACATATGCTCGCAATTGCGAAAGCTGCGGATATTGATTTTAAACTCAAGGATTTCCAACATATTAGTGATACAACTCCATTTTTAGGTGATCTAAAACCAAGTGGGAAATATGTAATGGAAGACCTCCACAAAGTGGGTGGAATTCCTGCGGTTATGAAGTATATGCTTGAAAAAGGTATGATTCATGGTGATTGCCTTACAGTTACTGGAAAAACGATAGCTGAAAATTTAGCTAAAGTTGAGCCTTTTCAACTTGATCAGGACGTGATTCATAAAATTGATAACCCAATTAAAGAAAGTGGACATATTCAGGTTTTATATGGCAATCTAGCTTCAGAAGGATCAGTTGCTAAAATCACAGGTAAAGAAGGTCTAGCTTTTTCTGGCTCTGCCCGAGTTTTTGATAGCGAAGAAGATGCAAATGATGGCATTAGCGAAGGGAAAGTACAGAAAGGTGACGTGATTGTAATAAGATATGTTGGTCCAAAAGGTGGACCCGGAATGCCAGAAATGTTAAAGCCTACTTCTGCTATAATGGGCGCAGGTCTCGGAAAAGATGTAGCCCTTATAACAGATGGTCGTTTCTCTGGTGGTTCTCATGGATTTGTTGTGGGACACGTAACGCCCGAAGCACAAGTTGGTGGAAACATCGCGTTAGTTAAAGATGGAGATCATATCAGGATTGATGCTGATAAAAATGAAATTCACGTTGATCTTAGTGATGAGGAACTAGCTTTACGACGTGCAGAGTGGAAAGAACCACCGCTTAAGGAACAACGTGGACAATTATATAAATATGCTAAAACTGTTTCATCTGCCTCAGAAGGCTGTGTAACCGATGAATTTTAACTGCCAAAAATCTAACAATATGGCAACTGTAGAAACACCAGATAAAATCGATACTAAAAAGACTTCAACAACAGAACGCATTAACGGTGCTGAAGCAGTCGTGCGTATTTTGATTGAAGAAGGTGTAGATTTAGTTTTTGGATATCCCGGTGGTGCAATTATGCCTGTGTACGATGCTTTATATGATCATCAAAATGAAATCAAACACGTTCTTGCTAGACATGAACAAGGAGCAACACACGCCGCCCAGGGTTATGCTAGAGTTGGTAATAAAGTAGGTGTATGTTTAGCCACTTCAGGTCCAGGAGCTACGAATTTAATTACTGGTATAGCGGATGCTCAAATAGATTCTACTCCAATGGTTTGCATAACTGGTCAAGTTCCATCTGCCCTTTTGGGAAGCGATGCATTTCAAGAAACAGATATAATTGGAATCTCAATGCCCGTAACTAAATGGAATTATCAAGTTACTAAAGCTGAAGAAATACCAGATGCATTAGCTAAAGCATTCTACATTGCTCGTTCTGGCCGACCTGGTCCAGTTTTGGTCGACATCACCAAAGATGCACAATTTAATGAGCTAGATTTTGACTATAAAAAATGTACATCCGTTCGAAGTTATATTCCAAAACCAACGTTGGATATTGAAAAAGTTAAAGAAGCAGCTGAATTGATTAATTCTGCTAAACGCCCTTACGTTTTATTTGGGCAAGGTGTGATTTTATCAAATGCTGAAACTGAATTTAAAACCTTTATTGAAAAAGCTGGAATTCCATCCGCATGGACAATTATGGGCTTATCAGCTCTTGAAACAGACCATCCACTCAATGTCGGAATGTTAGGAATGCATGGCAATTATGGGCCTAACCTTCTCACTAATGAATGTGATGTATTAATAGCGATTGGAATGAGGTTTGATGACCGAGTAACTGGCAACCTTTCCAAGTATGCCAAACAAGCTAAAGTAATTCATCTAGAAATTGATCCGGCTGAAATCAACAAAAATGTACCAGCTGATATTCCAGTTCTTGGTGATGCAAAAGAGTCACTAACTGAACTTATTAAATATATAAATCCTGCTAGTCATGAACCTTGGCTACAGAAGTTTAAAGATTGCGATGCTTTAGAACAGGAAAAGGTTATTGAAGATGAACTTCATCCAAAAACAGAAATCCTTACCATGGGAGAAGTGATTCGGATTATTAATGAAAAAACAGGTGGTGATGCTGTATTAGTAACCGATGTTGGCCAACACCAAATGGTTGCTTGTCGTTATACTAAGTTCATAAAATCAAAAAGTAATATCACCTCTGGTGGACTCGGAACAATGGGTTTTGGGCTACCTGCAGCTCTTGGCGCGCAACTTGGTGCACCAGAACGCACTGTTATTGCTGTTGTGGGTGATGGAGGATTCCAAATGACACTTCAAGAAATGGCGACTGTACATCAAACTGGAGCAAAGGTAAAAGTACTTTTACTTAACAATGAGTTTTTAGGAATGGTGCGACAATGGCAACAACTATTTTTTGATAAACGCTATTCATCTACCAATATGGAAAACCCCAATTTCCAGGCTTTAGCTGAAGGATTCTATATCAAAGCGAACAAAGTAACACAGCGTGTAGAACTAGATGCAGCTGTAGAAGAGTTCATTAATTATGACGGTTCTTACTTTTTGGAAGTGATGGTTGGAAAAGAAAATAATGTATTCCCAATGGTTCCAAGTGGTTCGGGCGTTGCAGAAATAAGATTAGAATGACAGATATGGATAAACAAGAATTCACTATTACCGCATATACTGAAAACAATGTTGGTCTTCTCCATAGATTAACTATCATTTTTACTAAGCGGAAAATTAATATCGAAAGTCTCACCGCTTCAGAGAGTGAGATGGAAAATATTCATAGGTTCACAATTGCGGTTACTGAAACTGAGGAAGCAGTTCGAAAAGTTGTGAAACAGATCGATAAACAAGTGGAAGTATTAAAAGCAGATTACTATAAAAAGAAAGAGGTAGTTCAGCAAGAATTAGCACTTTATAAAATCCGTACAGAATCACTTACAAATGGTCTTGAAGTTGAACGCATTGTACGAGAACACAGCGCTAGGTTCTTAACTATTGAAAAGGATTTTGTTGTTATTGAAAAGGCAGGTTATCGAAGAGAAACCAAAGCCTTATTTGATGAACTAAAACCTTATGGTATAAACGAATTTGTTAGATCTGGAAGAATAGCTGTATCTCGTGAAGAATATGGACTTGGAAAACTGGTAGAAAAAGTAATTGAAGATTTACCAGCTTAAACAGAATATCAAAAATTGAAACTCACTAACATAAACGAACATATAGAATGGCACTTTTAAATTTTGGCGGAGTTGAAGAAGAAGTAGTAACACGGGAAGAATTTCCTTTAGCGAAAGCCCAAGAAACCATGAAAGATGAAACCATTGCCGTGATTGGCTATGGAGTTCAAGGTCCTGGACAGGCATTTAATTTGAAGGATAATGGCTTTAATGTAATTATTGGGCAACGTAAGGAATCAAAAACTTGGGATAAAGCTGTCGCTGACGGTTGGGTGCCTGGCGAGACTCTTTTTGAGATTGAGGAAGCCTGTAAAAAAGGAACTGTGATTCAATATCTACTTTCTGATGCTGGACAAATAACACTATGGCCAACTATTAAGAAACATCTTACTCCTGGTAAAGCGTTGTATTTTTCTCATGGATTTGGGATCACGTACAAAGAACGAACAAATATCATCCCACCTGATGATGTAGATGTAATCCTAGTTGCTCCAAAAGGCTCAGGCACTTCACTTCGTAGAATGTTTTTAGAAGGACGTGGTTTAAACTCCAGCTTTGCAATCTTCCAAGATGCAACTGGGAATGCCTTTGATCGTGTAGTTGCCTTGGGAATTGGTGTTGGTTCAGGTTATTTATTCAAAACAGATTTTAGAAAGGAAGTCTACTCAGATTTGACTGGAGAACGTGGAACCTTAATGGGAGCTATTCAAGGGATATTCGCAGCTCAATATGAAGTACTTCGTGCTAACGGTCACTCCCCTTCTGAGGCGTTTAACGAAACTGTAGAGGAACTCACTCAATCATTGATGCCGCTTGTTGCAGAGAATGGAATGGATTGGATGTATGCCAATTGCTCCACTACTGCACAACGCGGTGCTTTGGATTGGTGGAAACCATTCCGTGATGCTACAAAACCAGTATTTGAAAAACTATATAATGAAGTAGCTGCAGGCAATGAAGCTCAGAAATCAATTGATGCAAACTCTAAAGAAGACTACAGAGCTGGACTCGAAGAAGAACTCAAAGAACTCCGTGATTCTGAAATGTGGAGAGCTGGTAAAACAGTGAGAACATTGAGACCAGAGAATAATTGAGTCAGTAGATTCTGTATCGTTTCAGGATATTTTGACTAATTCTGATATTAAAAAGCCTCTTTTATAGAGGCTTTTTTTGTGACTAAAATTGGTGTTATTTCTGAAACTAATAAATTTCAGGATATTTTAAGTGTATGACTTAAAACACTTAGCTATTGAAGCTTTAAACTTCCCATTCATATCAATTTAATATGATTTTATCATTTCTCTTTTCCCCAATGTAAGCCTCAGACTTACTTGAATTCTACTCTTTAGTCATAGTAATATGAGATTGGTGAGAATTCGTGTTTAGAATAAAGGTGTTGTAAAGTTTCTAATCATGATTTTATTAGAACATAAAATATTTAGATAAGTAGATAATTTATATAATCTTTGATATGCTTAATTCTATATTCTATTATATATCAAAATAAAAACTATCGATATGGAAGAAACATTATTAGCTATCTCATTTATGATTTCAATTCTTGTTCTAAAAGTGGTTGCTTTTATTCTTGGATATAAAATTGTAAAACTAGGTCATGATACACTTGTTCGAGGTATCTCTGGTGAAATTGATTTTGGCTTTTCGGGGAAGGGTTTTAGTACCAAATTAAAATCTGCAAGTCCTGGTGGATTTTTTGTATTAATGGGATCAGCAATAATTATTTGGTCAATTACTGTTCAGAAACCATTTACCATGAATACAAAGTCTACTTCAGCAGCATCAGAAAATTTTCAACAAGATTCTGATCAGGCAGACAACATTAAACCATTAATTCCTGAAATTGAAGAAGATGATGATTAGGCTCACTACAATAATCTTTTGCTTTCTTATTCCTTCAACAATTCTTGCTCAAAACAATAATGAGCTTTCAAAAGAATACGTTTCTAAGTTTAAAGAAGTATATAACAAAGAAAATGCTTCATTATCTGAAATTATAGAAGCAAAAAAAGATTATCTGCTCGAAGCTTATAAGATTACCCCTACTTATAAGACTTTACTTATCACATTAATTGTTACTGATATTTATTTAGAAGATTATGAATCAGCAATTAAATGGATCAATGAAATTAAAAAAACTGACATCGACCAAGAGAAATATAATATTGACGAATATGAATCTCTATGTAAAGAAAAAATAAATGAACAGAGAGTTTTAGCATCTAGAAGTACTAGAGTTGAAGTTAGTACTAATATTGAATTCACCATGAAAGGTAGACAACTCTATAAAAGAGAATTCAAACCTACTACCTATTTTAGTGAGTTATCTCCTGCTAAAAAAAATGAAGAATCTTATATTATCAATAAATTATCAGAATATTCGCTAAATGATCCATACATAGAATTTCCATTTCTAGTTTATACAACTGATTCCCGCTCTGCTGATGAACACTACAAAAAGGGGGTATTAGATTTTTATAGTTTTTTTAAAAAAACAATTTTTGAAACCGATCCAGAATATTATATCACCATATTAATAGGAGAGTACCCAAATGATCTAACAAATTTAACCAACCAGATATATAAAGAAAGTTCTTTTCAAGAATATGATGCCTTTCTTGGTTTCTTTAACCCATCTGATAACTTGATAGTATCAACGGGTGGTAATGTTGGATATGGAACACTTTTGCATGAAATGATGCATGCTTTAATATTTCAAGATGATACAGGACCAGTCCCATTTTGGAAAAATGAAGGTTTTGCAAGCTTGTATGAACGCTCTATGTGGAAAGACAATTACTTAAAACCACTAGCAAATTGGAGATTCGATCAATACAAACATGTGACCCTAGACTTGCTAATTAGTCAAATGGATAATGATTCTGCCAATCTCAATAATGTTAAAATGTTACTTCTATTTTTGGAAGAAAATATGCTATTGAAAGAGTTTTATTATAAAACCAAAACTACTTCTGTTAAGGACTTTATTACTTCAAAAGAACTTGATGAAAGTGATTTTAATGAATATAAAGATCAAATTTTATCCGATTATTATACAGAACTAAGTTTAAGTAATAGAACAAGTGATTTTAGTTCTGAAGAAATAAAAATTTTCCAATCAGCACTTAAAGCAACTATAGATGAGAATATAAAAGTTGATGGAATCTGGGGAACCAAAAGTACAGAAGCCTTAATTAAATTTCAGGAGAAATTTGGACTTTCAAGTGATGGTGTAATTGGTCGAAATACAAAGAAGAAATTATATGAAGCAGGCTTAGCAGAAGTCGATTAGATATGGTTGCATCCTTAAATGGAACGAATAGATATAACCGATTGGTTAACATATCATTACGCTACTTTAAATTTAATTATTTTTAAATGGATTCCTTACATCCTAAAATTGAAATAGACATTCAATCCTTTCCAGAAGGGAATTATGAAGCCACTTCAAATTCTATGGACGGATTTGTAGCTCAAGGTATATCTATTTTAGATGCTATTGAACAAGTTCTCTCAGCTGCTTCTGAAGCTTCTTTAAAATAATCTTACTCAATTAGATTACGGTCTTTCTTAATCTTCGGTTTTACAACTAAAAATTTCCCAGTTGTCAAATTCACCATTTTCAATTAAAACTCCTAAGACAACACCCAAGCCAATCCATAAACCTAAACTTCCAGTTGCCACACCAATTGCTGTTCCGATAGCGATTCCTATTGCTATACCTGATCCTTTTTCCATGATGTCTCCTTTAATAAAATTAAATCAATAAGAGCCACTACGGTATCAATATTTAAAAAGTTGCTTTACCGTGCATTATAATTGCAAGGAATAAAGTTCTACCTCTTCTTCTCTACCTCGTAACTTTATTTTCCCTTTTGATCGCACCTTCAATTCTCCCTTTAGAAATTTATTGAGTATTGGTTCCGAGAATAGAAATCGTTCTTCCAATTCATTACATAATCCGATTATTCTAGATGTCGTATTAAGTACATCTCCTGAATAAACTATCTCTCTTTTAATTACCCCTATTTCTCCGACCGTGACGGCTCCGATATGTAAGCCTGCTTTAAATTTAGGTAAAACCCCAAATTGCTCTATATATTCAGGTGCTAACTCAGTTAGTTTCTGATCAATTAAATCAAAACATCTAATACAATTATGATTTTTAATTCCTTTTTCGACTTCCCAAGAAACTGTTAATTCATCCCCCACATATTGATAAATTTCCCCTTCTGTTTTTATAAGTTCTAATGTTATATCCTTAAAGACTTTTTGCAGAAAATTGAAGTACTGCTTTTCCCCCAATTTCTCAGCAATAGCAGTTGCTCCTTTTAAATCTAGAAATAGAAATATTCTTTCTTCAGTAGTTGGTTCAAAATATTTCCCCATCAAGAACTTCCAAAAAATCCCAGGACCATACTTATCATTTACAAATAATGTTATTAATGTGCCAGTTAGTACTAAAAGCCAAAACGCAAACATCCTTATGAATTCAAAGCTGAAAAAATATTCATTTAGTCCTACTTGGTATGCATCAAAAAATGAACCCGATCCGTCCCAAATCGATAGTATTACGAAATAATTCTGTATACAGGTCATTATTAGAAATAGTACTGAATAAAGAAGTAAGCCTTTGATTATACCTCTAATATATGACTCATCTCTAATCCAAGTTTGTAGTAGAAATACAACTACTAAACCACCAATAAATCCATTTAGAATAAATGCTGATGTATTAATAGTTAAATATGATATAATCTCACCGGGTTCACTCCATCTATATTCGTATCCATATTCTTCTAATAACGCAAGCTCATATCCCATTTGAAGTATTGAAATAATAGTCCAGGACAGAGTAATCCAAAAGACGGTATGAAGTTTAATTCTTAGTTCTTTTGCTATAAACATGGCTAGAAATTATTCTTCGTCAGTTTTTAAATTTTTAGCAATTCGATTTTCTATACCTGCTCCTAGTGCTATTCCAATAGCAATCCATACACCTATATTATCAAGTGCTACCCCAAGTGCTGCTCCTATTGCAATTCCTATCGCCATTCCACTTCCTTTTTTCATAAATCTTTCCCCTTAAATTTTATAAAGACTTATCTCTATACTAAATTATACTTAGTATGTTTCTTTATATAAATAATCATTGAAATATTTCCTACATCAATCTCATATTGTCTTTAAATCTTTTTAATTGAATATCTATTTGCTTGGAGCATATATGAATTGTCAGTTAACATATAACAGTCTCTGAAGAAACAGAAAACTACTTATACTATGTTCTAGGGGGTATTCAATAAACTAGAACAAGTGTTTTTATCTGAAACTTGATATTACTTTTACTTTATACTATTTAGAAACTCAAAGCATTTATAAATGCATCCAATAACAAACTCCTCTCTTATGAAAACAATGACCTGTAACCAGCTTGGCGGTGCTTGTGATTTAGAATTCCATGCGGAAACATTTGATGAAATTGCAAAGATGAGTCATGACCATGGTAAAGAAATGTTTCAACATAATGATGAAGCACACCTTAGGGCAATGCAGGAAATGCGTTCAAAAATGAACGTGCCAGAATCATTCCAGAAATGGATGGATTCGAAGAGAAAGGAGTTTGATGATTTACCAGATTAAGTGTGTCTCAATAACCAATTTGAATACTTTTTCTAAGTTCTTTTATGGGTACTTTAATCATTCATTTGAAATAAATTATTTAGCCCCCGTTTATGGACAACAATGACATCTTTCGTCGACTAAGATATATACTAGGATACAATGATTTAAAAATGGCAGAAGTTTTTGCTTTAGCTAGCGATCCGATTAAACAAGCAACCGTTACAACATGGCTTAAGAAAGAAGAGGATCGAGATTTTGTTATAATGCCTGATGTAATGATGGCAACTTTTCTAAATGGATTGATTGTACAAAAAAGAGGAAAAAAAGAAGGTCCTCAACCTATTCCAGAAAATGAATTAAATAATAATATCGTATTTAGAAAACTAAGGATCGCATTTGATCTTCAATCCGATGACATTATAGATTTATACAATCTTGTTGAAAAGAGTATTAGTCCGCATGAACTAAGTGCTTTCTTTAGAAAACCAGGTACATCTAAGTTCAGAGAATGCAATGATCAGTATTTGAGGCATTTCTTAAATGGTTTACAAGCTAAATTAAGAGACTCATTGAATCAGTAAATTTAAAAAAAGGATTTAGGTCATTCGAGTATTTATGATCCATTAATCAAAAAAAAGCCGATACTTTGTTGTATCGGCTTTTGAATAGTAATAATGAGATCAACTATTTACTTGATAGTGCTTTAACTATTTCTGGTGGTAAAATTACTGTATCTATTACATGTACAACACCATTTGAAGCTTCAATATCAGCTGCTGCTACTGTAGCATTATCAACCATTGCTTTACCATATGATAATTTGATAGTTGCTTCAGCGCCGTTTACAGTCTTAGCTTTCATATTGTTCTTGAGGTCAGTTGACATAACCTTTCCTGCAACAACATGATATGTTAGTACAGCAACTAGTTTGTCTTTATTCTCTGGCATTAGTAACATTTCCACAACTCCTTCAGGAAGTTTAGCAAATGCATCGTTAGTTGGAGCAAATACTGTGAATGGACCGTCTCCTGATAGCGTCTCTACTAAGTCACCAGCTTTAACAGCAGCCACTAATGTTGATAGTGATTCTGTTCCAACGGCTAGTTCTACAATTGTTTTATCTTGAGCTTGTGCATTTACTGAAAGTACAAATGTTAATACAAGTGCGATCAGTCCTTTATACAATTTTGAAGTGTTCATTTTATTTGATTTATTTTTTGATTGAATAGTCAGCCATTACAATCAAGACTTCATGAACATCATTCCATTTTATTATTAATAATTGTAAATAAAGTACTTAAGCTAAATATATTTCTCTCTAACCATAAGGGAGACATACTTTTTGCCATTATCAGAATACTGTTGATTTATTTCTTTAAATCCATGCATTTGATGGAATATTATAGATTTTGGGTTTGGCGGTTTGATATTAACTTCACAGGAAACTACTTCTTCTACTGATACTTTAAATAAATATTGGTATAGTTTTGATCCATATCCCATTCCTCTAAAATTTTCTGCTATCACAATTCTATCTACATAATCGAAACTTTTATAATGCTTGGAGTAGTATTTATAGTTCTCACTATCATAGTTTTGCTCAGGCCCTAGTACAATAATAAATCCTATGAGTTCTTCCTCTTCTTCTATCACTAGAAAAAATGAACTAATTCGTATGAACTCTTCGAAATCTGAAATGGATATTGAGTTTACATGTGGCAAGACAGACTCATTTAGATTATGAATATGCATTAAATCGGAGCTTTTAACTGGGCGTATAATCACTGAATTTCACCTATTGAGTATTTTTGAACAGCATACTTAATAATAATAATTAAGCTTCATCATTCCATTCAGAAAGCTATATTCTTAAACTCACAAATATCGAATTAACTATTGCTGAAATAAATGGCAGAAACCATCAATACAAAACTTATATCTGTAGAAGATATTAATCAGGCTGCCCTGACTTTAAAAGACATTGCAACCCATACTCCACTTATAAAGAATATTCAACTATCAGATGAATACAAAGCTGATATTTGGTTAAAGAGAGAAGATCTTCAAGTAGTACGTTCTTATAAAATTCGTGGTGCATACAATAAAATTGATACTACACCTATAGAAGAACTGAACAATGGAGTTGTTTGTGCTAGTGCTGGAAATCATGCTCAAGGTGTTGCATTAGCTTGTTTTAAGAAACAAATTCATGGAACAATTTTTATGCCAGTAACTACGCCTGCTCAAAAAGTGAAGCAGGTTAAGATGTTCGGCAAGGAATTTGTAACGGTTGTGTTGGAAGGAGATACTTTTGATGATTCCTTCGCTAAGGCTAAAGTATTTTGTGACGAAAAAGGCGCTGCTTTCATCCCTCCTTTTAATGACCCAAAAATCATTGCTGGTCAAGGAACGGTAGGTAAAGAAATTCTAGATGATGTAGTTGGAGAAATTGACGTCTTATTGCTTCCTGTTGGAGGTGGAGGTCTTTCTGCTGGAGTTGGTTCTTATTTTAATGCGATTTCTCCAAGTACTAAACTTATTGGTATTGAACCTGAAGGCGCACCCGCTATGAAGGATTCAATAGAAAAAGGTGAGATAGTAACTTTAGAGAATATCGACAAATTTGTAGATGGAGCAGCTGTTCAACGTGTAGGCAACATAACTTTTGAGATCTGCAAAGAAGTACTCGATCGAGTGATTACAGTTCCAGAAGGGAAAATATGTGGAACAATTCTTCAAATGTATAATGAACAAGCTATAGTTGTTGAACCAGCTGGTGCAATGTCAATTACAGCGCTTGATTTAATTCGTGATGAGATTAAGGGAAAAACTGTCGTTTGTATTGTAAGCGGAAGTAATAATGATATTACAAGAACAGCTGAAATAAATGAACGTTGGTTAATGTATAAAGGCTTAAAACATTACTTCATTGTCGATTTTCCACAACGTGCTGGAGTATTGATGGAGTTTTTAAGAGATGTTCTAGGACCTGACGATGACATCACTTATTTCGAATATTCCAAGAAAACGAATCGAGAGCTAGGTCCAGCACTTATTGGTCTTCAAATCAATCATCAAAGTGATTTAGAACCACTTATAAAACGTATGGAAGCTAAAAATTTAACCTTTCGTTATGTGAACGATGAACCAACTTTATATCGGTTTTTGACTTAAGTAAGAATTGTACTTGGCCAACATAGATATGGAAATGTGATATTTACTCTCATTGGTTTATCTTCTTGAATGAATTGCCAAAAACATCTCTTTAATATCGATCCGGAAGTTACTTACTTGAATTGTGCATATATGTCACCTATGATGAAAACGGTGGAAGAAGCAGGTATTCAAGGTCTTCTCAAAAAACAACAACCTTGGAAAGTAAAAGGCGAAGATTTCTTTACTGAATCTGAAGAACTTCGGAAAGAATATGCTAAACTTATCAATGCTTCTGACTCAAATAGATGCGTTATAATTCCGTCTACTTCATACGGATTGGCAAATGTAGCCCATAATCTAAATTTGGGTGAAGGTGATGAAATCCTTGTTGTTGGAGAGCAATTTCCTAGTAATGTCTATCCTTGGAGAACTGTGGCTAATCAATCAGATGCAGAGGTTATTACAGTTTCAGCTCCTCTAGAAAATGAAAATAGAGCTAAGATTTGGAACCAAAAAATATTTGAAGCTATAAACCCTAATACCAAGCTGGTTGCTTGTGCTCATATTCATTGGGCTGTTGGTACATTATTTGATTTATTATCCATCCGGAAAAAAACTAAATCTGTTGGGGCTTTATTGGTTATTGATGGAACTCAATCTATAGGAGCTGTTCCTTTTGATGTAAGTGTTATTCAACCTGATGCACTTATTGCGGCAGGCTATAAATCTATGATGGGTCCTTACAGCATTGGAATGGCATACTATGGAGAAGTTTTTGATAAAGGAGTTCCAATTGAGGAGAATTGGATAAACCGTTTTGAAAGTGCAAATTTTGCCAATCTTGTGAATTATAATGATAGTTATCAACCTGGATCCTTAAGGTATGAAGTTGGAGAGCATAGTAATTTTATACTAGTCCCAATGTTGCTTGAAGCTATAAAAAAACTTAACTATTGGGGCGTAGAAAACATAAAATCATACTGTGATAAATTAGTTTCTAAGTCCATTTTACAACTTCGTGAAGCCGGATTTTATATTGAAGACCAAGAATATAGAGCGTCAAACCTATTTGGTATTCGATTGGGTATTCATCATAATATGGATGAGATAAAACAGAAGCTTACTGATGCTAATGTATTTGTCTCCTATAGAGGAGATGCAATTCGTATTTCTCCAAATGTATACAATGATTCAAAAGATTTAACTACACTGGTGAACGTTTTAACCTCATAAGCTACAATGAGTACAACTAGAAAAGATTTCCTTAAAACTATCACAACAGGGTCAACAATATCCGCTCTTTCTTTACTAACCCCATTGGATTCTGTATTCAAAGAAACCCTAAAGAGTAAGTTCTCGTCTGGAGATCTACCAACAAGAAAGGATTATACACTTGGTACAAATATTACATACTTAAATCATGGTTCAACTGGAACTATACCAAAGATAGTACAAGAAGTTCATCAAGATTATTTAGCTCTTTGCGAAAGAAACCCATGGTTTTATATGTGGAGTGGAGAATGGAGTGAACCTATTGAAGAAGTACGAGCAAAAGCTGCGAGATTTATAAATGCTGATGTTGATGAAATCTCATTTCCGCATAATACTACAGAGATTTTTAATGTATTAGCTTTGGGTCTTTCTCTTAATAAAGAAGACGAAGTCCTTTTCTGTAATTTTAGTCATTCAGGCGCGGCTATTCCATTTCATATGCACTCTCAGAATCTTGGCTATTCTGTAAAGACATTTGATATTCCTCACACCGATCTTTCTCTTATTACAAAGGATGAAATTCTATCATTATACAAACAGAATATCACCTCTAAGACCAAGCTTGTTGTAATACCACATATCGATAATACTTTTGGTATTAGACAACCTGTAAAAGAGATTACGGCACTAGCACGTTCAAAAGGAGTTGAGTTTGTAGCACTTGATTCAGCCCAATCAATGGGAATGATACCGATTGATGCAAAAGAGCTAGATGTTGATGTAATTGGCACCAGCGCACATAAATGGATTCAAGCTCCTAAAAGCATTAGTGTTGCATATTTTAGTAAACGAATCCAAAATCATATTAACCCTATGTATGTAACTTGGGGCCAAAAGAACTGGAGTGATTCAGCAAGAAAATTTGAAGACTATGGAACTCGTAATCTTGCTCAGGTGCTAACTTTAGGGCATGCAATAGATTTCCAAATGGCCATCGCTTCTAATGCAAAAGAACTTAAACTTAAATCACTCTGGGCTTTAGCTAAACAACTAACTGATGAAAACCCAAATACTGCTTGGCGGTCGCCAAGTTCATGGGAGCTATCAGGTTCATTATTCGTGATTGAGATTAAAAATCAAAAACCTTCTGATTTAGCTCTAAAATTATTTGAAAATAATGGATATGTTTTTCGATCTTTTGACCAGTATTCAACCATTAGAATCTCACCAAATTTGGTAAATACTGAAAATGAGATTAGTAGGTTATTCGACCTGATCTAATTCGATTATAACGAAGACAAAAATTTCGATATAATGGTTAAGTGTTTAGTTTTTTCACCTGTATCAATATTCTCAATTGGAATTCGAATACTTGTTTTTCCCCATTCTGCAATAATTTCGTTTTGACTTGGTATTATTGTTAATTCATTCACGAATTCAGAATTGTATTGAGGCCTCACTTTAAAACTTCCAATCTCTTGATTTCTTACTTCTGCAGTTATCTCATTACCCCAATGATCTGTAGATTTTGAGATGAACACTTCCCAATTCCATTTTCCAGGAACGGTGTAAATAGAATATCTCCCTTTTGGAACTTCTAACTCTCCTAAAATTATATCTTTATTTGTATAAATACGAGTAGGTTCATTTGCTCCAAACTCCCATAATTGATCAAATGGAACTTGTTCGCCATATACATTCTGACTTTGAGCTTCTAGACTTCCATAACACATTAAAATATTTGCCTCATCAAGTTTAAAGTCAGCAGTTTTTAATTTACTAGAACGCGCTTTATAAGAAGCAGCATTTGTATAGTCTTTCAAACACTTTCCGACTGTGTACTCTACTGGAACATATTTATAACCAGTAGTAAAAAATCCAACTATTATGAAAATTGGTATAAAACCAAAAATGATGGTTTTTAAAATGGATGTAGGTCTTATTATGAGTGACATGGTTTCTTTTTTTTAAAGAAAACCATTTACTTCCACATCTACTCTTTAGGTTTTTTTAATGAATAAACTTTAATCTCTTTGACCAAAGATTAGAAAAAATTAAGAATATATTAATCCCCAAAATTTACCATTGGTATTCTTAGTAAGGTGCTTTCCCATTTTACAATTATATGTCCTTCACCAGACTCAATAGTAAATTTTTCAACAAATGTAGGATTATAATCTGATTTGATTTCAAAGCTACCAATTTCCTTATCCCTTACCGATTGAGTTATTGAATTTCCCCAGTGAAATGTAGACTCAGATAAAAATATCTCCCAACTTTCTTCACCTGGTATTACATATATAGAATATCTTCCTTTTGGAACAACAACTTCTCCTAATACTAAGTTTGTGGATGTATAAATTCGTGTTGGTTCATTAGCCCCAAACCTCCAAATTCTATTATAAGGAACAATTCCACCAAATATTTTTCTTTCATTTGCAGATGGACTACCATAGCAAATTAGAACTTTATCCCCATCAATTGTTAAATCATGACTTTTTAATGGACTTACCCTCTTCGTGTATGTAGATGGACTTGTATAATCCTTAATGCATGAACCTAAACTTATATCAACAGGGATATAATGATAGCCTGTAGCAATAAAGAACGATGCAATAATGAGTGTAATAATACCTAATGGTAAAATTTTCCTAATTCTATTTTTACTTTTTGTCATTTTATCTAAGATAGATTTAACATCATTTTTATTTGTGAATTTTTAATGACGAGCTCATTTAATTATTACACTTTTGTGATTCTTTATTTTAATAGAATAGATAATTTGAGTTCATTGAATTTATAATGTACCCCAAAAAAGCCAAAGCCATTTTCTTGAACAGGAAATGGCTTTTTTATATAAAAAAAGCCACCTCACATAGTAAGGTGGCTTTAAATATAAAAGTTCAATTTAGCTAAAAACTGCCTTCACATAATCTTTTCTCATTTCTGCGATCGCTGAAATAGAAATACCAACAGGGCAAACTGCTTCGCACTCTGCATAATTGGAGCAATCGCCAAAACCTTCTTCTTTCATTTGGTCAACCATTGCTACAACGCGGTTACTTCTCTCTAGTTCGCCTTGTGGAAGCTTACCTAAGTGAGCTATCTTAGCGCCAGTAAACAAGGAAGCAGAAGCGTTAGGACATGCAGCAACACATGCACCGCAACCGATGCATGTAGCATAATCAAATGCGATATCCGAATTCTCTTTTTCAATCGGGATTGAATTTGCCTCCTGCGCAGAACCTGTTTTAATGGAAACATATCCACCAGCTTCAATAATTCTATCAAATCCTGAACGATCTACAACCAAATCCTTTATGATTGGAAAAGCTGCTGCTCTTGGTGGTTCGATAGTAATACTATCTCCATCGTTATAATTTCGCATATGTAACTGACAACAAGCGACCTTATCTTTCGGGCCATGTGCCTGTCCATTAATCACAAGATTACAAGAACCGCAAATTCCTTCACGGCAATCATAATCGAATTCAACAGGATCTTTACCATCCAGTTGAAGCTCTTCATTCAGCACATCTAGCATTTCCAGAAAGGACATATGCTCATTTACAGATTCTAGTGTTCTTTCTTCAAAGTATCCTTTGGCATTAGGTCCAGCCTGTTTCCAATACTTTAAATGAATTTTCATGTCTTTACTCATAATATCTTCCTTATTTGTAGCTACGTTGTTTTAGCTCAACGAATTCGAATTCAAGGTTTTCTTTGTGGAGTTTTTCTTTCAATTCTCCATTTACTCCTTGGAACTCCCAAGCAGCTACGTACGAATAGTCTTTATCATTTCTAAGGGCTTCCCCTTCTTCAGTTTGATGTTCATCACGTAAATGACAACCACATGATTCTTCTCTATCAAGTGCATCTTTTGCCATTAATTCAGCTAACTCAAAGAAATCAGCTACACGACCAGCAAATTCAAGATATTTGTTAAAATTGTTTTTCTCACCTGGTACATAAACATTGGTCCAGAATTCTTCACGAAGAGCTTGAATCTCTTTTATAGCTGATTCTAAACCTTCTTTAGTTCTTGAAATACCAATTTTATCCCAAACAATTTTACCAAGTGTTCTGTGGAAATCGATAATGGTTCGTTTTCCTTTAATTCTTAGAAGCTTGTCAATCTGAGCTTGCGCTTCAGCTGCAGCCTTTTCGAATTCAGAATGATCTGTCCCATAACGCTTACCAATTTCTTCATCAGCAAGGTAATTCCCGATTGTAGCAGGTAGTACAAAATAACCATCAGAAAGTCCCTGCATTAACGCACTTGCACCCAATCTGTTTGCACCATGATCTGAGAAATTAGCTTCACCTGTTGCAAAAAGTCCAGGAACATTGGTCATAAGGTTATAATCAACCCAAAGACCACCCATTGTGTAATGCACAGCAGGATAAATTTTCATTGGTTGTGAATATGGATTTTCTCCAGCAATATTAAGATACATATCGAATAGGTTTCCATACTTTGCCCGAATAGTGTCTTCACCATATCTTTTAATGGCATCACGGAAATCTAGATATACTGCTAATCCTGTTTCACCAACTCCTAGCCCATCATCACAAACGAGTTTTGCATTTCTTGAAGCAACATCTCGTGGTACTAGATTCCCAAAACTTGGATAGCGTTCTTCTAAATAATAATACCGTTCTTCATCTGGAATATCATTTGGATGACGATCATCTCCTTTCTTACGAGGCACCCAAACTCGACCATCATTTCTTAAACTTTCACTCATAAGAGTAAGTTTAGATTGATAATCTCCTGAAACAGGAATACATGTTGGATGAACCTGAACAAAACAAGGGTTAGCAAAAAGCGCACCTTTTTTATGGGCTCTCCAAGCTGCAGTTACATTCGAATTCTTTGCATTTGTAGAAAGATAGAAAACGTTTCCATATCCACCAGTTGCTAAAACAACGGCATCAGCTTCATGGCGGACAATCTCACCTGAAACTAAATCTCTAGTGATAATACCACGAGCTTTCCCATCAATAATTACAACTTCAAGCATTTCATGGCGAGTATAATATTCAATTCCACCTTCTTGTACTTGACGCATCATTGCCTGATATGCACCTAATAATAGTTGCTGCCCTGTTTGACCACGAGCATAAAAAGTTCTTGAAACTTGAGCACCTCCAAAAGACCTGTTATCTAAAAGTCCTGAGTATTCACGAGCAAATGGAACACCTTGTGCTACTGCCTGATCAATAATGTTGTTTGCAACTTCAGCTAGTCGATATACATTTGCTTCTCTAGATCTGTAGTCACCACCTTTAATAGTATCATAGAATAATCTCCAAATACTATCTCCATCATTTGGATAGTTTTTAGCAGCATTTATTCCACCTTGTGCAGCAATAGAATGAGCTCGTCGTGCAGAATCCTGAATACAAAAGCTTTTAACTTTATATCCCATTTCAGCCATACTTGCAGCAGCAGCACCGCCAGCTAAACCAGTTCCAACAATAATCACTTCGTACTTGCGCCGGTTATTTGGGGCAACAAGATTCATATTCTTCTTGTGAAGATTCCACTTTTGTTCAAGTGGTCCTTCAGGTATTTTTCCGTCTAATTTCATTTCCTAAACTCCCTTAATAACTAATTAATGAACCTTGTCCACCTGTAAAATAGATGTACAGAGGGATGAAGATAAATGCAAGCATGATTATAATTGCAAATGCATAAGCACCCGCTTGTACTCTTTTTGAGGTTTCTCCATTCTTCATTCCGAGTGAGGTAAATGCACTCCAAAAACCATGTGACAAGTGTAAAATGGCTAGAGCTAATACAAATACATAACCTATTACAATACCAGTCTTTTGAAATTCTTCAATTACTAATCTTCGTAAATCACGTGTTTCTGTCCCATCAATTATTGTTGAATAGTCTGCTCCAAATTTAAAATGAATTATGTGTAAGACTAAAAAGATTAGAATTACAGAGCCTGTTATGATCATACTTCTAGAGGCAAGACTTTGATGACTTGCGCCACCTTTAGTTTTATATGTATCATAACCATCTGGCCTTGCTTTTCTTCTCCCCCACCAAATAGAAACACCCAGAACAGTATGATATAAAAAGAAGAAAGCTAAACCAGCTTCAATCACGTATAACAATGGTCCAAGATCAGTAAGTGTTTTAGTATAAATATTAAAGGCATCTGATGAGCCAAATATTGACAGGTTGCCGACAAGGTGACCTATGAGAAAGAACATTAATCCGATCCCAGTTATTCCAGTCATAATCTTACGACCAACCTGTGACCTGAGCGCTTTTTTTAATGAAGGCATTAATTTAGTTAGTTTGATTTATAGTGCTAAACACAAGTGATTTCTACTTAGTTTCAATTTTTTTTGAAACTATACAAAGTGATTAAATCAGTATAGAAAATCGGTTTTTCGTTTACTAATGGCAAGGTAGAAAGACTCTAAATAGTAAAATATTAAATACGAATTGGTGTACTTTAATTGGTACAGTACTCATTAAATAAATTCTATTGAAAACGATTTTAGAAAATTCAGAATCATCTCTAAGAGAACTTGGCTCAAAGTTTTACGGGTTTCTTTTTATCTGTTCAAATGAAAATGAATTCAAGGATAATCTTGATAAAATAAAAAAAGAGTATCCCGATGCTTCACATCATTGCTACGGATATCGAATAAACCCTGAATCTATTATTGAATTTAGTAGCGATGATGGAGAGCCATCTGGAACAGCAGGGCTTCCAATTCTTAATCAATTGAAATCTTTTGATGTAATTAATACCGGTATTGTTGTTGTTAGATATTTTGGTGGTACAAAATTGGGTAAACCTGGCCTAATTCAATCGTATGGAGCATCAGCAAAACTTTGCTTAGAAAATGCAACTGTTTATGAGATTTATTTGGTGCAATTGTTTGAAATAACATACCCCTACCCTTTAGAAAATATCATAAATAAACTAATTGATAATTTTCAGTTAGTAGAACAAAGTGCTGAATACCTGGAGGAAGTAACTAAAGTTTTTGCTTGTCCTATTACAATTATTGATAGGCTTGAAAAAGAACTTGAATCCATTCTACATTTACCTTTAAGCTTCAAAATGTTACACAAAAGTTATATCTCGGAAACTAATTAAGATTTATAATCCTTCTAATGATTTGTACAATCAATCTTATTATTACACTATTATTATTTAAAATATTCTTTAGGCATTAAGTATTATTTATATGAAAAATGATATTCGTGATCAGGTATCTAGTTATTACAGTGACACACTTTCATCTACGAATGATTTAAAAACCGCAGCTTGTTGTACCACTGAAGAATATCCAGAGTACATCAAATCTATATTGAAAGATATTAGCGATGAAGTAGTTACTAAGTATTATGGCTGTGGTTTAACAATTCCTTTTGATGTAAAAGGACTTTCAGTATTAGATTTAGGCTCAGGTTCTGGCCGAGATTGTTTCATTCTTAGCAAGCTAGTTGAGGAAGATGGATCAGTAATTGGAGTTGATATGACAGATCAACAATTACAGGTTGCTAACTCCAACAAAGTCTATCATGCTAACAAATTTGGTTACACGAATGTGAGTTTTTTAAAAGGACATATTGAGCATCTCACAAATTTAGACATTAATGAACAATCACTAGATCTTGTGGTATCGAATTGTGTAGTTAACCTTGCTACAGATAAAAAAGCGGTCTTAGATGGTGTATTTCATCTTTTAAAGAATGGTGGCGAATTTTACTTTAGTGATATTTATGCTGATCGTCGTATTCCTAAATCTCTAAAAGATGACCCAATTTTATACGGAGAATGTTTAAGTGGTGCTCTATACTGGAATGACTTCCTAAATCTTGCCAAAGCAGCAGGATTTACTGATCCAAGAGTTGTGAGTTCGAACCCAGTGGTAATTGATGACCAAGAAATTTTAGCTAAAACTGGTAACATCGGCTTTCATTCAGTCACCTACCGCCTAATAAAACTTGACAGACTTGAATCTGATTGTGAAGATTACGGTCAGGCAATTCGCTATAATGGAACCATTCAAGAAAGCAGACAGCTATTTAAATTAGATAATCATCATATTTTTGAATCTGGAAGAATATATACCGTTTGTGGGAACACCTATAAAATGTTGAATGAAACACGCTTTGCAAAACATTTCGATTTTTGGGGTGATTTCTCTATCCACTATGGAATCTTTGAAGGATGTGGTGGGAATGCCCCTTTCTCAACTGAAAATCAAAATTCAATGGAGGTAGCATCTTGCTGTTAAGAGAACTTGAGATCAGTAAAAACTTTCATGAAGACGGTAAATTTGTCGAAGAAAAGAAAACAGCAAAAGGTGAAGATCGTGCCTATGTAGATATGATTAAACTTGAAACACTTTGGTTTAACACCGGAACTCGATGTAACCTTGCTTGTGAAAATTGCTATATAGAATCATCTCCAACTAATGATGAACTTTCATTCATCACGTTCGATGAAGTGAAAAATTATCTAGATGAAATTGAAGAACAAGAACTAGGTACTAAAAATATTTCTTTTACAGGTGGTGAACCATTTCTCAATAAAGAAATCCTTCCAATAATCACTCTATGTTTAGATCGTGGCTTTAATGTTTTGGTGTTAACCAATGCTTATCGTGCAATCGATAAATATTTTCGTCCATTGGATGAACTGAACCGAAAATATGACGATAAACTCTCACTAAGAGTATCATTAGATCATTATACTGAAGAAGCTCATGAAAAAGAACGTGGTCCAAAAACATTTAAACGGACAATGACTACTATTAAAAGCTTATTCGATCTGGGCTTTAATCTGAGTATTGCAGGTCGTTCGTTATATAATGAATCTTCAGCAAGTGCTTTAAATGGATACCAAAGTATACTTAATGAGTATAATGTTGATCTTTCATTATCTAATGGTGAAAATATTGTCATCTTTCCAGAGATGTCGACTGAAAAAGATGTTCCTGAAATTACAACTGCTTGTTGGGATATATTGAATGTACACCCCCATCAACAAATGTGTGCTCATGAGCGGATGATAGTCAAGAGAAAAGGTGATGAGCACCCCGTTGTTTTACCATGCACTTTAATCGCGTACGATGAGAACTTTATTCTAGGGAAAACACTCAAAGAATCATTCCAACGAGTTTTTCTAAATCATCCATATTGCGCGCAATTTTGCGTTTTAGGAGGCGGTAGCTGTTCCGCTTAAACAGTAATCACCAGGCAGTTTCGGTGAACATAATTGGATTAAATATTTCTTGGTCTAAAGTATCTGGAATAACAATTTGAATATATTCTTCAAGTAAGCCCATAAAGCCATTTGCTTTAAATATCACCTCAGGGGCTATCCAACCTTTACCTAGCCTTTCATATTTATTGAATTGAACTTCTTGTACTGTGTCGAATCGTCCAATTACAATATTTCTTACGAAGTATAATCGTTCTTTATCAACCCAGAATTGTGCTGAAGAGGAATCTGGTGAATCAACACCTACAACATAAACAGCTCTTCCTTGCCATTCATCTTCATAAACTTTATTTAAATCGAAACCTAGATTCTGTAATTGTGACGCTGTTATCGCTGGATCTTGGTGATACACATCAAAGCCAAGAATTAATAATTCGTGTTCACGTTCTACTTCCTGAACAAGATCTCCATTTGCATAGCCATATTGGATTCCATCATTAAACAAAATTCCATTATTACTTGTTTTCGAATCAAATTTAATAGCTAATTTACCTGGTAATGATAGAGCTTCATACCAATCTTGAGTTCGTTGAACTGATCCATCTTGATTATAAAAAGTTGTTTTTTGGACGAATGTGAGATGTTTATACCATTCGCCCTCATATTGATTGTACATTGCTTCAATAACATCATGCCCACTTGAAATTTGTTGTCGGGCTTCCACTTTTGCAGGAATAATTAGGAAAATAATTAATGTGAAAAAGGATACTATTAATTTCATTAAATGATATTTAATTGGATTGAAAAGTAAGAATATCAGGTTGTGTTTCCACACAAATGATGTAAATGAAAGTTACAGAACGTTTCTGCATCGATAATAAGATTATGTCATTCTAAACACCTATTTTTGAAAAAAAATTATTTATGAAGATATATACCAAGAAAGGCGACTCAGGAAACACATCGTTATATGGCGGACAAACAGTTCCAAAAAATTCGAGCCGAATTGCTTCTTATGGCACCGTTGATGAACTTAATTCAGTATTAGGGATTGTTCTATCTTACAATCCATCGACAAAAACAAAAGAGTACCTAGATATTGTACAGGAACAACTATTTGTATTAGGTGCAGATTTAGCCACACCATTTTCTAAAGAAACTCGAATCAATAGAATTTCAGAAGATGAAATTACTTTCTTAGAAAGAACCATAGATGAAATGGAAGAGCAAATACCACCTCTGAAGAATTTCATTTTACCGGGTGGTACTCAGGCTGGTGCATCAATTCATTTTGCTCGTACAGTTTGTAGGCGTGCTGAACGTATTGCAGTTGATTGTAGTCAGGATGAATATTTAACAGAAAAATCAATTATTTATTTAAATAGACTCTCCGATTTTCTATTTGTTCTTGGTAGATTTGAAAACCACACAGCTGGAACAGAAGAAAACCCTTGGATTCCAAAAAACTAATAATGGCGAAGCGATCAAATAAACAGACTCCTAAACGCAGACCGCTTTCTACCAAGAAAAAAGCACTGTTTTACGCCATTACTTTTTCAATTCCAGTTCTATTCTTTTTAATACTCGAATTAGTTCTAAGAAGTGTCAATTATTTAGGTAATACCGATTTATTTATTGATCTAAAGATTCCAACTGAAGAATATATGATACCTAATGCAAATTTTGCAGCTAGGTATTTTTTCTATACCAATACCATACCAAGTCCATCTATTGATACTTTTTTAAAAACTAAACCTGAAGATGGATACCGAGTATTTGCAATGGGTGGTTCAAGTGCTGCAGGCTATCCCTATGGATTTAATGGAACATATTCTCGCATTGTACAAGATGTTCTTGTTGATGCAATGCCCGACAAAACCGTCGAAGTTGTGAACGTTGGAATCTCTGCAATTAGTTCATATACTTTATTTGATCAAGTGAATGAAATTATTGAGCAAAAACCAGATGCCATTTTGCTTTATGCTGGTCATAATGAATTTTATGGTGCTCTTGGTGTGGGTTCAAATGAGAATTTGGGAGGTTTCCCAGGCTTTGTTCGATTCTATTTAAAACTGCAACGTTTCAAAACTTTTATGTTTCTAAGAACCATAATTGTTGATACTGGTAAATGGTTCGCAGAGACTTTTTCTGATAAAAAGATTGACCAATCCGCAACTTTAATGGAGCGCATTGTAAACTCTAGATCTATTGAACTAGGAAGTCCACAATATGAGCTTGCGATGGTCCAATTTGAAAGTAATATTTCAGCTATAGTTAATAGATTTAGTGATGAAGGAATCCCAATATTTATTGGAAGCGTTGCAAGTAATTTAAAAGATCATGCCCCTTTTGTAACAATTATTGATGGCGATCAACCCCCTGCCCAACAAATTTATGATGAAGCAATTGATGCTTATGATCAAGATGATTTTGAAACGGCTCTTCAAAAATTCACCTTAGCAAAAGATTTAGATGGATTAAAATTCCGCGCTCCATCTGAAATTAATGAAATCATTATATCTATTGCTTCAGAAAATGATATGGTTAATTATGTACCATCTGAAGAAGAATTAGTAGCCAATACCAATGATGGAATTATTGGATTTGATTTAATGCTGGAACATCTTCATCCAAATCAACAGGGATATTTTCTACTTGGAAAGGCTTTTTCCCAGTCACTCCTCAATTACAATAGTATTGATCCAGTTCAAGATTTAAGTAATTACAAAAATAGAATGTATTTCTCAGAATTTGATTATCGTGTAGGCTGGCACAGAGTTGAAACTCTAAAACAAAGTTTCCCTTTTGTTGTGGGCGAGAAACCAGAACCTTATGTTTTTAAATATAAACCTATTAGTGAAGCTGATAGCCTTGCTATAAGAACTGTATATTACAATAAGGCTTGGGATGAGTCAAAAGTTGAACTAGCCCAATATTATCAGCAACAAAAACGCTATGAGGATGCAATTCTTGAATACAAAGGATTAATTCGTAACCAACCTTGGAATGATTCTCCCTATGTTTTTGCAGCACGTATCTATCTAGATCAAAATGATTTCAGAAATGCAGAACCTCTTCTAAAAAAAGCTTTCGAGATCAATCAAAATGATGCATTCATCACAAAAATGCTAGGTGCAATAGAAGTTCAAAAAGGAAATCCAGTTAGGGGAATTCAATTCTTGGAAGCTTCTAGAACAATCAACCCTAATGATCCTCAGATGCTTTACAATTTATCAGGTGCATATGGAACCAATAGACAATTCATTGAAGCTCTAGATATTGCTGAAAAAGTAATTGAAATAAACCCAAATTTCCCTGGTATTCAAGCTTGGAAAGCTCAACTACAATCTCTTATAAATAGATAAAAGGAAAAAATGGCATTAATGATTTCTGTTTCCGGAATACGTGGAATCTTTGGAACCGATCTAACTCCAGAAAACTTAGCTCGTTTTACAGCTGCTTATGGTACATGGCTTAAAGGTGGAACTGTTGTTTTAGGAAGAGATTCCAGAGTCACAGGACAAATTTGTGAAGATATTGTAGCATCAACTTTAATGAGTGTTGGCTGCAATGTTATTAAAGTAGGAATTGTACCTACCCCAACCGTTGCTATGGGAGTATTAAAATACAAAGCCGCTGGAGGAATTATTATTTCGGCAAGTCATAATCCAGCTGAATGGAATGCACTTAAACTCCTTAACTCAACAAGCGAGTTTATGGATGCTATTCAAGGTTCTGAAATGATAGCAATATCAGAATCAGGTGATTTTAACTATCAACCTTATGATAAAATTGGTGAGCTTCATTCTGATGAAAACATTCTACAAGATCATATTCAAGCAATTTTAGACCTTCCATTTATCGATACTGATGTAATAAAGTCAGTGGATATATCGGTTGCTATAGATGCCGTAAATGGAGCGGGTTCACTTGCTGTTCCATTTTTACTTGAACAACTTGGAGTTACCAAACTACATAAGATTCACTGTACACCTAATGGACTTTTCCCTCATAATCCTGAACCTCTCCCTGAGAATTTAACAGAGATATGTGGATTGGTAAAAGAAACTGGCGCTGATTTAGGAGTAGTAACTGATCCAGATGCTGATAGACTTGCTTTAGTAGATGATACAGGAGCTTTATTTGGAGAAGAATATACTCAAGCAGCTGTTTTTGATTTTATTCTCAGCAAGAAACCAGGAGCAACTACTACAAATCTATCCTCTTCAAGAATAGCTGATGAAGTAAGCGAAAAATATGGACAGAAATGTCATCGTTCTGCAGTTGGTGAAATCAATGTCGTTAAGAAAATGCAGGAAGTTGATGCAGTTGTTGGTGGTGAAGGAAGTGGTGGAATTATTGTTCCTGATTTACACTACGGTAGAGATGCATTAGTTGGTATAGCTTGTGTTGTTCAACATTTGGCGGAGAAGAAAATCTCCTCATCTGCATTACGCGCTGAGTTTACTAATTACTACATGAGTAAAAGTAAGATTCAGTTAGATAAACTTGGAAAAGAAGCTGATGAAGTTCTTGAATTAGTAAAAACACATTACGCTTCTCTAAATCCGAATACAATTGATGGTGTAAAAGTTGATTTTGAAGAAGGCTGGGTACATCTTAGAAAATCAAATACCGAACCTATTGTACGGATTTACTCAGAAGGTAAATCTCCTGAGGCTGCAAATAACTTTGCGAATAAGATTAAAGACTTGTTGAAATAATATTATTAAAGATTACCATTATGCTAACCTGGAAAGATGTAGTAAAAATTGCTAAAGAAGGAAATCCAAAACCTGAAACTCGAGTTGAAAAAACTACCGATGAATGGAAAGCCCAACTCACTGACGAAGAATATGCTGTTACTAGATTAAAAGGTACGGAACGACCATTTTCTAACGAAATGTGTAGCCGATTTGAGCCCGGTGAATACGCTTGTATTTGCTGCAATACTCTCCTTTTTGATTCCAATACGAAATTTGAAAGTAACACAGGGTGGCCATCTTTTACCCAACCTGTAAAAGATAATGCGGTAGCTTATGAAGGTGATTTTACGCATGGAATGACTAGAATTGAAATCCTTTGCAATACCTGTGATGCTCATTTAGGTCATGTTTTTCCAGATGGCCCGGCACCAAGTGGATTACGATATTGCACCAATGCAGTAAGTTTGAAGAAGCTTAAAGAGGAGAATGCTTAGGTACTTAATTCTAATACTTTTTTTTATTACCTGTACTTCTGCTGATGCTCAGGATTCTATTAAAACGAACTCTCAGAATATCAAATCCACGGCTAACAATGATAGACCAAGGACATGCATTTTTGAATATAATTCTATATGCTATGCATATAAACTCAAGATTAATACTCCGCTTAAAGATTTAATTTCTAAAGTAGACACAAGTAATTTTAAAGTAAGCCCTGTCTCTAATAATGATTCCCTTATTGTAATTCTATATGATGGTTTTAAAAATAAAACATCAAGTATAAGCTTAATGAAGGCTGAGAATATTAAGTCTGTTTATGTGGTAAAGGATTCTCTATTAAAAGAAACTTATATAATTGAAAAGAATACTTCTAAATATATTTCAGAAATTATAGTTTTTGAATTTAAAAGTGATGAACACTTTTGGGATTTTGTTGCAATAAAAAACAAGGAATAATATGCTTTCTAACACACTTTCTGAATTATTTAATAGAGACATCCCTCGGATTAAAGCTGAAATTACAGCCTATTCTTCGGATGAAGTTATATGGCAAAAAGCAGATGGAATTAATAATAGCGCTGGGAATTTAAGTCTTCATCTATCTGGTAATCTACAGCACTTTTTGGGAGCTGTGCTTGGTGGAACAGAATATATCAGAGACCGTGAATTTGAATTTGCTGGTAAAGTGTCTCGACAAGAACTGCTAGATGATTTAGATGCTGCACTTACTTCGGTTGTAGAAACGTTAGACGGCATGCCGGATTATGAACTCAAAAAAAATTATCCTCACGAAATCGGTGGAAATACATTCACTATTGAAGGTTTTTTCCTTCACCTCTATGGACATCTAAATTATCACTTAGGTCAGATTAATTACCATAGAAGGTTATTAGATAAATAATTCAAATTTTTGAATTTATAATTCTGAATTACACCAAAGCAGTACTACCAAGGATTCTCTAAATCTTTTTTTGTAAAGGTTTTTTCTCGTAGATCATACATACTCCCACGGTTATCCTTGAGTCGCATTGGATCATTTCCAAATAGTCGAAATAGTATCGCTATTGGTGAGATAAATAAGAAGTAGACTAATCCCAAAACTAATGGGTTCATCACTCTACTTAAAACCAGAGCAAGTTTATACCATCCCCACACAATCCAGTGACCAGCAGGAGGAATAACTAAACTTATCAAACCAATACCAAGTGCTCCATAAGCTATGTACTCATTATCTAAAATGGCAGCAATGACTAGAAATCCTACAACCATCACTAGTTGAGTTTTAGCCGTTTCAGTGTCATTCCTGATAAACTCTATGTCCCTTACAGGCATCATATCAGAACAAGGTATAAATGAATGGCGCGATTGAAGAACCGCCTCCGATAACAATCAAAAATCCTAGTAATAATAAAATTACAATGACAGGAGCAAGCCAGAATTTCTTCCGCTCTTTCATAAAACCCCATAAGTCTTTTAGTAAATCCATAATAAATTAGTTCCTAATTTTTCAATGCCACAAATACTGCTTAACCAACTGCATTCACTTTGAATTGGCAGTAAACAGTAGTCTTTTTATATATAATTAATCTTTATCAAAAATAATCTTTTCAGTCCACTCAGGCTGATCTTCTTTCGCAAAAACATACTCACCAATAACCAGATAATCCATTTCCGTATTCATAAAACATCGGTAGGCATCTTCAGGAGTATTAACAATCGGTTCTCCTCGTACATTGAAGCTTGTATTCACTACCATTCCACAACCTGTTTTTTCTTTAAAAGCAGATATCAAATTCCAATATTTTGGATTGGTTTCTTTATGAACAGTTTGAATACGGGCTGAAAAATCGATGTGTGTAATAGCAGGAAATTCAGATCTTTTTACTCCAAGTTTTTCTCTTAAAGGCATTTCATTATAGCCTTTAGGCAACTTTTCTCTTAATTCTTCCTTAACGGGCTGAACTAATAGCATATATGGCGAATCGTTTTTCATTTCGAAATAGGTAGAAACTTCTTCTGCTAAAACCGATGGGGCAAAGGGGCGAAATGATTCTCGGTATTTTATTTTAAGATTCAATTTCTTCTGCATATCAATTCTTCGTGGATCAGCAATAATACTTCTACCACCTAGAGCACGAGGGCCAAATTCCATTCTACCTTGAAACCATCCAACAACATTACCATCATTTAAAATCTTGGCAACTTTGGTGTAAAGTCTCTTACCAACACTTTTTTTATAAATAGGTTTAAACTTCCTAAGCGATCTTTCAATATCAATTGCAAAATACTCTGGACCTAGATAAGCACCTTGCATAGAATCAGGTGATTCTGGGACTCTTTCTTTACCAAAATAAATATGCTGTGCGGCAAAAGCAGCTCCTACTGCTCCCCCCGCATCTCCAGCTGCTGGTTGAATATATACTTCGTCAAAAATTCCTTCATTTTGAAGTTTGCCATTTGCGACACAATTCAATGCAACTCCACCAGCCATGCAAATTGCTTTTGCACCTGTTAACTCTTTAGCATGTTTCGCCATCTTAACAACAATTTCTTCTGTCACCATCTGAATTGCGAGAGCTAAATCGGCTTCATGTTGTTCTAATTCACCTTCTCCTTCTCTACGACTAAAGCCAAAGAGATTTTCCCATTTTGTGTCATTCACCATTCTGAGACCAGTAGCATAACTGAAATAATCTTGGTTGAGCCATATTGAGCCATCATCACGAATATCAACCAATTCTTCTTTTATTTTGGTGATGTATTCTTGAAGTAATTTTGAATCAGGATTCCCATATGGTGCCAATCCCATCAATTTATATTCTCCTGAGTTCACTTTAAATCCTAAGAAATAAGTAAACGCCGAATACAATAACCCTAACGAGTGCGGAAACTTCAACTCTTTTAAAATGGTGATATCCTTTCCTTTTCCATGACAAATGGATGCTGTAGCCCACTCCCCAACACCATCGATAGTAAGAATAGCGGCTTCTTCAAATTTTGATGGATAAAAAGCACTTGCTGCATGACTCAAGTGATGTTCTGGAAATAATAGAGTAACATCGCTCTTTGTATACTCTCCCACTTTCTTCAACTCATCATAGATAAGTTTTTTTAAAAACATTTTTTCCTTTAGCCAAACTGGGATGGCTACAATAAAAGATCGTATTCCTTTTGGAGCGAATGATAAATAAGTTTCAAGAAGTCGCTCAAATTTAAGAAATGGCTTATCATAAAAAACAATGGCATCCAGTTCATCAATAGTTAAACCTGCATGCTCTAAGCAGTATATGGCGGCCTGTACTGGGAAACTCTCATCATGCTTCTTGCGAGTAAAGCGTTCTTCTTGTGCTGCAGCTACAATCTTTCCATTTTGCAGTAAACAAGCAGCTGAATCGTGATAAAAAGCAGATATTCCGAGTATATTCATAGTATTTCCATTGCCGCAAAAGATAGTAAAATCATTCATCTTGACAACGACTTAGTTTTTATGGAACCACACTCTTTTGTACCTTCCTCCTCACTACTCTTTCACATCAATAATTCATCTATGATTATCTCAATGACCGGGTTTGGGCGAGGTGAGGCTGCTGATAACGGACTCAACGCCACTGTCGAACTAAAAACTTTAAATAGCCGGTATTTAGACGTTACCACTAGGCTACCTCAACGTCTTCAACATAAAGAGCTGGAGCTTAAGGAACTTATTCAAAAATCAGTTAGCCGTGGAAAGCTTAATGTAAGTGTATACATCTCTGAAAAGGATTCAGGCGAACCAGCTATTCAAATTGATGAAGTAAAAGTAAAAGCATATGCTAAACTTCTAAATCAACTTAGAGAAAGTGCTGGAATTGAAGAACCAATTGATTTAAAGAACATTACTAGTTTTGGGGATGTATTTATATCCAAAGAAGAAGACGAAGAATCACTTTCTCGAAAATGGGCATTAGTTAAAAATGCAACTGATGACGCTCTTATCAATTTGATGAAAATGAGAACTCAGGAAGGAGATCAATTGAAGAATGACTTAATAGACCGTATTCAAGCTATTAATGTATCTCTTGATGATATAATTGTGATAACTGATGGTAGAAGTGAAGATGTGCGAAATAAGCTTCATGATCGTATTAAACTGTTAATAAGTGATGAGAATCTGGATGAAGAACGCCTCGAAATGGAAGTGGCAATCATTGCAGACAAAATGGATATAACTGAAGAAACTGTTAGACTGCGTGCACATCTAAAGTTTTTTGTTGAAGCGATAGAACAACCAGAACCTGCAGGAAGAAGATTAAATTTTTTAACTCAAGAAATTAATCGAGAATTAAACACTATTGGTTCAAAAGCCAACGATTCAGAAATTGCACACCATGTTGTGAAAGCAAAAGAGATGTTAGAGCAAATAAGAGAACAAGTTCAAAACGTTGAGTAAAGGAAAAATAATCATATTAGCAGCCCCGAGTGGAGCAGGTAAATCAACATTAGCAAATCTGCTTTTTGAAGATTTTGAGAAACTTAAATTTTCAGTTTCAGCTACTACTCGATCTCCTCGTAATGGCGAAGAAAATGGAGTTCATTATCATTTTTTGAGTACGGATGAATTTCAACAGAAAATCGACGAAAATGACTTTCTGGAATGGGAAGAATTTTATAATGGAACTCGTTATGGAACACTTCGATCAGAAGTTGATAAGAAGCTAAAAACAGGCTATTTTATTCTGCTTGATGTCGATGTAAAGGGTGCTGTAAATGTTAAGCAATTATATGGTGAAGATTGCCTTTGCTTATTTATCCAGCCCCCTTCAATTTCGGTATTAAAGCAGCGTTTAGAGGCCCGTGGTACTGAAAGTGATGAAACTTTAGCACTACGACTTGATCGCGCAAACGAAGAACTTGAATACGCTGATCAATTTGATCACGTAATAATTAATGATGAATTAGACGTTGCATACTCTCAGATTAAAGAAATTGTAACCAAATTCATGAATTCATAAAATATATTATGCCGATTCGTACCCTTGATATTGAAAAATTAAAAGACGTAACTGGAAACAAGTACGAACTACTTGTAATTATGTCTAAAAGAGCTCGTCAACTTGCAGCTCAAGAAAAATTAGAGCTTGATGAAAAGCTTCAATATTTCGAAGGTTTTGATGATGACGATGAGTTTTCATTCAATGAAGAACAAGAGCAAATTTCAAAAGCTTTCGAAAAGCTTCCACATGCAGTTCAACGTTCTGTTTCTGAAATGGAAAACGACGAAATCTATTACCGAAGACCAGAAGCTGAGTAAGTCATGCTCTCCGGCAAACGCATCATCTTAGGTGTAACCGGAGGAATTGCAGCTTATAAAGCTGTTTTTTTACTTAGAGAATTTCAAAAAGCGGGTGCTGAAGTTAGAGTTACAATGACTCCTTCTGCCACTCGCTTTGTTGGTTTAGATACCTTTGCTTCCCTATCTGGTCATGAAGTGGCCATTGAAATTTTTCCAGAAGAACAAGAATCTGCTACCGAGTGGACTCGTCATATAAACTGGGGTGAATGGGCTGATCTCTTTATAATTGCCCCATGTACTGGAAATACACTAGCCAAAATTGCTAATGGCATTTCCGATAACATGCTTACTTCAACCATATTAGCAGCTCGATCTCCAATTCTTATTTGTCCAACGATGGATGGTGAGATGTACGAATCTCCTTCTGTCTCTACTAATTTGAAAAAAGTTAAAGAGTTCGGATACCATATTTTAGAACCGGAATCAGGATTCTTAGCAAGTGGATTAGAAGGTAAAGGACGTTTACCTGAGATTGATTCAATCTTAGAAAAGGCAAGCGAAATAATTGGTTCAATTAAAGGACCACTGGATGGGAAAAAAGTGGTGGTTACCGCTGGCCCAACAAGAGAATTCATTGATCCAGTTCGTTTTATTTCCAATCCTAGTTCTGGTAAAATGGGTTTTTCTATGGCAATAGCTGCTCAAAGACTTGGCGCTGAAGTAACTCTAATTCATGGACCTGTTCATTTAGAAGCACCCAAAGGGGTTATAACAAAATCTATAATATCAGCTGAAGATTTATTTAATGCAGTAAGAGAAAAATCAGATGCTGATATAATAATTATGGCCGCGGCAGTATCTGATTTCACTCCTACAGATACCTTTAATCATAAAGTTAAGAAGGATGAAGACTCGAGTGTTCTCAATCTAAAGGGAACTACAGATATACTAGCATGGCTTGGTGAACGTAAGCCAACAGATCAAACTTTGATTGGTTTTGCTATGGAAACAGAGAATTTGATTGAAAATGCTACATCAAAATTAAATAGAAAAAATGCAGATTGGATTGTTGGAAATTCACTTTCCGATAAAAACAGTGGATTTGAAGTAGATACTAATCATGTTCATGTTATAGGAAGTAATTCTATAACAGAGTTCATAGGGTCTAAAGAAGAAGTTGCAGAACGAGTATTGAAATTTATCTTTGATTCTGAGTAATATGACTTAATGAAATCTCCAAAGAAAATCATTACATCCCTTCTTATTATAGCATGTATTCTTACAGGAATTATTCTTGCTTACACTCCAGATTTTATACCTAATAAAATTTCAACAGAAGCTGAGTTAGACTCTCTTATTCAATTATCTTTCAATGATTCTAACTTAAAATCTAACCAGATTAGAATTTATAATATAGAAATGGATAGTAGTTTTTCTAGAAAAGTATATCGAGTTAGAGTACCAAATTCTTTCTCGAAAACTAGCTTTCATTTGGAACTACACAAACGATTTCAACCACTTGGGTTAAGAACACCTTCACGAGTGATTTTTCCTGAAAAAGATATGAATATCTATATCGAAAACGATGGAACCGTCTTTAGAACAATTCGCTTGATAACCGATTATACTGAAGCTGAAACTGAAGAAGAATAATTATGGCTGATGGTAATGCATTATTGAAAAGATTTAAATTAAAGGAGTTCCCTCAACCAGATCTTCTTCATACTAAGTACCCAATCTTTCTCTGTCATGGTTTTGGTGCAATTGGATCGTTAGTAAAACCTTCTCCATTGCATGACCCATGTATGTTGATGCGTGAACATGGAATTCCAGCATTTGCACCAAATGTAGTTCCTTATGCATCTATCGAAACTAGAGCAAGAAATTGGGTTCGTTTAATTAAGCAGGTATGTGAAGAACATGGTTACGAAAAAGTAAATGTGATTGCTCATAGTATGGGTGGGCTTGATATGCGTAGTGCCTTAACCCATATGGATATATCACAAAAAGTAGCTTCCCTTACAACCTTAGCGACACCACATCGTGGCACTTATCTAGCTGATCTTATCTTAAAAACTCCTGAAATTATTACAGAAAGATTAAGTGATGTAGTTGATTGGTTTGGTAACAGCGTTTACCCTAGAGAAAAAAGTGAAGTACTTAGTTCAGTTGAGCAGTTGTGTAGAGGTTATATACAAGATGAATTCAATCCTGATACCCCAAACTTAGAAGGTTTCCCTTATTTCTCCTACAGTGCTGCAGTTGGTAAAGAGACAAACTATTCACTTAACCCAGTTTTTCTATTCCAAAATACTCAGATATTTGCTCAGGAAAATATTAATGATTCGTTTGTATCGGTCGATAGTGCTAAATGGGGAACTCATCTAGGAACCGTTGCCTTGTCTCATATGAACCAGATTAATGTTCAGGTTAGTAAAGAGGCTAAAATCCGTTATTTAGAGTTTTGGCTTGGAGCCATTAAAAAATTGGGAGAGATGGGGTTTTAATATATAAACTCATCTTTCACATTGAATGCTACATGTATTAAGGGTAATTTAGCACTACAAATTACTCTTCATTTCTAGATAACTGATTGAATGAAATTCAACCCTTGGCATCACGTAAATTATGGTGATCATGCCCCTATCGTCGTAAAAGGTATTATTGAAATACCAAAAAACTGTAGAGCTAAATACGAACTGGATAAAGAATCTGGTATGCTATTGATGGATCGCGTGCTTTATTCCTCAATCAATTATCCAGCAAATTATGGGTTCATACCTAGAACATATTGTGATGATAAAGATCCACTTGATATTCTTGTGTTATCACAAATTGAGATTGTACCCATGTGTCAGGTAGAAGCTAAAGTGATTGGTGTGATGCGGATGCTTGACGGTAATGAGATGGATGACAAAATCATTGCTGTAGCCTCTAACGACATGAGTGTAAATCATTACGATGACATTCGAGATTTACCAAAGCATTCATTAAGAGAGCTTAGAAGCTTTTTTGAAGACTATAAAAAACTGGAAAATAAATCTGTTTTAGTAGAAGACTTTCAGGGAAAAGAAGTAGCTCAAGAAGTAGTAAAACAGGCAATTGAAGACTATCAAGAATTAATGAATAAGAAGTCTAAATCAAAGACTTAAGTTAATTCATTATGAATTAAATTCTTCTCCACCTAGTTTTTGTAATAGCGAATAATCTGTTAGATCATATTGTATAGGAGTAACTGTTGCAAAACCTTCATTTAAAATATGAATGTCAGCATCATTCCCTTCATCAAGTAGTTCAAACTTCCCAGTTAGCCAGTAATACAGTCTATTAAATGGATCTTTTCTACTTTCGTATTCCTCTACATAACGACTATCTGCCATCCGTGCCCATTTTATACCTTTAAACTTTCCTGATGGCGCATTAACGTTTATAGTAACCCCTTTTGGTAATCCTCTATCAAGTACAACTTTTATAGCTCTTCTTACTGCTTCTTTCGCACCACTTAGATCTGCGTCTTCTTCATAATCTGTACAACTAACGGCTATAGATGGATATCCCAATACGGTACCTTCTGTAGCAGCACTAACTGTGCCTGAATACAGAATATTAATTCCTGCATTACTACCATGGTTAATCCCACTTAACACTAAATCTGGTTTTCTATCAAGCAATTGGTCATGAGCAAGTTTAACACAGTCTGCCGGAGTACCATTAATGGCATATCCACTGAATTTCTCTGCTACTTTAATTTTCTGAGCTCTTAATGGTAGTTCTATCGTAATAGCATGTCCAACAGCACTCTGCTGTCGATCTGGAGCAACAATAATAACTTCGCCAAACTCGGAAGCTACTTCTGCAAGCTCTTTAATACCATTTGAATAAATTCCATCATCATTACTTACAAGAATTAGTAAACCTTCTAAATCACTCATTAACTGCTATATTGCTCCTCTGAATTAGGAAATTCTTTATTTTTAACATCTTTGATATAGTCTTTTACAGCACTAGTCATAACCGAATGTAAATCTGCATAACGACGTAGAAAACGAGGACTAAAGTCTTTATTCATTCCTAGCATATCATGAATAACAAGAACTTGACCATCACAACCAACTCCAGCACCAATACCAATTGTAGGTATTGAAAGCTCTTTTGAGACTTTTTCTGCTAATTTTGCTGGAATCTTTTCAAGTACAATAGAAAAACAACCTGCTTCTTCAAGTAATTTTGCATCATTAATAAGTTCTTGAGCTTCTTCATCTTCCTTAGCTCGCACTTTATAGGTGCCAAACTTATAAATACTCTGAGGTGTTAATCCAAGATGTCCCATGACTGGAATACCAGCATCAACTATTTTTTTCACAGTATTTATGATTGACTTACCACCTTCCATTTTTACAGCATGAGCTCCTGCTTCTTTCATCATCCTTCCTGCGCTTATCAAAGCCTCTTTAGGAGTTACTTGATAGCTCATAAATGGTAAATCTGCAATAACTAAAGCACGTTCAACACCACGAACCACACATGATGTATGGTAAATCATGTGATCAAGGGTTATAGGAACGGTGGTTTCAAAACCAGCCATTACGTTACTCGCTGAATCTCCAACCAGAATAATATCAATCCCTGACTGATCAATGATCTGAGCCATTGTAAAATCATACGCCGTTAGCATAGAGATTTTTTCTTCATTATGCTTCATTTGTACTACTGTTTGAGTAGTAACTTTAGCAGGGCGATTTGATCCGGTTTGAGTACTCATTTATTGCTTTGGAACTACAGCAGCAGAAGCCTCTATTTCACATGTAACTTGACCGTCTACAGTTGCTTTTCCTTTCATAGTAACAAAATTACGTCTCATTTCACCAAGTTCGACTTCTAATACAAGTTGGTCACCTGGTACTACTTGTTTTCTAAACTTACAGTTCTTTATGCCTGTAAATACCATAATATTGTTTTCAGGGTCGTCAACTTTAGTTGTCATTAGTAGAATAGCTCCAGCTTGGGCTAGTGCTTCAACTTGAAGAACACCTGGCATTATTGGCTGCCCTGGGAAGTGACCATTAAAAAACTCTTCATTGGCTGTCACATTTTTGATTGCCTTAATGGTATCGTCACTTTTCTCCAACACTCGATCAACTAATAAAAATGGATATCTGTGTGGAATTATTTTTTTAATGTCTTCTATTAACATGAATTTGTCTTTTTATTTATTGGTTGAAGATACAATTATTTAACCACACCAACATATATGTAAGAGATCCCGCCAGTTAGCTTTACACTCCACATATCGTTAAATGATTTTGCTTCTTCCATTAACTTTAGAAATTTTTTCCCAGCTGGGAATGTAGCACTCGTTCGAGGGAGATAAGTGTATGCTTCTCGATTGCCACTTAGTAAACCACCTATTGTTGGCATTATATGTTGACTATACAAATTGTAAGGAACTCTTAGAAAGCCTTTTGGTTGTCCAAATTCAAGTACAACAACTCTTCCACCTGGTTTAACAACCCTAGACATCTCTTTAAGAGCTTGAACCGGATCATCTACATTTCGAATACCAAATGCTATGCTCGAAATATCAAATCGATCATCCTCATATGGAAGATTCATTGCATCCGCTACTTCGAAATCAACTTCTAATCCTTTTTTAGCTGCTTTTCCGGGAGCTGGCTCTATCATTGGAGCACAAAAATCAGTTCCCATCACGTAACCTTCATGTCCAACTACTTTTTTAAATTCAATAGCTAGATCACCAGTTCCTGTAGCACAATCTAATACATGATCTCCTTGCTTTGCTCCACTTTCAACTATAGTTTTACTTCTCCATGCATGGTGTACACCAAAGGAAAGAACTGTATTAACCCTATCATAATCATTTGCAATATCTGCAAACATCGACCTAACTTTTTCACTCATAATATTGCCCTTGCAATTTTACTTAACTCAACAACTTTCTCTTTAATTCAGCTCTAAATATACGGCTTTTAGTTACTATAGACTTGTATTGTTTATTTCCATTCCACAGCTTCCGTACTTAAATGTTCGACTATGTTAAGGCTAACGACTTCAAAGCTATCTCCATTCCACAATAGATGATTTATAGCTCCATTTTGATGTTTAATCAAATGCATATTTCTTAATCCTTTTCCAACAAACTCTGATAACAATATTCGAATTAGTCGCCCATGAATGACAAATGCGATATGCTCTTCTTCTGATGCTTTCAATATCTCAATAACTTTAGCTCCAGCTCTTTCAAATACTTGTTGAGGTGATTCCCCATTTTCAACCTCAGCTGTTACATCTCCAGATATCCATTTAGCATTTAGCTCATGAATCTGATCTTTAACATCTTTAAAATACGCTCCCTCCCATATTCCAAAACTCATCTCATCTAATTCAGAATAGCTCTCGACAAGAGCACCTTTTTGCTCGACAAGAGGAGTAGCTGTCTCTAACGTTCGAACCAAACTACTTACAACTACCTTTTGAATAGGAACATCTTTTAATGCTTCAGCAATTTCCTCGCCTTGAAGTCTACCATTTTCATTAATAGAGGAATTTATTCCTCGCCCTTGTAGCCTATTTTTTTTGTTATTATCGGTTTCTCCATGTCGAATAAAATATATCTGTTTCATATTTACTTCTTCTTCCTAGTCTTATGATAGTTCGCCACTTCTAAAAGCCGGTCTTGCATATCGTTAATCCTGCCTGTTAGAATACCTTCCTTCATCCCGTATCGAATTAATAGCATATTTAAAATGCGATCTGGCATTTCAACCTTTGGTTTTGATGATCTGCTTTGAGTAAACTTAATTATTAACCTTAGAAGGCCAACTTTGAACAAAAAGAACAGGATTAATCCATACCAAAGGGCATTAAATTCTACTGATAGACCATAGGAAGCAATAGATTCTGTAAATGCTATTCCAATAAGTAGAACTGCAGTTACCGTATAACTAAAAGCATCTGTGGTTATTAATTTTATTAACGGATTTGACGCTAGATTTATAAACGCACTTGTATTGAAGTACCATATCATAAAAAAGAGTATTGATAAGAGTGCTGCGACCCAGGGCGTTACCGACATATACGCTAATATGAAAAAGATAACTAGGGATAGACCATCTGCACTTTTAACCCACGAATCAGCTTCTTTAATTATCCGTTCAATTGGATATCGTTTTAATAGACCAGGTGTATATTTTTCGATTTGTTGTGTTGTGATATGATACCAGTTACCATTTGATGTAGTAATTCCATCTGGTAACTCCATCATCTGCCACTTAAACTCACTTACTTTTCTAGAATTCATAGCCTAAATATATCTCTAATCTAGGAATGATTCAGGCTTGAGCTACAGTAATTATCAGAACTTTTGAAGCGCCGGAATTGATTAAAGTATCAGCAAGCTCGAAAGCAGTCGCCCCTGTTGTAAAAACATCATCAACAATGATACACTCTTTGTCTCGAATTACATTTTCATTTATTACTTCAAATGCTCCTTTAATATTTTCACGTCTCATATCTAGTGAAAAACCTGTTTGAGTACTCGTATTTTTTACGCGAATAACATCTTCATTTGAGCATAGAGAGATCTTTGTAGCAATCTGGACTCCTTTGGCAATAAATCGAGCTTGATTATATCCTCTCGTCCTTTTCTTTTTTAGATGAAGAGGAACTGGAATCAATACTGAATTTTCATTTGGTTTGAAAAAAGGATTCTTTTTAACATTATTTCCTAGCGTGATACCTAAATCGATACCAAGACCTGTTAATCGATGGTATTTTAATGAATGAAGTAAATCTTGAAGAAACGCACCCTTATCAAAATTCCAAAGAGCATGCTGTAGAGCTATTCCTTCTGGCAAAAAAGTGTCGCTCGATACTTGTTTACCTTCCATGTTTGCTAGCTCAAATCTATCTCTTACACAATTTGGACAAATAAATTGTTCACTTTTAGATAATTTGCACCCACAAATTAAGCATACATGCGGGAAAATCACCTCGGAAAAGCCTTCTTTTATAGATTTTAATCTTGTTAACATATTGTTTCTTTAAAAAGGAAATGCTTGCTTTTGCAGTCCACATTAATTACTTAGTTTGTTAACAGAAAAAAAACGAATTAATCAAAGTTTTAAAGTATGTCTCTCGGCAAAGACTTAGCATCAATACGAAAGGAACTTGGACTCACATTAGAAGAGATTCAAAGCTCTATTAAAATTCCTCTTCATACACTAAGTAGTATAGAGAATGATTCTATTTTTGAGTCTACTGAGCACAATACAATTTATATTCGAAGCTTCATTCGTAGCTATGCAAGAGCTTTAAAACTTAATGATAATGATATTGTTAAAGCTCTTGATGATGTTGAAGCAGGTATATATGATAATGATTTAATTGCAGCTGATGTAGATCGTAAGATTACTGAAGCTGAAGAGCGTATACCTAAAGAAGAAATTCCATTTAGCCTTAACGATGTAGCACCACCAGAAATTCAACATGCTCCTGTTAAAACAAAACCAGATGTTGAATCTGTAAACTGGGCTGATTTAGGAAAAACTTTTGCTACTGAAGCACAAACGCAAAAAAACTGGATATTATTTATCACAGTTTTTGTAATCGTGGCTTTATTAATAACTGGATTTTTCTTCCGCCAAGAAATCATCAGTTTTTTTGATGACTCAGATACTCAAATTTCAGAACCTCTAACTAATACTTTCCCAACACCTTTAGTTGAGAATAATAACGAAGCAGATTCAATAAATAGTGCTATCATACCACCAGTTTCTAATGAACCTGCAATAATTACTACTCCTTCAGAAAACCAGAATAATCTTAACGACATTCTAACTGTTTCTGTATACGCCGCTTTTGACAAGTTAGAACCAGTTCGCGTTACAAGCGACTTAAATTGGCGAACAAATCCATTTTGGATGGAGCAAGGTGAGGCCTACAATTTTGATTTTAATGATACTCTTCTCGTTAGAGGTCAATACACAAGAATGCTATTACTTTTCAATGGTCATGTGATCGAAAATCCCGCACAACAGTATTTTGATTTAGACTTTGATTCGATTTTACTCACTCGCTCAATTCTCAATGATCCAAAATATCTAGCTACTCCTCCATCAGAGTTTCCATATCAGATTGGGCCTCCTGATAGTTTAATATATAGAGTGGGCAACTAACCAGCATAAATTTCAATCAGTTTATGACTAAGGATCAAGCTTATTCTAGAATAGAAGAATTAAAAAGAGTACTCAAAAAAGCTAATGAAGCATATTATCAAGATGCTCAACCTTTTATAAGTGATAAAGAGTTCGATGAAAAACTTAAAGAACTCGAAGAACTTGAAAACGAGTTTGATTTAGCAACAGATGACTCGCCTACTCGTCGTGTTGGAGGTGATGCTTCTTCAGAATTTGAAACTGTTAAACACCCCGTTCCTCTTCTTAGCCTTGATAATACTTATAATGAACAAGAGCTTAACGATTTTGATGGGAGGGTACAGAGAATTCTAGGAAACACAAATTATGATTATCTCGTAGAACTAAAGTTTGATGGAGCTTCAATTAGACTCCGATATGAAAATGGCTTACTTGCTCTTGGAGCAACTCGTGGTAACGGACAACAAGGCGATGATATAACCAGAAATATAAAAACCGTTAGAGACGTTCCTCTTTCATTAAAAGGTGATTTCCCAGCAATTGTAGAAGTTCGTGGTGAAGCTTTCATGGAACGCGAAGCATTTGCCCGTTTAAATCAAAAACGCGAAGAAGAAGGATTATCTGTTTTTGCAAACCCTAGAAATTCAACTGCAGGATCACTTAAAATGCAGGACCCTAGAGCAGTAGCTCAACGCCCAATTCGTTTTTTTGCGTTTGACTTATTATTTGAAGATGAGAGTGATTCAATCACCCAAGCTCATAAGGTTAAATTATTAAAGAATTTTGGGCTCCCAGCAAATGAACATCCCCGCGTTTGTTCTTCCATCGATGAAGTACACACTACAATATCAGAGTTTGATAAACTACGCCATGTTCTTCCTTATGAAACAGATGGAGTTGTAATAAAAGTGAACCAGACTAACCTCAGAGATCAGCTTGGATCAACATCAAAGTTTCCTAGGTGGGCAATTGCATATAAGTTTGAAGCTGAGCAAGCTACTTCTAGAATTAACAATATAATCCTTCAGGTTGGTCGATTAGGCACTATAACTCCAGTAGCTGAGTTGGAGCCTGTGTTGTTAGCTGGAACCACTGTCAAGCGTGCTTCACTTCATAATGAAGAAGAGATTCATCGAAAAGATATTCGAATCGGAGATACTGTTTTAGTAGAAAAAGCAGGTGAAATCATTCCTCAGGTTATTAGTGTGGTAAATCCTAATCGTGAAAACCGAAGTACTGAGTTTATATTTCCAAAAGAATGTCCTGCTTGTAACGCCGAGTTACTAAAATATGAAGGGGAAGTTGCATGGAGATGTGTTAATCCAGAATGTCCACCTCAAGTTAGAATTAAGATAGAACACTTCGCATCACGAGATGCTTTGGATATTGAAGGGTTAGGAGAATCCGTAGTAGATCAATTAGTCACTGAGGGTCTAATTTCAAATTATGCTGATTTATTCATACTCGATATTGAACAGATTATTCCACTTGAACGAATGGCAAAAAAAAGTGCTAGAAATCTGATTGAAGCAATCAAAAAAAGTAAACAACAACCTTTTGAACGAGTGTTATATGCACTAGGCATTCGTTTCGTTGGCAAAACAGTTGCTAAAGATTTAGCTAAAGCTTTTAAAACAATTGATAACTTAAGAACTGCAACCGAAGAAGAATTATTAGCTGTAGATGCAATTGGTCCACGTATAGCTGAATCTGTTACAGATTTTTTCGGAAATGAAATATACAGTTCATTAGTGGATCGGCTTCTGTCATATGGTCTTCAATTCGAAATAATTGAAGAAGATCTCGCTTCAACAACTTTTGAAGGTAAAACTATTGTACTTACGGGCACTTTACCAACTCTTTCAAGAAAAGAAGCAACAGATTTAATTGAATTACATGGTGGCAAAACTTCATCGTCGGTAAGTAAAAAAACTGATTATGTACTTGCTGGTGAATCCGCTGGAAGTAAACTAGTGAAAGCCCAGAAACTCGAGATTAAAATTTTAGATGAAGAAACTTTTTTATCTTTAATTAAAGAATAGATTTAGAATATCATGATGCGATTTTTTTATCGTTTGAAACATTCTTTATTCTAATTCTCTATCTTCGAAAAAAACTAAACCCCTTTCAAGTATGGATCTACATCCTTTGGATACCGAACAAATTGGTTTAAAAACACTCGAAAAGCATCTAATACGTAATAAAAGTGAGGTTTCTCTTCGTGTTGGGATCCCAAAAGAGAACTCCATTGATGAAAAACGAGTTTCTTTAACACCTGGTGGTGTTTCCATTCTTAGGGCTAATGGTCATGAGGTTTTCATAGAAAAAGGTGCTGGAGAAGATGCTAAGTTCTCAGATAGAGATTATGCAGAAGCTGGTGCCGAGATTGCGTTAAGTGCTGAAGATCTCTTTAAAAAATCAGAACTGATACTCAAAGTAGCACCTTTAGCTCCTAATGAGTTTGATCTGTTAGAACATGATCATTCACTTATTTCTGCGCTACATCTTGGTAGCCAATCAAAAGAGTATTTTGATGCATTAAATCAAAAAAGCATCACTGGAATTGGTTATGAATTCATTCGTGGAAACGACAAAGAGTTCCCAATTGTACGAATGATGCATGAAATTACTGGATCTATTGCCGTTCAAATTGCAGCACATTATTTAGAAAGCAGAAGTAATGGACAAGGAATTATGTTGGGTGGCATTTCTGGTGTCCCTCCTGCTACAGTAGTTATTTTAGGAGCTGGAATTACTGGAGAATATGCCGCACGTACTGCATTAGGTTATGGTGCTCAAGTGTTTGTTATGGATAATGATTTAACAGCACTTCGTCGTCTTGAAAATGCCCTAGATCGCAGAATTATCACAGCTGTTGCTAACCAACAATATCTTAGTAATGCCTTAAAATTTGCTGACGTAATTATTGGAGCTGCAATGTCTGAAGGTGATCGCTCTCCTTGTTGGGTAACAGAAGAAATGGTAGCAGGAATGAAATCAGGAAGTGTAATTGTGGATACAGTTATTGATCAAGGGGGATGTGTCGCAACTAGCAGAGCAACAACTCACTCAAATCCGATTTTTTCTGTTCATGATGTAACTCATTATTGTGTACCTAATATTCCCGCTAATGTAGCTAGAACGGCTACATATGCTTTAAATAATGTACTTGTACCTTATATTCTAGCTATTGGTGATGCTGGAGGAATAAAAGAATGCTTATGGGATAATGTTGCACTCAGAAATGGGACTTATGCATACAAAAAGCATATTACTAAAAAATCTATTGGAGATATGTTTGATCTCCCATCTCGCGAAATCGAAATGCTTATTGCTTCACAGATTTAATTCAATCGATGTCTGAGTTATCCCATTCCAATTTTGTCCGAATCTGTCTAATAAACTGGATACTTAGTTTACCTATGATCGTACTATTCTCATGGCCATATTATTACGCTGCTAAACTAGTTGGAATGATGGAAGCTTTCAGGTACTTAGGTGCTTTTATGTTTGCACTTCCATTTATGATTACCATCCTTCATGGACATGTTACAATGGCCTTAGGATCAGCTCATAGAGACCACTATTACAATTGGTTAATCAAACACCCATATACTTATGGGTTGTTCTTTAATAAAATGCTTCCAAAAACTCGCTTTCGACTTATTCTATTAATTATAAGCCTAATATTTTTACCAGTTGGATATTTACTAAGTTTTTAAATCGCCTCTCCATTCTTAATTTCTTCTACCACACTAGGATCAAGTAGAGTTGAAGTATCCCCTACATTCTCCAGATCATTAGCTGCTAGTTTTCTAAGAATTCGTCTCATAATTTTCCCAGAACGAGTTTTGGGAAGCCCTGGAACAATCTGGATTTTATCTGGTTTAGCAATTGGACCTATAATTTTAATAACCAAATCAAGTAACTCTTTTTTGAAAGCTTCAGTGTCTTTGACTTCCCCATCACATATCATAAACGCATACACACCTTGACCTTTAATGTCATGTGGATACCCAACCACAGCTGTTTCAACAACCCTATTATGCTCATCCAAAGCATTCTCAATTTCTGCTGTTCCTAAACGATGACCTGAAACATTTAATACATCATCTACACGACCTGTTATTCTATAATAACCATCTTCATCCCTACGACAGCCATCACCAGTAAAATAGTATCCTTTATACGTTGTGAGGTAGGTCTGCTTATATCTTTCATGATCCCCATACACCGTTCTGGCAATTGATGGCCAAGGATGCTTTATACATAGATTACCTTCAACTGCATTCCCATGTATTTCATTACCATTTTCATCCATTAAAACTGGAAAAATTCCTGGAAGTGGTAGAGTTGCAAAACCAGGTTTAGTTGGAGTAATTCCAGCTAATGGAGATATCATTATTCCACCTGTCTCAGTCTGCCACCAAGTATCTACTATAGAGCATTTTCCATTCCCAATATGAGTATGATACCAATGCCAAGCTTCTTCATTTATTGGTTCCCCAACTGATCCAAGTACTTTTAAAGAACTTAGATCGTACTTTTTAACAAAATCCAGATCAAAGCTCATTAATGCACGAATAGCTGTCGGTGCAGTATAAAAATGTGTCACTTTATACTTTTCTACAACTTCCCAAAAACGTCCTGCATCCGGATAAGTTGGAGTTCCTTCAAAAATAATTCCAGTAGTACCTGTAAATAAAGGACCATAGATTATATAACTATGACCTGTTATCCAACCTGCATCTGCTGTACACCAATACACATCATCGGCCCCAACTTGAAACACATTCCGAAATGAATAACTTGTGTATACCATGTATCCTCCACAGGTATGAACCACTCCTTTTGGTTTTCCTGTTGAACCTGAGGTGTAAAGAATAAACAACGGGTCTTCAGCATCCATTTCAACAGCTTCATGTTCTTTAGATGCATTCCTTATTAAATTATGCCACCATTCATCTCGTCCTTCCATCCAATCGATGTCACGGTTTGTACGTTGACATACAATCACACTTTCAATTGAAGGACTAGTTTTTAAAGCTTCATCAGAAATATCTTTAAGTGGGACATGCTTATCTCCCCTTCTTAATCCATCATTAGTAATCAGCATTTTGGCTTCGCAATCGTTAATGCGTTCACTAAGTGATTGTGCAGAAAAACCGGCAAAGACAATAGAATGTACAGCTCCAATTCGAGCACATGCTAATGCTGCAATAACAAGTTCAGGAGTCATTGCCATGTAAATACAAACTCGATCTCCTTTCTTTACCCCTTTACTGTTTAGCACATTACTAAACCTACAAACATCTTCATGTAGCTGTTTAAATGTGATTGTTCTTCGAAATGAATCTGGATGATTGGGTTCAAAAATGAATGCCGTTTTATTTCCAATCGTATTAAGATGGCGATCTAAAGCATTTTCAGTAATATTAAGTTTACCGCCTTCAAACCATTTAATATCAGCTGAGTCGAATCCACCACTTTGAACTTTGTCCCATCTTTTACGCCAGTAAAAAGTTCCGGCTTCATGTTCCCAAAATGCCAAACGGTCTGCTTCACTGTCATTAAAAGTTTCCTGATACTTATTGAACGATTTTATATTCAGCCACATTTTATCAAAATTCGGTTAGGTTATATGATCTGCTTATGTTGACGTTTTTTAGGCGGAGAATCAAGAGTAAATTCATTAAATGAAATCAAAAACATCTGGACAACAAATTATAAGTGATTGGTTCTCTACTAAGGGATGGGAAATTTTTCCGTTTCAACAGAATGTCTGGGATTCTTTTCTTCAAGAAAGTAATGGACTATTAAACGCCCCTACTGGAAGTGGTAAAACATTTGCCCTTTGGATTCCGAATATCATCAAATGGATAGATGAGCATCCCAATGAATACAAAAAAAAGTCAGACAATGGCTTAAAAGTGCTTTGGGTCACTCCATTACGAGCATTGGCAAAAGATATTCAAAGTGCTTTACAAGATTCTTTAGATGAATTAGAAATCCCTTGGGAAGTTGGAAGGAGAACAGGTGATGTTTCTCAATCTATCAAACAAAAGCAAAATAAAAGAATGCCTGAAGTGCTCATTACTACACCAGAGAGCATTCATATTCTTCTAGCTCAAAAAAACAATCAAAAGCATTTTAAGAATTTAGATGCAATAATTATCGATGAGTGGCATGAACTTCTAGGTTCAAAAAGAGGCATCCAAGTAGAGTTAGGAATTTCTAGATTAAAAGCTACAAGACCTCAACTTTCTATATGGGGAATCTCAGCAACTATTGGAAATCTAGAACAGGCCCTAGAAGTATTATTGGGTACTGAACATTCTTCTAGAAATTCAACCATCATTAGAGCTGATTTAAAAAAAGATATCAAAGTTCATTCTGTATTACCTGATGAAATAGATAATTTTCCATGGCATGGTCATTTGGGCTTAAATTTACTTCCCAAAATCCTTCCAGTAATTGATGATCATAAATCGACATTAATTTTCACGAATACACGTGGACAAGCTGAATTATGGTTTCAAAGGATTTTAGACTCTAGACCTGACTTAGCTGGAGCTATTGCAATTCATCATGGCTCATTAGATCGTACTGTACGAGAATGGGTAGAAACTTCTCTTCATGATGGCATTCTTAAAGCTGTGGTTTGTACATCAAGTTTAGATTTAGGAGTTGATTTTAGCCCTGTAGACACAGTTATACAAATAGGAAGCCCTAAAGGTATTGCACGTTTCTTACAGCGAGCTGGGCGGAGTGGGCATCAACCTGGTGCTACTAGTACTATTTATTTTGTCCCTACTCATGCCTTGGAGTTGATTGAAGCAGCAGCACTAAAAAGTGCAATTGATGAGTCCGATATGGAAAGTAAAGAACCAATTCTAAAACCAATAGATGTGTTGGTTCAGTATTTGGTCACATTAGCTGTATCTGATGGATTTATTCCAGATGAAATTTTAAATGAATTAAGAAATACTTTTGCTTACCAAACACTAACAGATAAAGAATGGGATTGGGTACTAACTTTCATCACAACTGGAGGAAAATCATTAGGGAATTACCCCGAGTATTCTAAGGTAATCATAGATGAAGATGGATTATATAGAGTAATAGATCGAAAGATTGCACAACGTCATAGAATGAGTATTGGAACCATTTCAAGTGATTCTATGCTAAGAGTTAAATATTTAACTGGTGGAACATTAGGTTCTATTGAAGAGACGTTTATTAGTGCTTTAAAAATTGGTGAGAAATTTTGGTTTGCAGGTAGAAATCTTGAGTTAATTCAGATTAAAGAAAACACAGCTTTTGTTAGACGTTCAAAAGGAACAAAGTCTAAAGTACCAAGTTATATGGGAGGACGTATGTCTTTGTCTTCAAATATGTCGAAAATCTTGAGAATTACAATGCAAAAAGCTATATCTGGAAATACAGGGATAGTAGAACTTGAGACTATTTCTCCAATTCTTGATATTCAAAAAGATTGGTCTATCCTTCCAAATGAGAATCAATTTTTAATTGAGAAAAGCTTCTCACGAGAAGGCTGTCATGTCTTCTTTTTTCCATTTGAAGGTAGATATGTTCATGAAGGTATGTCTTCTTTAATAGCACATCGAATCTCAAAATTGATGCCTATCACTTTATCTATAGCAATGAATGATTATGGCTTTGAATTACTATCTGATCAAGACATTCCCATTGAAAAAGCATTAGACGAAAACATACTTTCACCAAATAACTTAATAGATGACATTCGTGAAAGTTTGAATAATAGTGAGCTTGCAAAACGTAAATTTTGGGAAATATGTCAGGTGGCTGGACTTGTTTTTCACGGCTTTCCTGGTGAACTAAGAAAATCGAAACATCTACGAATGTCAACTGGCTTACTATTTGATGTATTCATGGAATATGAGCCTGAACACTTATTGATTCAACAAGCTTTTGATGAAGTTCTTTTCTTTCAATTAGATGAAGTTAGACTTCGAAAAGCCTTAATGAAAATTGAAACTCAAGAAATTGTTTTGAATTATACAGAAAGATTTACTCCATATGCTTTCCCAATAATGGTTGATCGACTTCGTGGAAAGTTAAGTTCTGAAAAATTAATTGATCGCATAAAGAAAATGCAAGCTCAACTTGAAAAGCATGTGAAATGATTCGTACAGGAGATTTACAAATCAGCTTTAAGAAGCAAGAGTTAATACTTACACCTGAAAAAGCAATTTTTTGGGTCGATAAAAATATTCTGGTATTGTCTGATATTCACCTAGGAAAATCTGGGCATTTTAGAAAAGCAGGAATTGCTGTACCAACTGCTGTTAACGATAATAACCTTCATCGTCTTGATGTCTTGATTAAGTATTATTGTCCAACTCGAATACTCTATTTAGGGGATCTTTTTCATAGTGACATAAATAGCGAATGGACATCTTTCAAAATCTGGAGATCAAAATACCCAGATATTGTAATGAATCTTTCAATCGGGAATCATGATTTTCACTCTGTTGATGAATATGAATCTATAGGTTTAATTTGTTCACATAGTATTGATATAGACCCATTTTTACTATTACATGACTCAACTGATAATAACACTAAGAATAAATTCTATACCCTTTCTGGACATGTTCATCCTTCAATTAAATTATTAGGTAAAGGACGACAGTCTGTTAGAGTTCCTTGTTTTTACTTTGGTGAAGATGGTGCTTTACTTCCTGCTTTTGGAAGTTTTACTGGTACACATACTATAAAACCAAAAAAAGATGATTTAGTTTTTGGAATTGTAAATGATCAAATAATAAAAATTTCATGAAAAACCATTACTTCTGTTACAGTAAACCTAAATTTAATTCCATACTTCTTTTATGTGCAATTTTGTGGTTATGCTCAAATTTGTTACACGCTCAAGATTCGAATTTTTACCATCAAAACTTCCTTGAGAGCTCTATTTCTATTCAAAAATCAGGAATGCTCGTTCTTGGAAGTTGGGCTTTAATGAATATTATTTCAGGTATACCAGGTACATACATTTATAGCAAGGATGTGAAATACTTTTATCAAATGAATACAGCTTGGAATGTTATCAATCTTGGTATTGCATCTATAGGTTATATTGGTGCAATGAATGGATACAATGCCCAAAGCTCAATCGAAATATTAGCTGAACTTCAAAAATTTGATCGTATTCTACTTATCAATGCAGGATTAGATTTCGCATATATTGGAACAGGTATTTGGCTCTACAAAAAAGGGATTCAAGACGATTCCTATAGATTAAAAGGCTATGGAAAATCTGTAATGCTTCAAGGTTCTTTTCTTCTTCTATTTGATGCAATTTTGTATCTAATTCATCATCAAGAAACGACTGGACTTCAATTACTTGGCGGTCAATTAAGTCTATCAACAAATGGACTTTCTTTTACCTTTTAACTATTCGTTGGATTTTCGTTTATAGCAATGATGGAGCCTGCTTAAGATTCTTGACTTTCTAGTTCGAACATTAGCACTTGTAAGTCCAAATTTGTCTGTAGCTTCTTCTGTAGTAGCTTCAGGTTTGTCAATAAAGTACTCTATAAATTTCTTAGACTTATCTTTTAGTTCATTCAAACATTCTTCAAGTATTCTCTGCCTTTCTTTATCAAGTAAATTTTGGAATTGCTCTTCTGGTTCATAAAGTACGTTCAATGCTTCTTCCTCATACTTAAACTTGTGCTCTCTTTTTGCATATCTGAGATATTCATGTCGACATGACTTAATTAAGTAACTAAAGATGTACTTACTCTCTTTAATTTTATCTTTTCTTACTTGCTCAAATACGTCAAGAAAGGCTTGTTGGACACACTCTTTAGCTGCATTACGTTCAGCATTCATAACAACTACAAGGTAGTCCTCTAATCTGGGCATAATCTCATTAATTAATGCACCCGATTTAGATTCATCTCCTTGCTGAAGAGCATCAACTAACTCTGAATAATCGACTCTGGTTTTTGACAAAAGAAACGACCGAAATTTATTTTATGAACAACTCAAAACTGAAATTGATAGTGAGCTTTAGCTTTTAATATAAAATTATGTTCGCTACTAAAAAACTAATATATGCAATAGTAAGGCTGATTTTTTAGCTAATATTAATAAATTTTAATAAAAATTTGGATGATTATAGTTTTTTGAAGTAGGTTTAATGTGTAACAAAAGAGCCAAATATTACTCTTTAACTTAACTAAAAATATGAATTTTAAAATCTAGGTAAACGTATAATTTATTGTAACAAAATTGATACAATTAACTCTTTATCTGGACTAATAATATAACTTACAACAAAACATACTAGAACAATCATGAAATCACTTAAGTCTCTATTCGCCCTACTTACTCTCGTTGCTATCTCTTTCGCTTGTGCTCCAGCTAGTCAATCTACTGCTACTGCTTCTGCTGATCAGCCTGAAACGGTAATCACTATCACCGATGACGCTGCTTTCTCTGCAGGCAACGACATGAAGCCTATTCTTACTAAGCCAAAAATCTAATTCTATTTATCACTCATTTTAAAACCATAAAACTATCTTAATATCATGAAATCACTTAAGTCTCTATTCGCCCTACTTACTCTCGTTGCTATCTCTTTCGCTTGTGCTCCAGCTAGTCAATCTACTGCTACTGCTTCTGCTGATCAGCCTGAAACGGTAATCACTATCACCGATGACGCTGCTTTCTCTGCAGGCAACGACATGAAGCCTATTCTTACTAAGCCAAAAATCTAATTCTATTTATCACTCATTTTAAAACCATAAAACTATCTTAATATCATGAAATCACTTAAGTCTCTATTCGCCCTACTTACTCTCGTTGCTATCTCTTTCGCTTGTGCTCCAGCTAGTCAATCTACTGCTACTGCTTCTGCTGATCAGCCTGAAACGGTAATCACTATCACCGATGACGCTGCTTTCTCTGCAGGCAACGACATGAAGCCTATTCTTACTAAGCCAAAAATCTAATTCTATTTATCACTCATTTTAAAACCATAAAACTATCTTAATATCATGAAATCACTTAAGTCTCTATTCGCCCTACTTACTCTCGTTGCTATCTCTTTCGCTTGTGCTCCAGCTAGTCAATCTACTGCTACTGCTTCTGCTGATCAGCCTGAAACGGTAATCACTATCACCGATGACGCTGCTTTCTCTGCAGGCAACGACATGAAGCCTATTCTTACTAAGCCAAAAATCTAATTCTATTTATCACTCATTTTAAAACCATAAAACTATCTTAATATCATGAAATCACTTAAGTCTCTATTCGCCCTACTTACTCTCGTTGCTATCTCTTTCGCTTGTGCTCCAGCTAGTCAATCTACTGCTACTGCTTCTGCTGATCAGCCTGAAACGGTAATCACTATCACCGATGACGCTGCTTTCTCTGCAGGCAACGACATGAAGCCTATTCTTACTAAGCCAAAAATCTAATTCTACTCATAAATTTGAGATTAATATGAAAGCTTTTAAAAGTTATATTACATTTCATGATGAATTTCATATTAAGTTTAGTTTTTGGAATTGCTTTAATTCAACCAAGTCTTGAAAATAAGATCCTAGACCAATCAGTAGTTTATATTGAAGGGATTAGTAATCAAATAAATATAACAGAGAATTTTTGGGCTTTAAATGAACTCTATCAGTCATCATGCGAGATAAATAATTCCGTAATCAGAGTAATAATCAACTCTGATAACAACCAATTAAAAAATTACTTTACTAAAATCCCATGTGGATCATCTGAAAATGAAAAAATTCAAAATAGTCTTGCAAGACTAAAAAAAATATCGATTGACAATAAGCTTTTAGGACTAGGTGTCTATTACATATTAAATCAACCAGATGTACCTAAACAGAAACTGTTTATTCAAGAATTCGAGAAGGAAACCAATGATGATGCTTCACTTCTCAATTTAATCTTCAATCAAAAACAATTTTCACTAAATGAAATACCAGAGGATGAAAAAGATTTTATTTTTCATTCCATAATATATAGTGAAGTAGGTATAGCTACTTATTTAAATAATGAATCAATTATTTTTCTTGCAAATCAGTGGACTAAAGACTTTAAGAATAAAAAACCAAGCCTAACATCATCTATTCATACTGCGAACATTATTAAACTATTGTTTGAACTTAATAGGTATAAAACAATAGAAGAAATATTATCACAAACCCTTTCTGATAATTTATTCCCAAATTCATTTACAAAAACAAGATACCTTAACGCAGTTAGTTATTCTTTATTCATAATTGGTAGATATGATGAGTCATTAAAAGTCCTTAGAAATCATTTAATACCGCTATATGACTTTTTGCAATTAGAAGAGGATAAAGAGGTTCAAGTATTTACTATGGGTGTAAACCTTTACTCACTTGGTAAATTCGAAGAGGCAAAACAAACCTTTGAGTCTATTTATTTTGATCCTAATTCTAAAATACCGAAATATGAACTATTCAATAACCTAAGTATTTGTTATTTCAAATTAGGAGAGAAAAATAAATATTTAGATTTACAGCTAAACGCACTTGAAGAGGCTAATCAGGGAACAGAGTATAAAGAACGACTAATTATTCTTCGAAACCTTTTCATCTATTATACTTCTATAAAAGATTCAGAAACTGCACTTTTATACTTAAATAGAGCAGAACAAATTGCACTTGAAAATAAAGATAATTATGAATTAGCAGCAATTCATGCATTCTCAGGTACATTTTATTGGGATAATTATAAAGATGCTGAAAAAGCACTTAATGAGCTCAGTATTGCACAAAAAGAATTCGATCCAAGCAAGGATTTCGCTGATTTTGTTAATGTACTTAAAGAGGAAGCGGAAATACTAATTTCCATTAATAGTCTTGATCGTGCAAGAGTTAAATTTGAAGAATTGAAACAACTTTCAATTCAAAGTTCAAATACGCCTAATTATTTGGAATCATTAATTGGGTTAACAGAAATTGAGTTATTAGAAAATGACTTGGATGATGCAGCTAGATTAATTGAAGAAATAAAAATATATCCACTTGATGACATCGATTTTGAACTATTGGTCAAGTATAATACAGTAAAATCATCGCTTTTATTTAATTCAGGATATAAAAGAGATGCATATCAAGAACTTATTCCAGTAATTGAACAAGTTATTGAAAGAGCTAAAACTAGTATAGATTCACAAACTGGTTTCTGGTCTATAGAACCAGAATACATAGATGCCTTTAATACTATTATTAGTATGCTTATTGATTTAAATGATGAAAGCAAGGCATTACAATTATTAGATGAACTCAAAACCATTAATGATGTAGCTCTTTATAATAGTCCTATTTTAAGAGCAAAAAAGTTGACTGAAGAAGACTTGGCTCAAGATCAACTTTTGAATAAGCAAATCATTGATCTTAGAACTGAATACTTAAATAGCTCTTCAAATGATAAATTTAGCATTAAAGCAGATATTGATAGACTATCTGCTCAGAGAGAACAGATTCTAAATAAGATCAGAACTGACGTAAACGATGATCCAATCTCAACCTGGTCATTGCAAAAAAAACTCTCCAATTACGAAATGGTTCTACATTTCACAGAAATTGGTGAGCAACTATATGTTAGTTATATAACAAGAGATATTATCAAAATTGAGGTAATAAATTTTGATGCTAGTATTAAGCGTCTTTTTGAAGATACCGCTAATAACCTAGCATCTTCAGATACCGATCTTAATCAGTTATATGAAATCTATAATGTTTTAGGTATCGAAAATAATATCCCAAAAACAATTGAGTCCTTAACAGTAATACCTGATAATTATTTATTTAGACTTCCACTTGATATCTTACCAACTAAGTTGCCGGAAAGTAATACTAGTTATGGTTCTACTCATTATTTAATTGAGGACTTTGATGTCAGGTACTATACATCTATTAATAATTTCCTCACCAATTCCAGAAAAATTACCAAAGATTATGAGTTAGATTTCTCAGCTTTTGCCCTCTCCGACTTTAGTAGTTTCAAGGATAGAAATCTTCAATCTCTTCCATTTGCAACAAAAGAAGTAAGATCTATTAACTCTAAGCTTGAAAATTTCGAAAATAAATCGATTTTCTTAGAAACTGATGCTGATAAATATGCCTTTCTTGAAAGTGCTAAAAGTTCAAAGATTGTACATGTAGCTACGCATAGTGAAGTTTCTGAGCAAGACCCATTATTCTCTACTATTTACTTAAATAATAGCAGTGATGAAGCATTAACATCCCTCTATGCATATGAGCTATTTGATACACAAATGAATAGTGAATTGATAATGTTAAACTCCTGTAGTTCTGGTTCAGGTAGTTATTTACAAGGAAGTGGTATCATGGGCATTAGTAGAGCATTAAGATATGCTGGTGCAAAAAGCTTAGCATTAAATCTTTGGTCAGTAAATGATAAGGCAGCATCTGAATTTGCTACTAGTTTTTATACTACTATAAATAGTGGCTCACCAAAATGGGAAGCTATGCGAAGTGCAAAGTTGTCACTTCTAGAAAAGGGAAATGCTAATCCTTATTATTGGGGTGCATATATGCTTATTGGAAATTCTAGCCCCTTAACAGAAAAGCCAGCTAGAGCTGGCTTTTTATATCCTGTATTGCTTTTAACAATAGTATGGTGTGGCTACAAAATTAGACGAGAAAAGCTCTAACGTTTACTTAAAGCTTCAAGATAGCTTTTTGCAAGACGGCTGAATCCACCATTTAATTCGTAAGTTTTTTGGAACGCAGATTCTGCTTCTTCTAATCTTTCAAGCTGGAAATAAGCATTTCCAAGATACCAATATCCTTTTTCAAGAGTTTCGTTATCAATAGATGATTGAGTTACAACACGCTCGAAATTATTTAGAGCTGCGCTATACTCACCATAATTATACTGAATGGACCCCAAAGTAAGTGACATTTCAGCTATACGTTCTGGAGTATTTGCATCGGCTAATTCAACTTCTAATAATTCAATAGCTTGTTCGACATTTCCATCTGAAGCTAATTGAATAGCTTTCTTAATGACATCTATACTAGTAGGTGAACTATCATCAGTTCCTCTAACAACACCTAAGTCTAGTTGTTCTTGAGGATAGATTTCATCTAAGCTATTTGTACCATTATAATTGATGACACCAATTACTCCAATAATGATAGCTATGGCAGCAGCTGTACCATAGTTTAGTACCTTACGAAGGCTATAAACAGGAGCAACCTGATTATTACTTCGTTGCTTTTCAAAAATGGATTTTATGTTAGCAACACTTTTAGTGTAATCTAAATAATATCCATCCTGAATCAGTTCAGCCCACAATTCATCGACTTGTTCTTGAGAGAGCTTTCCATTGACATATAAGTCAATTTTATGCTCTAAGTCTTTATTTACATTGCTTTCAATCATATTCTGATATGTGAAATTGTTATAATTTAATCAATTTCGATAACTGGAATCGATTTTAGTAAGCAAAAAATACCGTCTTTTTTTGTTCACTCTTTTTTTTCTATGATACCCTGTCAGCAAAACATTTGCTACAACACAACTATATTCTCGTTAGTTTAGTTGCTACCAATTGATAAGAGACAAATGTTATCCTTTTGTTACAATCGTTACCGAAATTATTTTTATTTATTTATTCTGATAAGAAGAGTGATTAAAGATTGAAGTATCACAAACATAAATTTATTCTAATAAACAAGATAGACACAACTAAAAAACATTATATAACTATGAAAAAAACTCCCCAACACTTTCTTCAGCTATTAGTTATAATTTTCTTTTTTCTTTCTTGCTCTTCAATTCCTGACACTAGAATATCTGGGACTATCGATTATGTTGGCGATGCAGAATTTTATATTGAACTAACTCCGCTTCATTATAAATACTCTATAAAAGATCGAATACCTCTAGAAGTAATAAATAATAGATTTGAAACAAATATTGCTATTGAATCTTCTCAAATTGTAAACCTTGTTATTCAAGATATAAAATATCCTATTTACGTCGAGTTTGGGAGCGACTTAAACATTGATATCAATAGAGCCAAATTTCCTTTTGAAGTCGCAATAAATGGTGCATCTTCTATTTCAAATTTGGCTTACCAAAATTTTCTTAAAGAAACTCAAGGTTTAGATGCCATTATCCTTGCCGAAATGGATAAGTTCAAAGTTGGAGAAAGAAACACCGCTCTTGCTTACAGCAAAAAAAAGCTAGAAAGTGCAGAATCAAATTTTAAGGGTACCTCTTTCGAACCACTCTTTCATAAAGTTGTTGGGGAAGACTTAGTATTGAAATTGAGAGCTGTTGAGTATTCCGATCGACACATTTCAACATATAACACGGATATTGAAAGACAAAAAGTTGTTGATGAAGCCAAATCTAAAGGCTTTTTTGACTTAGAATCTTTAGTAGCTCAACGTGCAGGTATAAGAGACTTCACACACTATTATTCTCGCACTTTTGGCATATATGATAGTTTATATAGAGTATTTGATACATCATTAACTGAATATGATATTAAACAACTTGCCTATGAAGAGCTTAACGAAAAGCGTATGCAAGTGATCTCCCAAATCGAAGAAAGAAAGGCAAAAGCATATGCGCAATTATTTATAGTGGCTGAAAGAATTGGTGAACAACCCTTTGCTATTTCTGAACCAACTTATGAGACCTATATAAATGAATATTCCGAATTCACTCAATATGTAGAGTTCATAACATACTTTTATAACGAAATTAAATCAGTTTCACCTGGTCAGCCAGCTATCCCATTTAGTATCTCTGATAGATCTGGTAAAATTCATACTCTTGAGGATTATGCTGGAAAATTTGTTCTGTTAGACTTTTGGGCTGGTTGGTGTCAACCTTGTTTGGTTGAATTCCCTTATATGCGCGAGATTTATAAGGAATATTCAAGAGATGACTTTGAAATAGTTGGAATCTCAACTGAGATTGATAGTTTAGTATGGATTGATGACCTCAGTCGCTTTAAAAACCCATGGCCTGAGTTATATGGTGGGAAAGGAACTAATCAAGAAACCTTTAAAGGTTATAAAGGTGGTGGAATTCCTTTTTATATTCTACTTGATCCAGATGGAAATATCGCTAGATATAATGATATTACTCCATCCTTTAATTTAACAGAAGTTCTGGATAGCTTACTTATAACCTATAAAACAAAAACAGCCTCTTTAGAATGAGACTTATATCAATTTTAATTGTCACCATTACAATTCTATCATGTTCAGCGAAACCAGTTGAAGAAAAAAAAGAAACAAGTTTTACCGATCGTGAACTTGGTCAATTACTTGTACTAGGTTTTCGAGGGACAGAATTAACTCCTGAAAGTGATATTGTAAAAGATATTAAGGATTTAAATATAGGTGGCTTTGTACTTTTCGATTATGATGTAGAAAGCAAGAGTTATGGCAGAAATATTGCTTCTGATGATCAATTATTAAAATTATCTAGTTCTCTTGTAGCCTACTCATCAAATCCACCATTTATAGCTATCGATCAAGAAGGAGGTCAGGTTTCCCGTTTAAAACAAAATACAGGGTTCCCTAAAACAGTTTCAGCACAATACCTTGGTGAAGTAGATAATGAAGATTCAACTCGCCATTATGCTAGAAATATTGCGCAAGAATTTATGGTAGTTGGTGTAAATACTAACTTTGCACCTGTAGTTGATGTAAATACCAATCCTAACAATCCCGTTATAGCAAAATATGAACGGAGTTATTCATCCGATCCTAATAAAGTAGCTGAACATGCTGGTTATGTAATAGATGAATTCGATAAGGAAGGAATTTTATCCGTTTTAAAGCATTTCCCAGGGCATGGCAGCTCGACAACTGATTCTCATCTTGGAGTCACTGATGTTTCAAATACATGGAGTTCTGAAGAATTGATCCCTTATAAAACTCTATTTAGTGAGAAGAAAATTAATGCGGTAATGACTGCTCATATCTTTAATTCAAACATTGACCCTGACTGGCCAGCAACACTTTCACCAAAAACAATTAATGGCTTACTGCGAGACTCTTTGGGTTTTGAAGGAGTAGTTTTCTCAGACGACATGCAAATGGAAGCTATCCGTTCTGAATATGGGCTTGAAACGGCCATTGAACAATCGCTTAATGCTGGAGTAGATGTTCTTATTTTTGGTAATAATTTGGTATACGAAAAGGATATAGCTCAAACAGCAATCAATATAATTCAGAAATTAATAGCAGAGGGAAAAGTGTCTGAGGAAACAATTCAAACTTCTTTAGATCGTATTGCTTTACTAAAAAAAGATGTTATTGAAGATCTTTGCACATGTCTGAACTTCTGAGAAAAGAATTAATTACTAAAACTGAAAATTATGTTCAGAAAAAACTAGAGGGTGATTCTGGACATGACTGGTGGCATATACATCGGGTTAGGAATACGGCTTTAACGCTAGCAAAACAAGAAAAAGCTGATATTTTTATTGTTGAAATGGCTGCTTTGTTACATGATATTGCAGATCATAAATTTCATAATGGTGATGAAAGCATTGGCCCAAAGGTAGCAAGAGAATGGTTAGAATCGTTATACGTTGATGAAGTTCAGATTCAACAAATATGTAACATCATAGAATGTATTTCATTTAAAGGTGCTGATGTTGCAACTCCGATGAGTACAATTGAAGGTAAGGTAGTTCAAGACGCTGATAGATTGGATGCTATTGGTGCAATCGGGATTGCTCGTGCTTTCTCCTATGGTGGATTTAGAAATAGAGAATTATATAACCCCGACATCCCCCCTACTTTACATTCCTCTTTTGAAGCATATAAAAATGATAAAGGTCATACTATTAATCATTTTCATGAAAAGCTCTTTTTGTTAAAAGACAGAATGAACACTGCTTCAGCAAAAAAGATGGCTCTCGAAAGGCATTCGTTTATGGAAGAATATGTGCATCGTTTTTTGGTTGAATGGAATGGAAAATGAAAAGAGTTACAAATATCGATATATGATAAAAAGTTCTATGATTGGGTACTAAATGATACTGTAAACCATAGTTTTAATTACTTTGATAATGTTACTTGTGTTCAAGATAAAGCAGGATTAAACTTTGATGGAATCACAATTCCTGGAGATAGTCACCCAAATGAAAAAGGAGCTAAAATTATAGCTGATTGCACTTTGGAAATACTTGATAGTGAACTAGTTAATCAATAACCTTGATATAACAATCTTTAAATTATGACCCTTACCCAACTTTCTTATATCGTAGCAGTTGAGAAATACAGACATTTTGCAACTGCCGCTCAAAAAATATTTATTACACAGCCAACTTTAAGTATGCAAATACAGAAGCTTGAAGATGAACTTGGTGTCCTAATTTTTGACCGATCAAAAACACCAGTAATTCCTACAAGTATTGGTGTTCAGATTATCGAAAAAGCAAAAATCATATTACATGATGCTAAACATATTGAAGATTTAGCTGCTGTAAATGATGGTGAATTAAAAGGATCTTTTAAAGTTGGTATTATTCCAACAGTAGCGCCTTATTTAGTTCCACTATTTCTGAGAATATTTTCTGAAAAACATCCTAAAATTGAACTTTCATTTAGAGAGATGTTAACTTCTGAATTACTCGAAAACCTGCAAGATGATCAGATAGATGTTGGGATTATTGCGACATCAACTGATCAACATTTCTTTGAAGAAGAGTTATTTCTTGAACCATTTCTTGGCTATGTATCTTCTATGCATAAATTTGCAAGTAAAGATAAGCTAGATCTGTCTGACTTATACAAAGAAAATTTATGGTTATTAAATGAAGGTCATTGTTTTAGAGATCAAGCAATAAAACTTTGTAAGAAAGACAATGAAAAAATTAGCAAGGGTAATATTAGCTTTGAAAGCGGTAACCTAGAAACTCTTAAGAGGTTAGTTGAACAGGATTTTGGCGTTACTTTAATGCCTTACTTATCAATGGAAGATCATGATACAAGATGTGCTAATGGTGTTACCAAGGAATTCAATGAGCCAGTACCAACAAGAAAAATAAGACTAGTATATAGTCGCGAATATCTAAAAAAGAATCTAATTTCGGCTTTAGGTGAAGTTATTCGAGAATCGATTCCAGATAATTTAAAGACCCAAAAAGAAGAATTGTTGGTGGAATAGTATCAAGCCCACTAGCCAGTATTCTATCAAAGTAATGTTAACCAGAGTCATCCTCCTCAGTTTATTTATTGTTCAATCATCATTTGGTTGGCAATCAACTGTTGACTTCTCAAGCTCTGATCTCCCTATAGTTATTATAGATACTGAAGGTCAAGACATCCCTTTTTCTGATCCCAGAATCATCGCAAATATGAACATCATTTTTAATGGTGAAGGTCAAAGAAATCAAATAACTGATCCTTCTACTAATTACTCAGGTAAAATAAGTATCGAAATTCGTGGTGAAAGTTCAGCTGGTTGGGATATAAAAAGTTATGGAATAGAAACTCAGAATAATGATGGAAGCAATAGGAATGTTTCCATACTTGGATTACCTGAAGAAAATGATTGGGTACTCCATGCACCTTTCTATGATCGTTCTTTAATGAGGAATGTTCTTAGCTACCATCTAGCTCGTGAAATGGGTTGGTACGCATCCAGAACCGTTTATTGTGAGTTAGTACTCAACGGGGAGTATAAAGGGATTTACGTATTGATGGAGAAAATCAAGAAAGATGAAAATAGAGTCGATATTTCTACACTTTTACCTGAGGAAATAACTGGAGATGATGTTACAGGTGGGTATATCTTAAGAGTTGATAAAGAGGGTTGGAATCCAGGAATTGATTCCTCCTACCCGCCTTCTGAATTCTCGGATGTAATACTACGCTATCAGTATTATTACCCAAAAGCGGAAGAAATGGTTGCTGAGCAACAAGCTTATATTGAAAAGTTCATGAATGATTTTGAAGATCTTATGTATGAAGGTGATTATTCTGATCCAATATCAGGCTATGCACAATATCTAAACGTGGATTCATTTGTTGATTATGTGATATTAAATGAATTGAGTAGAAATGTGGATGGATATAGACTCAGTTCTTATCTAACCAAACAAAAAGATAGCAATGGCGGTAAATTAATTGCTGGACCTGTTTGGGATTATAATTTTAGCTTTGGGAATTCAGGTTATAATGAATCTGAACAAATTGAAGGTTGGCAATTACTTTTCTTTACTGATAATGAATCTTTTCAACTATGGGATAGCTTTCAAGTTCCTTTTTGGTGGAAGGTTCTCTTTAATGACGGGGATTTTAGAAAACAATTAAGAGAACGATGGGCTGAATTAAGAGAGACTACTTTGTCAATCGATTCTCTTCATACTACCATAGATCACTTTTCTAGTATTACTGAAGAAGCGCGTTCACGTAATTTCGAGGTTCGTCCTAAACCTGGCTCCACTGATTTAGGTGAAGGATGGTTTCCTTATGATCCTAGGAATGAACAAATTGAGACTTATGAAGATGAATTAACACTTACCAAAAATTGGATTACTGATAGGATTAACTGGATAGATAATAATATTACATTACTCGTAACAAATGAAGAAGTAAGTAAACCTTCTTCATTTAAGTTATTCCAAAATTATCCAAATCCCTTTAACCCAACTACACTTATACAGTTTGAAATTCCTGAGGCTTTGGTAGTTAAACTGAATGTGTATAATCTTCAAGGTCAACTAGTTCGCAAACTCCTTAACAAAACCGTTACTTCAGGCAAACATGTAGTTGAGTTTGACGCCAATAATCTATCCAGCGGAGTTTACTTTTACACTGTTGAAACTGGCAGCTTCCGACAAACTCGTAAAATGTTGTTGATTAAATAGAATTGCGTGGATAGTTATTGGTGTTGAGAAATATAAGTACAAGCGGACGCTTGCACTAGTTTGGCTTTAGTGGAGTTTACTTCTCTACCGTGGAGAACAGAGGTTTTAGTCAAACCCAAAAAATGATACTTATTAAGTTATAATTTTAGTCTAGATTAATTATTAATAACTGGCATTTGCCCTTTCCACTGTTCGAAAAGACCGATATCATAACTTAATCGAGCCATGAAATTCGCTACATTAATTCTACTAGTTTGACCTGAATTAAAAATCACACCATGTACTGGCGAAGGATTAAGTTGATAGTCACTTACTTTTTCATCATCAATTAGATTATCTGGTCTAACAGCAACCCATTCAATGAATTTATTCTTTTTACCAATTTCAGTCCTAAGAAAATCTGCAGCCTCTTCGTTATCAACATGAGGAGGAAGTACAACTCGAAGTAATGATATTACCATTTGATCTTTGGATGAATAATTTTCATTTAAATCCCGATTTGTATTTCCATTCGTATTCATTAAAATAAACCTTACAGGTTCTTTTGGTTGATTTATACTAACAGCTTCACAGACTTTCTTAACTGTTTCAGTAACCAATCTTCTTGGTTGTCCAAAGATCCCTTTCCAGGTAAGGTTGTGTCCCAAACAACTACATATGACGTCACAATCTTCTAAATGTTTAGCCAATACATCTAAATCCATATCCAATGCAGAACCTTGAAGTTGTGTCAGGTTATGAAATTGCTCTTCTAATTTTTTTAATTTCTCTTTCGATCTAACTAAGCCCTTTACAGTATGTCCTTCTTCCAGAAGTTGTTTTACTAATAACCTACCTGTTGCCCCAGTTGCCCCAACTACTAAAACTTTCATACTTTTCTCATTTGCTTTCTATCGATTCCCGAATACGAAATAGATGAATTATGTTTCGGGTTTAATTATTTACAAACAAAAAAAAGTATTGCCCTACTTTCTTTATAGAAATAGAACAACACTTCTTAAAATCCAGCTTAGTTTAAATAAGCAAAACATTAACTGTCTTAGCGAATTATTATCCAGCAGCTATCATCGCAATTTCACTTATTTGAATAGTTGGTTCTGCATTTGTGAAGTTTGGAACATCCGCCATAATTTCTCCAACATGTGGTCCAAAATTCTCCTGAAAATCCTCAATTGTATTGTAATACATTGTAGCTAAAGACACATACGAAGCTTCTGAGCCTGGAGCACCACCAGCAACTCCAAATTCAAGCATCAGACCTTTTAGCGCTGGACCAATTTTAGCCATTGCCATCGGTAAATGTGTATTCTTATAGTATTCCTTATCAAATTTAATACCTTCTCCATTAGGATAAGCTACCATTACTGTGATCATTCCTTCTTTCATACTTATATTCCTTTTAATTTATGTACCCCAATTATTTAGGAACACTAAATTAGATAAACGATTTTAGAAAAACAGATAAAAAATTCTGCCTTACTTATATAAATCATTTTTGGTTCTTATAAATCTTTCCGCCTTTCATTACAAAAACTACATTTTCTAACGTTTTTATATTGTTTAATGGGTTTTCATCGATAGCTATAATATCTGCAAGCATCCCTACTTTAATTTCTCCAACTTCTTCTCCCATTCTTACTAAATCAGCAGGAATTATTGTTGCAGAACGTAGTGCTTCAGCATTTGTCATTCCTCTATTAATCATTGCAGTTAGTTCAAAAGCATTTTCTCCATGAGGAATAAGAGGCGAATCGGTACCAAGAGCGATTTTAACGCCAGCTTTGATAGCTTTAGATAATGATTGTTTTGCAAGAGGATCTACATATTCAGCTTTTGCTTTCTTTTTTGGAGGTAACATATTCTTATCCATAACTTCCATTAATCCAGAAGTTGGTACAAGTACTACATTATTGTCTATCATCATTTGAATAGCTTCATCATCAAGAATGGAACCATGTTCAATAGAATTTACCCCAGCTCTGATCGCCGCTTTAATTCCTTCAGTACCGTGTGCATGTGCTGCAACAGGAATTTCATGTCGATGAGCTTCTTCAATAATTGCCCGCATTTCAGCATCACTTAGTTGCTGAGCACCAACTGCATCTTCCAAAGAAAGTACACCTGCTGTTGCATGTATCTTTATAGTTTTTGCACCATGTTTGATCTGAAAACGAGTTGCTTTAATCGCATCATCTACACCACTTACTACACCATATTCTGGACCAAGCTCTAACATGCCTTCTTTTAAACCTTCACCCATAGCTAAATCTCCGTGACCACCTAAAATAGTAATCATATGTCCTGCAGGGATTATCCTTGGAGCATTAATGATTCCTTCTTCAGAGGCTTCGGCTAATGCTACATCAATTAATTCTAAAGTGTGGTGAACTTGACCAATATTTCGTACAGTAGTAAAACCAGCCATTAATGTTTTTTCAGCATTGTAAACTGAATTTATAGCTCCCTTACTTGCGCTTTCTTTAACAACAACATCAAATCCTGAAGTGAAATCAAAATCAAGATGAACATGCATGTCCATCATCCCTGGCATTAAATATTTCTCGGATAAGTCAACAGTTTGATCTGCTGAAGGTATGCGGTTAGGATTTATAGCTATAATTAATCCATTTTCCACTACAATTGTAGCAGGAGTTACCAGTTTCCCATTTTGGACATCTATGTATCCTTTTGCCTCAATAACTGTTACTTGACTAATAGCATTCGAGCTAAAGGCAAAAATTAAAAAAAGTGATGTGAGAATTAAATTTTTGAACATTGTAGTATATCTTGATTTTTAGAAAGCAAAGAATTAACGCAATTTGATCACTAGTGCAAGTGAAAGTTTTTATTATAAGATTCAGTTTTGAAAATAAATTAATTAGTATGACATAACGATGTCAGGCTCTTCCTTTACCTTATCAGCTATACATTGAACATTGAATGTTCCTTGTTGAATATTGATTATGTTTAATATGTCATTCTGATCATGATAATTCGGGTAAGAATCTTACCGAATACCCAACAGGATTTATCATTTTCACTCAAAATGACCAAATAAGTTAGAATTTATTCAATGGTAAAAATCATAAAGGCTGGACAACATGGTATTTTACTTCCCGAAGTTGGAGTTGGATTGGACTATTCGGGATCGAAGGCAAAGCATATTTTCATATCTCATGCCCATGCCGACCATATGCCTCGCAATCGTAAGCTCACAGTTCATGCAACGCCTCCTACAGCTCGTTTTATGAAGCTTCGAGGGTTTGGTGGAGATATTATCGAAATGGAATTTGGTGAGTCCTTAGAAACAGAAAATGCTCGGATTACGCTATACCCTGCGGGACATATTCTAGGTTCTGCTATGACTTTCGTTGAAAGTGATAAAGGTTCAGTCTTATACACTGGTGATTATCGAACTCCTGCTTCACCCGCTACCGAGGGATTTCAGCTTCCAAAAAATCCTATCGATCAGTTTATAACGGAAGCTACTTTTAGTCTTCCGATTTATAAATGGAAATCTGAAGAAGAACTTGCTAAACAAATTAGAGATTTTGCTTCTGCTTCATTAGAAAAAGGATTCACGCCAATATTTACTGCGTATAACCTGGGCAAAGCTCAGGAATTAATGTTCATTCTAAAAAAGCTCAATCATCCTATGCAAATTCATGGTGCTGGATTTAAGCTTTGTTCTGTGTATGAAGATTTCGGCTTTTCTTTAGGTGATTATGAAACCTATATTCGTGAAAGTTGTGAAGGAAAGATTTTAATATGCCCTAGTTCGGCATTGGGAAAAGGTTTTGCATCCAATGTAAAAAAGACAAAAGTGGCATATTGTTCAGGTTGGGCAGCCAATGAGTCACGCCAAACCCAACTTACTGTGGATGAATTAATTCCAATTTCCGATCATTTAGATTTTTTTGAACTTATTGATCTATGCAAGCATATTAATCCGAAGAAAGTGTGGGTTACACATACTCCGAATCCTAAAGTAGTTCAACATTATTTGGGTAATTTGGGAATTAAATCCGCCTTCTTAGATTTGGAAGGTGATGGGAAATGAATCAATTATCAATTAAAATTTTTACTTTTTCTCCTCCGATAATTCGGGGGAGAAATCTAATGAGTTTTTATCGGCAACTTTATTCTTCAGATGCCTCATTATCATTTAACATTACAATCTATTTATTTGAGTTAGTTAGTGACACACCCCTAAATCTCCTCTCAAGAGGGGACTTTAAGTTTATTAATTTAATTCATGAGTCCCTCCTCTCGAGAGGAGGAAAGGAGGTGTGTTGTAGTGATTAACTATCCGATAAATAGCTTTATCAATCTTGCCCAATTAGCACAGACTATTTCAAGCACTCGTGGAAATAATGCGAAAATTGCTTTATGCAAAAACTATCTCCAAAGCTTAGAGTCGGATGAAGATGTATTACTAGCTGCTCAATATTTAGGAGAAGGAGCTTTTTCAACGGTTTCTGGAAAACGAGCTTCAGTGGGGTATCGAACTATTGCAACTTTAGCCGCTCAGTTTTGCGAAATAGATTATGATTTAGTGTTCAAACCCTGCAGAACTGCAACAGGAAGTTCATCTGAAACTATTCAACGACTAATGGAAAATATACCTGAAGCGAAGACTAAGTTTATTGGAGGTATACTAACACTTCAGGAAGTCAGTGACATTTATGAACAGCTATTTCTCCTCAAAAAAAGAGATGCGAAACAAGCACTTATTTTAGATACATGGACTAGATTAAGTCCACTTGAGGTCAAGTATTTCATTCGAATAATGGGACAAGGGTCACTCCGTATTGGATTCGAAATAAAGAGTGTGGTTAATGCTGTAGCTAAAGCTTTTGGTAAGGATCTAGAAGCTGTTCGATATGCTCATATGATTACTGGAAGTTTGGGTGAGACTGCAATTCTAGCAAAAAACAATAAACTTGATACTGCATCATTTGAACTGTTCCATCCTCTATCGTTTATGCTTGCAAGCCCGATAGGAAATCGTGCGATTGAGAATCTTAATGAATATATAGCCGAAGAGAAATTTGATGGAATGCGGTGCCAAGCTCATATCTCTGGTGGTAAAATTGAACTCTACTCAAGAGATTTAAATGTTATTACACAATCATTCCCTGAAATTGTAACCTTCTTTAATGATCGAGATTTACCAGATTTAGTATTAGATGGTGAAATATGTGTATTTAAAGACGACACCATTATGCCTTTTCAACTGCTTCAAAAGCGAATGGGTGTTAAAAAACCCTCACAGGCTTTATTGATTGAATTCCCTGTTTTGTTCATTTCCTATGATGTTTTGTATGAAAATGAAACTCCGATTTTCAATATGAAATTAGAAGATCGAAGAAAAATTTTAGAACAACTTTCAAAAGATCATAATCTTCCTATTACTTCTCAGGTTGATGTGATTGATCAACAGCACGTTGAAGAATTATTCGATAGAGCAATAGCGCATGGCAATGAAGGATTGATGTTGAAACGGAAAAATTCAATATATGAATATGGTCAGCGCCGGAAATCGTGGCTAAAAGTTAAAAAGCCAAGTGGCTCATTAGATACCGTAATTTTATATGCCCATGCAGGAAGTGGAAAACGTGGTGGAAGCTATTCTGATTTTACATTGGGAATATCAGTTAAAGACGATGAACGCTATGAGGAAGAGTTCATTCCCATTGGAAAAGCTTATGGTGGATATACGAATGAAGAACTTAAAGAGATGAACAAGCGTATCAAATCTTTGACTGAACAAAGATTTGGCACTACTGTTTTACTGAAACCCGAATTAGTGGTAGAATTAGAATTTGAAGACATCCAAATCAATAAAAGAACCAAAGCTAAATACACTCTTCGTCTCCCTCGATTCAAAGCTATTCGCTGGGATTTATCATCATCAGATGCTGATACCCTTAAAGATGTGGAACGAATGTATGAGGCTAAACTTGAGCAAGTACGATTGACTCAAGAAAAGAATCCTTCATTTATTTTTTCAGAATAAAAATTCTTTTAGAGTCACTCAGAGATTCTAACACCCCACATAGCAAATACTTATTAATAACTCATTTTTAAAGGATTTAACATTTCTCCGGGAGAAACCTGAGAGATAATAGAGTTATGGAACTGCAATTAACCATTTAAAGCTTAGTCAGTAACATAATGAATCTAAAAAGTATCACAATTTTTACGCTTGCTCTTGTTTTAGCATCTTGTAGTTCTACTTCAGAAGATAATGATGCTTCTTCACCAAGAAGTAATAACAACGCAGTTATACCTGCAGTTGAAGCAGTTCAAGCACGTTATGGTTCACTACCATTGGTAGAAAGATTTAGTGGTAATGTTCGTTCTGAAAACCAAGTACCACTTTTTCCTCAAATTTCAGCTAAAGTTGAAGAAGTTTTTGTAGAAAATGGAATGTATGTAAAGAAAGGTGAGATTTTAGCTCAACTTGAAGACGAGCAGTTTCAACAGCAATTAATACAAGCTGAAGCAGGCTTAAATATTAACAAAGCAAGGTTAAAGCAAGCAGAAGCAAGTTTATCAGAATTAACTTCTAGGTTTAAGCGAACTAAGCAATTGGCTGATAAGGATCTAAGTAGTGATGTAGAGTTAGAACAAATCCAAGCTCAGCTGACTTCTGCTGAAGCAGATGTAGAGTTAGCAATAGCTCAAGTTGCTCAATCTGAATCATTAGTGAAAGAACGCAAAGAAACACTAAAACGAACTACTATCACAGCACCAATTTCTGGAACTATTGGTCAACGTAATGCCCAAGTTGGGATGCAGGTTTCAACAAATACTCAGCTATTTATGATTGGCGATCTTTCGAAGTTAAGAGTTGAAATTGTATTAACTGAAAGCATGCTAAATAAGATATCGATTGGTCAGACTGCACAGATTATGGTTGAAGATTATCAAGGTAATGATCAAATAGTATCAGCAAAACTTTCTCGTATCTCCCCTTTTCTTAATGAAATTACTCGTAGTACAGAAGCTGAAATAGATGTTGAAAACACCAATGGGTGGTTAAAACCAGGTATGTTTGTTCCTGTTGATATACTGTTTGGTGAAAGTGAACAAGCTACTCTTATACCTGTTAGTGCCATATATACTGATCCAACTTCTGGTGCTGAAGGTGTATTTATCGCTTCATCACTAGGTTCTGAAATTGAACCAGCAAATGATGCTGAAAATACAACTACTCTTGATCCCCTTACTGAACCAACTCAAATGCAGTTTAAAGTAATTAATGTGCGAGCAAGAGGTAGAATGGAAGTTGGTGTAAATGGACTAGATAGTGGACAATGGGTTGTAACTATGGGGCAAGATTTACTTGGTGAAGGAAGAGAACAAGCAAGAGTTAGAACCATAAGCTGGGATAAAGTTTATGAACTACAACAACTTCAAAGTGAAGATTTATTAAAAGACGCACTTCGTAAATCTACTACTCAGCAATCTAATACACTTTAAGGATTAGGAATGTCTATTACAGAAACTTCTATAAAACGACCAGTCGCAACTTCGATGGTCTTTTTGATCATCATTACCTTGGGAGTAATGGGATTTAGGTTCCTTCCAGTCGACTTATTACCTCCCATTGAATATCCTCAACTAACCATATCAACCGACTATGATAATGTTGGTCCAGAGGAAATAGAAAATATTATTACCGAGCGTATTGAAAACGCTGTTGCTGGTGTTCCTGGAGTAGAACGTGTTCGTTCGAGCTCTAATGAAGGGAATAGTAGAGTAACACTTGAATTTGCACAGGGTGTAAATATTGATGCAGCATCAAATGATGTTAGAGCTGCTTTAGATCGGGTTAGATCTAATTTACCTGTTGAAGCTGATGCACCCAGAATTTGGAAATTTGATCCAAATAATTTCCCAATAGTAATTGTTGGTGCTAATTCTGATAAAGATCTTGCCGAATTAACGCTACTTCTAGATCGTGAAATTACTAAACGGTTTGAACAAATTAACGGCGTTGGTTCTATTGATATATGGGGAGGAATAAACCGTGAAATTAAAGTTGATATCAAACGAGATCGACTTATAGCAAGCGGACTTACTACCCAACAAGTACAACAAGCTATTTCAAGAGAAAACACCAATGCACCAGGTGGTAATGTAAATCAAGGGACTTCACGATTATACATTCGAACTCTAGGTGAATATGATAATATTGATGAAATCGCAAATACGGTAATTACCACAATCGATAGTAAACCTATTCGTGTAAAAGATGTAGCAGATGTTTCATTTGGGTATGAAGACTTAGATCGTCTTGTAACCATCGACAAAAAGCCAATGGTTCGATTTGGTATAAGAAAGCAAACTGGAGCTAATACTGTAGCAGTTGCTGAAGATATCCGAAAAGAAGTTGAAAGAATTAATGCGGAACGTAATGACCTAAACCTATTTGTAACCGTTGATCAAAGTACATTTATTCAAGATTCAATTGATAATGTACAGAACTCTGCTATATGGGGAGCACTACTTGCTGTATTTGTGCTTTATGTATTTTTCCGAAATGGATCTTCAACCTTCATTATAGCGGTTGCAATTCCAATTTCCATTATTGCAACATTTGGATTGCTTTATTTTAGTGATCTAACTCTAAATCAAATGAGCTTTGGTGGACTAGCATTAGGAGTTGGTCTTATTGTTGATAATGCTATTGTAGTATTAGAGAATATTATCAGAAGACGCGAGAAAGAAGGTGATGATTTACAGACGAGTGCCCTAATTGGAACTAAACAAGTAGCTGGTGCTATTGTCGCCTCTACACTAACTACTGTTGTTATTTTCCTGCCTGTTATTTTCATGCAAACAATTTCAGGACTCTTATTCAAGCAACTTGCCCTTGTTGTTGTGTTTGCACTTCTTTGTTCATTACTGGTTGCTTTAACTCTAGTACCTATGCTTTCGAGCAAGTTTTTAACTGTTAAAGCGAATGAGAAAAGCTCAGAAAAAGGATGGTTTAATGTATTATTTGAAAAACTTGAGGATAAATATTCAACCATTCTCTCATATGCATTAAAACATCGATTAACTATTTTTGGAATCACTGCTTTACTTGTAGTTGGCAGCTCATTATTAGCCCCTCGCATTCCTGTTGAATTAGCACCTCAAACTGATGCTGATGAAATTAGTATAGATCTAGAAATGGCTGATGGAACTAATATTGCAGTACAAAATCGCTATTTACAAGAATTGGAAACTATTGTATTAGCTCACCTTCCAATGAATGATGTTAAAAACTTTACAACTGAAGTAAGAGATGGAAGAGCTGAAGTTGAAATAGCAATGGTTCCAGCATCAGAGCGATCAAGAAAAACATCCGATATCGCAGATGAAATTAGAAAGAATGTTGAAGGAAAAATTCCTGGTGCTGAAATTAGAGTTAGCGCTCAATCAGGACTTTGGATTCTACGAAGAATTTTTGGAAGCGGTGGTGGAGATGAAGCAATACAGGTTCAGTTACGTGGTTACGAAATAGAAAAGTCATATGAACTTGCTCAACAGATTAAACTAGAAATGGAAAAAATTCCAGGTGTTGTTGGGGCACGTGTTGGTAGAAGTGAAGGTAGACCTGAACAAAGAATCACTTTCGACAGAGAAAAGATTGCAGATCTAGGACTTTCAGTTAATCAAGTAGCGAGTATTATTCAAACAAACATTGGTGGAAGTCAAGCTGGCGCTTTTCGTGATGGTGGTGATGAGTATCCAATTATAGTTAGATTAAGAGCAGAAGATCGGTTAAGTGCTCTTGACCTTGACAATATTTCCATACGAACTCCCGATGGACAAGTACTTCCTGTTTCATCTGTAATCAAGAAAGAAATTGGAAGAGGTCCTACAGGTATTAATAGAATAAATGGGCAACGCGTTACAAATATCTCTGCAAACCTAGAACCAGGAATTGCACTTGGTGATGCTGTTGAAATAATTAGAGATCAACTTGTAAATATTAATCTCCCTGATGGATATAGCATCGTTTTCTCAGGAGAATATGAAGAACAACAAAAAGCTGCAGGTGACTTTCAGTTATCGATACTACTTGCATTGGTTTTGATTTATATGGTAATGGCAGGACAATTCGAGCGTTTTCTTGACCCATTAGTAGTAATGTTTTCGGTTCCACTAGCCATCATTGGGGTTGTTCCTACTTTGTTACTTACTGGTACTACTTTAAATATTCAAAGTTTGATGGGTATCATCATGCTTATTGGTATTGTTGTTAATAACGCCATTGTATTAGTTGATTACATCAATTTAATGAGAAGAGAACAAGGCTTAAATGTAACAGAAGCCGTTCTTGCAGCTGGGAAATTGAGACTTAGGCCAATACTGATGACTACTTTAACAACTGTTTTAGGCTTATTCCCTCTAGCTATTGGATTAGGAGCCGGAGCAGAGATTCAGGCTTCATTAGCAAGAGTAGTGATTGGAGGTTTAACTGCATCAACTTTAGTTACTCTAGTATTTATACCAGTGGTATATATTAGTGCTGATAAAGTTATGGTAAGAGTCAAAGCTCTTAGTTGGAATCCATTTTCTAAGGTTAATGAAAAAGTAGAATTAGCTAATTCATAACATTTAAGATTGCCTCAATTAAAAATTATGAATGTGAATTTGATTATTTGACCTTATGTTATATCAAAGCCATTTTAATTCAAACATTCTTAATTCTTAATTAAAATGAGTAGCTGGACACTCAAATCTATTCCGCCACACGACTGGTTTCTTTGCCTCGATGTTCAATCTTATTTTGATCATGAACATAACGTAGAAACTATTTTTGAAGAAGGTTATACACGACCTGTTTCTATTGGTGATACAGATGTGATTGTAACTGTTTTCTTTAATGGAGATGTAGATGCTCCAGAATTCAATATTGAATGCAAAGAATCACTTTCTAAAGAAGAGATTGAAATAGCAAATAAGAGCTTGTCTAAAATCTTTGGCACAGATATGGATGTACGGCCTCTATACGATCAAGCCTCAAATGATCCACTCTTAGCTGATAAATTATCTAGTTTATATGGACTAAAAAGGATGACTAGAGCAAATCTATTTGAAGATATCCAAAATCGGATAGTAGAAATGCAGATGAACCATAAACCTACTGCAAAAAAAATGATGTATGCTATTCGTGAAGCATATGGAACTGCACTAGATCATCAAGGTGGCACTTTAGCTTCTTGGCCTCGTCCCTTTCAACTTATGAAAGCTGATCCTGCCAATATCCGGAAACTTGGACCAACATTGCGGAAAGGACAATATTTGACAGAACTAGCTTCAAATATTGTAGCTGGTAATACTGATATGAAATTTCTAGCAAAATGCGATCCAACTACTTGCTACAATACTCTAACCAATATCAAAGGGATTGGACCAACGGCCGCTCAGGATTTAATGATGATGCGTGGTAGAACTGATTCAATATTTCCGAGTAATTTCAAAAAGGGTGAAGAAAAAGGATTGCGAAGATGGATCATTTGGAGTTATGGGAATGATCCTAATAAAACCTCAGAAACTCAGTTTCAAAAGCTCATTAAAAACTGGAAAGGTTATGAGAGTTCTGCCCTTGAGTTTTTATATGTAAACTGGATCTTAGATGAAAAAGAGAAACGAGCTAAAAAGAAAGAGAACTAACCCCTCTTCTTTTCATTTCTATATAATATCATTCTCCAAACCATATAGATGACTGTAGCCGGTAAAACGCCCCATATAAATACACTTTCTATTGTTGGTACTAAGCTTGAATCAAGTGCATCAAATACTAGGTAAGCTAAGTAGCTCAAATAGTAAAAGAGAAATAAGATTCCATCCATTCTAGTGAGGTTAAACCCAGCTATAAAAATTGGAATACACGCAATACTTACCGCTACCATAAATGGTAGATCGAAATTGATTGCCTTAGTAGAAACATCTAAAAAGTTAGGTGCTATCATTAATGTAACACCAAGTGTAAGAAGAATATTATAGAGGTTACTGCCCATAACATTGGCTACTGCTATATCTGCGTTTCCTTTCCTTGCAGCTGAAAGTGAAGTAGCAACTTCTGGGAGTGACGTTCCAATAGAAATAATAGTAAGTCCAATAACCAATTCTGACAAACCAAATAATCGTGCTATAGTGACTGCACTATCGACCATCCAATTTGAGCCAAGTACAATTAGTATAAGTCCAATCAATAAAAAGCCGACATTTTTTATGTAGAAAAATGTACCTTGTGCAAGTTCTTCGGGTGAACTCTCAAATTCAAATACTTCAGCAACGTCATCATCGTCTTTGCTCTTTCTAATCTGGAAGTATGTAAAAATTGAATATGCGACTAATCCTGTTAAAAGAACTATCCCATCAAACGTATTTAGAACTCCATCTGAAGCTAAAAAGAATAAAAGCAAACTAGCTCCTATTACTATTGGAACATCGATACGAATAATTCTTCTTGTGATATTCAAAGGAGCTATTAATGCAGTAACACCAAGGATTAAAAGTATATTAGCAATATTACTTCCTATAATATTACCTAGAACTAAATCTGCGCTTCCACTTGAGGCCGCTTTTATACTTATAGCTAATTCTGGTGCTCCAGTGGCAAATGCTACGACTGTAAGTCCCATGATTACTGGAGACACACCCCATTTTAAACCAAAATGGTCTACTGCCTTTAAAAAAAGCTCAGCTCCTCCTATCAGAGCTATTAACCCCGCAATGAATAGTAATACCGTCATAAATCCTTTTTTAAGATTTGGCTAAAGATGCGGAATTTTAAACTCAAAATTTAATGCTGAAGAAATTTTTAAAGGAGTTAATTCGATTTATAGCAAAAAGGCAACTTATACAAATTTAACTGAACCCGTAAGAACTATTAAATAGATAATCTATTCTTTAACTGCACGTCTCTTTACCCTATTGTAAAGTGAAATATCCGAATCAGTAATGAATTTGTATAATACCTTTACCCAAGAATTATGAGAATATAAAGAATCATAAAATTCGGGCGCCATCTTTTTAAGTTGAGGAAGACGTGAACCAGGAATATAAGGGAAATCATGATGCTCGTTATGATAACCTACATTAAATCCCAGTTTATTTAATGGACCATAGTAGGAATACGTTTCCTGACCATCTTCAAATACATAATGTTCAGATATAAAATGCCCAGCCACCGGATGTAAGCTTCCTGCCAAAAAGAATGAGAGTAACAAGAAATATAGAGCTCCTAAGCCAGCAAAGTATATATACAGGGTAAGTGTTGTTACCTGAAAAAGTATATTTATCATCAGCCATTTATCCATTTTTTTTGGATGAACAAGCAAAGGTCTTAAGCCATACACAATTATTTGATTTATAGCCCAAACTAGTTTACCAATCAATCCTTTAAAGAACCCTGCTTCTTGTGAAGAAGGCAAGTCAGTATCGTTGTGCTCATGACCTTGCTCACTATGGTGTAACAGATGGTACCTTCTAAACGACATAGCATATGGGAATACAATTGGAATATTAGCGATTATTGCTAACCAATTGTTTCTTGATTTCTTTTTAAAAGCAAGATTGTGGCTCAACTCATGTACAGCTAAAAACAATGAATGAGTAATTGTCGCTCCAACTACGTATGATATCAACAGAAATAACGCCCAGTGTAAATCAAAGATGAATGGCGCTATCGAAAGTTGAACGATAACTAGAAAAATGACTTTATACTTTAGTTTGGGATCTATCCCATATAGTTCTCTTACCTCAGGATACTTTTTTAGAATCTGTTTTCTTCGTTCTAAATGGGGCTCGTTCTCATCCGACCAATAGAAATCATCAAGTGTATTATTCTGTTTTTCAATCATGAATTTATTATTTAATCGTACTGAGATTATCAGAACCACTATTATTACTTCATTAAGTACATTCCTAAAGGAATAGTAATTCCAAAATAATTAGTTTCTTAATCTTGTTTCAAAGATGCGGAATTTTCAGCAGACAATTTTAATCATAAACATATTTTTAAAAAGAGTTTCTTATTAGTTTCTTTAAGCCATCATTTTAATTCAAATATTTCGAATGCAACGATTAGTATTTCAGATTTTATTTCTAAGTTTAGTTATAAGTTCTAATAGCCTTGGCTACCAAAACAATACTCAGATTTCAATCACCCCAAAACCTGTTTCAGTTGAAAAAACAGCAGGCAAGTTTAAGATAGGATCGAATCTTCAGATTATTATATCCGATGATGTTCTGAGACTAGAAGCTGAATACCTTAATAGTTTATTGTTTGTAACTAACTGGAAAGGCTATCCAATTAAGACGCTTAATGAATTACCAGACTCATCATATATCTCACTTAATTTAGTAGATGAAGGTGATTTTGAAAATGGTGAAGCCTACCGAATTTCAGTATCAAATAATGGAGTTCAGATTTCAGCTAAAGAAAGATCTGGGATTTTTTATGGAATCCAGTCTTTACGGCAATTATTGCCATCACAAATTGAGCAAACCGATCCATCATTAGTCCCAAGAAATACTAAATGGGAAATCCCTGCAGTTGAAGTCTATGACTACCCTAGGTTTGGATATCGCGGTATGCACTTAGATGTAGCTCGTCATTTCTTTTCTGTTGAGTTTGTTAAGAAGTACATCGATTTATTAGCAATGTATAAATTCAACCGCTTTCATTGGCACCTAACAGAAGATCAAGGATGGCGAATTGAAATCAAGAAATATCCAAAACTGACAGAGGTAGGAGCATGGAGAGATTCAACATTAATAGGAAACTATGGCTCTGGTAGATATGATGGAATTAAATATGGTGGTTATTATACCCAAGAAGAAATCAGGGATATTGTCGCTTATGCAACTAAACGACATATTACTGTAATTCCAGAAATAGAACTACCTGGGCATTCTAGTGCAGCATTAGCGGCTTATCCTGAATTCGGCTGCTTTGATAAAGAATATACAGTTGCAACAACATGGGGTGTTTTTGAAGATATTTACTGCCCATCAGAGGAGACGTTCTCCTTTCTCGAAGATGTACTAGACGAAGTAATCGAACTTTTCCCGAGTGAATATATTCATATTGGTGGTGATGAAGCTCCTAAAAAACAATGGGAAGAAAGTGAGATTGCTCAAGAAGTAATCAAACGAGAAGGCTTGGCTAATGAGCATGAACTACAAAGCTATTTTATTGGCAGAGTTGAGAGATATCTAAATAGCAAAGGGCGACAGATTATTGGTTGGGATGAAATCATGGAAGGCGGTTTAGCTCCAAGGGCTACAGTAATGAGTTGGAGAGGTGAAGCAGGTGGAATTGAAGCCGCAAAAATGCAACATGATGTTATAATGTCTCCAAATGGATCTAATTATTTCGACCATTATCAATCAGAGCCAACTAGTGATGAGCCAATCGCTATCGGTGGTTTGACAACACTTCAAGATGTTTATGCTTATGAACCAATTCCGTCAGAATTGACTGAGGAAGAATCCAAGTATGTTCTCGGAGCACAAGCTAATGTTTGGACCGAATACATTCATACGGGTGCTAAAGTTGAATACATGGCTTTTCCTAGAGCTATTGCATTAGCAGAAGTTTTATGGACACCTAAGGATTCAAAAGAGTGGATTGAATTTGTAGCATTAAGACTTCATCCAACGTTCGAAAGATTAGACATTCTCGGAGTTAATTATGCTAAGCATTTGAAAGATTGAGCTTATAAATAAAAACCCTCACTCAACTTAATGAATGAGGGCTTTAGGTTTGAGGTCATCATTATTTAATGAGCGTCATTTTCTTAACTAGAGATTTATTTCCAGAAGTAAGTCTATACAAGTAGATTCCACTCGTAAGTGCCATTGCATCTACACGTACCTGATGCACACCCGTTGTTTTCATTCCATCCACTAATGTAAGTACTCTCTGACCAAGCATGTTAAATACTTCCAGCCTCACATGGGTTGCTTCAGGCAAATTAAAAGATATAACAGTAGATGGGTTAAATGGATTTGGGTAATTCTGACTAAGCTTAAATTCCTCTGGGAACAGAGTTTCAAAGTCTGTAGATACAAGATTAGAAGCTTCTACACTTATAGTATCTGAAGCTGCAATAAAGTTGTTGTTAACTACAAGAACTACTACCTGAAACGTAATCGCTTCTTCAGGAGCAGTGAGTGATAAATTACCATTACTGTTATCGTAATCAAAAGTAATTACGGAATCAGAAATTATCTCGAAGGTAAAATCAAGCTGATCATCTGGCGTGGAAACATCACTTACGAAATCCCATAATGGAACTGTAAGTGAAGTACCCAATTGAACTTGAACCGGGTCAGGAAATTCTGAGAAGGTAGGTGCATCGTTACCGCCTACTTCACCACCAGATACCACAGTCCAATTGTTATTAGAACGAATCTTATCTAATGCTGCTTTACCGGCTTCTCCATATTGGAGTGTACCAACGCTAAATCCTACACCATCAACCAGATCCAACTCAGACCAACCTATAAGTAAAGAATCAAGATTCTGAGGAGACATATTAGTACCCACAAGGAAACCGGAAACTGAATTTGAAGAAGTAGAAGCATTTGATGAATATTTCATCCTTGATTTATCCTTCGTTTGATCAGTTTCGAGAGTTAAATCAAGACGTTTTGCCTTTTGTTCAGAAGAACTTGCAGCTGTTTTCCCATCAAAATCTTGAACTTTTGAGACATCCCAAGTGCTTAAATTTTGATTAAATTTAGAAGCTCCCTGAAACATATTCGCCATATTCGTGATATTGGAAACATCCCAGTTTGCTACCTTAGCATTGAAAGATTTTGCGCCTCTAAACATAGCTTCAAGACTTGTTACATTCGTTAAATCCGGAGCATCTTCCGTTTGAATATTAAGGTTTGTTGCTCCTTCAAATGCATTGGAAAGGTCTAGCCATTCTGTGTTTCCCCAATCTGTGACAGACTTAAAGAGGGAAGCATTTCCATTAGATGCAGAAGCTTTAAAACTATTCTGGTTACCAGCAGCTTTAATCTGGAAGTCTTCGTCTGAAGTATAGGTATGAGAAGGATAGCCCATCCCTTTAAAACTTTCGGTAGTTCCATCACCCCAATCGATAAATACTCTAAGTGTGTCTCTTACCAGCTCCCCATTTTCTGCTTTGCGGTAATGTTCCAAACCAAACACGAAAGGCTCTTCATCTGCCTGAGTTTCTGAGCCAGCATCGCTGGTTTTCGTTTTTGCACTTTTGAAGAATCCACCACTTCCAAAATTTCCATCAACTACATAAACTGCAAGACACATTTCAATAAATGTAGTTGCTTTTAGATTAAATGGACCGTGATTTACAATGAACTCTATTTCACCAAGAACGGTAACAGGAAACATCACTTCCCAGAGCTCTTTTTCAGAATCGTACGCTGGGTTGAATGAACCAAGGCCAAGATTTGGAGCGGTTTTGTTGAAATCCAAGTCATCGCTATCTTCCGCTCGGTAAACTTTACCTCTATCATCTTTTACACTAAAATACATAGTAACCTGAGTTCCTACATCTACCCCATCCGGACAAATGAATGATCCACCATCAGCTTTTGTCGAAACAGACCCATTCCTATCAACATACGACCAGTCTTCAAAAGTAAAGGTTAGTTCAGTTGGCTTATTCAATCCACCGTCGATAATCGTCCAATCATTGGGTGCACTTGTTAGTACCTCCCGGGCATCTGCTGCTGCTGAAGAATATTCCACATCACCAAAATGTATTGTTAAGTCAGGCTTCAAATTTTCAAGTTTTTCCCATCCGATTAGTAGGGAATCATAGTTTACCGTACTCAGACTGGTGTTAACCATAAATTTGATATCTTCATTATTATCTGAGTAAAAATTACTTACGTTGGAAATATTCCAGCTTCCAAGATTCTGATCGAAAGACTGCGCTTCATTAAACATCCCTATCATATTTAATACGCTACTAACATTCCAACTACCAATTGGTTGATTGAAGGACTTAGCATTATCGAACATAGATGACATATTCGTAACTGAACTAACATTCCATGTACTTATATCTTGATTAAAATTTGAAGCTACATAGAATAGAGAACTCATATTTAATACGGAACTGACATTCCAACCTCCAATGTCCTGATTAAATGAAATCGCAGTTCCGAACATAAGTTCCATGTCAGTAACACTGCTAACATTCCATTCTCCAATATTCTTGTCGAATGAAATTGCACCTGCAAACATCCCACTCATATCAGTAACAGATCCAACATCCCATGCTCCAATATCCTGATTGAATTGTTCAGCATTTTGAAACATATTTTCCATATTAGTCACAGCACTTACATCCCATGCCCCAATATCCTGATTGAAACTTTCTAATTCTATTACAGATTGAAACATATCACTCATATCAGTTATTAAACTGGTACAAACTTTGGTTACATCTTGCCCGGAATCAACCCTAGTACGAAGGCTGTCTCTACTTAGGGCTTTATAAGTAATACCGTCCACAATACCGGTATCATTTGGGCTTGCACCGCTACATGTGATAGTAACTCCGTTATCAGCTAGTAAGAATAACTTTGGCACTCCTAACCAACTGCTGGATATGCTTTTTCCAGCTCCTATCACATCATTTGGCGTGATTTCTACTTTTACAAATAAGTCCGCCTCAGCTGATGTTGGAATAAAAGTGGAGTCGGTTGCTTCTGATATTGCTACAGAATCTGTACCGGAGGCATCACTTGCTCGGTACCACTGGAAGCTAGCTCCGGCATTGGCATCGCCCTCGGCATCGGTATAGTCGTAGGTAGCGGCAAGGGGTTCTCCTACTTTTGGTGTGCCTGCAATGGCTGCGTTGCTTGCAACCGGGGCTATGTTTGTGCTTTCAATACCCGGTTTTGGGTTTTGCGGATTATTCTTCAGATATGGATAACTCACGGAATCACCTGCTACAATAGCCCAGGTGTTGGTGAAGTCCCAACCTGCTTCAGTGAAAGTGGCAATGTTTTTCATCTCAGCCGTAGTCTTTCCAGTACCGCCCTCGCTTGTATTCTGTCCTGTAGTCTCAGTGTTCCAGAAGCTATTAATATAGGTTCCGTTATTATCTAAGCCAACTAGACCGCCTACCCGAGCACTTACAAGGTTAGTAGTAGAGCCTGTAGCATAACTATTCGTAATAAAGACGCCACCCCCATTATGATCATTATAGCCTACTAAACCGCCGACACTTCCTTCCCCACTCACCTCAGCAGTAGAATAACTATTAGCAATAATTCCTCCATAATTATAGCCAACTAAGCCACCTACAGCATCTTGCCCAGAAACCTTTCCCGTGACATAGCTATTACTAACTGTACTTCTATCATTGGCACTGGAATCACCCCCTTGATTTATTCCAACTATTCCGCCGGTATATCTAGTACCCCCTGAGATATTAACATCTTCTAAACCTATATTTTTCAGTATTGTACCTCTAATAGAATAGCTGAACAAACCTACAAAGTTGGCTGAAGGCCTGTTAATTGTTAGGGCAATAATCTTATTGCCATTCCCATCAAAACTACCTGTAAATGCATTTAATTGTCCAATGGGTTTAAATCCAGCACCTTCATTCCAATTTTCAGTAGCTGATGCATCGATATCATTACTTTGAATGTAATAAGCGTCTAATACTAGATTCACAGCTTGTAATTGATAAACAGTTACAATCACATAGGGATTCTCTGAGGTGCCGCGACCACTTTCAAAAGGATGGATAAATACATATTCACTGAATACGGTCTCACCATCTGAAAACCTATCACTAGGTGTTACCTCAACTCTTAGATATTTTAAACTATCTTCCGGTATTACCTCATAGGTAGAATCTGTTGCTGCTGAAATTAGTGTTTCCCCTGTTCCCCTAGCATTATCTGCGCGGTACCATTGGAAGCTAGCGCCTGCATTCGCATCGCCATCAGCATCCGTGAAATCATAGGTAGCCGCAAGGGTCAATCCTACTTTTGGAGTACCTGCTATAGCTGCGTTACTTGCCACCGGTGCGGTGTTGGTAGCTCCACCATCGGTAATGGACCAGTTATAAGTATCAGTAAGAACTGCACGAGCAGCAGATGCAGCGTGAGTGTATTGTACATCTCCAAATGTGATGCTAATATTTGGCTGAAGGCTCGAAAGTTCAGACCATCCTATGAGTAAGGAATCATAGTTTTCTGATGTTAATCCGGAATTCTCAAAAAAGCTGACCAATGAGACACCCATATCATTAAACTTGGTCACATTAGAAACATCCCAATTCCCCAGGTTTTGATTAAATGATGAAGCATCATGAAACATTGCGGTCATTTCAGTAGCAGAGCTCACATCCCAATTACCTATATCTTTATTGAATGAACTAGCACCAGCAAACATCGTTGCGAAAGAAGTTATCGAGCTTACATCCCAACCACTAATGTCCTGATTAAATGATGAAGCAGAAATAAATATGCCACTGAGATGAGTTGCTGAACTAAAATTCCAATCCCCTATATCCTGATTAAATGATGAAGCATCTCTAAACATTTGGTAAGGGTCAATTACAGAGCTCACATCCCAGCTGCCAATATCCTGATTAAAGGCTGAAGCTCTAAAAAACATTCCATTCATTTTTGTAACACTTGAAACATCCCAGCTGCCTATATCTTGATTGAACGTAGACTTTTGACTGAATAAATTATTCATATCGGTAACTAAACTGGTACAGACATTAGTAATTCCCACCCCAGCATCTACCCGAGCTCGCAGGCTATCTTCACTCAGAGCTTTGTACAAACTACCTCCCACTAAGCCGGTGTCTCCGTCGCTTGCTTCGCTACAGGTAATCGTTACTCCGTTTTCAGCCAATTTGAATAGACTTGGAATACTTACCCATTCGCTCGATATGCTTGTTCCGGGTTCTATTATATCATTCGGGGTGATTTCTACTTTTACAAATAAGCCCGCCTCAGCTGAAGTTGGAATAAAAGTGGAATCGGTTGCATTCTCAATCGCAACAGAATCGATACCGGAGGCGTCACTTGCGCGGTACCACTGGAAAGATGCTCCTACATTCGAATCATCATCGGCATCAGTGAAGTCATAGGTAGCAGCAAGAGTCTCTCCCACTTTTGGCGTTCCTGCAATAGCTGGGTTACTGGCAACAGGTAATTTATTAGTAGAACCACCATCGATGATTGTCCAGTTATTGGGAGCGCTTGTCAATACCGCTCGCGCCGCTCTTGAGTAGGTAAATTTTAGATCCCCCCCTACATATAATATCAGATCAGGTTGTACATTTTCGAGTGATGCCCAACCAATAAGTAAAGAATCATAATAAGTAGTGGTTAGTCCTGAACCATTTAAAAAACCATAAAAATCATCTCCTAATGCCTCTACGTTTGAAATATCCCAGTTACCTAAATTTTGATTAAAAGAACTGGCATCATGAAACATGTCAGGCATAACCGTTACAGCGTTCACATTCCAACTACCGATATCTTGATTAAAAGAACTGGCATCATCAAACATGTAACTCATATCGTTTACCAAACTCACATCCCAACTACCGATATCTTGATTGAAAGATGTAGCTCCAGCAAACATTGAACTCATATCCACCACAGAACTCACATCCCAACTGGATATATCTTGGTTAAAACTGCTATTAGCTCCAAATACACCGTTCATATTTGTTACAGCACTCACGTCCCACTCACTAATATCCTGGTTAAAAGGACTGGCAGAAAATGTCCCTGCTAGTCGGGTGACAGAGCTTACATCCCAATTACCGATAGGTTGATTGAAGTCAGTAAATGTAAACATATTAATCATATCTGTAACAGAACTTACATCCCAACTACTTATATCTTGGTTAAAAGTACGGGCCTCATGAAACATTGCATACATATCTGTAACAGAACTTACATCCCAACTACTAATATCCTGGTTAAAAGTACCGGCCTCATGAAACATTTCAAACATATCAGTAACAGCGCCCACATTCCAACTACCAATTAGCTGGTTAAAAGTATTCGCCTTATGAAACATTTGATTCATACTAGTCACAGCGCTCACATCCCAACTACCGATTGGCTGATTAAAAGTATTAGCCTCATAAAACATTTTATCCATTACGGTTACTGAACTTACATTCCAACTACCGATATCTTGATTGAAAGATGTAGCTCCAGCAAACATTGAACTCATATCCACCACAGAACTCACATCCCAACTGGATATATCAGCATTAAATGTTGTTTGATTTTCAAAAAGATTAGACATATCAGTAATGTCGGATGTACATGTAGTTGCAGCGTTTTCAGGAGTGATCTGATCTTTGCTTCGTTTGGTGTATATAATTCCATTTACGGTACCGGAATCGCCTACCTCTGCCTCACTACAGGTAACGGTAACTTCGTTGTCGGCGAGTTTAAAAGTTGGAAAAACACTAAAGCTTAGTGTTGGTAGTTCTGCAGATATATTCTCTACGGCATTAAAGTAAGCTGTAAAGGTAAAAGTACCTCCATTCGGGATATTATCCAGCAGTTCTGAAATATCCAGATTCCATTGTTCTTCTGAACTGTTATAGGTAGCAGATAAACCTCTTAAATAATCTAGTTCTGCATCAGATAATCCAGGATTGTCTTCTCCATTAAATTCAATAAAGATATGTTCAGTGACGGTATGAATTATCGAACTTTCTGAACTTGCATTATCTGTTACGGATGAAGTAAAACTAAAGGTATTAGTTACATTATCATCAGAGACTGCAGTTAAATCAAAACTACCTCCTTCGCCCAGACTAAGGGTGTCTCCCAGAATATTATACGGATGCCCGTACAGGGTTACTCTGCTTGGAATAGCTGAATAGAAAAAAGTCAATCCCTTTGCTCCTAATTCCCCTGTCTGGTTTTCTATAGGTTGCAGACCTTTGTCAGCTGAGCCCAGAGTTCCAAGTAGAGAACTGTAATTGACATTATCTAATCCACTGTAATCTAAAAATTGACTTACGGATGTTACCGATGAAAAATCCCAATTTCGTAAATCCTGATTAAAAGTCGATGCTTCTAAGAACATTTGATCCATATCAGTTACCGAGCTTACATTCCAACTACTGATATCTACGTTAAATAAAGAGGCTCCATTAAACATTTCCTCCATGGTTGTAACCGCTGATACATTCCATCCAGAGATATCTTCGTTAAAGGATGAAGCACCTTTAAACATTTGAGTCATGTTAGTCACCTGACCAGTGTTCCAATCGATTAAGGATTGATTGAAAGAGGTAGCATTTTTAAACATAACATACATGTATGTTACCGAACTCACATCCCAACTGTTTAAAGGTTGATTAAATGAAGTTGCCCCAAAAAATGTACCATACATGTTATTAACCGAACTTACATCCCAAGATCCAATGGGCTGATTAAAGTCCGTGGCATTTGCAAATAATCCAGACATACTTGTGACTGAACTTACATCCCAGCTGCTTATATCTTGATTGAAGGCACTCGCTCCATTAAACATATACGTCATATCAGTGACCGAACTTACATCCCAGCTGCTTATATCCTGATTAAAGATAGATGCTGCTTCAAATGTAAATAACATGTTTGTAACCGCACTCACATCCCAAGAAGAGATGTCTTCATTGAAGGTTGACTGAGCTTCAAAAAGTCTACTCATATCCGTTACCAGACTCGTACACACATTGGTAACTCCTATTCCGTCCGTTACTCTTGCCCGAAGGCTATCTTCACTAAGAGCTTTGTATAGTGTACTTCCCACTAATCCGGTATCTCCTTCACTGGCTTCGCTACAGCTAACTGTTACTCCATTTTCGGCGAGCAAGAATACACCAGCCACTTCTAGCCAATCACTGGAAACGGCTCCTCCGGATTCAAGACCGTCATTTGGGGTAACTTCCACATTCACAAATAACCCGATGTCCTCTGTCACTGAAGTATACGTTGAGTCGGTTGCGTTTTCGATTGCTACCGAATCTGTACCTGCGGCATCACTTGCGCGGTACCACTGGAAGCTGGCTCCGGCATTAACATCATTCTCGGCATCGGTGTAGTCGTAAGTAGCAGCCAAAGTTTCCCCAACTCTTGGAGTTCCCACTATCGCTGCATTGCTTGCTACGGGGGCGGTGTTGGCACTTGCCTTACCCGGAACTGGACTTTGAGGATTGTTTTTCAGATACGGATAACTCACGGAATCACCTGTAGTTATAGCCCAGGTGTTGGTAAAGTCCCAATTGGTGAAGGTAGCTTCGCTTTTCATCTCGGTGGTGGTCTTGCCCGTTCCACCGGCGCTGGTGCTCTGCCCCGAAGTCTCAGTATCCCAGAAGCTGTCTGTTGTCGTGCCGCCAGAATGGTAACCCACCAGGCCGCCGATAGTACTACCATCACTACCGCTCACCGTACCGGTGGCATAACTACTGCTCACCGTGCCACCTTCATTATAACCCAACAGGCCACCTACATATGAATTCGCTGCTCCCTCTATACTTCCTACGGCATAGAGATCAGAATAAGATCCATCCGTAATTTTTCCCGCAATACCTCCAATAAAGGAATTATCTCCAGCTATCAATGAAACATCGGAATAGGATTCCTGAACCTGTAAGCCGGTAGCATTACCAAATAAACCACCCAACGTTCCATTGTTAGCAATAGAAATACTTCCTTTAGCTGATACATTTCGAATCATACCGAAGTTTGCATCATTAGATCCAATACCTATAATACCACCAATAGTTGATCCTGATGAATGACTTACCGAAACTTCGGCATTCGTATTTGTAATGGAATAAGTGCTTGCTAATCCTATGATGCCCCCTAAGAATAGACCAGAAGATGTTGATTCTGTGTTTCTAAAGGTTAAAGTGGCTGTACTGTTCGAAATTGTTGTTTCAGAATTTGCTTGGTCATCAAAACCAATCAGTCCACCAATATAATGTCTTACTCCATCGGTTGCACTTATCTCTCCATCATAAGATACGCTATCGATACTAACATATTGGGCATTTATATCCCCTACTATACCCCCCAGATATCCTGAACCTGTTACAGTTATAGATACTGTTGAAGATGAACCAACAATGGTGTTGTTATCACTCGATATAATTTCACCAATTAATCCTCCTACTTTACTATTGGCTATGGGGGAGAACGACTTTATAGTACCTGTTGAGTTTACATTATCAATTTGAATATAAAATACTCTTCCAGCTAATGCTCCTACGTTCAAATCATAAGATTGATCGTCACTTATTTCAATATCTGTATTGATAATACTTAAATTCTTTACAGAACCAGCTAACGCACTAAATAATCCTGAATATACATAACCTCCTCGTATAAATAATCCACTTATAGAATGACCATCTCCATCTAAATGTAAAGTAAATGCTGATGAATTTTGATTATCATTAATTGGAACCCATCCATTTCCTTCATTATAAACGGATAAATCTATATCACTGATCAACTTGAGATATTTATTATTAATATTGTTGTAATGATATCGGATCTCATTTAGCTGTATAGCGGTGGAAATAAGAAATGGATTTGACTCACTGCCGTCTCCATCGTCAAATAAATTAACCCATATATAGCTACTGCTTACTGTATTTCCGTTCACAATTCCGTCATTTGGTGTTACATCCAGCCTTAGGTATTTAAAATTATCATCCGAATTAGGAGTATAAGTTCTAGTGGTAGAATCCGTGATAGCTGATGCGTTAGTACCCTCAGCATCATCCGCTACATACCACTGATAACTTAATGTTACCAAGTCGTCTTCAGCATCCGTAGTATCTACACTGGCTGTAAGCTGAGTTCCGGTCTTAACAAATCCTTCTCCAATATTAACATTACTTGCTACCGGGGCGGTATTGGTTCTTCCACCATCGGTAATGGTCCAATTGTAGGTACCGGTAAGCACCGCTCGGGCTGCTTCTGCTTCTGAAGAATACTTAACCTCCCCACCAAAAATAATTGTTAAGTCTGGTTTCAAATTTTCAAGTTGTGCCCATCCGATTAGTAGGGAGTCATAGTTGGCCGTGGAAAGGCTGGTCGAAATCAAAAACACACCAAAAGAAGTAACATTTGATACATTCCAGCTACCCAGATTTTGGTCAAAAGCAGTAGCAACGATGAACATATTTTCCATATTTGTCACATTCGACACATTCCAGCTTGATATATCACCATTAAAAGCTGTAGCTCCATCAAACATGGCATACATAGTAGTAACCGAAATAGTATTCCAATTGCCTAATGGCTGATTGAAAACAACGGCATCGTCAAACATATTACTCATATCTGTAACTGAAGATACATCCCAACTATTTAAAGGCTGATTAAATAAGTCAGCCGGCGAAAACATAGAACTCATGTTGGTCACATTTGACGTATTCCAGCTGGAAATATCTTCATTAAATGAGTCAGCTGCTGAAAACATGGAACTCATGTTGGCAACATTTGTCGTATTCCAAGTATTCAAGGGTTGATTAAATGAAGCAGCAAGAGAAAATAACCCTGACATATCTATCACTGAACTTACATCCCAGTTGTTAAGTGCTTGATTAAAAGAAATAGCAGAACTAAACATGTTGCTCATATTGGTAACCGAACTTACATCCCAACTACCAATCGGCTGATTAAATGTAGCGGCTAATAAAAATGTATAAGACATATTGCTAACCGAACTTACGTTCCAGCTGCTTATATCCTGATCAAAAGCAGATGCTGCTGCAAATGTATAAGACATGTTTGTTACTGAACTTACATTCCATTTACTTATATCCTGATCAAAAGCAGATGCTACTGCAAATGTATAAGACATGTTTGTAACCGCACTCACATCCCAGGAAGAGATGTCTTCATTGAAGGTTGTTTTTTGAAAGAATAAACTATCCATTTCGGTAACCAGACTCGTACACACATTGGTCACTCCTATTCCATCTGTTACTCTTGCTCGCAGGCTGTCTTCACTTAAAGCTTTATATAAAGTACCTCCCACTAAGCCGGTATCTCCTGCACTTGCTTCGCTACAGGTAACCGTTACTCCGTTGTCGGCAAGTAAGAATACACTGGCCACTTCTACCCAGCTACTCGAAATAGAAGCTCCGGTTTCGATTCCATCATTTGGAGTAATCCCCACCTTTATAAAGTTATTTACATCATCTTCAGTAGCTGTGTATAGAGAGTCAGTTGCGTTTGCTATTGCTACCGAATCGGTACCTAATGCATCACTAGCTCTGTACCACTGGAAGCTAGCTCCGGCATTCGCATCATTCTCGGCATCGGTGTAGTCGTAAGTAGCAGCCAAAGTTTCCCCAACTCTTGGAGTACCTGCGATAACTGCATTGCTTGCTACCGGAGCGGTATTTAGAAAACCTCCATCTGTGATTTGCCAGAAATTGGGGGATCCTGTAAGAACCGCTCGTGCTGCCAAACCCGCAGATGAGTAATTTGTAACTTCTGCATCCAAACGAACTCCCGACTGAAGACTCGGCAAGGCTGCCCAACTCGTTAGCATGGCGTTGTAGTTGTCTGTGCTAAAAGAGGTTGCACCGTTTAACATACTAATCATGTTAGTAACCGAGGAAACATTCCAATTACCAATATCCTGATTGAAGGATGAGGCGTCCATAAATATAGATTGCATCCAGGTAACGGCACTTACGTTCCAATTTGAAATATCCTGATTGAACAAGCTAGCTCCTGAAAACATACCACCCATTTCAGTAACTGAACTCACATCCCAATTCCCAATGGGTTGATTAAATGAAGTTGCACCAGAGAAAAATCCGTTCATTTCAGTAACTGAACTCACATCCCAATTCCCAATGGGTTGGTTAAATGAATTAGCAAAAGTAAACATATTATTCATAGAGGTAACTGTAGATACATCCCAATTGCCAGTTACTTCATCATAATCAATGTCTTGGTTAAAAGAAGTTGCACGTTGAAACATAGCATCCATTACAGTAACTGAACTCACATCCCAATTCCCAATGGGCTTGTTAAATGAAGTAGCGTCATTAAACATATGATTCATAGAGGTAACTGCAGATACATCCCAATTGCTGATAGATTGGTCAAATGCAACCGCAGATCTGAACATTTCTTCCATTGTTGTTACTGAGCTTACATTCCAGTTACCAATTGGCTGATTGAAAGCACTAGCAAAATAAAACATACTTTCCATGTTAGTTACTAAACTAACATCCCAATTACCAATTGACTGATTAAATGCACTAGCTTCATAAAACATACTTTCCATGTTAGTTACTGAGCTAACATCCCAGTTACCAATTGGCTGATTAAATGCACTAGCTTCATAAAACATACTTTCCATGTTAGTTACTGAGCTAACATCCCAGTTACCAATTGGCTGATTAAATGCACTAGCTTCATAAAACATATTAGACATGTTGGTCACCTGACCAGTATTCCAAACCCCAATAGGCTGATCAAAGGTAGAGGCTCTAAAAAACATAAACGCCATATTGATCACCGAATTAACATTCCAATTATCTAGCGATTGATTGAACGAAATAGCTGAGGCAAATAACCCGGACATATCGGTTACTGAACTTACATCCCAGTTTCCAATTGGTCCGTTGAATGCAGAAGTATTAGAAAACATACCAAGCATATTAGTAACTGCACTTACATCCCAATTATTAAGTGACTGATTAAAGGAGGTCGCACTTGCAAACATCCCATACATAGTAGTAACCGAACTTACATCCCAATCATCTAACGATTGATTGAAAGAAGTAGCTCCAAAAAATGTACTGTGCATACTTGTTACCGCACTCACATCCCAGGAAGAGATGTCTTCATTGAACGTAGATTTATTAATAAACAAACTATCCATTTCGGTAACCAAACTCGTACACACATTGGTCACTCCTATACCGTCTGTAACTCTTGCTCGCAGGCTGTCTTCACTTAAAGCTTTGTATAAGGTACCTCCCACTAAGCCGGTATCTCCTTCGCTTGCCTCGCTACAAGTAACGGTAACTCCGTTGTCTGCCAGTAAGAATAAACTAGCCACTTCTACCCAGCTACTCGAAATAGAAGTTCCGGTTTCGATTCCATCATTTGGAGTAATCCCCACCTTTATAAATTTATTTCCATCATCTTCAGTAGCTGTGTATAGAGAGTCAGTTGCATTTACTATTGCTACCGAGTCGGTACCCAATGCATCAGTAGCTCTGTACCACTGGAAGCTAGCGCCTGCGTTGGCATCATTCTCGGCATCGGTGTATTCGTAAGTAGCAGCCAAAGTTTCCTCAACTCTTGGAGTACCTGCAATAATTGCATTGCTTGCTAAAGGGGCGGTATTGGTTCTTCCACCATCGGAAATTTGCCAGTTATTAGGTTCATCAGTTAACACCGCACGTGCTGCTACCGCTGCCGGGGTGTATTGTACATCACCTGCTCCAAAATTAATATCTGCAAAATTATATGTATTTGCTGCCCATTTAATGAGCATATCGTCATAGTTTTGTGTGCTTAAAGCAGTATTCCCAATCATACCTTCCATACTAAACACATTACTCAAATCCCAAGTGCCAAGACTCTGGTTGAAATTAGTAGCGCCACTAAACGTAAATGATAAGTCTTCTACATTACTAACATTCCAAGTACCTATAGGCTGATTAAAGGCCGTTGCACCCAAAAACGTATGTCCCATATCGGTCACAGAGCTTACATCCCAATTTCCAATGGGTTGATTAAAGGCAGATGCTTCATAGAACATATTTGCCATATCGGTCACTGAGCTTACATCCCAATTGCCAATGGGCTGATTAAAGGCAGATGCTTGATAGAACATAAAATCCATTCTCGTAACCTGACCAACATTCCAACCTCCAATGGGTTGATTAAATGCAATTGCATTATCAAACATACCTTCCATCGTTGTTACATTTGATACATTCCAGCTGCTGATATTTGCATTAAATGCAATTGCATACTTAAACATGTATTTCATATCCGTAACAGAACTCACATCCCAAAGCCTAATATCTTGGTTAAAGGTAAATGCGCTTCTAAACATATCACTCAAATTCGTAACCTGACCAACATTCCAACTTCCAATGGGTTGATTAAAGGCAGATGCTACCCAGAACATACCTTCCATCGTTGTTACATTTGATACATTCCAGCTGCTTATATCCTGATCAAAAGCAGATGCTGCCCAGAACATACCTTCCATCGTTGTTACATTTGATACATTCCAGCTGCTTATATCCTGATCAAAAGCAGATGCCGATGTAAATGTAAAAGACATGTTTGTAACCGCACTCACATCCCAAGAAGAGATGTCTTCATTAAACGTAGATTTATTAATAAACAAATTATCCATTTCGGTAACCAGACTCGTACACACATTGGTAACTCCTATTCCATCGGTTACTCTTGCTCGCAGGCTGTCTTCACTTAACGCTTTGTATAAGGTACCTCCCACTAAGCCGGTATCTCCTGCACTTGCCTCGCTACAGGTAACCGTGACTCCGTTTTCGGCGAGTAAGAATAGATCGGGAACCAATACCCATTCGCTTTCAATAGAAACTCCATTATCAATGCCATCTTTCGGCGTAATCCCCACCTTTAGAAATTTATCTCCATCCTCTGTAGTAGCGATGTAGGTGGAGTCTGTTGCGTTTGCTATTGCTACCGAGTCGGTACCTAAGGCATCACTTGCTCGGTACCACTGGAAGCTAGCGCCTGCATTCGCATCGCCATCAGCATCGGTGTAATTGTACGTAGCTGCTAGAGTTTCTCCTACTTTTGGCGTGCCTGCTATGGCTGCGTTACTTGCTACTGGGGCGGTATTGGTTCTTCCACCATCGGTAATGATCCAATTATTAGGTTCACCAGTTAACACCGCACGTGCTGCTTCTGCTGCCGGGGTGTATTGTACATCTCCTGCTCCAAAATTAATATCTGAATTGTTAAAGGTATTTTTTGACCATCCAATGAGGAGAGAATCATAATTGATGGTGGAAAGTGCTGATCCATTAAGCATATTAATTAGTCTACCCACTTTGGAAATATTCCAATCACCTAGATTTTGATCAAAAGAAGATGCTTCAGTAAACATGAAGTCCATTCCTAAAACATTTTGTACTTCCCAGCTTCCAATGTCCTGATTAAAGGAAGACGCACCATAAAACATTGCGACCATATCAATAACTGAACTCACGTTCCAGCTTGAAATATCCTGATTGAAGGAAGTAGCTTCGTTAAACATGCTGACCATACTAGTAACCTGACCAACATTCCATCCTCCAATAGGTTGATTGAATGCGGTTGCTTTACCAAACATATTCTCCATCGTTGTTACGTTCGAGACGTTCCAAGTACTGATATTTGCATTAAAGCTTGATGCCTCTAAAAACATTCTTTTCATACTGGCAACGTTAAATACGTTCCAGTTACTGATATCTACATTAAATAAAGAGGCTCCATTAAACATTTCCTCCATGGTTGTAACCGCTGATACATTCCATTCGGAAATATCTTCGTTAAAGGATGAAGCACCTTTAAACATTTGAGTCATGTTGGTCACCTGACCAGTGTTCCAATCGTTTAAGGATTGATTGAAAGAGGTAGCATTTGCAAACATATCATTCATGTTTGTTACCGAACTCACATCCCAACTGTTTAAAGGTTGATTGAATGAAGTAGCACTAGAAAATAATCCTGTCATATCTGTGACTGAACTTACAACCCAGTTATTAAGTACCTGATTAAATTCCGTGGCATTTGCAAATAATCCAAACATACTGGTGACTGAACTTACATCCCAGCTGCTTATATCCTGATCAAAAGCAGATGCCGATGTAAATGTAAAAGACATGTTTGTAACCGCACTCACATCCCAATAAGAGATGTCTTCATTGAAGGTTGTATTACCCATAAACAAACTATCCATTTCCGTTACCAAGCTTGTACACACATTGGTAACTCCTATTCCGTCCGTTACTCTTGCCCGAAGGCTATCTTCACTCAAAGCTTTATATAAGGTACTTCCCACTAAGCCGGTATCTCCTTCGCTTGCCTCGCTACAAGTAACGGTAACTCCGTTATTAGCCAGTAAGAATAATACAGGAACCTCAACCCAGTCACTGAAAATAGAAACTCCATTCTCAATACCATCTTTCGGCGTAATCCCCACCTTTAGAAATTTATCTCCATCCTCTGTAGTAGCGATGTAGGTGGAGTCTGTTGCTCCGGCTATTGCTACCGAGTCGGTACCCAAGGCATCACTTGCTCGGTACCATTGGAAGCTTGCGCCTATATTAGCGTCTCCATCGGCGTCGATGTAGTCGTAAGTAGCGGCCAAAGTCTCTCCCACATTTGGAGTACCGGCAATGGCTGCATTACTAGCCACTGGTGCAAAATTGGTTCTTCCTCCATCGGTAATGGCCCAATTGTAGGTATCGGTAAGCACAGCACGAGCTGCCGATGCGGACGCATTGTACATGGTAGTCCCTACAGACATCTCAACATCCGATTGAACCGACAGAGCACCCCAACTGGATAGCATAGCCGAATAATTAGCCGTACTTATTGCTGCTCCTTCTGCAAAAAATAACATATCTGCCACATTACTCACATCCCATCCACTCAAATCCTGATTAAAGACCTCTGCATCCGAAAACATCACCGTCATTGAATCAGCATTAGACACATCCCAACCCGGAAGACCCGTTCCCGTGAAAGAGCTCGCCAAGTTGAACATGCCCGTAAAGTTAAGGGCGGTGGCTTCTGAGAATGGGGAACTAGAGAATATCCAACCCGATAAGTCACCATTAAAAGCTATGGCATTGGTGAACATGTCGGAGAATTCTGTAATGGTACTAACATCCCAACCGCTAAGATCTGATGTTGTTAAGCCTGTAAATGCAAACATCCCCTCTAGACTTGTAGCCTGAGATAAATCCGGCACATCTGTAGCTGAATAGCTAACAAGGTTTGGTGTTTGATAGAACATGTCTTCCATACTTTCCCATACAATATTTCCCCATTGGTTGATCGCAATAAGCTTGGCTGAATTGGCCGCAAAGGCCGGAGTATTTCCATAGGTTACTAAATCGGCATTATCGGTAAGATCTAAATGCGGAAAGGTGCCGGAAATACGCACTTCATAATCGCCTGCAGTAGCATAGCTGTGGCTTGGGTCCGGATCGTCGCCAGTAAATCGCTCTATCGTACCATCTCCCCAATCGATGATCGCGTCATAATCAGAAATAGTGGTTCCGCCATCGGTATACAGGGTAATAGATTCGTTCGGCGAAGTCGTTGCCCAGGTAGTAATAAAAGCCGTTGCTGGGTCTACACTCAATACTTCATCAACGGTAATAGTAAACGTTTGATCGGCTGAAGTATCCACTCCTCCATTGGACGTTCCGCCATCATCGGAGAGGCTGATCGTTACCGTTGCGACTCCAAAAGAATCGGCGGCAGGTGTAAATGTTAACTCACCCGTGATTGGATCCACAGCAGGTCCGACTTCAAAAAGATTGTCATTATCTGTACTTACATTGAACGTTAATCCTTGCCCACTTTCGTTGGTTGGTCCTGAACTGATTCCACTTGCCCAACCAGTAACCGTCTGTGGGGCTACATTTTCATCTACAGTCTGGTCAGCTCCTTTTGTAAATAATGGAACATCGTTAACAGCGTTCACCGTCACGGTGAGTGTGTCATTCACCGTTAGCGCACCCAAATCCGTCGCTTGAATAATAATATCAGCGGTGCCGGAAGAATCTGCCTGCATAGTTAGTGTAAGAAGATCAGTACCTGGATCTATAGATGTAGTTACCAGCCCTGAATTGCTATTCGATATTACGGAATAGGTCATATCAGCAGCATTATCTTCCAAATCGCTGAATACATTGGTCAGATCTATCAAACTATCTGATGCATCCTCATTCACCGTAATATCCGCAATCGCATTGGTTACAGTTGGAGCCGTATTTACGACTTCAACCGTTATGGCAAGAGTATCTTCGATACTTGAGGACCCATTTTCCGTAGCAACGGTAGCATACAAATCAAGTGAATACTCCTCATCCAGATTTGTAACCGTAATTCCGCTCAGGTCATACCCCCATTGTTCACGGATTTGACTATATATCGGAACACTCGGTGTGGTTAATCCACTTTGAGGTGTGAGTGTCCAGCTTGGATTTAATTGATCGGTAACAATACTTCCATCAAGGGTTAGATCCATCCACAGCGTATCCGTCTCGGTTGGATCAACAGGTGAGGTTTGCACCGTTGATAAACTCAATACTCCAGCTGTTAAACCACCATCGGTTATAATCCAGCCATCAGTATTTACAAGAGTGTTTCTTCCTTCCAAACCTGTAATATCATAGGTCGTAGGATTCACAGAAAATTCGACTCCGCTTTGCACATCTAATGCTCCCCAACTGGATAGCATCGCCGAATAATTGGTGATGCTTAAGGCCGTTCCCTCTGCAAACAAAAACATATCGGTAACATTACTGATGTCCCATCCACTCAAATCCTGATTAAAGACCTCTGCATCCGAAAACATCACCGTCATTGAATCGGCATTAGACACATCCCAACCCGGAAGACCCGTTCCCGTGAAAGAGCTCGCCAAGTTGAACATGCCCGTAAAGTTAAGGGCGGTGGCTTCTGAAAATGGGGAACTAGAGAATATCCAACCCGATAAGTCACCATTAAAAGCTATGGCATTGGTGAACATGTCGGAGAATTCTGTAATCGTACTTACATCCCAACCGCTAAGATCTGATGTTGTTAAGCCTGTAAATGCAAACATCCCCTCTAGACTTGTAGCCTGAGATAAATCCGGCACATCTGTAGCTGAATAGCTAACAAGGTTTGGTGTTTGATAGAACATGTCTTCCATACTTTCCCATACAATATTTCCCCATTGGTTGATCGCAATAAGCTTGGCTGAATTGGCCGCAAAGGCCGGAGTATTTCCATAGGTAACCAGATCCGCGTTATCGGTAAGATCTAAATGAGGAAAGGTGCCGGAAATACGCACTTCATAATCGCCTGCAGTAGCATAGCTGTGGCTTGGGTCCGGATCGTCGCCAGTAAATCGCTCTATCGTACCATCTCCCCAATCGATGATCGCGTCATAATCAGAAATAGTGGTTCCGCCATCGGTATACAGGGTAATAGATTCGTTCGGCGAAGTCGTTGCCCAGGTAGTAATAAAAGCCGTTGCTGGGTCTACACTCAATACTTCATCAACGGTAATAGTAAACGTTTGATCGGCTGAAGTATCCACTCCTCCATTGGACGTTCCGCCATCATCGGAGAGGCTGATCGTTACCGTTGCGACTCCAAAAGAATCGGCGGCAGGTGTAAATGTTAACTCACCCGTGATTGGATCCACAGCAGGTCCGACTTCAAAAAGATTGTCATTATCTGTACTTACATTGAACGTTAATGCTTGCCCACTTTCGTTGGTTGGTCCTGAACTGATTCCACTTCCCCAACCAGTAACCGACTGCGGGTCTGCATTTTCATCTACCACCTGATCTGCTCCTTTTGTAAATAATGGAACATCGTTAACAGCGTTCACCGTCACGGTGACGCTATCCTGAACGGTCGCACCCTGCGCATCCTGTGCCTGAATGATCACATCAGCGGTACCTGAAGAATCTGCCTGAAAAATTAGTGTAAGAAGATCAGTACCTGGATCTATAGATGTAGTTACCAGCCCTGAATTGCTATTCGATATTACGGAATAGGTCATATCAGCAGCATTATCTTCCAAATCGCTGAATACATTGGTCAGATCTATCAAACTATCTGATGCATCCTCATTCACCGTAATATCCGCAATCGCATTGGTTACAGTTGGAGCCGTATTTGGAATATTTATCTCTACATATCCAGAGGTATCAGCGATGCCTACCGAAATCCCATCAAAAGGAGTGATCCCAACGCGTATAAATTTCCCTGCATCACCGGATTGAACCACATAACTGCTGTCTGAAGCTCCCGAAATTGTAGCTTCATTTGTTCCTGAAGCATCATCTGCCATCAACCATTCAAAGGCTGAACCCGCATTGGCATCGCCATCAAAATCATTGTATTCATAGACCGCAAAAAGAGTTTCTCCTACATTCGGTGTGCCGGATATAGCATCTGCAATAACAAGGGGTCTCACATTAATCTGCACATACCCGGAAGTTGAAGGCGAACCATCCTGAGTACCGTCATTGGGCGTTACCGTCACACGGATAAAGGCTCCTTCTTCAATCGGAGTTACCATATAGGTGCTTAAGGTAGCACCCGGTATAGGGGTTAGTTCGGTTCCTACATCATCTGCAGCCACATACCACTGAAAGGTAGTTGTTCCTTCAGGATCTGAATCGGGATCTGAATAGGTATAATCCGCAGTCAGCGTCTCACCTACTCCTAGAGTTCCCGTTACACTAACTACACCCGCAGATGGAGCCTGATTTGATTGGGATACTTCAGTATATGAACTTGCAACAGTACTACCAGCATCAGTTCCATCACTTGGAGTTACATCCACCCGAAGAAATTTCCCCAAATCATCAGCTAGCACTGTATAGGTGGAATCAGTTGCACCTGATATTGAAGACGCATTTGTACCGCTGTTATCGTCTGCTCTGTACCACTGAAAGGTTGTACCCGACTCCAAATCTCCGTCATTATCACTAAAATCATATCGAGCTACTAATTCATCTCCCTGATCAGGTGTTTGACCAGAGCTAGTTTTATTAGTTATTACCAGATTTGATAAAGATGGTGCTGTATTTCCAGACCCGGAATTTCCGGTTTCTTGCAAGATTGGGTAATCTCCATTTATTTCCCAGGTATTGGTAAAATCCCAGCTGGCATCAGTAAATGTGGATTGGGATTGCATCTCAGATGTAGTTTTACCTGTTATACCAGTAGCACTCCCAGCTCCAAGAGCAGACGTAGTACCACTGGTTTGAGTATCCCAAAAACTATTGCTAGCAGCGCCAAAGCTGCCCTTACTACCAGCGAAACCACCTATATTAGAACTACCTGAAACGGTTCCAGTAGAATAGCTTTTTGAAATAATTCCACTGTCTAGACTACCTGCTAGCCCTCCTACATTATCCGCTCCGGAAACATTACCTGTTGCGAAGCTGTTATCAATATTGTCACTTGTAAATCCTACTAACCCTCCAGCATTATTTCCACCAGTAACAGTACTTGTTGAGTAAGATTTACTGATCGTCCCCAAATTATGATTCCCAATTAAACCGCCTACATCAGTACTTGATGCAGTTACTGAGCCAATTGAATAGGAAGAGGTAATATTACCTCCATTCTGAGCTACTAATCCACCTACCTGAGATGTACCAGATACCGTTCCACTAAAATAGCTACTTGTTATAGTCCCGTAATTTTCACCTGCTAGTCCACCTGAATTTTGGGCTCCGGTAATGTCACCCTGATCAATACCTACGCTGTCTATAACCCCATTCTCTCCAACTGTAGCAAACAACGCCACATTATCAGTTGATGAACGATCAATAAAAAGATCAGATATTATAAATCCTTGCCCATTCAAGTTTCCTGTAAATGGAGTACCTGAACCGATTGGAGCAAAACCTGATCCGCTGTTCCAAGTAGATGTCCCTGAAGCATCAATATTCTGAGTTATAATAAAGTAATCCGTTAGGTTATTACTCAATTCCTGTAGCTGCTCTACCGTTTCAATTTGGTAAGGATTCCCTTGAGAACCATCTCCACCTGCAAAACTTACTGAAACTGGTTCTGCCTGCACTGGTCCACTTAATGAGCTCTCTCCTGAAGTACCCGCATCTGTCCCATCACTCGGAATTACAGAAAAACTCATGTATTTCCCCTCGTCAGCAGAAACTAATGTATAAGTCTTAGCATCGGCCCCTCCAATTGCTGTTTTACCACTGCCACCACTATCATCACTTCGATACCACGTAAATACTGAGCCGCTTTCCGGATCGAGGTCCTGATCATCAAAATCATATGATCCGGTTAGTTGAGATCCTACTTCTAGTGTTCCACTAATAGACACATTTGAGACTGAAGGTGGATTATTTCCGCCACCTCCACCGTCGCCGCCAATAGGTCCAACTGGATCGCTAGGAGTAGGAATGCCAAAATCTATTCCGTTGGATGGGGTCACTTCAAACACAATTATTTTTCCAGCATCGGCAGCGACCAGTGTATAGGTTTGTCCTGTAGCACCATCAATTAGCGTGGGTGGATCAATTTCACTCTCTAGTCGATACCATTGATAGGTAGAGCCATCTTCCGGAAGTTCACTAGGATCTAGATAATCATAACTACCCGTTAGAGTTTGCCCTACTTCCAATGTTCCTGTAACCTCAACAAAGTCTGCTATCGGCCCTGTAGGTGGTGGGAATTGAGCCATTAAAGGGGTAGCCCCTACAAGCAGTATAAGTGTTAAAAGAGTGTATACAAACTTATTAATACGGTTCATGATGCTACTTATTTGTGATGATAGTTTGTAAAATCGGTTTTAGATCGAAAAGATTATCTTTTGAGACAAAACCTGTTCTTTTTAGCGTCTCAGAATATTTTCTGAATTTTTTTTTGTCATGACTCGAAACGAAGATGACTTTAGCCTCCGGATATTGTTTAGATATTTTAGATGTGGTTTCAAAACCATCCATCTTCTTTAATTCAATATCCATAAGTACACAATCAGGTTGGTGAAGTACATAACCAGATATCGCATCTTCTCCAGTTGCAATTTCGACTATTTCAACTGGTTCATTGACTGATTCCTGTACTATACTTATTAATACCCGACGCATATCAGCATGATCGTCTACAATCATTACTTTCATCATTTGATTTTATTTGAATAATAGAAAGGTTGTACCCTTAATTAAGCCATGATTAAGTCTGTACCCTAATCAACAGGAATCTGCTTTATAAAAGGCAGGGGTTCAATAGGAAGAGCTACTCAATCGTATAGGTAGTAGTACCTATGAATAAAGAAATTGAAGAGAGTTGATTACTTAGAATCTAGAAGAGTGTTCAATCGAAAATTTGAGCAATGCATGAGCCCCACTAAGCTCTAACTTTTGGCAAATATTATTTCGATGATTTTGTACGGTTTTAATACTAATATTAAATTCATCAGCAATTTCCTGACTTGTTTTCATCAATGATAGTTGCTTCATAATTTTTTTTTCAGAATTGGTTAGCACATTTATTCCATCTCTGTCAGTAGCTGGAGTAACCAGTTTTGTATTGCGTCGAATCAGGAATTCCGAAATTGCTGGACTCAGGTAGTAATTGCCTTCTACTATTGATTCTATACACTGTATAATTTCAGAAACTGTGTTTTCTTTCAAAACATAACCTTTCACACCAATATCCATAGCTTTATTAAAAACTACCTCATCTTTAAACATTGTTAGAAAAATAATATCCACAGCTAGCGATTCAGTTTTTATCTGTTTAGCAACATCAAACCCTGACATTACAGGCATTTCTATATCAAGTAAGGCTATATCAGGGTTCTTATCTCTGATCTGAGCTAGTGCCTCTTTACCATTTATTACTTCTGTTATCTTAAAGTTCGGCTCTGTCTCTAATATCTGCACTAAACCTTTTCGAATAAGTGCATGATCGTCTGCAATTACAATGTGAATTTCCTTACTCATCATTTTGTTTTCTAAGTTCAATTATTAACGTGGTTCCCTTACCTATTTCAGAATGTACAATAAATGCACCTTTTAGGTTCTCAACTCTTTCTTTTATACCTAAAAAACCAAGCCCCTCATTTACGGAATCAGGTTTTTGTTCAAAGCCAACCCCATCATCCCAAATTTTTACCTCGATGTCATCGCTAGTTCGTTTTATCAATACTGAAGCCTGTATAGCCGAAGAATGTTTTAAAATATTATTAGTGCCTTCCTGTATTACTCGGTAAAAATTAATTTCTTTAGACTGTGGTATAATATTGTCAATATTATCTATATGATAACTCCATTCAATACTACTTGTTTCTATTAGTTGATCACATAAATTTTCGACTGCTTCCGTTAATCCAAATTTCTCAATATAAACTGGGCGAAGTGCATGTGAAATCGTTCGAACTTCTTGAATTGACAGAATTGAACTTTGCATTATCTCATTTAATTGTTCATTTAGTTCATCTGGTTTATTTATGAACTTTTTTGCTAGTTCTGCACGATTCTTAATAACCAGAATTTGCTGCCCCAAACCATCATGAAGCTCAGACGCAATTCGCTTTCTTTCATTTTCCTGTGAATCAATTAGCTGTTCTGCAAACTGCTTCTGCCTTTCATTTTCCTTTTTGAGTATCTTAATTCGGTATAAATATATGGATGGGCCTGAGGCTAGAAAAATTAAGCCGATTAAACTTAAAAACAATGTCGTTTGCCAGAATGGAGGGATCACATGAATGTTGATTGAAGCCCCTTCATTATTCCAAATACCATTATTATTGCTCGCAATAACCTGAAATGTATACTCTCCTGGTGGGATCTTTGAATAGAGTGCTTTTCTGGTGTTACCAATTTCGATCCAATTATCATCTAGCCCAAGTAATCGATATTTAAATTGAACTTTTTCTGGTTCTGAAAAGCTTATTGCAGTATATCCAATTTCAAGATATGGTGTATTATAATCTAGAGATATTGAACCTGATAGTGGTATTTCCGAATCAAATAATCTTAATTTCTCAATATAGACTGGAGGAATTATACTATTATTCTCTATTTTTGAAGGATTAACAATTGCAACACCAGCAACTGTTGGAAAATATATATTGCCTAATGAATCAGTAAATGAATTTGGCTGAAAACCTCCATTAGTCTCTGCCGAATTCATTCCGTCAGATGCGCCAAATGAACGAACAATTATTGAAGCTAAATTTCCATCAATATAATCGTTAAGTTCTCTCTTACTAACTCGAGAGATTCCTCGGTTACTACCCATCCAAAAGAAACCCTGCTCATCTTCTTCAATAGTAGAAATTATATTATCAAAAAGTCCATCTGAGGTAGTGAGGTTAACTACTTCTCCATTCTTAAGGCGAAAAAGTCCATTTCCATAGCTACCGATCCACATAGCTCCATCATCGTCTTTATAAATAGCTCTAATTACTGGTTGTACAACCCCATCTACTTCACCATCAGGTTTTAATAATTCAACTTTTGCAACTTGATCATTATGAATTGTATTCAAGCCGCCAGAAGAACCTAGCCACATCCTACCTACTTCATCTTCATATATTGCACGTATATCTTGATAATACAGTCCATCACTCATTTTATAAGTATTTATAATGCTTTCATCATTAAAAACATAGAGCCCCTCAGATGATGCTACCCAAATATTCCCTTTACTATCTTCACTTATTGCATATACACCTGCATTTGTAAAGCCATCTTCAGCGCCAAAATACCTTCCAGGTTCATCCATAGATTCTGTAACATATACTCCGCCACCACCTACCCAAATTCTTTTCTTTGAGTCTTCGAATACAGACCAATTGCAACCACTTGGAAAAAATTGTTGTATTTTTGAAACTGTAGCTTTGTTATTCTTCCAATGAAACAGGCCACTACAATTTGTTGAAAAAAGTGCAGTACCATCATGAAGCATAGTTAAGGAAAGCATCTTTTCATTTTGCAATCCCTGATCTTTATCAATCATTGAAATTGCTGTTTCTTGCAATTTATATAAGCCATCTCCCTCCGTTCCAATCCATAAGTTACCTTCATTATCCTCTTTTATTCCTTCATATTGTATCCCATTAATATTTAACGGATCAAATAGCTTAAAACTGTCACCTTCCCAACGAACAAAAGAAGCGAATAAATGAGCATATAAGTCGCCACTTTCAGTAATTTTAAAATTCAAAAAATTATTAGTTGGCATTCCCGAATCTGTATTAAATTCTCTAATATCTTTACCATCTATCCTAAGTACACCATTCGTATTTGTACCAGCAAATAAGATACCTGAGCCTTTTGGATACTCAATTACACTGATTAAATCACCTTCTATGTAAGAGCTCAGATCATATATTTGAACAGCTTTGTCAGAAATGGTTTTCAATACCTTCTTCCCACTAGCTAGCCACACTCCATCATTATTGTTAAGTGCAACTTCTGTCAAACTATCATCATTACTGACAATAACTTGAACAAATTTATTATTATTAAATTTATATACATTATTATAGGCTATTAGCCACAATAGGCCCTTTTCATCTAAATACATATGTAATAGAGTAGGAAAACTTTCTTCAAGACTATAGCTTTCGACCTTACCATTCTTAAAACGCGTCAATATTGTAGTCGCATTCTCAGGAAAGTACCATATCCCCCCATCAGCATCTTCAAAAAGCTCGATAATACGATCGGCAATCATACCGGGTGTATTAGAACGATTGTAGTTTGTAAAGGTATTCCCATCAAATCGTACAAGACCGCCATAAGTAGCTAGCCAGATGTATCCATCTTTAGTCTGAATAATATCGTTGACAGAACTTTGTGGTAGTCCCTCATTCATACCGAAATGAGTTACCACAAAATTTTCTAGATCAATATCTTGAGACATTATTGAAGTACTTATACCTATCAAATAGCTAAGTACTATAAAAAAATTACCTATTCTTCTACCCATAATTGAATGTACTTATGTACTACAGAAAATAAAAGCCCCTATCATATTTTTGTAAAAAGAGTGTTTATGATACTCAAAACTGCATTTTTGATTTTTTCAAATTCTTTGATTCAATAATTCATCATTTTTTCACATTGATAGATTAATGTGCCTCTGTCCAATCACAGGAAATAGAGGATCGCCATGGAAAAGATTATAAAAACTATGGATGGCAATGAAGCTGCTGCTCATGTCGCTTTTAAAACCAATGAAGTTATCGCCATTTACCCAATCACCCCTGCATCTCCAATGGGAGAATGGGCTGATATGTGGAGCGTTAAAAAACAAAAAAATATTTGGGGTGATATCCCTAAAATCATTGAAATGCAGAGTGAAGGTGGTGCAGCTGGTACAGTTCATGGTGCATTACAAGGTGGCACATTAACAACTACATTTACTGCTAGCCAAGGTCTGTTACTCATGCTCCCAAATATGTATAAAATTGCAGGAGAGCTCACTCCTACTGTATTCCATATTGCAGCACGATCTATAGCGACTCAAGCTCTTTCAATATTTGGTGATCATACTGATGTTATGGGTGTACGTTCTGCTGGGTGGGGTATGTTATTTGCTAATTCTGTACAAGAAGCCATGGATTTCTCATTAATATCACAAGCTTCTACCCTAGCATCACGGATTCCATTTCTTCATATTTTTGATGGGTTTCGAACTTCTCATGAAATTTCAAAAATTGAAGTCATTTCTGATAATGTTATTAAGAAAATGATTGATGTAGAGCTAGTTAAAGCTCATAAAAACCGAGGAATGGATCCAAGTAATCCATTTATTCGGGGAACTGCTCAGAATCCTGATGTTTTCTTCCAATCTAGAGAAACTGTTAATCCATTCTATAGCGCTACTCCTGAAATAGTAGACTCAGTTATGCGAGAATTTGAAAATCTAACTGGTCGTAGTTACCGATTATTTGAATACGTAGGTGCACCAGATGCTGAAAAGGTAGTAATTCTTATGGGCTCAGGAGCAGAAACCGTTGAAGAAACCGTTCAATACCTAGCAAATAAAGGCGAAAAAATTGGTGCTATTAAAGTCCGACTTTATCGACCATTTTCTATGGAACATTTGATTGATGCACTTCCTGAAAGTGTGAAGAAGATATCAGTACTTGATAGAACAAAAGAACCTGGTGGTATGGGTGAACCATTGTACCAAGATGTAATCTCAGCATTGATTGAAGATCAATCTTCTGAAAAACCAAAATTCAGTAAGATCCCAAAAATAGTGGGTGGTCGTTACGGCTTATCTTCTAAAGAATTTACTCCTGGAATGGTAAAAGCCATTTTTGATGAATTAGATGCGACATCGCCAAAAAATCATTATACCATTGGTATAAACGACGATGTAACACATACTTCACTCCCTTTCAATTCTGAGTTTGATATCGAACCTGAAGGCACAACCAGAGCTGTTTTTTGGGGATTGGGTTCAGATGGGACAGTTGGCGCCAATAAAAACTCTATCAAAATTATTGGAGAAGAAACCGACCTCTTTGCTCAAGGCTATTTCGTTTATGATTCGAAAAAATCTGGAGCGAGAACGATCTCGCATTTACGTTTCGGTGATCAACCTATTAAAAGTCCATATTTGATCAAAAATGCAAACTTTGTTGGAGTGCACCAATTCGGCTTCCTTCAAAGATACGATACCTTAGCATTAGCGGCGAAAGGGGCGACTGTTTTATTAAATAGTCCATTTGGACCAAAAGAAGTTTGGGCAAAGTTACCAGCTATGGTCCAGAAGCAAATCATTAAAAAGGATTTAAAGCTCTATGTTATTGATGCTTTTAAAGTAGCTCAAGAAGCTAACCTCGGGATTAGAATTAATACTGTAATGCAGACATGCTTCTTTGCTATTTCGAATGTACTCCCAAAAGTACAAGCTATTGAAAAAATCAAAGAGTATATCAAAAAAACATATGGCAAGCGTGGAAAGACTATAGTAGACATGAATTTCCGAGCTGTTGATATGTCGTTGGAACATCTAAACAAGGTTACGATTCCTAAAAGAGCTACCTCAAAAATTACAATGAATGGCTCTCTTCCTCAAGAATCGCCTGAATTCGTACAAAAAGTAATTTCAGAAATCATTAATGGAAATGGTGATGAACTTCCTGTTAGTGCACTTCCATGTGACGGAACTTACCCAAGTGGAACTACCATGTGGGAGAAAAGAGATATTGCTCAAGAAATTCCAATTTGGGATCCTGATATATGTATACAATGTGGTAAATGTGTTATAGTATGTCCGCATTCTGTTATTCGAGCCAAGGTCGCAGAACCAGAAGTATTTGCTGATGCTCCTGAGTCTTTCAAACATACAAAAGCACGATGGAGAGAACTTCCAGGCTACGATTATACACTTCAGGTATCTATTGCTGATTGTACAGGTTGTACATTATGTGTGGAAGCTTGTCCTGTAAAAGATAAGTCGAATGTGAGTCGTAAGGCATTGAATATGATATCAAAGGTAGATATTCCAGAATCAGAATTTGGCAATTGGAATTTCTTCCAAGATATCCCCTCTTTCAAAATCAAAGAACATCCTGAATTTGATTTCAATAAAACCAAAGAGACTCAGCTTCTAGATCCTTATTTCGAGTTTTCTGGAGCTTGCGCTGGATGTGGTGAAACTCCATATTTAAGTTTACTCACCCGCTTATTTGGTGATCGAATGATTGTTGCGAATGCCACTGGTTGCTCTAGTATATATGGAGGTAATTTACCAACCACTCCATGGAGTACAAATGATGAAGGATGTGGACCAACTTGGAATAATTCACTGTTCGAAGACAATGCTGAGTTTGGTTTAGGCATGCGACTAGCCGCAGATAAAAAACGAGAGATTGCTTCAAATCTACTTTTCAAAATGAAAGGACATGAAATACCGGAGTCTTTAGCTGATGATTTGAGAAATGCAGATCAATCAACCGAAGAAGGTATAATTGCACAAGAAAATCGTGTAAAGGAATTACTAAAACGATTATCCGGTAAAGCCACTCCTCGAAGTAGACGACTTGAGGACTATGCTAATTCTTTGATCAAAAAATCTGTATGGATTATTGGAGGTGATGGCTGGGCTTATGATATCGGATTTGGAGGTTTGGACCATGTTCTTGCTTCTGGTCAGAATGTGAATGTACTTGTAATGGATACAGAAGTATACTCAAACACAGGTGGCCAAGCTTCTAAAGCAACCGGACTAGGAGCAATTGCTAAATTTGCCGCAGGTGGTAAAGCTACTCCTAAAAAGGATTTGGGCAGAATAATGATGAACTACGGATATGTGTATGTTGCTCAAGTTGCAATGGGAGCAAACGAAAATCAGCTCATTAAAGCTTTTAAAGAAGCGGAATCTTATGATGGACCTTCCTTAATAATAGCCTATAGCCATTGTATTGCTCATGGTATTGATATGTCGAAAGGAATGAATCAGCAAAAGCTTGCTACTGATAGTGGTCACTGGCCATTATTCAGATATGATCCTAGAAGAAACGAAGAAGAAAAAAATCCTCTTCAATTAGATTCAAAATCTCCTAAGATTCCATTGAAGGATTACATCTACAATGAACAACGGTATAAATTACTAACTCAAACAAGCCCTAGAAAAGCTAAAGAGTTTCTGGCTCAAGCTCAGGATTTTGTTACCGACCATTGGAAATCATTAGCTGAGCAAGCAGTTGAGTTTGAAACAAAAACTGAAACTAAAAATGAGGAATAGTCATGGATCTTTCAACAAAATATCTTGGTCTTGACCTCGAAAACCCATTAGTACCCTCTGCTTCACCATTATCAAAAAATCTTGATAGTATTAAACTTCTCGAGGATGCTGGAGCTGGTGCCATTGTAATGCATTCACTATTTGAGGAGCAAATTAATGCTACTAGTATGGAGATTGATCATTTCCTTTCTTCTGGAACCGAAAGTTTCGGTGAAGCATTGAACTATTTTCCAGAAATGGATTCTTATGATGTTGGACCTGATTCCTACTTGAAGCATATTCGACAAGCTAAAGAATCACTTAAAATCCCTGTAATTGGAAGCTTAAATGGGGTTTCGAATGGAGGCTGGATTGAATATGCAAAACTAATTGAACAAGCTGGTGCAGATGCATTAGAACTCAATATCTACTATATCCCAACTGATCCTAATAAAAGTGGAAGTGATATAGAAGCCATGTATCTAGAAGTAATACGTAGTGTGTGTTCTTCCATTCGAATTCCAGTATCGGTTAAATTTGGTCCCTTCTTTTCATCTATTCCTAACATGGCAAAGAAAATGACCAAGCTAGGAGTTAAAGGTTTAGTAATGTTTAATCGTTTCTATCAACCCGATTTCGATATTCGAGAAATGGAAGTAGTGCCAAACTTGATTCTTAGTAATTCAGATGAATTAAGACTGCCATTGAGATGGACTGCTATTCTTTATAAACAAGTAGAAGCTGACATTGCTATAACAACTGGTATTCATAAAGGTACGGATGTAATTAAAGGAGTTTTGGCTGGCGCAAATATAACCATGCTAGCTTCCGAATTACTTACTAACGGTATGCAACGACTTACAGAAATAAAGTCTGAAATGAGCCAATGGATGGAAGAATATGAATGCGATAATTTGGATCAATTTCGAGGAAGTATGAGCCAAATTAATGTTACCGATCCAGCAGCCTTTGAACGTGCAAACTATATGAAAGTACTTCAAAGTATTAAACAAGACCCAACTGGTAAGCTGTGGTGGTAGTTTAGTGAAAGATGAATAGTTGATTACGGAATAAGGATAAATACTCTTCTACCATATTCACTTATCCCTCTTTACTCTTACTAACTTTTAGTTTCTTGTATACATAGGGTCCACCCGCTGCTATGAGTAGTCCTAGTCCGCCATATATTATAGCTAGATCTGGCTATAAAGATGAATAAAAAAGCCCTGACTAACTTAATAATCAGGGCTTAAATCTTTCTAGAGATTTTGGTTGGATGATTTTACATCATTCCACCCATGCCTCCCATTCCACCCATGCCGCCCATATCAGGCATTGCAGGTCCGCCTTTATCTTCTGATGGTTTTTCAGAGATAACAGCTTCGGTAGTTAGCAATAATCCAGCAACGGAAGCAGCATTTTGTAATGCGTTTCTTGTCACTTTAGTTGGATCGATTACACCAGCTTTGATTAAGTCTTCGTACACTTCAGTACGAGCGTTGTAACCAAAAGCACCTTTTCCTTCAAGTACTTTCTGAATTACGATAGCACCTTCTACACCTGCATTATTTGCAATAGTACGAAGTGGAGATTCAATAGCTCTACGAATAATATCAAAACCTACTTTTTCATCCGCATTATCAGCTTTCAATCCATCAAGAGATGATGCAGTTCTAAGAAGAGCAACACCACCACCTGGTACTATTCCTTCTTCTACAGCTGCACGAGTTGCATGTAATGCATCTTCAACACGAGCTTTCTTTTCTTTCATTTCAACTTCAGAAGCAGCACCGATATAAAGAACAGCAACACCACCACTTAGCTTAGCAAGACGCTCTTGTAATTTCTCACGGTCATAATCAGATGTTGTACTCTCAATTTGAGATCTAATCTGATTAACACGAGCAAGAATATTGTCAGACGTTCCAGCACCGTCAATAACAGTTGTATTGTCTTTGTCGATAGATACACTTACAGCTTGTCCTAATTCATTAAGAGTTGCTTTTTCTAGTGTGAATCCACGCTCTTCAGAAATTACGGTACCACCAGTTAGAATAGCGATGTCTTCTAACATTGCTTTTCTTCTATCACCAAAACCAGGAGCTTTTACAGCAGCAATTTTAAGTGAACCACGAAGTTTATTAACCACTAAAGTTGCAAGAGCTTCGCCTTCAATATCTTCGGCGATAATCAATAGTGGCTTACCTGATTGTACAACTTGTTCTAAGATTGGAAGAAGATCTTTCATCGCAGAAATCTTCTTGTCGAAGATTAAGATGTAAGGATTTTCCAATTCTGTTGTCATTTTCTCAGAATCAGTTACGAAGTAAGGAGAAAGGTAACCACGATCGAACTGCATACCTTCTACAGTTTCAAGAAAAGTGTCTGTTCCTTTTGCTTCTTCAACAGTGATCACACCGTCTTTACCAACTTTTTCCATTGCATCAGCAATCAAGTTACCAATGAACTCATCGTTATTTGCTGAAATAGTACCAACTTGAGCGATTTCTTCGCGTCCGTCAATATCTTTACTTAATTCTTTTAGAGAAGCTACAATAGCATCAACTGCTTTATCGATTCCTCTTTTTAGATCCATTGGGTTAGCACCAGCAGTTACGTTTTTTAGTCCTTGACTAACAATTGCTTGAGCTAATACAGTTGCTGTAGTAGTACCGTCACCTGCGTTATCACTGGTTCTAGAAGCAACTTCCTTCACCATTTGAGCACCCATGTTCTCTACTTTATCTGACAACTCGATTTCTTTTGCAACAGTAACACCATCTTTAGTTACTGTTGGTGCACCAAAAGACTTCTCTATTACTACATTTCTACCACGAGGTCCTAATGTTACTTTTACTGCATCCGCAAGTTTATCAACACCGCGCTTTAGTGCGTCGCGTGCTTCCATATCATAATGAACTAACTTTGACATAGTTTTTATCTTCTATTTTAAGTTTTTAGATTTAATTTATTTGAAAGGGATCTGGTTAGGAAAGAATACCTACAACATCAGATTCACGCATAATTAAGAATTCTTCTCCGTTAAGAGTTACTTCAGTACCAGCGTATTTTCCGTAAAGAACTTTATCGCCTTCTTTAACGGTCATCTCAATTTTATTTCCATTTTCCACTTTTCCTGGTCCAACAGCAATGATGGAACCTTGTTGTGGTTTTTCTTTTGCTGTATCCGGAATGTATAATCCGGAGCTGGTAACTTCTTCAGCTACGTCCGCTTTTACTAGTACGCGGTCGCCTAAAGGTTTAATGCTAGCCATAAGTATGACTCCTTTTATTTTTTAGTTAGTAGTTAAAGTTTTTGGGCTTCGCCCTTCTTTCTGGTAAGTGGTAAGCAACTACCGTACCAAATCATTCCTGACTGCTAGACTTTTCTAAGAGGTGTGCTAAGTCTGCATATCTGTCAGGCGACCAGTTTTCTGCCCGCTCATTGTAGTTAAATCCGTCAGGAAAGAAATCACCAACGGCTGCCTTTAACGAGTTGCTTAATTTCTTTCTTCTTTGATTGAAAGCCGTTCTAACTACTATTTTAAGTGTTTTATCTGAGCAAAGTAATTTTGGCTTGTCAAATGTTAGCCTAATTACTGAGCTCATCACTTTTGGCGGTGGACTGAATGAATTTGGAGAAACATCAAATAGTAATTCTGGCGTACTCATTAATTGAGTTTGAACACTAAGGATCCCATAATCTTTGGTTGATGGAGAAGCAACTAACCGATGTGCTACTTCTTTCTGCATCATTAAAATGGCTTCAGTAAAATATTCTCTAGATTCTAATAGACTAAAAAGAATTGGACTTGTTATATAATATGGCAGATTACCTAACACATAGGTTTTCCCAGATTCAGAAATCAGTTCTTTCCAATCTACTTTCAATACATCTTTCTGATGAATTGTAAGTCCTTCAAGTTGTTCCTCCAAAACTGCAACAGCTCTTTGATCTACTTCAATAGCATGTACATCTTTGTGTTGCTGAACAAGCCATTTCGTTAAAGCGCCGGTACCTGGACCAATCTCAATAACACGATCTCCATCTTCGGCATGAACCGATTTCAGGATTTTGTTAATGATATTATTATCTGTTAGAAAGTGCTGGCCGAGGCTTTTCTTGGTTCTGAAGCTCAAAGTGAAATTATTTTAAATTCACTTCAAAGGTACAAAGAATATTAGTTCCGACCTTCCCTCATTCCCCTCCTTATTACGGAGGGGATGATCCACTTAATCTTGTCAATCAGGTCACTAATTAAGGGGGGTCAATTAATTCATATATATTGACCAAACTTAATCTATCAATTACGTTCCACTTCTTCTTCATAGAATTGAGGTTTCATTACTAATAATGGTTTCTCAATATGCTTTGAAACCTGCTCAGTCGTTGAACCAATAAATACTCGACTTAATCCTGTTCTTCCATGAGTATTCATGACTACGATATCAGCATTATCATTTGCATAATCTACTATTTCATGATGTGCAGCAATACCTTTAATGATCACACTGTGAACATCTATAGAAAAAGTATGAGGCCCATCAGTAGATACAAGTAAATCCTCAAATGGAACGCCCATTCTCTGAATGTGTAAGTTATACTGTTGATGCTCTAGTAAATAATCAGTAAGTCTTACAATCATACTTTCATATACACTTTTTTCATCTATAGCTGTAGGAACATATGGAACCATATCACTGCCAGCTGAATAGAGTTCAACTATGTTTATAAGTTCAATCTTTGCGTCAAGTTCTTTAGCTAACTCAAAAGCTGGAATTACAGAAAATAATGACAAGTCTGAAAAATCTACCGGTACTAGAATTGTATTAACGCTATCCATTTTCATACTTTCATTTACTGTAAGCACAGGTATTTTACTATACCGTATTACTTTTTCAGTTGTACCACCCATAACATGAATAGAATCATGTTCTCCTCTCGAAGACATTAATACCAAATCATATTCCATTGTATTGGCTTGATGAGATATCGCTTCAGATGGTTTTCTTTCTATAACAGAAAGTAACTTGCCTCTGTACTCTTTTTTAATATACTTATTTGCAAGTTGTTCTAGTTTGTCATGTGCATTTTCGAGGCTCTGAGGGTAAATATGCTTTTCTAATGAAAAAGGAATTCCAAGGGGGTCCATACTTTCACTAAAATATTTAACCATTGGAACTACATGGATAAGATCGACCGTACAGCCAAACAAATCCACAAATTCACCGGCCATTTTAATTGCTTTTTCTGATCGCTCAGAAAAATCGGTAGGGACAAGAATATGATGTACTTTCATAACAACCTCCATGATGGTTAATATTTAGCATTTTCATAATGCTAATAAATCATGAAGTATTGATGAAGAACTATTCCTTCACTTCTCTCAATTTATCAAGTCCACTAACCATCAATACACCTAGAATCATCCCTATTAATCCACCCCATACATTCGGTGTTTCAGTACCATCTGAGCCGATACTACTTGGTATAAATGGACTAGATTTTATTAGTTTTTTCTTTACTGTTTGAATCTGAATAGTTGTTGAATTTACTTGTTCTCCTAAACGTTCAAATTCGGGTAAATTTTCGTTCGGATTTTTCTTCAATCCAATCACTCTCTCATCGGTAATACTCACTTCTTCAACTTCTCTAACCTGCTCAATAAAGTCACGATGTTGAAAAGGCCAAATCACTAACAATGAACCAATCATAAAACCTATGAGAACCGAAATTGTTTGAGAATGAAATTTTCCAAGTAGCCACGATAAAAATCTAGAAAAAAGTGCTATTCCTACTAATGTACCTAGTGTAAATGGAAGAATATTTATAAACCCTGTAATGGGATCATCTCCCCAGATGAGACTAATATTACTCAGTATGTAATCGTATTTCCGCATTATTAACAATAGATACGATCCAGAAATACCTGGCAAAATCATTGCGCTAATTGAAATCATTCCCGTTAAAAATACAAAAGCAGGATGATCAGGAGTATCAGCCGGTACTAACGATACAATCCAAGCACCAATACACAAGCCAGCGATCATAGAAATTATTTCTCTAATACTGAATCTTTCTAATGATTTTATGAGAATAAAAATTGAACCTACTATCAACCCAAAAAATAAGCCATAAACAATCTCAGGGTGTGTAAACATGTACACCTGAAGTGGAACAACTTTTGTAAAGAAGACAGCTGCACTAAAAATCCCCGAGAAAAGAACTACAAGAAAAAAGAAATGAAGTTCTTTAAAAGCCGCTTTCCATTTGAAAGTGAAAAGATTTTTAAAAAAAATTGAATCGGCACTTTTAATTGCATTTAATAGACGCTCATAAATTCCCAAGATTAGAGCCATAGTACCACCACTAACTCCTGGTACTATATCTGCTGATCCCATCAAAAAGCCTTTCAATGCAAGAAATGGAGCTTCTTTTGAAGTGGTTTTGTCTTCATTTGAATGCATATTTTCTTCGTTCAAATCAGTTGTCCCATCCCTTTTCGCCAATTAATGGCACAAATTTAAAATTATCTAATTCCTCTTGGTGGTACTCCGTTTCAGAAACTCGAGTAATTTTAATCATCATTTGTTTCTTGTCATCTCCAACTGGAATTACAAGTCTACCACCAATATTCAATTGTTTTATCAAATCCTCAGGTACAACAGGTGCACCTGCTGTAACTACAATTCCATCGTACGGAGCATATGTACTCCAACCTAATGTTCCATCTCCAGCTTTAAGCATTGCCTTATAACCTTGTGCTCTCAACGCTTCTTTTGCACGATGATATAACTCATTATGTCGTTCAACGCTGTAAACTGTAGCTCCCATTTCACATAAAACCATACATTGATAGCTTGAACCCGTACCTATTTCGAGAATCTTCTCCCCTTTCTTTATATCTAGTAATTCGGTTTGTTTAGCTACTGTATATGGCTGTGAAATTGTTTGCCCCATTCCAATAGGAAGTGCAGTATCATTATATGCCTTAGAGTGAAGCGCAGTGTCAATTAGGGTATGACGCGGAATCTTTCCAATAGCTATCAAAACTCGTTCGTCTTCAATTCCTTTTTCTCGTAAATCTTCTACTAGTTTTTTTCTGGGACGTGCAAATCGGCGGTCGTCTACCACAATGCTTTTTTCTGAGGTTAAAATTGTGCTCAAGTATAGCCATTTCAATAGAAATTTGGATCAATTAATTGGATTATTTATCCCGATTCTAAATTGCAATGTACTTTAGTTTCTAGAACTTCCCACTACTATATTCTCTTACATCTTTTACTATGGAATTTCTAGATTCAATGATTTTTAAAGTATTTATTTACTCACTAATAACAGCAATAGCTACAGGTATTGGTGCGCTTCCATTCTTCTTTATTAAAAAGATTTCTGATTCTTTTCTTGGTAAAGCCAATGCTATGGCAGCTGGATTGATGTTATCGGCAAGTTATAGTTTAATATTTGAAGGCTATAATGAAAATGAATGGATGACATTAGGTGGAATGTTGGCAGGAGTATTTTTAGTTATTCTTGCTGATAAATGGCTTAATAGTAGTTTTGAAGTAGATATAAAAAGTCTTGTTGGTGCCGGTACTAAAAAAATGCTTCTGTTCTTGGGTATTATGACAGTGCATTCATTCGCTGAAGGTATTAGTGTGGGCGTTTCTTTTGCAAACACTTTAGAATTTGGAATTTTTATTGCCATTGCGATAGCAGTTCATAATATCCCAGAAGGTCTCGCAATCAGTTTAGTAATGATTCCAAAAGGAACATCACCTATGAAGGCAGTTGGTTGGAGTATTTTTTCTAGTTTACCACAACCTTTAATGGCAATACCAGCTTTCCTTTTTGTCGAAACTTTTCGCGAATATCTCCCACTTGGCCTCGGTCTTGCCGCAGGTGCAATGATTTGGATGGTATTTGCAGAATTAATCCCAGAAGCACTTCAGAAATGCGAACCTCATAAAATAGGATTTTGGGTTGTTATGGCCATAATGGCTATGAGTGCCTTCCAAATTTTGATTAGTTAGTAAAATAATTTTTTACAAGTGTAATGAACTAAAAGCACTAATTTTAAATTCTATAAAAAATTCCTAATCACTATTGTAATAAATGATTCGCAAACTATTTATTGTTCTCTTCTTTCTTCTGCTGTCACTTCCATTAGCTGCTCAAATAAATAACGAAACCATAACCGCATTCATAGATTGTAGAGGCTGTGATGATCGTTTTATTCAAACTGAAATTAAATTTGTGAATTTTGTTAGGGATCAATCAGATGCTGAAGTTCATATTTTTGTAGTAAGACAATTTACAGGGAGTGGTGGTGTAGAGTATACCATTGAATTTATTGGCCAAGATGCTTTGGATGATCAAGAAGAGAGAATAATATTCATTTCTCCAGAGTCTGATACTGAGGATGAAAGACGAAATAAATTAGTTAGTCATATTAAACTTGGTCTGGTTGGGTATTTAGTTGACACGAATATTTTTAACAGATTAAATCTTGTTTTTGATGAATCTATTAAAATAGAACCTACTGAAGCTCCAGAAGATGACCCATGGGATAATTGGATATTTGAGATAGGTGGAGAACCTAACTTTAGTGGCGAAGAAAGTCGTAAAACATTGCGTCTAAATGGAAATCTACGAGCAAGAAGAATAACTGAAAATTGGAAAACTGATTTCAGATACCGACATAATTATAACCGTAGAACATTTATTACTACCGAGGAACAGGTTGTAGCCCCAGGTGATACTGCTGATGTTGAGATTAAAGAAGTTTTCACTGTAGAAGACCAAAATCTCTTTGGTCTAGTTGCTAAAAGTTTAGGTGATCATTGGTCGGCTGGTTTTTATACATCTATACGGTCTTCAACACAAGATAATATTGATTTTAGATTTGGTATAGCCCCTACAATTGAATACAGTCTTTTCCCTTATGATGAATTTACTCGTCGAGAAGTAACTTTTAGATATGGTATTACAATGGCTTCGGTTGATTATACCGAAACCACCATCTTTGGGGAAGATAATGAACTTCTTTTCCAGCAAGAGTTTAGAATAGATACTGAATTTACACAACCTTGGGGGGGCATTGAAGGAGGAATTAATGCAGAAACTTATTTACATGATTTCTCTAAAAACAATGTCCGTTTTGATGCCAGATTGAACATGAGAATCATAAGAGGACTTTCCGTATTCCTATCAGGAAGATATTCATTAATAAATGATCAGCTTTCACTTCCAGGTGGTGGCTCTTCCGATGAGGATGTATTACTTAATTTAAGGAACCAAGCCACCTCTTATAGTTTTGGTGGTAGTGTTGGTATCGAATTTACATTTGGATCAATTTACAATAACGTGATTAATCCAAGACTTTAAGAAATCTAACGTTTTTATAACATTCCTCTTATAACAACAATGCTGAACTTAATATTAGTTACTTTATATACTCTTTATAACTAACTAATCTGTATTAATGTCTACTAGGTCCTCTTTTTTATTATTAATTACTATTCTTTGTTTCTTACTTAATTCGACCAGTTGGGCTCAAACTGTTCCTAATACTGCAACTGATGTCCATCCCATTCTAGTAAATTCAATTATCCCAGATGTTTCAGTAAAAACCATCGACGGGAGAACGACTGCTTTAAAAGATATTGTAGCGGAACAACCTACATTACTAATTTTTTATAGAGGTGGTTGGTGTCCATACTGTAGCCGACATATGGCTGAATTACAGAAAATAGAATCTCAAATTGTTGATATTGGATATCAGATTTTAGCAATAAGCGTAGATAAACCAGAAGTACTAAAAGAAACTATTACAGATGGTGGATTATCCTATACTTTACTCTCAGATAGTCCGGCAGATGTTATGAAAGCCTTTGGTATTGCCTATAGAGTTGACGATAAAACTGTTGAACGATATAAGTCGGTAGGTATTGATTTCGAAAAGAATACAGGGTACAGTCATCATATTCTCCCTGCTCCTGCCGTATTTATACTTGACCAAGAAGGAACGGTTAAATTTCAGTATGTAAACCCTGATTATAAGCAACGAATTAATGGTGATGTACTACTCGCTGCTGCAAAAGCTTATATATAGATTATAGCTTATCAAAGTGGTCGTTGATTACTCATATGCTTATCTTTAAGAATATGAGTAATACATCTACCCTTCAAAAAACTGATCTAAAATCCTTAACTAAAAACGAGCTTCTAGCATTTTGCAAAGAACTAGGACTCCCTCGTTTTAGAGCCGATCAAATATTTCAATGGCTTTATCAAAAAGGAGCTTCTTCATTCGAAGAAATGACTAATCTTTCAAAGGATTTAAGATCCAAACTAGAAGAAGTAGCTACTATAAATCGGATTTCTGTTTCTAATCAACAGGAGTCTACTGATGGAACTATTAAGTTTTTATTTAAACTGAATGATGAGGATAAAGATTATAAAGTAGAAGCTGTTTTGATACCAGATTTCTATCCTGATGGAGTTCCAAAACGATTAACTGTTTGTGTCTCTTCACAAGTTGGATGTGTTTTTGGATGTGCTTTTTGTGCCACTGGAAAAATGGGTTTTTTCCGTAATCTATCTCACGGTGAAGTTGTTGATCAGGTTCAATACATAAATGCATTAACAGAATCAAAGTATGACAAGAAGATTACTAATATTGTATATATGGGGATGGGTGAACCTCTGCATAATTACAATACTGTTGTAAACTCAGCTTCAATTATTTCTGATCCTCTAAGTATCGAGCTCTCACCAAAGCGAATTACTGTTTCTACTGTTGGATTAACAAAGCAGATCAAGCAACTTGCTGACAATGAGGAGCCCTTTAATCTCGCTATTTCACTCCACGCTGCAAGCGATGATAAACGCGACAAAATAATGCCTATAAATAGCTCAATGAATCTTGAGAGTTTAGAAGAAGCGGTACGATATTACCATCGAAAAACTGAACGTCCTCTTACTTATGAATATCTATTATTCGATGGATTCAATGACACTAGAGAAGATGCCAAAAACCTATCGAAAATTGTAAAGTGGGCACCTAGCAAGGTAAATATCATTATGTACAATAATGTAGCCGGAGTTGAGCTCCAGCGAGCTCGGGAAGATCGATTAGATTCTTTCTTAAAAGCTCTCATAAAGCATGATGTACGAGCAACAGTTCGTCGTAGTCGCGGTGACGATATAGATGCAGGTTGTGGGCAACTTGCGATTCGTGAAGGGACACCTCGTGGTAAAACAATTGCTAAAAACTAGACTTTTATTTTCTAGTCTATGATATGCATAACTCTATTTAGTCTTGGAACTAGTCCATCTAGCGACATCCAAACAATAAATGCTTTACCGATAATGTGATCTTTTGGAACAAACCCCCAAAAGCGACTGTCTTCACTGTTATCACGATTATCACCCATTGCAAAATAGTAGTTTTGCTTTACTATATATGTATTCGTTTGTTCGCCATTAATAATAAACGAACTACCATTACGCTCTACGGTATTATGTTCATAACGCTCAACTAAATCCTGGTAGATATACCAATTTTGAGTATTAAGTTCTATCTCCTGACCTTTAAATGGCACAACAATTTCTGAAAAATGATCATGATTTCTAAAGGCCTTTGAAAAATTACCAGAACTTTGAACGTATTGATAAATAGCTTCACTTTCATCAAACATATAATAACTAAGTGAATCAACTTCTGGCCAAGAACGCACCTCTTCTGCAACAGTCTCAGTCATATTTATTTGATACATATTTTCAGAAATCTGACGAATATAACGCCCAGCTCCACCAATAGTGCCAGCACCAACAGATTCCATCTTTGCATCACTTAATCGTACCCTATCATTTAACTGAATTGTATAAAATCTCTGAAGTCCATCATGGAACTGCTCTCGCTCACCATTTATATATAGAATTTTATCTTTCAATTCTAACGTATCACCAGCAATTCCAACTGCCCTTTTTATATAATTTGTTTTTTGTGATACCGGTTTTACTTCCCAAGGGATATTAAATACAATAATATCATTTCGTTCTATGTCTCTAAAGCCAGGTATTCTAGTCCAAGGAAGTTTTACACCTGGCAAACAAACTTGAGTGAATGGAATACACAATGCCATCGGTGTTCTTGGTCCATAGGTGAGGTTAGATACTATCAAAAAATCACCAATCAATAGATCTTTTTCCATCGATCCCGTTGGTATTTTATAAGATCCAAAAATTAGCGAACGTAAAATTGCAGCAGCAATAAATGCAAAAACAAGTGCATCTACCCATTCTCTTAGCCAAGATTTAGCTTTTTTTTCTTCTTCAGCTTCGGCTTTCTTTTTCTTTCTCAAAAAAGCAAACTTGGATTGCTCTTCAGGTACTTTATTGTCTTCCAATGTATTCTTTTTAGTTTAATTTGATATGTGATGGTAGATCAGTTTCTTCCTTTTTATAAATCCCATCTGCATAGGTTATTTTATACCATTGACTTCGCTCGGGAGAGTAAAAATAATCTATATATTCTTTTGGTTGAACCTCAGTTACGAGTCTTGTAAGCGTTCGTTTCACTTGGGGCATTAGATCGATATATCTGCTTGCACCAACATACACTAATCCGTCTGCAAAAGGTCCATCCAAATCTAGTACCATCATAGGAATTTCACCGTCAATAATAAACCAATATTCGAACTGTATAGCCTGTCCTGCTCTTAATTTACCATTATCTACAATATCTTCGATTGTTTTTGTTGGTTTACCAAAAACACCTTCCAATCTAGCTCGTATCTCAATTGCTGGCATTCGGTCTAAACTATTAAAGTTAAATCCTTGGCCAGTCCATTTTATATCGGCAAATCGTTCTTGAAAAGCTTCAGCATCTTCAATTTCAACCTTTTGGATTTTTGGTTCTTCAAATTGTGAGTATGCATTTGATGTTAATAAAACCATCAATACAAAAAATAAAAGGAACTGTTTTTTTGATTCTTTCATATTTACCTGTCGTCGTCATCCAAGGAAAGAACAGCAAGAAATGCTTCTTGCGGAATTTCTACAGATCCAACTTGTTTCATTCGTTTTTTTCCTTCTTTTTGCTTCTCAAGGAGTTTTCTTTTACGAGATATATCACCTCCATAACACTTTGCAGTAACATCTTTACGAAGTGCTCGGATAGAATCTCGAGCTATAATCCTACTTCCAATAGCTGCCTGCACTGCTACTTCATATTGTTGTCTTGGAATTAATTCTTTCAATTTAGCACATACTTTACGCCCTTGATAATAAGCTTTGTCTCTGTGTGTGATACTTGAAAGTGCATCTACTTGTTCCGCATTCAACAGTATATCTAAACGAACTAAATGACCTGTTCGGTATTCAATAAATTCATAATCTAGAGAAGCGTAGCCTCTTGTTCCAGATTTCAGTCTATCATAGAAGTCAAATACAACCTCTGCCATGGGTATTTCATATGTAATTTCTACCCTATTATTCTGCATAAACATCTGGTTTATGTAAACACCACGGCGTTCCTGGCATAATTTCATAATTGGCCCAATAAAATCTGCAGGAGTAATTATACTGGCCTTTATATATGGTTCGTAAATAGCATCAATTTCTCCAACTTCGGGCATCTGACTAGGATTATCTACGGTAATGGTAGAACCATCTACTAGTTTAACCTCATACTTAACATTCGGAACCGTTGTGATTATATCAATATCAAATTCACGATCTAATCGTTCTTGAACAATTTCCATATGTAGAAGTCCTAGAAACCCGGCTCTAAATCCGAAACCAAGAGCTTTCGATGTTTCTGGTTCATAAGAAAGAGATGCATCATTTAATTGAAGCTTCTCCAGCGCACCCCTTAAGTCTTCAAAATCTTCAGATTGTGTAGGGTATATACCACTAAAAACCATTGGTTTTGCTTCCATATAACCTGGAACAGGAATAGTCGCTGGATTTTTTACAGTAGTAATTGTATCTCCAACACGAACATCTTTAAGCGATTTCACACTTCCAATAACATATCCTACTTCTCCAGCTCTCAGTTCTTTTGTCGGTTGATAGGTCATTTTTAAATAACCAATATCCTCCGCATTATATTCAACCTTATTTGCCATAAATTTGAATAAATCACCTTTTTTGAGCACGCCTTCTAAAACTCGAACATAAGCAACCGAACCTCGGTAGGTGTTAAACACTGAATCAAAAATTAGTGCTCTTAATGGTTTATCAACTTCTTGCTTAGGGCTTGGAACTCTTTCACAAATAGCTTCCAATAAAGCTGGAACTCCTTCTCCAGTTTTTCCAGAAACGGTAAGAATATCTTCTCTTCTACAACCTATTAAATCAATTATCTGTTGACCTACACCTTCTGGATCAGAACTGGGAAGATCAATTTTATTTAGTACAGGAATTATTTCAAGATTTTGCTCAATTGCCTGATATAAATTCGAGATAGTTTGAGCCTCAATACCTTGTGTCGCATCTACTACAAGAATAGCTCCTTCACAAGCTTTTAATGCTCTTGATACTTCATATGCAAAGTCAACATGACCAGGAGTATCAATTAAATTGAAATTAAAAAGCTCACCATTTGGTCTTTTATAATCTAGTTTGATCGCATGGCTTTTAATAGTTATTCCACGCTCCCTTTCTAAATCCATATCATCTAAAACTTGCTCCTGCATTTCGCGTTCGCTGATAGTTCCAGTAATCTGTAATAGTCGATCTGCCAGGGTAGATTTACCATGGTCTATGTGAGCAATGATGCAAAAATTGCGAATATTATTCATGAATTGTATACGGTGCGTCTCATCTTAAAGACCGCAAAGATACAAAGAAGGTATGAGGTACTAAAACTATTGTTTCATAATAAAACAAGCTTTTGCATAATCTAGGCAATCTCCTTCATCATTTAGTTATCAATACACTCCCATTTTGGGTTTAATGAAGGAAGTAAAACTAGAAATCCAACTACTCTTCTGGGCTTAATAGCTCAACATGAAAACGAAATCTTTCTTTTTCAATAGTCATGGTGTCATATATTTCTTTTATTAGCTTAAACACAGTTTCAGTGTCACCAATTACTGTGGTTGACAAAAACCCGATTTCAATTTTTACATCATATTGTGCTAGATGTTCTATCAAATCCTGAACTTTTTCAGTAGGATTATGTGATGCTAATGGGATAAATGTAAGCTGGGCAATAGTTTTCATGAAGTAATCTTTATTATATACTGTATATTGGGTTTGCAATATTCTATTATCAATTACTAAATAGTATTGATTGATTCTATCAAGAAATTGAAAAATACATTATAAATTGTAACTAATATTAAAGATATGCATGAGATCGGCTTTTCACAATGGTTTGGAATTTTAGAACTTCCATTCCTAATTGTTTGCATTTACTATAGTTTTAAAACATCTAGAACTCTTAAGGGTGGTGTTTTTGGTACAGGTATGATTTACTTAGCATGGGGCTTCCTAATAATGGCAGTTGGCCATTTAAGTCTTCAACTTATTAATTTCTTTGGCTTAGATATTTTTGACTGGTTGTTTAGTCAACCATTAGGAAAAGTAGTTTGGTTTATAGCCCTAATGACAACTTGGGGATTATCTGCAGTTGGTTTCTACAAAATTTATCATGCTAGTAAATCTTAATAGCTTTAAAAAGCTTCCATTATTTAGGCTGGATTTTTAATTCAGTCTAAATATTTTTTTATGGGACTATTCAGAAACATACTTGCTGTATTTAAACGAAAGCAACGAGAAGTAAGTAAAAATCAATTTTTTAGTGACCAAATTGATGAACTTTTCTCCTATCTCAGCTCTAGATTAGGCACATCAAATCAGGCCAATACAGCATCAGTTTATATTAGAAACTATCTTAAACTTAATAGTTCAGAAAGAAAGTATAAGCTACCTGAAAGTTATCTCTTTATTGAAAAATTCTTAACTGACATCGATCCAGATTTCGATTTACCAAAAGATCAGCTTAGGGAATTAATAAAAGTTAGATTCGGAAATTTACTTTCTATTCCTGATTTCGCTTTAATTTTCGATAATGAAGAACGACAAGAATTTGATTTATGCCGTTTGTATTTATACGAAGTTTTAAATGGTTTGACTGACTTAATTGGGGATAGAGGAAGTAGTCAGATCCAAGAGATTATAAAATATGTAGATTCTATACCTAATGCTTTTCCAGAAAAAAATCCATTAAATGAAACTACTTTCAAACCAGTAGATTTTAACGATTGGATTCATTTCTTAAGAAGACTTAGCTTTTTTACTTTTGAAATATTGAGTAATAAACTTGGAGAAGAAACAGCTTTAAGGCGGTTCGATAATGGCTACAAAATTCTTGCAAAAAAATATATCAGCCTAGATACTTTCCAGATTATCATTACTCTTCTTCCTGAGAGATTAATGGATGAAGATCGTGTTAGCACTCTTACAAAACATCAAATTGAAAAATTACTGCTAAAAAGAGCCGATCATTTTGAACAATTGACTAAAGACCTATCAGAAAAAAATGATGAGTTAGAGAGAACTCAAAAACTCCTTATTGAGGCAAAAGATAAAGCCGAGGAAGCAACTAAGTCAAAGGCGATGTTTCTAGCTAATATGAGCCATGAAATACGTACACCTATGAATGCTGTAATTGGGATGACTGAGATTTTAAAAGAGTCTAATCCTACTAAAGAGCAACTATTGTATATAGAGACTATCTATAAAAGTGGGTATGATCTAATTCATATTATAAACGATATACTTGACTATTCTAAGATAGAATCTGGAAAACTTGAACTAGACCTCAAGCCAGTTAATCTTCATGAACTAGTTTCTGACATCTTTAATTTATTAGTATTAAAAGCCGAAGAAAAAAATATTGAACTCATTTATTATGTCGATGAGAAAGTTCCTTTAGAAATTCACACAGACTCAACAAGACTTAAACAAGTATTAGTAAATCTATTAGGTAATGCTATTAAATTTACAAAGGTAGGTGAAGTCGTACTGGAAGTTGATGTTAAAGAAACTATTGATGAGAATGCCATTATAGAGTTTCATGTAAAAGATTCTGGTATTGGAATTCCTAAGAATAAAGTTAATCATGTATTTGATTCGTTCTCACAAGTAGACGCTAGTACTACAAGAAATTATGGTGGTACTGGTTTAGGATTAACAATTACAAAAAGTTTAGTATCTATGCTTAACGGAGAAATTTCTGTTCAAAGCAAAATCAACGAAGGTTCTACATTTTCATTTACTATTCAAGCACAATATCAAGAGAATAAGAGCAGTGATTATAATTTTTCAAAGAGTTTTAGAAATAAAACATTATTACTTGTTGACCAGAATGAATCTCACAGAATATATCTAACTAAGAAATTTGAGTTTTGGGGATTCAAAGTTCATACCTATGCAAGCTTTCATGAACTAATAGCTAATATCAAGAATGTCTCTAAAATACATCTTATTGTTTTGGATGACTTCCTCTTTTCTAATACTGATAATACTTTACAAAAAAGTTTTCTTTCTCATATCTCAAAAAATTCAATCCCCCTTTTAAGAATTATACCTTATGGGTTAAGACAAGAAATTGATTCTGATAATATCAGTTTAAAGATTAATAGACCTTTACGAAGAAATGAACTTATTAACGCGCTTTTAATAGCTTTTGATCAAGACAATATTGACAACGATATTAAATCAATTTCTCAAAAACACACCCCTCGAGATATTAAAGTTCTACTAGCAGAAGACAACAAAACCAACCAAATGGTAGCAGTTGGCCTAATGAAGAGTTTAGGATATCATATAGACATTGTAGAAAATGGTCAAGAAGTTTTAAATAAACTAGACACAAAAACCTATGACTTAATCTTAATGGATGTTCAAATGCCAATTTTAGATGGACTCCACACGACACAACAAATCAGAATGCGTGGAGATTTATCAAAACAACCTACAATAATTGCTCTAACAGCAAATGCTTCTGAAGAAGATAAACAGATATGTTTATTTACGGGTATGAACGATTATTTAAGCAAGCCCGTTAAACGAATTGATATTATTGAGAAAATTGAAAAATGGTTTCCTCATAATTAATCTTATACCTATATTTGAGCAGTGAAAAATTTCAAAATACATATCCCCCATCTTCATCATCATGGTATCCATCAAGGGCATCATCTCGTGCATTAATATTCTGCACTCTGTTTTCACACCTTCTATAATACTTCTACTAACCTATTTTACATATTGATTAAATGAACCGAACGAAAGACTCTTCGACTTCTCTACGCATTGCTATCCAAAAAAGTGGTCGTTTGACCGATAAGACTATCAATTTACTTCAAGGAATTGGAGTCGAGTTTGATAACTATAAGCGCAATCTTATGGTTAAAACTCGTAATTTCGATGTTGAACTTTTGTTACTTCGTGATGATGATATCCCAGAATATGTTCATGATGGAATTTGTGATTTAGGATTTGTGGGGGCCAACGAAGTATTTGAAAAAAATGCTGACGTTACAGTTCTTCGTGGTCTAAATTATGGAAATTGCCGACTTTCAATAGCTGCTCCCAAATATGGTGATCTTCATGTAGCTAAAGATTTTGAAAATAAAACTATCGCTACTAGTTATCCATTCTTAACTAAGAAATTCTTCTCTGAACAAGGAGTAAATATTAATGTTGTAGAAATTTCTGGAGCTGTCGAAATAACTCCTCAACTAAAAGTTGCTGATGCTATTTCTGATTTAGTTTCTACTGGAGGCACACTAAAAGCAAATGGCCTCGAAGAACTTTTTACCATACTTGAATCTGAAACAAAACTTATTCAAACCAATAAAGAACTTTCTCCAGGCAAATCACTGCTAATTGAGAAATTTTTAGTTAGAATTGATGGTTATCAGCAAGCTAAAAAGAGTCGCTATATAATGATGAATGCTCCACAAGAAAAAGTAGAGACTATAAGCAAGATCATTCCTTCTATGAAGAGCCCAACAGTAGTACCGTTAGCAGATTCGAATATGGTAGCTGTTCAGACAGTAATACCTATCGACAAGTTTTGGGAAGTGATGGAAGAACTTAAAGAAGCAGGTGCTTCTGATATTGTAATGCTTCCAATTGAAAGTATGATTCTGTAAAAATGAAATCTTACCAGTACAATAAATTATCTTCGGTAAAAAAAGAAGCTCTGTTAAAGCGACCCAAAATGGATTTTAAATCCATTTTTGGAATAGTAGAACCAATTTTAAAGCATGTTGAAGAAGATGGTGATGCTGCTATAAAAGTATTTACCAAAAAATTTGAAGGTGCAGATCTTGATGAAGTTGCTCTCGATCCAAATAAAGTTTCCATTTCACTTTCAAAAGAGACTAAAGAAGCCATTGATATTGCTTTCGAGAATATATACAAATTTCACAAAGCCCAACACACAACTCCATTGGAAGTAGAGACGATGAAAGGGGTTGTATGTAAGCGTGTAACTCGACCGATTGAAAGAGTTGGATTATATGTACCAGGAGGAACTGCGGTTCTTCCATCAACTGCTATGATGCTATCAATTCCAGCTATGATTGCAGGCTGTTCAACAATTATTCTTGCTACTCCTCCTAAACCTGATGGAAGCGTAGCACCAGAAATTATTTATATAGCTCAAAAAGCAGGAGTAAATAAAATTCTTTTAGCTGGAGGCTCACAGGCTGTAGCAGCGATGGCATTTGGAACTGAATCGATTCCAAAAGTAGATAAAATTTTTGGACCAGGTAATCAGTTTGTGACTGCTGCAAAAATGATTCTACAAAATAGTGAAGCTCAAATAAGTATAGATATGCCAGCTGGACCTTCAGAAGTATTAGTAATTGCAGATGCTAATGCAAATCCTTCCTATGTAGCTGCAGATTTACTTTCACAGGCAGAACACGGTGGAGATAGTCAAGTTGTTTTAGTTGCTACTTCTGATTTTGATTTGTCATTATTGGAAAATGAATTAAATGTTCAATTGGATGTTCTCCCAAGAAAAGAGATGACTACAAAAGCCTTGGAGAATAGTTTTTCAGTAATTGTTGAGACATTAGATGATGCGATAATATTTTCAAACAATTATGCACCGGAACATCTAATTGTAAATGTGGATAATGCTGAATCTTTAGAATCAAAAATTCTAAACGCAGGGTCGATATTTTTTGGTCAATACACTCCCGAAAGTGTTGGTGACTATGCTTCGGGTACAAACCATACCTTACCAACTTATGGCTATGCAAGAATGTACAGTGGAGTAAATCTATCTTCTTTTCAAAAATCGATTACAATGCAAAGTCTTTCACAAGAAGGGCTTAAAAATATTGGGCCTACAGTTGAGATTCTTGCAGATTTAGAAGGTCTACATGCTCATAAAAATGCTATTAGCATTCGATTGAAGGACATAAAATGAAAAACCAAGTTGACATAAAAACACTAGTTCGTCAAAACATCTTAGATCTTACACCATATCGAAGTGCAAGAGATGATTACGACTCTGGAATTCTTTTAGATGCTAATGAAAATTCATTTGGTGCTCCCTTTGAAGACAATTTAGAACTCAATAGATATCCGTACCCTTATCAAGAAGAACTTAGAACGAAAATTGCGGAATTCAGGAATCTGAATCTTCAGAATATTTTTGTAGGTGTTGGAAGCGATGAAGCAATTGATTTATTATTTCGCATTTTCTGTATCCCGGGAAAAGATCGTATTCTAATTACCCCACCTACTTATGGGATGTATAAAGTTTCAGCTAAGATCAATGATATTGCTGTTGATGAAGTTCTGCTTACACCAGATTTTCAGCTACAAGTTGAGGAGACTCTAGCGGCTGCAACAAAGAATACCAAGCTCCTATTTTTATGTTCTCCAAATAATCCTACAGGGAATATTTTAAAAGCAAGTGATATACTTAAAATTGCTGATTCATTTCAAGGAATTATTGTCCTAGACGAAGCCTATATTGATTTCAGTAGTCAAGAAAGTTTTTCCAAAGAAGTTCTAGAGAGAAAAAATCTGGTGATTCTTCAAACGATGTCAAAAGCCTTTGGTTTGGCAGGAATTCGATTAGGAGTTGCTTTGGCGAGCCCTGAAATCATCGAACTTATGATGAAAGTTAAAGCACCCTATAATGTCAATAAACTTACATCAAAAGCAGCTTTAAAAGGATTTAAAAATATCAATGCTATGAAAGGTAAAGTAGAATTGATTAAATCTGAACGAGAAAAAGTAATCAAGAGGCTTAAACTAATTCCACAGATTGAAATTGTATACCCAACAGATGCAAATTTTCTCATCTTTAAAATTCAAGATGCTTTTAATATTTATAAAAAAATAGCCGATAAAGGGGTTGTAATACGTTACCGAGGCAACGAACCTAATTGTGAAAACTGCCTTAGATTAACCATTGGGACTTCAGCAGAAAATGATCGCTTTTTTGAAATATTAGAAAGTGTTTTAAAAAATTAATCAGCTTTGCTAAATCTTTTACCAATAATTGGAATGTCTTCTTTGTGTAAAAAAAGTAGTGTAGCACAACTTAAAAACACTACGATGGCCATGGTAAATAAAGTACCACCGTCACCTAATACCTCTATACCAAGCACTGTTAAATGGCTGGCAATAGCTCCTAACATGACACCTAATCCAAGTATGGCGCCAAGCCATGTTGTACGAGGCATTAGAAGAAGTACTGAAGACATCAATTCGAATACTCCAGATAAATATCTACCAAATGGTTCCATTCCAACAGTTTCGAATATAAATATGGACTCTGGAGACCCAGTAAATTTAAAAAATAGAGTTTGTAGCATTATTCCAGCTGCAATTATTCGTAAGAGCCAAATAAAAATTTTCATTGTTGAACTTGTTACATTAACGATTACTAGATTTTATAACTTTAAATTCTTCAATTCATCACAATTAGGTAACATTTTTAAACCTACATAATTTACTCAGACATCATGAAAATCTGGATCGAAGCACCAATAATTATTTCTGACGACAAACAACTCTTAGCAAAAGGTGTTTTGCAATTTCTAACTGATTTAATATCAAAGGGATATCAGATATGTGTAGATAAAACTAAAATTTCGAAAAGACAGCTTCAATTATTAAATCATGAGGGGCTTATCATAGATTTTAAAGAAACTGAAGCCGATGGCATTATCGAATTTGATAAAAGCGAAGGGAAATTAGAATTTTGGATTGGAGATGATATAATTGCTTCGGGATATGACTTAAGTGAACTTTTAGATTCACTAAATCAAGGTATCCAACGTAAAGCTTCCCTCCATCGCAAAACCAATGAAACCGATATTTCTATTTCATTAAACTTAGATGGAACTGGAAAATCGAATATTAAAACAGGGCTAAATTTCTTTGATCATATGCTCGAACAAATAGCCAGACATGGTTTTGTAGATTTAGATTTATCATGTGATGGTGATTTAGAAGTTGATGAACATCACACTATTGAGGATGTTGCAATTGCCCTTGGAGATACTATAACTAAAGCACTTGGTGATAAAAAAGGAATTGAACGATATGCTTTTGTGCTTCCAATGGATGAAGCACAAGCTACGGTAGCTATAGACCTATCAGGTAGACCTTTTTTAGTTTTTGAAGGTGACTTCACTAGAGAATATGTAGGTGATTTACCAACCGAAATGGTTAAACACTTTTTTTATAGTCTTGCTATGAATTTAAAAGCAACACTCCATATCGAATTTAAAGGTGAAAATGATCATCATAAAATTGAAGCGATATTTAAAGGATTTGCAAGAGTACTTAAAACTGCAGTTGAAAAAAATCCACGAATCAAGAATCAAATTCCAAGCTCAAAAGGAGCTTTATAAATGATCGCACTAATCAAGTACAGAGCTGGAAATATTGCATCAGTTTCAAACGCTCTTGATCGTCTTGGTGTAAATTATTTTCTAGCTGAAACACCCGAGGAACTAGATGCTGCCGATGGGGTTATTTTTCCAGGAGTTGGCCATGCTTATTCTGCAATGGAATCTTTACAAGAAACGGGAGTAGATAAGTGGTTAAAAAATACGAAAAAACCTGTTCTGGGAATTTGTGTTGGAATGCAATTATTATTTGAATCCTCTAGCGAAGGTAATACTAAAGGACTTGGAGTTATCCCTGGTGAGCTTTTAAAATTTGAATCTGAAACAGAGAAAGTACCACACATGGGTTGGAATACTTTATCAGTAAGTCAAGAGCATCCGCTATTAAAAGGTATAGAAACTAACGAACACTTGTATTTTGTACATAGTTACTTTGCTCCAGATAATGAGTTTACTGTCGCAAGTTGTGACTATATTAGACCTTTCATTGCTGTAGTTGCTAAAGACAATTATTTTGGAGTTCAATTTCACCCAGAAAAATCGGGAGTTACTGGGGCAAAGATTCTTCAGAATTTCCTCGATTTCGTTTATAAAAACTGAAAATAAATAATTAGACATTTCATGCAAGTTATTCCTGCAATCGATTTATTAAATGGACAGTGTGTACGCCTTCATAAAGGAAGTTATGATGAAGTTACCGTATATAATGAATCACCTCTAGGTCAAGCTGGTGATTTCCAAAAAGCTGGGTTTTCTCACATTCATATTGTTGATTTGAATGGAGCTAAAGAAGGTCATTTTGTTAACTTACCTCATATTAAGCAGGTAATTAATGAATTAGGAATTTCAGTTCAAACAGGTGGTGGAATACGAACTTTTGAAAATGCCGAGTATTTATTGAATGGTGGAATCTCGAAAGTAATTTGTAGTTCAATGGCTGTAAAAAACGAACCAGATTGGTTGAAACTACTTAAAGAATATCCAGATCAAAGCATTCTAGGCATGGATCTTAAAGATGGTAAAATTGCATATGGTGGTTGGCTAGAAACTGCTTCAGAATCTATAGATTCATTTGTCTCAAGAATGATTGATCATGGACTTCAAGAAATTCTGTGCACTGATATTTCAAAAGACGGTACTCTTTCAGGTCCGAATCTAGAACTTTATATAGAACTGAAATCAAAATTTCCAGAAATTAAGTTGATTGCATCAGGTGGAGTTTCTTCTTTAGCCGATTTACAAGCTTTAGAAAATGAAGATATTGATGCTGTTGTTGTAGGAAAAGCATATTACGAAAACCGTATTTCACTAGAACAAATGCAGAGTTTATAAATAAAGTATATTACTATTGCGTAGATTCTATAATTGCAATATTAGATTTGTAAATTAGTTTCTGGATAGTAAACTTATCAAAAAAACTTAAAGAGTAACATTTCATGGGTTTTCTGGAAAAAATTGGGTTAAGCCCTAAGAAAAAGGAAATGATTCCTCTTCTTGGCGAAAAGATGAAAAAGGAGCAAGAAGCTTACTCCTTAAGAAGGAATCCCTATCTAAGAGTATTCATTTTTGTTTGCTTTATTTTTATCTCCGTTTTTTCACTTCCAAGATCAACAGTTCGTTCTAGTTATAATTATACCGTTGGACAACCTTGGAGAGCTGAAGATTTAACAGCTCCCTATACATTCGCGTTGAATAAAACTGTTGCCGAATTAGAGGCAGAAGAAAGATCTATAGAAGAACAACTCCCTCCTATTTTTGTAGTTGACGATCAAGCTGCAATTACTATCCAAACAAGATTAGATTCACTTTATAGAATGCTTCAACCTACACTAGAAGCTTATAATGATTGGCAAACATCTAAAGCTAATAATAGTCCAACAACTGTAGATGATAGTTTACGTTTTGGAAGAGAATTTGAACAGTCGAATATCGGACTAACTGATTTCTCGTTGAATACATTACTTTCTAGTTACTATCAAGTTAAAAGTCAAAATCTTAGAGATAATCAATTTATTGGAATTATTGTAAAGCAACAGTTGGAATCCTTAATTGACCAACTCCTCAATCAAGGAATCATTAATGCTAACAAGGCAACCATTAATGCAGACCAAATTACTGTTCTAAATACTGCCCAAAGTACCGAACAATCAATTAATATAGCCCGCGTTAGGGATTTGAGAGCCGCAAATGAATTTGCTCAATTCCAATTAAACAGAGCTTTGAGTGAAGAGCTTTCTAGACTTGGAATCGAATTTTACAATAAGGTTATTGCACCTAACTACATTTATAATCAGGAACGAAGACAGGCTCGTTTAGATGAAGCTATTGCTAATATATCGCTTACAAAAGGAGCAATGGCACAAGGGCAGGTAATTATTCGTCGTGGAGATATGGTTAATGAACAGACTGCAAATATTCTAGAAAGTCTTGATGCAGCCCGAGCACTAAATGCATCTGAGTTTGAACGTTGGCTCCGGTTCTCAGGAGGTGTAGTACTTATCATTGTTATCTCTCTAGTTTTCTTTATGTACTTATATCTCTATCGAAGAAAAATTAGCACCGATAATGTTCTCTTCTTTCTTGTTTTCTTAACACTCGGTTTAATTAGTGCTGGAACTGCATTTATCCTTTATTTTGATGTAGCACATCCTTTTATAATACCAGTGGCAATAGCACCAATAATACTAACAATAATTTTTGATTCTAGAGTCGGGATTATTGCATCTGTAACTTTGGCTTCATTAATAGGATTAGTACATGGCTATAATTTCGAATTTACTATTGCTACTATATCTGCCTGTTCAATGGGTGTATTCTCTGTAAGGGATGTAAAAGACCGTTCACAGTTTTTCTTTACAACACCAGGAGTTGTTTTCCTTACCTATGTGATAACAATGGGTGCATTTAGTTTAGCCAAAATGGAAGGCTGGGATGTTGTTATTGATAACCTGATGTATATAGCTATTAATTCAGTTTTTATTCTATTTACTTATCCAATCATTCTTCTTTTCGAAAAGATTTTTGGAGTAACAACAGATTTTACACTACTTGAACTTGGAGATACTAACCAACCATTGCTTAAAGAATTGATGAATAAAGCGCCGGGTACTTTCCATCATAGTTTACAAGTAGCGAATCTTTCTGAAGCGGCGGCTTCTGCAATAGGTGCAAATTCTTTACTAAGCAGAGTTGGCGCGCTATACCATGATATTGGTAAAATGATTAAGCCAGAATACTTTGTTGAAAATCAAAGCGGTGGAGTGAATGAGCATGATAAGTTAAAACCGCAAATGAGCGCAATGGTTATAAAAGCTCATGTTAGTGAAGGTGTTAAAATGGCTGATGAACACGGGCTACCTCAAACACTCATTCACTTTATCGAAACTCATCATGGTACTTCAGTAATCAGATATTTTTACGAAAAAGCTAAAGAAGACGACAATTTGAAAGAGATGCTTGATAAAGAGCAATTCAAATATGATGGACCACTTCCAAGTACTAAAGAAACTGGAATATTACTTTTAGCTGATGGAATTGAAGCTGCTTCTAGAGCAATGAAGAGTCCTACCTATAGCAAGCTCGAAAATTTGGTAAATCGAATGGTTGATGATCGAGTATCTGAAGGTCAACTTAGTCACTGTCCTCTTACTTTCCGCGATCTCCAGATAATCAAAGAAACATTTCTCAATATTCTAGTTGGTATTTATCATAGTAGAGTTGAATATCCTGAAGACAGTGATAAATCAAAGGTTGAAGCTGAAAAAATAGAAACTAGGAATAAAGAGGATCAAGAAACTAAGTCTCTAGTTCAGGACTCACAGGAAGAAGAATCTAAAACCAACTAATTGTGCGGTTTAAACAAGAATTGGATTTATATATACAATTCATCAAACTTGAAAAAGGTCTTTCTACAAATTCAATTCTTTCATACAAAAACGACTTAAATAGGTATCTCCAATTTTTATTAGTTGAAAAAAAGATTACAGATCTTGCGGGGGTTACTTTATCTCATATCGAAGATTTTTTAAACTTTTTAATTGATAATGAACTTTTAGCAGCTAGTTCACTTGCACGAAATATTTCAAGCATTCGTGGGTTTCATGAATTTACGGTGGTCGAAGGTATAACAGCCGCTAATCCTGCAGAGTTAATTGATCTTCCTAAAAAAGCTCAGAAACTACCAGAGATTTTAGATACTGTTGAAATTGAAGCTATGCTTGAAACTCCAGATACTTCAAAACCAGCAGGGATACGTGATAAAGCCATATTAGAATGTTTATATGGAACAGGAATGCGTGTCAGTGAACTTACAGATCTAGAAACAGATCGTATGTTTTTTGAAATAGGATTTATTAGAGTTATTGGTAAAGGAAGCAAAGAAAGGCTCGTACCCGTAGGAGAAATTGCACAAGAAGCACTTGAACATTATATCGAACAAGCTCGTCCTCTTTTTTTTAATCCAAAAAAAGCTGAAAAAGCCAGAAATAAGGTATTTCTAAACCAAAGAGGTGGTTCATTAACTAGAATGAGTATCTGGAATATTGTTCAAAAAGCAGCAAAAGAGGCCGATATTTCTAAGAAAGTGTATCCTCATATATTTCGGCATTCCTTTGCAACACATTTACTCGAAGGTGGTGCCGATTTAAGAGCAGTTCAAGAAATGTTGGGGCACTCCTCGATATTAACAACGGAGATATATACTCATGTTGATCGATCTCTACTTCATCAAACACACAAACAATTTCACCCTAGAGCTTGAAGTAAATTCTCTGCATTAACTGCATTATGAGAACCATGCCAAACAACCTTCCCATTTTTAATTACAAGAATTTGTGGAGATTCATGTCGTATACTAAAACGATCAGCTAAGTAATAGGCTAAGTTTCTATCACGTATCACATCAACTATGTACATATTTGCTACTGAAAGCTCTTCAGTAGGAATAGAATCCAAATTCTTTTTTGCAAAAAAACTAACTCCACAGCTTCCACTATGTTTAAAAATAACCTGTGTTTTTTCTTTTGAAGCGCTGATTACACCATCAGCTTCCTGAGTAGAACTTATTTGAAACCAAAGTTCTTCTTTCTTTTCCTGTGTCGATCCTAATATTCTGTCTAAAAATCCCATTCCATGCCTTAATTTTGCCAAAGATACCACTTCCTTTGCTTTAAAACTGTTGGAACTAACTCTCTCTTTCTTTATTTATATTAAATAGCTAACAAATAAAATATTCTATTATGGAAACTAATGTACAAGCTTTTTGGCTCGGTCACTCCGCGTGCAAAATTATAAGTCCTAAAGGTCATGTTATTTATATAGACCCTTTTTTAAAAAACAACCCATCAACACCTGATGATCTTAAAGAAGTTTCTAACGCTGATTTTGTTCTCTTAACGCATGGCCATGAAGACCATGTCGGTGATACTTTAGAGATTGCAAAAAATACTGGTGCACAAGTTGTTGGTATAGTGGAGTTAATAAGTCTCTTGAAAAAAGATGGATTGGCAGAGAACCAAGCAATAGGATTTAATAAAGGCGGAACTATTCATTTTGATGATTTTTCTGTAACAATGGTTTCAGCTAATCACAGCTCTTCATATAACGGCCAGTACGCTGGAGATCCTGCTGGTCTAATAATTTCTTTTGAAGATGACCTTTGCATATATCATATGGGTGATACAAACATCTTTACTGACTTAGAATTATATGGAGAACTTTACGAGCCTACAATAGTACTAGCTCCTATTGGAGATCATTTCACAATGGGTCCAGAAGAAGCCGCTTATGCCGTTGAGATGATTGATCCTGATTATGCTGTACCTGTTCATTACGGAACTTGGCCACCAATCGATGCTGATCCAATAGACTTTAAGGAAACTCTAGAAACTTATACAGAAACAAAAGCGATTATCCCTGAAGTAGGTGAGAATTTTTTAAAGTGATCATTTTTTACAATCGGGAATGGGGATTTTCACTTTCCACTAAAGAATTATGAAAGCTAAATGCTCAGTATATATAGCAACCAGTGTTGATGGTTTTATTGCAAAGTCAGACGGTAATATCGACTGGCTTCATAACCCAGAATATAACATTGAAGGTGAAGGTTTCGGGTTCTTCGAGTTTATTGAGTCCGTATCTGCGCTTATAATGGGTAGAAATACCTATGAAAAAGTACTTAGTTTTGGAGAATGGCCATATACAAAACCTGTGTTCGTTTTAACATCTAAAACTAGAACTGTCCCTAAGCATCTTAAAAATAAAGTTCATTTTATTTCAGGTGAACCATCTGATATTATCTTTAAACTAAGAGATGAAGGCTTCCAACATTTTTATATTGATGGTGGTAAAACAATCCAAGAATTTTTGAGATATGGTCTTATAAGCCAACTCATAATAACCAAAATTCCTATTCTTTTGGGCGAAGGTATTTCATTATTTGGACCACTTAACAAAGAGTTAAAACTAAAACTCATTTCTTCCCAAAATTATGAAAATGGTTTTGTAAAATCGACTTATGAGGTTTTGACTCATAAGTGATTTTAATATGATTCAATCATTTATTTTTTTAGCATGGATTCTAACTATAAAATACCAGAACAAACCCGTATCGGACATGTACATCTAAAAGTATCTAATCTTCAACATTCTTTGGATTTCTATTGCGGATTGTTGGGCTTTGAATTAGTAACTAAATATGGTGAACAAGCTGCTTTTATCTCTGCTGGTGGGTATCACCATCACATCGGATTAAATACTTGGAATAGCCTTGGTAAACCACCTGCACCAAAAAGTAGTCCAGGACTATTTCATACTGCTATATTATATCCAAATAGAAAAGATCTAGCTCAGATTTTAATAAGATTACTTGACGCCAAGTACCCTTTGACTGGAGCTTCGGATCATGGCGTTTCGGAAGCAATTTATTTGGATGATCCCGATAATAATGGAGTAGAATTGTACTGGGATCGCCCCAAAAATCAGTGGCCATTCAAAAATGGCTCCATTGAAATGTTTACAAAACCATTAGATATATCAGATATTTTAACTGAGCTCAACTAATACGCAAAACTTTACAAAATCGTATTATGATTTTTTTAAAGTATTGGCTAGCATTAATGAAATTAAAACATCACTATTATGAAAATTATACTCATACTCTCTATTCTCTTTATCCCCTTAAATAATACTTCCGAAGAAGCTAGACGCTGGGGACAAATTGGCCACCGTACAACTGGTCATATTGCTACTCAACTCTTATCAGACAATGCACTTCAAGAAGTTGAAAGAGTGCTTGATGGAAATTCCCTAGCCGAAGTGAGTACTTGGATGGATGAAGTTAGATCCGATAGAAATTTTAGATATATGAGTCCTTGGCATTACTCTACCATTCCACAAGGACAAACTTACGAAGAAGCTGGAACTCCCGATGAAGGCGATATCATCTGGGCAATAGATAAAATGGTAACTGAGTTAAAATCTGGTGATCTGGACGAAGAGCAAGAAGCAATAAATTTAAAAGTACTTGTTCATTTAGTAGGTGATTTACACCAACCATTACATGTTGGTAATGGAACTGACCGTGGTGGAAACGACGCTCGTGTTCAATGGTTTGGAGACAACTCAAATCTTCACCGTGTATGGGATTCTGAAATGATTGATGGAAAACAACTCAGTTTTACAGAATTGGCTGATTTTATAGACGACCCACTTACAAATGAACTTATTAAAGAATGGCAATCTACTACAGTATTAGATTGGGCTTATGAATCCCAAGATTTACTCGATCAAGTTTATGAATATCCTGAGAACGGTCGACTTAGCTATGAATATTCTTTCCTTAATTTTGATACTGTAGAAATGAGATTACTTCAAGCAGGTGTGAGACTTGCTGGTCTAATCAATGAAATTTATACTAACTAAGTAATCTAAAAACTATCACTATGTCACAATCGTTAAGCGCCCTATTAGTCATAATAATTCTTCTGCTATCTTGTACAGCTAAAGAGGAACCTAAATCTAAAACATGGAAAAAGGGTCAAGATTTTAATTCTGTTGCTTTCTCAGTTGATGGATTTGATGGACCAGAAGCTGTACGATATGATGAAGAATTGGATGTGTATTTTGTATCGTGCTTTGTAGGATCTACTTCAGGAGATGCAAATGGATATGTTTCAAAAGTATCTTCTTCAGGTGAGATTCAAGAATTGAAGTTTATGGTTGGTACTGATGAGTTTCCATTTGATGCAGGAAGAGGAATGTACATTACAGGAGATACCTTGTGGGTGGCTGATCACTCTGGTGTTCATTACTTCAATAAAAAATCTGGTGATCATTTAGGCTTTGTTGATTTTGGTGACTTCGAAAACGGCTTTATTAATGATATTGTACAAGGGACAGATGGGCATCTTTATGTAACAGATACAGGAGCTCGCTCTTTGTTCAGAATTAAGAATTTTGAAGTTGAGCTTGTTATAGACAATCTACCAATTATGCCGAATGGGATTGCTCGCCTTCCATCAGGTGAACTAGTGCTTGCTCCTTGGAATGGTGGACCTAATATTTATCAGTATAATATTTCCACTGATTTACTTTCAATTTATGGTACTGCTGCAGGAAGTAATAATTATGATGGAATCGAATTTTTTGATGGTGGATTGATAACATCAACTCAATTCGACTCGAGTCTACACTTAATGGTAGATGGCATAGATGAGTTATTTATTAAACTTCCTGGGCGCCCAGCTGACATTGCGATCGACCCAAATCGTAGTATTGTAGCTGTTCCATATGTTGCTCTCAACAAGGTAGACTTTTGGAATCTTAAGGAATAGAATATTCAAGACTAACACTTTTTTAACACTGATATAGATTGATTAACTACCCGTTAATCAATCTCATCAATTAATAATAACTCTCTACGAAAAGTACTGTCATTTCTAACTACTTTAAGACGAAGGTAATCACCAGGATTTTTCTGAAATAAATTAACAGCCTCATTTAAAGTATAATTAGAAGATCCCTTTCCATTTATTTCTGTTATATAATCACCTGGTTTTAATCCCTCTCTATCAGCTATTGAGCCTTCACGGATGTGAGATATTTCATACAATGGGATATTTGGAAATGGCGTTGCAATTTCGATTCCACTCATATTGTAAGAAAACTTATCTTTATAAAATTTTGAAGGCTGTATTAGCATTGTACTATCCTGGTAATTGAACATAACTTTAAACCTTTTTAGTGCATCAGCACCAATACTTCCATCTCTTGAACTAACTAAAATAGCTCGTTGTATATCTTCCTCATCTGGATATGCAGAAATCGGATTATTCAGAACATAGTCGCCAATTTTTAGTTGCTCAATTCTTCCAAGATACCCTTCAATTTCACCACTCAATCCGTTCCCCAAAAAACTTCTTATCGTATGTTCTGGAATTGTAATTTTATCGTTAGCAGAGTGATAAAGTGAAAGTGCGCTACTGGAACCAGAATCAATTAAGAGATTTACACGCAATGATGAGCCATCTTTTTGAATAATATCGACATCGATATATGGCTTATCGTTTTTGAAAGTTAGTGGAATACTTGACCATTTATTACTTCTCTTTTTAGATTCATAATTCTTAGCGAATTTATTAGGGTCATGAAATTTAAGCCATCTTTTTCGATAATCAATTTCAACAACAAAATCTTTAAATAAACTATGCCCTATTAATCCGTGAACATATGTTCCCAATAATGCAGATAGGTTAAATACATCTTCTTTTAAAACAAGTATTACTTGGTTTTGCCCTGTAGTTTGATCAATTATAACTTCATTACCAGCTGAATAGAAAGCTTCAATAGACGCACCTTCACCTAATCCAGCAATCTTGATCGTATTCACATAATTAAGACTAATCTCTTCTCCATTAGGAAGGCCTGTAATTAGAGTATTAGCAACTCCAGTATCTAGCACTAATTTTAATGTGTCTTTTGATTGATTTACAATCACAGGAATGACAACTAGGTTGTTGTACAATTCGAAATCCATTTTCGCAGACCGGTTTTTCCGCGTCTCAAGCTTAAAAGACTCAGTACTTAAAGCTTGAGATTTTGCTTCTTGGAATAAAAGCATCAAAACAAAACCAACAATTAATATTCTCTTAAAATACATTTACAACTAATTCATTTAGAATTGACCTTGAAATTAAAATAAATACGGATTTATATGAACAGCCCAATACATTATTTATAACAATAAGTTTCAACTTAGGATTCAAATTAATCAAGTGTATTTTAACGTTACATAAAGCAATAACAATATGAATATGGATAAAATAAAATGGGGTGTATTAAGTACTGCTAAGATTGGTACAAACAATGTAATCCCATCAATGCAAAAAAGTGAATACTGTGAAATACATGCAATTTCCTCACGTGGCTTAGAAAAAGCTAAAAAAGCTGCTAATGATTTAGATATTCCAGTTTATTATGGCTCATATGAAGAACTACTTGCTGACCCAAACATAACAGCTATTTATAATCCTTTACCTAATCATTTACATATACCGTGGACCATAAAAGCTATGGAAGCTGGTAAACACGTTCTCTGTGAAAAACCAATTTCGATAACTTCATCAGAAGCCGAACTTTTACTTGATGCGAAATTAAAACACCCAAATTTAAAAGTAATGGAAGCTTTTATGTATCGCTTCCACCCACAATGGGATAAAGTGAAAGAGATAATAAAGAAAGGGGAAATTGGTGAAATTCATTCAATCGATTCTGTATTTACATACCATAATGTTGACCCGAATAATGTTCGAAATAATGCTGAATTCGGTGGTGGTGGCGTTTTAGATATTGGATGTTATTGTATTAATCTATCTCGCTTCTTATATGAAAGAGAGCCTTTAAATGTTCAATCATTTGTAGATCTTGATCCGAAATTTAAGGTCGATCGGCTTGTATCTAGCATCTTAGAATTTGAGAATGGTATAGCTACTTTTATGTGCTCCACTCAACTTGATCATCGACAAAGAGCCATCATATATGGAACTAAAGGTTATATTGAGTTAAACGTACCTTTTAATGCTGGAAATGAAACCCTTCGCAAAATGTGGATTCATAAAGGTGATGATGTCGAAACTATAATTTTCGATAAATGTGACCAATATATTTTACAGGGGGATGCCTTCTCAAAAGCAATTCTGGATAACATCCCAGTACCTATCTCCATAGAAGATTCAATTTCAAATATGAAAGTGATTGATCAAATCTTAACATAAAATTGATTTAATTTATGCTTGATACACTAACTACTTTAGCGATCCTAAATGTATTAGTATTGGGATAATCATTTTTATGGAAGGGTTACATAATGAAGTACCTAAGTCACACATTTATCTACTAATGGGATTTGTACAAGCTGTAGAATTACTACAAATGAGATATTCAAGAAATACGAAAACTAAAAATTTACCTGATGAAATCCGATGAAAGAGAGTTTGATATTATACTGCTTGGCGCAACTGGATTTACTGGTAGACGTGCAGCTAAATATTTGAAAGATCATTCTTCACCTGATCTAAAGTGGGCTATAGCTGGTCGAAATATTAATAAGCTTAAAATACTAGCAAAGGAACTAGATATACCAATTGAAAAATGCTTACAAGTTAATACCCTAAAAAAAAATGAGACGGATCAGGTTTCTACAAACACAAAAATCATACTAACTACAGTTGGTCCTTATTCTTTGTATGGAGAACAAGTAATTGCAAGTTGTGTAGAGCATGGAACTCATTATTTAGATATTACTGGTGAAGTAGGATTCATTAAAAAAATGGCTGATAAATATGATGAACTTGCACAAAAAAATAAAAGTATTTTAGTCCCATTTTCAGGCTTTGATAGTGTCCCCGCAGAGCTGTGTGTGCTATTGCTTAGCAAACGATTTACACCTGATGACGAGGTTTATATTAAAGCATATTATGCTTTAAAAGGTGGTTTAAATGGTGGAACTATAGCTACTATGATGAATAAATTTGAAACAGGTGAATATAAAATGATGGGAAATCCAAGGCTTGCAATGGATTCAGCCGATCAGGAATTAGGTGAAGCGTCCGACCGTAATTTTTTTGGATTTGATACTACAATTAATCGTTGGTCAGCCCCTTTCATAATGAGTAGTATTAATTCAAAAGTTGTCTATCGAACTTCCGATATAATGCTAAAATTGAAAACTCCATATTTTAAAAAGATAGCATATTCTGAACATGCCTCATTAGGTAGATGGTACAATCCGATTCCATTCCTTTCAACATTATTCATTCTGCTGTTGATACAATTATTAGGTCCTTTTTCTTGGTTTCGAAAACTATTATTAAAATTTACACCTGCTCCTGGTGAAGGCCCAAGTGAAGATTCAATTGAGAATGGATATTTTAAAGTTCAAGCTTTTGCTAAGTCTAAATCTGGAAAAAAAGAAAAAATAACTTGCTCATTTTCTGGAGACCCCAGTAATAAAGCCACAATTTTCTTTCTATGTGAATCAGCATATACTCTTGTGAAGCAATTAAATTCAGTTGATAATGCCCCAAAAATGTTTGGATTCCTCACCCCGGCAACTGCATTTGGAGATAATTTGATAGAGCGTTTAAAAACGAATGGATATGATATAGAATAGGTTTAAGGTGCATAATCGCTATAAAATTTGTATTTTTTAATCTATTCAAAATTATATCTGAGTTTCTATGCCATCTCTTGTAACGTTTAATAATAAAATTGATAAAGAGTTCAGCAAAACCGTAAAAAATCGGGTTGATAAGTATTTTAAAGATAATAACTTATCAAGAAATGCTAATGCTGCAATGATAATTAAAACTATTGTAATTCTTTCTGTTTACTGGGGAGCTTATGCACTGATCATGAGTGGAATGTTTTCTCTTACGACTATGTGGCTTCTTTGCATTGTTATGGGTATAGGCATGGCGGGCATTGGTTTTTCAATAACTCATGATGCCCTACATGGAGCATACTCATCTAATAGCGCAGTGAATAATTTTTTAGGTATATTTTTCGATCTTGTTGGTGCTAATGGATACATTTGGAAAATCACTCATAATATTATCCATCACACGTACACTAATATTCATGGGCATGATGAAGATCTTGAAGTAGCCGAGTTTATTCGACTCTCTCCTCATTCAGAACATAAACCTGTACACCGTTTTCAACATGTTCTAGCATTTCCTGCATATAGTTTTGCCACCTTTTTCTGGGTATTTATTAAAGATTACTGGTACTTCTTTAAATCTCCATTAGGACCCTATGAAAATAAGAATCATCCTACTAAAGAATGGGTGAAATTGATTGTAACTAAAACGACATATTATTTAGTTATGTTAGTACTACCGATGATTCTTTTGGAAATAACTTGGTGGCAACTTCTTATTGGTTTTACAAGCTTACATTTAGTAGCTGGTTTAATTCTTGGAATAATATTCCAACTTGCTCATGTAGTTGAATCTACAACACACCCAATACCGAATGAAGACAATATGATTGAAAATCATTGGGTTATTCATGAAATGCTGACTACAAATAATTTTGCTCGAAAGAATAAAATTCTTTCTTGGTATATCGGTGGATTAAATTACCAGATTGAACATCATCTATTTCCAAAAACTTGTAGTATACATTATCCTGCACTGAGTCCAATTGTAGAAGAAACTGCTAAAGAGTATGGGATACCATATAATTGTCATGAGACTTTTAGTGAGGCAGTAGCCTCTCACTATAAAACTTTAAAGAAATTTGGAGATCCTAGTTTTGAATGGTCTCCAACGACAGCTTAATTAATCGATAAAATAAAGCCATGCGATTTCATGGCTTTTTTTATGCTTTTTTATATACATTAAGCTTTTAACAAATGGTCGATAGATCACTATTTTGAAGCATAACGTTAGGTGTATTGGGTTAATATTATTTAGTGTATTGATGCTAGTAAATGCATCGGTTACTACAGCTCAGCCAATTATTCAACGTGGTGTTCTTGATCTTACTACCCACAATTTTTATGAAGAGCCTAGACTTCCATTAAATGGTGAATGGCATTTTTTTTGGAATGAATTAATAGAACCTGGCGATCCTGTTCAAAATATACCTGCAACAGTTTCTTTCCCTCACTTTTGGAATGAATACGAAGATTTAGGTTCATTTGGGTATGCAACCTATAAAATCAAAGTCCTTCTTCCAAAAGATTACCCAAAACTGGCCCTAACAATCCCTGATTCATATTCTTCATATAGGTTATACTTTGGGAATCAAATTGTTGCTGAAAATGGAGTGGTAGGAACGAGTAAAGAGAGTTATACTCCAAATTGGTTACCGATTACTGTACCATTAGATCGATTTGAGTCGAATAATATTGATGTCATCCTTCAGGTATCTAATTTTGACCATTCCAAAGGTGGCGTTCGACTTCCAATTGTTATAGGTAGAGAAGAGTTATTACAGAGAAATCGGGAAATAGAACTAGGTTATACTTTTATTCTTACTGGAAGCCTCATAATGGGTGCTCTTTTCTTCTTCGGTCTATACTCGTTTGGTAAGCAAGAAAAAACCATTCTCTTTTTTGCTCTTTTTTGTCTGGTCTATAGTTATCGGATTATTGGCACTGAGTTATATCCACTTCATTTCATATTACCAAATTTACCATGGATACTTACTATAAAGCTTGAATATATATCATTATATCTATCTGCGGCTTTGTTTGGCTTGTTTATAAAAAACCTGTATCCACAAGAAGCTTCAAAATATATAATGGATAGTTTTAACTATATATTTTTGATTTTTGGAGTTGTTGCATTACTACTTCCGGCATATTACTTCACATCTCTAATCAACTTTTTCTTCGCTCTGCTTACTATATACGTTTCTTATTCAACCTATATATTAATAAAGGCATTCAGAAATAAACAGGTAGGAGCTGTATTTGCATTAGCAAGTATTTTAGTTGTATTCATCATATTTATATACGACCTATTAGAATACTTTGTAATAGTTGATGAAAACCTTTCTATCAAATTTATAGGTTATATTTCTTTTTTCTTTTTGCAATCACTTACCTTATCGAATAGATTCTCTTTTACACTAAATGAGGCAAAAGAACGTGCTGAATCTGCATCTATTGCAAAAACACACTTTTTATCAACCATGGGGCATGAACTTCGTACACCTCTTAATGCTGTTATTGGTTTATCTGAATTATTATTAGATAGCAAATCTGAAAAAGAGAAGATGCAGTTTGCTAATACTATCAAGAAAAGTGGAGAAAATTTACTTAGTATTATCAATAATATTTTAGACTTTACTAAAATAGAGTCTTCTGAAGTTGAAATGGAATATAAACCTACTCACGTTCCATACTTAATAGCTGATATCATAAGAATGCTCGGATCGCTTATAGATCCAAAGAAGGTTAAGTTAAGTTTTAGATTTGATGACTCACTACCAGAATATATTAAAACAGATAACACTCGATTACGCCAGATTTTAATCAACCTAATAGGTAATGCAATAAAATTTACAGACAAAGGTGAAATATCTGTTCAGGTTACTACAACAGAATCGATATCTGAAAAAGGTCAAATTTTATTTATTGTTAAAGACACTGGAATTGGCATTCCTGAAGATAAGATGAGTTTACTTTTCAACCGTTTTTCACAAATCGAAGCCGACAAAAACCGTCGATATGGTGGAACAGGATTAGGATTAGCAATAAGTAAAAGATTAATTGAAGGATTAGGCGGCAGGATTTGGGTTCAAAGTAAAAAAGACTCTGGTACGACATTCTATTTTACCATTGAATCGGTTGCAGTCTCTAAAACCGAAAGGGACGAACTTGAGGAAAAACTTAAACCTGCAGAATCGCGTGAAAGTCTTAAGAATATCTCAATCCTTGCTGTTGAAGATAACCTAATTAACCAAAAAGTTGTACTTAAAGTACTAGAACGGCTTGGATATACTGCTGATATAGCTAATAATGGCTTTGAAGCTGTAGAAAAAGTTCAGGAAAAAAATTATGATCTAGTTTTTATGGATATGGAAATGCCTGAAATGGATGGTATTGAAGCGACAATTAAAATTAAAGAGTTAGGTGAGAAAGCACATTCACCGAAAATTGTTGCAATGACAGCAAATGCCACAACAGAAGATAAAGCCCGTTGTTTTGATGCTGGAATGGTTGATTTTATTTCAAAACCAATAACATTAAGTACTACCGAATCTGTATTATTAAAATGGTTCCCATCATAAATTGATCTCGACTTATTATATTATTGAATATGATCACAGATTCCATAAATAAACAAGCTATAGGACCATGTATAATTAAGGTATGTTCACTTATATATCTGATGTTATTCTCGTCAATAACCTTAGCTCAGTCAAATAATAAAAATGGTGTTTTTGATCTTTCTTCTTATGATTTTGAAACTCAGCCCTTTGAGTTATCTGGTGAATGGAATTTCTTTTGGGATCAACTCATTCTACCATCTGACACTGATCTAAGTAAAAAAACTCAGAATATTTTATTTACAACTTTATGGAGTGAAATTCCAGGGCTGGATTCATATGGTGCTGCAACCTACACGTCAACCTTGTATCTACCAAAAGATAGACCTCCTTTAGCTCTAGACCTTCCTGATTTCTATTCCTCTTATATTCTTTTTATAAATGGAGAAGAGATTGCTAGAAATGGAACACCTGCTACTTCAAAAGAATATTACACTCCTAATTGGCTTCCGAAAACTATTGCATTGGGTGAATTCTCTTCGGATACTCTGAATTTTGTACTTCATATTGCAAATTTTCATCACAAAAAAGGTGGTGCTTATCAAGCAATTAAAATCGGAAATGCTGAGAGTTTATTTGAAGCTAGGTATTTAGAATATGGATATGCATTCGTTTTAACCGGCGCTTTATTGATGGGAGGATTATTCTTTTTTGGACTTTATCTATTTGGCAGACATGAGACAACAATACTTTATTTTTCGATTTTCTGTCTTGTATATAGCTACCGAATTATTGGCTTTGGATCATATCCTCTCCACTTTTTAATTCAGGATATTCCTTGGATTGTAACCTTAAAGCTTGAATACATAACTCTATTTTTGTCTGGTTATTTGTTTGGAATTTATACACTCAATCTTTATCCAAAAGAAACTTCTAAACCCCTTGTATATTTTCTTAGTGGTATTTCTTTAATATTCGTTGGTGTTTCTTTATTTCTACCTCCAATCATTTTCACACACCTTATTACACCTTATTTTGCTGTTATTATATTGTATATAGTTTATGCTTTCTGGGTTTACATTAAAGCTGCTATCAACAACAGTGTAGGTGCTCAATTTGCACTTCTTAGTACAGGAATTGTATTTATTGTATTCTTATATCAAATTATGGAATACTTTGGGCTTGTTGAAGAGTTACTGCTCTTAAGCTTCATAGGGTACCTGAGCTTTTTCTTTTTCCAATCTTTAATTCTTTCATACCGCTTTGCTGAATTTTTAAAGATTGCCAAGATACAGGCTGAAGAATCTTCAATTGCAAAATCTCAGTTCCTTTCTACTATGAGCCATGAAATCCGGACTCCACTAAATGCTGTAATAGGTCTATCAGGTCTTCTTACTGATAGTAACCTAAATCAAAAGCAAAAAGAGTATTCTCAAACAATTAAAAGAAGTGGAGAAAGCCTTCTTAGTATAATCAATAATATCCTTGACTACTCGAAAATAGAATCAGGCAAACTTGAACTCGAAGAAAGTGAGTTCAACCTTAAAGAGTTAATCGAAATGGTTTTTGATCTCACATCATCGGTTAATGTAAAGGAAGACTTAGAACTAATCTATCAACTAGAAGATGGGGTTCCAGAATTTATTATTGGAGATTCAACCCGGTTACAACAAGTACTTCTTAACCTTGTTGCTAATGCAATTAAGTTTACAACAGATGGATATGTATTAGTAAAAGTATCACTTGAACATGAAGACACATCTCAAATAAGATTTGATATAAAAGATACTGGGATAGGTATTCCAGATAATAGAATGAATAGGTTATTTCAAAGTTTCACACAAGTTGATGCTAGTTCAACACGGAAATATGGTGGAACAGGTTTGGGATTAGTTATAAGTAAAAAACTTGTTGAAGCAATGGGCGGTGTTATCTCAGCTCAAAGTATCATAAATAAAGGAAGTACTTTTAGCTTTACTATTACATTTGGTAAGAGTTCGAGGAAAAGAAATGCAATACCATCCCCAATCTTAAAAGGGAAAAAAATATTCATACTAGATGACAACCTCACAAACTTAAATATTCTCAAGACTCAACTAGAAAAAGCTGGGATTTCAGTTGATACTTTCAATAATCCTAAAGATGTACTTACCAAAGTTGAATCGTTAAATAAATATGATTTTGGAATACTTGATATGCAGATGCCAGACTTTGATGGGATCCAAGTTGCGACTGAGATACGGAAATACTTTAGGAAAAAAATTCTCCCTCTAGTTATACTTAGCTCTGTTCATGAGCTAGAAGATGAATCTCAACGAAAAATGTTCAATTTTTATCTAACGAAACCAATAAAACAAACTCAATTGCTAAATAACCTTGAAAGGATTTATAGCTTAGATGAAGAAGATAAAACTAAAAAAATAACTGACAATAATTTTAAATCTCTACTTGGAGTAAATATTTCGATTCTAATTGCAGAGGATAATCTCATTAATCAAAAGGTTGCTTCTAGAATTCTAGAGCGTTTGGGGCTTTCCGCTGATATTGCTCAAGATGGACAACATGCGATAGATATGGTTCAAGAAAAGAAGTATGATCTGGTTTTTATGGATATGGAAATGCCCGTTTTAGATGGTCTTGAAGCAACTAGAAAAATAAAACTTATCGAGAAGTCATTACCAAAAGCTCCTAAAATAATTGCAATGACAGCTAATGCTCTTCCTGGGGATCGCGAAAGATGTTTAGAAGCAGGTATGGATGACTTTGTTTCAAAACCAATTACAGTCGAATCGATTAAAACTATATTAAAAAAATGGTTTAGAGATCCTTAAACATCTTTCAATCTTTTACTTCTATTAATCGCCCTGTTATTTATAATCATTGTAAGAAATTAAATTTGATACGATGTTTAAAAAACAATTTTTCGGACGAAATTATCAACTAAAACCAGTTTTATATATGGTTTTATTGTTGCTAACTATTCAATGTACTCAAACTTATTCAACAAATGATGATTCAGTCTCATCAACTTTGAAAGTGTTAAGTTCCGATGAAATGAGAGGTCGTCAAGCCTTTACTGAAGATGTAGATCGTGCAGCAGACTATATTGCTTCAAAATTTCAAGAGATCGGGTTGGATAATTTCTCTAATCTTGAAGGCTATAAACAAAATTTTAAGCTTAATGAAGTTAGTATATCTAATCATTCATTGGTATTCGATAGAAAATCAGTAGAAAGTGATCAATTCTTTGCTTTATTAAATGGCATCGCAATTGATTGGAATAATTCAACTATTGAAGTTCGAGAAATAAATAAGGATGATAATTATCGGTCAAGATTTCAAGAACTTTCAAATTCTGAGACCGATTTATTAGTATTTGTAGATCCTAGTCATACAGACATTTTTGGTAGATATCATAGATTTTATTCAAGACCAACTAGAACAATGGATACAGATAAAAGCAGTAATATTGTCTTTATTTTAGCAAATAGATCAAATTCATTTTCAATAGCTATTGAACCTAAAGTTGAAGAAAAAGAATTATCTAATGTACTTGGAATATTACCAGGAAATAGAACAAATGAATTTGTTCTATTTTCAGCCCATCATGATCACATTGGGATTAGAAATGTGGTTGAAGGAGATTCAATAGCAAATGGAGCTAATGATAATGCATCAGGGGTTACAGCTGTAATTGAATTGGCAAAGTATTTTAAAAGTAAAAGTAAACCAGAGCGAACTTTAGTATTTGCGACATTTACGGCCGAAGAAGCTGGCGGTTATGGCTCTCAATATCTTTCTAAGCAATTTAATCCAGACGAAATTATAGCAATGTTTAACATTGAAATGATTGGTAAACCTGCTGTTTCAGGACCAAATACAGCTTGGATAACAGGATATGAACGATCTAACTTTGGAGAATTACTTTCTAAAAGTACAGAAGGTACAGAGTATGAATTCTATGCCGATCCATATCCACAGCAAAACCTTTTCTACCGATCAGACAATGCCACATTAGCTAGACTTGGAGTCCCTGCTCATACCATTAGTACAACCCCAATTGATGTTGATAAAGATTACCATCAAGTAAGTGATGAGTTTGAAACAATAAATATATCTCACTTAACAAACACTATAAAAGCTATTGCTCGGGCTGCTCAAGGCATAGTATCTGGATATGATACCCCAACTAGAGTAGATGTTAATCAAGTAGATTAATACTCCCTAACTGATTAAAGCTTTATCTACATCCTCTAAAATATCTTTTATATTTTCTAAACCTGTAGAAATTCGAACTAAACCCGGTGTAATCCCAACAGTTTTGCGTTCCTCTTCAGATAACTTTGAATGAGTTGTTGAAGCTGGATGTGTAGCGATACTTCGAGTATCTCCTAAATTTGCAGTAAGTGACAACATTTCTAATGAGTCTAGAAATTTTCGCCCTTTTGATAACCCTCCCTTAAGTTCAAAGCTAACGATGCCTCCACCCTGCTCCATTTGTTTTTTGGCTAATGAATATTGAAGATGAGATTCAAGAAATGGATATTTAACAGTTTTAACATCATTATGGCTACTCAAAAACTTTGCTAATTCTAATGCATTTGAACAATGTCTATCCATTCTAACTGCTAAGGTTTCTAAACTTTTTGAAAGTATCCATCCATTAAATGGTGACATTGCAGGACCGGTATGCCTCCCCATAAATATTACTTTGTCTATTAATTCCTTTCTACCTAATATCGCACCACCAAGAACCCTACCTTGACCATCAATAAATTTGGTCGCAGAATGTGTGACTATATCCGCACCCCATTTTATCGGGTTTTGTAAATAAGGAGTCGCAAAACAGTTATCTACATTTACTAAAATATTATGTGCTTTAGCTATTCCAGAAATTTTTTCAATATCCAATAAATCCAATGCCGGATTAGATGGGGTTTCGAAGAAAAACATCTTTGTATTTGGCTTAATAGCTTTCTCCCAGCCTTCCAAATCATTTACATCAACATAAGTATGAGTAATACCCCACCGTGGTAGAAGTTGAGTCAAAATTTGATGAGTAGAACCAAAAACAGATTTACAAGCAACTATATGATCACCTTGATTAAGGAAAGAAGCGATACTAACAAACATTGCGGCCATACCCGATGCAGTAGATATTCCGGCCTCTGCTCCTTCTAACAAACACAGTTTGTCAACAAATTCATCATTATTTGGATTGGAGTATCTAGAGTAAATATTCCCTTCAGCTTCTTTTGCAAACAAAGCACGAGCATGTTCAGAACTTTCAAATAAGTAACTAGATGTTGCAAAAATAGGTACAGAGTGTTCGTTTTGCTGAGTTCTTTCTACTTGGTGCCTAATTGCTTTGGTTTCAAACTCTTTGTTCTTCATGATTATTTAAGATATATGAGGAAGTGATAGTCGCAGTTTTTTCGAGCGTTTTTGTTACTGAACAATATGTTCCCATTGAAAGCTCGATAGCTCGTTTAATTTTTTTCTCCTCTAAAGGACCAATAAATTCAAAACGAACATGAATATTTGAGAACAATGAGGGAGTTTTATTAGGCTCGCGTTCTCCATCAACATAAACAGAATACTTTTCAATAGTCTGTCGTTGCTTTTCTAATATTGATAGAACATCCATTGACGCACAAGAACCTAAAGCCACTAAGAGCATTTGCATTGGACGATAACCTAAATTCTCTCCCCCTATTTTCTCAGATCCATCAAGATTAACTTCATGACCTTCTTCATTAATTGCTTTTAGGTGAACCGCATCATTAAGCCTATGTATTTGAATCTGCATAAAAATATTTTTCGTAAATGGCTTCTAATATACGTGTAATGATGAGATTTTTTACCCTATTAAACCTCATTAATGATAATTCTAATAAGGTTTTATTCATTATTTAAAAAAATTTACTTTTCCGGGAACTAAATTGAATATAATTATATTATCTTATTTAGAATCTATTTAAATAGGGATCCCGATGAGTAATTTACTTCTCAAAAGGGCAACCTCCATTTAGCTAAACTGCAATTGTTATAATTAACAGCCTCTGGCTATGCCTTATTCAAATTTTTTAAATAATCACTGTTCGAAAAGCACTTCTCTTTTATTGAGAGGTAAGTGCCATACATTTCTTTGTGCTGTTTTATCATGCTACTTAGGAACGTTGTTAAGCTATTTTTGTAAAGATATCCTTCAACAAAGCTTATAAGCCAGAGATTTGACTCTCTAATCATTGTTTGCCTTCTCTAAAAAAAACTTCCAGGAGAAAGCTAAATCCAGATTCATAGTAAAAGCCTGAATTCATTAAATGAACGTCAAAAACAGGCTCTAAAACAAAAATATTCCATTAAATTTTTCGGAAAAAATGTTAGATAAACTAAACCCGATTACGCCACTGCAAGAATTCTTCAAAACGGAATCTTCGTCAGGTATTGTGCTGATGATTACTTCATTGCTGGCTTTAATAATTGCAAATTCACCTTTTTCGCAAACTTATTTTGATCTTTTTCAAACCTACTTAACTGTAGGAGTTTCATCATTAACCATTAATAAACCGTTGATCCTATGGATTAATGACGGTTTAATGGCAATCTTCTTTCTTCTAATTGGATTAGAAATCAAAAGAGAAGTTAAATTTGGAGAACTTTCAGATTTTAGAGCTGCATTAATGCCTATAGTTGCTGCTTTCGGTGGAGCTTTAATACCAGGTCTTATTTTCTTTTCATTTACTCAAGGCACAGAGTTTTCAGATGGTTGGGCTATAGCAATAGCAACAGATATTGCCTTTGCTATAGGTATATTAACTCTCTTAGGTTCAAAAGTTCCAGTATGGGCGAAGGTTTTTCTAACAGCTGTAGCAGTTGTTGATGATTTAATAGCAGTTATAGTAATTGCTCTTTTCTATACAGCAAGTATTAATACAACCGCATTAATAATTGCTGGAATATGTATGGCCATTCTAGTAGCTATGAACTTACTAAAGATTAATAAGGTAGGACTTTATGTACTTGTAGGAATTGTTCTTTGGGTAGCCTTCTTAAAATCTGGTATGCACGCTACAATTGCGGGAGTTCTCCTTGGGCTAACTATCCCTGCTAGAAAAACTTCTACACTTAAAGAAGTTTCTGACAAAATTGAGAAGGCGTCAGAATTATTCAAGAAATCAGTTTTAAAAGAAGAAAAAGAATCCAGAGAAATTGCTCTGAATCATGTACAGGATGTAGTAGTTGAGTCTGAGTCTCCCCTTTACCGAATGGAACATGCTTTACACCCATGGGTAGCGTTTGGAATAATTCCGATTTTTGCATTTGCTAATGCAGGGGTTTCACTTAATCCGTCTCTAGTTACTGAAGCTTTAGCGTCACCTCTTACTTGGGGAATTATTGCCGGACTTTTTATAGGAAAACAAGCTGGAATATTTTTAGCTGTAAATATTATGAAATGGCTTGGGCTTAGCACCTTCCCTGAAGAAAAAAGTACTCAAAAGATTGTCTATGGATTGGCTTGTCTTAGCGGTGTAGGATTCACCATGTCTCTATTTATAGCTGGCCTTTCATTTACTTCGGTTGAATATCTGGAATATGCCAAAATGGGAATCATCATTGGATCTTTATTAAGTGGTGTGCTTGGCTATGGTTTATTACGAAGCGCCTTTAAAGATTTACCAGATACAAACGAATCTTCATAAGAATCTCTCTCATAAAAATAACCTTAAAAATAAATAGACGAACAAATGAAAACTCTAAATAAACTAACTTCAATTTTCAGTATGGCAATGCTAATTTTATTGTCAGGATCTTTTTTGAATTCAGATAGTTCATTAATACATGCTCAAAAAGTAGGTGATGTAATTACCGCTGAAAAACAAAAAAGTCTTACTCCAGAAGCAATTCTACAAGGGTTGAAAGATGGTAATATGCGTTATATGAATAACGATCTTACTGATCTTGATTATAAAGCTCAAATTGGTGCAACTGCATCTGGCCAGTACCCTGAAGCAGTTATCCTATCTTGTATCGATAGCCGCGTACCAGTAGAACAAGTATTTGACAAAGGTGTTGGTGATGTATTTGTAGCTCGTGTAGCTGGAAATACAGTAAACCCAGACATCCTAGGTAGTATCGAGTATGGAGCTGCAGTTGCCGGTTCTAAATTAATCGTAGTTATGGGGCACGAAGCTTGTGGAGCTGTAAAAGCTTCTATCGACAAAGCTCAATTAAGTTCAAATGCTGATGTATTACTTGAAAGAGTACATCCTGCTATTGAAGCTGTTAAAGGCTACGATGCTGATCGTTCTTCTGGCAACTCTGCATTTGTTGATGATGTGGTAAACACAAATGTTACTATGACCATCGCTGAAATGTTAGAAGAAAGCCCAGTATTAAAAGGATTATTAGACAAAGGTGAAATCATGGTAGTAGGAGCTTACTACGACCTAGATACTGGAAAAGTAACTTTTGTTGAAAACTAATTAATAATTAATGGAAGCATGGGGATAGAATTGAAAAGCTGTCCCCATTTTTTACTTTTATCAATAAACAATTTAGCAATGAACATGAGAATTATAGTCCTACTAATTTTTTTATTTTTTACAACTGATTTTGTAATGGCTCAATCTGAAAGTCCACTTTCCTTTAATGGGAATGTCAGATTTGCTCACTTAGGTAATGATACTGAATCTCTTGGCTTAGGTGGTGAAAATACTACCATACGTACTAGAATTGGAGCTTCTTATCAAATAAATGCTAACAGTAGTTTTACAGGAAGACTTGCAACTACATTTTCCCGTAATCTTGAGGCTGCAAAACTAACACTTGTTGCAGATGGAGGCGGTCTGAATTATGGGTCAATCTCATTTGATCAATTGTTTTATCAATTCCAAAATGAATCTATGACTTTGAAAATTGGTCGTTTTCAGGAAAGTATTCCTGTTCATACCAATGCCAGAAGAAGCCACTTGAGATTCCAAAGTAATGTAAACTTTATTCATTGGTCTGATGGTGTTTACTTAAAGAAAAATATTAATGAGGAATGGTTTGGTGAAGTAATTACTGAATACCAACCAAGAAATAGAACTACGTATCCATATCGTGGAGCTCTAAATTTCGGTAATAACCCTAATAACTTCACCGGATACTTTGGTGTTGAAAATAATACCCGTGATGATCTAAACATTATTCAAAAAGGTTTTGGATTATTTATTGCTCCTAGTGCTTATCTAAAACCAGATGGATACTCTACGTATCTAGCATTTTCAAGTAGAATCGCTTTAGATATCCCAAATGAAGAATTACTTAATGGTGGTTCAATTAGAATTGGTGGAGAAATAGGTCAAAATTTAAATACGACTTTTGAAAACGGAACTAGTATGGTAGCCTCAATTGGTGTTAATAATGTATCCGAAAAGCATGAATTTATGATTGAGTTTGCAAAAAATGATAGCCAATGGCTTACAGCTACTGTTTTTGGTCCAAATTCTGATGAAGTAGAACTACGTTATCGCTACTTTTTCTCTCAAAATTTAAATTTCGATATCAGATATCGAATAAGAGAAAGTAGAACTGACGCAATTCCAACTGCATATAGTACTTTTATTCGTGCTACTTATTCGTTCTAGATAAGATATTATTGATTTCAATGATTGATTCTTTGATTGATGGCAACTTTCCTGTTAATTTAGCCAGTTAAAGAATCAATCAATATTTACTATGAAATCATTTTATCTACTACTTTTTTCACTCTTCCTTTCAACAACATTATTTGCTCAAGACTATGCTATTGAGCAGTTAGAAAATTCGCCACGACATCACGAATGGGTTGAAATTGAATCCAATGGTCGTACACTCCACACTTTCGTTGCTTACCCTGAAGTTTCTGAGAATGCCACAGTAGTACTGGTTATTCATGAAAATAGAGGTCTTAATGACTGGGCTAGAAGCTTTGCTGATCAACTTGCTGAAAAAGGCTATATTGCTGTTGCTCCAGATCTCATTTCAAATACTGTAGAAGGATTTGAGAAGACATCTGATTTCGCAACTTCAGATGAAGCCCGATCGGCAATTTATGGTCTAGAACCAGATTTTGTAACCGAAGATCTAAAGCAAGTGCTTTCTTATGCAAAGAGTATTGAAGCTGGCAATGGAAATGTAGTAGTTGCAGGATTTTGCTGGGGTGGTTCACAATCATTTAGATTTGCAACAAATGTGGAAAATGGAATTGAAGCTGCATTAGTTTTTTACGGTACAGGTCCACGTGAAGAAGGTGATTATTCGAGAATTGAAGTTCCAGTTTATGGCTTTTATGGTGGTAATGATAATCGAGTTAATTCAACTATTGAAATGTCGGAATTGGCCATGGGAAAATTTGAGAACGAGTACCTATATGAAATTTATGATGGTGCTGGACACGCATTCATGAGAAGTGGTGATAACCCAGAATTAGAGTCTGATCATCCCAATAAAGTTGCTCGTAATAAATCTTGGGATAGATTAGTTGAAATACTCAACGGTCTATAAGCTTTGATAAATCCTGAGAATTCTTATCAATAGTAAATATGAATCACCTTTACTATGTTCAATTTCATTTACAACTAATCTAACATTTCATGTCAAGCCCTGAAAACCACCATAGCCTGTATATTACTTTAATAACAATGGTTGCAACTCTTGGAGGTTTGCTATTCGGTTTTGATAGTGGAGTTATAAATGGAACTGTAGATGGGCTACAATCTGCATTTGATTCAGACAGTGTTGCTACTGGCTTTAATGTAGCTTCCATGCTATTAGGTTGTGCTATTGGTGCTTTTTTTGCAGGAACTCTTGCAGATAGGTTTGGGAGACGAACATTGCTAATTATAGCATCAGTTTTCTTCATTATTTCTGCATGGGGTTCTGGAATTGCTAACACTTCAGGCTTTTTTATCGTTTTTAGAATAATTGGAGGTCTTGCTGTTGGAGCTGCAAGCGTTATGTCTCCAGCATATATCTCTGAAATTGCGCCTGCTCATTTAAGAGGTAGGTTATCATCTATTCAACAGGTTGCAATTATATCAGGTCTTTTTCTGGCTTTTGTAAGTAATTATTTTATCGCAGATTTTGCTGGTTCTGCACAATCTGAATTATGGCTTGGTTACGAAGCATGGAGATGGATGTTCTGGATTGAACTTATCCCAGCATCAATATTCTTCATTGCATTGCTCTTTATACCTGAAAGTCCTAGATACTTCGCAGTGTCAAATAATCAAGAAAAAGCATTAGTTGTTTTAACAAAATTATTTGGTAAAGAAGAAGCTGCTTTAAAACTTGTTGAAATCAATGAGTCTCTTGGAAAACATGAAAAACCTCGTTTCTCTGATCTACTTGATAAAGTAACCAAGAAAATTAGACCGATAGTTTGGGTAGGCATTGGACTTGCTGTGTTCCAGCAATTAGTCGGAATAAATGTTGTTTTCTATTATGGTGCTGTACTTTGGCAGGCTGTTGGTTTTTCTGAAGGTGATGCTTTATTAATTAATATTATTTCTGGAGCTGTAAGTATTGGTGCAGTCCTTATTGCTATGTACTTAATAGATAAACTTGGAAGAAAGCCCTTGCTTTGGGGTGGATCGATTGGAATGACTATTACCTTGGTTATAATGAGTGCATCATTTTTTACGGCCACACTAGATGCAAATGGAGACCTTCAACTTTCTGGAACTATGGGAATTGTAGCCTTAATAGCTGCAAACGCCTATGTAGCATTCTTTAATGGATCTTGGGGACCAGTAATGTGGGTTTATCTTGGTGAAATGTTTCCAAATCAACTTAGAGGTTCTGGACTTGCAATTAGTGGCTTATCGCAATGGGTTGCAAATTTCGCAATTACAATGACTTTCCCAATTATGCTTACTGGAATTGGGTTATCTGGCGCTTATGGTATCTACGCATTCTTTGCTTTATTGTCGGTAATATTTGTATCCAAATTAGTTACAGAAACCAAAGGTGTGGAACTTGAAGACATGAATAAATTATGGGGTATTGAACAGTAAAACTAAACTAGTTTTACTTCCCATATTTCAGATAAATATCAATCTTATTAAAATCAAGATTAGGAGTAGCTCCATTTCTACTTGCTACAAAAGCACCGATTGCATTAGCAAAGCAAACTGTTTCATATGCATCTTTTCCTTTTAAAATACTTGAAATAGCGCCTGCTAAAAATGCATCTCCTGAACCAACAGTATCACGTACTTTAACGTAATAACGACCTTTCTTCTGTAGTTCTCCGTCACTATAGATATATGCTCCTTTTTCACCTCTTGATAGTAAAACAGTTTCTATATCAAATTCTTCGCTTAGCCATTTCAAACTATCTTCTTCTCCAAGTTCATTGTTTTTCCAAGTACTGATAACATCGAGTTCTTCGATATTCAATTTTAAAATATCAGCATAACCGAGAACTTCATTTACAATTTCCTCATTGTAGAATGGCTTCCTAAAATTAACATCAACTACACATTTCCCTTTATAATTTTGAAGAAGCTCTCTTATTGTAACTGCAGAGCTATTCCTAAATACTAAAGTACCGAGTACTAAAAAATCAGAATCAGATACTAATTCTTTTAATTTATCAGAGACTGCTATGAAATCCCATGCTGTGTTTTCATGAATTTTAAAACTTGGTACGCCTTCACTATCAATATCTACTTCAGCCAAACCAGTTAAATGTTCATTTATTTGAATCAAATCTGTAGACAGCCCTTTTTGCTTTATTGATTTAAGTGCCAATCCCCCAAGTCTATCATTTCCTACAGCACTAACTATTGTAGAATTAACCCCTAAGTTATCAAGATTGAGAGCTACATTAAGAGGTGATCCTCCTAAATAAATACCTTTTGGGAGTGCATCCCAAAGAACTTCACCAAAACAAACTACTTTCTTATTCACCATTTTTTGATATTATTTTTTCAGTAGAATAAAATTGAAGAAACTGCAATAAACTAAAATGTGTATTAGTTTATACACTTAGATATTAATCTATTCAATTAATTAAAACCAAAGATTTGCTAAGAATACTAATAGTTATACTACTTATTGGGCTTTCTACTTTCTCTTTTGCTCAAGAGCCAGAAAAGGTAGGAAAGGTAAACGATGGTGTGAACCTTCAACCTATTCATGTATCACATATTCTAAATAGCCAAGAATTCTTGGATGGACTTGTACCATTAGAACAGAATAAATCAAACAGTAATATCGTAATTGATAATCTTGGAGATTTTAGAAATTTCTGGGTACACAATCTTGATACAGAAGAATATGAATCAAAGCAGTTCCAGCTGGTAAGAAAAGGGAAACTTAGTCAACTCTGGTTTGATACATCTGAAATGGAAAAAGGACGATTAAATGAAGATGTTGCTGATGTAATGTTTCGATATTTAGAAGAGAGATCGAATTCATTTTCTTTTAATCCTGAAAAAGGTATTGTTGAGCTTTCTAATGAAGTTTTTGGAGATGCACCTAATGTTGATGGTGACGGTATTGTTGATTTTTTGATAACAGATATTCAAGATGGTTGGACTGAAGAAAGCGAGAATGGGTATGTAGCTGGATTCTTCTTTAGTGGTGATCAATTTGCAAAAAGTCAGCTTCCTAGTAATGTTCAAACCAACCAACGTGATATACTTTATATCGATTCCTATCCAGGAATAATAAGTGGAGGATTAATAAATCCTATTAGACCTTTAAATACTCTAGCTCATGAGTATCAACACTTAATACATTTTAACTACAATAGAAGAATAAATAGTTCTGAGTTCACTTTTATAAATGAAGGTCAATCTAATTTCGCATCCTTATTATCTGGGTATTTCCCTCATAATAGTCTAAGTGATTATTTAGAAGAAACAAATGTTCCAATCTTCAGATGGGATGATGAAAACAATACCTTACCAGACTATGGTCGGGCAGCATCTTTTACTAGTTATCTTTGGGATCAATTGGGATTTGAAAAAGCAGGAATTCTAACTCAGAATTCATTAAGCGGAATAACTGGAATCAACTCTACACTAGACCTAGCAGAAAGTATTTATGAATTTAAAGATATCCTTGTTAATTGGGGTATTGCCAACCTAGTAAATGACACATTAAACACGGGAAATAAAGAATTTGGATATTCTCACCCTCTATTAGCAGGTTTTAAAACATCAAGTTTTGATGAGCTTGGAGTAAATTTTTCTAATAGAAGACTAAATGTTCAACAAGGGGGAATTAAGTATATAGAACTTGGGATTTCAAGTAACTTAAGAGTTACATCATCATGGTCTGGGTCGAATGGAGAAGCTAGATTAATCACATTTAATGGAGCTAATAAGAATGTGCAAGTATTACAGAACGGTGTAACTTTTACAAGTCCAGAAGAATTTGAATATAATGAGGCATATATCATGTTGGTTAATACAAAACCAAGTCAAAATGAAAGTATATCTTCAGAACCATTAGTATTCAACGTCTCTTCTTCTGGAAGTAAACCATTTACACTCCAATCCGATAGCAGCTATAGTACGACTGGGAATTCATACTGGCAACTCCCATATTTTAATTCTAGTAATGTTGGAAGATTTGGGTTTACTAATAAATTCTCTGCTCCATCTTCTACAAGATTATTTGCACTCGAATTATTCATTTTAAATGGTGTTGATGGACAACAAGAACCAATTTTGATAAAGGGTTCGGGAACAATGACAATATCTGTTCATCAAGATTTAAACGGAATTCCTGGAGCAGAATATGCGTCAAAGGAAATTGACTTTAGTTCATTAGGATATGGGTGGCAAACATTCTATATCAGTGATTGGGAATTATCATTTGAAGCTGGAGAAGAATTTCATGTTAGATATTCATTTAATGTACCAGAAGTAGACCCAAATATAAATGGTGTGCCATTACGTTTAGATGATGGTAATGGTACTCAAAATGTGACAAATATTTTAACGTCTCCATCAAATTATCAACCTATGTTTTCCTCCGATGCGGGACAATTTGGAGTACTAAATAAAGTAGTTTATGCTAATCCGAATTCCGATGATGAAGAAATTATTGAAACAAATACTGAAAGGTTTATTCTAAATCAGAATTACCCAAATCCATTTAATCCTGTTACAACCATTCAATTTAACGTACCGGAAAGTGCTGAAATTACACTCACAATCTATAATGTATTAGGACAAGAAGTAGCTACTCTTGCTAATTCACTCTTTAATCCTGGAGTATATTCGATTCCATGGAACTCAGGAAGTGCTTCTTCAGGTATATATTTCTATAGTTTAAAGTCTGGTGATTTCTTTGAAACTAAAAAAATGCTTCTCCTCAAATAAGAGTTTTCGTTAAAAGAAGTTACCAACACATAAAGTTTTAGTTATGCTTGATATATTCGCTAAATAAAATTTTAACTAACTAAAGCTACCTTGAAAAAACTAATTTTACTTTTAGTAGCAACATTATTGGTTGCTACCTTCTCTATAGCACAAACTACCGAAGAGATGGTAGAAAGAATTGTTAAAGAAGGAACAGAATCTTCTCAACTCAAAACTCTAGCACACGAGCTCATGGATGTTGTAGGTCCTCGATTAGTAGGAACTCCTCAACAGAAAAAAGCTCACGATTGGGCTGTAGAAACATTCAATGAATGGGGTATTTCTGCAGAAAATCAAGAATGGGGAAAGTGGCAAGGCTGGGAACGCGGTATAACTCATATCGACCTTATTGAACCAAGGGTTGTAACTCTTAGCGGCATGCAGATGGCATGGAGCCCTAAAACAAAAAGAGGTGGAGTAACTGCTGAAGTTGTTCATATGCCAATGTGGGAAGATGAAGCTGATTTTAAAACTTGGTTACCATCAGTAAAAGGTAAAATTGTGCTCGTATCAATGCCACAACCTACAGGTAGACCTAATTACAATTGGGAAGAATACGCAACCGAGGCTTCCTATAACAAAATGATAGCTGAACGTAGAGCTCAATCCCAAGATTGGAATGCAAATATTCAAAAGACAGGATTTAATAGCAGAACGATTATTGAAGAATTAGAAAATGCAGGTGCTGCTGCCATATTCCAATCAAGATGGTCAAACGGATTTGGTGCTAATAAAATCTTTGGTGCGCAAACTGAGAATATAGCTATGGTTGATATTTCACTTGAAGACTATGGTTTACTTTGGCGACTTGCAGAACATGGAAATAGCCCAAAAGTTAAATTAGTAGCTGAATCAAAAGATCTTGGAAAAGTACCAACTTTTAATACCATCGCAACTATACCTGGTACCGAAAAACCTGATGAATACGTAATCTTGTCTGCACACTATGATTCATGGGATGGTGGAACTGGAGCAACAGATAATGGCACTGGTAGTATTACCATGCTAGAAGCTGCTCGTATCCTTAAAGAAGTTTACCCTAATCCAAAGCGAACTATTATTATTGGTTTGTGGGGCAGTGAAGAACAAGGACTTAACGGTTCAGGGGCTTTTGCAGCTGACAATCCTGACATTGTAGATGGGTTGCAGGCTTTGTTTAATCAGGATAACGGAACTGGTCGCGTAGTTAGAATTTCTGGACAAGGTTTTCTACATGCCTATGACTACATCGGAAGATGGCTAGAAGCTGTACCAAGTGATTATAAAAATGAAATTCAAACTACATTTCCTGGCACCCCTGCTAGTGGTGGATCTGATTATGCATCTTTTGTTTCGAGAGGAGCTCCTGCCTTTTCACTGAGTTCGTTAAGTTGGAGTTACGGAACTTACACCTGGCATACAAATCTTGATACATATGATAAAATTGTATTTGATGATGTTCAAAACAATGCAATTCTAACTGCTATTATGACCTATATGGCTAGTGAGGACCCTGAAAAGACTTCCCGTGTTCAAGCGGTTCTTCCTGTTAATCCAAGAACTGGAGAACAGCGTACATGGCCAACACCTCGTACAGTAAATAGAGATGGTGAAAATTAATTTATGTCATAAATAGACAAATGATAAGATTATCTAAAGCCTTCTTCATAATTGTAGAAGGCTTTTTCATTTCATTGCTATAGTAGTGAAATTTTCCTCCAATAATGAATCTTACAAATTTGTTTAAATGTTTTAACTAATTGTTTTCGCAAAGTTCAGACAAAGTATTTATGTTATTTGAAAGCGCTTTTATTAACCTGAAATACTGATATGAAAAGACGCGATGCTTTAAAGAATATGATGCTTGCTTCAGGCGGAATACTTACCCTTCCATCTTGGGCTATTGGCTGGAAAGCTGATGAAATGGCTCGGATGAATACTACTTTCACTGACTATGAAATCAATTTAATTTCTTCAATAGTTGATATAATTATTCCGTCGAATGGTGAAATTGGGGCTTTATCGGTCGGTGTAGATCAATATCTAGTAGGTTTAATTAGTAAATGCTATGAAGAAACATTTAGAGGTAATATCAGATCTAAACTTTATCAACTTGATGATAATGCGAATGACAAATTTAATAAATCATTTTTAGACTGCGATATAAAAGAACAAACTGAAATATTTGTAGCAATGAAATCAACTGAAAATAATGAAGATTTCTTCAATTTTATGAAGTCACAAACTATTCGAGGCTTTGAAACTTCTGAAGAAGTCATGGTGAATTATCATGGTTTTGTTCTTATGCCAGGATTTTATGATGGTAACGTTGACGTGGAGGCTAAATAAATGGCTAATTTGAATATTGATTCTAAAAAGAGTCGTACCTATGATGCCATTGTTATTGGTTCAGGCGCTAGTGGTGGTTGGGCTGCTAAAGAATTATGTGATGCTGGTTTAAAAACACTCGTTCTGGAACGTGGAAAAAATATAAAACATATTGAAGACTACCCTGCTGCTTCAAAGGCTCCATTTGATTTTGAGTTCAGGGGAGCACTTCCATTAGAGAAAAAGCAAGGTTTTAATGCTGGTAGTAGACTTAATGAATCAAATATTCAATGGGCTATGGCAGAAGATGAACAACCCATAGTTTTAGAAAAACCATTTAGATGGCGCAGAGGCTATCATGTGGGAGGTAAATCTTTATTATGGGCACGTCAAACTCAACGTTGGAGTGACTACGATTTTGAAGGTCCCGATCGAGATGGTTTCGCTGTTGATTGGCCTATTCGCTACAAAGATCTGGCACCTTGGTATGATCATGTTGAAATTTTTTCCGGAATCTCTGGAAATAACGATGGGCTAGATGTTTTACCTGATGGAAAATTCCTCCCTCCTATTGAGTTAAATGTCGTTGAAAAACATTTCAAAGCTACATTAAAAAAGAATTATGGTGATTCACGTCATCTTATTTATGCTCGGTGTGCTCATTTAACTGAACCTCAAGAAATTCATGTCCAACAAGGTAGAGGTAAATGTGTTGCTCAAAACATGTGCAATAGAGGCTGCATTCTTGGTGGATACTTTAGTTCAAACTCTTCAACTATTCCATGGGCGCTGAAAACTGGCAACCTCACTATGAGACCTGATGCAGTGGTGGAATCAATTATATATGATGACGCTAAGAGTAAAGCGATAGGTGTACGAATTATTGATAGACTTACTAGAGAAACAATTGAGTTCTATGCTAATACTATTTTTGTTAACGCTTCAACAATTAACTCAAATTCGATTCTCCTAAATTCTAAATCTAATCGTTTTCCAAATGGTCTTGGAAACGATAATGGTTTAATGGGTAAGTATTTAACATGGCATAATTATAGAGGCCATGCAGGCGCTGTAGTACCAGGATTTAAGCATAAAAAAGTAGAAGGTGCAAGACCAACCAATGCCTATATACCTAGGTTTAGAAATGTTAAAAAACAGGAAACTGATTTCTTACGCGGTTATGCAATTGGCGTTTCTGCTGGTAGAGGTACTAATTCAGATACTAGTATGATTGGTGATGAGCTCAGAGATAGTATCCTAAACCCTAAACTTAACGATGAATGGTATATAAGTACTTGGATGATGGGTGAGTGTGTTCCTGTTGAGGATAATCATTTACGATTACATGAAAGCCTTGTTGATAAATATGGGATTCCTCAAATCGTTCTCTCTGCAGAATGGAAAGAAAATGATGTCAAACAGGCTGATGACTATGTAGAACAATGTACGGAGATGTTTGAAAAAGCTGGTTTTACGAATATAAATGCTCGAAATAGAGACACTCTTCCAGGATCTGATATTCATGAAATGGGTGGTGTTCGTATGGGTATTGATCCAAGTACATCTCTACTTAATAATTTTAATCAGCTTCATGAATGTAAAAATGTCTTTGTCACAGATGGAGCATGTATGACCTCTGGTGGAACACAAAATCCAACTCTACATTTTATGGCATTAACTGCGAGAGCTGTTAATCATGCAGTTAACGAGTTAAAAAAAGGGAATTTATAATCAATTACACTATGAAAACACTACTTTTCCCATTACTTCTACTTAGTTTAATGATACTGCCAAATGAAGAAGCTAATGCACAAAAAGAAGGTTCTCCATTATATACTGCTGAATTTGGAGTTCAGATGTACACTTATCGAAATGTTCTCAAGGAAAAAGGGCTAGAAGAAACTTTAAACATCATTAAGGAATCAGGAATTACTGCAATCGAAGGTGGTGGAGCTGACGGAATTACTCTTCAAGAATATAAGAAAATGCTCGATGATCGAGGGCTAACAACACCCTCTATCGGTGCTGACTATAATGACTTAGTAAGAGACCCTCAATCAATAATTAATAATGCTAAGTTTTTAGGGGCTAAATTTGTCATGGTTGCATGGATACCACATACTGTAGGAAGCTTCAACTTTGTTAATGCCAGTCAAGCAGTTGAAGATTTTAACAAAGCTGGGAAATTTCTTGCAGAAAATGAACTCACTCTTAAATATCACTTCCATGGTTATGAAATTATCCCACACAAAAATGGAACTCTTTTAGATTACATGATGGAGAATACCAATCCAGATTATGTTTCTTATCAAATGGATATTTATTGGATTCAATTTGGTGGTGGGAACCCAGAACAACTCCTAAGAAAATACCCAGATCGATGGGTATCATTTCACCTTAAAGACATGCAAAAAGGTACTCTAAAAGATCATACAGGATTATCTGATAATTCTACTAATGTGATTTTCGGAGATGGTGAGATCGATTTTATAGGAATTATTAAAACCGGAAATGAACTAGGTATAAAACACTTCTTTATTGAGGATGAAAGTGACCGACTATTAACTCAAGTTCCAAAAAGTATAGAGTATTTAAAAAGCTTAACATATTGATAAATTTACTTTTAAACCCCCTTTTAATAATTAGGGTAGGTTTAGTTTTAGTCTAGTTTGGTATTCAATTGAAAAGAATAAAGAAAGGCTAGCTTGATTTAAATTATAGTGTCAATCCTAGCTGATCACCTGGTTTTAATTGACCTAACCTCCAAAGATCTTCATCCAGAACTTTAGCGATTCTCGGATAACCTCCTATTGTTTGACCGTCTTGCATTAGAATTATAGGCTTTCCATTAGGTGGTAGTTGAATAATACCAGTGATCACAGGAGAAGATATCATTTCTCTTTTTGTTACATTCAAAGAAACTCCATCCAATCTAATACCCATTCTATTACTACTTGATCCAATAAAATATTTCGAGTTTAAAAACTGGTCTTTAAGAGACTGGTCAAACCAATCCCATTCTACTCCCTTTATAACTCTCACTGTTATTTTTGATGAAAAATAAGGAATCTGCTCAATGGGCGTTTTTCTTTGTTCAAAATCCCGACCCAAGTTTTTCCAATTAAGAATATCACCTTTTTTTAAAGTATGACCTTCAAAGCCACCAAACTTCCCTGTTGTATAAGTAGAATATGAATCCATCACCTTGCTAATTTTTGGATCACCTTGAATAGCTAAATAAGCTCTACATCCTCTTTTAGCAAAACCTAACTCTAGCTCGTCACCTTCTTTAATTTCTAAAGAACAATTCATTGCAATTTCTGATCCATTTATCTTAGGGTTCATCAATGCACCAGTTATTGCAATAACTGTATTGTCATGAAAAAGATATCTCCCTCCTTTTAAAGTAAACTCAAGAACTGGTGCGCCATTTGGATTCCCTACTAACCAATTCGCTAATTCATACGAATTGGTATCCATCACTCCAGAAACCGGGACTCCATATTTTCTAAAACCTACCCGTCCAAAATCTTGAATAGTTGTGAATAAGCCACCATCTAAAACTTCTATCCTAGTCATTAGAAATCCCCAAATTCATATTCTGAAATCTGTAGAAACTTAATCTTATCTCCAGCTTTAAGTTTAGAAGGAGGTCTTTTTTCAACTTCAAAAAATGAAAATGGAGTCCTTCCAATAATATTCCATCCACCTGGGCTTTCAAGTGAATATATCCCAGTTTGATTGCCACCAATACCTACAGAACCCTTTGGAATACTTGTTCTAGGATTTAATTTTCTTGGACACGAGATTGAAGGGTCTAATCCTTCTAGAAAAACGAAACCTGGAATAAACCCTATCATTGCTACTGTATATATTTTTGAACTATGTATCTCAATAATCTCACTTCTTGAGAGATTAGTATGTTTCTCGATTTCACCCCAATCAAGTCCTAGATCATAACAAACAGGTACTTCCCTTTTTAAAGAACCAGCATTTTCACTTTTCGTAGTCGGTAATTCAATTAACTGACTAATCAATTCTGTATGATTTTTTAAACCTTCGTCAAAAATGATTGCAATACTATCATATGCAGGGACTATATCAATAACACCAAAAATTAAGTATTCATCAAGTAAATGAGAAAACTTGTGAATTACATGAAGTTTTTCACTTTCAACATCAGGCTTAAGTAAAAGTGCTTGCTCACCTAAGATGCTTACTTGCCACGAAACACCACTATGCTGGAATGATTTCAATTCCATTATTTTTAAGAAATTTATGAATAGTTTTAGCTAGTTGTACTGCTCCGTTTGTATCACTATGAAGACAAATAGTTTCTGCACTAATAGGTATGTTATTTCCTGAGTAGGTCAAAACTTCATTCTTAAACACCATAGATTTTAATTGTATGAGAATATCTCTTTCATCATCAATTACGGCACCTTCAAGAGTTCTATCTCGTAAACTCAAATCCTCTTCATAGGCTCTATCTGCAAAAACCTCTTGTACTACTTTTAAGCCAGCTTCAATTGCTATTCTTTTTGATTCAGAATTTGGTGGCAAGTAAATGGGAACATTTAAAGCCGTTTGTCTAATTACAGAAATAACAATCTCAGCGATTCTTTGATCTTTCGCTGCTTGATTATATAATGCACCATGAGGTTTAATATGATGAAGCATTGCTCCTTCTTTATCCAAATACTTTTTAAAAGTACTTATCTGGGTTAATAGACTTTCTTCTAACTCTTCAGTAGAAATGTCCATCACTACTCTACCAAAATTTTTCTTATCCGGATATGATGGATGTATTCCAATTTTCACACCAAATCTTTCAGCTAATCGAATAGTTGATCTCATCGATTCTTCATTACCTATATGCCCACCACATGCAATATTACAGGAAGAAATAAATGGCATTATTGACTCATCTCTTGAAGCGCCTTCACTAGTTTTCCACTCTCCAAGATCACAATTTAGATCAATACTTTTCTTCATTACAAAAATTGAAATACCGAGTTCAAACTTCGAAAACTTATCAAAATTGCAAAAGTGATTACAATGACACCTATTACATTTTGAAGCTTAGAATTAACAAAATCTCCTAATAAAGTTGATTTATTCATTACATACAGTAAGAATATTGCTATAAGAGGTAAAAGAACTCCATTCGCTACCTGTGCAAACTGGATTACTTGGACTGGGTTTATACTAAACATTGAGAATAATACACCGATTATCAATATCGAAATCCATACTGCTTTGAACTTCTTATATTTCATTCCTTCTTCCCAGCCTAATATTCCTTTTGCAGCATATGCAGCTGCTAATGGTGCTGTAATTGCTGATGATATTCCTGCTGCAAACAAACCCAATCCTAAAAAATAACCTGACCAATCGCCTAATAATGGCTCTAATTGTATCGCCATATCAGCAGCACTACTTATACTACGATCTCCAAACATAGTAGCTGCACTCGTGATAATTATACTCATTGAAATGATCCCGCCTAGAATTATTGCTGTTGCATTTTCCTTCCTTAAATTAGGTAATTGATCAACATGACTATACTTAGTTTGAACAATTGAAGCGTGAAGAAATAAATTATAGGGTACAACAGTAGTACCAATAAGAGCAATTACGGTTAGAAACTGGTCAGCAGAAGCAACTGGTATTAAAAGACCTTGTAATATTTGTGACACATCAGGTTTAACTACAATTGCTGTAGTTAGGAAAACTAGGCTCATAATCACAACTAAACCGATTAAAAACCTTTCTATTACTTTAAAGCTTCCTGTGATTAATAAACCAAAAGCTATAAATCCTATAATTAATGGAGGAAAACTAACATATACTCCATTAATAGTACCCTCTATATTAAAAAGTAACTCTTTAAATCCTAAAGAAGCTCCTGAGATGTTCCCTCCCTCATAAGCTGCATTACCTATTACTATAGCACCAAGAACTAGAATAATACCTAAAAATCTAAATATAGGATGTTGAAGTTCCTTTCGAATTGCTTCACCGAATCCTTTTTGAGTAACTAATCCAAGTCTTGCGGTCATTTCTTGAAGAATAATTGTGGCTATGACTGAAAATAAAATTGCCCATAATAACATATATCCAGATCGTACTCCGGCAAGTGTACAAACGGTAACAGTACCTGGCCCTATGAATGCAGCAGTGACTAAAGTACTTGGGCCAAAATAAGTTGTGAGAATTTTCTTCAAAAAAACGACTACTAATTTTTATTTATCAATCTATAAAATTATTATCTAATGCTAAGCATAAAATAAGCAGTAAAATAAGTGCAATTAATGAATGTCTAAAAATAAGACCATAGCTACAGAATTAAGTGTTAACAATTATTTAAATTCTATAGATGATCCTCAGCGAAAAGAGGATTGTTGGGCTATTCATGATCTTATGAAGAAAGTGACTGGAAAAGAACCAAGAATGTGGGGAACAACAATAGTTGGATTTGGATCTTATCATTATAAATATGAAAGTGGTCGCGAAGGTGATATGTTAGCAACTGGTTTCTCAAATAGAAAACAAGCTATCACCATGTACATAATGGGTGGCTTTAAAAACCATGAAGAACTTCTTAGTAAAGTTGGGCCTCATAAAATTGGTAAATCATGTTTTTACATAAAGAAATTATCAAATATGGATATTGATGTTCTTTCTATATTAATTTCTGAATCAATTAAAGCTGTTGAAAAAAAATATACAATTTCGGATTGATGTCGGGAACAATTAGGAGTAATATTAGGCCTGGAATGGAAGTAGCAATTGTACTTAAAAAGGATCAAAGATCTGGAACTTTAACACACGGCGTAGTAATGGATTTATTAACCAAAAGCTCTACTCACCCGCATGGAATAAAAGTCAGATTAGTAGACGAACAAATCGGAAGAGTAAAAGAAATTAAATAAGTATTACGGATGGAAAACAGAATTGAGTTAGAAACTACTATTTCAACTTCAGCAGTAAATGTTTGGGATGTTTTAACCAATCCCAATAAAATAGAAAAATATATGTTTGGAGCACGTTGCGAAAGTGACTGGAAGCCTGGTAGTAAAGCGAATTTTTTTGTACATCAAAATGATAAAGAGGTTGTAGTTGTAAAAGGAGAAGTAATTCGCTCAGAACCATATAAATATCTTGAGCATACTCTTTTCCCTACTAATTCAGGTATTGAAGACACTCTTGAAAACTACATAGTGATTATTTACGAATTAGATGCAATTTCTGATAACGAAACTGATTTAAAAATCACTCAAAAGGGCTTTAAATATGTCGAAAATGGAATGGATAGATATATTGAAACTCAAAAAGGATGGAAAGCCGCACTTCCAAAACTTAAAGAAGTTGCAGAAGAATAGCTGACTGAATGTTTGAATTCCATACAGACAAATCTACTTATTTCAACTACCAATACGGTACTTCAAAAGAATACATAATTCCATTTCTTGAAGAATCATTTGATTTAAATCCTGACCTTAAAGTTCTTGAGATAGGTTGCGCAGAAGCCGGGGTGCTCAAAGCTTTTACTGAACGAGGACACGAATGTGTTGGAATAGAGCTAGTTGATCATAGAGTAAAATTAGCAGAGCAGTTTATGTCGGAAGAAGTAAAGGATAAGAAAGTCCGTTTTATCACAAAAAATATCTACGACATTGATATAGAAAAAGATATTGGTCACAGGTTCGATTTAGTAATATTAAAAGATGTGATTGAGCATATACCAAATCAGGAAGTATTTATTAGAAAGCTGAAAGATTTTCTAAATCCAGATGGTAAAGTGTTTTTCGGCTTTCCTCCTTGGCAAATGCCTTTTGGCGGACATCAGCAAAAGTGTACAAAAAAACTACTGAGTCTTTTACCTTACTATCACTTATTACCAATGTCACTTTATAAGAGTCTCTTAAAAGTTTGTGGTGAGCCTGATATTAAAATTCAAAATCTGGTTGAAATTAAAGAAACCGGAATCTCGATTGAACGTTTTGAACGTATTTTTAAAGAAGAAAACTATACACAATTAAAGCGACGTTTATTTCTTATAAACCCAATTTATAAGTATAAATTTAATTTAACTCCTCGTAAACAATTTAGTTTTTTCTCATCAATTCCCATATTGCGTAATTTCGTTAGCACTTGTGCTTATTACATTATTCAAAAATAATTATGAGTGATCAACCAAATAATCCGCTACATGGTATTAAGCTAAAGCAAATTGTTGAAGATTTGTATAATTACTATGGTTGGGAGCAACTTAGTGTCCACGTTGATATAAATTGCTTTAAAAATGATCCCTCAATCAATTCTAGTCTTAAATTCTTAAGAAGGCATCAATGGGCAAGAGATCAAGTTGAAGATCTTTGGGTCAGGGTTTTTGCTAAAAAAAATTAGATGATCTTCTGATCATAAACTTTTGCAATACTTCCCCAATCATATTTTTTAACATGAGATTGAAATTCCATTTCATGAAAGCTTTCAATGTTCAAGATTACTGATTCAAGTTTTGTAAATAGCTCTCCTTCATCATATATATAGTCTCTTTTCATTTCTAAAGGAATATGCTCTGGATAGGCTAGTCGATTAGGCAGCAGTGGTAAACAATTACAATACATAGCTTCCACTACACTTCCACCAAAAAAATCTTGTTTAGAAGTAACAGGAAGTATATCTGCTGACCATAGTAATCTGGCATAAGTTTCAAAATTTTCCGCAAATCCCCAGTGGATGATTTCTTCTGTTAATTTTTCTTTAGCTACTTCAAAGCTTTTAGGAATCATTTCATTACGCTCTCCTAGCACAATCAGCTTAAACTTTATGCCTTTATTTTTCAACTTATACAAAACTTCAAAGAATGGCTTTGGTCTTTTGTCATATTCCCACCTATGGTTCCAAAGTATAATGGGTAAATCGTAGTTTTGAATGTGTTTGAATTCATCAAATCGGGATAAATCCATTCCTAAATACAATACTTCACTTTTATTCTTGATTGTCTCAATATTTTCTTTACCCCTTTTATCAGGGAATTGATTTAGAAAAGTAGGAAGGGCATTCATAAATGAGTTTCTATGATACTCGGAGTTAAATAATACTTTATCAGCAGCTAAAGCTGATGAATAATTTATAAAAGCGTAATGATTGTCTCTTTTATTCTTCACATCTCGGTCTTGTGGTGACCACGGATATGTTAATTGATTTTCGTGGAAATACATGTTAACTGGAATTTCTGCAGACTTTTTCCGTGTAAGTGATAGAAATGTAGTTAAATCCAGCATAGAAGTAGCCAGAATGAGGTCTGGGGTATAACCTAGCTCATTAAATTGTTTTGCTAGAGAAATAGCCCCACCATGCATACGCCATTTCCAGTGCCTTCCTGGTAAACTAAGAATTTCAATTTTGTGAATAGAATACTTCTTAAGCCCTTCAGCCCATTGTTTATGTGATCCTGAGAAAAATGGCTCGAGAAGAATTATTTTTAAAGCTTTCATTCATTATAGAATAAAAAAAAAGCCTTTCTATTGCTAAAAAGGCTTTGATAATTAGATTTATGGATTCACTATTTAATCAACGTCATTCTTTTAATTTGATTAAATGAACCAGCTTGAATTCTATAGAGGTAAATCCCTGAAGACAAATTACTCGCATCAAAGTTAACAGTATAGTTTCCTGCATTTTGACGGCTATCAACAAGGGTAGCTACTTTTTGTCCAAGCATATTAAATACATCAAGAGTGACATTAGATGTATTCGGTAATACATACGAAATTTTCGTAGATGGATTAAATGGATTTGGATAGTTTTGACTCAATTCAAAAGTTTCAGGGTTTTCATCTAACTCGATCGTGGTATTCGTATTTGGACTAATTACTGCTATATCATCAATATATAGGAATGATACATCGGTACTATCTTTTCCAATAAACTGAATCCCAATTCTTTGAGTAGCACCTGTTCCTTCTGGTACTACTAACTCAATATTGTTCCAAACATCCGCATCCAGACTTGCACTTTCATAATCAGTACTTATAAAATCCCAGTTACCGCCATGTAAAACAAAAATCTGTAAGTTTTCTATTTCAACTAGCTCAGATTCAGGAATAAAAACTTTCGCCCGCATTGTATCCCCTACTTCAACTTCGTACGTATTGTTTATAAGTGCTCCGACCGATGCATTATTTGCGACTTCAATTTTAGCTGAATAACTACCTGAAAAAGCTTGCTCATCAGAAACTACTCCAGTTGTATTATTACCAAAATCTAAATCAACGAGAGGTAACCATTCTCCTAAAATTTGACTTTCGAAACTCCAGGTTCCTTCTGGTTCAAATACTGCTGGAACGTACTCAGTTACTGAAATATCATCTATATATAGATAGGAAGTCCCGGTAGTATCTTTACCTATAAATTGAACCCCTATCCTTTGGGTACTTCCAATCCCTTCTGGAGCAACTAATTGTAGATCATTCCAAGCATCAGCTGATAGATTAGAACTCTCATAATCGGTACTTGTAAAGTCCCAATTACCACCATGAAGAAAGAAAATCTGAACGGTTTCAATATCTTCCAATTCTGATGCTGGAATAAAAACATTGGCTTTTAACGTATCGTAGACACCGATAGAATAGGTATTGTTAATAAGTGCTCCTACAGATGCATTATCTTGTACTTGAATCTTTGCAGAGTAAGATCCAGATAATGCTTGTTCATTCGATATCTCACCTATGGTATTATTATTAAATGGTAAATCAACAAGTGGAGCCCATTCTCCAAACACTTGATTTTCAAAACTCCAAGTACCTTCTGGTTCAAATATTTCAGGAACGTATTCTACAATCGAAATATCATCTATAAATAAAAATGAAGTCCCAGTGGTTTCTTTTCCAATAAACTGAATCCCAACTCTTTGGGTATTCCCAATTCCTTCAGGCGCAACTAATTGTAAGTCATTCCAAGAATCAGCAGTTAAATTAGTGCTTTCATAATCAGTACTTACAAAATCCCAATTATTACCATGCAAAAAGTATATTTGAACAGTTTCAATTTCACTTAGTTCTGAAGCAGGAATAAAAACGCTAGCTCTTAAAGTATCAAATACACCAACGTCGTAGTTGTCATTCACTAGAGCTCCAACTAAAGCATCATCGCCAACTTGAATTTTTGCAGAATATATTCCATTATTAGCTTGCTCATCTGATACATCGCCAGTAGTACTTACATCAAACGGTAAGTCAACTAACGGCTTCCAATCTCCTAATACTAGATTTTCAAAGCCCCATGTTCCCTCAGTTTCAACTGTTGTTTCGGTGATTTTTTTAATTGAAAGGTTGTCAATCCATATAGTCGATCCATCATTATCAGCAAAATTCAAAGAAATAGAAAATCTCATTGAGTTGGTTTCGTCGGCAGCATTTGCTGTATGTCTAATTTTATACTCTTTCCAATCAGTAGTAAGTGTATCAATTTCTTGTTCATACCTTGCCCAACCCCCACTTGCTGGTAGATTAAAATAGTATTTAGCTAATCTTGTTGATGCATCAGCTTTTAACCAAAAACTAGCCTCATATACGTCTCCTTCTACAACATTAAGTGGTTCATTTACCGCTTCTACACTCCAGTCTAAGTCTGGTTGATTATTGAAAGTTCCAAAATCGATCTTGAGTGCTTTTTCATTGTTAGATTCACCGCTTTCTATAATTTCGAACGCAGCAGAAGCGCCATTTTCTGTAATATTGAAAGACCAATTTAAACCGCTTACAGTAACCTCACCAAGTGCAAATGCTTCAAAGTCACCATTTGCAGTAATTTCATCTCCAATTGCATAAGGAGGTGTTGGAGTCGTAACCTGAGCATAAACCGTAGTACTAAACAAAGTGGCGATAATAGCTACGAGTCCACTTAATACATTTTTAGCGATTCTTTTCATTTAATTACTTTTAAGATGTTGAATTTTTTAGATCGATTAAAATAGCTAAAAAGAATATTATTAATCTGTTTTCCAGTGATAATAATTATGGTCTTCGTCCAAAGTCCAGCCGGTAGTTAGGTATAACTTATTTCCAACATGATTGTCTTTGGTTGTTTCCAGACTCATTCCTGCCGCTCCGGTTTTCCTGCACAATTCTTTAGCAGTTTCAATCAGAGCTTTTGAAAAACCCATACTACGATATTTTGGCTCAACAAAAAGGTCGTTTAATAACCAGACTCTTTTCATTCTTGTTGATGAGAACAATGGATATAACTGGGTAAAACCGGTTGCTATTCCGGCTTCGTCTCTGGATATAAAAATCACAGACTCATTCTTCTTAATTCGTGCTTCCAGAAATGCTTTGCTAGCTATTTTATCTGATTTCATTTTATAGAAAACTCGATATCCATCAAATAAATTATTCAATTCCTCTAGATCATCTAAAGTAGCTTGTGTGATTTTCATTTTGAGTATTTGTTCTTAATAGTCTATTCTCCCATAGGGATGCCTTTGGCACTTGTTGAATATTGAATATTGCCTTTCTTCCATATTCTTAATTCCTGATTGAAATCGCATTAGCGATTTTCTCACCATCAATAGCTGCAGAAATAATTCCGCCTGCATATCCAGCTCCTTCACCACAGGGAAATAAACCTTTTATTCTAACATGTTCTAATGTCTTATAATCTCTCGGAATTCTAACTGGTGATGAAGTCCTTGATTCTGGAGCATGAACAACGGCATCATTAGTCATATAACCTTTCATAGAATCACCAAATGCTCTGAATCCACTTTTCAAAGTTTTATGGATGAAATCTGGTAAAACCTCTCCTAATTCAACAGACTTTAATCCAGGAGAATAGGATGTTTTTGGCAAGTCAACAGAGACTTTCCCATTAACAAAATCTTCTAGTCGCTGCGCCGGTGCTGTTTGAGTTTTACCGCCAGCTGCCCAAGCTCTTTGTTCGATCGATTTCTGAAATTCCATTGCTGCAAGCGGACCAAATTTTGCAAAATGTTTAAAATCTGCTTCCCTAAGTTCTACTACAATTCCAGAATTAGCTGTTGATCTTGCTCTTCTTGATGATGACCAACCATTGGTCACAATTTCTCCGGGACTTGTTGCACAAGGTGCAATTACTCCACCCGGACACATACAAAAAGAGTAAACACCTCTACCACCAACTTGCTTAACAATACTATATGGTGATGGAGGAAGGAACTCACCTCTGTCATCGCAACTGTATTGGATTTGATCAATGAGTTGCTGGGAATGTTCAACTCGAACTCCTATTGCTAAAGGTTTGAGTTCTATTTCAATTTCTTTTTGATGGAGAAGTTCAAAAATATCTCGAGCTGAATGACCCGTGGCTAGGATTACATTTTTTGCGTTAAATGTATTCCCGTTTTGAGTTCTCACTCCCTTTATGGAATCACCCTCTAATAAAAAATCTGTAACTCGGGTATTGAAGTGAATTTCTCCGCCGTGTTCGATAATACATTCTCTCATGCTTGCGATAATCTTAGGGAGCTTATTCGTTCCGATATGTGGATGAGCTTCCACTATAATTTCTTTTACAGCACCAAAACCAACCAACAATTCTAATATGCGATTTACATCACCACGTTTTTTTGATCGAGTATAAAGTTTTCCATCAGAATAGGTTCCAGCCCCACCTTCTCCAAAACAGTAATTAGAATCTTCATTTACTATGTGATCAACATTAATACCTTTCAAGTCCTTAATTCTAGCTTTTACGTCTTTTCCTCGTTCTAGAACAACGGGCTTTTTACCTGCTTCAATCAATCGAAGGGCAGCGAATAATCCTGCTGGACCCAATCCAATAATGATAACTTCTTCAGCATTTGAAACATCAGGATAATCAGGGAGATGAATTGGAATCTCATGAAAGTCTTCGTTTACATAAACTTGAACTTTAAGATTAACTATCACTTGTTTCTGGCGAGCATCGATTGACCGTTTTACAATTTCGATATGCCTAATTTCATTTTCAGGAATTCCTTCCTGTTTCGAGATAAATTGCTGTAGACGTTCAGGTTGACCGGCTATCTCCGGTAAAACTCTGAGTTGTAGTTCTTTTTTCATCCCTAAATTTAAGAATTCTATTACAGAGTTTACTTATTGAACCCAAAAAGGTATTTCTGCCTCGAATGTTAATCCTCTACCGAGTGAATCACGTTTTGCATCTTCTTCATCTAACATATGTCTTTTTATGCTTAGCAGATTTTTTCCAATTGGTAAACTATCTGGTAATTGAAGAAAGGTGCGGTATCCTTTTTGATCTGTTTTTGTATGCTTTGTAAATAGTAAATCCGACGGAAGTGTATCTTTTTCATTTACCATAAATGTGAAAAACCGATTTATACATTCAATATTCGAACCATTTAATTCCTTCCTCTTTTCATATCGATTTAAAGTTTCCACTGGTTCTTCTACATTACAAAAGGCATTTAGTTTAATATCTAACATCTTTGAATATGGAATAAACATCGATATATAATCTGATGATTTGACAATAGGTTTTTCGATGATCGGATCGCTAATCATTTCTCCTTCGAATTCACTTTCATAATTGTTGCTATCATAAGTATTTACAGATGATCTTTCAGAATAAAAATCTCTACTCTCAATTATATTGGTCTCCATAAGATCAAACGTATTTTTCATCATAAGCCCCATAAAACAAATCATGATGATAATAGAAGATTTCTGGAACTTCTTAGTTGGAATGTTTGACATAAACATGAATACCAAATACTGGATAGGCTTTAGTAAATAAGGATAGAAAAAATTGCCAACATACCAATTCAGTTTAAAATGAAGTTTCGCATAACGCTCAATATTTCTGAAACGTTTTAGATTTAAAACTACACTTATTACTGCCACCCCAATTATTGCAATAAATGAAATGCTCATGATAATTTTTGAATATAGATCAAAGACCTCTTCAGAAACCATAAGCTTAACAACATTGATAAATAGAAAGAAAACGAGGTATAGAAAACCAATCCCAATCATGTAAAAAACGAAAAGAAAGGCTTGTGAGAATACTAAACTTGCTAATCGATCTGTGGCTAACAAAAAGTTATCATTGTTACCAATACGTTTCTTCATTTCAGATTTATAAATCTCACTATATTCTAGTTTATCGTAGTTAATTCCATTTTTAAATACCGAGTTTAAACCTACTAACCCTACCCAAAAAGCTCGTACAACAAAATGAAAAATGAAAGCCATACTAAGTACTTGAAGCGCCATTAAGAAAACAGCAACTACCATAAGTGGTAATAATTCATCAATCACACCAGTATCTGCTTGAAAGTTGAACTGATAATATTGATAGAATTTGTGAACTAATTTAGGTAGCTGTAAAGTCGCATAAACCGCTAAACCTGAGATCAGTAATTCAGGCTCCCAACTTTGTTCTGAAATACGTTGTAACCAGCTAATGTCTTGTTTGTTCTCTTCGTTAGATAATTCTTTTTCCACCTTACTTTATTTTTAAACTGTGAGTGAGCATAAAAGTGCATTAATCCTTTTAGAAAGGCAACGATGAGGCTATTCAAATTCTAACATTTGTTTATGAATGATTAAGAGTACGTAACTGTTTAGCCTTCAATAACTAACTAAACTCATCTTCATGAAACGCATTACTCTTTCACTATTATTAATTACACTTTTCACGATTTCAGCATTTGCACAACTCTCTAATTCTCCCGATACATTCGAAACAGAAATGGGAGATTTAACTGTGTATCCGATTAATCATGGTACTGTAGCATTTACTTTTGACGGTAAAACTATTTTTGTTGATCCATATGGTGGAGCTGAAAAGTTTGCAGATTTTGATGCGCCGGATATCATTTTTATAACAGATATTCATGGTGATCATCATAATCCTAATACCCTTGCTGGTCTAAATACCGAAAACACTACTTTTGTTGTTCCTCAAGCAGTTGCTGACGCTATGGATGCATCTTATAAGAAGAATCTAGTCATCATTGCTAACGAAGAAACAAAAGACGTATTGGGTATGAATGTTACTGGTGTTGCAATGTATAATCTACCAGATGACGAATCTTCACGCCATAATAAAGGCCGTGGTAACGGATATGTAATCGATTTTGGAGGTAAGCATGTTTACTTATCAGGAGATACAGAAGACGTTCCAGAAATGCGAGCTCTTGAAAATATTGATATTGCATTTGTTTGTATGAACCTTCCATTTACTATGGATATTTATCAGGCTGCAAGTGCTGTTGTTGAGTTCCAGCCTGAAGTGATGTACCCATATCATCATAGAGGTCAAGATATTCAGAAATTCAAAGCGATCGTAGACTTAGCTGAAATTGATACTGAAATCCGATTAAAGGACTGGTATAGTAACTGAGGTAAATCCCAATATTAGGCCTTACCATCTCAGGTCATCCTGAACTTGTTTCAGGATCTTATGATTAAGCCTATAAAATCATAAGCTAACTAAAGAATTTTGTGACTTAAACCTTAGTTTTTTTCTTGTTTTACCAGAAATAGACTAAGGTTTTTCTCCAACTCAGCACGAGTAAATGGTTTTGTTAAATAGTCTTGCATTCCACTTTCTTTGGCATCTAGCATTGTTTGCTTAGTAACATCTGCAGACAATCCAATGATAGGCATAGTAAATCCTAATGCTCTAATTTGACGTGTTGTTTCGAATCCATCAATCAAAGGCATATGTATATCCATAAAAACCATATCATAATGATTATTTAGTACTTTTTGGACTGCATCCTCACCGTTTTCAGTGTGGTCTGAAATTATTCCATATTTATTTAGAACTTTTTTAATTACAAGAATATTTACAAAATGATCATCTACAACTAAGATCTTCTTAGATGCATAACTTGGCAAATCACTTTCATCAAATGCATCTTCAATTATTGTTGGGTTTTCTTTCTGATCTTTTACAGTTCTGAAAACTAAAGTAACTTCAAACTCTGTGCCGAAACCAAGTTCACTTTTAACTTGAATACTTCCACCCATAGCTTCAGCTAATTTCTTTGTTATAGCAAGACCTAGACCAGTACCTTCATATTTGCGTTTTGAACTGGAATCAACTTGAGTAAACCGGTCAAAAATCACATCAACTTTCTCTTTCGAAATTCCAATTCCAGTATCCTTGAAAAGAACAATTAGCTTTGATTGTTCTTTATTAATTGAGTTTTGCACACTTATTTCAAGCCCCCCTTTTTCTGTAAACTTGAATGCATTCCTTATTAGATTTGTACAAATTTGATGGAATTTATCAGGGTCGCCAATTACATTTATACTTTCGTTGGTGATATTTATGTTCATATAGAGACCTTTTTCTTCAAAAAATGGCCTTTGAATTTGAACCATCTTTTTAATCTCATCTAATGGATTAAATATTTCATTTGATAGACTAATTTCACCCGATTCAATCTTCTCTACTTCAAGAATATCATTTACAATAGAAAGTAAATTCTTTGAAGATGTCTCCATCAAATTAACATAGCTCTTTTGGTCTAAGGTCAGTTTCTCCATTTTCATAATTGATAAAAATCCGAGAATTGCACTTAATGGTGTACGGATTTCATGACTCATATTCGAAAGAAACTCAGTTTTTGCTAGTGATGCTTTATCTGCTTTTTCGCGTTCTTGAGATAACTGTTGATTTAATATTCCTAGATTTTTCGAGCTAAGTTTTAACTTTTGTACTGTAAATACTGTAATTGATAACAATATGGAAAGAGTAAGAGCAACGATTAATCCTACATATATGAAATTATAATTATTGTTCTCAAAAAATAATGCTGTTGTAGTTACTCTTAATTGTAAATCTAGTGTTGATAAGGATTCAAAATCGATTGACTTAGTGTAGATGTATTGATCTCGGATTTCAAAAGGTGTATTAGAACTATAGAGTAAGTGCTGATTCGTATCTGATACTTCTAAATAGAACTGAGGCATATTTTTCAATTCACTATCAAGAAAACTTTTAATGTCTACAGCAAAAATAATTGACCCATTATATTTTTGGTCTTTAAAAAAGGGTGTGTTAAATATTAGTAAGTCGCCTTTCTCTTCACTTCTATAGATTTTTATTGATTCTTTAGTATTGGAATTAATACTAGAATTGAGAAATACCTTATCACACAATTCATAAATCCAATCTTCATTTACTCCTGAGACTAGATCACCATTAAAATTTATTTCATTATCAATGAATCCGAAAAAAAGTAACTCTTTATTTTGATGAAGAATTAAATCGGCTTCAAAGTTGAATTCTATATCACTTTCAGTATTTGAGGCTTTTAATCTTCTGTGAAATGCATCTGCAGCCATTACAAAACTCTCGATTTCGACTGCAATTTTTTGCGCAATAGAATTACCACCAGAAACTACAAGGCTATAATTCGACTGATCAAGCTTGGCTCTCACTGTAAACCAAACTATTAGTACAGCCATAGAAAACAAAGTTCCTACAATTATGGAGATTACAAATGAATTATGTTTACTTAAAAAAGAAATGAACCCCCTCTTCTATTCAATTGAGTAATAATATTAGGTCTCAATCTAATAAAATAGCGCTTCTATTCTTATTTTTTTAAAGCTTTGTTTTTGTAACTCATTGATGAGTAGATATTTAGCTACGAATTTTATTAATTGATAATCAAATAAAAATCGGTGCACACCTTCACTTAATTACGGGTTATGAAAACATTTACAAAAATCCTCGGGGGATTTATACTTCTTGTTGTATTACTTATTGGCGGAATTTTAATCTATGTATCTAAAGCTTTACCAAATATAGAACCAGCTCAAAACCTTACCATTGAACACAGTCCTGAACGCATTGAACGCGGTGAATTTCTCGCTCGTAACGTGTATGTATGTTTAGACTGTCACTCCGATCGCGATTACAGTAGATTTGGATTAGTTATTGATGAAAGTACTCTAGGTAAAGGAGGGAACTTATTTGGGATGAAAGATGGATTTCCAGGTGATTATTACGCAAAAAATTTAACTCCTTATTATTTAGGAAGCTGGACAGATGGCGAGATTTTTAGAGCTATTACTACAGGTGTAAGTAAAGATGGTCATGCTCTATTTCCAATTATGCCATATACCAATTACCGTAAAGTTGATAAAGAAGATATTTATGATATTATCGCTTATTTAAGGACACTAGATTCCATTGAATATGATGTTCCAGAATCTTCCTCACCTTTCCCAATGAATTTTATCATCAATACGATTCCTCAAGAAGCAGATTTTACCAAGCGACCAGATATCAGTAACAGAGTTGCTCTTGGAAAGTACCTTGTTACAGCATCAAGTTGTTCAGATTGCCACACTCCCATTAATGATAAAGGTGCTCCACTTCCTGGAATGCAATTTGCTGGCGGAATGGATTTCAATATCCCTACTGGGGGAATTGTATACTCTGCAAACATTACTCCACATGAAACTACTGGTATAGGCAATTGGACTGAAGAAATGTTTATATCTCGCTTCAAACAATTTCAGGATTCAACAAAAATGATCAATAAAACTATAGTTAAACCTGGGAGTTTTAATACTGAGATGCCATGGAGATTCTATAGTAAAATGAGTGAAGAAGATTTAGGGGCAATCTTTGCTTACTTACAAAGTTTGGAACCAGTTGAAAATACAATGACAAGGTTTGTGGCAGAATCAAATTAGTAATGCTCGGATGAAAATTCTTATCACGATGCTTTCACAAATTAGCATACTATATTTCGATAAATTTTCACATAAATGCTCCGCATGAAATCATTTCTTGTATTCTCTATTGCTTTTTATCTTGTCTTTATGTCGGCATGTAAATCACCATCTACTCAAGATGATATGCCAATTGATGAAGGTGGAATTAATGTAAACATGACTCCAACACATATGTTTATTGGGGGCTATTCTCGAGATGAAGGCTGGGTTAATGGAACCGCTGAAGGTGTATACAAAGTAAATATTGACGTAGATGGAATACTTAGCCTTGAAGAAACTGTAGCTGATATTATTAATCCATCTTTTATTACCATTTCTCCAGATCAAAAAAACCTTTATGCCGTTAGTGAATTAGGTAGAAGTAACGAACCCACTGGTTTTGTTCATGCTTTTACAGTAAATGAGGATTTAAGTCTCACTTTTATTGCAAAATACTCTACAAATGCTAAATCTCCTGCACATGTAAGCATAGACCAAACTGGGAAATTTGTTTTTGCTGCGAATTATCAAGGTGGAGTTGTTATGGTTTATGAGCGTAATGTTGATGGAAGTCTAAATGCTATTCAGCAATTGGATTTTCCTGGGTCAAATCCTCATACCCATATGGCTAAAGTTAGTCCAGATAATAATTTCCTTTTTATACCCGATCTTGGTAATGATAAAATCTGGAGTTTTCAAATTAATCACGAAACCAAGAGTTTAACAAAAACTAGTCAGGAATTTAGTAGTGCTATTTCTGGTGCTGGGCCTCGTCATATGGATTTCCATCCAACCAAAAACATTGCGTATGTAATTAATGAGTTAAATAGTACTGTTTCAGTATTTGATTATGATCCTGAGTCAGGCTCACTAACCAAGAATCAAGTTATTAACACATTACCAGATTCATTCTCTGATTGGAATAGTACTGCCGATATTCATGTGCATCCAAATGGTAACTTCTTATATGCTTCTAATCGTGGACATAATAGTATTGTGAGCTACACAATTAATCCATCAAACGGTGAACTTTCATTACTATCGCATACATCAACGGAAGGCTCGATACCTAGAAATTTTGCAATTACTCCGACTGGGGACGCACTTTATGCAGCAAATCAAGATTCAGGAGATATTACTTCATTTGAGTTAAATACAGAAACCGGTGGATTAACTTTTACTGGAAATAAATTGTCCGTTGGAACCCCAACTTGCATAGCATTTTTTACAGATGAATAAAAAAGTTCAAATTTAGCTCTCCCAACTAAGTCAATATCCTTGTAAATTCTTCGCTATAATATAATTCAGAGTAAAGACTAGGAATACATATGGGTAGAATTTTTGAAGTTCGAAAAGCAGCCAAATTTGCACGTTGGGATAGAATGGCAAAGCAATTTTCCCGTATTGGGAAAGAGATTGTAATTGCTGTTAAGGCTGGCGGAGACGACCCCGATACTAATCCTGCATTACGCCGAGCTATCCAAAATGGTAGGGGTGTAAATATGCCCAAAGACCTAATTGAACGTGCTATCAAGCGCTCTTTAGGTAAAGATTCAACCGATTATGCAGAAGTTTTATTTGAAGGATATGCACCACATGGCGTAGCCGTTTTAGTTGAAACTGCTACCGATAATAATACCAGAACTGTTGGAAATGTTCGTCCAATCTTTACCAAAAATGGTGGGAATCTAGGAAACTCAGGTAGTGTAGCATTTCAATTTACTCAAGTTGGTTCATTTAAAATAACTCCAGGCGATTTTGATGAGGAAGAACTAGAACTTGAATTAATCGACTATGGACTAACTGAAATGGGTGAATCCGAAAATGATGAAGGTGAACGCATCCTCGTGATACGTTGTGAATTTACTGAATTTGGAAATATGCAACACGCACTTGAAGAAAAAGGGATTGAACCTTTAAGTGCAGAAACGGATTGGATTCCTCTGAATACTGTTTCATTAACTGAAGAGGAATCTGATGAAGTTCTGAGTTTAATAGATAAGTTAGAACAAGATGAGGACGTTCAGCGAGTATTTCATAATCTAGTTTAACTAATAACATGGTGAGTAAGTATCCCTCTCAGGAGAGAGATAGATTAGCACACTTGTGTGCAGATCAGGGAGAGGATGGTACTGGTTCAGGACTCACTGCTACCACTATCCTCCCTCTGAGTCCAAACAAGTTTGGACTCTATCTCCCTTGGGAGGGAGATAGTCACTTGCCCAATACATCCATACTTCCGACATAAAAATCAGGATCAACAATTAACTCCTTACCAAAGGAGTCGATACTTTTCCAAGTTGTTGTTGGTCTGAGACGGACTTCCACTCCATCAATAAAAACATCAACAGGCATATTGAATTCAGAAACTGAATTTCCCCATCGATATGATAGAGCTCCGTCTTTAAAGTAATACTCAAGTATAGGCACTCTTATATCTCTAAGATATTGATCGAAAATTGGTGTTAAGTCTTCCCCTAACTTTTTATTTATATATCCTTCAATTTGAGATGTATTTACAGTTTGATGGAAAAAAGTAGTGTTCAATCCTCTAAGTGTCTCTCTCCATAATTCATCATCGTTAAATATCTGCCTAATAGAATGGAGCATGTTTCCGCCTTTATAATACATATCTCCTGAGCCTTCCTTATGAAGTCCATAGATTCCAATAATTGGACTATCATTTTGAATCCTTAGTCTGACACCTTTTTGATATTCACTAGCAGCTTTTTCACCAAAATGATATTCTAAAAATAAGTACTCAGAGTAATGTGTAAAGCTTTCATGAATCCACATATCAGCTATATCTGAATACGTAATATTATTAGCAAACCATTCATGTCCTGTTTCATGAACTATAATAAAGTCAAAATTTAATCCCCAACCTGAGGCACTTAAATCTGTACCTCTATATCCATTTTCATATCCATTACCATAAGTAACAGAACTTTGATGCTCCATTCCTAAATAGGGAGCTTCAACCAATTTGTAACTGTCTTCATAAAAAGGATATGGGCCAAACCAGTATTCTAGAGCTTTAATAGTTCGAGGAGCATCAGCAAATTGAGCAATTGCTTTTTCTTTATTATATGAAAGTACCCAATAGTCCATATCTAATGGTCCACCTTCTCCATTAAAGGTTTCTTCGAAGTGAACATAATCTCCAATATTAATATTAACTCCGTAGCTATTGATTGGGTTTGAAACAAACCAGTTCCAAGTCTTAGTACCATTTTCATTATCCACAACGCTTCGTAAGCGTCCATTCGAAACATCTACCAGATCTCCGGGAATGGTTACGCTAATAAGCATACTATCCACTTCATCATAAGGATGGTCTTTATTCGGCCACCAGATACTTGCCCCTATCTTTTGATTAGCATTTGCGATAAATGGATTCCCATTTTCGTCTCTCGTCCATGTAAGGCCTCCATCCCACGGAGGTCTGACTGCAACCAAAGGCTTCCCATCAAATTCAATGATCAGCTCATTTAAGTCATCAACAACTTGATCTTTAACTAACGTGATAAACCAAGCATTACCATCTCTCTCAAAATTTAACTCACTTCCATCTTGAATAACCCCTTTAATTAACATCGGTGTTTGAAGATCAATTTGTAGGATATTAGTTGTAGTGGAATCAACTCGGTATTGAATCAGATTACTTCCTGAAATAGTACTGTCTTCTAAATCTACCTGAACATCCAAGTGATAATAGGTTAAATCCCACCAAGATCTTTCCTGTGTTATTGAGCCTCGAAGCGTATCCTGTCTAGTAAAATCTTTAGATTCTGAAAAAAATTGAGCACTTACAAATGGTGAAATAGATATGATTAAAAAAGTTATAAACAGTTTTTTCATGAAATCACCCAAAACTCTTTAATAGTATAAACACAAGCACTCCTGTCACTGAAACATACAACCATATTGGGAACGTCCATTTAGATACTTTACGATGAGTTTCAAATTTCCCGGATAAGGCAAAGAAAAAACTTGTTAGAACTAATGGCACTACAAAAGAAGAAAGTGCTATATGAGTTATTAGTATGAAGAAATAAATCGGTCTAATTATACCTTGCCCACCAAAAAGAGTATCTCCCACGAAATGATGGTATATGATATAACTCACTAGAAAAAGTGAAGACGTTACAAAAGCACTCATCATAAAATTCATATGCTTTGCAAAGTTTCTCCTTTTAATTTCTCTGAAACCAAGTAGTAAAAACATAGTGCTCAAAGTATTGAAAGTGGCGTTGAGTGCTGATAGGTTTTTTATCCAGGGCATTTCAACTTCAGATGGAGCTTTAAAATATATCAACCATATAAGGAAAAGTAATGCAACTACGCTTACTCCAATTATTACAATAATTGCTTTTTTAGTATTTATATCCTGAAGCACTCTTAAACTTTCTGGTATATCTAGGTCCTTTTGCATGTTTATATAAATTCTAATGTTTTCAACTAGGTTGTTAGACTTTAAGTTAAGGTAATCTTAAAGCATTGTTTCCAATTATTGTTTTTCCAACCAAGTTTTTTGAAGAAATGTTCTTATCTTCATGACGAAATTTTAACTAACATTTTTGTGAATTATTTGAGAATTATTTAGAACGAATTTAAATAAGCTAACTTTACATCTTACAGTTCAATTCGAACTAAAAATTCGATAGTTTTGCCCGGCTCTTTTATTTGAGATAATAACTCGAATACACAAACTTAATTAGCATTCAATATATGGCGCAGATTTTCCCTAAGTGGACAAATCAAGTTCCTCGAAAATTACTTATAGGATTAATTGTCACAGCAAACGTGGTGATTCTTGGAATTTGGTACTTCTTCTCACCTAAATATACTGACGTAGGATACGCTCCAATTCAACCAGTACCTTACTCTCATAAGGTACATGTAGATAAACTTGGTCTAGATTGCCAGTATTGCCATACTTCAGTATTTGAATCAAAACAAGCTAATATCCCTCCCACTCAAACTTGTATGAACTGTCACAATCAGATTTTGACTGATAGTGAAAAGCTTGCTCCGATTAGAGAAAGTTGGGAAACTGGGAAAGCTGTTGAATGGATTCGTATCAATAATTTAGGTGATTACGCTTATTTCAATCATGCTGCACACGTGAATGTTGGTGTGGGATGTGAAAGTTGCCATGGTAGAATTGATAAAATGGAAGTTGTTTATCAGTCAGAGCCTTTAAATATGGCATGGTGTTTAGATTGCCATAGAGAACCAGAGAAATTTTTACGTCCTGTAGAAGAAATAACTACAATGGGCTATGAAGTTGCCGATCAAGTTTTACTTGGAAGTGAATTAGTTAAGAAGAATAATGTAAGCCCTCCGCAGTATTGCCAAGGTTGTCATTATTAATAACGAAGGATATTTGAACCTATACATCACCTGATGAGCGAAGTAACACAGAATACATACTGGAAAAGTTTAAACGAGTTAGCTCAAAATAAAGAGTACAAGAATTTTGTAGAGCGCGAATTCCCAGAAAACGCTACGGAACTAACTGATGGAGTATCCAGAAAAGGATTCCTTAGAGTAATGGGTGCATCTATTGCTCTTGCTGGTTTTGCTGCTTGTCGTAGACCTGTTCAAAAAATTCTTCCATACTCAAATCAACCAGAAGATATTGTACCCGGTATACCATTGTTTTATGCAACGGCTATGCCTTTTCAAGGAAGTTTAACTGGCTTAGTAGTTGAAAACCATGAAGGTCGACCTACTAAAGTTGAAGGAAATGACTTACACCCTGGAAGTTGGGGTAATACAAATGCCTATCATCAAGCAACAATGCTTGAGATGTACGATCCAGATCGATCAAGAACGCCTCTTAGAAATGGCGAAAAAGCTACTACGACTGACTTTGCTACTTTTGCACAGGACTATTTTGCAGATTCCAATAAAAGAATAGCATTCATTTCAGAAGCTAACTCTTCCCCTACTTTTACAGCATTAAAACAAAATGCACTTAGTAAATTTAGCAATGCTAAATGGGTTACTTATGAGCCTTTTGGTGAAGATAATGCAATTGAAGGTAATCGAATTGCTTTTGGTAGTAGGCTTAGAACACATTATAACTACACTAATGCTGATGTAGTAGTTTCGCTAGATGATGATTTCTTAGCACCAACACATCCAAATAATGTAGAATATGCTAAACAAGTAACAGGTAGACGTAAAGTTACTAGTACGAGTGATAGCATGAGTCGAATTTATTCTATTGAGAATGGATTTACTCTCACAGGATCTTTTGCCGACAACCGACTTCGAGTTAAGGCTAGTGAGATTGAAGCTTTCGCAAATGCTCTTGCTGCTGCTCTTTCAACTCGTGTTAATGGATTAAATGCTTTTAGAACTGTAAACAACCAATTTACAGGAAGTGATTTTATAACTGCTCTTGCTGATGATTTGGCATCAAATGCAGGTAAATCTGCAGTTTCAGTTGGATTTGATCATTCAGCATATACACATTCTGTAGTAGCTGCGATTAATACTTCTCTAAATAATACTGGAAGTACAGTTAATTATTTACAAGTTCCATCTTTTGATAATCAGAACAATTCACAAGCTTTTGCTGATGTTGTAAATGAAATGAAAGCTGGAAACTTTGATGCTGTTGTAATGATTGGAACTAATCCAGTTTATACTACAAACGCTGATCTAGATTTTGCTTCTGCTTTATCTAATGTTGAAGAAGTAATTCATTTTGGTACTTATAGAGATGAAAGCTCTAAATCTGCTTCTTGGCATGTAAGTCGTTCTCATTTCCTAGAAACTTGGGGTGATGGATACTCATTTGGTGGTGCACGTTCAGTAATTCAGCCTCAAATTCAACCATTACACGACTCAATTAGTGAAATAGAGTTTCTGAATACTATTATATCTGGCGATTTAGCCTCCGGATATGAGTTGGTACAAAATACTTTTAAACAATTTTATTCTGGTAGTAGATTTGAAAACCGTTGGAAAGATATCTTGCACGACGGAATTGACATCACTGATGGATACAATCGTTCAAATGCACGACTTAGATCAATAACTCCTTCTCAAACCTCTCCTATTGATGGAATTGAAGTTGTTATAAGACCAGATTCTTCTATTTATGACGGTCGATTTGCAAACTTAGGTTGGTTACAAGAACTTCCTGACCCAATGACCAAAATTACTTGGGATAACGTAGCACTTATGAGTCCAGCAACTGCTGCCTCTATTGGTGTTGAGAATGAAGATCTTGTTAGTGTAGCTGTTAATGGAAAAGCAATTTCAATTGCAGCTTGGATTCAACCAGGTCATGCTGATGATTCAATTACATTAAATGTTGGATATGGCCGAGAAGGAATTGGTCGTGTTGCCGATATGGGACGTGAAAATTCTCAATTGTTAGACCCATCTGAAAATTATGGGGGAGTAAATGTATATCCCCTTCATTATTCACTTTATGCATCTGGAGCAGTATCTAAATCCAGTGGAACGTATAAAATAGCTTGTGTCCAAGATCATCATAGCCTTGAAGGTCGTGATATGTATCGCCAAGCTACACTTGAGAAGTATAAAGATACTCCGATGTACGCATCTTTTGCCTATGTACACAAATATGATGTACCAGGTATGAAAGAAGCTGCTGAACTTGGTGAAGATCAACCAATTTCTCTATTTGATGAACAAACTTATTCTGCTGATGAACCACAATGGGGAATGGCAATTGATTTAAATAGCTGTTTTGGCTGTGGAGTATGTGTAATAGCTTGCCAAAGTGAGAATAATATTCCAGTAATTGGTAAACGTGAAGTTAATCGCGGCCGTGAAATGCACTGGATTAGAAATGACCGTTATTATGTTGGTGATGAAAATAACCCACAAGCAGTTCATCAGCCTGTACCATGTATGCACTGTGAATTAGCGCCATGTGAGCAAGTTTGCCCTGTTGCAGCTACTACACATAGTGATGATGGCATGAACCAAATGACATATAACCGTTGTATTGGTACAAGATATTGTGCAAATAACTGCCCATTCAAAGTTCGGCGTTTCAATTTCTTCAATTATCCGAAAGAATATCTAACTACAGGTGAAGATCCAGATATCATCCAAATGGCGATGAATCCTGAAGTAACTGTACGTTTCCGTGGAGTAATGGAAAAATGTACCTACTGTGTACAACGTGTGAACCGTGCTAAAATCAATACAAAAATTGAAACTGGTTCTCCAAAACCAGCTGATGGTACAGTAGTTACTGCTTGCCAACAAGCATGCCCTGCTGATGCTATTTATTTTGGTGATTTAACTGACGAGAATAGCACAGTTGCAAAAATGAAGCGCAACGAAAGAAATTACTTGATGCTTGAAGAACTAAATGTACGTCCACGTACTTCTTACATCGCTAAATTGACGAACCCAAACCCAGTTTTGGTTGACGAGACTAATCAGGAACCCGCCCACTAATGAGTAAATACGAATACGTACCAGAACCCGCTCTTGTTAAAGGCAATCACGACTTCGCCAGTATTACCCGACTGGTTACTGATGTAAACCTACGCCCTACTCCTAAGTTATGGTATCTCTTTATGCTGATAGCAAACGCTCTATTAGGGGTGTTTCTACTAGCTGTTGGATATTTAATTTGGGAAGGAACCGGAATTTGGGGTCTTATGAACCCAGTTGGATGGGGTTGGGCAATTATCAACTTTGTATGGTGGGTTGGTATTGGTCATGCCGGAACACTTATTTCGGCAATTCTCTTCTTATTTCGGCAAGATTGGCGTACTGCTATTAACCGTTTTGCAGAAGCAATGACCATATTCGCTGTTATTTGTGCGTTAATGTTCCCTGGTATTCACGTTGGACGTATTTGGGTTATTTATTGGGTATTCCCTATTCCTAACCAAATGGCAATGTGGCCAAACTTCAATTCTCCTCTTCTATGGGATGTGTTCGCAGTTTCTACTTATTTTACCGTTTCTCTCTTATTCTGGTATGTTGGACTTGTTCCAGATCTTGCAACATTACGTGATAAAGCAACTGATAAGATTAGAAAATTTGCATATGGAATTGGTGCACTTGGTTGGACAGGTAGTAACAGAGCTTGGTGGAATTACGAAAAAGCGTACATGATTTTAGCTGGTTTAGCTACTCCTTTAGTACTTTCTGTACATACTATTGTATCGTTTGACTTCGCAGTTTCTATCATTCCTGGATGGCATACGACAATTTTCCCTCCATACTTTGTTGCTGGTGCTGTTTTCTCAGGTTTTGCGATGGTACTTACATTGATGCTTATATGTCGTAAGGTATATGGAATGGAAGACATCATGACCAATGATCATATGGAGAAAATGAATATCATTATTCTAGTCACTGGATCAATGGTTGGTTTTGCCTACATCATGGAATTTTTTATTGCATGGTACAGTGGTGTTGAATACGAAAAAGCAATTTTCATGCTTCGAGCATCAGGGCCCTATGCTTGGGCGTATTGGATAATGATGTTATGTAATGTTATTTCTCCACAAGTATTCTGGGTCAAAAAATTAAGACGACATGTTGGCTTCACTTTCTTTATTTCAATTGTCGTAAATATTGGAATGTGGTTTGAGAGATTTGTTATTACAGTAACCTCATTAGCAAACGATTACTTGCCATCATCATGGGATTACTTCTCACCTACTATTTGGGATGTATTAACTTATGTAGGAACATTTGGAATCTTCTTTACTTTATTCTTAGCATTCCTTCGATTCCTACCGATGATAGCCATTGCAGAAATAAAAGCTATTTTGCCACAAGCAGATCCTCATAATTATGATGAGAATCAAGAATATCATCCACATGTTGTGGAAGTTCCTAAACCTAAAGTTGAAAAGGTTTAAAGACTATGAGTATGACAAAGACACAAGATATGGATACATCTGAACTATACGGCATTCTTGCTGAGTTCAAGAATCCAAAAGCCTTAATTGATGTTTCTAAAAAAGTTGTAGAAGCTGGCTACGATAAATTTGATACTTACGCACCTTTCCCAATTCATGGTATTGATAAGGCAATGAATTTGCCTAAATCAAAATTAGGATGGATCGTTTTAGGCCATGGAATATTAGGTTTTACAGGTGCTATAGCAATGATGTACTACATGTCTGTTATTGACTATCCACTTAATATAAGTGGAAAACCATTTTTCAATGCACCAGCTTGGGTTCCTATCGTTTTCGAATTAACAGTACTTCTTTCTGCATTTGGTGCAGTTTTTGGAATGTTCTTTTTAAATGGACTCCCAAAATTACACAATCCACTTTTCAATGTTGAACGCTTCAAAAAAGCTACAGATGACGGTTTCTTTGTTTGTATTGAGGCTAAAGACAGTAAATTTCAGGCAGATTTGGTTCGCCAGTTATTTGAAGAAGCAGGTGCTACTCATATTGAGGAAGTATATGACTAAGAGTAACAACGGGATATTGTCATTCATGAATTTTAAAGTAATTAAAAATACTATCGGCATATTTGCTATTGGAGCAATGTTGGTAGGATGCAGAGGAACTATCTCTGAAAAGCCACCTATTCACCCCAATATGAATATGGACCAACAACCACGTAAAGAAGCTCAAGAAGAAAATAACTTCTTTGAAGATGGTCGTTCTATGCGTCAACCAGTTGAAGGAACTGTTGCTCGTGGATTTAGAAAAGCTGACTTAGCTTATTATGAAGGTATTGATGCCAATGGTGATTGGGTAGCAGAGGCACCTGTTGAATTTACTCAATCTTTTCTCTATCGCGGAAAAGAACGGTATGAAATCTATTGTACTCCATGTCATGGAATTGGTGGTAGTGGGCAAGGAATTATAATGACAGGTCAGTATGGATATGTTCCAGCTCCTACTTTTCATCAACAAAGACTTAGAGAAGCTCCAGATGGTGAGTTATATTCAGCAATATTTAATGGAGTAAGGAATATGCCTTCTTATGCTCATCAAATTAAAGTTGAAGATCGTTGGGCTATCGTTGGATATCTAAGAGCACTTCAAGCTAGTCAGAATATAACTGAAGATGAAATTGCAGATTATGATATTGATCTAGAGGAGTTGAAATCTACTTTTGAAGCAGAACAAGAACGATTAGCAGCTCTTGAAGAAGCTAGAAAGCCAAAAGATCAAGGTGAAATTGTTGCCACTGCTGAACGAGGAAAAGAAGTAATTACACAGTATGCATGTACAGCTTGTCATTCTGTCGATGGTTCTTCTATGGTTGGACCAAGTTGGTTAAACCTTTACGGTAGTGAAGGGCAAGTAGTAACAGAAGCTGGAGAAACGATCACCGTTACGAAAACAGATGATTATCTAATTGAGTCCATTGTAAATCCGTACGCTAAAGTAACAGATGGTTATGATCCACTGATGGCAGATGCTTACGGTTCACTTTCTGAAAGTGATTTAAAATCCATTATTGAATATATTAAAACGCTGAGCGATAACTAAGAGATTTGCTTAAACACATCGAACATGAGTCATAAGCCCACAATAACCGATTCTTTACAATTTCCTGCTGATAGCAAGCTACCACAAATTCTATTTAGTGTAGGTGCTGTAGGACTTATTGCCAGCTTTATTGGATACTTTACAAATCATGAGCAGTTTTTCTTCTCCTATTTGGTAAGTTTCACCTTCTTTACTGGTATTTCACTGGCTTCAGTCTTTATGGTGCTTTTCCATCATATTACTAAATCTAAGTGGGGTGTTGTAATACGCCGAATTCCTGAAACATTTGGTGCAAACATTTGGATTTGGGCTCTTCTTTTAATTCCTGTTCTTCTTGGAATTCATTCGCTATACCATTGGAGTCATGAAGATGCTGTTGCTGTTGACAAAATTCTTAAAGGAAAGTCAGCATACTTAAACACTCCTTTCTTCATTATAAGACAAGTTATCTATTTTGCTATTTGGGGTTATGTTGGTCATAAACTTTACAAAGCATCCGTTGAGCTAGAGAAAACAGGCGATTGGGGAATAATGACCCTAATGAGAAAAGTAAGTGCTCCTGCAATTCCTATATTTGGATTTTCTATTGCATTCGCAAGTTTCGATTGGTTAATGTCTCTTGATCCACACTGGTTCTCAACAATGTTTGGTGTATATTTCTTTGCTATAAGCTTCCAGAGTTTCTGGGCAATAATGATCTTAATGGTATTCTTTCTTCACAGAAATGGATATCTCAAAAATACGATTACTCAAGTACATATATATGATCTTGGTGCTTGGTTATTTGCTTTCACTGTATTTTATGCATACATCGCATTTAGCCAGTTTTTATTAATCTACTATGCTAACCTACCTGAAGAAACACTTTGGTTCTATAATAGATTAGAAGGAAGCTGGAAGTATATTGCTTTTGGACTATTATTATTTAGGTTCCTATTACCATTTTTAACTCTATTAAATAGAGAGCAAAAACATAAAAAAGGAGTTCTTACATTTGTAGCGTCTACTGTTGTGATCATGCATTTTCTAGAGATTTATTGGATTGCAATGCCAACTTTAAATGCGAATGGAATTCATTTTAGTTGGATAGATGTCTCTACCTTCCTTGGTTTAGGTGGAATTTTCTTCGGATTGTTCTTCTGGAGATTCAAACAAAATAGCATGATTCCGGAAAATGATCCTAAATTGGAAGAATGCCTCGAAAAAACGTATCACCAATAATTGATTGACAACTATGTCTTCTAAGCATAACGCAGAATTTAAAGCTAAAGTTGCTCTTGAGGCAGTTTCAGCTGAGAATAAGATTTACTCTGAAATCGCCAAAAAATACGATTTATCAGTTGATGACGTCTCAGAATGGACTGCAGAACTTAAAAAAAGTGCAGTTGATATATTTGGTGGATCATCTGATGATCATTCCCATTCTACTACATCAACAATTAAAGATGTAAGTATAGAATCGGAAGACACATTCTTTATTGAGGCTGTAAACCATGGTGTTGAAAATGAAAACCTTGATTACAATAAAATATTTTTCTGGTCTGGACTAGGGATAGTAACTGTTGTCGTTTTTATTGTTGCTTTGATCTTTTTCTCTCAGTATTCATTTAATAATGCAAAGAATAATGCATTGAATTCTAGTACTTATTTAGAAATAACAAAACTAAAAGCCGATCAAACTGAACAGTTAAACACTTATGGTGTTGTTGATCTTGAAGCTGGTGTTTACCGGATTCCAATTGAAGAAGCTATCAATAAAATAGCTACCGATTAATTTATGAAACGTTTTGCGCTGTTTGCATTTTACCTGCTCGCAGTGCTTTCTCTTCCCTTTAATGCTGAAGCACAGCTTAATAGTTCGCAACCGGAAGTACTGCAGGGCGTTGGTGTTACTGAACATTTAGGAGATTTTATCCCTTTAGATGCCAAGTTTTCTACATCTTTAGGAGATAGTGTAACTATCGGTTCTTTATTACAGGATGGAAAACCAGTGATACTAAACCCTCTTTATTTTGAATGCCCGATGCTTTGTGGGCTAGTTATTGATGGTGTATTAAATGTAGCTGATGAATTAGCTTGGACTCCAGGTAATGAATATCAAATTATTTCTATTAGTATTGATCCAAGTGAAGATCATATTATGGCTGCCGAATACAAAGCCAAGTACACTTCAAAACTAAATAAAAGTTTCGCACAAGACGGATGGAATTTTCTCACAGGAAATAAAACAGAAATTGATAAAATTGTTGATGCTGTTGGCTTTAAATACAATGAAGTTGAAGGAACTGGAGAGTTTGCTCACAGTGCCGCAATTATCATGTTAAGTCCTAATGGGAAAATTACTCGCTATCTATATGGCATCCAATACAATGAGTTTGATGTAAGAAATGCATTATATGAATCGGCAGATGGAAAAATTGGTTCAACTGCTGAAAAAATTCTAATGTATTGCTATCAATATGATCCAGATTCCAATAGTTATGTACCAATTGCTGTCAATTTTATGAAGATTGGTGGCTTGGCTACACTAATATTTCTTGGTATCTTCTTGGGCCTTCTTTGGCTTCGCGAAAAAGGTAAAAACGTAACTTCAAAAATCGACCACCAATAATGGGAAGACTCTTCGATTTCATGCTCCCGGAAAATAAATCTCCGTTAACGGCAGATCCAACTGACGGGCTTTTTCACTTCATCAATGAAGTGAGTTTAATACTTCTATTAGGAATTACAATCGCTCTTATTTACTTCGCTATAAAGTATAAGCGTAAGTCTGAAGACGATGAAACTCCTGTAATCTATCATAACCATGCTCTAGAAATTACATGGTCTGTCATACCACTATTAATCTGTTTAGTGATTTTTGGATGGGGTTATTCTGGATGGCTTAATCTTAAAGCTGTTCCAGCAGATGCATATGAGATACATGTAACAGGATTTAAATGGAACTGGGCTGTAAACTATGAAAATGGTGCTCAAACTTTAAATGAAGTTCATGTCCCTAAAGGAAGACCAGTTAAAATTGTACTTCAATCACGTGATGTACTCCACTCTTTCTTTGTACCAGATTACCGGGTTAAACACGATGTTGTACCTGGTAGATATACCTATGTATGGTTTCAAGCTGAAGAAACTGGGGAATCGCAAATTTTCTGTACCGAGTATTGTGGAACTAGCCACTCTGATATGTTAGCCAAAGTGATAGTTCATGAACCAGAGGAATTTGAAACATGGTTAGAAATAAATGGTGGAGGCCCTTCTGGATCTCCTGTTGAACAAGGGGAAGCTCTTATAACTCAACAAGGTTGTCAAACTTGTCATTCTATCGATGGTTCTCCGAAGTTAGCTCCGTCATTTAAAGGTTTGTTTGGTAAAAATGAACAACTTGATGATGGTAGTAGTATTAATGTTGACGAAAACTACTTAAGGGAATCAATTCTAAATCCTGCAGCAAAAATTGTAAACGGTTACAACAATATTATGCCTCCTTATGAAGGACTTCTTAATGATGATGAAGTAACCAATATTATCGAATATATAAAAACACTTAAGTGATATGGCAGTAGCTGAAACAAAAAAAATGACGACTCTTCAAGTACAGAGATTTATACCGTCAGAAAATCCAACAAACACATACCTCACTGATGAAAAAGGTGTTTGGGCTTGGATGACTACGGTTGACCATAAGAAGATTGGGCTTATGTACCTAGCTTCTGTGGCTTTCTTCTTTGCATTAGCTGGTTTCTTAGCAATAGCATTAAGAACTGAACTTTGGACTCCAGCAAAAACTTTTATTGAAGCAGACACTTATAACCAATTATTTACGCTGCACGGCGCAATGATGGTATTTTTTGTGTTGATACCTAGTATTCCTGCTGCTCTTGGTAACTTTATAATGCCTATGCAGCTTGGTGCAAAAGATGTAGCCTTCCCAAGATTAAACTTGGCGAGTTTCTATATCTATGTGATTGGAGCAATTTTTACTTTCATTTCATTATACATGAATGGATTTGATACAGGTTGGACTTTTTATACTCCTTATAGTTCTGATGCAAACTCTGCTGGGGTAATTTGGGTAACACTAGGTGTATTCATTTTAGGATTTTCTTCAATCTTAACTGGAACAAACTTTATTACAACCATACACAAGCTTAGAGCTCCTGGTATTACCTGGGGGAAATTACCTCTAAATATTTGGGCTTTATATGCTACATCAATTATTCAGGTTCTAGCTACTCCTGTTCTTGCAATAACTATCCTACTTCTCTCACTGGAGAATATTATGGATATCGGGATTTTTGATCCTGCACTTGGTGGTGATCCAGTTCTATACCAGCATTTTTTCTGGTTCTATTCACACCCTGCAGTATATATTATGATTGTACCTGGTTTTGGTATTATCTCTGAAGTTATCTCAACATTCTCGAAAAAAACTGTTTTTGGGTACTGGGCAATTGCTCTTTCTTCTCTAGCAATCGCGTTTATTGGTTTCCTAGTTTGGGGACATCATATGTTTACTTCAGGACAATCTGCAGTAGCAACTACTGTATTTTCATTCCTAACCTTCTTAGTTGGTATTCCAACAGGTATTAAGATCCTAAACTGGGTAGCAACTTTATATAAAGGTTCTATCGAAATGAAAACTCCAATGCTTTATGTTTTCATCTTTCTTTTCCTATTCTCAATTGGTGGGTTTACAGGAATTATGCTTGGGGCTCTATCTGTAGATATTCATCTTCATGATACCTATTACGTAGTAGCTCACTTTCACTATGTAATGATGGGTGGTACTTTAATTGCACTTCTTGCTGGTTTACATTACTGGTGGCCAAAAATGACTGGTAAGATGTATAATGAAACACTTGGTAAGATTTCTGCTGTATTGATTTTTATTGGTTTCAATATGACCTTCCTTCCGCAATTCGTTATGGGTGCACAAGGAATGCCACGTAGATATTATAATTACATAGACCAATTTCAAGCATTTCACCAAACCTCAACAATCGGTTCTTATATTCTAGGGTTTGCATTCCTTCTAATGCTATACTACTTGGCGAAATCATTGTTTAGTGGTGAAAGAGCTCCTTCAAATCCATGGAATAGCCGTGGATTAGAATGGCAATCAACATCACCCCCAGATTTCCATAACTTCGATCACACTCCCGTTGTTATTAATCATCCTTATGATTATCACAAACCAATGGAAGAATTTCAACTTGGAATTGCTATTACTCATAATGGGCATAGCGATGAGCACCAAGATGAAATAGTATCTGACGAAACTGAAAAAGCTTAATTAACTATAAAACTAACGTATACATGGCGAATCATTCAGCATCGCAACCAGCACATGTTCAGCACCATTTTGTAGACTCAGACCAACAGTTTGATTCTGCAAAACTTGGTATGTGGGTATTTCTGGTTAACGAAATACTTTTCTTTGGCGGGCTCTTTTGCGCGTACATTATTTTCCGGGCCTGGTATCCGGAACTCTTCACTCAAGCTGCTTTAGAGCTTAATAAAGTTTGGGGTGGGGTAAACACTATTGTACTTATTGGTAGTAGTTTAACGGTAGCAATGGCTATTCGCTCTGCACAAAGAAATGAATTAAAAGGACTACGAATCAATCTTATGATTACGATTGCACTAGCATTCGTTTTCTTAGTGATTAAGTATTTTGAGTATGAACATAAACTTCACTTAGGAATAGCTCCAGGTTCATTCTGGAATCCTACCCCTGAAGTATTAGCAGTGTTGGATCACCCAAAGGCCAATATATTCTTTAGTATATATTATGTAATGACCGGTATTCACGGACTTCACGTAATTATTGGTATTGGTTTAATGATTTGGCTTTACATAAGAGCTGGCAAAGGTCACTTTAGTAGTGAATATTATACTCCAGTTGAGATTACAGGCTTATACTGGCACTTGGTTGATTTGATATGGATCTTCCTTTTCCCTCTACTTTACTTAATTGAATGACAGGAATATTATTATGAGCATAACAGAACATAAACACGAACATCATGTAGCTTCTGCCTTCCAACTGTGGTTAATTGGAGGAGCGTTAATCGTACTTACTATACTTACAGTTGTAGTTTCATCAATACCAATCCCAGCCCCTCTTGATGTAATCTCTGCATTGGCTATAGCTTTAGTGAAAGCATTTTTAGTAGCAGCTTTTTTCATGGGCCTATACTGGGATGTAAAATTCAACTCGATTTTATTAATAGGATCATTAGTTTTCTTCATTTTGATGGTATCAGTAACATTACTCGATACTATGTATCGAAATGATATAGTTCCATCTTTCTAAGAAGAAAAATTATTTATAAAGCCTCATTCTAATATATTTTGAGGCTTTTTTTATGTCTTTATTTTGGTATTTGATCTAAGGAATTTGGACCTTATGCAAATCTGATTAACCAATACATATTCAATAATGAGCCTTTCAAAAACCACCCTCGGAAATTTTGAACTTTATACTATAGAAACTGGAGATATTAAGTTAGATGGTGGCGCAATGTTTGGTGTAGTTCCAAAAACATTGTGGTCTCGCGGAATCCCTGCTGATGAAAAGAATCGAATCTCAATGACCATGCGGTGTCTACTTATTAAATCAAACAATACTGGTAAAGTCTACTTGATTGATAATGGAGTTGGAACAAAGTTTAATGACAAGATGATGAATATTTATCAGATAGACTTCACTCAAAAAACTTTAGAGAACTCACTTAATGCTCAAGGATTCAGTTTTGAAGATATCACCGATATAATATTCACACACTTACACTTCGATCATTGTGGAGGAACAACTTTTTATAAGGATAATGGGGAACTAGATTTTGCATTCCCTAATGCGACTTATCATATAACTAAACGTCATTGGGAAACAGCAACTAATCCAAATGCTCGTGAACAAGCTAGTTTTTTGAATGATAACATTGAACCTCTTAAAAACTCAAAGAACATTCATCTTGTAGACGATAACTATGTATATGAACCTGGTTTAAGTTCCATTGTTGTTAATGGTCATACACTTGGTCAACAACTTCCTAAGATTGAAGCCGACGGTAAAACAATAGTATTTGTAGCAGACTTACTTCCAACTCATGTCCACTTACCACTCCCATGGGTTATGGGTTATGATATGCGCCCCATTGAGACTCTTACAGAAAAAGAACATTTTTTAAAGGAAACAGTATCAAATAACTGGTATCTCTATCTCCAACATGATCTTGAAGAAGAAATGATCCAAATCGATGACAATGACGGCAAATACGTAGTAACAAAAAAACTTACTCTTTCTGATCTATAAGGCACAATTTTAACTAACATTTATAGTTTTTGAATACACAAAGTTGTTTCTTTGTAGTCAATTATGGAAAAAAATAATTCTTCATATAATGTAAAATCAGCCAAGCAAAATCTTGCTGAGGCTCATCTAGCTTTTGAGAACAAAAAGAGGCTTGATGTTCTGTTTGGAGGTTTTACACTTATCTTTATTTGGATTACAGTTCTTATTCTTTTCGAACAAGTATTCTATCTACTTCCGATTACTAAAATCACACTATTACTTCTTCTAATTTTCGGAAGTGTAGCTAGTATGTGGTTTGGCTTGAAAAAAGTTAAGCGTCAATCTTTTATCGATTTCTACAGAGTTTTTGCAAGGTCAACAGATATAGTAGAATTATCCTATGCACTTGATTTGGAAAAGTCTACGAATGCGAATCCAAAGTTAGTTGAAGCGGCAATACTTAAAAATCTAGATTTAGTAGATGAGCAAGTACTAGTGAATAAACTCAAAAACTTCTTAGATAATGCTCGAATTACAAAACAACTTTCTATAAAACGTAATCTGGGATTAGTTTCTTTGATTGTTCTTTTTGTTACTGCATTTGGATTTAATTCATCAACTCTACGCCTTTCTAACTTTTGGGTTCAATATGAGAAACCAAATCCATTCACTTATTCTATTTCACCCGGAAATACAACTATTGAGCAAGGAAGTCCATTTTCTGTTTCTATCAATTTTGATGGTCAAGAACCAGAAAGTATTATTTTAAAACTGAAAACCTCTGTAGAACAAGACTACCGTTCAAGAAGCATAGACCAAAGTGGAAATACATTCACTTCTGTACCGCTCGACTTAAATAATGATATAAGTTACTATATCGAGATGGATGGATATAAAAGTGAAATTTATCAAGCTAAAGTTCAATTAAGGCCTAGATTCTCTGAACTTACTGCTACTATTATTCCACCTTCCTATTCCAAGTTAGATACAACGAAATTAATCTATCCCTTTTCAAAGATCTCAGGTTACCAAGGTTCGAAATTAATAATTAATGGTAAATCTAATAAAGAACTAAGTAAGCTTAGCCTAACTCGACTTGAAAGTGATACATCTATAAATTTGAATAGTGAACTTACATTCAGTTATCAATTAGAGATTAAGAATATTGATACTCTTTCGTTTAAACTTCAGGATACAAACGATTTAATAAATCAGAATCCATTTCAGTTTATAATAGAACCATTGATTGATGAATATCCTTACGTAGATTTAATCGAACCTAATTCATCATATGAATCAATTGAACCATCTGTTATAGAAATCTTGTTCAGACCAACTGATGATTTTGGACTTTCAAAAGCAGTGTTAAATTATGAGCTTAAAAAAGCTTTCGTAGACATTCCTATTTCTAAACAAATAAATCTTGATAGTCCTCGAAATGGAGTTCTACAATCTTATATATGGTCAGTTTCCGATTTAGGTTTAAAACCAAAAGATGAACTTTCTTTCTGGATTGAAATTTTGGACAACGATACCTATAACGGATATAAAACTTCAAGATCTCAAGTCATAACTTTAACCATCCCTTCCCTGATTGATTATTTTGATGATATCTCTGAACAAGAGGATGAAGTTGAAACTGATCTGGAAGACATTTCTGATGCTTTTGAAGAAATGAGTGAACAGTACGACACTTTCAAGGAACAGCTAAAAGAAGATCCAGAGACAAACTATGAGCAAAAACGACAACTTGAAGAAGTACAGCGTCAACAAGAAGAGATTGAGAAAAGAATAGACGAACTAAATGAAAAATTTGATGAAATAAAAGAAGAGCTGAGTGAGAATAATATGCTTTCAGAAGAAACAATGGAAGCGTATCAAGAACTACAGGAGTTAATGGAAGAAATTGACAATCCTGCGTTTAGAGAGGCTCTAGAAAAATTACAGGAGCAAATGAGTGAGATGAGTCCTGAGCAGCTTAGAGACGCCCTTCAGGACGCTGAGTTTAACGAAGAGTTATATAAGGAGCGACTAGAACGAACACTTGAGCTTTTCAAACAACTTAAACTGAACTCAGAATTAGAAAAACTAGCCCAAACTTATGATGATTTAGCTCGGCAAGAAGAGGAATTAGAAAATCAACCCGAAGGTGATTCACAAAAAACAGAAGAACAACGAAATTCAACTCTAGAACAAACGGAACAACTTCAGGAACAAATTGAAGAGCTCTCAGAAAATGCAACCGATAAAACTGAGAAGTCGATACAAGAATATCAAGAAAAGTCGCGAGAAGAATTAGATCGAATTAAGGAAAAGCTAGAAGAGCTACTGAAAGAGATGCAGCAAAATTCAGATAGCAATGATTCAAAAGATGGCAGTGAAGGAGAACAAAGTGAGTCACAAGAGCAAGATGAGCAACAGCAACAGCAACAGCAACAGCAACAGCAACAGCAACAGCAACAGCAACAGCAAAATTTAAAACAAGATTTTCAAAAGCTAGCTGAAATGACTCGTCAGCAAATGCAGCAAATGAACCAGGAACAAATGAATGTGAATATTGCTGGACTACAGTACATCCTTTATTCTTTGCTAAATTTATCAATTGAACAAGAAGACTTGGTTAGTTATGCTAATGCTACTGAAAATCAAAGTCAGGCTTATATTGAATATGCTAGGGACCAGAAAAATGTAGAAGATATTTTCATGGCTCTTTCTGATTCACTTTTTGAGATATCTAAAGAAATCCCTCAATTCTCTAATCAAATAAATGAGAAGAAACTAGAAGTTGAACAACGGTTAACTAGTTCATTATTACAGATGGCTGAACGTAACCAAAGCAGAGCTTCCATAGCTACAAGACAAGCTTTAGGTGGTATAAACGAGATTTCATTTATGATTGCGAATCTTCTTGAGCAACTTCAAAATTCATCACAAGGTAGTGGTGGCTCTGGTGGCGGAATGAGCATGGAACAAATGATGGAGCAGATGCAGCAAATGGGTGAAAAGCAGAAGCAGCTAAATCAGCAGATGCAGGATATGATTAATGATATGCAGGGCGAAAGGCTAACTCAAGATCAAATGGGAAGGTTAAATCAACTCTCAAAACAGCAAAATCAAATCCGACAGCAATTACAGGAGCTTCAACAAAATGGTGAACTTGAAGGTGGCGATGAGTTAGGAAGTCAGATTGAGCGAATGATTGAAGAGATGGAAGATACTATTAACGATCTTAGAGGTGGTGCTGTAGATCCAACGCTTATCGAACGGCAACAAAATATTCTATCCAGAATGTTAGAAGCAGAACAAGCACTTCAAGAACGTGATGAAGAAGAAAAAAGAGAAGGTACTACAGGAGTAAATTCAACTCGTCAAACCCCTCCCGAGTTAACTCTTGAAGAACTTGAAAAACAAATAAGAAATCGTCTAAACGATCCAAATTTCACTAAATACTCAACTGATTATCAGAGGCTAATCGAAAAGTATTTTGAGCTTTTAAAACAACTTCAAGAACGTGAAATTCAATAATCTACTGTAAGGTTTCTCTCAATAATCTTATGATAAGCTTCGAGTACACCATTTGTAGATCGACCTACAGTAACTTCTGCAACATCCTTTGTAATCTGTGCTGCATTTGAGGGAGCAAATGGCATACCTACTATTTTAAGTCCTGGTATATCTCCACTTGAATCACCAATATAAGCAACTTCTTCTAGTTCATAACCAAAATGCTTACAAAGCATCTTAATACCTTCACCTTTATTCGCTTTCTTTAAAATGATATTGACAGATACTTCGGTTTTATGAACTTCAAACAGTTCGTAATTCTTTGAAATATATTCAACACTCTTATCAAACATCTCATCAATCAAAGAAGTGTCCTGATGAATAATCCCAATATCTGTAAACTTAGCAAACTCTGGTATTGCTGCTTTGTTGGGTTTGATTAAGTGCTCCTTAGACCAAGCTTTAATCTCTAAAACTTCTTTCTTCGCTTGATCTGTTAATGCAGAACTCCAAGTTATCTTATTTGAATCTACATCATACATCCCACCTCCACTTTCAAATACAAATGGAATTCTAATACCCAATATCTGTGCTTGAGCTTCAGCATATGGCATTGGTCGACCAGTACAAATGCTTAATGGAGGAATTGTATTATCATCTTTACTTGCCAAATTAAGAGCTCTAATTTGTGAATATGCATCCCAATCTGGAGTTATAAATGGATCAGTTACACACCCATCCAAATCAGTAATAAATAGTTTTATCATTAGTCCTTTTTCTTATGTCCCGGAATCATTACCGAACATACAAAGCAGAGTAGTCCTAATGCCCCCATCCATTGATATTGATTTTTGAAATCGGCATACTCTTGACTTGAAAACTCACCTTTTTCTAGTTCATCAACTCTTGCTAGAAATGCATCAATTCCATCATTACCTCTTTCAATTTCGTAGTAATTTCCTTTACCGTCAGAAGCAATCTGTCGAAGTATACCACGCTGTAAACTTGTTGTTACTACTTTCCCTTCCCTGTCTCTTTTATATCCTATTAATTGACCTGATTGTTGCTCATATAAAGGTATCGTTGTTCCTTCTGTTGTACCAATCCCTAAAGTGTAAACTGATATGTTACTGCTTATAAGCTCATTTAATGCTTCTTCATATGATTGTCCATGATCTTCTCCGTCAGAAATAATAAGTAACACTTGAGCTGCTTCAGTTGCATTCTCTTCCAATGATTCAAAGGCTTCTTTTGCAGTTTCCATTGCTGCTTTGAAGTCGGTTGCGGAACTCGGCATTTGATCAGTATCTACAATTTCAAGGAATAAGCGGAGTGCAGAATAATCTAATGTCATCGGACTTTGTAGATACGCTTCACCAGTAAATACGATAAGACCTACCCGATCTCCTTTTAAGCGTTCAATCAATCTATTGATTTCAAATTTTGCCTTTTCCAATCTACTCGGACGAACATCTTCAGCATTCATACTAGCTGATAAATCAAGTGCGATGAGCATATCAATACCTCTTCGCTTCACTTCTCTTACTTCTGTCCCAACTTTAGGTCCAGCTAAGGCTGTTAATACGAAGCATAATCCGAGGACAAATAAAACCGTTTTAATTGCACTCCCTGTTGACCAATATCCCTTTCTAAGCGAGTTAAATAGACTTTCTTCAAAATATTTCTTTTGTGCTTTTAGGATAGATTTATTTCTTACCCATATCAACACAACAAGTATTGGTAGAAGAAGTAAAAGCCAAAGATAAAGTGGGGATTCCCAGATCATACAAGGTTGTTATTATAAATTCTCAATTCTCAATTCTCAATTCTCAATTCTCAATTCTCAATTCTCAATTCTCAATTCTCAATTCTCAATTCTCAATTCTCAATTCTCAATTCTCAATTCTCAATTCTCAATTAAAGATAGCCCTAAAAAGTTCTCACCTCAACTACTCAATAATTACAACTTGTAAATCCATTAAATTATTTCCCGTTGCACCCGTTCTAATTAGCGTGTCCATTTCCTCGTGAAAATGATAGGAGTCATTTTTTTGTAGATATTCTTCAGGATCTAGTTTCTTCTTTCTAGCTAATAAAGTTGTCTCAGAATTAATAAGTGCGCCTGCCGCATCAGTTTGGCCATCAATTCCATCTGTACCAATACTTAGCATTGATATATTATGCTGACCTTCAATAGAAATTGCAGAAATAAGAGCCATTTCTTGATTCCTTCCACCTTTACCATCTCCTTTAACTTCTAATGTACTCTCACCATAGAATATTAATGCAGCGGGTTTTTCAATCGGCTCCTTTTTACTTAAAACTGAAATAGCTTTAGTACAAATCATTTTCGAAACCTTTCTAACATCATCATTATACGCAGCTTCAGCTACCCAAGTATGTAATCCTTCTTTCTTGAGTATTTTCGCAATTTTACTTGCTTGAGCTGAAGCTTTAGAAATAATTTTTATGGTTTGATTTGGATGGTCATTGATACCGGGTTTTGGTGTATCTGGAATATCTCCTGACATTCCTTTTGCCACATGAATACGTATTGAATGAGGTACTTTATTCCAAAGTCCATATCGCTTCAAAACTTGAAAAGCATCTTTAAAAGTAGATGAATCACAAACTGTTGGTGCGCTACCAATTGTTTCAATATCATCTTGAGGAACATCTGAACTTATGAGTGTAATTAAGTTTGTATGATGTAAAGCTTGAGCTAATTGTCCACCTTTTAACATGCAAAGATGTTTACGGACTATATTTATCTCTTTAATTGGAGCGCCAGAATTTAATAGAAGCTTATAAGTGAAAGCAAGTTCTTCAATTTCTATTCCTTTTGGAGGAATACAAAGTAAGGAAGACGCTCCGCCAGACAAGCAAAACACAACGGTTTCATCTTTGGGTATTTTCCTCGCCAATTCTAGTAACTCATAAGAAGCCGATACTGAATTCTCATCCGGATATGGGTGAGAACCACTAAAAACTTGGACTTCTTTTAGGGATTGATTTCTTTCGTTCGAAATGATGATCCCATCCTTAACTACAGCTTCAGTAGAATCAATTACTGATTTAGCAATCGATAGTGAAGCTTTTCCAGCACCTAGTATATATAAGCTTTCAATATTTCCTACCTCAATAACTTCTTCTTGACCTATTGGCTTTTGAAGTACATCTACAAGTTTTGATAAGATAGTTTTATGATTATTTAATTCACTTTTCATTTAAACCTTTTGGTTTTTTTTGAACATATGTAAGTGCAACAAATCCTAGAGAGGAAACTGGTATTAAATATCTACTCAATATGTCTGGAATTATTAAAAAATTGACCCATCCGTGTACTCCAATTAATACAAAAATAAATGAAACCACCCCTCCTACTATATGAATAGCTGAAAGAATCCCGAAATCCTTTCTACTTGCCCCTAATAAAATTAAGCCAATTGTGCCAAACAAAAAGAAACTACCAAATGGCATTTTATATTGCCAACCATGACTCTTTTCTGTACCTAATTTATGAAATGTAAACGAAACACTAGATTGTGATTCAAAATCTATTTGATTATTAATCTGGCCTAATTGTGTTGGCAGAACTGTCCCTAAGTGAATATTATGGACCACTTTCCTTACCTCTCTAACTCCTAAAAAGTAAATTAGCACAAAGCTTATAACTAGTAAACCTTTCTTAAGAAGATTGAGCATTAGAATAGGTTTTTGAAGCGGTAAAATCTCCATCACTAAATTTAACCCATGTCATCCACAACAGAAATATTACTATATAAAAAATTGTAGTTGTTGAGTAATCATGGGTTATATCAAAAAATTCAATCCATTCCTCTTGTGTGATAACTAAAACAACGATCCGAAAAATATTCACAATATAAATAACACCAATCCCTAATAATGAAAAGCTAATTCTATTCTTCCAATCACCTGGGTAAGCTAGAATAAATCCAAGAAAAAGTCCTATTGCCGATATTCCAGTACAACCATCAACTAATTCAATTCCTCCATTCTCTCCAATACCTATAATTCTATTCACTGACCAATTTTCATATCCAAAAAACTGAATTATACCTGAACTAACACCTACAATGTTCAATGATACCCATTCATCTAGTCGACCGTCTGGTAATAGCCAAATTTCATATAAAACATACCAAACAATGAAAATTGCTAGGGCTTTTATAACGAATTGCGTAACTGGAGATTTAAGCATAGCCTAATTTAATACTTTTGATATAGTATCTACTACCGTTTTGATTTGCTCTTCTTCAAGTTCAGGGTAAATTGGTAATGATAAAGCTTGGTTACTTGCACACATTGCAAAAGAGCAGTCTTCTGCTTTATATCCTAATTCCGTAAAACATTCCTGAACATGTAGAGGCACTGGATAGTATACTGATGAGCCAATTCCATTCTTACTCAACGCATTTTGTAATTGATCTCTATCTTTTACTCTAATTGTATACTGATGGTAAATATGTCTCCCCCCATCTTCTAGTGAACCAGTCGTCTCTTTCGGAAGTATAATTTTCGATTTGGAAAGGTTACAATCGGTATTACCCATACAAGAACATTCTCTCATACAACTAGGAGTTGATTCTTGAACTAATCCAGCTTGTTGAAAAAAGCTATTATAGCTATTGGCTATATTTCTTCTCTTGTCAGACCAATCATCCAGATACTTAAGTTTAACAGAAAGAATTGCAGCTTGAATAGCATCTAATCTACTATTAATACCTACATATTTATGATGATATTTAGGACGTGCACCATGTAATCTTAGAATATCAACTTTCTCTGCCAATTCAGGATCTTTAACAGTAATTAATCCAGCATCTCCATAGGCACCTAAGTTTTTACTTGGGAAAAAGCTAAAACATCCAAAATCACCTAAATTGCCAACCAATGAATTCTTGTATTTTGTTCCAATAGATTGGGCAGCATCCTCAATAACTTTTAAATCAAATTCATGCGCCAATTCAAGAATTGGTTTCATATCAGCTGACTGTCCATAAAGATGAACTGGAATAATTGCTTTAATTTTATTTGAATCAACTTTTAGTCTTTTCGATAGTTGATCTTTCCCTTCTAAAAACGCTCTAATTTTCTTTGGATCGATATTAAAACTATCTGGTTCGATATCAATGAATATAGGTATCGCACCTAATCTTGAAATTGCACCTGCAGTCGCAAAAAATGTGAATGGAGAAGTGATTACATACTCACCAGGTTTAATGTCTATTGCCATGAGTGCAAGAAGAAGCGCGTCTGATCCTGATGCACATCCATAAGCGAATTCAGTCTTACAATAAGAAGCAACTTCTTGCTCGAATTGTTTAACAAAATCACCCATTATAAAACTTTGGGCATCAAGCACCTGATCAATAGCTGTTTTAATCTCACCTTTTATTGATGAATATTGTGCATTTAAATCTAAAAGAGGAATAGATGTTTCCAAATTAGGCTTTAGGTCTTTTTTAGGGGAATATTTGATTTAAAAGATAGAAAAACAATGAATCACTTTCCCTCATTAGTTTAGATAACACAGCCTTTATGTACACCTCCCACGTCTATGACATCCTGAACTATTCACATCAATTCAAGCAGAACTACGAAATCCGACGTCATACTGAACTACTCAACACGACGTAACCCTGAACTTGTTTCAGGATCTGTTTCTATATTGTATGTTATTCTAGCTCTCTACTCCTATGGCTGTCACCCTGAGAGCTTAGTGATTTAAAAAAATATCGTAATCACAACGCGAAGGGTATCAAACCATGATCTAAATCCATAATCACATCCCACATTTGAGACCCTTCGACGTAATTCACTAACATCCCTTTGAACGTACTATCTCGCTCAGGGTGACAGCTTTTTTTGTAACTCAACACTAAAAACTAAGCACTCAAAACTCTCAACTATAAACTATCTATTCAATAAAACCCGCAGCTCTATAAATCTTCTCAATAAAGCCCACTAACTTTCAAGCTGCCCTTTGTACCTACTACAGTGATGCTACTCTCCATGTTTTGATCCCAGCAAGAAGTTGAATAATTCAGACTTCCGATACCGCCTTTCATAAACTCAAACTGAGCAAAACCAGAATCGTCAAAATCTTTGAGATTTGGATGGGTAAAATTCTTAACCACAGCACTCACATTTTTAACATCGCCAAATACCCAGTATAGCAAATCTATAAAATGACTGAATTGAGTGAACAGTGCACCCCCATCTAAATCTCTGGTACCTCTCCATGGACTTGTTGAATAATATCTCTCATCTCTATTCCAATAGCAGTTTGTTTGCTCCATCAGCACATCGCCAATGATTTTCTCGTCAATAACTCCTTTAAGCCATTTTGAAGGCGGACTATATCGATTTTGCTTAACTACAAAAACTTGTTTTCCACTGTTTTTCTCCGCATCTATGATAGCTTCACTTTCCTCAACAGAAAGAGCCATTGGCTTTTCTATTAATACATGATAGCCACGATTTAAAAGTAAAATTGCATATTTAGCATGAAAGCCATTTGGAGTAGCAATAGTTACCAACTCAGATTGATTCATATCCTTTTCAAGAAAATCTTCAATCGAAGCATAAGAATTTGCATCAAGGTCTAATTCATTGATCTTGGCAAATTGTTCTTTATTCGTGTCTGTAACTGAAATGAGTTCGGTTGATTCAAACTCATTAATGATCTTAGCATGACGCTGACCAATTCGCCCAAATCCGATTACTGAGAATTTTAATTTTTCCATCTAATGTGACATTCTTTATTTGCTATAAGATAAGAAAATGGGAATAGTTTTTAGTTATCAGTTATTAGTGTTTAGTTGGTGACTGGTAAAAAACTTAACACTAATAACTAATCACTCAACACTGCGCAGCTATGCTGCGCTTAGTCTTTACCAAATAAATCTCTTGTGTACACTTTTTCATTAACATCCTGAATTTCATCAACTAATCTATTTGCTACAATTACGTCAGATATCTTTTTAAACTCATTTAAATCTGAAATCACTTTTGAATGATAAAACTCATCTTCTTTTAAATATGGTTCGTATACCACAACCTCAATTCCTTTTGCTTTGATTCGCTTCATGATACCCTGAATTGCACTTGCTCTAAAATTATCGGAACCAGCTTTCATTACCAATCTATATATACCAACTACTTTAGGATTCTTTTTGAGAATTTGCTTAGCTATAAAATCTTTGCGTGTCCGATTAGCTTCTACAATAGCCTTAATTAAATTATTTGGGACATCCTGAAAATTAGCCAACAATTGCTTGGTATCTTTTGGCAGGCAATATCCTCCATAGCCAAACGAGGGATTATTATAATGATCTCCAATTCGTGGGTCTAAACCAACCCCTTCTATAACTTGTACTGAACTCAAGCCATGTGATTCACAATATGAATCTAATTCATTGAAGTATGCAACTCTCATCGCTAAATAGGTATTAGCAAATAATTTGATTCCTTCTGCCTCAGTCGCATGGGTAAATAAAACTGGGATCTCACTTTTGTCTTTTATAGCTCCTTCTAGAAGAAGATTTGCAAAAACTTTTGCTCTTTCAGATTGCTCCCCAACCACAATTCTTGAAGGATACAAATTATCGTAAAGTGCCTGCCCTTCCCTCAAGAATTCCGGGGAGAATAAGATATTCTCAGTGTTATATTTCTCTTTCACACTATTTACATAACCTACAGGAATGGTACTCTTAATAACCATAATCCCATTAGGGTTATATTTCAATACGTCCTGAATCACCGCTTCTACAGAACGCGTATCAAATTCGTTTGTGTCAGAATCATAGTTTGTGGGAGTAGCTATGATTACATATTCTGAATTCTTATAAGCTTCTTTTTTATTAGTAGTTGCCCTAAGATTTAGTTTTTTATTAGATAGAAAGTCTTCAATTTCATCATCACTTATCGGTGACTTTTTATCATTAATTAAATCAACTTTTTCCTGAATTATATCAATCGCAATTACTTCATGATTTTGTGCTAAAAGTACTGAGAGTGAAAGTCCAACATATCCAGTTCCGGCTACAGCAATTTTCATATTCTGATATTTTTAAGCTTTAAAGATACTTGCATTAGTACCATCTTGTTTTTTATAAACGTTTCTAGAGTCAATTATGCAAGTACTCCATGACACAAGTTCCTGATAATTAACTTCATTATGATCAGTAACAATAATAGCTGCATCATAACTTTCAATTTCTTCTTTATTCCAATCAATAGATGTAAGACCGAACCAATTCATATGCTCTCTAGATTTAGGAATAATAGGAATCCACGAATCATAGTATGAAATTTTAGCACCTAACTTTTGAAGTTTGTCCATTATTTCAAATGAAGGCGATTCTCTCATATCGTCAACATCTGGTTTATACGCAATTCCTAAGATTAAAATCTTACTTCCATTTACCGATTTACATTTAGAATTTAATGCAAGAATAGTTTTATCTGCTACGTATTGTGGCATAGCTGAATTTACTTCACCTGCTAATTCAATAAAACGAGTGCTTAATCCAAATTCTCGAGCCTTCCAACTCAAATAAAACGGATCAATGGGAATACAATGACCACCAAAACCTGGTCCGGGAGTAAACTTCATAAAACCGAATGGTTTTGTAGCTACCGCATCGATCACCTCATGAATGTCAATATCCATTGCATCCATTACTAATTTCATTTCGTTCACTAAAGCGATATTTACCGATCTAAATATATTTTCTAATAACTTTGCTGATTCAGCGACTTTAGCAGACGATACAGGTACTACTTTATCTATAACTGAAAAATAGAGCTTTAAAGATAGTTCTCTAGATTTTTCGTCAGATGCACCTACTACCTTGGGAATAGTTTGAGTATGAAAATCTAAATTCCCTGGGTCTTCTCTTTCAGGGCTATAGGCAAGATAAAAATCTTCCCCGACTTTAAGTCCTGTGTTATTTTCTAGAATGTCCTTCATTAAGTGATCAGTGGTACCAGGCCAAGTTGTGGATTCCAATACTACTAGTTGATCTTTCATTAAATATTTGGATATTGTATGAGTAGTATCTTCAACATAAGTCATTTCTGGTTCGCTATGATGATCTAATGGAGTTGGAACACAAATAATAATTGCATCCATTTCAACAAGTTTCGAGAAATCTGTTGTTACACTACACCGTTCTGATTCTGAAAGTGCGATCATTTGATCACTAGAAAAGTGTTTAATATAGCTCTGACCAGAGTTTATAAGATCAATTTTAGTCTCATCTACATCGAAACCAGTTACAGAAAATTCTTTATTATGAAAAGCCCATAATAAGGGAAGACCAACATAACCTAAACCAATAATTCCAATTTTTTCCATCACCTACGATTTATGATTCCTATCTAATGTAAAACATTAATCAGATATGATTAGCCATATTAATAATAATGAATTTAGCTTTTTATAACTTGATAAATCTAGTATTACTATGAAGAATTGTAAACCTAAAAGCCAAATCTCAACCTTAAATCTAAATATCTGAAGTCTGGAACTCTATCCCCACTAAATACATCACGCTCAATATATCTTCCAGTCAGAATTATTCCTCTTTTTGGCTCAAATTGAAATGCAATTTCAAATTCATTCCACTTATTTACATCAGAATTTTCAAGAAACAGATATGGATTTTGTGTTGGACCTTCAGATCCAAGATTAATATCCCCACCAACATTTTCAACTATTCTATTTTGAGCGTCTACAGGATTGAATCCCTTCCTGTTAAGCCTAAACGATATATCAACCCGTGTTCTATAACTAAACCATTTTTTCAAATTAAAATCGATCAATTCAGAATTTGGTCCCAAATAATGGCCTAAGCTTTTTGTATTTTGAGTGACTGCATTTAGGGGTTGCCAATGTGTGTATACAAATGGTTGAATCTTTGTAAATCCTGTCGAAAACTCTGTAGCAAAAGGTAATCCAAGGCGCAAACCCGCATTATAAGCCACGTCATTGTCCTTCTTTTTCACATCTTTAAAAAGATTATTAAAACTAGTAAGATCATCAATCAATACAGAACCATAGAGTTCCAATCTTTTTATTGGATTCAATACTACATCGAAAGACATAAGTAAATTATCTCTATCCTGACCTTCTAACTCAAGAAAAATTAAAGGGGCAAATGGATTTGCTCTACTCATATCAAATGTCCTATTGGAGTAAATAAGATATTCAGTAAATGATATTTTGAGTTGTTTTATTGGTTGAATAGAAAAACGATGAAGACTTAAAAAACGGTCTGGTGCTACACGTGTACGTACTGAGTCAGCACCAACTTGTACAAAAGTATTATTTGTTTGAGCATATAGAGATGCATGGAGTGCGGTGTAATTAATTTTTTGCGTACTAATCTTGAACCTCATCCAGTTCATATTAGCTGCATTCTCAGAAAGTATTAGAGGAGAAGATATGCCAGGCCCTATTCTGAGAGAACCTGTACCAATATCAAAACTTAGTGCTCCTTTTTTAAAAGTACCAAATGTTTCATATGCATAAGACGCCGATTTTCTGTTTTGAATAATTGGCAGAGCATTTCCCCATTCATTATCGTAGAGCAATAATTGAGAATCTTTGGTGGCAGATACATTTGTTGCTTCAATATGAATTCCTAGATTTCCTTGAATTGTCGCGTATATTCTACCTCCTTTAAAAAAGTACCTTGATGTAAGTTTGTTGTTGTTTTCCCATGCATATACAACCGCTTGACCTGCAAACATTGGGTCTACGGCACCAAAAATTGATTTTGTTGTATCATAAACTGAAAAAATGTGTGGTTCATCATTACTTTTTAAATAATATTCGAGCCGGTCTATGATAGAGTCCTTACTCGTAAATAAACCATTTTCTACAGTTCTTCTTAGGTAAACATCATCAAATTCTATTAAATAAGCTTTAATAGTTTCCTTATCACTAACCGATAGTGATCCAATACCTTCTATTTTTCTTAAATGATTTACAATTTCTCCTCTAGAGATCGGTAAATCTTCGTGGTTATAAAAGGGAATATTTCCAACAGCTCTTTGATAGTATAAATAATCATATACTGGATGGTGAGCAGGTACAATCGAAGTTTGTGCTAATAAATAATTTGATGACAAAAAAAATGCCATCATCATTGATAGCATTCGAAAGTATTTATTTATACTATATTTTTTCACCTAGCTCCCTTTGTGATCAATACATTTTTTGCAATTGTTAAGAATAGCTTAATATCAAGTTTAGCAGAAATAGAATTGACATATATAGCATCTGTTTTCATCCAGGTTTTAAAGTCAGTTTCTTTTCTGAAGTAAGCTTGCCATATACACCCTAGACCGGGTTTAACTTTAAATCTTATCAAATCTTCTTGATCATATTCATTAAGTGGAGTTGACAATGGTCTTGGACCAATAATGGTCATTTCTCCTCTGAGAATATTAAATAGCTGAGGCAATTCATCAATACTTGTCTTTCTTAAAAACTTACCAAGTCGAGTAACTCTGGGATCATTATCAGATTTAAAAAGTCTACCACCATCCATTTCGTTTAGATGGGTTAATTTATGCTGTAATTGATGAGCACCATCAATCATTGTTCTAAACTTAAAAATCGTGAATGGAATGCCAGATTTACCATATCTAGTTTGCCGGAAAAAAATATCCCCACGAGAATCAAATTTTATAACGAGTGCAACAATTCCTAAGATGGGTAATAATGGAATGACTAAACAAACAGTTAGTATATATTCAATACTATATTTAATGTTGATATAAAAGCCTTCTTTGGCTTGAATATATAGTGCTCTTGCTGTTCCCCGAGATTCTCTTTTTGTCTTAATCGACTTCGATTGGACTAAACTGACCAAATCCTGCATAGTTGTACTAATTATTAAAGAAACTTATTATACGAATAGAATTTTTGATTATCAATAACTGAACTAATTTAAGAATCTTACATGACCTATCAAATTTAGTAATGATTAAGTTTTACTAACTATATCCTTATTTTATTACTCTAGTTTTTTGAATTATAGTACTATAAACTTCAATCATCTTTTCTAAAGAAGAATCCCACGAATACTTTTCTTTGACATGCCTCCTGCCTTCATGTCCTAGTTTTCTTCTCAACTTACTACTCAAGTAAAGTTGTTCAAAAGCCTCAATAGTTTCATTAATATTTTCGCTTTCAACAACTATACCTGTTGAACCATTAATGACAACTTCCGGTAGTCCACCAACATTTGACACTATCACGGGTATTTCCATTGAACTAGCTTCTAAAACTGCTACACCAAAGCTTTCTGAATCAAGCCTACTTAATGCTACATACACATCAAATGAGTCCAGTATTTCAGGAACTTTTTCATGGGGTACTGCTCCCATAAAATCACATTTATGCCTAATGCTTAACTCCTCGGCTAATTTCTTCAGGACTCCCTCTTGAGTTCCACTTCCCACGATAACCAATTTTAATTCATCTTCTGGATACAATCTACATAAGCCTGCAAAAGCCTTTATCAATACATCTACTCCATATTTAATCTCTAGCCACTTTACAGTCCCAATAGTAAATGTTTTAGTACTTGTCATCTCAAAATTATGCGGATTAAATAAAGAAGTATCCACACCAAAAGGAGTGATTTTAATATCCATGCTCTGCTCACAAATTTCTTCTATTTGTTTCGCCATCACATTGCTGGTTGAACACACTACATTAGCTTGTAATATATTACGGACAATAATTGCCCGATAGATTCTGTTTTTATGTACATCATCAAAAATATCGCTTCCAAGTACTGAGATTACATGAGGAATCTGCCCAGAACAGTTTCTGCCTAAAAACCCATGCCCAAAAGCATAAAAGGAATGCACAATGTCTGGCTTTATGTCCTGTATTTTTGCCTTTAGAAAAGGTATGTTAAGTACATAACCGGCAGGATTTCGGAATGGTAATCGAATAAAATTAATATCAGCATCAAATTCTTCTCTTTCTTGGTGCATACTAAAGACCGTTATTTTAAATCCTTCTTTTAGAAGTTCGTTAGCCCAGCGTACAACATGAATGGAATACCGTGAACCGATCATTACAATATGCATATATATCTATTGCGTTTAAAAATGAGGGCTAAGAATACAACCCAATGATGCTTTTATCAACTACCTTTCTTTTATTAAATATTTCTTTAAAAGGTCAATGGGAAACAGAAAAGACTTTAGTGTTATCATTCCCAAATCCCGAGTTTCTCTAAAAAAAAGAAATGTCACGCTACCACCAAAAATCCAGGAAATAGTGAATACATAGCCGGCACCTTCCAGTTCATATATAGGGGTAAATAGTAAATTTCCCATTATTATTAAGATTATGGTCGACCCAGTGGCTATTATATAGAACATAGTTTTACCTGTAATAACCAGCCACGCTTTTATACCTTCATTCATGAGAATAAATGGCAGGCTCCAAATCAGTATACGAAATATTCTTTCAGATGCTTGATACTCTTCACCAAAAAGCACATTCACTAATTCATGGGAAAAGAACCAGAAGGGAATCATCAATACTAAAGCGCAACATGTAATCCATCCAAACATAGATTTAATTTTTTGTTTCCGCTCATCTTTGCTTACTACTTCTGTAATAACAGGTAAAAATGATAGTGAAATCGAGGAGGCTACAAAAGTCCAGGTAGTAGTCATTTTCATTGCGGCGGTATAAAGACCCACGGCCTGGACGCCCAACATATATTCTATAAGCACCCGGTCAATTAAGAATGCCCCTAATAAGGTAAGCTTTGCCAGTATCATGAATTTTGCTACCGCCAACATTTTTTTTTGGATCAGCCAGTTTCTGGAAAAAATTGATATCTGTTTGTTTTCAGATACATACAATACCATAAACCCTGTACCTGATATTACTAATTGGGCGGCATATGTTACTCCAAACCAAATGATAGGTGCTTCCACTAAAATTAGTATGACATTAGCTACCATATATAAAAACTGTGCCACAAACTGCACCCGAACGGACAGCCTTACCTTTAAATTTGCATGGAACCAAAGTTCATAGGCTTCAAAAGAACGGAACCATATACCTAATCCACAAAGCATTGAAAGCACAATAATAACCTGCTGATCAATAAACAGAACCAAAAAAAGCGCTAAAATTCCATATAGAATTGTGTTACCAACAGCCATCAGCTGGAAGGAAGCAGCAGAAACTTCTAAAGTATTCTTTTCGGATTTCTTTGTTTCGTGGATTACCACTTCTTTCAACCCCTGACTCCAAAATAGCATACATAACTCGGCGATTCCCACAGCATACATGTATGTACCATATCTTTCCGCTCCAAGGTATCTTGCTACCCAAGCGGTAATTAGAAAAGCTAATCCCAGTTTTATCATCCTATAGATGAAAAGCCAGGATATGTTGTGAAAAATAGCATGCTTATAGGTCTTCAAAATTCATTAAACACTATTATCGTCTATTTTCAATTTGTTGGTAAATATATTCATCGGTATTTAAATAAGTCTTTATAATATTCTCTCGTATCTCTTTCTGATTGTCATCTTTATTCAAAATTATACGATTTGCTTTTGCAATAGCTTTTGATAATCCTGAGATACTCTCCTCATATTGAAAAACGATTCCATATATTTTACTTAGATAATCTGTATAACCTCTGCCTTCATTATCGATATAAATCGCTGATGTTCCCAATAATGCACTTTCAGCAGCCATGGTTGCACTTTCCCCAATAAAAAGATCTGCATAATACAGTACCTGATGAATCAGTGCTTTATCAATACTTAACTCAAATGGTTTTAATTCATCAGGCAGTTCTATCTCTGAGCTGATAAACACCTTTGCATAATCCGATAAGCTTCTTACCAAATTCAATTTATCAGAAAACGAAACACCTGAATGTCCCCGATCATGAAGAGCTTTTCTGGAAACAAATCGAATTAAAATAAACTTTTCATTATTTGAAACCCCTAAAGCCTCTAAAGTATTTTGATCGGGAACGAAGTTTTTTTCGTTTAAGTAGGCAAGCTCCATAAAACTATTAAACCTATGATGTCGGCTGCCTAATTCTTTTGTAAATGTAAAAGGTGTATGGATTTCGGTAGCGAAAGGAGTGGTAAAGAAATGATGTAATGTAGCATTCTCGGTATCACTAAGAACGATGGAAGGCCTCCCTGTTAACCATGCTGCATGAACACCATAAGGGTGCATAAAACTTACAATCAGATCCGCCTTCTTTAACAGAATCAACTTAGCAATAAACAAAACAGCATATATATGATAAAAAAATCTTCCTAAAAAAGTAGAACTTCCCTTACCCCGATTAAAAAAATCAATATCGTATTTTTGCAATAATTCATGTTCTATTTCTTTATTCCTTGCTACAACAAGTACTTCGTCTCCCCGCTTTTTTAATTCATAAATTACATTTTTAAAATAATGAACATGAGCAGGATGATTAATATCAAAAAGGATTGTCATTATTTGATAAAAAATTTCAATTTATTATTAAATATACACCCTCTTATTTACATACTTGTTTATAAATATATTCCGATGTGTCGATATTTTCATCTAATATCTTATTCCTAATTGTTTGATATTTCTCTTTGTCGGAATTCAAAATAGAAATTGCTTTATCAGTTACTTCATTTAAATTTTTACTGTTTTCATAAAAATTAAACACGATTTTATATTTATTATCCAAAAGATTTAGAGTTCCACATTTTAAATTATTAAGATATATAGCAGGTGTACCAAGCATTGCACTCTCAGTTGCCATTGTAGCACTTTCACCAATAAATAGACTTGCATAATGTAACAAACTATGAATCTTGGTTTTATCGATCTTTAGCTCATGTTTTTTTATTTCATCCGGAATCTGCCCTTCTGACGAGATAAAAACATTACTAATTTCACTTAAATTTTTAACTAATTTAATCTTGTCTTCTTTTGTCATCCCTACATGACCAAAATCGTGAACTGCTTTCCATGAAACGAACCGAACAATAGTTATTGGCTTATCATTTTTTAAATCCAACTGATCTAAAACTGATGTATCAGTCGTAAAATATTTTGGATGCAAATAACTTAACTCCATTAAACTATTAAATCGATGATGTTTCTCCCCTAGTTCTCTTTCAAAACATTTTGGTGTATGTACTTCGTTAGCAAAAGGAATAGTCAGTTGATGATGAAGACTTGCGTGCTCAGTATCGCTAAATATAATAGACTCTTTCCTTGAAAACCATGCAGCTTGTGCACCATAAGGATGCATAAAACTAACAACCTTATCTATTTTATACTTATGTATAAGTCTTATCAATACAAATACAGCAAATGTGTGATAAAATATCTTCCCCACTACACTATTAGCACCTTTTCCCCGACTAATAAAAGGTATGCCATATTGCGTGAGTAATTCTTGCTCAATCTCTTTGTTTCGACTGACAACAATTACTTTGTGCCCTTCCCTTTCAAGTCTTATATACAAATTTCTGAAGTAGTGAACATGAGCCGGGTGGTTAATATCAATTAGTATATTCATTATATAATATTCTCATAGAGATTTAGAATTTTATTTGCTGTAGTTTTTGAATCAATTCCAAGTTCTAAAATTTTTTTCCTGCCATTTGTTACCCAATGTTCGTTACTAAATTCAATAGCCTTATTCAGTTTTTCGACTGCATAATCTATATCATTCTCTATTACGTGGCTACCATCAACATCATTTAAAAGCCAGCTAACATCCCCGACATCTGTACTCACTATCGGTCTGTTACATCCCATGGCTTCCTTTATAACATTCGGCGATCCTTCCCATAAACTTGTAAGCAAAACTACATCCGAAGCATTCATATAATACGGCACCAATTCATGAGAGACTCCAACTAGTGAATGTAAATTTATCTTATTTTGAATTTCATTTTGTAATTTGTCAACCAAATTTTTTGCCAAAGAATAATTTTTTTCTGCTCTCTTGGGATTTGCCGCAAATAATAAATGAATCTGATTTGAATCCCAATTTAATTTCTCAATGGATTTTTCCCGTGTATAAGGTCTAAATATATCACAATTAACACCATTAGGTATTACATAAGCACTTTCAATATCTAATTTAGATTTCATCTGCTCTGATTTTACTATCACTTTATTCCATCTCCAATAAATAAATGGATAGCACATTTGTCTGTGTAAAAACCCAGCATTCACATCACTTCCCATTAGGGATACTACTAATGGCTTCGCACCAGCCAATGCTGCAACAAAACCAGAATAGGAGAAGTGTGCATGTACTAAATCATAATTATTCTTTAACAGATGTTTTTTTAAAACCGGTATTTGCTTTAAATAACCTTTAAGGCCTTTCCCATTTATTAAATAATATTCAACATTACAGCCCAGATCTTCAAGTGACTGCCCCTGAGCTTTGATAAGTGGACTAATATCATTTAGAATATTTCCACTGGAGACAAAAAGAATCTTCATTTAGACATATTTAATTTCAATTCTCTGTTAGTGAATAACCCAATAAGCATCCAGAACAATATTTGCATTTCCGGATATTCAAAATAGTAGGCTAATGTTGCATTGAGAAAAAAGAATAGAATAAACGCCTGGATGAAAAAGGCATCTGGTTTTAAAAATTTAAACTTCTCTTTAGCCTTATTAAGGTTTTTAATAATTTTATAAAAGAACAGTGCAAAAAATGAAAACCCAACAATTCCAAATTCCCAAAATAATGATATCAAGCTGCTCCTATAGTCAAAAAGTGTCCCATACCATATCTGATTAAAATACATTACGGCATATTCCATTGTAACCCATGAAGTTTGCGCGGTAATGAAAGATGGAAGCTTAGATTCTACTTCAACAGAATTACCGCCCCCTGTAGATGAAGTTTTATTCATTGTATCAAAGGCTCTACTGTTAGCAGCCCTGGATAAAAATGTCCCGGGCCCACTACCAATCAAAAAAACTATTGGTTCATTGATGGGCAATTTTAGTGTCTTTTCGAACAACTGGTATTTTGCACTCTCGGTAAAGCGAATGCCGATACTAGCAACATCAACATCCGATTTAACACTCATCGTAATATTTGCCGTTTTAATAATATCGGCTGTAAAAATTAGAGCCAATACAGATACCGTAATGAGAATTGGACTCATAACCTTATTAGTATGATAAAGTACATATATAATAAAAGAGGCAATAATCATATTACCCAAAAGATATTTCGCATCTGCAAAATACATTATAGGTAATAATAGTGCACCTAAAACCAATTCATAAAACCTAAAATCTTTAACTGTCTTTAGAATAAGTAATCTTCCAATGAATAAAATAAAAGTAACCGCTAAGTGAAACCCTAGTATGTGAGAACTAGTAGTTCCCCCAGTTAAACCATCAACTGTAACACCAAATGCTAAGAAATGATATATGGAAGAAAAGGCTAACAGAAACACTATTATAACATAAAATTCAATAATTTCTTTTTTAAGAGTTTCACTCCCATACTTCCGTGCAATTGAGTAAAACGCAACCGGTAAAAAAAAACTGGCAAGAAAAAATGGAAATGAGTAAAAATTTGTCTCCATTAGCTGATTGAAAAGATACGAAACACTACCAGAAAATAGCATTAGATATAAATATTTGACTGGTGACTTATAGGGTAATAGTATTTTAGTATTGAACAAAAGAATGGTAAGCAAAATATAAAAATATTGATTTGCATTATGCCCCAAAAATAAGACTAATATGCCCAATTTTAGATAATTCGAAATATCGTTTTTGGAATAAAAATATACTCCAAACCCTCCTATGATTAAAGGGACTAATAATTTAAATATTGTTTGATTGTATATCCTATAATGTATGCCCAATATAAATACAGTCAACATTACGACATAGGATATTGTATTAAATCGATTAATTCTCACTTTTTAAATAAACAAGTGTTTGAAGGTTTATACTTATTAACTTGATAAATAGAATATATTTAGTATTGTGTAATTAGTTTTATGATGTATATCATACATATTAATCATGAAGTAATAAAGATTCTAACAATGGTAAATAACTTTTCAAGATGTTGAGATTTAAGTATTAGATTGATTATCTACGTAATTCATTTACCTTTTACTAATCAATCCCTATTTAATTGTAAATGATTAAAAGTTAAATCATTGTTCTTTTAAAAAAGAAACAATGCTTTCAACATAATATTCTTCAATAGTTGCATTATTCTCTTTTCGTAGCCAACTGTCAGCCTCTCTTTGATAGTATATGTCAGACATGTTATAAGTAGATGTTCCAAAATATACTGCTTGATATTCAATTAAGCGTAACCTGTCACCATCATAAATTATGTCTAATGAAATGTTTGGCACTTTAAACTCTTCTCTTATAGAATAAACGAAGTCTAAAAAACCATTTGGTAATTTAGTCTTTGATCCTGCCAGATAATTAAACTTACTACCACTTGCCCGAAAATCTCCTTTTAGTACACCTCTTTCTAAAACAAACACTTTATCATAATAAACCAAGACTTTCCAGTCATTTCTGAGCTCAGGTATATACTCCTGTATTACAAATTTTTCTCTGTACTTTGAATTTCTTTTATAACCCTTATACTTATAAATTCTCAAATAATCCTTAATCTCTTGGAAAAACCTTTTGGTTCGACTTATTCTTGCAGCAAGTGCTAATAATTCCTTTCTATCTTTTGCCAAATAGACACCCCTACTCATGGCACCAGCTGATTCTTTTATCACAATTGGATAATCAAAAATATCAATTTGAGCTTTCAATTCTTCTAGTGTTCCAATACTCCAACTTTTTAGGGAATTTATTGTATATGTATTGAATTTTTTTCGCAACAATTCCATAAAGGACTTATTGTTATTTGCTCTTAAAAATTCATATTGCGGTATAATTACTCCACCTAAAACCTGAAGCTGTAATATCACATCCTCTATATATGATTTGTAATTGTATCCAATATCTTCAGAAGATGTATATAGAAATACTATACCTTCTACATTCTTTAAATTTTGAACGTCTGAAATATTTATAACTTCAGTTTCAAAACCACTTTTTCTGAAAAATTTAATTAGCAAATCGATATTAAAGCCACCCCTATATACGGCAGACCCCGCTTTTGAGCCAAAATTATTTTTATAATCTGTAAGTAAACAAATCTTTCCCATAGTTTATATCACCTGCAAAACGTTTTATGTATATGTTGGTACTCTTCTTTTTAGTCATTTACTCTAAGAATTGAGAAGCTTAAATTTTTTCAATATCGAATTTCTAATTTTTGTATTGATATTCTTCCAAGCAAATATTCCCAACATACTAACGACCACCATATTTGAAATAATTACCTTATACATTTGATTGTCAAATAATAAATATATACCTAAATGACATAAATATAATATCAATATATATATATATATGTTGATATATATTTTTAGAAATTTCCATATATCCAAGTTGTAATATTTAAGATATCGATACAACTGCCCAAATACACTAATAGCGTAGCCAATTGTCAAACCAGTAATAAATCCAGTCAGATTGTAATAGACTATACCAACATATGCTAAAGTTATGGAAATAGTGGTATTAAATAAATTAAACTGAATGCTCATTTTTGTCTTCCCTTCACTATAGTATAGCATCAGCATTAATACGAAGCTTGGAATCAACATTTGAACCCCAAACATTAGAAGGTGAAGGCTAAAATTTGGATATACTGAATTTAGAAAATATATGGAAATTACTTCACTATTAATGAGAATCAAAAACGTAATTCCTATTACTGTAATTGCATGAATATTAGTCCCAATGGATACTATTTTACTAATGCTATATTTTTTTCTTAAATCATGAGCACCCGGTAATATTGGACTTACTAGCATACCAGAAATTTGTTTAATTAATTTTATAATTCGTTGCAATATTCCAAATTCTCCAACCAAAACCGGTGTAGCCACAATTGAAAGAATAGCTTGTGCTCCATAATTAAAAAACTGAGCGGAAATTGTCACAACAGATATACCTCCGAGATAATTAAGTGTGTCTTTTATATATAATAATTTTGGTCTTTTAGGAAGAGAAATTATTTCGGGTATATAAATGATAATTTGAACTAATTGTGTAAAAAGCTTCACAAACGGAATTAGTACAAACGTAAGAATTGAAAAGTCAACAATGGACAAATTGCCAAAATAAAACCAAATAAAAAAACCAACGATGTATATAAATTTTGAACTGATACTCGAAAATGATGTCATATCAAATCGTACAAATCCATTCACAACACCGTTTATAAATGAATTCAAGTTTTGAATCAAAACTCCTACTCCGAACCAAATAATTACCTGTTTAAGTATTATTGCATTTTCTACAGAAACTTTCTGAAAAATAAAATCCACATTAATAGCTATACCAATACAGATTAGGAGACCGATTATGGAAAGAAATAATTTAAGCCAAAAAAAGGTCCAAAAAAATTCTGAGAACTTACCCTCATCTGAATCAAAATATTTTTTTGCATAATTGGTAATAGTTGAACCTACTCCAATATCCAATACACTATTTATAATGTTTAAAGAATAAGCAATCTCAAATATTCCATACTGTTCTTTTCCAAGGCTACTGATTATAAATGGAATAAAAAATACACCCGTTAATCCGGTAACAACTAAGTTGAAAAATTGATAAAATACACTTTTAGTTATTTTGGATTCAATACTACTCACAAGCGTATATCTCTTAAGTAATTGGTCAAATTCCTAATGGTTTCATTTTTTGTAATAATTGAATTTTCTTTTACTCCTTTATAATGGTATGCTTTTATAGATTCTGAACGAATACTTGTCAGACCTTTCATAATTACATTTTTACTAACTAGCCTTTCTTTAATGTTCGTATAAAGAGAATCTAAGTCTTCTGGACCTTTTATTTTAATAACTCCTTTTAGGCTTTCATACCAAGCCGACCCAAATACGATTGCGCATTTACCTCGTATCATAGCTTCCACCCCAACCGTACCTGTAAGCGTTGCCACAGCAAAAGAATCATCAATTAATTTAAATGAATTTACTGTTGTTGAGATGAATTTAACTCTATCAATATTTTTAACTTTGTCATAAAATGACTTATTTCGTCCAGTATGACCTTCCATTTTAGGATTAAATTGTGAAGGATGTTCTTTTACATAGATAAATATATCGTCCGGTAGATGCTTAGAAAGAGCCTCTATCATCAAGGCCTGATCAACAAATATATTACCACTTGGACAGCTTGTTTCTTCTGGTTGGTAATGTAATGCCACAAAAACGTATTTATCATCTTTTTGATAGCTTTGGCAAATACTTTCGTAATATTTTTTGAGTCTTTTCTTAAATCGGTATCCTAAAATTACTTTCTGAAAGTATTCAACTTTTAAAAATTCAGATTCTTGTATTCTTTCATTTTTTTTCTTCCAGTAAATAGTTGATCTTTTAAATAATTTTGGAACTGCTGATAACTGATATTTTTGAATATAAATAACGATTCTTCTTATTAAGCTGAGATTTGCGTCCCGTGCTTGCTTTTTCATGTAGTCAGGTTCAGCATTCTGATATGTAGACGTCACTTTTTCAATATATGAATGAACTTCTTCATCTATCTCTATAGCTTCTTTTTGTTCAATTGGATTAAGTTTGTCTATATCGTAGAAAGGTATAATATAACCAGGCCATACAGTCATTTTAAAAGTCAGAAATTTAATTTTTAAAATGTCAGCCGCTACATACAATGCGTAGTCAAATACTCTATGAGGTATGCTTGGTGCAACAATAAGCTCAATATTTTTTACTTTTAAAATGTTTAACCAAGCCTTGAGCAAATACCTAAAATAATACTTTCTCTCATCAAAAGTGAATGACTGCTGATCAGGGTCTAAACGTTCCATCATCTTGATAGCCATTAGCTCTTCAGAAGCATATTCTGATAATTCGAAACCATCTAACTGCGAGCGTGATATATATGATATATCTTCCGGAAATATTCCTTTCCAGGCATCATCAATATTATGATATGTACAATCAGTAAATGTATTTGTAATTGAATCTTTAGAATCCTCCCTCCACCCAATCCAATAAACAGGTTTAAACTTACCAGCTAGCTTCAGGTTTTGTGCAACTTCTCTCCAGGGATCCGCAATACAACAACAATAAAGTAAATTTTTCATTTCGCTTATTTAGGAAGAATACTTAACTGGAAACGGCCAATTTTTCCACGGTAATTTATTGAATCATATTGCCAAGACCAGTGGCCCTCTTCTTTATAACTATAATAGATCAAGTAATTATTCTCGGATATTTTTATTGCTTGTGGTGTAATGTAAAGACCTCGAAAATTTGGGAGCCCCTTGAACAGTTCCTGATCAAATTCATAAAAAGTAAATGCTTCTTTTTTCTGGTCGTCTAAAGTTCGGTATGCAACCTTAAGTTGCATTTTGTCTATGGAGGGTTCAAAAATACTTGGAAACATTAATTCATATTGATCTTTAATCACCCGCGTAGCATTATTGTAAAGATGCTTCTCAGATACATCCATATTGCTAAAATTAATCTTTCTATTTTCTTCTCCCAAGGATTCATTAAAAGTCCTTGCTTCCGAAAATCCAATTTGTCTATAGCCTTGTCCATGTCTAGGACCATTCCAATACCTGTAGTAAAGTTTGTACCATCCATTTATAAAGTATGCAACAGTTTGTGTATCTGAATAATGTCGTTTTATTATTCGCTCATTTTCCCACATTAAACCATCTTTCGAAGTCATTCCATAAATCCAATTCGAATTTAAACTATCTATCCAACGAGCATACACCATTTTAAATGGCCCTTCATCCTCTTTCGAATTTGGATCTAAAAATACAGTCATTCCATGGATCCCCTTATTGGGAATTCCATTATTGCTTATCACAATATTATGCTCGCTATTTCTATCATATGCTACTAAACCTAATTTTGGCTTTATCCAATCAACACCATCCAATGAATAAGCATAGCTGAAATAACTATTGTAATCAATTTTCCCAAAACTTGGAGATTTGTTTCCTAAAGACTCATACCATAAATGCCATAATGTGTCAGTTTTAATAACATTAATGTAACCTAACCCTCTTTCCTCCCACGGACTGTCTAATGTAAAATTTAATGGGTATTCATGGTTTGATATCTTTAACTCAAATGGATGGTTAATTTTTTCTTGTTCATTAATTAAATCACAACAAAAAATAAAACTTAAAGCCAATATTATTAAATACTTTGAAGAATAATCCATGGTGGTTTATCTAATCTTGAGGTAATTCTTTTTTCAAGAACATTGTATTTGTTTAGGCACAGTATTCATAAACCTACTCATGTATGGTTTTGTCTAGTTCCAATCAATTATATCACTGGTAATTGGAGTCCCTTTTTTTAAATCAGTATTTACAATAGTACCTATAACTAAATCATAGTATTTTGGATGCATACCATAACCAGGCCTAATAGATTTCACATTCTCCACAGTAAACTTATCTCCTTTTTTAATATCCTTTACAGCAAAAAGTGAACGAGCAAACTTCTTATTCTTTTGCACTTTTTCTGAAAGCTCATATGTAACTTCTCCCAATGCCTTTTCTGCTTCCCTGACTGCTTTTACCATTGAACTAAATTCTTGGAGGTCTAGTGAGAAATCGGCATCGGGGCCACCAATTGATTTATCAAGGATAAAATGTTTTTCTATGACTTTTGCTCCTAGACTTGTTGCAACAATAGGCACAATATTACCAAGAGTGTGATCCGAAAGTCCAATTTCCACTGCAAACTTTTCCTTCATATCTACCATTGTATTTAAATTTGCTAGCTCGATTGGAGCGGGATAGGAAGAAGTGCATTTAAGAAGAATAATTTCATCATTACCAACTTTACGACATGTATCTACTGCTAACTGAATATCCTCTTCAGTTGCAATACCGGTACTCATAATAATTGGTTTACCTTTAGAGGCCACATATTCTATTAACGGAATGTCTTTTATTTCAAAAGAGGCGATTTTATATGCTGGTGTGTTTAGCTCCTCTAAGAAGTCAACGGCTGTTTTATCGAATGGAGAAGAAAAACATATTAAGCCTTCTTGTTTAGCCACCTTAAATAATTCTTCATGCCATTCCCAAGGAGTGTAAGCCTCGCCGTAGAGCTCGTATAGTGTTTTGCCTTCCCAAAGACCTTCATTTATCTTGAAATACTCATTATCACAATCAATTGTAAGAGTGTCTGGAGTGTAGGTTTGCAACTTAATTGCATCTGCACCAGTCTTTTTGGCAGCGCGAATTGTATCTATTGCAACCTGTTTACTTCCATTGTGATTAGCAGAAAGCTCAGCTATTATGAACGTTTTACTTTTATTTGAAATATAAAAATCTTCAATTTTCATTACTTTAATAACTTGTTTGATTTAAATTTTTTCAAAACATCTTGATTTCTAACTTGTTTGAACTCTAGAGCTCCATTAGGACATTTTACGATGGGATTACCTTGAATCTTTAAAATGGTCCCATTTTCTGTATGATCACTAAATCCCTCATCTGAATATTCTACATTATCTATGAAAACTTTTTTACCATCCAAAAAACTAAATGCTCCAGGGTAAGGATATGCTTGCGCCCTTACCCAATTTCGAATTCTTTCTTTATGCCAATTCCAGTCAATCAATCCATCATCTGGGGTTCTCTTACCAAAATAAGTAGCTTTACTGTCGTCCTGTTGAGTTCTTTGAATTTTATTGGATTTAACATCATTCAATACAGATAAAAGAAGTTTTGGATATAATTCCTCATATTTTTCCAGAATTTTTGCACCCGTATCGTCATTTTCGATTGGAACTACTATTTGTTTAAGGATATCACCCGTATCACAATCAGCGTCAATTATATGGGCTGTAATACCAGCTTCTTTTTCCCCATTAATTATGGACCAAATATGTGGAGTACGCCCTCGATATTTAGGAAGTAAACTTCCGTGTATATTTATGGTCAAAGGTAAGTAATCGATTAATTCTATATCCAAAAGAAACAAATAGTTGATCGATAGAACTAAATCTACTTCTATTTGATGTTTATCCAAAAACTCAACTAATTTTCTACCCCTTGGATTACCAATAAACACAGGAACAAAGTTTTGCTTAGCATAGTCAATGACATATTCAGAGTTACTATCTGAGGCAATAAATACAGGTTTTTCAATCTGTTTAAATAAATCATACAATACCTTATAGCCTAAACCACCGATGATAAAATACCTATACGCATATATTAGTTTGGTTTTTAAATTCCTCATAAATTCGATTCTTTGACAATCCATCTATAGCTTGAGTTTGATTTTTTAAAACTAAAGCAAGACTCTTATGATTTACAGTTTTGAAGGCTTCGAGAAAATTTTTTCTCTCAAAATCTTTAGCGTCTATAAAGCACCCTAAATACTTAAAACCATTATAGATTCCTTTCTGATTATCAACATAGTATCCTGATATAACTGGAATTCCGGTCGATATTGCTTCAAATAAGATTCCACTTGCAGGTACTATTGCTAAATCAGTTTTTTGTATTTCTTGTACCATATCTGAAGCAGCAAGTGAAGATTTTATCCTAACACTCAATTCACCATTCCTTTTTGCAATTACTTTTCCTAAATCATCGTTATACAGAAAAGCGTTTCCTGTAATAATTGTTACATTAAAATTATTAGAAGGTAGCCAGCTTATTATTTTCGATGTTAGGTTTTTTACATCGGAACCGCCAAAACAAATAAAGATATTCTTAATTTCATCTATAAATTGCTTTTCTTCAATCTTAGCATGTAAAAATTCAGGCCTAAGCAGCGCATATTTAGGACCCAACAAATATTTTGTGTAAGGTTCACTTTCATAATTATCTATAGTAACACCGGGTGCATGATTGATAATCAAATCAGCATAGAAATATTGATCATGAAAATCATCAATACAAACCAATTTTCGCGCTTTTTCCTTTATTCTTTTCTGATAAGCTGAATCAAATTGATATCCATCTAATACAACTATTTCATTTCCGGTTAATTCCTTTTCAAAATCTGACTCATTTTGGAGTTTTGTTATTCCCCAACCTTCGCTCAAAATTTCTTCATTTAAAGATTCAGGAATTGAAATACAATAGAAACAAATCTCAAAATCGCCTTTTAGCATATGAGCTAAAGATATACAGCGAACTATATGCCCTAAACCGATTCCACTTTCGCCATCACATCTTATTTTGATCCTTCTATACATGCAATTTTGCCTTTAATTCTGCCAACTTCCAATCTTGTTCTGTATCAATATCCTGAACTTCTTCTTGAAGCATGACTACTGCTCCACTATTGGATGTAAATAATTTCTTTTCTTTAAGCAGTTTATCCGTCCGAAACCAATAAAACTGTCCGGCATCATGATAAGATGACGGTAGATCTTGAGACCGGCTCTCCAAATGCTTCGGCCAATTCATTTCAATTTTTCCACTTTCAATTTTCAAAGACCTAAGTATTGGATATCCAAATTCTACAACAGGAAAAACGGTATCAAAGCCTTTCTCTTTCAGCTGATCAAATCCCTTCGTCAACTTATCTGAGGTTAGAAGAGGGGCCGTCGGATAAATACAACAACCGTATTCAAACTCGCGGTTCTGATTCTCATACTCTTTTAAAACTTCTAACAACACATCTACGGTCGTGGCGAAATCATCTGCATTTTCAGACGAACGTATAAATGGCACGGTTGCTCCGTATTTCTCAGCAATTTCAGCTATCTCTGAATTATCTGTAGACACCATAACTTCATCAAATAAACCGCTCTCCAAAGCGGTTTCAATAGAATAAGCAATAATCGGTTTGCCTAAGAAATCTCGGATATTTTTCCGAGGGATTCGTTTGCTGCCACCACGAGCTGTTATAATAGCTATTTTACTCAATTGTAGAATGTATTGATCTTACGTATTACAATGTTCTGTTGATCATCAGTCAATGTTGGATACATTGGTAAACTTATACAATTTTTATAATAGGCTTCTGCATAGGGCATATCTCCTTCTTTCCATCCAAAATGACGATAATATGGCATTAAATGACATGGGATATAATGTATCTGAGCATAGATACTGTGCTCTCGGAGATAATTATAAAGCCCCAAACGATCATCAACCTCAATTACATAAAGATGATAGGCATGTCCTTCATTAACGCCTGATTGTCCTTTAATAAATGGTTGACCTTCAAAAGCTTTATAATAGGTCTGAGCAATTTGCCGTCTCCTTTTTAAGCCTTCCTTTGCTCGTTTAAGTTGACTACTCCCTAAAGCACATTGAAAATCAGTAATACGATAATTGTATCCTAAATCCTGCATTTCCATATACCAGTAGGGGAATTTTTGAATATTAAGCTTTGACTCTGCCTCGCCTGTAGGATTTTCTTGAGTTGAACCGACCGCAAACTCAATAGTGTTTTGATACTCAGACTCATTCTTGGTAATACCGTGGGTTCGGAGTTTAAGTAACTTTTTGTAAAGCTCTTTGTCATTAGTAGTTATCATTCCACCTTCACCAGATGCAATATGTTTTACTGGATGAAAAGAGAAGATGGCCAAATCCGCAAAATTACCATTTCCACAGTTTTGTTGGCTTCCCTTTGTATCGGTAAAATATCCGCCCGGTGCATGGCAAGAGTCCTCGATGATCCAAAGACCATATTCATCCGCTAGCTTTCGAAAAGCTGAAAGATCAACAGCTCTTCCTGCAAAATCGACTGGAATAATCCCTTTGTAAGTTCCTTCCGGTGAGGCCATCAATAACTCCCTCACTTTATTGATATCAAGTAAGTAAGTGTCCGGGTCAATATCTGCAAAAACGACTTCTCCACCACAATAGCGTACACAATTTGCAGAAGCAGCAAAAGTGATAGGAGTTGTTATCACCTTATCCCCTTCTTGAATATTTAGAGCCATGGTACATAAATGAAGAGCAGCAGTACCGTTAGAAATGGCTACTGCATATTGTGAGCCAACATATTCTGCAAATGCATCCTCAAACTCTGCTATACGTGGACCTTGCGTTAAATAATCGGATTTTAATGCTTCAATTACAGCCTTTATATCTTCATCGGTAATATGTTGTCTGCCATAAGGTATTACTTCCATATATTAAGCCTCAAAAGTTGGGTCAACGTGTTCCTTGATCAGGTTCCTTAAACTTTTAACCGTTTCCCATTCTTCATTTTCACCAGAATTATAGTTGAAACCAGGTTCTACTAGTTTGGCATTGGTTTTCGTTACAAAATCTTCCAAATTGAACCTAGGTACTTGTGGTAGAATAGCATAATACTTTCCAAGGTCATAGGTATTGAAAGAGTTAGAAGCTGTAATCATTTCCTCATGTACTTTTTCTCCTGGTCGTATACCAACAATTGGTTTATCACATTCTGGACCGATTGCTTCTGCAACATCTGTTATTCTATATGATGGAATTTTTGGAACATATAGCTCTCCTCCCCACGCATGTTCAAGTGCATGCATTACCATATTTACCCCACCTTGTAAAGAAATATTAAATCTTGTCATATCAGGATCAGTAATTGGCAAAACTCCATCTTTTCTTTTATTCAAGAAGAAAGGTATGACAGATCCATTAGAACCCATTACGTTGCCATAACGTACTACTGAGAACTTAATCGGATTCCAGCCTCGAATATTATTGGCTGCAATAAATAATTTATCTGAAGTGAGTTTTGTAGCTCCATATAAGTTTATAGGAGCTGCAGCCTTATCTGTTGAAAGTGCAACTACTCGTTCCACTTCTGTTTCTAGACATGCATTTATGAGGTTTTCTGCACCTAACACATTTGTTTTAATACATTCCATCGGATTGTATTCTGCGATAGGAACATGCTTCATTGCAGCTGCATGAATTACATAATCTATTCCTTTGAGCGCTCTTTTAATTCGTTGCTCATCACGTATATCCCCAATAAAGAACCTTATCTGTGGATATTTTTCAATTGGATATTCCTGAGCCATTTGAAACTGCTTCTGTTCATCCCTTGAGAATATTACTAGACGTTTTATATCTGGGTAATTTTTGAAAATATGGCTTGTTAAAGCTTTGCCTAAAGAGCCTGTACCACCTGTTATTAGTATTGATTTATTGTTGAACATGAGTTTATTACTTTTAATTTTTTGCTTAATTCATTTATCTCAGTTTCATCCAAAAATGGATGCATCGGCAAACTCAAAACTTCCCTACTTGCCATTTCAGATTCGGGAAAATCCCCATACGTGTACCCTAAATACTCAAACACCGGTTGCTCGTGAAAACATTTTGGGTAATAAATTCCAACAGGTATTCCGGCATCTTTCATTTTAGATACAATATCTTCTCTTTTATGTTCATCCACCCGAATGGTGTATTGAGCATAGACATGAGTATTGCCTTCCAAAATTTTGGGCGTAGTTACATGTTCTTGGAGTAATTCACTATAGCGAGCACCGATTCTATTGCGAGCCTTTACTTCATCGTCAAAGTGTGGCCATTTACCTAAAATGACAGCGGCCTGAAGCGTGTCAAATCGTCCATTCATTCCGATATGTGTATGGTGGTGGCGTTTTACTCCCCCATGAGAGCGGATTGTTTTCATGATTTCAGCAAGTTCATCGTCATCGGTAAATAAAGCTCCGCCATCTCCAAAGCACCCCAATGGCTTGGCAGGAAAAAAGGATGTGCTACCGATCAGCGAAGCACCGCAGCTCCGTTTACCATTGCGGGTAGCTCCAAAACTCTGTGCAGCGTCTTCAATAACGGCAATATTGTGTTTTTGAGCTATTGCATTAATACGCTCAAGGTCAGGCATCTGTCCAAATAGGCTTACCGGCATGATGGCTTTGGTGCTCTCATTAATAGCTTCTTCCAAAAGGTCTGTATTCATATTAAATGTATCCTGTTCAATATCAATGAAGACCGGGGTGGCTCCTACTGCTGCAATAACTTCGGCCGTACTGATCCATGAAAAAGGAACAGTGATTACCTCATCACCTGGACCAACATTTAATGCCCTAAGAGCAATTTCTAAACTATCGGTACCACTTGCCACAGTGATACAATGTTTCACGCCTATATATTCGGCTAAAGTAGACTCTAATTCATCAATCTCTGGGCCCATAATATATTGCCCATGTTCCAGAACTGCTTTCATCCGAGCATCAATTTCTTTTTGATATTTGCGATATTGTGTTTCTAGATCTATGAATTCCATCTCTATTTTTTCTCCTTAAATTCATCGTATGTTCGTTCACCCTTGGTGAGTTCTCCAGGCAACGGTTCTTCTTCATCCAGATCAAGACATCGCAATTTGTCATCTTTTAACTGATATTTGAATCCCGATTCAGGACAGACCATTAATCCATTTATATCCGAATCTTTAAGCAAGTGCCCATGCCTGCTCATCCATCCTTTTTGCTTTCCCGGGTTTCCAAGTATTAACGCATAATCAGGTACATCTTTGGTTACTATGGCTCCTGCTCCTATAAAAGAGTAACGGCCTAAGGTGATTCCGCATACTATTGTCGCATTAGCACCAACCGTACTCCCTCTTTTAAAAAGCGTATGCTCATATAAAGAATGGCGATTCACCTGAGACCGCGGATTGGTAACATTGGTCAGCACGCAACTTGGCCCTAAGAATACTTCATCTTCCAGCTCACACCCTGTATAGATAGCGACATTATTCTGAACCTTTACTCTATTTCCGATCTTTACATTTTCAGCTACAAATACATTTTGGCCGAAAACACATTGTTCTCCAATGTCCACTCCTTTAGAAATGTGGCAATAATGCCAGACACTGCTTCCTTTACCAATCTGCACCGGCTGATCCACATAAGCTGATTGATGTATCCGAACCCCATCTATCTCGTTTACTTCATTCATCATTTCAAAAGGTTTTTAATAGTGGGATGTATCAATCCAGATGGTTTCTCCGTTAGGTCCATTGTTCTTAGCTTATGAACGAGTTCAATGGAGGGACGTGCATCTTGGAGTCCAAAACCGTTTCCGGCTAAGGTTTCTTCATATACCTTGGTATGCAGATCAGTAAAACCACCACTGAATTCAATTTCATCTCCATCCACACTGATTGTTCTAAATGTTCTTTGGCTGTCATCGGCATTATTTGGAATATCCTCCGGTTCCAAAGATAAAAACCATTCCACATCCGCATTTGGAAGCTCAAGATAGCCTCCCATTCGGTTGTCTTCACGAATATAGAGTTCTGTTTTCTGTGTGGGGCCAAAAAGCCACATCAACATATCAAAAAAGTGAACTCCAATATTGGTTCCAATTCCTCCTGATTTTTCATGATCTCCTTTCCAAGAATAATGATACCATAACCCCCTGGAAGTTATATATGTAAGCCTGATCTTATGACGTGTATCACTCTTCTTACTTTCAAGCTTTTTTTTCAATTCAATTAATGAGGGATGAACTCGAAGTTGTAGAATCGTCCAAACCCGCTGTCCGTATTCTTCTTCCAGTTCCTGAAGGATATCCAGATTCCATGGGTTGAGCACCAGTGGTTTTTCACAAATGGCATCAGCCCCCACGCGCATAGCAAGCCTGATATGTGCATCATGTAGATGGTTGGGAGAACAAATGGTCATATAATCGACTTTCTGTCCATTATTTTCTCTTTTTATCTTTTCCAAGTGCCGGTCAAAGCGTTCAACTTCTGTAAAAAAACTAGCCTCCGGGAAAAAGCTATCCATAATTCCTACAGAATCATGCGGATCGACTGCAGCAACCAATTGATTCCCGGTGTCTTTTATAGCTTTTAAATGTCTGGGAGCTATATATCCAGCTAACCCTGTTAATGCAAAATTTTTCATGCTATGATTTTTCTTTATACCAATTATAAACTCTATTTAATCCTTTTTTAAAAAAAACTTTCGGTTCGTAACCAAGATTAGATTGAATCTTAGAAATGTCTGCCTCCGAATGCTTTACATCCCCTGGACGTTCGGGACCATAAACTGGCTGAATATCTTTTCCACTAATTTCCTGTAATGCTTTAATCATTTCATTTAAAGAAATGCGGTCATTACACGCAACATTATAAATTTCATTGATGGCTTCTTCATTCTTTGTAAATAAAGCTAGGTCATTTGCCAGTACTGCATTTGCCACATAGGTAAAATCACGGCTATGTTCTCCATCCCCATTTATGGTTGAACGTTCCCCATCAATAAAAGCCTGGCAAAAAATTGGAATAACTGCTGCATAAGGATTATTGGGATTTTGCTTCGGGCCGAAGATATTGAAGTAGCGTAGGCCTATATAATTGATACCATAAGTTTGGTGAAATACATCTGCAAATTGTTCAACGGAATATTTGGTAACGGCGTAAGGACTGAGCGGCATCCCAATTTCATCTTCTACTTTAGGCAGTCCGGGATGGTCGCCGTAAGTACTGGAACTACAAGCTAAAATAACTCGTTCTACACCATTTTCTTTGGCAGCATGTAATATATTTACAGTTCCCAAAATATTAACTTCGGTAGAACGCATCGGGTTTTCAATGGAGCGGGGGACGGAGCCGAGGGCTGCCTGGTGAGTGATTTTGTCTATCTCATTGGTAGCTTCCAAACAAGTTTGGTAATCGCAAATATCTCCTTTTATGAACTCGAATTTTGGATGATCTTCGAATTCTTCAATATTTGAGTAGTAACCGTTGGAGAGATCATCGAGGACGCGAACCAAAGATATACGGTCATCTTTGAGGAAGTGTTCAACTAGGTTGGAGCCGATGAAGCCAGCTCCTCCTGTAATAAGTAATTTTTGTTTTTTGTCTTTCATTTTTTAAAATCTATTGACAGCAAATTTATCCAATGAATTCGATTTACACTTTTGCATTCAGAATTAATTTTTACTTGCAGTATAATTTGAATTCATTAAAGTCTTCTGTCGACTAATTTCTTATCCAAAAAACTCTTTACATCATAAACTACGCAACTATCGCTTTTTTGTATCGGGAGGTTTCTGAATTTTTCATGAGATACCGCCAAAATAATGGCTGAATAGTTACTCAAATCAGGGAGTTCGTTTCCATTCACCAAATCAATGCCATATTCCTCTTTCACTTCTTCCGGGTCAGCCCATGGATCAAAAACATCCACATTGGCATCATAGGTTTTTAATTCACGAAAGATATCAATGGCTCGCGTATTTCGGATATCAGGACAGTTTTCCTTAAAAGTTATGCCCAGCATAAGGATATTGGCATCAATTACCTTGAGGTCTTTACGCATCATGCTCTTCACTACCTCTGTGGCTACATGCTTGCCCATGCTGTCGTTAATTCTTCTTCCCGCCAATATAATTTCGGGATGATATCCTACTTCCTGTGCTTTTTGTGCCAAATAAAACGGATCAACTCCAATACAATGTCCACCTACCAAACCGGGACGGAAAGGCAGGAAGTTCCATTTGGTTCCGGCGGCTTCTAAAACGTCCTCGGTATCAATTTCCAATAGGTTAAAGATCTTGGACAGCTCATTTACAAAGGCAATATTAATATCCCGCTGGGAGTTCTCAATTACTTTGGCAGCTTCGGCCACTTTAATGCTTGGAGCCAAGTGCGTTCCTGCCGTAATTACTTCTTTATACAGACTGTCCACAAATTCACCTGCTTCTGGAGAAGATCCGGAGGTCACCTTTAAGATTTTGGTAACGGTATGTTCCTTATCCCCTGGGTTGATTCGCTCAGGGCTGTATCCTGCATAAAAATCTTTATTGAATTTCAATCCAGATACTTTTTCCAGTACAGGAACACAATCATCTTCTGTGACACCGGGATAAACGGTGGATTCGTAAATGACTACATCCCCTTTCTTAAGAACCTTTCCAACCGTTTCACTGGCTTTAATAAGTGGCGTAAGAACTGGACGGTTGTGCTTATCAGTTGGGGTGGGCACAGTAACGATAAAGACATTACAATCTTTTATGTCTTCGGAATTGTAAGAGACCCTCAACCCTACTTCTTTTGAGTTGAAATCTGATACAAGCACAGATTTCAGATCTTTATCACTCACTTCCAGAGTTCTGTCATGCCCATTATTTAATTCATCTCCTCTTTTCTTATTGATATCGAAACCAACAGTTAGAAACTTCTTTGCAAACTCTACCGCGAGTGGTAATCCTACATACCCTAAGCCAATAATGGCAATTTTCGTGTTTTCTAAATCCAATGTTCTAAATCTTTAAATTGTTTAATTAATATAACGGCTAGCAGTATTTTTATGTAACTTTTTAGATTATACCACTGACCTTATTTATTTTATTCCTTAAATTTATCTGCCACCTAATCTGTCTAGTAATATTATAGTAGAAGCTACTGCAGATATGGTAGAAGCAAAAACTCCTAAATAATCTCTAAAAGAAGGTTTTCTCTTGACTCGTACCGTAATGGTATGGTTATTTTTTAATTCAAATTCTCTCATCCCTTTGGGGAATGGTTCTTCAAATCTATATTTGAACTGTGTAAATATCTGACCTCCATTCTCGGCATCATACTCTTGTATGTTGATTTCCACACGCATTTTGGACCAATCAATCTGAGTTTGCCCATCATTAAGAGTCCTAGGACCAAAACTATAGGAAAGTAATCTTGACAAATCCGTTCCTCTTGGGATCAGGTATCTTCCTGAACTCCCAACGTCTCCCCACACATTTACGGAGTCTGATAGCTGACCCGGTTCTGAAATTCGTATAACTCTTTCTCCTAAACGGAATTGCTGAGACTGATACTGTTGTGTCTGAGCGTTAGTCACCACGCTCAACGATATTATGATTATAAAACTATACAGAAAATTTCTTTTCATATTCAACTCTAAATAAATTTAAGTCATAAATATACCATTTTAATGCACAAATTTTATACTATTTTAGATTTTATAACGCATCAATCGATAAATATCTTCTCTATTATAATTCATTGATTTCAATTCTCTAACTGTAAGTGAAATATCATAATCTAAACGATAATTATGGTAATTCATTTGATCGGTATCCAATAGTCCACATGAAGCCCTGTAATCTTTATCACGTGACTGTCCCACACTTCCTGGGTTAATTAAATATTTATGATCTTTTATTATTTTATGTAGACCAATCCGATCTGAAACAAGCGAAGGCTGATGAGTATGTCCTACAAAACAAAAGGTTGCCTTTTGTTCAGATAATATAGCTCTTACTGTAAATGCACTTTCCAAGTACGTCCATTTATCAGGTTCCATGGGGGAAGCATGAGCCGCCACCCATTTATCTTCTGAATTTTCTATCTTTAATGGGGCGTTTTTTAACCATTCAATTTGCTTGGGATTTAATAATTCTTTTGTTTTTGCAATTAAACTCCGATTCGGTTCACGAAAATGTTTCAAGCTTAATTCACCGGTAACTCCTGCATCATGATTTCCTTTAACTCTATAGAAATCTCGTTCCATCAGAAGTGATACACATTCAGCAGGTTGCCCCCCATAACCAACGATATCCCCCAAGCATACCCAATAGTCTGGCTGTTGTTCATCTAAATGATTAAGTACCATTTCTAAGGCTTGTAAGTTGGCATGAATATCAGATATGAGTGCAATTTTTGGCATTACTATTTAATAGAACTTATTTAATGCATTTAATTAGATAAAATAAACCATCTAACATGAGGGATATTTCCCATATATTCCATATTTTCTAAAGCTGTAAATTTATATACAAATTCAATTAAATGCATACGAACGGTCAAAATAAATACCATACCATTGATCCAATTATAAGTGAAAGCAATAATCATGAGGATGAAATTGATCTGCTTAAACTGCTAAATATACTTTTACTAAATAAATGGATACTATTGGTTAGTATTTTTGTGGGTTCTATCTCTGCAATTTCAATTGCGATATACACTACTCCTATCTATATGTCCAAAGGGAGTATATTTGTAAGCGAGACAAAGAACAGTTATTCTTATGCTGGTTCCGATTTATCTAGCTTACTTACCTCCAGCTATGGGATTGGAGCTGGTAGTACTATTGCAAATGAATTACAAATTTTTAAATCTAGAAAGCTCAGTACGGATTTGGCTCAGCATTTATTTGAGCAGGAATACATGACCAATGGGATTAAATTTCCGGTATTGTGGCGTTCCTATCCTGAAGATTCATCATCGATAGGTGTGGATACTGTAGCACAGAGATTAAGAATGAATTTAGAATTCGATCGCCCCGATCCTAGTGCGGATGTCATAAGTATCAGTTATGAAAGTGTATCACCTGAAGAAGCTGCATACATTGTCAATCTTACCATGGATACCTATTCTCAACTATCTACAGCACAAAATCGCATAATGGCCGTTTCTGCCTTACAGTTTTTATCTTCAGAGAGACAAAATATTGAAGATCAATTGAATGTAACTGAAGAACAATTACGGGACTTCATGAATACTAACAAAGTGGTATCCATAACCCCTCAGGCTGAACAAGTTATAAACTCGCTAGCTCAACTGGAAGGACAAAAACAAGAGTTAACAGTACGACAAGTAGCTGTTAATTCTGCTATTGAACAATATGAAGATCAACTCAATGAAATTAAACCTGGACTAGCAGATCAATTCTCTGAAGCTACCGCATCTATATTAAGGAACTATCAATTTGCACTTGCAGAACTAGAAACACAACGCCTTCTACTTACGACCAAAAACCCAGATATCAAAAATACTAATCCAGATTTGATGGTCATAAGTCAACAGATCGATGCAGTAAAAGAACAAATTAGGACGTTAGCTAATAGCATTATCGAAGATGGCAACGAATTGGCTTTAAGCTTCCTAGGTTCCAATGAAGGAAATGCCTCTAGTCGTATTGCAATTCTCAGTGAAAAACTGATTGAGCTAAAAGTAGAACATACTCAAATGGAAACACAGTCTACTGTAATTAATGAACGAATTGGTGCATTAAATCTAGAATTCAATGAATTCCCAGATGATATGATTGATCTGGCCAGACTTCAAAGAGATGTCAATATTAATGAAGAACTGTTTATGATCGTATCCAGTCAGTTCGCCGAAATGAGTTTATGGGAAAAAACCCAGTTTGGACTGGGCCGACCCTTAGATTATGCTGTACCTGCTGATAACCCAATTAAACCTGAAAAGAAATTAATAGCCGTCCTCGGATTTCTTTTAGGCGGTATTTTTGGTGTCGGTATCATCTTCATCAAAGAGATTTTAGACAATACCATTAAATCAACGGATGATATAAAAAATTACGGTATTCCGGTTTTGGGTACTATACCAGATTTTTCTATTCTGGAAGGGTTAGATCCTAGTGGAGACCAATTTATTGATAATAAATCAATATCCAATCAACTCATAACATTCATTGATCACATCTCTCCAATATCTGAGGCTTATCGAAGGCTGCGAATAAATGTTATTTATGCAAACCCCGATAAGGCTTATAAAGTTATCATGGTAACAAGTGCTACTAAAGGGGAAGGAAAAAGTACTGTAGCGGCTAATTTGGCTGTGACTTTCTCCGAGGCTGAAAAGACCGTATTAATTATTGATTTGGATTTACGTCGTCCTACACAGCATAAAATTTTTGGCGAAAACAGAGAACCTGGCTTAACTGATTCCCTATTTGAAACTATCAAAATCAGTGACATTACAAATACGACTATTGCACCAAATGTTGACCTTATCACTGTTGGAAAGAAAACGCCTGAGCCAGCTACTGTATTAGATAGTAAAAGACTTAAGCAACTTATTGATAAATTAAGTGAACGATACGATCACGTAATTTTAGATACTGCTCCATACGGAATTATTTCTGATTCAGCTTCACTACTAAGATTAGTTGATGGTATAGTGGTTGTTTCTAGATTTAATGTTACCACAAAAAGAGAACTTTCGTTTACTCTTGAAGGCCTAGCCCATTTGAATGCCGATGTATTAGGAATTGTATTAAATGCATTCGATCCTAAAAAGAGTACGGATTACTATACTAATTACTCTTATTACAAACGTACTTACAGTGATTATTATCAAGAAGATAAAGCGTAATTTAGTTTTTAGTTGTGAGTGTTTAGTGTTGAGTTGGAATTCTTGATTCTTAGTTCTCAGTTTTGAATTCTTAGTTATGTGATAAATTATCTTCTAAGTTAAACACACCCCTCAATCCCCTCACAAGAAGGGAAGGTTTTTTTGAGAATTATGGTGATGAAATTAATTATTGGGCGGGTCAATCAATGGTATTTCAGCTCGTTTCCCGACCTCCTCTGTCTCCTCCTTGTATAAGGAGGAGAACTCTTTAATATGGAGCCTAAACCTCTGCCACAATCTTTTAGTGATTAATTTATTGGTATTACTATCAACTCACATGAAAATTAGAACTGAGTAATACAATCTCCTTTAACATTCTCGTATTAACGGGATTGCGATGGATGTTTCTCCCATAAAATATTTATTGGGAATTCACATCGCGAATAGATGTTTTTATATCAAACTTTATGCTCTATAGGTTCTTCGGTAGTAGCCACAGAATGACTTGTTTTGGTTACTGGTTTTAAGAAAAAAAATATCTGACCATTGATTCCCCTCCTGTTGCAGGAGGGGTGTGCTAGCTTGAAATGAAAATATGTTTATTAATTGGGGAGGTCTATTCTCAAAATGTGAAGGCGTATTTATTTAAAATAAAGCCTTCTACAGATCCTGAAACAAGTTCAGGATGACCTGATATTGAATTTTTAGTCTTGAGTGTTTAGTGTTGAGTTGGAATTTTTAATTCTTAGTTGTTGGCTGTAAGTAAATTTGAGAGAGGTACTTATTCTGTTGGTTTTGATCGAATACTTGGGACTGAAATTTTAGCAAAAGAGAGTTTTGTGTTAGATACTAAATCAGGTTTGGGGGATTTAAGATTTGGCAACGGGTATCTTAATAGCATATAGCTAGAATCATAAGATCCTGAAACAAGTTCAGGATGACGTGGTAGAATTTTTAGTTGTGAGTGTTTAGACCTGGAATTCAATTTTAGCACTCTAGCACTCTAGCACTATTATTTAATCACTTACCTAAAAACTAAACACTAAACTCTAAGAACTAAACACTGCGCGAAACGCTATATTATCATCCCCGCTCCTACAGTAACATTGGTAAATTCATCTATGATTATAATACTGCCTGTCATTCGGTTTTTCTTATAACTATCATAAAATAATGGAACAGTAGTTCTAATCTTAATCCGACCAATATCATTTAACCCAATACTGTTATCCCCTTCTTTCCTATGTAAAGAGTTGATATCTACTTTGTATTTGATTTCTTTTATAATACAGCGCGCATCTCTAGTCGTATGTTTAATTCCATACTTCCCATTTAGTTGAAGTTCTTTTTGATCTAGCCAACAAATCATTAATTCAATATCTTGACCTTGTTCTGGCTGATTGTCTGGCTTAGCAATCATATCACCGCGAGATATGTCAATTTCATCTTCAAGAGTAATAGTAACCGACATTGGTTGAAATGCCTCAACTAACTCTTGTTCGTAATTCTGGATTGATTTAATTCTGGTTGTAAATCCAGATGGAAGTGCTATAACTTCATCGCCGGGTTTAAAAACACCACCTTGAATTCTTCCAGAATAACCACGGTAATCAGGAAAGTCAGCTGATTGAGGTCTTGTTACCCATTGTACTGGAAAACGGCAATCTACATGATTATAGTCACTGCTAACCTCAACATTTTCTAGAGTATAAAGCAAAGTAGAACCTTTATACCAATCCATTTTATCTGATTTATCGACCACATTATCGCCATATAATGCACTAATAGGTAGATATTGAATATCTGGTACGGCAAGCTTTGATGAAAACTCTTTATATTGCTTCACAACTTTATCGAAAGCTTCTTCTTTATAATTAACTAAATCCATTTTATTTACACATAGCAGAATGTGTTTGATGCCTAGCAAGGATGCTATAAAAGAATGTCTACAAGTTTGTTCAATTACCCCTTGTCTAGCATCAACAAGAATAATTGCAAGATTCGAAGTTGATGCACCCGTAACCATATTCCTCGTGTATTGAATATGACCCGGAGTATCTGCGATAATGAATTTTCTTTTTGGAGTCGAGAAATATCTATAGGCAACATCTATGGTGATACCCTGTTCTCGTTCTGCAGATAATCCATCTGTTAAAAGAGCTAAATTGGTATACTCATCTCCCTTTTTTCTACTTGATTCTTCAATGGCTTCCATTTGATCTTCAAATATTGACTTTGAATCATATAGAAGTCTTCCAATGAGCGTGCTCTTCCCATCATCTACACTACCCGCGGTGGTAAAACGCAGAAGATCCATGTTTAAATAAGCGTTATCGGTATCCGAATAATTATTTGCCATCATAGAAATTTTGAATTCTTAATTCTTAGTTTTTAATAATTGAGAATTGAGAATTAATCATTTAAAATTGTTAGAAATACCCTTGTTTTTTTCTTTCTTCCATTGCTGCTTCAGATCTTTTATCATCAGCTCTTCCACCACGTTCGGTAACTCTAGCTGAAGCTACTTCTTGGATAATTTCTTCCAGCGATTCTGCAGAAGAAAGTACAGCTCCCGTACACGTTATATCGCCTATGGTTCGAAAGCGGATTTTTTCCTTGATAATTTCTTCGTTTTCATAATTCTGGATATGTTCAGATTTAGCTAAATAAACTCCATCTCTTTGAAATACTTCTCGTTGATGAGAAAAATATAGCGATGGTATTTTTATGTTTTCAGCTGCTATATACTGCCAAACATCCATTTCAGTCCAGTTACTTAATGGAAAGATTCTAAAATGTTCCCCCATTTGTTTCTTTCCATTAAAAAGATTCCATAATTCAGGTCTCTGATTTTTTGGATCCCATTGTCCAAACTCGTCTCTATGTGAGAAGAATCGTTCTTTTGCTCTAGCTTTTTCCTCATCTCTACGTGCCCCACCAAATGCTGCATCAAATTTATGTTCCTCTATACCATCAAGAAGTGCTGTTATTTGCAAGGTATTTCTGCTAGCTCTTGGACCTACTTCTTCTTTAACTTTTCCTTGATCTATTGCATCCTGAACACTCGCAACAAATAATTCTACTCCTAAATCAGCCATTAACCAGTCGCGAAACTCTATTGTTTCATCAAAATTATGACCTGTATCAACGTGCATGAAGGGGAATGGTATTTTACCTGGGTAAAAAGCTTTTCTTGCAAGATGTGCCATTACAATAGAATCCTTGCCGCCAGAAAATAGTAATACAGGCTTCTGAAACTGAGCTGCAACTTCTCGCATTATGTAAATTGCTTCAGATTCTATCTGTTGTAAATGGGTCAATTTATAAGAATTCATATGTCAATTTAAAACTTTATGCTCATTTAAATAGCCAATTACTTTTTTAACAGCTTCATCTAATGAAATAGCTGTTGTATCAATTTCAAGTTCTGGATTTTCAGGTGCTTCAAAAGGATCGTCTAATCCAGTGAAGTTTTTTATTTCTCCAGCTCTTGCTTTAGCATACAATCCTTTTACATCTCTACGTTCACATTCTTCATAGGGTGTAGAAATATAAACTTCAGTGAAGTCTTCACATAACTCACGAACAAAGTCTCTAGCTTCTTTATAAGGCGATACAAAAGATGCAATTACAAATACCTTATGAGCTTGTAAACGACTTGCTAAAAATCCTACTCGCTTGATATGATTATTCCTTTCTTCTTTAGAAAAACCAGTTTTTGGGAATATATCACGAATTACATCTCCATCAAGATGTTCTACTTCGTAGCCCTCTTCTTTAATTAGCTTATAAACAACTTCTGAAATTGTGCTTTTGCCAGAACCTGATAATCCAGTAAACCAGAGTACGGTGGGTTTCCACTTTTTTAATTCTGAATATTTAATGCTCAATTTTGAATATTTTTTGTTGCTGTTTTAACGATTGATGTAAGTAAACGAACTAAATCTTCGACTTCTGCTAATTCATCTTTTACATCTATGGAAGTTAATTCACTGGCATGCAGTAGTCTTAACCAATATTTAGTTTCACGGGCTTCTTTCGATGCTATGGCCATTTTGTGAATGAAATCCTTTTTGGATTCTCCACCCGTTGATTCTTCAATATTTGCACCAATACTTGTACCACATCTCAATAATTGTTTTGAGATAATAAACTCTTTTTCATTTACAAATCGACTGTATACGTCAATAATCGATAATGAAAATTGAAAACTTTTTTCTTTAACAATATTCTCTTTCATAGCTATATTTTTAAATAAGGGTTCAATGTAAGACTCAGCTGACAAGAAATCCTTACACATAAATGTATTAAGCATTGAGAATTCAAAATTCATAATTACTTTAAAATCCTAATACAAACGACTTATTTAATAAATCTTCTTTGTTATACCTTAATTCAGAGACATGAGTGCCGACTTTTGCCGAGTTCCTATACACACAATCACCAGCAGCAACATCCCATTCCATAGTGGGTGCAAATCTTGGATAAAAATCCGCCGATCCTTCTGCGACTAAACAAATCTTAAGTGAACTACCAGACTTTACACGTTCAATTATATTTAGTTTTTCATTCTGTAAATAGTCTTCAAGTTCTTTAGAACCGTGAGATCGACTTTCAATTAACTTTAGTGGTTTTGATTTATCTGCTTTATCTGAATAAATCTGTTCTATAGGATTATCATCAACTTGTTTAAAAGAACCTTTCTCCTTTTCTGCAAAATATAAAAGCTTGGTTGTTGGAGTATATACCACCCCTAAAACTGGTTCTCCGTTATCAATCAGGGCGATGTTCACTGTAAACTCCCCATTTCGTTTAATGAACTCTTTTGTGCCATCTAGGGGATCAACAATCCAAAATTTCGACCATTTTTTCCTCACTGAATAATCTGGAACTCCGGATTCCTCGGATATTATTGGAATCTCCGGAGTTAATTCTTTTAAACCATCTACAATAATATGATGCGCAGCTATATCAGCTTTAGTCAATGGTGATTCATCTTTTTTTGATGTGATCTCCATGTCTTCTGTATAAAACTCTAAAATTTTAACTCCGGCCTTTTTGGCCAATTCTATAACAGCGTTAAGCATCTATTTTATTTAGCTTCAGAAACTCCAAATTTGAGGAACCAAAGATATGGTTATTGTCGCTACGATCAAATTCAATGGAAGCCCAATTCTAAGGAAATCGGTGTATTTATAATTTCCAGGACCATAAACCATGAGGTTGGTTTGATATCCAACAGGAGTAGAAAAGCTTGCAGATGCTGCCATTATAATAACCATAGCAAATGGAATAAAATCTACTCCTAGTGATTGTGCAATTGAAAATGCAATGGGAAAAATTAAGACTGCAGCCGCATTATTGGTAATGATTTCAGTTAAAGCCCAGGTAACGAAATAAGTAAATATAAGAGCTGTTATAGGATTCGAACTTGCATATGAAAGTAAATTTGTTGCTAAATATGTTGCAACTCCAGTTGAAGTTAATGCACTTCCAATACCAAGTGACGAAGCTATTGCAATTAGAACTCTCCAGTCTACCGATTCTAGTGCTGCAGAATATCTAATAGCTTTAGTAATCACCATAAATCCACCAGCTAAAAAAGCTGCCTGAAGCATACTCAAAAATCCTGTTCCTGCTAATAAAACCATCCCGGAAAGAATTAAAATGGCTACCCAAGCTTTTTCAAACTGAACTGAAGATGATCCTACTATTGGGCTTATTAAAAAGAAGTCATTCGAATTTCTATATTTTCTTTGGAAAGAACTTTTTGTCTCTATCAACAAAGTATCTCCCGTTTTTAACTTTATATCCCCAATTTTCTCCTTAATTCGAACACCACTTCTAGAAACGGCAAGAACTACGGCATTATATCTATCTCTAAACTTGCCCTCTTTAATAGTTAGTCCTTTTAATGGATTGGAATTAGATACTACAGCCTCAATAAGTACTCTATCTTTCTTCGGAGTGTCTAGTTTAAATACTTGATTTGTTGCAGGTACCAAACCTTGGATATTTTGAAGATCAACTATCGAATCTACAATTCCTGCAAAAATTAGTCGGTCATCTACTTTTAATTTTTGGTCAGGTCCTACTGCAGGAATTATTTGTTCGTCTCTATGTATTTCAACAAGAAATAAACCCGGTAATTGTCTAAGACCTGCTTCTTGAATTGATTTATTTACAATGGGGCTTTTAGCAAGAACCATCATTTCAATGGTATATTCTCTTGGGTCTTTAAACCTTTCAAAAGCTTCTCCACGTGATGGAAGTAACTTATCCCCAAAAAGTACAAGGTAAATAAAACCAGCTATTGCACAGGGAACCCCAACCCAGGCAGGTTCAAAAAGTCCTAGAGCTCTTGTACTTCCTTCTTCAATTAATAATCCATTCAGAATCAAGTTCGTACTGGTACCGATTAAGGTACAGGTACCACCAAGTATGGCTGCGTAACTTAAAGGGATTAGAATTTTTGATACTGGAATTTGCACTTTCCTACTCCAATGTTCAAGTGAGTGGATAAAAGAAGCAACAATAGGAGTATTATTTAAAAATGCGCTCATTACCATTACGGGAAGCATAATTCTGGTTTGAGCACCACGAACTGTTTTAGTATCACCCATTACTTTTTGAGTAATGTACTGTATGGTTCCCGTTTCTTTAAGCCCAGCTGCAACCACGTATAAAACAGCTACAGTAAGCATCCCTTCATTCGAAAAACCAGATAGTGCAGCTTCCGGTGATACAATACCGAAGATTAACAATAAAGCTAATCCACCAAGCAGTATCATATCTACCGAATAATTAGTGGTGATAAGAAATAGAAGGCATCCAATAATTACGGAAACAACCGCCCATCCGTCAAAAGTCATAAAATAGGAATTAGAAATTCGTTTAAATATATAACTTTAGAAATTGAGTCAAAGAACTTTTAACGAACAAAAATTCTGGCTTGAATTCCCAAGAAACTTCTTTTATTTCCTTGTATTTCACCAAGTCCACTACTTAGAGATTGGGCATCTTCCACAGTTGTGACTGAATATTTCAACCAAAAGTGAAGATATTCAGTAGCTTCATATTTCAATACCGTGTACAACCTATCCCCTTTTTCACTTAATACAACGTTTGATAAAACATACAAAAGATCATTCTCAAACTGATAAACTCTTGTATTGAAACTGTCCGTATCAAAGATGGTTACTCGAGTATCAACTTGTAGCTTTCTGGAAAGTTGAAGTCTCATATCTTGATATATCATAAACCCAGATTCCGACTCTTCTCCTGCTCCTTTATATCGGACAAATTCAGCCCTTGAGCGTAATCTTATTTTTCTATTTGGGATGAATTCTGTTTGTATTCGAATACTTGATCTTTTCTCCTTTCCTAATAATCGATCTTCTCTACCAAACTCACTTATTCTTATATATTCATCATCTTTAACCTCTGACCTGAAAAGAACATAAGCATTCAGAGTCCTTGTAATATCACCTTCAATCAAAGCTAACATATCATAGCCTTGGGTTGATTGAGTTGTTCCGAAACGTGGTGCTTCAAATGAGTATTGATCCACATAAGCACTGATTGAATATCTATTCATAAAACGATGCTTTATCCCTGCATATAACCCAGTCTCATTATTTGGATCACCAGAAGATTCTCCAAATCCATTACCAAGGAATGATTGAAAATCTTTTTGATAGTTTCTATACAATAAAGCTAAATCAGTTCTGAAACCCATTGGAGCTTCAATTCCCACAACTCCTCCAACGCCTCCATTTTCACTTCGAGCAGCTTCTCCAAAAATTAATGAACTACCAATTAGTCCTCTGTAATCAATACCGACAACTGAGTTTGAATTCCCTTCAAATGAATATAAATCACTTGTTGAATTTCCTATTCCAATATAGCTGCTAAATTCAGTTACATATCCTGTTAAGCCAATAAGTCCAATGGGAGTATCTGTTCTTATTCTTCCGCCAATTGTTTGTTGATCGATGTTATTTCTACGATCTATCTCTGATTGAGTACGGTGAAAACCACTCGAAGATGGGAATCTCGTAGTATCTCCTTGAATTACAGATGCTGTTCTTGGCTTATCTGAGTAAAAAGCAGTGAATTGGATTTGTTCTCCATAGGTTGCAGCAATTCCTTTAAAAAAATCTGTCTCTTGAGCTGAAGCATATGGCCTTAATCCTCTCTCATTCTTGCTGATTGTTCCTGTTACTTCACGACCTTTCCCAAATGCTCCACCTGTCCATATAACTAATCCTTGTCCAAAGCTTAGACTATAATCACCAACAACTAAACTTTTTAACCTTCCGTTATTTAAAAGTGCTAAATGCCACGAATTGTAATCAAAATCAGAAACTCCATTAAGTGTTTCACCAGCATCTTTCTCTTGAGTTAGATTTATTGAAAGGTGATTACTTTGTGATCGAAATCGTTGATAGTATTTAACCGGACTCCCGAGATATCCACCTAGAGAATCTGGTCGAGTAAAGCCTTCTTGTGTCTCCAGATTTTGTTGAAATCTCGATATAACTTCGATCCTATTTCCAGTTAGCCAATACTTAGGACTATTATAAAGATATCTAAATCTATCACCTGAATCTCCTATGCTAACATAAGGTCGCATTCTTTGATAGGTCGCTATACCGATCCCTTTGACTTTTTGAAGTTCTCCTACACTTTCAAAGGGTTTTGTTTTACGATAATCGATTACAGCTTTAGCAATTAAAAGATTAAATCCTGGAATTTGTAGAAATTCACTAATACCTGCAGCGTTTATGTTTATTGGATTTGCAGCAAGATCTTCTAAAAACTGAGAGAGCTGATCTCCTGTTAACCCTGATTCTTCCGTATCAAGTTCTTCAAAAGCTTCTTCAAGTTGTTTTTCAACTTCAACTTTAGATGTATCCTGGGCATATGTAAGTGAAGATATCAATCCACATAGAAAGAGAATTATGACTCGATTCCATTTCATAATTAGAACTTAAATAAAAGATCAAGTCCTGGACTTGTACCCAATAACTGATGTTGTTGAATAGCAAAGTTAACATCCCAAAAGTCTTTCCCATAGCCAAGTCCAAACGAATAGGTAATGGGCTCTGTGGTTATTCCAATTCTCCCTTTTAGCTCTTGGATAATTGTAAGCTCAAAACCTCCTTTATAAGAAACTGGAAATCGTACATCTTTTACTACATCCATCATAAATAGAGCACGATCTTCAATTAAATAGCTAAAGCCAATGCTCAGGTCGCGATACAAATCTTCATTAGACCCCGAAAATTTATAGGAAGGCTTATTGAGGTTTGTAGCTTTCGCTCCGATCCAAAATTTTTCTACTATCTGAGCAGCAATACCCACATCAATTCCGAGTGCTCCACCCGATCCATAAACCCCACCAAATGATATATGATTATAATTTAGCACTAATCCGAAATGTAACTGCTCCCATTCATTTTTATACCCTAAACGAATTCTAGTTTCATTAAATACAGTATCTCCATATCGATGAAACCCAAGCGCTAAAGCACCTATACTTGTAGGTAGACTTCCAATTGCTGCCATATCTGTAATGTCAGCGAAGCCATAATTTCTTAATCCATAAAAGCCTATCGATGGTGAATTCGTTTTTAAAAGCGCTGGGTTTGTGAATAAGGACCAAGAATAATCGGACAAAGCTGTGGTTGCATGCCCAAGTCCAAGTCCTCTCGCTCCCATCGAGATTTGACCGTATGCACTTGTACTAATCCCAAAAAAAATGATTATAAAAGAAATTTTATATCGAATAAAACGTATTCGTATCATTGGCTTAAGTTTTCTATCAACAACATGATATATCATACTCTAATAAAAAAAGTGCTTTCTTCAAAATTTTATCTATTTATAATATTGTTTTTTCTGCCTTTGCCCCTAATCGGTCAGGAATTTGATTGCGATGTAATTGTAGATGTAAAGAATCTTGAAGGGAACTCTTTTCAATATGTTAAAGCATCTCTAGAGGCTGATATTGAGAATTATATAAACGAATATCGGTGGACTGAAATAGAGTTTACCGAACAAGAACGAATTACTTGCCAAATAAACATCGTGCTAACAAGTGGTGATCAGGACTTTAACTTCTCTGCAGAAACAATTCTATCTGCTCGTAGACCAATATATAATACTACAACTCAAACAAATACACTTATTGCCGGTGATCAGGCGTGGCAATTTTCTTACCCTCAAGGAAGAAGTTTAATTCATGATGAACTTCAGTTTGAAGGACTCACGGGATTTATTGACTACTACATTTACCTTCTGTTAGGTTACGATTTTGATAGTTTTTCTCCTCTGGGAGGAACTACTTATTTCGAAAAAGCTCAAAATGTAGTTGATCTAGCTCAGAATGAACAAGCTATTGGTTGGACTAGAAATAGTAATAACCAGCGTAATCGCTTTGTTTTGATAACAGATTTATTGAACAACAATTATCAACCTCTTCGTAATGCTATTTATACTTATCACCGATTAGGGTTGGATACATTTACGCAAAGTCCCGAATCAGCACGTCAACAAGTATTAGAGGCTCTAGAAGAAATTCAATCTGCTAAGCGCCGGTCTACTAGTAATTATCTCTATGACCTCTTCTTTGATACAAAGTCGAAAGAAATAACGAATATTTTTATTGATGCAGATAGTCGTGTTAAGCTTGAGGCCTATAATATCTTAAGGGAAACTGATCAAGGACATCTAAGCGAATACGATCAATTACAGAATTAGTGTAAAATTATCTTCTTTCTCCTGAACATTTTGGGAACCATTTTGTATATTATTTGCTTGAAAAAAGCGGTTCCACAACCAATAACATCAAGACGAAAATACGGATCGAATGAAATTTTACGTATGTATTAAAATGGTGCCCGATGTATATGCACCATTCCAAATTAAAGAAGGTGAATTAATAATGGATGCTGATCGAATGGTCCTCAATGCCTACGATGCATCCGCTGTTGAAGAAGCTCTCGTTTTAAAAGAAAAACATGGTGGCGAAGTTGAAGTAGTTTGTATTGGCTCAACGAAAGCATCTGAAACTATTCGAAAAGCCTTAGCTATGGGCGCCGATAAAGGGACTCACATTCTTGTTAATGGTGATGAAGGTTTCGACTCTGGAAGTTATGCTAACATTCTTTCAGCTTTCTTCAAGAATCAAGATTTTGATGTTCTTTCTCTTGGTAAGCAATCCCAGGATACTGACTCTGGTTTAACTGGAAGCATGCTTGCAGAACTTCTTGATATACCATATGCTACAAACGCAGTTGGATTAGAAGTTGAAGATGGTAATCTAATTGTTAAGCGTCAGGGTGATACAGGACAGGAAATGATTTCACTTCCAACACCTTGTGCTGTAACATGTTCTAATGATATGAATGAACCGCGTATCCCTAATTTAAAAGGGATTATGGCTTCAAAACGTAAGCCTATCGATACGGTTGAATTAGCCTCTTTAGGATTAAGTGATGAGGAACTTTCATCAAACTCAAAAGTTGTTTCTTTTGAACATAAACCTGAAAGAAAAGCAGGTCAAAAATTTGAGGGTGAAGCCGAAGAAATTGCACGTTCAGTAGCACAGTTACTCGATACAGAAGCAAACGTTATTTAGAAATTATAAATGTTGAATGTTTAATTTTAAGTTTCTTTTCATTTCAAACTTAAATGAGAGATCAATTGAAAATTGAGCGTTCCTAATTCAAAGTTAAAAATGAGTTCTATACTTACTTATATCGCCATTTCAGAAGGAAAAATTAAACGATCATCTCTTGAAGTACTATCAAGGTGTAAATCTATAGCGGACGCTAATGGTTTAAGTTGTGAAGCTGTAATTATCGATGAAAAAGCTTCAACATATACCGATTCTGTTCAAAAATATGGTGCTTCTAAAATTCATATAGTTGAAGATTCAGTATTTAGTCAACATAGAAATACCCCACTTCTATCGGCATTATCAAAGGTGATGGAAATTACTAATCCAAAAGTTGTGGCTTTCGCATCAACAGAAGGAACTAAAGATATTTTAGGAGCTCTTGCTGCTAATCAAAAAGCAGGTGTTGTAGCTGATGTTTCATCATTCGATATGACATCTACTGGAGTATCTGCTAAACGCCCATTAATGGCTGCAAAAGTAGTCGGTAATGTTGAAGTTACCGGAGATACTATTCTTGTTTCAGTTCGTTCTGGCTCTTATGATCTCGTTGAATCACTTGTTACCGCTGACATTTCGACTATTGATATTTCAATTAGCGAAGGTGACTTAAAAGCTAAACTTAGAGAGATTATCTCTGCTACTGGTGATACCATTGACTTAAATGAAGCTGAAGCTATTGTTGCCGCAGGTCGTGGTGTTAAAGATGAAGAGGCAAAAAACTTAATATCAGAACTCGCTAGTGTTTTAAATGCTGGAATAGGTGCTTCAAGGGCTTTAACAGAAGCTGGTGTTTACGATCCTAGTTTACAAATTGGACAAACTGGGAAAGTAGTTTCACCACAACTTTATATAGCTGTTGGTATTTCTGGCGCAATTCAGCATGTAGCAGGAATGACTAATAGTAAAGTGATAGTAGCCATCAATAAGGATGCAGATGCTCCGATTTTTGAAGTAGCTGATTACGGTATTGTTGGTGACTTGTACAAAGTTCTACCAGCATTTATTGATGAACTAAAGAAAATTAAGGCGTAATTATTAATGCTAAATGCTGAATTTTAAATTTCATTTATGGAAGATAAATTTGATTGTATTGTAATAGGAGGTGGTGTTGCTGGACTAGCAGCAGCAATGACTCTTGCACGAAATAATATGAAGTTTCTCCTTATTGAAAGAGGAGAATTTGCAGGTGCAAAAAATGTATCTGGCGGGGTTTTATGGGGAAGTGATCTTGCAAAATTAGTTCCAAATTATTGGGAAGAAGAAGATGGTGGATGGGAGCGTTTTATTAATCATCGCCGACTCACCTTTATGGATGAGCAATCAACTTTTTCACTCGACTTCAAGTCAAAACATTTTAATGAAACACCTTATACTGGTGTTGTAGTTCTTCGTTCTAAATTCGACAACTGGCTTTCAGGTAAACTCCAAGAAGCAATCGATGCTAGTGATTATGCAATGGATTCATTTATCGCAACAAACATCAAAGTTGATGAAATTTTGATGGAAGATGGTAAAGCTGTTGGTATAAAAACTGGAGAAGACGAGTTTCATGCTGATTCAGTTATTATTGCTGAAGGAGTTAATAATCTTCTTACTCGACAAGTTGGGTTGCAAGATAAATATGTTCCTGCTGATCATATGCTCACAGGAATTAAAGAAATTATCCGTTTCGATCAACAAGTACTTGAAGACCGGTTCCAGCTAAATGGTTTGAGCGGAATGAGTAATGAATTTGTTGGTTGGGCAACTGATGGCGTTGAAGGTGGAGGTTTCCTTTATACAAATCGTAATACTATTTCATTGGGTTTGGTATTAGGTATAAAAGACCTCCGTGAAAAAAGAAAAAGTCCACAAGATTTATTAAACCATTTCAAAACCCATCCTACAATTGCAGATGCCATTAAAGGTGGTGAAATCGTAGAATATTCTGCTCATGTAGTATCGTCTGGTGACTCAAGAGCAATGCCTAAGGAATTGTATAAAGATGGAATTCTTATTGTTGGTGAAGCAGCCAATTTATTGATGAATGCCGGTAAAGCAATTCAAGGAATGGATTATGCAATGCGATCAGGAATTCTTGCAGCAGAAACAATTGTAAAAGCTAAAGCTAAAAATGATTATAGCTCAGCTACATTAAAAGAATATCGTAAAGCAATGGACGAAAGTTATGTAATGAAAGACATCAATAATTTCCAAGATGCTGTTCATCTACTCCATACTGATACGATGCAAAATAAAGTACCTAATTTAGTGTGTGATTTTGGTCGTCAGTTCTTCACTATTAAAAGTGAACCAACTCCTAAGTCTGAGAAAATGTTACTTGGAGCTATTAAACGACATTCCTCTCTTTGGGAACTCTTACAACTCGGATTTAAAGCGAGGAAATCATTATGAAATTACTCAAACTCACAGAAAGACTTGGCTTGGTTAGCTATCGAAATCAAGCTAAATCAGAAATCAAACCTCACATCATCGTTGATACCGACATCTGCAACTCAGGATGTCCTCACAAATGCACAACCTGGGTTTGCCCAGCAAATTGCTACACTATGGACGAACATAATAAAGTCCATTTTCAAGTGGAGGACTGCATCGAGTGTGGAACCTGCATGTACGCTTGCGACCAAGGAGCAGTGGATTGGAACTATCCCGATCCTGAAATTGGTCGCGGTGTAAACTGGAATTTTGGATAGAAATAAGACATAACCCTTTTCTAGCCCTTTTATAATTATTTAAAAAACAACAATGATGGAAACAACTATTGAACAAGGTCTTTCATTTGAATTGAATGAAGATCAAAAAATGATTCGCGACAGTATTAAAGACTTCGTGGAAAGGAACGTTGCCCCCACTGCTATTGAACGTGATAACAGTAAGAAATTCCCAATGGAAATTGTGAAGCAGCTTGGAGAGATGGGAATGTTAGGCATTTATCATCCTGAACAATATGGTGGCGCCGGCTTTGATACCTTAAGCTTCTGCCTTGCTCTTGAAGAAATTGCACGATGGGATGCTTCTCTTGCACTTACAGTTGCTTCTCATACTTCACTAGGAACTGGCCATATTGCTATTGCTGGAAATCACGATCAAAAAATGAAATATATGCCAGAACTTTGCTCTGGTGAAAAGCTTGGAGCATGGTGCTTAACAGAACCCGGATCTGGAAGTGATGCATCAGGAATGAAGACCATTGCAGTTAAAGAAGGTGACCACTACATCATTAATGGTTCAAAGATATTTATAACCCAAGGCTCAGTAGGTGATATTTACGTAGTTCTTGCAAAAACAGATCCTACAAAAGGAACTAAAGGTATTAGTGCTTTTATTGTTGAAAAAGAATGGACTGGTGTTTCTTCTGGTTCTGGAATGCACAAATTAGGTATGAATTCATCCGACACAAGTGAAGTTATTCTAGAAAATGTGAAAGTTCCCGCCGAAAATCTTTTAGGTGAAGAAGGCATGGGGTTTATCGATACGATGAAAGTTCTTGATGGTGGTCGTGTTGGAATTGCCGCACTATCGGTTGGAATTGCTCGGGGCGCTTATGAAGAGTCTCTTAAGTATGCAATGGAGCGTAAACAATTTGGAACAGCTATAGGGAACTTCCAATACATGGAAGGAAAGTTAGTTGATATGGCCACTGAAATTGATGCAGCTCGCTTACTTGTTTGGAGAGCCGCATCTTTAAAGGATCAAGGTAAACCATATACAACAGAAGCATCTATGGCAAAGCTTTTCTCATCTGAACTTTCAGTGAGAGCTTCACTTGAGGCTGTTCAAATTCATGGTGGTTATGGTTATACCAAAGAATATCACGTAGAGCGTTTCCTAAGAGATTCTAAGTTAATGACTATAGGTGAAGGCACTTCTGAAGTTCAACGATTGGTGATAGCTAGAGAATTGAAGAAGACTCTTTCTTAAATGCTCAATTCTTATTGCTCAATGTTAAATATACTACCAATTTAACATTGAGCACTTAACATTTATAACTTTTCAACTACTATAAGAATTGCACTTTTCTTACTATTGTAAAAATCATTCAAAGCTCTCATAAAATGTCTAAAAATCTGTTCAATATTGACGATGCCTTTCTCTTCGAATCTGAACTGAACGAAGAAGATCGTTTAATAATGGAAACTGCCCGAGATTACGCTCAAACTAATCTTGAACCTCGAGCTCTTAAAGGAAATACAGAAGAATATTTCGACCGTAGTATAGCTAAAGAAATGGGTGACATGGGATTGCTTGGCATCAATATTCCGGAGGAATATGGTGGAGCAGGCGCAAGTTATACTGCCTATGGATTAGTAGCCCGTGAAGTTGAGCGAGTAGATTCAGGCTATCGTTCATTTATGAGTGTACAGTCTTCACTTGTGATGTATCCAATTTCTGTTTTTGGTACTGAAGAGCAAAAGCAACGCTTTATTCCAAGACTTGCAGCTGGAGAAATAATCGGTTGCTTTGGGTTAACCGAACCAGATCATGGTTCAGATCCAGGTTCAATGGTTACAACTGCTGTAAAAGTAGATGGCGGTTGGAAAATGAATGGTGCTAAAATGTGGATTACAAATTCACCCATTGCTGATGTAGCTGTAGTTTGGGCAAAAGCAAAAGAAAGTAAAGATGACGAAGGTGTAATTCGAGGTTTCTTAGTTGAAAAAGGAATGAAAGGGTTTTCAGCTCCTCATACGAAATATAAAATGAGTTTAAGGGCATCTGAAACAGGAGAATTAGTATTTGATGATGTTTTCATACCAGATGAGAATGTATTCCCAGATATCAAAGGACTTAAAGGTCCATTTATGTGTTTAAATAGTGCACGTTATGGGATCTCATGGGGAACAATTGGTGCGGCTGAATTCTGTTACCAAAAGGCAAGACAGTATACCTTAGACCGTAAGCAGTTTGGAAAACCATTGGCTGCAAATCAGCTTATTCAAACTAAGCTAGCAAATATGCTTACCGATATTACATCTATGCAATTGCTTGCACTTAGATTAGGTAAACTAAAAGATGAAGGTAGAGATCATCCTTCAATGACTTCTCTTGCAAAACGTAACAACTGTGGAAAAGCATTAGATATCGCTCGTATTTCAAGAGATATGCATGGTGGAAATGGTATTGTAGGTGATTATAGAATCATCCATCATGTTATGAACCTTGAATCTGTAAATACATACGAAGGTACTTATGACATTCATGGTTTAATTCTAGGACGAGAGATTACAGGCATTCAATCTTTTACTCCTAAAGGATAAAAAGATCTCTCAGTATATATGAATGGACAATTTAAGATATCTTCACAAATTACTCTTAAATTGATCATGATATTACACTAAATAAGAAGAGATTCACTGATTTTGAAGTTGATAGAAATCAAAATCAATTCATGATCATATAAATTCTAATTATCCTGAATAATTCACATTTGTCAGAGTATTTTAAGTGTGTATCTTTGCTTAGAATTTAATCCCACCAATATGATCAACAAAGTACTTCTCGCCCTACTCGCAGCTTTAGTAATTCTTCAATTCTTTCAAATTGATAAAGAGAACCCTGCTTCTGATCCGTCACTAGATTTCATGGTAATGTACCCACCTTCTGAAGAAGTGGCTACAATTCTAAAAACAGCTTGCTATGACTGTCATTCTAATCAAACTGAATACCCTTGGTATACATATACTCAACCTATTGGATGGTGGATCGATGATCATATTGATCATGGTAGAGATGAATTAAATTTTTCAGAATTTGGGGATTATAGTCCACGAAGAGCCGATCACAAATTAGAAGAAGGTGTTGAATATGTAGAAAGTGAAGAAATGCCACTTCCGTCTTACACATATGCTCATGGGGACGCTAAACTTACTGATTCTCAAATAGCTTCACTTACAAATTGGTTTAGAGAACTGCGTCCAATTATTTACTCCGATAGTATCAGAGCTATAGATGATGCAGAGCGTGCCCGACAAAGAGCCGCTCAAGAAGCTGGGGAATAAATTTATCTTCCGATTGATTTATTAACGATCCATTGTGAATAGTTTTTAGCTTTACTACCCTTTTCTTTTTTTAAGTACACTTTTTAAAAAGTTCATTATCGAACTAGGGGTTTTCTTCGTTTTGTGTGTATTAGCTGTAAACAGGATTATTTTATGGTACGGCATCTAATATATTTCAACTCGATTTTATTTTTATCCATTTTCATCAGTTCATGTGAAAAAATTGGAGGAACTGATGAAATTGAATTTCAAGAAAGTGAAGAAGCGGCAGTTTTGAATCAATTCTTAACAATTCCAGACCAAGTGAATAACTACACAGATCCAGATCTACCCGCTTTCTTCAATCTTTTACCAAATATTGAACAGGAAAACACTCCTAATGACAATCCTGTTACCAATTGGGGAGCAACACTTGGAAGAATGCTTTTCTATGATGTAAATCTATCCGCTAATAATACAATCTCATGTGCTTCCTGTCATGTTCAATCGGCTGCATTTTCTGATAATAACATTCTTAGCGAAGGATTTAATGGAGGTTTAACAGGTCGAAATTCAATGGGTTTGTCAAATTCCATGTACTATGAAAACAGCCATTTTTTCTGGGATGAACGAGCTGGTTCGTTGGAAGAACAAGTTCTTATGCCCATACAAGATTCAGTGGAGATGGGTTTAAGTTTGTCAGAACTGGAAACTAAAGTAGCTAATCTTCCATACTATCCCATTTTATTTTCAAAGGTATTTGGTGATGAAGAAGTATCATCAGAACGAATAGCACTAAGTTTATCTCAATTTATTCGTTCAATTGTTTCTTACCAATCGAAATTTGATGATGGTCGAGCTCAAGTGAACCGACCTGAGGATAATTTCCCTAACTTCTCTGAATTAGAGAATCTTGGTAAAAGAGTTTTCTTCTCAAACCAAACAGAATGCTCAAGTTGCCATACATCTGATATTTTTGTTGGGGATGAAGCTCGAAATAATGGATTAGATGCTTTCTTAACTGATATTGGTTTAGGAGAAGTGACTGGAAGGAATCAGGATAATGGGAAATTCAAAACTGGTTCACTTAGAAATGTAGAGCTTACTGCCCCGTATATGCATGATGGTCGTTTCGAAACTTTAGAAGAAGTAGTTGAACATTATAATTCGGGACTTCAAAATAGCCCAAATCTAGATAATAGATTACAAACCAGAAATGGAAATCCGGTCCAAATGAACCTAAGTAATGAAGAGAAAGCCGCGCTAGTCGCATTTATGAAGACCTTAACTGACTATGAGTTATTAAAAGACGAGAAATTCTCCGATCCCTTTATTAATAAGTAAAATACTCGTACCCCAAATAACAAAAGGTGCAGGTGTAAAAGCTTGCACCTTTTTCTTTTAATTCAAGATTTTTTCAATAACTTCGGCTATAATTTTGATACTTTAGGTCACTTAAATGACCTAGAGTTATCAGTTATTATTAGACGGAACTACTTTAGGGGATTTACCGCTATAATCCAGCGTTTACAATAGGAAATAAATTATCATATGAACATAATTAAGAATCTTTTTCAAAGCTTTTCTGCATTCTTACTTTTAATCTTAATTGCTACATCTGTAAACACATTTGCCCAAGATGTAACACGTACAAATGTAACTTTTGACAATGGTCGATTTACATTACATGGTGAATTAGTAATTCCAGATACTTCTGATAATGCCCCTGTTCTTATTTTTTTAGTTGGATCGGGAGCTAACTCTTCTCATCGAACTCTTTATAAAGATTTCGTTGTTCAGAATATTGAAAATCTATTTTTAGATAAAGGTGTAGCCATCCTATATTTCGACAAAAGAGGTATTGGTAAATCTGACGGACGTTGGCAAAGAACTGACTTATATGAAAGAGCTACTGACACCAAAGCTGCTATCGATTTTCTTAAGACTCAAGGCAGAATCAACTCCTCTAGAATCGGTGTGATTGGTCATAGTCAGGGTGGTTGGGTTGCTCAGATTGTTGGCGATCGATATAGAAATGATGTAAAGTTTATTGCCTCACTTGCTGCTCCTACATTTGATGTGAAGCTACAAATCACAAATGATTATTATAGTCGCTTTATATGTGAGGGGACTGAAGAAACTAAAGCATTTGATAAAGCAAGTAAGAAAGCACAATCTGATATAAATTGGGTTACTTGGTTTCCAGTCACAAAAGAATGGAGACAGTTAAAAGAAATAAGTGATTTTGATCCTTCTCCACATCTGCTAGAGGTAGATATTCCATCTCTTTTTGTATTTGCTGAAAATGATTATTTCGTTTATCCCGGGTGGGCAATCAAAGCCCTAAATGATACATTCGAAAGCAATGTACCCGAGAATTTCAACCTACAAATAATCCCTGCAGCTAACCACGATTTCAGGTTAGCTGAGATGTGCACTACAGATGATTTAGCGGAGCTTGAACCCTATTCAGATTACTTCCAGGATGTATTCAAATCCTGGGTGTTGAGTAACCTTTAAAGTTCTCGAATCCAAATATTTCTAAATTGCATTGGATCACCATGATCTTGTAATGCAATGGGAAGTTTAGATTCATGAGCTATATAATATGGTGAACCGATGTAGCAGGTAGGCCCTAATAACTCAACATTATTTTGCACAAGTACACCATTATGAAACACTGTTAATCTAGCAGGTGATACCAGTGTACCTTTTTCTGAAAATTTTGGAGCCATAAAAATAATATCGTATTCCTGCCACTCATCAACTGGTTTAGAAGCATTTACTAAAGGTATATGCTGTTTATAGACTGAACTAGCCTGACCATTACTATAAGTAGGGTTTTCATATGAATTCAATATTTGAACTTCATACATACCCATGAAGAATACACCACTATTACTATAACCTTGCCCTGATCTATTTTCTGCTTTTGGAGCTAACCATTCTATATGGAGTTGAACATCACCAAATCCCACTTTTGTTTCGATGGGACCAGTTCCAGGTTTAACTGTAAGAACTCCATTATTGATATCCCATTGTGCAGGTTTACCATTTCCATCAGCTCGAAGTGTTGGAATAATATCTTTCATATCAACCATGCTAGGACCTAATCCTATTTTCTGGCTTTGCCACATAGATAAATCAGACCCATTAAATAATATGATTGCATCTGAGGGCGCTAAAGTACCATCACCTGGAGTAACTTGTTCTAATTCTTTATATAATTCCGTAGCCTCTGGAACTCGTTCTTGAGCATGAAGTGAGGTTAATAAAAATAGGCTTCCAATAATTAGACTGATTTTCTTCATCATATTTATTTTTTTGATTTGCGGCTATCAGAATATAAAAATTCTAGTGTTTTTTTAAGTTTGTCAAAATTCTATTACCAAGTTGACTGCCAATAAATTTTTTGAATGATATCACCTTGTACAATTCGATCAACTACTTCCATTCCAGTAATCACCTCTCCTATTATTGTATATCGCCCATTTAAATGTGGTTGCCACTGATTCATCACAAAGAACTGACTTCCTTCTGTGTCGGTACCTGCACTTGCAATTCCTACTTTTCCACGTTCATAATGCATTGAGCTAGCTTCTGTGGGAACAACATAATCAGGACCACCAAAACCATCTTGAGTTTCAACATCTCCTCCCTGTATTACAAAATTTGGAACAACCCGATGAAAAGGTACACCACGATATGCTTTCTCTTTTACCAATCGCTGAATCCCTGAAATCGTAGCTGGGGCATTTAGCACATCAAATTGGATTTTCATATCACCTTTGTTGGTTTCTATTACTAAAATAGGATAAGCGCCTAGCCAAGTAAGTCTTTTCCAATCTGGTGAACGAAATTCTGTAGTAGGACTTTCTCCCTCCGGTATTTCCCAACCCTGATTTCTCAATGTTTGATTTAAGGCAGCATTATTCTTTCCGGATAAAGAGTCAATTAATTCAGACGATTCTTCTTCAAAACGTTCTTTTAAAACAGAAGTTATTGCCTGATATACTTCAATGTCTTCTGGTAATTTGAACCTAGATAATAAATCTTCAAAAAGTGAGTATTCTGAATCTGCTATTAATTCTTGATCTCTGAATAATGAACCCATCACAAAAATCATAGATCTATCAGCAGTTTTCATATTAGTTTTTACAAGGTTCTGAACAATAGGTAATTGGATTACTTTTACTGAATCTGAAGTATTCCCCCACCAACTATTCAATTCCTGAAGCGCAAAAAATCTAACTAATCTATTTTCTGATTCAGTATCGGATTCAATTAATCTTACCATTTCTTCTTCTGTTAAGATTTTACCCAGAATATCATATTTCAAAGGAAGTAAATAAGGGTTTCCTTCACTTAGTTCATACACTAGATCTTTATACCTTTCTGGATTCTGAATAGCATTCAATGCCTCTAATCGTAAGCTTGGTTGCACACCTCTAATCAACCCAATTTTATTTAGAATGGCCCTATCCAATTCACCATTCAATTCATCTTGATTCGCAGAAATAGCTTTAAGAGCTTCAATTTTTACATTTGTGTTTACATGATCAAGTAATCCATTTAATACAACCGAAGCATGCTTTGTAAGCTCATATCTTCCTAAGCCTTGGGCTACCTCAATTGCTAGTTGGACATCCATAAACTCAAACTCATTCAGCTCAAACCTGAACAGTGCTTTATCTGTATTTATTTTCATCAATATTCTTTGGATGTACTGCTCAGTTGATCGGTCTTCTGGATAAAAGTTCTCGAGTAAAGTCATAAGTTCTTGCTCAGCTTCATTACTTAAGTCTACTCTACCTCGATATAAACCATATAAATATCCCTGTGCAATTTTATCACCAGTAGTCGCTAAGGCTCTCCGTATTATTGACAACTCTTGTTCGACAGTAAGCTCTTGAGATAGACTTAATCTTCCAATTGCTAAGGCAGTCTCAAATCTGGTTCCATTATCCTCAGCATCTTCCGTTTCTAATAGAAGGTTTAAAGAGTTAGCATCACCTTGTTGTCCTAATACGGTAGCGATACCTTTTCGTAATTCTAGTTTTTCATTCCATAATTCATGAAGCTGTTTAAGTTCATCTTCACCTAATTCTTTTAACCAAAGAGATGCCCACGCTTCTTGAGAATTCTCAAGAGCAACTTTCACTATTAGATCAGAGACATCATCAACTTGAGTACTTATTAATGCTTTCCATGCCTGCGTTTTAAGTTGATCGGAATTATTAGAGGAAGTGAATTCAAGAATCTTATCGCCACTTCTTTCAAAAACAGCTTCATATAAATCAGGGTATTGATCCATCAAAAGCTCGGTTTCTTCTGGGTTTGTTTTAGTACAACTTATTCCTAACACCAGAAAAAGTACTATCGTTAAATTTTTATACATACTTCGCACACATTTCTTATTGACCTTCATTCAAAAACTTCTTTTATTACACATGTTTCACACATAATACAGATATCACTATGGATAATGCACATTTAACTCGAAAACAACAGGAATTTTTTTCCTACATCGTAGACTATAAGAAAGAATATGATGTATGGCCAACCTATCGTGAGATTGCCGAGCATTTCGATTACCGCTCTCCTAATAGTGTTACTCAGAATATACAAGCTCTTCTTAAAAAAGGCTTTTTAGTAAAGAAAAATGATGAAGAGTATGATTTACCTTCTGATAAGAAAAGTATGCTATCGGAGGAAACAGAGTCTGGAGGTATTCCTATTCGTGGTTTAATCGCTGCTGGATATTTACAAGAAGCTGTTGAAGCGGATCTAGGTAGCATTACAATGTCTACCTTATTCCCTAATATTGATAAACTTTTTGCTCTAAGAGTATCTGGCTTCAGTATGAAAAACGCCAATATTTACGATGGTGACTTTGTTCTTCTAATGGATACTAAATTACAAAGTGGCGATATAGGTGCAGTTCTATACAATGGCGAAACTACATTAAAGAAAATATTTTGGGATGATAACGGTCTTCGTTTAGAAGCTGCTAATGAAGATTATGACGATATCTTTGTTGCTCCAGATGTGTTTGAAGAAGTAAGAATTATTGGGAAGTATATTGGGCATGTAAATCGTCAAGGATTTCAACGAGCAACTAAAGTAGCTTAATTTTCTATCGTTATTTTCTACGATAGTGACCATCAAAAATTGTTACCCATGTTGTACCATCATCATTAGACTGCTCCCAATGCTGTCTAATATGATCGTCTGTTAAGTGATGGAATGTAAGTTTATACTCCAGGTTAACACCACCCTGACCTATACCCTTTCCTAAATAATTCATAGACTTTGTTTCAGAATCATATTCCCCTGAAAACTCAATTGGTATCCCCCCACTTCCAATCCACTTTTGATGCCATTTTTGATCTATTAAACTATAGTAGTTAAGACTTTTTCCAGTATACCCAGTTACACTTGACCAGTTTTCGAAGATTACACAATCCCCAACTGTTAATTCAATTACACTATTACCAACTACTACATCATTAGGGTTCTTGACTTCCCATTCTCCAATCCAAAAGTCAAATTGTCGGTATTCTGGTTGTGTTTTACATCTTGATTGTTGTGCTTGTTGCGCATATCCTAAAGTTGAAGAAACTATCGCAAGAATCATTAATAATATTAAGCTTTTCATTTGGCTACTATATATGATTTAGATTGAAAAGAGAGGATATTATCAGAGGATATTACCCTGATATTGAATCCGTGTATTTAATAAAACAACTCTGTCTACTCTTAATGGCGAAAAAAGGTGCACTCATCTTAGTCATAACAAATTATCAAAGATTCCTATATAACATTTTGAGTTAAAAAATTACCTATTGTCATTCCCGAAATAATTCTCGAATTATTTATTCAAATATCCTTTTTTTTGTAGCACTATTACCTTATCTTTGAAAGCTCTGATAAAATCGCAAAAGAAATTAAATAAACATTATGTACGCGATAGTTGAAATTGGCGGACATCAATATAAAGTAGCTGAAAAGGACGTTTTGTTTGTTGACAAACAAAATGTAGAAGGTAAAGACCTTTCGTTTGATAGAGTTCTACTGGTTAAAGATGAAAGTGGCGTTAAAGTTGGAACTCCTGTTGTTGAAGGTGCTGAAGTTTCAGCTACAATTCTAGATACAGTTAAAGCTGACAAAATTCTTGTTTTCAAAAAGAAACGCCGAAAAGGATATCAAAAGTTAAATGGTCACCGACAAGTAATGTCTCAAATTCAAATTGAGGGAATTACAATAGGTGGTACCAAGAAAAAAGCAGCTCCTAAAAAAGCTGCCGCCAAAACTGAGGAAGCTGCTCCAAAAGCACCAACCTCTGATCTGAGCTCTAATACTGTTGCTCAGCTTAAAGAAATGGCAAAAGAACAAAACATTACCGGCTATTCAAGTATGAAGAAAGCCGAATTAATCGCAGCGTTAAGCTAAAATTAAAGGTATACACAAATGGCACATAAGAAAGGTCAAGGTTCTACTAGAAACGGTCGTGATTCACAAAGTAAAAGACTTGGTGTAAAAAGATTCGGTGGCGAGTTTGTTCGCGCTGGCGGTATCATTGTTCGCCAAAGAGGAACTAAATTCCATCCTGGATTGAATGTTATGCGAGGTGGAGATGACACTTTGTTTTCAGTATCTGATGGTCATGTTTCTTTTTCAGTTTCTACTGGTGGACGAAAGTTTGTTAATGTAGAGCCTGCTAGTTAAGATTTTATCATCTATGTTTAAAGCCATTCGTCTGCAGACGAATGGCTTTTTTTATATCTTTGAATTATGAAAAATCCAATCATCCCTGGACTTAATTTACATGTACACTCCATTTTCTGCATTGGCAGAAATTATGCCGAACATGCTAAAGAGCTAGGAAACGAAGTACCTAAAGAACCAATAGTTTTTTTAAAACCTTTAAATGCCATTTGTTTCACGGGTTCTAATATTGAATTACCCAATCAAACAAATGATGTTCATCATGAGGTTGAGTTAGTACTAGCAATTGGTAAATCAGGAAAGAATATCTCTATAGATAATGCTCTTGATCACGTTGCTGGATATGGAATAGGTATTGATTTTACCGCAAGAGACATACAAAAGAAAGCAAAAGAAAAAGGTCAACCTTGGAGTATTGCTAAAGGATTTGATAATTTTGCTCCTCTTGGAAATTTCATTCCTTTTGATTCAGAATCTTTTCCTGTAATAGATCTTAATCTCATTGTGAATGGTGAAACTAGACAACAAGGATCTACAATTGATATGATATATGATATCCCAGTATTGATTAGCTTTCTGTCATCAATATTTACTTTAGAAGAAGGTGATTTAATATTTACAGGAACTCCGAGCGGGGTTTCAGCTATACATGCTGGAGATATAATTGAAGCTCATCTTGATGATAGAAAATCTACTTTAAAAGTAATCATATCCTAGTGCTCTACCGACTTTCACTTTTTATTTTGATTGTTGCAAACCCAAATTTACTTTTTGGTCAAGCTCAAGACTACATTTGGCCTACAGATGCTAGCCAATATCTTACTTCAACCTTTGGCGAAACACGATCTGCTCATTTTCATTCAGGTTTGGATATTAAAACTTGGGGTCGGGAAGGTTATAAAGTATTTGCCTCAAAAGATGGGGTTGTTTACCGATTAGGAGTTTCAGTAGAAGGATATGGAAAAGTTATTTATTTAAAACATGAAGATGGCACCTTTACTGTTTATGCGCATCTTCAAAGGATGAATGATGAACTTCAAGCTTACGTAGATTCCGTGAGAATGCTTGACTACTCTTTTGAGACTCAACTTTATGTCGAAGATCAAAATATTATTGTATCTCAAGGTGATGTTATTGGATATACTGGGTCTACAGGCGTTGGGCCTCCACATCTTCATTTCGAAATTCGTGATTCTACCGATAATCCAATAAACGCGTTATTAAGTAATCTACAAGTAGAAGACAATATCGCTCCGACATTATCCGCTTTACTAGTTTTTCCTTTATCAAAAAGCACAACTATAAGAGGGTCCAAATTCCCCCAACTCTACTATCCTACAAAAAATAGTTCCGGTGAAATATTTTTCGGGACTATTGAAGCAAATGGACCCATTGGATTAAGTGTTTCTACTTTTGATGAAGCTGATGGAGTAACAAATAAATATGCTGTATATGAATTGGGATTAATTTCAGAAGTTGACACCATTTTTTATGAACGATTGGATAGCTTCAAATTCAAAGAAGATGATATTATGCTTATCGATCGCCTTCCTGCTTTTGGAGCATCAAGAAGATCGTATCAGACTCTTTTTAAAAAAGATGGACCAGAAAACCCATTCTATCAGATTGTAGATTCAAGATCATCTATTGTTACTGAAGATTCCCTTACCACCTTCTCCATATTTGTAAAAGATTTTTATGGAAATGAAACAAAGGCCTATTTCGAAGTCAGCAACAATAGAATTGAAAATGATTCAAATAATGGTTTAAATATGCCATTACACAAATGGTATTGGACAGAAGATTGGGCTATAAATGGTTCGGATATTATCGATTTAAAGAAACCTAGTTTTGGTATTAAATGGAATTCAAGCTTATCCCAAAGACTTACTTATAACGATTCAACCAATAATTTATGGGCTCGATTAAACCCTAGTAAAGCTTATAAAATCGATACACCTGATAAAAAGCTCAAAATCGGCTTTCTAGAAAATACCTTTTTTGATACCCTTACAATCTCAACATCACTGGGTAAAGTTGATGGCTATCCATATATAAGCATTCAACCTGGCATGATTCCTTCAAGAAAAGAATTTAAAATTGAATACTATCTAAGTGATAATTTTAAAACGAATAATAAATACCAACTATTTAGACTGAACCGATCTGACAATAGCATTTCATATGTAGATTCAGATTTGATAGGAAGGACAATACACGCTACTCCATCAGACCTAGGTGAATTTCTTGTAATTCCAGATAACGATCCACCAGAAATAGTAAAACCACGCCTTATTCAAACTCCATATGGAAAATGGCTTGTTTATATATCTGCAATAGACTCACTTTCTGGAATCGACTTTGAGAAATCAACTATTTTTGTAAATGGTAATAGAGGAATCATCGAGTTTGATAATGAAGAAGATCTTCTAATCTATTACAATCCAGAATTCACACCAGAAAAAACAAATATAGTTACTGTGAGAATAAGCGATAATGCCGGTAATATATTTACCGGCTCTTATCAGCTTTAAATTAGATATAAGCTATACAGCTAATTTCTACAAGTACTTCTTTCGGCAGTGTCTGTACTGCTACTGTTTCTCTTGCTGGTGGATCGGTTTCAAAGAAACTCCCATATATTTTATTAACATCACCAAAGTCACTCATATCATCTAAAAAGATGGAACACTTTATGACTTTTGAGAAATTACTACCAGCTTCTTTTAAAACTTCGGAGAGATTTTTCATTACCTGTTTAGCTTGGGCTGTAGCATCATCTCCGACAATCTCCATGGTTTCTGGATCTAATGGTATTTGACCAGAACAGTAAACCACTCCATTGTGAATTATTGCTTGGCTATATGGCCCTATTGCTGCTGGTGCATTTGTTGTTGAAACTATTTTTTTCATGATTTTTTATTTTATGAAATTCTGAAGAAACTGAGTCCGTACTTTTATTGCGGAAAGTTCATTATATGGTTACTTTATATAACTTAAAAAAGAATATTTAATCATTCACTTCCAAAAAGTATAAAAATGAAAAAGCATATCTATAGTCTCTTCGCTGTGCTTCTTGTAGCAGTATTTATGATAAGTTGCGAACAAGGTGATCCACTAATAAAACCAATTCAAGCTGGCATTGATTCTCAAGATTATCAAGCAGCACTAATCGCAGCTGATTCAGCAATAATTAAAGAACCAGAAAACCCACTAGGTTATTATTATAGAGGTGTTATTCTGGGTAAAATGGCTGAAGCTGAACCTGTTGTTTCAGACAGAACGCCAATTTATGAAGATATGAGGTCTTCACTTACTGACGCGGAAGCTCTTTTTGCAACTGCAGAAAAACCTTCTATTGAATCAACAAGAATTACTCCTCTTGTATTATCAACATGGAGTTTAGAACATAATGCTGCAATTCCATTTGCAACAAATGATAGCATAATGGCTTCAGTTGAAAACCCACTTGATTATTCAATAGCTCATCTTGTAAATGCAACTACTATAAATCCTGATAGTTCTCTTTCATTTGATGTATTAGCTCAAGTTTACTATATGAATAGTGAGTTCGATAACGCTGCTACGGCTTTAAAGAGTGTTATGAGAATTGAAGGCATTGGTTTACCATCAGAGTATGATCGTTTAGGCTCATATTACTTCCTTAGTGAGCAACCGGATAAAGCTGTTGAAGCAATGCAAGAAGGTTTAGAACTTTACCCAGATAGTACTTTTCTAATCCAAAAACTTGCAGATGGTTTATTCCAAATTGATAGATCAGATGAAGCTTTGGAAATTATGGACCGCCTTTTAGAAGCGGAACCAAATAATCCACGTTATCACTTAGTAGTCGGAACAAGAGTATATCAACGAGTATTAAACATGAGTGATACTTATAGCGAAAACTCTGATAAGATTTATGAACTTGAAAGAGATAATGGTTCTGAAGATGAAATTAATAGATTAAAAGCTGAAAATGAATCTTTAACTACACAAATTAATGAATTAACTGAACGTGCAGAGATGGAACTATTAAAATCTGCTGAGTTAGATCCGACTATTCCATCAACATTTAATACACTTGGTATTCTATATCAAAATAAGTCAGCTAGTTTATATGAATTGAGAAATAATACCAACGATAACGACGAAGCTGCTAAATATGATGAAATGGCGCGAGAAGAAGTCAAAAAATCGATGGGTTATTATGAAAAAGCTACTGAACTGAATCCAGAAAATACTTCTTATTGGAGTTCATTAGTTAGAATTTATACACTTCTCGACATGAGAGAAGAAGCAGAAGCTGCTATGGAAAAAGCAGGTATGTAATCCCAGCTATATGCAAACTAAATAATTATATGAAACTAATTAAAAGTGCCCGAGCGGTTAGCTTATTGCTAACCATCGGGTTTTTTTTCGCTTGTTCAACATCTAAACCTTCTATCGATTCTCTAATTTCGAGTAATCAATATGATACTGCACTCATCCAAATTGATGAACAATTAACTGAAAATCCTGATCAGCCAGATTTACTAATCAAAAAAGGTGAAATTAATACTCTTATTGCATCAGAGGTTGATGTACGGGAACGAACACAATTTTATTCAGAAGCAATTTCAGCTTTTGATAATGCAATTTCACTTGGGGTAGATTCACTTCAATATGGGAAGATTAGTGCCATCAAAGACAAGTTTTGGTCTCAAGAGCATAATGCTGGAACTGCGTCTTTCAATAATGAAGAAGAATTATCTGATCCTTCAATTACTCAAGCCCATTTTAGAAACGCAATTTCAATTAAACCTGGTGAAACAAGTAGTTATCTATCTTTAGCAACCGCATTGTACTCATCTGGGGATATTGTTGGGGCGATCTCGACACTTAATATTGCAAAGAATAGTGCCGATACTGTTCCAGTAAAAGTTTATGAGAATTTAGGATTTATGTACCTCCAAAAAGGAGAACCAGATCAATCCGTTTTCTATTATGAGCTTGCGAATAAGGATATAATTCAAAGTAAAAACATAGCTTTTGGTTTAGTTAACGCATATATCTCAACTTCAAATACTGAAAAAGCTATTGAACTATTATCTAATTTAGTTGACACTTTTCCTAATGATGCAATTATCAGAAATGTATATGGTACTCAATTATATATGGTTACTGAGACTATAATGAATGATTTGGCGAATGCATATTTGGATTCTGACAGTTCATTAGTAACTCAAATTCGATTCGAAGCTGAAGGTGTTGGTGAACAAGCAGAAAAAGAACTAATACAGGCATATTCTAGAGATACAACAAGTACAAGTTTTGTTGAAAGCTTAGGCGTTTTTTATAATAATTTAACTGCTAAATATCTTACCGTTTATGAAGTGGCTTATGAAAGTGACAAACCATTATTACTTGCAAAAGCAGAAACCTTATTGAACTTTGCAATTGAGTATTATGAAAAATTATCACTTTTAACTCCTGATAGTTCAGATCTCAACACAACTCTTGAAGGACTTAACTCACTTAAACAATCTAGATTTAGCTCTTAAAACTAAATGAAATTTAATACGAAAACCATTCATGCAGGCCAAAAGACTGAAGAGACTTCAGGTGCGGTTATGCCTCCTATTTTTCAAACATCAACTTATGAGCAATCTGCTCCTAATGTACACAAAGGATATGATTACGCTCGTGTTGGTAATCCAACACGAACAGCTCTTGAAAAATTAATTGCAGGCTTAGAGGGAGCAGAAGAATGTGCTTGTTTTGCAAGCGGTGTTGCTGCAATGGATGCTTTGATGAAGATGTTTCGTACTGGCGATCATATACTATCATCGAACGATTTATATGGTGGTTCTTATAGACTATTTACTTCCGTTTTTGAGCCTTACGGCATTGAGTTCTCATTTATTGACATGACTGACCTAGAATTGGTTAAAAGCTCAATCAAGCCAAATACTAAAATGATGTGGATTGAAACACCAACAAATCCATTACTTCGAATTGTAGATCTTAAGAAGTTAATTAGTATTGCAAAAAAAGAGAATATTCTTACCATTGTTGATAACACATTTGCATCTCCTTACTTACAGCGCCCAATAGAATTTGGAGCTGACGCTGTTCTCCACTCAGCTACCAAGTACTTAGCAGGACATTCAGATGTAATTCATGGTGCTGTTGCTAGCTCGCATTCTGATATCATGGATAATCTCCGTTTTCAAGTTAAATCTACTGGCGCAGTTCCAGGACCAATGGATTGTTATTTGACTCTTCGTGGTATTAAGACATTAGCTGTAAGAGTTGAACGCTCAGTTCAAAATGCAAAAGCTATTGCTCATTTTTTAGACTCTCATCCTTTAGTAGAAAAAGTACTTTATCCTGGATTAGCATCACATCCACAACATGAACTTGCTAAATCTCAAATGGATGATTTTGGTGCAATGTTGTCATTCACTCTTAAAGACGACTCTATTGATGCAGCAGTAAAATTCATGAGTAGCACAAAAGTTTTTACTTTGGCTGAAAGCCTCGGTGGTGTTGAATCACTTATAAGTAATCCAGCTTCAATGACACATGGCTCTATTCCCAAAGAATTAAGAGTTAAAGCTGGGCTAAGTGATTCATTAATTCGAATTTCTGTTGGAATCGAAGATGTTGAAGATTTAATATCTGATTTAAAACAAGCTTTTTAACAATACCTTTTCCATAGAATTACTACCTTTGATAAGCCAAAAAAGCGCTTACAGTTTGTAATCATTAAATATATATCGTCATGCGTAATGTTGTTATAGTTGAAGCAAAAAGAACTCCAATCGGTGCATTTGGTGGAAGTCTTTCCTCTTTTACAGCTCCAGAACTGGGAGCTGCTGCTATCTTAGAAGTAGTAAAAGCTGCAGGAATCTCTGTTAATTTAGTTCAAGAAGTAGTAATGGGAAATGTATTAACAGCAGGTATTGGTCAAGCTCCTGCACGACAAGCGGCATTAAAGGCTGGATTATCAAAACTTACACCTTCAACTACTATTAATAAAGTTTGTGCATCTGGAATGAAAGCAATTATGATATCTGCAGATCAAATTCGACTTGGTGATGCAGATATAATTGTAGCAGGTGGAATGGAAAGCATGAGTAATGTCCCTTACTATCTACCGAAGCAACGTTTCGGCTCTAAATATGGACATGTTGAAACTGAAGATGGCATCTTAAAAGATGGCCTTTGGGATGTATACAATAACTACGCAATGGGAAATGCTGCTGAATTATGTTCTAAAGAATGCAATATTAGCAGAGATGAACAAGATGAGTATGCTATTCTTTCTTATAAAAGAGCTATTGAAGCACATGAAAACGGAGACTTCAATAATGAGATTATCAAAATAAATGTTAAAGACAGAAAAGGAAATGTAACTGAAGTCACAAAAGATGAGGAATTAGGTCGTGTTAATTTTGATAAAATTCCTTCACTAAGACCTGTTTTTGATAAAGAAGGAACAGTTACCGCTGCAAATGCTTCAAGTATTAATGACGGTGCAGCTGCTGTTCTTCTAATGAGTGAAGATAAAGCAAAAGAACTTGGACTTACTCCAATTGCAAAAATTGTAAGTCATGCAAGCGCGGCAAAAGAACCTGAATGGTTTACAACAGCTCCTTCAGACGCAATTCCATTGGCACTCAATAAAGCTGGTGTTTCAAAAGATGATATTGACCTTTATGAAATTAACGAAGCTTTTTCGGTTGTAGCTCTTGCTAACAATCAAATCTTAGAACTTGATCCTAATAAAGTAAATATCCATGGTGGAGCTGTAAGTCTTGGTCATCCAATAGGTTGCTCTGGAGCGAGAATTATTGTTACACTCGTTCATGCACTGAAAAAAACAGGTGGGAAACTTGGCTGTGCAGGAATTTGCAATGGAGGTGGTGGAGCCTCTGCAGTAGTGTTAGAAATGCTATAAATAGCATTTTTCAGTTGACATTATTTGATTCCAAAGCTATAATACAACTTCATCTTTAACGAAATCCGATATACCATAAAAAACAGCTACAAATTCATTTTTTAACCCAAAAAAAGACATTCGTACTGTATGGATTCGACTACCAATCTTAAGTTAAAGATTAATCTTTGCTCAGATTAGACTTAACACTGTAGAATATTCTAATTCTGCAATATTAGTAGTTTTCATCGGTTTCCTTAATCATGTTCTCTAAACTTCTTCATATAAGCTATTTGGTTGCTATTTGCTTCTCAGCTTCTTTAGTTAATGCTCAAGAGTTGAAGACTGTATTAGAAACTGATGAGTTTATTGAATATGAGATACTTAATAATGACCTAGGAGTACTTCCTCCCTATGAATTTATGGTACCATATATTAATGGAAAACCTGAATTCACGATACTCGAACAAAATGTAATTGAACAAAACACTCAGATATCTGAATCAAGAGCAATTGGATTAGCTCTTTCAACTATTGATTCTCCTCTTTATGAAATACTTGCCCCTGGAATGTTTAGAGGAAAACAGGTAGGCTCCTTAAAAATTCATCTAGCTCGATATTCATCTAGTTCTATACTTATTACTTCAAAGATTCGGTTTCGAATTTTGAAAGTTAAAGATTCGATCCCCGAAAGATCTTTAACTAAAGAAGCTATCCTAGCCTCAGATCATGCTCTTAGTACAGGTGATTGGTACAAAATTCAAATAGATAAAAAAGGTATTTATCAGATTAATCAACAGTATTTACAAGACCTTGGAATTGATGTTTCTTCGATCGATCCTAGAAATATCCAAATCTGGGGTACTGATGGATATGAATTACCAGAAAGAAATAGTGATGAAAGACCTGATTTTTCACAATTCCCAATACTTTTAGAAGGTGAAAATGACGGCAGTTTTGACGCTAATGATAGAATTATATTCTATGGAAATAGCCCTCATAAAGAATTTCGTTCAGGTGATTCATTCACTCATGAAATCCACCCATATAGTGAAAGTACCTATGTTTTTCTAACTGTTGGTACTTCAAATGGTCTTCGATTAAATATTTCAAATTCAGGGCTTTCAGCTTCATCTACTATAACTGAATTTGATGATTTTGTATGGAAAGAAGAAGAGCTTACTAAAACCGAAACTAGACAAAAATCAGGCAGATACTGGCTTGGTCAAACCATACCTGCTAGTTCTCAAAACCAGTTGATTGAAGTTTTTAAAGACACCTTACCAGATGTAAATACTTCTATACCAATTGTAGCATCAGGCAGATTCTATTTACGTTCTACTTCCTCTACCGAGTTTGAGATGAATATTAACAATCAGCTTTTTAGAGAATTTTCTATTTCAAGGCTCGATGGAAGTGATGGTTATACATCCTATGTAAGTACATCTGCAAAAAGTTATAGCTTCAATGATATCTTAGTAGACGCCCAAACAACTAATGGCGTTCTAAATGCTGGTTTAATGATGAAATCTACTCATTCAGGCGCTAGTAGTTTCGTTGATTATTTACGCTTTATTGTTCGAAGAAAGCTAACCGCAGAGAATAATAAACTCTTCTTCTTCCCTCCTGTTGGTGGTTCAATTACCGAATTTTCTCGTTTCGTGTTGAATGGGTTTTCATCAACACCCTATGTAATGGATGTTACAAACCCAATGGTTCCTCAACTTTTAGAAGTTAGTCAAGATGGTAATAGCTTCATTCTAGTGTATAACAGTGATCCAAATACTAAGATTATTGCTCAATCTAGTTTAAGTGTACCGAATATTGGCACTAGAGTACCTAATCAAAATTTACACGGTATAAACTCATATCCCGATTATGTTATTATAACATCTGAGTTTTTATTAGATCAAGCACAAGATCTTGCCTCTTATAGATCACAAAGAGGTTTGAACCCAATTTTAGTTACTCAATCTCAAATACTAAACGAGTTTTCATCTGGGGCAAAGGATCCCACTGCTATTCGTGATTTTCTTAAATATCTTTGGGATACAGCATTAGCAAATGGTGAAGTTCCACCAAAGTATGTACTACTATTTGGAGATACTACTTATGACACCAAAAATATAATTTCGAATGCATTCACAAATTTCGTTTTAACATATCAAACAAGTGAATCTATACATCGAACAAATTCATTCGGTAGTGATGACTTTTTTGGTCTTATGGATGATAATGAAGGACTTCTGAATAGTAGCGCTCGGGTTGATTTAGGAATTGGTAGAATATCAGCACAAACAAGAAGTGAAGCCGCTATAGCTATCGATAAAATAAAGAGATATGAAAACCCTGCAAATAATGGTGATTGGCAAAATCTGTTTGCCTTTGCTGCTGATGACGATTTACCTGAACCAACATTAAATCGAGATTTACACGTTGAAAATGCAGACGGAACTTTAAGAAGAATGAATCTAATTGATGCAGGCGCACGATCTAAAAAGATCTACCTGTTTGACTACCCAGAGGAGATAACAGGAGTTGGAAGACAGTTTCCTTCAGCTACTAACGACTTTTTAAATACTCTGAATAATGGAGCATTAGTTATGAATTATTCTGGGCACGGTAATACTCAGAATCTTACTGATGAAGAACTGTATAGCTCAGATTATATATCTAGACTTACCAATAGAAATAGATTAACACTTTTTGTTACAGCTACCTGTCAATTTGGAAGATATGACGATATTAATGCACAATCAGGTGCTGAAAAACTTGTTTTTGCAGACAACGGAGGCGCTATTGCCAGTTTCACAACAACAAGAGTAGTTTATACAAGCTCAAATCCTAATTCACTAAATTTTGGGTTAAATATTGAGTTATCACAAAATATGCTTGAAAGAGACTCTGATGGAAGACCATTACCACTTGGTGATATTTTTCTGAGAACAAAAAACACGAGTGTTGGCTCTCAGAATAATAACAGGAAGTTTATTTTACTTGGAGATCCTGCCTTAAGACTCGCTCTTCCAAATAAAAAGGCTAATGTTGAAAATATTAATGGCTTAGATGTAGCAAGTGAAGACACCGTTGTAACTATTAAATCATTAGATCAGGTTACGTTAACAGGAACTATTCGTAATCCTTCAGGAGAACTTGCATCAGAATTTAGTGGAGAAGTAACCGTTTCACTTTTCGATGCACCTAGAACAGTAAGTATTCCTCAAGATAGAACGTGGGTTGAAAGTCGAGGATGCAATCTCAATTCTAATACTGATGCAGAATGTACATATCAAATTGAAAACGACGTTCTTTTTAAAGGTAAAACACTCGCCCAAAATGGTATGTACTCTATCAGATTTATCATCCCTAAAGACATAAGTTTTTCACCTAATCAAGGTAGAATTATTGTTTATGCAAATAGTGATGAAACAACAGCTGGCGGATCTTATACAGATGTTGTTTTTAATGGAGTGAATACAAATGCTATAAATGATGGTAAAGGTCCAATTATGGATGTTTACCTAAATGATCAAACTTTTATAAATGGGAGCCTATCAAATGGTTCTCCAAAACTTATCGTAGAACTGGCCGACAGTTCTGGAATTAACACTACAGGAACAGGAGTAGGACATGAAATAATTGCTACTATCGATACCAAACCACAACAAACCTTTGTTCTCAACGATTTTTATGAGGGCAATTTAAATGATTATACCAGTGGTCGTATCGAGTACCCGCTGGAGAATATTCCGGAAGGTAACTACGCAATGAAAGTTCGAGCCTGGGATGTGCATAATAATCCATCAGAAAAAGAAGTCTTTTTTCAGGTGGCAGATCAAGAAGATTTGGTAGTAGATAAAATCTACAACTACCCAAATCCTATGAACAATCGTACGTCCTTTACATTCGAACATAATCAACAGGGAAATTCGCTTGATGTAGATATTCGTATTTACACCTTAAGTGGAAAACCTGTACAACGTATTCAAGAATACATACCACCAAGTAATACACTAAGTTCATATGCCAGTATTCCATGGAATGGCCGTGACAGGGATAATGATCGCCTGGGTAACGGTACTTATATTTATGTGCTTCGGGTTACAACAGATACCACCGAAGGAAGAAAAACAACCGAAAAAATCGAAAAGCTCGTAATTATCCGGTAAGATTAACCAACATATTTTTATCTTTTATCCGTTATATTTCGGATTCAAACTATTTATCATTTATGAAAAAGACATATTTGTTATCGATAGCTTTTGCGCTATTTGTATTTCCTATTATTTCAAACGCTCAAGTAGCTATTACTGCAGTTCCATTTTTACAAATCGAGCCTGACTCTAGAGGTGCCGCTATGGGTAATACAGGGGTTGCTATGGCAGATAATGCAGCAGCTATGTTCTGGAATCCAGCTGGTCTAGCCTTTCAAACAGACAATCAACTTAGTATAACTCACTCTAACTGGCTAGCTAACTTTAATGTTAGTGACCTATTTTATGATTACCTAGTTGGTAAATATTACGTAGAAGGAATCGGTACTATTGGCGCTCACCTCACCTATTTAAATCTTGGTGAACAAGCTCAAACGAATGCTACTAGTTCTGATGTAATTTCTAAATTCAATAGTTATGAATTAGCTTTAGGTCTTTCATATGGCTTTGAGGTAAACAAAAATTTAGCATTGGGTACCAGTCTTCGTCTTATTTATTCTAGTTTAGCTAGTGGAACAAGTGTTGATGAACAGAAAGTTAACCCTGGAAGTAGTGTCGGTGTTGACCTTGCCCTTCTCTACAAAACTAATCCATTTAGTATTGGTGGAAATAATGCTCGTTTTAGCACAGGTTTTAATCTTTCGAATATCGGTCCAGGAATGCAGTACACCGATAATGCTCAGAAGGATCCACTACCCACTCTACTTAGATTTGGTTTTGCATTCGATTTAGATTTAGATCCTGATGGGTTTAATAGAATTACTATTGCTTCTGACATAACAAAAGTAATGGCTCGAAAAAAAGAAGTAGTTCGTACTCAAGCCGGTATTTCAGATACGACATATGTTGCTGCTGGACCAATTGAAGCTTTATTCGAATCGTGGGGAACCTTCGAAAGAAATAATGGTCAAGAAATTGTAGAATTGAGTCTTCTCCAACAATTTATGATTGGTGCTGGTGCTGAATACTGGTATAACGATTTATTCGCACTACGTGGAGGCTTCTACTATGAAGACCCAGAAAATGGTGATAGAAAGTATGTTACTTTTGGAGCGGGTCTTAGATACAACTCTTTTGGAGTCGATTTCAGTTATATCAAAACATTAGAGTCCGAACATCCGTTAGCAAATACACTCAGATTTAGTGTTCTCCTGAATTTTTAGATGGAATGAAATCCAACTCCTTTTTATCAAAGAGCATGTTAATCATTGTAGGCATGCTCTTTTTATTTGGTCAATCATCATCCTTTGCACAACAAGTAGAGATTAGGAGAACGCATGCCATTTCTACTCCACAGACAAATCTAAATGCTCTTCCTGCTATTGGAACTTTAAATGTGGTAGCAATCATGGTTGAGTTTCAAGCAGATGAAAATAGACTCACATCTGGAACTGGAGTATTTGGACCCGATGGTTTTGAAGGGCTTCCCTATCTAACTAGAGAAAAAAAAACATTTATTGATCCTCTCCCTCATGATAGAAATTATTTTGAAGCCCACTTAGAATTTGCAAAAAACTACTTCAGTCGTTCTTCAGATGGCCAATTGAATATCAATTATCAAGTTCTACCAACCGTATATAAACTTGACAACTCTATGGAAGTCTATTCTCCAATTGGAGAGACATTCACAACTGAAAAATTAGCAATCTTTCTAAATGACGTTTGGACTGAAGTTGAAGAACAAGGGGGATTTGATGTTACAGGCCTTGATCCCGATAACACTGCTTTCGTTGTTTTTCACGCTGGTGTTGGCCGTGATGTAGAACTAACAGGAACAAGTCTCGATATAACCCCTTTCGATATCCCATCTATATATATGAGAGAGAATGATCTTGAAAAATGGTTAGGCTCTAGTTTTGATGGTTTCTCAATTAATAACGGCAGTTTTCTAGTAAAAAACTCCATGATCATCCCTCGTACGGAATCAAGACGTGGAGATGATATATCAGAAAATGAGATTGTATTTCCACTGTCTATAAATGGACTGCTTTGTGCCTCGATTGGAAGTCACCTTGGACTTCCAGACCTTTTTAATACAGAAACTGGTGAACCTGCAATTGGCAGGTTTGGATTAATGGATGGCGCCGGTTTCTTTGCTTATAATGGCCTTCTTCCCCCAGAACCTTCGGCATGGGAGAAAGTTTATCTTGGCTGGGAAGTACCTTTTGTTATAAATGATAGCACATCAAATAGAATAGAGCTTCCCGCAGGATCTAGAAATGAGGCAAATAGTATTGCGAAGTATGAACTATCATCAACTGAATATTTTCTAATTGAAAATAGGTTCCGTGAAATTGACCTAAACTCAGACGGTAAAGCTACTGTTACATTTTCAATTAAAAGTGCGTTAGATGGACAGATTGTGCAACAGCAGTTTGATAATGATGACACTCAATTCATCTTTCAGGAGAGCGGGTATGATACCTTACTTATTCCAGGTACAATAGTTGATGTCAATAACTTTGATTGGAGTCTACCCGGTGGACTTGATATAGGTCTAGATGATCGAGAAGGAACTGAAGACGATCGATATTTAAATGGCGGAATTCTTATTTGGCACATCGATGAAGCTGTCATAAATCAACAACTAGAAAACGGAAAAGTAAATGCGGATCCAATTCGAAGAGGTGTTGATTTGGAAGAAGCAGATGGTGCTCAGGATATTGGTCGCGATGCGGGATTATTAGATAATAGTCCAAGTTTTGGGTTTTCATTCGACTTCTGGTGGTCTGATAATAATTATAGAGTAATTACCCAATCTGGAACTGAGACTTTTTATAGCAATATTTTTGGACCAAATTCTACACCAAATAATGATAGTAATTCAGGTGCAAAGTCATTTTTTGAGTTGTACGACTTTTCGGATAACCTAGCAACTGCATCATTTCGAATAAGACCAGTAGAAAATGATGAGTCAGGAATTACAAATCTATTTGAATATCAAACAGATGTAAATATTTTTTATACACCTGAAAATTCTTATTGGGATTACTTTCCTCTTGAATTAAAGGTAGTCGAAACTTCAAACGATACACTATTAATAGCTCCTGCCTTCTCAAATTATTATATCTATGATGCTAAGTCACCAAATATTTCAGGACCAAGAATTATTGGAGGTATTCAAAACCAACAACCACTGGTAATAGGGTCTAATTTGTTCAAAAGTGAGAATCCTATTACTTCACCTGAAAGTAGTGTCATAGCATATAATCTAGAATCTCCAGGTTCAACATGGTCAGTTCAAGCATCTAAAAGATCGGCTTTTCTTAGTTCTCAAGATGGACAAACTATTGACCTCGACTTCACGAATATTTCACTTAATGCATCTGATGGTTCAATTATTCAAAATACTACAGGATATGAATTCCGTTCAGAGGTAGAAAATGGAAATTATGTTGGGTTAAACGGATCTACGATTTCTTTTGTAGGTGAAAATCTCTCAGATTATATATCAAATGCCTCAGATCGACTTTTTGCAGGCACCATTAAAACTAATAGTTCAAATTTATACTACTTATTTGAGGACGGAAAATTTACTATTGTGAACCCTCAAGCTGAGGAGGCTTTCACTGAAATCTTTAATGAAGATAAAGCTGAATGGCCTGCCATTGTGGATGAAGGATATATTTATCATATAAATAAAACTTCAAATACAATTGAAGGATACAATCTAAATGGTGCTATTCTGTCTAATTTCCCCATTATAGCGCCAGATAATATACAGTTCATTGGTACACCATTAATTGCAGATATTAATGGAGATAATATCCAAGATATTCTAGTAGTTGGTCAAGATAATTACTCTGTGAATATCTTTGCATATGAGACTACTGGAAATCAAATTGAAGGTTTCCCTCTACATGTTGGAGGTGCCATTGGAAAAGATATACAACCAATACATCCTATTTTCTTTGATAATAAACTATATACAGTAAGTCATACTGGAGATTTAAAGACTTGGGAGTTTGAAAACTTCACCTCTTCTCAATGGCCATCACGTTATGGTAAAAATCTATACAACAAAGTATCAGCAGATATTACTATTTCTGAATCTCAAGCAAATACATTTACAGTTCTAAACTCAGATGAAACTTATAACTGGCCGAATCCTGCAAACAATGAAACAAATCTTCGTTTTGAGGTTGTTTCACCAGGTGGAACAGTTGAAATAACTGTCATTGATTATACAGGTAGAGTTATTTTTGAGCGAACTATACAAGCAAAAGGTGGTGCTCCGGAAGAAATTACAATTTCAACTCAAGAATGGGCCAGTGGAGCTTATTTTGCAAGAATAAAAGCTACTGTTGGTTCTCAAAACGAATCGAAAGTTGTTAAAATTGGGGTGGCACACTAATGAGAAAGATTACTCTACTTTTTCTGCTTGTATTCGTTGCTGGACTCAATAGTAATGTATTCGCACAAACCGATCCTCAGTTCTATGACTACCCTCAAAATCACCTAAAGTGGTTCTCAATTGAAAGCGATCACTTTATTGTACATTTCCAGGAAGGAAGTAGTCGATCAGCACAAGTTGTATCAAGAATATCAGAAGAGATATATGGGCCTATTACATCACTTTATATGTATGAGCCAGATGAGAAAGTTAGCATTGTACTAAAAGATCGCGAAGATTATTCCAATGGAGCTGCTTACTTCTTTGATAATAAAATTGATATTTGGGTTCCTTCACTTGATACCCCACTTCGTGGTACCCATAGTTGGATGAGAAATGTAATTTCACATGAATTCACTCATATAGTACAAATTCAAGCTGCACTTAAGAGGCAGCGTAAATTTCCTGCGCTCTATTTGCAGTGGCTTTCATATGAAAAAGTCAGACGCCCAGATGTGCTTTATGGATTCCCAAATGGTATAGTTTCTTTACCCTTCGCATCTATTAATATTCCTGCTTGGTTAGCTGAGGGTACAGCTCAATATCAACGAGCAGGCATATTATATGACACTTGGGATAGTCATCGTGATATGATATTGCGAACAAGGATATTAAGTGATACCTATTTCAGTTTAGCTGAAATGGGAACATTCTCATCAAAAACCAGTCTGGAACGAGAAACAGTATATAACCAAGGCTATGCTTTTGTAATTTACTTAGTACAACGATTTGGGGAAGATGTTCTTCGCACGCTTTCTGAGGCTATGGGCGAAAAAAATGTGTTTAAAGTTGAAGATGGAATTGAAATTGCTACTGGTATACCCGGTGAGCAAGTATTTGAAGAATGGATTTCAGAGAGAAAGAAATTTTATACTGAAGCAACCAACAATCTTGAACAAAGTTCATCCAATTATGTAGAAAAGGATGGTTTTTATAATTTCTTTCCAAAGCGATCACCTGATGGCAATTCTATAGCCTATCTTTCTAATAAAGGTCGAGATTATTCTCTTTTATCACTTTATATCAAAAAAGATGGCGAAGAAATTGAAATTGCACAGGTGGATGATCGAAATTTCTATATACCACAAAATCATTCCGATGCTTTAAAACCGTTAATTACGGTACTTAGCACCTCTTTTTCGTATTCACCCGATGGAAATAAAATTGTTTATGCAGTAAATAAGAAGAATAAATATGGTGAGTTCTATCGCGATCTTTTTCTTTTTGATATCGAAACAACAAAGTCTACCAGATTAACAAATAGTGCTAGGATTGAGTCTCCTACTTTTAGTCCTGATGGGAAAAGCATCTTAGCAATCCAATACACAGCTGGTACTCAAAACCTAGTTATAATAGACGCAGACGATACTTCGAAGATAACTCAACTAACAGAGTATAAAGATGCTGAAACTTTATTCACTCCTGCATGGCATCCAAATGGTAATAGTGTTTATTTTGCTTTCGCTGACTACTGGGGTAGAAATATTTTTTCAATTGATATTTCAACAAAGCAGATCACATCCATTTTGGAAGATGACTTCATCGATTATCGTGATCCATTTATAAGTCCTGATGGAGAGTTTTTGTACTTCTCTTCTGATGAAGATGGCGTATTTAATATCTATAGAAAACAACTTTCTGGTGATACCATTGAGAAGATGACAAACGTATTAGGCGGTGCATTCATGGCGAATGTTGATTCTAAAAGTCTTTACTTTTCTGAATATGAAGCTGATGGTTATAAAATTAAAGAGAATACGATCTCAAAGTTGATTACTTCACCGGGAACAGGAAATTATTCTCCAATTATTTCTGAGTTTTCTTTCGAACCCGACTCTTTACCAGAATCAAGCTATTTAAATGACTTCGACGATAAAGACCTTGATCCATTTACTGAAATAGCTCAAGCATTTGCTGATACTGGAAGTTATTCTTTTGATATTGAAACTCGAGGTGAATCCAACGAAAGGAAGTATCGACGATATGAGGACACTTTTACTAGTTTCTCTTTCTTTCCAGTATTACGGTTTGATAACTATTCTAAGATTAATGGACAAAATGGAAGTCTTATAAAGAATGGTAAAATTGGCAAGCTTGGAGAAAACTTGCTAAGAGATATTAAACCGGGTATCTATTTTGCATCTCGAGATGTAACCGACAAACTGAGTATTTTTGGTGGGGTTATGTTAGGTGTTGCTTCACGTGATGCAGAAAGTATTGGAGGGTTTTTAAAACCTGATAGGTTATTTAAACTAGATCGTGACGTCTTCTTCATCGCAGAATACCGAGGTCTTCCTTTTATTAAAAAAAGTTGGTCACCAACTGTCTCTTTAGAAGTTTACAACCTACACCGAAATGTACAAGATGGTTTATCTATTGAGGAATTCCCATGTACTTCTTGTACTCCTGACACTACAAATGTGGATATTGGTTATGAAGTATGGGAAGCTAATCTCTTTTTACGAAGTAAATTGAGTAGACGAAGTTTATTGGAAATCGGACTTGGTTATAGTCCGTATAGAGTACAAACAGATAATTTTTTCTCAAGAGAATTAAATGCGCTCATAAGTGGATCTTCCTCCGAATATTATAAAGGAACTACCTTTTCTACGGCATATACATTCGATTATTATGAGTATAGTACAGATGGAGATATTGCTCCAATTGGTTTGAAAGGTTATCTGAGGTATCAATATCAGCCATCTAAACTATTAGAAGAGTATCAAATAAAAGAGGGTTCTCTTGTACCTATTTTCAAGACAGCTAAAAATCACTCCACAGAGTTGCACGTCAGATATGGATTCAGAACTTTTGGAAACCAAGCTTTTCAAGCAAGAGTAAGAGGCTTTACCTATTTCAATAAACCTGATGATTCATTCTTCACGGATTATATTGGTGGTTTTTTAGGAATGAGGAGTTATCCATTTTTCGCCATTGGAGGAAATACAACTGCATTTACTAGTTTGAGTTGGTTCACCCCTATTTTTAAAGATCTAAACAAACAAATTGGACCTTATACATTCGATAAACTATACGCTCGCTTTTTCTTCGAGACTGGAAATGGTTGGTATCCAAATGGGGTAGCTGAAAATAATCCTAATCTATTAGACTCTGGTAAAAAACTTAAAAGTGGTATCGGTGCCGAACTAAGATTAGCGAGTAGTGGATATTACCTTTTCCCTCTTAGATTTTTTGTAAGTGCATCATACGGATTCGATAAATTTACACTAACCTTACCTGACGATTTTGTAACTGGCTCACAAAGTAATACGGTTACCTACGGTAGGGAACTTCTATTTCACTTTGGCTTAACCTTTGATTTTGAGCTATTATGAGAATTCTGATTCACATAATTTTTCTTTGTGGAATTTTTAGTTCACTGAGTACAGCCCAACCACTTAATAGTTCACTATCTGGTACTATTATCCTTGATGAAAATTCTGAAAACATTCAGAAAGAAATCTCAATACATGATTTCAAATATACGGGATCTAATTTCGATCAATTTTCATCAACTAACTCTATCGTTGAAGCTACTAGAACGAATCCTGCATTAGCTATGCTTTCTTCTGCTATTATTCCAGGCGCTGGTCAGGCTGCAAATGGAAAATGGGGAAGGGCAGCAACTTATTTCATAATAGATGTGGCTAGTATTTTTTATTACATCGATAGAAATAATACTGCAAAAAGAAATGAACGAGCCTATGAACAATATGCCAATCAAAACTGGAGTGTTCTAGCTTATGGTCAATGGTTAGTTGAATACTCACGAGCCAATGGAATTGAAAATGGCTATAATATTGCAGGTGGTTTAGAAGAGCAGGTTTTTGGCAAAAATCCAACATGGGGAAATACGCCAAATGATTGGAAAGAAATCGATTTGGCAACTATAAGAACCGTTGAAGTTCAAACTCCATTTTTTTATTTAGATCGAGTAGCAAGTGCATTCTCTCATGTTGTTCAAGATTATGGTTCTCAGCAATATTATGAACTAATGAGTAAGTATTATCAATTTCAACCGGGTTGGCGAGATTTCCATGAAGGGAGACTTATTGAGGGAATTAGTCATAATTACCGCTATCCTTGGGATGCAAGCATGCTTACACTAAATTTTATTGAGGGGCGTGATCGAGCGGATGAGTTCAATAATAATTATCGTCAAGCTGGGAACATCTTAAAGTTGATCATGGTAAACCATATAGTTTCTGCCTTCGATGCCTACTTCACCGTAAAGCTTAAGAACAGCAGAATTGATACACAGGCTAATATTCTACGAACAGAAGCATTATCTGTAATCTGGCACTTTTAACATCCGTCATCTTCCCGTATTTTAAACCATGCTAAAACAAATACTCACTAATAAGTATTTATACATTTGTTTCGGAACAGTTGTTCTTGTTGGGGCAACTACTCTATATACACTTGATAAGTTCGTAATGCCGATGTATACCCATTATAACGAAGGCGTTACCGTACCTGACGTTACACGTATTTCACTTGAAGAAGCTGAAGCTGTACTAACTAATTACGGACTTAGAGTTGAAGTAGCTGATCGAAGAGCAAATTCCGCTTTCCCAGCTGATTATGTAATTGATCAATCACCTGCAGCAGCAATTATTGTAAAGCCAAATAGAAAAGTATACTTAACGGTTAATGCTGCAGTAAAACCGCAAGTAGTGGTCCCGAATGTGATCAACCTATCTCTTAGAAATGCTCAAATTCAACTTCAGAATTATGGGCTTAATGTAGGATCTATTAGTTATGAATCTTCCAGATTTAAAAATGCTGTACTTCGTCAATCTATTTCTGAAGGAATTACTGTGGAAAAAGGTAGATCTATTGATTTGGTAGTAAGTGATGGATTAGGAGATAAGATTGTAGATATTCCCGAAATAATTGGTTTACGACTTCCTGAAGCTCAACTCAAATTACGTGAAGTTGGCCTAAGAGTAGGTGAAATTCGTTTTCAACCTATTAAAGATATTATCCCAAATACCGTGCTCGACTTTACTCCAAAGGTTACACAACTTGTTGAAGGTGCTACATTAACTTTAGTAATTTCAGAACGATTCGAAGCTATTGAAGTTATTGAAGGTGGTGCCGTTATTGTTGATTCAACTCGAAATAATTCCCCAACTCCTCAATCCAATAATCAAAACTAATGAATTTCAGTATACCTGCCCTAGCACCATCTATTCTTGCTGCAAATTTCACAAATCTTGAAGCAGACATTAATCAGATTGTAAAAGGAGGAGCTACTTGGATTCATTGCGATATTATGGATGGACATTTTGTACCAAATATTAGTTTTGGTCCTAATATTGTAAAACAAGTTAGTAAGTTAGCGCCAGATGCTTTCATAGATACACATCTGATGATCGAAAACCCAGATCAATATATTGACGCTTTTGTTGAAGCTGGTTCTGAAATGATATCCGTTCATTATGAAGCATGTACACATCTTCATAGAACAATTCAGAAGATTAAAAGTCATGGAATTATGGCAGGTGTAGCCATAAACCCAGCAACATCTTTATACAATATTGAACCAATCTTAGAGTATGTAGATTTAGTTGTAATAATGAGTGTTAACCCAGGATTTGGTGGCCAAAGTTTTATTGAAAGTAGTTATTCTCGATTACAGGAACTTTCCGATCTTAGAGAAGCAGGTGAACATAGCTTCTTAATTCAAGTTGATGGTGGAGTTAACCTCAAGAATATTGCTAAAGTAGCTGAGGCAGGTGCTGATGTTCTAGTAGCAGGTAATAGTGTCTTTAGTGCTCAAAATATCCCAGCTAGAGTTAAAGAACTTCAAGATATTATTTCATAAATCTGAATCTATTAGTTCTCTCTATTTCTTTGATCAGATAAGCATATCTGAATTCTTCTATTAAAGCCTTACCTTAAATCATAAACTTTAATATTTATTATTACCGCTATAGAAGACTCACGCACCCTTTTAGAACAAATAATTACACTCAAGAATATTGATCCAATTACTCTATTTGGAGTACATGATCATAACATTCGTTTATTGGATCAAAATTTCCCTGAAACCAAAATCAACGCTCGTGGAGAAAGAGTTAAAATTACTGGACCTAGTGAAGAAGTTGCACTAGTAAAAGACGTAATCGATGGAATGATTGAGGTTGTTGAACGGAGGAATAAGATTAGTGAAGACGATATTAAAACACTAATTGCTCTTAAAAGTGGTGAATATCAATCACGTCAAAGGAAACAACACCCTATCAATAAAGGTGATGGAGATCTGATTCTATACACTCATAAAGGTGAACCAATTCTCGCAAAAACTCCTGGGCAGAAAAGAATTGTTAAATCATCTGAATCGAATGACATTGTCTTTTCTATTGGACCCGCTGGTACTGGGAAAACATATACTTCTGTTGCATTAGCTGTAAAAGCTCTAAAAGAACGAAAAGTTCAAAAGATAATTTTGGCTAGACCAGCTGTAGAAGCGGGTGAAAATCTTGGCTTTTTACCAGGTGATTTAAAAGAAAAAATTGATCCTTATCTACGCCCATTATATGACTCTCTTGAAGATATGATCGATAAGGATAAACTTGATTTACATCTCTCAAAAAATGTAATCGAGATTGCTCCTCTTGCTTACATGCGTGGTAGAACTCTTAATAATGCCTTTGTTATTCTTGATGAAGCCCAAAATGCTACAAATACGCAAATGAAGATGTTTCTAACGCGTATCGGATTTAATAGTAGAGCTATTATTACAGGTGACATCACACAAACCGATTTACCTAGAAAGCAGCAATCTGGACTAATTTCAATTCAGACTATTCTAAAAGACATTGAAGGTATCGATTTTGTTTATCTGGCTGAAGAAGATGTAGTTCGTCATAAACTAGTTCGTGACATCATCCACGCCTATGAACGATTTGATGAACTCGAAGAACGAAATAGAGATTTAAAGTGAGTTCTAAAGAAACGTATGTAGCAGCCTTATATGAAGGAACTTTCTCTGTTGGGCTCGATCGAGTATTCAATAGAATTTCTCGTGATGGTAAACCAGCTAAAGGTGCTTTAAAAATCTCTCTTTATCCTTTTCTGATTGTTACTCCTGATAAAAATATCTTATTTGATTGTGGAATAGGTGAATTTGGAGAAGATACTGGACCTCATGTAATTCGGGAGAATTTAGACAAACACGGACTTACTGAATTTGATATCACTGATATTTTTCTAAGTCATTTACATTACGATCATATTGGTGGTTTGGCCAACAAAGAGAATGGATATTGGGAACTTACTTTCCCAGATGCAAAAATATGGGCATCAAAAAAAGATTGGGAACAAGCAATAGCTAAAGAAGTTTGGTACGATGAAGAGAAAACAGAATTTCTAGCTTTTATTGATGCTCGTGCAGATCTCCAGTTTTTAGAAGAAACAGATCAACCTTATCCAGAGATTCGAGTGGAAAAAATAGGTGGTCATACTGAATTTCATCAAGTACTTTTTTTTGATGATGGAGTGAGTAAGTATATGCAAGCAGGTGACGTTATTGCGACGAGAGGTCAGATCAATAGAAAATTTGCCGCTAAGTATGATTTTGATCCTGAAACAAGTCAGATACAACGAGAACGACTCGCGAAACTTGCATTTGATGATGGATTCACCATCTTAGCCTTTCATGATGATGAAACTCCAATTGTGAAAATTATCGATCATGATGATAAAACTGGCTATATCACTGAAGTAGTAAATTCGTATGTCCCTTTCTGAAAACATTCATATCATTAAGAAGTTCCTAGTTGATCAGGGCCTACCTGAACAGATTAACACTGCAGTTATACTAGGTTCTGGGCTTGGCAGCTTTAGCGACGAAATAAGAAAGCCTGTTGTTATCCCTTATTCTATTATTCCACACTTTCCACAATCTACCGTTGAAGGTCATTCCGGATCACTTATTTTTGGAAAGATTAATGATAAATCCGTTCTAGCTTTTTCAGGTCGATTTCACTTTTATGAAGGATATGGATTTGATAAAACAGTGCTTCCTGTTCAACTTGCTAATACTTTCGAAGTTGAAAAATTGATCATCTCTAATGCTGCCGGTGGAATAAATCTTGATTTTCGAGTGGGCGATTTAATGATTATAGACTCGATATTAAGTCCTGCTAAGGATTTGGAGGATTTAGCAGAATCTAATGTAAACGAAGCTTTAGCATCCAATGCAGAATCTGTAAAAGAAATTGCGGATTCATTAGATATCCCAACTCAAAGTGGAAGCTATTTATATGTAACCGGACCTAATTACGAGACTAAATCTGAGATTCATGCTTTTCGTTTTCTAGGTGGCGATGCGGTTGGAATGAGTACGGCGCCGGAGCTTATTGAAGCTGTTAAACTTGGTACAAAAGCAGTTGCTATATCCTTAATTACAAACGCAGCGGCAGGTGTAACTGATCAAAAGCTAGATCATGCAGAAGTAAAAGATGCTGCCGAAATGAAGAAAGATGTTTTTGCAACCTTGGTTAAAGGTTTAATAAAAGATTTATAGAATCCTTTACATAAGTGACTACTTCAACTTACAAGTGAACTATCAGAAATTAACTATAATTATATATACTAAGATAGCTATCTTTTTTGTTTTAGATAGCTATATTATATTAAATTGATAGCTATCAAATTAATATATGGTATGTACTATGTCTATTTCTTATAAAGTAGTTTCAAAAAAACCTGGCGGATTAACTGGAAATAACGCTACTAAGTATTATCCCGTCATAACAGATCGTGGTTTATCCGATTTGGATGAAGTTTGTGCCACTATTGCAAAACGTTCTACCTTTAGTAGAGCGGATGTGGTTGGAGTGGTTCAAGCTTTTATCGATTTGGTTCCTGAGTTATTACTTAGTGGTAACAATGTTAAGCTAGATGGTTTTGGAACTTTCAGTGTGCATGCCTCTGGAAATGGGAGACTAAACCCGGAAGAAGTGACGGCACGAGATATCACCAAACTTAAACTTTCCTTTCTCCCAGATAAACGCATCAAAAAGAAACTGGATAATGCTACCTTTGATAAAGTAGTAGAAAAGAGAAGTTGACCTTTTTTAATAGAGATGCTTTTGAGAGATCAACAGTTTTTAAAGCTAAGAAGCCAAATTCTTCACTGTGATTCGAATAGCTAAACTATGGCATTTGATTAGTGAGATTATAGAATCCTTATGCCCAAAGGACGAATAAGTCCACTCCGGATGAAAAGCGAATGTGACATACTAGTACATAGACCTTTGAATATATACAGTTGAATCTTTACACAGCCCTCGAAGTAGTTGAAGCAAGTGATTTTATTATTTTTCGGCACAAAAACACAGAAGTATATCGAGGTTTAATAACGAATTCTTAAGATCCTGAAACAAGTTCAGGATGGCTTAATTTATCTATTGTTTAGCAGGCACTCTCGGTACCATCATTATTTCTTTTTGGCGACCATCGATATACCATACTCCTGTTTTATCGAAAAAAGCATCTTCTTCTAGCATTATTCTGATCTCTTTTCCCCATTCTTCGATATATGTTGCTGCATTTAATTCAATAGAATAAGCTGTGTTTAAGTGAAGCGGGTAATCTCCATCACCAGGTACTCCACCTTGAGAATCCCACATTCCTAGTGTTGTTCCAGCTGCATGTCCGTGATAGCCAATTGGATGAGTATAAATCGATGGTTTTAAGCCTTCTGCAATAGCTTGCTCTCTCGACATTTTTAGCACTTCGTTACCTGTTCTTCCTTCTTTGAAGTTTCCTGTAAATATATCCTGAAGGCGATTTCCATTATCAAATGCTTTATTTAGATATTCAGGAACTTGAGTTTCGCCAGGACGAAGAATGTATGCATGTTGTTGAGTATCTGTATTCAATCTTAAATAAGTAATTCCGAAATCTACATGAAGCAAATCTCCGGGTAGAATAACATTCTCATCCGGTCTACTATCAAAAGTTCTAAGATGATCAAAGGATTCTGGATCAGCTCTTTGAATAGATACACTAGGATGAAACCAAGTAATCAACTTTAACTCACGAATTTTTTCCCTATACCACCAAACTATATCATCTGTTGTAGTTACACCAGGTTGAATCACTTTATCAGAAAAACCTTCTGAAATAATATCATGAGCAATTCGCACTATTTGAGGATATAAAACCATTTCTTTTTCAGATCGAGTTTCTAACCAACCCACTGCTACTTTTTCAGCAGAAACCAATCTACTTGTATATTTACTTCCAATTCCTTCCTTTAATTCCTCATAATCAGTTACAACCATTCCATCCGCATGTTGCCAATCAACCGAGATATTTATACCAATATTTTCAGGATCTCTTTCTTCTATAATCTCTTTTAATCTCGCCCATTGATCGGGTTGAACTTCTTTATCCCATGCTTTCTTAAACGTCTCTCCAACATCATATCTAGCAACCGCTAGTGTTTCTAACCCTTCATCTTCTCCTCTATCATATACAACAAGTATGGTTCTTCGACGTGCAGCTAACCAAGTTGCAGGCAACAGAGTTTTTATTACTGGGTCTTCATTATACTCCCTAGAAATTATCAACCACATATCTATTCCTTCTCTTCTCATTATATCAGGAAGAATAGTTTTCACTTTATCTGCAAGGAGGTTATCAATTACTTCCGCTCGCTCTTTCATTGAAAGAATTTCTGGATATGATTGAGCTTTGACCTCTTTTATTGAGATTATCAAAGTCATTAATATTAGTGCTGAAGTAAGAATTAAAGATCTATTCATAATATTTATTGATTGACTAATAGCTAGTTAATAAGTTGATTATTCACCAGAAAGCCAAGCTTCTCTTAACGCTCTTTTCTGACGATTTGCTCGTTTATCAATTTCTGATTTCATAATGTCTGAAGCAGCAAGAAGTACTCGCACCCTTTTTTCCTCTCCCCATCTTGAAAACACAATTTCCACTGTCTGCCCAGGTCTACGGCGTTCAAGGATTTCTACAACACCATTTACCTCACTTAGCCGAATCCCACCTATTGAAATAATTTCATCTTCTGATTCAATTCCAGCTTCATAGAGAGGACTACCAATTTTTGCATTAGCTGTGAGTTTCCATATGCCATCATTTTCACGAATACTTCCACCTAAAGAAGCCAACCTAGGGTTCTCTAATTCAAAATTTACACCCATCTCATTAAATAGTGTTTCATAATCTGGCATTTCACTTTTGAATATATGTTGCTCAAAAAATTGAACCGCAAATTTTTCACCAGCATATTCTATAAGAACTGATTCTAAGTCACGAACAGAATATGGAATCTCGGTTTTGCCATATTTCTCCCAAACCATTTTCATGTAATCATCTAGGTTCAATCCATTATTCATTGTTCTAAGAGACATGTCTAATGCTAGCCCAAGCACACTGCCATAAGAATAATAGGAAACGAAAATATTACTATTGTTTGTAGGATCTATTGAAGTAGCTGCATCAACAAAAGGTGCTCGATAGCTCATTTCAATAGGATTGAAAAACTGCCGCCCTGGTGAATTAATTACATAGTTAAGAGTTCCATCAAGGCCTTCTATATATTGATCTTGAGTTCTAATACCTGCTCTAGCTAGAATTAGTCCTGTATAATAACTTGTAAACCCTTCTGCAAACCAGAGCTCACCGCTCATATTAGCTTCTTCAAAATCAAATGGCTCTAATGATGCTGGTCGAATTCGTTCAACATTCCATGCATGAAAGAACTCATGTGAAATGGTACCAATACTTGTTTCACCTAATGGTTCATCTAAGTCTTTAGAATTTACTACATAGGTTGAATTTCTATGCTCCATACCATCTCCACTTGCATTGGGCATATAACACGAAAGAAATGTGTATTCACCAAAATCAAAAGTTGGAAGTTCACCGAATACATCACGTTGGGCTTTCACAATTGCCATAACTTTACGGAAATATTCATTTACTTCTCTGTCGCTTGCAGGTGTGTGAAGTGCTAATCGGATAAGTTGACCATCAAGCATTTCCTCTCGCAGATGATAATCTGCTATTTCGGTGGGGCTGTCCATGAAATAATAAGTATCTGGTGCGTAATAGGTGTTTTCTCCAATTTTCTTTAGCTGGGTAGCTACCTGCCAGTTTAAATCTTCACGGACATTAAAAGTTACTTCTATTGGACGGTGTTGATAATCTCTAGCAAAAACAAAAGTTGCTGGAATATTGAGATGAGCATGTGTCTCATCCACTTGAGAATAAGTTCCTCCACCTCTGTTCGCAAAAAGTGTATACTCGAAGTTTACGGTACCGTCATGTCCGCTAACATCCCATTGTTGGGGATTAGGCCTTGTAATTTCAAGCTCATTTCCTTTACTATCATACGCTTTTACCCCATATACATTCTTAGCAAAATTATGAATAGCATATCTACCAGGAGATGTTCTACTCATTCTTACTTCAAGTGGTTTCGTATCTAAATTCTTAAAAACAGCAGTTATTTTCGCTTCATGATGAACTGCATTTTCAAAAGAAATGGTGTATTTATTTATAGTTTGAGCATGAAGCTGTACTGAAACTGTAAAAAGTACACAAAGAAATAAGTAAGTTATTTTCATATTAGATCAGATTAAAAAAGAAGGTGAATATGATGAGCTTTAAGGAGTGGTGCAAGAGTTAGGACGTTAAAGAATTAAAATATGGCTTTTAGGATTTCCTAAATTTTAAGCTATTTTGCACTATGAAATTTTTCGTTCTCATAATTATCATATTCATAACGTTTGCATCGACACTTTATGCGCAGGAACCTGATTCGTCAGTTTTGAAAACGAATTTATCTTTGAGGTTTATTGAACCTAATCCCAATAATTTTCGATTAAACGAAAATAATCTTCAAATGTCTAATTCCGACATTTTTTTGAACAACAGTTCAGTTACTAGTTCTATTGGATTCCTTTTTGAAACGTTAAAATTTACTTCCGTTTTCGATCAATTTTTGTCAACTCCTGCTTTCGATTCTAGAGCTTACCGTCCATCTTCATTCAGTGATTACAATAATTATATTGAAAGAAATTATATGTTATTGAATAAAACTAAGCATTCAATATGGCCGGTTCAGTAAAACTTGAAATTACTAACAATATAGGAGTCATTGAGTTTTTTCATCCTAAAAGTAATTCACTACCAAAAGTCTTACTACTTGAGTTAACCTCTGTAATAACTGAAGCTGGTAATAATCCTGATATATCAGTACTAATTTTAAAAAGCGCTGGTGATGGAGCATTTTGTGCTGGGGCTTCTTTTGATGAACTTGCAGATATCGATAGTCCTGAAAAAGGAACGCAGTTCTTTTCAGGTTTCGCTAAGGTTATACTCGCCATAAAGAATTGCCCAAAATTGATATTATGTCAAGTTCAAGGAAAAGCAGTAGGAGGTGGTGTCGGTATAATTGCAGCTTCGGATTATACTCTAGCAATTTCTAGTGCATCAATAAAACTTAGCGAACTAAACCTCGGAATTGGTCCATTTGTAATTGCTCCAGTTGTAGAGCGTAAAATTGGGACTTCTTCACTTTCTTCACTTAGTATTGACGCATCAAATTGGAGAGATGCCAAATGGGCATTTGATAAAGGGCTTTATAATGATGTTTTTGATTCTAATTCACAATTAGAAGAAGCTACAATGAAATTAGCTACTCAGTTATCAAAAAGTAGCCCTGAAGCAATGAAGGAGTTAAAGAAAGTACTATGGGAAGGTTTTGATTCTCTCGATACTTTATTAAAAACTCGAGCTGACCTAAGTGGGAAACTTGCTCAAAGTAGTTTTACCAAAGAGTTTATTAAAAAGTTTAAGAAATAGACTTTACTTTCAGCTTTGGGATCTTAATATCAAAAGTGGCTCCATCCTTACCTGAATAAACTATGTCGGCTTTAATTTGTGAACACAACGATTTAACTAAAGTTAATCCGAGTGATTTCCCATGTTGTTCCATAATATCGTAATCAGATCCTTTACCATTATCATGAATCAATAAATGATATGCATTACCTGAAGTCTTAAAACTAACATGAATTTCACCTTTACTGCTTTCATCAAAAGCATGTTTAAAGCAATTACTAATCAGTTCATTTACAATTAAACCAATTGGAATTCCTACATTCACATCAATGTGCATATCTTCACAATCTAGTTTAATGCTAACCTCGTGGTCTGAGTTTTTCATGGTCGCAGATACACTAGTTATCAACTCATCTAAAAAGGTTTTGAATTGAACTTTGGCTAAATCTTTATTTTGGTAAAGATTTTCATGAATCTTAGACATTGCTAGTACTCTCATCTTACTCTCATGAAGGGCATCTTTAGCCGCACCATCTTCAATATTCCAACTTTGTAATTCTAACAAACCTGAAACAACTGCTAAGTTATTTTTTACTCTATGATGAATTTCCTTTATCAATACTTCTTTTTCATCTAGGGCTGATTGGATATCCTTTGTTTGTTCGTCAACCAATATTTTTAGATGCTTTTTTTCAAGTCTTTCAGCAGTTATTCGAATTAAAACAGCAATCAGCAAAATAAATGTTAAACCTACAACTAGATAGAAAGGTATTGTATTCCAATATGGCTTCATTATTTCAATTGAAGATATTGCAATAGGTTCTCCCCAATCTGATTTTATTGATTTTGCTTGAACTATAAAGTTATACTTACCAGGTGGAATACTGGTATAACGAATATCTGTTAAATCATTTAAATACACCCAATTCTCATCAAATCCATCTAATTTATATTTATAGGATATTCGATTGGGGTTTTTAAAATCAATACCATTAAATCTGATATTGAGATTATTTTCATCATAATCCAAAACTATATTTTTATCATCTAGCTCTGGTTTTAATTGGCAATACACCAAATCATTATTCGCTAGTACTTCTCTTAAATAAATCTTTGGTGGTGTACTTTCCTCTAAATCTGTATCATTTTGGCTGTTTGTATACTTTAAGAGTCCACGAGAATTACTGCCGAACCAAAGTGTACCGTCTTCTTCCAAAACACTTGCTAAGCCATTAAACTCAATGCCATTACCAAAATCATTAAATGGATAATGCTTTTGAGTTGCTATTTTAATCTTTTCCCAATTTGATAGATTGTAATAATTCAACCCACCATTTGTAGCCTGCCAAAGATTTCCTTGTTTATCAAACTGCAAAAAGATGGTCTCTTGCATGTATAAATCTAAGGTTTCAAAAGGGATAATTTTAGTCGGAAGGCCCTCCTCAAATTCACACAGAATATAAATCCCTTTTGTTGTAGCTACCCAAAGATTACCGTTTTGATCTTCTTTGATATCATATATACTTCCGCCCTCTAGTCCTTCATTAGATGTGAAATATGTAAATGTTCCCTCATCAAATTTAGCAAGACCAGCATGTGTTCCAACCCAATAGTAACCTCTTGAATCTTTATACATTGCAATTAGATCTGTCTGCCAGTACTCCTCATCTGGTGGTGGGAATTTCAGTAATTCTCCATCTTTATACTTTAAAAGCATTTGTGAGGCTGCAAACCAGACCGAACCATCTTCTTTATCAACAAATATATCGTTCACATAATATTCGTATATATCGTCAAAAAACTCAGGGTGAAAGAAATTCTGGCCATCAAATTCAAATATATCATAATCGATCCCTAGCATTATAATATTTCCATTTGGGAGCTCTTCAATATCCCAGATTTCTCCTTCATCAAAGTATTTTTCTGGTATGGTATAGTTAGTAAATTTATTATCCTTTAAGTTACTAATGCCATTTTCTGTTCCTACCCAAATACTACCATCTGAATGTTTTAGCGTACTAAATATGCTATTAGCATTTAATTCTGAACTACTATCATATATTAAGAAATCCCTCTCCCTTAATAGACTAACACCATCACCGTCTGTTGCAATCCAAATATCCCCATCTTGATCTTTGATTAAGCGGTAGACAAAATTACTACTTAACCCATTTCTCTTTTTTATTTGTGTATAGGAAGTCCCATCATATATGAATAAACCCCTGCGTTCTGTGCCTATCCAAATACTCCCATTATCATCTTCAGATATGCTATATACATACCCAAGTTTAAGACCATTTACTTCACTTATTATTTCTGTTGTAAAATCAGGTTTAATAATAGAGACACCATCATCAGTTGGAATCCATCTATCTCCATTTCGAGCCTCAAATACTTGATAGGTCATGTCTCCTGATAAACCATTCTCTTTCGAAAATGTGTTTGTGATACCAATATCACTTTGATAAAGTACTACTCCTCTAGATGTGGAAATCCAGAATCTGCCTTCCTTATCCATTGTGAAATCCCAAATCTGATTGCTTGGCAGACCATTATCAGTAGATAGTATTTGGGTAACACCTTTTCCTTTCTCCCATTCAAATATTCCATTTTCATCAGTACCAAACCACATAGTGCCATTTGGTCCGTATTCAATAAAATGAATAAGTAAAGTGTCTAATGCTGCAAGCTCTGGTATATAAATAAGGGAGTCTTGATAAAATTTTGAAACCCCACCTAATTCTGTAGATACAAATAAGTTACCTTCTCGATCTTTGAATATATCGGATATCAATTCATCTTTAAGACCATGCTCAGTAGTGTAATTAGTAAAAGATTTCCCATCAAACTTTACTAAACCATTTGCAGTAGCAAACCAAACTAACCCCAAATCATCAATTATTACATCATATACATAACTTGATGGTAGTCCATCATTTACAGAGTATGTCTTGAAGTCGTATTTCTGTGCATAAATACCAGAGTACCCTAGTAGAAGAATACTTACCAATAATATAAATCGCTTTAAGAACAATTCTGATACCATAAATCTTTTTTAAAAGCTTGACAAATATGTGAATTTAATACTTTCCATACAGTTAATAATACCTAATAACTTTTTCCAATAATTAGTTAATCATGTATTATTATAAAGTATTGTTTAACAAATTTATTTACATGCGCACAATTGCACTTTTACTACTACTTTTTTTAGCAGAACCCACAATTGCTCAAGATAAATGGGATGTTTCAAACCCAGATCTTGGTAAATCTACTGCACTATCTTTCACAACCGATGAAGGTACTTGGATGAATTTGGATGTTAGTCCTGATGGAAACCAAATTGTATTCGACTTATTAGGTGATATTTATCTGTTACCAATGAATGGTGGGAAAGCTGAATTACTTCGAGGTGGGCATGCTTTTGAAGTTCAACCAAGATTTAGTCCAGATGGTAAACACATTTCTTTTACAAGTGATGCTGGAGGTGGTGATAATATCTGGGTGATGAGTTCCGATGGTTCTGATGCAAAGCAAATCACCAATGAGAACTTTCGATTGCTCAATAACTCAACTTGGACTCCTGACGGAGAATACATCATTGCTAAAAAACATTTCTCGTCAACTCGATCATTAGGTGCTGGAGAAATTTGGATGTTCCACAAAAGTGGTGGCAGCGGAATTCAGTTAGTGGAAAAAAGAAATGAACAACAAGATATTGGAGAACCTTCTGTCTCTCCAGATGGTAGATATGTTTATTATAGTGAAGATACTTATCCAGGTGGTTTTTTTCAGTATAACAAAGATCCGAATAGCCAGATTTATGTAATAAGAAGATACGACCGTGAAGATGGGGATATTGAAACTGTTACGGGTGGTAATGGTGGTGCAGCTCGTCCTCAGATTTCTCCAGATGGTAAAACATTAGCTTTTGTACGAAGAGTGCGCACTAAAACGGTTCTTTATTTAAGGGATTTAGAATCTGGATTGGAGAAGCCATTATTCCAGAACTTAAGCAAAGATCAACAAGAAGCATGGGCTATTTTTGGTGTTTATACCAATTTTAATTGGACACCAGATAGTAAGAATATTATAGTTTGGGCTAATGGGAAAATCAATAAAATCAATACTGAAACTGGTGAATCTTCAACAATTCCATTTGAAGTTGAATCAAATCATACGATAGTTGAAGCTGCTCGTTTTAAGCAAGAGGTTGCTCCTGACAAATTCATGGCCAAGGCCATTCGAAACGCAGTAACTTCTCCAGATGGTAAAATGTTAGCTTTTAGTGCTGCTGGCTATCTTTGGACAAAATCATTACCAGAGGGTGAGCCTACTAGATTAACAAATGAATCAGATTTTGAATTTGAACCATCATTCTCACCTGATGGAAGATCGCTTGTTTATGTTTCTTGGAGCGATACTGAAATGGGTGCTGTTAATGTTGTAAATCTACGATCTAGAGATAGATTCAAGAAGCCTACTAAATTAACTTCTGATAAAGGCATTTTTAGGGAACCATCATTCTCTCCTGATGGAAATACCATTGTTTATCGTCGTGAAAGCGGTAACGGTCAGCAAGGTTTTGCTCATACTTTAAATTCTGGTATTTATACGATTCCTATTAAAGGTGGTGCTTCAACTATGATTACTGATTCTGGAAATTGGCCTAGATTTAATACTGATGGAGATCGTATCTTTTTCCAAACTGGTGGTTATATTTTTGGGGCAATAGATAAATCATATAGAAGTGTGAATCTGCAAGGTGAAGATCAGAAAACACATTACACATCTAAATATGGACATGAATTTGTTCCAAGTCCTGATAATAAATGGATAGCATTTTCTAATTTATATAAGGTGTACATCGCACCTATGACAATGGCTGGAAAAGCAATTGAACTATCACCATCAACAAAAGCTATTCCTGTTCGTGAAGTAGCTAGCGAAGGTGGTTACCACATGCATTGGAGTAATGATAGTAAGAAACTAATGTGGACTCTAGGACAAGAGTATTTCTCAATAGATTTAATAAATAGCTTCTCATTCGTAGAAGGTGCTCCTGATAGTTTACCAGAACCTCCAAAAACTGGAATGGATATCGGTTTAGAATTAGAAACGTATGTTCCTGAAGGTGTCATTGCATTCACAAACGCCCGAATTATTACAATGGACGGCGACAAAGTGATCGAGAATGGAACCATTGTAATTGAAGGAAATCGAATAGTATCTATTGGTTCTGATATTTCAATCCCATCTGGAGCAAAAGTTATGGATGTTGATGGAAAAACAATTATGCCTGGTATTGTTGATGCACATGCCCATTTAGGTAATTTTAGATTGGGTCTTAGTCCACAACAGCAATGGGAGTATGTTGCAAACCTAGCTTATGGAGTTACTACTGCACATGATCCATCATCAAATTCTGAGATGGTATTCTCTCATTCTGAAGCTATAAAAGCTGGTAATATGATTGGACCAAGAGTCTATTCCACTGGGGTTATTCTGTATGGTGCTGATGGAGCATTTAAAGCAACTATAAATAGTTATGAAGACGCACTTTTTGCTCTTAAACGAACAAAAGCTTTTGGAGCCTTTTCAGTTAAAAGCTATAATCAACCTAGAAGAGAACAACGCCAACAAGTGATGAAAGCTGCAAAGGCTCTCGAAATGATGGTTGTGCCTGAAGGTGGTTCTTTCTTCTTTCATAATATGAGTATGATTTTAGACGGACATACTGGAATAGAGCATAATATTCCTGTGGTTCCACTATATAAAGATGTTCGCGAGCTTTGGAGTAATTCAGAATCTGGATATACACCAACTCATATTGTAAACTATGGAAGTATGAGTGGTGAATATTATTTCTATCAAAAATACAATGTGTGGGAAAATGAGAAACTACTCACTTTTACTCCACGAAGTATCATCGATCCTCGTTCTCGCCATAGAACAATGATTCCTGATGAAGAATATGATAATGGTCATATCAAAACAGCAGAATCTTCAAAACTACTTACAGATGCTGGAGTAAAAGTAAATCTCGGTGCTCATGGTCAACTTCAAGGACTTGGCGCACATTGGGAACTCTGGATGATGAGCCAAGGAGGAATGACCAACATGGAAGCACTACGAGTAGCAACTCTTAATGGTGCACATTATCTAGGTCTTGATGATGATATTGGTTCCTTAGAAGTTGGTAAGCTTGCTGATCTAATTGTTTTAGATGGAAATCCATTGCAAGATATCAATAACACTAACACCGTAAGATATACGATGGTTAATGGTAGATTATTTGATGCTGCTACTATGAATGAAATTGGAAACCAAACTAAAGAACGTCTTCCATTTTGGTGGGAAAGAGACGGTTATGGCGAACAATTTGATTGGCATGCTATCACACTTGAAGCTGCTGGCTTACAATGTTCTTGTTTTGCAAGGCATTGATGTTTCTGACCTTCTTAGGAGAAGGACAGGTCAGTACATTTATGTACTGATCAGGGAGAGGACAATAGCTTCCGAATTCAATGGATGCTACTTTCCTTCCTCTGTTCTCAAACAAGTTTGAACTCTGTCTCCATCCAATGGGAGATAGTTTTTTTCACCTACAAAATGGATTGTAATTAAGACTTCGAATCTACCCGCAATATTTATTGCAGCTACAGGAGTTATTCTATTTTCCACTAAAGCGGTAATCATAAAACTGGCGTATCAATATGATATCGACGCCATTAGCTTACTGCTTTTAAGAATGCTTTTCTCACTACCATTTTACCTTATGATTTGGGGAATCCATCATAGTAAATGGAAGCAGATTCCGCTTAATAGAAAAGAAGGTGTTTTGATTGCCTTATTAGGCTTAGTTGGGTATTACCTTGCGAGTTACTTTGATTTTGTGGGATTAACATTGATCTCTGCTAGCCTTGAAAGGCTTATACTTTTTAGCTATCCAACCATCGTTCTCATTTTAAGTGTAATCATACTTAAAAAGAAAATCACTAGAGTACAGATTATCTCAATTCTTATTACTTATTTCGGGATTGCTATTATTTTCTTAGATCGTGGTGGGATTACTTCTGGCACTCCAGATTCCCTTCTAACTGGAGCCTTTTTTATCGGGTTAAGTGCATTTACATATGCACTGTATTTAGTAGGAAGTAACTTTATGATTGCCAAAGTAGGAAGTATCAGGTTAACGACTTTCTCAATGTTGGTTTCTTGCTCTGCAGTTATTATTCATTATTTAATTACTAGTGAAGTAGACCTATTAGGATATCCAAAAGAAGTATATTTCTTGAGTTTTTTAATGGCAATTGTAGCAACTGTAATCCCTTCTTTTCTAATAAATGAAGCTATCAAAAGAATTGGAGCTCCAACAGTATCTATTATTGGAAGTTTGGGACCTGTTTCAACTATTACGCTTTCAATAATATTTTTAGGTGAAATGCTAACACTTACTCAATTCTTTGGAGCATTAATTATTATCCTAGGTGTAATCTTCATAAGTTTGAGTAAACGGAAGTAACTATTTCGCTCTTATTATTTGAAGAGCTACTTCTAATTCTGCATCATCTCCATTTTTAATCTGATTAAGTGTAGGTAAAACTTCGATATCAGGTATAACTCCATTATTTAGTTGGTCGCCATAAACGAAACCTCCCATTATTGAGAAATCAATTTCAATACCAGAGTTTGGAAGCTTGAGAAATAATATTTGCCCACCATTAATTCCTTTCATATTCCCACCCGTTTCTTGACCAATAATTTTTCCAAGTCCCTGCCTTCTAAAATTTAATGCAGTGTAATATGCTAAAGAAGTATTATTCGAACTTGTAAGCAGATAAATTTCTCCTTTAAATACATTCTCACTTTGTTTTAGATACGATTTGTTATCTGGATTCTCTTTAAAAATATAGTACTCACCGTCTTGTTCATCTGTATTCAGATTGAAAAACCATGGATCTTCCCCCCAAGTTTGAACATTATTTTTTAAAGGTTCCGGAAATTCTAGGTATCGAGTTCTTCCTTCACGATAGGCTTCACGAGTAATAGATTCATTTATATCGAGATATGAAAAAAGTTCAACTGCCATTTCATCATTACCACCTGTATTATCTCGAATATCTATGACCAAGCTTTGAGTTTTTTTCTCTTCGAGGCTTTTAAATGCTTTTTCTAAAAAAGCTTTGTAATCAATACTTAAGGCTTTCCATCCCATTAAACCAAAAGAATTAGCTTCTAGAATACCAATATTATCTTCTGTAATTTTAAAACTCCATAGATCATCCCGAGACGATGGAAATTCAGTGTATCTATTTATAAGTACTTCCGCTCTACCCTCTCTTGTCACGGTATTCACTTCTATATTACTTGACAGATCAATCCCTTTAGTAATAATTTCAAGCTCGACTTTATTACTATCAATTGGAAAAAGTAAAGGGTAAAAAACATCAAAGGAATTATAGCGAAAATCGTATCCATCAACTTCCATCTTTCTAATTCTGTTGTTGTCAGTAGCGCCATCAGCTGATATATACGGAAGCATAGTTTCTCTAATTTGAGAAACAGGTACTCCATTAATACTCAAAACTTCGGTTCCTCTATTTAATAGATTTGCAGAAGTTGCATCGTAGATTAAAATCATTCTTTTTTCGAACCATTTAAAAGTAAATGGAAGTTTATCAGGCTGACCATGAATTACAGAATTAATGATCTTAGTCTGATTGTTAAATCCTGGTTTAGTATGATCACATTGTATGGCAGCTGTTAATTTAGCCATTGTTAAATAAGCTTCTCCAGGACTCATCGGTTTCTGAAATTTCTCTCTTAATTCTTTTAATTCTTTAATGATTGAGGACTCATCATTATATCGGTATGTTCCAGGATGAACCTCTAATACCATTTGCTCTATTAGCTTGTAATCAGATTGTAGTTGCTCGGGCTGTATCAATGGTAACAAAGAGATATCAATTACTTGTTCTACATTCCATTGATGAATAGAAATAAGTTCATTCTTCGCACCTAATATTTCACTTCTATTTCTGGATGTTTCCCAAGTTGGGTTTCTATCATCATCAAACAACACAAACTTGAATTCTATTTCTGAAGTGTTAATTGGGAATTCAATTTCAATTATATATTTCTCATCCACTTCCAAAAGTTGAAGAGATTTACTCCAATCTAAAGGATAGGTGTTACCCCGTATTCCCACTTTTTTTTCACTGATATTTGCTAAGTCATTTAGTATAAACTTAACTTTAGTTTGAGAGAAGACAACTTGTGTTAGCAAAAGGTGAAGAAAGACTACAACAATAATTTTTTTCATTACATCTATTTAATTAAAACGGGTCTAATTTCTGTTGTTCTGTTTCTATTATCGACTCAAAGTACAATTTGAGACCTACTTATTTTTTCTTACAATCCGTTCATGATTGAATGTAATAACTGTTCTAATGAATTTGATGGGAATTTCTGTCCTAACTGTGGTCAAAGACCAAATAATGGAAGAATAGTTCTAAAAGACTCTATAAGAGAGATCTTGGAACATTATTTCGATTTTGATACTCCTCTTTTAAAGACAATTACTGGTTTGATCACCAGACCTGGAGAATTATTAAGAGAATATATTTTTGGAAAAAGAAAATCATATTCACATCCATTTAGATATTTCATTCTTGTTCTTGCAGTGTATTTAATCCTTCTAGAATTATTAAATTTTAACTCAATTGAAGTCTTTAGCAATGCTATTGGTGCTCAAGAATTACCAAACCCAGATACTGTTGCTACTAAAGCCTCTAACTATCTAAGAGATCATATAAATACTTTTCTTTTAGTCTATGCTTTTACATTAGCTCTATTCGCTAGACTGTTTTACAGAAAGTCAGGCTTTTATTTTGTTGAGTATTTAAGTGTATCGTTTTTCATTGTAGCCGAATACATTTTCTTTTCTATTTTTATTGTGCTATTAACCTTAATCAGCCCAAAATTTTTTCTGCTTAATTATTTAACTGCACTAATATTCCCTGTTTATGTTTTCGTTAGATTTCATGAAGGAAATATATTAGTTAGAACTTTGAAGGCCATTCTTGTCTCAGTATTTGGCTGGATAACCTATGCTTTTCTAGGTTTTACAATTTCTCTATTAATTGTGGTAGTCTTTGAATTATAATAAATCCTATTAATTTGTGATCTACTTTTTAAAAGTAATCTCAACCCTAGTTCCTGCCCCATTTTTTCCAGCCGAAACTTTATACTCTCCATTAAGCTGAGATGCTAAAGTCTTAATTAGAGTAGTACCTAAATTATCTGATTTTTTCATTCCATTTTCGTCTAAGCCCAATCCATTGTCTTCAACTACTAAATTGATTATTTGGTCTTTTTCTTTCATTGAAATTCGAATCTGCCCCTCGCTTTTTCCTTCAAAAGCATGCTTGAAAGAGTTTACAATAATTTCGTTTAGAAGAAGTGAACACGGGATCGCTTTATTTATATCAAGAGAAAAGTCATCAACATCAGAAGTAACAGATATATTTCTAGATTCATTAATGTGCATACTTGTTATTGCTTGAACCAAATCATTTACATATGACCTATAATCAATAAAAGATAGGGTATCACTGTGATATAACATTTCATGTACTAATGAAATCGATTGTATTCTTGCCTGACTTTCAGAAAGTGCTTTTGCCACTTGATCATTATCTGTTTCATAGGCTTGCAAATGTAAGATTCCAGAAATGACTGCCAAATTATTTTTCACTCTATGATGTATCTCAGATAGTAAAATCTCCTTCTCTCTAAGAGATTTCTTGACTTGCTCATCGGCCTCTTTACGTTCTGTGATATCAGTAGCAACACATACTGTCCCTACCACTTCTCCTGTCCCACTAATTAATTCAACTTCGGAAAACAGAACGGGTATTCTATTCTTTCGTCTTGTCAAGAGACAGAATTCAAAAACATTTCCACTTTTGCTATTCTTATCATATTCATCGCCCATATTTTCTAAGTCAAAGTAATCTTTAACTGGAGTACCGATTACTTCTTCCTTAGTAAAATGAAGCATATCTAAACCTGCCTTATTAATACCAACAATAGTACCCTCGTTATCTGCTACAATAAGTGTCTCTCTAATTGATTCAATAATATTATCCAGATAATCTCTTGCTAGTGTTCTCTTCTTTAAATTGGAAGCCATAGAATTAAAAGTCGACGTTAGTTCGCCTAACTCATCAGTGCTAGTAACTGGAATCTTTTCATCCAAATTACCTTCTCCAATTCTTCTTGCACTATTATTTAGATTCTTCAAAGGCTTAGCAATTGATCTATAAACGTACAGTGCTATAAGTATTGAAAGTAAAATGCAGATTAATGATACGAATGCTATTACATAATTTGCTTGTTCAAGCTTATTCGTTAATTCCTCATTTTCTTTATTCTGTTTATCTATTGCTTGGTTTCTTAGATATGAAATGTCTGGGATTACTCTATTTCGAAAATATGGGCTTATCGACGTATTAAATAGTGCATTTGCTTCCTCTACATCTTCTTCAATAAGTTTTAGCCAATCTGTAGACAAGCTTGTATAAAAAACTAAACTCTCATCTAACCTTTTAATATCAAAAGAGTTTCTTAAAGTTGTATTAGTTTCAGCATCTGCAATAAATTGTTTCACTTGATTTATAGATACTGACAGCTCAACTATTTGCTTTTCAAAACTTTGAGAAAGCATACCTATCGTTGGTTCATCAATCGTAGTCTCACTATCTAGACTTCTTTTAGTATCTTTAATTGCAGTTAAAAAGACTAAACTTTGATATAAATCTCTTTCAATATCAGCTGTAATTTGAACAAATTTCGTAGTCTCAATATTATTCTTAAGTAGCTGATTTTGAACAGAGTTTGAATATAAATGGGAAACAATCCCAAGTGTGGCGATTAGTATGCTTATACATACAAAACTTACTATAATTTTATTACCCAGTTTCAAAAACGTATTCTTTTAAAACAATTTATTAGTTGTAATAGGTAATCACCACAACATCAGATTAGAAAAGATTCATGTAACAAATGATGCTTTGGTCAACTTTTAATTGCTTAGACCTATTATTGGTCAATATAAGAGGAATGTCACGCTCAAAAATTTTTATAAACTATTCAATTGAGATATTTCTAATTAACTATTTATTAGTAGGTGAGAATGGTTTAAAAGAAATACAATCATTTAGTTTGTATAAACCTCATTAAATGCACTCTTAAAATGTTCTAGTTGATGCTTTAATCCTACTGTTACTCTAATACAATTAGGAAGCCCAAAAGCGTTGATTCTTCTTAGAATAACTCCTTTTTCAAGCATTTTTTCAGTGAAGTTAATTGCCTCATCTTCAGTAGGTAAAACTATCATTACAAAATTTGAAACTGAAGGTACATACTCGACATTTTTCTCGGTAAAGAATTTATATAACTCTTCTCTTCCTTCTCTTACCATTTTGACTGATTTATTTAGAAACTTGTCATCATTAAAAGCTGCTAAAGCTGCAGCTTGGCCAATCCCACCTGGTTCAAAAGCCAATTTTGTTTTAAACATATACTTAATCAAGTCCTTTGGCCCAATACCATATCCAACTCTAAAACCTGCAAGACCAAAGCCTTTAGAAAAGGTTCTGAGTACAATTACATTGTCGTAATTATACTTCAATACATCGGGATAGTCATCAATTTGATTTGCAAATTCATAATAAGCTTCATCCATTACTACAATAACATCTTTTGGAACTTGCTCCATAAGCCATTCAAATTCTGATGTATTTATATATGTACCTGTTGGATTATTCGGGTTAGCTATATAAATCATCTTTGTATTTTCATCAATAGCATTAACCATTGCTTTTACATCAAAACGATAATCGTTTGTCACCGGTATTTTTTTAAGCTTTACTCCTCGTATTTTTGCTTGAACAAACATTCCAATAAATGTTACATCGGCAGTAATAATATTCTGTTTATTATGAAAAAACGTTCTGCATAATATTGCCAATAAACTCTCAGATCCAGATCCTACTATTATATTATCTACTTCAACATTTGTTTTATATGCGATTGCTTTTCTAAGTTCTTTAGAGAGAGGGTCTGGATAGTCGTTAATTACCTTAACCGCACTCTCAACCGCTTTATTAACATTTGGGCTATAACCTAACCTATTCTCATTTGACGCTAATTTCGAAATCTGCTTTGGATGATAAGCCTCTACTACCTCAGCAATTGTTTTCCCGGCTACGTAGGGTTTTAATTCTTCTATATTTGAAGGTACAATCGTTGTATCTTTTGATGAACTCATTTTTTCAAACTCCATTTTTAATAAAATTACGATTAAATGCTGGGTTTTTATAATTGTTTAGCTTCAATCGTTTCAGAAAATCATTTCAATCTTTACCTTTCATTATGAAAAAAATAATAGTCACAGGTGCTAGTACAGGAATAGGATATTCAACTGCTTTAAAACTCGCTAAAGATGGTCATCATGTGTTTGCAATTGCACGCTCTGAAAAAAATCTCATAAAATTAGCTGAAGAATCTTATGCAGGCATAATCACACCAATTTCTGCAGACCTTACACACAATTCTGGAATTGATAAAATATCTTCCGCATTAAACTCTATTGATTCTATTGATGTTCTGATTAATAATGCAGGAGCTTTGATCAATAAACCATTTATGGAAACTACAATTGATGATTGGCTTAACCAATTTAATATAAACGTTTTAGCTTCTGTTCATCTTATAAAGCTATTGAAAGATAAATTAATTAGTGGTAGCCATATCGTTAATATAAGTAGTATGGGTGGGTTTCAAGGTAGTTCTAAGTTTCCTGGACTTGCAGCATACAGTGCATCTAAAGGCGCACTTACAATATTAAGTGAATGTTTAAGTACTGAATTTTCTAGTGATGGGATTTCTGTGAATTGCCTTTGCTTAGGTGCAGTTCAAACTGAAATGCTTGAAGATGCTTTTCCTGGATATAAAGCACCCACTAGTCCAAATGAAATGGGAGATTTTATTTCTCATTTTGCATTAAATGGGCAATTATTTTTCAATGGTAAAGTGTTACCAGTGGCTTTAAATAATCCTGAATAGTACATTGTAAAGCCTTATTATTTGTTTAAATTCAACAAAACCAGAATCACTTACTCTTTCGATGAAGCAAATCTTTATTAGCATCACACTATTTTTTGCAATTTCATTACACGCATCTACTTTAAAAGCTCAATCTGTCCAACTTCTTGCTGGTAATACATTAAATGGTGCAATGAATGGTACTTTACTTGGGGGAGCATCTATGGCTATTACCAATAATAGTGACGATTTCTATCCTCTTCAAATAGGGTTGGGTCTTGGTACATTATATGGGATTGGAATGGGTGGTTATGATATAACCAAAGGTGGTGGAAAAGAAATTCTAGTATCAGGATTATTTAATGATGGAAACAATAGTTCAATTATTGTACTTCTTGATACGTTTTACGGTGCAGCTGCTGGTTCTATAATAGTTACATCAATAATGTTAGTGGCTAACAAACCACTTATCGATGGATTACAATATGGCTCTGGAATAGGAGCTTGGATAGGATTTGGCTTTGGCGTTTTTGACACTATTATTCTCGCAGAAACTACTACCTCCCCATTAGCAAGCATTCAAGCACCTGATAATAATGCTAGTGGCTTTGTAGGTTTGAATCTGGAAAATGGTGCCTCATTTGGATTTATAAATCCTTCCATTGTTCAAACCATTGAATCGACACCTACATCCCTCGATATTTCAATTACACCTACTGTTGAACTTTTAAACTTTAAGTTTAACTTCTAGATTCAATCTCTATAAATGTTCGTAATACTTCTCTAACAGTATTAATATGACCACTTAAAGAGGGGTGTAAGCCATCACCAAGATAATTCCACGCTTTGGGTTCTTCTTCTCCCATTCGTGTTCCTTTTGGATCAACAATTCCACCAGTTTTACCAGTAACTAATTGGCGAACTTGTTCAATATCGTTGTTATCAATCGTAAATTCATAAATTGGATTAGCCTCAAGTAATTCAGCTATAACTGGAGTTGGGGTAACCCATAAAGAGTGATTCTCAACCTGTACTTCAAGAATTTCATGAATAGTATTTAGGTTCTCCCATGTTTCCGACAATGGTAGTAAAGTTCTTTGTGGTGCAATATTCAATCTTTGTACATCAAATGTTCCAAGAGAAACTATTACCCAATCTGGCTCATGTAAAATTACATCTCTATCTAACCTCTTAAGTGCTTCTGAAGTAGTATTATAAGCAACACCTGAGTTAATGAAGTTGAACTCTGCATTTTCGAAAGATATTTCAAGTAAATGCTTAAAAATTTCAAACCAGCCTTGTTGGTCTTCGGTAGAAGAATCTCCAAATGCAATAATTGTTTCTTCTCCATCAAATGGAAGATTATCAATTAAGTCTATTATTTCGTCTTCCTTTAATAGTTCTAGCGCACCTTGTTTCGCATTTTGTTCAAAATTCTGACGATAAGTTTTAAGCTCATCTACTGAAATTCCTAATAATTTAGCTTCAACTTCAATTTCAGCTTTTCCTGGGAATAAAGGATGCCTTTTTTCGGCATGAAAAAAAGGTATCATGAATTGTTCAATTACACTTTTCTCTTCTTCACTTAACTTTTTCATACTATATCTTTATTTAATAAATCTTTTACTAGCTCTGGAACTCCTAGAACAGCATTTTTTTGAATATGCTTCCATTCTGATGATAATAATAGATCTGGTTTCACAGGATCAATTATCACTTTAGGTATTTCACTATTAACATAGTGAATTAAATTAGCCGCAGGGTACACAGATAATGATGTTCCAATAACTATAAAATAATCTGCTGTTGCTAACTCATCTATTGCAACTTCAATCATAGGCACCATTTCACCAAACCAGACAATATATGGTCGTAACTGTGAACCATCTTTTGATCGATCATTCAGATTTATCTGTCGATCACCAATCTCTATCACTTCTTCAGGATTATTTTCACTTCTTGCTTTAGTAAGTTCTCCATGTAAATGAATTACATTTGTTGAGCCAGCTTTCTCATGTAAAGCATCAATATTTTGAGTAATAATTGTTACATCGTACTCTTCTTCAAGTTCTTTTAATGCCAAATGTGCATCATTTGGTGAAGATTGTGCTGCCTGCTCTCTCCTTAAATTATAAAAATCGAGAACTTTCTTTGGATTAGCATACCATCCTTCAATTGATGCAACCTCATTAACATTATACCCCTCCCATAGTCCACCAGAATCACGGAATGTTGATAGTCCACTTTCCGCACTAATTCCAGAGCCCGTTAATACAACTACTTTCTTATTTTGCATTTATTGTTTGAAGATTAAACCAAGAACTATTGATTTGGTAATCTTCTACAATGTCATTAATTGAACCTTTCTGGAAAGTATTTAGAATACTATTTATCTCTTCTTGAAGCACTAAAATAGCATTTTGAACAAGCTCTTTATTAAAACCCTGATTTCCTAAATCTAAGGTGAATTCCATGGAAACCATTCTACCCAATGCCTTACCAAGTTCTACTAATTTTCGCTGGGGCATTTTGGTATCAATTTCAAAATTTAAAACGTCTTTAAAATAATCAGACGAATTTTGTGTTGGCTCATATTCCTTTAAAAAATCATATAAGTTAGTACGTTTGAATTTTCTCATCATTTTAATAACAGATTCTGAAATTTGTTGATATAGTATATCATTAGAACCTTCAAAAATCTGAAATGGTCTACTATCTACGGTAGATCTACCAGCTATATGATCTAATCGATAACCTTTGGCGCCAGTTAGCTGTAATAATGATTGAGAAGCTTTTTGCATATAATCAGTAACCACAGACTTAATCGAGTTAGCTTGTACATCCATTCTCGATGTATTCTTCTCTAATGGAACATTTATACTTGTAAAGTTACACATTGCAGAACACACAGTGAAATATGACTGAAGTTTAGAAATACGTGATTTTACTTGATCATAGTCTAATAAATTTTGGCCGCCAACGTAACGGTTTCTACAGTGATTTACTCCTTCCTCCATCATTCTTCTCAAGAAACCCATTCCCATACCAGGAAATTGCAATCTACTTCTATGAAGTAAATCCAACATCAACGTTATACCAGTTCCTTTTGGTTCTAACTTGTGAGTAGCTGGAACTTCAATATTTATCCTGTTTTTTCCATAAGGAAGCATATATAAACCTAGGTTATTATAGTATTCCTCTACTTCTATGCCTCCATTTCGAACATCATGTACAAAAAACGATATATCTCTTCCTAATTCCCCATTCACATTTTTTTCTCTTGCCGTCATTAGCCAATAATCTGCCATACCAGTTAAGCCAGCCCAATGCTTTAGACCTTCAATATAATAGCTACCTGTATTGGGATTACTGGTATAAGAAGTTTGCATTTTTAATGCTTCAGAACCAAAATCAGGTTCTGTTATCATTAACCCACCCATCTTATTTGCATTTAAAACTCTATCATAAACATCTTTCCTAACTGATTCATCTGCATAATTAGCGATAGGTTGTAGAAATAAAGCACCATTTATCCCCATCATTAAAGATAGAGGAAGCGATTCATACGAACTTGCTTCTAGCATAGACAAAGCTTCTGAAGTATTCCCTCCAAATCCTCCATATTTCGAGGGGATGAAAGCACCTAATGGATTTAAATCCAAAATTCTATTAAGTGAATTATCTGTTATTCCTCTATTTAGAGCTTCTATATTAGTTTCATCAGTTGAAGCAAATATTTCAGATAATCGTGTTTTATATTCTTTTAAAAATGATTCGAAATCAAACATGTCATGTATTTTTTGTGATATATATATATACGCACTTAATATACAATTTAAAGATAGGAAAAGTGCCCTAAGGATATAAATAAAAAAAACCCTGATCAGCGGTTAGCGGATCAGGGTTTTAAAAAAAGAAGAGGCGGCGACCTACTCTACCGCAAAGCAGTACCATCGGCGCTGCAGGGCTTAACGTCCGTGTTCGGGATGGGAACGGGTGGGGCCCCTGCGCAATGGCCACCTCAATCTAAATTCTTCATTAAAAAAGAGTTCTTTGACATGGGAAGAAGTATGCAAAATTATAAGGTGTGTAGAACCTTGCTTGACGGCTTGCCCACGAAGGTGGTGCAAACCATATAAACAAAGCCAATGGCCTGATTAGTACGGCTCGGCTAAACATGTTGCCATGCGTACACCTGCCGCCTATCTACCCGGTCGTCTTCCGGGAGGCTCATAGGGAATACTTATCTTGGAGCGTGCTTCGCGCTTAGATGCGTTCAGCGGCTTATCACTTCCGCACATAGCTACCCTGCGATGCATGCGACCACACAACAGGTACACTAGCGGTGCGTCCACTCCGGTCCTCTCGTACTAGGAGCAGCCCTCCTCAATATTCCTACGCCCACAGCAGATAGAGACCGAACTGTCTCACGACGTTCTGAACCCAGCTCGCGTACCGCTTTAATTGGCGAACAGCCAAACCCTTGGGACCTTCTCCAGCCCCAGGATGCGATGAGCCGACATCGAGGTGCCAAACCTCCCCGTCGATATGAACTCTTGGGGGAGATAAGCCTGTTATCCCCGGAGTACCTTTTATCCTTTGAGCGATGGCCCTTCCATGCGGTGCCACCGGATCACTAAACCCCACTTTCGTGCCTGCTCGACCTGTATGTCTCGCAGTCAAGCACCCTTATGCTTTTACACTCTACGCACGATTGCCAACCGTGCTGAGGGTACCTTTGGGAGCCTCCGTTACTCTTTAGGAGGCGACCGCCCCAGTCAAACTACCCACCATACACTGTTCCCCGTAAAGGGTTAGACTTCACCTGTATCAAGGGCGGTATTTCAAGGGTGACTCCACAACGCCTGGCGACGCCGCTTCAAAGTCTCCCGCCTATCCTACACATGATACAGCTAAAGCCAATGTAAAGTTGTAGTAAAGGTTCACGGGGTCTTTTCGTCCCGCTGCGGGTAATCGGCGTCATCACCGATACCACAATTTCACCGAGCTCATGGCCGAGACAGTGCCCAAGTCGTTACACCATTCGTGCAGGTCGGAACTTACCCGACAAGGAATTTCGCTACCTTAGGACCGTTATAGTTACGGCCGCCGTTTACTGGGGCTTCAGTTAAGAGCTTTGACCGAAGTCTAACCCCCTTCCTTAACCTTCCAGCACCGGGCAGGTGTCAGTCCCTATACATCGCCTTGCGGCTTAGCAGAGACATGTGTTTTTGGTAAACAGTCGCTTGGGCCTTTTCACTGCGCCCTGACAGAGTCAGGGGATCCTTCTCCCGAAGTTACGGATCCAATTTGCCTAGTTCCTTAGCCATGAATTACTCGAGCACCTTAGGATACTCTCCTCACCCACCTGTGTCGGTTTGGGGTACGAGCTCGTTGGACAAACTACGACGCTTTTCTTGGCAGCATGATTACCTCCACTATCCCTTCATCGTGAGAATCCGGGTACTGTCGGGGTTCAGCCTTAACGGAAAGCGGATTTGCCTACTTTCCGGCCTACGCCCTTTAACGTGCATTCGTCAGCACGCGGGAGTTTCACTTCTGCGTCACGCCTTAGCCTAACGTCCATCGAGGTAGCGGAATATTTAACCGCTTTACCATCAGCTTCCCCGGCAACACCGGGTACACCTTAGGACTCGACTAACCCTGATCCGATTAGCGTTGATCAGGAACCCTTGGGTTTACGGTGGAAGGGTTTTTCACCCTTCTTATCGTTACTCATGCCTACAGTTTCGCTTCCAGCCGCTCCAACATCCCTCACAGGACACCTTCGATGCAACTGGAATGCTCCCCTACCGAATTATTCATTCCCACAGCTTCGGCAAACAGCTTATGCCCGCTTATTATCGACGCCGAGTCGCTTGACTAGTGAGCTATTACGCACTCTTTAAAGGAATGGCTGCTTCTAAGCCAACCTCCTAGTTGTCTGAGCAACTCAACTTTCTTTGATCAACTTAGCTGTTATTTAGGGGCCTTAGCTGGTGGTCTGGGTTGTTTCCCTCTCGCGACAGGACGTTATCACCCTGCCACTGACTGCCTGGTGGCTCTGTGCCGGCATTCGGAGTTTGTCTAGGGTTGGTACCCGGTGAAGGGCCCTAGCCTAATCAGTGCTCTACCTCCGGACAGACAAAACCAGACGCTATACCTAAATATATTTCGGGGAGTACGAGCTATCTCCAAGTTTGATTGGCCTTTCACCCCTATCCACAGCTCATCCCAAGACTTTTCAACGTCAACGGGTTCGGACCTCCACGGTGTCTTACCACCGCTTCATCCTGGCCATGGATAGATCACTTGGTTTCGCGTCTACCCCGCTGTACTGAACGCCCTATTCAGACTCGCTTTCGCTGCGGCTCCACCCCTCAGGGGCTTAACCTCGCACAACAGGAGTAACTCGTAGGCTCATTATACAAAAGGCACGCCGTCACTGCATAAATGCAGCTCCGACCGCTTGTAAGCACACGGTTTCAGGTACTATTTCACTCGCCTTCTCGGCGTTCTTTTCACCTTTCCCTCACGGTACTAGTTCACTATCGGTCATGTAGATGTATTTAGCCTTACCGGATGGTGCCGGCAGATTCACGCAAGGTTTCACCGGCCTCGCGCTACTCAGGATACCCGCCATTACAAGCATCGTACACCTACAGGGCTTTCACCTTCTGTGGCGCTGCTTTCCAGGCAGCTTCGATTTAAATGCTCGTAAATTATGCAGGTCCTACTACCCCACGCCCCGTAGAGCATGGTTTGGGCTGTTCCCCGTTCGCTCGCCACTACTTAGGGAATCACTATTGTTTTCTCTTCCTCCGGGTACTTAGATGTTTCAGTTCCCCGGGTATGCCTCCTCGAAAGGATATCCCGCAAGCGGGATGGGTTGCCCCATTCGGAAATCTACGGATCACAGCTCTTATGCAGCTCCCCGTAGCTTATCGCAGCTTTACACGTCCTTCATCGCCTCTACATGCCTAGGCATCCACCGTGTGCCCTTACTCGCTTCTTTTATATGGCTTGCACGACCCGCGTTGGGCCGCACTTACCTAGCTTTTTGGTTCTATTGTGGGCCAGGCGGGGACGAACCACACCTGGCTACCTTGGCGCATTACACATAAACTTGCGTCTATATGTAACACTATGTTTAATACTTTGCAGTATTAGACCTTAATTTTACATTGTTACTTCTTCACCATGTCAAAGAACTGCCCGTTGCACGGGCAAGCGGTGTGTTGACCTTGGATAACCACTTCTTACGAAGCACGCTACCAGTGACAACCTCACCAACCGGATTACTCCGGAATTTCTTGGATGAGCTCGGGAATTACTTCCTCTCAGTTCTCATCGCTTCAATACTTCAATTTGTTATCAATTTCTGTGGAGCTACAGGGATTCGAACCCTGGACCCCTGCCTTGCAAAGGCAGTGCTCTAGCCAGCTGAGCTATAGCCCCAAAACGCTTGTGGGCTTGGGAGGACTTGAACCTCCGACCTCACGCTTATCAGGCGTGCGCTCTAACCACCTGAGCTACAAGCCCCTTTTTGGGCATTCGCACAGGCAGTTTGACCGCCTTACGGCGAGCTCCTGCCCGCTATTATACAAAGAAGCAATAAACAGATTGTTTGATACGAGCTGCGTAAAATCGTCGATTACCAAAGTAATCCGCTCTCCTTGAAAGGAGGTGATCCAGCCGCACCTTCCGGTACGGCTACCTTGTTACGACTTAGCGCCAGTTACCAGGCTTACCCTAGGCAGCTGCTTCCCGAAGGTTAGCGCACCGACATTAGGTACTCCTGACTTCCATCGCTTGACGGGCGGTGTGTACAAGGCCCGGGAACGTATTCACCGCGTCATTGCTGATACGCGATTACTAGCGATTCCAACTTCACGGAGTCGAGTTGCAGACTCCGATCCGAACTGAGATTGGTTTTATAGATTTGCGCCCCATCGCTGGGTGGCGACCCATTGTACCAACCATTGTAGCACGTGTGCAGCCCTGGACGTAAGGGCCATGATGACTTGACGTCGTCCCCACCTTCCTCACTACTTGCGTAGGCAGTCTGGCTAGAGTCCCCACCATTACGTGCTGGTAACTAACCACAGGGGTTGCGCTCGTTGCGGGACTTAACCCAACACCTCACGGCACGAGCTGACGACAGCCATGCAGCACCTTCCATAGCGCCCCGAAGGGACTCCCTGTTTCCAGAGATAGCACTGTGAATTTAGCCCAGGTAAGGTTCCTCGCGTTGCATCGAATTAAGCCACATGCTCCACCGCTTGTGCGGGCCCCCGTCAATTCCTTTGAGTTTCATCGTTGCCGACGTACTCCCCAGGTGGCATACTTAATGCGTTAACTGCAGCACTGGCTCCGAAAAGCCAACACCTAGTATGCATCGTTTACGGCGTGGACTACCAGGGTATCTAATCCTGTTCGCTCCCCACGCTTTCGTGCCTCAGCGTCAGTTATAGACCAGTAAGCCGCCTTCGCCACTGATGTTCTTCGTAATATCTATGCATTTCACCGCTACACTACGAATTCCACTTACCTCTTCTATACTCAAGACTACCAGTATCCAAGGCCATTTTACCGTTAAGCGGCAAGATTTCACCCCAGACTTAGTAGTCCGCCTACGCACCCTTTACACCCAATGATTCCGGACAACGCTTGCACCCTCCGTATTACCGCGGCTGCTGGCACGGAGTTAGCCGGTGCTTATTCACCAGGTACCGTCAATCTAGGGCGAACCCCAGGCTTTCTTCCCTGGCAAAAGCCGTTTACAACCCATAGGGCCGTCTTCCGGCACGCGGCGTGGCTGCGTCAGGCTTTCGCCCATTGCGCAAGATTCCTCACTGCTGCCTCCCGTAGGAGTCTGGACCGTGTCTCAGTTCCAGTGTGGGGGATCATCCTCTCAGACCCCCTAACTATCATCGCCTTGGTAAGCCGTTACCTTACCAACTAGCTAATAGTACGCAGACCCATCTTTACCCGGATTTCTCCTTTAACAACTATGACCATGCGGTCCCGCTGCATTATGCGGTATTAGCACCACTTTCGCAGTGTTATCCCCCAGGCAAAGGCAGGTTATCTACGCGTTACTCACCCGTCCGCCAGTCTCCAGTAAAAGCAAGCTTTTACCTTCTCCTTCGACTTGCATGTGTTAAGCCCGCCGCCAGCGTTCGTCCTGAGCCAGGATCAAACTCTCCATTGTAATATTAAATATAACTTTTTGAGCAGATCCTACGCTCACTCTCATTCAAAAGAATTACGAGCTATCGCTCGCACAAACAATCTGTATATTGCTTCTCAATATGTCATAGAACAAAACCTTCAGAGATAAAAAAAGCTGATCAAAACTTCGTGTTTTTAACCAGCACTTATATTTCCTCGAAAGGATTATAAAGGTACGGCAAAGCAGGGGTAGAAGGCAAATTTTATTTCAAAAAACTTCGTCTTTTTTTTCTTTATTTGAAAGCCAATTTATCTAACTCCATATTCATCTGAGTTTAACTCCACATCTTCATTATACGATGAAAATAACTTTACTCCCAAGTACATCAAAGGAGTATCAAATAGAGCAAAAAAGAACTTAAATAAATAAGAATTGATTATGAGAATAATTACTGCCCCAATGGTATTAATATTATCTCCTAAATTATTAGCAAAATATAAAATCGATATTATAGCAGTGGAATCTACTAGTTGACTAAACATCGTCGAACCATTATTTCGCAACCATAAATGCTTCCCTTTAGTTTTTTTCTTCCAAAAATGATATATACGAACATCTACGCTTTGAGCAACCAGATAGGCTATCATACTTGCTATTACGTTACCAACCATGAACTCGTATACTCCCTCAAATAATGGAAGACCGCCACTTACACCTGCAGTGTTTGGTAGCCAATGGTTGACTGTCATTAAGAAAAGCATGAAGAAATTCATTGCAAAGCCAATCCAAACAACAAGCTGAGCTTTCTTTCTACCAAATAACTCGGATATAAGATCTGTTGCAAGAAAAGTAAAAGGATAAGCTACAACCCCAGCTGGAACACTCATTGTGTAATGATTTCCATCCCTGACCAACTTAGGTGTAATTGCTTCTAACCAATTAGGAAGATCGATACTAAAAATAGTAACGAATTTAGTTGTACCTATTACATTACCTAACACCAATGAAGTAAGAAAAATGGCTGTTAATGAAAGAAATAGTGCATCCCGTTTATGATCCATACCAAAATAGTCTTGTTTAAATTTTCAGATAAATAAAATCAGGAAACAAAAGTACTTTATTTATGATTGAAGAACGAACTGTTTACGTTTAGCGTTTGTTTAATTTCAAAACGATTCATTCTATGACTGCAGAAAAAATAAATACAAAAATTGAAATAACCTGGAAAGCCATTGAGCTTTATCAGAAAAAAGGAAAGGTTTCCATCCCAGATCTTGTACAAGCAACCAAGCTTACTGCATCTGAGATTTATTCTTTTTTCCCTAACAAAAAATCTATTCTATCATTTTACTATCCAGCATTGGTCTATCAATATTGGGCAATGACTGAAGAAATTGAAGGATTTGAGGATTATTCATTAAGTGAAAAGTTTTCAAATTTTATTTACACGCTTTTTGATATGATGAACGAGAGTCCTTCATTTGTTGATGACACTTTCAATAAACACATCTTAAGTAAAGGGTATTCTTCAGAATTCCATAAAGAGGTTACAGCCTTATTCAAAGATTTTCTTACTTCAGATGGAGAAATTGCTGTTAGTGCTGGATTCTTTATGAAAGACTATTTTTATAAAATTCTCGCAAGTCAATATCTGTTCCTTATTAGATCATGGCTTAACGACGAATCTCAAGATAAGGAGCGTACCCTTGCACTCTCTGATAAATTAACATCCCTCCTGCAAGAAGCTGTCTACAATAAAACGGTAGACAAAAGCTTCGATTTAGTTAAATATTTATTTAGTTCTGTTGGGATAGGAATAGATATTCCTTTTGTAGGTGACTGCATTACAGACTTATTCAATGATAAAAAGGAAAAACAAGATGAGTGATTTCCCATCGTCTAAATTTGAGCGTGGTAAAATTATTGCAAAAACTGGAATTAAAGTTGGCACTAATTATGCTCAGCGTTACATAAAGAAAAAAGTTGGTGCTGATAACGGAAGCGATAAAGATTTTCATACTAATAATGCCAAAGAAGTATTTAAAGAATTTAGCAAACTTCGTGGAACTGCTTTAAAAATTGCTCAAGGAATGAGTATGGATCAGGGTTTTCTTCCTGAGGAATTCGCTGAAGTTATGAGTCAAGCTCAGTACTCTGTTCCACCTATTAACAAGGCATTGGTTCGAACAATAATTAAAAGAGAATTAGGTGATTACCCAGAAAAACTATTTGCTAAGTTTGATACTGAAGCATTTGCAGCTGCATCAATCGGTCAAGTACATAGGGCAGAATTAAAAAATGGAAAAAAGGTAGCCGTTAAAATTCAATATCCGAATGTTCGCGAGACCATTAACTCCGATATGACGGTTGCCAGAACTCTAGCTAAACGAATTATCAAAAAAGGGCAAGATATTGACCCATATTTCAATGAGATTCGAACCACATTGATGGAGGAGACAGACTATAAGCATGAAGGTTCACAAATCGATCAGTTTCAAAAACGCTTTGGTAGTGATGAAATCATTATTCCAGAATGGATTCAGGAATATTCTACTGAGCGAGTATTATGTATGAGCTTTGTAGAAGGACGTCATCTCGGAGAGTTTCTAAAAGAAAACCCAAGCCAGGAAGAGCGTAATCATTTTGGGCAATTGATTTGGAACTTTTTCCATGAGGAGATTCGTGTTGGAGGTTATGTTCATGCTGATACTCATCCTGGTAATTTCTTATTTACTTATGATGGTCAACTTGGTGTAATTGATTTCGGATGTGTAAAACTATTCCCAGATGAGTTCTTTACAAATTACTTAAAGCTCCTTCCTACTCACCTAGCCAACGATCAAGAAGCGATTCGTAATCTATACATAAAACTAGACGTGATTAATCCTGAGTCAAAAACACAGGATAGAGAAGAAGAGTATTATAACTTTGCACGAAATTATGGAATCATGTTTTCGAAGCCGTATAAATATGACACTTTCGACTTCAGTGATCCAAAGTTTGACGAAGAAATAAGGCATTTTACCAAAGAAGCTCCGTTATCAAATGAACTACGTGGTTCCAAGCACTTTTTGTATACAAGTAGAGTTCATACTGGACTATATAGCATTTTGATAAAGCTAGGAGCTCAGATCGATACTACTGGTGCAAAAGATATCTTGAGTGAACTCCTCGACATGAAATTTGAATCTTTCAATGAATCTGTAGCCGTAGCTTAGCTTTATAATTATGAAAAAGCTCCATTCTTTTAATGGGGCTTTTTTTATGCTTGAACATTCAATACTTACTGATACCTATCTTAAGTACTAAATAAACTTACTTAAAACCTCTTTTAGAGAATCTTTTGTAATTGGTTTACTTAAATATCCATCAATACCAGCTCTTTGATATTTTTTCTGATCTGAAACCATTGCATTTGCGGTTACAGCGATAATTATAGGTTTCTTGTTTCCAGCATAATTTTTTGTTATCAATTTTGATGCTTCCAAACCGTCAATTAATGGCATCTGAATATCCATAAGTATTACATCATACCAATCAGCTGTAGCCATCCGGACAGCTATTTCACCATTATCAGCAAGTTCTATATTCTTCAGCCCTATGCTCTCAATTAATTTTTTGATCACAATCTGATTAATTTTTACATCTTCAGCTATGAGTATTTTAATATCTTCAAGTCGCTTTTCTTTAAGTAGATTCTTTATTTCAGGAGCTTCATTTAGATGGAATGGCGTAAAGGGAATTTCGAAATAAAAAGATGAACCAATTCCTTCCTCAGAGTCATAACCAATTATACCTCCCATTAAAGTTACTAAGTTTTTTGAAATTGAAAGTCCTAATCCAGTTCCTTCAATATTTGAATCTGAAGATCCTTTAAAAAATTTATTAAATAATTGTTTTTTACCCTTCTCTGAAATCCCTATACCTGTATCACTAATAGTAAAGCGAATGCGTATTTCTTCAGTTTCTGATTTTATGAGTTGGGATTTAACTATAACTGAGCCTTTTTCTGTAAATTTAATTGCGTTATTGATAAGATTAAGAAGAACCTGACGTAGCCTTAGTGAGTCTCCATTTACTTTCACTGGTATTGTTGAATCATGTTCAATAATAAGCTGTACATTACCTTTCTTTTTCTCTAGTCTTGGCTTAACAATTTCGATTAATTTTTTAATATCACTTTCAATTTCAATCTCGTTCTCTTGAATAATTAGCCTCCCGCTTTCGATTAAAGTAACATCCAGAATGTCACTAATTAACCCCCTTAAATGCTCACTACTATAGCTTAAATTAGAAAGTAAAGCATCCTGATCTGCATCTAGTTTCGTCTCCTTTAATAATTCAGATATTCCTACTATTCCGTTTAATGGAGTTCGCATTTCATGACTTATTGTAGCTAAAAAATCAGATTTTGCTTTATCAGCTGATTGAGCTTTCTCTTTTTCTTTCTCAAGTTCTGAAATTGTCTCCTTGAGTTGAATTCGATCTTGGGAATAAGCTTTTTTAAATACATATAGAGAGTAACCTAGCGTAGTTAAGGTTATTAAACCGGCTATGGAAAAGTCTCTAACTCGATCATAATCAGTTGCATATGGTAAGGCAAAATTTGGGTTTTGGTTTTCTAATACTATATAAAAAATCAACACTATTAAGCTCATCCCAATAAATATTAAAAAGCCTTTATTTGGTAGGATTAGCAAACCAGACATATAAATCAGAATCATCATTAACATGATTACACCAGATATCCCGCCTGCAGGCAACCAAGAATATGTTATTACAATAATTGCCGATGCATAATAAATAGTAGCAATTATGTTAAACGAAACTTTTTTCTTAAAAGCAATATAGATACCTGAATACAAAACAAAACAGACAAAATAAGTAGCCTGTATTTTAATATTGTAATCTGCTATCAGTGCGATTATCCACCAGATTAAGAAAACTATTACGGTAAGAAATAAGGTTATATCGAATAACTTGTATTCAATATCTACCTTTTCATTATATGAGGGGAATAAATATTTTAATTTCAAACCATAACCTTGTTTTATCTAAGATAAAAATATTGGGCACGGCGCAAAATTCTAAACATAAAAAAAGCACAGGCTATTAACCTGTGCTTTATATTATTTGAAATCCAAATATATAGAATTACCTATTTATTGAATTCAGATATTGATAAAACTCACTATCTGTTGAAATAATTAGTGAAGTTTCTTTATCGATAGTTTTACCATAAGCTTCCATACTCTTTACAAAAGAATATAATTCTCTAGCTGCAGCAGATTTATTGTAAGCAGCATTATAAATCGATGCAGCTTCTGCATCTGCTTTACCTCTAATTGTTTCTGCACTTCTAAATGCTTCCGATTGAATTCTTAATAGTTCACGTTCTTTCTCACCATTAATTCGTGAGGATTCACCCTGACCTTCTGACCTGAACTTGTCAGCGATTCGGTTTCTTTCAGAAATCATACGATCGTATACGGTACGCCTAACTTCTTCTGCATAGTTTATGCGCTTAAATCGAAAATCCAATATAGCGATACCAAGATCTTCTGCTCTTTTATTTGCTAATTCTTGAATCTGTTCTTGGATTAAGTCACGTCCAATCTGAATATTCTCTAAAGAATCATTCACAATATCGGCGATAACACCTTCGGTTTCAGCTACTCTATTGGATGAACGAATAAGTTCAACCAAATCATGAGATGCAACGGCATTTCTTGTTTCACCATCAAGTATATCATCTAATCTTGACTGCGCTCCACGTTCATTCCCTAATCGCTCGAAATATTTAAGCGGATCAGTTATTTGCCATCTAGCGTAGGTATCAACAAATATAAATACTTTGTCTTTAGTTGGAACTTGATTTGGGTCACCGTCCCATTCCAAATATCGTTTTTCAAAGTAATTCGCTTCTTGAAGAAATGGAATTTTAAATTTTAAGCCAGGCGTATTGATTGCCTCACCTTTTGGTTCACCAAACTGGGTAATTATTACTTGCTCTTGTTCATCTACAATAAATGTGGCATTGAAAAGTACAAGTCCAATAATTGCTGCAACAACGATTAATCCTAATCCTTTAATATCTTTCATCAGTTTACCTCTTAATTATTAGAATTAGTTGTTGTTTTTGCACCGCTCATTTGCAGCTGCAGTAGAGGGATTACACTATTACCTTTTTCGTCAGTAATAATCTTCTGTCCCATTTTTGGCAGAATTTCTTCCATAGTTTCTAAGAAAATACGAGTTTTAGTTACCTCAGGAGCTTTGATATACTCAGCATACAAATCATTGAATTTAGAAACTTCACCTTGTGCAGTATTTACACGGCTTAGTGCATAACCTTCAGATTGTTGAATAGTTTGCTCGGCTTCACCAGCTGCACGAGGAATAACGCGGTTATAATCGGCTCTTGCTTGGTTGATAAGTGTTTCTCTTTGTTGTTCGGCTTCGTTCACACCGTTAAAAGAAGGTTTTACTGGATCTGGTGGATTAGCATCTTGCAATACCATTTGTTCAATCTTAATCCCTAATTCATATTCATCCACAATAGATTGAATTATTAATTCAGCTTCGCTAGCTACTTCAGCTCTACCAACAGTAAGTACTTCGTTTACTGTTCTGTCACCAACAATTTGTCGCATTGCTGCTTCAGAAATATCTCTTAGAGTTTCGTCAGCATTACGAACTTTAAACAGATAATTATATGGGTTATCAATTCTGAACTGCACTACCCATTCTACATCTGCTAAATTGAGATCTCCAGTTAGCATAAGTGATTCCCCACCATATCCTGCTTTTCGGTATGATGAATTCACTCCAGCTGAAGTAGTTCGGTATCCAAACTCTTGCTTAAGCTGACGTTGTACTGGAACATATTTTACCTGATCTATAAACGGAATCTTAAAATTAAGACCTGGTTTCGCTTCGTCAACATATTTTCCAAAGCGCATTACTACTCCAACTTCTTCAGTCTCGACTGTGAAAAAGGAGGAGAATACAGCCATAATTGCCAGAAAACCGACAATTACCCACCTAATATTTTTTGTTATTTGTTCAAACTGCGGGGGCAGATTGAATTCAAAATTTGGATCTTGAGCCATAATTATCTGTTATTTTATTTTGTCTAATTTAAACTGTTATTGTATCTCCAAACATTACGCCAAAAAGTGTAATGATGTTAAACTGTCAGAAGTGATTTAAACTTTCAGACAAATAACAGTTGTATCATCTGCGAGCTGGTAGTTACTAAATTTTTGAACAGTTCGCTTAATTTCTTGAGCTATCTCACTAGAAGAAAGATTATCCGTGTCAATACGTTCCAATAGGCGTGGAACTTCTTCAAATCCAAAGCGCTCTCCCTTCTCATTATCTGCTTCAGGTAGTCCATCAGAATAAAGTAGGAAAATATCACCCTTTTTTAGTTTAAACTCTTGAGCATGGTATTCGGTATCTACTTTTACACCTAATGGTAATCGTGGATCTGGAGTTTGAATAAAATCGGCGACACCATTTCTCTTTAGCACTGGTTTACAATGCCCCGCATTTACAACTGAAATAATTTTTGACTGAAGATCGTATCTAGCCATTGCGCATGTGATAAATGTACGTTTATCAGTTCTATTGAAAATAGGCTCATTTACATTAGTCAAAATTTCTGCAGGTTTATCCTCTTTCATTCTAGCAAGTAATAGTCCACTAGTAAAAATTGCCGGCATCGCTGCACGCATCGCTTTTCCAGATACATCAACAACTACCATTGTTAGTGCTTTTGGGCTGTCATCTTTATTTTTTGAAAGTACATAATCAAAGTAATCACCACCTACTTCAAATGATGGTAGGAAGAAGCCAAATACGTCAAACCCTTCACCTACTGGTGGTTGTACTGGCATTAATTTGTATTGGCTTTCTCGAGCAATCTCGATTTCTTTTTCAACTCTAAGATGTTGAGCCATTCGTTCCTGATACTCAGGTATATAATCACCTACATCAGAAACTGGTATTCCATATTTGTATGAAATGAACCCAAATATTGGTACTCCAGCAACCAAAAAACCTTGCACCCACCATGCAGATGCCATTTCAACACTCTCTGAGCCTATATAAGGCATAACTAAAATCACACAAACAAATACCCACCATGAGGTGTTTACTGTAACAATTCCATAATTATGATAAATAAGTACTAAAACTGCGGCTAGTACGCTAAAGATCACTAAATCGCCCCATAAATCTAGTGGAGTAGCAACTAGTCTTCCAAGTGAAGTAATTAAAAGGGCAGTAAATAAAACAATTACTAAGAGTGAAAGGTGTTTATTTTTAATCCAATGCTTAAAAAATCCATATACAAAACCAACTTGACCAAACCCAATTAGCCAAACTGTGCTCCAGGCAGTCATGTTAATCGTAAGCATTTTTAAACTTATGCTTCCTTCAGTAAACCCGAATTGGCTATCATTTTGCATATAAAAAGTATCACTGAAATATATACCTAGTGCAAAAAGTCCAAGTAGGAGGCCTCCAATAAAAAATCCATGTATTAAAGAGGCTCCAGTTTCTCTTACAAAAAATCTTCGCTGCCAAAAAGCATCCACTAATTCGAGCTCACCGTTTTTTTGGTTTCTTGCAAATGCTTCCCAACTGATATATGCCATGGCCGCATATAATCCTATAAGAAGTCCGACTAGTAGATTATTTAAGATAATATTAAACAGTCCTCCTCCATTTAATAACTCACCAAATACATCAACATAAAAAATCATTCTCCAACCAAAATAAGTAGCGGTTATTAATATGAACATTACTAATGAACGGCGCCATTCGACCTTTCCTTTAAAAATATTTCTTATACCAACAGCAATTACAAAAATGGCTAATAAGATTGCTAAAACTACAACCACATAAGTAAAAAGAGGAAAGTCTTCAAAGAAGTTTACATTTAGGTTGATGGGTTCCAATTCATTTCTAGCTATAAATGAATCAATTTTATATCCAAATTTTGTACTAAAACCATTTACTGTTTCAAATTCCTTAACAATTGGTTCTAAAGAAATAGATAAAAACTCAGGACCATTTATAACGTCAGGATTTCTTTTCCACTCGATATTTATTATCGGAGAATCATCACCATTTTGAATAGATTGTTGTTGCAGTTGACCTTGCGTTTCTGATGAATAGAATAGAGAATCTTCAATACCTAATCCAAGAAGAGTGTAATTTTCAAGTGGGTAATTGAATATATCACCAACTATTTTTTGAGCTACAGCTTCAATAGAATCTCCTTGTATGAAAGTCGGATTACTTTCTTCAGGATTTGTACTGACACGAATTACATTTCCTAAATTAGAAGTTCTAATAGCTAACTTACCAACTGCTTGAAATGCAGTATTTATGTTTATAATAGGTTCTTCAAGACTCGATGGGCTTGCCAGAATACTAGCCCAGCTTTGTAAATGAACATCCTGCGCGTTCATGACAGAAGGTGTAATATCACCCGATAAAGTATCTTTAAGCATCTTCAGGTAATCAGAATGCTGTTCAAACATAGATGCTATAGCAAGACTATCGGTTGAGAATCCAAGACTAGGTGCAAGGTTCTGAATGAAATCAGCAACTTCTGAACTACTTTTCTGAATCGACCCTTTAGCATTTATGTCAATTTGTGGTCTCAAAAAACCAAAAATTAATGCCCCAATTATTCCTAAAGCGATTATTATGTATGAGTTTCTTTTAAACACTAATTAGAATCTTTAACCTTTAATCTAAATTATTAATCGAATTTTGAGATCTACGAAAAGTGCTATGCTTTGTTGCTCTCTCAACTCATTTTTACAATTATTTTATTAAAGTGGATCTGCATTCACTTATTCTAAAACAGAGTCTAATTTCGTATAGTTAAAGAATTAACTTTCTCTCTGTTAATCTAATCCTTCTAAATGACTTCTAAAACTTTTTACTTTCTGCTACAGCCAGCTGGTCAACACGTTCGTTTAACTCTAGCCCTGAGTGTCCTTTTACTTTAATCCAACTCACTTTATGAGTATTCATGGCTAAGAGCATTGCTTCCCACAGATCCTTGTTTTCGACCGGTTTTTTGTCTGCTTTACGCCATCCTTTTTTTTGCCAGTTTTCAATCCAACCTTTAGTCATAGCATTTATTATTAAAGCGCTATCACTATGAATTTTAACATGACATGGTTTTTTCATCGCTTTGAGAGCTTCGATTACAGCCATCATCTCCATACGATTATTGGTTGTATGAGCTTCTCCTCCAGAAAGTTCTTTCTCTTTTTTTCCATGAATTAGAATAGCTCCCCATCCACCTGGACCTGGGTTACCTGAGCATGCACCATCTGTATATACAATTACTTCAGGAAGATTAAACATATTGTTCTGTAATTTTAGATATGCTTTCTTTCATAGATTTTGAACTTTTTGAAACATGATCGATCCAGTTTTCTTGGTCAGAGCCTGCATATATAATTCCACGACTTGAGTTTATTAATGGAATACCTTCATGATCCGATAAAGATGCTGCCAATTCATCTATTGACCCACCTTGAGCTCCAATTCCTGGAATTAATAAACTACCATTTCCATGATGGTTTATTACGGCTTTTGCTTCTTCTGCTTGAGTAGCACCTATTACCATTCCTAAATGTGCTTCTACTTTCACAGAGTATTCAAATAATTCGTGAGCTATATACTCAGCCATACTATCAAATCCTTCAAATGGCTTTTTCAAAAAATCTGAGGCACCCGGATTTGAAGTTAAAGTAAGTACATAGATTCCTTTACTCTCATCAGCAGAAAATGCATTTAAAGTTTCAAAACCCATCAAAGGATTTAACGTAATTGCATCAACTTCAAATTTATCAAAAAATGCTTTTTTGTAATGTTCTGCTGTTGAACTAATATCCCCTCTTTTCGCATCTGCTATAACAATCCTGCCCTTTGGGATATGAGCTATAACTTCCTGAAAAACAGCTAAGCCGACAGCACCAAGAGACTCAAAAAAAGCTAAATTAGGTTTATAAGCTGCACAATGTTCGTAAGTGTAATCAATAACCATTTTACAGAAAAAAACTATCTGCTCTTCAGGGGTATCAAATTTGGCTTTTACAGCTTCAGGCAGTAATTCAATGTTTGGATCTAGACCAACACATAGCGTTGATTGAGAATCTTTTACAGCTTGTTGTAATTTTTCTATGTAAGTCATTTAAAAAAAGTTTTCATGAAGATAACACTTACCACTTAAAATTTCGGATAAGAATCTATTCCATTTTAAATTATGGTATGTTTATTGATGTAAAACGATTGGGGTGATGACTTATTTTTTTTAGCTTCAAGCTCATTTCTATTAACTACGGTATTATGATTATAAAAAAACTATCAAAACTAGCTTTACTCACATTTACTTTTTTAATATGTGGCTTAGTATTTTCACATCTTGCCATTGCTCAAGATGAACCTGCTGTATCTGATTCTACTACTGAAAAGATCAGCAATGGAGATTTACCTTTAGAATCAGGTAGAGAATTCTCTTTTAACTTAAACGAAGGTTCTTGGATTGCACTAGATGTAAGCCCAGACGGTAAAACTATTGTTTTTGATTTCTTAGGTGATTTGTACACCATGCCAATAACAGGTGGTGAAGCAACTCAAATTACAAAAGGTATGCAGTTTGATAGTCAACCAAGATTTAGCCCTAATGGTGAAAAAGTTGTCTTTATATCTGATGCGTCTGGAGGTGAAGGAGTTTGGACTATTGATCTTTCTACAGATGAAATGGAATTGAAGCAAATTACTAGTGGTAAAAGTAATGAATACCAATCTCCAGAATGGGCTCCAGATGGTAAGTATATAATAGCTTCAAAAGATTCACCTGGTAATCATAAAATTTGGATGTATCATATAGATGGTGGTTCTGGTACTGCTTTAGTTAGAGAACCAGGAAATATGAGAATGACAGAAGGAGCGTTTAGCCCCGATGGCAGATATATATGGTTTTCAAGAAGAACAGGTTCGTGGCAATATAACGCGTCACTTCCTCAATACCGTATCGTTACTTACGATCGCGAAACTGGAGAAATGGCAACACAAGTTTCTAGATATGGATCTTCATTTAGAGCTACTCCTTCAAATAATGGGAAATGGCTAGTATATGGTACCCGTCATGATGAACATACTGGACTTGTAATACGAGATTTAGAAACTGGTAGTGAGCGATGGTTAGCTTATCCTGTTCAACATGATGATCAAGAATCCCGAGCATCAAGAGATGTATTGCCTGGGATGTCTTTTACTCCTGATGACAAATATGTTGTTACATCTTACGGGGGAAAGATTTGGAAAATCCCTACAGAAGGTGGTGAATCAATTGAAATTCCTTTCAGCGTAAATAGTAAGATTGAACTTGGTCCTGAATTGGATTTTGAATATCCAATTTCAGATAGCGATGAGTTTATTATCACTCAAATTAGAGACGCAGTTCCTTCTCCAGATGGAAAGATGATTGCGTTTACTGCTTTGAATGAAATTTATACAATGGAATTTCCAAACGGCACACCAAAGAAACTGATAACACTTGACGAAACCCAAGCTCAACCAGTTTGGTCGCCTGATGGCAATTGGATTGCATTTGTTACTTGGCAACCTGATGGTGGAAAAGTGTATAAGGTAAAACCAAATGGCAAAGGATTAAAACAACTAAATAAAGATAACGGAGTTTATCAGCATCCAGCCTGGAGTAATGATAGTAAAAGAATTGTTCTAGTGAATGGCGACTCTGAAGGTTTTAGAAACGCTACCCAAAGAACAGCTTTTAGAGGTACTTCAAATTTAGTATGGATCAGTGCTGATGGTGGTACAGACAATTTTATTAGCTTTACTAATGGTCGATCAAATCCTCATTTTGTTAAAAATAATGATAGAATTTTCTTATCCAGTTCTAATGGTCTTACATCAATTAGATGGGATGGTACTGATGAAAAAGAACATCTCAAGGTTCAGGGAAGCCCAGCTCCAGGCTCCTCATTTAGTCCAAGAGCATCTTGGATAAGAATGGCACCAGAAGGCGACCAAGCTTTAGCTCAACTTGGGTATGATCTTTATGTGGTGACTGTACCGCAAGTTGGCGGTGACGCACCTACAATCAGGGTTGGTGGCTCAAGTTCATTTCCAACACAAAAACTAACTGATATAGGTGCTCAATTCCCTGCTTGGGGTTGGGAAGCAAATAATATCCATTGGTCAATAGGAAATGCTCATATCCGTTTCAATCTAGATGATGCTGAAGCATACACAGACAGTGTAGATTCAGCTAAAGAAATGGAAAAGAAAAAGAAAGAAGAGACCATAGATTCTGATGAAGAAGAAGTAGAGGAAGTAAAAGAAGAAAAGAAAAAAGATGAAGGCTACAAACCTCTTGAAAAACGCATTGAAGTAAAGGCTAAACGAGATACTCCTGAGGGTATTATTGTACTTCGTGGAGCGACTGCTATTACTATGAATGGAGATGAGATCATTCGAAATGCCGATATTCTTGTTGAGAATAATAGAATAAAAGAAGTTGGGGCAAGAGGTTCGTTTACAATTCCTTCCGGAGCTGAAATAATGGATATGAGTGGTAAAACAATTATCCCAGGATTTGTTGATACTCATGCTCATTTTCGACATCCTGTAAATCTACACCGTGGACAGTTTTGGTCATATTTGACAAATCTTGCCTTTGGAGTTATTACAACACGTGATCCTCAAACAGCAACTACTGATGTATTAACTTATGGCGATTTAGTTGATTCGGGTGAATTATTAGGACCAAGAGTGTATTCGACTGGACCTGGTGTTTTTAGTAGTGAGAATATCAAGAATCTTGAACATGCTCAGGATGTTTTAAAGAGATACAGCTCTTATTATAATACTAAAACTATAAAGATGTATGGAGCTGGTAACCGTGAGCAAAGACAATGGATTATTCAAGCTTCTCGAGAACAAAAAATCATGCCTACAACTGAGGGCGGATTAGATTTTAAAGAAAACCTTACTCAAGTTATTGATGGATATCCTGGTCACGAACATTCATTTCCTGTATTCCCATTATATAGCGATGTGACAGATTTAGTAGCCTATTCAAATACAGCGTATACACCAACACTTTTAGTGGCTTACGGTGGTCCATGGACTGAAAATTATTTCTATGCATTAGAAAGACCTCACGATGATCCTAAATTGAATTATTTTATGCCTCATGAGAATCTAGATTCCAGATCCAGACGACGAAATGCTGGCTGGTTTATGGAAGAAGAATATGTTCATGAAGAGCAATCTAAAGTTCTGAAAGATATTGTTGAAAAAGGTGGAGTAGCTGGTGTTGGTAGTCATGGCCAATTACAAGGTCTTGGATTCCATTGGGAGTTATGGGCAATTCAAAGTGGTGGATTAAGTGAGCATGATGCGTTAAAAGTTGCAACTATTCATGGAGCTAAAGCCATTGGTTTAGAAAGGGATTTAGGTACTATTGAATCTGGAAAGTTAGCCGATTTTGTTATCCTAGATAGAGACCCTTTACAGGATATCAGGAATTCGAATTCGGTAAGTTATATAATGAAAAATGGAAGATTATATAATGCCAATACATTAGATCAAGTATTCCCAATGAAGAAAGAATTAGGAACCTTTTGGTGGCAAAATACCGGTCCAAGTGGAGTGCCAGGTATAAAAGATTAATAACAAAATTAAAGCCTCTATTTTATAGAGGCTTTTTTATTTTATTAACAATTGCAATCAGGTCCACAGTCATGCTCTGATGACTTACTCTTTAACGGTTTAATTACATATCTATTAACTAGATAAACTACAACAATGGCAAGCATTCCAAACGCTACCCCAGTTTGAAAATCTAGCTCCATTACCAATTACTCCCAATCTGAAATGCAATAAAGGAACACATATACGCTAATACAGTCATATAGGTAAACATAGCAACAGGCCATTTCCAAGAGTTGGTTTCTCGTCTGACTATTGCAATAGTACTCATACATTGCATTGCTAATGCAAAGAAAATCATTAGAGAAATTGCAGTTGCTATAGAATAGACTGGTTTTCCTGTTTCAGGATTTATATCGTTAATAAGTTTTTCTTTGAGGGTTTCATTCACTTCATCTCCTTCTTCAATACTATAAATAGTATTTAGAGTACCAACCATTACCTCTCTTGCTGCAAAAGATGTCAAGAGTGCAATCCCAATTTTCCAATCAAACCCTAATGGTTCTATAGAAGGTTCTATTATTTGACCAAACTTCCCTGCATAGCTATGTCGAAGTTGATAAGATTCAAAAGATTCTTCACTATTCGCTTCTGATACAAATTCTACATTTCCTACTTTTGGGAATGACGCGAGAAACCAAAGTACAATCGAAATTGCTACAATGATCTTTCCTGCTTCTGTAATAAAAACTTTCCCACGTTCAGCTGTATTTTGAAATACAACAGACCACTTTGGCATTTTATAACTAGGTAATTCCATTATAAATGGAGTTTGTTGTCCACTTGGGAATATTTTCTTCATCACAGCTGCAGCTAATACAGCCATAAATATTCCAAAAAAGTATAACCCAAAGAACGTAACTCCTTGTAGAGTAAACACACCTAAAACTGTAGTTGGTGGTATAAATGCGGCTATCAATAATGCATAAACGGGAAGCCTAGCTGAGCAGGCCATAAATGGAAGAACCATTATTGTAATTATTCGATCTCTCCAATTCTCAATAGTTCTTGCAGCCATTATTCCTGGAATAGCACATGCAAAGCCAGACATCAGAGGAACTACTGATCTTCCATGTAAACCCACTTTTGTCATGAAACCATCCATTACAAAGGCCGCACGAGCCATATATCCAGTTCCTTCTAAAATGTAAATAAAGAAGAATAGAAATAAGATTTGCGGTAGAAATATAACTACACCACCTAACCCAGCAATTACTCCATCAACAAGTAAATCGTTTAACATACCCTCAGGTAGTGCATTCGAAACCCATGCCCCACCTTCAACAAAAAGAAGGTCAATCATATCCATAAATGGAGTTGCCCAAGAAAAAATGGCTTGGAACATAAATAAAAGAACAGCCACAAAAATAAAGGGACCTGCAACTTTATGTGTTACAACAGAATCAATTTTATCGGTTAATGTTTTCTCAAACTGTTTTGTCTGTTTTGAAGCTTCAGACGTACATTCTCCAATAAAATTATATCTACGAAGAACCTCTACAGCCATTGGGTTTCCACCCTGCTGCTCAATCATCCCTCTAGCTTTAGTAATAATTTTTTTTCCTTTTTCAGCTTCTTCGAAAGTGTAAAACGCTCCTATAAATTCTCCTTCGCTTATCAATCTAAGAGCTTCAATATATCTGGCATTCTCAGGTATATTGGTATGAGGTATAATCCAATCATCAATCACCAGTTTCATCGCATCAAAAAGTGTTTCATCTGGAACCCATTTCAATGGTCGAGGTGCTTCTAATTCAAATTTTTGAATTTCATCTTTTAGGATTTCCACATCAGTCTTATTCTTTGCCGAAATAGCTAGAACAGGAATTCCTAATGTTTCGGATATCGTTTCAGGGTTTATAGTGATCCCTCTATCTTCCGCAACATCAGTCATATTTAATACTAGAATCATTGGGATGTTCAAATCCATGATCTGAGTTGCTAAATAGAGATTTCGATCGAGATTACTTGAGTCAACAACTACAAGAACCAAATCAGGAACTTCTTCATACTCATAGCTTCCAATCAAAGCTTCATATGCGATACGCTCATCTAATTTCTTATAATTGAGACTGTATGCTCCTGGGAGATCTATTACTTTATGCAAAACACCACCTATTATTGTGGTTCCAACTTTTCGCTCAACAGTAATACCAGGGTAATTTGCAATCTTTTGCCTAAGCCCTGTTAGTACATTAAATATAGTAGACTTGCCAGTGTTTGGATTTCCAATTAAAGCTATAGTTAAAGGATTGTTATTCATCAAATATCCTCAACAATAATACATTTCGCTTCTGATTCTCTTAAAGAAAGTAGATAACCTCTAATTTTGATTTCCATCGGAAATCCTAGTGGTGCTCTTCGAATAATTTCTAATGTTATACCAGGAGTTATTCCCATTTCAAGTAAACGGGTGGTATCAACGCCTGTTATATTTTTGACTTGTACTTTTTGTGAATTATGAATGTCTGATAGTAGTATATCCATAATCCTAGATAGGACTTACAAGAATAGATTTTGCCAAATTCTCTGCAATTGCCAAACGAGATTCACCAACTTGTAGAATAATATTTTTCTGATTAGAAATAATTTTCCCATTTGCGCCTTCGACGCACCCTAATTCGTTTAAACGACAAACATCATCACAGTTACAGTCGAAACAGCGAAATACTATTTCTTCGCCTTCTTTACTAGTATTTAAGGGGTGCATCATTCAGTGAAAATCTCTTATTTAAAAATGATCTAAATAAAGATAAAGATTTCTATTCTTTAAATGAACCCTTTTTTTGATTTTTCAGAGTACAGATTCTGGAAATACTTCCTCAAACCCATGAGGTGGTTTAGCAAGAGACCAAGTTTCAAAATAGAATTTTTTCTCAGATGAAAGGCGTTTCCCATTGATGGAAAAAAAACGAAAAGCTTCTGGTAACATTCCTTGAAGATTATAGAAGAATCTGATGTATATATTTTCTTTGCTAAAGAAATGAATATCAAATCCATTCTTTGCTTCTCTTTTATATAGAATGATCCAACCTTTTTCTAGAACATCTCGAAGAATTTTTCTAGTAAATGAATGTATGATATTTGATTCGACTTCATCATTCGTAATAACTATGGCTTCATTCATTTCTAAGTCATGAATTGCCAATTTCAATGAAACATGCTTTCCATTCTTCGTATTTAAAGACAATCCTTCAAATCCGTTTTCTATTGCAATTAGAAAATCATCGTAGTTTGAAAGTACATTGATACCATATTTCTCATTTTCTAAATCCGTTCCTGAGAAATATAACGTAGAATATGTTGGATCAGGTTTTGTAAATGCCGCCAATGGATTTTTATCAGTAGCTTCCTCAGAAGGTGCTAAATCATCTAGACGCTGATCATGATGAAATATTAGTTTTAGAATATCAGTTTGAGGCATAATTTACTTTTTCTTTTAACCCAAAAGGTGTAATTAATTAATTACCTTTATGGGTTATATTATAAAAAAATCCCGATCACAATTTCTTGAGATCGGGATTAAATTCAATTCAATTCAAAAGATGATTAAATCATAGTAGCGATTACAAGTGCTACAACCGACATCAACTTAAGAAGAATGTTTAATGATGGACCTGAAGTATCTTTGAAAGGATCACCTACAGTATCACCAACAACGGCAGCTTTATGCGGCTCAGAGCCCTTACCATATTGAACACCGTCTATCTCAACACCTTCTTCAATCATTTTCTTTGCGTTATCCCAAGCACCACCTGCATTAGACTGGAACAAAGCCATCAATACACCTGCAGAAGTTACACCTGCTAGAAGACCACCAAGCATTTGTGCACCTAATGTTGGATCATCACTAATGAAACCTGGAACAAAGCCAAACAATACTGGAACTATAACAGCTAGAAGGCCAGGTAGTACCATTTCGCGAATAGAAGCGGTTGTAGATATCTCAACACATTTTTCATATTCAGCTTTGCCATCTGCAGCATCAAAAGTAGCTTTATCAGCGTCTGTCCAATCTGCATATTCTTTCTCGCCGTTTTTATTCATTACATCAAGAGCAGCTCTTAATTCAGGAATATCTTTAAACTGACGACGTACTTCTTCGATCATAGCCATTGCAGCACGACCTACAGCATTCATAGATAGAGCTGAGAATAAGAATGGAAGCATAGCACCTACAAAGAGAGCTGCCATTACAGAAGGAACTAATACATCAATACCTTCTAACTGTACTTCGTGAGTAGCATTATAAGCAGTAACAAACGCTGCAAATAGGGCTAATGCGGTAAGAGCTGCAGAACCAATCGCGAAACCTTTACCAATAGCAGCAGTTGTATTTCCAACAGCATCTAATTTATCAGTACGCTCACGTACTTCTGGTGGAAGGTCTGCCATTTCAGCGATACCACCTGCGTTATCAGAAACAGGACCGTAAGCATCAACTGCTAATTGGATACCAGTATTAGCTAGCATACCAACAGCAGCAATTGCAATACCATAAAGTCCAGCAAAGCTATATGCTCCAATAATTGCAGTTGCAATAATTAGGATTGGAATTGCAGTTGAAATCATACCAACTCCTAAACCAGCAATAATATTTGTAGCTGAACCAGTGATTGATTGCTTTACTATAGAGAGAACTGGCTTAGTACCTGTACCCGTATAGTGCTCAGTAATTAATCCAATCAGTAAACCTGAAGCTAAACCAAAAATAGTAGCCCAGAAAACACCCATGCTAGTAAATTCCTTTCCATCAAAAGTCCATGTAGCTGGAAGCATCCACTGAATAATAAAAAATGAAGCAACTAGCATAACAATAGCAGAAGCAAATTCACCGAAGTTTAATGCTTTTTGTGGATCACCACCTTCTTTTACTCTTACTAAAAAAGTTCCTAAAATTGAAGTAAAGATTCCAGTTCCTGCAAGTACTAACGGAAGTAAAACTGCAGAAAGACCTTCAAAATTATCGCTCCAAGAATCAACTGTCATGAAAGCAGCTCCAAGAACCATAGTACCAATAATTGATCCTACAAAAGATTCAAAAAGATCGGCACCCATACCAGCAACATCACCAACATTATCACCAACATTATCTGCAATTGTTGCAGGGTTTAAAGGGTGATCTTCTGGAATACCAGCTTCTACTTTACCTACAAGGTCAGCTCCGACATCCGCTGCTTTGGTATAAATACCACCACCAACGCGTGCGAAAAGAGCGATTGAAGACGCTCCAAATGAAAAACCAGTTACTACTGCAAGTACTTTATTTACTGCACTAGAACCTTCAATTCCAAAAATATTAGAAAAAGTGAAAAGGAGTATTGAAAGGCCAAGAACTCCTAAACCTACTACTCCAAGTCCCATTACTGAACCACCTGCAAAAGCAACTTCAAGCCCTTTTCCTAAACTTGTACGTGCAGCATTTGTAGTTCTTACATTCGCTTTTGTTGCAACTTTCATTCCAATAAAGCCAGCTAGACCTGAACAAATTGCACCAACAATAAACGATATAGATACCATCCAACTTGATGTAACTGGATCAGCACTTAAAGCTAAAATGATTGCTACAACAGCAACAAATATTGCTAGAACTCTGTATTCAGCTTTTAGGAATGCCATCGCGCCTGCAGCAATACTATCTGCAATACGGCCCATTCTCTCGGTACCTACTTCTTGTTTGGTTACCCAAGAAGATTTTATTGCGGTGAAAATAAGAGCAATTACTCCTGCCGCAAGTGAAAAATAGATTATGTTGTTCATAATTCCGCTTGTGTTAGTTTACGTTATTCCCCGATTACCCCGGGAACTTAATTAAAAAAATTCATTGCTCTTTCAAGACCTAAATTCACGAAAGCAAGAGCAGCATCGTGAGCTTTTTTGACTGAAGATTGTACTTCAACCATTTCTGATTCATCAAATGGCGACAGTACGTAATCTACTTGTTGCCCTCTTTTAAAATCATTTCCAATACCAATTCGTAGTCTAGGAAATTCTCTACTTCCCAACTTCTCATTAATATCTGCTATACCATTATGACCACCATCACTTCCTTGCCCTTTCATCCGTATTGAACCAATTGGCAGGTTTAAGTCATCGTAAATCACAAGACAATCTTTTCTTTCTATTTTGTATTTAGCTAAGGCTTTTTTAACTGCTGTCCCACTTCTATTCATATAGTTTGTGGGTTTAATCAACACTATTTTTCGCCCTTTATATCTACCCTCAGCTACGACAAATGGGCCGTTTCCAGCTCCAAAATCAATAGAAAGAGTGTTTGCTAAATCATCAAGTACATCAAAGCCGATATTATGCCGGGTTCCGTCGTATTCTTGTCCAACATTTCCTAATCCAATAATTATGGACATGACAGAACCCTGCTAAATAATCGTCTTAATCTTCTGAAGACTCTTCAGATTCTTCGGTTGCTTCTTCAGCACCTTCTTCAGTTGCTTCTTCTTCATCAAGCTCAGTTACAAGAGCGCCTTTTGGAGGTCTAATAGTAACAATAGTTCTAGTTAAAGCATCTAGAGGAATAATACCTTCCAATGTTAAGTCACTAACATGGAAAGAATCACCGATTTTTAGTTCTGTAATATCTACTTCAAATTGAGACACAATGTATTGAGGAAGTACACGAATTCTAACGAATTTCATTGGTTGTAACATACGACCACCATTCTCAATCACTCCTCGAGAAGTTCCTACAATTTTAACAGGTACTCTAAGTGTTACTTTATGAGTATCAGCTAATACATAAAAATCTGCATGAATAGGACGATCAGTAACTGGATCGTATTCCATTCTTTTAAGAAGTGTTTTATACACTTTACCTTCTACAGTTAATTCCTGAAGCTTAGTATGTGCTTTTCTAAGTATTTTCTCTAGCTCTAACTCGTCGACCGAAAAGTGAACATTTTCTTCAATTTCTGGACCATAAAGTACAGCTGGAACTCTTTTTTCTTCTCGTAATGCACGATTTGCTTTTTTGCTGAGCTCACGTGGAGTTCCTTCAATTTTTACTAATTCTGGGTATGCCATTTTTTTACGTTTACCTTATAAACATTAATTATCAAACAAAGCACTGATAGTATCATTAGTATGAATACGCTGAATTGCTTCAGCAAAAATATTCGCAACACTCAAAACCTTTATTTTATCAGAAGGTTGGCGGAGCGGTATTGTATCTGTAACTAATAATTCATCAATGGGCGAATCATCGATTCGCTGGAAAGCTGGCCCCGAGAGTATCGGGTGCGAACAAATCGCAGAAATATTCAATGCACCGCGCTCTTTCATAGCAGCTGCAGCATTGGTTAACGTACCAGCGGTGTCAATCAAGTCATCAACTATCAACACATTCTTGCCTTCCACTTCACCAATAATATTCATGATTTCCGATTCATTCGGCTTTGGGCGACGCTTATCAATAAAGGCCAAAGTAGCTCCCAGTTTTTTTGAATAAGAGCGAGCCATTTTTAAGCTGCCTACATCAGGTGCTACAACCACAAGATTATCAATTGGATGTTCAGTAAAGTGGTCGATAAACACTCGGCTTGCATATAAATGGTCGAGTGGAATATCAAAGAAACCCTGAATTTGTGCAGCATGTAAATCCATTGTTAATACACGATCCGCTCCAGCTTCAACCAAAAGGTTAGCCATAAGCTTAGATCCAATAGATACTCTGGGTTGATCCTTACGATCTTGGCGGGCGTACCCGAAATAAGGAATTACGGCAGTAACTCTTTTTACAGAAGCTCTTTTTGCCGCATCTAACATCAATAATAATTCGATGATGTTATCACCAGGAGGAGGAGTTGGTTGAACAATGAATATATCCTCACCTCGAATACTTTGTTGAAATTTGACATAAAGCTCTCCATCCGAGAATTGCTTGACGGTTACTTTACCCAAAGTGGTGCCGTACTCCTTAGCTATGGCGCGAGCCAAAGCCGGATTACTGGTACCGGAAAATATTGCGAGAGGACTGTCCAAAATAATTTGCTAGCACTGAAAATTTCAGGATTACATAAAACAAAAAGACGCATCCTTAATCATCTTTCTGAGTATTGTTGCCCGGGGAGGATTCGAACCCCCACCGACTGGACCAAAACCAGCTGTCCTGCCATTAGACGACCGGGCATAATTCGATTCATCGACAGACTCCAAAGATAGGGACACCTACAAACTCAATCAAGATAAAATTACTTTTTTTAGCACAAAACATTCATGGCATCTTCTTGCTTCACAATAAGTGTTAAATTGATGTACTACTCCTAGTTTCTTTGTATAGGTTTTTGGATTGATATCTTGAAAATCTTCAAAAGATTTGGCTATAGATTTTGGAATTGGAACTTGATATCTATTCCATTCGAGCACAGATAGCTTAACCAATTTACTATGATAGAAAAGATTCCCTAATACATATAAGCTAGGAATATATACCGTGCCATATAATACTTTTAGTCTTCTATTTCTTACTAGATCAAACTCATTTGCCCAAGTATTCCATAACTCAAAAGCATTATGTTTTAAAAAATTCTCGAATGGAGTTTCTAATATAATTTTCGCCATATTAATGGCTTGTACTATTCTATTCTTAGGATGACTTGCTGGAAATACCCCTTTGTAATTCCATTTTATCTCTGAATCTATTTCGCCAAAGCCAGAGAATTCAAATGCATCATCTATAATAGATTTTGAATTTTTTTTGTATTGATCAAGAAACCACTCTCCTACTTTTAGCATAGCTTCACGATTATTTGATATACCAAAACCATCAAAAACACTTAATACTAATGCATATTTCCATGCTATTGATGGAAGTAACTCCGGTTTATAGAATGAAAGAAAATCATTCCCCTTTTTTTCCAAGTATTCATTATGCGCTTTTTCAATTTGTTTTAGAAAAGCTTCTTCTGATATATATCGTATACTACCAGAACAAGGCAATTTATTACCGTGATCAAATTTTGAAATAAGTGATGATAGCTGAGAGGATAAATGCGGAAGGAGATTTAAAGTCTGTAACTCTTCTCCCAAATTGGTATAAACCGATTTAGGATTATTTTCAACGACTACATGTAAAACTACTTTATTATATGAATCGTCGACATTATGCCCATGCTGCTTCCATCCACTGGATTTTAAGTGCAATTCTACAGCACCGTGCCATACTAAACCATCTATTAAAATTTTGGCATTCAAAAAATCCGGACCATCCGTTTGATTCAATTCTCCTTGATCATATATACTAATCGAATTTCCCTTAGTTGTTCTTAATTGTGCACTATCAAAAAGTAAATTTTTCCATATCCACTGAAGAATATTTTCTGAATATTTAAATCCAGAATCAGGCATCTTTTTCTAGCTCTAACTCTTCCTCCTCAAATAATATGGCAGAAGTTGCTTCATATAAATCTGGGATAACTTTTTTCACATCACTTGCAATCTTATTTAGTTTTTGCTCGCTCTCTTTTACTATCCTTGTTCCATTATGCTCTACCCAGTTTTTGGCCTCACCAGTTTGACTGGAAATCCATTTACGATTTTCTTTACCACTTTTTGGAGAGAGTAATAACCCAACTACAACTCCAGCAGAAAATCCTACTATAGTGGTTATCAAAGTTCCTAATGATCTGTTCATTTCTCTAATTTTTAATCTCAGGTTAACACTGTTAATGTACAGCTTTAACGTTTAATTTAAAGTTTTGTACTCAAAATAGTTTAATAAAATATTACCTTTCTTATATCAAATCATTTAAAGACTGAACTATGCCAGAGCAAATAATTTTAATGAACAAAGATAGAATAGCTAGAACTATTAGAAGATTAGCTATACAGGTATGGGAACAATTACAAAGCGACCATCATCTTGTTCTCATAGGGCTGAATGAAAGAGGGTTTGCAATAGCAACTGAAATTCAATCTCATTTAGTTGAGTTAACGGGTGCAGAAATTGAATTACATAAATTTGATGTGCAAAATACCGGACCAAAAAACACTTTACCGAATTGCACTGAAAAGTTTGTTTTAATGATTGATGATGTAATTTTTTCTGGTAAAACAATGTTCAGTGCCTTGTCAACATTATGTTACTCTAACGAGCCTAGAAATCTAGAAGTTCTTACTTTAATAGATCGGGGACATCGAACATACCCCGTTCTTTCAGAGTTAACAGGAATTACAGTCCCTACAAAATTTGGGGAACATATTGAAGTAATACTAAATGAAGGGCAGCTTCATCAAGTTGTACTCTTTAAGAATAATTGAAGACATCATAAACAATCATCTTATTAAATCAATACCGTGAAAAAAACTTCAACTCTTTTTGTTTTAGGACTTCTAATCGTTCTATATATCACCCCGTTAAATGCTCAAACTATTGTTATTCCTGAAGACCAAACTGGATGGGGAGAAACCTGGATATTAAATTTAAATGGTTCTCAAGCCTCATTTGATAATTGGAGCGAAGGTGGAGTAAATACTATTAGTGGAACTTTCTCAACGGTATACACAAGACTTTATCGGAAAGATCAATTTGGCTTTGGTTTCAGAGCAAATCTCCGCTATGGTCAATCTAGAATTGATGGAGATACACGTAAATCTGATGATCTCATTTCTATCAGAAGTCGTGTAGTATATGACTTGTCTGAAGGAAGTAATTTATCCGCTTATGGTGCTTTCCAATTTAAAACACAATTTGCAGAGGGATATAATTACGGAGCGGGTCTACTTGGAGAAGACATCTTGATCTCAAGCTTTATGGCTCCTGGCTATTTTACTGAAGGAATTGGTCTTGAATATTTAGCAAATGATCATCTACAAATTGAAGGAGGTTTTGCACTTAAACAAACTATAGTTAATGATGATGATTTAGTTGGTTTGTACAATATGACCGACAATTTCAGATCAGAAGGTGGTTTTACAACTGGGATTACCTATCAAAATACCATCGCTGAAAATATCCAATATTCGAGTAGCCTCGAAACATTCACAAATTTCTTACTCCCTCTTAATGAAACAGATGTTTTCTGGACCAATGAAATTACAGGACAAATAAATTCAATTGTGAGTGCATCATTCCAATTCGAGTTGAGATATGACGACGATTTCTCTAGTGAAATTCAGGTTAAACAAGTTCTTTCTGCTGGTATAACCGTTAGTCTTTTTTAATTCTACTCTTCCTCTTATAAACTATTCGCGCTCATAATCTTGAGCGTGCATAGTTTTTCTATTTTCAATATTTTCCTGTTCTATCTAGCATCCCAATTCCTAGTTTAATAATTCATTTCTATTTTTAGTATCAATTTTATTGGCAATTTCCTCTTAACAATCGTTGAAAGAATGTTTAGAATTTTTTTATCGTTATTCTTCCTCTTCACTATTTTATCTTCTACTCATAGTGTTCAAGCACAAATTATTGTAGTTCCAAATGATATTGATGACTGGCATCATACTTGGGTAGCAAACTTTAATGGTGCTCAAGCAAACTTTAATAACTGGAGCGAAGGTGGGGTTAACTCCATTAGTGGTACAGCTTCAACTGTTTATACAAAGTACTATCGAAATTCAAGGTTCACCTATGGTTTTAGAACACATCTGCGATATGGTAAGTCAAAAATTGATGGTACTGATCTTCGAAAAACTGATGATTTAATTTCTATTCGTAATCGTGTGACCTATGAACTTAGCGATGGGAGCATTTATTCTGCATATGGCGCTGTTCAATTCAAAACTCAATTTGCGGATGGTTTTGATTATAATAAATCTCAAGCTGGTGGAGATTCTTTAATTTCAAAATGGTTTGCACCTGCTTATATAATTGAAGGTTTTGGATTAGAGATAAAACCTAATGAGGACTTTAGTGCAGAAATTGGTGTTGGTCTTAAGCAAACTATTGTTGCTGATGACAGATTAAATACTCAATATCGAATTGATAAAAATAAGAACTTCAGATCGGAAGGTGGTCTTACTTTTGGAGCTCAGTATTCACATACATTAATGGAGAATACACAACTGGTTACGAGTATCGAAACCTTTACAAATCTATTAATACCGTTAAACCAAACCGATGTATATTGGTTTAATTCAATTAATGGAAGAATAAATAAATATCTAAGTGCTATTTTTCAATTTGAGCTTCGGTATGATGATGATTATTCTAATAGGATTCAGTTGAAGCAAGTATTTGCAGCTGGAATTACAGTCAAATTTTATTAAAATTCATGAATAAGCAGGCAATTGACACGTTACAAAATGGACTTAATAACCTGCAGCTTTGGAAGGATTCTTTCGGAGATCATTTAGATGATCAAACCGTTGGTATTTCAAATACTAAACTTACTGAAGTATTTGAAGAACTGACTGAACGTTTAAAATGCAATTTCCCTTTTCATCATCCTGTTTATGCTGGGCAAATGTTGAAACCACCACATCCAGTTGCCTGGGCTGCTTATAGTTTAGCTATGTCTATCAACCCAAACAATCATGCATTAGATGGTGGACCTCCTTCTTCCGAAATGGAAAAAGATGTAATGAAAGACTTGGCACATTTCTTTGGATATGGAGAGGAATTTTTAGGTCACCTTACTTCGAGTGGTACTATTGCAAATTTAGAAGCACTTTGGGTGGCAAGACAATCTAAACCAGGAAAAAAGACTGCTTTTTCAGAAAACTCACATTACACGCATAGCCGAATGTGTGAAGTACTTGGAGTAGATTCAGTTAAAATTCCCATACTAGAAAATGGTTCTTTTAATCTAAAATCAATAAACCCTAAAGAAATAGGAACAATTGTAATTACACTCGGAACAACTGGTTTGGGAGAAGTTGAGCCACTTGATCAAATACTACCTTGGGCTATAGAGCATGGAATTAGAATCCATATTGATGCTGCATATGGCGGTTTTTTCAGAACTCTTATGGATTCAGATATTATTGATGGGACTTCTTGGAAATTAATGCAAGAAGCAGATAGTATTGTGGTTGATCCTCACAAACATGGACTACAACCATATGGATGTGGTGCGGTACTATTTAATGATCCTTCAGTAGGTAAATTTTATAAGCATGACTCACCCTACACATATTTCACATCTGAAGACCTACATCTAGGAGAAATTAGTCTTGAATGCTCGCGAGCCGGAGCCACTGCAGTTGCACTATGGGCAACATTGCAATGCTTACCATTAAAGGAAAAAGAAGGATTTGGTCCTGTTCTTGCGAAATGTAGACAAGCTGCACTTACCGGCTACTCAATAATGATGAATAGTGAAAAGCTACAGCCCTATAAAAAACCTGAACTGGATATACTAACTTATTTCACCAAAAATTTGGCCATTAAAACTACCTCTCAAATAAGTGAAGCATCAAAGAAAGTTTTCGATACTGGAATGAGAGATCAAAGCTTCTACCTTTCGTTATTCAAAGTTCCAAGTTCAACATTTGTAAAGCTTCATCCTGATTATGTAGCCGATACTGAAACGGTAAGTATTCTTAGAAGTGTGTTGATGCGTCCTGAACAAGCCGCTTTTGTACCTGAGCTAATTAAGAGAATCGAATCTCATTTATAAGACTATTCAATCTCAACAATAACCTCAATTTCAACAGCTAGATTAACTGGTAGAGAATTCATGCCAACTGCTGAACGTGCATGTTTCCCTTTCTCCCCAAATATCTCAACCATGAAATCTGAATAGCCATTTATGACTTGAGAATGTTGTGTGAAATCAGATGGAGTATTCACCATACCAAGTACTTTTACAATTCTAACTACTTTTGAAAGATCGCCTATTTCCCGTTGGATTACAGCGAGGTGCTGAAGGGCAATACTTTTTGCAGCTTCATATCCTTCTTCAATTGTAAGGTCAACACCAACTTTTCCAGTTATTCTACTTCCATCTTCATTTCGAGAACCCTTTCCAGCTAAAAAAAGTAGATTTCCTGATCGTACAACATCAACATAATTAGCAATTGGCGGAGAGATTTCTGGAAGTTCAATTCCAAGTTCTTTAAGTCTTTGTTCTGGCTTAATATCTTGTGCTACTAGGTCTGTTGAAAATGAAAGTAGAATGAGAAATAAAAATATTTTCATATTTGAAATTAGATGAATGATTCTCTATATAATAATAAATCGTTAGTCAAATCATAAAAATCCTGAATCAAGGATAGAATAATAATCATCGCTAAATTCGTTTTATACAATTATTTCTAAGTCAACTATTCCATACACCTTAGTGATTTAGACATCAAATGAAATTCCCTGAGCCAGCGGTAGAGAATCGCCCCAGTTGATGGTATTTGTTTGGCGGCGCATATATGCTTTCCAAGCATCAGAGCCTGATTCACGTCCACCACCAGTTTCTTTTTCACCGCCAAATGCTCCGCCTATTTCAGCCCCGCTTGTTCCAATATTCACATTCGCAATTCCACAATCAGAACCATGCACACTTACAAAGTTCTCAGCTTCACGCATATTCAATGTAAACATGGAAGAACTTAATCCTTGTTTAACTCCATTATGATAGCTCATAGCTTCTTCAATGGTTTTGTATTTAATGAGATATAATATTGGAGCAAAAGTCTCATCTTGAACAATTTTATATTCATTCTTTACCTCAGCTAGTGCTGGGCGAACAAAATGTCCTTCTCTTTCAAGCACTTCACCGCCGTAAATCACTTTTCCGCCTTCTTTCTTAATCTGCTTCAGAGCCTTCTGCATAGTATTAACAGCATCCTCATCAATAAGTGGACCTACTAATGTTTCTGGGTCAAGAGGATTTCCAATATTTACATTTTCATAGATACTAATCAGACGTTCTTTTACCTTATCATAAACTGACTCATGGATAATTAATCTTCGAGTGGAAGTACAACGTTGCCCACATGTTCCAACAGCACCGAAAACAGTTGCACGAATTGCCATTTCTATGTCTGCATTCTCTGAAATAATTATAGCATTATTTCCACCTAGCTCAAGAATAGTTTTACCGAGTCTACCACCTACCGATTTTGCCACTTCTTTACCCATTCGTATAGAACCTGTTGCTGAAATAAGAGGAATACGTTCGTCTTCAGTCATCCACTCACCTACTTCTCTATCACCTGTAACTAAATTGAAAATCCCTTCGGGTAAATCATTTTCTTTCAGCACTTTGGCTACAATTTTTTGAATTGCAACTCCACATAATGGGGTCTTTTCAGAACCTTTCCAGATCATAACATCACCACAAACAGCAGCAATCATTGCATTCCAACTCCATACAGCAACTGGGAAATTAAATGCTGATATTATTCCCACTACTCCTAGTGGATGCCACTGCTCATACATTCGATGTTGAGGACGCTCACTATGCATTGTTAAGCCATATAACTGCCTACTTAATCCTACAGCAAAATCGCAAATGTCAATCATTTCCTGAACTTCACCGAGTCCCTCTTGATTGATTTTACCCATTTCGTACGCAACTAGCTTCCCAAGAGGTTCTTTAAATTCGCGAAGTTTTTGCCCAATCTGGCGAACTACTTCCCCTCGTTGAGGTGCTGGCATCTCTCTCCACACTAAAAAAGCTGCTTCTGCAGATTCAACAACTCGTTCATATTGTTCCTTTGTAGTAACAGAGACATTAGCAATTTTCTTACCATCAACAGGAGTATGACTACTAATCGACTCCTTGCTTTCTAAATATTTTTGTCCGGTACTTGTACCTGCGTTTACCCCTTCGATTCCTAGTTTTCTAAGAAAATCCATTCTATAATATTTTTTTGAATTTATTACTCCCTAAAGATATACATTTCAGAATTATAAATGCTGAATTATGAAATTTGGTTTACATTCCTTCAATAACTTGAACATTAAAACCAGATTCCTTGGAAGAAGCTTCTATCAATCAAATCAAACTTCTAAGAAAACTTTCTAAACGAAAATACAGAGAGAAAGAAAATCTTTTTGTTGTTGAAGGTGAGCGAGCGGTAAAACAAATAATAGACCACAATTTTCTGGAAATTGTGACAATTTTTGTAGTTGAAGCTAATACCAGCGATTATGAATTGTTTGCTAATAGTTTTCTTCTTGATCAAAAAACTTTCGATGAAGTATCAAATACTGAAACCCCACAAGGAGTTCTGGCCATATGCAAAATGCCTAAATCAAGCTCAATTTCAGAATTGATAAGTCTAGATTTTGGTGTAATTGTTGCTACCGACGCAATTCAAGATCCAGGAAACTTGGGCACCATAATTCGCACTGCTACTTGGTTTGGTACAGATGCAATTATCCTAGGAACTGGAACAGTAGATACATTCAACCCCAAAGTTGTTCGTAGTACAGTCGGATCTACAGGCACATTGCCATTTCTTACTGGTAACTTAATAGAAGTAATCGGAAAACTTGAAGAAGCTGGTTGGAATACTCTCCTGCTAGACGGAAATCAGGGATCTATACCCGTCAATCAAATTAAAAATCATAAGAAAACTATTCTAGTCGTCGGAAATGAGGCTAATGGAATTTCAAAGGAGTTAATCACTCCAAATAGACAAAGAGTTTTGATTCCTTCTAAATCACTCAATAAAAGTATTGAAAGCCTAAATGCAGCAGTAGCTTTGAGTATCGGATTATGGTGTGTTAACAATTAAGTTGATAACTCATTCAATATCAGCTTAAAATGATTGCTTAAAAAAAAGTTGAAATAGTTTTCCACATCCATTGCATATGGATTTCGCAATTCATTAATTCAACTAACCGTTCTTTTACATCATCTACATGGCCCACGGTTAGGCTTGAATTTAAAAATCGATTTGCCCATGCCAGCAAAGAAAATGAAAAAGATTTTCGTACTCGACACCTCCGTTCTTTTATATGATTATGAAGCTATTAAAAATTTTGAAAAAAATGATGTAGCAATTCCTATAACTGTTCTTGAAGAACTAGATACTTTTAAAAAAGGGAATTCAGTTACCAATTTGCACGCTAGAGAATTCATTCGCTATTTAGATGGCATTTCTGATGACAATATGCTTCTTGATTGGATTCCTCTCAACGGCAGTTCGCATGGCAATCTTAAAGTGATTACAAATGGTGGAGATCATGTTGATGCTAATAAGATGTTTGGCTCTAAGAAAAATGATCATGATATCATAAATGCTGCCCTAAGACTGAAGTCAGAAAACCCAAAAGAACGTGTAATTCTAGTTTCTAAAGATATCAACTTGAGGCTCAAGGCTCGTGCTTTGAATCTCGAAGCTGAAGATTATGAAACCGTTCAGGTTAAAAATATTGAGCAACTCTATAAAGGTAAAACTGAGCTTGAACTTGAAGACCCTTCATTAATATCAAAGTTCTACGAGAAAAAGAAAATTAAACCGAAGGAATTAATGGAAGAGACTCCTTCGAGTAATCACTTTTATATAATTAAAAGCCATGGTTCTTCAGCACTTGGTTGTTTTAATAAAAAATCAGGTTATATAGAAACCATTGGAACTATGAATGCCTATGGGATTAATCCGAAAAATGCAGAACAGAATTTTGCTCTACACGCGTTGATGAATCCTGATATTATGCTTGCAAGTATTACAGGTTCAGCTGGAACTGGAAAAACATTATTGGCTCTCGCAAGTGCATTAGAACAACGCAGTGAGTTTAAACAGATCTATCTAGCTCGTCCAATTGTTCCACTTAGTAATAAAGATATTGGTTATTTACCCGGAGATGCTAACCAAAAAATTGACCCATATATGCAGCCATTATGGGATAACCTGAGTTTCATAAAAAATCAATTTAAAGAAACGAGTAAGCAATTCAAGAAAATTGATGAGATGATTCAAACCGATAAACTCCGAATTGTACCATTGGCTTATATTCGGGGGCGGAGTTTATCGAATGTTATTTTTATTATTGATGAAGCGCAAAACCTGACGCCTCACGAAATAAAAACTATTATTACTAGAGCTGGTGAAAATACTAAAATCATTTTTACAGGTGATATTTTCCAAATTGATACTCCATATCTAGATGCCCAAAGTAATGGGTTATCCTATTTAGTAGATAGAATGCATAATAACCCGATTTATGCTCATGTAAATATGGAAAAAGGTGAGCGATCCGAACTAGCAAATATTGCTAGCAAGCTTCTATAGAGATTCTCCATAGGTAATATGTGAGAAATTTTATCTTTTTGATTCTTAAGATTTCATAAGATATTAGCGTAAATCTTATCTACTATCTTATGAAATTTTATGTAATACCCATCTTATCACTGTTAATTATAATTCTTTGTTCTTCAGTTATAAATGCTCAGACTAAAACCGAAAGACCTAAGGTAAATCAAATCGGATATTTTCCAGAATCCACCAAAATTGCTGTTCTACCAAGCACTAGTGCTACTATATTTTACCTAAGAAATACTTCGAATGGCTCTATTATTTTTGAAGGTGAAATCTCTGACGGTGGGTTTTACTCACCAGGTGGCGAAAGTGTTGATATAGCTGATTTTTCAGATTTTAAAATCCCTGGAATTTATGTACTCGGAACTTATGAAGGAGATGAGTCTTATGAGTTTGTAATTGGTAATAACCCTTTTGCAGACTTATCAGTCGCTATACTAAAAGCTTTTTACTATAACAGAGCATCAACTGCTCTACTTGAAGAACATGCAGGCGTTTGGTCAAGAGCACTTGGTCATCCTGATACAGATGTAAAAGTTCACAACTCTGCTTCGTCACCTGGTAGACCAGCAAATTCTTCCATCTCATCTCCTAAAGGTTGGTATGATGCAGGTGACTTTGGGAAATATGTTGTACCAATATCTTCAAGTATTAATCAGCTACTTTTTGCATACGAAGAATTCCCTGAATATTTCCAAAATCAAAATCTAAATATTCCTGAGAGTGAGAATGAAATTCCAGATATTCTAGACGAATCATTATGGGCATTAAGGTGGCTTTTTACTATGCAAGACCCTTATGATGGTGGCATATATCATAAACTAACTACATCAAATTTTGTAGGAACGGTAATGCCCGCAAACAATAGTGATACTCGTTATGTAGTTCAAAAAGGAACGAGTGCTACTTTTGATTTTGCAGCAGTTATGGCTCAAGCTGCAAGAGTGTATGAACCATTTCTTCCGGATTTCGCAGACTCTGCATTATCAGCTGCGGAAGAAGCATGGGATTGGGCAATTGCTAATCCAAGTATTGCATATAATCAGAGCTCCTTGAGTAGTCCATCAATAAGTACAGGAGTTTATGGTGATGGTGGTAATTTTAGCGATGAAAAATTTTGGGCTAGTTCAGAGCTTTATATCACTACTAAAAATGAATCATATTATATCGACAATGGATGGAATAACGCTGGTGTTGTAGATTGGAATAGTGTTGCAGGTCTTGGCCTATTTTCAATGGTAGCAAATAGAGAACATCTTACATCAGTTGGTTTAGCTGACACAACTTCAATGATAGCTAGAGTTAAATCTATTGCTGATAATTATATAAATGGTGGAAACTCCTCTGCATATAAATCTCCATTTGGGTTTATAAATGGTCACTTCGATTGGGGTTCTAATGGGTATGCTGGAAATATTGGCTTAACAACCATGTTAGCCTATCGAGTTTCAGGTGAGTCGAAATATTATAAAGCTTCTATTGATGTGTTAGATTACATTATGGGAAGAAATCCTTTAGATCAAAGTTTTGTAACCGGCTTCGGTGAAAACCCACCAATGCAGATACATCATCGTCAATCGGCTGCTGATGGTGTTAGTGATCCTGTACCTGGATGGATTGCTGGTGGAGCTAATCCTAGAAATCAAAGTCAAGATTGTGGCACCAGTGCTTATAATTCTGCTCTTGCAGCGTTGTCTTATCTAGACGATTACTGCAGTTATTCTACTAATGAAATAACAACATACTGGAACTCTCCATTTGTTTATTTGATAGGAGGTTTAGAACATTTAACAGAGCCATTCTCAACAGAGAATACGAAAACGGGTTTTTTTAAGGGATTGGACTTCAACGATGAATATAATCCGGGTGATAGTGTTACGATAGGTTGGGATTTACTTAATATTGATACCTATAACCTGTACTATAGATTACTCACACAAGATGACTTTACCCTCTTAGCTTCTAACCTTACTGGTACAGACTCCACTTTTAGCAATTTTGTTGTACCAAATGAACCGGGTGGAATTGTTGTTTTTAAAATCGAAGAAGTCAATAATACCGATATTTGGATTCAATCACCTTTCCTAAATATCACTCCTCCTAAATCTATCTCTATTGTGGGAATAGAATCTATTTCTACATTTGAACCTAATAGAAGATTAACTATAGAATGGACCGCTGTGCGTGTTGATACAGTAGACTTATCATATAGATTAAGTTCCGAAACTGAGTTCACTTTGTTTGCTGAAAAAAGACCAACTTCAAGAGGTTCTTATTCGTTATTCAAAGTACCGGATGCTCCTGGTGATTCATTCATTGTTAAGATCGCTGATAGCTCAGAAGACACCGTATTTAGCTTATCTGATCCAATTGTAATTGCTACACCTATTTCAAATGAAGAAACAAATGATAGACTAACTTTAAACCTAGATCAAAACTATCCAAACCCATTTAACCCAAATACAACTATTCGGTTTACACTGGATAAACCTGGAAATGTTTCTTTAACCATCTATAATGCAAAGGGGCAAATGATAAGTGAGTTAGTTAATTCCAGCTTAAGTGCAGGCCCTAAATCATATGCTTGGAATGCTTCTCAAGTAGCTAGCGGAATATATTACTACCGACTAGAAACTCAGAATAAAGTCTTTACAAAAAAAATGACGCTCATTAAGTAAAGCGTCATTTTTTATTTAAATATCTTTTAGTTAGACCAACTTAAGTCTGCTGGTACTTCTTTGGATCCTGTAATGTCTGGTTGTAAATTTTCGATTAAATAATTTAATCGAAGCTTATTGTAATGTTGGCCATGAGCACCTCTAATACCATGTCTATTTGCTGGATATGTCATTAAATCAAACTTCTTATCAGCCAATATAAGAGCATTTTGAAGTTGAACAGTGTTCCCGGGATGCACATTATTATCTATAGTACCATGTACCAAAAGCAATTTACCTGTTAAGTTCTCTGCATAATTCATTGCTGATCCATATTCATAACCAGCAAGATTTCTCTGTGGAGTATCCATGTAGCGCTCAGTATAAATTGTATCATAACTTCTCCAATCAGTCACAGGTGCGCCGGCTATTCCAACGTTAAATACTTCTGGGTATCGAAGCATTAATAATGATGTAGCATATCCACCGTAAGAGTGACCATACACTCCAACTCGTGTTTCATCAGCATAATCACGCTTGGTTATTTCTTTTACTACATGGGCGTAATCATCAATTTCAATACTTCCAAGACCTCCATAATGAAGTGTGGCAAAATCTTTACCTCTGTTTCCAGAACCGCGATAGTTTGCACGAATAACAATAAAACCTAATTGAGCTAATCGTTGATACCCGTCTGCATCTTTATAGCCGTTATTTACATCCTGAGACTCTGGACCTCCATATAAAGGAAGTACAACTGGATATTTTTTATTCGGATCAAAATCTACTGGTTTATAAATTAATACTGGTAAATCTTCTGAACCATCAGCTGATTTAATAGTTACCAATTCTGGTTTTTGAAGATTGTTTTTTTCAACATTCTCAGTATTTGCAGTCAGTAAATTACGAACCAATTTTCCATTCGAGCTAAATAGATTCACTTCATATGGATGATCAAAAGACGAAAAAGCATCTGTATAATAAGTACCGGCGTCATTCATTGAAATTGTATGCCTTCCTGGTTCCTCAGAAAGCTTCTTCATTCCTTTTCCATTAAAATTGATCACATAGAAATAGCGATCTAGACCCATGTTTTGGTATGCTGTAAAATAGATCTTCTTTTTCTTCTGGTCGATATTCTCAATTCCTGAAACTGGCCAATCCCCTTCAGTGATTTGTTTGATTAATTTCCCATCAAAGTTATAGTGATAGATATGATTATATCCACTGACCTCAGAGGTCCAAATAAATGATTTATTGTCATCTAACTGAACAAAGTTATCATGAAGATTGATATAAGCATCTTCTCGCTCTTCTAAGATAGTTCGTACAGTTTGTTTCTGAATATCATAAGCAAGAAATTCTAAATGGTTTTGTTGTCTGTTTAACCTTCTAAAGGTTAGTTCAGTACCGTCGTTTCTCCAGATTGGGCGAACAATATAAGTATCTGGATTACTGTTTGTTGGTACTTGTTCAACATCTCCACTTTCTATGTCAACTATGAATAAATTTACAGTTGGATTTTCTTCTCCAGCCTTTGGGTATCTCATCAACTCCAAGCCTGCTTCAAAATCAGTTTCATGAATAACAGGATACTGGAAAACTTCAGTTTCGTTGTATTGTAAATATGCTATTTTTGAACCATCTGGAGAAAACCAGTATGCTTCTCGTTGGCCAAATTCTTCAGGATATACCCAACTTGGCTTACCATTCATTTTTTCTTCACTACCATAAGTGAGTCGTCTTTCTTCTTTTGTTTCGGTATCTACTAGATATATGTCATAGCCTTTTACATATGCAAACTTGCTGAAGTCATTAGAATAGGTTCCATTCCAAAGTTGACTTGTTTCCATCCTTCGCATCAATTCATCATCATATCGAAATCGCTCGATTTCAGGCTTAAATAGCTTTCGAAGCTTTCGGTCATTCAATTGAAATACAAAATCAGTGTCATCCACCTCAAAAAAGATCCCTTCATCATTCATTACAAACTCAAAGTTACCAAATGGAAGAGCTGATACTTCACTCATTGTAGCTTCATTGAATTGTGAAATGATAGCTTGCTCTGTTCGATCATCAAAAAGAGGTGTTCTTTTTTGACTCTTTGGATCAACTTTGTAGAATTCTACTCCTGATTCTGTTCTTTCGGCTTCAAAATATCCACGATCACCAGGAAGCCAAGACAATGAAGAAACCCCTTCGTAGCTCACAAAATTTCGATCCCCCATTTCGTTGTAAAGATCTATCCCAACGCTTTGGGCTACTATTTGATTTGCTACTAAAAGTGCAAAAATAACAATGAAAGTACTTTTAACTACTTTTTTCATAAAAATGATTTTTGATATTAACTATTTTCTGTTGCCTAAGATAATTCGACTTCTTCGAAAGACGAAATCAAAAGTGGTAAATAGAGAATTAAATTCACAAATAAATTCTTGTCGTTGATTTGTACTGCCTTTACATTCACACGCTATGAAACCATTCCTACTACTACAACACCGCTACTTAGACGAAGCTTCTGATAATGAGTATAAAGCTATCCTTCAGCATGGACCACTTAGCCCTGAAGAGTTAGTTCGAGTACGAATGGAAAGTGTTAGTATATCAGGGATTAATCCAAATGATTATTCTGGAATAATAACTGGTGGTGGTCCTGCTAATGTAAGTGATGCTGATGAAGAGAAATCTTCAGCTCAACTCCGTTTTGAAGCAGAAATGAATACCCTTTATCATACTATTTTTAAATATGATATTCCCTATTTAGGAATGTGTTATGGAATGGGCTCAATTACTAAGTATTTAGGGGGTAATGTTTCAAAAAAACAATTTAGTGAACCTGTTGGTAGTGTTAATATACAACTAGAACAACATGTTGAGGATCCAATTTTAGCAAATATCCCTTCCTCTTTCAATGCTTTTGTTGGACATAAAGAATCTTGTCAATCTTTACCGAATGGTGCTGTTCTACTAGCTAGTTCATCCACATGTCCTATCCAAATGATTCGTTGTAAACAGAATATTTATGCAACACAATTTCACCCTGAATTAGATCTCCCTGGAATAATTCTTAGGATTCGTACCTATAAAAATCATGGATATTTCAGTCCAAATGAAGTCGAATCTTTAATCAATTCTGTAAAGGATGAGGTGATTATATATCCACAGAAAATTTTAGAGAATTTCATCTCCATCTATAAAATAAATAGCTAGACTTAAGTTAAGTCAACTAGTGTAATATCTTGTAGTTCTTTTCCCAAAAAACGCTCCGCTAATTCTTGGAAACGTTGGGGACGATCACTTACAAAACACTGAAGGGTACCCATACTATTATTCAATAAATTCAATCTCATTAATTCCTGTTTTGCAGTTTTTGCAATAGAATCTGCTGAGTCAATTATCTTTGTTTCACTTCTATTTAATACTTCTGGGATAACATCCTTAAACAATGGATAATGAGTACAACCGAGTATAAGAGAATCAATTTCTTGTCCTTTAAACACATCCAAGTAAAATGATAGTGTCTGCCTTGCAACCTCATTGTCAATCCAACCTTCTTCTGCTAAGGGTACCAAAAGAGGGGCCGCTTGTTGTATAACCTCAATGCTTGGATCAATTCCTTGAATTGCCTGTACATAGGCTTTTGAGTTTACAGTTGCTAGTGTTCCAATTATACCTACTCTTTTATGATCTTTTTGGGAAATTGCTGCATCGGTTCCGGCTGTAATTACATCCAATACAGGTATTTCACCAGCTCTTTCAATAATTTCTTTTTTTGCTGATGCTGATACCGTATTACAAGCTATCAAAATCATCTTGACCCCTTTTTTTAACAAAAAGTCTGTGATTTGGAGAGCATACATCCTTACTGTTTCTTCTGATTTTATCCCATAAGGAACTCTAGCAGTGTCACCGAAATAAATAATATTCTCATTGGGAAGTGCCTCCATTACTGCTTTAGCAACGGTTAAACCTCCGATACCTGAATCAAAAATACCTATGGATGCTGAATTTATTTTATTCACTTAAAAAAATTAGAACGTTCGCTTGTAAAGGAATGTATTCATTTATTAAAACTTTATTCAAGCCTTCGTAGTTTGTACCCATGATAAAAAAATATATTCTCCTTTTTAGTCTCCTTTTTATTTCACCAATTGTAAACGCTCAATCATCTATTGATACGCTTAAAGCTGATCTTGAAGACATTGTTGTAATTGGTTTTCAGGGCAATCGAAGCTTATTAGAAACACCTGGTAGTATTTCTTTTATAAGACCTGAGTTTATATCTGGTTTTGATAATTCATCATTAGTATACGGATTGAATACTGTAGCTGGAGTTAGAATGGAAGAACGAGCACCTGGAAGTTATCGTATTGCTATTCGTGGTAGTTCTCTCCGTTCTCCATTTGGGATTAGAAATATTAAAGTCTATTGGAATAATATCCCAATAACTGAACCTACCGGAAGTACTTTTCTAAATCTTCTCGATCCTTCAAATATGCAACAACTTGAAATTATTAAGGGTCCAGGTGGGAGTTTATATGGAGCTGGAAATGGTGGAGTTTTATTGATTGACAGTACATCCCCTTTTCAAAGTGATCAGTTAACTGTCCAAACTACAGTAGGTTCTTTTGGTACTTTTAGATATGATTTGGGATATCATGATAAGCTCGAGAACGGAAATATCTCATTCAAATATTCAGAAGTTGAAAGTGATGGATATCGAGACCAGTCTTTCCTAGACAGAAGAGTTGTTGAAATTTCTGGAGAGACTGAATACTTAAAAGGACGAAAATTAGCCGCGAATGTACTTTACAGTGAACTTAATTATGGGATTCCTGGTGGGTTAAATGAAACTCAGTTTACCACAGACCCTACCCAAGCTCGAGGTGGTCCGATTGGTAGTGTAGTTCAAAATGCAAGCATTAAACAGGAGTCTTTATTATTTGGAATAGTACATACTTATGAAATAACAGAAAGATTCTCAAATGAGTCATCTGCTTTTGGAACATTCAGTGACTTTGAAAATCCATTTAACTTTGACTATAAAATTGATAGTAGAAAAAGTGGTGGTTTTCGATCAATTTACAATTATGATACTAATATCGGACAGGTCAATACGACATTCACACTTGGAGCCGAGATGCAGGCTTCTAGTTATGCGTCTAGAAATTTTCAGAATAATGGAGGTCAGCCTGACTCTTTAAACTTTGATGACGAACTAAAAGTACAATCCAGTCTTATTTTCCTTAATTCACAATTTGATCTTCCTAACGATTGGTTTATAACCGCAGGAATTAGCTTCAATTCTTTGAAATATGATATCAACCGACTGGTTGCAACTGATATTGATGATAATGGGGTAACTGGTAGAGTTATTAAAGATTTTGATCCTCAACTAATCCCAAGAATCGGAATTGCAAAGAAAATCGCGCCACGGATTACGGCTCATGCTAGTATTGGCACTGGATTTTCCCCACCAACAATAGAGGAAGTTAGAACTAATGAAGGAAGCATAAATATAAATCTTGAAGCAGAAACTGGTATTAATTACGAAGCAGGTATTCGAGGAAATGCTTTTAAAGGAAGACTTGGATTCGACGTAGTCGCATTCTTCTTTAAACTAGATAATTCCATTATTCAGCAAGCTAATCCAGATCCAATTAGAGATACATTCGTATTTAGAAATGCTGGTAAAACCAACCAGAAAGGATTAGAAATTAGTGCAAATTACATCCTAGTTGATAACTTTGATGGCTTCTTGAGAAAAGCGCAAGTTAATACAGCTTACACTTTAAACAAGTTCGAGTTCAAAAATTACAATACAAGAAATGGTGACTTTTCAGGAAATGAGATGACAGGAATTCCGCCACACTCATTATTTACCTCACTAAGAATTGAAACTGCTTCAGGATTGTATGGAAACATCTCTCACAACTTCACAGATGAAATCCCTCTTCGAGATGACAACACGATTTATTCTGAGTCTTTCAATCTTGTTCAAACTAAGATAGGTTACAGAGCTACATTTTTTAAAGGTGTTGAAGCAGATTTATATTTCGGCATAGATAATTTACTAGACGAGCGTTACAGTCTTGGATATGACATCAATGCATTTGGTGGTAGATATTTCCAGCCTGCTGCTGAGAGAAATTGGTTTTTAGGGGTTAAACTAAATTATAAATTGGGAAATTAATTTCTAATATAGATATACCTGATTAACGGTTTATTTAAAATCACTTCCTATCCATATCTATACTCTTTTGTTAAATTATAAGAAGCAAACACTACAGGTTATTCCCATTTTCCCATTTATGTAGAAGTACTTTCCCTCTCTTCATAGAATATTCATACATATGTTCTAAAATTCAGCAATACCAGTTCATAATCTTAAACTAATAGAGGTATTTGTTATGAAACGAATAGTAATTCTTGGAGCTGGAACTGCTGGAACTATGATGCTGAATAAACTCAATAAAGAATTGAGTCCAAATGAATGGGAGCTTGTGATTGTAGACAAGGAAGAAACTCATTATTACCAACCTGGTTTTCTTTTTATCCCATTTGGCATTTATGAAAAATCTGATGTCGAAAAACCAAAAAAACAATTCTTCCCTAAAAATGCTCGGGTTATCATATCAGATATCGATCGAATTGTGCCGGATGAAAACAAAGTACTATTAGAGAATGGTGAGGTATTAGAATATACCTTTCTGATTGTAGCAACTGGTACTGAAATTAGACCTGACGAAATTGAAGGAATGACTGATGAGCTATGGCATAAGGAAATCTTCGATTTTTATACAGTGGAAGGTGCTGTTGCATTAGCTGATTATCTCAAAAATTGGGAAGGTGGCAAATTGGTTTTGAATATTGCCGAAATGCCGATTAAATGTCCTGTTGCTCCACTCGAATTCATATTTCTAGCAGATGATTACTTCAAAAAACGAAATATTCGAGATAAAGTAGATATTACTTTGGTTACCCCTCTTGATGCCGCATTTACAAAACCCATTGCTGCCCAAGAACTAGGTAATTTTATGGAAAAAAAAGGCATTAATATAGTTACTGACTTTAGTATTGGAAGAGTTGATAACGAGGATAAAAAAATTGTCTCTTGGGACGAACAAGAAGTAGAATTCGATCTTCTAGTCTCTATACCAACCAATATGGGTATCAAAGCTATTGAACGAAGCGAGATGGGTGATGAATTGAATTTCATACCTACCAATAAACACACCTTACAATCAGATAGCTGGGAAAATGTTTTTGTGATCGGAGATGCTACTAATTTACCTTCGTCAAAAGCAGGTTCTGTTGCCCACTTCGAGGCAGATATTTTAATTGAAAATATTCTTTCTGCTATCGAAGGAAAACCTTTGGAAGCCTCATTTGATGGTCATGCCAATTGCTTTATTGAATCTGGAGATGGTAAAGGTCTTCTAATTGATTTTAATTATGAAACAGAACCATTACCTGGCAAATTTCCAGTCCCAGGTGTTGGACCATTCACTCTACTCAAAGAAACCCGTATGAACCATTTAGGGAAAGTTGGATTCCGTTGGTTCTACTGGAATATACTTATCAAAGGAAAAGACCTTCCGATGGAACCACATATGAGTATGCGCGGAAAGTATATACCAGAAGTTGAAGAACTGGAACCAGCCTAAACATGAATTTCTAATAATAAATAATCGAGGTAATTATGGAAACCTTAACTGTAGATCTTACAAAACTAGCATTCGATAAAGATGGCCATTTGGCCAATAGGGAAGATTGGACTGCTGACCTAGCCCAACAATTAGCATATACCTGTGAAGTGGGTGATTTAAATGATCGCCATTGGGTAGTGATAAACTATATACGTGATGAATATGAAAAAAATGGTGACGCACCATCTATTCGTAAACTTACTAAGCAAAGCGGAGTTTCAACCAAAGAATTATATCAATTATTCCCTAAAGGACCAGCTAAGAAGGCGGCAAAAATTGCTGGATTACCAAAACCAAAAGGATGTATCTAACCAGGAGATTATCATGAAAACTAATGTAAATGCTTACGAAACCGACGTTATTGAAACGCCTCCAAAACCAATCGAAAAAGTATCCATCATCATTTCGAAAGGATCGCTTGAAGGAGTGTATCCGGGTCTAATCATGGCCAATGGTGCCCGTATGGAAGGCATAGAAGCTACTTTATTCTTTACCTTTTTTGGGCTTGATGCAGTTATTGACAAACGAATGGATAATTTAAAAGTAGCTACTGTTGGTAATCCTGCAATGCATATTCCAACTATGATTGGAGGACTGCCTGGAATGTCGTCGTTTGCAACACATAAAATGAAAGACGAGATGGAGAAACTAGACATTCCTCCAGTTCGCGAGTTTTTAGAAATGATTCATGATACAGGAGCAGAAATTTATGTCTGTAAAGCAACTGTAGATATGTTTCATCTCGATAAAGACGACTTCTGCGAATACGTTGATGAAATAATAACAGTAGGTGATTTCTATGAAAAATCAGCAGGTGCTGAAATTATTTTTACCTGACCATTTCGAACAAAATCTCTAGTTGACATCTAATAGCCTGTGGTATAGAACTGCGGGCTTTTTTTATGAATCAAATTAATTGATCAAAAAATCATAACAAATAACCAAAATCATGAAAACCTTTTCTTTAATTATCGTTTTTCTTCTTCTAACAGGCACTACGACTGCTCAAGTTGGCCATGTAATGCAAGGAGTTGGTTCAGCTAATATGTCGATGGGTGGAGCAGCTACAGCTAATCCAATCGATATTTCTGGAGCCTTACAATGGAATCCTGCAAGTATTTCGGGATTTGACAATACAATTATAAAACTCGATGTCGGAATGTTCTTTTCTTCACCCGAACTTAGTTCAACTGTACCTGTTTTTGATAATCTTGGTAATCCAACTGGCGCATTTGTAAGTGGGACTACAAAAGATGACCGAGGTGCATCTGCAATGCCATCACTAGCTGTTGTATTTGCTAAACCAGATAGTAAACATACTTTTGGTATCTCTTTATTTGGAATAAGTGGCTTTGGAGTAACTTTTCCGGAAAGCACGACAAATCCCATAAATATGCCACAAAGTATGGGTGGTTTTGGCAGAATTGAATCCAATTATACTCTTCTTCAAATTGGTGCTACCTATTCATATAAAGTTAATGATCAACTATCTATTGGTATTGAACCAACATTTGATATGGCTACACTTGAGTTAGCTCCTAATCCTACCGCAAATCCAGGTGCAGCTGGCTACCCATCTACAGATGTTGCCACTAGTTCAGGATTTGGCGGACAAGTTGGGATTCTATATGCTCTTGAATCTGGTTTAAATTTTGGTGCTTCTTTTAAAACTTCACAAAAATTCAGCGATTTTGAATTCGATAATACCTATCTAGATAACACAACGGGTACAAATACTTTTACAATGGATTATCCTGCAATTATATCTCTAGGAACAGGGTATTCAAATTCAACAATGGATATAGCTGTAGATTATCGCTACATAGATTATGAAAACACCGAAGGGTTTTCAAAAACTGGTTGGACTCCAACTGCCTCTGTTTCCGGCTTTGGGTGGAAAAGTATTTCAGTAATCTCTGCAGGTATTCAGTACAAAGGCTTTGAAATGCTCCCTATTAGATTTGGATATACATTTAGTGAAAATCCAATAGAAAGCGATGTTGCGTTTTTCAATGTGCCGGCAACAGCTGTTATCAAGCACGCATTTCAAGTTGGAACAAGTTTTCAACTAACAGATGCTCTTGGAATCGATGCATTATATCATTTTGGAACAAGTGCAGGAGAAACAACGGGACAACTCTACAATCCGATGTTCATTGCCAATTACCCTCCTTATGGTGCAATTCCTGGAAGTGAAATTTCTTATAAAATGACTACCAGTCTTATAATGGTTGGCATTACCTATTCTTTAGACTAGATAAATATTAAAAGGGTGTCGATAATTGGCACCCTTTTTTATTCTTTAAAATCAGTAATTAAAACATTCGCGCTAGTACGACCGTATCTTTAAATATTCTATCACTTCCATTCGCACTGTTATACGCTTCAAAAAGAATAATATAAATTCCCACTCGGTTTTTATTTTGATCATCATTTAGTCCATCCCAAAGAAGCGCACCTTCAAAACCTGCTTGTTGCCCATCTATTAGTTTTCTTACTTCGCGACCATAACGATCAAATATTCTGACCCGTAATAGATAGTCAGGTGCATCCAGTTTGTAATTAATGAAGAGATTATCATCAAATCCGTCCCCATCTGGTGAAAATGGATTTGGTGAAAAACTAATTCCTGATGATTCTGGTAGAATACCTGGCTTTTGAAAAATTGTATTCTGAATATTTGGAGTCCCTCCACTTACATTCGTACTAGAACTCCAATTATTTTCAGAATTGCTTTCACCTTCTGGATTAATTCGCTCTAAAGCTATCCCATCGGTATCAAATACATTAGGATTCTGCCAATTCTCATCAAAATGAACAGAGTCAATTATCACTCCTGTAACGTCAGCAAGGTAGATGGCATCTCCAGATGATGATAAGCTTAAGCTTGATCGATCGATTTGCATAGTAAATTGATCCGATTCTTCCTCCATACTAAAGTATCGAGCGATTTTACTTTCTGAAAAAATCTCCCCCTCATCTTCTGAATAAATCAAGAAATAGTCATTTGGTGCAATCCATTTATTCTGAGATGAAACTGGTTCTAATATTCTGATCTCATTGTCTTCATCTGGAGCATCATGCAAAGTTATTCCTTCTAATGAGATAGCAGAAGAACTACGGTTGTATAACTCTACATATTCGGTTTGGTCGGGTAAATTATCCTCAGAATCTGCTAAAGGATCGTACATGATTTCATTTATCACAATTGAGCCTTTACTAATGGGATACGTTATGAGAGAAGAAACCTCATCAGCTATATTTCCTTTTACATCAGTGATATTGAATACATAAACATCGCTACTTTTTTTCGAATTTCTATTCTTCATATCTGGTTCAGGATTCCATTCAATGATCGCCATATTTTTATTTATTGATAATAGTTCAACAACATTACCATTCACTTTATAAACAGTCTCCTCATTTGTGTTTACAAATTCTGAAAAAATAATCTTTACAACTTTTCCAACTTGAGTAGCGAAAATAATTACTGGAGGTTTGATATCTTCTTCAAAAACTGAACTTTGATCTCCTGGTGTATATCCAGATTGAGAGGTACTAGTTTTCCAATTTTTAGCGTCATTTGAAGCGCGCAATGGATCTTTTCTTTCTACAGATACACCAGCAAAGTTTCCTCCCCATGAAGATTCATAAAATAAACTATCCATAGTTATCTCATCATTATTTTTAATAATTATCTGATCTCCACTATCATTTAAAGAAGGAAAGGATGATATATAAATTGCATTATCTAGACTTTTAGCAAAATCCTCACGATCTGTAAGGACAAGAAAATCTCCCGCTCGCAAAAAGGTATTGAAAGGGATTGTTACCTTATTCGAAGATGCATCTCTAAAAGACCACCCTGAAAGATCGAAATTCTTATCGGAATGATTATATAATTCAACAAACTCAGGTGAAAGTTCATCTTTCCTTCGATATAAAATTTCATTTACAACCACTTCTCCTTGAATTGCAGACTGTATTTGAACATAAGTAACAAATATTGATTGTTTAGATTGAACATTTCCAAAAATATCCTGCTGATTTCGAATTGTAATTTCTATTCTTTGACCATCATTAAATGGGTTGACTGTCTGAATAATAACTGTATCCTCAGATGTAGTTACTTCTGAGATTTCGATTTCTGGCAGTAATGTATAGTTATTTAAATCTGATACTTCTGGTTCAATGGGTAAGGCATCAAATACAATTCCAATTTTAGAATCCGAAAGAATGAAAGCATCAATTATATATGGAGCAGTACGATCTACCTCTACCTCATTTTCATTTCCTGGTGTACCAATAGCATTTGGTGAGTCTCCCCAATTTGCTTGAATGGTTGATTTTACTTTTTCTGATCTCCTTTCCAAAGCAATATCTACCCCACCCCAATCAGTGGTATATTCTAAAGAGTCAATCAGTATACCATTTCCATCAAATAACCTGATTTGATCTGTAGTATTGTTTAGTGCAGGAAGAGATACATCAATATAAACTCCCTCACCAAAATTAGTGAAAAGTACCCCTGGATTTGATGTAACTACTATTAAGCTGTCAGGTAGCAAAACGACATCTTCTGCTGATATTCTGACTAAAGTATTATTGTCACCAATTTCCCAATCTTTTAGATTCAGATATTTTGAAGTCGTGTTCTTGAGTTCTATATATTCAGAAATTCCTGAGCCAGTAGGTGGATCTTTTAAAAACTCATTTATAAGTATATCCCCAGATTCAAAATCATCAAATAAGAAAAAAGTTAAGGTAGTATCACTTAATACTGTGTCATTTACTGAAGACTTTATTCCTGATACGAAAAGTTCATTTATTCCACTGGTGAAAGCTTTTGTAAAAGTCACCCTTAGCCCGTTAGAACCCAGGCTTGAAAAAGATTCTGGGTTGAAGATTCCATTCAGCAAAAAATCAGTTGAAGCAACTGATTCAAAGTTTATATCCCTCGTAAAAGAGATATCAATTTCTTTATCACTGAATATTGAAAAATGATCAATAACAAACGGATCAATAATCACTTGAGGAGGATCAATTTTAAAGTCTAAATAATAATCATCAACTCTTGTACTAGTGTATGTAACAGAAACACCAAAGAATGAAGAGGAGTTATAGGTATTATCAGTTACTGATATACCAGAGTCTTTAAGTTCACCATTGTATCCTTCCCCAACTTCCAGAGTCCACCTTCCAACACTATTTCTATTTACTTTTATTCGATAGGATCCCCCAGCATCAAATATTGTAGTATCTTCAAGTATTGATGTCTGAATACCTGCATCAAGCCGAACAATTTTGAAAATATCATCTCCTGATTGACCAATTCTTACTGCATAACCATTTACAGGTCCAGATACATCAGCAATATCACTCATTAGGTATATTTCTGCCTTATTCCCATTTGATGGAGTAGAGCCATCAATCTGAATAAAAAACTCCCAATCCCCTATTATATTTGTTGAAATGGTTGAGAGATACGAACTACCAGCTTCGTTGTCATTTAATCTCAATAATTTATTTCCGTCTAGATCAAATACTACAAAATTGCTATCCGCACCCGACCATATTGGATTAGTAGTAAAATCTCCATCTGAAAAACCATCTTCAAAATTTTGAGCCCATACAGAACTCGATAAGAGAAGAAGTACTATGGTGATATGAAATTGCATAACATAGATTAGGATTACACCTTAGTTTATTTGATACAATTCTAGAGACTTAGCTTATTACTAGCTTTAAAAAATAGGGTAAAAGGTTATCCACCTTTTACCCCTGGAAGGACATTGAGGGCCTCCGCCCTCAAGGCAATGATTGTCGTCTCTATGCTATATAGTCAGACCATTTTTACAGGAAGTACTTACAGATTTTTCGTACTTTTTTATAATATTTTTATTATTAGTTAACTTATTAATTAACAATACTTAGCATGCGCAGCTTACCTTTTTACATGGATGATTTAAACGGCGGATTTATGAAATTGGAAGGAATTCTGCGCGTAGAAAAGCAAAAAATATTTCTCGAATTCCAAAAAACAGATGCGATTTTAGAAACTTACAAATCTGATGTAATGGAAAAGGAGATTGATCTTTCCGAAATAGCCATGATGGAATACAAAAAAGGCTTCTTTTCAAGTAAATTGATTATTCATGCCAAAAGAGCTATTACTTTTCAAGATTTTCCGGGCAGTCAGCTTACTGAACGAGTACTAAAAGTTAAAAAAAAGCACCGAGATATTGCTGCGTCTATCTCTTCAAATGTGAACCTCGAATTATCTGAAAGAAAGTTAAAAGAACTTGATGGAGAATCTGAATGAGCTTTGCATTTAGCTATCCAGTTCTTAATCAGACAGAAATCCCACCATTACGAAACGTGAAAGGGGTTCTTAGTATTGATGGTGAAGAACTCTTGTTTGAATACAAAGTCTACGATCCACAAGGAAATGTGCTTAGTACACTGAATAAGTTTTCTATTCTTGTAGAGTTCTTGGAAAATATTGAATTAATGAAAGGTTTGTTCAAGGCTAAATTAATTATTAGAACCACTCAAATGGTTTTTCTTGATCCTTTACCTGGAAGTAAACAAGGCTCAATTACTCTTGAGATTAAACGTGAAGATCGGGCTCAAGCTCAAGATTTTACTACTAAACTCAAGATTGCTCTTTCTGAACGTAAGTTGAGGGATTTGGAATAATTAACCAATAAAGGAGATTATACTCATCTTACAATGCTATTATTTTAAATAGCCTTTGCTTTTCAAAAGCTCTGCATTCAATATCGCACCACCTGCTGCACCCCTAATAGTATTATGTGCCATGCAGACAAAACTTATATCGAATACTTCCGCATCTCTAAGGCGCCCCATATGTAGCTGCATTCCATTCTCATGATCTGCATGCAATCTAGGTTGTGGATAACGAACATCTTCATGTAATCGAATTACTTGCTTAGGAGAAAATGGTAGGTTCAGATCTGCAATTGGGTTCTTGAAATTTAGAACAGCTTCTCTCACTTCTTCAATACTTGATGGAGTTTTAGCAAGTTTTACTGTCACTGCTGCCATATGCCCATTTAAAGTAGGTACTCGAGTACATGTAGCTTGAACTGGGTAATTTGGTTCTGTAAATACACCATTAGAATAACTACCTAATAATTTTTGAGTCTCAGGGGCAATTTTTGGTTCTTCTCCGCCTATAAATGGAACAACATTACCTAGAATATCTAAACTTGGAACGCCAGGATATCCTGCTCCAGAAACAGCCTGCATTGTGGTTACTACTAATGCCTCAATTCCAAATGCATCATAAATAGGTTTAAGCGCCAAAGATAGAGGAACCGCAACACAATTTGGATTAGTTACAATCCAACCAGATCCATCATCTGTAAAATTCTGAGTCTTGATTAACTCAATATGATCTGGATTAACTTCAGGAACTAAGAGTGGAACACTTGGGTCCATTCGGTAATTTTTTGCGTTTGAAATTACAGGAATTCCAGAACGAGCTAAATCACCTTCAATTTCAGTTGCTACAGAAGAATCTAATCCAGAAAACACAAAATCAACATCTTTAAATGAATTCGGAGTGCAATTCGAAACAACCATTTCAGCTATATGATCGGGTAAATTTACATCTTCTACCCAATTTGTAGCTTCTTTGTATTTCTTACCAGCCGAACGTTCAGACGCTCCAAGTGTAGCAATTTCAAACCAAGGATGGTCTTGTAGTAAACGAATAAATTTTTGGCCAACAGCGCCGGTTGCACCTAAGATTCCAACTTTCATATTATAATAAGGAATGAGTGAATAAGTGAGTTAGGAACCTTGAATTTACATATTCCTGATTCTTAATTCTTCATTTTTCTTTTTAAAAAAGAAAAGCTAATAAACTAGCTTAAACAGTAAGAGTAAATTCTTATCTTCTCATCTCATTTTGAACACACAAAACGAAGAGTTTCATGTCGAATTTAGACAGTCTAGATAAAATTGTTTCCCTTGCTAAAGCTCGTGGATTTATATTCCAATCCTCTGAAATTTATGGTGGATTAAGTGCCGTATATGATTACGGTCCTCTCGGTGTTGAATTAAAAAGAAATATCCGCAACGCATGGTGGAAGGAAATGACTCAACGCCATGATAATATTGTTGGCATAGATGCTGCCATTTTTATGCATCCAAAAGTATGGGAAGCAAGTGGTCATGTTGGTGGGTTCAATGATCCAATGATCGATGATAAGCAATCTAAGAAACGTTATCGAGCAGATATGCTTATTGAGCAATACATCTTAAAGCTTGAGAAAGACGGCAAGACAGATAAAGCTGCTGAGATTCAAGAAGCATTAGATACTACAGGAACTAGAAAGAGTCTCACTGAAGATTTATATGATATCATCATAGAAAATGAAATAAAGTCACCAGATTCTGGTGCTTTTGATTGGACCGAAGTTCGACAGTTTAACTTGATGTTTAAAACTGCATTTGGAGCTACAGCATCTGAAGACGATGCTGTATATCTGAGGCCTGAAACAGCTCAGGGAATTTTTGTGAATTATAAAAATGTACTCGATACTTCTCGTGTATCTATCCCTTTTGGTATTGCTCAAACTGGTAAAGCTTTTCGAAACGAAGTTGTTGCTCGACAGTTTGTATTCCGCATGCGTGAGTTTGAACAAATGGAAATGCAATATTTTGTAGAACCAGGGACTGATGAAACTGCATATGAAGAATGGATGACAAAGAGAATAGCTTGGCATAAGAAAATTGGTATTCGTGAAGAAAACCTTCGATTTACTCCGCACCCTGCTGATAAGCTTGCACATTATGCTCGTGCTGCAGCTGATGTTCAATATAAATATCCTATTGGTTGGCAAGAAGTTGAAGGGATTCATAATCGGTCAGATTTTGATTTAACTCAACACCAAGAGTTCTCGGGTAAAAAACTCGACTACTTCGATCAAAAGAATAATAAGCGTTTTACTCCTTATGTAATAGAAACCTCAATTGGTTTAGATCGATGTACATTAATGGTTCTTTGTGATGCTTATCGTGAAGAAGAAGTGGATGGTGACAAAAGAGTGGTTTTAAAAATGCATCCAGAATTAGCTCCAATTCAAATTGGAGTTTTCCCTCTAATCAAAAAGCCAGAACTTCAGGATATTGCACATAAAATTACAAATGATCTTCGAGAAGATTTTTCAGTACAATATGATGAAACAGGATCAATCGGTAAACGATACCGTCGTTTAGATGAAGCTGGAACTCCTTTCTGTGTCACCGTTGACTTTGATACCATTGAGAAAAATGAAGGGGTTACCATTCGTTATCGAGATGATATGAGCCAGATTAGAATTCCGATCGAAAAAATAGGTGAAGCCATACGTGATGGAATAAAAGGATGGAAAGCTGAATAAGCCTTCCATCTAAATTTCTTACTTCATCAAGAGCATTTTCTGAGTTGCAATATTAGATCCATTTACCAATCGATAAAAGTACACTCCACTAGTTAGCCCAGATGCATCAAAACTCACAGAATGTGGGCCTGCATTTAGACTTCCATCAATAAGAGTATGAACTTTCTGTCCTAGTACATTGAATACTGTTAATTCAACTTTTCCTGCATTAGGAATTGAGAAATTAATATTTGTACTTGGATTGAATGGATTTGGATAATTCTGATCTAACGAGAATTCAATAGGAACGTTATTTTCTTCATCAACAGAGTTCACAATTCTCTGATTAATTCCACCAGGTGTTCCTCCTTTTGATAAAGATGATGCCCAATTTTCACCAAGTTCATTATTTGAATCAAACTCTTTTAGTTCTAGAGTAAAACCCAAACCATCTGGTTCAGTAGGCCAAGGACTCTCATCATCATATTTCACATAATCGACAAGTCTCTCATTAGCATTATAAATTCTAACTTCATCTGAGTTTCCACTTAATCCAAAGTCAAAATTTCCGATAATATTTGTCACCTGGTCATATCTACTTACAAATTCAGTTATGGTACTGGTAATTACTATATAGCCTTCCGGTTCAATAGTTGTGCTGCTAGGAAATTCAAAAATATTCTCCTCACTTTGATCTCTAAAAGACCAACCACTTAGATTGATAGATGTTTCGCCGGGATTATATAGCTCAATCCAATCACCAACAGTTGAAGATTCTTCAGAATTATAATTGATCTCATTTATTACAATCAAATCATCTAATTCTTGGAATATAGCTTCAATTACAACTGCTGTATCAGTAAGTACAAGTTCATAATCTCTATTACTACTTACCAATTCACCATTTATATACCAACCTTCGATTTTATACCCTGGTCGTGGTTGTGAACTTAATCTCAAAGTAGTTCCTTGAAAGTAAGTTCCACTCCATGAACTCTCGAGCGTATTTGGGATAATTGAATTTACTTTTGCCTTCCCATTCTCAGTTTGATTAATGATTATCCCAACAGTATCTACCTTAAGTGTATCCATTACCTCTTTATAGATAAAATCTGGGTAGTCTTTTGCATAACTCTCAGTGATCTCTCGAACCCATTCCATATTATAATTTGAGAATCCACTTATTGTAACCCACCCTTCGGTCCATCGGTCTATATCGCGAGGCATTTCAGGGTTTATTGCAGTATCAATTGAGTCAATCAATGCAATTACATTCTCAGGTTTAAAAGCTGTATTTAGCATATCTGCAAGTCGATTAAGGAAAAACTCTTGATAAGTAGGATTCTCCATCATTTTCCCTAAAATCCAAAAATCATAGGTACCTGTTTCTAGAAAAAACTCAAGTGATTTGAAATATTCATCTGGTTCATCCCCAAGATTTCTCCACCAATCGAAGTCATGAGAAATGTAATTCCATTTAGCTCCTACTTCATTTCTAGCTTTCCAATAGCGCAAATTGTTAGGATCACCATGTGAAGTATATACTTGATAAATCCAATGATCTGTGAAGCTATCTAGATTGATGTTTGCATTTATATAATCAAAGAATTCCTGAGTTGAGGCATCGAATTCATTAATTTCATCTACTATATCCCAGTAGGCATCCCAGCTACCATCTTTCAAACCATTATAATCTTTAATCATATCTATATCTTCGAATCCATATCGGGATTCTACGAAATCATCATTCTTACGCTCTTGCAGTAAATAAATACCCCAATATTTTCCATTGATATACATAACCACAGGTCGACTAGCTTGCATATCATTATGATGGTTCCACTTTTGATTGATGGCATACATCAACTCATTTAATAACCTAGATCTTTCTTCACCTCCTGCACGAAGACCAAACCCATCATAAACTTGATATTCATTTTCTGGGAAAAGTTCGTATTCAAGGCGTTTCACACCATATTCTTCATTATTGTTAATGATGAATGACTTCTTATTAAAACCACGGCTAAAATTTCCACCTATACTTGCACCAGCATCGATTTCGAATTCAATATTTCCATTTGTTTCCATAAACTCAATGTGAGCTGGATACTCCCAATCTTGCCAAAAATTAGCTCCCCTGAAAGGAAAGTTAGTTTCAGCGGTATCGCCTAATGCAAATAATCCAGCATCATTACTAAAAAGACTATCTGGATCCATCACAAATGTAACTACAGGAATAGTATGTGACTCATCATATATATAAGTGTTTGTTGATACTGGACTAGGTGCAAAATCTCCACCTAAGGCTATAGCACGTAATACAGTTGAGCTGTCTATAGAGATTGGGGAATCATATAAAGCAGAATTTTCTGTTGGTTTAGTAGCATCAAGAGTGTATCTAATTTCAGCTCCATCTGAAATAGTTGAAATTCCGATAACTTGAGTGCCAGAATAGAATCCGGTTTCTAAAGTGAATGTTGGTGATACTGCAGGTATCTTTGCTACTTCACCAGTATTTGGTTGCCCTGGACTTGGAGTCTGGAAAGAAAATATGTCTCCACCATCAGTTGTAGCAGCCCATGATATATCCGTTTCTTGTGCGCCGAATTGAACTCTATCAATTTCAGTAATACCATCACTTTCTGTTAAAATTACAAGCTCACCACTTGCACTCAATTTTGGCACTACATGTAGGGCTCCATCAGTAGCGTCATCATCGAACCATAATAATAAAAATTGTCCTGGTGCTATCGTTGTAGAAGCACTTTGATTCGTTGGAATCTGCCATTTTGTAAGATTATCGGGATCATCAGAAACATAAATACCCCCAAAATTTACTGAAACCTCACCAAGGTTTACAATCTCAACCCAATCATCAAAATCACCCTGCTCATCAGCAATAGTTTTAGAGTTTGAGGCCATTATCTCATTAATGCTAAGTTGAGCTAATGTTGAGGTAGTCACTAAAAAAGAAGTGGCAACAAAGAGAAAGTATTTGAGGATCATAAAATGTACCTAAGATGATATATTCAACAGAAAATATAACTCAAAATAATACAACTTTATGTTAGATAGATTTAAAACTATCTAATTAATAACCAGTTAGTTAATATTTTGAAGTATCCAAGAACTAATCTGCTCTAAGAAACCATCAACAAAATCTTTTGCTAAGAAAGGATATTCATTAACAGCACCCGTTTCAGCTTTCTGGAATAAATGATTCGCTTCCGGAAAAGTCATTATTTCAAATGATGTACCGGATGATTCAAGAGCCTCTTTCATCGGCTCTAGATTTTGTGAAATGGTTACTTGTGTATCCTTTCCTCCGAATAGTACTAAAACAGGTATTTCAATTTTTTCTAAGTCGCTTGTTGGAACATAAAATAACAGTGATTTCATTTGAGCAGAGCTATATGCTGCAACAAGGCTAGATACTTGATTCTGTGCCATACCATTAATATCTGGAATACTTTTACGTTGAACATCAGGTAGATCATTCAATACATCAATATATGCTTGTTCAAAAGCTAATTTTGCATCTTCAATATTTTCATCATTAACAAGTGATCTCATTAATGATTCACGAGCTACTATTTCAATCTCTATAAGACTTTTATTGACTGGTGAATTTTGGTAGGCTAGTTCTACTTGGTACCTCAATATCTCGCTTAATGATGGAGCCGTAGAACCCATGAGAATTAACTGAACAACTGACTCATTTTCTCTTGCAACTTTACCAGCAACTACACCACCTTGACTATGCCCTAGTATTGTAAACTTATCAAAATTTTGGGCGTTACTATTTTTAAAATAATTGATTATTGCATCTACATCACTTACCAAATCATCAAGTGTAGTTTCTGCAAAATTCCCAGATGATTTATTTATACCTCTGTCATCATATCTAAAACTTGGTATTCCTTGTTTTGCTAGTGCCTGAGCAATTTCTTTAAAGATTTTAAAATCAAATATGTTTGAGTCACGGTCTTGAGCTCCACTTCCAGAACTCATAATTAATAAAGGAGCTTTTATTTCTCCTTTTGGAAGTGTTAATGTCCCTCCTATTTCAATATCTCTATTAGTTAAAACTATCTCGGTTTCGTTTTCTAATTCATTTTCCTCAGAATTATCAATTTGAATTCGCTCAACTTTAAAAGGGGTTTCGCCAGCCCCTTGAGAAAATATTCCTGAAATTGAAGACTCATTTTCAATAATACCTGTAAAGACACCTTTGACCTGACCAGCAGAAAAAATTAATTCAACAGAATCTTCTTTTTGTGTTACTGAATTAAACCTTAAACCTCTTGCGCCTTGTTGCGGAATATCTAGTGTTCCAAAAAGCTTATCAGTAGGTCCATCAATATTAAAAACTATTTTTAACTGTCCTCCTGGAACCATTATTCCACCTTCCCACTTACCTACTAAAGTAGATTGAGCATTTAACTGATTTGCTGTAACCATGAGTATGATTAAAAATGCAATTTTTCTCATTATTCTACCTCTTCTGACACTATCTTTTTAAAAACTAAATATGAGTACAAAATTGGAATAACAGCTAAAATGGTAATTAGAATTATTATTGTAATTGCTGATTTCATTAATGAGGGGAAAAAAGCTAGTGCAATCATTCCAATACCTGTAACTACCCATAATTTACTTGTTAAGCGATGTGTTCTTTTCCACACCTCAGGGTTTTCAAGTGTCCATGGTGTTCTAACACCAATAAAGTAATTGGGCTTCATAGAATTCATATAGTTTCCTACAATAGCTATTAGTAATCCTACACCAACTAAGATGTAACTTGTGAAATTAATCGTCGATCCCAATGAAGCTGCCATTATGAATGCATAAATGCCTACAAAAAAGAGCGAGGTAATTATCCTTATTGCTGCTACTGGTTTTTGAACGGATGTAATTTTCTTTTTTGGATCGATTTTAGGTAATACCAATAATAACACATAAATACCTACACCAATAAAGGGTATCATAATTGCATTAATCCATTTTGGTCCCCAATCATCTGCTTCGCCTTGAAAATTAAAATGAATTGGAACTTCCTCAGGTAGTTTATCCCATAAAATAAATGACGCAATGAATGGAGCTAAGAGTAGAGGAAATACAAACCATTCTTTTTTAAGTGTTTCTGAAATATTCATGAGTCTTTATTTGAGTTAAGTAAATTAAATAACCATGAAGTGGCTTCTTCTAATGCAGTTATATCTAATGAATAAGTAATGAATTGCCCATTTCTCTCTTTCGTTACTAAACCTGCTTGCCTCAACAAATCTAAATGATGTGAAATACTAGGCTTCGTAATATCAAATGCTTCAGCTATTTCACCAGCAGTTAAATCTCTCTCTTTTAAGAGATCAAGTATATCCCTTCTAGTGGAATCGTTTAATGCTTTAAATAGTTTATTCATTTAGATAATTAGATAACTGTCTAAATATAGTATGCTTTTCCTCAAAATCAAATTTTCAAATTTATTTTAAATCACCGAGTTGAATGTTCAGTGCTTTAACACTTATCTGTATTTCAATCATTGAAAGTCCAAGAGAGATAAGTAAAAGGATTAAACTTAATCCGAATAGAATTTTTCCAATAATAATTACTCCAGCAAATAACGCAACCATACAGAACACAGATAAGAAAAGAGAACCTATACCAAGAAGTTGCATGTTTTTTATAAGACCTACACGTTTATGAAGATTCTCGATTTGATCTTTTGCACTCTTGTCACTGGTTTCCTTGTATTGGCTATGAAGAGTTCGGATTAAATTAGCCAGAGATAAAAATCTATTTGTATAAGCAAGTAACAGCAAAGAGATTGCTGAAAAAAGAAGTCCAGGTGTTGTTAGCGTTAATTCCATATTGAAAGATACAGAATCAATAAATTAATTCCTGTACAGCCTCCAAATACTCCCATTTTGTTGTTGAGCTTCAAATTTCTCCCTTAAAAGTGCATGAATACTACCATCATCTCTTTTGTATGGTAAATAGGAAAACACTGGGATAAATGTAATACCGTTCCATTCAAACGGTTGCAAATCAGCAATTTGAGGCCATAACGATTGTGTATAGTCGAACGGTGCATTATAAGATGTTATGTATTCTATATTCAACTCTTCAAGCTTTGAATGAATATATTCGTCTTGCTCTGTTGTACCTCTTACTGAAAGAGGTAATAATTTATCTGAAGATATATAAAGCTTTGGGTCTCTTTTACTTTCCACAATTGCTACAGCCTGATCGCTCCAGATTATTTGATCATCTTGAATATTTCCCTGAATCCATTTACCCACTTCTTTTCTTGGTTGAAGGGAATATTGTCGATAAAAAGGTATTACCAACTGAATTAGACTTATTCCCACAAGAAGGAAAATTACACTGCGTGTAACAAATCTTCTAAAATGGCCACGCTGATATAATGAAAAGAACCAAATTATTGCAATTGGTAAAGTAAGAATAAATAGTCTAGGATCAGGATAGGCGATGATCTTAAACTGAGCAATAAATATGAATACCCAATGGGTCATGGTTATAAATCCAAGCAGATTTACCCATTCTATGTTTTTAAATGGTTCTTTAGATTCTGTTTTTCTAAACCAAATAAAGAAGAGTATGAGAGGAAATGTTTGTAAGAGTGAACCAAAAGGAGTGATAACATACTCTATTAAGAAATTTCCTTCATTAGCATAAAATGAAGTACTCGAACTTGTACTCTGAAACCTATTTAGTAACCAACTTAATAGGTTTCCTGTATTTAAATATGACCACCAGGACCAAATCCCTAATCCCAAAATTAACCCGAACAAAGAATAAGCTACTCCTTTAAAGTTTTTGGCATAGAAAAGTGGGACAAAAGAGATTCCAATCAGAAAAGTAATCTCTTCTCTTGTTAATGCACCTAGGGCAGCACATATAAAAGCAAGCCAATAGTTTTTTTTGGTTAACCCGAAAAACCAGCCAAGAAGCAATAAAGCTCCTACCATTTCTGCTACACTTACATAGCTAAATACAATCATATAGGGGATACATGCTGCGACTACACCAATATAAATACCTGTCTTTTTATTTATCAATGTAACCCCTAAATAAGTCGTTATAGAAGCAGTAAAAGCACCGATGATAGTATTAAAAGTGTGAATCACAGTTAATGAATATGTTCCTGTGATTAGCATTATAAAACTTCCCAAATATCGGTATAATGGAAGCCAAGCTAACTCACGATCCTTAAAATCAGTGTATACAAAACCGTTTTCTAAGGTAAGTTTACTGATAATAAGATTATGCTGAGCATCTCCCCAATAGTCAACAAAACCAAGAGCCAGTAGCAACCAACGAAAAGCTAACGCTATAATAAAAATTGATAGATAAGGAAATCTCTGAACCTGTTTAACCAGGATATCAGGAATTGAATTTGAGTTCAATCGTAATTATTTAGTAGTTAATTTTTAACTAAAATTACGTCGATAGATTTCAAATCCCTAAAAGAAGAGTTTATTTGTTATTACTCTGCAATTCCAATTACACCACAAGCAATTCTTGAACCTGCAGCACCAGACGGTTGTGAGGTCAGATCATCTTCACCTGCATGTACAATAATTCCTCTTCCAATAATCTGAGAGATATTAATTGAACTATCGATATAAGTTTTTGATGCCTCTCCATTTGAGTCTGCAATAATATTGCCCATATCACCCATATGTCTATTCATAGCATCTGGATTACTATGCTCATTATCACCTGGATTGAAATGACCACCAGCCGATGTGCCATTTGAAGCTGTACAGTTTCCATACTGGTGTATATGAAAGCCATGACTTCCTTCTTCAAGTCCGGTAAATTCAGCATTTACAGAGACTCCTTCAGACACTGCTTCAAAAGTAACAGTACCTTGAGCACCACTTTCGCCAAGTGTAGATACAACTGCTACAGCGTTTGTAAATGTGGGTGTATTAATTTCTACATTAACTTCTTCTTGAGTAGTACAAGCACTAAATAATACTAAAATTGCTGCGATTTGAAGGGTTTTCATATATCTCTTTTTTAAGCTTTTATTCAAATAATTAAAGTACTTCTTTTCTAAATTCGTTCAGCTTCATTAAACCTTTTTCAAATTCTTCATACTCTTTTGGATGAGTACTTTTCAGTTTTTCAATGATCGTTTTTTCTTTTCTTTCTCTGACAAGGAGATTCGCATCCTTAAAGAGTACAGAAGTAAATAAACTCAAGATCAGATATCCCCAAACATATAATGATGGGAGTCCAACGAGCCATAAAATTGAAGTTATTACTATCCAGAATAATGGAAATAAAACTAGACTAGCCAAAAACTTAATAGATGCATCAAAAGCGTGATCTTTAATAACCTTAGAAATTAAGATTCTTACTGGTTGATATGGAATTATATTATTTATCCAGCTAAACAAGTAGAATGGAAATAAAAGTACCATTGTAGTAATTGGCCTTTCCCTTCCTATAATAGTCTTCAGATTAAATTTATGTTCTTCTGAAAAGTTCGATACATGGTTTGCTACTTCGACAATTTCAGGTGTGATATTAGCCTCGATCTTTGCAACTCTTTCATTGGAAACATTAGGATTTATAACTTCCAAAACATCTAATTCCATATCTGCAATCAAAATCTTGCAGACATTGTAATGATCCAAATTTGCGACATGCATTGTTAGCTTTTTCATCTCTTCGCTAACTCTGTCTTTTAAAAGATTAGCAGCTTTTCGCTCATCTTTTTTATGCATTTCTTCAAAGTCTTTAACTAGTATTGGGTCACCAATTTCTACTCTAACAATGTTCCTTATATTCTCATGTTCATAGTAGTTTACACCAGCTGGTATTACATGTAGGTCCATTTTCCAATTTTCTTGCACCTCTGCATCAAAGGCAATTCTTGTAAATCCTTTACTTAGTGGACGTATTCTTCGCTTTAGATTGTGATTAGCTTCAGGGAATATTAGAATTGCTTGATTCATTTTTAGATACTCAATACACTCTTCGAAAATTGCATTATTCTTTGTTACTGAGCTTAAACCATCACGTGCACGAAATACTGGAACGAGATTTATACTTCTTAAAAACTTCCCAATTATTGGAGGGTTAAATGCTTGAGCTCGTGTTAAGAAGTATGTAATTGTTTTGATATTAGTAACCACCAAAAAAGCATCCATGAAAGAGTTTTGGTGATTTGGTAGAATGAGCAATGGCTTATCTTTTGGCACCTTCTCTAAACCATTGATAATAATTTTTTTATAGAAAAATTTAAGTCCATTTTTTACAATTGTAAATCTAAAAAAATTAAACCATAAATAGTTTTTACGCATTACTAAATACCTTTTGCAATTTTACTTTACCAATCGACCAATACCAACCAATTAAAAACCCCATTACAATATGCCAAATACCCCACCAAGCAGCAATTAATGCCATCCCTCCTAGTCCATCGAAGAAATTAAAAATAAGTAACAATCCAAGACCAGAATTCTGAATTCCCGTTTCAATCGCAATTGATTTTCTGTCTTGGTAGGTCAGCTTTAGAATAGACCCAATACTATATCCCCCTACAAGAGCGATCATGTTATGTATGAGTACAAATCCAATGACGTATTGAACATAATTTAGAAAATGTTCGAAGTTCATTGCAAAAGCAATCAATACAAAAGCGGCAAAAAACAAAATACCAAATGCCTTAATCCATTTTGTTAGCTTTAAGGCAATACTAGGTTTATAATGACGTAATATCATCCCTAAAATTAAAGGGATTCCTAAAATTAGTACTACGATTTTAAAAACTTCATAAATATCTAAACTTACTTCTTGAAGTATTGCATTTGTTGGAGCATACATACTTGCCCAAAAAGTGAAATTCAACGGTGTAGCAAAAACAGCTAAAAGTGTAGCTATTGCTGTCATACTCACCGAAAGCGCTGTATTTCCTCCAGCCAGCTGAGAGAAGAAATTCGAAATATTTCCTCCGGGACATGCTGCAACCATCATCATACCTAGAGCTAGGCTTGGTGCGGGGTTAAGAATATAAATTATCAGAAAAGTAACAGCTGGTAAAAATATAAACTGAGAAAATACACCTGCAAAAGTCGACTTTGGATTCTTAGCTAAATCTTTAAAATCTTGAATAGTAAGTTCCAGCGCTACGCCAAACATGATGAAACATAGGGAGACGTTCATCACCATTAGCCCACCGCCCCCTAAATTTAACTCCAACGCATCTATAGATTCCAACATAAATTGAATGTAGTGATTTTGACTTATGAATTACTAACTAAATAGATGCAAAGGGCTTCATTCCTAAATTATCAAATTCACCAATCTCTGCTTTCATTTTTCCAGTAATTGCAATCATAGCTGCATTATCGGTGCAGTAACTAAGTTTCGGGATATGAAGAGATAAGCCTAGTTCTTTTGCCATTTTATCTGCCTTAGCCCGAAGCATTGAGTTTGCAGAAACTCCTCCAGCTAATACCACACTTTTAACGCTTGTTTGCTTTACTGCGCGGTTAAGTTTTTTTATAAGTACTTCAGATATAGCTTCCGAAATACTTGCACATAGATCATTCAAATTCTCTTTAATCCAATCATCACCTTTATCTTGAACGAAATAAAGTGCACTTGTTTTCAAACCCGAAAAACTAAAGTCTAGGCCTTCATGAACTAAAGCTTGAGGAAATTTATGAAACTTCACATTCCCTTCTGTTGCTAGCTTGTCCATAGTTGGTCCAGCTGGATATGGGAGTCCAAATATCTTTCCAATTTTATCGAAAGCCTCACCAGCTGCATCATCTCTTGTTTTACCAAGAACCTCATGTTCGAATGGAGACTTTACATAAACAAGCTGTGTATGCCCTCCTGAAACCGTAAGTGATAAAAATGGGAATTCTGGGTTTTCATCAATAAAATTTGCATAAATATGAGCATCCATATGGTTTACGCCAATAATAGGAATGTTTTTTGATAGTGATAAGCCTTTCGCAAAACATAAGCCAACCAGTAGTGAACCCATTAAACCGGGGCCTTGAGTAACAGCAATAGTATCAATTTGATCTATTGAAATATTTGCTTCCTCAAGTGCTTGATCTACAGTTTGTGATATAGTTGTTTGATGAGCTCGAGATGCTAACTCAGGTACTACACCTCCAAATTTAACATGGATTGCTTGCGATGCAATTATATTTGAAAGAACCCCTTCTTCAGTTAATACCGAAGCAGACGTGTCGTCACAAGAAGATTCAATTCCTAAAATATTCATCTAGTAAAAATACAGAAATTATTTTCAGTATTTGAGTGAAGAATTCAATTATTCGATCTACTAAATAAAAAAAGCCCTGCGTATTATTTATACACAGGGCTTCAATTTCTAAAGAAGTAAATTACTTCTTCTCGTCTTCGTCTTCAACAACTTCGAAGTCTGCATCAACAGCTTCTTCGCTTTCTGCAGAAGCATCTTCAGCAGTAGCTTCACCACTACCTTCAGCGCCAGCTTGTGCTTCAGCTTCAGCTTGAGATGCAGCGTAGATCTCTTGAGATGCAGCTGTCCATGCAGTGTTTACACCTTCAATGGCAGCATCAATTTCTTCAAGATTTTCAGCTTTATGTGCTTCTTCGAGTTTAGCAACTGCTTCTTCGATGGCAGTTTTATTGCCTTCGGAAATTTTATCGCCGTACTCTTCTAGTTGTTTCTTAGTTGAGAAGATCAAGCCATCAGCTTGGTTCATTTTCTCAACTTTTTCACGAATTAATTTATCTTCTTCTTCATGCTCTTTAGCAGCATTTTTCATCTTTTCGATTTCTTCATCAGATAGTCCTGATGATGATTCAATACGGATTGTCTGCTCTTTACCTGTTCCTTTATCTTTTGCAATAATGTTGATCACACCATTTGCATCAAGATCAAAAGTTACTTCAATTTGAGGCATTCCACGAGGCGCTGGTGGAATTCCGTCTAAATGGAAACGACCTAATGTACGGTTTGCAGCTGCTTGAGCTCTTTCACCTTGAAGTACATGTATTTCAACACTGCTTTGGTTATCTGCAGCTGTAGAGAATACTTGTGACTTACTTGTTGGAATAGTACTGTTTGATTCAATAAGTGGGGTCATTACACCACCTAAGGTTTCAATACCAAGAGTAAGTGGAGTTACATCTAAAAGAACCACATCCTCAACATCACCAGAAAGAACACCACCTTGAATAGCAGCACCAACTGCAACTACTTCATCAGGATTAACTCCTTTACTTGGCTCTTTTCCGAAAAACTCTTTTACTGCTTCTTGAATTCTTGGTATACGAGTTGATCCACCAACCAATATAACTTGATCGATTTGGCTTTTTGATAAACCAGCATCTTTTAAAGCTTTTTCACAAGGAACAATAGATCTCTTAACAAGAGCGTCTGAAAGTTGCTCAAATTTTGAGCGACTTAAATCAACATTCAAATGCTTTGGTCCATCTTGAGTAGCAGTAATAAATGGTAGATTTACGTTAGTCTTTTGTGAACTTGAAAGCTCAATTTTCGCTTTTTCAGCGGCATCTTTTAGTCGTTGCATAGCCATTGCGTCACTTCTAAGATCAACGCCTTCAGCTTTTTTAAATTCATCTGCAAGGAAATCGATGATTAGCTGATCAAAGTCATCTCCACCAAGATGAGTATCACCATTAGTAGATTTTACTTCAAAAACGCCATCACCTAATTCAAGAATAGAGACATCAAAAGTACCACCACCTAGATCATATACAGCGATAGTTTGGTCAATGTCTTTCTTATCCAAACCATAAGCTAGAGCAGCAGCAGTTGGCTCGTTTATAATTCTCATTACTTCAAGACCTGCTATTTTCCCAGCTTCTTGAGTAGCTTTACGCTGAGCATCATTAAAATAAGCGGGAACAGTAATAACAGCTTGTGTTACTTTTTCACCTAAATATTCTTCTGCTGTTTGCTTCATTTTTTGAAGCACCATTGCAGATATTTCTTGTGGTGCATATTTACGGTCTTCTATCTGCACTCGGGCAGTTCCGTCTTCTCCTTTTACTACTTTGTAAGCTACCTGCTTTGTTTCTCCAGTTACCTCACTGTGCATACGACCCATAAATCGCTTTACAGATGCAACAGTTTTATCAGGATTGGTAATTGCCTGACGTTTTGCTGGAGCACCTACTAGGCGCTCTCCATCTTTACTAAATGCAACTACAGATGGAGTTGTTCTTCCACCTTCAGCATTTTGTATTACAACAGGTTCGTTACCTTCCATTACAGCAACGCACGAGTTTGTAGTTCCTAAGTCAATTCCTATGATTTTTCCCATTGGTCTAAATCTTTTTTAAGTCTGTTATTATTCGTTGTTTAATTTTCTTTTTAGAACTATTAGTTCACTGGTATTGAAGTAGTGTCTTTCAATTTGTCTGATTTCGGCATAGACACTGTCAATACTCCATTTCTAAAACTGGCACTAATTTCCGCTGAATTCACATTTTCAGCTAAAGCAAAAGCACGAGCAAAAGCTCCTCTTTTCCGTTCCTGACGTTTGAATTCCTCTCCTTCAGAAATAGTTATTTCGCGCTCCCCTTTAATGGTGAGTACATTATTCTTTAGTGCGATTCCAATTTCTTTTTTTGCTAAGCCTGGAAGGTCAATAAGTATCTTATATTCTAGATCACTTTCAACAATATCACAATAAGGAGCAAAGTCTTTATCCTCGTTTGTTAGAGGAACTACTTTCTCTACAAATTGCTGAACATCTTTTCCTAATTTAGAAAGGTGTTTTTCAATTTCTATTCCGAATTCTGTGAAATCTCCCATGGCATTTACCTTGTTTATTTAAATTCAAAGTAGTTATTGCAAGCACAATGCCAAGTGATGTTCACTTTTAAGATTATGACGTATTGACACCCTGCCATGCAAAGCATGGAATGATGAATTATAAATTTTGAAATAGGGGGTTTTTCTCAAAGATGTTCTAAGTCTGTGACTTGAGACATCTAGTTCTTGAAGTTTACAACTTCATTTATGTAACTGCATTCCAAGATTCTCTCTTCCGGATTCTAACAAAAGCTCAAAAACCAAATCCTTGATGCAAGTTACAAACTTGCTTAACTACCACTCTTAAGTCACAAACTAAAGAGATCACTGGGTGTTAGTTGGTAATTGATGACAGGGCTTCAGGTATACACACCACAGCAGAGTACGTGGAGGAGACTCTCACTCATGCCATTAACCAAATACCCTTAACCAGCAACCAAAATTTCTAAATCTTCCCAAAAACCTTGATAGGAAACTGCGGCGCATTCTGCATCTTCGATTAGGGAATCGGATTTCCCTTTTAAGGAAAGGATCGCAGAAGCCATAGCAATTCTATGATCATGAAAACTTCGGAATCGACCAGATTCAAATTCAAAATCAGGATTGCCTCGTATGACTAATCCATCTTCCATTTCTTCAAAATTAGCTCCTACCGCTTTCAACATTTTGGTAATTGCCATAATCCGATCTGTTTCTTTATGACGAAGTTCTTCTGCGCCGGAAATTACTGACGTACCGTATGCGAAAGTCATTGCAACGGCGATGATTGGTAGTTCATCAATGCAATTTGGTATTAGATTCTTTTCAATAGAAATCGCTCGAAGTTCTGATGTTTTAACAGTGATATCTCCAACAGGTTCAGCACCTTCCATCCTTTCATTATCGATGGTGATATCTCCACCCATCTGTTTCAAAATCCTGAGTAACGCATTTCTTGTAGGGTTTAGCCCAACACCAAGAAGTTGAATTTCAGAATCTGGTACAATCAATCCTGCCACCAACCAAAATGCAGCGGCAGAGAAATCGGCCGGAATCGTATAACTTTGCTTTGGAATTACATCCTTCTTAGAAGCTGTAATAATTCTCTTTCCCTTATTTTCTTCAATCTTTAGACCCAATAATCGTTCGGTATGATCACGACTTGGAACTGTTTCAATAACGTGTGTTGGAATTTCACCAAAAAGTCCAGCAAGTAAAATGCAGGACTTTAATTGAGCACTTGGTATTGGAAGTTCAAAATCAATCGGCTTAAACGGATCTTCTCTTGTAACAAAGAGAGGAGCATATTCACTATTTCTAGCCAAAATATGAGCACCCATTTTTTCTAATGGATCAATAATTCGCTTCATAGTTCTACCTGATAGTGAGGGATCACCAATTAGCATCACTCCTTTTCCAGAGCCTACTAATACACCAGCTAGTAATCGCATTGCTGTACCAGAATTACCACAATCTAACTCATCCGACATGGGTTGGATACCATATCTGCCTCTACCTTCTATAGATACTACATCACCAACTTGTGAAACATCTGCACCTAACTGTTCTACACATGCTAATGCACTTTGAGGGTCTTGCGCAGGTGAATAGTTTTTTATTATAGATTTACCATCATGTAGCAACCCAAAAATAGCTGCGCGTTGAGAAATAGATTTATCAGGTGGTGGAGTAATTGTACCTTTTAATGAGTAAGCCGGAGATACGGTTTTGATCATTGATGAATGAGTTGAGCTTTATTCTAAATTTGTAAAGTGAATTTAGCGATTTCGAAGCAAGAAAGTTTCGAATTAATATTATGTACTTTCTTACACCTGGTTCAAGCGTCTCGCTTGGACCTTTCTCTACTAATAACCCATTGCTTGTTCTAAGCACAAGCGGACGCTTGCGCTAGATTAGTGAGTGTAGATGATTACTAATCAGCTTGATCGATTAGAGTCTGTGCTTTCGAAGCTGCATCTGTACCTGGGTAGGTTTCGATAATTTCATTCAAAATTGCTAATGCGTCGCCTCTATTCCCAAGAAGTATGTTAGACTCTGCTGAATTATACATGGCTAAAGAAACCCAATTATCGAATGCTTCAAAAAGAATTTTAACTTTTGCGAATTCACCAATTGCTTCTTGGTGATTATTTTGTTCTTGTTGAATTTTACCCAAATAAAATTGTGCTTCAGCACCAATGTCAGTTGTACTTTTATTAGCAATGGGTGCTAATATATTTTGTGATTCGACAAAATTACCTTCTGTTAACGCTACCTTTCCTAGTCCAACACTCGCCGCTTCATTTCCAGAATTTATTCGGAGTGCGCTTTCATATTCTTCTCGAGCAGTTTCCAGTTTACTAAGTGCGAGACTTGCATTTCCCATTCCTATATATGCTTCTTGTGAAAAACGATTTGCAGTTCCGAGCAATTGATCAAAGTAAGTGTGTGAGGTTTCGAATTCACCTATTTCATAGTACAAGAGTCCAAGTGATGTTAGTGCAGATGGTACCTGACTATCACCTAAATAATCATCCACTATTGTTTGATAAGAACTAATGGCTCTATCTATTTGCCCAAGTTGTCTGTATGACTCTCCTAGATTCGAATATGCTTCTGGAGCGAGATCGTCTGAGTTTGTTACTCTTAAATATTGACGGAATTCTCGAATAGCCCCCTCATAATCTCCCGTTTGAAATACAGTTTCAGCCTGTCGATATCTTAGCCTATCAGCGGTTGAACTTTGCGGATTATCACCTAAGAAGTCCTCAAGTATTACAGAACTGGAATCCTGACCGCCAGAAGATAATTGAGCATATTGGATACCATTTATAGCTTCAATGATATATCTACTTCGAGGATAATTATCTAAGACTAGTTTGTAAGCGTCGATTGCTCTGTTATATTCCCCAGCATTATAATATGCATCGCCAATATTATATTGAGATCTAGCAGCGTAATCGGTTCCTGGGTATCTATTAATCACAGTTTGAAATTCTTCAATTGCTTGTGAGTAATTTGATGTGTTCAGATAGATATATGCCACATTATATTGCGCCTGTTCCTTTAATCTACTGTATGGATAGATTCGAAGCATTCTTCTAAAATTACTTACCGCTTCAAATGTTCTATTCGAGCGATAATAACTATTTGCTACTTGAAACATGGCATAATCGCCACCTGGATCTGCCCCTATTGTTTGATTATAGAATCGAATAGAATTTCGATAATCACCTAATGCATAATAAGCATCCCCTATTCGCAGTCTTGTATCAATATCATAAGGAAAAAGTGCAATAGGTGGTGGGTTATAGTTATTAATGAAATCTTCTAATGGAACAACCGCAAGATCATATTGACCAGTTTTGAAATAACTCCACCCTAAAGAATACCTAGCAGCTCCAATCATTTCATTGTTTGGGTAATTGTCTATGAAAAGCTTAAATCTTCTAGCTGCATTTGAATACTGGTCAAGTTTATAGTAACTATCTGCACTCCAAAACAAAGCTTCTTCTCCTAATTCAGAGTTTGGTGACTCTGCATATATGGCTTCAAAAATTGGTTGTGCTTGTTCATAAGCCTGGTTTCTAAATAGTATCCAAGCTTTCTGGAAGCGAGCTTGTCTTCTTAATGATGGATCAATATCAGCAACTTTTTCTGCTTCTTCAAAAGCTCTGGATGCACCCGTGAATTCATTATTCGCAAAATAGGCCTCACCAAGCATTGTATATACTTTTCCTGGGTTTTTTAACTCTTCTTGGTTTCTAATTAGAGTTAAAAGTGTTTCAATAGACTCCCCATAACTTCCACCTTCAAAAGCTGAAATTGACCATTCGTAATAAGCTTCTTCAACCCAAAGACCTGATTTATACTTATCACCAAACTCCTGAAAAGTATCCATTGAGCGCTGATAATTTCCTGAAAGCTTGTGATTTATTGCTTCATAGTAAGTTGCTTTCCTAGATAGCTCATTATCTCCTGTTATTGCTTTCTCAAAAGATTGAGCTGCCCAGTGATAGATTTCTTGACGATTATACAACCAACCTAGCCCATAATGAGCAGCCGCTTCAAGTTCTGTTCCTTTTGTTAGATTGATATACTGAAGGTAATCTTTGGTTGCCTCGTCATAATTACCCAAATAGTTATGGGCTTCTGCCATGAGGAATAATGCTTTAATCTTAGAATCATTGTCCAAATATGACATTTGAGCATTTAAGGCAATAATAGCTTCTTCAAATCTACCCTGTTGATAATAGGATTCACCTAGCGCAGTACCCACCCTTCTAGTTACAGGATTATTCGGATACCTAGATTTCAATAATTCAAAAGCAATTGCAGAAGAATCATATTCATTTTCAGTTAAATATAAACGCCCTCTTGCATAAAGTGCTTTTGGAGCCCAATTTGATTGAGGATATTCATCAGCTAATTTCAGAAAATAATATCGAGATTGTAGGTAATCTTTTTTCTCTGCTGCAGCTTCAGCAACCCAATATGTTGTTTCTGCTGCACGCGTATAACCCATCCATGAATTTACTGCTTGATTATAGTATTTGATTGCCTCATCATATTCTCCTATATCTGTATAACGATGACCTAAATCTTTCATTAAGATTACAGATAAATCGCTTCCAGGATATTCAAGAATGAATTCTTGGTAATAAGCTTCAATATTTAACGAATCAGCACCTGATTTGGAACGTGCGATATAATAATCTGCTGAAATCCCTAATTCATGTTTAGGGTTCTGTTGTTGAAATGTTGAAAGTTGATCTTTTGCTTCTTCAAAGAAACCGGCATCATATAAAGAAATACCTTTTTCGTAATTAAAAGTAGTAGCCTTTTGGATATCCTGAGAAAAAGCGGAAAGGTTCCAAGCCAAAAATATGAGAGTTAGTAAGAAGCTTCTTTTGACGAATAAGCGCATTTATTTTGCGAAATATGGGTTAGGTTTTACTCCTTATATGTCAAGATAGCGAATAAGTTCGTCAGCTCGGTCAGAAAAATCTTTTTCCATGGATGCGCTACTTACTTGTGAAGTTACTACGTATCCATATCGATTTAAAGCTGCACTTACTGTTGAAGAATCTTCAATATTTAACTTAACTGAAACTCGATAAAAATCGCTGTGATCATTTGGCTTTTGAACTGCAACACCAAGTATTTTCGCATCTTCTACCTCAATAATTCTAATCAATTCTGAGAGGGTGAAATCGTACGGTGTCATTTCTATAGTTAGTACAGAGCCAAAGGATTCTAAATTGAATAAATCACTTAGTGCCTCAAGCACTTCGCGTTTTTTAATAACACCGAGAAAATTCTTATCCGAATCTACAACAGGAAGTATAAAAAGCTCATTAGACAGCATTTTTCGAGTTGCTTCAAATAAATGCTGATCATTTGGTAATGAAATAGAATCATCAAGAGGTACTTCTTGAATAAGTACTTCTTCATTACTTACTTCTATAAGGGTCTCAAGTGAGATCATCCCGATAAGTTTACCATCATCAACTACTGGAAACTTGTTGGTATGAAGGAGATCCAACTTGGTTAATGCTAAAGCTACATTGTCTGTAGTTTTAAGTGGCGCTATTTCGGTATTTAGAATTTCTTGAACTATCATAACTAAATAACTTCGTTTTCTGCCCCAATAGTATCTAACAAATGGGATAATTGCTTAAAATCTTTTTTTGCAATGCTGAATGTGAGTTTTACATCACTTCCTACATATTCTTCATTTTCAACTGATGCAGTTTCATGAATAAATGCCACAGCTTTATACTTAGAAACTGGAATTTCTAGTGTTTTAGTGATGTAATTATCTTCAATTAATTCTTCAATTTTAACTTCTAGTTCCGAAAGACCGATTGAGCGTTCAGCTGATATAAAAGCTGCATTTGGATATTCATCACGCATCATTGCTATCTGATCTGCGTCCATTTTGTCCACTTTGTTCAGAACTAGCAAAGTTCGCTTATTGGTTGCATTTAACTCTTCAAGTGTAGTATCAACAACCTCAATATATTCTTGGGCCATTTTTGAAGATCCGTCTACCACATGAAGCAATATGTCTGCTTCTCGTACTTCATCTAATGTTGATTTAAAACTCTCAATTAAATTATGAGGTAGTTTTCTAATAAAACCCACGGTATCAGAAAGTAATATTTCATGATTTGAGAGTGAATGCCGTCTTACAGTTGAATCGAGTGTAGCGAAGAGTTTATTCTCTGCCAGCACATTGGTTTCTGTGAACGAATTCATTAGTGTAGATTTTCCGGCATTCGTGTATCCAACTAATGATACTCTTGTCATACCTTCTCTACTTTTTCGTTGAGTAGTCCTCTGCTTATCAAGCTTTTCGAGCTTGGATTTTAAAACACCAATACGTTGACCAATAATTCTTCTATCAGTCTCAATTTGAGTTTCACCAGGACCTTTAGTTCCAATTCCACCACTTTGACGTGAAAGGTGAGTCCAATAACGTGTTAATCTTGGTAGCAAATATTGAAGCTGCGCTAATTCAACTTGTGTTTTAGCAGCAGATGTTTTTGCTCGAGATGCAAATATATCGAGTATTAATGCACTTCTATCTAATACTTTTGCATCAGTTCCTCCCTCAATATTCCTAATTTGTGTTGGCGATAGGTCGTCATCAAAAATGATTGTACCAATATTCAGAGCTTTCATTTGACCTTTTAGCTCTTGTAGTTTCCCCTTACCAACATATGTAGAAACATCGGGTCTGGTTTTATTTTGAAGGACTTTTTCAATGGTAATACCACCCGCCGTCTCGGTAAGCATTCCAAGTTCTTCTAAATATTCTTCGGCTTGAAGTCGAGTAGTATCGGGGCCATATAGCCCAACAAGCATTACTCTTTCTTTCTCGATATCTGAGTTTTTAACGTCGTCTAACAAACAGTATGTCCTTTATTCTTCTTGTATTCTCTTGAGGTCAATTTCAGGAAGTAAGTCTTCCTCAAATTGAGATTTCAGTTTTAAAGATATGGTTTTTTGAAATGAGTTACGTTTTGTAACTGGTACAAATAATCGTAGTTGTTTATAGCCTTCTGTAAGTGATTTATCCATTTCGGAATATGTAAAAGTAAACTCAGATCCATTTAATCGATCTTTTTCTACAAAATCCAATACCTGAAACCAAGGAATGGTTTGAGAAGGTTCATTTATATTTTTAACAATGCCATAATCAGTTATATAATGCTTTGATGCCAGATAGCTCGTTATAAACCACATACAGCCAATCCAAACGTAAGCCGCAAATATTTGATAGTTTGCTGTATCTTTTATTAAGAATACTATTATTCCAAGAATACCAATCAATCCAAGAAAGGCAGTTGCAAATAAAGGATAACCTTTCATTTTTCCAGCTCTCCAATTAAGTCTAACATTCCTTAGCCTAAACTTATTTTGCAGGGAGTAACCAGCCATAAAAGTAGAAGCAATGGTAAATAACACCACTGTTCCTTGAAAAAATATGAGAAGTATTTCTTTCAATATTTATTTTATCGTTTCAGCTTTATACAATATAGATACTAAAGATTCTAATACTAGCAAAATTAGACCTGCTAACATAAACCAGCTCCAAATTTCTTTTCCAAAACCAGAGGCTCTAATCTCATTGTCTAAAGATTCCCCACCTAACTCTGATGCATCAACGTATGTAAAACCTTCCAATTGTCTATCCTCTTCAATCTGAATAAAATCTGATTCATTTCGTTCAAAATTAACACCTACAGAATATTTACGTTCAGAATCTGAAACGGTTACCCAACCTGGAGTCCAATTTTCCGCAGGGTAAGTAATTGCAACGCCTGTAGATGTTACTCTGGTTTCAGGTATCACATTTTCATTATTTGCACTAATTATTGAATTATCTACGTCTATTGACCCTTTCCACTCAAATATATCACCAAGAATATGATTAGAAAAACCACCTTCATCTGATGATGCAGCATATAAAAGCATTCGGTAATAGAATGGTGCATATAATGGTTTAACTGCAAAGTTCGACCACCCTGGATTGTTACCTATTGCAGAAACAATCAAACGACCTTCACCAAATCTTTTTTCCCGAATCAGGGGATCTTCATTATTTAATATAAGGATATTGAACCCACCTGGTGAAGTCGATGGCTTCATTTTATAATAGTAATAGACATTTGGATTTGCGATTCGAAGACTTTCTGAATTCTCTTTTTCAAAAAGACCTGAAAAAATTGGATGATCTTCCTGTAGTTGATCCCCTTTAGCTATAGAATTAAAGGAGGAATATTCTCCTTGAATCCCCTCAAAGCTACCCACATTATACTGTCTTAAAAACTCATTGTAATTTCTGATATTACCATTTTCAGAAGGAAAAAAGATTACTCCTTTACCTTCTTGTACAAAGTTGAGCAAATTACTAAAAGCAAACTCTGGAACTTCATTTATGCCATCTAAAATGATCGCATCGTATTCTGATATATTACTAGTTCCCAAAATTTCAGCATCTGCTTCTTCATAAATAAGTTGTGCATCGTTTTCACCTGATGCCTCAAGCATTACGCCTATGTATGAAATGAGAGAATTAGTTGACGTCGATTCTTTAACCCAAAGTATTCTCCTAGTCTCTGGCACCTCAATTACAAAATAAAACTCATTATCTGCAGTAAATTCATCCCCCTCAATAAACACTTTACCTGTTGAAGAACCTACTTTATCAGGAATTGCTTCAAAGGTGAAGGTTTTTGAACTCCCGGCTTCCAATGAAAGAGAATATTGACCCACTAGTGTACCTAGAAACTCTAGTGACACAAATTGATTAGCAATTGGAACCTCTCCATTATTTTGAACAGTCACAGAAAGATTCACAGGAAGTCCAACACCGATCATATTAGTTGAAGACTCTAATCCTGTAATTACGGTATTTTGAACCTCAACTTTCCCCAAATTTATAAATGTTGATGCTATAGTGCGATTGTCATTATTCGAAATATCTTGGTTCGAAACTTGAGATTGTTGACCATCACTTATAACAAACAAACGTTTATTCTCATAGGGAGCATCCTCTATTATTTGATATAGTGCTTCAATTCGTTCACTTGAATAGTTGCCAGAATTGGAAATTTCAATTTCATCAATTCTTCTTAGCAATTGACTGTGTCCGACTATTGTATTGAATTGAGCTTCTCCATTAGTGACTTGTATAATAAAGCGATCACTTTCTTTTGAAGAACTCTCTATAGACTTCACGATCTCTTTAGCTTGCTCAAGCAAGGGGCCTTGACCTCCAATTCTACTCATACTAATACTATTATCAATTATAATAGCGTTAAGAGATGGGGCTTGACTGTTTGCAGAGCCACCCAATCCTGGTGGTAAAAAAGGACGCGCTAACACAATTGCCAAGCAGGCAATTGCTAATAATCTCAACAATAGAAGTAGATATCTTTTAATCCTTATCTTGCGAATAGTAGTTTTTTGAAGCTCATTAAAGAAAGCTAAAGTTGAAAACCGTACTCGTTGGGGCCTACGAAGGTTCAATAGATGTATTATGAGCGGAAGCCCAACGGCTGAAATCGCAATTAAAAAAAGCGGGCTTAAAAAACTCATTTGGCTTAAAAAAAATGTTATTTTAGTTAATTGATAACGAAGGAACTTTTTCGGATATCCTGCATTAACCAGGTATCGTAATATTCAAAAAAGCACGATCTAATTCCATTCATGCAACGTACTCATTCATTAATCATTACCTTTTTTTGCATTGTCATTTTATGGGGATGTTCAACCACTCAAGAACAAAGTTGGATAAAACTAGTTCCTGAAGAGTCTACTTTTTTAATTGTCCCTAAATCTGGGGTTGATCTTACGAATATTAATCAAACAGAATACGCTCCAATTCTTGATGATTTAACACCAACGGCTTTTCAACAGATTTTAGACTTAGACCCGATGATAACAAGTTCATTGAATTTGAAAGCATTGGTTCTATACCCAAATGAATCTACCCTATCACAATTTTTATGGATTGCAGAAACAAATTTAGAATTGGAGAACTGGGCTTCAAGTTTTTACACACCTTTTGAACAAAACAACTATACATTTTCAGGAATATTAATTCACAAGTTATCTATTCGTGAGGTAAAAGTTTTTGCTGCTCAAATTAATAATTGGATTGTTCTTTCAACATCGAGTCGAGCAATAGAAAGTTCATTACGAGCTTATCTTGGAATAGGTAAATCAATTGAACTTACTGAAGAACCTACACCTGGCCAACTAATCGTAAATTCAGAGCAACTTGATCATTGGGTACAGCAATTTGCCAATGTTGCCAATCGTCCATCAATCATGGACTCTTTTACAGGCATAAAACCAGTATCTCTAACTTACACCCCATCTGAAAGCACAAATCCTGCATTTGATTTCACGGGCATTATTGACCTTAAAGACACTACTCGTTCTGTTTTAATACAAGGTCTTTCTTCAGAAAATAAACCAATTGTACTTGATCGTTTCATCGCAAGTAATGCTGCTGCTTTCGGAATATTTAGGCTAGACCCACAGTTTTTCCCTTCCCCACTGGAAAGAATATTAAATCCACTTGATTCTCTTTTAGTAACAGATACAGATCTTTATAGAAATTTAGCTTTAGCTGTAGATCAAGAATTTGCAGTTGTTACTTTTCCAGAATCTGGGTTATTAGCTTCTGGTGAATATCTATTTATGAGAAAACTACAAAGTTTAAACGCATTCAGAAATATAATAACAGACTTTGAAGAACAAGGCTTTGTTACTAAAGCTGGAAACTCTTCCTATTACGTCCAAAGTGAAGTACTAGCGAAGTTAATTGGTTCAGAACTCACTCCGTTTGGCGACTTCTATCTCTCATTTGCTAGAGATGTAGCTGTTATATCTAAGAGAAGAGGCTTATCTGAAAGTGTCGCTTCTGATCAAAATCGGCGACGGGTTATTTACTACGATGATACCTATTCGGCTGCTCGGAGCAATATGCCTACCGATTTAAGTGGCTTTATTTGGTCACATTCAAATGACTTCATTAAATTTATTGAACCTTATTTGATGCCTAGAAATGCATTATCTGCTTTAATTGGGAAGTATGATATAACGGCAATGACGTTCTCTAGAATTAATAATTCAAATTCCATCAATTTTAACTTCAAGTCTATTCTTGAAGAAGGTTCTACCCAACCTTACGATGAACTATGGGTGTTACCAATTAATGGAGAAGAGTTATCCGGAAAACCTGTTCTATCCAATCTTGTTGGTAGTTCTACAGAAGAAATCATTTTTTCGACTCAGGCGGGTAATGTTAGGGCTTTAGCTTTTGATGGAACTGTTGTTATGAATGCAACAACAAATGGAGAGGTCCCAATTGGAAGTCCTGTTATGTATGATTGGTATGGAAATGGGCAACCTATTATACTTCTTGGTGCTGGAACTAAAGTTTTTGCGTGGAATGAAGCCGGTAATTTATTACCTCAGTTTCCACTCGAGATTGGTGAACGAATAAGTGCTCCTATTGTAGTTACAGATGTTCTAAGAAATGGTATTCCTGAAATAATTATTGCAACCGAAAACAGAAAGCTTCATGTAGTAGATGGAAGAGGTCAAAATGTTCGGGGATGGCCTCAATTCACAAATACTATTGTTACTACCAAACCAACCTTTACTCAAGTTGATGGCACATGGTCTATTTGGGCATATTCACAAAATATTTTACATAGCTGGTTAAGGAGTGGTGGTGTTAGGCCAGGATATCCCACCTTTACCAATGCTAGTTTTACAAGCTCACCATATATTTACGAAGATCAGATTTTTGGTTCTGCTACCGATGGTTATGTTTACTCAATTGGTAAAAAGCCTAGCTTTAAAGACTCTTTGGCCATTAGCATCCAAATGGATTCTATATCAATCAAATCTCTATACGCTACAAATAATCAGCTTACAAGTTTCACAGTAGAACCAAATGTATTATTAAGAGATAGCACCAAATTTTATCGCTCTGATTTGTATATGACACAGAGTGCTAATGGTTCGATTTTCTTATTTGATGAAAATGGAGAACTTAAAGTAACCCATAGCTTAGGGCAACCTTCATCACCTACATATACACCACAAATTATTGATTTGAACAGTGATGGAGATATGGAGCTGGTATCGCTTGCTGAATTCGGCCGGCTATATGCTTGGGAAATATTAACAGATCAAAGGATTTTCAATATCCCCACTTCTGGAATGAAGTATCCTCTAGTTGCTGACTTGAATGGTGATGGACAAAAAGAACTAATTGCTCAAACTAGAGAAGGGCTACGTTGTTGGACTATTAATAAAATAGATGAATAAATACACTTCTTAATTTTCTCAACGTTTCACATTTCACATATATTAAGGGCTATGAAAAGCCCAAGATCAAAAACTATTCATGACTTACTTATCTACTGAAAATCTTGGAAAGAAATACGGACTTAAATTATTATTTGAAGGGCTTACATTTGGTATTTCAAAGGGAGATAAGACTGCATTAATTGCCCAAAATGGAACTGGCAAATCTACACTTCTTAAGATTTTAGCTGGTGAAGAAACTCCAGATGCTGGAGAAGTAATGATTCGGAATGGGATTCGTATTAGCCTGCTTGAGCAAGAGCCGGTATTAGATGATGCATTAACGATAAACGAATTCATTACTCATGGCGATAACGAAATGGTTCGGATTGCTAGAGAATATGAACAAGCCGTTGATGCGCAAGCTGAAAACTATACTGATGAAACTCAAAAGGCATTTGATAAAGCACTTGCAAAAATGGACGCTGCAAATGCTTGGGATTATGAGCAACGACTTCAACAAATTCTTGGTCATTTAAATATTCATGATCTAGACCAATCCATCTCATCCTTGTCAGGTGGCCAACGCAAACGTGTTGCATTAGCTTTTACTTTACTTGATGAACCAGATCTTTTAATACTTGATGAGCCAACCAATCACCTTGACGTAGAAATGATTGAATGGTTAGAAGCCTATCTAAGCAAGAGTACAATGACGCTTCTAATGGTTACTCATGATCGATATTTCCTAGATCGAGTATGTAATCATATTCTTGAAATTGAAGATGGTCAGCTTTATCACCATAAAGGGAATTATGAATATTTCCTCCAAAAAAAAGCTGAACGAGAAGAAGTTTATGCTATCGAAGTTGCCAAAGCAGGTAAGCTTGCTAAAAAGGAACTAGAATGGATGCGACGGCAACCTAAAGCTCGAACTACAAAATCTAAATCAAGAATTGATGCTTTCTATGAAACAGAAAAGAAAGCCAACTCTGGAAAAGTTAAGCAAGAGATTAAGCTTGATGTAAGTGTTTCAAGAATAGGTGGACAAGTTCTTGAATTGAAGAAAGTAACGAAGACTTACGGCGATTTAGTAATCTTAGATAAATTTGAATACTCCTTTAATAAGGGAGAGAAAATTGGAATTATTGGTAAAAATGGAGTTGGGAAAAGTACGTTTCTAAAAATTGTAACGGAAGAAGAAAAACCAGATTCAGGTGAGGTTTTAACAGGTCAAACCATCATTTATGGCCATTATAAGCAAAGTGGGATTACATTCAATGAAAAAGAACGTGTTATTGATGTAATTAAAGAAGTTGCTGAAGTTATTGAACTTTCAAATGGTGACACTATTTCAGCGTCACAATTTTTAGAGCATTTTATGTTCGATTCCAAAATGCAGTATACTCCTGTTGCGAAATTAAGTGGTGGTGAAAAACGCCGACTCGGATTAATGATGGTTCTTATCAAAAATCCTAATTTCTTGATCTTAGATGAGCCTACAAATGATCTTGATCTTATTACCTTAGAAAAGCTTGAAAGCTTTTTGGCAGACTTCGGTGGTTGTTTAATTATTGTTTCCCATGATAGATATTTCATGGATAACCTAGTTGATCACTATTTTGTATTCGAAGGAAATGGTGTTATCAATGATTTTAACGGCACCTATCAAGAATATAAAGACCAAGTTGATGCTACTTCCACTGAGCCTAAAAAACATTCAGAGAAAAAGGAAATCAAAAAAGAAGCCGAGAAAAAGGCGCAAATAAATCAACCTAAGAAACTAACCTTCAATGAAAAGAAGGAGTACAAAAAATTAGAAGGTGAAATTGAGAAATTAGAGCTTCAAAAAACTGAAATAGAATCTTTATTAAACTCAGAAAGTGATTACGAAAAACTTCAGGAGCTTTCCCTAAAATATGGCCAGATTAAAGACTTAGTTGAAGAGAAAGAACTTAGATGGTTAGAGTTAGCTGAGAAGGTTTAAAACGAAAATAGTTTTAAAATCTAAGACTAGATTCTGATTTATTTTTCTAATTGGAAATCATCCTTTTTGCTAACATATTATTGAACCTTTTTCAACACATTTTATTTGTGTTTTTATTCGATAAGTTATTTTTGAGGGGTATATGAAATCTAGTACAGAATCTGAAGAATTTTCTAAGATGTTAAAACAGCGAGATGCTGAGCTCGCTTTAATCACAAGTGTGCAAAAAGGGATTGCCGCAAAAATGGATATGAGTAGTATCTATGAATTAGCTGGCGACCAAATTCGTGAAGTTTTTGATGCTCAAGTTGTTGGAGTTTATACCTTAGATTTAGAGCATAAAATTGAGCGCTTCGAGTATTTATTTGAAGATGGGAAACGGATTTTCCCAGACCCAAGACCCTATGACAAGGTTAGAGAAAGATTAATAAATACCTCCAATTATATTCTCATTAATGAGAATCTCGCCAAAGAAGTTGAGAATATTACTGGTGTACCCGCTAAGGCAGTTCCTGGTACAATTCTTCCTAAATCAATTCTTTTTGTACCAATGATTTTTGGAGATGAAGTTAAAGGATATGTGAGTCTCCAAAATCTTGATAAAGAACATGCGTTCAGTGACTCAGACGTCTCACTGTTAACTACATTAGCTAGTAGTATGGGTACTGCACTTGAAAATGCCCGATTATTAAACGAAACTGAACTTCGTAATGCAGAACTTGCTGTAATTAATAGTGTGCAGGAAGGTTTAGTAGCCGAGATGGATCGGCAAGGGATTTATGACCTTGTTGGTGAGAAAATTAAAAACATGTTCAATGTAAAATCTGTAACGATTGTCTCCTTTGATTACGAAACCAATCAGGAATACTTTGAATATAATTTCGAAAGCGATACTCGAATTTACCCACAACCAAGAAAAATTGACGCCTTTCGCCAGAAACTGATCGATGACAAAGAGCTTATTCTTTTCAATACCAACTTAAAAGAACAAGTAGCTGAAATTTTAGGCGTTGAACCAAAAGCTATTCCCGGAACTGAACTTCCCAAATCAGCTCTATTTGTTCCTTTAACTTTAGGTGATACAGTAAAAGGCTATGTAAGTCTGCAGAATATTGAGATTGAAAATGCCTTCATAAATTCTGATGTACGCTTATTAAGTACACTTGCTAATAGTATGAGTGTTGCACTAGAAAATGCTCGGCTGTTCAATGAAACCGAACAGAGAAATGCAGAGCTTGCCGTAATTAATAGTGTACAAGAAGGTCTTGTTGCTGAAATGGATATGCAAGGCATTTATGACTTAGTAGGTGATAAAGTTAGAGACCTATTTGATGCTCAAACGGTCTCCATAATTACTTTTAATTATGAAAGTGATGAGGAAATTTTACAATACTACTATGAGAAAGGAGAACGTCACTATCCCGGCCCAAGAAAGATTGACGAATTTCGTAAAAGAATTATTAAAGATCGAAAACTAGTTCTCATTAATGAGAATTTGGCATCTGAAATTGAAAAATTAACTGGTACACCATCAGAAGCAGTACCTGGAACAGAATTTCCAAAATCCGTTCTCTTTGTACCATTAATGGTTGGTGATGTTGTTCGAGGTTATGTAAGTCTACAGAATATTGATATGGAATTCGCTTTTAGTGAATCGGATGTTCGGCTACTAAGTACACTAGCCAATAGTATGAGTGTTGCTCTTGAAAATGCTCGTTTATTTAATGAAACCGAACAAAGAAATGCAGAATTAGCTGTAATTAACAGCGTACAGGAAGGTCTTGTTGCTGAAATGGATATGAAAGGTATCTACTATCTAGTCGGAGATAAAATACGCGATTTATTTGACGCGCAAGTTGCTGGAATTATTACCTTTAATTTTGAAAATAATACTGAAACTTTTGAGTATATATTTGAAGATGGTTCTCATCATACTCCAAGTACTCGCCCTATAGATAGGTTTAGAGAGAAATTAGTATCCGAGAAAAAACCAATTCTACTCAATGAAAATGCTGCTAAACAGATTTCAATTATTAATGAAATAGAGTTTAAACCTATTGAAGGTACTAAAAGCCCTAAATCAGCTATATACACTCCAATGATAGTAGGAGACTCTACTAGAGGATATGTAACCCTTCAAAATCTTGACAAAGAAAATGCATTCACTGAGTCTAATGTCAGATTACTAGGAACACTTACAAATAGTATGAGTGTAGCTATAGAAAATGCTCGCTTATTTAACGAAACCGAGCAAAGAAATGCTGAACTCGCTGTAATTAATAGTGTTCAGCAAGGTCTTGTTGCTGAAATGGATATGCAAGGCATTTATGACCTTGTGGGTGAACGTATTAGAGAATTATTTGATGCACAAGTAACTGGTATTTATTCTTTCGACCAAGAAACTAATATAGAAATCTTCAGATATTTATTTGAAGATGGAGAGCGACTTTATCCTGAACCAAGACCATTAAATCACATTCGGGAATGGATCATTAATAACAAAAAATTACTTCTTATTAATGAAAATGCAGACGAGACAATTCATAAGGTAACTGGCAAGGAAATTATTGCAGTACCCGGAACCAGACTTCCAAAATCTCTAATTTTTGTACCACTCATTGTTGGAGATGAAGTAAAAGGCTGTGTTAGTTTACAAAACCTAGACAGGGAAAATGCATTTAGTGAATCTGATGTCAGGCTGTTAAGTACACTATCGAACAGTATGAGTGTAGCTCTTGAGAATGCTCGCTTATTCAATGAGACTGAACAACGGAATGCTGAACTCGCTGTAATAAATAGTGTACAACAGGGCCTTGTTGCTGAGATGGATATGCAAGGTATTTACGATCTAGTTGGGAATAAAATTCGCGACCTTTTTAATGCTCAAGTAACTGCAATAAGCACCTTTGATCATGAATCTGATAAGGAAATATTTCAATATAGCCATGAGAAAGGGGAACGACACTATCCAATACCTAGAAAGATTGATTCGTTCAGGGAAAAATTAATTACTGAGAAAAAACTAATCCTTATAAATGAGCATTTTAAGGAACGCTTATCTGAAATAATGGGTGTTGAGCCAGAAGCAATTCCTGGAACTGAACTTCCTAAATCTGTTGTATTTGTCCCTCTTATTGTTGGCGATAATGTTCGGGGCTATGTTAGTCTTCAAAATATCGATATTGAATTTGCATTCAGCGAATCGGATGTTCGATTATTAAGCACACTCGCTAATAGTATGAGTGTAGCCCTTGAAAATGCTCGCTTATTCAATGAGACCGAACAACGGAATGCTGAACTAGCTGTTATTAATAGTGTACAGGAAGGCCTTGTTCGTGAAATGGATATGAATGCCATTTACAGCTTGGTTGGAAACAAAATGTGCGAAGTCCTGAATACCCAGACAATGATCATCCGAACATTTGATCATAAAAATGAAATTGAAACATGGGAATACGCTGTTGAAAATGGAGAAAGCATTGATGTAGATCCTAGACCTTTTATTTGGGCCAACCAATATTTGATTAAGAATAAAGAATCTATTCTCATTAATGAGAATTATGTAGAAACAGCTAAAAGCTATGGAGATACTGAAAGCGGAATAAGTAAAGGATTACCTCCTAAATCAGCTATTTTTGTACCTATGATTGTTGGAGATACTGTTATGGGCTCCATTAGTCTTCAGAATGTAGAACGAGAGAGTGCCTTTAGTGACTCCGATTTAAGGCTAGTTACAACTCTAACAAATAGTATGAGCGTAGCACTTGAAAACGCACGCTTATTTAATGAAACTGCTCGACTTCTTGATGAAACTGAACAACGTGCAGCCGAACTTCAAACTGTAAATAATATAAGTCGAGCACTAGTTTCTCAATTAGAGTTTAATGCATTGATTAAGCTAGTTGGTGAACAAATGCGTGAAACCTTTAAAGCGGACGTCGTTTATTTAGCTCTTCATGATAGAAAAACGGACATGCTAAACTTCCCATATATGCATGGTGAAGTGAGTGGGTCACGGAAATTTGGTAATGGAATTACAGAAAGCATTATCACAAGTAAAAAACCTCTTCTAATTAATCAAAACCTTGCTAAAGCTTACGACGAAATTCAAGCCGTACGAAAAGGAATAGATGTGGCTTCCTATCTTGGTGTTCCAATTATTGCTGGTAAGCATTCATTTGGTGTAATAAGTGTTCAAAGTAAAGAACAAGAAAATAGGTTTGATGAAAATGATCAACGCTTATTAACTACGATAGCATCTAACGTTGGTATAGCCATTCAAAACGCTGAAGCATATCAAAAACTTCAGGCTGCATTAACTGATTTACGAGCAGCTCAGGAACAATTAGTTCAACAAGAAAAGTTAGCCTCACTTGGACAACTTACCGCTGGTATTGCTCATGAAATTAAAAACCCTCTTAATTTTGTGAATAATTTCTCTGATCTAAGTATAGAGATGATTCAGGAGGTACGTGAGGAACTAATTGAAATTAAGGTTAATAACGAAGAGATTAATTCTATACTTGATGATATTGATGCTAACCTTCGGAAGATTTATCAACATGGAACTCGAGCTGATGGAATTGTAAAATCTATGCTCCAACATTCTCGTGGTGGCAGTGGAGTAATGGAACCCGTTGAACTAAATCCAATAGTTAAAGAATACGTTAATCTTGCCTTTCATGGAATGAGAGCAAGTAAAAACCCTATCAATGTAGATATAGATGTTCAGCTTGACGAAACCGTCGGAAAGTTTCCTCTTATTGTTGAAGACTTTAGCAGAGTGGTATTAAACTTATGTAATAATGCGTTCGATGCTATGCGTGATAAACTCAAAACAGCATCAAAGGAATACAAAGCAAAGCTTACAATTAGAACTAAAGTAATTGACGGAAAAATCGTACTTGATATAGAAGATAATGGTCCTGGAATCCCAGATGATTTAAAAGACAAGATTATGCAACCATTCTTCACTACTAAAAAAGGGAAAGACGGAACCGGATTAGGACTATCTATTACTAATGATATAATTAAAGCACATGGTGGTGAACTTAATGTGACTTCATCCAACAATGAAGGAACTAAATTCTCAATTCAATTAAGGAAAAATTGATTCTATGAATCCTGAGAAAAAAGCATTATTGGAAAAAACTTATCAGCACTTTTTTGATGTGGCTACTAATAGTATTTCAACCAAAGGTGTTGAATCCATATTGGATGAAAAACTTACTGGTGTTGGTACCACAGTTGATGAAATCGCATTGTCTCAAGAAGATTTTTTGAACTTTCTTCGAAGTCAAAAACAGGCTGCGAAGGAAAATGGTATTGAAGTAGAGACCAAATTAAAGAGGATAAGATTAGATGTTTCTTCCGATGAAAATGCTGCTGTTATTCTAGAGGGTGGACATTTTGTGTTACATATTGAAGGAAATCAACAGATTCTACCCTTTCGGGTTTCAACATTCCTTGTATTTACTGATAATATTTGGAAGGTCATTCATTATCATGGGTCAAGTCCGGTTATGAGCGAAAATGATTCCTTTCACTTAAATGAATGGGAAAAACGTAATGCTGAGTTAGAAGCCGAGGTTAAGGAACGAACTAAAGAGCTTGAGATTAGAAACCGCGAAGCAGAAATAGAGGCAGCCACGCAAAAAGTTAGAACCCAAGCAATGGGTATGCGTGCTCCCGAAGATATCATGGAAGTACTTAACATTCTAAGAGATGAGATTCTAAAATTCGAGCTTGGAAACATCGCAACCTGGATTTGGACTACCGATGAAGACGGGTTGATTACCCAATGGGATATATCTGATTTCATCCCTGAAAATGAGCTTGTAAATTTCAATTTCACTTTCGATCCCAAAAAATATGATCAAATTGATCGTCATACAAAAAAATGGACTTCAGATGAAAACTATTATGCGATTAAGTATGATGGTGAGAATCTAAAAACTCTTATAAAACAAGTTTCAGATATTGATTCCGATAGTGGTGAAATATTCCAGAAAACAGTGGATTCAGAAAATATAACTGAATATTGGCAAGCATCTGCTCAATTTTCTAAGGGTATAATTGGAATAGATTTACTTCAAGAACCGTCAAATAAAGTCTCGCCAATCCTTATAAAAATGGCTAGCGCTTTTGGTCTAGCCTATCAACGATTTAAAGATCTTGAAAAAGCAGAATTGCAAGCTTACGAATCAAAAGTTGAAGCAAGTCTAGAACGTGTGCGTGGTATGGCAACTGCTATGAACCATAGTGATGACTTGAAGCAAATTGCCGAAGAGATGTTCAAAGAGCTTGAAATTCTTAAAATCAATCCACTTAGATATGGTTTAGGAATGATTGATGGTGAGAAAAAACAAGCGGAGCTTTGGGCTTCAACTGTTAATAATGTTCACCATTTAGACATGCTTGGAAATGTATCTCTAACTTGGCATCCAATGTTAAGCAAAGCATTTGATGCTTGGGATGCACAGCATGAAGAACTTATTTATCGATTAGAAGGAAAAGAACTGAGCGATTACTATAAGCAGATTTCTAGGGTAAATGCTCATATCAACGATCTTGAAAGTTTAACAGATCCAACTACTGAGGTAGTACAATATTGTAGCTTCTTCCCATTTAAAACGGGAGCTCTTTACGCCTTTACACAATATGAACCCGATGAAGAAGGTCGATCAATATTAAAACGTTTTGCTAATGTTTTTGAACAAGCATATACTCGATTTCAAGATCTTAGTAATGCCGAAAATCAGGCCGTCTTAATTAAGGAAGAAAGAGATCGATTAGAAATTACCTTAAAAGAATTACGAGCTACACAAGGTCAACTTGTACAACAGGAAAAACTAGCTTCTCTTGGTCAGTTAACCGCTGGTATCGCCCATGAAATCAAAAATCCTCTGAATTTTGTAAATAACTTTTCGGAATTATCGAAAGAGTTAGTTGATGAAGCCAAAGATGAAGTTGAAACGTTAAAAGCCTTAGGTAAAACTCCAATTCCTGATGACGCATTGGAAGAGATTTCAGATTTATTGAATGATATTGATTCAAATTTAGACACTATTTTTAAACATGGTACCCGTGCCGATAACATCGTTAAATCTATGTTAGAGCATAGTAGAGGTGGCACAGGGGTTATGGAACCTACTCATTTAAATACTCTTCTTAAAGAGTTTGTAAATCTAGCTTTCCATGGAATGAGAGCAAATAGCAATGCTATTAATGTGGATTTAAATTTTGAATTGAATGATGACGTCGAGAATGTTCCTTTAATTGCTGAAGACTTTAGTCGCGTGGTAGTGAATCTATGTAATAATGCATTTGATGCCATGCGGGATAAAATTGATCCAGAAAAAACAGATTACAAACCAAAACTATCTATCCGCACCAGAAAAACTAAAACTGGTATAAACTTAGAAATTGAAGATAATGGGTCAGGTATTTCACCAGAAATGAAAGATAAGATCTTGCAGCCTTTCTTTACTACCAAAAAAGGTACGGAAGGAACTGGACTTGGATTGAGTATCACCAATGATATTATTAAAGCACATGGTGGTTCCATAAGTATTGAATCGGAATTAGATCATGGAACACTATTTAGAATTGAATTAAAACAAACATAAGTAATGAGTAAAGCAACAAAGTTTTTAGTAGTAGATGATGAACGAGATGTAGAATTATTATTTCGTCAAAAATTCCGAAAAGAAATTCGAAGTGGAGTCCTAGAATTGGTATTCGCCTTTTCAGGAGATGAAGCCATCGAGTTATTGGAAAACAGCGCCCCTCCTGAGGTGATGTATATCTTCTCTGATATTAATATGCCAGGAATGTCTGGAATGGAGCTTCTTGAGAAAGTAAAGAAAATGTTCCCTCATATTCATGTGAGTATGATTTCCGCTTATGGAGACGAGGAAAGTTATCAAAACGCCAAAGATTCTGGAGCAAAAGAGTTCTTCACTAAACCAATAGATTTTATCTCTTTAAAAAAGGAGCTAGAACAAGTAATCGAGGCAAATAATGGGTAGACCTACCCTAAATTATGATAGAATATTAAGTACTTAAAAGGAGCTACTCTTGTGAAAAATACAATACCTATACTTCGTTGTTCTCTATTTCTTCTGTGTGGTTTATTATTTTTAGACGCTCAAATCGTACTTGCTCAATCTGGAACTAAAGCATTTAGAAATTTCACACCTCGCGATGGATTGCCCTCCCAAGTATTTGAAATGATCCAAGATCAAAATGGGGTCTTATGGATAACTGGCCAAAATGGACTTAGTACATTTGATGGATATAATGTTCATACCTTTACGAACAACCCAGATGATGAATTTTCTATTCCAAATGGTAGGCCTTTTGTACTTCTTGAAGATATTGATGGAAACATTTGGACTGCCGGTTCCTATGGACTAAGCGTATTTGATCCAGAAACTGAGCAATTCAGCTTAATATCAGCTCCTGACAGCCTGCCCGCTATTAGAGCAGGTCAAATATTGCAAACCACAGATGGTCTAATTTGGGTGCTGAATAATGAAGGATTTTATAGATTACAACAATCATCTTTAGAGCAATCTACCTCAACCATCGATTATTTTAAAATTGATCTTGAGGCAGATTCAACATCTAGCCTATTTACTGATGAAATGATTGAAAGCGATGATGGATTACTATGGATAACTTCTAATTTTGGTCTTCTTCAGTTTAATCCTACAACAGAAAATTTCAAAAAACTAGGTCCCTTTGATGACGAAATAAATGAATTACTTGAATCAGCAAGCGCAATAATTAAAGATCAAAATAACTCTATTTGGCTAAGTGTTGAGGGTGGTATTATTGTTTTTCGAGAAGGAAGTTCTGAGCCTGAACTTATCACAACCTTAGGTAATAATAGCTTTAGCCTAAAAGATGTTCTAATAACTGATATGTATTTTGCTACAGATCAAACAATTTGGATAGGGACTGTTCGACAGGGAGCTTTAAACTACAATCCTCTGAACAATACCCTTGTTCAGTATAAAAATGACCCAAACAACCCAGAAAGTATTGGTGATAATGCTGTTGTATTCATTCAAGAAGATCAAGACTATAATATGTGGTTTATTTCTTTCAATATCGGCTTAAGCCTGATGTATGAAAAACCCTGGAATTATGAATTCATTAAGATCAAAGATACAGATGACCCTACTAACCTTGTAAATGATATTTATGAGCTTCATGAAGCAGAAAATGGCGATTTATGGGCCGCCCCTTATAGTGGGTTAGCCCATATTCCTGCTGATGGAAGTCCAAGTCAAATTTATTACCCATTTCCAGAAGATACCTCTTCCGAAAACGAGGCAAATTGGATTTTTAAAATAGATGATAATGATGGTGAGTTATTCATTAGCACCTACTTCAGAAGCGAGGAAGATGAAGAGAATGAACTGTACCGTTTCGATATCAAAGATAAGCGTTTTATTGTTATTGAGCTTCCTGATAGTATTCCTGTACCTCAAAATTTTGAAGTTAGTGATTCCTATTATTACTGGGTAGTTGAAGGTACTGATCATTTAATGCAGCTGAGTAAAGAAGATTATAGCTTAAGCACTATCAATTTACCGGTAGATTATCCAGAGCGGGTTGATGAATCTGATACATCGTCTTTTATGCGCATATTAACCAGTACCTTGGGTACGGTATATCTACAGCATGAAATAAATATTCGAAATAGTTCAAGTAGTTTATTTTGGACCTACTATCGATTCAATCCTGATTTAAAAACGTTTTCGAAAGTTGATCTTACTACGCCATCCGATATTAATCTAGGTATAACCATTCCTTCTTCAGTTGAAGAAGGAGTATTCTATTCTTCAACCGACCGTGGAATATTACAAGAAAATCTTATTACAGGTGAAAGTAGCCTATTGTATGAATGGGCAACCAACTCATCTGTAAATTCATTATTTGAGGATAAAAATGGACTTATTTGGTATGCCGAGTCTAGTATATCCATTGTAAGGTTTAATCCAATCACCAAAAAGGTAAATACCTTTTATTATGACCTTAATAGAAAGCCTCGTGGTATTGGGAATATTTTTCAATTAAATAATAATGATTTAGTATTTTTTGGTAATGGAGGGTATGTACAATTTAATCCCGATGAAGTTCAAGAAGAAAAAAATATTCAAAATATTCTTATAAGCGAATTACGAGCTGGATCTGATAGCTTTACTAACATTAAACCAAGCGAAGTATATCAAATCGATTATGAGAACAATAATATATCTGTAAGCTATACAGGTATAAATTATCGATCTACCGATAACCAATACAGATATCGTTTATTAGGTTACCGTGACGAATGGGTTAGCGCCGGAACACAACGTAGTCTCTTTCTGGCTAACCTTCCATTTGGTGAGTATAAATTCCAAGTTCAATCTACAATCAATGGTAGTTCTTTTACAGATAATAGTGCGACTGCTGTATTGAATATTACCATTCTCCCCCCTTGGTGGCGAACACTCCCAGCTTACCTGTTTTTTGCACTTGTACTTGCTGGTAGTATTTATAGTTTTGATCAGTTTCAACGAAGAAGATTGCTTAGCAGAGAAAGAGAAAAAAATAGAGACAAAGAACTTGCCCAAGCTAAAGAAATTGAAAAGGCTTATACACACCTTAAAGCAGCCCAGGATCAATTAGTGCAACAGGAGAAGTTAGCTTCCCTTGGACAGCTTACAGCAGGTATTGCTCATGAAATCAAGAATCCACTTAATTTTGTGAATAACTTTTCTGAGATAAGCATTGAAATGATTGAGGAAATAGAAACAGAGTTAGCATCGTATCGAGATACATCAGATATAAAAAGTCTTGATGAAGCCAACACCATTCTAATCGATATTAAAGCCAATTTGAATAAAATTCATCAACATGGTTCTCGGGCAGATTCTATCGTTAAATCGATGCTTCAACATTCCCGTGGTGGATCAAGGAAATTAGAGCCTACCGATTTAAATGCGTTGGTTCTGGAGTTTGTCAATCTCTCCTTTCATGGGATGCGCGCCGGTAAAGATCCTATTAGTGTAGATTTAAACTTTGAACTGAGTGATGAAGTTGGAGATGTCCCTTTAATGAGTGAAGATGTTAGCCGTGTTATCATAAACTTATGTAATAATGCCTTTGATGCGATGAGGGATAAGAAGAGTAATAAGGAAAAAGGAAAAAGTGAAAGTAAATCCACAGAGGCTTACAAGCCCCAGTTAACTGTTCGTACTTCTAAAAAGGGTGATAATATTTCCTTAGAAATTGAGGATAATGGACCAGGTATTCCAAAACAAATACAGGATAAGATCTTGCAACCTTTCTTCACAACCAAGAAAGGTTCTGAAGGAACTGGCCTTGGGTTGAGCATTACTAATGATATTATTAATGCACATGGTGGCACATTGAACATTGAAACTAGCGAAAATTATACCAAATTCATGATTACACTAGCACGATGAGATATAGAACCACTAATTATCTTTATTTATCCCTTTTATTACTTCTTGGGAACTCAACAATTATTATAGCTCAGGTACCTGACCAGCTCTACTTCGAAAATTTTACTGTAGAGGATGGCTTACCTGCAAATGATATTACTGATATTAGCCAGGATAGTTTAGGTTACATCTGGATTGCAGCCACAGGAGGTATAGCTAGATATGATGGATATGAATTCGAGGTCTACCGCAATATCCCCGGAGATCAAACATCCCTTTCTGATGATGAGGTCGACAGAATCGTAATTGATATCTACGGAAATATATGGGTAGAAAACTTCGTAGGTATCGACTTATTTGATCCCGCGACCAATAAATTTATCAGATATTTTCAGGACCCTTCCTCCTCTGATTATATAGCTTCAGGAAGTAAAACAGTAATTTTAAGCACCAGCTCGGGGTTACTTTTAATTGGAACAGCTGAAGATGGTTTGATTTCCTACCACCCGGTTACTAAAGAGTTCAAAAGATTTACGCATAATACTGATGATTCCAGTTCCATTAGTGCCAACAGTATTTTCGACCTAAAGGAGGATCAGAATGGTATTATCTGGTTCAGCACTCCTACTACCGGACTCAATAAGTTTGACCCCGAATCCGGGATTTTCACAAATATTACTTTTGAAAAGGATGATCCTGATCGTATCCCGAATGATCTAAGTCTCTCACGACTCTTTATTGATGACGATCATGTTTTGTGGGTTTCTTATTTTCCAAACTCTGATTTTCAGGTTAGCACTTTAAGCAAAGGTGATGAAGCCGGTATCTGGCAAATGGACCTGAATACGGGCGAGTATCTAAAATTACTCTATGACCCGATTGACCAACCATTGTCTGCCCCCTTCTTCTTTCCACTAGAAACTGATGATAACACCGTTTGGTTTGCCAGAGATGGTTTTGTAGCAAATGAGCCGGGGCTATACGGATATTCTAAGAAAGATGGATCATACAGGCGATACACGTATGACTCCGGGAATCTTAATTCGCTGATAAGTAATGCTGTTACAGTAGTGTTTGAGGACGTTGATGGAAACCTTTGGTCTGGCACCGAATTTGGGTTAAGTAAAGCCAATCTCAGCAGAAAGCAGTTTGAAGCATTTATTCCCATGCCTGGGAATCCCATGTCACCAGAAAATTACCTTACCGACATCTTAAATCTTGGGGATAATACCTACTTGATAATGAGAGATGATAGTCCCGCAATTATTTGGGATAAAAAAACCGGGGAATGGACGGAACTTGATCATAGGTTTTTTCCCGCTACAGAAATAATTTCAGATTTCAGATTTAGACAGAGATGGTTTATAGAAGACGGAGTAATATGGAGCCTTTTTAATACCCAGGAACTGCATTCTTATAACCTGCATACAAAGCAAATAAACAAGTACTTCATAAATTCTTCGGGCTCAACAAATATTTTATCGAGAATGATCAGCTCTGATGGTAAAAACATCTGGCTGGGTACATCCAAAGGAGTCAGTAAATTTGATATATCTGACAAAACATTCACAAACTATAAATTGACCTCAGATTACTCCGATGGTGATAGTCTTAACGTAGCATATATAGTTCCTGGAATAAGAGGTAATATTTGGGCAATAGTAGCAGATGTACCCCTTAATATCTCAAAAGAGAAACAAGGGACTTTTATAAGCAGTTTTGATCCAAAAAGTGAAATGTTTACTAATGTTTCAATAAATGAAAATTATTACGAAAGTCTGGCTCACGGATACGCCCTCGATGTGATGGAAGATATGAACGGTGACCTTTGGATATCCAATTCAAATGGCTTAATTCATTATGATGTATCTGAAAGTTCTTACAAGTGGTACAATCAGAATGATGGGTTATCCGGCCTTTATGTTAATAATAGCATTGACGATGGATCTGGAAATATCTGGCTCAATTCAGGCACCTATGGTCTTACACGTTTTGATCCTGAAGAAAAAGTATTCCGAAATTTTGGAAGATCTGACGGAATAATTTCACTGAGTATATCATCTGTAAAAATATACAACGATCTGATATTCGCTGTTGGAGTAGGCGGCATGAATATAATAGATCCTGCTGAGATTGAGGAAAATAGCAACTTCCCTGAAGTATTAATCACAGGAATTTTGCTAAATGGAAATGACCTGAAAACTGAAGTCCGGGTAGAAGATCTAAATAAGATCGAAATACCCTGGGGAAATTCAGGGCTCGAGATCGAGTATACTGCTATCGATTTCAATGCGGCAGATAAAACCACATATACCTATAAGCTGGAAGGACTCCACGACGAATTCCAGGTACCGAATTACCGAAGATATGCACAGTTTACGACTTTAGAACCCGGAGACTATACCTTCAGGGTCAGAGCTACAAATGCAGAAGGTATCAGCAGTTTATCGGACACAGTGCTTAATGTAAGTGTTCTCCCCCCATGGTGGAGAACCTGGTGGGCTTACGCAATGTATGTACTGATGTTTGCTGGAGGTGTCTATGCAGTAGATCGCATACAGCGACGGCGAGTACTTTATAAAGAAAAAGAGCGTGCTCGTGAAAAAGAGCTTAAGCAAGCTAAGAAGATTGAGGAAGCATATGCTGAACTGGAAAGGTCTCTCATAAACCTTAAAGCCACCCAGCAGCAATTAGTACAACAAGAAAAGCTAGCTTCCTTGGGACAACTTACCGCTGGAATCGCCCATGAAATCAAGAATCCTCTTAATTTTGTAAATAATTTTTCTGAGCTAAGCATTGAAATGGTTGAGGAAGCCAGAGAAGAATTATTAGCTCTTACACCACAACCTGATGAAGCATTACAAATTCTCAGCGAAATCGAGGCTAATTTGAATAAAATCCATGAGCATGGTTCTCGTGCTGATTCTATTGTGAAATCCATGTTACAGCATTCGCGCGGCGGTTCTGGGAAATTAACACCAACTGATTTAAATGCCTTGGTTTTGGAATTCGTAAATCTAAGTTTTCATGGAATGAGAGCTGGTAAAGATCCTATTAGTGTAGATCTTAATTTCGAATTGAGCGATGAAGTAGGGCAAATCCCATTAATGAGTGAAGACTTTAGCCGTGTTATCATAAACTTATGTAATAATGCCTTTGATGCGATGAGGGATAAGAAGAGTGAAAAGGAAAAAGGTAAAAGTGAAAGTAAATCTACCGAGGCTTACAAGCCCCAGTTAACTGTTCGTACTTCTAAAAAGGGTAAAAATATTTCCTTAGAAATTAGAGATAACGGTCCGGGTATTCCAAAAGAAATGCAGGATAAAATTTTGCAACCCTTCTTTACCACCAAAAAAGGTTCGGAAGGAACTGGACTTGGTCTTTCAATCACCAACGATATTATTAGTGCACATGGTGGTATGATTGATATTGAATCGGAACCTGGTATGACTAAATTTATTATCACTTTTAGTTCAACCTTGAAATGACATCTATCATAAACTGTAAGGCAACTTTATACGCCTCTAATAGAGTTTTGAGGTCATAGTTTGAGATTCTTTATAATAAACTATATTGTTGCTATTTATATGGGCAAATTAGATGTTGATTCAAAAGAAAATTAGTATACTCTTATGGGTATAATAAATATAATAGGGTAAGTATAAGAATGAAGTTCCTAGTTGTTGATGATGAACGAGATGTAGAAATGCTTTTTAGGCAAAAATTCCGAAAGGAAGTCAAAAGCGGTCTTTTAGAATTGGAATTCGCCTTTTCAGGGGAAGATGCTCTTGCATTCTTAGAGAGTAAACAGCCACCAGATATCGTTTATATTTTCTCTGATATAAATATGCCAGGAATGACTGGCTTTGATTTGCTTGAAAAAGTAAAAACACAATTTCCCCAGATAAAAGTTAGTATGATTTCAGCTTATGGTGATAATGAAAACTATGAAAGAGCCATGAATTCTGGTGCTAAAGAGTTTTTTACTAAACCCATCGATTTCGATTCTCTAAAGAATGAATTGAGACAACTTATTGATAACAAGAATTAATCATTCAAAAAAAGGGATTTATGAGCAGGCATAAGATTATGGTGGTTGATGATGAGCCGGATTTACAGCTCCTGATTCTCCAACGCTTTAGGAAACAAATTAAAAACGAAACCTATGATTTCTGTTTTGCAGAAAACGGTGAAGAAGCGTTAATCATGTTAGAAAAATCTGATGATATTTCATTAGTGCTTTCAGATATAAACATGCCAAAAATGGATGGCCTTACTTTCCTTTCAGAAGCTCAAAAATTGAACAATCCTATCCTGAAAACCGTTATTGTATCTGCTTATGGCGATATGGATAATATCAGAACAGCGATGAATCGCGGAGCTTACGATTTTATTACAAAGCCAATCGATTTCAAAGATCTTGAAATTACAATTGATAAAAGCTTAACTGAAATTCAGTATATCTTTGAAGCTGTTGAGCAGATGAAAACACTCGAACTCTTTCAAAGTGATCTAGAAACTGCTGCTAAAATTCAGCAAAAAATATTACCCCAAGAGTTCCCTCCTTTTCCTGAAAGAACAGAGTTCAATGTTTATGCAGAAATGCACCCCGCAAGACAGGTTGGTGGTGATTTCTATGATTTTTTCATGCTTGATGACACAAAACTTGGGTTTGTAATTGGCGACGTTTCAGGTAAAGGCATACCAGCCTCCATTTATATGGCTGTTTCGCGAACTATGTTAAAAGCTATTGCTTCTCAGATAGACGATCCTGCTCGATGTCTAGATACAGTAAATACCATGCTTATTCCCGAAAGTGGACTAACAACATTTGTTACTATATTCTATGGCATTTTAGATACAGAAACCGGTCTAGTTAGATATTGTAATGGTGGACATAACCTACCTTATATTGTTAAAGAAGATGGTGCTGTTGTAGAAATTGAAAATACAAATGGCTTATTACTTGGTAAGATCGAACCAATCGAGTACGAAACCAAAGAGGTTCAACTTAAGCCTGGCGAAAAAATCCTCATGTTTACAGATGGTGTAACTGAGGCAACCGCCGAAGATGGCGACATGTATGAAGAACCTAGATTAGAAGAGTTTCTAGCAAAACATGGTTCTGATGACATCGAGAAAATGGTTCGAAGCCTTGTTGTTGATGTTCTTAAGTTTATGGGAAAAGAAGATCAATCGGATGATGTAACTATCCTAGCTCTCGAATATTTAGGGAAATAAACTTTTCTTTTTTAAAAATTAAAGCTCTTAGTTAAATTTCTTTAGCTAAGAGCTTTTTTATTTCTGACTTTAGTCTAGATCAATTATTCTACCTGGAGTCCAAGGTGCACCAAGTCTATCCAATTCAGCATCGATTGCTGGAATAGCATCATCCATAATAGCTTTCAAGGAATCTACAACTGGTTTAAGCTGCGACTCTGCAATTTGTTTTACCATCTTCGATGTTTCCGTTGGATCAGACCCCGAAGACATTCCTGTATTTATCGCGGTATTAATTCTTGAACTTAATGAAGGTGCTTGATTGATTTCTAGCTGATTCTTAATTCTATTGCCAAACATAGCAAGTTGAATCTCTTCAAGAGAGTCTTCCATTTCATTAATCATAGAAGTTAAATTAGCACTGCTTACTATACGAGCCGCCGCTTGATAATATTCTAAACGATCATTCAATTCATTAAATGCACTTCTCGCACTATTTGCAGACTTCGATAGCTTGGTCAGCTCTTTATGATACGCCAACATTTCTTCTGGATCTGTAGCTGGCAGTGTTCTATTGTTTAGCGATTTCACTTCAAATTCTACTGGTTCCGAAAGTACCGTTACTTCCCCATTTATACTTTTAGAAAGTTGTACCGAATAAGTTCCTGGAAGTACCATTATCCCAGAATTAAGATTCGTTTTAGGATTGCTAGTGTTCGTTCTAACTTGGTCTACATCTGGATAGGTTAAGTCCCAGTATGCTCGGTTAATCCCTTTTAAAGCAGCAGCACGCACATCATTAATCACTTCACCATTTGCATCGCGAATAGTGAAAATTAAATAAGGATCTTCTTCAGCTGCCTCAGCTTCTAATTGTTCTAAACTTGGATAGTATACAGTCTCTCCATCACTCCGCTTCTTCTTTTCTTCTTCTTTGCGGATGTCTTCAAGAGTTTGGTATTTATCTTTTAAATAGAAGGTAAATGCTGCACCAAATTTCGGATTTTCACCTAGATAAAAATCTTCCCCTTGAAAACCTTTTGGTCCTAACCAACTGATAGTATTACTTGCAGCAATTGGGCTGTATTCTTCATACTGAAATGGAGCACGAACTGAGAATAGATGTGCTTCTTTCTCTTCAACTTCTTTTGTGAATTCTCTTAATGCCGAGTAGTCATCCATGATATAGAATCCACGACCAAAGGTACCTAATACTAAATCATTTTCTCTTTGTTGAATGTTAATATCACGTACAGCAACGGTTGGAAGTCCACTGCTCAGCTTTTTCCAATAATCACCACCATCTAAACTTGCAAATAAACTGAATTCAGTACCTACAAAAATTAGATTAGCTTCAATATGATCTTCTTCAATAGCATAAATAGATCCACGTTCTGGCAAATTATTCGCTATAGATGTCCAAGACCTTCCAAGATTGGTGCTTTTTAAAATATATGGTTTGAAATCTCCATTCTTGTGGTTGTTGAATGCAGCATAAATGGTATTTACATCATGTGCTGAAGCTACGATTTCATTTACATATGTCATTTCAGGGACACCTGGAAACTTGTCCAACTTTCTCCAGGTTTCGCCACCATCCTCACTAATGTGAATTAGGCCATCATCTGTTCCAGCAAACAGAAAGTCTTCGTTTAGTGGAGATTCAGCTAAGGCAACAATATTTCCATATTGAGTAGTTGAAGCATTTTTAGCCACGGCGTCCATTGGCCAAACTTTCCCCATCACTTCTAATTTATTACGATCTATTTGTCGTGTTAAGTCACCACTTAATTCTTCCCAACTCTGCCCCATGTCATCACTTTTATGAACACGATCGGATGCGTAATACAAACGTTGGTTATCATGAACACTTACGAAGAATGGTGAGTCCCAATTCCAGTTATATGAATAATCTCCTGAAGGTGGTTGAGGAATAATATTTTGTTCCTCTCCACTTTGTTTATCAAACCTAGCCAAACTACCATACTGTGCCTGGCTATAAACTATATTTGGATTTGTAGGATCGACATGTGGCTCAAAACCATCTCCTAATCTAGTTATTACCCAATTATTAAAGGTAAGTCCTGTTGGCTCGATGGATCTTGTAGGACCTCCAAAAGTGAAATTATCTTGTGTACCACCATATACATTGTAAAAAGGATAATCATTGTCGACAGCAACTTTATAGAACTGAGTAATTGGAAGGTTTGTATAAAACCTCCATGTTTTACCTCTATCATAAGATTCGTAAACACCGCCATCATTTCCATTTAATAAATAGTCGGTATTGTTTGGATCGATCCAAAGCGCATGGTTATCAATATGCTTATTAAGTTCGCCTAAGTTCTCGAAGCTTTCACCGCCATCTTCAGAAACACCAGTATAAGTGTTCATAACATAAACTAGATCGACATCAACAGGATCGGCAATAACTTCTTGGTAGTAATTCCCACTCGATGTGTAGCTACTTCTTCGTTCCCATGATTCCCCTAAATTTGTAGATCGGTAAAATCCACCTTTTCCGGTTTGAGCTTCAACAACTGCATAAATTGTATTAGGATCAGCATCAGAAATATCCATCCCAATTCTACCAATGTCACCACTTGGCATGCCTTTCATTATCTTTCTAAAATTCTTACCCGCATCCGTTGATTTATAAACTGCTGACTCTGGACCACCACTTATGTACGTAAACACATGTCTTCTTCGTTGATGAGCAGTTGCATAAATTACATCAGGATTTCTTGGGTCGAGGTGAATTTCATTAATTCCTGTATGTTCAGAAATCTCAAGAATATTTTCCCAGGTTTCGCCACCATCAGTAGTTTTGAATAAACCTCTATCTCCACCTTCACTCCAAACTGGACCAATTGCTGCAACATACACGATATCAGAATTTCTAGGATCTATTTCTATCATTCCTATATGTTCAGAATTTTTAAGCCCCATATGTTTCCAGCTCTTACCACCGTCAACTGATTTATAAACCCCATCACCATAGGAAACACTACGCTGGTTATTATTCTCACCAGTTCCAACCCATACTACATTGTGATTATTTGGATCAATGGCTACAAAACCAATTGAAGATGATCCTTGAGAATCAAATACGGGTGTAAATGAAATCCCACGGTTATTAGTTTTCCAAACACCACCCGACGCAGTAGCTACGTAAAATTCACTTGTATTACTTGGATTAACAGCAAAGTCAGAAATCCTACCAGAAGTAAAAGCTGGACCAATACTACGGAATTTTAGACTATTCCATGCCGTTTCATAGCGTGCATCATCAGGTTTATCTTGGGCAACTAATGCCGTTGAAATTAAACCAACACATAATATTATTGTAAGATTTGAAAAAAATCGTTTCCCCATTGTAGTAGTTATTTAATTCATAATTAGTGAAAAGTGAGTTGCTAACGATAACTAAATCTTAGCGGAGATTCTGAAAAAAGTTATTTTTTTCTTATCCCGTGAATTGAAATGGAATCCTCTTTTCCCCTCAACGTAAATTCTCCTTTTGAGTTTTGAGAATACTCATTTCCAAGCTTGAGGAACGAAAGAAGATCATCCGATATCAGTAAATATTCTTTAAGAGAATTGCACATATCTTGAATTCGTGCAGTTGTATTTATTACATCTCCATGGTAAGCCAGTTCTTTTTTCACAACACCTATTTCTGCAACCATTAGCTCTCCGCCATGTAGCCCAGCCTTAAATTCAGGAAGTATGCCATAGTTTTCGATATAGAATTCCTCTTTAGAGATAAGCTTTTCTCTAAATGAAAAGTAAAGATCAATGCAATCGTTTTCATTAACACCTTTATCAAAGTCCCAACTTATAATTGCTTCGTCCCCTACATATTGATATATCTCACCTGAATATAACGTTATCACTTCATTCAAATCATAAAAGCAGTTCTGTATAAACTCACTATATTTATGAAAACCTAAATGCTCTGCATGAGTTGTTGATGATTTCAAATCTAAGAACATAAATATTTTTCTCTCAACTCTCGGTGGATTGTATTTACCAATCAACATTTTCCAGAATACACCAGGACCAAATTTCTCATTTATTATTTTTATAAAGGAGAAAAGAACACTACAAATAAGGAAGTAAGAAATAAACGACCAAACTCCACCCATTGTGGATATTTCTTCCGGACTCATCAAATGAGGATTTTTATAGATTCCAGCTACTACATTCATACCAAGTTCAATATCAATACTGAGAATAAAAAAATAGACTAGAAATTTCGACACTACCTTTATACCAATAGCTTTTCTTCTCATCCAATTGTGTTCGAATAATATCTCGATCAGTGAATACAGGACTCCAGTAAATACTCCCATTACAAGAACTAGTTCAATAATTATATACCAATCGAAGGCTTGTTCTATTGTAATACCTGGTATATCAGATATTCCAACATATCTAAACAATACATAGCCAAAAAAAGCAGTAATCCAATATATAGTTGTTCCCACAAATAATTTTAAATGCTTCATTACTATATGTTTAGTATTCATCTTGGATTGGATGGATGATCAGTTAATTTTTTAAATAGATATCTGGAATAGGAAATTCATCATTTTCAGAGGACCAAAAGACTGAAACTACCCACCAACGATTTCCATCATTTAAAAGCTGAATACTATTTATTCCTCGTGTAAAAACTTCGCCATCTTTGGTTCGCTTCGATTGATAGGTACTAAAAACCTGAGTTATATATCGGTAGGTATCAATTTCTCTTGATATTTCATCTTCATGAAAACCATCTCTTTTTAAACTAGCTCCCGCTGTTTCTATGTACTCTTCGGGAGTCCACCTGATAAAAGAAACATTATCATCTTGATTCTGGAAAGTTGGAGTTAACATCGCTCCTTCTATAAACAGATTTCGAAAACGATCCCAATCTCTTTCAACTCCGGCATCCCCTGAAATTGAAGCATAGAGTGCTTCGATAATGGAATCGATTGATTTTACATCATCTTCATATTGCGCAACAGCATTGTTAATCAACAAAAAAGAGATTAAGAATAAAAGTGCTGATTTTTTCATTTTTCTTTGTTTTTAGTCTTTCAGAATCTCTTCGATCTTCAATTCTTCTTCTTTAGATAAATCTAAGTTATCAAGTGCCGCTAAATTATCCTCAAGTTGTTTGATGCTACTTATGCCAATTAATGCTGTAGTAACCGCAGGAAGACGAAGTACCCAAACTAATGCAAGTTGTGCTAAGCTTTGTCCTCTCGACTCAGCAATTGCATTCAGGTCTTTTATCTTTTTAAGCACTTTGTCGCTTAAAGCTTCTTTTTGAAGAAAACCATCAGGATCTGCTATTCTTGATTTTTCAGGAATACCATGAATGTACTTATTGGTTAATAAACCTTGTGCGAGAGGTGAAAATGGAATACTACCTATACCTTCTTCTAGAAGTACATCAAACAAACCTTCTTTTTCTGGTTCACGTGAAAACATACTATACATCGGTTGATGAATAACTATAGGAACACCCCATGATTTTAACATCTGAATAGCTTCTTTAGCTCGGTCGGCCGGATAATTTGATATCCCAGCATATAATGCTTTCCCTGAACGAATAATCTGCTCTAAAGCCCTCATACTTTCTTCCAGTGGAGTATCATAATCAGGGCGATGATGATAGAATATATCTACATATTCGAGTCCCATTCTCTTTAAGCTTTGATCGCAACTTGAAATCAAAAACTTACGAGAACCTCCATCACCATATGGACCTGGCCACATACCATAGCCAGCTTTACTTGAAATAATTAATTCGTCTCTTTTTCCCTGAAATATCGTTTTAAGAGCTCGCCCGAATTGCTCCTCAGCACTTCCTGGAGGTGGTCCGTAATTGTTAGCTAAGTCAAAATGTGTGATCCCCATTTCAAAAGCTTTAATAAGCATGGCATCCGCTTTTTCTGGAGTTTGTTGTCCCCCAAAATTATGCCAAAGCCCCAAAGACATAGCAGGAAGATAAAGACCGCTATTCCCACATTTTCGGTAGGGTATTTGTTCGTATTGTGGAGTTGAAATCATAATTTTAATAGTAAAGTTAAGCACTGAAAGTAAATGCTTAATCTATACATTTATCATCACATAAGACAAATTGGAATACATACGAATTCATAAGATTATATGATCGAATACATAATTTTAGGATATTTAGTAAGGTAAAACTATTATGATTTTTACCATGTATTAGTAGCAATTGAGAAGACTCAGTCTACCATTGTATCTTTTGGTATTAATACCTCACCAAAGGAAATATCCTGACCTGCTAAAACAAAAACCGTAGTTGGCATATCTTCGCTTTGCAAAAGCATATTCTCATAATATTTAGTGAAATCCTTTCCGGGGTTGGCCATTCCTAATAATATAAGATCTGCATCTTTTGAACTCTGTTTAAAAATCTCCGGAAATGGACGTCCATTTGATATGATAATATCAATTTCGGCATCAAAACGAATTTGATCAACAATCGCTAACATATTACTTCGAATCTCATCTACAGCATCTTCTAGTTCAACAATAATTTTTAAATGCACATCTGCATCTTTCCAAGAAATACTGTTCTGGAGCATATAAACCAAAATCATCATGAGCCCACCATTACCCTTGAATCCACCCCACCATAAATCGATTCTTCTTCTTTTTGATGAAACTGGTACTCCATCATTAAAATCTTCCTCTCCACCATGAATCAGAATCACATTCCTTTTCATATTATAGAAGCTTCGAATCATATTACAATAGTCTTCACGTATATCAGGATTTTCACTCCCACCTAATACAATAGTATTTGGCACTAACTTACCAAGCCCATAGGCCTCAACTAATCTAACTGAACCAATAAATGGATTATCTGAAGAAACAACTTTTACAAGTGCTTCAACCGCTCTTTTCTTTAGAAAATTGCCTAAATCGTACTCCATCCTTTCGAGTCGCTGATGTTCTATATGCTCACTTTTCAAAACCGTAGCAACTACAAGAATTCCTCTATTGTGCGTTAGCGAGTTGGCAAAATCGATTAGGTGCCATCTTTTCTTAGGTGAACCAGACAATACCAAAGGTCTTGGCCTCCACGTTTTTGGTTCAAAATCGTCATTTACTTTTAGTAAAGCTTCACGAATTACTGCCATGAGTAACCCGTTTTTCACATTTCCCCATACGGAGGTAAGTTCTCGACGCTCTAACCAAAAGAAAATAATACCAACAAAAATGAGAGCTATTAATGTTGCCGTTAGGTTTATAAGTAACATTACTGAAAAACAACCAAGTGCCCCTAATATCGAAATGCTCCAATGCACTTTAAAAGTTGGCCTATAAGATGGGCTATCCAGAAGCTTTTCAATTCCTGCTGCTAGATTAATTACACCATATGTTGTTAAAAAAAACATGGAAAGAATTGGTGCTATTAAATTCAGATCACCAAACCAAACGGCAATGAGAGCCACAGCCATTGTAAATATTGTGCCTAGTCTAGGCTCTTCATCGTCACCACTTCCTTTTCCTAACCAGGAAAGCCAGTTCGGTAATATTTTGTCTTTAGCTAGAGCCTGAAGAACTCTAGGACCTCCTAAAATACTCCCCACAGCACTTGATAAAGTAGCACCCCAAACTCCTAATAAAATAGCATCACCCCAAAACGCCATCTTCCTCATTATCAATGGATCTGATATCAATTCATATGGCGTCGCTCTTAAGGCAAGAATAATTACCAATCCTATGTAAATCACATAACCTGTTCCGATAGCAGCAAAAGTCCCGAATGGTATTGACTTGGTTGGATCTTTTAAATCTCCAGACATATTTACACCAGCCATTATTCCAGTAACTGCTGGAAAAAAAACAGCGAAGACTACCCAAAATGATTCTTTATTAGAGGTAACTGTAGATGCAATTTCAGATGTAACTGAGGTTTCAATAGGGTTTCCAAAAACTAGGGAAATTAGTGACACAACAATTGCTACCATTATAAAATATTGAGCTCTAATCGCGGCTTTTGCAGAGACTAAAGCTAAGGCTGTGACCCCAATAGTTGTTATTAACCCTACCCATTGAATGCTTAAGTTTGGGAAAACACCAACCACACTTTCCGCAAAACCAACAACATATAGCGCTACTGAAAGAGCTAGAGCAATATATAGCGGAATCCCAATAGCACCTCCAGATTCAATCCCCAAGGAACGGCTTATCATATAATAAGCTCCACCAATCCTTACTCGCTGATCGGTTGCTATTGCAGCAACAGAAAGGCTAGTTAAAAAAGTTATAGATGTAGCAAGTGTTACTATAATGAGACTACCCATGAGTCCAACATTCCCTACTACCCAACCAAATCTCAGGTACATTATTACACCAAGAATGGTAAGAATCGAAGGTGTATAAACCCCTCCAAATGTTCCCAAGCCACCTTCTTTAGCTTCTATCGTATGTTCAATCTTTGCTGATGAACCTTTTTTCAAATCTGTCCTTCATTTTCTTGATAAGAATCAATGATACTAAGGCTACCCATTAGCAACAAATACTATTGTGAAAATTTCATTTAATGAGAAATTTTATCTCTGAATATTAGCCACTTTTAAAGTAGCTTAACTAGTTAATCCTATTTTTTAAAATTACTAATGCGTTATTTCATTAATTCTATTACTTGTTCTCTCCTATTCTTTGTTACAATTCTACTATTTGGGGTACAAACACAAGCTCAAACTGTAACTGTTGGAAAAGGTAGTTACTCGACAACTCTCCCATCTGGAGAAATAGGTCCACAAAATTTTGCTGGTCAAAATGTTCTACCAAAAGTTTCTGATTCATTTGATCAAAGGGTACAAACAAATGATTTTTGGAGCAGTTTAATCTATCCATTCTTTAGTAATCAATATTCAGGAAAACTAATTGCACATCCATTATCAATGGAAGCAAAAAGTTCAGGTTTGGAACTAGGGTATACTTCTCAACATGTTTTTGCAACTGCTGCACCTGGAACTGACTTTCTTTTTCCATACGTAGCACAAATGACAGTTGGTGTATCTGGCTTAAATTCATCAAAAACAGAAACATTCAGATATGATGACTGGACAGTAACAGCAGAATGGCTGGATGGTGATAAATCATTATATGCTACATTAGGGCACGGATTACCCTTCGTTTACTTCGAAGTTAATGGTGGAGATGCAGCCGTCAATTTCAACAATAATCCAACGGTGTGGTTTAATGAAAACGGAGTATTAGGTGTTTCAGTCGACGGAAGACATTATGGAATTTTTGCTCCAACTGGTTCAAACTGGACAACTGGAAGTACTTATACTACAGATTTAAATGGTAAGAATTATTTATCAGTTGCTCTCCTTCCTGATAATTCTCAAGCGACTTTAGACGAATTTAAATCTCATGCTTATGCATTTATAACTAATAGTATGATTGATTGGGAATATGATGAATCAACTTCCACACTTACTTCTACATATAATTATGAAACTACACTAAAGGATTCAGCAGAAGGTAACGTTAACGAAACTATATCTGCACTTTATCGGCATCAATGGATGTACGTAAACGAAACACTTGCTGATTATACTTACGTTTCTCCAAGAGGTGAAATGAAAGTAATTACGGGTAATTCATTTTCAACTACAATGAAATTCCAAGGTGTTATACCAACATTACCAAATCAAGGAGATTATAATCCAGATGTTTTAAAAAGTTTAGTATCTGATGCTGGAAATGAAACATTAGACGTTGGACCTTCTTATGAAAATGGTAAAGCAATGGCACGATTTGCAAACCTAGTTCATATAGCGGATCAAATGGGACTTACCACTGAACGTGATTATTTTCTTACCGCATTAAAAACACGACTTGAGGATTGGTTTACCGTTGGTGGAGATCAAGAGTATTCTTATAACGAAAATTGGGATGTTTTGACAGGTTATCCATCTGGTTATGGGGCAGATAATCAAATTAATGACCATCATTTTCATGCAAGCTATGCTATAGCAAGTGCTGCTACTATTGCTCAATTTGATCCAACATGGGCTACACAAGAAAATTGGGGAGGTATGGTAAACATGCTTATCCGTGATGCTAATAATTGGGATCGTAATGATCCTTTATTTCCATTTTTAAGATCTTATGATATTTACGCTGGTCATTCCTGGGCGGCTGGTCATGGCGATTTCGCTGAAGGAAATAATCAGGAATCAAGTTCTGAATCTATGAATTTTGCTTCAGCAGTTGTTCTCTGGGGTGAAGTTACTGGACAAACCGAAGTTCGTGATATGGGGATTTTCCTATATGCAACAGAAACAACGGCCGTAGAACAGTATTGGTTTGATGTTGATGATGTCGTTTTCCCAGATGATTATCCACATGAAGCAATTGCAATGGTCTGGGGTTCAAAAGGGGTTCATGCAACTTGGTTTGGTGGAGATCCTGAATTTGTACATGGTATTAACCTACTCCCAATTACAAGTGGGTCTCTTTACCTTGGTAGACATCCAGATTATGTTATTGAAAATTATAATGAAATAGTAGATGAAGGAAGTGGACAGCCAAAATTATGGAAAGATTTGTTTTGGTTATATCTGTCAATGTCTGATCCAAATCAAGCATTAACATATTACCTCGCTGAATCTCCAACGCTCGATTATGATAATCATGACGAGGTATTTAATGGTTTATCTCAACCTTTTACCATGCATTGGTTATACAATATGAAAAGAATGGGACATGTTGATGCATCGGTTACTGCCGACATTCCAACATATGCCGTTTTCAAAAAAGGAAACGACAAAACGTACATAGCGTATAATGCCATTACCACTGATCGTTTGGTTACATTTTCTGACGGATATTCGATGACTGTTCCCGCTGGTTCAATGCATACAGAGACTACAGAGCAAAATAATCCAAATGCTCCTGTTGTATTGTTAACTGCGAATAAAACCAGTGGAAAATCACCACTTACAATTCAATTCGATGCAAGTAATAGCTTCGATCGTAATGAATTGGATCTAAGTTTTGATTGGGATTTTGCAGGTTTAGGCATAAGCTCAGCTCAAGACACCTCATTCACTTTCACAGAAGTTGGTGAATATACTATTCGTTTATCTGTATCTAATACTGATGGATTAATTTCTAAAGACAGTGTACAAATTGAGGTTCTCCCAAATGGTACACCATTTGGTGGCACACCTGTTACTGTTCCAGGAACTATTCAAGCTAGAAATTTTGATGAAGGCGGAGAAGGCATAGCATATCATGATGTAGATTCTGAAAATGTAGGCTTACTGTATCGACCTGATGAAGGTGTCGATCTTAGTGGAGATGGTGGAACAACACACGTTTACTGGGTTGTAGCTAGTGAATGGATCGAATACACTTTTAAAGTGGAAGAAGAAGGAAATTATATTATCAAACCCAATTTCGCTACGGTTCCTGGTTTCGGGAATTTCACTTTATTTGTCGATAATGTTGATATAAGTGGAAAAAAAGCAGTAACTGGGACAGGTAGTTTTATCAATTTCCAGCCTTTCGAGGTTGATCCTGTATACTTAGAAGAAGGAACTCATATTATGCGCTTTGAATTTGATACAGACTTTGGTTCAGAGAAAAATAATTGGCTCTTCAGCTTTAGCAATATTGTTGTTGAAAAATCTAATGAGGTTTCCTCTGAACTTGAATCTAGTTTACCTTCTGAATTCAGTTTAGCGCAAAACTACCCTAATCCATTTAACCCAAGTACACAGATTAATTTTAGCATCCCTTCATCAGGTGATGTAAAACTCCAAGTCTTTAATATGCTTGGGCAAAAAGTAGGCGTACTTCTTGATGGTGTTAAAACAAAAGGACGCTACTCTGTTACTTTTGATGCATCTGGATTATCTAGTGGAGTTTATTTTTATCAACTCGAATTTGATGGAAATGTACTTTCTAACAAGATGCTACTGATGAAGTAGGTTCAATTCCTACTTTCATCATTTAGTATTGAAATTAATTCATAAGAATAACTATTAACTAATATGTAATTAGAGAACTAAATATCGTTCTCATATTTATTATCTACCTAATATTTCGAAATATATGCTACGTAAAATTTCACTATTACTATTCTCGATAATTTTAATTCCTAGCATTTCATTTGCTCACACTTTTAAAGTGTTAGTGTTTTCAAAAACAGAGGGCTTTAGACATAGTTCAATACCAAATGGGATAGCTGCTATTCAACAACTTGGATTAGATAATGACTTTGAAGTTGATGCAACTGAGGATGCTTCAATGTTTACCTTAGAAAATCTACTCCAATATGACGCGGTAATCTTTTTAAGTACAACTGGTGATGTTCTTAACTCTGATCAACAAGCGGCATTTGAAGAATATATAAGTCGTGGTAAAGGCTATGTAGGAATCCACGCTGCCTCAGATACTGAGTATAATTGGGAATGGTATGGCGGATTGGTGGGTGCATATTTCGAAAGTCATCCTCCCGGAACTCCAACAGCAACTATTGAAGTAGCTGATAAGGTCCATCCTTCTACTTCTTTCTTGCCAGATTACTGGGTTCGAACAGATGAGTGGTATAATTACCAAGAAAACCCAAGAGGTGATGTTCATGTGTTAATGACCCTTGATGAATCTACTTATACAGGTGGAAATATGGGCTATGATCACCCAATTGCTTGGCTTCATGATTACGGCGGAGGACGCTCTTGGTATACTGGTGGTGGGCATACAGAGGCAAGCTATTCAGAACCAAATTTCATTAACCATATTCTCGGCGGTATTTTATACGCTAGTGGTGATGTACAAGGACAATATGTTGGTACAGATGATGAAAAGTTTCAAGTTACTGTAGTTGATAATAATCCAGTAAACCCTATTTCATTAGCAGTACTTCCAAACTTAGATGTATTATATATTGAACGTGGTGGTACCATCAAACTAAAAAATAACGCTTCTGGAGTTATTGAAATAGCTGGTACGATAGACGTATTTGATGGTTTTGAAGACGGATTAATTGGTGTTGTTTTAGATCCAGATTTTGAAACTAATTCATGGGTTTATTTCTTTTATTCACCTAATTCAGAAAATGAACAACGAGTTTCTCGATTTGATTTTGTAGATAATGAAATTGTCCCTTCATCCGAGAAAATATTACTTGAGATTCCAACTCAAAGAAGTGAATGTTGTCATTCAGGTGGAGATATGGAATTTGATAATCACGGTCATCTTTTTATTGCCACAGGTGATAATTCCAATCCATTTGCTGATGGCTGGGCTCCAATTGATGAACGAGCAGGTAGACAACCTTGGGATGCACAACGTACTTCTGCAAATACACAAGATTTAAGAGGAAAGATTCTTCGCATCAAGCCAGAAGATGACGGGACTTATACTATCCCTGAAGGTAATTTATTTGCAAGCTCTGCAGATGGTAAAGAAGAAATTTATGTAATGGGAACGCGTAACCCATATCGTATGGCTATTAGTCAGCAAACTGGGGAATTAGTTTGGGGTGAAGTTGGTCCTGATTCACGAGAAAATAGCGCAACTAGAGGCCCTGTCGGTTACGATGAGTTTAATCGTACAAAGACTGGTGGGAACTTTGGTTGGCCATATTGTATAGCCAATAACTTACCCTATGTAGATTTTAATTATGCAACTGGAGTTTCTGGTAGCAACTTTAATTGTAGTGCCCCAATAAATGAATCGCCAAATAACACTGGTGCTGTTAATCTCCCACCTGCTAAACCAGCTTGGCTTTATTATACGTATGGATTTACACCAGAGCGACCAGAGTTTGAAGAAGGGAATAGAACCGCTATAGCTGGGGGCTTTTTTGAGTTTGACCCTCTCAATACTGAGACTGGAGGCTTCCCTCAATATTATGACAGTACGTTATTTATTTTAGAGTGGACCAGAAACTGGATTAAAGAAGTTCGCTATGACAAAGACGGTAATCTTCTACAAATAAACCCTTTCCTTGATGATCTAGTATTAAACCGTCCAATTGATATGCAATTTGGTCCCGATGGAGCAATGTATGTAATAGAGTGGGGAACTGGATTTGGTGGCGGAAATGAAGACGCTCGAATCATTAAAATTGATTATGTCGAGAACTTAGGAAACCGAGCCCCTCAAGCGTTTCTTCAAGCTTCTAAAACAAGTGGATCAATTCCTCTAGAAGTTGATTTTTCGGCTGCACTTTCTAGTGACCCTGATGCTGATTTCCTGAGCTATTCTTGGGATTTTAATGGTGATGATATAGAAGATGATAGTACTGCATCTCCTAGTTATACATTTACAGAAGCTGGCTCATATTTAGTAACTGTAATAGTTAGCGATCCAGATGGTGCTTCTTCAGTAGATCAAATTCAGATTGTAGCAGGTAATACTGCACCAGTTGTAACTATTGATTACCCGGTTAATGGTGGTTTCTATATTGAAGGTGATGCTATTGAGTACAAAGTCTCAGTAACTGATGAAGAGCAAGGATCTATTGGAAACGGGATAGAATGCTCTGCAATAGAAACTGAACCATCTATCGGTCATGATGACCATTCACATGGAGCTGGACCAAGTAATGGCTGTGAAGGCGAATTCTTAACTGTTAGTCATGGTGATGGTCCCGACAATGTTTTTTATGTATTCAATGCCTCGTTTGAAGATAATGGTGGTGGAGCGAGTACCCCAATTACAGGAAATGCTCTTACCGTACTACAACCGAAACTTAAACAAGCTGAACATGCCCTTGAGTTATTTGATGTTCAACTTGAAGCTACCGGTGACTTCTTAGGCGGTGGACAAAATGTAGGCTTCGTAAATAATGGTTCTGCATTGAAATTCGGACCTATGAATTTCGAGAATATTGAATTCTTAACCGTTCGCTACGCATCAGCTGGAAACCCTGCAAAAGTAGATGTCCGTATTGATGATATTAACGGTCCCATTATTGCTAGTCTAGAAACAATCGTAACTGGTGATTGGCAATCTTACGATTACTTTACAACCGATATTGATAATCCAGGTGGGACTCATGATGTTTATTTCGTATTTACGAATCCGACTAATCCGGGTGGAATTGGAAACTTCAACTGGTTCGAATTTCATGGACAAGGTGTAGCCAAAACGAATTCTGATTCTTTAAAAGGATTAACAGCAACATACTTTTCGAATAACGATTTCACTGGTGATAAAGTAATTCGTAAAGAACCAATGGTTGCCTGGGATTATGGTATTGGAATCCCAGTAAGTGGTATTTCTAGAAACGATTTTAGTGTACGTTGGGAAGGTGAAGTAGAAAGTCCAACAACAGGTAATTACCGATTCTCTACTAATACCGTAAATGGAAGTGCTAAAGTATTCATAGACGGTATTCAAGTAACTTCAGGAACTCAAGTTGCAATGACACAAGGTGTCAAAAAAGAAATCAAAGTAGAGTATATACATACAACAGGAGATGCGGGTATGAGGCTTAGCTGGAGTGGTCCAAACCCTACAAATGTAATTCATTACAATTACCTTACTCCTGATATTGAAGCTCTTTCAGTCTCAAACGAGATTTCTGAAATCGAAACTGAGATACCTACCGAGCTTAAATTAAGCCAAAACTATCCGAATCCATTTAACCCGACTACTCAAATTGAATTTAGTTTACCGGAAAATGGGAATGTACAGCTTAGAATATTCAATGTAGTTGGGCAAACTGTTCAATTACTAGTTGATGAAGTTCGAAATCAAGGAAATCACTCCGTTACCTTTGATGCTTCAGGTTTATCAAGTGGCGTTTATTTCTACCAGCTAGAATTTGAAGGCATGATCATTTCAAATAAGATGCTGTTGATGAAATAAGTCAGTAATTTATTCAACAAAAAAGCCTTTCAGAATCATCTTGAAAGGCTTTTTTTATATTGAGACTATTAAATTTTTTTATTCTCCACTATATTTGATCCAATCCACAAAAGATGATTTAAGTCACTTAGAGATGTTTTAAGTCTGTGACTTAAAACTTCCAGCTCTTGAAATTTGTAACTTCATTTAGATCAATATTTGTTAAAGTGCTGCGGAAAAAGAACGATGTTATTAGTTCAACCAAGCAATAGTACCATTTAATACAGATGCAAAGCTCACCCATAAGATATACGGCACTTGTATCCAGCCAGCTATTGGCTTAATTCTATAAAAGAGATTGGTGAAATAGAGAATGGAAATAAAAAGAATAATGATTTCAATAAAAGCCCACATCGGTTCCTGTAATCCGAAAAATATTAATGACCAGGCTCCATTCAGTAATAGATGAATCCCAAACACTAAAAGTGCAATTTTCACTCTTTTCTGATTAATTCCTTGATTCCAAATAATCCCAGCTGAAACTCCCATCAAAGTATAAAGTACTGTCCACACTGGACCAAATATCCAACCTGGCGGATTGAAACTGGGCTTGTTAATTCCAACATACCAAGAATTAATCGACCCAGAAGTTGCGAAACCAGATATTCCACCTATTGTTAAACAGATAACTACTGATATGATGATTTTTAAAGTGAGAGAGTTTTTCATATGGCCTTAAACTAATTCATTCTAAAGTTGATTACATAAAAAAAAGTCTTCCAAGATAATCTTGAAAGACTTTTAGTGAAGAGCTTAGTGGGCCCAGAGGGACTTGAACCCCCGACCAATCGATTATGAGTCGACTGCTCTAACCAACTGAGCTATGGGCCCGAAATTCGAAACATATTATCGCTTTCGAAAGGTTGCAAAGTTAAGACCTTTGCTAACTATTTGAAAACTTTTTCTGTGATAAAATCTTTTACTTATAGGTTTCATTTCTGACATAAAACATGTTCCTATTGAACATCTAAGTCATATTTGTAAATATGTTTTTTTTTATAGATTCTACAGATTAAAATTTTCGGGTATGGGGGATGATTAGAGGTACACTAATTATAGCATTATTAAACTTGTCATATGTTTTAAGTTTCGGCCAAAGCATACCGCCTGCAGCTTCATTTTGGGAGCAGTACTTAATCAAAACTCTTGATGGCAATAATGAAATTATTAGCGACGAAGTTTTTTGGTCTTTCGAATCAAAAGATGGGTTTATTTGGATTGCAGGGTCTGGTGGTCTCACCCGATTCGATGGAATATCCACAACGCATTTCAATAGCGATAATTTTAAAGACTTAGATTCTAGTATCTTTTATGAAGTCGTAGAAGACAGTAAGCAAAACCTTTGGATCCCAAGCATTGGCGGTGGTGTATTACGATTCTCTGAAGATTCTTCTAAAGTAATTACAGAAAATGATGGTCTTTCATCTAATATTATTAAAACACTAGCTATTACCTCGGGTGATACTGTTTGGGTTGGTACATATGGAGCAGGTTTAAATGCTATTTATCAAGATTCAGTAATTGCCTCATATACTGAGGATGATGGCATGGTCGGGGACGTAATTTGGAGATTAATGCTCGATTCTAATAATCGATTATGGATCGGAACAAAAAATGGCCTTAGCATATTTGATGGAAATACATTCCAAAACTTCACTACAGAAACAGGTCTACCCAACAATGCCGTTCAAGGTATTACTGAAATGAGTAATGGTGATGTTTGGATCGGTACTGATGGTGGTGGCATCGTAGTTTTTAAGGAATACTCACCTTCTATTTACATCTCAAAGAAAAATGGACTAAGTAATGACTTCCCACAATTTTTCGCCCAAAATCCTGAAGATGGTTCTATTTGGATTGCTACGCATGGAGGTGGATTAGATCGCTTCCATAATGGCGAAATTCTGAACTTAAATAAAGAACATGGTTTAGTTAGTGACTTCCTCACACATATCATGTTCAGTACAAATGGTTTAATATGGGTTTCATCAGAAGATGGATTGAGTCAGTTACGAACTCGTAAAGTTCGAACCCTCACACAAGAACATGGACTATCTCTTGATCACGTGCCTGTTTTAATGACCGCTCAAAATGGCACTTTATGGTTTGGAACAGATGGAAAAGGATATAACTCTTATAAAGATGGAGTATGGACCTATTACGATGTGGATGCTACAAATACTATCGGATATGCCAATTCTGTTGCCGAAAATAATAATGGTGACATCTGGTTTTCAACCCAAGGTAGTGGGATTTTCAGAATTAAAGATGGTAGAATTGATCAAAAACTTTCAACAGAACAGGGATTATCTGATCCTACATCTAGAGCTCTAGTTTTTGATCAGCAGGATAATCTTTGGGTTGGTACGAATAATGGATTGAATAAACTAACACCATCTGGTGAAATCACATCATATAATACTAATGAGGGTCTGCCAAATAACTTCATTATTACTCTTTTAAATAGTACCGATGATAAATTATTGATTGGGACTTTTGGTGGAGGCTTAGCAATTTTTGATAATTCTACTTTTTCAGTGATTGATACTTCTAATGGATTATCAGGAAATAAAGTAATTTCATTGTACCAAGATAGTGATGAAACCATTTGGATTGGCACTTCAAATTCAGGACTGAATTCATATAAAAATGGTGAGATTCAAAGCTATTCAAAAGATGATGGACTATTTAGCAATTCAATTTCTTCTATTATTGATGATGATTATGGGAATCTATGGTTTGGTAGTGGCAATGGTATTTTTACTGTACACAAAAGTGATTTCAATAAATTTGACTCCAACGAACTAGAAGTACTTAGGTCTACAAATTTCACTACTGAAGATGGACTAAGTGCTATTCAACTAGAATCTGCCAATAATAGAACCATAACTAAAGCGACTGATGGATCTATTCTATTTGCTTCCACAGCTGGAGTTGAAGTTATCCATCCCTCTGTTTTATCATCTAAAGCACAGGAAGCTAAAACCTACATACAACAATTAATTGTTAACGATATAAATCAAGGTTTTGATGAGAATTTGATCATAAATGCAGGCAATAATAAACTAGAAATTCAATATTCTGCATTTAGTTTTTATGCCCCAGGGAAAACTGTATTCCGTTTTAAATTGGATGGTATAGAAGATGAATGGAATTTGGTTGACAAAAGAAATACAGCTTACTATGATTATCTTCCAGATGGTGAATATACATTCCTTGTTTCAGCTACAAATGAAAATGAAGTTTGGTCAAATCCCGCATCCCTAACAATTGTAGTTTTGCCACCTTTTTATAAAACCTGGTGGTTCAGGTCAATAGCTGTTGTAGGTTTTGCATTTCTAATTTCTGGTGTTGTGAGGATTCAGTCTAATATTAAAGTTCGAAAGCTGAATAGAGAATTAGCTTTGCAGCATAAGGTTCAGAAAGAACGAGAGCGAATATCTAGAGATTTACATGATAATGTAGGTTCACAAATAACCAATCTTATTACTGGTCTTGAGATTAGCAATCTACATATAAAAAAAAATGAACCTGATAAAGCCATTGATCTATTAAAGAACCTTGATTTGAATGCTCGAGGAGCCATGACAGAACTTCGCGAATCAATTTGGCTATTAGATCAAGATTCGGTTTCTCTCAAAGAATTTGAATCTCACTTTAAGGCATATGCAAAAAAGAATGAATACGCATTAAATGGGCTTGAATTAATTTTTGAAATAGAAACCGAAACAGCTGTTAATCTAAATCCAACTCAATCACTTCACCTTTTAAGAATATTACAAGAAGCTTTAAATAATTGTCGAAAATATGCGGAGGCTAATGTTTTCAAAGTTCTTGTTAACCAAAGAGGTAATATTTTAGATATTGAAGTTTCTGATGATGGTAAAGGAATGAATTCAAGTGATAGCTCAATTACTGGGAATGGGCTTAAAAATATGAAACTCAGAAGTGAGGAATTAGGTGGCGTTTTTAAGATTCAAAGTGAATCTGGAGTTGGTACATCTATTCATCTTTCATTTAATGTAATACCCTGATTCGGGTATTTTCACTAGACATAAATATCCTTTTCTTAAGATATGAGCATTAAAATTGGCATAGTTGACGATCAACACCAAATCCGTGAAAATCTGACTAAAAGATTTGCATTTTTTGATGAGATAAGCTTGGTAATGATCGCAACAAATGGAACCGAGGCTATCAAGTTATTACATGAGATGGATCCCAATCAACTGCCTGATGTATTACTTATGGATATTGAAATGCCAGAAATGAATGGCATTGAAGCTACCAAAAAGATCAAAAATGACTTCCCAAATATTGATATTATGATGCAAACCGTATTTGAAGATGAAGAAAATATTTTCAAATCAATTCAGGCTGGTGCATCGGGTTATTTGCTAAAAGATGACCTTATCAACAAATATGTGGAAGCAATACAAGACATGGCAAATGGTGGGGCTCCAATTTCTGCATCAATCGCCATGAAATTGCTTAACTATATGCGAGAAGTTGAAAAAATATCGAAAAAAAAACCTGTCGAAGATTTTTCTCTTTCATCAAGAGAACTCGAAATTCTTGATGGCATCGTAGAGGATCTAACGGAATATCAGATTGGTGATAAGCTATTTATTAGCCCACATACGGTTCGTACTCACATTAAAAATATATACAAAAAACTGCATGTTCATTCAAGAGCATCAGCTGTAAAAATCGCTCTTCAAAATCGTTTGATCTAATTCTAGCTCTCTTTTTCGCTTTTAATATTACTCATTCTTCTTACTTAACTAGATACACTAAGTTACTCTGCTCCATTTCGTCTTTCATTTATTTTTTCATTGAAACTTATTGGGCTATACCTCAGCACTGTAAAGCACCTATAAAAAGAAGGCTACTCTATCAAGAGCAGCCTTCATCAGGAGTGCACAAATAAATATGCACTTTATCGAGGTCGTTAAAGAGACTTTAGAATGCAAAGCCAACTCTTAGCATGGCACCGGATGTATCTCCTCCATTCTGTATTCCAAGTCCACCAGTTAGAAACTTCCACTGTGCACGGGCTCCAATTTCAAGCCAAGTCGGTGATCCAATAACTCCTAGTGAATATATTTCCGAACCTTCAGTTTTATTATCGGTTTCAACATCTATAAGGCTTAGTAGATTATAATTATAGGATGCATATGGTGATATTTTAATATCACTTATCTCGAGATTGTATCTCAAACGAGCCATTATCGGAGCACCCCAGCTTGTTGAAAAATAATCATACTTAGTTCCAATAAATGTGGTTCTTTCGTCTTTATTAAATACTAAGTAGGCACTTAAACCATAATCAAAAGAAATTGGTAGTTTTGTTAAACTGCTTATGTCTTTAAAGCGAATCCAATCAATACCACCACCAAGAGCATCACCTAAAAAGTACCCATAAATATTTCTCTCACCTTTTCCACTTCCATTTTGGAATAAAACGCCTGCACCACTAATTAAACTTAAATTATGGGCACCACCACCAGTATGACTAATAAAATTAATACTAGATCCACCAAAAGCACTTATATCGTTTCCATTTGAATCAATAAACCATGAATTAGAAGTAGTTCTAGGAGTGCGGGTTCTAGGCGGTGATGATGTTGCAACAGTATTTACTTGCGTATTAGAATTCGCATTAGAATAGTTGTTGGTTTCATAACATGCTGCTCCAGAAGGAATGCCACCTGCAATTGCTGCTCTACGGTATAATTCATACAAGTTTTCACTAGTTAATGCTTCTTCTTCTTCTGCCTGTTGCTCAAGTACATCACCTGTACCTTCTTGTGCACCACTACTTAGTACCTTCACTTCAACACGTCTATTTTCCTGTCGTCCTTCTGGATTATCATTGGTCGCTCTTGGTTCAGTTTCACCATATCCTTTAGCAGAAATTCTGTTAGTAGGTATGCCTTTATCTATAACGTATGTTACTACCGCCTGAGCACGAGCCTGACTTAAGTTCATATTATTTTCATCAGAACCTACATCATCTGTATGACCACCAATCTCAATTACTAATGTTGATTTGGACATGATCTCATATAAACGATCAAGTTCTTGCTGACTTTCAGCCCTAAGGTTGTCACTACCTGTATCGAAGTAAATGTTTTCAAGAACAATTCTAGCTCCTTCACTGGCCTCCGTTAGACGAATATCTTTTTCAACTTCCTGGAATCCCGAATTTCCTTCTAACCAGTTTATTCTAGCTCTTCTTATTGAAGCATTTAAATCCGTTTGAGCTTGATTCATTCTTTTACTTAAATCAGCTAATCGATCGAAATCTGCTTCAAGATCAGATGAACTTCTATTTAACAGCATTTCATACTCATTAGAAAGTGATTCAACCCTATCCAGTGCATTTTGCATTCTCATTCGTTCTACTCCTAACTTTTCTGAGAAAGCAACGGTATCATCCTGCACCGTTTTTAGGTCTAACATTTCTGTTTGGAATAGAAACCCTTTTTGATTTGCTGTAATCAGATATCTTCTTCCAAAAGGTAAAGTGATATAATATTCACCATTCTCTGCATTACTTGTAGAATAGCCTAACTGCTCGCCTGTATCAAAGTCGCTCCAATATAAAGTTGATTTAATTGGATCATCATCTTGATTTTGAACAGTTCCATAAATACTCACAACCGGATTTGGTCTTAACTCAGGTGGTAATATCATTCTGAATAAATCACTTCCACCAAAACCATCTCCTTCCCCAGTAGTTTCTCTTGTAAAATATAAGGTAGAACCAACCGCCGGAACTGAAATATACAAGTCATTCATGACTGTATTTATTTCTTTTCCGAGGTTTACTGGAGTTGTCCAGTTACTCCAGTCATCTCCAATTCTTTTAGTCATAAAAAGATCGTATCCACCAAACCCTGCATGGCTTGTCGAGGAGAAATACAAGGTTCTTCCATCAGAACTTATATATGGAGCTCTTTCGTCACCATCTTTAACATTTATAACAGAAGGCAATGGAATTGGCTCTGTCCATTCTCCATTTCTAAGATGTGTTACATAAATATCATACCATTCAACATCAGGGTCTTTCCCAGTCATGCGATGTTCCTGAGACGTAAAATACATAGTCTTTCCATCGGGTGTAATGGTAGCATCTACTTCCCAATACTCTGAGTTTACTCCACCCCCAATATTACAAGGTACTGTCCATTGTCCATTAGTGATAGCACTATAAAAAAGATCACCACCACCAAATGCGCCATTATAATTACCAAATAAGATCATCAAAGATCCATCAGCGTTAGTTGCTTCCAGCGCTTCATTTCCAGAGCTATTAACTGGACTTGGCATATTTACCGGAGTTTGCCATTCTCCATTTGCTCCACGACTTGAAACCCATACATCTTCATTTCCTTTTCCACCAGGTCTATCTCCTGAGAAAAAATAGAGCTTATTACCATCAGCACTAACTCTTGGAGAACCTTCGTCATATTGCGAATTTATATTAATCCCAAGATTATCTACAAAGACTTCTCTTTCTTCTGCTCTAAGCAAATTAATTACTTTGTTGATCATTGCTTTATCGGATCTTGAATACTGATCACGATACTTCTCATACATTTCAATTGCTTTACTCCACTCTTTTAAAGCAGTATAACTTTTAGCCGCATCCTGATAGTTTTCCGGATTTGAAGTAGCTAAAGATACATATTCATTTGCGGCTAGCCGATACTTCCCACTTTCGAAAAGTGCATCAGCATCCTGTGCCTGAGTGTTTATTATTATTCCTATTGAAAGAATTAAAGCAACGACAGCTCTTATCCATTGTGTTTTCATCTGTACTCCTGAATTATACTCGTCTAATTGTTTCCTCGAAAAAAGCCGAGTGTTATTATTTGCAGAAGTAATCTCAATTAAATGGAGAGATTATTAAATACCCTGTTCGAGGTATTTTTGGACGTACGTTATTTTTATAATAATTCTTTTTTGTAGTAATGATTTTTAAACTGTAAATCTAGTGACCTTCCAATTACATATATATTCCCTTCTGCATCTTTATATCCTACATCACCTGAATCATAAAAACCCTTCTTATACGCCGTTTCAGATTTAATATATATTGGTTCAGGTGTTTCCTCGTTTCCTTCATATAAAAGCTCAACACCCTTTATTGCTTTACCCTGACAAAAATTTTCCATTTCAAAAGGGATTATTGCACTGCTTCTTTTATAAGATGAAATCAATCCACCTGCTTCTGTTTGACCGTAGCCTTGATACATAAAATTACAATGAGGAGAAAGTTTGGAGTACTCATCAAATTTGATTGGATATCCACCATAAGCAACATGTTTCACAAACCAATCTTCATCATATAAAGTGCGGAGTACAGCTGGTACGGTCAATAAGTAATCCGGCTCAATATCTTTTACCGTTTTAAGCCAAAGATCATGGTCTCCTTTTTGAGTTGTAATGAAGAAATACTCACAGTCCAATTCTTCCGCCATCAGCATCCATGAAAAACCAGCTACATGCCATGGCATTGCCATCATCAATACTAAATGGTGCGTCTCTATATCGAAAGCTCGTGCTGAATATGCTGCATTCTTTTTCAAGTTCTCGAAACTATTCCATATACACTTTGGCTTACTCGTTGTACCACTTGAGAAAAGCCCAATGTATTTACCAATCGACGGAGGCTCTTGAATATCCAATGATTGCCCTTTCAACTTTGGAGGTATTAATAACTGCGAATTCTGCGCATTCATCACCCTTTGGATGATATCCTTACCAGAACCTTCTAACGATGTAACTTCAAAACTCATTTGGTTTCAAATTCTTTTAAAGATTCAATCCTTTCATCAAAACAATGTAAAAGAAGTGTTAACTTTGAATAGTACTTACAATCAAATTGTTTACAACTAACTATGCTAACAAAAAGAATCATTCCTTGTCTCGATATTAAAAATGGAAGAACTGTAAAGGGAGTGAATTTTCTAGAACTTCGTGATGCAGGTGATCCTGTTGAATTAGCACAACGTTATTCCGAAGAAGGTGCAGATGAGCTCGTTTTTCTGGATATAACAGCCACGCTTGAGAAACGTAAAACACTTGTAGATCTAGTTACTAGAATATCTAAAAAAATAAACATTCCATTCACGGTTGGTGGTGGTATTAAAACAGTGGATGAAATTGAAGAACTTTTAAAAGCAGGCGCAGATAAAGTTTCTTTGAATAGTAGTATTGTAAAAGATCCAGACCTTATTAACCGTGCCTCTGATGCTTTTGGTGCTCAAGCTATCGTAGCCGCGGTAGATGCAAAAAAAACGAATGACTCATGGAATGTATATGTAAAAGGCGGAACTGAAGATACTGGATTGGATGCTTTAGAATGGATGATTGAAGCTGAACGCCGAGGAGCTGGCGAGATTCTACTTACAAGCATGGATCGAGATGGCACTAAAGCTGGATTCGATCTCGAACTTCTTAAAAGAGTAAATGAACTAGTTCATATTCCAGTTATTGCAAGTGGTGGAGCAGGTACGATTCAACATTGTATCGACGCTGTTGAAATAGCAAATTCTGATGCCGTACTTGCTGCCAGTATTTTCCATTTCAAAGAAATTGAGATTTCAGTTTTGAAATCAACAATGGCTGAAAATGGAATCCCTGTTCGTAATTAACCTTCAATTTTAAAATTAAAACCGCTTTCAAATCATAATTTTTAATTTTATTTATTTAATTATTTTATCTTAATAACCTAATTATCTTAGGTTTCTCATTTTAAATAGAAAGCGCTTTTCCAATTTCCATCTCAAGATTCTTCTTTCATTTTTCTACTGATTTATAATCTAAAAAAGATAAAAACCTTATTTATTTAGTTTAAACTTTGTTTTTTGGAACAATCAAAAGTTTGACAAACAGCAAAATTTTATGCTATTTGTAATTTCCCCTTCGAGTTAAGTTTCAAGTGCAATGAGAAAAGATCAAAAAAAATTTAGGTATACAGGCCCTGAAAAATCTGCCTGCGGAGTTGGTTTTATCGTAAGTCGACATCAGGAATATAGTAACGAGCATTTACTTCAAGGCCTACATGCTCTTCGTTGTGTAGAACATCGCGGCGCTTGTGCAGCCGATGGGTTAACTGGAGATGGCGCTGGAATCATGACCGATATTCCATTTGAACTTTTAGGTTATGAACAAGACACCGTTGCAGTAGCTACACTTTTTCTTTCGAGAGATAGATCAAAACAGTTAAAGGCTTTAAAAATATTTGAAAGTACATTCGCCCTTTTTGGATTAGATATACTAGAATACAGAGATGTACCCGTTAACAAAAAAGTGCTAGGTGAAAGTGCCACCGAAAGTGTTCCTTTCATTATGCAGGCGGTTATTGAACGTCCGTATCGAGCAAAAACAATGTTATCTTTTGATAAGAGATTATACACTGCAAAACAGCTTACTAAATCTAAGTTGTTCAAAAATAGCTTAGAGGACAGTCTCTTCTTTTCTTCTCTTTCGGCAAAAACAATTGTATATAAGGCACTCACTCAGTCTCATGCACTTGAAGAGTTTTATCTGGATCTAAAGAATCCAAAATACACTACACGATTTTGTTTATTTCACAGACGATTTAGTACTAATACCACAACTTCTTGGGATAAAGCGCAGCCTTTCCGATTAATCGGTCATAATGGTGAAATTAACACCATTGCTGGGAACCGTTCATGGGCTAAATCACGTGAGAAAATGATCGGAGCTGAGAAAAATGAAATTCTGACCCGCGAGAAAATTAGTGATTCCGGTAGCTTGAATGAGATGGTAGAAGCACTTCGTTATCGAAGTAGTATTCCAAATGTAGAAGATATTCTTGCTATATGTATGCCTCCTGCTACTAGAGGCAATAAGTTCTATAAATTCTGGAGCCGGGCGATGGAGCCATGGGATGGCCCAGCTTTAATCACCTATGCAAATGGTTATACGATTGGCGCTCGATTAGATAGAAATGGATTCCGACCTTGTAGATGGGCAAGAACAGAAGATCACTTTTACCTTTCTTCAGAAGCAGGTACATTCGATCTTGATGAATCTAAAGTTGAAGCCAAAGGTACTTTATATGCAGGTCGTGGAGTCACTGTTGATCTTGCAAATGGAAGTGTACTTTTCAGGGATCCAAGTCATTCTAAAGAAAACTATGACGCTCCATTCGATGCTCGTGTTGAATTAATACCAAAAAAAGTAGCTGATATTTCTGAGCGATTTGAAAATAAAAAACCATTCTTTTCTTTTACTGATGAAGATCTTTCGAAAATCATATACCCAATGGCTGTAAGTGGGAAAGAACCTATCGGTTCAATGGGAGATACTGCACGGCTAGCTGTACTTTCAACTGAGGCACGTTCTTTTTTCGACTATTTCTTTCAAAATTTTTCGCAAGTAACAAACCCTCCTCTCGATTATATTCGGGAAAAAATAGTTACGGATCTGACCGTTTATCTTGGTAAAAAACCTAATATTTTTGAACCTAAGGAACTGATACCTCCTGCACCAGCTTATGAACTAAAAAGTCCATTTTTGAGTCTTTCACAAATGGAGTTTGTTTACTCATGTATTGATAATCGTACAGAGCTCGACCGAGTTATTCCTTATGTAATTGATACAACTTTCAAACGTACACATGCCGTTGTAGGCTTTAAGGCTCGACTTAAAGAAATTGGTGAAGAAGCAATTGAAGCAGTTAAAGCAGGTCATACTATCCTAATATTGAGTGATCGTACTGCAAACCTTGATCAAATCCCACTGCCAAGCTTATTAACACTTCGCCGAGTTGTTAACTCACTTAATGATGAAGGGTTAAAACTGAATGCAGCTGTTGTTGTAGATACGGGAGAAGTTAAAAGCACACACCATGCTTCTGCATTAATTGGGTTCGGAGCACAAGCTGTTTGTCCTTATATGGCCCTCGATATCGCAAGAAATGATGCTAATCGAGCACTCAAAAACTTGGATGCAGATACCAAAGAAAAAAATTATTTGAAAGCAATGGAGAACGGTTTGCTTAAGATAATGGCAAAGTCTGGTATCTCTGTAGTTCGTAGTTACCAAAGTGCAAAATTGTATTCTGCACTTGGGTTAGGTAAAGGTGTTATTGATGAATATTTCCCTGGTATTCAAAGTCCAATTGGTGGCTTAGAAATTGACCAAATTGCAGAAATGGTTCTACGAAGAACAGAATATCTGACTACTGAAAATTTAGAAGATTATAAGCCAATTAAGAGTTTTCAGTACAAAGAACATGCTCGTGGCGCTACTGGTGAGAAACATTCTATGACAAGTTCTCGAACTAAAATCATTCATGATTTAGTACAAGAAAAAGGGCTCGACCTCAACGATATGGAGCTTTTTGATGAATATTTAAAGCTTGGATTAGAAGATGAACCAATTGCTTTACGTCACCTTTTTAATGTAAAGAAATCTGATTCTCCTATAGAACTTAAAGATGTAAAATCAGTTGACCATATTTTAAAAACTTTCGGTTCTGGCGCAATGTCGTTCGGAGCAATTAGCGCTGAATCGCAACGGGATATTTTCCTGGCTATGAAGGAAATTGGTGGTCGTTGTAATAGTGGCGAAGGTGGAGAAAATCCATACTACTTTAAAGATGGAATCGGAGCATCTATTAAACAAATTGCTTCTGGTCGTTTTGGTGTTACTGCCGAATACTTAGTGTCTGGTGAAGAAATTCAGATTAAAGTTTGTCAGGGAGCAAAACCTGGTGAAGGTGGACAATTGATGGGTCTAAAAGTTGATGCAGATATTGCGAAAGCACGTTTTGCAAATCCTGGATTTGACCTCATCTCCCCTCCACCATTGCACGATATTTATAGTATCGAAGATTTGAAGCAGTTGATAAACGACTTAAAGCAAATCCACCCCAAAGGAAAAGTTAGTGTAAAACTAGTTGCTGGTGTAAACATCGGAACTATAGCAGTAGGAGTTGCTAAAGCTGGTGCCGATTCCATTCAAGTATCTGGCGGTGAAGGTGGCACGGGTGCTGCATCACTTAGTTCCATGAAACATGCTGGTTTACCTTGGGAAATTGGCTTACTTGAAGTTCATCAAGCTCTAATTGAAAATAATCTACGCGATCATGTCATACTCAGAACTGATGGCGGACTATCTTCAGGTAAAGATATTGTCCTCGCTTCTATTTTAGGCGCAGAAGAATATGATTTTGGTAAACTTTTACTCATTGCTGAAGGGTGTATAATGGCTCGCATCTGTGAGAAGAATACATGTCCAAGAGGTATTGCAACCCACGATCCTAAGTTCAAAGCAAAGTATGTTGGGCACAAAGATCATATCGTTAAGGCATTAACCTATGTGGCCGAAGATGTACGTAGAATTCTTGCAACCTTGGGTGAAACTTCTTTAATGGATGTCTGTGGAAATACTGATCTTCTAACGATTAATGGCACTCATCTGGAACTAATAAATCATCTTAATCTGGATCTTGGTTTCTTTCTTAATGCACCCGCATATAAAAAGAAAACTACTTTGAAAAGCCTTTCAGAACCAATTAGTGCTTTAAATGCTGAACTACTAAGCGATCTTGAAGAAGCCATTGAAAACGATGAAGACATTAGTAAAGAGTACAAAATCATAAATACTGACCGATCCACTACAGCTACCTTATTCGGTTATTTAGGAAAAAGACAAAGTGTAGCTCGCTTGGCAGGAATCAAAGGTGAGAAAACAACTATTAAGCCTTATTCAGGAAAAATCGATCTTACTTTTAAAGGTAGCGCCGGACAAAGTTTTGGAGTTTTCCAGACCAATGATGCTGATATACGACTTATTGGTGAAGCAAACGATTCTGTTTGTAAAAGTATGAGTGGCGGGAAAACCGTAATCGTACCACCAGAAAATGCTTTATATAAACCTGAAGATAACGCAATTATAGGTAACTGCGCTCTATACGGAGCTACGGGAGGAACACTTTATGTTTACGGACAAGCAGGTGATAGATTTGCTGTTCGAAACAGTGGTTCTACTGCAGTTGTTGAAGGAACTGGACTACATGCTTGTGAATATATGACGAATGGTACCGTAATAATTCTTGGAGCAACATCGGAAAACATCGGAGCAGGAATGACTGGTGGAGTACTTTATATGTATGAAGATCCAGGTTCAAGTATTAATACAGATTATATTGGTGAGGATTCGATTTCGGAAGCAGATTTGTTCCGCCTAAAATCTACGCTTGAAGATTACCTTAAAGAAACTGGATCAACGAAAGCCAATTATATTCTCTCTGATTGGGAAAATGCATCGTTAGAAATTAAGAAGTTTGTTCCACTTTCGATGATTGGAGAAAAAATTACTCTTGAAGGAAAAACAGAGGAAAACCCCTCTTAGATATCGAAATCCTTTGTAAAGCTCTGAACTACTGCATTGAAATTTTACTATAGCCAATGACATTACAGTAATATTAATTTTACTCAATTTTTTGATTCATAAGTTCAAATTAGTGAACTTTGTACTGCATTTAATTAAAGCCAATAACATTTTTTCATGGGCGTTAAAAAACCACTTACTGACATAGATTACGAATTCCTGAAAGAGCTTGAAGATCTACTTTACGATCGAAAAGACGAGATGCCTCAGGGTTCATATACAACCACCATGTTTAAAAAGGGCCTTGATAAAATAGCTCAAAAAGTTGGTGAAGAAGCTGTTGAAACAGTTATTGCCTCAAAAAACAAAGGCAGCAAAGGTAAAAAAGAGACTATTGCTGAAGCTGCTGATCTACTCTTTCACCTAATGCTCCTCCTCGCAGAAAAGGGAATCCCAATGCATAAAGTGATTAAAACCCTCAGAAAACGCCACCAAAAGGGAAATCATAAGCATATCGGAGAATGACTGATTATCAATTTAGAATTGAGTAAAGCTAATTCTGAATTGATAACTGAAGCATTCTAAGTTTAATATGAAGGGTATAATCTTCGATATGGACGGCACGATGATCGATAATATGAAGATTCATCATCTGGCTTGGCAAAAAAAACTATCTGATCTTGGATTGGAAATGACTTATGATGAAGTCCATCAAAAGGTGCACGGCGTAAATATTGAAATCCTTGAGCGACTGTTTGGAGATCAATATTCTCTTGAAGAACGGTATCAAATTTCAGAAGAGAAAGAACTTGAATATCAACGAATTTTTGAGCCACATTTAAAACTCATTAATGGCTTACCTGAGTTAATTCATGAATTAAAAAGAAAGAATATCCCTATGGGAATTGGTTCGGCAGCACCACCAATGAATGTCGATTTTGTGATGAATAAGCTAGATTTATGGCATTATTTCCAAACTGTAAAGCATTCTGAAGATGTAACTCATGGTAAACCACATCCCGAAATATATCTAAAGGTAATGGATGAAATGGAGATGGCACCAAAAGAGTGCTTAATATTCGAAGACACACCAGCTGGAGCTGAATCTGCGCATCGTGCTGGATGCAATGTTGTTCTTGTTACCACTACACATACTCCAGTAGAATTTGAGGAAAACCCTTCAATTGTAAAGTTTATTTCAGATTTTACTGAAGTAACTGTTGAAGAGATTTTAGCTTATTAAGATTGATACTTTTCAACAACTCTGCCATTCCTTTAAATGAAGAATGAAAGTCTTTACCTTATTTCTATCACCTTTTATGCAAAAGGTAAAAGTAATAGCCATTGAACTATATAATCCCCATCAAATTCCCTACATTCGAAAAGTAGTCATCAAGAATTAATCGGGGATCAAATACTTGGAATCATTTAGAAAAGAACACTACGGTACCTTACCAGACGGAACAGAGATATCTCAATTTCGCCTTAAGAACGATAAAGGCGTAAAGATCAAAGTGATCGAGTATGGTGGAATCATTACAGAACTCATGGTTCCCGACCGTAAAGGTACATTTGAAGATGTAGTTCTTGGTCACAATTCTTTAGATGATTATCTGGAATCAAATTATTACCTCGGTGCTCTAATTGGTAGATATGGAAACAGAATTTCAAATGCCAAATTCTCTCTTGATGACACCGAGTACCAAATACACACAAATGATGCCCCGAACAGTTTACACGGCGGAGATACAGGATTTCATACGCGGGTGTGGAAAGGAGAAGAAGTATCTGTAGTTAATGGGACAGGACTCAAGCTTTCGTACATAAGTGCCGACGGCGAAGAAGGTTTTCCAGGCAATCTCACAATTGAAGTCATTTATACACTCACCAACAATAATGCCTTAGTAATTGACTACACAGCTACTACCGATAAAAAAACTATTGTTAATCTGACTCAACATAGTTATTTCAATCTTACTGGTATGAAAAGAGATGTATTAGGCCATGAACTTTTCATAAATGCAGATCAATTTGTAGAAATTAGTGAGGGCGCTATACCAACTGGAAATTTAGTCCCTGTTAAAGACACTCCGTTTGATTTCAAATTGACTAAAGTAATTGGAGCAGAAATTGATACTGATCATCCACAGTTAAATTTGTCCGGAGGCTATGATCATACGTTGGTACTCAATAAAGCAGGACATGAATTGGATGTAGCTGCTAAACTTTCAGAACCAACTTCAGGTAGAGTTATGGAAGTGTTAACCACTGAACCTGGTATTCAATTCTATGCTGGAAATGCACTTAAAAATAATCCTCAAGGAAAAAATGATTCCCAAAATAACCCAAGAATGGGATTATGCCTAGAATGCCAACATTTTCCTGATTCACCTAATCAACCTAGCTTCCCTTCAGTTGTTTTAGATGTTGATGAGAAGTTCCGAAGTACTACGGTGTATAGGTTTTCAGTGGAATGAGTTTCTATACAATAGTAAAATAAAGTATTCTATTTCATGATTATTAAGCAGAATGCATTATCAATATTACTAGAGAGATTTCCCCCTACTTCACTTCTATTCCATTTATCATTTTGATAACGAGTTTCTTCGGCACTAACTTAGTTTAGCATTTAAGTTAAATACGTTTGCCTAATTCACTTGAGAATTTAGTTCAAAACACAAGTGAATTTTATTCAACACACAAGTGAATTTTATGTGATTATTAAATGGGCATAAAATAATTCGGGAATATTCACAAGGTTTTAATAATAATAATATCTTATCCCTTCTTTTCCTGCATTGCTTTTATCATTTTGAAAACGAATTTCTTTGGTATAAACTGAATCAAATATTTAAGCTGAATTCGTAAACCAAATTCATTTATTACATCAGTTTTGCCTTTCATCATAGCATCATAACCAAATTCTGCTACGGATCTTGAACTTTTAGCTCCTTTAATTAAATCTGTATCTAATAAATTAGCTTCTTCAAAAAATTCAGTTTCAACTGCACCTGGACAAAGAGCTGTACTAGTTACATTACTACCCATCAATTCACCAGCTATTCCTTGACTTAAAGAAAGTACATAGGCCTTAGTAGCAAAGTATATGGCTTGGAGTGGCCCCGGGATATAGCCTGCTGTACTTGCAACATTAAGAATACGCCCACTATTCCGTTTCACCATTTGTGGAAGAAATAATCGATTCATTTCTGTAAGCGAGGTCACATTAAGTGTGATCATGTTTCTTTGGAGTTGGGAGTCTTGTTCATGGAAATATCCTTGTCCACCAAAACCTGCATTGTTTATTAAATATTCAATCTCGATGCCTTCTTTTTCTAGTTCATCATAAATCTCTTGTGCAGCATTGGGCGCAATCAAATCTTTTGCAATAACTTTAACAGAAACCTTGTGCTTCGTTTCAATCTCTTTCTTGAGTTCTAATAACTGCTCCTCTCTTCTTGCAACAATTACTAAATCTTTTCCCTTATCGGCGTGTACATAAGCTAAATCTTTCCCTATTCCACTTGATGCTCCAGTAATAAGTGCTACTTCTTTCATAATAATTTTTATGCGTTTTTGGGTAACTATTCTAACTAATTCACAATAGTACACATAACAAGTATGAGAAAAGACATATAGTTCCGTAAATCATATTGAGTTTTCTATGGGAACCTTTTTCTGCTATTGAACTTCTTTTAAGTAATCTATTACTGTTCAATCTTAAAATTTGTTATCTCATGAAAACGAGCATTCCTATCGGTATTCTATCCATCTCATTTATTATAATCACTCTTATTGGAGTTCATACTTTCCAAAATCGTCATCAAAGTTCTGAGAAAATATATGTCACAGGTATGGGTTCAACAGACTTTAAATCTGATCTAATTGTATGGTCAGGTAGTTTCTCAAAGCAGTATAAGGAATTGAATATGACTTACGATTTAATAAAAAAGGATCAGGAGATAATTAATAAATATCTCTCTAGTAAAGGTATTAGCCATCAAGAAATGGCTTTTTCATCTGTGACAATTAATAAAGAGTTTAAAAGCATTTATAATGATGAAGGAAAATATATTCGTCAGGAATTTGTTGGATATAAGCTCACTCAACGAATTACTATTGAGTCTAAACATGTTGATCATGTCGAAAAGATTTCTCGTGATATCACAGAAATTATAAATGATGGTGTTGAATTCTATTCGTATTCCCCCAATTATTACTATACTAAACTAGCCGAACTGAAAATTGAAATGATTGCGGCTGCAACGGAAGATGCTCGTATCAGAGCTGAACAAATCTCTGGTAATTCAAATGCTCGTCTAGGGGACTTAAAGAATGCAAGAATGGGGGTTTTCCAAATTATTGCTCAAAACTCAAACGATGACTATAGTTGGGGCGGCAGTTTTGATACCACATCGAAAATGAAATCAGCAACTATTACCATGAGGCTAGAATTTGGAATAGATTAAGAGAAAATCGCAAGACTATTTATTACTTCAAAATCACTTATTTTAAAATAAACTAAATGGAGAATTGAATGAAGATTGATGTTAACTGGCTTGGTAAAGATTTCCATATGGAAGCGGGTAATGAAGAAGGTGGTAAAATCCGTATCGACGGAAACACAAAAATTGGAGGTCTTGAAGGCGGGATGAGTCCGATGCAGTTACTCTTAGCAGGTATTGGTGGCTGTAGCGCAATAGATGTACTATCAATTCTTGAAAAACAGCGACAAGAGATTAAAAGTCTTAGAGTTGAAATTGATGGAGATAAACAAAAAATGGACACTGGTTATTCTGAATATAAATCCATCCATATGCATTTTATCTTATCGGGCAATTTAGATGAGAATAAAGTTAAAAGAGCTTTAGATTTATCTATAACTAAATACTGCTCTGTATCAAAAGCACTAGAAAAAGGTTCTGAAATCAGCTACGATTTTGTAATAGAAGATTAGAAACATTTGAATTAGGAATTCTATAATTGAATATGGCTAGTGCATATTCCAGATAAATTTATTCCTTTTTTAATTTTGCCCTCGCTTGTTATAAGCTGTATGTTATAGCTAAATAAATATCAAAAAATCATACACTTATATATGGCTAAATGCGAATTATACCAAGACGTTAAGGATCAATGGAGATGGCGCAGAATGTCAGCCGCTGGAAAAATTGAAGCTTTCTCTAAACAAGGATTTGAAACCTTAGAAGAAGCTGAAAAAGATGGAAAAGACTGCGGTGAATGTAGCGGATATAATAAAAAAGATATGTAAATCCGCTAATTACTAGCTGGCGGAGTAATCATAATATGAGCTCTATGTGTGCCCGGATCCATTAACCACGGATGACCTTGTCCATTAGGTCTAAGTGGAAGTCCAGTCGTTTCTTGGGTGGCAAAAGGAATATATATCGAATATCGATATTGAGCACCTTCAATAGTATTAGCGTTTGAATCATAAACTACTTCTTCACCATAAAAAGCATATAAGGTTGCAGGTCCAGTTGGCATATTTAACAACCCTTCCACAGCTTCTTTTTCCCTGATTTCAAAAACTTCGCCTGGATTTTTCCCTTCAGCTTTTAAGGCTCGACCACGAGCCATAAATGGCTCAAGACTTTTCTGATAACACGATACACTAAATCTGGCAACCTCTGGATTATCAGCTAAGCAAATAAAATCATTATTCCCTTCTCTAAGAGTAATAACATTTCCAACATTATCATATCCTAATACCATAGCGCCTTCTCTATGGTCTTCAGGTGCAGCAAATACAGCCATATTAATTTGATCTTGAATAGATTCTTGAGCTGTTGTTATTTTTGGGGTTATTAAAATAACAACTAGGAATAAAAGAATAAGTTTTAAAGTACTCATTGATTCATGATTTAATGTTTAAGGTACAATCACATTTTATCTAATTCGATAATCGCATTCAATATTAATTGGACTGACTTCTTATAAAATTCCTGCGGTATTGTTTTAAATTCATCTGTCGCTTTATGATAGTGCTCATGATCTTCTACTCCAAAATAAATAAATGGGATTCCTTTTTCGTGGAATGGTCCATGATCTGATGACATGGTCCAATCATTGTAACCTAAGTCAGGTGTATCATGCCCAAATGATAGTGTTAATTCGCCAGTATCAACAGTTTCTAAAACTGGTTTTAAAAATGGATAATGATATGTGCCAACTGCATATATTTCATTTCTATCATTATTAGAAATCATATCCATATTTACGTTTAGTTTTATCTTATCAAGAAGAATAGAATCCTGAACAAAAGATCTGGCACCATTTAGTCCACCTTCCTCCGCATCAAATGCAGCAAATATTAATGTGTGCTTTGGCTTCACTTTTGAGAAATAATCAGCAGTAGCTAACAACCCACCAATGCCTGACGCATTATCATCAGCTCCATTAAAAATTAAACTATCTCTAACGCCTAAATGATCGTAATGAGCACTAATCACAATTATAGAATCTATTTCACCCTTAATAGATGAAATGATATTAATCCCGTTTACAACATCCCCGTTTCGTCTAGTTATTGTAAAGTGGTGGTTATAATCTCCTTCAAATGCTGGAATAGCCATATCAACAAGCCTTTTCGTAATATATTCTCTAGCTTTTTCATTTCCTTCTGTTCCAACTAAGCGACCTTGCATATCATCGGCTGACAAGATTTTAATATCATCTATTAGCTGATTGATATTCAATTTTGGCAATTCTTTCGATGGCATACATGCTTGAATTCCGATAAGAAGCATTAAAAATAAGAATGATTTCTTCATACGTTTTCTTTAAAGAGAGGATTAATGAATATAGTCTACTATGATATGGAACAATGTATGAACTCTAGAAATAAAAAAAGCCTCTCCGAAACCGAAGAGGCTTAAAAATCTTAGTAATCTTATCGATTATAGAATTTTTGTAATTAAATCTACAGTTCTTGCAGCATAACCAGCTTCATTATCATACCAGCCAATAACTTTTACAAGAGTTCCATCTGCTTTAGTTAGGTCACTATCAAAGATATTTGAGTGTGGATTACCGATAATATCAGTAGAAACGATAGGATCAGTTGTGTACTCAATTATTCCTTTCATTGGGCCTTCAGCTGCTGCTTTAAATGCGGCATTTACTTCTTCTTTAGTTGTTCCTTTTTTCACTTCACAAACAAAATCAGTAAGTGATCCTGTTGGTGTTGGAACTCGAACTGCTCCACCGTCAAGTTTCCCATCAAGATGAGGAAGAACTAGACCTACTGCTTTTGCAGCACCTGTTGAGGTTGGAATAATATTAATTGCAGCTGCGCGTGCTCTTCTCAAGTCTCTATGAGGAGCATCAAGAATTTTTTGGTCACCAGTATATGAGTGAATAGTAGTCATGAATCCTTTAACAACACCGAAGGAGTCATCAAGTACTTTAACCATAGGTGCCAAGCAGTTAGTTGTACAACTAGCGTTTGAGTAGATTTCAATGTCATCACTTATAACATGATCATTAACACCTAACACAACGGTTTTAACATCGCCTTTTGCAGGTGCTGAAATAATAACTTTTTTAGCGCCGGCAGTTAAATGCTTGCCTGCACTTTCTTTATCTACGAAAAATCCTGTTGATTCAATAACTACATCAACTCCTAGATCTCCCCAGTTTAAGTTTGCTGGGTCACGCTCTGCAGTAACCTTAAAACTCATATGATCAATAGTGATAGTATCTCCAGACACAGCAACATCACCTGCGTAAATCCCTTGAGATGAATCGTATTTGAAAAGATGAGCTAGTGTATTGGTATCAGTTAGGTCATTAACTCCAACGATATCGATTTGGTCAGCGTACTTCTCTAAAATAGCACGTGTAACCATTCGACCGATGCGACCAAAACCGTTTATTCCGACTTTAATTTTTGACATATCGAATCCTTTTTTAGTATTGAATAGTTGTTAATACGTTTATCGATATGAACGTATCACAATTTTGTAAAGTTCTTATAAAGAACCCTAAAACTACCATTACTAAGTCCCATTTTCAATGGTTTTACCTTAACTTACAAGAAGCTTGAAAGACCTTTGAATTGGGAGCGCTTTTCTAGCTATATTTAGGCTTATATTTATTAAGATCGAAAAAAAATTTTTAACTACTGAAACCCATTAGAGTATAAAATGTCTGATTTAACACTAGAATTATTTAAAAACGAAGAATACCTCGACTTTTCTGACCCTACCATTGAAGATGCACAAAAGAAGGCTTTGGAAGAAGCTCGGAGTAATTTTGGAAAAGAATACGATTTATACCTTAATGGAGAGTGGGTTAAAGGTAACTCAGGAACTTTTGAAAGCACGAACCCATCCAATACTAATGAAGTAATTGGAACTTTTCAGATGGCTAGCACCGAGCAAGCACTTGGTGCTCTAGATTCTGCTTGGGAAGCATTTGAAACATGGCAATACACTCCAGCAAAAAAGCGCGCAGAATACCTTCTTAAAGCAGCTGATGTTGTAAAGCGTAGAAGAATGGAAATAAATGCATGGATGATTAGCGAAGCAGGTAAAAATTATCTTGAAGCAGATGCTGACACTGCAGAAGGAATCGACTTTCTTATCTATTACGCTTACGAAGCAATCCGTCTTGACCAAGGGATGCCAGTAAATGATTCTTGGGGTGACGCAAATAAAACTATTTACATGCCTATTGGCGCTGGTGTTGCTATTTCACCTTGGAACTTCCCTTTTGCAATATATTTAGGAATGGCAGCCGCACCAATCGCTGCAGGCAATACTGTTGTAGCTAAACCAGCACCCGATACTCCAAAAATGGGACATATTGTAGCTGAGATTTTTGAAGAAGTTGGTCTACCAAAGGGTGTTTTCAACTTTATTACTGGCGATAACATGGAAGTTGGTGAAGCACTTACTACTAGTCCAAAAACAAGATTCATTAGCTTTACCGGATCTAAAGCTGTTGGACTACATATGGCTGAGATTGCTGGAAAAGTAATTGAAGGTCAACATTTCTTAAAGCGCTTAGTATGTGAGCTAGGCGGAAAAAATGCAACTGTGGTTGATGCAGATGCTAATTTAGACTTCGCGGCCGATCAAATTGTGCGTGGTTCTTTCGGCTTTCAAGGACAGAAATGTTCCGCAGGTTCTAGAACTATTGTTGTTGAGTCGGTCTATGATGAAGTGTTAGCTAAAGTAGTTGAAAAAACTAAAGAGTTAACCATTGGTGATGCAAAAGATAATTATGCTGCAGGTCCAGTTGTAAACCAAAAAGCTGTAGATAAAATCATGAGCTATATCGAGATTGGAAAGTCTGAAGCTAAACTCATGGTTGGTGGAAAATTAGCTGATACTGAGAATCCAGGTCACTACATAGAACCAACAGTTTTTGCAGATGTTGCTGAGGATGCTCGAATAGCGCAAGAAGAAATTTTTGGGCCGGTAACTGCATTTATCAAAGCAAAAGACACTGATGATGCCCTACGAATTGCTAATAATACTCAATATGGATTAACAGGAGCATATTTCTCACAAGATCCTAAGAAAATTGAGAAAGCATTGAGAACATTTAAGGTTGGTAACCTATACATCAATAGAAAATGTACTGGAGCTTTAGTAGGCGCTCAACCTTTTGGCGGTTTTAATATGAGTGGAACAGATGCCAAAGCAGGAGGGCGCGATTATTTATTGTACTTCCTTCAGCCAAAATCTATGACGGTTAGACCAAGCGAAGGTGTAGAGATGGATGTTCACTCTTTTGAGTATGCATCAGATAAATAAGTAACTTTTCAATATTATTTTAAAGCCTCGGTTACCAAACCGAGGCTTTTTTTGTATAATTGCTTGAATTAATTATAAAATATGCCCGATAAAATTTTCTCTGAAGACGAAATTCAACAGATCATTAAAAGAGCATCGTCTCTACAACATTCTCAAAATATTAAATCAGACAAGAATGAACCTGGTTTAACAATGGATGAATTACTTTCTGTCGGCAATGAAGCTGGACTTGATGTTAAGTTCCTTAAAACAGCGGCTCTTGAACTTCGGAATAAAAAAGTTGTGCGTTACTCAGGATTAACTGATACTCATATTTTTGAAGAAAGAGAATTTAACACTGATGCCCCTGAAGATCTAGTTTGGGATGATATAACTTCCGAATTAACTCACCACTTTGGTGGTGAAACATTTGGTAAAACAAATCACAATCACCGTAAAAAGGAATGGACTCACACTAGTATATCAGGAATTGAAACCATCGTTTCATTAACAAAAAGAGAAGACTATTCGAAGCTTAGATTTTCTCAACGAGTAGGTTTAGGCTCGCCAATAACTGAAGGTATAATGTATGGTGCTGTTTTAGCTTTAGTTCTTGGGGGATTAACTTCTCTATTCTATACACCAACAGTGCTAAGAGATGTTTTCTTTATCGGATCTAGTTTATGGGGTGCTTCATCAATGGTAGTTTATGCACTTGATGTAGCTTGGAGAAAGAAGAAGCTTCGCGGTTTAAAAACTTTAGCAGATAAAATAATAGATCAGCTCCCAGCAAGCTTTCAGGATTTAAAAACTGATTCCAGAACGAATGAAAAAGACATATCAACAATAGAAATCGAATCTCAAGATGTTTATCAAACTAGTAATGACGAGAAATTGAACTTAAAGAATAATTTAAAAGAATAAGCTAGTCATCTAGGTCGATATCGTCTGGAGCGTCATCATCTGATACTAAATCATCTACATCAGCTGAGTCGTCAATTTCAGAATCATCATCATCGTCGTCGTCATCGTCATCAGCTACTGGAACTGGTTTTTCCTTTTTAGGTTTTTCCTCTGCAATAGCTCCAGCATTCTTAAGTATCAAAACCACTTCATCTTGATCATTTTCACTAGCAATCATCATTGCAGTATCTCCATTTTTATCTCTTAGGTATACATTTGCTGAGTTACTTATAAGATAAGTCACAATTTCAGAATATCCGTTTTTTGCTGCAACCATTAGTGCTGTATGCCCCCATCGTTGCTGATAATTTACATCCGCTCCTTTTTCAACTAAAAGTTTTACAGCGTCTATAAACCCATTTCTAGCTGCTACGATAAGAGCCAAAGATCCAAGTTTTACTCCTTTATCAAGTAAATAAGTCATCATTTCAATATTGCCATTTTCTGCAGCACGGTTCAGAGCCGTTCCACCCATTTTGGTCTCAATATTTAAATCTGCACCAGATTCCACCAAATACTTAACAATTTCAAAGTGATTTTTCTCTGAGGCAATAATCAGTGCTGATGCTCCACTGCTATTCACAGCATTAATATCAGCCTTGGCTTTAAGTAGTGTTTTTACTTGGTCGAAGTCACCTTCTCTAGCGAAATTAATAAGTTCAATGGAATCCATGGTAGAATATTTACTATGTGAATTTGCGTGATGATATAAAATGGATGACCTATCTCAAACTAAATTTTTAATTATTTAATCAAAAACTCCTTCTAATGTATTTCCTTGAAGAAATATCTGTGCTTCCATTTTCCTTTTTCCAGGAAATTGGATTTCTAATAGCTCAATTGTTCCATCACTACATCCAACAAGCAGCTTCTCATCTCTTACTAATATCTCTCCGGGATCAATATTTGCAAAAGTCCCTAGTCGTGATTTATAAATATTAACTTTTTCTCCAGCTAAACTAGCCCATGCAGTTGGGAACGGACTCAATCCCCGAATTTTATTATGTACTTTTTTTGCCGATAAGCTGAAATCAATGTGGCAATCTTCTCTGAAAATTTTTGGTGCAGGTGTCGCTTTATCATCATCTTGAATAAGTGCAGAATAAGAATCTGATTGAATTTCATTAATCGCATCAAGTAAAACACTACTCCCTATTTCCATTAATCTGCTATAAACATCACCTGTAGTTTCATTATCTCCTATTGAGATCTCTTTTTGTTTGATAATCTTCCCAGTATCCACCTGCTCATCCAAAAAGAAAATAGTACAACCAGTTTTATCTTCACCATTCATAACAGCCCAATGAATTGGAGCAGCACCTCTATACTTTGGAAGAAGTGAAGCATGAAGATTTACAGATCCTATTTTTGGGATTTCGAGTACTTTTTTAGGTAAGATGCGAAATGCAACAACAACAAATAAATCAGCATCAAGTTCTTCTAGTTGTCTAACAAAATCGTCAGACTTTAGATCTTCAACTTCAATAACTGGAATCCCAAGTTCTAATGCTTTTGCTTTAACCGGTGTAGGTGCTGTAGCCGAACCTCTTCCTCTCCTTTTGTCAACATTACTTACAACAGCTTTAACAGTATGTGAAGAATTCTGAATTTTTTCCAGACTTGGAAGTGCAAAGTCAGGCGAACCCATGAAGACTATATTCATCTATCTGGAGTTTATTTAGATTATAGTTTTGGCTTAACCGGATATTTTGTTTCTCGTAGACCTTCTTCGATTTCTTTAAGATCAGATTTATGCATTCTTTTTCTAAAAGCACTTAAATAATCTATGAATAATATTCCTTGAAGGTGATCATATTCATGCTGAATAACCCGTGCTAGCCATGCCGTTGCTTCAATGGTCTGATCTTCAAAATTTTCATCTTTATATTCAACGACTACAGTTTCAGGGCGGAGTACTTTATCAGTTACCTCAGGAATACTTAAACACCCTTCATCTAATGGGATTTGTCTTCCCTTCTTTTCAATAATCTTGGGATTAATGAACGCCATTGGACCAGGAAGTTCATCTTCTTCATCCATCATATTATCAGCATCAATTACAAAAACCTGATGTGAAACTCCAACCTGGGGAGCTGCTAGACCTACTCCTTCTGAGTTATACATAGTTTCGAATAAATCTGCCACAAATTGACGGACTTCATCAGTAAATTCGGTAATAGGTTCTGTCTTTTTTCTAAGAACTGGATCGTTATAGGTTACTATCGGTAGTATTGCCATCGTCTTTAATAATATTCTTCTAAATAATACTGTAAGATAACAGCTGCAGCAATTCTATCCACACGTTCTTTTTCTCTTCTTTTCTTTTTTGAGATTCCAGCTTCAATCATAAGCTGCATAGCTTTATTTGAGGTGTTTCTCTCATCAACTTTTTCAATTTCGATATCAGGGAATTCTAAGATGAGCTTTTTAATAAATTCCTTAACCATCTTTATAGAATCGCCTTCAGTACCATCGGGCATTAATGGCCAACCAATAATAAATTTATCAACTGTTGATTGATTTACTATAGTTCTGAGGTTTTCAAAAACATTTTCCGGTGAATAAGTACCTACCGGTGTAGAAATAGTTTTTAGGAGATCAGTCTGGGCGATACCAATCCGCTTTTTTCCAACATCAATACCGACCAGACGTGAATACTCCTGCAAAGTAGCTGTATTATTATTTTAAGTCTTCCAGTGGTTGACGTAAAAATGATTTTAACAATTTACTTGGCTTGAAATGAGTTTTACGATGCGCTGGCACGTAAATAACTTCATTTGTTTTTGGGTTACGAGCCTTTGGCTTAGCCTTAGTCTCTTTAACTTCAAACACACCAAAATCACGTATCTCGATACGACACTCGGTATTTGCTGACATCATAATTTCGCGCATAGCTACAATTACAGAGTCTACCCATGGTTCAACTTTAATCATTGGTTCGTCTTTTGCTTCTGCTACACGACGAACTATATCACGTTTAGTGTAAGTCATCATAACTTCTAGTCTTTAAATATTAAAGCACTTTATTTTTCGTGCCTGTGATTGTCCTTCCTAAATTCGCAGCTCTTTTTTTTAAGCTAGTTTTACCTAAAGCGAATAACTAAAAGAGTTTAAAGATAGTTTAAGCTAAAGTCTAGAAAAAGTTGTTAAGCCCTTATTCATAACGAAATACGTTCTTAACCCCTTCGACTTTGGTAAGGCGCTTCATTATTTTATCTAAATGTGAGATACCATCAGCATAAACGGTAATAATTCCTTCAAACATTCCCTCATCACTCGACACATTTATACTCTTCATATTTGTTGAAAGAGATTTTGATAAAACATCAGTCAAATCATTAATCATACCAACCCGATCTTCCCCGATCACTCGTATGGCGACTAAAAACTTGTTTTCTATATTTCTTGCCCACTGAACATCAATAATTCTATCACTCTCTGTTTTAAGTAAATGTTGTGCATTATTACACATAGTACGATGTATTTTCACATCCCCATTTCTACTTATAAAGCCTATTACATTATCTCCAGGTATAGGGCTACAACAGTTAGCGTACGAATATTTTACATTACTAAGCTCACCGTTCAATACTAATGCGTTCCCATCTCCTAAGGCTCGTGCTGCAGTTATATACTTCTCTTGAATTTCTTCTTCTGTTTTTGGTACAACTTCGCTAATCTCTCCTTCAATTCGACCTGTACTTTTAAACTTCTTTACCTCTTTAAAAACTGTGTTTACTTCTAATGATCCTAATCCAAGATCATAAAACATACCTTGAGTTGTTTCATACTTGAAACGCTTTGCAATCTTTGTTAGGTCTTGATCATTAATTTCAATCTTACCTCTTTCTGCTCTTTTATCCCAAATCTCCCGGCCTTGATCCGATACTTTTCTTTGTTTTTGCTTAATAAATTGTCGAATCCGAGATTTCGCTTTATGCGTAACTACATCATCAATCCAATCAGGGTTTAGATTGATTTTGTTTCCTGTAATAATCTCAAGTTGATCACCATTTCTAAGCTTTTGTCGCAGTGGTGCCATTTTACCATTAACTTTAGCTGCCATGGCTCTTTCACCAATTTCACTATGGATTTCAAAAGCAAAATCAATAGGAGTAGCTCCTTTTGGTAGTGTTCTAAGTTCTCCTTTAGGCGTGAACACATAAATTTCATCTTTATATAAATTAAGCTGAAAATCTTTTACAAAATCTGCCGATGACTCTGGACGAGGGTTATCCAATACATCCCTAACCCAATTAACAAATTTGTCGAGCGTTTCACTTCCTGGCTGATCTCCTTCTTTATATTTCCAATGAGCCGCAAGCCCCTTTTCAGCAATATCGTCCATTCGTCGAGTTCTAATTTGTACCTCAACTTTTTTACCACGATTTGTAATCACGGTTGTATGAAGTGATTGATATCCATTTGCTTTTGGAACAGATATAAAATCACGAAATCGTTCTGGAATAGGGGTATACCAATCGGTAATTATTGAATAAACACTCCAACAATCTTGTTTTGTATGTGGTGTTTCTAGAATAATTCGTATTGCGAAAAGGTCATAAATCTCTTCAAACGGCTTCTGTTGCCGTTGCATTTTTTTATAAATTGAATAAATATGCTTTGGCCGACCTTTAATTTCGAAATTGAAATCTTGTTGAATTAGCTGGCGACCAACGGGCATCATAAACTCATCAATAAAGCTTTCTCTTGCTTCTTTTTTCTCCCTTAATTTGCGAGCGATAAATTTAAACGAAGAAGGATCGATAGCTTTGAAGCAAAGGTCTTCAAGCTCATTTTTAATACTAAAAAGACCAAATCGATGAGCTAAGGGAGCATATAAATCCATTGTTTCTGAAGCGATTTTGATCTGCTTTTCTCTACGAAGATGCTGGATGGTTCGCATATTATGTAACCTATCTGCAAATTTGATCAAAATAACACGGATATCTTCTGCCATAGAAAGCAGAAGTTTCATAAACGTTTCTGCTTGTTTACTATCTCTACTTTTAAAAACACCATCGATTTTTGTAACTCCATCAATAATTAAAGCTACATCATCTCCAAACCAGTGCCTTATATCACTTAACTCAATTTCAGTGTCCTCAACAGTGTCATGTAATAAGGCAGCTACTACAGAAACATCATCAATATTAATTTCTTGAGCTACTATTTTTGCTACTTCTACCGGATGATAATAATAAGGTTCACCTGAAGCTCTCTTCCCATCTTGATGAGACAAATAGCACAATTTGAATGCCTTAGTAATAAGTGATTCATCAACCCCATCCATGTTTGTTGTACACACTTCAAGTAACTGGTCTAAATCCTGTTGCTGAGTTGTCTCCAACTCATACCCTTCAAGGTTATACTTTTCTATGGTGGTGACTTTGTCCATTGCCTTTTCTAACTGTTCTTCAATCGAATAATCAAATTAAGAACATACTTAAAACGCTCTAAATAAGCTTTATCATCTCAATTATTTTTGAATAGAATTGAATGTGCCTTTTTTTTAAAAACTTAAAGATACTCCAAAGATAATTCTACCTGTGGTTAACTCTGCTACTTCTGGCTCTGTTAGTGATGAATTAGAATATCTGTACTCTATAAATGGTTTAATTAATGGGATGATGGTTACTTTTGAACCAATTATTCCATTAAAGTAAATATTAGACTCACTTGCATCGGGCTCTTGTTCAAATCCTTGAGGAATACTCACAAAATCCTTTCGTTTAATTTCTAAAGAGGTTGAACCGAGTCCAATTCCAATATATGGCTCAATTAAACCTACAGATATACCTGCAATAATTGCAGCTCCAAAATCATAATTAGTAAGTTCTTGAGAATACGAGATACCGTTTTCAGACACATCATTTTTATCACTAAAAATGCTAAAATGAGCTCTCATACTCAATCCAACAAGTGGAACTTGCTCCAAAAAACCTTTTTCGATTCTCACTCCAAATCCATTCTGTGGTTCTTGATCTCTAAGCTCATAAGAAGCTCCAACTTCTAATTGAGCGAATACAGATGTTGATATTAAACCTAGGAACGCAATTATTAAGCTAAGTTTTGTACACATTTTACTAATGTTTTAGTCGTTTTAATTGAATGTACAAAAGCCAATAAGTAAACAATAATTTTTTAGTAGAAACAGATTGAAGTAGTCATAGATTAAGTTGTATATTTGCCGCTCTACAAGCCAATATAAAAGATGCCGCAGTGGTGGAATTGGTAGACACGTTGGACTTAAAATCCAATTCGGAGAATATCTGAGTGCCGGTTCGAGTCCGGCCTGCGGTACATAAAGCCCTACAAATATTTTGTAGGGCTTTTTTTATATACTGCATGCAGTATAAGTACTTAATTTTTATACATCTATTCTACAATAATCTAATAAGAATTTTGTTTATCGATTAATGGTGTTATTATTATATTCTATATGATATAGACTTTTGGAATGACTAATAACTAGCTATGGAAAAACCTCAGAATAAAACAGTAATGATTGTCGAAGACGATCTGATACTGAATCTTCTATATGAAAGCTATCTTGAGAAATTAGGTTATGACGCTGAAGGTGAGTTGGTTTATGGGAAAACAGCAATTGAAGTAGCTAAGCGTATAAACCCTGATTTGATTCTAATGGATATCTCTCTAGAGGGCAATATGGATGGAATAGATGCGATGAATGAAATAAGGAAATTCTCTGATGTTCCCGTTATATACATCACTGGAAATTCAGATTCTTATCATGTTCAAAGAGCTAAGGAAACGGGTTATGCTGATTACCTCGTAAAGCCCATTGAGTTTAACGATCTAAAAGAATCACTAGAAAGAAATTTTAGTAAATAACGTCTTCTACTAAGAACGTTATTTACTCTTCACGAAATTTTACCTTTTTTCAGTTTATCTCATCCTACGTTATATTATTTTTAATTTAAATAGGATATATAAATTACCATATGCTACGTAGTAAATTATTTAGATATGCCCTTCTTGGCATCGGACTTCTCGCAATAATTGCGCTAACAGGAATGAATGTATACTCTTTATATGATATAAGGGATCGTATGGTTGATGGAGAAGAAGAACGTCAACTTCAAATTTTAGATGATTTAGTTCGTGACATAAGCTTTAATATTTACGAGCCATTCACTGGCTTAGGTAGCCTAGAATTGGAGCCAACCGAAAATACTATAGTCAATTATGGTAAATTTCCGCCATCAGTTCACGAAAAAATTATCGCTGCATCAGAAAGCCCTCTATTTGACGGGATCTATTATACACCAGAAGGAACTGATCCTTGTATAGAAAACTCTAAGTTGTACTCTTATAATTATACAACTCAACGAATGGACTTTACTGATGAATACCCGTCCACACTTTGCGATGGAGTTGGATTAGCCAGGACAAAAGCTAAAATTGAATTGAATAGTTTCGATTACAGATGGAATACAAATACGGAATTCGATGCCCATCGTACAATGAATATTGGTTTCATCAATATAAATGAAAACAGGATAATTGGTTATCTAAGTGCATCACTTAATAAAGACGTAATCATAAATGATTTAATTGCTCCTAAATTTGTTGAATATTTTGATCCCAAAACATATCCTCAAACAGTGGTTTGGCTTCAGGATTGGGCAATTAATGATATTCTAGCAACAAATAATCCTTCCGTAAATTATGACAGAGAATTAGAAGATGGGCGTCGTAAATTTCTTTATGGTAATATGTTTGATAATTGGAGGATTAAAATTGCCTTTCTAGATAATCCAGTTGGAGTTATCTATAATTCAACCTTACTCAAAAATCTAATTGTATTGGGAGTAGCTGTTCTCTTTTTGATGGGTGCACTACTATTTATGTTTTATACTGCACAAAAAGAACGAAATCTATCGCAACGGCAAGCAGGGTTTTTAGCAAATGTAACACATGAGTTAAAAACACCCTTGGCAGTAATGCAGGCAGCCGGCGAAAACATTTCGGACGGTAGAGTTACAGAGCCCGAACGACTAAAGCAGTATGGTGTTCATATTTACGATGAATCAATCAGATTAAGAAAGATGATTGAAAAGCTACTTGATGTCGCAAAAACAGATTCTGGACAAACACTTATAAAAGCAACTCCATCGAGCCTAAATCAACTTACTCAGCAGTTTGTTAAAGAAAATAGAACCTATATAGAGAATAAAGGCTTTAGCCTAAGTTTCGAAAATGGTCTTGATAAAACACTTATCATGATCGATAATGATCACTTTGAAACAGTTATTAGCAATCTTACTGAGAATGCAATAAAGTATTCTGATAAGAATAAAACTTTGAAATTTACTGTTGAGTCAGATTCCAAAAATATGATATTGTATGTTTCTGATACTGGAATCGGAATTCCAAGAAAACACTTGAAGAATATTTTTAAGAAATTTTATAGAGTCGAAGATTCCTTAAATGCCAAAACTAAAGGTCACGGACTTGGACTATCTATCGTTCAAAATCTAGTAGAATTAAACGGTGGAAACATTGAAGTTACAAGTGAAGTCGGAAAAGGCACTACTTTCACCTTAAGATTCCCTATTTTCATACGAAACGAGCAAAACTTACCACCAAAAAATAGTAGTAAGAAGCTAACCAAAAACGTTACCAATACTTCTGAGTATGCTTAATAAAACAATTAAAATTCTTGTTGTTGAAGATGAGCCAAGTTTAATTTTTACCCTTCGAGACACACTTGAAAGTGAAGGTTACCAAGTAATTGTAAGTGAAGATGGTGAACAAGCTGTAGAGCTTGTTAAAGAACACAAGCCAGATCTTATGATTCTTGATATTATGTTACCAGGTAAAAGTGGTTACGATATCTGCAAAGAAGTTCGATCTCTTAAGTATTCATTTCCAATTATAATGCTCACCGCTAAAGATCAGGAAATTGATAAAGTAAAAGGTCTAAACCTTGGTGCTGATGATTATATCACTAAACCATTTGGTGTAAAAGAACTTCTTGCTCGTATTCAAGCAAGATTACGAAGAGCTAGCGCATACTCATCATCTAGTGATGTTGATATTCTAAAACTTGGTAATGTTAAAATTGATCTTCTTGAATCTGAAGTTGTTTTTCCTGACGGTAAAGTAAATGAGCTCACCGCTCGTGAAGTGGAACTTATTCGCTATCTCTTAACTGCAAATGGGGAACCTGTTTCGAGAGATGAACTTCTAGAAAAAGTTTGGCGCTATGAATATAGTACCAACACTAGAACCGTAGATGTACACATTTCAAAGCTTAGAGCTAAAATTGAAATACACCCAGAGGACCCTAGATATCTTATTACCTTACATGGTGTAGGTTATTTACTTAAAACGAACTAGTATTAAGTAGGTAGTTCTAGTCTCTTAAGGCTTTTACAAAACGAATAAAGCCTTTTGTTTGATCTTCTAGAAGTTGCTGTTGAAAATCATTTTTTAATCCAGTTTTAGGATTAAACTCTGAGTTTACGCGGTTTATAAACACTCTTTCAGGAAACTGAATCGCATTTCGATAATTAGCAACCATTTGAAATTGCTCGACAGGTCGTAAACCTCCAAAAGCACCTGCAGCAACTCCAATAAATGCCATTGGAATTTTTTCAAAAGGACCTGGAAATGGTAAATAGTCAATTAATATTTTTAATATCCCAGGAAAGCCACCATTATACTCCGGTATAATAAACACTAAGGCATCTGCATTTAGAATTGAATCTCTGAACTTTGATATACTAGGAATTTCTTTTCCATATAAACCTCCAACTACATCTGCCAAAGGGAAATCCTCTAAACTAATTACCTCAGTTTTTATGTCTTCGTCTTTATATAATGTTTCAACATAATTTGCTACTTCCAATGACTTGGAATTGGGGCGATCGGTACTGCTAATAATTTTTAAATTCATCATGGATTTTATTCTAAGTATTCGTCTAGAATACTCATTGGACAACAAAATCATTCCATTTTTGAGAATTACTTTTAAAACTTAATTTTGTAAGCGCTTTTCCCATAAGTATTAGACTTTATTAAAATTAATCAATCATTTTGACTAATAATTATTTGTATTTACTAAATTAGTCCGTATCATTTTATGTGTTATTGAACAAATACATAATATTATTTGTTTCATGTTTTATTCCGCCTAATACATAGCCGGGGGGATCAGGTTGGTTAGGCTGCGATTCACCTTCCGGTTGTATTAGTGACTCCAACAACAACAGGCGAAGTGCTGAACCACTTCGCCTGTTTTTATTCCTCAGATTGACCTTTTCCTTGAATTATATCTAATCTCTTTTTCAAAAGTCCTTCTCTTCCTTCAACACCCGCTTCATAGAAAATCTTTTTCTTTAAAGAATCTGGTAAATACTGCTGATCAACCCAATTACCTGGATGACTGTGAGGATATTTATAATCTTTACTAGCGTTCTCAATATCTTGATAACGTGCTGATAGTTTATTCGCTGTTTTATCTTTTAAATAGGTAGGTACGCTTCCTACTCCTTTTTCTTTGATTTCACTACTCGCTTTAAATATTCCAAGCGTACTATTACTCTTTGGACACATTGCTAAATAAAGGGCTGCATGTGATAAAAAAAACATTCCTTCTGGCATTCCACATTTCATAAATGCTTCATGACACGAATTAACAATGGTAATAGCATTCGGTTCAGCCAGACCTACATCTTCACTTGCAAGGATAAACATTCTTCTGAAGATGAAGTTTGGATCATCGCCTCCCTCAAGCATAGCGTTCATCCAATAAAGAGCTCCATCAGGATCTGAACCTCGAATTGATTTTATGAAAGCTGAGATATAATGATAGTGCTCATCTCCTGTTTTATCATACCTAACAGTTCGCCGCTGAATACTTTCCTTTGCAATATCGAGGTCAATATGAATCACCTCTTTTTCATCTGGCTTTGAGGAAAGCACTGCAACTTCAAGAGCATTTAACGCATTTCTAACATCGCCACCTGCAAAATCTGCTAAATGATCAACCGCCTTGGGTGTGACTTCAATATTTTTATCACCTAAGCCTCTTTTTTCGTCACTAAGAGCTCTAAAAATCATTCTCCTTACATGCTCTACCTGGAGTGGATGTAACTCGAACAACTGACATCTAGATAACAAAGGGTTTACCAATGAATAAAAAGGGTTCTCAGTAGTAGCTCCGACTAAAGTTATGATCCCACTTTCTAAATGAGGTAACAAAGCATCTTGTTGAGCTCTATTCCAACGATGAATCTCATCCACAAATAGTATGGTTTTGCGTCCATTTAGCTTTCGAAGTTTTTCAGCTTTTTCAACTACAGAACGAAGTTCTTTAATTCCATCTAGTACTGCATTTATAACTTCAAAAGCCGCTTTGATTTCTTTAGAAATTACATGAGCCAATGTAGTTTTTCCTGAACTTGGTGGACCATATAAAATAAGTGACCCAATCACTCCACTTTCAATCATCCTGCGAAGCATCTTGCCCTCCCCAACTAGATGATCTTGCCCAGCAAATTCTTCTAAAGAATTCGGTCTCATTCTGGTTGCTAATGGCTGGTGGTAATCATAGGTATCCGGTTCATTTACTCCGAAACCTTGCTGTTTTTTATCCTGAAAGAGATCCATGAAATTGGGATGATTGAAAATATGTGCAATATATGAGCTTATTGCACAAAAATCTGCTCAATCAAAAACCAAGCTAACTAGACAATTATCAATTTATAACTTAAATCTAAAGTAAACTCTTTTGACTTCCATACTTATCTAAGTATTGTTTTAATCGAACTTTTTTCCGGGTACTATCACTAGTCATGTATCGAAGCTTTCCAAAAACATCACGCTCTTGCCAAGCTCGATCAAATCGTCCAAGACACCAGAAAATACCTGAATAACTATTGGGATCTCTTCCATCAATAGCATATTTATTATTCAGCTCTATCAAATAATCTAGTGCCGTTCTGTAATCGGGTGTCCATTCAATGACTTTCTTTCCCCAAAGCATCCTCAAATAGTTATGGATGATACCATCTTCTCTTAATTGTGTTTGAGCCGCATTCCAAAGTTCATCATGGGTTTTAGATTGTTCGAATTCCTCAAATGAATACACATATTCTCGTTCATCATTACGGTGTTCATCCATTGTTTTTTGAACCCAGTCTGGAAGACTTTCAAACTTATCGTAATCTGGTCTATGATGTGCATAGTGGAATCCGACTTCTCTCCAAGTAATTACTTCATCTAAAAAGCTTTCAATATTAGGATCTCCATTAAAAAACCCTGCGTTTTTACCACCATTTGGTGTGATACTATCCAAATCCCAATCTTTTGGTTGTTGATCCAGCACCGCTTTAACAATTTCGTATTCGCTAATTTTCCCAAAATGGAGCCATCCACTTAATCCACTTGTTTTCTTTTCATCAGGGTGATTTCTCTTTTCATCATAATCCATCAGACCATGAGCAATAAAATTACCCAACTTACCTATAGCTGCTTTTCGGGTTCCTATCATATCTAAAGCTTTCACAGAATGGTCAATATCCAATTCAGAAACAGATTGATCAATGTCTTTTAACATCGCATCAGCTCTTGGATATTTTTTTATAAATTCACCTGATAACTCTATCTGTTCAGTAGTCTTTAGATCAATTAGCGGATTACTTTTCGGCGGATTTGTGAATGCTTCAACAAAGTGCTTCTGCATCGTTTTTCGAAATAAATAAGCTGAATATGGATCTTTTTCAGTAATCCCAAGAGGAATCAATCCATTAGAATCTATTGTGACATATGGTATGTGAAGTTTCTTTCCAACAGACTCATTTTGCTTGCGAATAATAAATACCGGAAATTCATCAGAAACCATCGCACAGGCCTTTTCTGCTAAATCATAAAGTAACCCTTTCCCTTCATCATTTTTTGACTCCACATAACTGTAGAAATTCAGCTTATTAGATAAAGCATACTCTAGATTTTCTTTCATTCCCTCCATCATAAAGCTATGAAATCGATCACATGCCCAAGGATAATCGATATTTAATCCTTCGTAAATGAGTAAAGGCTTATCTAATTTATTTGCCCAAGCTACCGCATATTCTAAGGCATAATTATATTGAAAACGTCTATTAGTCTGCATCCAATACAAAACATAATCACCCTTGAGATTGGGTTCTTTTGAATTGCGAACAAATTTTCGGTAACTATTTATATTTTTCATGGGCTTTTAATGTAGCCCTTTTAACCAAATCGAGTAATAACTAATTCCGCATTCTCATTACTTCTTCTTCATCAGGATAGACATCCAATTTTACAGAAAATGTGGTTTGCTCAGGATTTGTACAAATAATAGTAATCAGACTGTCTGATGGGTTCCCCTCAATAGAGAAATCATAATTAAAAGAATCGATTTTTATGTCTTCTAAGTTAAATGACTTTCCTTCTGATTTATTTAATATTAGATGTTCAGCAGTTGCAAAACCAACATCAGTAATCTCCTTTCGCATTAAATCCCTTATCCTACTCTCTTGTGAACTCTTACTTGTATCTATCATCATTTTAGTCCTAACAATTTCTGTCGGTACTATCATTAATGCACTTATCACAATTATAGCGCCTACATACCAATACCATGGTTTTTTCTCTGTTACTTTCTTTTCTGATTCTAAATAACCTTTAACTAGAAGAAATGGCCCAATCATTAAAAATAAAAGCACATTTGTTAAAATTGAGATACTCTCAAGGTTTAACGAAATACCTACTGCTTCCTTTCCTGAAAAAATATTTATGGCATCAATTGTTAAGAACCATAGGATAATACTAGAAGGACGTACATTTATTAAATAACCCAATATTTTATTTGAAAAGACATTGCCTTCATAAAAATTAAAACTATAAACTAATCCAGTCAAAATCAGAATAGCTATCAGCCAACGATTGATTTGCCTAATTTCTAACTTCATATTCTACCCCCTCTTTCGTTAAGGTAAATTGCATCTCAAATCGTCCCTTCTGTCCATCAAAGTTTACATATTCCGAATCTTGACCTAAGGAAACATCACAAACTGCAATTACAGTTAGCTCATCTTTTGCTTCATCAAGTGTGTAAAAGTAGTTTATATCTTCAACGTGATCTAATAAGAAATTACCTTCATCCCCTAGCCTGTCTTCCATTGAATTATTTACAGCTTGTACTATTGAACTATAGTTTTCAGAATAGTATTTACTTAGAACATGAGTGAGCTCAACTTGTACTTCCGACTTTGTAAGACCTTCATCAATATATTTGCGTATTTCTAGCAGTAAATCTTTCTGAAAATCTCTTTTACTGAAGTCTATTACGAATACTAGAGCATTAAATAGAATTATTAAGCTAAATGACCCAATTATTATTCTTTTAGAAGTTTTAGAATGCAATCGATTATTACCAATTATGATTAATTTTATTAGCAAAAATATTGCGATCAATAAGCTTAAAAATAGGCCTAACCAAATAAGTCCGAAATGAAGCAGAGTTAGATACACTGAACAGGCAGCTACTATCCCCATTAGCAACAATTTCGTTTCCTTAGACATATAGATTTAATAATTACTCTTTACCCTAAATAATTAAAAATTTATGCAAAAAAAAGCCTCTTCAAAATTGAAGAGGCTTGAATTGGGAACTTGAATTTAAAAACTCAACACAAATCCAACATTAAAGGTAGTTAGATCAGTTCGTGATCTCGAAACATCATATTCTAGTCCTCTTCGAGTTCTAATTAAACCACCTTCCTTTAGGTAGTCAGCTTCACCACCTAACATATACTTTGCTTTAACGATCATTGATACACCAATAAAATCTCCATCATCATCAAAGCCTTCATATAATTTAAACTTCAGTCCACCACCAACACCTATACTTGATGTATAGGAATCATAGTTCACTGTACTAGCTATTTCTTCTTCAGCCCAATCATCTAACACTGAACTTTCTGTGTAGAGATAATTAAAACCGAACATACCTTCTAAAAAAGGATTTATAACTCCAATATTTGGCTCAATTCTCATTAGAAAATGAGGCGTTACCATATTATTAGTGGTTCTAACTCTTAATTCAACTTCTTGAATATTTGGACTAAAATATTCTGCCTGCTCTCTCCACCCATAATTCTGATATACAAGCCCACCACCTAGATGTATTGGAGAATTCCCAATTTGATAAGTTGCTCCAATATCGAGCCCATATGAATTTCTCTCAAGAGATTGTTGAAAGCTTCCATTTGGAGTTCCAAGTGCAAAACCAATATCAAAGTTGAATTCTTGACCAGTTATTGAAACTGATATTAGCATGAAAGCTAAAATTGTGTAGATACTTTTCTTCATAACTCCTCCTAATTAGGTGAATTCTTAGAAGAAGCTATTACTACTAGCTCATCATTATTATAACATAAAGATGTGAGGAGCATCCATATGAGCTAACTCATTCTATTAAGGTTTTCAATGAATTTAATGCTTGAATCCCTGATCGCCTTTTTATCTTCTTCAGAACGTTTATCAAACATATTCACCATAAAATTTGCCCGTCCATTTTCGGAAAAGGTTTCTCGTTGTTCATCCACAAAATTCCAGTATAGATAGTTAAATGGACAAGCAGATTCTCCTGTTTTCTCTTTTATGTTATAGGAACAATCTTTGCAATAATTACTCATTTTATTGATGTAATTCCCACCAGCCACATAGGGTTTTGAAGCCAAGACTCCGCCATCAGCAAATGTAGACATGCCTAGTACATTCGGTAAAACTACCCACTCGTAAGCATCTACATAGGCAATTCGAAACCAGTCATTTAATTCTCTTGGATCTGTTTTAGTAAGATTGCTAAAATTACTTAACACCATTAATCGAGGAATATGATGCGAATAACCCGATTTTAATACCGGTTTTAGGCTCTCGCTCATACATTTCATTTCTGCCTCTCCACTCCAATATAACTCTGGTAATTTGTGTTCAAACCCAAAGTGATTTGCATTCCGAACAGCTGGCATCATAGCTTCGTAATAGACTCGAATAAACTCACGCCAACCTATTATTTGGCGAATAAATCCTTCAACAGAATTCAAAAGTACTTTCCCAGATTGATAAGCCTCATCCGCTTTTTCACAAACTTCATCTGGAAGTAGCAATCCATTATTTAAATACAAAGCTAGATGTGAATGAAACAGGATGTGTTTATCAGTAGCCATTGCATCTTCATAAGGACCAAATTCATCGAGATATTTTTCTACAAATTCATTCAATCGTACTAAAGCATCAGCTCTAGTTACTGCATAATTGAATCCTTCCCATTCCCCAAAGTGATCTTCAAATGAAGCTTTTACTAATTCTATTACTTCTTGAGTGACTTCATCAATATCTGTTTCTACTCGTTTAGGAATTTCGATTTTCTTGGGAAGTTTTTTTCGATTCTCTTTATCATAATTCCATTCTCCTCCCTCTGGATCATTTCCATCCATCAAATAGCCTGTTTGCCAACGCATACCTCGATAGAAAAACTCCATTCGGTAACCTGGCTGAATCTTATCTTTATAGTGCTCAACATCCGCTAAGAAAAAATTATTAGGGATTTCATAAATTCGATCTCCAAATTCAGTTTCTAAAGATCTCAACCTTTCCCTTGAATCCCACTCTGATGGCGTCATATAAGTTAATGACATTGATTCAGTTTGATATAGAATCTCTGCTAACCCTTCTCCATAGTGCTCTTTGGTTGAATGATAGCAAACCGGAAATCCTAGTCCGTGGCACTCTAGAGCAAAATGGCGCATGCTACTTAATAAATAGATGAGCTTCTTTTTATGATATGGAAGAGAACTACCTTTAGCTTTTGATTCAATAAATATAAGAAGTGGTTTCTCTTCAATTACCCATTTTGGCCAAGCCTCCATATTCAGTTGATCATGCAAGATAAATACAGCTTTCTGAAAATCAGAAAGATTGGGTTTTGGTATAGTCTTGTCTACTTCTAATAAATATTGTCTACTTTTCATGCCTACCTAATAGATTTCATACAAGTTTTAGTTCCCATAATAGATCTTAAACTTACTTACTCTCTTATCCCCAATTTCAACTAATACTTTTATTTTGGAATATATATGGGTAGCAAATTTTATTTATAATCTTTATTGCAACAAATTGTTTAAGGGTCCGTATTGTCACGGCGAATTCAATTAAACATGTTTACTATGCCTGCTAAATTACGAAAATCAAGAAAGGACAAAATGATCGCTGGAGTATGCAGCGGTTTGGCAGAATACTTGGGCTGGGATCCTACCATCATTCGAATACTATTCATAATCTTCGCTTTCATGTACGGATTTACTATTCTAGCATACTTTATTCTAGCTATAGTGATGCCCGATTAAGGTTTTATTACCTTTTACTCTATTGTAAGTTTGAATCTCCATGTGCATTTTAAGCGTAATTAAATTTTATGCTTATGAAAGTTGGTATTGTTGGAGATTCGAAACGTGGTTTAGCTTGGGAAGGACATCTTCGTCCACACAGTATTGTTCGTCAAGTTGATCTAGTCTCATCCCTCTCCGATCTAGACAACGTGGATGCCTGTCTACTATTAGATGAATCTCCTCAAAATCTTGATATTTTGTTAGAAGGAATTCATAGAGGTTTTAATTGTTTTTTTATAGCAAAACCACCTACAGACACCTCTAAACTAGAGAAAATCCATAGAGCTTCTAAGGAAGCTGGAGTTTTAGTGCAATTAGCTCATTGGCCTACATTGGCTCCTGCAACCCAATGGATGATGGATAAAGTTCATCGTCCAGGCTTTATTCATATAGAAAAGGAAGTCAATAGAAATCAACTTGTAGATATTGAGTCTGAATTCCGTCACTTATGGATTGATGAATTAGGTTTGTGCTTAAAATGGATCGATAGTGGAATTCATCATATTGAAGCGAAGCAAATAAGTCTTTCTGAAGGATATCCTGTTATTATTCACTTGTTCTTACGTTTTGATAGCGGTGCTTCGGCATCAATTAATGTATATACAGGTGCATCTGAGAATAACCATAAACGACTTATTTCAAATAAAAAAGATATTCTGGAGTGTAACGTACCTACACAAACCATAAAACTAGGGCGAATTAATGATAGTAATCGCCTGTTTTTCGAAAAGCAGGTTTTTGATCCAGCTACAGCAGCTGAAAAGGCTGCATTATTATTCTTGAAGTCCATTCAATTAAATAAAGAATCAGCTTACACGAGTTATGATGCACTACGACTATCAATGCATGTAGATAAGGTTGAACAACGTTTAAAACAATTTTCGTAATACTGACGAAATGTTAAGGTAATATTAGCTTTACTTTGTGTTAACAATTTGGTAACATTGGAAAGACGCAAAAAAAAGAGGTATTGCCATGAAAAAACTACTATTTACACTTTCTTTCTTAATCGCAATGTCATTCACTGTGACGAATGCCCAACAAACAGTTACTAATAGTGAAAATAAAAAAATTGTTACGCATGTTAATGGAAATAATTATGACGTTGTATATTTAAATGATGATGGAGAGATCCTTCAAAAAGGTCATTATTATAAATTAGGTGAGCGTTTTAAACCACATGGTATTTGGAAACTTTACGATAGAAATACATTGGATTTAGTTACTACTGCTAGCTATGATAAAGGCGAGCAAATTTGGGTTGAGACTATCATTGATGGAAAGGTATTATTCGTAAATCAGTATGATCTTAAAGTAAAACGACTTGAAAACAGAATTGTAGCCCTAGAAGAAAAAATTGAAAGTTTGTAAACATTTTGGACTTTCTAATAATCCATTATGAGGTGTTGAAATGAAATCAAGTTTATATAATAAATATTACAAATTAGGATTAGAACATTTCATCAACAAGCAAGTTTTAGGATTACACAAACCAAGTGGTTCTACAAATGCTGTTTATTTCACCCTAATTTTGATGGTCATTGTAATTGGTCAACTAATCTAAAGACTGCTATTTTGGCTTCATTGCCTTAAAAGCTGCTTTTAATTTCTTTCGTGACATTAGATCATTAATAAAATTAAACTGCCCGGCTTGCAATCTTTCTCCTCCATCTATTACAACGGATTCTCCGGTTATGTAAGGAACGAGGTCAGACATAAGGAACGTAGCAAGATTAGCTAGTTCCTCATGTCTTCCATACCTCTTCATTGGGATTTTCTTTATAAAGAGCTTTTCAATCATCTTATCTGGAACTAATCTTGACCAAGCTCCTTTAGTTGGAAATGGACCAGGAGCAATAGCATTTACTCTAATCCCGTATTCTGCCCATTCAAATGCTAGTGATCTTGTCATTGCAAGTACACCTGCTTTGCTACAAGCTGAAGGTAAGACAAATGCACATCCAGTACTTTCGGCATAAGTAGTTACGATATTTAATATCGAACCTTCTTTTTTATTGTTAATTAAATAATTACCAAATGCATGTGTACAATTAAAACTACCATGAAGAACAATATCAACAATAGCCTTAAAACCGCCAGGAGTTAAGTCTTCAGAAGCTGAAAGAAAATTACCAGCCGCATTATTCACTAACCCTTCCATTGATCCAAAATCAGTAACAATTTGAGAAACCATATTTGTTACTGCTTCATGATTTCTTACATCAGCCACGTAGTATCTGACTTCTACTCCATCTCTTTCAGACTTAATCTCCTCTACAGCCTTTTTAAGTTTTTCCTCTGTTCTTCCACAAATTGCAATATTTGCCCCACTTCTTGCAAATCCTTTAGCCATGGCTAAACCAAGACCACTTCCCCCACCAGTAATTAAGATCGTTTTTCCACTAAGTGTATCTTCAGTAAACATGGTTTCCTTAATTTAGATTTTCAAAAATTCCCGCCGCACCCATTCCTCCACCTATACACATGGTTACAAGGCCATACTTTGATTTTCTACTCTGCATTTCATGTAATATTTGAGTAGATAACTTAGCACCGGTACAACCAAGAGGATGGCCCATTGCAATAGCACCACCATTTACATTTGTAATTTCTTGATCTAAACCTAACTCTCTTATAACGGCTAATCCTTGAGCTGCAAATGCTTCGTTTAATTCAATCAAATCAATATTTTTTAAGGACAACCCTGCTTTGTCTAATACTTTAGGAACAGCTTCAACAGGTCCTATTCCCATATATTCAGGTGCAACACCCGCAACATCAAAACCAACATATCTAGCTAAAGGTGTTAAACCTAATTCAACTACTTTCGCTTCACTCATAACTAATACGGCCGAAGCTGCATCATTCATTTGAGAAGAATTTCCTGCTGTTACAGTCCCTCCTGCTTTAAAAACTGACCTAAGTCCAGAAAGTACATCAATGGATGTATCAGCACGCGGACCTTCATCGGTTTTAAAAACATAGGATTCATTTATGATTTCACCATCTGCACTTACTTTCTTTTCAACTACTTCAATGGGTGTTATTTGTGAATCAAACTTTCCATTTTCCCAAGCACTAATCGCACGTTGATGGCTATGGTATGCAAACTCATCTTGATCTTCTCTACTAACTCCATATTTTTTTGCTACATTCTCGGCAGTTAGTCCCATGCTAATATATACTTCAGGTCGATTATCTACTAAACTCGGATTTGGCTGAAAAGACATTCCACCCATTGGCACCATGCTCATTGATTCTACTCCTCCAGCAATAATAATATCCGATGCTCCAGCCATGATTCGTTCTGCAGCCATCGCAATTGTTTGTAATCCTGAGGAACAAAATCTATTAACGGTTACTCCTGGAACTGAATCTGGTAGGCCGCTTAGAAAAACTATTTGACGAGCTAGGTTTAATCCTTGTGATGCTTCAGGAAATGCACATCCAATTATAACATCCTCAACATCTACAGGGTTTAGCTCTGGAACTGAACTCATCAGATCTTTTATTACTTCGCCAGCTAATGTATCAGGATAGGTAAATCTGAACGAACCTTTATTTGCTTTACCACAAGCAGTTCTTTTTGCGGCTACGATGTATGCTGTTTTAGTCATTAATTCCTCAATGGTTTTCCGGTTTTTAGCATATGTTCAATTCTTGCATGCGTACGTTCATCATTTAAACATTCAATAATTGCTTCTCTTTCTAACTTGTATAAATAATCTTCATGTACTTTTTGTGGCTCACTCAAGTCACCACCTGAAAGTACATGAGCTACTCGACCACTAACAACTTTATCATAATCTGTCGCATATCTTGACTCATGCATTACATACAGCATGATTTTCAATACGCCTAGAACCTTCTCTCCTAAAACTGATACCATTTGTGGGCTAAGTGGTTGATACCCAGCTTTAACCATTTGGATGGCTTCTTCTTTTGCAGTTTTTAGCTGAAGATCTCTATTCATTACAATTAGGTCTTCATCTCTCAAGAAACCTAATTCCATAGCTTTATGGGCACTATCTGATACATTAGCTAAACCAATAGTCTTGAAAACTTCTCTAATAAAAGGAAGTGGATCTGCGTCACCTTCTAGCTTACTCATAGCTCTTTTAAGAAGTTCAGTAGTTCCACCTCCAGCGGGTATCAATCCAACACCGACTTCAACCAAACCCATATACAATTCATGATGAGCAACTACTTTATCTGAATAAAGTACAAATTCTGCACCACCACCTAATGTTCTACCAAATGGAGCGGCAACCACTGGGAAAGATGCATATCTTATCTTAAGTGCTGTTTTCTGGAAATTCTCCACAACTTCGACTACCTCATCATATCTACCTGCTTGAACAGCTTGTGCAGCTTCCATAAGGTTGGCTCCATATGCAAAATTATCGCCATCGTGGCTAATAACTAAAGCTTCAAAATCTTTTTCAACTATATCTAAACAATGTTCTAAAGACTTTACAAGTTCAGCGCCTAGAGTAGCATTCTTCGTTTTGAATTCAAACAAAGCTATACCATTGCCCATATCCAATAAGGCAGCAGAATCATTTTCGAAGATAGCAGAACTTTCCTTTCTTAAATCTGATACTTTCAACTCACCGTAAGCATTTGGAGATTGTTTGATCATTTTATTAGAAACTGGGTTGTATACATGTTCATCAGCGTAAAATGATTGTATTCCAGATGCCAGCATTTCCAATATTAGCTTCGGTACTTCTTTACCTTCTTTTTTTAGTCTATCAACTACTCTTTCTATTCCAAGAGCATCCCAGCGTTCAAATGGACCAAGTTCCCAATTAAACCCCCATTTCACAGCTCTGTCAATTGCCTCTGGAGATTCGGCAATTTCTGGAATACGATTTGCAGAATAAAGAAGTATATCACGCTGTGTTTCCCATATGAATTTACCTATATCAGAATCATCGAAAGCTAAAAACTGAAGTCGCTTTTTTGTGTCTTTTATTTTCTTTGCTTCCAATATTACTTCACTTTCTAATGTCTTTGGTGCTTCATAATGGAGTGACTCAGCATTAATAACATGAAACTCTCTGCCTTCCTTTGTTTGTACTTTCTTATAGAAACCAGACCCAGTTTTATTCCCAAGCTTTCCTTCAGATACCATCTTGTTGAACCCTTCTGGAAGAATAAAAGTATCTCGCATTTCATCATTAGGAATCAATGGGTAAATATTTTTTGATACATGTGCCATCACATCAAGTCCAACAATATCTCCGGTTCGAAATGTTGATGACTTAGCATAACCAGTTAATGGCCCCGTAAGGAGATCAATTTCTTCTACTCTAAATCTACCAGAGAAAAATGCTGGCATGATAGAGGCCATTGAAAAAACTCCAATCCGATTTGCAATAAAATTGGGTGTATCCTTACAGATTACTACTCCTTTACCAAGAACTTTTTCACAGAAATTTTTCATTCTCGAGACAACTTCCTCTGATGTCGACTCGGTAGGAATAATTTCCAAAAGCTTCATATATCGAGGTGGGTTGAAAAAATGTGTACCTAAAAAGTTTGATTTAAAATCTGTGTCACAATCTTCACTAATATTGGAAATTGGTAGTCCTGAGGTATTTGAGCTAACAATTGTATGAGCACTACGGATAGATTCAATCTTTGACATCATATCCTTCTTTATATCCATACGTTCTATGATGACCTCACAAATCCAATCCATCTCTTTTAGTTTGTCAAAATCATCCTCAAAATTTCCCACTTTCATTCTAGAAGCAAATTCAGGCAGTCCAAATGGAGCTGGTTTCATTTTTAGAATCTTTTTTACACTCTCTTCAACAACTTGATTTGGGCGTTTTGGATTATCACTTTTCAAATCTAGAAGTAGTACTTCTAGCCCAGCATTAATACAATGTGCTGCTATTTGACTTCCCATTACACCAGATCCTAGAACAGCTACTTTTCTGATTTTAATCTCTTTTTTTTTCATGGAACTCCTTCCTACTCTACATAAATAGATTCTATATCAGCTTTATAATTTTGTTTTACTACATTTCTTTTCACACTCATTTTTGGAGTCAACTCACCTTTATCTATACTAAATGGAGTTTCAAGTAGTGCAAATTTTTTCACTTGCTCCCAATGAGGTAGCTTCCGATTTACTTTATCTACTTCTAGTTGAATTTTTTTAATTATAGTTTTATTAGTAGTTCTTCCCTCTGTTGGAAATGTTTTATCTTTTTGCTCAAATCTCTTTTCCATATTTTTCCAATCTGGAACAATCAAAGCACCACAAAACTTTTCTTCACTTCCTACAACCATTGCTTGATCAATAAACCCGCTATTTATTAACGCATTTTCTATTGGCTGTGGGGCAACATACTTACCTGTAGAAAGCTTAAACATAGATTTCTTTCTATCAGTAATAAATAACCAACCTTCATCGTCAATATGACCTATATCACCTGTACAAAACCAGCCATCGTCTGTCATTACTTCCGCAGTTTTTTCTGGTAGCTTATAATAACCCTTCATTAAATTTGGACCTTTTGTTTGAATTTCTCCATCCTGCGCAATCCGAATTTCAACGTCATCTAGTGCTTTACCAGCAGACCCAATTCTAATTATATCTGGCAAACTTGAGGTCATTACTGGTGATGTTTCAGTAAGTCCATAACCCATTCCGCATTTCAAACCGATCCCATTATAAAAACGCATTACATTTGGTGCTAATGCAGCTCCGCCAACAGTAGTCCCGACTAAATTCCCACCCATACCTTCTCGTATTTTTGAGTAGATCAATTTATCTGCAAACTTCCACTCTAAAGCTTTAAAACCTTCTGGTGGATTTTCTGGATCGTAGTCTTCTGCAAATTTTATGGCCCAATAATATAGTCTTTTCTTAATCCCACTAAGTTCTTGCCCACGCACTTTGATACCTGTCATTACTTTCTCAAGTAACCTTGGTACTGTGGCAAAATAAATTGGCTTTATTGTAATTAGGTCTGTCTTAAAGTCTTGAACATCTTCGATATAATAGATTGAAGCCCCAGAACAGATGTATAAGTATGATGCAATTCTTTCCAACATATGAGCAAGTGGTAAATAGGAAAGGATTTTTGGTGATTCAAAATCTTCTCCTTTAAAAGGCATCCTTTCTAACGAAGCGATGGCATTCGAAGCGAGGTTCATATGTGTTAACATTACACCTTTTGGTACTCCAGTAGTACCAGAAGTATAATTGATGTTCGCTAAGTCATCTGGAGAGATAGAATTTCTAAGATCTTCAAAAAGTGAGGGTTGCTCAACCTCTAATTTTTCACCCATCTGGATGACCTCTTCAAATCCTTTTAATTTTTTATGAGAAGATGGCTGAATACTAATAATTGATTTAACAGACTTTATTCCCTTAATAAGAGGTTTAGTTTCTTCAAACAAATCATCATTTGAAACAATATGTACGATTGCTTCAGAATTTTCTAAGATGAACTTAATTTGATCTGCAGGCTGTGTAGTATAAATTGCTACATTAACTGCTCCAATCGATAGTACTGCTTGATCACATATCAACCACTCTGTACTGTTCTCAGAATGAATAGATACTCTATCACCTTTTCGAACTCCAAGTTTAAATAAACCCAGTGCTATATAGCGCACTTTTTTCTTGAAATCATCTACTGATGTTTCAATCCATTCTCCTTTTCGCTTTACAGCTGAAAGAATTCCAATTTTATTCTTTTCCATTCCCTCTTCTAACAATAGAGGTACAACGGCTGGCTCATATTTCATAATTTCAATCATACTTGTTACTATGTAACGGTAGATACACTTTCAGATTAAAACATGAAAGCGGTTCCAAAAATAAATACTCAACTTAACACTGTTAATCAAGTATGATTATACAAGATTCTATAAAAGAAAAGGTGGATTGGTTTTTAAAGCAGAATCAATCAAATATGGGAACAGCATTAGGTATAAAATTTCTAAAAATCAGTAAAGATGAAATGATTGCTGAAATGCCTGTAAATGAACATACTGTACAACCTTTTCGGATTTTGCATGGTGGTGCATCTGTAGCTTTAGCAGAAACCTTGTGTTCAATTGGTGCATGGACATATCTATCAGATGATAAAACTGCAGCAGGTGTGGAGATAAATGCCAACCATCATCGTCCAGTTTTAGAAGGCGGTAAAGTCACAGGAATTGCAACTCCAATACAAATTGGAAGAACAATACACGTTTGGGAAACTAAAATTGTAGACGAACGTGGAAAACTCGTTTGCACCTCAAGATGTACTTTGGCTATAGTAGATCGAAAATAGAGTTCACATTTCAATTCTATTATAGCATAATAATTGATATTAGTAATTAACCCTATGAAGGTTAATTATAACGGTAAATTATCATGCTTTTTCTTGGGAACTGTATCCACTTTATGCTGAGTAATTTCCAACATTTTGATCAACTTTGATCTCGTTTCTGACGGTAATATTACATCATCTATAAAACCACGAGCTGCCGCCTTATATGGATGAGCGAATTCTTCTGAATACTGCTCTTCTAATTCTTTCTGTTTTGAGACGGAGTCTTCAGCTTTTCCAATTTCTCTTCTAAAAATAATCTCGACAGCTCCTTTAGTTCCCATAACTGCTATCTCTGCAGTTGGCCATGCCACATTATAATCTGCTCGGATATGCTTAGAATTCATAACATCATATGCACCGCCATAAGCTTTTCGAGTTATAACTGTCATTTTCGGGACTGTTGCTTCACAAAATGCATATAGCAATTTGGCTCCATGCTTAATGATACCTCCCCATTCTTGATCAGTACCTGGTAAAAATCCAGGAACATCTTCAAATACCACAAGTGGAATATTAAAAGCGTCACAAAAACGAACAAAACGAGCGCCTTTTAATGAGGATCGAATTCCAAGAACACCAGCCATTGATAAGGGTTGATTTGCAACAATACCTATACTCCGACCACCTAGTCTAGCAAATCCAACGATAATATTTTCGGCGTAATCTTTTTGAACTTCATAGAACGAATCCTTATCCACAACACCTTGAATCACATCGTGCATGTCGTAGGGTTTGTTCGGATTATCTGGAACTATAGTTTCTAAGCCTATTTCCTTGGAAGCCTCAGGTTCTTTTGAAGGAATGTTTGGAACTTTCTCTTCACAATTTTGAGGGATATAGCTCATCAACTTTCTGATTTCTTGCAAGCAAACTGCATCATTAGCTGTAGCAAAATGTGCAACACCAGATTTTGTATTGTGCGTAGTTGCACCACCTAGTTCTTCAGAAGTAACTTCTTCGTGAGTTACTGTCTTAACAACATTTGGACCTGTTACAAACATGTAGCTTGTATTTTCTACCATAAAGATAAAATCTGTAAGTGCAGGACTATAAACTGCCCCTCCCGCACATGGCCCCATAACTGCCGATATTTGTGGAACCACTCCTGATGCCATCGTATTTCGCCAAAAGACTTCAGCGTATCCTCCTAATGAAGTTACTCCTTCTTGAATTCTTGCTCCTCCTGAATCATTCAAACCAATAACAGGTACACCATTCTTGATAGCTAAATCCATGATCTTACATATCTTTTCGGCATGAGTTTCTGAAAGTGAACCACCAAAAACAGTAAAATCTTGGCTAAATACATATACTGGCTTTCCATGAATTTTACCAAACCCAGTTATTACTCCATCTCCTAGAAACTGCTGCTTTTCAAGACCAAAAGCTGTACTTCTATGAGTTACAAATGCATCAATTTCTTCAAAACTACCTTTGTCTAATAACAGATTAACTCGCTCTCTTGCTGTTAACTTCCCTTTATCATGTTGTTTTTCAATTCTTGCTTCCCCACCACCTTTTAATGCTTCTTTACGAAGTTCAAGCAGGCGTTCTACCTTTTCATTTGATTCCATCTGACTCCTTAACTATTTCTTTTTTCATTAAAATATTGATGTATTCGATCCGTAAAATCTACCGTAGCACCAGCAAACATGTCAACATCATTCTTCAAAAAAACATCTTTTTGAATGAACTTAGAGGCATCTTTCCAGTCCTTAAAATCATTAATTTTATCTACAGTTTTTTCAAACTTTTTTTCAGATCCTTTAAAAATAATCTCAATAAATTCAGACTTTCGATCTTCTAAAATACTTTCAAGTACCATTTCTTCATAAACAAAACCACTTGAGCTTGAATCTTCTATAAAAGGATTTTCTGAATATATATCGTCTACCTCTATACCGTCTTCATTTTCAATATCCTCTTCCACAAAGTTTTCAATTGGTACTTTATCAGTTTTACTATTTCTTTCTCCACCAAGTAAAACATCCATTTGATCTTGATTTATAAACTGTGCCCAAACAGGTTTTTCTTCAGCTTCATCTATTTCACCTTTGCTAGCACCCTCTTTGCGAGATGTCTCTTCTTGAACCTTTGATTCAACTGTATTTTCATCCTCGAACACATTCATCAATTCATCTTCTACAACAATTTCATTTGAATGTTCTTTCGAATCAATATTTTCAAATGAATTCTTTGCTTGATCTAAAATAGATACTAAGTTTTCTCTGAACTCGGCAATGTCTTCTGTATCATCTTCTCTATGTTCCTTAAGTTTTGCAGCGATTTCTTCTGAAGTTTCAGAAACTTGAGACTCCTCATCAGCCTCTGTATTCAGAGAAAATAGTTTATTCAATGAATCAACATGTTCATGATGATCAACTTCAATAACTCCATCACTTGCAATATCTGAAAGCAATTCCGACATCTCTTCGTCGCTTAAACTTCCATCAACAAACTTTCCTACCAATGTTTCTGCACCCTCGCTAGAAACTTCATTTGTTTCAAAAAAACCTTCGATTAATGTTTTCTCATGAGTTTCATTTTCTGAATTGATTTTCGATTTCTTTTTTTCTTCTATCTTTGGTTTTATTTCTGGCGTGAAAGTGTTTGAATCATTTGATGCGATAATCGATATAAAATCCGTTTTAGTAATACTATCTTTAAGATGTTCGAACTTACCTGCCAATCCATAAAGCCCCTTATCTTCAAAAAATGTTGCCAGTAATAGTGGATCAACTTTTCCTCCAAAAAGAATAAACAGCTGTTCGAGCTTTTGAGCCCAATCCTTAGGTGTATACGATGCAACAAGTTTGGCATCAAGTTTATGAATTAGAATTTTACATCGCTCCTTTGTTAAAGAATCTAGTTCACGCTTCTTCATGTATAGAGGTATAGCGGCACCAAAATGCTTATAAATAGTAAGCCTATTACATCGCTCTTCTAACTCAGGAAGTGTCAATTCATCATTATCTCTAAAAATATATTCAGCCATATTCTTTCGAGGCTCTACAAATACATACACAATATCTTTAATCACGGTATGAATAATCGAGTAAAGTTGATCGTTTGGAATATGAGAGCAACTTATAGCTGAACTGATATAATCACTGAATGAGCGTAATACAATTTTTGTATCTGTGTTAAACCATAGAGATTTAATTGTGCCTATCTCTTCTTTTACTTTATCCTCTAAAAATAATCGAATTCGTTCCACCACAAACGATGGCACCCCAGATTTAAGTAGTTCATTAGGGTTATAGAACTCTTTATCGGAGGTTACCAGGGTAACTAAATGATCCGTTATTTGGCCAATTACTTTTTGCATAGAAATATTAAATAGGATATTGAAAATAGTATCTCTTACTTCGCTTTACAACCTAATATCGTTAAGAAATGTTTTCATTTTATGAAGAAAATTGAACTCTGTAATTTTCATATATCTTGGTACCTTATGGAATGCTTTCTCTAGAGGTTGAACAACTTACAAAATCATATAACCGCAGAATGGTTCTTAGGAATCTTTCCTTCGTTCATTCTGAAGGTATCCTCGGGATTTCTGGAGCTAATGGTAGCGGAAAATCTACATTATTGAAATGCCTCGCATTTTTACTTAGACCAAAAAAAGGCTCAATTATTTGGAAAGAAAACTCCAAAGTATTACTTAAGGATCACATTAAACCGCTTATAAGTTATTCCGCTCCTTATATTAATTTGTATAGTGAACTTTCATCTTTTGAGAATCTTGAATTTATTCAAGAAGTAAGTGGTAAAGAAAAAAACCCTGAGTCTATTCGTGAGATCTTAGAATTTGTACATATGGAAGATTTCTCGAACCAACTTTTTAAACAGCTCTCTACTGGGCAACAACAACGCATTAAACTTGCTTCTTCCTTAGTGCGCAACCCACGTATTCTATTTCTAGATGAACCTGGTTCAAATCTTGATGAGAAAGGTCATGAATTGGTCTCAAAAATTGTGCGCCAACAAAAGAAAAATGGAACTTTTGTAGTTATTGCTTCTAATAATCCTGCTGAAATTGAACTTTGTGATAATATTATTCAACTAATTAGTAGTTAATCGTTTTTTCAATATTTCTTTCAAAGCTTCTTTTCTTACATTCAAACTTCAATATTCATTTTAAAATTAACCGACTGTGATTTCACAAAACGATCAGGATCTTGCCACACTAATTCTTGAACATTCTACTCAGCTTCAAAAAGGCGAAAATGTGATGGTTCAATTAATTGGACTAAATGGAATCAACCTTTTACGTTCTCTTGTAGAACAAATCCGCACTAAAGGAGCGCATCCATTTGTTCAGATTGAAGACACTGAAACTCAACGTTTATTAATCGAAAGTGGAGATACAACATATTGGAAAAATCAAGCATCAGTTGACCAACTTCCATTAATGAAGCAGATGGATGTGTTTATTGGAATTAGAGCCTCTGAAAATATTTATGAAACCTCTAAAGCTAGCAAAGAAGCTAATAAAGCATATTCTGAACATTTCTTAAAACCTGTTCATTTCGATGAGCGTGTGAATAACACTAAATGGTGTATCATGAGATATCCATCCCCAGCTTTTGCCATGAATGCTAAGCTACCTACTCGAGAGTTCACTAAGTTTTATTATGATGCGTGTTTAGTTGATTATTCAAAGCTTAAACAAGCTATGGAACCACTAGAAGCTCGACTTAGAAAAACTGATATCATTCACTTAAAAGGGGAAGGAACAGATATTAGCTTCTCAGTTAAAGGACAAAACTGGGTTCCATGTTTTGGATCACATAACATACCTGATGGTGAGCTCTTTACTTCACCAGTAATAGACACAGTTAATGGTCATATCACCTACGCCCCATCTGTTTATCAGGGCAAACCTTTCGAGTTTGTGAAATTAGTTGTTGAAAATGGAGTAGTGGTTGATTTCGATTCTTCTAATAATGACGCTTTAAAAGATATTTTAGATACAGATGAAGGAGCCCGACGATTTGGTGAATTTAGTTTCGGAACTAATCCAGTTATCGAAAAACCTATGTACGATATCTTATTTGATGAAAAGATTTATGGCTCAAACCACCTTACCCTCGGAAAAGATTATGAAATTGCACCTAATGGAAATAGCAGTAATATCCATTGGGATTTAGTATGCATTGGAGCTAATGTTTATCTGGATGGAGAACTTATCAGAGAAGGTCGAAAGTTTGTTGTCGATGATTTGAAAGGTTTGAACCCAGAAGAATTATTGAAGTAAAATTAGAAGGATGAAAAAAACCATCCTCATATACGGTTTAGCATTAGCTTTACTCATTTTTATTTTAGAATATTTTGAGTACCGTTATTTAGTTCGTGATCTATCAACAGAAAGTTTTGTATTTATAATCGCTTTACTGTTTACCGGTTTAGGGCTTTGGGTTGGCCAAAAGCTTACATCACCAAAAAAAATCCTGGGTGAATTTCAAAAAAATGAAAAAGCACTAGATTATTTGGGTATTAGTGAACGAGAATTAGAGGTCCTTGAACTTGTTGCGAAAGGATTATCGAACCAACAAATAGCAGACAAACTCTTTGTTTCTATTAATACTGTTAAAACACACCTCTCTCATCTATATGAAAAATTAAATGTACAGCGTCGTACTCAGGCAGTGGAAAAAGCTAAATCTCTCCATTTGATTTCATAAAATTTTGCAATTTCATATAGCTGTAATCCATTAATTATTTGAATCTTAAATTAATAACGTATCTTTAAATAAGTTTTTTGGGTATTTCGAAAATTAGGTTAATACAGAATATAGAAGGTATATATAGATGGGTAGTACAGATCAGGGGAATAGGATAAATACGGGTTTTGACCCAGAAAGATTGAATTTATTAATGAAATTGACAGGTCAAATAAACTCCAATCTAGACCTTAATTCATTACTTTCAGACATTATAAACGCTGCAAAAATCTTAATGGAAGGAGAGGCAAGTTCACTTTTTATACTCGACGAAAAAGAAGAGGAACTTGTATTAAGTATTCCAACTGGTCCAATGACAGCTGAATTATCAGGCATTAGAATTAAAAAGTCGGAAGGTATAGGTGGCTGGGTAGTAACAAATAATGAAACTGCAATTATTGAAGATGTATATAGTGATGATAGGTTTAAAGGAGATTTTGATGTTGATCAATTCAAAACTCGAAATCTTATCTGTGTACCTCTTAAAAATCATAATGGAGAGGCTATTGGTGCACTTCAAGCAATGAATAAAATCAATAACCGTACATTCGATGAACATGATACTACAATCTTCGAAGCGCTAGCTAATCAAGCTGCTATAGCTATTGAAAATGCTCGACTTCATGAAGATCAGGTTCAAAAAAAACTAATGGAGCAACAATTAAACCTTGCTCGAGCTATACAAACTGGTTTTTGGCCAAAAATTATACCTGAAATACCTAATTATAAGATAGCAGGCATTAGTAAACCGGCTACTTATGTTGGCGGAGATTACTTTGATTATATAATGAATGGTAATCCTAATGAATGGGGTTTTGCACTTGGTGATGTAACAGGGAAAGGTATGCCCGCTTCTTTACTTATGGCAGGACTTAGATCCGTTCTCAGGGCTCATATCGAAAATAAACATTCTGTAAATCAGGCAATTACAAGAACTAATAAAACGATATTTGACGATACACCTGCAGATAAATTCATTACTCTTTTTTATGCAATGTTAAATAGTGATACACATACATTACAGTATGTAAATGCTGGTCATAACACACCTTATCTAGTAGATTTCAAGAATAATACCGTAACTGAAATGCAAGGTGGAGGATTGATGCTTGGTATAATGGAAGAAATCGAATATGAACAATTTGAAATTTCTATTGAACCTGGGCAGCAAGTTGTGATTTTTTCTGATGGAGTTACTGAAGCAGAAAATGATAAAGGTGAGTTTTTTGAAGAAGAAAAATTCGAAAAATGGCTATTAGAACATCCTTCAGAAGAACCTCAAGAACTAATCAATACACTATTAAAAGACTTAGAATTTTATCGAAATGGAGCTCCTCAAAGTGACGATATAACTCTTATTATTATTAAAAGAGAAGATTCTTAGTGTAGTTTATTGCATTATCTTTTTGGATGTTTTTCCAAAATCATACTTTCAGGTGATAGATTTCACCAAGTAAATCCTTTTATTTGCATAGGATTAACTTATCAATAAACACATTTTACTATGAATACTATGAACCGAATCATTCTAGTATATGGCTCTATTTCTGGAGCTATTATCATTGGAAGTATGATAATGGGCATTTACGCTGCAAAATCAGGCAGCGACTCTTTCTTTGCTTCAGAAACAATTGGTTATTCAATAATGCTTCTTGGTTTTTCAATGATTTTCATTGCTACAAAAAAATATAGAGACCAAGAATTAGGTGGTATAATAAATTTTGGAACAGCATTTAAAGTAGGAATAGGAATTTCACTGATTGCTTCGATTGTATATGTATTCACATGGGAAATAAATCTTTATTTAACCGACTACGCCTTTATAACAGAATATACTGATTCGATTATTGAAAAAGCTCGGAACTCTGGAGCTACTCAAACAGAACTTGAAGCCACCATTCAACAGATGGAACAGATGAAAGAGCAGTATAATAATCCTCTTTATCGTTTACCGATTACTTTTACTGAAATATTTCCAATTGGACTATTAGTATCACTAATATGTGCCGGTCTTTTCCGTAATCCGAATTTTATCCCTTCCAAAAAGTTGGACTAAACTCTAGTATTTTAATTATGACAAGCAAAGCATCAACTCCAGAAGAATATATTTCAGAATTACCAAAAGATCGTATTCAAGTAATGGAAAAGCTTAGATCAACAATTCAGGAAAACCTACCATCAGGTTTCGAAGAAATGATGAGCTATGGAATGATTGGGTATGTTGTTCCCCATTCAATCTATCCAGATGGATATCATTGTTCGCCAGAACTACCTCTACCATTTCTAAGTATTGCCTCTCAAAAGAATTTTATTGGGCTTTACCATATGGGCATTTATGCTAATGAAAACCTATTTAACTGGTTTGTTAGCGAATATCCAAAACATGTGAATACTAAACTTGATATGGGTAAAAGCTGTATTCGATTTAAAAAAATTGATCAAATACCGTACGATTTGATTGCAGAACTTACACGAAAGATGACTGTACAAGAATGGATTGAAATCTATGAGAAAGCAGTAAAAAGATAACTTTAAAATTTACATTATCATGAAAGAGGAATTTGGAACACACTCATTGTCATTAGCAGTAAAAGACATTAAAGTCTCAAAAGCATTTTATGAAAAGCTGGGATTTAATGCGTTAGAAGGCCTAGGATCTATAGAAGATAAATGGCTAATTATGATTAAGGATGAAGTTAAAATTGGCCTTTTCCAAGATATGTTTGAAGAAAATATTATGACCTTTAATCCAACAGATGCCAGATCAATTCATAAAGATTTAATAGAAAAAGGAATCAGTTTTTTAATGGAGTCACCTTCAATTAAAGAAGAAAAAGGACCCTGCCATTTCTGTATTGCCGACCCTGATGGTAATCAAATTTTATTCGATCAACATAATGAATAAGAATCTGATGGATACTACACAATAGGATTAATCAAAAAATAGAAAAATTATGAAACGAAGAGTAACTGGAATAGGTGGTGTTTTCCTTAAAGCTGATGACCCAAAAGCAACGAACGAGTGGTATTCAAAGCATCTTGGCATTAAATCGGGTCAATGGGGTGGTACTTTTCAATGGAATAAAGCAGATGATCCTTCTAAAAAAGGATTTACAGCTTGGAGTATTTTCAAGAGTGATACTACTTACACAGATCCTAGTACAAAAGATACTATGATCAATTATAGGGTTGAAAACCTAGAAGAACTTCTAATCACCTTAAAAGAAGAAGGAGTTGAAGTGATTGGAGAAATGGAAAGTTTTGAATATGGTAAATTTGGCTGGGTCATGGATCCTAATGGCTACAAAATTGAACTTTGGGAACCAAATGATGAAGAATATGAAAAGATGGGAACTGATGATGCACTCAACAAAATGAGTTAGTCTTGCACTAAAAAAGATGTTAAGAAGTTGTAAAATCTCTCAAAAAAACGCTTTTCTTTAAAATTCTTTGTCACTTTTTATCACTAGCTCTCGTCATATAGGAGGTCATCAGAATTAAATTTAGGAAACAAGTCATGGAAATCGCAAAATATATCTTCATTATCGTAGCAAGTGTAACATTATTTGGAATACTTGGAGGGCTAGAACAAAACATTACTATAGGGGAAATGGCGCTAAAAGCTGTTTTTGTTGGTTTAATTTTCGCATCAGGTATAGTCTTAAAAGAAGCAAAAACACTTATTCTTTCAAAGATTTAAGCACAAGTACATCATATTCAAGGTTTCATTTCAGACACGAGATGAAACCTTTTTTTATTTCTACTTGCTACAAATGTCTTATATGCTGAGTCCTTTGGTAGTGATTTAATTTTTGGGCATCACCGTCATCACTTCTTATATGGGATATGATTTATTTTGGCTTGATTTATTTTTTTACTTAGCAGTATATGTATTTAAGTTTAAATACATTTTACCTGAAAATAAAAAAGCACGCTCATGCTTAAAAAAGCAATAAAAAAAATAATCCGTTTTTTTAAAAATGTATACAGAAAATCTGGTAGTAATCATCAATGCTATATCTGCAAGAATAAACTAAGAAGTTTCACTAAATATGGAGGTGGCTTTAAATCAATGCCCAAATTCCGACGTAATTTGAATATGGTAGGTAGTGATTTGGATAATTTTTCTTGCCCATATTGTAATTCACATGATAGAGAGAGGCATTTATATATGTTCTTTGATGAATTAAACATTTGGGAAAACATACATTCAGCTGAAATACTTCATTTTGCTCCTGAGAATAATCTTTCAAATAAAATTGAAGAACTCAAACCAAGAAGATACATCAAAGGGGATTTTAACCCTCAAAATGATTGTGAAGTGAAAATTGATGCCACAAATATTCAATTTAAGGATAATAGCTTTGATTTGTTACTTTGTAACCATGTATTGGAACATATACCAGAGTATTTAAAAGCGATATCTGAAATCTATAGAGTAATAAAACCAGGAGGATCTGCAATTTTACAAACTCCTTATTCAACCGTTTTAAGTTCAAATTTTGAAGAAAGAAATATTAATACTGATGAATTAAGATACTTTTTTTATGGGCAAAGTGACCATTTTCGACTATTTAGTGAAAAGCAATTTTTTACTGATCTACAATCGGTAGGCTTTACATTAGATATAAAAAAGAATATTGATTTTTTTGACGATTACACCTCTAATTACCATGGTGTTAATAAATTAGAAGATTTGATACTTGTAAGAAAAACATAATATTAAACTTTATAATTTAATATCAGTCTAACTGAAAATATTTAAACACTGGGTATTCTACATTTCCAGTTTCAATTCCATTTTGTTCAAAATATTGGTCAAAGAAATTCCAAGTTACTAAACCGTCATCAGATTGTGGTTCCAGAGTATAGAATATTAAATTAGCCAATGGTTGTGCTAAATCAATCCAATAATCTCCTTCATTAAATACTTTTGAAACAGATTTAAATTCTCCATCTACAGTTGCCATAAAATGACCTTCGAATGCTCTCTGACTTTTATTTAATTTCGTTGTCATAAACACTTCTCCTTCAGCATGTACTGATTCAGTTAATTTCTTAACCTCAATTCCCAGTTTCTGTAAGTGTTCAACGATATGCTCTAATTCAGAAGGAATTAAATAACCACGTGGAAGAGTACTTTCAACAGTAGCTTTAAATCCACTAATGTTTTTTACACCTGATAATTCAATTATGCGAGCACCACGAACTAATTTTTCTTCACCATTTTCATCAGTGTATGGGATGTATTCATAGGTTCTATAATCTGGAATATCTTCTAAATAAACCATTTCAAAGCGGACACCTTTTTTTACTTTCCCAGCTTGTTCTAATACTAAGTTTATAGCATCTTTTTCAGCTTTATTATTTATAGCAACTATTTCACTTGCATTTTCATTAGTGAAATCGAGTATTTCTGTTACAAATGCATATGTTGAATTCATACGTTGGTATAATCGCTCGTGAGCAAAAGATTCACTGAGAATCCCAATTTTATTCCTCAAACCCATTTGATTTACAATATATCTTGGGTGGTGATTATAGGTGTATATTTCGTTTACAGGCCAACCATCTCTTAAATTATGATAGCCATATGGCCCAATATAAATCCCATGGTCTTCCTCAACCGATTTCGTTACCTGTGGTAATAACTTGTCCCATGTAAAATCATATGGGGCTTTTTCACCTGCATAATGATAACTAGGTGCCCACGTAAGTGAATATCCATGCCACGTACCGTTAGTTGTATGAAGGTCAACCAACATCTCAGGATCCCATTTTAAAATTACATTCTGGATTAATGCATTTGTTTCTAGCGCCTCCATTTTCATTCCATCGCGATTCAAATCCCAACCTTGGCTATTTTGACGAACCCCAGTTTTTTCTGGGCTACCCTCTTGGGAACGACGTTCTTGAACTCCAAATTTATCGTTTGAATCAGTGTTATAAATCGGGGCAAAAACTAAAATCTGATTATCTAGTAATTGCTTTTTATCTCCTAATAAGATTTCTCTTAATAATATCTGTAGAACTTCTTTTCCTTCTACTTCACCAGAATGAATATTTCCTTGAACATACATTACTGGTTTACCAGAGGCTTTCGCTTCTTCAGGCGAGCTAATTTTCGGATTCGCTAATACAAGAACTGGTATTTCTCTTCCCTCCAAGCTTGTTCCCATAGATTCAACATGTACTAAACCGGATTTCTCTTCAATAGCATTAATAAATGCAATTACATCAGCATATAGAGATGTTTGGTTATAACTTGTTTTTTCTGGGACTGTAATTAAATCCTCACTCCACTGTGCTTGAATACTTTGAGAAAAAATTGTTACCAAAAAGAGAGACCTAAGTAGATATTTCATATATAAGAATTGTTTCCTGATTATATGAATTTGAGGTTTACTAAGCATCAATATATTTCGTTTAAGTCATGTGGATTTTGAACTGATAGAACACTAAACTGAAATATCTTAACTACTCAATTAATTCTACTTAATGAATAAATTAATACTCCTCTCCCTGATTGCCACATTGATAATTAGTTCTAATTCTTTTGCACAAGAAACTACTGGGCCTGAAAATGGATCTCTTATTGTAGTTGGAGGTGGAAGAATGGATGAAAGTATTGTGGATAAATTTATTGAATTAGCTGGAGGATTAGATGCCAACATTATTGTTGTACCTACTGCAGCAGGAGCTGAATCGTATGATGAAAACTCCGCTCGAATTTTTACTGAATATGGGGCAACTAATATAACTGTTCTTCATACCTATGATTCTGAAGAGGCTAATACTGATGAATTTATAGAGCCTTTAAAAAATGCAACTGCAGTTTGGTTTGGAGGTGGTCGACAATGGAGGCTTGTTGACTCCTACGCCGGAACTAAAACAGAAGAAATGTTTTGGGAAATTCTAAATAAAGGCGGTGTTATTGGCGGGTCATCAGCTGGGGCTACAATTCAAGGTTCATACCTAGCAAGAGGAGATACAAGGAATAATCAAATTATGATGGGTGATCATGAAGAAGGATTTGGTTTTATCAAAAACATAGCTATTGATCAACATGTAATTGCACGCAACAGGCAATTTGATATGTTTGATATTTTAAATAATAAACCAGAATTATTGGGTATTAGTATTGACGAAGGTACTGCTATAGTAGTTCAAGGAAACGAATTTGAAGTTATTGGTAGAAGTTATGTAATCATGTACGATGGAACATTTTGGTCACGTGAAGGGAGTAGCTTAAAAAACCTTCCTAGTAAGGAAAACCTATTTTATTTTTTAAGATCTGGTGACAGATATAATTTAAATGAAAGAAAAGTGATCGATTAATTTAACTTTAAGTTTATAGATTGATTCACGATTACATGATGAAATATACTAATGAATTTAGAAACTGATTTCGATTACAAAACCCTTGAACTGATTCCTGATTACGAGGGTAAAGTGATTGCTACCTTCATTTCTTCTAAATTGAATACTGGAAATCGTGCAAGTATATTATACGTTCACGGTTTTATTGACTATTTCTTCCATCCTCACCTTTCCAAGGAATTCACTGACTCGGGGTTTGATTTTCATGCGTTAGATCTTCGAAAATATGGAAGATCTTTACTTCCTCATCAACATCCGAATTATTGCAAGAATATTGAGGAGTATTTTGAAGAAATAACTATTGCAGTTAACTCTATCAAAAAGAATAATGACAGCCCTCTGTATTTATTAGGTCATTCCACTGGAGGTTTGCTAGTTACGAAGTACATGAACTCGGGAGAAGCTGCAAACAGAATAGACGGATTAATACTAAATTCTCCTTTTTTTGCTTTCAATGAATCAAATATTGAAAATAAACTCATTCCAATTGTTGCAAAAATAGTCTCCTTTTTTGCACCCTATGCTAAAATAATGAAAGGTTTATCACCTGTGTATGCACACAGCATTCATAAATCATTTAATGGAGAATGGGATTATAATTTTGAATGGAAACCTATAGAAGGATTTCCCACCTATTTTAGGTGGCTATATGCAATTAGTAAAGCTCAAAAGAGTCTTCATGTATCCAATATTAACGTTCCAATCTTAATTATTCATTCAAGTCGTTCTGGGAATAAAAAGAACTCTCCTGATGATGCTATGTGTACTGATATTGTGCTAAACGTTGATGACATGAAATCAATTGGAGCAAAATTAGGGAGTAATGTTAGTTTTGCTGAAATACATAATGGGCTACATGATATATTTCTATCTCAAAAAGATACTCGTGAGGAAGCTTTTAGGATTATGTTTAACTGGTTAAGCTTAACGAATTAATTTTTTGACTTTTTATTTCTCTTCGTCAACCCATTCTTCAACATCACTTACTACTTCAGCGAAATCGATTCCATCTTTGGCTTTATTGACGGTAGCTTCATATTCAACTGAAGCATCTGAATCTCTCATAAGTAATTTGGTTGCAAGTGCATTCGTAATATTCTGTTGAATTACTCTTTTTAAGGGACGCGCACCATATACAGGATCATATCCACGAATCGCCATCCAGTCTTTAACTACTTCAGGAATATTCAGCTTCACGTTATTCTTTGCTAATAACTTATGAACACGTTTGAGTTGAATATCAACAATAGAACGAATATGCTTTTTCCCAAGCGGATGAAATACTACTGTATCATCTACTCGATTCAAAAATTCAGGTCGTATTGTACGCTTAAGTTGATCAATGAGCATATTAGTCAAATTCTCATATTGCTCTTCAGTTAATTCATCGCCTGATTTCTCCATCTCATTCACAATCAAGTGTGAACCGATATTACTAGTCATTATGATGATTGTATTTTTGAAATCGACTGTTATACCTTTGTTATCTGTAAGTCGACCTTCATCCAATACCTGAAGCAAAATATTAAACACATCAGGGTGAGCTTTTTCGATTTCATCTAATAAAATGACAGAATATGGATGTCTGCGTGCAGCTTCTGTTAACTGACCTCCTTCATCGTATCCAACATATCCCGGAGGTGCTCCCACTAAACGACTCACTGAATGCTTCTCCATGTATTCACTCATGTCGATTCGAATCATGGCTTGAGGATCGTTAAATAAAAACTCGGCTAATGATCGCGCCAATTCTGTTTTACCAACTCCAGTCGACCCCAAGAAGAAAAATGATCCAATAGGTCGATCTGCATCTTGTAATCCCGCACGCGATCTGCGAACAGCATTTGAGACAGCTTCAATGGCCACATCTTGACCAATAACTCTTTTATGAAGCTCTTCTTCAAGCAGTAGTAATTTTTGTCGTTCACTTTGAAGCATTCTTGTAACCGGAATCCCCGTCCAACGAGCTACAATATCTGCGATGTCTTCTGCATCTACTTCTTCTTTTAGAAGTGCTTTATTACCCTGCATTTCATCAAGATGGGTTTTAGCTTTTACAAGATCTTTCTCAAGTTGAGTTATAGTTCCATATCGAAGTTCTGCTACTTTCTCGTAATCGCCTGAACGCTCAGCTTTATCTGCTTCATTTCTTGTAGTTTCAATCGCTTGTTTAAGCTCACGAGCTTTTTGAATTAGATCACGTTCTTGCTCCCATTGAACTCTCATTGAGTTACGTGCTTCTTCTAGATTCGCAAGCTCTTTCTCGATACCTTTAATTTTGGATTGATCTTTCTCTCGCTTTAATGCTTCTCGCTCAATTTCTAACTGGCGAATTTGACGTTCTAATCCATCGAGTTCTTCGGGTAGAGAATCAATCTGCAATCTCAATCTCGATGCAGACTCATCAATCAAATCAATAGCTTTATCTGGTAAAAAGCGATCAGCTATATAACGATGTGAAAGTTCTGCAGCTGCTACAATGGCTGCATCTGTAATTCTTACACCATGATGCACTTCGTAACGTTCTTGTAAACCTCTTAAAATAGAAACGGTATCTTCGATGGATGGTTCTCCAACTAATACAGTTTGTAGTCGTCGTTCTAGCGCTTTGTCTTTCTCGATGTATTTTCTGTATTCGTCAAGCGTAGTTGCACCAATTGCGTGCATTTCACCTCGAGCAAGCGCCGGTTTTAAAATATTTGCTGCATCCATCGAACCTTCTGCAGAGCCTGCACCAACCAACGTGTGTATTTCATCAATGAATAATATCAATTCGCCATCTGAGTCTGTTACTTCTTTTACTACAGCTTTCAGTCTTTCTTCAAACTCTCCGCGAAATTTAGTCCCTGCTACCAGTGCTCCCATATCTAGAGCCATTATTCTTTTTGACTTCAATCCTTCAGGGACATCTCCCCTAACAATCCTAAGTGCCATTCCCTCAGCTATTGCAGTTTTACCTACTCCAGGCTCTCCAATTAGAACAGGATTGTTCTTGGTTCGCCGGGTCAAGATCTGCATCACTCTTCGAATTTCCTGATCGCGACCAATTACAGGATCTAGTTTATTCTTTTCAGCAAGCTCATTTAAATCTCTCGCATATTTTTTAAGTGCGCCGTATCTACTTTCGGCATTCGGATCATCAACAGTTTGACCACCTCGAACGTCGTTTAATACTTTAAGGATATTATCTTTTGTTACTCCTTGATCATTCAATACATCAGCTATCTCTCCCTTGGTTTGAACTATTCCAAGTAATACATGCTCCGAGCTTATATAATCATCACCAAGAGCAGTAGATTCTTTTTGTGCGATGTCGAAGGCTTCTTTAGTAAGATTTGATAAATACTGACCGGTAACTGAAGCTCCTTGTACTACAGGAAGCTTTTTTAAAGCTGAGTCTGTTGTTACTTCAATTACTTTTAAACTAGCGCCTAACTTGTTGAATAGAGTGATTACGATGTTATCAGCATCAATTAAAAAGGCTTTTACAATGTGCGCCGGTTCCAAAGCCTGATTATTACCAGACTGTGCTAACTCCAATCCTTTTTGGATGGTCTCTTGTGCTTTGAGTGTAAATTTGTTCAAATTCATATTCTAAATCCTCCCTAAGTATTTACACATATATTGACCAAAATCATGCCCGAATTGTGGTTATGACGGAATTGCAGTATTCTTGAATAATGAAACCAACGCTTGTAGAATTATCCTCATTATTTCATTCATCAGAAACGAAAGCACCCATATCTAAATGCTTGGTTTGTGAGAAGCATCTGCTTGACCAGCAGGAATATATTATTGAAAAGGCTTTTACTAATTACGCCGGAATGAATACTCAAGATTTAGTCTGGGAATTCGCTATTTGTACCGATTGCATGAAAACGCAAATGAATGAGTACTCTGAAGAATCTGAACGTAAGATGACGGAGTATTTTCAGCAGCATATGAATTTTACTCATCAGAATGAGCTTCGTAAAAATCAGGATTTCGATCCGAATAAATGGATATCGAAATGTATCGTAAAAGGAATTCCAATTAAAGATTGTGCTCAGTATCAAATTAGTGCTCAGTGTGTTGGTGGTATGATGGTATTTGATCGTACACCATTTATGATTTCTGGTGAAGCTATGGATGAGATTATTCAGTTGATGAGTAATGAAACTTTAGGCTTCTTCAATGATTTCAGAGGTAAATATTTCCCTCCACCTAAGGATTTAAGTCCTTTCTTTAAAGAGAAGGACTTCGTGCTTATCTAATAAAAAAGCCCAGATCGTTTCAGGACCTGGGCTTTGGCTTTTTCGGGGTACAATAAATTCTTAATCTCTTACTTAAAGTCTAAACGCAATAAATTGTTTCATATTATTTCGTTCGACTGTTAATAAAACAGCTTTGTCTCCATTTTCAGCTATTTTTTCTACTTCTTTGTAGAATTCAGCTGATGTTTCAACCTTCTTTCTCTTCACAGCAGTAATAATATCACCTCTTTGAAGTCCTCGCTCGAACGAATTACTAGACTCACTGATCTTGTTAACAACAACTCCTTCAATATCATTCGTTATGTTGAGCTGTCTTTTAATATCTGATGTCAGATCTGTTACTGTAAAACCGAGTTTTTCCTGAATATCTTCTTTAACAGGTATACTAGAGGCTATTTCATCACTTGGACGAGTACCTAAAGTTACAGAAATTTCCATCTCTTTCCCATCCCTAATTACTTCAATATCCACTTTTTCTTCAGGTTTTAGGCTGGCTACTTTAGTTCGAAATGCGTCATAGTCTGATACTTCTTCCCCATTAAGGCTTACAATAATATCATCTTCTTTAAGGCCAGCTTTTTCTGCGGGACTATCTTCAACCACTTGCCCAACAATAATTCCACGATCTCTATTCAGTCCAAGTGCTTGCGCCATAGTTTTATCAACTTCACCTGCAGAATACATACCAAGATAACCTCTCGATACTGTTCCATCTTTAATCAAATCATCCATAATTCGTTTTGCAAGCTTAATTGGAATAGCAAAACCAATTCCATCATTTCCACCTGAACGCGAAGCAATAGCAGAATTAATGCCAACTAGTTCACCGTTCATATCAATTAGCGCACCACCTGAATTCCCAGGATTTATAGCTGCATCTGTCTGAATATAATCACCGTATGCTGTAAGGTTATTTAATGAACGACCTCGAGCGCTTACTATTCCAAATGAAACTGTATGAGCTAAGTCTTCACTAAGTGGACTTCCAATAGCTAAAACAAAAGAACCTACTTTTGCTGCATCGCTATTCCCAAGTTTTACTGTCGGAATGTTATCAACATCAATCTTTAAAACAGCTATATCAGTGTCTGGATCTGTACCGATAAGTTCTGCTTCTATCTCATCACCATTAAAAAGTCGTACCATGATTTCATCAGTATTTTCGATCACATGATTATTTGTAAGTACATACCCTTCATCTGATACTATTACACCTGAACCCAAACCTCTTCTTACATATTCTTGTGTGTTGCCATCTCTACTATTTGGATTGCCAAAAAACATAGAGAATGGATCCATTCTTCTTACTTGTTGAATTTTCTCGGTTGTTATGGTAACAACAGCTGGATTTGTTTTCTCTGCGATATCTACAATCGCATCATTCATATCTTTTAAAGTAGCTACAGATCTATTTTCTGATGGAGTTACATCTGTTTCGTAATCAGGCAGGCTAACTAAGTTACTATTTCCAGTGTACGCGTTTAAACCTAGTAATACGATAATGGCAGCGGCAACTCCGAAGAAATTTTTAACAGCAGTATTCATAGTTTTTTAATTATTGATAGTTAATGTTTTTATGGTGCTACAACGTCTCTTAACACGAAAATTGTACCCCTTTACATTTTGTTACCAAAAAACACCGGAGCTATTCTTAGCCCCGGCTACATAATTTTTGGATCGAATTTTAAGCTATCTCTATTTGCTTTTTAACTTTTTCATCGCTCTTGTTGATGGATATATTTAGAATTCCATCTTCGTATTTAGCGAGAATACTATCTTCATCTATTGTATCTGGTAAGTAAAATGAACGGCTAAATTTACCATATTGAGTTTCGACTCTATGGTAATTCTTTCCTTCTTCATCATTTTTAAACTTACGCTCTCCACTAATAGTTAAACGTCCTTTTTCAAGATCCACATTAATATCTTCTTTCTTTAATCCTGGTAGCTCAACTGATACTTCAAATTGTGTATCAGTTTCAGAAACATCTACGCTTGGCATAAAACTATCTTTTCGATAATTAGGTGAAGCATTGTTAAAGAACTCATCAACAATATCATTGAAGTTTCTTGAGAAAAGATCAGTGTTTGGTCTTGTATATTTAATAAGTGCCATGATTGAATCCTCTTTTTTTAGTTTTAATTGATTCATAATTCATGGCAAAAATTGCAATGCTTATGCCAATTATAAAGAAGTGTATTGACCTGACACTGCGACAAATAAGAAATGAAGAATATTCAGAGAAATTTCTGCCAACTGGAAAAGATGTCATACTGAGTTTGACTCAAAGACATACTTAGTTAAAGAATTGGCAGTGTTTAGGTGTGAGGTATGAGTTTCAAGGATTTTTATACTCATACCTCAAGACTCAAAACTAATAGCTATTAAGAATAACTTTGCTTCCACTCTTTTGAAACTAGAAATGCCATCTCTAATGATTGCTCATAATTTAGACGGGGATCACAGAATGTTTCATAGTTGTTATTTAAACCATCTTCATTTAAGCCTTTTGCACCACCAACACATTCGGTTACATTATCACCTGTGAGCTCAAGATGAACGCTTCCAAGGTAACTTCCTTCGGCCCGATGAATAGCAAATGCTGACTTTATTTCTTCCAGAATATGATCAAAGTTTCGAGTTTTATAATTATTTGAAGAAGAAAAAGTATTTCCATGCATTGGATCTGAGCTCCACACTACAGGTAAACCTTCTTTTTTAGTAGCGCGTATTAATCCAGGTAGTTCATCTTCAATTACAGATTTGCCAAAACGTGTAATTAAAACAATTTTACCTTCTTCACGACTTGGATTCAATTTCTCAATTAGTCGTAGTGTATCATCAATGGTATATGGTGGCCCAACTTTTATACCGATTGGATTTGCAATCCCACTTAGATATTCTACATGAGCGCCGTCTAGGTCTCTTGTTCGATTTCCAAGCCATACCATATGAGAGCTCAAATTATAAAAATCAGTTTTACGAGGTACTGTTCGAGTTTGTGCAGAATCGTAGTACAAATTTAATGCTTCATGAGAAGTATAAACATCTACTTTTTGAAGGCTATTAAATCGATCTGGTGAAATTGCGTCTACAAATTTTACCGCTTTGGTAATAGACTCTACCATTGCTTCATATTCTTTGTAGTACACATTGTTCTTCATAAAATCTAATTCCCATTGCTCTGGGTGATGCAAATCTGCAAAACCTTCATCAGCTAGAGCACGAACAAAATTTAGAGTTAACCCAGCTTTGTGATAGCCTTCAATTAACCTTTTGGGATCAGGTAATCGAGCTTCTTTGTTTGGTTCAAAGCCATTAATCAAATCGCCTCGATAATTATGGATTTGCTCACCATTTACTTCTTCAAAATCTTGCGAACGTGGTTTAGCATATTGTCCAGCAATTCTACCGAGACGTACAACTGGTACACCTAATTCATGAATTAAAATGAAACTGGTTTGTAAAAGTACTTTTACAGTGTTTACAATTTTCTGAGAATTAGTAAGGTCAAAACTCTCAGCACAATCTCCAGCTTGTAACAAAAATGCTTTTCCTGCTGAAACTCGAGCTAATTTATTTTTTAATGCCTCTATTTCCCAAGAAGTAACTAAAGGAGGTAGTTTTTTGAGGCTTTCAAAACTATCTTCTAATGCTTTTTGATCGGGATATTTTGGTAATTGCTTTACTGGTTTTTTTAACCAGCTAGTTGGGGTCCAGTTTTTCTGTAGAATGTCTTGCATTGTAATGAGTGAATTTGAGTGCATAAACTAAGGTTTTTTTTATTCAATGCTTTTAAAAATTCAAAGTTATCTATCTTTGTCTAGATCAATTATATTCAGAGTTTAAATTTATACTTATGATTCAAACTAAGCCCAGAATTTTAGTTGTTGATGATTACCCAGCATTGGTTACCATCACTCGCCATAAACTACTTCAACACGGTTATGAAGTAATTACCGCTCAAAATGGCAAAGATGCATTTGAACTTGTACAATCAGAATTGCCAGATTTAGTTATTTCTGATGTTGAAATGCCTTTAATGGATGGATATGAGTTATGTAAGCTTATAAAGGAAGATGTAAAATTTCGAAGAATCCCAGTTATTCTGGTTACATCGCGAATAGAAGCGGGTAGTTTAATGAGGGGTATTGAAGTAGGGGCTGATAATTATCTTACCAAACCCTACGATGATGATACTTTATTTTCAAAAGTACTGGAGTTACTAAATAATCCTATTGCAGTATCTCAAGTAACAGAAAAAGTGACCGTTACTATCGAAAATCAACAATATCATATTAAAGCTGATTATTCTCATTTAGTGAGTCTTTTAGTATCTACTTACAAAAATACTCTTGGTCAAAATACTAGATTAGAAAAGATGCAATCTGGTTTGAATGCATCAAATCAAGAACTTCAACTCACCAAGAAAGAGCATGAAGAACTCTTGCAAAATATCTTTCCAAAGAAAATTGCTGATAGCTTACTAGCTTATGGAAATGTTTCACCAGAAAGGTACCCTGATGCCACATTCATGTTTACCGACTTTGATGATTTCAGTAAAATTGTTCCCGATTTGTCGCCAGAAAAACTTATCGAGTCATTAAGCTTTTACTTTGATAGGTTTGATGATTTTATATCACAACATAACATTATCAAAATTAAGACAATTGGTGATAGTTATATGGCTGCAGGAGGAATTCCCGAAAGGAATTCTACACATCCAATTGATACAGTTTTAGCTGCTTTAAAGATGAAATTTTTTGTTAGCAACTTAAAAGACAACCTACCCAATTCCATTCCTTACTTCCCTTTAAGAATTGGTATACATACAGGCCATTCTGTAGTTGGTGTAATTGGTAAAAAACGTTTTGCTTATGATGTTTGGGGAGAAGCTGTAAACCTTGCAGCTCGCATGGAGCAGAATTCTGCGAGTAATAGTATTAATATTTCTCAAGACACTTATGATCGTGTTAAGGATTTCTTTGAATGTGAACCAAGAGGCGAGATCGAAGCAAAAAATATTGGGAAGGTTCCGATGTACTTTCTACATAGGATTAAACCCGATTTATCAGACGACGATTTTGGATTAATACCTAACAGGTTATTTATCAGAGATTATAATTATATAGCTAAGGCTAATCAAGATTTACAATAATTTTAGAAAAAGGAATGAAGGATTTGTGTGCGCTGTTCTGTACCTTTCATGTTGATCTAAATCATAAAGCCAAAAGTAGTTTTGCAACAAAACATCGTAATTAAAGGCGCTCGCGAGCATAACCTTAAGAACTTTGACATTGATATTCCCCGTGACCAATTAGTTGTAATAACAGGTCTATCTGGGTCTGGGAAATCATCTTTAGCTTTTGATACTATCTATGCTGAAGGACAAAGAAGATTCTTAGAATCACTTTCTGCATATGCACGTCAATTTTTGGGGATGATGGAACGCCCTGCGGTTGATTTCATAGACGGACTTTCCCCTGTTATATCAATTGACCAAAAAACTACTAATCGTAATCCGCGTTCTACAGTTGGTACAGTTACAGAGATATATGATTTTCTAAGACTTCTTTATGCCAGAGTAGGAGTTCCCTATTCCTATAAGTCTGGTAATAAGATGGAAAAACAAACCGCTGATCAAGTGGTTGCAACAGTAATGGCTATGCCAGCAGGTAGTAAAGCATACTGCTTGGCACCTGTTGTTCGTGGAAGAAAAGGTCATTATCGAGAATTATTTGAACAAACTATTAAACAAGGTTTTGTTAGTGCCCGTATTGATGGTGAACTAACTGAACTTACCGATGGATTAATGGTTGACCGTTATAAAACCCATAATATTGAAATCGTAGTCGACCGATTCGTTATCTCACCAAAAAGCGAAAAACGTATTGCTGATAGTATACGTTTAGCTCTTGAAATGGCTGATGGAAATGTAGTTCTTTCAGTTCAACAGGATGGTGGTGAGTATATTGACAGACTTTTTTCACAGAAGCTTTTCGATATTGAAAGCGGTATTGCTTACGAAGACCCAGCACCAAACTTATTCTCATTCAACTCCCCTTATGGTGCCTGTAAGGAATGTGATGGCCTTGGATATACTTATGATGTGAGTTGGGATTTACTAGTTCCGAATGAATCGCAAAGTGTAAATGATGGTGGTATTCGATTTCTAGGTCCTCCTCGAGACATTTTTGCTTTCAAGCAATTAAAAGCTGTGCTTGAAAGCTATAAACTCAATTTTGATTCTCCATTTAAAAAATATTCGGATGATCTAAAAGAAGTTTTAATGCATGGTTCTGGAGAAAAGAAATTTGCTGTAAGTTACGACTTTAAGGATAACTCTGTTACTTATCAGCATAAATTCGAAGGTCTCCGACGCACTATCATCGAACAATATGAGAGTAGTAAGTCCCCAAAACAGCGAGATAAAGCAAAAGCATATATGAGTAAAGTTGTTTGCCCTAAATGTGGTGGCGGACGACTTAATCAAGAAGCTCTTTCCTATAAAATTGATACGTACAACATCCATGATTTAGTAAAACTTGATATTCAGGGTTTAAGGGATGCTCTATATTCAATTAAACTTACAGAACGCCAACAGCTTATTGGTAATCAGGTACTAAAAGAAATTCGTGATCGCCTAGACTTCTTACTCAATGTAGGATTGAACTACTTAAATCTTGACAGAGAGGCTCAGACACTTTCAGGTGGAGAAGCTCAAAGAATTCGACTCGCTACTCAAATTGGGACACAATTAGTAGGTGTTCTTTATATTTTGGATGAGCCTAGTATTGGGCTTCATCAACGAGATAACATCAAATTAATTAAATCGCTTGAAACGTTACGAGATTTAGGCAATAGCGTTATTATAGTTGAACATGATAGAGAAACAATAGAACATGCCGATCATGTTGTTGATTTAGGTCCAGGAGCTGGAGTACATGGTGGACATATTGTATCATCAGGTAAACCTGAAGAACTTGTAAAAAACTCAATGACTGCCCGTTTCCTTAGAGATGAAGAGGTTATAGAGCTTCCTGAGATTTATAGAAAAGGAAATAAGAAAAAGATCACAATTAAAAATGCTCGTGGTCATAACCTTCAAAATGTTGACCTAACCGTTCCATTAGGGAAATTTATTTCTGTTACTGGAGTTAGCGGTAGCGGAAAGAGTTCACTAATTAATCAAACACTTGTTCCTATTCTTTCAAACCATTTTTATAAATCAAAAAGTGTCCCTCTACCATATGACACAGTTGATGGGCTAGATAATATAGATAAGATTATTTCCATAGATCAAAGTCCCATAGGTCGAACTCCTCGTTCTAATCCTGGTACTTACACAAAGGTTTTTGACCATATAAGAAGGTTATTTTCAGAACTCCCTGAAGCAAAGATTAGGGGTTATGATCAAGGCCGATTTTCGTTTAATGTAAAAGGTGGGCGATGTGAAACTTGTCAAGGGGATGGCGTTCGTAAAATTGAAATGAATTTTCTACCTGATGTTTATGTAACCTGCGAGACGTGTAATGCAAAGAGATATAACAGAGAAACGCTTGAAATATATTACAAGAAAAAGAATATCTCTGAAGTATTGAATATGCCTATCAGTGATGCCGCAGAATTCTTTGATGCTCAACCAACCATTTCCAGAATATTAAAAACTCTTACATCAGTTGGCCTTGGATACCTAACCCTTGGGCAATCAAGTACCACTCTATCTGGTGGAGAAGCACAGCGAATAAAACTAGCTCGGGAACTTTCAAAAATAGGAACCGGAGATACTCTTTATGTGATGGATGAGCCTACAACAGGTCTTCATTTCCAAGATGTAAGAATGTTAATCAATGTTATTCAGCAGTTGGTTGATAAAGGGAACACGGTGATGGTAATTGAACATAACTTAGATCTCATAAAGGCAGCAGATTGGATTATTGATCTTGGACCTGAAGGAGGACGTGGTGGCGGAAAGATTATTGCTCAAGGAACTCCAATGCAACTAGCTAAGAACAAAGATTCGATCACAGGAATTTTCTTAGATCAAGAATTTGAAAGATTAGGTAAGGTTAAGGTGTAGTGAAATTCTAAAATCATTTACAATCCTTCCATTGATAATTGGGTGCAGACTTGACTATATTTATGGTCTTGATGAAAATATTTAGATCAAATATTACTCGAATTTCCAGCTTCTTTATACTGATGTTGGGTATGGTATTACATTTTACCAAACCAATTGAAGAAAAGGCAAGTCAAGATGCATTTGCATTCTGGTTAGAATCTCATCTAAAAACCCAGAATAGTGCTGTAATTGACCAAATTGAAGCTCTTTCAAAGGGTTCTGACGAACTTGATGCCATTATAAGAAAAGCTTCTGAGCTTGTTCTTTCACATTCTGATGATTTTGAACTCCCAGTTTCTGAAAGAGATAGTGATTCATCTAAAGAAGATTTATACCAGTTATTACTTACTGAATGGAATAGTTATCAAAATTCGTCTAGTGGAATGGGTAAGGCAGTGTTTATTCAAAATATTAAGCCACAAACTATTCTTCCATCAGATAGTCCGTTCAATTCTACAGCAATAACCAAAACTTCTCAACATTTTGATGTAGATCAAATAACAGATATTAATTCTCATGAATTAACCAGAAGTAACTCTCATTTCTTATCTCCACTTAAGAGTGGTACCGCTATAGGTGCCCCATAACAATATCAATGTTTCAAAGAATATTGTTCTATGAAACAATCTATTCATTCAAAATTTCAGGGATAGTATATCATTCATCCCTTTTCTTAATTTTTATAATTTTTAATTCTTAATTGAACACATATGCAAGGCAACGGATTTAAAATTGGTGTGATAATCGCCTTTCTGGCACTCACCTTATATTACTTGTATCCAACAGTGATTTGGAACTTAGAACAAAAACAAATTGAACAGCTTAATCCAGCAGAGCAAGCTCAGTATAATATTGACAATGCGGAAAAGCTTAATAATCTACGTGAAAACATTCTTTCACTTGGTCTTGACCTCCAAGGTGGAATGCACGTTACTCTTGAAGTTGGTACACCTCAACTTATTCTTGAATTAGCAGGTGAAGATCGTGACAACTTACTAAATGAAATAGTCGCAGAAGCTCGCCAAGCAGCCGCAGAAAACGATACTGACTTCATAGATGAAATGGTTGCAGCATTTGAATTGAGAGATGCAAATGCACGACTTAGTAGATATTATAGAAGTGATTCAGATAACATCACTCGAAGATCTAATAATGAAGAAGTAGTTGTGTATTTAAAAGCTCAACGTGATGCTGCTCTTGATAGAGCAATTGAAATTATACGAACTCGTGTAGATAGATTTGGTGTAACTGAACCATCTATCCTTAAACAAGGAAGTAATCGTATTATCGTAGAGCTTCCCGGCGTAGATGATGAAGATCGTGTTCGTGGTCTCCTAAGAGGAACTGCTCGACTTGAATTCAGAACTGGTGCTGATGCGCAAGACTTCTCAAATTATAGAACACGTGCTATTGAATTCTATAATGTACAACCAGATACATCTTCTGATAGTCTTTCCCAGCCAGTTCAAACTAATGAACTTATTGACTTACTTGGCTTCGTGCAGCAACAAAGTCCTTATGTTTTTGGATATGCATCTACAGTAGATACTTCAGCTGTAATGAATTTACTTAAAGCTCCGGAAGTTCAGCGAATGTTACCTAGAAATACTACAATACTTTGGGGTTCTAGACCTATTAGCTTTACAGATGGTGTTGAGCAATTCGCACTTTATGGTGTTAGTACTGATGTTGAACTTACTGGAGACGTAATAGAGGAAGCTAGTATTCAATTTGATCCTACTACTAATATCCCTGAAGTTGCTATGGGTATGAATGCTGAAGGAGCACGAGTTTGGGGCAGAATAACTGGTGCAAATATTGGTAAACCAGTAGCAATTGTTCTAGATGGATTTGTAGTTTCTTATCCAAATGTTATCAGCAAAATTAATGGTGGTCGCTCTTCGATTACAGGACTTGATAACGTTGCAGAAGCAGAAGATTTAGTAAACATTCTACTTTCCGGTGCCCTTCCTGCTCCGCTTGAGATTATTGGAAGCCGTACAGTAGGAGCTACTCTTGGAGAAGCTTCCATTAAAGCGGGTTTTAATTCGGTATTATTTGGCCTTGGGATAGTAGCTATTTTTATGATCGTGTATTATCGAACCGGTGGTGGTGTAGCTGATTTAGCTCTTATTCTTAACATCATATTCATACTAGGGATACTTGCTGGATTTAATGCCACTCTTACTCTACCAGGAATTGCAGGTATTGTACTTACAATCGGTATGGCTGTGGATGCGAATGTGTTGATCTTTGATCGAATTAGAGAAGAACAACGTTCTGGCAAAACCATGAAAGCCGCTATTTCTGCTGGATACTCTAACGCAATGAGTGCCATTATTGACGCAAACGTAACTACAGGTTTCGTTGCAATAATTTTGATGAGTTTTGGTGTAGGACCGATTAAAGGTTTCGCTGTAACACTACTTGCAGGTATTGCATGTTCGCTTTTTAGTGCGATTGTAATTACCCGTGTTGTTGTCGATTACTTAACCCGAGACAATGCCGATGCAGTGAGCTTCGGATAATCTCAAAAAGAAATTAAAAATATTTAAAAGGAATAAATTATGAGATGGTTTGAAACTCCAAATATTGATTTTGTCGGTAATCGAAAATACGCTTACATATTTTCAGCGATTCTATTTTTTGGCTCATTAGGAACGATTGTCACAAAAGGGTTGCAATATGGTATCGACTTTAAAGGTGGAAGTGAATTTGTTTACATGTTTTCAGAACCTGTAAATACCGTAGAATTACGAACACTACTTACTCAGCCATTAGGTACTTCACCTGAAGTAAAGCGATTTGGTACTGACAGAGAAGTGCTTATTCGTACTGATAAAACTGCTACCAAAGAAGAAATCCAAACGGTAATCGAAAGTACTTTCGATCAACAAATGCCAGATATCGCCTATGAATCGGAGTCTGGTAACTATATTAGTCCACGTTTTGGGGAGGAATTAAAATCAAGTGCGATGCAAGCTGTAATCTATGCAATAGTGATCATCTTCATCTACATTTTGATACGTTTCCGTAACTGGACGTTCTCAATGGGAGCTGTTGCTGCACTTCTACATGATGTGGTTATCACTCTCGGGATCTTCACTATTTTAAGCGATGTTGTTTCATTTAGTTTATTAATTGATCAAAATATTATCGCTGCATTCCTTACTATTGTAGGGTATTCATTGAATGATACAGTGGTAGTATTTGACCGTATCCGTGAAAATAGCGTTGTTCACAAAGGAATGGAATATTTACCAATGATTAATAAAAGTCTTAATGATACATTAAGCCGAACTGTAATTACTTCAGTAACAACCTTGTTTGTGGTGCTTGTGCTGTTTATTTTCGGTGGGGAAGTGTTGAAAGGTTTATCTTTTGCACTTATCATAGGAGTGGTTCTTGGTACGTACAGCTCTTTATTCGTAGCGAGTCCATTGGTACTGGAACTCGACAAGCGTACCAGAAAAACTAAATAAGAAATTTAAAGAGGAACTTATGAGCTTTAATACAAAAGAACAGTACGGTTGCGTAGTTATCGAATTTAAAGGTAATGTAATGGGTGGACCTGATGCGGTTAGCCTAAATGAAAAACTTCATGAACTTATCGACGCTAGTAAAACCAATATTGTGGTTAATCTAGGAAAGGTAAAATTCATGAACTCATCTGGATTAGGTATGCTTATTGGTGCTCTCACAACCATGAGAAAATCAGGTGGTGATTTACGCATTGCTAATGCTACCGATAAAATTCAAAGTCTGTTAGTTGTTACAAAACTGATCACAGTATTCAAACACTTCCATTCGGTTGATGAAGCTGTTGCTTCTTTCGATGAAAACTAACACACTCATTAAATAGAACTTAAAAGGGGTGTACATTACTACACCCCTTTTTTATTGCAAAAAGCTTTTACTATGTCTGTTCGTGTTGTAATTGGCGCCCAATGGGGTGATGAAGGAAAAGGAAAAATTGTTGACCTGCTCAGTGACAAAACTAAATTTGTTGCTCGTTTCCAAGGTGGAGCAAATGCAGGACATACACTCAAATTCGACGATAAAGTAGTAGTACTTCATCTTGTACCATCAGGAATTTTTAATGGGGATGCAAAATGTATAATTGGTAATGGAGTTGTAATTGACCCAATTGCTCTTGTCAAAGAAATTGATGGTGTCAAAAAAATGGGTTTCTCACTCGATAACCGATTTTTTGTTAGCCAAACAGCTCATGTTATTCTTCCATATCATAAAATCCTTGATCAACTTAAAGAAAGGCGACGTGGTGGAGACGCCATTGGTACAACTGGTCGTGGAATAGGTCCTGCTTACGTAAGTAAAGTAGCTCGAATTGGAATTCGAATGGTTGACCTATTGGATAGAGATGTTCTCCGAAACAAAATCTCGCAGAATATCCAAGACATTAATTACGCACTAGAAAACCTATATAAAGAGCCAACGCTTAATACCGATGATTTAATGGCCGAATTGGAAGATTCAATCCAGATTCTAAGTCCTTATATCTGTAATACTTCAAATATCTTACATGAAGCTATCGAAGCCGGGGAAGATATTCTTTTAGAAGGTGCTCAAGGTTGCTTGCTCGATGTAGATCATGGGACATATCCTTATGTCACATCTTCTTCACCAACTGCAGGTGGAGCATGTACCGGAACAGGAGTTCCTCCAACAGCTATTACGCACGTAATGGGCATTACAAAAGCTTATTGTACTCGTGTAGGTAATGGACCATTCCCATCCGAATTATTAGATGAAACTGGAGAAGAACTTCGTAAAAAAGGTCATGAATTCGGTGCTACCACTGGTCGACCAAGACGTTGTGGATGGTTAGATTTAGTTGCATTAAAATATGCTGTTCGTATAAATGGCATGAATGAACTTACTCTTACCAAAATGGATGTAATGGACGGTTTTGAAGAAATCAAAGTTTGTACCAGTTACATTATTGATGGTGAAGAAACTAAAATTTTCCCACTATGCTTGGATGAAGTTGAACGTATTGAGCCTGTTTACACCACGCTTCCTGGCTGGGATAAAGATATTTCAGGAATGACATCTTGGGATGAATTACCTGAAACCGCGAAGACATATATCGAATTTGTGGAAGATTATATTGGGGTTAAGTTTACTATTATTTCTACTGGACCTAAGAGAACTGAGACAATAATTCGTTAAGATAAATTTCTGAATCTCTTTTTATTTAATGCTCTAATACTAAATGTGCTAAAGCATTTTTACATCATGTTAGTATCTGATTAACTGGATATAAAGTTCTTCACATTCTTCTAATAAACCCTTCAAATGATCCGGAAAAGGTTCTGTCTTAGGTTTATAAGGTTGAAAGCCTGTTGATGTATGTACATTGTGATACCAATGTTTTGCCCAAATACCATCTTCCGGTCTAGCGCCGGTATCCCAGCTTAGCATAGCTTCATTAAAAGGAATTCCAATATGCTGACAGATTTCTGTTAATTTTTTTCTTGGATCAATAAGTACTTCTTTCGAATCTATTACAATTGGGTTTTGTCCTATACTTATTAGGTATTCCATCAACTCTAAATGTGCTTGATACCCTACATCTCTAATAGAAGGATTTGGAATTTGATTCACGATCGATCTTAACATATCGTTGGGATCACGAGTTAAAATAATATTAATAGTTTCTTTCATGAAGCTCCAATCAAGATCTACCAAGTGATGAGTCATGTGCTTAAAAAAGACGAATGGTGTTTTATACTCACCAAATATAATTTTCTCAATTACTTTCCGTCCATCATTCTCTTGATCAGCTATCACTTCTTCTGCACCAGGATGATATTCACTCGCATTTGTATGGGTCAAATAATGAGCGTAAAGAGGCTCATCTATTACCGTTGTGTCTATACGTTGTGCAAAGGAATACATCAACGCAGTGGAGATATTTCTAGGACCACTCCAAATGCAGATTCGTTTTGTTACCACTTCTAGAAGTATTTAATTTTTAATTGCATCCTCAATCAATCCTTTATATAGGCTTTGGAGCTTTTTAGTCATTTCTCCTGGAACTGATGCTGAAATCATCCTTCCATCTATTTTAGTTACAGGTGTTAAGCCTCCAAAACTTCCCGTTACAAAAGCTTCATCAGCTCCATAAACATCAAAAAGTGAGAAATTCTTTTGATAACAAGGAATTTCATTCTTTTCACACACTTCAATTACTTTGGCTCTTGTAATACCATTCATGCAATACTGACCTGTAGAAGTCCAAACTTCACCGTTCTTAATTATAAAAAAATTAGTGGCATTACAGGTACTAACAAAACCATTAATATCTAGCATTAACGCTTCATCGGCACCTGCTTCTATAGCTTGGATGAGCGCCTGCACTTCATGAAGTTTACTATGGCAATTCAATCGAGGATCAAGGTAATCAGGGGAACCACGTCGTATGGTGCTAGTGAAAAGCGTAACACCTTTATTCGTACTTTCTGGATTCGCTTTTTTATGCTCTGCAATAATTACAACATTTGGTCCAGAAATAGTAAGTCTGGGATCTTGACTAGGTGTTTTCTTTATACCTCGAGTTATCATTACTCGTACATGGACACCATCCTGCATGTTATTGGCATCAATAACTTTAAAAATTGATTCCTTTAACTCAATTCTACCAAATGGCAGATTCATTCCAATTGTTTTAGCTCCTTGCCAAAGACGATCAAAATGTTCATCTAGAAAAACTAACACTCCATTGTGAAGTCGAAGTCCTTCCCAAACGCCATCACCTACAAGATAACCGCTATCGAACACTGAAATCTTGGCTTCATTTCTATGAAATAATTCGCCATTAATTGAAATGAGTATATCTCCATTTCTTGAATCTTCTAAAGCATTATGTGTGCCGTGTGTCACTTTGTCCATTTTGAGTTAAGAGTCTAAGTAAAATCTAATTGAATCTCTAAGAGTAGTAAATGTTTTTTTGAGCAACTCTTCATCTTCTTCTAATAGAGTAATTCTAAAACCAAGTAAATCAGAACAAAAAGAAGATATTGGAACTACACAGATACCAGTTGCTCCTAATAGGTAGTAAACAAAACGAGTATCTAAAGAAACATTATCAACCCATTCATCTACTAATTCCTTTACTTTTGGGTTTTCAATATTAAGTGTTTGTGTGCTCCTAAGTGTTCCTTGCTTAAAAACAATAGTATTATAAAAGGCACCATTTGTTGGATTAAATGTAAGCTCTGGTATCTCTTGTAAAGTTTCAGAAATGAATTTACTTCGTCTTCCAATCTTGTCATTTAAGTCAGTTCGATATGCTTTATATCGCTCATCTCCCAAAATCTTAGGGATTGCAAGCTGTGGCAATGTTGTTGAGCAAACTTCAATCATCTTTGCGTCATCTAAGGTCTTGCAAAGTCGATTAAACTCATCATCTTCACCTCTATTATAATATTCTATCCATCCACATCGAGCTCCAGGCCATGGCAATTCTTTTGAAATTCCCTTCATGGCTATTCCAGGAACATCATCAATCACTTCTGCAAGAGCATATGCTCTTGCTCCGTTGTATGTGATTTGATTATAAATTTCATCTGAAATAAGAAATAGATTGTATTCTTTTGCTAACTCAACTATTTCTCTTAGAATTTCTTTTGGATATACCATTCCAGTTGGATTGTCTGGATTAATAAGTAATACAGCTACAATGTTAGGATTGTATTTAACCTTATTTCTTAAATCCTCCATATCAGGAAACCAGTGATTTTCAGGATCCAACTGGTAGGTTAAAGGATGATGATTTGCATGAGCAGCTTCTGCTGATGAATGCGTTGAATATGCAGGTGATGGACCTATTACACGAGTTGTAGGCGCTAAATAGTGATATAAAGTTGCTATTGCATCACCCAATCCGTTAAAAAATAAAATATCTTGAGCACTAACTTTGACACCACCTAATTTGTTTGTTCTTTCAGCTAGAAATTCTCGAGTTTCTAGCTCTCCTTTAGAATCACAATATCCATAAGTACGATCATCACGCGAAAGCTCAATAACAATATCTTTCATCCAATCAGGAATTTTAGCGTTCTTCTGAATTGGATCTCCAATATTTTCCCAAGATATTTCTAAACCTTCATTTTGTAGAATTTTTGCCTTTTTTACAATTTCACGAATTTCATAGCTTAGCTCTTTTGCGCCTTCACTTAGGAGTTTCTGTCTCATAATTTATAGAGAGAAATCAAATGACTTCATTTATTATTTGTATTCATCATGTGTAGAAATAAACGCATTTAATGAATTACCTGCTTGATCTCGAACCTTCTTTTTTAAGAATGTTGACCAACCTAGTAAATACCCTGTTACACCTAAAGCTTGACCTGACCATTTCCAAAAGTTAAAATGATCGATATGCTCAATTATCTTCCCATCTTTGAATTTGAATCGAGCATCTATCTTATTGTGCACCTTTCTTTTAGTAGCCGAAAACGTGTATTTAGCTTCCCATTTAGCTGTAACAATGCCGTCATTTTCAACAACATCAGAAAACTCAATTTCTAGATCTTTCCCCCTTAAACATAGCATATGCCACATTGCAGATACTTCTTTTCCATTAAGTTCGAAAGCTTCATCACGAAAAAAGACTTCTTTATGATAACATTCTGCCATACCCGAATAGTCTCTTCTTGAAAAAGAAGTGTATAAATTTTCTATTAATTCTTTGTTGGACATAATTAATAATATTTCGTTAATTCTTTCCGTTTCGTCTAATAATTAAATATACATAGGCTTATAAGTTATTGAGCCTAATCTTTTGAATTCGTTAAGAGAAAATATTTCTGGGTTACATACATGAAGGCAATCGACGATTATTTAGCCGCTGTACAAGATGTAAAAGCTGCTACATTGACTGAAAAAATTGTTTGGATTAGAAATAAGCCAAATAGTTATATTTTCAAAACTATAAATCATGATTTAGAAGATTTAGTTCTTAGTCTTCAAAGAATTGATGTAAATGGAGGGTTCGAGTATAAATTTGGTCTAATTAAACAAGACTTCGATAATGTTGAGATTTTACTCGCATTAGACACCTCTACTAATGATTTTGAACTAAAAGAAACCCTTACCGATTTATATAATTTTGTAGAATACCATGTAGATATTAAAAATCTGGATGGTCTAAGAGACTTTATAGACGCTGTTAATTCTGGCGAAAATAATGATACTATTCTAGATTGATCTTTTTGAGTTTACTTTCGAGCTAATTACACCCACAAAAATAACTACTATACTGCCAACTAGAGTATATAGTGGCCAAGCTATAACAAGCCCTTCTCCCGGTAGAATATTTTGAACTGGACCCTTTACTAAAAATAGTAACACGATTAATCCACTAAAAAAACCTAGTAGAGCATCGTTCTTTGCTACTTTTTCAAAAAAGATTCCTAATAAAAATGCTCCAAGTAGCCCTCCATATGTATAAGATGCTATACCTAAACCAAGTTCAACAACGGTTGGTCTTTCTCCTCCTTGTAACTGTAGAATTGCAAATAAAAACGCAGAACCCGTTAGAATTACTCCCCAAATTAATGTGATTACTTTTGATGCCTTTAAATCGTCTAGTTCTGTATTACTTTTTCCAAAGTAAGGTTTATATAAATCGTAGGTGGTTGCTGAGGCAAGTGAATTTAGTGAAGAACTTAAACTACTCATTGCAGCAGCAAAGAGAGAGGCGACAATTAATCCTGATAAACCTGCTGGTAATTGTTCTACAATAAATTTTGCGAAAATCTCATCGGTTGTTGCTAAGCCCAAACTACTAGGATTTACACCTTCATAAAAAGTATATAACATCAAGCCTACAATCAGAAAAAGTCCAAACTGAAATGTTACAACCACACCACTCCATGCTAGAGCTTTTTGACCGGATTTTAAGTCACCTGTGGCTAGTAATCTTTGAACCAATAATTGATCAGTTCCATGAGAAGCGAGTGAAAATACAGCCCCTCCAATTAATGCTGTAAAAAAAGTATAGGGTTGTGCAATGAAGTCTTTAAAATTTAGATCAAATCCAGATCTAAATATCTGAAATTTATTATCTGGCTCAATAAAAGCTATAACTCCACTCCATCCATCAGGTATCTTATTTAAAAGAATAAACATAGCTAAAAGTGCGCCACCTAGATATACTCCAAGTTGTACTACATCCATCCATACGACAGCTTTAATCCCACCAAAAAATGTATACATAAGTGTAATTGCTGAAATCACAGAAATCGAAAATAAATAAAGCTCTAAATCTTCCCAGCCTATAAAAGCTCCACCTAAGCGAAGAATAATTGCTAGCGGTATTGCAGTAGCAAATAGACGAACACCATCAGCTAGCAATCTAGTGACCATAAATGTGGTACTTGTCGCATTCCTCATGGATGCTCCAAACCGCTTCTCCAAAAATTGATAGGCTGTAAACATTTCTCCATCATAGTATTTGGGTAGAAAGTACATTGCTACAAATATTCGACCAACTATATACCCTAAAGTAATTTGAAGAAAGGTAAGATTACCTCCATAAGCTACAGCAGGAATACTTATAAAAGTGAGCGTACTTGTTTCAGTGGCAACAACAGAAAATAGAACTGCCCACCAAGGAATCCCTTCTCCACCAAGGAAATAATCTTTAGTAGAAGTTTGTATTCCTGAGACTTTTAGACCAAAAATGGCTACACCAATTAAATAGACGGCAAGAACAGTATAATCGATGATTCCGAAGCCCATTGTGGAATTAGCTTGTTAAAAATGATATAAATTTCTGAACTGCTTTGCCTCGATGGCTTATCACATTCTTTATTGAAGAATCTAATTCTGCAAAGGTTTTATCATATCCTGAAGGCAAAAATACCGGATCATAGCCAAAACCTTTATCCCCTCTTTGATTTTCAATAATCTCACCTTCACAAATCCCTTCAAAGGTATACTCATTTTCATTGGTTACAAGAGCAACTACTGTTCGAAATTGGGCTATTCTATTCTTTTCTCCAGCCATCTCATTTAAAAGTTTATGTACGTTGTCCTGATAACTAACATTTTCACCGGCATATCTTGCGGAGTAAACACCGGGAGCACCATTTAAAACATTCACTTCAAGTCCGGTGTCATCAGAAAGCGCCGCTAATCCTGTTTTTTCGTGTACATATCTCGCTTTCTTTAGTGCATTACCTTCAAGTGTTGGTAAATCTTCTTCAACTTCTTCCAATTTAGGAAAATCAAGTGCGGAAAAGACTTCGATTCCTAAGTCGGATACTAAAGCCTTCATTTCTTCTATTTTATTTTTATTTCTTGAGGCAAGTACTAGTTTATCCATCAGATTTACGAGGAAAAAGTTTATAGAATAGGTTTATTCCACTTCCAATAGTAAGTAACGCATTTAAGGCTATGAAAACTGGATCGTTTTCAAGAATAGAATAAATAGTTAATAATAGACTTGAGATCACATACATCAGTATAAAAGCAAGATTCATATCTGTTCTACCCGCCTTTATTGTGTCAAAGGTTTGAGGGATCCAAGCCATTATCAGAACAGAAAATCCAGTCCAACCAAGAATTTCAATGTAACCCATTATTTAAGTTGGTTTAGAATTTCTTGAACTTCATGCCATTTTAACCTTGGGCCATATTGGGAAACAACTTTTGAGGATGCAAGGCTTGCCAGCTTACCTGAGCCAGCATAACCTAATCCATGGGTCAGCCCGTATAAAAAAGCTCCAGCAAACATATCTCCTGCCCCATTAGTATCTACAGCTTTTGTTTCATATGGTTCAATATCAATGAAGGTATCTCCATCAAAAATCATAGCTCCATTTGATCCTTGTGTTATAACAAATCGTTTTGCATCCTTTTTTAGTGCTTCTCTAGCTTCCAATAAATCAGATTTACCTGTGAACGATATAGCCTCTTCTTCATTACAAAAAAGAAGATCAACAGAAGCTCCTATTACATCTTGGAATTGAGTTTTAAAAAATCCCACAATCGAAGGATCAGATAGAGTGATTGATGTTTTCACACCGTTATCTTCTGCTATTTTCTTTGTGAGCTTCATTGCTTCTAAAGCAGTTGGAGAAGCAACTAAATAACCTTCTAAATAGACATATTCTGAGTCTTTAATAGCAGCTTCATCCACTTCATTTACTGAAAGATCGGTAGTAATTCCTAAAAAAGTATTCATAGTACGATCAGCGTCATCAGTAATCATAACAAGGCACTTTCCGGTATTACCTTGTTCTCTCTCAACTCCATCTAAATTTGTTTTAACTCCTGCTTCATCCATATCGTGGAGATAAAAATCACCAAATTCATCCGATGCTACTTTACAAGAGTAAAATGCTTTTCCACCAAATTGACTTACAGAAATTACCGTATTTGCGGCCGAACCGCCCGACTTACGAACAGCATCATCATGATTAATGGCTTTTATTAGTTGAGTTTGTTTAGCTTCATCTACTAAAGTCATTAGACCTTTTTCAATTTCATGTTCATTGATGAATTTTTCCGAAATTTTAAATTCCAGATCAACTAAGGCATTTCCGATACCATATACGTTATATTTTTTCATTAACTATAGACTTCCAACTGGTTTTCAAGAATTTATTTAAGATCATAAAGTACGGACACTCCAGCTTCTTTAAAAACTAAAGGGTGTTCTTTTAGATGTTTCAAAGTTGGTTTATATTAAAAACTATGTCGGTATTTCAAGATTTTTTAAAACAACGATTGGCTCAATCATTACCAGGAGCACACGCGCAAAATTTAATGCGACCACGACCTAGTTCAGAAATCGGAAAAGAGTTTAAGCCTCACCTTCCAGAGAAAGATGATTTTCGAAACAGTAGTGTTCTAGCTCCCATTATAACTTGGAAGGATGAGCTAGAAATAATTTTAACACTGCGAACTACTGGAATAAAGCATGGTGGTCAACTAAGTTTTCCAGGTGGGGGAAGAGAAGGTGATGAATCGATTGAAGAAACAGCTTTAAGAGAATCTCGAGAAGAAATAGGATTGAAGGAATCGAATGTAGTTGTAGTCGGTTCTCTTTCACCACTTTATGTTAATCATTCGAATAATATGGTAACACCTATTGTAGGCTTCATAAAAGAGGAGCAAGAATTCAGTCCTAATCCTAATGAAGTGGCTGAAATATTTACTGTTAAATTTTCAGAACTTTTAGAATCAGAAAATCATATTAGAGAAGAATGGGATTTGAGAAATACTACCTATAATGTTCCTTTTTTTGATGTACATCATGTACCGCTGTGGGGAGCTACAGCCATGATGATGAGTGAGTTGATGGAATTATATAAAGAGTTTAAAGGTGTCTAACAGCTTCTTTCCCTAATTTCATACCAAGTGCAACACCCATACCACTTAACCCTGCTGCTACTAAACAGTTCTCAGATACTTTTTCAACCATTGGAGATTTTGATTCTGTAAATCCCATAATACCTGACCATTCCTGATCTATTTGCCAATTTTTTGGCAGGTTTAGTTTTTTATTTGCGAACTCAATTAGATAGTTTTTAATTGAATCATTTACTCCAAACTCAGATGTTTCTTCCGATTCAAGGTCAACATTTCTACCTCCACCAAGTAATATTCGATTATCTCCTAAATTTCGAAAATATACATAGCCTTTATCATAATGGAAGGTTCCTTTCCAAGCTAAATCATTTATTTCATTGGTTACTAAGACGTAGCCTCGCCCTGGTTTAATTGTTTTTTTTGGCAAAAGTGTTGAGGTGAATGCATTCGTAGCAAAAACAATTCGATCCGCTTTTATACTAATTCCCCCTTCTGTCCTAACTACCATGTCTTGAGTACTGGCTTCTTTTATGTAAGTATTAAGCCTATACTCAACACCCAATCCAATATTTAATTCATATAGGCGTTTTATCATCTTACCAGGATGAAGCATCCCTTCCATTCTATTGAAGATGGCTGGACTTCCTAAATATGTTCTTACCTCATACCAGTTTTCATCTCCGGTTATTTCTTTCATCCACTGATTAAATCTATCTATCTCGTCTCGAGATTTATTAAACTCATTTAAATCTTTGAATATCTCCCAGCCACCAGTTTGTTCGAACTCAATTGCTTGATCACCAAGAGTCTCTCTAAGTAAGTTTAGACCTTCGTATCTATTTGATATCCGGTTCTTTAATAATTCTTCACTATCAATCTCTAAATCAGCAAGATGTTCACCGATGGTGCCAATACAAGCAAAACCTGCATTTCTGGTACTTGCACCAATTGGAAAGAACCCTCTATCAATTACTAATATTTTAGCTTTTGGGTATTCTTTTTTGAAAAAATAAGCAGTTGATTGTCCAGTTAATCCAGCACCAACTACAATTAGATCGTAGATGGTTTCGTGAAGAACATTTTCCCAATACGATTGTAAAGGCATATTAAACCATTAATCGTTTAGTACTAAAGAAACCATTAATGGAGCTGCTGTTTGGAAAAATCGGTCATCAACATTGTATTTTGGATGATGCCAAACATGTGTAGATTCAGTTTCGATACTTCCACTTCCAACAAAGAAAAAAGCACCTGGAAAATGCTCCTGATAAAATGAAAAATCTTCGCCTGCCATAACAGGTCTTTCCATTACAATTGCTGATTCTTCTCCGAATAACTCTTTCATGGTTGAAATTACATTCTCAGTTTCTTTGGGAGTATTTGTAACTGCTGGATATCCTTTATTAAAATGAAAAGAATAGGTTCCACCTGAGCCCTCTGTAATTCCTTTTAGTAGTGCTTCTAATCTACTTTCAATAAGATTTGCTGTTTCTCTATTTAACGTTCTAACAGTTCCCCAGAGCTTTATCTTATCAGGTATTACATTATGGGCAGTACCTCCTTCAATACGTCCAACTGTAACTACAGCTGGCTCTGTAGGATCAACACTCCTACTTACTATGGTTTGGGCAGCATTGATAAATTGTGCAGCTAAAACTACGGGGTCAATTGCTTCATGAGCCCTTGCGGCATGACCACCTTTTCCAATAATCTCGATTTCAAACTCATCAGGACTCCCCATCAAAGGGCCTTCTTTTGTAGCTATAGTCCCTGGAAGGTGCGTTGGTGAAGTATGGAGGCCATAAATTGCATTTACTTTTTTGGATTGTAGAAAGCCAGTATCACAAAGAAGCTTTCCACCACCAGGAAGTTTTTCTTCACCAGGCTGAAACACTAGTAAAACAGTCCCTTCAATTTCATCTCTTAGGTCTACCAAGATTTTTGCTACGCCTAGCAAATTTGAAGTGTGAGCATCATGGCCACAACAGTGAGCAGCTCCAGGATTTTGTGAGAAAAACTCTTTTTTAAAATCACCTTCCTCATCCATTGCTAATGCATCAATATCTGCTCGAAGAGCGATTACTCTATCCGATTTTTTCCCACCTTCAAGAATACCTACACAACCAGTTTCAAGGGGACTTTCATGGGGAATTCCTAATTCATCAAGTTTAGATTTTATGAACTTTGTAGTTTCATATTCCTTATAACTTACCTCAGGAAATTGATGCAGATATCTACGGTTAGCTACCATTTCAGGCTGATATTTATCAGCCAGTTCTAAAATTTTTGAGTGCAAAGACATTGTTTTCAAATTTAAATCAACCTTTGCAAGATAATACGGCTTAATTTTCTATTGTGTAACTTAGCAATCAGAAATACGTAATTTGTTATTGTCGTCTGCAAATTCTAGAAATTATATATGAAAAGACTATCCTGGGAAATAATTTTATCTGGTTTAATTTTTGTTGCTATTGCTCTCTATTTACTTGGAAAACCATCAGGTGAGTATAATGAAGGACCAACAGCTAACAATGAACCAAATGCTCCTACTCCACCAACTACTCCATCTCCAGTACACGTTATTGATATTGAAAGTCTAAAGGAATTAGCAGTTCTTGAAGAATTAGAATCTACAGAGGATGTAGATCAAGCAGAGGGCCTTAGAAAACTCAAATCATTAGCGCACCTTATACCATCTGAGGCTCGTGACGAATTTCTTACTGAGATCGATAATGTACTTAAGGAGCTTTCAAATAGTGATATCAATATCAATTTTGATAGTGATGACCAACTTATTATAGTAAACCGAGATTTCGACAATCTAAAACTAGATGCTTGGGGAGAAACTTCACCAGGTGTGTATACTTTCATAAGTGAATTTGAAGCGTCTGATATATCAGAGGCATCCATCTCACTTCCAGGTGGTTCGATCACAATAATAGGGACTAACGATAATAACGCCCGATTTACTGTACAGGCATCTGGGCAAATATCTTCAAAAGAAGACTTAGCCTCAAAAATTAGAACTATTTCAAATTTAGAAAATGACAGAGCTATTTTTTCGCTAGAAACTGATGAGAACTCATCAGATGATTTAAATATTCAGCTTCAATCTACATTATATGTTCCTGCGAATATGGAACTCAGCACTTTTACAAAAGCTGGACATATTGAGGTTACTAATATCAATGGCGATCAAGTTTATGAGACTGGCGGTGGTCATATAAAACTGAATCGTGTTACAGGTGATATTATAGCAGTTTCAGGAGGAGGGCATGTAACAGCTGTTGAAGTTTCTGGTGATATTACTATGAAATCAGTTGGAGGGCATCTAACTCTAAACAAATGCGATGGCGATGCAACATTAGATACAAAAGGTGGGAATATTGATATCAAAGATGTAACTGGTGAAATAATTTCTTCTACTCAAGGTGGAAATATTTTGATCGCTTTAAATAAGTTATCAGATGATATTACTGCTGAAACTTCAGCTGGAAATATTCAAATTTTTATTCCAACAAACTCTAATGCCGAAATCGAAATTGAAGCAAGTAACTCGGTTGACTTAAATGGCTTCTCTTTTTCAGCATTTGATGGAAGTAAATCAAAGAATAAAGCAGCTGGAAAGTTAAATAATGGCGGACCAGAAATTATTGCATATACCAAATATGGGAAAGTGATCATTACTGGAAATGAGTAATACTGCGGAACATCATTTTTCAAAAGATGGCTCTTCTACTCTTTATTCGAATCAATTTGGTCAGTTTTATCACAACCCTAATGGAGCGATTTCAGAAAGTAAATATGTCTTTTTTGATGCTTCGGGATTAACACGAGCTCTAGACACAACCACTGATGAATTAACTATTTTTGAAATTGGATTTGGTACGGGGCTTAATTTTCTACTTCTTTTTGATCAATACATTTCTAAAAATCTAAGTTTTCCTATTCACTTTTATTCAGTTGAAGCATTTCCTGTTAATGAAGAAACTGCTTCTAAATTTAATTTCAGCAATTTTTTAGAACATCAAGAACTGAGTGAAATTCTTCCAAATATATTTCGGCAGATTCAGCCAGGAAAGAACACTTTTCAACCGCTATCTAACAGAAATGTTCATCTACATCTTTATTATTGTACTTTTGAGGAGATTGATGCTATTGATCACAATGTAAACTTCATACTTCAGGATGCCTTTTCACCTGAAGTGAATCAGGAGCTTTGGAGTATAAATACTTTCAAAAAACTTGCTTCCTTTTGTACTGAAGATGCCATTTTATCAACATATTGCGCTGCATCTAAAGCTAGAGCAGCTATGGCAAAAGCAGGATGGTTAATTGCTAGAGCTCCTGGCGCTTTAGGGAAGAGAGAAATGACTATTGCCTCTTTTAGCGAAGAAAAACTTATCCATTTAAAAAGAGTAAATGAACAACGATTAATCGAGCGACTAGATTCTGGTGAGTTCGAAGAAAGTGACGATTGACTATCATAATTAATAATCAATCGCCAATATTTAATCTATGTAAGGGAGATATAGCGGATATTTTGAATCCCTTTTAATCCTGTAATTTCAGAACGTTCGGAATCATCAAGTTGCTTATCAACAGAAACAGCGGTTATTGCGTTGGAACCTTTTTCGGAACGGCCCAAACTCAATGCTGCGATATTAATATCATTTTCCGCAAGGGCACTACTTACTGATGCAAGCATACCTGGCTTATCTACGTTTCTGTATAAAATTATGTCTCCTTCTAAACGAAGTTCTAATCCGTAATTATCAATTTCAACAATACGGTAGTCATTCTCCCCAAAAATTGCGGCTGATATACTGGTATAATCGGCGCCTTTAGGCAATCTAATTGTAACTAAATCACTGTAGGTTTTGGTTTTATTAGAAGTAACTTCTTTAATATTGAATCCGCGCTTATCAGCGTAAACTCTAGCATTAATTAAGTTAATTGGGTCATCAACATATTCTGAAAGCATTCCTTTCAGAATACCATCTGTTAAGACATCTGCATATTTAGCTGAGTCGCCAGCATATTCGAACTCAAAATTATTTGCATGATCTGGTGAAAGTTGGATAATCATTCTTCCAAGTTTTTCAGCTAGCTGTAAGTATGGCTGTACTTCTTTATTTGTTAGTAGTGAAATTGACTTCCCATTCAAGCTACCTTTATAATTTTTATTTTCTAAAGCATCAGCCATTTGTGCCGCAATTTGTTCAGCTACTTTTTCTTGAGCCTCTTCCGTTGAAGCCCCTAAGTGAGGCGTACAGATAATACCAGGGTGTGCCAAAACTTTATAAAGATCTTCTGATGGAGGTTCTATACTGTAAACATCTAGAGCAACACCACCAACTATACCATCATCTATCAGCTTTGGCAGATCCATTTCCTCATAAATACCACCACGAGCACAATTAACAAGCCTAATTCCTTTTTTCAATTTATCAGCATTCTTAAGAGAAACCATTCCTTTGGTCTTCTCCGTCAATGGAGTATGAACAGTTAAATAATCTGAACTCCCAAGTAATTCATCTAACTCTACTAGTTTTACACCCAGAGATTGTGCATGCTCTTCTGTTGAAAAAGGATCGAAAGCTTGAACTTCCATTCCAAATGCAATCATTCGCTTAGCAACCTCAGAACCAATTTTTCCAAGTCCTACAATACCTAAAAATTTGCCATGTACTTCAGTTCCCATGTATGCTTTACGATCCCATCCACCTCCTTTAACAGTTGCAACAGATGTTGGGATATTTCTAGAAAGAGCAATAAGCATTCCACAAGTATGCTCCGCTGTTGATATTGTATTACCATCAGGAGTATTCATTACTAATACCCCTTTTGCTGTTGAAGACGGAATGTCGATATTATCAACACCTACTCCTGCACGACCAATAACTTTCATATTGGTTGCTTTTTCTAGTAGTTCTGGAGTTACAGTAGTTGCACTACGAACAACCATTCCATCATATTCTGCAATTCTGGAGAATAACTCTTCTTGAGTGAGTTTCCCAGGTTGGTCGGCTTGAATTCCACGTGCTTTAAAGATGTCTCCACAAATTGGATCAACACCATCTAATAACAAAACTTTAAATGACATAATAAGTGAGTGATTGAGTGAGTTTTAGTAGTTATTCTTCTACAAATTCTTTCAAGAGATCTTGAATTTCTTTGATCCCTTCTTTGCTTTCTGATGAATACGCTAAAATTGGAACAACGATATTCATTTCAGCTAATATTTTCTTTATATCTGCTTTTGCAGATGCAACCTTATTCTTAGAAATTTTATCCGCTTTCGAAAGCAATACACAAAATGGCATTTGATTTGAAGCCATCCAGAAAATAAAATCTTCATCTAATGTTGTTGGTTTATGCCGAACATCCACTAAATGAACAATTAATTTTAATGCTTTTCTATTCAGAAGGTATTCTCTGATATTTCTTCCCCATCTATTCCGTTCTTTAATAGGAACTTTTGCATATCCATACCCAGGTAAATCCACAAAAAAGCATGCATCACCAATTTGGTAATAATTCATCTGCTGAGTTTTTCCAGGAACATTAGATGTTCTTGCAAGCTTTTTACGATTAAGTAACCCATTAATTAGTGATGACTTACCCACATTTGACCTCCCAGCAAAACAAATTTCTGGTAGTGATTCTGGTGGACAAGCTTCTAATCTTGGCGCACTTGTAACAAAGGTTGCTGGGTTATTATACATTAAATGAGTTCGTTTTCTTCTTTTTCAACACCAAAATTAACTGGAACTGGATACTTTCCCGTAAAGCAAGCAGTACAATAATCATGTTTTGACGGATTGGCTTCTTTTACTGCATTTACTAATCCATCCGGAGACAAATATCTTAAGCTATCCACCCCAATTTCTTTTGCCATTCTATCAATATCACGATCAAATTTATTAGCAATTAACTCCTCTGGAGTTGGGAAATCCATACCATAATAACATGGACTTATTATCGGAGGAGAACTTACTATAAAGTGAATCTCAGTTGGGTTACATGCTCTAATCATATCAACTAAAAGCTTAGATGTAGTCCCTCTTACAATTGAATCATCAACAATAATTACACTTCTTCCTTCAATTACTCCACGAACTGGATTAAATTTAGTACGAACTTTTTGTTCTCTAGATTTTTGACCTGGAGAAATAAAAGTCCTTCCAACGTAATGGTTTCTTATTAGGCCGATATCATACTTACAATCGTGCCCTAATTTTTGATTTTCACTAGCATATCCTAAAGCGGCTGTATTACTGGAATCAGGTACTGAAATGATTACAGGTTTTCTATCGCCTTGATTTTGGATAACAACCTCATTAACTGGATGTTCTTTTGCGAGAGCTTTACCAAGATTACGACGTATTTTATCAACCATTTCTCCAAAAATCATACTATCAGGTCTGGAAAAATAAACATATTCAAAAATACATTGACTAGTACTTGTACCAATTTCTGGCTCAATGAAATAAGACTTAGGCTCACCTGCTTCAGTGGCTTCTTTATCAATTACAATCACTTCACCAGGTTCTACATCTCGTATATATTCTGCGTTATTTATATCGAATGCGCATGTTTCACTTGCCACACAAAACTTCCCATCAATCTTACCTAGTGCAAGTGGCCTGAAGCCATTTGGATCTCTAACAGCGATTAACTTATCATCTGTAAGCATGACCAAACAGTACGCCCCTTCAATTTGCTTGAGAGCATCCATAATCTGATCCATTTGATCTTCGAACTCACTTTGTGCAATCAGGTGAAGTATTAATTCTGTATCAGATGTACTTTGAAAGATTACTCCTTCGTCTCTAAATCTCTCACGTATTTGTTTAGCATTTGACAAGTTTCCATTATGACCTATCGCAATATTTCCACTTCTATAATGCACTCTAAAAGGCTGAATATTGGCTGGGTTTTTAGAAGATCCTGAAGTGGAATATCTATTATGACCTATGGCAGATCTCCCTTTTAATATCTTATTTATGATTTTGGGTTTATCAAAAACACTTAGTACCAATCCAAAATCCTTGTACATTGGCATTACAGGTCGTTTTTTTGTCTCATCATAATGTGAGGTAACAATACCTGCAGATTCCTGCCCCCTATGTTGAAGGGAATGTAACCCATAGTAGGTTAAAAGTGCCGCGTCTTTATGATCAAAAACGCCAAAAATGCCACAATACTCGCGTGGTTTATCGCTCATTAAGTCTGCTCCAAAAGTGAGGTTTTGTAGAGAGCAACTAAGATAAGAAATGAAAAGCGAAAGTGTGAATTAGAACTTCGTAAATTCCAATTTTTAAAAAGAGTGGTCTTATTTATTTCAATAAGACCACTCTTAAATGTTTTAAGCTAAACTTGCTTCTAGTTCAATATTCGCTGTGAGTGCTCTAGATACTGGGCATGCCTTTTTTGTTGCTTCTGCAATCGCTTGAAAGTCTGAATCACTTAATCCAGGAACATCTGCAACTGCTACCAACTTCACAGTTGAAATTGTTGGTGCACCATCAATCATTTCTAAAGATACTGTTGCTTTGGTACTTACACTTTTAGAAGTGTGTCCTGCTTTATGAAGTTCATTGGATAAAGCCATTGAATAGCATCCAGCATGTGCTGCGCCAATCAATTCTTCTGGATTACTTTTTCCTTCTTCTTCAAAGCGAGAAGCAAATGTATAAGCGGCATTCTCAAGTACTCCACTATCAGAGTTCATAGTTCCGCTTCCACCTTTTAAGTCACCGTTCCAAACGGCTGATGCTTTTTTATCTGGCATAATTAATTTCTTTAAGATTTTTTGTTAGTTATCTCATTAACATGGTTGAAACATAATGCATTCCAATAATTAAAGCATCATTATGAATAAGACATTATTTTAATCTGATCGATAAATGAATAGGATATGAATCTTAAACTTTTTACTAGCTACCTACTCTTTCCATTTCTTTATCATGAATAGGGTAAATGGTGATTTCAACAGTTGTTCCTTTTCCTAACACTGAATCGATAAAAAATCTACCTTTATTAATCTTACAAATATGATATGCTTTTGTAAGCCCAAAGCCATTTCCCATAGTTTTAATACTCTTTGTATTCGACGCTCTAGATTCGAACTTTACTACATTTTCAATCTCATCTTCAGGGATTCCTATTCCTTCATCAGATATTATTAGTTGTATTCCACTTTCCTCTATACTACTCAAGTGTATTTTTATGGTTGACCCAGGTTTAGAATATTTTCTTGAATTCGCTACTAAATCTCGAATTACATCATTTATTACAGGAGGTGCAATTACCAACTTTCCTGTGGTATTAATTTCAAGATCTATTAGATAGTCTTTTTCTGAAGGAAGTTCAGGAGGTACTTTTATGTGGAATCTACTTCTACTAACTTTTTCGGTAGCATATAAAAAATTGAATAATTTATCCTGAAAGTCAGTAATTGGAATCTCCTGCCACTTAAATCTATCTTCTTTTAATTCTTCAACCCTAGTAAATGCAATTTCAATAATACTAAGAACCGATTCTACATTACTCTTATAATCAGTTGATTCATTTGCCAATCCTTTAAGCACCTTTATTAACTCATCAAGTCCTTCTTCCATTACATCAAGTTTTGAATCAACTTTTGGATCAATTAATGATTCATAGACATCTACTATCAAACCTTTGAATTTGTTTAAATATGGACTATCAACTTTCTCAATTAATTTCTCAATTTCTAAATGTAGAACGTTAAAAAGATTGAGTACCGAGTGATAATCTAGTAGAATCAATTTTGAATCTGACAAGTTGAGTGACAGCAGTATTTCTTTCTTCATAATTAATTTGCAGTGTAGATTTATTTTTATGCATTATGGAGATTGATTATGAATAATGAATGAATAGAAACATTTTTAGTTATTTAATAAGAATAGTACTGATAGAGGTTTTTTTGCATTTGATCCTTATTTATTTTCATTAATATGGCACTTATACTAATTCCTAAATTCTCGAGTATTCAGTTATAGTTATTAAATTCTCTATGATGTCTTGTTGATTAAATGCCCAAGCCAATTTTCTTTTTCATCTTATTTGTATTCATTAGCTTTTCTATCAAAGCACAAGAAATGGATACTTTAAAGAGTACCGGAAGATATATTCAGAATCTATCTGAATATATAAGCTTAAAAGTGAACCTAAATAACGATATAGAGTACTTTAAGTTGAATCCAGCAAGTGGGTCAGATATCGATTTAAGACCCAATACTAACTTGTCAAACTCTTATAACTTCAGTTATAAATTCATCATATTCTCAATTTCTGTAAGTCCTAAATTCATTAATCAAAATGCTGATGTGAATGAAAAAGGTGATACGAAAATCAGACGATTTTCTACCAATGTTGGAATAAGCCCACAACTAAATCAATTTCTTTCACACCAAAAAACAACGGGTTATTACTTAGAAAATACTTCTGAATTAATTCAAAGTTGGCAAAAAGGAGATCCGTATATCCAATTTCCAGAATTGAACTACTTATCATGGCAAGGAATTACAACATATATTGTAAATAATAACTACTCACTTTTTGCATCAAACACTTCATATTTACGACAAATTAGAAGCGCTGGAAGTTTATTATATAGCCTTTCCTATAAATATTATAAAATTGATGATCGAACTCGATTAAATGGAACTAATAGTAGCCAGAAGTCAAATAATCTAGAACTAATTGTTTCACCAGGATATGCATTCACTTATGTATTTAATAGAAATTTCTTTTTTTCTGGCGGTTTAACCCCAGGCATTGGAATAGTACGATCAAAACTGTTTACCCGATTACCTTCAGATAAAATAGTAACGACAGATTCTTCAATTCTTTATAAAGTAGAAAGCATGGCATCCATTGGTTATGATAATGGTCGCTTTTTTACAGGCACCCTAATTCGTGGAGCTTGGTCTAAAAGATTTGATGCGGATAATAGTTCGGCTATTTTTGATGACCGTATAATCTATGAATTATATATTGGGTATAGGTTTAACACACCTAGTTTCCTAAAAAAGAGTGCTCAATTTTTAAGTGATAAGTTACCTTTTATATAACACTTGGATTGATTTAATTCATTTTTATAATATATTTCTTTTGTTATAATTCGTGAAACAAACCATATACATGTATATATGCATATTATGAGAATCAAGCACATAGTCTTAACAACAATTCTTGGATTTCTAACAATTAACAACCTAAATGCACAAAGTATAGGCGGAAACTCTTTAAGTATCTTAGCACCCACAAGTACACTTGGAGATGTATATGATGTTGGCTTAGGTTTTTATGGGAACCTAGAAATACCGATAAACGAATCTTTGAAAGCTAATATAGAAGTTGGTGTTACAAGCTGGTTGTTACCGGATACTCCAACTGGAGAATCTCAAGACGAAGATAATTCATACTCTATTGGTCTTGGAGGAAAATATTTCCTTAATAAACTCTTTGTAGGTGCTGATGCTGCTTTATTTTTTGGAGACATTTCTGAATTCTCAGTGATTCCAAATGTTGGTATTCGGCTTGGTAAATTTAATCTGGAAACAAGTATTAGTATTTTAGATCCTGTTAACTATGTTGGTTTTGAAATTGGCTATTTTTGGCAAAAGAATAATTAAACAATTCTATTAATATGCTCGCAATTCGATTTACAAATGCGTTAAACCAAGATCAAATTTTGAACCTTGATTCAGTCTCTGCGGTTGAAAAGCCAAATGCACAAAAAAGCTTAATGTTTTATTATGGTAAAGAGCATATGACTATTAATTTTAAGACGATTGAAGATAGAGATGAAGTTTATGATCGGATTTGTAAACTCTGTGACCTCTAAAAATATACGCTTACAATTTAATTAACGATTAAAGTCGTTTAAACATTTAAAGAAATTCACCAAAATGGGACAACAACAAATATTACTTATAGTCTTGGTTTCTATTATTGTAGGGACTGCAATAATAGTTGGGATGCTTTTTGTAAAAAGTGAACAAGTACAATTTATGGAGGCTGAATATACCGAGCTCATGCTTGAAGTAGCTGAACAAGCCCAAGCTTGGTATAGGAAGCCAACTGAATTAGGTGGTGGGGGAGGTAGTTTTAATAACATTTCTTTTAATCAAATACCTTGCCCTCTGAATTTTGTAGACCCATCTAATCCAGCAAATTGCGAATCTGATGAAGGATACCACTTAATTCAAATGGAACGATTATTTCCTGGTTATGCAATTATTTCTAGTACCATAGATTTTGGTTCAAATGTTTATTTCGCAGAAATTTTAGCATATCCCGACAAAATTGAATGGAGTCAAGAATGGGAAAAGCGATAACTAATTATCAATTATTAAATAATTTATAAAATGGGTCAACAACAGATATTCTTAATACTTCTTGTTACAATATTGATTGGAATTGCAACACTGATTGCAATTACTCTTATAAAAGATCTTTCTACTAAGCATATTTTTCATCAGGATATGCATGTTGGGTTAAATATTGCGCAAGAAATAATGGAAAAACACCGAATTCCAACAGCATTAGGAGGTGGAGGTGGATCTTTTGATGCAAAATGGGTGAATTTTAATACGCTAAATTGCCCCTATTATTCGGATGGTGATACAATTTGCAAAACTGTCGACCGTACATCAAATGCCGTTTATATAACTCTTTACCCTATGGGGAAATATTTAAGAATGCGTTTTGCTGAGCACGAAAGACTAACAGATCCAACAAATAACAACTCACATGTTCCAGGCTCAGTACGTCTTGCTATAGAATGGAGAATTGATGATACCGGTATTCACCCAGTAGGTCCAGTTGAGCTTACACAATTTTAAGAATTGACTAATTTAGGAGTGGTACGACGGCAAATATTTTTGACTTATTCTAAATAAACTTTTTACCGAAACTTTCTATCAAATCCGCCCACTATACCAATGGATTTTGTACTAATCGTAATATAATCTCATTAATAATCTGTAATCGGCATAATTACAAGAAAAGCTCAAAATAAATAAGCCTGAGCGAGATACCAGACTTCCCGAATGCTCGGGAGCGACCTCAACCTTGGTCCCAATTTCTCGGGATGCTCTACCTTAGCATCTCATTTTCTTTTGATATAATTAGCTTTTCAATAAAACCTCTACTTTTCTGTTTTTTAATGAACCTTTCAAATTTTAAGGCATCTGTTTTAGAATCAAAACTCATTACATATTCAACTTTCCAAGGGATTCCAGATTTTGTAGAGGTAGTCCAGCCTTCATTATGCCTTGTTAATCGAAGCTCAACTCCTACAGAAGTAGAACCAACATAATAACGGTCTTTTGACTTGCTATATAAAATGTAGGTTTGATACATACTTTAAAATAAAAAAGCCCCTTAGAAAAATCTAAGAGGCTTTGCCTGAGCGAGAAACCGGACTCGAACCGGCGACCCCAACCTTGGCAAGGTTGTGCTCTACCAACTGAGCTATTCTCGCTTATATATGAATAACTTTTATTGATAAATCCCGTTGGTTTGGTCAACCTTGGTCCCAATTTCTCGGGATGCTTTACCAATTGAGCTATTCTTGCATTTCAATAAATCTTCTGAATTAGAAGAGCATCAAATATAAGGATGAATACTTATCTATTTCAACCTAATATTTGTTCAAATTTGAATAATATTTCATGCCTAATAATCACTTACAATAACTTAATTATTCAAATATTTTTAAGTGACTCTCTAAGTCATCGTAACATTCTTTAGCTTTATTGTAAGGAAAGGCATGCCCTATAAAGTTAAATTTTTTGAAGTAGTCTAATCTGCCAAAGAGTTTCTTCATTACCTCTGCTTGAGAGAAATTTGAAATATCATCGTAATCTGTTTCATACAATAGTACTTTTGTTTTGCCATGAATTGGTATGAAATCGGCAAGATTATTGTAATAAGCATTTAAATCGGTTTCTAATAAGTTCTTATCATGAATATCGAAATCAGACATATTCACTATTTTCTCGCCAGATTTAAATAATTCGTTCCAAAATAGTTCTAAAGTATGGTATGGTTTATGTTCTATTTCTTCTTTTAGTTTTTCAACAACATGGTCAACAGTCCTCTTTTTGCTAATAATCTCTTTTAGATTATTGAATGTGGAAAAAAGCACAATCACATGTGCATTCTGCCAATCAGCTCTTGAAACCCAGTGTATCCCAAAGCCTTGAACAAACAATACTCGAATTGCGTCTTTTTCCTTAAAATGCTGTTTATCTGGCTCACTAAAATAACCGCGGTCATTTTTTTTGAATAGTATATGTTCCTTAAAAAGTTTATCCCACTCATCCCAAAAATGAGCATTCATTCCCCATCCGTGATACGCAATAACTTCTACCTTCTTTTTCATATTCTAAAGAATTATATTAATCTCGAATTTAACAAAGTAATAAATTAATTACGTTTTTATGGGTCAACAACAAATATTTCTACTAATTGTCGTTTTTATTATTGTAACTATCGCAGTGATAGTGGCTCTAAATCTTGGAAGTGGAGTTCAGTTAGAGTTTCAGGAAGATCAATATTCACAGGTTATGTTAGAAATAGGGGAGCTATTTCAAGCTACATATGAAAAACCCGAATTATTTGGGGGAGGCAATCATGATTGGTTTAAAGTTAGTTTTGTTAATGTTCCATGTTCTTTTGGAAATGTTTTTGATGCAAAGGGGCATGTCTGTCGTTCTGAAAATGGAGAATTAGTAATACTTTTAAAGCCATATTCTGATCGTATAAACATACATGCAATTGCTCATATAGGTGGATCGGGGCTTAATGATATGTATACTCGCGAGATGGAAGTCGATAAAGACAGTGTGGTTTTTCGTACTGATTGGATACCTCATCAATAGTTTTAATTAAAGGGATATTTCTTTTACAGAACCCAGCAATTTTCCTAGAAACTTCTTTCCGTACACTTGATTCACATGATTCATATCTGCGATAACTACCAATAGTTCTTTACTTCTTGAGAAAGCAACATTAAGTAGTCGGGGAACACTCATTCCATTTTTGGTTTCATCAAAAGGACGAACAGAATAATGTCGAAGTTGCCCGTATTGCAGTTCCCCACTCATCACGGTATCAAATATAATCACTTCTTTTTCTCTTCCTTGAAAAGTGTGAATGGTTCCCACTTCTATTCCTCGATATCCTTTTTCGCGTAAATGATTTCTGACTTGATACACACTGCTACGGAATGGAACTATAATTCCAATTTCTTCAGGTCGATGTTTTAACTTCAGTTTGCGTACACTTTCTTCAATTAGTTTATTATGTACCGTATTAATTGGCTTAAAGCCTCTTTCCGTTTTTTCTTGTTCAATGGAAGGGCCATATTTTGAGGAATCAACTAAAGCAACTGAACTTGAAGATTGAGCAGTCTCTTTTTCAGCTTTTCCAGACTTTAAACGTCCATCATAAAACACAGAACTGATTACTCCTGCTAAATCTGTTTTAAGTCGATATTGAGTATCAAAAAAACAAGTAAACTCAGGATGATCATCATGCCATTGGAATAATTTCTCTGTTGTATCTGCACCGGACACATATGTAAATACATCTTGCTCTAAAAACTGCTGAGCTTCAACATCTTTCGTGATTGAAATAGGAGGAAGTTGCATTGGGTCGCCAGCAACTACTAGATGCTCCTTACTTTTTGCCGACATTAGCATTAAATAAGGAAGCCCTGCCATGGAAGCTTCATCAACAACAACCGCATCATAACTCAGGTTATAAAATAGCTCAGAAGTACAAACCTTCGCCATGGTAGTGGCTACTAGTTGCTTTTTCTTAAGTTCATAGCGTTCATTCAAATTGAGAAGCTTCTCTATCTTTTCTTCTACTTCTTCTCTTCCACCAAGGCGGTCAATTTTTTCACCTATTAGCTGGCACTGCATATCTAGTGCTTGAGGTACTTCTTCATCGCTTACCATTAGTTCATCAACCTGATCTTGAAGAGCAATAAATTGATCCATCATGGTTTGAAGTTCTACTGCTTCAGACTTTTTGCTTTCCAATTTATTCACTACTTGATTCTCGAATAATACATCTTCGAGTCGATCATCTTCTAGCCAAGCTTCGCCAAAACGCGTCGTATCTTGCAGATTAAAATCTGGGTAAATTTCATACAGGGCATCCATCACACTTAATAAACCAACATCAACTGCTCTATTGGTATTTGATACAAAAAGGACTCTTTTTCCTTTCGCAATTAGATTCGCAATCACAAAACCTAGTGTCGCAGTTTTTCCCGTACCTGGAGGTCCCCATACATATAGAATATTACTGATAAGAGCTTTTTCGATAACTTCAACTTGGGCATCATTTCGAAGTTTATCGAACTTTGGAGGCGTAGCGTATTCCTGTTCTTTGTAATTTGAAGAAGGATTTAAAAGTGCTTCTAATTGGGGGATTTGCTCCCACTTTTCTTCAAGAGTATGCAGATGCTCTTCTATTTTTCTGAGTACGAAATCGTTTTCCCATTCCAAATATACCTCATCAATTTTTGCACCCTCATCTTGGTCAAATTCGAGCCAAACTTTTCCATCTTTAAAATCGATTTCTTCAACTTTTTGCTCTTTATCAAGTCCTATTCGTGCTTTAATTTCTTCCGCAAATCGTAGACCTTGATTTGTGGTTTCGAATACATAAATATGATGTCCTTTCTTCTTCTCCTTTATTCCATTCATCAACACATCGTTGGAGGGAGTTTCTCGAACGGCTTCTATTTCTTTTTCGATAGCCGAAATGGCTTTTTGAATAGTCTCTTTTGTATTCAATTATCAATGATTCAATGTTCAATTAAAAATACGCTTTCTCCAATTCTGACTGTATGTGAGAAATCTAAATATTCTTTTAAATATAAACTTTAGATTTCTCGTTTCACTCGAAATGACAAAGCCGCTTCATTCTTAATTGATAATTCTTAATTGTCTAATTTATTGGTCCCAAAGCTCAGCACGTATCATCTCGGCACTTCGATCTGAGAGTTTATATTCTAAACGTATTCGATTTTTTGCTGGGACTTTCTGTTCTACTAGTTTAGCACTATCAGGAGTGTAAAGGATCAAATCCGTTTCTCGCACAAAAAGTGGTAAAGACTTACCGTAAATACTTCCCGCTACAAAAGAACCTTCAAATGGGATAGAGTTTTTAAGCTCATTTATGATTTTAGGAATTGATTCCTCATTTGAAGTTACAAGTCCTATCGTTTGAATACCATATTGATCAACTACTGATAACAAGACTTCTGGATCATAATTATAAATGATCGGGATTATCATTATTGATTCACTTAATGAACGAAACTTGTGTACAAAGCGGATAGGAACAAAAAGAGCATCATAGGTTGCTGCACTTTCATACTGGTTTATATCAATGACCTTACTTTTTACTCCAATCTGTTTCTTAATTGCGCTGGAAAGCATTCCACCTAATTCAAGATTTTCCCCAACACTTGCACACGATTGAATACGATTTGGCCACTCCATATAATCGAGCTGTTCTTGAAATAAAAACTCGATTTCGGTGTCATCAAGTCCATGACCTACTAATTCTTCAATTAATGATTGAACTTTTCCACCACCTATCTCTAATCGAGCTTCCTTATCCAAAAGAGAAGTCTGTCGATTAACGATAAATCCTCTGCCTTTTTCTCCTGTAATTAGCCCTTCATCCGCTAAAATGTGATATGCTTTACGAACAGTGTGAAAACTCGCTTCCAATTGTTGACCTAGTTCTCTGGTAGAAGGTAAAACCTCTCCTACCTGAAACTGCTTGGTTGAAATCATTAACCGAATTCTATTAGCGATATGTTTTGCGGAAGTTTTCAATTACCCAACATTCTTTTTAGCTCGCTAACCAACATCAATGCTTCGATGGGCGTCATTCTATTCGGGTCTGTAGCTTCGATCTTGTTCATGAGTGTTTCTAAACGTGGATCGATATGGGTATTGAACAACGTCATTTGTTCAATTTCTTCCTGTTTCTCGATTTTTTGAGATAGGTTCTTAGCCGCTTCTTTACTAGTTGAAACCTTCCCTTCAATACTTCCGTTTTTATTAGTTATATCAAGACTATGACGTTCTAAATTTGTAAGAATTTCCTTAGCTCTATTAATCACAACGGAAGGTAAACCCGCCATATTTGCTACTTGGATTCCATAACTATGGTCGGCACCGCCTCGAATTAATTTCCTTAAAAAGATCACTTTTCCATCATGCTCTTTTACCTGAACATTAAAATTCTTAATTCGATCATACATTTGCTCCAATTCATTCAATTCGTGATAGTGAGTTGCAAATAATGTCTTAGCAGCTACAGGAGAGTGATTATGCAGATATTCAGCGAGGGACCAAGCAATACTTAATCCATCAAATGTACTTGTCCCACGACCAACTTCATCTAGAAGTATCAAAGATCTTGGAGTAGCATTATTTAAAATATTTGCAGCCTCATTCATCTCAACTAAAAAAGTACTTTCCCCAGCCGCTAGATTATCAGAAGCACCAACTCGGGTAAAAATCTTATCAACTAAACCAATACTTGCAGATTCTGCAGGAACGAAACTCCCAACTTGGGCAAGTAACACAATTAATCCTGTTTGTCTCAAAATTATACTTTTACCAGCCATATTTGGACCAGTAATAATCATTATTTGTTGCTCAGAATTATTGAGCTCAATATCATTGGGAATGAAAGGCTCCCCTAATGGTAATGATTGTTCTACAACAGGATGTCTTCCCTTTTTAATCAGGATTTCTTCTGAATCAAGAACTTCTGGTTTTGCAAAATTATTTCGGAAAGCAATCTCAGCAAACCCTTGAATGCAGTCAAGTTGTGCCATTGCAAACGCGATCTGTTGGATATCATCTGCGAACTCTGCAACATAAAGTCGAATTTCTTCAAAAAGCTCATACTCAAGTGTTTTGCTACGATCTTCAGAAGAAAGAATTTTCTCTTCAATCTCTTTTAACTCAGGAGTGATATAACGCTCGGCATTAACCAAAGTCTGCTTACGAATAAAGGTTTCAGGGACCTTATCTTTATGGGAATTAGTGACTTCAATATAGTAGCCAAAGACTTTGTTATAGCCAATTTTAAGGGATGATATTCCCGTTTCAGCAGTTAATTGATCTTTAATTTTAGCAATGTATGTCTTGCCATTTTTCGCAATATCTCGAAGTTCATCTAATTCTGAATTAAATCCTTCACGAATCATATTTCCATCTCTGATACTAGCAGGTGGATCATCGGCAAGTGCAGTATCAATACGCTCCTGAGCTTCGATCAAAAACTTCATCCGCTTACTAATATCCTGCAGTAGAGGATTATCTATTGATGCAAATTGACTTTTTATTCTCGGTATTTGAGCTAGCGAAAGTTTTACCTGAACAATATCTCTAGCATTCGTTCGCCCAACGCAGATACGGGAAATAAGTCGTTCTAAATCTCCAACCTGATCTAATTCTTCCCTAAGTGTATTTCTAATATCATGCGATTTGTATAATTCTTCGACAGCATCCAATCTCTGCTGAATTGGCTTCAACCTTTTAAGTGGTCTCATAATCCATCTACGAAGTAAGCGTCCACCCATTGCAGTAGAGGTTTTATCCATAATTGAAATTAAAGTCCCCTCAACACCACCTGCCTGCAAACTTGCTGTAAGTTCTAAATTTCGTTTAGTAGCTGGATCAAGCGACATGAACTCATTGCTTTCATAAGCATATAGTCTGCGCAGATGTCGCAAATATGCTTTTTGAGTTTCTTGCATGTAATGCATTAAAGAACCTGCAGCAAAATGGGCTGATTTTAGTTCTTCAACACCAAATCCTTTTAATGAATGTGTTTTAAAATGATCCGTTAGAATTTTATATCCATAGTCGCCTTCATATACCCAATCATCAATGTAGCTGATATTAAATTTTAGAAATTCCTCACCAAGTTTATTCTTCAACTTAGATTGAATTAATACTTCAGATGGTTGAATAGCTGCAAGTAAACTATCAAGTTGGCTTTCACCAACTTCACTTAACCCAAACTCACCTGTTGAGATATCCGAAAACGCGACTCCAATTCGATCTTTATCCCAAAAAATTGATACAATATAATTATTACGCTTCGTGTCTAATAGTTTATCAGACATGGTTACACCTGGAGTGGTGATTTCCATGACTTCACGTTCCACAATTTTTCGACCAGCTTTTTTTGCTTCTTCTGGACTCTCAGTTTGATCGCAAACTGCTACTTTATATCCCTTTTTTACTAGTTTTGGGAGATAGCTATCTAAGGCATGAAAAGGAAAACCTGCTAATGGGGTTTGATCCCCACCATTATTCCTCTTGGTAAGCGTAATTCCAAGTTCTTTGCTCACAAGAATGGCATCATCCATAAATGTTTCATAGAAATCCCCTACTCGGAACAGTAATATTGTACCGGGATGTTGCTCCTTAATCTCTGTGTACTGCCTCATCAAAGGCGTTTGTTTGCGAGCGCTCATCTATCTTTTTATGCTTTTGCTAACATTTTTTCAGTAATTCTTGAAGCCCGAAACATACCAATGAATTGAGTTAAAAACTAAGCTTCATCATGTTTTGAATTATAGTACTAACCCATGTATTTTAGTATAAATAAACCTACTCTGTGCAAAGATCAAAGGAATTCTGGAAAAGGACGCTAAACCTATTGGGTGATAAGGACATTTTCTTTAATGCATCCGCTATCACATTCAATCTTTTCATATGCGCGATTCCTTTCACTCTCATTCTAATATCTATTATTGGCTACATCCTCTCCTTTGATACTGCATTTGATGAGATTGTACGATACGGAACCGAATTAATCCCTGTTTTCACTTTCGAGTCAACACAAGCTGATATGATTCAAGGTGAAGAAACCTTAGAAAATATTCTTACCCCATTGGTAGGCGCCCGTAATGTATTTGGAATAGCTGGTCTTATTATACTTATGCTTTTTACTCAAGGATTATTGCACAGTTTTAAACATGTGATTTTTGATGTATTTGATATAAAAGATAAAAAGCACCCTTTTAAAGATATACTCTATAATTTTTTGGGTTTCGGTGTAATTGGTTCTGTATTTCTATTTTTTAGCCTAGCCATCTCTGTTATTTCACTTTTAGATTTAAGTGTAATTCGAATCCCCTATACAGAAATAGAAATTAGGCTTCCATGGGTTTATGATATATTAGACTTCATAATACCCATCGTGTTCACTTTTCTTTTGATGTATGTGATTTATCGGTTTGTAAGTGAGCGCCGAATCTCAACAAAAGTGGCTTTAATTGGTGCCACGATTTATACTATTCTTTTTGAGCTTGCTAAACTGTTAGTAAGTTTATATTTGGGTTATGCCTTCTCAACCTATCAATACTTCTACCAAGGATATGCCATTTTTGTGATCATTGGTATTTGGGCATTCTATACTTCCATTCTTTTTGTAGTTTCTGTGATTTTTACCAGAGCTTATAAGGAGACATATATAATTAACAAGTCTTCGTTTGAAGAAAATCCTTACGCTTCCTTGGATTAATGAATTCCAAAAAAATCCCTCGTTCCTTTTATACTAGAGATGATGTGGTATGTATTGCCAAAGATTTATTAGGAAAAGAATTATGTACAAATATTAATGGGATATTTACTTCTGGTATTATTGTTGAAACAGAAGCATATAATGGTAGGACAGATAAAGCATGTCACTCTTATATGTATGGCAAAACTAACCGTACAGAGATAATGTATGATACTACTGGTTATTCTTATGTTTATTTATGTTATGGAATACATCATCTATTTAATGTAGTTACTAATAAAATAGGGCTTGCAGATGCAGTTCTTATTCGCGGAATAGAACCTCTAGAAGGAATTGAATTCATATTGGATAGAAGAAATAAACATAAGCTTGAACGCTCTGTTGGAGGTGGCCCTGGTATTGTATCTCAAGCTTTAGGAATTACAACTAGACATTATGGTTTAGATTTACTTGGAGACCTAGTTTGGATTGAAGATCATAAAATCAAATTAATTGAATCCCAAATATTAGCATCTCCAAGAGTTGGGGTAGACTATGCGGGAGAAGACGCTAAACTCCCATGGCGATTTCGAATAAAAGGAAATCGATTCACAAGTCCGGCTAATTAACTTTTCATTTATCTATCACTCCGATAACAACAACTTATTTTCAGACTATTGAAATTTAGTTTAACATTAAAGGAATTATTTCTGTAACAGATAAGTTGTTATACTTATCAATCAAAAAATTATAAATATTATTCCAATGAAAATTTCCAAAAAAATATTATCCGTAGTAGCAATTACTACATTTGCTGTTGTATCTATAGCTATGAGTAAAATGGATGCGTTACCATGGTCAATTGACAAATCGCACAGTTCAATAGATTTCGAAGTACGCCACTTTTTTGCAAAAGTACCAGGTGCTTTTGAAGAATACGAAGCTAATGTAAACTTTTCGCCAGATAATCTAGAAGAAAGCAGTATCGATGTAGTTATTCAAGTTCCAAGCATCAATACAAAAAATGAAAGAAGAGATGGTCATTTACAATCTCCAGATTTCTTTAACGCAACAGAATATCCAACTATCAAATTTAGTAGTAATGATATTAAATCTGTTGGCGACAATGAATTTGTAGCATATGGTACATTAACGATTAAAGATGTAAGTAAAGATTTCGAGTTACCTTTCACATTACTTGGAGTTCAAGACAATCCATTTAGAGAAAATACATTAGTTGCTGGTATTCGCTCAGAATTCATGCTTCTTCGTAACGACTACAAAGTTGGAACTGGTGATTGGGTATCAGACGCAGTAGTAGGTAATGAAGTTGAAATTACTCTTAACTTGGAGCTTAACGCCACAAACGTGATGGCTGACTAAAGATTTATCGACCTCAAAAAAATATCTTAATTTTAAAAGCATCGTTTCATTTGAAGCGATGCTTTTTTTATTTTAGGTAAACTTTATAAAATCAAATTATGAATAAACGTTTACTAGTTCTATCTGGATTAATTTTAGTTGCTGCTTTTTCTAGGTTAATTCCACATCCTTACAATTTTGCCCCTATTGGCGCTATGTCATTATTTGGAGCTGCTTATTTTACAAATAAAAAGCTCTCTTTTATTCTTCCATTATTAGCTATGTTTTTGAGCGACTTAGTAATAAATAATGTTCTTTATGCTAGCTATTACCAAAGCTTTACCATCTTTACACCTGGGTTTTTATGGGTTTATGGAGCTATTGCAGCTATAGTAATTGCTGGTATATTCATATTTAAAAAAGTAAGTGTATCAAGAGTCTTTGTTGGAAGTCTTTCTGCTTCAATACTCTTTTTCGTGATTTCAAATTTCGGTGTATGGTTAAGTGATCCCGATTACCCACTAACTTTATCTGGGCTTGTGCTTTGTTATGAAATGGCTATTCCATTTTTCCAAAACACACTCTTTGGTGATCTTGTGTATTCAGGTGTGCTTTTTGGTGGTTTTGAATTTGCAAAAACCAGAATACCTGAACTTCAGAAAGCATAGTTCGAAGCTTTTGTTATCGCATAAAAGAGTAGTATAATTATGATTGACAAATTTTAATAGTCAGCGCTCAATTAGAGCATTAATTAGCAACTATGTTTGAACTTTTTCCGGATCAACCGGTATACGATTATCCGACATTTTTAAATGTCTTTTATTCACTATTGTGGTCTTTCGTACTCTCTTCATTGATTGCTATAACTCATAAACTCACCTACTCAGGTCACCAATACCCGAAGAACTTCTTTCAGGCAATGTCTTTGGGATCAATTGTTGCTGCAATGGTAATGATGGCCATTGGTGATAGTCTTGCTCGAGGACTAGGGGCTTTTGGTGCACTTGCCATTATACGTTTTAGAACAAGAATATCTGATGCTCGAAATATTATCTTTTTATTTGCATCACTCAGCGTCGGTTTGGCAATTGGTGTATTTGGTTATACAATAGCATTTGTTGGAACTCTTTTATTTTGTATTGCTGCATTAATACTTCATTTAACCCCTTTTTCATCTAAAGAAGGTGTAAGAGGAAAGCTTCAATTTAGATTACTTGACAAAAAGTTCCTTCCTATTGCAATCACCATCATAGATGATTTTTGTTCAGAACATAGTGAAGTCCAGTTAAGTACAAGAGACGATGGAAGATTTGATATGGATTATGTCATTGAGTTGAGACTCAATACTAGCAATGCTGACTTCTTAAGTCAGCTTCAAGCTGTTGAAGGAATTGATCGTGTTAAGGTTGATTATCGTGCATTTCAGGAAGACAATTAGGTAATAGATATATGAAAAAGCTTAATTCGTTTTATGTGATCATAGCAGTTCTTTTTATTGGGCTACTCACTATAAATACTCGTTATTTTAAAGGAAGTAGCTCATTTTTAGGTATCACCTATTCAAAAGATTATAAAGTTAATTCAGAAAGGACTGCTATAATCGATCATGTTAATGTAGTACCTGGGCAAACAGTACAGCCTGGAGACTTACTTATTGGGTTAACTAGTCAAGAATTAATACTAGAGATTAAAAAACTTCAAAAAGAGATAGAATTACTGAAATCTGAGAAGTTGGAAAAACAAAAATTACTTGAATCTGAAATTCAACTTCTTGAATCAGAAAAAAGAATTATAAGAAGTGATATCAATAGTGAAATAGCGCTAATCCAGAATAAAATAGATTTGAATAGGTCTATAACTAACGAACTTTTAAAAGAACGAGATTCCAATACTCTCAGCGATAGCCTGACCTCACTTAATCTTACAATTAAATCAATTAGAGATAAAGGCTCTCTTGAAATTGAAGCTATCAATATAAAAGAACAAGATATTAGACAAGATCATCAGTTTGACCAATCTCAGATTCAAGCAAGAATTGATCTTGCCCAGCAAGAGCTGGATTGGAAATTTGAAGAAGCAGACAGATTGAATAAGTATGCAACATTTGCTGGAGTTATAGAAAATGTATACGTAAAAGAAGGCGAACAAATTGAAGCTTTTAGTTCCGTTGTATCAATAAATCCTCTACATCCTACATCGGTAGTTGGTTATCTAGTTGGTAAGAAAGATCGTGATAAAAGATTAGGTGAAACGGTATCAATAAGTGCACTAGAACATAACAACTTATTTACGACCGGCAGAATCATTGGCTTTGGTTCTGTCGTTGAACTCCCAGAAATCCTTCAAAAATCGACTTCTGTTAAAGCTTTTGGATTAGAAGTTTTTATTGAAATTCCTGAAGAAAATGGCCTTCCTGTTGGCGAAAAAATAATTGTTAAATGAATCGAATCTTCAAAAAGGGAATTACTTTTTTGGGAGTGATTTTTTTTATCGCTAATTCAATTAATGCCCAAGAGACTGTTTCTGATTTTTTTCTTACTGCTTTTGAGGATCAAAGTCTTTTAGCTTATGATACTCAAATCAATTTTCTCAAACCCTCCAACTTCAGAATCCCAGTTATCGATGAAATTGAAGTTAGAGCTGGTAATGATGATCAAACTTATGAAGATCTTCAATACGCATTCCGTATAAGACCATCAAATCCATGGAAAATAAGACGTAATAATGCTCTATTTAACGCAACAAAAAAAGAGTTAGATATTAGAAGGAAAATTGAGTTTAAAGAGAATCTTATAAGTAGATATGAATTATTAACTACATACTTTTTTGAACAAAGTATTTTTGACTTAATTACTAAACAACAATTATTGATTTCAAAAAAAGCTTCTATTTTCCAAGAAAATATGGAAAGTGATTTATTTGATGCCCGTGACTTTGCTGAAGCAAAGCTTGACCAAATTGAGGGTTTAGAGAAAATGGATGAAGCTTTGGTACAATGGAATCAAACTCAGCAAAGGATCTCATCCATATTGAAAAGAACAGACTTTGATTGGAGCACTTTCAATTTAATCTCAGTTGATCAAATTGATGATATTTCATCAAGAATTGCCAATTCATCATTTAACTCTGTCGAACTTGATTTAGTAGCCCAAAGAATGGAAGTTGCAAGACAAGAAGTAAGAGTTGAAAAAGCTGATTTCGATATAGGTTTTCTTCAAGCAGAGTATTTCCCGTTTACTAATCGCGATTCTGAAATTGGATATTCAATTGGTTTTACAATCCCAATTTTTCAGAATAACCGTCCTCAAATAGCCGAAAGAACGCTAGATGAATTAGAACTTAAAAGTGAATTTGATAACGAGCAACGTATCGACTCAGTCAAAAAACTACTTGAATATGAGCATTTACAAAATCTTATACTCCATCATCGAATGATTACTGAAGAGGTAAATAAGATAGATTTAGAAACTTTAATAAATAATCTAGCTCGTATCGAAGATTATGACCCAATTGCTATTATTGAGTTACAAGAAGGAATTTTAAAAATTGATGAAATACTGCTAAAATCTCAACAAAGAGTACTTGAACAATACCTCGATTTTTTATTTAGTTTTGATGTTATCATCGAACAACCACTTATAAATTATTTATCAGATAGTTTAAATACTATACAATGAAAAGAGTTTTAATTACAGGTGCTACCTCCGGAATTGGAAAAGAACTTGCAATACAATTTTCAAATAAAGGGTATGTAGTTGGTTTAATTGGGAGAAGAACCGATCGGCTCGAAGAGTTGAAGCAACAAATAGGCGAGCTAGCTTTTTTTAGGACACTTGATGTTACAGACTTCGAAACTTCAGAGAAAGTTTATTCTGAGCTGATTTCTGAAATGGGCGGAATGGATATTATGATATTAAATGCGGGTGTTGGAAGGGATTCAAGAAAGTTAAACTGGCCGTCTGACAAGCAAACTATTGATGTAAATGTAACTGCATTTTCACATGGTATGAATGTAGCATTTCAATATTTCATTGATAAAAAACAATCTGGACAAATTGTTGGAATGTCTTCAATTGCCTCAACTCTTTCGTCAGGACGAGCTGCGGCTTACACTGCTTCAAAACATTTTATTTCAAATTATATGACGGGGTTTCGTCAAAAAGCGAATCGAATGAAATTGGATGTTGTTATAACAGACATAAAACCTGGATTTGTTGAATCTGAGATGACAGAAAATAACAAAGGTATGTTTTGGGTATCTACAACTGAGAAAGCAGTGACTCAAATGGTTAAAGCTATTGAAGCTAGAAAAAACCATGTTTATGTTACTAAACGTTGGAGATTAATGGCGTGGGTTGCTAAATCAACACCTCAATTCATTTGGGATCGATTAGGTTTTTGAATTTCTTCTGCATCTTTCACTGCAGTACTTCACACTGTCCCAATCTTTTTCCCATTTCTTTCTCCAACTAAACGGTCTATTGCAGATTGGGCATATTTTTGTAGGTAGTTCATTTTTCTTTTTCATTCTGCCCATAGCATAAAATATTAGTCTATTTGAAACTGAGATAATGGCTTTTTGGAGTTTTCCATTTTATCTCTCTTGTCCTTCTTCATTTGTACCGCAACCATATATACTTGATCAATATAATTTCTCCATCTTTCCGCAAATAATGTCCGTGCTATTTCTGATGCATGAACAGTCATGGTAGCTTTTTGCTTCGACTTCAAATATAATATTTTGGCTCTACTCTCTGTTTTTGATTTCTTCATAACTCTTCTCCAAATCAATAAAAGGTTTAGGATAATCTATACCAACCTGTATATCATATAACTTCTGTTGGTCTGGTGGTATTGTATGTGGTTTATGAACGAACTCATTTGGAATATATTTAAGCTCTGTTAACCAGTAGCGAACATATTCTCCGGTTTTATCATATCTCTCAGCTTGATTTAAGATATTAAAATATCGGTTTCTAGGATCGTGGCCAACCGTAGCATTATATGCCCAATTCCCATAGTTAGAACATGGATCATAATCTAGAAGTAATGATTCAAAATATTCAGCTCCCATTCTCCAATCGATATTTAAATTTTGTGCCAAGAAACTTGCCACGTTCTGTCTTCCACGATTACTAATGAAACCTGTTTCATTCAGTTCTCTCATATTTGCATCAATAAAGGGAATACCGGTTTCTCCTTTTGCCCACTTGTCGAAATCTTTTCTATTTGTACTCCATATGCGATCTTTAGACTGAATACCTCCTTTTTGGAAAATTTTGGCTCCATATTTCCAAGCAGAAAATTTAAAGTAGTCTCTCCATATCAATTCAAATATTAACCAATAAGTTGAATCATTTTTAATTCGATCCCTCTCATATTTTTTAACTTCCCAAAATATTTTCCGAGGAGATAAACAACCACTTGCTAACCATGGTGAAAATTTTGAGGAATAATCGGCACCAAGCATTCCATTTCTAGTAAACTTATAGTTTTTTAATAAGTCTTTGTCCCAAATATATTCCTTAAGTCGTTCTAAGGCTAACGTTTCTCCCCCTTTGAATTGAAGAACTGATTTCGAATTGATACTTTGTTTCTCAATGCCAAGATCATCTCGTGTCGGAATAGTTCCAAAATCAACACCACTTATTAACTTTATGCCCTTAGAAGGAAATATTAGCTCTCTAATATTCGATGTTTTTTCAATCGCTTTTCTAAATACGGTAAATACTTCAGGAATAGAATCTTTTGAGAATTTTAAATCATCAATATGATATAGAGTACTTCCCCAGAAAAACTTGATCGGGATATTTAATACTTTCCTTAACCCATCTTCCAATTTAATTTCTTCAGTTGTGAATTCTTTTTGTACAAATACCTGATCAATATTATGCTCATGAACCAGCTTACTTAATTCATCAACAGGGTTCCCATACTTTATTACTAGATTTCCTCCTAGTTCTATTAAATTTTCTTTTAAATTCTGTACTGATTCCAATAAAAATTGTGACCGGAAAGGTCCAGTTTTATTAAAACCGAATGCAGTTTTTTTGAATTGTAAAGGATCAAAACAATACACAGGAAGAACCTCACCTAAATTACAAGCTTCAAATAACGGCAAGTTATCATGCACTCTTAAGTCATTCCTAAACCAGACTAGTGTGCGTTTCATTTAATTAATACCCTTTTTTGGATTTCTTTTATTATTCATAAACTTCTCAAACTTTAACAGAATATGTTTCTAGTAAGTCTCATTTTTATAGAATAACAAACTATTCAAGTCATGCGAACATTCATTGTATTATGTACTCTTTTTTTGACTTTGGGATGCTCAACATCAGATCAAAAAAAAGAAAATTTAAACACATTAAATACCGAGTTAACTAATCTTTCATTAGGCTTTCTTCAAACCCCTACTGGATTTACAGTTGAAGAATTTTCAGATCAAGTTCCTGGAGCTCGACAATTAGCCGTTAGTCCTTCAGGTATCGTATATGTAGGAACACGTAAAACTGGAGAAAATGGAAAAGTATATGCTGTAGTTGATCGAAATAAAGATTTTAAGGCAGATACTGTTTACACCATAATTTCCGGTTTACGAATGCCAAATGGAGTAGCATTTATTGATGGTGATTTATACGTTGCTGAGGTTAGTAAAATCTGGCGGTTTGAGAACATTGAGAATGATCTACAAAACCCTCCAACACCTATCTTAGTAACAGACCAATATCCTACCGAAACAAGCCATGGATGGAAATATATAGCTTTTGGACCCGATGAAAAACTGTACGTCCCTGTTGGAGCTCCTTGTAATGTGTGTGATAATGAACAAGTAAATCAACTATATGCGACTCTAACTCGAATTAATAAGGATGGAAGCAATATGGAGATTATTGCTAGTGGTATTCGAAATACAGTTGGTTTTACATGGCATCCTGAAACACAAAAAATTTGGTTTACCGATAATGGTAGAGATTGGCTCGGTGATGATACTCCTCCTGGTGAACTGAATGAAATAACGGAAATTGGACAGCATTTCGGGTTTCCTTACTTACACGCTTCATCAGTTTGGGATCCTGAATTTGGTGATGCAGGAAAAGAAAGAGAAGCTAACTTTAGAAAGCCAAAACAAGAATTAGGACCACATGTAGCCCCATTAGGATTACTTTTCTATACGGGAGATATGTTTCCAAAAATCTATAAAAATCAGGCTTTAATTGCGGAACATGGAAGTTGGAATAGAAGTGAAAAAATTGGATATAGAATTATGCTTGTCACTTTTGATGACAGCGGTAATGCTATTTCGTACGAACCTTTTATTACAGGTTTTTTACAGAGCGAAGAAGATATTAGAGGTCGTCCTGTCTCTATAGTTCAACTTGATGATGGTTCATTGCTCATATCAGATGATTATGCAGGTAAGATTTACCGTGTGAGCTATTCATCATAATCTATTCAGTAAGCATTTTTCAGAACTCCTATCCGAACTAAGGAGTTTTGTTTTTTGTATCTTTGGTCAATAAGAAAAATTAAAAAAATTACTCTATGAAGAATGTTGTTTTAATTCCTGGTGATGGAATTGGATCTGAAATTACTAATGCCGTAACTACAATATTAGAAAAAGCAGGAGCTGAAATTAATTGGATACATCAAACTGCTGGACTTACTGCATATCAAGAAAAAGGCAACCCTCTCCCAGATGAAGCTATCGAGGCAATTAACGAACACAGAGTAGCATTAAAAGGACCTCTTACAACACCAGTTGGCACTGGCTTTCGTTCCGTAAACGTTGCACTGAGACAGAAGTTTAATCTCTTTAGTAATATTAGACCAGCAAGAACATTACCTAGTATTGACAGTCCTTTCAAAAATGTTGACATGGTTATTTTCAGAGAGAATACTCAAGGGTTATATATTGGTAAAGAACATTGGGTTGACGAAAAAACTAAAACGCATGCAGAGAGTATTGCAGTAGTAACAGAAGAAGCAAGTCGTAAAATTGTAACTTCAGCATTTGAATATGCACTAGCAAATGATAGAAAGAAAATTACTCTTGTTCATAAGGCAAATATTTTAAAACTTACTACAGGACTTTTCCTAGAAGTTGGTAGAGAGGTAGCTAAAAATTACCCTGATATAGAGTTTGAAGATTTAATAGTCGATAACATGGCGATGCAAATGGTTATGCGTCCACAACGTTTTGATGTAGTTGTGACTACTAATCTTTTTGGTGATATCCTTTCTGATCTTGCTTCAGGATTAGTAGGTGGTTTAGGTGTAACTGGATCTGCTAATATTGGTGATGATGCCGCAATGTTTGAAGCCGTTCATGGTTCAGCTCCTGATATAGTTGGACAGAATAAAGCCAATCCACTAGCACTACTTTTTTCATCTCTAATGATGCTCGAACATATTGGGCAAAAACAGGTTGCAGAAGAAATTCGTAAAGCAGTTTACAAAACCCTTGTTGAACGAAAAGTGTATTGTACTCCTGATATTGGTGGTGAGGGAACTACTTCAACATTTACACAAGCAGTTTGTGATAATATTTAGATAAATATTACTTTCACTTTTTAACTTGAAAAGGCTGTTTTAATTATTATAACAGCCTTTTTTATGGCCATAAACTTTTAAAATACTTTTATTAGTACTGTACTTATTATTGACATAATAAAACTGAAAGCCAAAGCCCATCCAAAGTTTTTAATTTTAAACCCGTCTACGAATTTATCTACTAACAATATTAAGAGTGCGTCAATTACCCAGACAAATAGTCCAAATGTAATTACTATAAATGGGATACTAATTAATGCAAGTATTGGTTTAATTAGAATATTTACTAATGAAAGCCCCCCTGCTACCCAAACAGCACTCCAAAAATTTTTAATTTCAACTCCACTTAATACTTTTGCAGTAATAAAAACGGAAATACTATTAATAAGCCAAGCCCAGATCATAATGAAATACTTTAATTAGAATTCAAATCAGCCTTACGAGTCAACTTCAATTTTGTTTACTTTAATCAAAAAAAAGATGCATTTAGAATTTCGGGCCTTTTCAAAACTTTCTTCTACTCACATTTATGATGTACTTAGATTAAGGCAACAAGTCTTTGTTATAGAGCAAAACTGTATCTATGATGATATTGATAATTCGGATCAGAAAGCTTTACACTTGCTTTTATATGATAAAAACGAACTTGCTGGGTATCTTAGGATTTTTGAACCCGGTGTAAAATTTAAGGATACTACCATTGGGCGAATTGTAGTATCAAAAAAATTTAGAGGAAGGGATATAGGTAAGAAGATAATTAATCATGGAATTGAATTAGCCTTTCAACAATTTCCATCTTCAAGCATACGCATAGAAGCTCAAAATGCTTTATCAAATTATTATAGTAAATATGGTTTTATATCAGAAGGTGAGGTATACGTAGTAGATGGTATTGACCATATTCAAATGGTACTAAAATATAATGCCTAGCCTAACTCTTCTCTCTTTTTAAAAAGTAATGGGATAGCTTCTTCAGAATATTCACTCACTTTATTAGCCAATGAATTAATTTCTTCCGAAAATACTCCCGACTTAGCAGATTCCTCTAATTCCTTGATGATTTCAAACATTTCAAATAAACCAACATATTGCAGTGTTGGTTTTAACTTATGTGTTTCACTTCCGAGTTTTGAAAGATTTTTTTCACTAGCAAGTGTTTTGATTAGCAAAATTTGTTCCGGGATATCTTCAATAAAAAGATCAAGCATTTCAATCATCATCTCTTTATCTCCGCCTGTAATATCTTCTAAGTATGATAAATCTATATTCAAAGTTCTTGACTAAATTATTTACTTAAGTATTTAATATTTGAAATAATACAATTACGAACAAGCCTATTATATAATATATTTTTAAACACTACTGTGTTACTCTAATTTAGAAATTAGATGCATTGCTGAGTGCATGTTACAAATCTACTTGTTTTTCAACCTGTAAATATTACAATTGTAACCAATACTAATACAACAATTTTAAAAATAATGGTCTTCCAGTTTTTCATTATATAAAGAGACACAGAGTTTTCGAAAGGACCTTTATATAACTAAATTTTTATTACAAAAACAAGTTATCCACAAATTTTATTCCAACTTCAGATTTTTAAAACATATTCAAGAATCTATTTCTAGATACTATTTTTCAATGATTTTATATTCATTTAAATTACTCAACAGTTACACTTTTTGCCAAATTCCTTGGTTGATCCACATCACAGCCTCTATTCACAGCAACGTAATAAGAAAGTAATTGTAATGGGATAACACTCAATAAAGGAGAAAGTACATCTTCAGTCTCTGGAATCATGCAATTAAACTCAGAGATATCTTTTACCTCATTATTTGAAGGTGTTGTAATTGAAATAATTCTTCCTCGTCGGGCTTTAACTTCCTCTACATTACTCACCATTTTATCGTTAGTATGTTTTGTCGAAGCAATTACTACCACAGGCATCATATCATCAATCAAAGCAATAGGACCATGTTTCATTTCTGCTGCAGGGTATCCTTCAGCATGTATATATGAAATCTCTTTTAATTTTAACGCCCCTTCCAGTGCAACCGGAAAGCTGTAAGATCTACCTAGATAAAGGAAATTTGGAGCATAAGTAAAAAGATCTGCGATTCTTTTTATTTCGTCGCTTTTTGAGAGTATCTCTTCAACTTGACTTGGTATTTTTGAAAGAGCATTTATTATTCTCATGGAATACTCTTTATCAATAGTTTTCTTGTGCTGCGCTAAACTCAATGCCATTAAAATGAGAACAGTAACCTGACTTGTAAATGCTTTGGTAGAAGCCACCCCAATTTCTGGACCAGCATGAAGGTAAACTCCCCCATCAGTTTCTCTAGCTATTGTAGAACCTACACTATTGACTACTCCAATTACCGTTGCACCTTTTTCCTTAGCTTCTCTTAGTGCAGCTAAGGTATCGGCGGTCTCCCCACTTTGAGAAATAACAATTAATACATCACCTTCATTAATTATTGGATCTTTATACCGAAACTCAGATGCATATTCAACTTCAACAGATATCTTAGCTAGCCACTCAAACAAGTATTCACCGACTAAGGCTGAATGCCAACTTGTTCCACAGGCTGCGATTATAATTCGTTTTGCTGCTATAAGTTTATCCATTACTTTTGAAAGACCTCCTAAAGTAATAGTTCCCTCCTCAACATTTAGACGACCTCTTAAACTGTCTGAAATTGTTTTAGGCTGTTCAAAAATTTCTTTCAACATGAAGAACGGAAAACCACCTTTCTCAATTTCTTCCAAACTGAGTGCTAATTCATGTACATCTTTAGTAAGCTCAATGTCATTTGAATTAATTACCTGATAATTGTCTTTTGATATAATGGCAAGTTCACCATCGTCTAGATATACCACTTTATCTGTATATTCAGCGACTGCAGATGCATCTGAGGCAATTAACATTTCACCTTTCCCTACCCCAATCAATAATGGTGAACCTTTTCTAGCAACAATAATTGAGTCTGGATTATCGGCATGTAATATTGCAAGACCGTAAGTACCTCGAATTTGAGCTAACGATAGTTGAACAGCTTTGACCAACCCAATTTCTGGATTCTTATCAATAAAACTTTCAATTAGCTTAGCAACGATTTCTGTATCAGTTTCTGAGTAAAAAGAATACCCTTCACTTTCAAGCTTTTGCTTGAGAACGTTATAATTTTCAATAATTCCATTATGCACTAATGCTAGTTTTCCTGACGAACTAGTATGTGGATGCGAGTTTATATCATTAGGCTCTCCATGTGTAGCCCATCGCGTATGACCTATGCCTATGGTCCCAATCTCTGATTCACTTACCAAATTCTCTAAAAACGAAACCTTTCCTTTGCACTTCTTAACATTTAATGAACCATTCAATAGTGCAATCCCTGCTGAGTCATATCCCCGATATTCAAGTCTTTTTAACCCCTTAATTACAACATCTTTAGCTTGCTTGTCGCCAATATAACCTACTATTCCACACATATAAATATTCCTAAACTTTTTTAACTATATCAAACATATAAAATAATGTATTTTAAGATCATTACTTATTAAAAATCACATAATCTTTTTCTATGCAACTTTGCTTTTTTTCAGATGGTAAATCGAAGAACTTTCTTCCACTAACATTAACAAGACCAGTCTTTGATCTTCGCTTAGGTATTTTGACTATACAAGAAAAGTGGGAAAAACATCTGAATACTCAATTTAAAGCAGGAATTTATGATAATTACTTATCCTCTGTATTTAAATCACATCAAATAGATATAGCACAGAATTGTATTTGGGTAAATAGTAGATATCTACCAACTAATGAATTAGTAAACACTATTAAAAGTTTAGCTAGTGGAGAATTTTTAGTACAAAATGATGAAATCATTGCTGCTAATATTGATGGTAAACGTTCTATTTCATTATATGATAACAAAGACTTTAGAGTTGATAAATTGACTAAAGTCGAATATAGTCTAGCAACAAAGTCCATTTCGTTTTTCTGGGACTTGCTAAGTTTAAATGGTGAAGAGATCTCTTCAGACCTTCAATTTTTCAACAATAATCCGATTGGCAATTCTAGTTTATGCAAAGATTCTATTTTCAAAAACTCTGAGCATATTTTCGTTTCAGATAGTGCAAAGATAGAACCTGGATGTATTTTTATTGCTGAGAAGGGCCCAATATTTATAGGTGATAATTCGATTATTGAAGCTGGCTCCATTCTTAAAGGACCGGTTGCAATTTGTGAGGGTGCTACTGTAAAAATGAGAGGCAGAATATATGATTCAACTACTATTGGACCTTTCTCAAAAGTAGGTGGAGAAGTTTCTAACAGTATCTTTCACTCATATTCAAATAAAGCACATGATGGTTATGTTGGAAATTCACTAATAGGACAATGGTGCAATTTCGGTGCAGATACTAATACCTCAAATCTGAAAAATAATTATGCTGAAGTGAAGATTTTTGATTGGACGACTAAAACTGAATATGATAATGGAAGTCAATTTTTTGGGACAATTTTAGGAGATCATTCAAAAACAGCGATTAATACTGTCCTAAATACTGGAACTACTTGCGGTGTTTCAACTACTATTTTTTCGACGGGTTTTCCACCTAGATACATTCCTTCATTTAAATGGATGGGGCAGGAAAAAACTCTACCTCATGATTTTAAAAAAGCTACTTCAGCAATGAGAGCTATGATGAATAGAAGGAATGTTGAGTTGACCGACGAATATATTGAAATGATGAAGTATATTTCTGAATCAAGCTAAGGATTGTTGATATTCTCAACTTTAATCAAATATTTAGCTGTGTATCATTTTTTTAAATCTGAAATATCGTAGTTAATACCAATCATTTTTTCGGGTTCACCATTTACACCTAATATTAAATCTGCTTTGGCTAAAATGTATCTTATACTACCGTCAGGTTTTTTAATTCTAAAATTTGCATCAAACCTAGACTTTGTTGCAATTGATTTTTCCAACTTTTCTTCTATTCCTGCTAAATCTTCTGCGAGTACCGATTCAGAATAGCTATCGTAACCATTTGTAAACTGTTCTCTAGTTATTCCAAAAATATCTAGCATCTGGTCGTCCCATTCTAAGCCATTTGTTTTGATGTCCCATTCCCATATCCCGATTAATCCCGTATTTAATGCCAATGATAATTTTGTAGAGAGTTTCTGCAATTCATCTTTTTGAATTCTCAGCATATGCCCATCACTTGTAATCTGGCTTTCGAATTGCTTTTTCTCATCTATGTCGATTATTGAACCAACCATTCGAATTGGGTTATCTTCATAATCCCAACTAGCTTGACCAACACTTTCAAACCATTTGTAACCACCGGCCTTTCTTTTCAATCGAATTTCAATCTTATAACTTACTTTATCCTCAAGATGTGCTTTTACTGCATTTTCAACTTTAATACGATCATCTGGATGTACTAATTGATATAAGAACGTTGAGTAACTAGCTGTAATTTCATTAGGTTCGTAACCAAGAAGATTATAAAATTTATCTGACCACCACTCAGTTCCATCTGGAATATACCAATCCCAAATACCCGCATTAATTGCTTCTATTGAAAGATCAAATCGTTGAGTTGATCTAAACAATCTCCCCTTTGATTCAGATAATTCACTTATAGTTTCTCCTAATTCTCTATTCTCTTGCTCATATTTTTCGAAAAGTGGTTTAAATATATATTTGAACTCAAGCAGCAACACAAAAAGAGAGAAAAAAGCTAATGAAATTTCTAATAGAATTAGATTTCTAGTTCTTATACCAGACTCATTCTCGAAAGAATTTACAATCTCATCCATCTTCGATAAAAAAACCATTTCATTTTCTAAAACTATAGAAAACGAACTAGCTAATTGAATTGAATTATCTGCATTAAGAATAGCTGTAGAAATTGCACTTTGAACTGGACTTAGACTATTGAAGAGACCTTGAATAGTCTCACTTTCTAATATAGGTAAGCCTAATCTTTGGTCTCCGTTTTGGAGACCTTCATGAACTATATCCCATTCTACTACCTGATTTTTTAACCTTTCGAGATCATAAGTTCCATCAATTACTTGATATGCTTCTTTTACAATTTTCTGACTTATCATTCTTTGCCTTCCCGCAAGGTTAATTACAGTTGCATCGAATTGCTGCTCACTTAGTACTTTTTGAATCAAAAACTGATTAAATATGATCAAAAAAACGACCGTAAATAATCCTATAAAGTAGGCTCTCTGCTTTGCAATCTTTTTTTTATCGGCACCCATTATCGTACTTAAATTCAAATTTTAGTTATGTCAACATGAAAAATAAATCACACAATAAAAATTATAAAATTCTTCTAGTAGTAAGGTAAGCATTAGACCAATAGCGTTCTTGTAGTCCAGAAATCATAACTCCAGAACTAGTGGAAGCATGAAGGAATTGTTCGTTATTAATCATAACCCCAACATGGTAAGAATCTCGTCCTGTTTTAAAGAAGACCATATCTCCAAGTTTTATTCTATTTTTTCTTACTGATTTCCCCACTTTCATTTGCTCTCTAGTGTTTCTTGGAAGCTCCAGCTCAAAATAATCAGCGAATACAATTTGCATAAATGAAGAACAATCGACCCCATTGTAACCCGTTCCTCCAAGAACATAAGGAACCCCTTTCCAATCTTTATATGCTAAATCGAGTGATGAAACGATCTCTTTCTCATTCTTTGAAAGTGTTTCCGAAGTAGTAGATGAAGGAATTGTAGCTGTTGTAATTGTAACTGGTGGCGGATTATTTTCTCTAGCACTTCGCTCTTCCCATGGTATAGTCCCTCTTTTAACCATACCACATGATGAAAGTAGAATCACAAATGAGATTAATATGAATAGGTTTCGAATCATTCAATTATTTTGTTTCTAAAAAATAAAGCAGGTATTGCCTATTTTCAAAGTATTCCTTTAAAAATGTTAGTTGAATTGGAGAAAAATAAAGAATGAACTTACTTGTTAATATAGATCACGTTGCAACATTACGAAATGCACGAGGAGAAGGATACCCAAACCCAGCTGAAGCTGCAACACTATGTGAAGATTCTGGTGCAGATGGAATCGTTTTTCATTTAAGAGGTGATCGCAGACATATTAAGGATTTTGATGTTGAAGCTTTAAAAAGAACTGTTAAAGGCACACTTGATTTTGAAATGGCAGCTTCTAATGAAATGCTAAGCATATTAAAATCTACAAACCCTGATTTATGTACTCTTGTACCTGAAGGGCGAGAGGAATTAACAACTGAGGGTGGATTAAATATGGAGGTAGTTTTTCAAGATTTTAAAGAACGAGTTTTCCCTTCAATTCGTGAAACCGAAATTGAGATTTCACTTTTTTTAGATCCTAATCCTAGAGATATAAACCTAGCATTTGAGTTAGGCAGTGATGCTGTTGAACTCCATACTGGAAACTTTGCAAATGCTTCATCAAATGAGGAGAAAGTACGCGAACTTAAACGTTTAAAATTAGCTGCTATACAAATTCATGAGTTGGGAATGAAAGTAAATGCAGGTCATGGTCTAAACTTAGAAAATCTTCCTGTTTTTTTAGACGTTGTGCCACACCTTAATGAAATAAGTATTGGGCACGCTTTAATTGGTAAATCGCTATTTTGGGGTCTTCCAAAAACAGTTAAAGCATATCTAGAAATCATGAGTATCTACAAGGATGTAAAGTGAGTAAAGAAGAAATAAAGCATAAATCTGGTTATGTAGCGATTGTTGGAAAGCCTAATGCGGGTAAATCAACTCTAATGAATCAGATATTAGGGACTAAGCTTTCAATAACTACTCATAAAGCACAAACTACACGACATCAAATTGTTGGTATTCATTCTGAGGATAATGCTCAAATCATTTTTTTAGATACTCCTGGGATTATAAATCCAACTTACGAGCTTCAAAAGGCGATGATGCGATTTGTTGAAAAAGCAGAAAAGGATGCAGATATCATCCTATTTATAGTTGAAGTCTCTGAAAATAATATCCCAGATTATGCTTTTGATGAATTGAGAAGGTTTAAAAAACAAGTTGTACTGGTTATTAACAAAGTTGATACGGAGGAACAAAAAGTAGTACAACATTTAAGTGAATACCTTAACTCTAGATTTAAGTTTACGAATACTGTTTTTGTTTCAGCTTTAGATGGACAAGGAGTAAAAGGCTTAGTAGAAACATTAGTAAATGCACTCCCTGAAGGCCCTCCATTTTATCCAAAAGACGAACTAAGTGAACACCCACTTCGCTTTTTTGCCTCAGAATTGATTCGCGAGCAATTATTTCTGCAATATCATGAAGAACTTCCGTATTCAGCAACAGTTGAAGTGATTCAATATGAAGAACGTACAGACATGGATTATATTAATGCAGAAATTATTGTAAACCGAATGTCGCAAAAAGGTATGATTATTGGTAAAGGTGGAAAAGCCATTAAAAAGCTAGGAACAGAATCTAGAAAATCAATTGAAGAGTTTGTTGATCGTAAAGTCTTTTTAGATTTACATGTAAAGGTTCGTGATAAATGGAGAGATAACCCAAATATGGTTAAGAATTTCGGATACTAGTTTTACATTTTTTGTTCTATCTACTCTTTAGCTTTTTGCTCTAATTTAATACTCTGTGCTAACCTTAATTAACGAATGATCATGAGTTTCAAAAATGTAATCTTTACTGTTTTATTAAATAGTATTCTGTTTTCATCTGGGTTTTCTCAGGATTCTTTAAGTCCTAGATTTACTACATCTCCGACAATTTCTCCAGATGCATCAACCATTATATTTTCTTACGATAGTGATCTTTGGAAAGTCCCGGTTGATGGTGGTACAGCAACTAGACTAACAGGTATGGATGGAAATGAGTCTTTAGCTAGTATTTCTCCTGATGGAAAATGGCTTGCATTTTCTTCTGATCAATATGGCAATAACGATGTTTATTTAATGCCGGTTACTGGTGGGGAAATTAAACAATTAACTTTTCATCAAGCTGGCGATCAAGTTGAGTCGTGGAGCTGGAATTCTGAATTAATATATTTCACGTCTGGTAGATATAATCGAATTAGTTCGTATTCGATCCCAATTACTGGTGGTACACCAACACGACTATTTGGTCATTATCATAATAATGTTCACAATTTTGTTGAGCATCCATCTAGTAATGAATTCATTTTTAACGAGTCTTGGGAGAGTTTTAATTTCCCACAAAGAAAAGGATATAAAGGTTCATTTAATCCTGATATTAAATCATATAATATTGACTCAAAAGCATTCACTAAACTTACTAACTGGGAAGGTAAAGACATTTGGCCAACCGTAAGTAAAAATGGATCTTTGTATTTCGTTTCAGACGAATTTAATGGAGAATACAATCTTTACATTTTAGAAAATGGCAATCCTAAGCAACTAACATCATTCAACACCTCTGTAAAATATCCAAAAGTTAGTGCCAACGGAGAGGTTATTGTATTTGAAAAAGATTACCAATTATTCACTTATGAAGTAGCTTCTGGAAAGACGCAGTTGTTACCTATTTCTATTTTTCAGAATAATACCTTAGCTCAAAGTCAGAGTTTCGATATAAGCGGTAATATTACAAATTTAGATGTTTCGGTTGACGGAAAAAAGATGGCCTTTATCTCTCGCGGTGAGCTCTTCGTTTCTGATATTGAAGGTAAATATATCCGTCAACTTGAGACGTCTCCAATGGGTAGAGTACTTGAAGTAAAATGGTTGAATGATAATAAAACGCTTCTTTTTAATCAGACAGTTGATGGATATCAAAATATATTCACAATTGCAGCAGATGGATCTGAAGAAGAAATTCAACGCACATCTGACAATCAGAATAACAGGGATATTGAAGTAAATTCTGACCATACCAAAGCAATTTATCATAGCGGAAGAGAAGAGTTAAAAATGATGGATTTAGAATCCTTTAAAAGTGAAACCGTTGTAGAAGACGAATTCTGGGGATTTCAAAATACTCAAGCCTATTTCTCCCCCAATGATGAATATCTACTCTATAATGCCAAAAGGGATTTCGAGCAAGACATCTTTATCTATCATATCGAAAGCAAAGAAACTCTGAACTTAACTAAAACAGGAGTTTCTGAACTCGCTCCTTATTGGTCTCCTGATGGAAAATATATTTATTATTCAACTACCCAAACTACTCCTACCTATCCAAGAGGTTCTGGGAGTTTTGATGTATTCAGAATTGCTTTAGATCGCTTTGAGGAACCCTTTAAGTCAGATAAATTTAATGAGCTTTTTGATGAACATGAAGATTCTGATGATTCAAAAAAGGAGGATAAAGAAACATTAGATATAACTATCAACACAGACCGAATAATGGAACGTGCTGAAGCAGTTGGCGAAAGGTTTGGGAACCAGTTTGTAAGTGTTGTGCTGCAAGATGGTGATAAAACGATGGTACTTTATACAAGTAATCATGATGAGGGAAATACCGCTCTATATGTTACAACCTACCAACCCTTTGAACGATCAAAAACTTCTAAAATTGATGGAATCAACCAAGTACAGTTTATTAGTGTTTCAAATGGAACAGCATTTGCGATTGGTAGAGGTTCAATTTATAAAATTGATGCTGGTTCCGCCAAGGCAACAAAAATTGAAACAGTGCAATCATTCCAAAGAAACCTTCAAGATGAATTTTATCAAATGTTTGAAGAGTTCTGGGCGAATATGGAAGAAAATTTTTATAACGAGACTTTCCATGGTGTAGATTGGGAAAAAATACGAGATCAATATCGAACCTATCTTCCTTTTATTACGAGCCGAAGAGATCTCCGTAGAATGAATAATGACATGCTTGGAGAACTCAATTCTTCTCATCTTGGTTTCACTTCTAATGGCTCTGAGGAAAACGAATTCTACTCTACAGTCTCACTATCAGCAGGCTTAGTATTTAGCGAGAGTAACCCCTATACCGTTTCATCAATTGTTAGAAGAGGTCCGCTCGATGTTTCTGGAAAAGATGTTAAAATTGGTGATGAGTTGGTTGCTGTAAATGGAGTTACCATTGATACAAAGCTGAATCGTGAATCATATTTTTCATTCCCTCAGATGCAAGACGAACTCTTATTAACATTCAAAAGAGGAAAAACTACATTTGGTTTAAATGTACATCCAGTTTCATATTTCTCTACTAGAACCGGGCTTTATGATGAGTGGGTTGATTCCAACCAGCAGATAGTTGATAAAGAGACAAATGAACGAGTCGCTTATGTGCATATGAAAAATATGGGAGGTGGCGAACTTCAAAATTTCTTAATCGAAATGACATCAGAAGCTTATAATCGAGATGCTCTTATTCTAGATTTAAGATACAATACAGGAGGAAACGTTCATGATGAAGTTCTTCAGTTTTTATCGCAACGAAAGTACGCGCAATGGAAATATCGTGAAGGAAAAATGACAGGACAATCAAATTTTAATCCAGCTGATAAACCAATTATTCTTTTGATAAATGAACAATCTCTAAGTGATGCTGAAGTTACCGCTGCTGGATTTAAAGAGCTAGAACTTGGAACTGTTGTTGGAACTGAAACCTATCGATGGATTATTTTCACTTCAGGAAAAAGCTTAGTCGATGGTTCATTTTATCGTTTACCTAAAGTTGGAGTTTATGGACTAGATGGCTCCAATTTGGAAAAGACAGGTGTTGCTCCTGATATAGAAGTTCATAACAATTTCAAAGACCGATTAACAGGTAATGATCCTCAATTAACTAGAGCAATAGAACTAGTACTAGAGCAATTAAAATAATTTTTTTAAAACTCGCTTCTTCACTTTTGTTGGAGTGAGTTTTAAATAATAAGTATTAAATAAGTAGTCTCACTCCTATCAAAAGTTGAGTGCTAACAACTACTTACAAATTCTTTTTTAAAAATATACACGCGGTATTGCATGCTAAATAATATTCTGCTAAGCTTCAGGTAATGAAATTTTCAAATCAACATATCTCTTTTACACCCGCATACTGTTGTATGTGTATGTGCTTAATGTGCACATAATGAAGGGTGAGATATAAACAGTTTTAAAAAACAATAAGCCCTTTTGAATGCAATATCAGAAGGGCTTTTTTGTTGGAGTAAATTTCATCGTTCTTTAAAATCTATTGCATTCTCATTAAGAAAGGTGGAGGGATCAGGTCCTACGAAGCCTTGGCAACCGTCTCAACAAAAGTTGAGGAAAGGTGCTACATCCTGCTCAACGTACAATTAGCCGTCGTTGGGGAAAATGAGTTCGAAAGCTATTGGTATAAAAGCCTTGTTCGAATTCATTTTGAACAAGGCTTTTTTCATTTTAAAAATAGAACACTCACTCAATAAATTACAAACCAATGAGCAATGAATTAACCGACAGTAAACTAAAATTTGAAACACTGCAATTACATGCAGGGCAACAACCCGATCCTACAACTAGATCAAGAGCAGTTCCAATTTATCAAACTACCTCTTTTAACTTCAACGATTCAGATCATGCTGCAAACCTTTTTGCTTTGCGTGAGTTCGGTAATATTTACACTCGAATTATGAATCCAACTACCGATGTTTTCGAACAACGTATTGCTGCATTAGAAGGTGGTGTTGCTGCTTTAGCTACATCTTCGGGGCAAGCAGCTCAGTTCCTAGCCATTTCAAACCTTGCTCAACATGGTGATAATATTATCTCAACTAAAAATTTATATGGTGGAACATATAATCAGTTCAAAGTTACAATTCCGCGTTTGGGAATTGATGTTCGGTTTGCAGAAGAAGATACCGTAGAGGAATTTGAAAAATTAATCAATGATAATACAAAAGCTTTTTATGTAGAATCCATTGGAAACCCAAGAGGTAACGTAGCTGATTTTGAAGGTCTTGCAAAACTTGGTGAGAAATATGGAATTGCACTTGTTGTTGATAATACCTTTGGAGCTGGTGGCGCATTGGTTCAACCAATAAAACATGGAGCTAATGTGGTTACTTCTTCAGCAACCAAATGGATTGGAGGACATGGAACTTCTATTGGTGGTGTAATTATAGATGGAGGTAACTTTAACTGGGGTAATGGACGATATCCTTTATTTTCTGAACCTTCTCCTGGATACCATGGATTAAATTTCTGGGAAGTTTTTGGATCAGACGGACCTTTCGGAAATATTGCATTTGCAATTCGTGCTCGTGTTGAAGGACTTCGAGATTTTGGATCGTCACAATCTCCATTCAATAGCTTCTTACTACTTCAAGGAGTTGAAACTCTATCGCTCAGAGTTGAAAGGCATAACGAAAATGCACTTAAATTAGCAGAATGGTTAAAAGAGCAGGATGCTGTAGAATGGGTAAATTTTACGGGGCTTCCAGAACATGACCACCATGAAAGAGCTAAGAAATATTTAAAACCAGGTCACTTTGGATCGGTACTTACCTTTGGTGTTAAAGGAGGATACGATAATGCGAAAATATTTATCAATAGTGTGAAATTAGCTAGTCATTTAGCGAATGTTGGAGATGCTAAAACACTTGTTATTCATCCTGCATCAACTACTCATCAACAGCTTTCTGAAACAGAACAAACATCGAGTGGCGTAAAATCAGACTTGATACGAGTCTCTGTTGGAATCGAACACATTGATGACATCAAGGAAGACTTTGTAAGTGCTTTTGCTCAATTGGAAGTAGCATAAGTTTAATATGATTTGGTTCATACTGAGGGATAGCCAAGTATCTATACAGATTAATAATCTTATAGATCTTTCGGAAATAACCTCAGGATGACTTTTTATATATTGAATAATCAAGAAAAACCATAAAAACTCATGAACCCAATTTGAGTTCAAGTTGAATAATTATGAGCGAATTAAAGAAGTACATTTTTAATACTACATTTACTACTGAGTCAGGTTTTGAACTCGAGAATCCAGAAGTAGCTTATCATACTTGGGGAAACCTCAATAAGAGAAAAAATAATATAGTACTAGTGATTCATGCTTTAACTGGAAATTCTAATCTTGAAGATTGGTTCTCTGGTTTTTTTGATGAAAGTAGTCCGATTGATTTAGATAAGGATTTCGTGATATGTATGAATATCCCTGGAAGTTGTTATGGCTCTGTTGGTCCTTGGTCAATCAATCCAAAAAGTGGCAAGCCTTACCGAGGAGACTTTCCAATATTTACTATTCGAGATATCGTTCGTTTTCAGCAATTAATGCTGAATAAACTTGAGATTACAGAAGTCCAGCTCGTTCTTGGTGGTTCAATGGGTGGAATGGTTGCCCTTGAATTTGCTTTATTGGATGATCGTATTCAGAAATCTTGTGTGGTAGCCATGGGAAAATCACATTCACCTTGGGCAATAGGAATAAGTGAAGCACAACGACAAGCATTATATGCTGACCCAATTTGGAATGGTGGATTTTATGAGAGAGATAATCCACCTAAGAATGGACTTTCTGCTGCACGTGCAATGGCAATGCTTACCTATCGTACGCCTCAAAACTATCAAAAAAAATTCCAACGTAATATAAATTCAGAAAAAAACATCTTTGAAGTAGAATCATATCTACAATATCAGGGACTGAAATTAGTAGAACGTTTCGATGCATTAACTTACGATCGCATGACACGATCTATGGATACACATGACATTTCTAGAGATAGAGAATCATTTGAAGAAGTTCTTGGCAAACTTAAAACCCATGTGTTGGTAATTGGGATTGATTCAGACCTACTATATCCAACCTACGAACAAAAAGAACTCGCTGATCTTATACCTAATGCTATATATAAGGAAATCAACTCGATGTATGGTCATGATGCCTTCTTGATTGAGTTTGGACAGATCAATGAGGCTTTGGAGGAGTTTTTAAATTAGCACATTTTTTTTAAAACTTGTTTTGTTAACACAAAAAAGCTGAATAGTTATTTTTTCCTAAAAAATTAGTATTGTTTGTACCAAATAAACTTATTACTTCATGAAAATTCTATTCGTTTATCCTGAAATGCCTGAAACTTGTTGGACAATGGACAAAGAGATCCAACTAGGTGGCTATAAAGCTCTATTTCCTCCATTAGGTCTACTAACAGTAGCCGCTATGTTACCTGAAGAGTGGGATAAAAAACTAGTTGACCTGAATGTTGAACGCCTCCATGACAAATACATTCAAGAAGCTGATTTTATTTTTGTTGGTGGGATGAATGTTCAAGAGGTCTCAATGAGAGAAATAATTCACCGTGCAAAAAAGTTTGATAAACCTGTTGTGGCGGGCGGTCCTTTATTAACTCATGAGTACGAACGATTTCCTGAAATCGATTATCTCATTTTAAATGAAGCAGAAATCACACTTCCATTATTTCTTGATGATCTGGAAAAAGGAACTCTAAAAAGAGTATATAAAACGGATGAATTTGCAAATGTGCATGAAACTCCCATTCCTTTATGGCATTTAGCAAAAATGGATAAATATGCGGCGGGAATAATTCAGTATTCTCGGGGATGTCCTTATATGTGTGACTTTTGCGATGTAACCTCCTTATTTGGAAGAAGGCCTCGTACGAAAACAGCTGATCAGATTATAAGAGAGCTTGAAAGCATACCAGATATCGATCGTTTCGGTAACCTATTCTTTGCTGATGACAACCTCATCGGAAATAAAAAAGAGGTAAAGCAAGATTTACTTCCTAGACTCAAAGAGTGGCAGGATACAAAGGAAGAAAAGCTATGGTTTTCAACTCAATTGACAATTACTCTTGCTGATGATGAAGAAATGTTGGATCAAATGTTGGAAGCAGGATTTGGAACTGTGTTTATAGGATTAGAAACTCCTGATGAAGAAACCTTAGCATTATGCCGTAAAAAACAAAATACAAAGCGGAATCTGGTCGACAATATAAAGTACTTGCAGAATAAAGGCTTTGAGGTTATGGCGGGCTTCATTCTAGGTTTTGATAACGACGACGAAGGCGTATTTGACCGGCAAATTGAGTTTATACAAGAAAGTGGCATAACCATGTGCATTATTGGATTGCTTAATGCGCCTCCAGGCACCGAATTGCATGAAAGAATGAAGAAGGAAAATCGGTTGCTTGACCAGAACTGGTTTTTTGAAGGAGCTACGAATATCGTTCCTATTATGGATACAAAGATACTTATGGACGGATTTAACCGTACCGTTTCCTATTTATATAGTGGAAAAGGTTTTTATGAAAGAACCGTAAAATTCTTATCGATGTATGAAAAGCCCGAAATCCATAAAAAATCGAAGTTTGTATTTCGGTTTTATATGTTAAGAGGACTACTAATGGGCTTTTATAAACTTGGAATTACCAATCCAGACAGGAAGTATTTTTGGAAGCTTTTATTTTGGTGTATAAAGAACAAACCTTCGATGTGGACATATAGCATACAAGCTTTTGCTAGAGCGACTCACTTTAGGGATGTTTACCAAAACAATTCGTACAAAGCTGACAACTTACTAAACGAGATGAAGCTGAGAGAAGACCGTAGCAAAATGATATCAGATCAAGAGATAGGCCAGATCTTACAGGAAGTTTCTTAGGATATCACTACATAGTGCAAGTATTCACTTTTCAGATACTATTTCTATAGCTTTTTGATATTTCGTTAACAGGTTTAAGTTTTAAGCGCTGAAAGTGTTCAATCTTCAATAGCACGGTGATTTATTACAGGGTCAGGATATTGTATTAATAGATATTAGATCCAACAACTCTGAACCCAAGAGATACGAAAGAAAATCTGAGGAATTTCTATTCCATTTATTCCTCTTTTTGATAACTCATTTATATTCGAAATGAGAAAATTCTAGTCACCAAATTCTGCCCCTCTTTATTAGAAATTTAGCAGTAAGAATCTGACTATAAAATATTTTTAAGTACATAATGGAAAGTTCTTGACAGGTTATGGGAATTTAGGGTACATTGTGGGGTGATGTGGGAGAGAGTGGGGACTTTCTCTTCTCGTCATATTATAGCAATCAAAATTTCACGTAGCGGGAACCGTGTACAGCTTCAAAGGACAATATGAGTATAGTATAGACGAGAAAGGACGTATTTCCTTCCCGGCTAAGATGCGTAAAGTACTCTCTCCTTCCGCACAAGATCGCTTTGTTATTGTACGTGGAATTGAAAATTGCCTCTATTTATACCCCGAAAATGAATGGCAAAATGTAGAGCAAGCGCTCTCACAAGCGAACAATTTTACCCGCTCTGGTCGAATTGCTAAAAGAAATTTCCTCCGCTATGCTGAAGATGTAGCTCTCGATAAACAAAATCGAATCGCTATTCCTACCGATCATTCTACCTATGCTGGTATTAGTTCTAAAGCTGTATTTATTGGCATGGGGCAGTATATCGAAATTTGGTCTCCTGAGAAATTAAATGAAGCTGATGAAAATTTAGATGCAGATGCATTTGAAGAGATTTTCGAACAAGTTATGGGGGGCGGCTCACAGACCGATGCTAATTGAAATGCCGACATATTATGAGCATATCCCGGTAATGCTTCACGAATGTATGGATGCCCTCGATATAAAAGAAAACGGCATTTATATAGACGGAACTCTAGGTGGCGGCGGTCATTCAAAAGAAATTCTATCTCATCTTGGGAAAAATGGACAGCTATTTGGCATCGATCAAGATGACGAAGCTATTGCATCCGCTACTTCTCGCATTGGAGAAGATTCTAGATTTAATATATTAAAGGGCAATTTTGGCTACCTGACGACCCTTCTACCTCCCCATGTAAAAGGTCAGGTAGCCGGAATCCTTTTAGATCTTGGTGTTTCAACTCATCAAATCAAAGAAGGAGAACGAGGGTTTAGCTTTCAAGAAGATGGCCCATTGGATATGAGAATGGGAAATCTAACTGGCGTATCTGCCTATCAGGTAGTAAACAATTATGATTATGAAACCCTCCGTGATGTAATATTCCATTATGGTGAAGAGCGTGGTAGTCGTCAAATAGCTAAAGCAATTATCGATGCACGTCCGATTGAGACAACTGGTGAACTAAGAAAAGTAATTTCTGAGATTGTTCCGGGGAGATTCCAAGTGAAATCACTTGCTCGTGTATTTCAAGGTATTAGAATCGAGGTTAATCGCGAACTCGATATGTTGAAAGATGTATTAACTCAATCACTTGAAGTTTTAAAACCTGGTGGTCGCCTTGTTGTAATGTCATATCATTCTTTGGAAGACCGTATTGTTAAGCGTTTTTTTAAAGCCGGAAATTTAGAAGGTAAAATTGAGAAAGATTTTTATGGAAACGTCATAACCCCGCTTCAAACAATAACCAGACAGGTTATTACCCCATCCGAAGCTGAAGTTTCCAATAATCCCGCAGCTCGAAGTGCTAAACTTCGGATTGCTGAAAAAACCACCGGAGGCGGCTCATGATGGTGCAATCCCCGCTCAAGCGTCACGAAATAAAGCCAAACCTCCGAAAAGTCCCTAAACCTGACATAACACCCTCGTCTCCATCAGCCAAAAAAAGCAAGGCTAACAAACGAGTTAAAATCGCTGAAAAGAACTCTGGTTTACCCAAAGTTAAACCAGGAAAAGTGATTTTTGCTACTATTATAATTGGTGTTATTGGTTTTGCATACCTCACTCATGTATTTGCTACTCAAAAGCTTTTACAAGAAGTGCAGTTACTGGAACAAGAGTACAACAAAGCTCGACAAATGCATGATGAATTAAAGCTAAGGTATGACCGAATGGTTGGACCAGCAGAGATATATCAAAAGGCAAAAGAGCAAGGGTTTATAAATGGCGGCCCTGCCGATAAAGTCATCATTGTAGAAAAATGAGTGACCACAGAACTGCCATATTAAGCCGAATGTTTATTGTACTAGGGTTGCTATTTCTGCTTCCCTGTGCTCTAGCTTTTCAACTTTTCCGAATTAACTATGTTGAGGGTGAAGGTTTAAGAGAGCTTTGGAGTAAACAAGCTATAGATTTCATTTCTATTCCTGCCCAACGCGGCAATATTTATGACAAAAATGGAACATTATTAGCAACCAATGCAACAGATTATCAGATTGCGCTTGATCCAAAAATGAAAGGCCTAACTCGTGATCAAATTCTTAATCTATCTAATAAATTAGGTGAAATCTCTGGTGAACCAAGTTCGTTTTTTCTAAACAAAATTGATCAAGCCCCATCACGATCTCGTTATGTAGTTCTTGGAAAGAACTTATCAGGGATTGACAAAGACGAAATTAAGGCGCTTGGCATTAAAGGAGTTATAATTGAAGAAAATTTTAGAAGAAAATATACATTCGGTAGTCTAGCTGCACATTCTTTAGGCTTTGTAAATCATAATATGAATGGCCGAACTGGAATTGAATCATTCTATAATGATGATCTTAAAGGTGAAGATGGTGTTCGACAAGTACGTAAAGATCCTTTTGGAAACATTTCAGAATATGTTGGAGCTCCAAAGAAACTTCCGCAAGATGGATATTCTCTTCACACTACCATTGATGCTTATATACAAGCTATACTTGAAGATGAGCTAAAAGCTGGCGTTGTTAAGCATAATGCTACCTATGGAACTGGAATTATTATTGATCCAAGTACTGGAGCAATTAAAGCTCTAGCTAATTACCCTACCTTCGACCCCAATTTCCCTGGTAATGAAGATGATATTAACAGGAGAAATTTTGCTATCTCTGATATGGTTGAGCCAGGCTCAACATTTAAACTAGTAACAGCAATCGCTGCTGTTGAGCAAAATAAAGTAGATTTTGAAGAAATTTTTGAAACTCCTGAAAACGGTGAGGTTGTAATTCATGGATTAACACTTCGCGATCATGACCCACTAGGAAATATGGATTTTGCTGGCGTAATGAGACAGTCATCAAATGTTGCTACTGCTGAAATCGCTATGCGATTAGATAATGACAAGTTCTATCAATATGCTCGTAATATGGGTTTTGGAACTCCGTCATATGTTGATATTGCTGGAGAAGAAAGTGGTCGAATGGCTAAACCATATGAGTGGAGTTTAGTGAGCTTACCTTGGATGTCTCATGGATATGAGTTACTTGCAACACCTATACAAGTTGCACAAGCATATTCAGCATTCGCAAATGATGGCATGTTGATGAGACCTTATATTGTTGAACGTGTTGAGGATAAACAAGGAAACATTATTTCTGAACATGAACCAGTTGAAATTAGGCGCATAGCCAAAAAGAAAACGCTCGATTTATTACTTCCAATCTTCGAAAGTGTTGTTTCAGATTCTGGAACTGGTGATCTAGCTCAAGTTGATGGACTTAAAATTGCTGGAAAAACAGGGACAGCAAAAAAAGTAGTTAATGGTCGCTATACAAATAATTACCGCGGTTCATTTGTCGGCTTTTTTCCTATAGAAAATCCCAAATATGTTTGCTTAATACTTCTTGATGAGCCTAAACCTGTCGGTTATGGTGGTTATACCGCCGGTCCAATATTCAGACAAGTTGCAACTAGAATTGCTGGTCTTGACAGTGATTTACAACGAAATTTCGATTCTGATTTAACAGACTTTGATAAAATTGCTCAAGCTCCTTCACTTGAAGGTCTTTCACAAGCTGAAGCTGAAGAAATTCTTAGTTCGTTAAATCTTGATTTTAAAATTACAGGTAAAGCTGGATTCATTTTACAACAAGTTCCGGAAGCTGGCTCCCTATTAAATGCTGGTGAAGAAATTTTACTCACACTTTCAGAAACCTATTCGCCAATTGATAGTGCAAGAACAAAAGAAGGTTTTTCTTCAATCCCAGAATTAAGAGGAATGAGCATGCGTAATGCCTCAAACTTACTTGCCAATTTAGGACTCAAATCTACAATGGTTGGTTCTGGAACTGTATTCGCTCAATTCCCAAAAGCTGGTGAATTGATGAGAGAAGGAAGTGAAGCTACTATACGTGGAAAAGCCAGATCACTTGAAATTATAACGGAAGCAGGTAGAGAAGAATAAATTGTATATAAAAGAACTCATAGAACTAGTAAATCCACTTCACGTTTCGAGAACGAAACCTGATGGTGATTTACATAGTCTGGTTCAAAATTCCAGAGAAGTAACAGAGGGCTCTGTATTTATTGCTGTGCGTGGGCACGAGGTAGATGGACACATGTTTCTCGAAGATGCAATTTCACAAGGTGCTAAAGTTCTGATTACTGAAGAAAGTTATTATACAGATGCAGATGGGGTTTGTATAATGGAGGTTGAGAATACAAGGGTTCTCGTTGGAAAATTAGCTCAAGCATTCGCTGGCAACCCAGCTAGAAAACTTTCGATTATTGGTATAACAGGAACAAATGGTAAGACAACTACAGCTACTATTGTTCATCAAGTATTAAGTAAAGTAGGTAAAAAGGCTTCACTTCTTGGTACTGTTTCAAAAAGGATTTTAGAAAAAGAAATAACAAGCTCTCTCACTACCTCCGATCCCATTGAACTTGCTGATGATATGAAAATGATGGTAGACGTTGGGTCTCAATACTTAGTAATGGAAGTTTCTTCTCATGCACTAATTCAACATAGAGTATCGGGATTTGATTTCGAAATTGCTGCATTTACAAACCTTAGTCACGATCATCTTGACTACCATGTTACTTTTGAAGAATACGCAAAAGCAAAAAAAATACTTTTTGATGAGCTTCCATCTTCTTCAACTGCAGTAGTTAATGCTAATGATGAGCATGGATTATTTATGCTTTCGGATTGTACAGCAAAAAATGTACTTCTCTCTTTTGGGACTGAAAAGACTAATATCCTTTCTAACACATCAACAGGTTTAGTAATTACTGTTGATGGAAATAATATTGTATCTCCTTTACTTGGAAAGTTCAACGCTTATAATGTTGCTGAAGCTTTTTTGATATGCCGTGAATTAGGGATTGATATAGACTCAATAATAGAAGCACTCAAAACTTCTACAGGAGCAACTGGAAGAATGGAAGCGATTGAAATGGAAGCAGCTCCACTCGTTATAATTGATTATGCACACACACCAGATGCTTTAGAAAATGTTCTTTCGACCCTATCTCAAATCAAAGAGAATAATCAAAAACTGATTGTAATTTTTGGTGCAGGAGGAGATCGTGACACTACAAAAAGACCTGAAATGGCGAAAAGTGCTCAGGCTTTTGCAGATAATATCATTGTAACAAGCGACAATCCTAGATTTGAAGACCCAGAAGTTATAATAAAGAATATTTTGGAAGGATTTGATAACCTAGACAAAGTTCAAAGCATCACAAATAGGAAAGATGCTATCTATAAAGGTATTTCAGAATCAAGTGTAGATGATATAATCCTTATCGCAGGTAAAGGTCATGAAGATTATCAAGATATTGCTGGAATAAAGCACCCCTTTGATGACCGGTTAGTTGCTCAAGAAGCACTCGAACTTTACAGAATGGGAGGCTTTTAATGTTATATGAACTATTTGCATGGTTAGAAGCTACGTATGAATTCCCTGGCGCTCAAGCTATGGCTTTTATCTCAACACGAACGGGTTTAGCTGCTGTAACTTCATTGTTAATTAGCCTCATTATTGGTCGGCGAATTATTAAATGGTTAAGCAAAATGCAACTTGGCGAAGTTATACGTGAAGATATTGGACTTGATCACCATGCAAGCAAACGGGGAACCCCATCAATGGGTGGGGTAATTATTCTCTTAGCTACGTTAATTCCTACACTACTCTTTAGCCAAATGGATAGTATTTACGTGTGGCTTATTTTCTTTGTGATGGTTTCTCTTGGAGTAGTTGGCTTTATAGACGATTACATTAAAGTGGTGAAAAAAGATAAAAGCGGACTAGCTGGAAAATTTAAAATAGCTGGTCAGGTTACTGTTGGCTTAGTTTTAGGTTCAGTTCTTTATTTCCATCCAGATTTTGAATTGTTCAACACACTTTCAACAGTTCCCTTTGCTAAAGATTTAAATATCGATTATGCATTCTTTGGAGAACAATGGGGTTGGGTAATCTACTTACCTGTATCCGTTTTTATCATTACTGCAGTTAGTAATGCCACTAATCTAACTGATGGATTGGATGGTCTTGCTTCGGGTACTTCGGCCATTTGTGGATTTGTATTTGCTATCTATGCCTATGTTTCTGGTAGAGTTGATTACACTTCATTTCTAGACATCATGTATTTACCAGGTGCTGGCGAACTCACCATTTTCTGTGCATCATTGATTGGAGCTTGTATGGGATTCCTTTGGTACAACACTAATCCTGCTTCAGTTTTCATGGGAGATACTGGGTCATTGGCAATTGGTGGTGCATTCGGAGCTTTAGCATTGATGCTACACAAAGAACTCCTTCTTCCGTTTATATGTGGTGTTTTCTTCTTTGAAACTCTTTCAGTGATTATTCAAACTACTTATTTCAAATACACTAAAAAAAGATACGGAGAAGGTAGACGTGTCTTTTTAATGACCCCAATACACCATCATTTTGAAAAGAAAGGGTGGTCTGAACAGAAGATTGTAGTTCGTTTTTGGATCATTACTATACTTTTTGCACTTATTAGTTTACTAACCCTCAAAATCCGATGATAGACGTTCAAGGTAAACATATCGTCGTGATTGGCGCAGCCCGTAGTGGTGTAGCAGCAGCAATTCTTCTTAAACATAAAGGCGCAGAGGTCTTTGTGACCGATGCTGGTGCAGTTTCAATATCGTCAAAAGCTAAGCTGATTGATTTAGGCATTGAATTTGAAGAAAATGGGCACACAAAATTAGCCGAACAAGGAAATTTTGCAGTTGTAAGCCCAGGTGTACCTACAGAAGCTTCACTGGTTCAATCATACTTAAAATCAGGTAAGGAAGTCTGTTCAGAAATTGAAATTGCAAGCTGGTTCACTGATCAAAAAATTGTAGCTATTACAGGTAGTAATGGAAAAACAACGGTTACTTCATGGCTAGCTCATATCTGGGAAACAGCACAAGCTGATTTCAGCCTTGCAGGCAATATTGGCTTTGCATTTTCAGAAAAAGTAGAGAATGCAAAAGGTGAGCATATTCTAGAAGTGAGTAGCTTCCAACTCGATCATATTTATACTTTTAAGCCAGCTATTAGTGTACTCTTAAATATTACTCCAGATCATTTGGATAGATATGGGTATAAATTAGAAAATTACGCTGCATCCAAGTTTAGAATTACCGAAAACCAGACGGGAAAAAACTGGTTCATATTCAACTATGATGACCCGCTCATCAAAAACCATGTTGAAGTACTACAAAAGAAAGAAAGCTACCCTCAATTGTGGGGATTCTCGAATAAAAACGAAGTCCCTGAAGGTGCTTTCATTCGTAACGACCAAATCATCTTCAGATTCAATAATAAGGAAGAAACCCTTATGTCAGTGTTCGAACTCGGCCTACAAGGTCAACATAATTTACAAAACGGACTTGCAGCTGCACTTGCTGCACGAGCCGCTGAAATCAAGAACGAAGCTATTCGAGAAAGCCTCAAATCCTTTACTGGAGTTGAAAATCGACTTGAAGTAGTTCGCGATGTTAAAGGTGTTAAATACATAAACGACAGCAAAGCGACCAACGTAAATGCAGTTTGGTTTGCTCTCGATAGCTATTCCGTTCCTATGACATTAATTCTTGGGGGGCGCGATAAAGGAAACGATTACTCTGAATTGGTTGACCAAATCAAAGATAAAGTTCACACCATTATAGCTATTGGAGAGTCCAAAGATAGAATCAAAGAGCAACTCGGGAATATCTCTCCTCATTTTGAAATGGCAGAAACAATGCGTGACGCTGTTCGACATGCAAATAAAGTTGCTAAACGTGGCGAGATAGTATTGTTAAGTCCTGCATGTTCTTCTTTCGATATGTTTGATGATTATGAACACCGCGGTAAGACATTTAAAAATGAGGTCAACAAACTGTAAGTGATCCACACTAGTCCACATAGAAATATCTCAAGTGTTCTTGGTACCAGCCCAGAAGACATCGATACCAGAAAGCAAGGTAGTGACCGAATTCTGCTTATGGCCATTATCATGCTAATGATGTTTGGAGTTCTAGCGGTGTATTCTTCAATTGCTTTCTTTGCGGCCTCAAACGAGACTTCAGCATTTGCTTTAGTAACTCGGCATGTTGTAAAACTTGGGATAGCATTCTTTGTGATGTTAATAGTTTCGAAAGTCAACTATCACACCTTAGCTAAGTTTAGTCGTGTTGGAATGGTTATAAGCCTATTCCTATTAGTGGCTGTTTTGATATTTGGGACAGAGCAATTTGGTGCAAAACGATGGTTAAATTTAGGAGGGTTCAGTTTTCAACCTTCTACGATTGCAACAGTGGCTCTACTTTTACATGTAAGTGTGTTATTGAGTGAGAAACAGGAATACATTAAAGACTTTAAGAAATCCTTTATGCCCATAATGATATGGGTAACAATTACATGTGGACTAATTGGAATTGAAGATTTTAGTAGTGCTGGTATTTTGATGGGTATTTGCCTCATCATGATGTTTATTGGTCGTGTAAGTATACTTCAACTAGGTTCAATGATGGGGGTTGCAGTTCTTGGAGGAATGCTCTTATTAAGTCAATCAACAAACCGACAAGATCGAGTTGATCAATATCTGCAACAAATTGAAAATATTGAAACTCAAGAGTTTTTAACTGGAAGTGGATATCAGGCACAACAAGCTCATATTGCAATTGCAAAAGGAGAACTACTAGGTGTTGGTATCGGAAAAAGCTCTCAAAGAGACTTCCTCCCTGCCCCCTACAATGATTTCATATTTGCAATTATAGCTGAAGAATATGGTATCGCTGGTGCACTAGCATTGATTGTTTTATTCAGTCTTATTTTGGTAAGAGGTGTCGTTTTCATTGCACGAAAAGCAGAAGACACTCTTGGATCTCTTCTTGCCGTTGGCTGTACACTTACAATAGTTTTATATGGATTTGTAAACGCCAGTGTTGCAAGTGGTTTACTTCCTGTTACTGGGTTACCAATGCCCTTTGTGAGCTATGGTGGAACTAGTATGATGTTTGCAGGATTGATGGTTGGTATTATACTTAATATTTCGAAACATGATCGGGATAAGGGGGCCATCTTCTATGCATAAGCCAAAAATATTAATTGCAGCTGGAGGTACCGGTGGTCATGTTTACCCTGCTATTGCAATTGCAGATGCCTTAAAAGCTGAAAATTCCCAAACCGAGGTTTTATTCGTTGGAACCAAAAATCATATGGAATGGAAAGCAGTTCCTAAAGCTGGTTATGAAATCGTTAATGTTTGGATAAGCGGGTTCCATCGTAGACTCACTTTGAAAAATCTTTTGTTTCCAATTAAGCTTATCACCGCCTTGGTTCAAAGCTTTAAGATCATAAACTCTTATAAACCTCAAGTAGTTGTTTCATGTGGTGGATATGTTGCTGGTCCAATTGGTTGGGTAGCTGGGAAGAAAAGAATACCCGTTGTAATTCAAGAGCAAAATGGATTCCCTGGTGTTACAAATAGATTATTGGCAAAGTTTGCCGTCAAAATATTTACTGCATTTAAAGAAGCCGAAAAATTTCTCCCTGCGAATAAAATTACTATAACTGGAAACCCAACTCGAAACACTCTTAGTTCTGTTGATAAAAAGATTAGTCTTAGTTCTTTTGGATTTAATAATTCAAAACCTGTTTTACTAATCATGGGTGGGAGCGGTGGTGCAAAATCCATAAATGAGTCGGTTAAAAAGAATTTAGAATCTCTACATGATAAAGCTGGTCTTCAAATTATCTGGCAGTGTGGTTCCCGTTATTTTGATTCTCTGTCGACGGAAGTTGATTTAGATAAATTTCCAAATCTTAGACTTACAGCTTTCATAGATAGTATGCCTGAAGCATATGCTGCAGCCGATTTGGTAGTTAGTCGCGCAGGAGCTAGTTCTTGCTCTGAATTTATGCTTATTGGGATGCCCAGCGTTTTAATCCCTTCGCCTAATGTTGCTGGAGATCATCAAACAGAAAATGCAAAAGCAATGAGTAAAGCAGGAGCGTCTGAATTATTGAAAGATGAGGATGCCATTAATGCTCTACCTGAATTAGTACAGCAATTAATAACTGATCAGGAAAAGCTAAAGAAAATGAATCTAGCCGCTTTAAAATTGGCAAAACCGGATGCTGCTAAAGAAATAGCAAAAGAAATTTTAGAACTCGCAAAATCTCGATTGAATTGATGGATAAACGAATAGAAACACAACCCATTTTCGGACGAACCAAACATATCCACATGGTAGGGATAGGTGGCATTGGAATGAGCGGAATGGCTGAGATTTTAATTCATCGTGGATATAAGGTATCAGGTTCTGATGGTGCACTGGGTGAAACTACCAAACGCTTAGAAGATATTGGTGCAACTATTTATGAAGGGCATGCTGCAAAGAATATTGAAGGTGCTGATGTTGTAGTCTATACCAGTGCTGTAAAAGCTTCAGATAATGAAGAAACAAAAGCTGCAATTGAACAACGAATTCCAACGATCAAGAGAGCTGAAATGCTTGCTGAATTGATGAAGATGAAATACGGAATTGGAGTTGCTGGAACTCATGGGAAAACTACTACTACTACCATGGTGGGACTAGTTACACAAAAAGGTAATTATGATCCTACTATTATTGTAGGTGGTAAAGTTCACAGTTTTGATAAAACAAATGCAGTGGTTGGTAAAGGTGATGTAATTGTTGTAGAAGCAGATGAATTCGACCGAACTTTCCTTCGTCTAACCCCATCTATTGCAATAATTACAAATATCGAAGCTGAACATCTAGATATTTATGATGATCTAGATGATGTAAAACAAGCATTTGTTGATTACGCGAACAAAGTACCGTTTTATGGCTCTGTAATTGTTTGTCTAGACGACTCAAATGTTAGAAGTATTCTCCCTTTATTAGAGCGCAGAGTTATTTCCTATGGTCTTACGCCACAGGCGCAAATACGTGCAACTGATATTATTATGTCAGAGTTTAATTCAACATTCACAGTTACGAATAATGGCGAGAAGCTGGGTGTTATTACCTTAAAGTCTCCAGGTGAGCATAATGTTTTAAATGCTCTTGCATCAATAGCTACAGGTATTGAACTAGATATCGAATTTAAGTTGATAAAGGCTGGCTTAGAAAGCTTTGAAGGTGTATATCGAAGATTCCAGCAAAAGTATAGTAATGGGGTTATGGTTATTGATGATTATGCCCATCACCCAACTGAAGTTCAAGCCACATTGAATGCTGCCAATAGCGGCTGGCCAGATCGAAGAGTTGTTGCAGTGTTTCAACCACATTTGTATTCCAGAACTCAGGAATTGTATAAAGAATTTGGCCTCTCCTTTTTTGATGCCGAAGTACTTGTTGTTACTGATGTATACCCATCTCGAGAAAAACCAATTGATGGAGTTACTGGAAAACTGATTTCAGATACAGCCGAGCAGTACGGGCATAAGAATGTAATTTATGTTGAAGACAAAAATGATGTGACTGAGAAATTGAAAGAGATCGTTAAATCTGGTGATATCATCATAACAATGGGTGCTGGTGATATCTATCGTTCTGGTGAGAGCTTTGTAGGAGAAATTGAATCAGGAAATTTTAACATCGAAAAAAATTGAATTGAGTAAGCATGTAGAACATACCGAAGCTCAAAAAGGGAAATTACTTCCTTGGTTGACTGCCGTTTTAATGGTATTTGGAATTGCTGTGCTTGCTGCATTGTACTGGAATCGAAATGTCACCATCAATGAAATTGAAATTGTAGGCACTAATTTTTCAACTCCTGAAGAAATTATTTTAGCAGCCGAAGTACCTATTGGAATACAGCCAGATAGCCTAGATCTACAGGCATTGGTTGCTAGAGTAGAGGCGTTGAATTATGTAAAAACTGTAATGCCTTATATAGAGCCAAGTGGAGATTTGAAAATCACAATTTCTGAGCGGCAACCAATAGCTATTTTAGTAAAAGGTTCGAACAGAATTTATGTAGATGCAGACGGAGTAAGACTTCCAATTCTTCAGGGTAAAACCCAAAATTTACCATTGGTATATGGATTTAGGGTAACTATTAGGCCTGACACCTTGAAATCAAAAGAATTTAATCAAATAAGAGATTTTCTGGTCGGTGCAAAAGAAAATGAATTTGGATGGGCAACCATCAGTGAAGTTGCATATAGCCAAGAAGAAGGAGTCGTAGCATTGAGTCATGAAAATGGAGTTAAACTGCTTTTTGGAATCAATGATTTCGAAACAAAACTCAAAAATTGGGAAGCCTTTTATGCAGAAGTTATTCGCACTAAAGGAATTCAAAGCATGCAACAAGTAGATCTTAGATTTAAAAACCAGGTAGTAACTCGTGAAAGTTAGCAACACATTTAGCAATCCATTAAACCAGCGGAACTGATATGTCAGAACAAGAAAACATTATGGTAGGTCTCGATATTGGGACCACAAAAATCTGCGCAATCGTAGCCTCTATTGATGAGCAGCAACGTATTAATATTTTAGGCGTTGGTAAAGCACCTAGCGACGGTTTGAACCGAGGCGTGGTTGTGAATATCGACAAGACAGTTAGCGCAATAAAAGACGCAATTGCCCAAGCAGAGCTTGCTTCTGGGATTCAAGTAAACTCGGTAAATGTTGGTATTGCTGGTGATCATATACGTAGCATGCGTAGCAAAGGTGTTATTACCATCAACAATAAAGACAATGAAATTACAGGACATGATGTAGAGCGATTACTTGAAGATTGCCAGCGTATCATGCTTCCTACCGATCAACAAATCCTTCATGTAATTCCACAAGAATTTGTGGTTGATGGTCAGGACGGTATAAATGATCCGGTAGGAATGAGCGGAATGAGAATGGAAGCTGAAGTTCATATCATAACTGGACTAGTATCTGCTGCTAAAAATATATATCGCTGCGTGGAACGAGCAGGATACCAAGTGGCCGATATTATACTTGAACCATTAGCTTCTTCATATGCTGTTCTTGATCAAGAAGAAAAAGAAGCTGGCGTAGTTTTAGTAGATATTGGTGGTGGAACTACTGATGTGGCTATCTTTCAAGATAACACCATCCGACATACTGCTGTAATTGCTATTGCAGGTCAAAAAGTAACTGATGATATCAGACTTGGTCTTAGCGTATTAGATGATCAAGCTGAGACGTTAAAACGAAATCATGGCGAAAGCTACGCCGATATGATTATGACAGATGAAGTTATTACAGTACCTGGAATAGCAGGTCGACCTCCAAAAGAAATCACAAAAAGCATTCTTGCTAAAATCATACAAGCTAGAATGGAAGAAATTTTAGAAATAGTAAGTATCGAGATCAAACGAAGCGGTTATTCCGAATCGCTTAGCGCTGGAGTAGTATTAACTGGTGGCGGATCTCTAATTAAGAATATCACTTCTCTAGGAACTGAAATACTTGGTATGGATGCCAAAGTTGGAATCCCTCTAGGTATTACTGGTGGTTTAGTGGAAGAAGTTAACAGCCCAATTTACGCAACAGGCGTTGGGTTAGTTGTTCATGCCCTTCAAACAGGCACGAATACAAACAAGACAATGATCCCTTCTTCATCGAAGGCAACCAGCGTGGAACAGGTTATGGCGAAAATCGCAGACCGAATGAAAAGTTGGTTTAAAGAGCTTTAAACAGCAATCATCTACAGAATAAAAGAATAATTCAGTAAACAAACACAACAGGAGTAATCATGGCTACTTTCTTCTTTGACGAACAAAGCCAAGAAAACGCTAAAATTAAAGTAATTGGCGTTGGTGGTGGTGGCGGAAACGCTATCAATAATATGATAAGTATGGGACTCGATAGCGTTGAGTATATCGCGCTAAATACCGATGCCCAAGCATTAAAAAACAGCATGGCTGACTTGAAAATTCAAGTTGGATCTGCCCTAACCAGCGGACTTGGTGCAGGTGCACGGCCTGAAATTGGTCGCGAAGCTGTTGAAGAAAACAGACACGAAATTGAAGAAGCACTCGAAAGTGCTGATATGATATTCGTAACAGCAGGAATGGGTGGTGGAACCGGAACAGGAGGCGCACCTGTAGTTGCAGGTATGGCTAAACGTAAAGGAATTCTTACCGTTGGAATTATCACAACTCCATTCGACTGCGAAGGAAAAATCCGAAAAAAATATGCTCTAGAAGGTATTAATGAATTAAAGAAAAATTGTGATACTGTAATCGTTATTCCTAACGAACGATTATTAGATATCGCTGATGAAAATACTTCTTTAATGGATGCATTCAGATTAGCAAACGAAGTTCTTTACAATGCAACACGTGGTATAAGCGATCTTATCCTTATGCCTGGTTTAATCAACCTTGATTTTGCAGATGTACGTACTACAATGACTGATGGTGGAGCTGCAATAATGGGTTCATCAACTGCATCAGGTGCTGACCGTGCTGAATTAGCAGCTCGTGAAGCTATTAATTCTCCACTACTTGATGGAGTAAGCATTCGCGGTGCAAGAAATGTATTGGTAAATATATCAGCTGGTTCAAACCTTGGAATGCGTGAAACAACTACAGCGACTAGCATAATTCAACAAGAAGCTGGTGATAATGCAGAAATCATTCTTGGAACTGTACTAGATGAAGAATTCGGTGATGAAATCAGAGTAACAGTTATTGCAACTGGTTTTGATTTAGCTGAAGACCGAAGCACTGCACGTGTAGCTCCCAAAAAGCCACTTAATGTCGCAGCAGAACAAGCAATAACAAATCAATCTGCTCCTAAGCAAGAAATCTCTACACGATTCACAAGAACTACAGGTGATTTCTATAAAGGAGAAGGAAATTTAAAAAGGCTAGATACTCCTTCTTACTTACGTCGTGACCTCAACGTAAAGAAAGAAGAAGCAGCTGCCGAACCCGAGCAAACAACTCCAGAACAACAAAACACCAATGTAGCTCCTTTCCAAAGTAGAGCGGAGCGAATAAGAAAAGACGATTCTGATCAACCTGCATTTTTGCGGAAGATCATGGATTAACTCCCGAATAACTGGTTTTTCCCCGGGATATCATGGGAATGGTATCTCTAAGCCAGAAAAGTTTACTGGAAGATTATAGCCAATGTTCGTTTTACGAACTGGCCATCAGACGGCAGGCTATAGATTGCTAACAATAAAAGAAGCTCCTTGATAGGGAGCTTCTTTTTTTATTTAAATACGCTTAATAATAATCTACTCGCCATAATAACAGCTAATATTGCAAAACCCCACTGCAGGTATTTACGATTTATTTTATGATTCAGAAGTGCTCCTCCGAATCCGCCAATTAAACCTCCAATAACCAATGGTAATGCGGCACCATAGTCGACGAAACCGAGGGTAAAATTGGTAATTCCAACCGAAGTATTCTCAGCTAACGAAAGTTGTATCACCCCTGACGTGATTAAAATTGTCATCCCGAGTTGTGATACACTGACCGTTTTACGAAATGGTTGTTTATAAAATAAATTCATTATTGGAACCATAATTCCACCACCACCAACACCCGCTAAAGAAGCAACAAATCCCCCAATTCCTCCAGTTATAAAAAGTTGAGGGAATTTTAATTCTGAAAAAGCTCTATCTGATTCGTTGCTAGTATCTTTCCCTCTTTTGAACATCATTAATGCTGCATAAAGTAAAATTAAACTAAAAAAAACAACGAACTGTTCACGATTATAATATGATGAGGTAAGTACTTGTTTACCAATTGTTATTCCAACTGCACCAAGTAAACCAAGTTTAATGCCCTCTTTCCAAAATATATTCTGTTGAAGATATTGGCGAACTGTGCTACTACCAGCAGCAATCAATGTACAAAATAGCCCTGATCCAACAGACCATTGTACCGAATTCTCAACTCCAGCTTCCTCAAATAAAAAGAATAGAACAGGTGTGAAAATAATCCCACCACCAATTCCCATAAGTCCTGCTATAGTTCCCGCTATAAGCCCAATCAATAATAGAAGAATAAGTTCCACTAAATGGTAATCTCCCCTTTCATATAAGTAACGGCTTTCCCTAAAATTTCTACACGGTCGTATTTATCTCTTACTGTTAAAACTCCTTGTCGAGATGAAATTTGACGTGCTTCCATTTCTCTTTTTTCTAGTCGTTCTGACCAATATGGTGTTAATTTTGTATGAGCCGAACCTGTAACTGGATCTTCATCAATATTGTGAAGTGGTGCAAAAAACCGTGAAACAAAATCAACTTCATCACCCGGAGCAGTTACTATGATTCCACGAGCATCTACTTCTTTCAACATCTTAAAGTCTGGGTTTAAACTTGCCACCTCTTTTTCAGAATCTAGCACGATCATATAATCATCAGATTTAAAAGTGAAGATATTATGATCTATACCCAATGCTTGGTATAAAATAGCTGGGCCTTCAACTTGCACCATTTTATCAATTGGAAAATCCATTAATAGTCGATCACCTTCTTTCTTTACAATTAATCGCCCGCTTTTGGTCTCGAACTTTATTTCTTCTTTATCATAACCAAGTTCTTCAAATAAAACGTGTGCTGAAGCAAGTGTTGCATGCCCACATAAATCAACTTCAGCTACTGGAGTAAACCATCTTAATGCATATACATCACCTTCTCTTACAAAAAAAGCCGTTTCTGATAAATTATTTTCACTAGCAATACTCTGCATGAGCTCTGGTCTTATCCACTCTTTTAAAGGACAAACTGCAGCAGGATTACCTCCAAAAACTGCATCTGTAAATGCATCAATTTGATAAATAGGTGTCTTCATTACATTTCAACTTTGTTCTTAGCCATGAGTAAATGTAGATGCATTTTATGATTGATACAAAGCTTTCATTTAAGGATCGAAATCCAATCAATTTACCTTTATCTTAACTCAAACTTTAAAACTTGTACATGCAACTCTATCCAAAAAATTTATTAGAGAAACTAGGCTTTGAACAACTACGAGAAGCTACATTAAAAGTAGCGCAATCGGAGCGTTCGTATGAGATAATCGAGGAACTATATCCTACAAGTAGCGCTGATAGAGTACATATTCTGTTAAGTCAAACTCACGAGATGATCGATATTCTTCGTGATCCTGATCCATTTCCACTTGGGGAACTCCCTGATGTAAGAGATTACCTTGATATTGCTAAAGCTATTGGCAGTATCATTCCGCTAACTGCTTTCCCATATATTCTCGGTGTTTGTTCAACGGCTAGAATGCTAAAGAAGTTTTTAAAAGTGAGATCAGATCATAAACATCATCTCTTTGCCATATCTGAGCATCTCATTCCTCTAAAAGAACTCGAAGACTCCATCAAACAGAAAGTTACAGATAACGGACAGTTAAAAGATGATGCGAGTCCTGAACTTAAGTCGATTAGAAAAAAACTGAATTCTAAACGAAATGAGCTAAGAACTACTATAAATAAGTTAATGAGGAATGCGACCAAAGACGGAATGACTTCCGATGAAGGTGCCACTATTCGTAATGGTCGAATGGTGATTCCGGTATTAGCAGAGTACAAAAGAAAGATCCAAGGTTTTATACATGATGTTTCAGCGACAGGACAAACCGTTTATTTAGAACCCGCCGAAGCACTTCATTTAAATAATGAAATCCGCCAGTTTGAAGTTGAAGAACAACAAGAAATTGAACGTATTTTAAGAGAACTCACTAATCATGTTCGACAACACTCATCCTATATTTCACAAAATGTTGAAGCCCTAGCAGAATTAGATGTAATAGCTGCAAAGGCTAAAGTCTCTATTAAACTTGAAGGTGAAATTCCAATTACTTCTACATCGGGTAGATTAAAACTTAAAGAAGCCTACAATGCCAATCTGAAGCTTAAAAACCTAGCACTAAAAAAAAGTGAACAGTTAAAAATTATTCCTCTTTTTTTGGACCTAGATGAAAATGAGCATTGTTTAATGATAACTGGTCCTAATGCTGGCGGCAAATCTGTTGCCATGAAAACAGTTGGTATCTCCGCACTTTTAAACCAGTCAGGTTATGCGATTCCTGCTGATCCAACATCAGAGTTACCCGTTTTTTCTGGATTATTTGTTGATTTAGGTGATGATCAATCTATCGAAAACGATTTAAGTACTTTTTCTTCCCGATTGAAATGGATGCGTGAAACTCAAAAACAACTTAAACCTGGAAGTTTAGTTTTAATTGATGAAGCTGCAGCAGGAACAGATCCTGAAGAAGGTGGTGCCTTGTTCCAGTCTTTCATAGAGTATTTATTAGATAGAGACTGTAGTGTACTAGTTACAACTCATCATGGTTCGCTGAAAGTTTTTGCACATGAACACCCCCTAGCTGTTAATGGCTCTATGGAGTTTGACCAAGCTTCTCTCTCCCCTACATATAAATTCAAAAAAGGTATCCCTGGTAGTAGCTATGCTTTTGAAATTGCACAACGAATGGACCTCGACGAGAAAATCCTGACAAGATCTCGTGCGTTACTCGGTGAGCAAAAGAATAAGATGGAATCGTTAATTACTGAATTGGAAACTAAAACGCAGCAAGCAGATGAGCTAAAATCCAAGTTTGAAAATTTAAAATATAGAGCAGAAACAGATCGGAATCGCTATCTGAATAAATTAGACGGCATAAACCGTGAGAAAGATAAAATACGCGAGAAAGCCCTGATTGAAGCTAAGTCGATTATGGATAAAGCCAATCAAAAAGTGGAACAAGCTGTTGAACAAATTATCGTAAAAAATAAGAGAGATAAAAATCAGATAAAAAATATCCGAAGAGATATTGATCAAGAAAAAGCTGCTATTGAAGGTAGTTTAGATGAAGTAAAAGAAAAACGAGAAGCGAAATTCAGGAAAAGTAAATATCCTCCTAAAGTCGGTGACTATGTTCGCTTCCTAGATGGTAATACAACCGGTGAACTTATTGAACATAAAGGCAATAATGCTACCGTTCAAGCTGATGGATTGAGACTTAGAACCAAATATAGAAATTTAGTTAAAGTCGACCCTCCAAATAAGAAAACAAGTCAAAAAGCTCGATCAGTAAACTTGGTGAACGGTTCAGATTTCATGAATGAAGCTGTTAAACCACGACTTGATTTACGCGGAAAGCGTGCTGAAGAAGCTTTGAATGAAGTCACACATTATATAGATCGAGCTGTTTTCCGCGGCATGAATCAGGTAGAAATTGTTCATGGAAAGGGTGATGGAATTTTGAAAGATCAAATCCATAAATACCTGAAAGATCGACCTGAAGTTAAAAAGTATGAATTAGCGAACGAAGACTTTGGTGGTGCTGGAGTGACAATTATCAATTTTCAATGATCAATTAAGAATCAATTATATGATTTGTCACTTCGAAATAATGTGAGAAGTTTAAATAATATATTGGCATTCATTTGCGCTTTAGATTTCTCGCTACGCTCGAAATGACAACCATTTTATATGAAGCATTCTTGATTCTTAATTTATTAATCAAAACTCCCTTCCTCTTCCAACATCTCAATCGTGTCTACAGCATGACGTAGATGAGGAATCACAATACTTCCACCAACAATCAGAGCTACATTCAAAGAATCAATGATTTCCGCTTTTGTAGAACCAGATTTCGCACATTGTTCTAGGTGGTAGTCGATACAGTCATTACAACGTAAAACAGTAGAAGCAACCAAACCTAATAGTTCTTTTGTTTTCACATCTACCGCTCCTTCTTTATAGGTATTAGTATCCATGTTAAAGAAGCGTTTGATACCTAAATGATCGAGTCCAAGAACTTTTTCATTTTGAATTGCACGTTTTTCACGGAATTGTTGAAGGCGGTTTTTGTCTTCTGAATTTGACATATTTAGACTGATTTTAAATTTTGAGAGACATGAAGGTACGTAGCCTTTTCCCCTCACTCAATAAAGGAATTTAATGTTCGGAAAAAAGGGACCAAAACATAAACTTGTTGTAGTTGGTGATAGTCTTTCTCAAGGCTTCAATAATGGCGGAATTTATCGTACAGATATTAATTTTCCATCATTTATTCATCGTTGTTTTAATCCTACTCCTGAATTTAATCAACCTTCTTTCACTGCCCAAGCTGGTATCCCTATAAACCTTGAAGTTTTGGTAAGAGGATTAGAGGATGAATTTGGACCAGAAATTGATTGGAGTGAATACTCAGGCGTAGCATCTCATACATTCAAAACTTTAAAACGAATTAAAAAATATTGGGAAGGTGGACTTAAAGACTTAAGTCGTGACCAATCAACTCCATATCATAATCAAGCCATTTGGGGTTTAGCGATTAATGATTCCTGGATGGTTACTGAAAAGAAAAGTCGTGAATATATTGATCAACATAAGGATCACTTTTCAGTATTTGGGTTTTTACCTGAGCATGCAAAATTTACAACCTCTCGCTTAGTTCTCAATCCCAGACTTTCACAAGAATTTGAGAATAATGCTCAATTAGATAATGTAACTGAGTTACAGAAAGACGGTGGAATCGAAAACCTAATTGTATGTCTTGGTCATAATAATGCCCTTGGGGCAGTTGCGAATCTAAATTTAACATGGTCGGAGCTCAAAGATTTAACCGCTTTTATTCCGGATCGATCTCATACCATTTATAGGCCGGAACATTTCGAAATTGAGTATCGAGAATTAGCAAATCAAGTAAGTAAAATAGGTGCACAGCGAGTTTTTGTTCCTACAATTCCATATCCCACCATCCCACCCATTTGTCGTGGAGTTAATTCAAAGTTCTCTAGTAATCATCTTGGTTACTTTGATTATTACACTCGCTTTTGGATTTGGGATGAAGATTTCGATCCTGGTAAACATCCACACCTTACTAAAGATGAAGCAATTCAAATTGATTTTGCTGTAGATGAATTTAATTCAATCATACGAAAAGTAGCCCGTGAGCATGGTTGGTTTGTAGTACCAATGGCTAAAAATGTAGCAAGTATGGCTCGACGACGGTTAGGAGGAGAGTTATTGCGAAGCTACCCAGATGATTTTGTTGCTGCTTTAAAAAAAAATCCGAATACAGAACATTTAGTTGATGAACATAATGAAGCTTTACTCTCAACCGACTTTATTCGTGTAAAAAAGGAAACAGGGAAACTTTATAAAGGTGGTATTTTCAGTCTGGATGGTATTCATCCTACAACCATTGGCTATGGATTAATGGCAAATGTATACAGAGAAGTTATGCGACAAGCTGGGGTTAAATTCCAAAAACCTATGGATTGGGATTATATTATTCAGGAAGACTCTTTGGTAACAAATCCACCTGCGTTACTCGCAGAACTTAGATTAGTTTTACGATACTTAGCTATGGGTGGTCAAGAGAGATTCATGAAAGTTGGAAAAGGGATTTTTACTCAATTAATGGAATCTGTCTCTACTAGAGATATAAATTAGAATATAATGTGTATATCATTAGTTACAGTTAATTGACACAAATTTCTAATTTGTTAAAAAAATAAATTTAATATATAATATTATTATGATGATTTATTGATACTTAGGTATTTAGCAATAGATAATAATTACTTACGTAGTTTCAGATAATTTTTCAGAATATATTTTATAATGGGGTATTTAAAATCAGTTAATAGAGCTACGACTTTAGTTTTTTTATCGCTTCTAATTCTTTCTTGCGGGGAGAGTATAACTTCATTAAACGAAGTAAAAAGTACCGAACCTTGGAAGGTTATAATTGAGTCAGGAAATTTCGGTATTAATACAGCCGCTGTTACACTATTTGATGATGCTAGATCTCTTACCTCCACAAATTACTTTGCTTATACATCGTCACTACCAACATCCAATTTTGAATATTTTGATATCAATGTTTTCATACCCATGAATGAGGATATCAATATTTATTTAAATGATATCGATGCCTATGTACGCTTTACAGATTCCCAAAAATCTGATGATATTTATTTGTCAGGTGAACACATCCAAAGAGGTATTGTTTTGTTCGATGATGAACAAGAATATTCCCAATTTAGACTTACGTCTAGATACACAGGCACTAAAGTTCTAAATAGAGATAATTTTGCAAATTATCATATGACCTTTCAAGTTCAATTTGTTGACAAAAACACTGACAAAGTTCTTCATCAAATAGACAGCTTCTATAATGAAGTTTATAAACGCGAGAGTTAAATAATAAATAAGGGAACACAACCAATTAAAACAAATATGTAATGAAAAAACTCATACTGATTCTATCTATTGTAATTCTACCAGTCATATCTAATGCTCAAGATCGTATGATCAAAACGGATAACACTATTTTGACTGTTAAAATTTTTGAAATTGGTGAAGATATTATTCGATATAAACCCTTCGATAAACAAGAAGGCCCTATGTTCTCGATAAATCGATCAACAGTTCATAAAGTTATTCTAGAAAGTGGAGATGAGTTTGTTTACAATCCATTGATGAGTACTCAAACTCAAACCGTAACTCAGAATCCTCCACCTGTCACATCTAACCCAGTTGTATCTTCAACTACAACTCAATCTCAAGTGCAATCTACAGATGAAAACGGATACCTAAACGCTCAAAATATCCGTACAGCTTATACAAGTTTTGCGAATGTAGACTTTTCAAATACAGGTAATGTTTCGGGAGACGACGAAAATGAGCCCGCTATATTAATCATGGAGGCGGGTACTTTTAACTTGTTCTTCCCAATGGCTGATAGCGATATAGATGATGACATTGAGGGATCACATGGAATAATTGCAAGAGGATCTCTAAGAATGGCACTTGTAGAGCCACCCACTTCATTAGGCTTTGGTGGATCATCAACTACATCATTTATTGTAGATGTAGGAATTGGATATGGCTACAATTATAAAACTGATCTTCGTGCTTTTGCTGCTTTAAATACGGCATTGTTCTTTAATAGCAGCACATTCGTAGGAGGGGATGAAATTACTATCAATGAATGGTTTCCATCTGATTCAGGCTCATTACGGTTAGGTTTATTCTGGACCCCATTTGGGAAAAATACTCGATGGGGACCTTATGTCGCCTTTGATTCATTTTTTGCAGAAGGTGCTGATAACGCTTTTTATATTGGATTTTCAGTTAAATAAAACTCTATTTAGTAAAAATAGCCTCCTACTTATGAGGCTATTAAATACTTTTAGTAGAAGAATCTATCCGATTTTTAACTCATCAATAAAGTCACTGAATTCTATCTTGAATTTTTCCAAACTTTCGGAATAAGAATCTCTTGTCATATCCCAATTTTCACTAGATACATTTTTTAGAATACTAATTTGTCGTTCTAACTTAGCTCTTTCTTTTTTAAGCTCATCCAAATTATCACGTGACTCTTTACTTAATTGAGTAGACTTTTTTTGAATCTCATTTTCAATTTCAGTTACAATTATTTCTGCTTTTTTTAGTTCTTTTGAAGCTTCTGAGAGGAATTCATCTTTGGTTTCATCAACAGATTGCGAAACTTTATGCGATGACAATTCATTGAGATTATTACGCATTTCAGCGGTGCATCCAGTTAACATTACTACGAATACTACAATGAAATTTACAACAAGGTGTTTCTTCATTATTCAAATGTTTAGTTTTTGGTTTACTTATTAGAGACCAACCCTGTATCTTTGTTTCACTTTTTTAATTTTTGAAAATTCTTCCAATTATTTTTAAAAGAATATCACGACAATTTTTTAATACTCTATTCATGAAATTTCTATCTCTATTTTTTATCCCACTTTTATTTATTGGTTGTTCATCCGAGCCAAAAGAAACACCTTATAATCCGGAAGATGACACGCTTAAATATGAAGAAGAAGTTCACATCCGAAATATTCGCCAGCTCACTTTTGGAGAAAATAATGCTGAAGCTTATTGGGGCTTTGAAGACACTAAACTGATTTTCCAATCAGATAATGCAGCATGGGGCGCTGATTGTGATCAGATATATTATATGGACGCAACAACTGAAAAAGACGAAAACTATATGCCAACGATGATAAGTACTGGAACAGGGCGAACAACTTGTTCATTCTTTCTTCCTGGCGATACAACTTTTGTTTATGGTTCAACACATTTAGCAGATTTAGCTTGCCCAGAAGTACCAGAGCGTGGACCTAATGGAGCCTATGTTTGGCCTATTTACGAAGGTTATGATATTTTCAAAGCTAATCTTGATGGAGAAATAATTGCAAATTTAACAGAAGATAGTCCTGGCTATGATGCTGAGGCTACACTTTCCCCAGATGGTACGAAGATGGTATTCACTTCCATGAGATCTGGCGATTTAGAACTTTATTTAATGGATACGGATGGCTCAAATGTAGTTCAAATTACTGATGAACTTGGGTACGATGGTGGAGCTTTCTTCTCTCCAGATGGGAAAAAGTTAGTTTTTCGTTCATCACGACCTAAAACACCCGAAGAAATCGAGAAATATACATCTCTCTTATCTGAAGGCCTTGTAGAACCAACAGATATGGAACTATATACTGTTAATATTGATGGAAGTGATCTACAGCAAATCACCAATTTAGGAAATGCAAACTGGGCACCATATTTCCATCCATCAGGTGAGAAAATTATATTTTCATCTAATCATGCTTCTGAAAGAGGATTCCCTTTTAATTTATACATGATCAATATTGATGGTACTGGACTTAAACAAATCAGTTTTGATGACACGTTCGATTCATTCCCAATGTTTTCTTACGATGGAACAAAAATTGTATTTGCCTCAAATCGATTTAATGGCGGCGATCGATCTACCAATCTATTTGTTGCAGATTGGGTTGATTAGCCAACTCAAGTACTTAGAGTTTTAAAATAAAACGATCCCATGTAATACATGGGATCGTTTTTTATTTCTACCTTTTGTTGATAGAATTTAATATTGGTGAAATGCTTGAGACACAAAGTGAAGTACATCTGGTAATGATTCTCGCCAATATGTCCAGTTATGTGCCCCATCTCTAACACGATATTCATGTGGAATTCCCTTCTTTTTCATTTCTATGTGAATAAGAGAATTTCCCTCATATAAAAAATCATCGTCTCCACAATCAATATACCAACGAACTGCATTTATTTGCTCTTCAGGCATTGCTTTTACTAATTCAAGGGCACTATGCTGTTTATAATATGCTTCAGCATCAGAATCTGAAATTCCTTCCATTCCTCGAATTTGCTCTTTGAATTGCTCTAGACTTAAAGGTCCAATATATGCACTTAATGGAGCCGCAGAAGAGAATAAATCAGGACGATGCAATGCGTACATGAATGAACCGCCGCCGCCCATCGAAAGTCCCGCTACGGCACGGAATCGTTTCTCCTTTTTAATTCTGTAAGAATCCTCAACATGTGGCATAAGTTCTTCGAAAAAGAAATCTTCGTACTTCCAGTCACCCATATTAAAATAGCCTCGTTGTCCAGTATCAGCATCTGGCATTATGATAATCATTGGTGTTGCTGTACCATCTTTTATAGCATTGTCTGTAATTCTTAGCACTTCACCAAATTGAACCCAGCCCGTTTGATCATCACCAGCTCCATGTAAAAGATATAACACGGGATAACTACGTTCAGATGTTTCATAATCTGGTGGAAGATAAACCGCATAATTCCTTTCCATATTTAGGATTTTACTGTTCATAGTTAGCTTATCAAAAACTTTTCCTGTTTGCGCATTCAGATACGCAGATGATACAAATAGAATTAATAAAGCTAGAGAGGCTAGTTTTTTCATTATTATAATTTCTAGTTTTGGTTAAGTATCTGAATCTATATAAAAAATACGTCAGGTATAGATTCATTTAGATTTTACCCTTTTGTGATATTTAATTCAGTTTTTTTGTTCATACTTATTGTATTACATCTAATTAAATCATTATGAAGCTCTTACTCTCAGTCGTTATCCTGCTTAGCAGCCTTATAGTTGAACAGCCAAAAGTGAAAAACTTTCGACTGAAAAACCTAGATAATAGAACTGTTACCTTTAAAAATGTTAAAGGTGACCAATTTACAGTAATTGATTTTTGGGCAACTTGGTGTAAACCTTGTATTAAATCTATCCCAAAGCTGGTTGAAATTTCTGACGAATTTAAATCTGATGGAGTAAATTTTGTGGGTATCAGTATTGATGGTCCTCGTAACCTTGCAAAAGTAAAACCATTTGCACGCTCACTTGGAGTTAATTATCCAGTGTTGCTGGATACAAATAGTGAGGTAATGGCAAGACTTGGTGTTAAAGCCATTCCAACTCTTCTAATTGTAAATAGTGATGATGAAATTGTGTACTTCCATGAGGGATATAAAGCTGGTGAAGAAATCACTATTCGAGAAGAGATTTTAAAGTTACTTGAGAAATGATCCGTGTATTCCTTTTTCAAATCTTCTCGCTTTTGCTATTACTTAGCAAAAGCAACTTAGTTCAAGCTCAGGTTTATGGTTCCAATTCTTTTGAGTTTCAATATGGCAACCTTCCTTACGAAAAGAATAAGGACTTAACTACGTCTTATAACCAACTGAATTTATTTTATGATTCTGATAAGCTCAGTTTTTATGGAAAAGTGGAGCATTTCCTAACACCATTTCAAGAAAGAAATTATTTAGAACTCACCCAAAAAAGATTCCAATTTCAAGATGATAATGTTAGAATCCGTGTCGGTAATTTTTATGAAACTATAGGTAGAGGCCTTTTACTTCGTAGTTATGATATTCCAGGATCTGTATTTGAACGTGAACCAGAACGAACTCGATTCGCTTTTTTTAGAGATTTAGAAGGAATAGCTATTAATGCGAATACTGATTGGCTAGAAATAAAAGCACTTCGTGCTGAACCATTATTAAATGATTTACCACCCAATTTTAAACCAGATAGTGTTCGAAGACCAGATCTTGTAGAAGCTATTCAAGCGAATATATTTATCAATGAGGTTATTAGTATTGGAGGAGCTTATATGCGTTCCCATCCAACATTTACTAACAACTTTCAGGAATACGGCTCATTAATGCTCGACTTAAACGCAGTATCAAATATTCAGTTTTTTGGTGAGTATGCTTTTCAGAATGATGCATCACTACTAGCATTCGATAAGGATGATTCATACGCTTTGTACTCTGGTATGAATTTTTATTTAAACTCTTTTGGAGGTAGTATTGAGTATAAAAACTATAACCTTTTCCGCTTAGGACAAAGTGGCTATAATGATCCACCTTCTTTAATAAAAGAACATACCTACCCTATTTTAAATCGAAGTACTCATGTTTTGGAATCTTCAAATGAAACAGGTTTTCAAACAGAATTCTACTATAATTTTGAGGACGGTCATTCTGTAGTTGCAAATTTTACAATGGCTAAAAATGAAGTTTTTATTGAAAAGAACTATCGTGAATATTTTTTAGAAGGGTACTTTGAAGTTGATGATTACTTGTCGCTAAAATCCTTTTTCGATTTTGCGAATGATGATGAGAAAATGGAAGAAAATCGAATTTCTGTTGGCTTTGTTGCTGATAAATCTTTCGACTACATCTGGGGATTAGTTCTAGATCTTCAGTATCAAACTTTTGACCGTGAAGAATTTGATTTTTCGATTAATGAGTTTCTTCCGAATACTAGCACCAACTTCTACAGTTCAATTACTTTTTCATACCAACCAGATCTTTCAATAGGTCTAATTTTTGAAGCAAGTACAGATCCGCAATTAAAAGATAATCCTAACACATTTAACATAGAGTCTGAGATTAGAACTTGGTTTGGTGGGAATGCGTCCTATAAATTTAATTATACAAATAGAATAGATGTTTTTGCTGGAAAAAGACGTGGTGGACCTGCTTGCACATCTGGTATATGTTATGAGATTTTAGACTTTGAAGGAGTTGAAGTCCGGTTTTCAACAAGGTTTTAATAACTAGATTTAAACAATTATGAAGCACTCTTTTTTATTAATATTTATATCACTTTCTGTTTTTTTTATTGGATGTAATACCACTTCTGATAGTGGTGGAATTGATGATGCGATTGGTCGAACTGCACCTAATTTTAGTTACAATACATTAGACGGTCAACAAATTACCTTATCTGATTTCCAAGGAAAAGTTGTTTACTTATTTTTTTATGGCGCTGGCTGTCCACATTGCAGATCTAATGGTCCAGTAACAGAGTTTCAGATTAATTCTGTTTTTGAAAGTGATTCTAACTTTGTAGCATTTGGTTTAGATACATGGAATAACTCCGTTAGTCAAAATAACTCCTTCAAAAACGCTACAAGCATTTCATACCCTCTGCTATTGAATGCTCGACAAAGCCTCATCGATTACTATGGAAGTGCTAGCGCCTATGATAGATCTGTTGTAATAGATGCTAATGGGAAGATTGCATATCAAGGATCTGGCTTTGTGAATACCGACGTGAATAAAGTTGTAGAAACTGTAAGTGCTGAACTTGAGAAAATTAATTCTTAAACCATTTTGTAATGAAAAAACTATTATCAATCACACTTCTTTTTATAGTCATTGCCTTGCCTACAAAAGCTCAGGTTAATGTTGGTGAAGAAGCTCCAAACTTCCGGCTCGCATACTTAGGTGGTGGTCAAGGAGATCGTATCGATCTTTCTGAACTTAGTGGTAAAGTTGTCTATATCTTTTTTTATGGAGCCGGATGTCCTCATTGCAGGTCTAATGGACCCGTTACTGAAACTGAGATTCATCAATCATTTGTCGATGACACAAATTTTGTGGCTTTAGGTCTTGATACCTGGAACGAATCAGCAAGTTCGAATGCAAGTTTCAAAGCCGCAACTGGAATCACCTATGACCTTCTTTTTACAGCCCGAGATATATTAGTCGCTTATTATGGAAATGCTAGTGCCTATGATAGATCTGTTGTTGTAGGTGCTGATGGTCTGGTTAAGTATAAGGGTAACACCTATGTCAATATTGGATACCAAGATGTTGTTGCAACTATTGAATCTGAATTAGCTTTGCTCTCTACTTCGTCAGAAAATGAATCCGAACTTCCAAGTTCACTTTATCTTGAACAAAACTACCCCAATCCATTTAACCCTTCTACAACTATTACCTATCAGTTAACATCCTCTTCAAAAGTAAAACTACAAGTTTTTAATTTATTAGGTAGAGAAATAGCAACACTAGTTAATGAACTTCAATCTTCTGGCGAGCAATCTGTATCATGGAACGCATCTCAGTCACCATCTGGCGTTTATATTTACCGCTTAACTGTAGAAAATGAAGTTATTACAAGAAGAATGATGCTCATTAAATAGACCATTCATAGTCTGCATTTTAGTAATCGGTTTTCATTGTCTAATTCTAATTGGATTTAAATTTAGTCTTGACTAACTTTAAACTTTGATTAATATAACTATCATGAAACTGCTTACGTATTTAGAAAAAGGGAAATCATCAATTGTCAAAGAAATTGACAAAAGTCTTAATGGTGCTGAAAGAAGAAGGCTTTTAGATCTTGGAATTTATCCTGGTGTAAAAATAAAGAATTGTTTCAAAAGTGCATCAGGCGATCCAATTGCTTTTGAAGTACTTGGAACTGTTATAGCCTTAAGAAAGGAACAATCGAATAAAATCTATCTTAAAGAAGGTTAGTATGTCTGCTGAAGCTAAAACTGAATCTTTCAAGAGAAAACAACTAAAAAAACTAGGTCTTAAGTTTGATAACTGGGATTACATGGTTGCTCTAGCTGGGAATCCCAACACAGGTAAAAGCACTGTTTTTAATGCTTTAACCGGCTTACGACAGCATACGGGAAACTGGCCGGGAAAAACTGTAACAAGAGCTGAAGGCGCTTTTGATTATAAAGAAACCAGATTTAAACTAGTTGATCTTCCAGGTACATATTCTTTGCTTTCAACTAGTGAAGATGAAGAAATAGCCAGAAACTTCATCCTTTTTGGTCAGCCAGATGTGACTGTTATTGTCGTAGATGCTACCCGTTTAGAACGTAATCTTAACCTTACTCTTCAAATTCTTGAGATCACTAGTAAGGTAGTTATTTGTTTAAATTTAATGGATGAAGCAAAAAGGAAAGGGCTCTCTATTGATGTAACATTATTAAGTAAAGAGTTAGGTGTTCCTGTAATAGATACTGTTGCCAGATACGAAAAAGGATTTGATCAACTTTTAGCTTCAATTCACTCTGTTGCTAATGAAGAAACTATCTTTGAATCAAAAAATGAAATTGAAATTCCTGAGGAACTTAAAGAATCTGTTCAGGATTTATTATCTGACATTACTGATTTGTATCCAAAAGTTCCGAATAAAAAATGGTTAGCACTTAGGTTATTAGAAGGTGATAATAGAATTGAAGAGGCATTATTTTCAGGAGAATTAGAACGGTTAAACAAGTCTTACAATCAACCTCATCTTAACCTTGTTAAAGAATTGAAGTCTCTAAATTTAGCAAGAAATTAATCATGGCTAATCAAGAAAATTCTCAAAGACTTATAGAAAAGGCAAATTCTTACAGAGAACAATTATCTATACCTGTACATGACATCTATGTAGAAAGTTTATTTAAAAAAGCTGCCCAAATTACAAGTAAAACAGTATCGAAAGAGAAAATCAGGGCGTTTAAAGACGAAAAAATCGATCGTATCCTTACAAGTAGATTATGGGGATTCCCTGTAATGATCGGTTTATTCACACTCGTAATTTGGTTGACAATTATTGGAGCAAATTATCCTTCATCAATGCTTGCAACTTTATTAATTGATGATGCTTATCCTTTGCTAAGAGATTGGACAAGTTCTTGGCCATGGTGGTTAAGTGGGGTACTAATTGATGGCATGTATCTTTCAACTGCATGGGTTATTTCTGTAATGCTGCCCCCAATGGCGATATTTTTTCCAATGTTCACATTATTAGAAGATCTTGGTTACCTACCAAGAGTAGCCTTTAATCTTGATGGATTATTCAAAAAAGCTGGGGCTCATGGTAAACAGTCTTTAAGCATGATGATGGGTTTTGGTTGTAATGCTGCTGGAGTAATTTCAGCTAGAATTATTGATAGCCCTAGAGAACGATTAATTGCGATTATAACTAATAATTTCTCTTTATGTAATGGACGTTGGCCTACAATTATAATCCTATCCAGTTTATTTGTTGGTGCACTTGCTCCTGCCTGGTTTGCTGGCTTTGCTACTGCATTATCTGTAGTTGGAATAGCTCTTTTTGGAGTATTCCTTACTTTTTTAGCATCCTGGATGTTGAATAAAACCGTTTTAAAAGGTGAAACTTCTACCTTTAGCTTAGAGCTTCCTCCATATCGGTCACCACGTGTATTAAGAACGCTTTATACATCCCTTATCGATAGAACCATTTTTGTTCTTTGGCGGGCCATTGTTTTTGCATTACCTGCAGGTGCCGTAATCTGGCTTTCATCAAATATAATGATTGGTGATTTAAGTGTAGCGGTACATATGATTAATCTGCTCGACCCAATTGGTTGGTTTATTGGGTTGAATGGAGTAATTCTAGTTGCTTATATAGTCGCTATTCCTGCGAATGAAATTGTTGTACCTACCATTCTGATGCTTACTGTGTTAAGTACAAATATTATTGGAGTCGGTTCCGGTGCAGGAATTATGTTTGAGCCAGACGAGATAGGAACAATTAGCGAAGTACTTAATGCAGGAGGCTGGACTTTACTTACAGCTGTTAGTGTCATGTTTTTTAGCTTGATGCACAATCCTTGTAGCACTACTATCTATACCATTTATAAAGAGACAAAAAGTATTAAGTGGACTACCTTAGCTTCTCTCCTTCCAATTGGTTTTGGGATAATTTTCCTACTAGTTTTAGCCTTTATTTGGAGATTAGTTGCTTAAGAATTAGTTACCAAAAAAACCTGTTTGGCTATTTTAAAACCTATTGTTTTTTCTTCATCCTCTAACTTTACTTGTACAGGCCCTTCGAATGGATCTTTTTTTAGAATGGTCAACTTTACACCTGGAATAATTCCCGTTTTCTCTAAATGCCTCAGTAATTCGGGATCCTGATCCTTCACCCTTCCAATTATATAAGGCACCTCTAATTCTGCCTCTGTGATTGCTAAAGAAGCCATTTCAGGCATGACTCCATCTTTTGAAGGAATTGGGTCACCATGTGGATCATGGGTTGGGTGATCTAATAATTCTGCAATTCTATCTTCAAATTGTTCTGAAATATGATGTTCCAATTTTTCTGCTTCATCATGAACTTCATCCCATGAGTATCCCATTATTTCTTGTAAATACAACTCTAGAAGCCGGTGATGACGAAGAATTTCAAGAGCTATTTTTTTACCTGCCTCTGTAAGAGTAGCTCCTTTATAGGATTTGTGTTCTATAAAGTTCATGCCTGCTAACCGTTTTAACATATTTGTTACCGATGCAGACGAAATATTTAAGGTCTCAGCAATATTGGTCGTAGTTGCTCCATTCCCTTCTGTCTCTAGGATATAGATTGCCTTTAAATAATCCTCAACCGATTGGCTAAGACTCATTGTCCACCCTCAGAATCTTCCTCAATTTCAAAGAATTCTTCAAAAGTCATGTTCCCATATGCTCCAGATCCAACGAAATTTAAAAGCGGTGAATAAACATAGGGTTCAATAAATCCAGGTTGAGCTCCAAGAATTTCACCCTCCGAATTAATGAAATAGTGTGTTGGAAATGAAGTAAGTCTTAAGTACCTAGCCAGCTCTCTAGCTTGCATTTTTTTCCCATTCCAAGTTATGTTTTCTTCCGACTCACCATTTAATTGAACTGGATAATAAAAGTCTGTAATTGATTTCTGAACGGTTGAATCTGTAAAAGACTCTCTTCTCATCTTTAAGCAATAAGTACACCATTCTGCATAACCAAAAAGAAGTATATTTTTTCCTGAATCTTTTGCTTTCAATTGGGCTTCATCAAGAGATAGCCATTCAAATCCTGAATTTATTTCTGATTGAGATTGAGCTACTAATGCTCCTCCCATCAATAAGCTAACTATTGGTAACAATAATAAAATTCGACAGTTCATAAAAGTTATGCTTTTTAATTTTCTACCCTTTAATAACAACGAGTGTCATGTCATCATATTGGAGGGCATCTCCTATAAAGGTACGAACATCTTTAATAATTAAATCACGAAGTTCTTTAGCAGAATTCGTTTTTTCTCTTTTTAAGAGTTTAAATAGACGTTCCTCATCATAAAAATTTTCAGCTTCATTCTGCGCTTCAGTAATTCCATCGGTATAGAGTACTAGAACATCTCCTTTTTCAACCATAATAGTATCTTCTTCCATTACTTTGTTGAAAACCTCTCCTTTACTCATCCCAATGGCCACTCCTTTTGGTTGAAGCCAGTTCAATGTTCCATCTGCTTTTTTAAGCAACATTGGATTATGGCCAGCACGTATATAGGTGAATGTTCTATCAGAAGAGTTTAATACACCATAAATCATCGAGATAAAAGTACCACGAGTTGCATGCTGATTAAACAACTTATTTACTCGAAATAACATCATTTTTGGTGATGGGAATATGGTACATAAGCTATGTATAACTCCTTTTAAAAATGTCATATAAAAAGCAGCTTGTATCCCTTTACCACTTACATCTCCAATTGCAATCGCTGAACGTTCATCATCTAGACAAATGATGTCATAGTAATCTCCCCCAGTTTCTTGAGCTGAGAAGCAGACAGCCGCCGAATCAAATCCTGGTATCGTTGGAGTGGTACTTGGTAGAAAAGTTTTTTGAACAATGCGAGCAATATCTAATTCTTGTTTTACACGTTCTTCTTTTGCTAAATCTTCGATATAATCTGGAACATAATCTGGAAGCTGATCACGTTCATCACCAACTATTAGAAAATAAAGTGATATCCCAGATAAAAATATTAACGTTACTACAAAACCGTAGAAGATTGGGCCATCTGGAGAACCTTCAACTAGCCATCCTTTTGATGTATTTAAAAAGTTTAAAAAGATAAAAAAGCCAAGAGCAGTAGTTAAAAAATCAAAATTAATGTAGAAGAAACCAATCAACAACCCGATAATGAAGTTTAAGAAAAACTCGATGGTTGGTGGGTCCATCGCTATAGGTACCAAATCTACTAAAGCGAAGACAGAACCACTTAGAAGTGGAATTACCCATTTTTTTGATGTCATCGCAAATAGCTGATTTCCTAAAATCAAAAAGCATACCAATACAAATGCTAAACCAATTAAAAGAGTGATTATGATATTTGCCATACTTGGAAATATATATCTACCCTCTAAGAAGAGAACATCACCACGTATATACAATTCTGGGAAGAAGTTAATTAGAATTGAAAATGCTCCAGCTAGAATAGCTCCAATAGATATAGCTCTAATAATTGACCAGCCTATTGGTTTATTTTTAAACATTCCTCTTCGAACCAAATCCCACGTTTTTAGTTGATTTGGCCAATATTGCCTAGTAACCGAATCACTGACAGCAGTAACAACAAAGAAGGCTGTTGCAGTAACTGCGCCAGCAACTCCAAAAAAGAACATTTGATTTAACAGTGACGAAAGTTGATCGGCTTCAAAACTAAGCGCGAACTCTCTTGAAAAATTTAAGACAAGTAGAAGTGGAACTAAAAACCCACAAATTATCGCTACGATTAGTGCAGGTCTAGTGTCTACAGCACGAGATTTTATTCTCAGGTAAAATGAGATTAACACCCATACACCAAAAAATAGAATAACTCCAAGTATTACATTATTTCTACTTTGCGAGTTTCCTGTGGTACTTACATTATTTGAACTTAAATCTGCATTAAAGCTTTTAATTACTCCAGCAGGAAGCATTTCTATCTTGAGCTTTGGTGTAATGCCCATTACAGTATCTGTTGATGATAAATAGGCCGTTACATATCGAAAGTCAGCATTTTCACCAAAAGAAAGAGAATCTTGTGCAAAGGAAAATCTTTTCCAATAACTGTTCTGTATATAAAAATTAATTCCTCGCCAGATAACCCGGTTCTGAAAAGTTCCTAGTTGAGTGTTACGAAAATCAATTAAACTCACATCACTATTCTGATCTGTTTTATGTTGAAAATCTACAAGTTGAGTTATTATTGAATCTTCTAGGGATTTAGGTATTGAAGCACCATTACTATACGCATATCGAATCATTCCCCGATGAAATGGAGTTTGTTGAGCAATTAATTCGTCTTCAACTTTAAAATTTATAACCTCTCCAAATTCACTTAATCTTACTGAATAGGATTCTTCAATCCTACCATCTTTAACTGAGAACTCTTCAACCGTCCAATTATACAGAGGCAATTTTAAAACAGATTCATCATTCATGTTGTTGATGAATTCTTTTCTACCATATTCTTTTTGAAGTCCATCAACTAGGTTAGAGTACGAAGCTACTCTAGCTCTTTTTTTTAGATTAACGGGCTGATACTGCCAATTCAAAAATATAGAATCAGCCTTTTGAATGACTTCTTCATTCGAAAAGTGAATCTCTAAAGGTCCTAATGGATGATGGTTACCTAAGTCTATAAAAAACCATAGCGCCCCAAAAAAACCTAAAATCAGAAGTAGTATGTCCCTAAAGCGTTGATCGTGCATTGCAAACATAAAAAGTCTATACGGAAATCTTTAAATAGGTTGCAGGAATATGCTTAGATTCCTGCGTTTTTAAAACCCCTCTTTACTATTCATTTTTATGTGTTTAATTACATTCGCTTACAAAGTTCATCCTAAGTATAAACTTGTGCTTGCTGCCAATAGAGATGAATTCTATGGAAGAGCTAGTAGAGACGCTCAATTTTGGGATGTTGAAGGTTATCCATTGTTACTAGCTGGTAAAGACCTTGAAGCCGGTGGCACCTGGATGGGTGTTAACAAACTTGGTAAATGGGGAGCTTTAACAAATTATCGAGATCCACAATTGGTGAAAGAAAACCCTCCTAGTCGTGGTGAACTTGTATTAGATTTTTTAAAAAATGAAAAGTTTCCAAATCAGCAACTTGATCAAATTAAGTTAAGTGCGAGTACCTATGATGGTTTTAACCTTCTCTTAGGTGATACCCGAAATCTATTCCACTACTCTAATGTAAATGATACAATAACTAAAATTGAATCCGGTATTCATGGAGTAAGTAATGCCTTACTGAATACTTCATGGCCAAAATTAGATCAAGCTAAAACTGATTTAGAAAAGATAATTGATTATGAGAGATTTGAGATGGAACAACTCTTTGAATTATTAAAAAATGAAGAGAAGCCTCCAATTGAGCAACTTCCAAATACTGGAATACCCGAAGAATGGGAGAAAGCTGTATCCTCAGTTTTTATCAAAACAGAAAACTACGGAACTCGATGTTCAACTTTACTATTAATTGATAATAAGAATATAGGAACATTTATTGAACGGAGATATGATCCTAAAACTAGTGTAATAATTGGGGAGAACACTTTTAAATTGGTTTTTAGTTAAAAATCAGCGTTTATTCAATCCATTTATCTTTCAAAAACAGCACTTATTAATGACTTATAAATACGAAAAGCCAAGCCTACTTCAATCGTTTATTCCAATCATTTTTTTAATAATTGTTTTATTTATTAATGTCAGAATTTTTGGAGATGCCTCACTAGATGGATCTAATCAAATTATCCTTATGCTATCAGCAGGGGTTGCTTCATTGGTTGCTCTTCGCTTAGGAATTAAATGGGATGAAATTAGAGAAGGCATCGTGCATAGTATTAGCTCTGCCATGGCTTCTATGATTATCCTTCTTTTAATTGGAACATTAGCTGGAACTTGGTTATTAAGTGGTATTGTTCCAGCTATGATTTATTACGGGCTTCAAATTTTGAATCCTACCATCTTCCTTTTTGCAGCTTGTATTGTTTGTGCTATTGTTTCAGTTGCAACTGGATCTTCATGGACAACTTCAGCAACAGTCGGTATAGCATTGGTAGGAATTGGAAAAGCTCTTGGATTACCATTAGGCATGGTAGCTGGTGCCATTATTTCTGGCGCCTATTTTGGTGACAAACTTTCACCACTTTCTGATACAACAAATCTAGCTCCTGCAATGGCTGGAACTGATCTATTTACGCATATTAGGTACATGCTGTATACTACTGTTCCTTCAATTTCAATTTCTCTTGTCTTATTTTTAATTCTAGGCTTTATGTATGGTGGAAACACCGAAATTTCGGATACTCAGGTTATCCTTGATGCAATAGCTAGTAAGTACAATATTAATTTCTTCCTTTTTGTAGTTCCAGTAATAATGGTGATTCTTATTTCCAAGAAAATGCCTGCTATACCAGCAATTACAATAGGTGGACTTTTGGGTGCTATTTTTGCACTAATTTTTCAACCCAATTTAGTACAGGAAGTTGCACAATTTGGCGAAACAACAATTGAAAAAGGTTTTGTTGGTATTATTACCTCTATGTACGGCGACATTAGCATTACTACAGGTAATGTTATAGTTGATGATTTGCTTACTTCTGGAGGGATGTATGGAATGCTAGGTACCGTTTGGCTTATTCTTTCTGCCATGATTTTTGGAGGTGTTATGGAAAGAAGTGGAATGCTTAAACGAATTGCTGAAGGAGTGATTAGTGGCATTAATTCAGCAGGAGCACTTGTAGCTACTACTGCCGGAACTTGTATATTCTTCAATATCACTGCATCTGATCAATATTTAGCCATCGTTGTTCCAGGTCGTATGTATGCAGATGTTTACAAAGACAAAGGTCTTGCTCCAGAAAACCTAAGTCGTACACTTGAAGATTCTGGAACAGTAACTTCAGCACTTATTCCATGGAATACTTGTGGAGCTTTTCATTCTAATGTGCTAGGGGTAAGTACCTTTGCTTATTTCCCATTTGCATTCTTCAATTTGATCAGTCCTTTCATGACGGTCATTTTTGCTGTTTTCAAGATTAAATTTAGAATGCTGAAAGAAGCAAAAGGTGGTAATGCTTGATAATAAACCACTCTTTTGGTTGAGTGTAATTTTTATAAAATCTATGATTTTATAATCTCAGCATATTAGTTTTAATTCCTTACATTCATACAGCCAAAAAAAAATTGAGGCACAATAACACCTAAAAAATTATTATGAATATCTATAAAAAATTACCTTTTGGCCTGTTTCTGGCCTTTTTATTCAGCTTCTCGAGTTTCGCGGTACAAAGTCAGGAAACTTCTGATCGTATTCAATCATTGATAAATTCAATAGATATAATTCTTCTAGATGTGAATAATGATTTTGGAGACGACTATCAGTCTAATTGGATTCGTGTTCAAGATATGTTAATCGATGGTAAATATAAGGCTGCTAGGGGTATGTTAAAGGGCATGGAGAATAGGTTTGTTGCTCAAAGAGCAAAAGCCATAAGGACGGGCGACCAAGAAGCCATTCGTATTTTTGGCGCTAATGGAATCCTTGCTGCTAATATTGGAACCGTCTTGGACAGATACTTAGCTTCTTAAGCAAAATAAATCCCACTATTTTATATTCAAGCCTATGCAATTGCATAGGCTTTTTTGTTTGCTCCCGTTCTACCAAAAATACATTTATTCGAAATCATAAAAACGACATCCTGAACTTGTTTGAGATCTTTCTGAAGATCAAATACTATTAAACAGATTCAATAATATTGACTTTTCTTAAGATCATGAAACAAATTAGTGACGCTTCAGCCTAATTTTTCCAAAGCATCATCGATTCTTGCTACCACTTCCTCTTTTCCAAGAAGTTCAAGTGATGCAAAAAGATCTGGACCGAATCCTTGTCCGGTTGTTGCAATACGAACAGGCATCATCACTTTTCCAAACCCAACTTCATTTTCTTCAACAGTTGCTTCAAGTGCCAATTTCAATTCCGCAGCTTTAAATTCGGAATCTGAAAATGCTTCTACTTTCTCTTTATATGCTGAAACTAATTTAGCACTGTCATCTTTCCACTTCTTCAGAGCATTTTCATCGTATTCTTTAGGGCTTTCAAAGAAAAATGAACCCATAGCTACAAATTCATCAATTTTTGAAACTCTCTCATGAAGTAATTCTACAACTGTTGTAAGATATGCTTCATTTTTAGTATCAAAACTAGCTTTATCAGCTAGTATTTTAATACGTGGTAATAACTCTGAAATTGGAGTCTCTCGGATATAATGTTCATTATACCACATCAATTTTTTATGATTGAATACTGCACCACCCTTACTAACTCGGTCTAGTGTAAATAATTCACACAGTTCTTTTACACTATGAATTTCTGAATCGTCTCCAGGGCTCCATCCTAAATAAGCCAAAAAGTTTACTAACGCTTCTGGCTCATAATTTCCAGCGATATAATCTTTTGTATTTACAGGTATTCCTTCACTTTCTGCTTTTCTTTTTGAAAGCTTTCCACCAGTTGGACTCATAATTAATGGTAAATGAGCCATTATTGGAGCATCCCATCCGAAGGCTTTGTACAACAACATATGCTTTGGTGCAGAACTCAACCACTCTTCACCTCTAATTACATGAGTGATTCCCATAGTGTGATCATCAACTACATTCGCCAAATGATATGTTGGCATTCCGTCCGATTTCATAAGTACTTGATCATCAAGACCAGCAGTTTCAAAAGAAACGACCCCTCGAACTAAATCTTCGAATTTTACAGTTTCACGACGTGGTACTTTCAAACGAACTACATATTCATCGCCGTTAGCTAATTTCTTTTCAACCTCATCTTGTGGTAGAGTAAGGCTATTCTTCATTGATTGACGAGTAATTGAATCGTAGCTCGGAGATGGGTTTCCTGAAGCTTTCAAACGTTCACGCATCTCATCAATTTCTTCAGTTGTATCGAATGCGTAATATGCATTCCCACTTTCAACTAATTGCTTCGCATATTCAGCATACATCGCCTTACGCTCACTTTGTCTATATGGGCCATACTCAGCTGGTTTATTCGGACCTTCATCGATTGTCATTCCTGCCCATTCCAGCGATTTAATAATATCTTCCTCTGCACCCTCAACATACCTTGCTTGGTCTGTGTCTTCAATTCGAAGTACAAATGTTCCACCATGATGGCGAGCAAATAAATAGTTATAAAGTGCGGTTCTAAGTCCGCCAATATGTAAAAATCCGGTTGGTGATGGTGCGAAACGTACGCGAACGCTCATGTAATTTAATTCTAGATTGCGATTCAATTTCAAAGAACTCGAAGATAAGAAAATTAAAGATTGAAGTTGAGCCTGATTAATGCTTCTAAAGTATTACACTTAATCATCTTTCAACTTTCTATTTGTTTAATCATGCTAAAGTGTTTTAGATTCTTCAACTATGAAAATCGCGATTCTCACTCCTCAATTTGCGCCAAACTTATTCGATTTAACTTCGATGTTAAAAGCAGATAGTATAATCCTACAAGATGTTGAAAAATGGTCGCGTAAAGGAAGAACACATCGGGCTGAAATCAGAAATGAAGACGGCACCCAATGGATTAATTTACCCGTACATAGTGAAGACCGGAAAAAAGCCATTAAAGATGTACGACTCGATCACTCTCAACGATGGTTTGATCCCTTTTGGAATGCAATAGCTCATAACTATAAGAATGCGACTTGGTTCGATTTCTATGAAGACGAACTCAAATCAGATATTCAGAATGTTGATGAATTCGAATATATGCTCGATTTCAATTTGTACTTTTTTAATCGATTGCTTCAATTTTTTGAATTGAAAATGAATTATGAGCTATCAAGTACAACAATAGGATACAGCACATTTCCTGATGAAACAGCTTTAAGTTTAGGAGCTGAAACTTTGTTTCTTGAGCATAAATCAAAAAACTATCAACGCCAAAGCAAACATAGCAAAAGAGCGTTATTAAGACATCCAGAATATCAACAAGCCTATTCTGGATTTGAATCCAATTGTTCAATTCTGGATTTACTTTTGAATGAAGGCAAAGAGAGTTTTAAGGTGATTGAAAAACTTTTATCATAGAACATCATTTACTATCATTGAGTATGGACAACCCCACAAAAAATACAAACTGGAAAAGAGTATATATCTCTGTATTTATATGGGGTGTATTCTGTATAATTGCCTTTTTTCTATTCACCTCTTTTTTCAATCTACCTTAGTTTATGCATTGGATAGATTGGTTTATTCTTATAGCATTTCTTGCTTATACCATTTGGGATGGAACCCGACGAGGAAAGGATTCCCATGATATCGAAGGATATTTATTAGCAGGAAGAAATATGCCTTGGTGGGCAGCTGGACTTTCCATTATGGCTACCCAAGCTTCCGCTATTACATTTATTGGAACAACAGGTATTGCTTATGTAGAAGACATGCGCTTTGTACAAGTTTACTTAGCACTACCTTTTGCAATGATTTTGATCTGTATTTTTCTAGTTCCTTTTTTTAGTAAAATGAAAGCTTTTACAGCTTATGAAGTGCTTGAAGAAAAATTTGGACTTAAAACCAGGTTAACAACCAGTGGACTTTTTCTAATTTCACGTGGTCTAGCTCTTGGAGCTGTAATAGCTGCTCCATCATATGTATTAGCACTATTACTAGGCTTACCACTTTCTGCAACCATTCTCATTATTGGCTTAATTGCCACTGTTTATACCATGATCGGTGGAGTTGCTGGTGTAATTACCACAGATGTTAAGCAGATGGCAGTTATGATGTTCGGACTCATATTCTGTTTTTGCATCATCATATTTAACATGCCTGAAGACATAAGCTTCGGAGATGCACTTTATCTTGCTGGAACTTTAGATAAACTCACTGCCTTCGACATCAATTTTGATTTGAGCGAGAAATATAACGTCTGGAGTGGAGTGTTTGCTGCTTTATTTTTGATGCTGTCATATTTTGGAACCGATCAAACTCAAGTACAACGATATTTAACAACATCTTCTGTTGGCGAAGCACGTAAATCACTATTACTTTCCGCATATGCAAAAGTACCAATGCAGTTCTTCATTCTCCTACTTGGAGTTATGATGTATGTCTTTTTCATTTTTAATGATGCACCTATTTCATTTAGAGCAACCGAACCTGTTGCGCAAACTGAAGAACAGTTAATTAGAGAACAGCGCATTAACAGTGACTATGAAAATGCTCGGAAAAACCGTGAACGCTTTGCAGTACTTGCAGCACAATCACGAGATTATCCTACTAAACTAGCTTTTCTTGATGCAGATGCCGATTTAAACAAAGCTAGAAAAGATGAGTTGGCTTTACAGGCCGAAATTCGTAATTCTGATGTAAATGATACCAATTATATCTTCCCATATTTTATCCTCAAATATATTCCAATTGGTTTTGTTGGGTTGATAATTGCTGGAATCTTTGCCGCAGCTATGAGCTCCATAGATAGTGAATTAAATGCTCTTACTACGGTTTCTATTGTGGATTGGTATCAACGGCTTGATAAGAAAGATCATTCTCAAACTCATTATCTAAAATCATCTCGTAGTGTAACTATTTTATGGGGATTGATTGCAACTGGATCTGCCTTAGCTCTTGGGGAAACAAGGTCTATCATTGAGCTAATTAATCAAATAGGGAGTTATTTTTATGGCTCTATACTTGGGGTTTTTATTCTATTGCTTTGGGTAAAAAAAGCGAATGGTACAGGAGCTCTAACCGGACTAATTTCTGGAATGTTAGCCGTATTTACTTTCGATCGTCTTTTTTATTCTGATAGTCTTGGTGATTATTCATTCTTCTTGCCATGGAATCAAACTCCAGAATCATATTCAAAAGCTATCGAGTTTTTATGGCTCAACCCACTAGGTGCTTTTGTAGTTGTAATAGTTGGAATTTTGGTAAGTGCTTCTTTTCCAAAAAAGCAAGAAGGTTAGTGTGCTTACTTATTAGTAAGTATCCAAAGTTTAACTTCTTCAGTTGAACGCCAGTGTTGATCTCTTTTTGTTTTTTAGATGCAGCTTTCACTTTTTTTCTAAAACATTTTTCCAATTGGAATCTCCCACCTTCTGCTATTTATTTTTGAAAAGCCAAAATTCTTTAACTTGAAACGGATTGCAGATTAATGAATTTTACAATACGTAAGTTATAAAACTATTAATTAGTAACTTATTAGCAATCATGCATTAAGTTGATCACCAGAGTTTCACTAATTAAGTATCACTATTATCGGCTTTCCCAAACTTAGAACCTTCTGGAGAACGATATTTTTGAAAAGGAATTTTTAACAAATTGACTACATCTTCGTTTTCTTTAGGATCCATATGAGTATCTATTCCATAAATCAACTCTTTGGTATCTGCTACTTCTGCAAAAGTCCCAAAAACTCTATCCCATATTGAGAATATATTACCATAATTCGTGTCCGTTAGTGGTTGGGTATAATGATGGTGTACTTTATGCATATATGGCGTTACAAATAGAAATGAGAGCGTTCTATCCAGCTTCTTAGGCATTTGTATGTTCGCATGATTGAAATGTGTAAATAAAGCTGACAAACTTTGATATAGGAACACAATCCAAATTGGAGCTCCTACAACAACAACTCCAAAAATTGTAAATAGCATTCTGAATACCGCTTCACCAGGATGATGCCTTAGCCCTGTGGTTACATCCACAGTAGTATCTGAATGATGTACCAAATGAAAACGCCACATGAATTTTACTTTATGCTCAACCCAGTGGACTAAAAATGCCCCGAAGAAATCAAGTAGCATCACGCCAAGAATCATCTGTACCCATACTGGCATTGCAATCCAGTTTAATAAACCAAAGTTGTTCGCTGTTACAAAATCGGATGCCCATAAGAGTGCTCCAGCAAAGCCTAATCCAATTATTACAAAGAAAACGGTTAGTACAGCATTAATTCCAGCATGTCGAGCTTTTTTATACCCAAATTCGAACATTGGGAATACACCTTCTATAATCCAAAAAAGAAATATCCCACCTATTAATATTCCAGCTCTAAATACAGTAGGAATATTTTCAAAAAAATCTATTAATGACTCCATATTGATCTATAAAAAATTATCAAGTAACTGAATATATAACTTTAGAGTCATATCGTACATTCCTTAATTATACTTCGCCTTATTATCGTTCATTTCAAGATGATGTGACTCTAGTATCTTAATGAAAAAAAGCCCAAACTGTAACCAGAACGGGCTTTTACTCAAACTTTATCTAGTGAAAATCTTATTCTTTTTCACCCAATGCTTTAAATGGGCTTAGTTCAGCTGCCTCTATTGCAACTTGATACGCAACCCAATCTGTAGCTACAAAATCGTCAATTTCTGAAATTGCTTCATCTACTGCTTCACGAGCTAATCGAAGAAGGTTTTCTTCAGTAGCTCCAGGTCCGTCAAAATCTCCACCTAAATAACGATTTGGACCGAATAAACGATTCATAACCGTAACAGTTGGATTACTTGTGATACCTTGTCTTTCATCAGGTGCCCCAAATACATGATTCATCAAATCCTCAACACGTTTTTTTGTGTTTGTGCTGATCTCATTTACTTCTTTGAGCTCATCTTTTGACCTCGAATCTGATTTAAGCAAGGTTTCATTTAACTCAATGATATCCATCGCTTCTCTTAATTTAGCAACAGCATCACTTAGATCGGTTCTAACTTCGTTTGATCTATCATAGAATTCTGAAGTTGCTCGAAGTGCGCTCATAGGCATTTCTATTCTAGGGTCTGTGTGAACAGTAACCATGGTTGAATCTGATGCCTCACCATATGTAAACTTCACTTTATATGTTCCTGGCAACACATCTGGACCACCTGGTTCTGATGCATTTGGACGTGGTGCATTTCTACTTGGATTTCGAACCCCTGCACGATCAAGCCCCCAGCTCGTACGATTTATACCGTTTTGATCTGGAGTTGTATTAAATGTTCGAATCTTATTACCTGACGCATCAAATACTTCAATTTTAACTTCTGCATCTTTTTCCTTTTCCTCTTCTTCAGGTTCGGGCATGTTTACAGAATAAGTGAGCATGGCTCCACTTGCACGGTTATCTCCAAAAAACATTCCGTCTGCTGCAAAGCGGCTACCCATAGCTTGTCTCCATTCAGCTAAGTAAGCATCTGGTGATGGGAAAGCTTTAATTGTTTTATCAAGTTCATCAGATCCATTTTTTGCTAATTCTCTAAGTGGACGAATATCATCCATAACCCAAAAAGAACGACCAAATGTACCAATTACTAAATCATGCTCACGTGGGTGAATAACCATATCATAAGTTGATACCGTTGGATATTCATTCGTCCATTTTGTCCAGTTACTACCCCCATCAATAGTTACATATAATCCAAGTTCAGTTCCAACAAACATGAGATTTGGTTCAACTAAATCTTGGACAAATGAAAGAGTGTAGCCTTCTAAGCCTTTATTTTGAACTATATTTGTCCATTTTTTCCCATAATCAGATGTATGGAGAATATATGGAGCCCAATTACCTCTTCTATAATCATTAACAACAGCAAAAGCTTCCCCTTTGTTAAAAGTAGAGGCTTTAATTTGTGCTACCCAACTATTAGCAGGAATTTCTTTAGGGAATTTAGAAACATTTTCCCAATCCTGACCACCATTTCGAGTAATATGAATTAACCCATCGTCACTACCAGCCCAAATTACAGCCTCATCAAGTGAGCTTGGCTCTATTGCTAGTAATGTTGTGTGATTTTCTGCGCCGGTAGCATCCATTGTGATACCACCACTATCATACTGCTTTTGTTTAGTAGTGTCGTTAGTTGTTAAATCTGGAGAAATAATTTCCCAAGTTTCGCCACGGTCGGTAGATTTATGTACAAATTGGCTACCAAAGTAAATAGTCTCTTCATCAAATGGATCAAAATTAACGGGTGCATTCCAATTGAAACGAAGACTCTCGCCATTAGGATGAGTTGGCTTTACAAATCTTGAACTTCCTGTTTCACGATCAACACGTCCGATATTTCCTTGTTGAGACATCGCATATAAATATCTTGAATTGCTAGGATCCATCATTACATCAAATCCATCACCAAAGAAAAGCTCATCCCAATATGAATTTCTTATGCCACCTTGTCTCCAAACATATGCTGGTCCTTGCCATGATCCATTATCTTGCATACCTCCATATACATTGTATGGAATTTCCATGTCTACATTTACATGATAATATTGACCAACCGGAATATTTTCGATAAAGCGCCAAGTATCACCTCCATCATATGTGATATTCAATCCACCATCATTCCCATCAATCATAAAACCAGGATTAGTTTTACTTAACCAAAAAGCATGGTGATCGGGGTGAACCCAGTTGTAATAGGGATATAGGCTATCAAATGATTTAGCACCATCTTCACTTTTTGAGATATAAGTATAGATGCTATAAACACGGTTTTCATTGAATGGATCAACATAAATCTCTGCATAGTAAAAAGGTCTATTCCCTACATCAGGATCTCTTTCTACTGTTTGGCGAAGTTCCCAAGTGTAACCACCATCTGTACTTCTATAAATTCCATTTTCACTAGATTCGATGTGAGCATATACAACATTTGGTTTATTAGGTGCTATAGCAATACCCATTTTACCAAGTTCACCTTCTGGTAATCCGTCTTCAGAAGTTAATTCAGTCCAACTTTCACCCCCATCAACAGTCATAAATAATCCAGAACCTTCACCACCTGATTCAAAAAACCATGGCCATCTTCTGAATTCCCACATTGCGGCAAACATTTTGTTTGGGTTGATAGGATCCATTACAAGATCAGCTATTCCAGTTCTGCTGTTCTTATAAAGAATTTTGTTCCAAGTTTTTCCACCATCTGTTGTTTTATAAACTCCTCTATCTTCTGTGTCCGACCAAGCGTCACCTTGTGCACCTACATAAACAGTATTTGGATCATCTGGATGAACAATAATTCTATGAATATTCCGAGTACCTTCTAATCCCATTAACTCAAATGAGCGTCCACCATCTAAACTTTTATATACTCCTGCGCCAGAACTCTGACTGTTTCTTGGGTTACCTTCTCCAGTTCCTACCCAAATAATACTTGGGCTTTTCTGATAGATATCGATGGCACCAATTGAAGCTGCACCGTATTTATCAAAAATCGGTTCCCATGCAACTCCACCGCTTTCAGATTTCCAGATTCCGCCTGATGCAGAACCTACATACATGAGATCGGGATTCATTTCTACAACGTCAATTGCTGTAATACGGCCACTCATTCCAGCTGGACCAATATTTCTAGGCTCAATGCCTTTCATTAATTCCATATCTAACTGTTGAGCACTCAATGGTGCAATCATCAGTAGACCCAATATCAGTAAAAATCCCTTTCTCATATTTTCTCCTTTTTGTTTGTAAAAATAAAAAAGGGTGAAGTTGTTACACATCACCCTTAAAAAACTAAATCTTCTTAATCGTTTGTATCAAAGATGTCGTCGATTCTAGCTCTTGCATCTTCAAGATGTACACGAGTTGAACGATCAACATTACCAGCATTCAATCTGTTATTGATATCTCTTTTTAAGATGTTAAGTTCATTTCGAACTATTGGACGAATATCAGATTGATTTACATTTAAGTTAGGTGCTCTGAAACCAGTCGGTTCTTCAGTCATTAAATAGTTCATTCTATCTAAATATGCTCTTTGTAAGTGACGTCTATGAACATCAATATTTCTATTTGCTCTTAGTTCACTCCAGACGCCACCTCTTAACTCATCCATCATTTCGAATGCAGTATAAGTTTCACCTTCGTCTCTAGTTTCGGCATCAATTAAGCGACCGATTCGTCCAAAGTCGAGCACATTATTTAAAACTCCAGCTTGAACACCTCTGAATGTTTCAACAGCCGTAGACTGATTGATTCGATTCAAAATATCAGTGTTATATGCCCATGTTGGCGTTGAAAATGCATGTTTGTTTAAGAAAGCAAGCGCTCTTCGTTGATCACTTTTTTCTACTACATCATAAACTGGACCTTCTTGGTCAAAGGTTTTATAGTTTTGATAAACACCACCAATGTAAGTAGTCACATGCCCCATATATCTTCTCCACTGACCAACTACTTGAAAGTAAAGTTCTGAAAGATCGTCATAATCTTCGCCTGGTGCTTCAACCCAGTCAACTAAGTTCTCAGTTATAACTTGAAGGTTTGCTAGCCCAAGCTCACTTGCTCTCATGGCATCATCACCAATAGCCTCAGTTTGAGAACGTGGATCTGCACCGGTACTAAACCCAAAGAAGTACAGTGGATCACCAGCTTTTTCAACAACCCATTCATTTAGTCGTTCGTCTTCATCACTTGGTTCTTCGATATCAGGAAACCAAGTATAACCCCATTTTGTAGCCCATTTGTCGTACTCGCCAACTTGTGGGTAAAAATGAGTTACACCATCACCAGGCTGAGCAATGTAATTGAAACGTGCATAATCCATAATTGATGGTGCAGTTCCATGATTACTAGTAAACTCTGGATCTCTAAGTTGGTCAACTGTATAACCTACACTTGAACCCATATTATGTGGGAAACCTAAAGTATGACCAACTTCGTGTGCCATTACAAAACGCAGCATATCACCCATAATTTCATCAGACATTTTCACATTTCTAGCTAGTGGGTTTGCTGCTGCTGTTTGAATGAAATACCAGTTTCTTAATAAGTTTTGAATGTTATGATACCACAGTATATCACTTTCCAAAATTTGCCCAGTTCTTGGATCATGAACATGTGGTCCCTGTGCATTTTGGATGGGATTGGTAATATATCTCATCACAGAATACCTAACATCTTCAGGTGAAAACTCAGGATCTTCTTCTGGTGTTGGAGCTTCTTTACCAATAATTGCATTTTTAAACCCTGCTTCTTCAAATGCAACATTCCAATCTTCAATACCAGCAATCAGATGACTTCTCCATTTTTCAGGTGTTCCAGGATCTAGGTAGTATACAATTGGTTCTTCAGGTTCAACAAGTTCACCACGTAAATATGCTTCTTTATCTTTTGGAACAAGTTTATATCTCGTAATGAAACGGTTTCTTGCAGCTCTATGCTCATCAGAGCTATAGTCGTATTGCTGAATTGAAAAGTAGCTAACTCTAGGATCGTAGTTTCTTGGAATAGCCGGCTCAGCTGGAAGAAGTATCATTGATTGATTTACTTCCAATGAAATTGTACCAGTTGCTCCATCATCAGGTGGATTACTGGATGAAAATGTTTGTACATGACGTACTTCCAAGTTTTCTGGATAACTCGCCATTCTCTCAATAAAACTTCTGCTTCTATCAAGTCCACGCGGACTACTTGAAACACCGAAATTTCTTCTTTGACCATCACTTAATCCACTTAAGAGTGGGATATCATTAGTGTATAGATCTGAAACTTCAATAACTAACCCAGTTGAATCGGTACTTTCTGAAACAATATCAAAAGAGTAAATCACTGGTTCAAAATTGTTATTTCGAAGCGACTCATAAATAGCATCATTTTCGTCTGCTACACTAGAAAATGATACATGGCGCAAAAGAATAGAATTTTCTTTTCGTTGCCATCTAACTACTTGTTGACCTCTAGCTTTTTGACCTGCGCCACCAAAGCTAAGATTTTGAGTAGACCCTGCAACGCGTGTTACTAATAACATTTCTCTTTCCAACATTTCAGATGGAATTTCGAAGTAAAATTTGTCGTCCACTTTATGTACATCAAATAGCCCTTCATCAGATACAGCTTTTTTAGTAATAACTTCACTGTACTTTTTCATTTCTCCACTTTGCCCAGATCTGGCTGAACGAGAAGATTCTGATGAATTTGAAGATGTAGCAGGTTGAGTTGTCTTACATCCAGAAATCACCAAAAAGCTGCATAAAAGGACTACTAGCATATGCCCTTTATTCAAAATTCCGTAATTCATACTTAATTGTTATTCGTTTTTATTAAAAATTTCAGTCTTGTAAAGTCTGATAACAAAATCTGTCAATCAAGTGGAAATTGTATAATGCCTGTAAAAATAAATAAAATGATTTATTAAGCTGTGGATTAGCCCTTTTTAAAATCCAGAGCATCTAGCTTTACAAGCTTTCTAAGGTCATTAATCTCGTTTTGTTTTAGATAACGCCACCGACCCATTGGAACATCTTTCAAATTCAATCCAGCATATTCAATTCTTTTCAATTTTAGTACTTCCGTACCATGGAATTCAACCATTCGCCTTATTAATCTATTTCTTCCTTCAAAAACTGAAACTTGAAATGTTCTTTTCAAATCGGCAAAGGTCTTGACATTATGCCCCTTTGCAAGTCCATCTTCTAGTTCAACACCTTTAGCATATGAACTAAGTTCTAGTTCTGTTAATTCTCTTTTCGTTTCAACTTCATAGGTTTTACGAACTCTATAACTAGGGTGCATCAAACGATGGGTTAGGTCTCCATCATTAGTAAGTATCAATAGTCCAGTTGTATTTCTATCTAACCTTCCTACAGGATACACTCTATATCCTGTAGCATTTTCCACTTCATCCAATACCGTATTTCTACCACGATCATCATCGGTAGTAGTGATTGTATTTTTAGGCTTATTTAGTAATAAATATACAAAGGGTTCTAAAGAGATTTTCTGGCCATCAACAACTACATCGTCTTTTCGCCTGACCTTAAACCCCATTTCTTTTATTACTTTTCCATTAACCTGAACCTTCCCATCACCAATATATGTATCAGCTTCTCTTCTTGAGCATAGCCCTGCATGTGCAATAAATTTATTCAATCTAATTTCTTCTGTGCTTGAATAATTCTGATCTATAGTTGTTGGCTTTTCTTTCTTTGATTTAAATTTTTTCTTCGGGATTTGTCCAGGTAATCGTTTTCCTTTTTTCATTTTAATCTTCCTCTCCTGATTCTATCTCTTTATCCGAATCTTCTTCGGGTTCAGTATCTGATGATTCCGGAATTATTTCTATTTCTTTTTCTTCTTCAACAAAATCATCCATCATTAACTGACGTTCGAGAAGTAATTGACGATGCTCTGCCATGTCATCATCTTTTAGAATTTCTTCAATTTCACGAGGTTTTGGTAGTTCATGAACTGAATTTAGCCCAAAGTGTCTTAAAAAGTGTTTTGTTGTTTTATATAGAAGAGGCTTGCCAGGCCCATCTGCACGCCCACCTACTTCAATAAGAGATTTTTCCATCAACTGCCGAATAATATAACCAGAGTCCACGCCTCTAATTTGATCAACTTCGGGCTTTGTTATTGGTTGTCGATAGGCTACTATAGCTAAACTTTCAATTGCTGGCTGTGATAATTTTCGATAAGCATTTTCATGTTGAAATACGCTTAACCAATAATGGTATTTCGATTGTGTTACGAATGTATATCCACCTGCTAATTGCTCAATTCTAAAACTAAGCCCATTCTCATCATACCGTTGATTAAGTTTTTCAACAAAATCGGCAATTGTCGATTCATTTATTTCGATTTGCTCTTCATTGTCAATAATAATGGTTCTTATTTTTTCACCTGAAATAGGTTCATCGCTTGCAAAAATAAGTGCTTCTATTACAGATGATAGTCTGCTACCATCAATAAATTGATAATCATTAAGTTGTTGTTTACTCACAATCCCTCACAATAAAAAAACCATCATTTCCCTGTTCCTGATATAATGGCATAAGTAGGTACCCATCTGATTGAGCTTTTATTTCACCATGCCTATCACTTGCCAACCAATCCCCTTTATTTACACTATCAAAATTCTTAAAGCCAGGCTTCATAACAAACTCATCACCTTCTTCAATAATGTGTTTATAATGAAAATTTACCTTATGAGGGAATCCGTTTACTTTCCCCATTAAATAGCTATAAAAACTACTAAATCCATCAACTTTATCAGCTGGTATAATTCCTTTACTCACAAGTAAAACCATCATGCCTGCAAGTGCATTTTCTTCTGCCTCTTTAGTTCCATGTGTACCAGTTTCAAATGCAAATCCTACATGACCTGCATCCTCAACATACTCCATAGATGTTCCAATAAGAGTATGTTGTATTCCAAAAATTAATGGGACTTTCAGTTGGGTTAAAAGTTCAATATGTCGCTCTTCTCTAGGTGTAATACTGAACATTCCACCTGAACCAGAAAATGTATGTAAATCAATATAAATTACCTCTTCATCACTGTATACGATAGGGTCTAAAATGCAGAGTAATTCTTTTACTTCAGCTCTATCTTGACTTGTTAAATCGTCAAAAGGAGTTCTTCTAATTTTATCTAAAATCGAAGTTACCCAAAGTCGATTCATGTCTTCATCAATAAATCGTTGATTATTCTCTAAAGCTTTTAGATTTCCTTTTAAACCAACAAAACGACCATGAATATGTTCTTTCAGAGGTTCTAGTAATTCAATGAGTTGTTCAACTGCTGCAATGCCAGTGGGTTCATTTCCATGTATTCCCGCAACAGCAATTATTGTTGGGCCTAGATTATCCCCACGTACATCACCAATAAAATGTTTAAGTATGCGCTCGGTATGATCTTTCGTTACTTCTTGGATGACTTCCATCTATTCCTTTTCATCATTTTCTTCTGCGAGTGCGTTTAATAAACGCCTTGTAATATTCATGAAATTATTTTCAGTAATGATACCAACTAATCGACTATTCTTCACTACTGGCAAACATCCAATTTTTTGCTCCTCCATTATATTCATTGCTTCTATAATTGAAGCTTCTGGATGAACTGTAATTGGGTTTTCAATCATAAATTCACTAATTGGTCGATTTATAATTTCAAAGTCTTCAGTTACAGCTTTGGAATATTCTCTCAACATCATTCTCATTGTAACTAGGCCAATTAAATGCTTTTGATCATCTTCTATTGGAATATATCTGATACGTCTCCAATCCATCAAATTACCCGTAAACTCCATTAAATCATCTTTCCGAGCTGTAAAAAGGTCTGTGGTCATAAACTCTTCAACTAACATACTAGAGGGTTTCCAGTTGTCCATATCCTGAACCTTTGCTAATCCCCATTTATGTACAGGTTCACCCTTTTTTTGGTTCTTAAGCATTGATGTAGTTATAGCAGAAACAGAATGTTCACGATTATGATCTTTCATGAGATTCGTATAGGATTTAACTACCCAATAAGCTCCTGTTTGTGAAGATTTAACACGATCACCAATTACACCTAAATAAGTATCAATATCAGATTCATTGATATTTGCTTTACTAAGTCCATTTTTTGCAATGGGTAATAACTCATCTAAAATTAGAGATTTTGCTGATACTTTTCTGCCTTTTGTCCATTCGAATTTAGTATCTAAACCCATTTTAGATGCTGCAAAAAAGTTCATTCTTGCATCATCAAACTCTAATTCTTTGGTTATATCTGCACATTCATCTTCAAACCCATTCAACAAACCAAGCCAAAAAGCAGTATTTGCCATCTCATCAATAACAGTTGGTCCAGATGGAAAAACTCTGTTTTCAATTCTTAAATGAGGTTTCCCTCCTCCAACACCATAACATGGTCGATTCCATCTGTAAACAGTCCCATTGTGTACTTTTAGAGCCATTAACTCTGGAGGAATACCATTTTTTAGTAACTCATCAGTATCTTCTACAATATCTGAACTCAAAAGTACTCGGAATCTTGAAATATCTTCTTTATAGATATCTAAAATTGAACCTTTGAGCCATTCTGTACCAAACATAACTCGTGGGCTGCTTTCCCTAATATGCTCTCCAACACCCCTAGTATCAATTGATTGGTGAAATAAAGCAATTCTAGTTTCCGCCCAAAGCCGTTTCCCTAAAAAAAGTGGCGAGTTAACTGCGCTTGCTAAAACTGGTCCTGTAATTGCTTGTGCAACATTATATTTTGAAACGAATTCATCTGGTTTAATTTGAAGGTGAACCTGATATCCAGTATTACAACCTTCAAGCAATGGAGTATCAAATTTCATAAGAAGTTCATCCATTCCCTGAATACGAAGTTCATATTCCTTACCGCGCATATTATCTATGGCATCACAAAGTGCTTTATATCTAGGAATATCAGTAAGACTTTCAATGCTTACATCTGCTTTTCTAATTGTAGGTAGTATTCCGGTTAAAAGAACTTCAGCACCAAGTTCTTCAGCTGCTGAGCGCACTAACTCTACGTTCTTCTGAAGATTATGCTCCAATTGTGATAATGCATTGCCAGTAAATTCTAATGGTGGGTTTACATTGATCTCGAGATTAAATTTTGCAAACTCAGTTGTAAAAATTTCACTTTCACCACCTAATCTTTTAAGTACACCTTCTGAATTTAAAAAAGGCTTTGCATTTCTGTCTATTAGACATAGTTCCTGTTCGGCTCCTATGCGAATAATATCTGTTTCGAACCATTCTTCATCCAACATTTTCTTTAACGCGCGAATATCCTTTAGCACGTTCTTCATAAAAACCTGAACTTGCTCGTTTGATTTTGCTAGTTTTACCCTTTGTTCACCCATATTTAAGTACTTGATATGTTATAACAGGAAATACTTACTTTCTTTAACTTATTGCAAGTTTTTAACGGATTGCATCTACATTTATATTTATTCGAACAATGGCAGTACTAATGCTTGTTTCTCGCTCATAAACTTCCATCACTTTTTCTAATAATACCTCAATGTAACTAGCTCCTTTGTCAGGCTCAATTTTTAGTGTTACTTCCCAGAAATAATTTCTATTCATCCACCCTATAGCAGATGATGATGGTCCTAAAATATCTACCTCGGGAACAACTCTTTCAATTACATTCCTTAAAATGTGAGCTGCCTGTGAAACTTTCTGTTCTTCCTTTCCCTTCAGTGTAAATTTAAGCAATCTAGAATAAGGTGGATAATTTAATGGTTTTCTAAACCCCATCTCTTCCTTTGAGAATCCTTGATGATCATGATTTTTAGCAAACTGAATGGCTGTATTTTCTGGTTGTCTTGTTTGGATGAATACTTTGCCATTTTTTAACCCTCGTCCCGAACGTCCCGAAACTTGACTTAATAACTGATAGGTTCTTTCATTGGATTGAAAAGATGGGAATGCTTGCTCGGTATCAGCATCAATCACGCCTACTACAGTTACATTTGGAAAATCGAGACCTTTAGCAACTAATTGAGTTCCTATCAATATATCTGCTTCTCCATTTCCAAAAGAATTTAGTATTCGTTCATGTGAACCTTTTTTAGTTGTAGAGTCTTTATCGAATCTTAAAATTCGAGCTGATGGAAATAGTTTTTCAAGGCTTTCCTCAATTTTCTGAGTTCCCATGCCTTGAACTATCAAGTTTTTGGAACCACACATTTCACAGTTTTTATCTGCACGACGTGAATAACCGGAATAATGGCACATTAACATATTCTTACTTTTGTGATAAGTAAGACTAACTGAACATTCTGGGCTTTGAGGAATATGACCACAAGTTTCACATTGGAAATAACTAGCAAATCCGCGCCGGTTATATAATAATATTATTTGGTTATTTTGGTTTAAAGCTTCTTCAATAGCATTATGTAGTGGAACAGACAATTCATTTCTCATTGCACCTTTATACTGCTTTAAATCAATAATCTGTACCTCAGGAAGTATAGCATCAGCATGTCTTTCTTTTAACTCAAGAAGTTCACATTTTCCTTTCGCAGCCATATTTAAAGCCTGCATACTTGGGGTTGCAGAACCCATTATTACAACGGCTTCGCTCAAACTTGCTCTCATAATTGCTGTTTCACGAGCATGGTATCTAGGAGCGGGATCTATTTGTTTGTAAGAATTATCATGTTCCTCGTCTAGTACTATTAGTCCCAAATTTTGAACAGGTGCAAAAATGGCTGATCTAGGTCCAATTGCAATATTCTTAGTTCCTTCCTGTAGTTCCTTCCAGGCTTGTAATCTTTCACGATTAGTCATTCTACTATGTAGAACAGCTACTTCGGCTCCAAATACTTTATAAAATCTTGAAACAGTCTGGGGGGTAAGTGCAATTTCTGGTACTAATACTATCCCACCTTTTCCTTTTGCTCTTACTTCTTTTAAAGCGTGAATATAGACTTCAGTTTTTCCGCTACCTGTTATACCATATAGTAGAAAATTATTAAAGACTTCCTTTTCAATTGAAACTAAAATCTTATCAAATACTTCACTTTGGGTCTTATTGAGTAATTTGATTGAATCTGGGTCATATTCTAAATTCGGCTCTTTACTTCTAGCTTCAACCTCTCTAAAATTTATCCAACCGGAATCTTGAAGTTTCTTTTTTGAATAACCATTGAATTCTTCTATTGAATCTAATGTAGACTGACGTTTAGGCAATTTTGCTTCTACTAATTTTTTTAATGCAGATTGCCATTTATTTAACTCTCCATTAATATTTAAAATAAATTGTTCTGCCTGTGCTGTAGATTTACCCTCACCCCAAATCCATTCCCGTTCTGTTTTTACCGATACTTTTAGATCTGGTTGTTCCCAAATTTCCAGTACACCATTTTTTATAAGTTCATTGAACGTTTTATTAAGCCCAGTACCTTTCCACCTATTTTTTGCTTCATCAAGAGTTAGTCTATCATTGAGTAAAACCTCATCAATTACTTCTTTTTGTGAACTACTGTATTCTACCTTCTTCTGCTCAACTCTAATATATTTTTTAGAAATAAAGTTAAGCCCAGCAGGAAGGGCTGCCTGAATAACCTCTCCCCAACTACAAAAATAAAACCGATGAATCCATTCAGTTAGTTCGAATAGTTCTCCGTCAATTATTGGGACGTTATCTAAAATATTTTTGACCAATCGAGTTTCAAATTCAGGCTTATTTGAATGAACCTTAACTACTACACCAATTGCATAATAATTCCTCAATGGTACCCATACTCTAACTCCTGCCTTTAGTTCTTGAACAAACTTTTCAGGAATCTCATAAGTGAATGGCTGTCGAATGGCCGTTGGGAAAACTATGTCAGCGTATTTAGGCAAACTTTTTATACTTGGATTATAGCTCGAAAGCTTATCCAATTAATAAACTGGAATCAACCTTTATAATGTCAAAATCATATAAAGAATTATTATGAAGATCGGTAAAGTAAACACTAAACTTCCTTGCCAATATGTTGTTTCCTTTCTCATAACTCCTCCAGTCTTTAGTTTATAAAACTTCACTTGAATAAACTTGTTCCCACAACTATATAACGAATACATTTATACTCCTTTCACCGCATAAACATGTGAATAGCATTGAATGAGGAAAGCTATACGAAGTACTATGATTTTTAAGTCAAATGGATTACTGCATAAATAAATTATTCATTGTTTCATCCCAGCCATCCCTCTCTATCTAAGCTTCGATATTGTATTGCCTCTGCGATATGATGTGATTTAATATTTTCTGATTTATCTAGATCAGCGATAGTTCGTCCTACTTTTAAAATCCGATCGTAAGCACGAGCAGAAAGCCCTAGTGAAGTAATTGCTTTCTTAAGTATTTCTGAACTTGTTTCATCTAACTCACATACTTTTCGAACTTGACGAGTATTCATTTGAGCATTTGAGTAAACGCCTTTTATTCCTAAGAATCTTTTTGATTGAATATCTCTAGCTTCAATAACACGGTCTCTAATACTTTTAGAGGATTCTCCTTTAGCTTTTCCAGAAAGCTCATCATAACTCACTTTATTCACCTCAATGTGTAAATCGATTCGGTCTAATAGAGGACCACTTATTTTACTTAAATAGCGCTGCATCTGCATTGATGACGTCCCATTAATATCCTGAGCATTATACCAATCACCTGATGGAGAAGGGTTCATCGAGGCAACAAGCATCACCCTACTTGGATAGGTTACACTCATTCTAGCTCTAGAAATCGAAACAAACCCGTCTTCTAGTGGTTGTCGCATTACTTCTAATGCACTTCTTTTAAATTCTGGCAGTTCATCTAGAAAAAGTACCCCATTATGAGACATTGAAATTTCACCTGGCATTGGAATTCCACCACCACCTACAAGAGCAACATCTGAAACTGTATGATGAGGAGCACGAAAAGGACGAGAGGTAATGAGAGCTTTTCCAGATTTCATTAACCCAGAAACGGAGTGAACTTTTGTAGTTTCCAATGCTTCGTTTAGTGAAAGAGGTGGTAGAATTGTTGGTATTCTGCGAGCCATCATTGTTTTCCCAGAACCAGGTGGTCCAACCATAATAACATTATGACTTCCAGCTGCGGCAATTTCTAAAGCTCTTTTAACATTTTCTTGTCCGCGCACATCGCTGAAGTCGAGCATATCCAATTGACCATTCTGAGAAAAGACATTTTTTACATCAATTTTTAACGGGTCCATCGAGCCTCGACTCTCAAGCCAGTCTTTAACTTGATTTAAGTGCTCGAATGGGAAAATTTGAATTCCTTCAACTACAGCAGCTTCAGGTCCATTATCTTTGGGTACTATTAAATATTTGAATCCTCTTTTTTTTGCCTCCACTGTAACTGGAAGCACCCCTTTTATAGGTCTTATTTTACCATCTAGAGCAAGTTCACCCATCATAACTGTATCCTCCAGCTTTGTTGTATGTAATTGGCCAGACATTCTAAGTAATCCAATTGCAATAGGTAGATCAAAAGCATTTCCTTCTTTTGGTAAATCAGCTGGAGCAAGATTTACAGTTATTCGACCTAATGGATAATATGAACCTGTATTTCTTATCGCAGCTTCTACTCTATCACGTGATTCAGATACTGCTCTATCTGGTAATCCTACAAGGAAAAACTTCACCATTCCGTTGGTATGATGTGTTTCGACATCAATAATTCTCGCGTCAACACCTACCGTTGAAGCACAATAAACTCTTGCTAACATGGAAACTCCGAATCTTTTTATATTGCTTTGCGTAGTTAGACCCCGCTGGAGGAAACTCCTTACAAAAAATTTCATAAATCGCACATATCATGAATAAAGACGAAGCAAAAACTAAGGCAAAACACATCTATGAAGAAGTTCAAGGTGGTGTGAATGAAGTAATCTCAAAAATTAGAGAATTTATAAAGGAAGGAAGTGCTCGCCGACTTATTATAAAAAACAAAAAAGGCGAAGTAGTTTTTCAAACTCAGCTTGCTTTTGGAGTGGGAGGAGCAGCATTAGTTGGTGCAATGGCTCCAGTCATTTCTGCAATAGGGATGTTTGCGATGTTCATCAACGATTACCAAATTTTGGTGGAACGCGAAATCGAAGAAGACGATGAGTTTTCTGTTGATGCAGAAATTATTGAAATCACTGAAGACGAAGAGGAAACTTCTACTGAGGAGCCTAAAGCTGAAGAAGAGAAAAATGAAGAGCCAGAAGAAAAAACAGTTGGTAAGAAAAAGAAGAAGTAACTAGATAAAAAGTTAATAAGTGGATAGTTTGAATGATTAAATCCCTATCCACTTATTAATAATTTTATTTCCAATGCTCTTCAGCAATCGCTTCAAGGCTGAGTTCATTACTAAGATAGTGTTCTGCATCTAATGCAGCTTTACAGCCAGTTCCAGCAGCCGTCACTGCTTGTCTATAGAATGAATCCATAGCATCTCCACATGCAAAAACACCTGGTAGATCTGTTTTAGTTGATTGTCCTTTAGTTTGGATATACCCAACATCATCCATAGTAAGAACACCTTTAAATAGATCAGTATTTGGCTTATGTCCTATAGCCACAAAAACTCCCGTTACATCCTCTAGAGTAGTTGTTTCTCCTGTTTCTCTATTTTTTATTTTAACACCTTCTACAACTTGCTCACCAAGAACTTCCTCTACTTCACTGTTCCACATAAAGTCGATCTTTTCATTTTCTAGAGCTCTTGTTTGCATCGCCTTAGAAGCACGGAGTTCATCACGACGATGAACAACTGTTACCATACTAGCAAACTTAGTTAAGAATGTGGCTTCTTCCATAGCAGTATCACCACCACCAACAATAATCACATGCTGATTTCTAAAAAAAGCACCATCACATGTAGCGCAAGCCGAAACACCTTTACCACGAAGTCGAGTTTCACTTTCTAATCCTAACCACATAGCAGACGCGCCAGTTGATATTATAATAGTATGCGCTTTTATCTCTGTTTTTTCATCTACAGTGAGTTTATAAGGGCGTTCACTGTAATCTATATCTGTTACATATCCGTATCGAGCATCGGCTCCGAATTTTGTAGCTTGAACTCTAAAATCATCCATCATTTGAGGCCCCATTACTCCATTAGGATAGCCTGGAAAGTTTTCTACATCTGTTGTAGTCATAAGTTGACCACCAGGTTCTGGACCTTCAAATACAATAGGGTTTAGATCAGCTCTAGCAGCGTAAAGTGCAGCAGTTAATCCTGCAGGTCCACTTCCGATAATAACTACTTTAAATGTTTTGCCTGCAATATCATCCATAATAATTTCCTTAATTTTTTGATCATGAAATAATAAGGAAATTGGAGATAAATAAGAGGTCGAATATGTCTATAAACCTGATAGTTTTTAAGTTTAGTTATCAGGTGTACTACATTGATTATTGATATACCCATCATCAATGTCTGATTCTGAGAAAGTAAGAACCGCTTCACGATCGTATAAGACCATTAATTCTAGAGAAAGATCATAATCAAACGTAAATGTAAATTCTTCAAAAGGATCAAATGTTTCTCGAACAGCTACATTTGCGTCTGAAATCGATAAAACTTCATGTTTTTGAATTTCAAAACAGACATTATCTGGATCATTAATAGGATCACCTATCTCAAAGTGATATGAAATTGTATCAGTGTCTACCGTTAAAAAGTACACTGGTTCATTTTCAATTTGAGTATTTTGGAATTGCCATTTGCCAGCATAAAAATCCAATGAATTGAAATCACAATCTGGATTAAATGCAGAAAAATCCTCTTCACTTTCAGTAAAATTCTCGAGGATATTTTCACCACCCTCAGTCCTTTCAACTACAATACCATCTAATGTTCGAGTAATTTTAATTTCTTGTGTTGAGGATTCTGCATTTGGATCATTGTTATTTACAGAAAAGAAATTTCCATTAATCTCAAGAATTTCAAGTTTAGTCTTTAAATAACATTCTTGATTCTGAAATAGATCTATCACTTGTAGAGTATCCTGCGTTATGGAAAGGAAGACAGGTGGTTCATTTTCTTGGATAAGCTCCCACTCACCAAATACATCGGTTTCATCAAAACAAATAGGAGCAAATGTATCTATATCAACTTCACTTTTTTGAAACCATTGAAGTTCATTCTGAGTCTCTTCAATGTCTCGAAGAACTAGTGAGCTACCGTCAATACTTAGTGCAAAAACTTTACTTTCGGTTAGTCCTTCTTGTGTTACAATATAAAATCCAGTTCCATCTATCCTTTCAACATCATAGGCATCAACAGTAATACAGTTTTCGCGGGAGTTGTAATAATAAAAATTGAACTCAGTATCAGAAACCAATAAGAATGTATTACTTGCTGTTAATGAAGATCCGATCTGCCAAAAACCTTGCACATTTCCCGCATCTTGCCCTTCAAGGTCAACATCCTCGCAAGCAAGATTAACTAGTAAGACACAACTAAGTATTAATAAACTGTATTTATAAATTGATTTCATGAAAATACCCCTAACATCGATTTCTACAATTATACATTTTCCATAGCTAAAATTCTTCAAATTCTTTGCTTTTTAAGTTCACACGATCTTCATTTAATAGAAATAGTTTCTAAAGGGTAATTCTTAGGATACTCAAGAAATTTCTTTCGTAAACACAATCAGCTAAAATAATTAGAAAAAGCGCTCTTACTTTAGTTTGTCTGAACCTTCTATTTCATTAAGTTGAGCCAAACCAAATTTGGAGGATAACATTGATTATAGCTGTTCCAAAAGAAACGGAAGAACATGAACGGAGAGTAGCACTTACACCTGATGTTGCTGCTCAACTTGTAAAGAAAGATTTGGAGGTCTGGATTGAAACCAATGCTGGACTTTCCTCAAACTTTTTAGACTCTGCCTATTCAGAAATAGGAGCAAAAATTATTTCAAACCGAAAAGAGCTGTTTCAAAAAACAGATGTGCTTCTTGGAGTTCAAACCCCTCCAGAAGAAGATTTAAAGAACCTTAAGGAAAATTCCATTCTAATTTGTTTCTTATGGGCTTTACAACATCCTGATTTAGTTGAATCATTAATGTCTAAGGGAATTAGCTCACTTGGAATGGATGCAATTCCAAGAATATCTCGAGCTCAAAATATGGATGCACTTTCCTCAATGAGTTCTATTGCTGGATATAAAGCTTCTTTAATTGCTGCAAATACCCTAGATAAGTATTTCCCAATGATGATGACTGCTGCTGGAACTATCCCCCCATCTAAAGCACTGATTTTAGGCGCTGGGGTAGCAGGACTTCAAGCCATAGCAACATGTAGAAAGCTTGGTGCTGTTGTTGAAGCTTATGATGTTCGACCTGTCGTGAAAGAACAAGTTGAAAGTTTAGGTGCTAAATTTGTTGAAGTTCCTTTAGAGGAAGAAAACACTGAAACTAAGGGTGGATATGCGAAAGAACTCTCTAAGGATAGTCAGGAAAGGCAAAAACAAGTGGTTCACGAACATGTGAAAAAATCAGACATTGTTATCACAACTGCTTTAATACCTGGTCGACCAGCCCCACTTCTTGTTACTAAAGAAATGGTCGCAGATATGAAACCTGGTTCTGTTATCGTTGATTTAGCTGCTGAAAATGGTGGTAACTGTGAACTTACTGAAGCAGGTAAAACTGTAGTAGCTCATGAAGTGAACATAGTTGGACCAATAAATTTACCGAGTCAGCTTTCTAACCATGCTAGCTTGTTATATGCTAAAAACATGCTGAACCTTCTCAATCTTTTGATTAAAGAAGGTGCTGCAAATTTCGATTTTGAAGACGAAATTTTATTGAATACAACGATTACTCATCAAGGTGAAATCGTAAGTCCAATGCTTAAGAAATAAATAACTATGTCAGTATTAATATTCTCTCTTTTTATATTTGTGCTCGCCTGCTTTATTGGGTTCGAGCTTATCTCAAAAGTTCCACCAACATTGCATACACCTCTTATGAGTGGTGCAAATGCTATTTCAGGAATCACCATTGTTGGAGCAATTATTGTTGCAGGTTCTGTTGGTGAAGAACTTGGCAAATGGATTGGTTTTGCAGCCATTATACTTGCCAGCATAAACGTGGTTGGCGGATTTATGGTCACTGATCGAATGCTTGAAATGTTCAAAAAAAAGGGGGATGACAAATGAGTCAATTTTTACCTGAAGCAGTTCTTTTATGGCTGCCAGATACTATTCAACTTATTTACCTGGTGGCCACCGCATTTTTTATCCGAGGCTTAAAACTTCTTAACTCACCTGCTACTGCACGAAAAGGAAATCAACTTGCTGCTGTAGGTATGTTAATTGGAGTTTTGGTTACCCTTTTTGATCAACAAATTGTGTCCTTTGAATTAATTCTTATAGGAACCATTATTGGTAGCTTAATTGGGATTGTATTAGCAAAGAAAGTGGAAATGACTTCCATGCCTGAGCTAGTTGCTGTATTTAATGGTTTTGGTGGTGCGGCTTCTGCACTTGTAGCTTGGGGGGAATTTGCTAGATACACAGATTTGTCCGTCTTTGACAATACTGGTTTAGTTACTATTGGACTTAGTATTTTTATTGGAGCTTTAACATTTACCGGTAGTTTTGTTGCATTTGGAAAGCTACAAGGGTTTATTTCAGGTAATGCCATAACTTTTCCAGGTCTCAATATCATCAATATTGGATCAATGATTGGCGTATTAGTTATGATTGGATTCTTCACTTATGATCCTTCTAATGCTACTATTTTCTGGATTATTTTAGGTGTTTCTCTATTAATTGGAATCACTTCGGTTATTCCGATTGGTGGTGCTGATATGCCGGTAGTTATATCTCTATTGAATTCTTACTCAGGATTAGCAGCTTCGATGGCAGGTTTTGTTCTTGGAAATAACTTACTCATTGTTTCTGGAGCGCTAGTTGGAGCCGCAGGACTAATTCTTACACAGATTATGTGTAAAGCAATGAATCGTTCTTTATTCAATGTAATTTTCGGATCATTTGGTGGTGATTCTTCTTCAGGCGCAGCTGGTGGTTCTGATGGTGATAAATCTGTAAATGAAACTTCTGCGGAAGATTTAGCTATCCAAATCGCTTATGCTTCAAAAGTTGTAATTGTTCCTGGATATGGACTTGCAGTTGCTCAAGCTCAGCATATTGTTAAAGAGGTTGCTAGCAAGCTTGAAGCTAAAGGTGTTCAAGTTAAATATGGTGTTCATCCGGTTGCGGGTCGTATGCCAGGTCATATGAATGTTCTTCTTGCTGAAGCAGATGTACCTTACGACTTATTATATGATATGGATCAAATAAATCCAGAATTTGCTAGTACCGATGTTGTATTAATTATCGGTGCAAACGACGTAGTAAATCCAATGGCAAAAACATCACCATCAAGTCCGATTTATGGTATGCCTATTTTGAATGTAGATGAAGCAAAGAGAACCGTAGTTTTCAAACGTAGCTTAAGTTTTGGCTATGCAGGAATTGATAACCCACTTTTCTATCAGCAAAAAAATCAGATGTTTTTTGGTGATGCTAAGAAAAGCCTTCAAGCTTTAAATGAAGCTCTTAATGATGTTTAGCATACTCATATATTAATATGAAAAAATGAAAGCTCTTTCACATTGTGTAAGAGCTTTTTGTTTTAATGCTCTTATCTTTACAGTGAACTTTAAATCTAGATTTCAAAATGCATACATACATGTCACGACTATTTATTCTACTATTTGCGTCTACTTTACTCTTAACAGGATGCCGTGATACCTGCGACTCTGAGGCTAATTTAACAGTTGATCAATCTCAATTAGCAGCTGATATTATAAAAATTGATGCTTACTTGGAAACTCAACGAGCAGAAATTGAAGGCGATGGTAATACTATAGAAATCCATCCTTCTGGAATTCGATACGTTATAAAAAGAAATGGTGAGGGAGATAGACCAAAAATTTGTGATAACGTTACTGTTACTTATGAAGGTAAACTAATAAGTAATCAAGTCAGTTTTGATAGTAGCACTAGTCTCACTTCGCTTGATCTAAGTAATACAATTACAGGTTGGCAAATTGGACTACCATTAATAAAAGATGGTAATGGAGGTAATACTGGAAGAATTACTTTATACATTCCTTCTGTATATGCTTATGGTGTATTAGGTCAACCGGCCGCTGATATTCCAGCAAATGCTAACTTGGAATTTGAAGTTATTCTCTTTCAAGTCAGATAAATAATTCTGTCTCTTTAATAAACTTTAGCTATCACTAACTAAAGAATTATTGATTTGTTATGGACAGTGTTTATTGATTTCTTGGGGTATAAAATAAAACAGTAATTATAAATCGATTATGATATGGAAGATAAGTTGAACGATACTACTGGCAGTTATAACGTTAATGATATAAGTAAGTGCCCATTTATGGGAGGTGCTTTACGACAAACTGCTGGTGGAGGAGCTAGGAATCGTGATTGGTGGCCTAATCAACTTAATCTAAACATTTTACGACAGCATTCATCCTTAACAAATCCTATGGATGAAGATTTTGATTATGCTGAAGAGTTTAAAAAACTTGATCTTGCAGCATTGAAAAATGATTTAGCAGATTTAATGACAAACTCTCAAGATTGGTGGCCAGCAGATTACGGACACTACGGTCCATTCATGATTCGAATGGCATGGCATAGTGCTGGTACTTACAGAGTTGGTGATGGGCGAGGTGGCGCTGGCGCTGGAACTCAGCGATTTGCTCCTTTAAACAGTTGGCCAGATAATGCCAACCTAGATAAAGCTCGATTATTACTTTGGCCAATCAAACAGAAATATGGAAAGAAAATTTCTTGGGCTGATCTTATGATATTAGCCGGTAATGTAGCTCTTGAAACCATGGAATTTAAGACTTTCGGCTTTGGTGGTGGACGTGCTGATGTTTGGGAACCAGAAGAAGATATTTACTGGGGTTCTGAAGGTGAGTGGTTAGGTGATAAACGTTATACAGATGATAGAGAACTTGAGAATCCACTTGCAGCTGTTCAAATGGGATTGATTTATGTTAACCCAGAAGGTCCTAATGGAAAACCTGATCCTCTGGCCTCAGCTGTAGATATTCGTGAAACATTTGCAAGAATGGCAATGAACGACGAAGAAACTGTAGCTTTGATAGCTGGTGGTCATACATTTGGAAAAACTCATGGGGCAGCAAATCCAGACGAATATGTCGAAGCTGAACCAGCAGGTGCTGGAATTGAAGAAATGAGTCAAGGTTGGAAGAATAATTTTGGGTCTGGAAATGCTGGAGATACTATAACAAGTGGACTAGAAGGTGCTTGGACAGAAACTCCAACCAAATGGAGTAATAATTACTTTGAAAATCTTTTCAAATATGATTGGGAATTAACCAAGAGTCCTGCTGGCGCATTTCAGTGGAAACCAAAAGATAATGCTGGTGCTGATACAATACCAGATGCTTATGATGCATCAAAAAAGCATTCCCCTTTTATGCTAACTACTGATCTTGCATTAAAAGAAGATCCAGCTTACGAAAAAATTTCAAGACGCTTTTATGAAAACCCAGATGAGTTTGCTGATGCATTTGCTCGTGCTTGGTTTAAGCTTACTCACAGAGATATGGGTCCAAAGTCTCTATATCTTGGACCAGAAGTTCCTAAAGAAGAACTCTTGTGGCAAGACCCAATTCCCGTGGCAACTCATGAAATAATTAATGACGAGGATATAGCTAGTTTAAAAAACCAAATCATTGAATCTGATGTAACTGTATCTGAACTAGTTTCTACGGCTTGGGCTTCAGCTTCAACATACCGTGGATCTGACAAACGAGGCGGAGCTAACGGAGCTAGAGTTCGCTTAGCACCACAAAAAGATTGGGAAGTTAACAACCCTAACCAATTATCTAAAGTACTTGGGATTCTTGAGGAAATTCAAGAATCATTTAATAGCACATCAGGCAGCAAGAAAGTATCTATTGCTGACTTAATTGTTCTAGGTGGATGTGTTGGAATTGAAAAATCAGCTAAAAATGCTGGTATCGATATCAAAGTTCCATTCACTCCTGGTAGAACTGATGCTACTCAAGAACAAACAGATATTGAATCTTTTGAATGGTTAGAACCAGCAGCAGATGGATTCAGAAATTATTTTGCGCCAAAACATAATACTACAGCTGAGGAAATGTTAGTTGATAAAGCACACTTACTTACTCTAACAGCCCCTGAAATGACCGTATTACTTGGTGGAATGCGTGTTTTAGAAACCAACTATGATCAATCAAAGCATGGTGTACTCACTGATAAATCTGAAACCCTATCGAACGATTTCTTCAAAAATGTTCTCGATTTAGGAACTAAATGGTCTGCTATTTCTGATGAACAAAACTTTTTTGAAGGTCGCGACCGTAATTCTGGTAACTTAAAATGGACAGGTAGTAGAGCTGATTTAATTTTTGGTTCAAACTCTGAACTACGAGCCCTTGCAGAAGTATATGGTAGTGAAGACGCTCAAGAAAAGTTCGTTAAAGACTTTGTAAAAGCTTGGGACAAAGTAATGAACCTAGATCGCTTTGATCTAGACTAAATCATTAGAACAAGTCTTACAATTTTCATTATGGGGCAACTTATTTGTTGCCCCATCTTTTTTAAAAAATGATAAACCATTATGGATTTTTTTGACTTAATACGCTCAGGAAAACTTAAAGAAATTAAACTTAGAGTTGAAGACGACTCATCATTGATTTCAAAAAAAGACAATAAGGGATTTCCACCTTTAATCATGGCTTGTTACACAGGTCAGAATGATGTTGCAAAATTTCTGCTTGAAACTGGAGCTGATGTAAATGCTCGAGACGCAGCTGGTAATACCGCTTTGATGGGCGTAAGCTATAAAGGAATTCTAGATATAGCTTCAATTCTAATAGAGCAAGGTGCCGAAGTAGATATTCAGAACTCACAAGGTTATACTGCATTAATGTTCGCAGCAATGTTTAATCAAGAAGAAATAATACGGTTGCTTATCCAGAATAAAGCAGACAATTTAATTACAGACTCTAGTGGTAAAACTGCTTCCAATCATGCAGAATTCAAAGGTTATACCAAGCTTACTGAACTATTAAAAGCATAAGCTAAATTTTCACTACTTTTCAAACCTCGATAACTTCATTGTCATCGAGGTTTTTTTATTGAAAGTAAATGCTTTAAATCTGTTTTTATGAAAAGAATCTTACCTCACACATTTCTCACTCTTCTTTTCATTTATTTAACTGGATGCACTATAGAAATGCAAAATGAACCTGGTGTATCTTTAGAACTTGCTCAATTTAGAAAAGAAGTTGTCTCAGATATAAATTATCAATTGTCATTTTCTATTCCGGAAAGTAAAAGTGACTCTATTTCTGCAGATATTACCATTAACTTTACTCTCTCTGATAACAAGTTTGATCTACCTCTCGACTTTCGAGAAAGTCATACAAAACTCTTTTCCATAAAGATAAATGGAAAAGACTCAGACATTATTTTCGAGAAAGAACATATTATTCTCTCTAAAGAATTTTTAAATAATGGAGTTAATACAGTAACTATAATATTTGAAGCTGGAGAGACTTCGCTAAATAGAAATGATGAATACTTATACACATTATTTGTCCCGGATAGAGCTAGAACAGCTTTCCCATTATTTGATCAACCAAATTTAAAGGCCACTTATACTCTTACATTAGAAACACCGATAAGCTGGAACACTATCTCAAACGCTCCACTTAGAAAAAAAACTAATACTAATAATAGCCTAATTTGGGAATTTTCAGAGTCAGACTTAATCAGTTCCTATTTATTCTCATTTGTTGCTGGAAAGTTTGAAGTGATTTCTAGAAATATAGATGGAAGAGATATGACTTTATTACATCGGGAAACAGATTCAGAAAAAGTAGAACGGAATTTAGACAAAATCTTCGAATTACATAGCTCGTCTATTTCATGGTTAGAAGATTATACTGGGATCGATTATCCATTTAAAAAATTCGATTTTGCCCTTATTCCTTCATTTCAATATGGAGGAATGGAACATGTAGGGGCTATTCAATATCGGGCTTCTAGTTTATTTCTAGATGAAGCTCCATCCGAAACACAATTATTAAGTCGTGCTAGTTTAATAGCTCACGAAACTGCCCATATGTGGTTTGGTGATTTAGTTACCATGCAGTGGTTTAATGATGTTTGGACAAAAGAGGTCTTTGCTAATTTTATGGCTTCAAAAATCGTAAATCCAAGTTTCCCAGATATAAATCACGATTTAAATTTTCTAGTACGACACTATCCGTCTGCTTATTCTGTAGATCGAACTGAAGGAGCTAATCCTATTCGTCAAGAGCTTCCAAACCTAAATGAAGCTGGAACTATGTATGGTGCTATCATTTATAATAAAGCACCTATAATGATGCGTCAACTTGAGCTTCTAATTGGAAAGGATGTATTTCAAGAAGGACTTCAAGAATACCTTTCAACTTTCGCTTTTGGAAACGCGACTTGGCCCGATCTAATTAGGATACTTGATAATAAAACCAACACCGATTTAACGACTTGGAGTGAAGTTTGGGTTAATACACCAGGTAGACCTCATTTTGAAATTGAATCTTCTATTCTCACAACAAATATTTTACAGATTGATCCATTAAATGAACATAGACTTTGGAGCCAGGCATTTGACATCTCTTATAGCGAGATGAATGGAAAGGAATTACTTTCTACAAACATAATTTCTGATCAAGCAAGTACACTACTAATAGCATCAGAGAATTGGAAGCATATCTATTTTAATGCAAATGGATTTGGCTACGGGCTTTTTCCTCAAGATTTAAATTCTTTAGAAGAATGGTCTAATTTAGATGTGGTAGCAAAAGGAAGCACACTTATTAATCTTTATGAGAATTTGTTAGAAGGAGATGTAAATCCAAATCAATATTTTGACCAACTCACTAACATAATTTCAGAAGAACAAAATCAACTAATTTTAAATTTGGCACTAGGCCATTTTCGCTCCATCTATTGGGATTTTTTAGATCATCAAGAGCGTCTAGAAAAATCGTCGGAGTTAGAACTAATGCTTTGGGACTCGATGGTGTCGCAAGATGAATCGAGTAGGAAAAAAACCTTTTTCAATACCTATGAAAGCATTGCTCTCTCAAAAGATGGAATTGAAAAACTATATTCAATTTGGAATAAGAATTTGATTGTAGATGGGTTGATCTTGTCAGAAAGTGACTTTATTGGACTTGCAGGGACAATAGCAATTAAATGGCCTGAACAAGCCAATACCATAGTTAATGAGCAAATCCTACAAATCAAAAACCTGGACCGAAAACGAAGGTTTGAATTTATAAAACCGGCTCTTTCAAATGATCAAACAATGCGTGATACCTTTTTTGAATCATTAGCATCTGAACAGAATCGCCAAACTGAGTCGTGGGTGCTTGGAGCATTAGGCTACCTTCATCATCCACTAAGAACAAAGGAATCTGAAAAGTATATTTTAACTAGTCTTGAGCTATTAGAAGAAATTCAGAAAACTGGTGATATCTTTTTCCCTGGAAGGTGGATGAATGTGACTCTTGGTAATCATCATTCGGATTTTGCTCTAGAAGTTGTAAATGGCTTTCTTAAAGAAAGACCAGAGTATAACTATCAGCTTAAGTTAAAAATCCTGCAAGCCGCTGATATGATGAAAAGAATGAATCGTATTAAAAAAAGTCGATAAAATTACTTAAAACCATTTACCTAGTATTTCTTGCATGGAGTCCATTTTTACAGGCTTTGCTAAAAAGTCATGCATTCCTGCATCTAAACATCGCTTTCTATCTTCTTCCATTGCGTTTGCTGTCATTGCAATAATTTTTGGCAACTTATTAAGTTTATGCTCTCTTTTAATTAATTCTTGAGTAGCCTGAATACCATCCATCTCTGGCATCTCCATATCCATGAATATCAAATCATAGTCTATTAGCATGCACATTTCTAAAGCTTCAACTCCATTACCAGCAACATCACAAGTTTGACCTAAACGCTCAAGCATTTTACTTGCTACTTTTTGATTTATGGCATTATCCTCTGCCAATAGTATTTTGATTTTTTTACCCAAGTCAAATTTATTGAGGTTCTCTTTTACTTTAGATCTATGTATACCAGAAACATCAGCAAAAATACGTTCTAGATTGTGAAGTAAATGAGTTTGTTTTACTGGTTTTGTAAGATATAAATTAAACTTCTTTCTTTCTTCTGCACTACCTAAATCCATTATTGAGCTTAATAATACTAAAGGTAATTCTGATTTCGTAAATTTTTCTCTAATACCTTCTGCTACCTGCAATCCGTTTTTACCAGGCATATGCATATCTAAAATGCCCATATCGTAATCTTTTAAAACGTCACTCTTATCATCTAATTCAAATGGATCTTGAAAAGTTGTGACTTCCATTCCCGCTTTTTCACACTGTGCTTTTAAAATGATGAGATTAGTATCGTTATCATCAAGTATAAATACTTTTTTGCCATGTAGATTTACCGTCTTTTCGACTTCTAGCTCTTTATCACTTTTCTTCATATCAATACTAAATCGAAATGTACTACCTACCCCCTTTTTACTTTCAACAGATATTTCACCATTCATTAATTCTACTAGCCGTTTACTTATCGCTAAACCTAATCCTGTTCCTCCAAATTTTCTGGTAGTACTTGCATCAACTTGTGAAAAAGATTTAAATAGTCTTTCCTGTTTCTTTTTAGGTATACCAATCCCAGTATCCTTAACTGAGAATTGGAGGTTTACATACCCCTCTTCATCTCTCAATTTTTTCACGAAAATAACAACCTCACCTATTTCAGTAAACTTGATGGCATTTCGAACTAAGTTTACTAACACTTGTTGAACTCGTGTAGAATCTCCATATACATAATCAGGTACCGATTCTTCAATATTATATATCAGTTCAATTTTCCTATCAAGTTCGGTAGCAGATACTAGGTCAAGCACATCTTCGATTAAATATGCAATCGAAAATTCAAATTCTTCAAGTTCAATCTTGCCAGAATCGATCTTTGCAAAATCAAGTATATTATTTATGATACCTAAAAGGTTCTCACCACTCATATTGATTGTTTTTACAAAGTCATGCTGTTCATTATCTAGTTTTGTATCCCCCAGCAATCCAGACATTCCAATTACTGCATTTAAAGGAGTCCTAATTTCATGGCTCATCGTTGATAAGAACTGCGTTTTAGCCTTTGCACCTGCTTCAGCTTGTTCCTTTGCTTCAATTAATTCTTTATTCCTATTCCTTAATACTTCCGTTCGTTCTTGAATAGTTCTCTCTAATCCTTGATTTATATGAACTGTTTGATCCTTAAGATACCCTGCAAGACCGGCCATTATACCTAAAAAGAATGGAGCAGTGTCTATAATCCATAGTAATGGGTTACTCACTTGTACTTTAGTAATGGAATCAATTGAAAAAGAAAGTCCTTCTAAACCTATTTCAAAAAGTGTTGCTACCAAGGGGAAAGCCAAACCAAGTAGCATCCCAAATATGGTATATATAGTAGTATTTTGATAAGTTTTCTGATCTTGCATAGACGATATCGAAATAAATTAACCTAGATTCTTATTACATATTTGAACTATTTTGTTTCCTTCTGGATTCAAGAAAGTCTACAATGTAACATACTTTAAATAGTATTCAATTGAATATAACTATGAAGTTACCTCGAAAAACTAAGAAACAGAAAGAAAGAGCATCAGAGATACTTAACGAGCTTTATTCTTACTACCCAAACCCAGTTTGTGAACTAGATCATAGAAATGCTTTTGAATTATTAATTGCAACTATTTTAAGTGCTCAATGTACTGATGTTAGAGTAAATAAAGTTACCCCAGCTCTTTTCGAGACCTACCCAAACCCTGAGTTAATGGCAGAAGCTCCTCTTGAGGAATTGGAAGAATTAGTCAAAACTACAGGTTTCTATAGAAATAAAGCTAAGTCATTGAAAGAAACCTCAAAAACTCTAGTTGATAATTTTGGTGGTGAAGTTCCATCAAACATGGATGACCTTTTAACATTAAGAGGAGCTGCACGAAAAACGGCAAATGTTGTTTTAGGAAATGCTTTTGGCATCAATCATGGGGTTGTAGTAGATACCCATGTAAAGAGATTCTCGAATAGGTTTGGACTTACTAAACATAAAGATAATGTTGAGAAAATAGAACGAGACTTAATGGTACTATTTCCTCAAGAAAGCTGGACAGATTTATCACATTTAATGATACACCATGGTCGAGGGCCCTGTAAAGCTAGGTTTTCAAAAGCGCCGGATCATCCTCTTTGTGTGAAATATGGTAAGAATTGCGAATGTCAGAAAATGAGGGAGAAAAAAACTTAGTATTTTGGAATTAATTGCTTTCCATTATATGAGTATGTTTTAACACACTATCTCCTGATCTGAAGCATATACCATATTAATTCTCTACATTTTTTAAATGGACAAAATCTTCAACTCATATACTCTCCCGATTCCACCTGTCCGCTTCGACATACAACGAATTCCTCATAATCAAAACGGCGAAAACTTTATCTACTTTTATGATTCGTTGGGATATACAACACCTGACTTTATTTTACCTTCAGATGCAGATGTAATGCTTTCTTTAATTGATGGCTCTAGAAGTGTAGAAGATATTCTAAAGTTTAGTACTGACGAAATAACAAAGGAGCAAATTCTTGGTTATGTACGGTTTCTTGATGAACATAGTCTTCTTGACTCAACAGCTTTCGCAGAACAAGTTGAGCTTATAGAATCCGAGTATGAAAAGTCTAGTACTCATTATTGCACAACTTCTGGTAACTCTTATCCACACGACACTAAAGAGTTAAAAGTTTTTCTTGATGAAGCTTTTTCTACCTATGAACAATCAAAAACTGTTCAGTCTGCAAAAGCGTTGTATGCACCTCACATTGATCCCAGAGTTGGAATGGGTAGTTATGTTAAAGCTTTTTCATCCATCAAAGAATTAAAACCAAAACGTGTTGTCATTCTTGCAACTTCACATTATTCAGGATTACATGGTAATCTATATGAAGAAACTCCATTTATTATTTCTGATAAGACTTTTGTAATGCCAAATGGAGAAGTTAACTCACACAAGCCCTCAATTAACTTCATCCTGAACTCGATACAGGATCCTGCACAGATTGGAATTTCAAATCTATCAAGGGCACATAGAATTGAACACAGTATTGAATTACATCTTCTATTTTTGAATCATATCTGGAATCACAATTTTGAAATTATTCCAATTCTAGTTGGAGGTCTAGATGAAATTTTATATTCCAAAAATAGCTATCGTGAACAACAGATAGATTCTTTTTCAACTATACTTCAGCAGCTTGATGATGATGAAACATTCTTCTTAATTAGTGGAGACTTGTCTCATATTGGTCATAAATTTGGTGATCAGCAAGAAGCATCCGAAATGTTTGATGAAGTTAAAATTAATGACGATCGCTTCCTTCAAATTAGTGCTTCTGGGAATTCTGAAAAACTGATTTCATTAATGAAAGAAGAATACGACCCCTATCGCATTTGTGGGTTCCCACCTCTTATCACATTTTTAAAAGCCTTTCCTCACCAAAAAGGAGAGATCATCACCTATGATTTATGGGATGAAAGAAATCGTGAAAGTGCAGTGAGTTTTGGGTCGATATTATATACTTGATATACTTTATTTGTTGATCAGATTATATACTGTACTTTCTTGCACAACTTAATAAACGGTACAAATGAATTTCGACTTTCCCCATCCTCTTGCAATCTTACTCATTTTTATTGCCCTAGCTGCTGTACTTACTCACATTATACCAGCAGGAGAATATGAACGCACTCTAGATCAAGAAACAGGTAGAGAGGTTGTAGTAGCAAACAGCTATCAAGAAATTGAGTCACAACCAATTGGTTTACTCGAAGCAATTGTTAAAGTACCAGAAGGTATTGTATTTGGCGCCGATTTAGTTGTTTTGATTTTAATTATCGGCGGAGCATTTGTAGTTGTTGATAAGACGGGCGCATTTAATGAAGGTCTATCCTCCTTAGTTCATCGCTATCACCATTCACAGGATCGTGTGATAATATTAGTAGGTATTGTATTCATTACCGTTGGTGCACTAAATAATACCTATGAAGAAATTATTGCCATGATTCCCTTTTTGGTGATTATGGCAGATCGAATTGGATACTCAAAAGTTGCTGCTATAGCTATTTCTGCTGGTTCTGCAACCATTGGTGCAACTTTTAGTCCAATGAATCCTTTTGGAGTTTTATTAGCTCAAAAAGTAGCTGACGTCGAACCATTTTCAGGTACTTTTTTTCGGGTTATTGTTTTATTGATTGTATCCACATTTTGGATTTATTGGGTGATTCGTATGGGGAAATCATCTGAATTTCATATTCCGCAAGAAGTTGATTCTTCAACAAATCTAACTACTCGTTCAATGATCATATTATCATTAGTTCTTATCACTTTCGCGTTTATGGTGTATGGAATTCTTGAATGGGATTGGGATTATAATCAAATGTCCGCCTCATTTTTGGTCATGGGAATTATCTGTGGGTTGATTGGAAAACTTGGAATTAATGGAACAGCTAAAGCTTATGCAGGTGGGTTCCAAGAAATGGCCTTTGCAGCGGTTGTAGTTGGTCTAGCACGAAGCCTATATTTAATTCTTGACGAAGGTAAAATCATTGATAGTATAGTATTTGGGTTATTCAATCCACTCCAAGACCTTCCGATTATGGTATCAGCTGTTGGAATGACAACAGCTCAAGCTATTCTTCATATTCCAGTGCCAAGTAACTCGGGTCAGGCTGTTTTAACTATGCCTTTACTCACTCCTCTAGCAGATTTAATCGGGATGTCGCGACAGGTAATGATTTTGTGCTATCAATACGGAGCTAATTTCATGGACTTACTCACTCCAACAAATGGAGCTCTACTAGCCATGCTTACTGCAGCAGGAATTTCTTATAAAGAATGGTTTGCCTTCTGCTGGAAACCTTATTTAATAGTTATGGGAATAAGCCTTTTAGCAATTTTTACAGCTATTTTTATAGGACTCTAAGTTCAAAACTATTATTAAGCTTTGATTTCCATTTTTTCAGCGAAATAATCACAGAAGTCCATCATATCCCCAGAAATACGTTCATCATTGGTAGCGTTTTGTAGTGTTGATGCCATTGTCACTAAAGTCTGATGGAAAAAGATTTTCATCTCATCTACCGTCATATCTTTAGTCCAAAGATCAAGTTTCAAGGTGTCTTTTTGTTTAGCATCCCATAGTGATAATAACATTGCGCGGCATTGGGCTTCACTTTTACCCTGCATGTCATCAGCTCTCCAAATTATATTGGTTGGAATATTTTGTTCGTCTAGTTCTACCGTGATATTAATTTCTTTCTTTTGCATGAATATCTTTATTTCAAATTCTTTTAAAGATACCGATTTCTATACATTACCTTTTTGAAAAATTGTCCTGTTTTATTCTTGAATTTTTAAACATCATGAAGAATGTTATTTATATACTACTATGCAATCTAATTTAAGAACCATTTTACTAAAACGTAAAAAAGCCGAGATGGTCGAATTTTACCAAAATCATCCAGATTGCTTTGATGAAGCGATCGAAATGGCACTTTCAAACGAAGATCCGTTTTGTTGGCGAGCAGCTTGGATGATTGGTGGTGATATCAAAAAAAATGACTCTAGAATTGCCCCTCATACTTCAAAAATTATAGAGCTTCTACCAAATTTTGAAGATGGACACCAAAGGGAATTGCTTAAAATTCTATTGCAAGTTAAACTTACTGAAGAACAGGAAAGCTTACTCTTCGACCTATCAGTGAATTTATGGGAACAGGTTCGTAAAAAACCTTCCATTCGACATTTTGCTTTCAAGGCTATGGTTCAAATCGCGAAAAAATATCCTGAGTTAAACCATGAGATCCTTCTTTTATCTCAACCGCACTATATAAATCCACTCTCACCAGGTATTCGAGCATCAGTTATCAAAATGGCCGCAAAACTAGAGAATTAATTAATCAGTCTTTTCCTAGTATTCCTTATTACATTTCTCCCTTAGAGTATCCAGTACATGCTGGAAATCTTCTGGGAGCTCAGAATCAAAACGAACTATTTCTCCAGTTTTAGGATGTTCGAACCCAAGAGTTTTTGCATGAAGTGCTTGTCTGCCTAGACCTGTAATCAATTTATGGAACATAACTTTTCTGGCACCGGTATTAGGGCCATACCGAACTGAAGTACCACCATAAGTTGTATCACCGAATACATTATTTCCAATATGATTAAAGTGAACTCGAATTTGATGTGTTCTTCCAGTTTCCAATTTAACTTCAACTAAACTCAGATAATCAAAGTATTCCAGTACTTTGTAGTGCGTGACTGCGTGTTTCCCTCTACCACCTTGCATAACAGTCATCAACTTTCTGTCTTGTTTAGAACGTCCAATATCACCTTCAATGGTGCCTTCTTCTGGTGGTGTTCCCCATACAATCGCCCAATATGTTCTTTCTACATCTTTCTCTGCAAATTTAGCAGACAGTTTTGCTAAGGTTTCATCATTTTTAGCAACTACTAATAAACCACTGGTGTCTTTGTCTAAACGGTGGACAATTCCTGGTCTAATGTTTTCGTCTTCATCTTCACCAGCGAGTTCGTCTACATGATGCATCAGTCCATTTACCAAAGTACCCGTCCAGTTACCATACGCTGGATGAACAACCATTCCCGCTTCTTTATTTACAATGATGAGATCTTCATCTTCATACATAATATCTATATCCAATTTCTCGGCTTCCGCTTCAGGAGGTGGGGCAAAGGGTAATTCAATATAAATCTTATCTCCTGGAAGCATTTTATAAGAAACTTTCTCATGCTTTCCATTAACCCAGACATAGCCATCTCTTATTGCCTTCTGGACTTTATTCCTCGTGGCATTCTCCACAAAACCAGTAATGTAAGCATCTAGCCTTATCGACTCTTGTTGCCCTTCGGGTACTTTAAATTCGTAGATCGTCTTTTTTTCTTCCATTAGATAAAGGTAAGCAGTTTGAAACGACTTTGCTTATTAATGGTGGTACTTAAATTTTGAATACTTCTATCTCCAAAATTGAAGAGTTATTGAATATATATGAGCTAAAAATGTGATCATATGAAAAAGCTATTTCTGGTTCATTTTTAAAGGATTTTGTAAATAATGTATCTATATCTTTAAAAGAAGTGAGAGAAAGTAGATATTAGTCAATCATTTAACTTAAAACCTTGATTTCATAATTCGGAATTCCAATGATCCAATCGCTGTACATAAAAGACTTTGCACTTATTGATGAACTGGAAGTAAGTTTCGGAGAAGGACTGAATATACTGACGGGTCAAACAGGAGCTGGAAAATCAATTATTATTGGTGCTCTTAATATGATTCTTGGTGAAAGAGCCGACACAGAAGTTATTCGCCGTGGAGCTGATAAAGCAATTTCAGAAGCCACATTAAAAACTGGAAAGAATCTATCGTTAAAGAAACTCTTGTCTGAAAATGATATCGAGCATAATGAGTACATCATTCTAAGGCGAGAAATTCGTCAAACTGGTAGTAGAGCTTTTATAAATGATACTCCTGTAAATATCAGCATTCTTAAAGCTGTGGGTGATTTATTGGTTGATTTACATGGCCAACACGATCATCAATTATTATTGAAAGAAGAAAATCATCGTGGTGTAATTGATAGTTTTGGGGAGATTGACCCTGTTCTTGAAGCTTATCAGATAGATTTTGTAAAAATGAAGATGCTTCAAAAAGAACTCTATTCTTTGAAGAAAAGAGAATCGGAATTACAGGAGAAAACAGAGCTTTATCGCTTTCAAGTGAATGAACTCGAACATGTTCGTTTATCAATCGAAGAAGAAGAAGAAATGGTTGCGGAAATGAATCTCCTTGATAATGCTGAAGTTTTGGATCAAAAAGCTGCAACTATCTCCGAGCTTTCAGATAATGGAGATACCGATATTCTACAATTACTCAATATCCTAAAGCTCAACCTTGAAGATTTAGCCCGAATTGAACCTGAATTTGAAACCTATCTAGAAGAAATTAATGCTGCTAGAGTTAGTGTGAATGAAGCAGTGCAATTTGCTGAACGCTATAGAAATAACATCGAGTTTAATCCAAAAAGATTAGAAGAGCTTCGGCAACGGCAGGCTGAGTTGAATAGAATTCAGAAGAAATATCAGAGAGATATACCAAGTCTAATTTCCTACCTCTCCGAAATACAACGAGAGCTTTCTTTTGCAGAAAATTTTGATTTAGAAATTGAGAAACTTGAGAAATCTGTAACTGATCAAAGCTATAAGCTAAAGAAATCGGCTATGTCTTTACACAAGAAGCGTATTCAGATTGGTGAAAGATTGAGTTCAAATATTGAACAAGAGCTCTCAAATCTTGGAATTTCGCATGCAAAGCTAGCTGTTCGAGTAGAATGGCTTCAAAGTCCATCTGGATGGATTGATGTAGATGGATTAACCATAGACTGTACTGAATATGGTTGTGATGATGTTCGACTGTTTATCTCTACTAACAAAGGAGAAGAACCTAAACCCTTAGCCAAAATCGCTTCAGGTGGGGAAATCAGTCGTGTTATGTTAGCTCTTAAATCTATCTTGGCGAAAGAGCAAAGTCTACCAGTAATGATTTTTGATGAAATTGATACTGGAATTAGTGGTGAGGTATCTGAGAAAGTAGGTCGTTCGATGCGAGTGCTTTCACAACATTGCCAAATTGTAGCAATCACTCATCAGCCACAAATTGCTAGTCAAGCTCATCATCATTTTAAAGTAGCTAAAATAGAAGAAGAGGAACGAACTATAACTAAGATCATCCCTCTTTCTAACGAAGAGCATATTTATGAAGTAGCTAGCCTAATGAGTGGGGCTGAAATATCTGAATCGGCATTAAATAGTGCCAAAGAACTAATAGAAAGGAATACTTTTTCGAATTAAAATATCTCTTTTTTACTACTGATTTAATACAATATCTAGGTATAAAATCACTTAATAAGCGTCATTCTACCTGTTCCTATCAATTGATTTATGCCATTCGACTGAGCACTAACTTTGTACAAATAAATACCTGTTGGGTTTCCACTTAAATTAACTGGTACCTGAGCTCTTCCTGATGAAACATTTCCAACCTGCTCACTTATTAGCTGACCATGAACTGTAAAGATCGAAATTGTATACTGGGTTGCTACTGGAACATCAAATTGTATTTGTGTACTCGGATTGAATGGATTCGGATAATTTCCAACCAAACGAAATTCTTTAACATCAGTTACTTCTAATTCATTTGAAGTAGCTGTTGCATTTGCACCTTCAGCAATCCATTGTCTAATTAATTGAATTTGACTATCTGATAAAGTTCCACCTTGTGGCATTCTTGAACCATGATCTGGGTTCGGCTCAATCTTATCTACTAAAGGACTCCCATTAGGGTCATTCGGGATTACATGTTTCTTATCGTACTTATTTGAAGCACTTGTGCTTTCCATAACAGCAGCATAAGAACTTGAATTAAAAGTATTTTGACCTTGCCCATGACATGAATTACATCCAGTTAAAATAGTCTGAATTTGAGACTCATAATCAACTTGTGCAAATGCAGAAGTAGAAGCGATAAGTAAAATAAAAATAGAATAGTAGCTTTTCTTCATAATATAATTTCTTAGTTAATAATATAGCTCAAAGTAATTGATACCATATTTTGTATCAACTCTAATAGGATATACAAATCGTAAACATGTTACAATCCTATTGACGTTTAAATAAATTAGAACATCTTATTCTAAATAAGTTTGGAGATAACCTTAACTTATTAGCTTTGTATTGTTAATAATTCTCTATTAATTATAGTCAAATTCTCAGACGGTAAAACCTTATGTATTCTATTAAGCGACTTCTAGTAGTCATGGAATTAAATGATCACGACGATATAGTTTGTGATTATTTAAATCGAATAACAAGTTTATTCTCTATTGAATCGATTTTATTTCTTCATGTAGCAGATAACCTGGATGTTCCAAAGGAACTAGTTGAAAAATACCCTGGTTTAATACCACCAATTGATGATTCAATTAAAGGTGCAATTCAAAAGAAAATTGAAAATTATCCTGAGATATTATCTGTAAAGAACATTGACTACCAAATCCTTGATGGTGTTAAACTTCGCAGTATTTCGGAAGTTGTTCGAGAAAATGATATCGACTTATTAGTTATAAATCGTAGCGATGAAAATGACAGTGAAAGCGAAGTAGCATTTCTACAAAAAGTGGTTCGAAGTGTTGGTTGTACAATTGCATTAATTCCACCATCTTTACCTGATGAAATCAATAAAATCCTTGTGCCTCTTGATTTCTCAAAGAATAGCCTAATGGCATTAGAGCATGCATTTAATTTGGCAAAGAGTCGTCCAGGAATTGAAATTCATGCGCTTCATATTTACAAAATTCCTAGTGGATATTTTAAAACTGGCCTATCTATTGATGAATTTTCGGAAGAACTCTTAAATACCGTTAAAGGTCGGCTTTCTAAGTTTTTATCTGAAAAAAATATCGATGAGAATAGTTTTATTATGCATTACAGACTCCAAAAAAGTGATAGCATTCCGTATATGATTAATCGCTATTCTTTTTCAAATCAAATTGATGCAGTGATAATAGGCTCTAGAGGTCGTAATACGCTTTCTTCTTTTGTTCTTGGAAGCATTACAGAAGCACTTATTGATAGAGATCAATACCTACCATTGATTATCGTTAAAAATAAAGGCAGAAGTATGAAGCTTTGGGATGCTTTACTAGAATTATAATTCGAATTCTTCTTTCACTTTATTCACGATCTCATCACCTATTGCTAAAGCTGCAGTTGCGGCAGGACTTGGTGCATTTAAAACATGAATTTGCTTATTGACAACTTCAAAATAGAAATCATCCAGAATCTCTCCGTTTGGAAGTAATGCCATTGCCCTTACTCCTGCAGGCGCTTGTTTAAGATGATGTTCTTGAACTTCAGGAATTAACTTCTGGAGTCCTTTTACAAACGCTTTTTTTGAAAATGAACGTTTATACTCATCTAATCCCATTTTCCAATGCTTAGCGGCCATTTTTCGGAAGCCTTTAAAGAATAAGGCTTCGAAGCCTTCCTTAAAATCAAAAGCGAACTTATCATATCCTTCTCTTTTAAAAACAAATACTGCATTCGGCCCACATTCGATACCTCCTAATACCATTCGTGTAAAATGTACTCCTAAAAAAGGGAATTCAGGATTTGGAAGGGGATAAATTAAATGGTTAACCAAATATTCTGCATCTGGTTTAAGTTCATAATATTCACCTTTAAAAGGGACTATTTTTACAGGTGATTTAATTCCGGCAGATTTTGCAACATGATCACAATATAAACCGGCACAATTAATCAAGTGTTTAGTTTTAAAGGTTTCTTTAGTTGTACTGACAGTAATTACTTCACCAATTTCAGAAATCTTTTCTACTTTTTGGCCAAACTGAAGTCTTCCATTGCCTTGCTCTATAATCTCTTTAAGCTTAACACACATTCCAGCATAGTCTACAATACCAGCACATGGTACTTTAATTGCCGCTATACCTTTAACATGTGGCTCAATCTCAGCAAGTTGTTTTTCATTTATCTTTTCTATTCCTTCAATTTCATTTTCAAGACCGCGTTCATAAATTTTCTCTAGTCTTGGCAATTCTTCTTCTTCAGTAGCAACAATAACTTTTCCACACACATCAATTTTGACATCATAATTCCTACAAAAATCTACAAGTTGATGCCTTCCATCTTTACAATTCTTTGCCTTATAACTCCCCGGTTTATAGTAAATACCTGAGTGAATAACACCAGAGTTTTTACCCGTTTGATGAGCTGCTACTTTATCTTCTTTTTCTAAAATAAGAATGCTAGCCTCTGGATAAGCGATAGAGAGTTTATACGCTGTTGCTAAACCAACTATTCCTGCCCCGATAATAGTAAAGTCGTTTACCTGACTTGTCTCTGATGAATTTTGCATTACCCAAGATAAGATTCATCTATAAAAAGCACACGAAATGATTTTAAATATATCTGAATTATCTTGTATTCATCTATCAGTTCATTAACTATTCTCAATTATACTTTTCTCACTCATAAACCTTATCTTTTGATCTCTAATTATTTAAGTAAATACATGAAACAAAATTTTCTATTCTTACTCATCGCTGTTTTCCTATTTGTATCCACTTCTTGTGAACAAAAAGCTCAAAACCCAAGAGAATTATCTGAAGAAGAAGCTCGTATTGAAGCTGTTTTACAAAGAGCAGCTTTTCAAACTATGGATGGTGAAGAAGTTTACCTTTCTGATTTCGCTGGAAAAGTTGTAATGATTGATTTCTGGGAAACTTGGTGCGGACCTTGCCTAATGGTTTTTCCTGCAATGGATTCACTCAAAAAAGAATATGGAGATGAATTTGCTGTACTAGCTGTAAACACACTTACTGCTGATACAGAAGTTGATGTTCAAGAATTTCTTGATAAGAATAATTATGATTTCTCTTTTTCGCTTGATGTGAATGATATTGGCGGAGAAGTGATTTCATTAGGTATACCTTTCAAAGTATTCATCGATCCAAACGGTTTTTTAATTAAAGCTGAATTAGGATCATCCGGAACAGAGGGTGATTACTTAAAAGCGAAAGCGATTATAGAAGACAATAAAAATTTATAGATATAGTAAAATGCAACAAGTAGAAGAAAAATTGGCCTATAAAGTCAAAGACATAAACGACGCTAAGTATGGTCGTCAAGAGATTGATCTAGCTGAAGCTGAAATGCCAGGACTAATGGCTATCCGTGAAGAATATAGAGCAGAACAACCTTTGAAGGGTGCTCGTATTGCTGGTTGTCTTCATATGACTATTCAAACTGCTGTTTTAATAGAAACATTGGTAGACCTAGGTGCAGATGTAACTTGGTCATCGTGTAATATTTATTCAACTCAAGATCATGCAGCAGCAGCAATAGCAGCAGCCGGTGTTCCTGTTTATGCTTGGAAAGGAATGACTGAAGAGGAATTCGACTGGTGTATTGAACAAACAATATTTTTCCCAGACGGACAGCCATTAAATATGATTCTTGATGATGGTGGAGATCTTACCAATATGGTTCTTGATAACTACCCAGAATTAGTTGAAGGAGTTCAAGGAATTTCTGAAGAGACTACTACAGGCGTTCTAAGATTGATCGAAAGAGAAAGAAATGGGACTCTACCTATCCCAGCAATTAATGTTAACGATTCAGTAACTAAATCTAAGTTTGATAATAAGTATGGCTGTAAAGAATCTGCAGTAGATGCAATTCGTAGAGCTACTGATACCATGATGGCTGGTAAAGTTGCTGTTGTTGCTGGATATGGCGATGTAGGTAAAGGTACTGCGGCTTCTCTTAGAGGAGCTGGTGCTCGTGTAATAGTTACTGAAATTGATCCAATTTGTGCACTTCAAGCAGCAATGGATGGTTTTGAAGTTAAACGTATGGATGATGCAGCGCCTCGCGCAGACATTATTGTTACTGCTACTGGAAATAAAGACATTCTAAAAGGTCATCATTTCGAGAGTTTGAAAGACAAAGTTATAGTAGGTAATATTGGTCACTTTGATAATGAAATTGATGTTGCTTGGTTGAAAGCTAATTCTGAAGAAGAGAACATCAAGCCTCAGGTTGATATCTTTACACTTAAGTCAGGTAAGCAAATAGTACTTCTTTCACAAGGACGTTTAATGAACCTTGGTAATGCAACTGGTCATCCTTCTTTTGTGATGAGTAATAGTTTTGCTAATCAAACTCTTGCTCAAATAGCTCTTTGGAATAGACCAGAAGAATTCACACCTGGTGTTCATGTTCTTCCAAAATCATTAGATGAGAAAGTAGCTCGTTTACACCTTTCAAAAATTGGTGTTGACCTTGAAACTTTATCTGAAGACCAAGCAGCTTATATTGGCGTGCCTATTACTGGTCCTTATAAGTCTGATGAATATAGGTACTAATATCCCATTTATTTAGTACAAGAAATTAAAAAGCCTTTTCAGTTAACTGAAAAGGCTTTTTTTATTGCTTTGATTTAGTTTTCTAAACTTAAATCTGCTTCGAGTATTTTTTCTATACGTGTTTGAACTTCACGTAAGTGAGCTTCCGTATAAGTATCAAAACTAAATGGTGGACTTAATCTACGATCAATTCTAGATTTCAAATCCGTAAGTTGTAATCGAGCAACCGATCTAGCATCTGCAGGAGTACTATTAGGAGCATCAGTAACGAGCATTCCCATTCTATCAATATAGGCACGCTGTAGATCGCGTCTTAAACTTTCTACGTTTTTTCCAGGAGCAGCCCATACTTCACTCCAAACCGATTCTGTGATTCCCTGCATTAATTCAGGAATAGTCATTACGTTTTCTGCACCAAATTTAACTTCAGCATCACGAATTCGAGCAAACTTCTGTGGACTCGTAATCTGTGCAAGCAATGAAGACTGAATTGATAATAGTGTCTGATGTAATGGAAAGTCAATACGGCCATTTACTGTATTGGTAACTCCCCAATGACTCCATCTGTTTGCACCAAACATTTGATAAACCTCAGGCGAAAGCTCAAAAGCATCGACAGAAAATACATCATCAATTAGGAATTGTAGCGCTTCTTCTTGGCGAGCTTTATCTACATTAACAAAAGGTCCTCGTTCGTTTGGATCACCTTTATGGTCTCTGTATTGATATTGACCACCTATATACTTCACTCCAGTAGAGGCCGCTCTTGCGTACTGATTCCCTAATGTTCTGAACGCATCAGTAACTTCAAAGTATGGCATATTATCAGTTAGTACATGGTCAGGAAGATCTTTCCAGATATTCTTGATTAATGCAGTTCTTTCCATTCCCCAAGCTAAAGGATCGCTACTTAAGTCGTATACACTTACATCTGGATCTAATGCTCCAAAACCGCGTGCATCTTCATCAGGTCCATAAGCATGTCCTGGAGTTGCGGCTTGTCGAGCAAGCTCTTCTGCTCTTTTGTCACTTGGTGTATAACCGTAAGAAATTACCCAAAGGTCATATGAACCAACTGAGGGTGAATAGTAATATCCTTGATTTCCATTAGGAGAAATATTAATCCCTGGGTATTCCATCACCGAACTAGCTAATCCATTTTCTTTAGTGTAAGCTTTGTCATGTAATTTATCGAAAGGAGTATCAGCTGAAGATCTAAAGTTGTGACGTAAACCCAAGGTATGACCAAGTTCGTGCATCGTCACTCTCTTCATGGCTTCCATCACATAAGAATTCGGAACAGGATCACCAGGTCCAATTTCTCCAGAAGCGATTAACGCTGTTCTGAGTAATGTGCCTTGAGAAGAGATTTCATCAGCTAAAGAAGCTATCTCACCTCCGTTTCTTAACGCCGCTTCTTCCTCAGCAGAAAGCTCAAACATTTCATTTATAGCAGTGTTAGGACTTATATTTGTTTTATAGAAGTTCTTCCACCCTTGAACCATGTTTGCTTCATAAAGAATATCAGCATCTAAAATTTCGCCAGTTCGCGGATCAACTACAGAAGGTCCAATGGCTCCATATCCTGATTGATCAGAAACATTCCAACGCATTGTCGCATATCTAATATCTTCAGGGTCAACTCCTTCAGGAAGCATTTTTGCATCTATCCCATTTCTAAATCCAGCAGCCTCAAAAGCGCGATTGAATTCAAGAATCCCATCAATCATAATTTGGCGATACTCCTCTGGAACGGTATGATCTATATAATAAGTGATTGGTTTTTTAGGAGTACATAACCCATCAGCTCCTGCTGGTCCATCACACTCTAATCTCCATTTATTTACATATCGGCGAAAAAATTCTTCCTCATCATCAGTAAAGTCTTTATGAACCGTCATAAAATAACCGGTTCTATCATCTGCCATTCTAGGGGTCATAGGTACTTCAGGTAATTGTACCAGACTATAATGAACACCAACAGGAATATATCTTGAATCAGGAACCGTTCTTGGAGCTCCATCCTCTTGATTATTGAAAGTTAAATTTACTTCAATATTTGTATTCATTGGAAATGACTTCACAGTACTTACATAACTCTTCCCTTTATCCAAAGAAGCTCTTCCAGGTTGTCCCGGTCTTGAAGAAACAGCACGTTTCACCCGATTACTAACTTGAGATAGATCTGATATAAACCATGAATAAACATCAATCAACATTACTCCATCATCGTTTGTAGCCGCTACCTCTGCTGTTTCCAGTACTGAATTTCCGAAAGTAAGCTCAACTGCCATTGCTTGCGGTGTTCCTTCTTCAGCGGTGTAGCGATGAGGTTTTTTAACCAAAAAGACTTTCCCTTCATGCATTTCTAAAGAGACTAACAATCCCTCAAAAATATTAAGCATGGTACCACCGAATAACCCCGAAGAACCTATACCTTGTGAAATTTCGAAATTCATGAGGAAATCCTTATTAAGATCCTCTTTTGAAATGGCCATATATAATTTTCCATCCTTTTGATATAAATCAAAAAAGCCCTCCATCATTTCGGTTCCCTCTGTTAGCTCATCGAACTTACTTTGGTTCTCATCATCATCTTGAGCCATTACACCAATCGGTAGCAATAACATGGCACAAATGAACATGTAAATTAGTTTTCTCATAATCTCCATCTTTAGTTTTCGTTTGATATGATATAATAAGTTAAAAAGTGATAGTTATTAAGCAATTATTTAATACAAAATTTGACATCTGTTTGTAAAAGTAGTTCATAAAAATTGGTTGTAGAGAGTGTATTAAGTCCTTATATTTAGAGCTCTCAAAAAAATGCACCCGTAGCTCAATTGGATAGAGTACCTGACTACGAATCAGGCGGTTACAAGTTCGACTCTTGTCGGGTGTACATACATAATATATTAAAGCCCAATAGTTTATCACTCTTGGGCTTTTTTATTTATTATAATTACGATAAACACTCATTTCTGAATCGTAAAAGACATTTTTGAAACCACTTAACCTGCAGCTGAAACAACAATGGGTATGTTTACAAGCGCTGTATCTGCACCAGTTTTTGAGTCTTTAAGATAAGGGAGAATAATTTTTAGTAAGAGATCAGATTCTCCTACCTCAAGACCAGTCACACGTATCTTTAACTCGTATGAGAAATCTTGGTATTTTGGTGTTCCATTTAAATCTTCAAATTGTTCAGCTGTAAAAATTGATGGGTCTTTTATGTCAAGTACAAAATCAGCTTTATAGATTCCATCTTTCTCCCCACTTTCAGCGCAGCGCTCATCTCCTCTAAATTCCTGATAACGAAACATATTAGTTTCTGGTCTCAATTCTATAGTCTCTCCAACATTAAGTCTAATGGTTGAAAAACCAGAGTAGAGATTAAATTCATTATCAAACTTTCTGGTAGTGCTGAATAAACCAGCTTCACTGCAAGGAAATAATAACCCACAACTTGTACTAAATAGTAGTACAAGTATTAAAATGATTACTAATAAAGTTCTTCTGAGATACATCTTGGTATAAAATTATTTAATGATATTACAAATGATATATGCTAATAGAAATAGATTTTTCATAAACTATGCGCTGTATATTCTATAATATTCTAAACTCAATTTTCTATTGTAATATGTTTACTGTAATAATAAATTTCATGTAAATGCACGATTTAAGAACGAGGAGTATTTATATCTTATTACTTCTAATTACCTTGATTCCATTTAAAACTAAGGCGCAGCAAAACACCTCAACAAGTCGTTTTACACAATGGCTTTTACATGATCCAGTATCATTTACTCAAGACTTTGATAAACATAACATTGCTCAAATCGGATTATATTCTTTAACTATTGCTGGCATTTCAAGTATTGATGAATCTAGTAGTAACTATTTTACGAGACACTTTTCCGAATCAAATTTCACAAATTTTAGTAATGAATTCGGTGAAGTAAATTATGCTGCACCTGTTTCAGCACTAATTTTTGGTTCCTCGTTGTTAACTGACAATACTAAATTTCAGGATGCAGCATTTACTTCTTTTCAAACTGTTATTTATACCGCAGTTACAGTAAACATTTCTAAGTTTATTTTTGCTAGATCCCGTCCTAATGAAGATAAAGGCGCTTTCGATTTTGACTTTTTTGAATTTGAGGGAACTTCTTTTCCTTCTGGACACTCTTCAACTGCATTTGCCTTATTTACACCTTGGGTTATGTATTACCCTAATTTACTTACATATTCTTTAATGTTAATACCTACTGGAACCTCAATTGCTCGCATCTCAAAAGGCAAGCATTGGGCTACAGATGTGGTTGCTGGTGCTTTAATTGGCACCTACTGGGGAATGTATTTATCTAAAAGGCACAAGGATAAAATACACGATAAAGTATTTGTTACTCCATTTGTAACAAGAAATTTTGGTGGAGTAACTGTATCAATTAATTTATAAATATAACTGAATGGTGACGAGAACTATGGATTTTAAAAGCAAAACTTTACAGTTCTATAAGTAGTTGAATTGGACTTTCAAAATCTATTAAAGTCCACTGAGTTGATAGTAAATTCTTACTACAATTCGCCTGTTAAGTGGGCGGTTTTCAACAATATCTCTGCCTTGCTCATCTTGATGTGGTACTACAGGTTTGGTTTCGGCATAACCTGAAGCCTTCAACCGTTCACCCTCTATTCCTTCTTCAATAAAGTACTTTACAACTCCTGATGCCCTTGCTACGGATAGCTCCCAATTTGAAGGAAAAATTGGCGTACTAATAGGAACATTATCTGTATGCCCTTCCACATCAACATTAAACTTATAAAAGTCTAGTTCATTCATTGCTTGGGTAACTTTGTCAATAATGGCTTCGCCCGTTGGTAATAGTTCAGCATCCCCAGAACCGTAAAATGAGCTACTATTGAAAAATAACTTTATACCATCGCGATCTAAGGTAATATCTACTAAACCTTGCTGTTTTTCCTGAACCAGAAGTGAGTCCAAATCTTGTTTTACTTCTGCAAGAGGAGTTCTAACATTCTCTTGTTTACTAATTTCTGATCTCAACCCTTGTTTCATTTGCTCCCAAAGGTTTAGATCGACATAAGATACTGCTATTAGCATAGCAAAAAATGCTAATAATAGAGTAATCATATCACTATAAGTCAGGAGCCATTCTTGGTCCTCTTCATGCTCTTCTTGAGCTCTTGTAGTTGATATTTTTCTTCTTGATAACAACGGTTACTCCACGTTTAATCGTCGTTTTTATTTTTCTTGAAATCCCTTTGTAAATATGTACTCAACTTATCCTGTATATAAAAAGATGATTTCTTTTCATTGATCATAATGATCCCTTCTAGAATAAAGTATTCACGGAATTTGTTAAGCTGCCCTACATTTTTAAGCTTTTCCGCAACTGGGTAAAAAATAAATCTAGCTAACGAAATACCATATAATGTTGTGATTAAAGCTGCTGCTAAGCCAGGTCCCATTCCTGAAGGATTCTCAAGCTGTCCAAGCATTACAATCAAGCCAAAAAGAGTACCAAACATACCAAATGAAGGTGCTGCACCACCCATAGCTCTTAGCACATCAACAACTACAAGCTGTCGAAAGTATTGCTCTTCAATATGATTAGAGCCAAAATCGTGAATATCATCACTAGTATAATTGGTACTTAATAAAGAGAATAAATACCCAGATACTTCTGCAGAATATTGTTCTTCTAATTTTGATAGTGCATTTACTCTATCTGCTTTTATTTGATCATTCCATTCAAGAATTGATTCTAAATCATTAGATAGTGTTTTACCTGAACTTTTAGATTGGCTAAATATCAAGAAAGTACTAGCAAATGCTTTACCAACATATCGAGGTTGATATGTAATAAAAACCGCATTTAATACACCACCAAGTACAATAAATAAACTTGGTAAATTTAAGAATGTATAATTTGAAAGAAACGGGATGGTATCCAGTATTGCTGTAGCACCTGTAATTTCTGTTACCCCAAAAATCAGTAATGATAGGCTAAATAGTACCCCTAAAATATTAGTAATCGAAAGTCTCATATTAGTTTCCTTCTCCCCGTATTTCATCAATTAAGGTTTCGAGCTCTGGAATACTTGGTACAGGTATATTTGGGTCCATTTGTACTGCTTTATTCCAGTTTGCTCTAGCAGCAGTTAGATTTTCAAGCATGAAAAAGATAGTACCTTTTAATGCATATGCATCAGCTGTTTCTTGAATTTCTAATGTCTTATCAACTTCTTCTAATGCCTGACGATATTCAGCTAAGTAAAATAAATCCTGTGCTTTTCTATAGCTTGATAATAAAGTCTGAATATCTAATGCTCTATTTCTAAGTATTGTAGAATCTTGAACCACTATAGAATCTTTCTCCTGTGGTGCCATTCCCGATAAATCCATATAAAATTGATCTTTGGAAGGGTCAAGAGCTATCTGAATATTAGAACTAAGGTTTCGATATGTAACAATTATTGCATCAGGGTTAGAGTTCTCTTGAGGGATTTCTGAACTAGCTGCATCTTGTTCTTCTCTAGTTTGTGCTACAGTCTCATTATTGTCAGCAACTGACTCAGCTGACTTACAACCTGAAATCACAAACAAGAGTGCTATTACAAAATAGCATCTGTTTTTAAAAACGTATGACACCTTGTATTCCATAGCCTAACTTATTAAAAGTAATTTTTTGGTTATTTTCTAAAGTAAGAGTCTCTCCAGATAGTATAAAATTGCTGTAAAATGATAACCCAATATTTTCGCTCAAGTTGAGCAACAAACCTGGAGATGCACTAAATATCTCTCCTTCTTGACTTCCAAGTGGAAACTGAATACTCCCATTTACATAAAACATTAATCTATATAGATTTAGATCTTCCTGTATTGCAGAAATTGCTTGATAGTAAGTAGTTCCAAATTCAATTAGTGTCAATTTAAACTCATCTGCATTACTTGCTCTAAGCATATGTACTCCACCCGTAAAACCTATATAAGCGCTATTTTCTGAGTTAAGTGGCTGTCTATATGTATAGCTTACATTTAGATCTATAACAATTTCGTTTAGCGTACTATCACCAACAACAGATGACCCATCAGCTCTTAATAAAGTATCTGGATAAAAAATACTTTCACCTGTTCTACTTCCAGCCCCAAAAGCAATTACTGATGTCTTTCCTTTATCTACTTCTTCATCTACAATTAGCTTATTCGAAACAAAACTTTTTGTCCAAACAACCTCTCTAGAATTGGGGTTCATCATTCTTAATGCAATAACCAATCCTTCAGGAGTTCTACGCTGCAAGCTTAACTCAACCAAGCCTTGAACGCCGTATTTGTCAGTTATTTCGTTCAAAAATTCTGGCGAGACATCAGCTAGTGACCTACCTCTTACATTTAAAATCTGTAGAGTACTATCACTACCAATAATTTTCATCTTGTCGTTAGGCTCCAATTCTGGAGGAGAAAGAATCGTTAATCCTGCATATTGTCGAAAGGCATGTTCAACTTCAGCTCTTATATATTCTACTTCTTCATTTGTAAATCGAAATGAGCTATAATTTATTTTATAAACAGCTATTCGTCTAATATTAACTGGAATATTATTCAGTTCTTCACTCATCTGAAGCATAATCTGATCCATTTGGTATGGATCTCCACCTTGGTGGTCTTGAGCTATTAAGCCTGCGGGACTAAGAAAACCAAGTATGAAAAATGCTAATGGGAAAAATAACCTTTTCATGACTTATCCTTCCGTTTTCATTTTTCTTCGAACAGCATAAAGCATAACCTTTTGAGCATCTTCAACGTCTTTTGCTGGGGCTTCTGTTGGGTTATCAATTTCTGATAAAATCAATTGTTGCTCACGTTTTGGTCGAACTTTAAGCACTTTTTCTCTAACTGCTGCTGGCGCTGTTCTTAATGCAAGGATAATGGTTTCTGTAGGAATTTCTTCCAATGCAGATTGTACAAATTCATCCTTAACTTTTGGCAGATCATCAAAGCCAATAAAGAATTTCCTAATCTTCTTAGCTAACGATAAATCCTGCTCAGCAATCGATCGCACGTAATCATCCTGTTCAGAGAGTGGTAATGTTTCGATAGTAGTAAGAATAGTATCAACACCATCTGCAGCCACATACTTCATATCAGATACTGATAGAGCTTTATTTGAAAAGTGCGACGCCACTTTTTTATAAACTGATATTGGAATATTATTAATCTTACCCATTTTCAAGAGAATTGAAATTCTCTTTTGATCGTCCATTTTCTGAAGAATCACGCCTGCTCTTTCACCTGCAATTTGAGCTAGTAAAATGGAAACCATTTCATCCGATTCCTCTTTCATCAAATGCAGTAGTTGTTGATCAGTTAATTGATATATAAAATCAAAAAGATTAGATCCAGAATCCGGAGAATTTTTAGCCATTTTTATTTGCTGAATACTTCTTCTGAAGGATCTAGCTTCCTCAATCCTTTCATCAATTGGGAATGGATCGGTATTAGCAATTCCAAAACGTATTGTTTCAAAAGTATCTACTTTTAAATATGATTCTAGCACATTTAATAGCTTTTCATCTACACTAACAAAACTCTTAACTGCTCTTATCACCCCTTGCTCATCATCACTGGCAATCCATTGTTCAATTAAATCTGCAACAACTTTTGGGGTACTGATAACAGTATTAGTTAAATATGTTTTGTCTTCTTCAAATGCAGCTAAAGCTCTTGAATCAGGGCCAGTATTTTCTTTTTTAGCTGGTTCACTATTATTTTGAGCCATTGAAGGATCAAACATTTGATAAGGATATGGAGGCTGCTCTTCTTTCTTTGGTTTTTTTAGCATTGCATAAAGGAACGCTATTAATAGAAACAACCCTAATGCAGCAATTACATACATTAAATGTTTAGGGTTATTCCAATCAATCCCTAAAAACATATTCTTTATAGGCTCATTTTCTAGAATAGGTTGATTTTCAATTCTTTCAATTCCGGCAACATCATCTCTATTAACTGGCGGTGTTTTTACATCCTGCTCTATACCACGTGCGCTTCTTGGAAAAACTTTCTTTTCTACACTAACTATATCTCCTCTAAATCTATCAGCATTAGAAATTAATGAAGCGGCTTCTTCAACAAATTCTACATCTTCATTACTATATGACGTATCTACAAGAACTTTGATATTTAGTCTGGTAAGTCTAAAACTAGTATCAAATCCAGAGGCCTTTAAACTATCTCTTTTAGGTTGAGTACTTGTTCTTAAGTTTGGCGGTATGAATGGTAATCCTGGTAGATTTTCAATCTTTACTGATTCTTCTCCTGGAACTACTTCATACCCTCTTGCAACAAGTACTCGCTCTAATGTAGCTTTAACATCTACTATAAACGTACCTGTTTTATAATAATCTGACAAAGCATTCTCTAATACTACTTCATAGTATTGCTCATACTTTGACGCCTCTTGTTGTATATCAGGAGCTACTGATTGCCCTGGTATATTTTGTGCGTAAGCTACTATCCCGAAGAAAGCAATTACAATGGTAAGCAGCCATCTTTTTAAGTTCCTAACCATTTTCGAACCCCTGTCGAATGTGTTTTTAGCCTATTATGTAGATGTTTATAATCTATCGAACCCCAAGTATGCGGAATTTTTTCAAGTTTTCCACATTTTAATTTTCAAATGTACATAATTCTATCACCCTACTAAAAATATTAAAAAGATTATAATTAACCATTTCGGGGAAAAATGACTGATTTAGACAAAATAGGTCATACACTTATCCACATTTCCATGATTTAAAAACTAGAATCTTTTTAAAGATCATTTTCTAGAAATTTAGTTAAACCTTTATAGGAGTATTTCATCCTAGTTAATTTATTACTCTCTCTCAGTATAGTTAAATACCATTTCTTCTAACGACCCATCTTTATTTTCCGTTGCTAGGTAAATATTATATTTGGTTGATCCTATTCTTTGTATTGTAAACCCTTCAAACCATACCATATCATTTGATATTTTTACCAATTTAAAATCCTGTGTGATATCCTTTTCTTCCCAACCTTTCAGATCAGGACTAAAGTGTTTTAATCTCAATATCAATGATTGCTCAATTTCTGAAATAGTAAATATTTCGTAGAAACCAATTTCACCACCTGAAAAAGATCTAAATACTCCAAGTATAGCCCCTCCTAATGGTTCTAACCAAACATCTTCGACCAAACCACCAAATGCCTCTGCAACCCAATGTCCGGTTAACCATGCTACATCATTTATACTAGCTATTGGCATATTAGACAAGGAATCGAGTCTCAATGTATTTTCGGTATAAACAGTTTGAGCATTCAGATTAAAAGACTGTAAGATAATTATTAATAGGAATAGAGAAGTTTTCATAATGTTTACAATCAGTACTTAGTTGGTTCTAATATTTTTTGTGTCACATATTGTAATTTTTTTCGAAATAAAATTCTTATCAGCTGAAGACTCTGCTAGGTCGAGAGCAACTTGATAGTATGATTTAGAAATTTCATATTTTTTCATTCGCATATTCATTTCTGCAATTCCAGAATAGAGTAATGATCTTTTTTGTACGTATGACTCTTTTTCTAACTCTTTTAACTTTATAAGTCCAAGATCAAAGCCTTGAGCCCATCCTAGTGCTATTGCATAGTTAAATCGAGTCATAAAAGAATTATTTATGTGAAGTAGTTTTTCATAGCAAAACAAGATGGCATTCCAGTCTGTTTCTTTAAAAGATTTTGCAGCGCAATGTATTGAAGCAATCGTTGATTCAAGATGGTATCTACTTAAAATTATACTTGATCTTGATTTATTTAAGTATGAAAAACCTATTGAAATTATTTTATTATCCCACTTTTTACGGTCTTGCTGTTCAATTTCAATAAGTTCACCTGAACTATTTAATCGAGCTGGGAATCTTGCTAGCGTTAAGTACATCAATGCAAGAAGAGCATCTATTTTTCCTTTATCAGGATACTCTATTTCAGTTAATAAGGTCGCTAATCTAATTGCTTCATAGCATAGCTCAATATTAATAACTTCTTCTTTTAATGTTGTCTTATAGCCCTCATTAAACATTAAATAAATTATGGCTAGCACTGTATCTATTCTTTCTACTGCTTCTGGAATAAATGGAATACCTAAAGAATCATGTTTTGATTTAAGCTCTTCTCGTGCTCGGTATAATCCTTTTTTTACAGCTGAGGGTTTCATTAATAGTGCATTACCAATCTCTTTATCACCAAAACCGGAAAGAGTTTTAAGTGTTAGCATTATTTGAGATCGAATTTTAAGGTCAGGATGACAACAAGAAAATAATAGTCTTAATTGACAGTCTCTAATTTCATGTTTAAGGAATAGGTCATCAATTTGGTCATATACCATCTCATAATGTAGTTGCTCTCTTTTCTTAACATGTCTTTTTCTTTTATTTAATTCATTAATGATTTTATTTTTTGCGACTAGCATTAACCAGGCTTCAGGGTTTTCGGGCTCGCCTTTAATTCCCCAGGTTTTTATTGCTGATAAAAATGTCTCTTGAATAATATCTTCAATAATCTCAGTATTACTTAAACCAAAAATATGAGTCAATATAGCTGACATCTTTCCAGACTGTTGTCTAAAAAGATGTTCAACTAATTTTGAGTTTTTATTTATTGTGTTTTCGCTCACTTACATTTTCATAACTTCTCGAACTTCTACTTTACCACCAAATCTTAGTACTGGACAACCTTTTGCAATCTCTGTTGCTTCTTCTAGATTAGTAGCATTAATTATATAGAACCCTCCAACTAATTCTTTAGACTCTAAATAGGGTCCATCAGATACAATTTTATCTGCTCCATCAATTGATTTCGCCTCCTGATTTAAGGCTTCACCCGAATCGAAACGCTCCCCTAATTGTTGAATCCATTCTCCATGTAAAGCGATCTCTTCTTGCATATCTTCTGGTGAAAAATCTACAAATGACTCCTCATTATCGAAAAGAATTAGCATATACTTGTTCATACTATCTCCATTAATTATAATTGTGATGTTCACCTTTATAACATCCCTATTTAAAAATTGGGGACATTTTCTTTATCTGCATTAATACTAATAAAATGAACATCATATCAAAAGTAAATCCTTCAGAAGAAGAAATAAATGAGCTTCGATTAAATCTAAGAGCTTTCAATGATCCTATTTCAGGAGAGTATGAACGTTCTGCATTAATTAATCAAATTCGTGATAATGCAGGACTACTTCTGGGTGGGGTTTATGGTACAATATCCTGGGACTGGTTATATATTGACTTACTATGGGTAGATGAAAGTTTGAGAGGGAGTGGTGCTGGTACTAAACTTATAAATGCAATTGAAGAACAAGCTAAACAAAAAGGAATTCATAAATTCCGTTTGAGTACCACTAGTTTTCAAGCTTTAGAGTTCTATCGGAAAAGGGGTTATAAAATATGTGGAGAAATTGAAGATCTTCCACCAGGTCACACTAATTATTTTCTTATAAAAACAGAAACCTAACAATGTATATACCTTCATCTTTTAAGGAAGAAAACCCAAAAATACTATTTTCTCTTATTGAAGAACATAGCTTCGGAATCTTATTCAGTCAACATAAAGATCACCCTGAGGTTACGCACCTCCCTTTTATAGTTGATAAAGAACGCGGCAATAAAGGAGTCCTTATTGCACATTTTGCAAAGGCAAATAAACACTGGAGGAAAATTGACTCCAATAAGGAAGTTTTATGTGTGTTTCAGGGTCCACACACATACATATCACCATCATGGTATAAAAATAGAGAAACAGTACCAACTTGGAACTACGCAACTGTTCATGTATATGGTATTCCTGAAATCGTCGAAAACTCGGATGAGCTTCGTAAAATGGTGATTAGCTTAACTCACCATCATGAAGCAAAAGTAGATTCTGATTGGAGTTTAGAAGAAGGGAAAGCTGGTTTCGAAACTGATCTAAAGGCTATTGTTGGTTTAGAAATTGAAATTACTAGAATGGAAGGTAAATTTAAATTTAATCAGAATAGATCAAAACAAGATCAACTTGGAGTGATTGAAAACTTGGATGAATTGAAAGCCCCTGGAGTTAAAGCAATAATGAAAAGTAACCTCAAAGATGATTAATCTACTTTGAAAGTTCTGCTAATTTTTGTTGAAGTTCGATTGGGTTGAATGGTTTTGTAACAAAATCATTCATTCCACAGGCAAAAACTTTTTCTTTTACTTCTTTAAGTGCTGCTGCAGTTAGGGCTATAATAGGAATATTTCTTTTGTTAGGATCTGGTAAACTACGAATCGCATGTGTTGCTTCGTATCCATCCATTTTTGGCATTTGTAGATCCATTAATATTATATCGAATTGTTCTTTTTTGATTGCTTCAACCGCTTCCTTACCATCATTAACAATCATCATCTTAACGTCCCAGCGTTCAAGGAACCTTCGCATTACCTTTTGATTTACGACATTATCCTCTGCAAGCAAAACTTTCTTCCCTTTCAAGCTTTCCTGTTGTGCTGGAGTAACAACTTCTCCTCTTGCTAAAATGGAATCTCCTTCACCTTTTCCAAAAGTCATTTCAACATAAAAAGTACTTCCCTTATCTTCCTCACTATCTACCCAGAGTTTACCGCCTTGTAACTCAGTTAATTGCTTACTTATTGTAAGTCCTAACCCTGTTCCACCGTATAGTCTTTTGGTATTTCCACTAGCTTGAGTAAAACTATCAAATATAGTATTCATTCTATCTTTTGGAATACCAATACCGGTATCCAATACAGAAAACTCAAGTTCTATTTTATCCTTCCAATTATTAAGTTCTTTAATATTGAGCTCTATTTTTCCTTTCTCAGTAAATTTTAGAGCATTACTTAGTAGGTTATTTAGAATTTGAGTTAATCGAGCAGGATCACCTATCAAAACATTTTGAATATCATCCTCTAAACAATTTTTTAACTCAATATTTTTGTTTTTAGCCATTACTTTGAAACTCTCTGTAATAGTTCCAATAAGCTTATCTAACTCGAATTCCGTATTTTCAAACTCTAAACGTCCCGCTTCTATTTTTGAAAAATCCAGTACATCATCAATTAAAGAAAGTAATGTATTACCTGAAAAATCAAGAATGCTTAACGCCTCTTTTTGCTCTTTCCTAGGATTGTCTTTTTGTAATAAATGAGTCATTCCCATTATAGCATTCATAGGTGTTCTAATCTCATGACTCATTGTAGCTAAGAACTCAGATTTTGCTTGAGTACTTTTCTCTAGAGCTATCTTTACTTCTTCTAGCTCTCTTATATTTTGTTCTAATTTCTGCTGATTAATATTAAGTTCTTTATTTAGTTCCTTTTCTGTTTCTAGTAGTTGATTAGCTTTCTGTTCTGCACTTTCTTTGTATTCCGAAAATGTATTAAAAATGAGCCATGTAGTGACAAAAGAAGCTGTTAGCACACCCCATCTTATAATGGAAAAACCATCATCAGAAAAACTTAATTGATCAAATATGATGTAGTCTAACACAAAATATGAAGCTACTGAAAGAAAGATCGAGATATTTCTTAGTTGCATCTCCTTATTGTCAAATAGCAATATCGAAAGCCCCATTGTAGGAATGAAAAAAGCTTGGATCATAGCTTCGTTTCCAAATACAGAACTTAGTATTACAATACCTATATCGATATAGGCAATTTGAAGCATTTTGGCAGTTTTTAAATAACCTTGTTTTGCAAGAATTGGAATAAGGGCAAAGGCAATGGCTTCAGAAATAAAGAACCAGGTTAATGAAACTGAATTATTAAAATAGAATGGAATTAAAAATAGTATACAAACTAAAAAAAGAAAAAAGGAAATACGGTTTAGTACGGTAATACCAGCTTTAACAGGTGTAATAATGGGATCAGTTGGATCTTTTATTTTATCCCCCATACTTCCAATCCCGGTAAATGAAAACCAATTTCCCATCTCTTTTTTTAAACTAAGTAAGTAATTAAATCCCTTTTTAACAACTAACTTGTGAGCTTAGTCTTATATGCCATTGCATAGATCTTCATTTGTTTAACCATTGAAGCTAAACCATTAGCTCTTGTTGGAGATAAATGCTGCTCCATCCCTATCTTTTGTATGAAATCAGGGTTTGTATTTATGATCATTTCAGGTGATTGTCCTGAATAAAATCGTACCATTAGTGAAACTAATCCCTTAGTAATAGCCGCGTCACTATCAGCTTTAAAGAATACTTTACCATCTTTCAATGCAGCCGTTAACCAAACCTGACTTTGGCAACCTTTAACTAGATTCTCCTTCTTATGATCTTCTTCGGCTAGTTTTTCTAACTTCGAACCTAGCTTTATAATGTGTTTATATTTTTCAGTCCAATCTTCGAAAAGATTAAACTCTCTTATGATTCTATCTTGTAACTCTTGTAATTCCATATTTAAATATACGTATAAACCAATTATGTAAATAAAAAAAGCCACCCAATTGACGGGTGGCTTTAAATCTTTTATTATTTTTTTCGACTTCTGTTAATTCTCTTTCAATTCCAATTTTGCAACTGACTTAATGGTTTTTACAGTATTCGTTGACTTATCAACTTCTGGTCTAAAAGATTGTAGTACAGAAATATAATCTCCAGTAACTGTTTTATATCTGCAATATTCTGAAATTGTTTCACCATTTATTGCTTTTTGTAAAGCCGTTTCTACTACTTCGATATCTTCATCATGTAATACAGAATCAATTCCAGAATCGAAAATGAGAGATTTTTCCAAGCCTGTCAAATCCTCAAATGCTTCAGTTATATATTTGCATTGTAAACTCTTACTAGTCTCATCTAGTTCAAATTTGAGAGTAAATTCTTCAGTTCGTTTTAATAGCTCGTCAAAATCAGTATTAAATATTGCTTTCGCAGTTTCTTTCTTTTCTGTTACGTCTCTTTGATAAGATACCCAATGTGTTACTTCACCTTCACGATTTAAAAGAGGATGAATATCCCACTGGTTAATGAACTCACTTCCGTCTTTTCTATAATTTATGCTATGCCCAAAAAATGCCTGACCTTCAATTAATCGCCTTTTAAGACGGTCTAAAATTGCTCTATCAGTTTTAGGACCTTGTAATATTCTTGGAGTCTTTCCAATTACTTCTTCTGGTAAATAACCCGTCATTTTTGTAAAACCATCATTTACATAAACTATTTTAGGACCAGGCTTTTCTAGGTTTAATTCAGTTATAATAATAGAATCGTAATCATTACGAATCGCCCCTTCCAATAAATCTAGTTGATTTCGAAATTGGTTAAGTTTGCTATATACATCACCAACTAATTCTTCTAATTTTTTGAATGAAGCTTCGTCTTTTGAATGTTTTTTTAATTCTTCTAGAATTTTAGGATCTATTCTATACATATCTTTTCAATTACTTAGCGATTCTAAGGTTTATTTCTAAATTTACAACTCATTAACAATGCACATCATTCCAAATAATTCAATAAAATTATATTTTTAATAATGTGGCTAGTTTTATTATGAATCGAAAGTATATAATTTTTATAATAATATTTTTCATTGGAAATTCTTGTACAATTTTCAAGAAATCAATTAAAGAATACCAACCTGAAATGGTTCTAATTGAGGGTGGTTCTTTTACAATTGGAGATGTATTTGAAGGAAAAAATACCGATGCACTTCCAACACATATTGTTCAAGTTAAATCATTTTACTTAGCGCGCTATGAGGTTACTTTCAAAAAATATGATGCATTTGCAATAGAAACAGGTCGTGAATTACCAAATTCTGGGCGCTATGGGAGAGGAAATAGAGCTGTTGTAAATATTACTTGGGATAATGCTGTAGCCTTTTGTGAAAGTTTAGGTTATAGGCTTCCTTCTGAAGTTGAATGGGAATATGCTGCTAGATCTAGAGGAATGAACGAAAAATTTTCTGGTACCAGTAACCCTGATTCATTAGCATATTATGCAATTACCCGGTCTTCAAATATTAATTTCTCATATGCAGTTGGCACAAAAGAGCCTAATCATTTAGGATTGTATGATATGAGTGGAAATGTTTTTGAATGGGTAGATGAGTTTTACCAATTCTATAGTATACCTGATCAATTACATGATCATAAAAATGACGGGATTAGAATCATTAGAGGTGGGAGTTTTGGTGAAGAAACTACTACAACGAGAACATATTGGAGAACAGGTACCCTAAGAGATGTAACCGCTACTGATTTAGGCTTTAGATGCGCGGGTGATGTCAAATAAAAAGGGGGAGCCTAAACTCCCCCTTCCTCACTCACTCATCGAAGTAGCAACTTAGCAATTGTACTAAGTTGCATGTTCGTTGTACCCTCATAGATTTTACCGATCTTTGCATCTCGATAAAATTTTTCTACGGGATATTCTTTCACATATCCATTTCCACCAAAAAGATCTATAGCCATTGAACTAACTCGTTCAGCTACATCTGAAGAATAAAATTTTGCCATTGCCGCTTCTTTCAAAAATGGTTGCCCAGCTTCTTTAAGCCTACCAGCATTGTAAACTAATAATCTAGCTGTTTCAATATCAGTAGCCATTCTAGCAAGATCGAACTGAACACCTTGAAATTCTGAAATTGCTTTCCCAAATTGTTTTCGCTCTTGTACATATGCCAAAGCAGCATCAAATGCACCTTGTGCAATCCCTATCATTTGTGCTCCGATACCAATTCTTCCTTCGTTCAAAGTCTCAATTGCAACTTTATACCCTTTACCATATTCGCCTAAAATATTGGCCTTCGGTACCCTACAATCTTCAAATAGTATTTCACATGTTGAACTAGCTCTAATCCCAAGCTTATTCTCTTTTTTAGAAACTGAAAAACCTTCCATTCCTCGTTCAACTACAAAAGCAGTGATTCCTTTATATCCTAATTCAGGATTTACGTTTGCAAATACTAAGAAAATATCTGCCTCATTTGCATTCGTAATCCAAAGCTTGGAACCATTTAGTACAAAATGATCTCCATCTTCTTTAGCTGTTGTTCTAAGTGCAAAAGCATCACTTCCTGAGCCCGCTTCTGATAAACAATATGCTCCAACTTTTTCTGTAGCTAGCTGAGGTAAATATCTTTCCTTAATCTCTTCTGAAGAGTATCTAACAAAAGCGTTGTTAACCAATGTGTTTTGAACATCCATGAATACACCAGCAGAGCCATCAACGCGAGAAATTTGCTCTATAGCCACAATAGACATCATGAACGTACCGCCAGCCCCGTTATATTTTTCCGGAATTTCTATTCCCATTAAACCCATTTCAAAAAACTCTTTTATCAATCCTGGATTCAACTTTGCATTTTCATCCATTTCATGTACTAAAGGAGATATAGAGCTTTTTGCAAAATCAGCCGCAGCTTCTTTTAGCATTTGCTCATCATCAGTTAATTGAGTTAAAGGTAAGTTTAATTGGTCTGTTTGATTCATTCTATTATTGATGTTCATCTTTTTAAAGGATCAAAAATATACAACTGTAAGCGCTTTTTTACCACTAAAAACTACCTTTATACAAAAACTATTTTAAAGTGGTTTTTTTTGTGTTAGTAACATTGCTCTCAATAACTTATAAATTATATATAGTTCCTTAGTTTATTTTTTTTGATAATGCTTTTCAATCATTTGAGCAGCTGCAAGCGATGGCGAAAGCTGTTTTGATGTGATCTTCTCTTTTAATTCCGTGGCTTTCAATTTATTAATTGGAGAACTCCATAACATTCTAATTATTTCATCCTCGGTAAGTCTCTTAAACCAATTTAGATTTTGAGTATTGCGTAACTCTTCAAATAATCCTTTTGTTTTCAGTGCTGAAATAAAACCCTGTATACTATCCCAAACTTCAGAAATTCCATTTTTCTCCAAGGCACTCATTGCCAAGAAACGAACTGGAATATCTCCATATTTTGGTTTTAATAGATGAAATGTATGTTCGTATTCAGCACGTGCATGAAGCGCTAACCTCTCTTGGTCCCCATCTGCTTTATTAACTACCAGAATATCTGTGATTTCTAAGATTCCTCGTTTGATTCCTTGTAAAGAATCTCCTGCACCAGGTAGCATCATAACAAGAAAACAATCTACCATAGACGAAACTTCAAATTCGCTTTGACCTACTCCAACAGTTTCAATTAATATTACATCATAACCAGCCGCTTCGCAAAGTAACATAGATTCTCTTGTTCTTTTTGCGACTCCACCTAATGTCCCAGCAGTTGGTGAGGGTCTAATAAATGCTTGCTCTCTAGTAGATAATGTCTCCATTCTAGTTTTATCCCCTAAAATACTACCTCCAGTTGATGGACTACTAGGATCAACAGCAAGTACTGCAACTCTATGACCTTGTTCTATTAGTAAATTTCCAAGCGCTTCAATAAATGTGCTTTTACCTACTCCTGGCACTCCTGAAATACCAATTCTGATTGATTCGTTTTGTTCGTTTAGTAATTCAAAGAGTTTTTGTGATTTCTTTTGATCATCTGCTTTACTACTCTCAACTAATGTAATAGCTTTAGCTAGGTGCCTTCTCTTGCCTTTCTTTAATCCCTGTGCTAGTTGCTCAATGGTCATGCACGCTTTGCTTTTATTTCATCGATAACTTTTGATGCGGCTTTAGGAATATTTGTTCCTGGGCCAAAAATTGCTGAAACACCTTTCTCATATAAGAAACCATAATCTTGAACTGGAATTACTCCACCCGCAACAATTACTACATCACTTGCATCTTCTTTATTAAGAATTTTGATCAGTTCTGGTATTAAGGTTTTATGGCCAGCTGCGAGTGTTGAAACTCCAATTACATGTACATCATTTTCGATAGCTTGTTTTGCAGCTTCATCCGGAGTTGAAAATAAAGGACCAACATCTACATCAAACCCCATATCAGCAAAAGCTGTTGCTACAACTTTAGCTCCTCGATCATGACCATCTTGTCCCATTTTAACAACTAAAATTCTTGGTCTTCGGCCTTCATTTTCGGCAAAAGACTCAATCTTCTCTTTTATTTCTATGTATTGCTCGTCGTTTTTGTACACGCTTTCATATACTCCACTTATGGTTTGATTCGTAGCTTTATGTCTTCCCCATACTATTTCCAACGCAGTTGATATTTCTCCAACAGTTGCTCTCTTTCTAGTCGCCTCTACTGCGAGTTCAAGAATATTTCCTTCTCCATTTTTTGTTGCATCTGTAATCGCTAATAAGGCTTTTTTTGTTGCAGCATTATCTCGTTTCGCTTTGATAGAATCAATTAACTCAATTTGTTTCTTACGAACATCATCATTGTCGATATCAAGAATCTCAATAGGATCTTCTTTTTCATTCACATACTTATTAACCCCAACAATAGTAATGTCTCCTTTATCAATACCTGCTTGTTTGAGTGCTGCGGCTTCCTCAATTTTGCGTTTCGGATAACCTTGTTCAATGGCTTTTGCCATGCCACCCATATCCATGACCTCTTTTATAATAGCTTTAGCTCGTTCTTTTAAATCATGTGTAATAGATTCAACAGCATAGGATCCAGCGAATGGATCAACAGTATGAGTTACATCTGTTTCTTCTTGTATAATTGTTTGAGTATTTCTGGCAATCCTTGATGAAGTTTCTGTTGGAAGTGAAATAGCTTCATCGTAGCTATTTGTGTGAAGTGATTGTGTTCCACCAAGAACTGCAGCCATTGCTTCGATTGTTGTTCTAACTACATTATTTAAAGGATCCTGTGCAGTTAAAGACCATCCAGACGTTTGACAATGTGTTCGTAGCATCATGGATTTAGTACTTTTGGGATCAAAGTACTCTTTCATTAATTCTGCCCATAAAGTTCGTGCTGCACGAAGCTTACTCACTTCCATCAAAAAGTTCATTCCGATAGCAAAAAAGAAGGAAAGTCGTGGAGCAAACGCATCAACATCTAAACCACTTTCAACGGCGGTTTTTACATATTCAATTCCATCAGCCAAGGTAAATGCCAATTCCAAAGCAGAGTCTGCCCCTGCTTCTTGCATATGATATCCTGAAATAGATATAGAATTAAATCGAGGCATTTTCTCACTTGTGAAAGCAATGATATCTGAAACCAATCTCATAGATTCTTGAGGAGGATAGATGTAAGTATTTCTCACCATAAACTCTTTCAGAATATCATTTTGTATGGTTCCACTTAAATGCTCTAACGAAACCCCTTGTTCTTCAGCTGCCACAATATAAGCTGCCAAAACGGGTATAACTGCTCCATTCATAGTCATAGACACAGACATTTTTTCTAATGGAATACCATCAAACAAAATCTTCATGTCTTCAACAGAATCGATTGCAACACCAGCTTTACCAACATCACCAACTACTCTTGGATGATCAGAATCATATCCACGATGAGTAGCTAAATCAAAAGCTACACTAAGACCTTTCTGACCCTTCTCAAGTGCTTGACGATAAAATTTATTTGATTCTTCAGCTGTTGAAAATCCAGCATATTGCCGAATAGTCCATGGCCGTTGAGTAAACATACTTGGGTAAGGTCCGCGGGTAAATGGAAACTGCCCAGGATAACCAGCATCAACATTTCGCTTTGCCAAATCTTCAGAATCGTACAAAGATTGGATTTCAACACCTTCTGGACTCATTCGATTTAATGACTCAATCTTTTCGCCCTTCAATCCTTTTTTAATACTTTCGGCCCACTTTTCTTTTCGTGGATTATTTTGCTCTGCCATTGCACTCACTTTCTTTGATGGAAACGGTTATATGATCTGTAATGTACGAGTTTCCATTTTTAAATATGAAAAGTACCGATAAGAGTTCGATTTTTAGATAATATTTCTATTGAGATTAAAATATTAATCTTGGAATGAAATATTTTTTTCGGTGTAACAACGTCAATACACACTTTTGCAGCTATTATTAATAGAGAAATTATTTAAGGTTCATTTCAGCTTGCGAAGAGCTAAACCCAATTTCTTCTTCAAATTTTGAAGTACCGAATGTTTCTTCCATTTCGGCTCGTAGTTTTTGAATAGTTAACCCGCTGGTTAATGAACCATTTCTTGATATCGAGATACGACCTGTTTCTTCAGAAACAATGAGTACAAATACATTATTAGTTTCTGAAATACCCACAGCAGCTCGATGTCGAGTTCCAAAGGATTGAGAAATATTTGGGTTTTGGGAAATTGGTAAATAACAGCTTGCAGCAACAATTCTATTATTACGGATTATTACTGCACCATCATGTAATGGTGTTTCTTTTCTGAAAATAGTAATTAATAACTCACTTTTAATTTTCGCGTCAATCCCTACTCCACCATCAATCATATCCTGAAGGTTCGATGTACGTGCGAAAACAACCAATGCACCGATTTTTTCTTTTGAGAGTATTTTAGTTGCATCGATAATTTCCTCTATCATTTCATCTGAGCTTGAGCGAGTAAAAAAACGATCTAGGCTGGTGTTTGTACCAAGTCTATACAAGAGTTTTCGAATCTCTGGTTGAAAAATAATGAAAACAGCAAGAATACCTACATTCATTATTCCACTCAAAATAAAATCGATAGTGGTAAAACCTAAAACACGAATAACAAGGTTTACAATAACTAAGAGTACAATTCCAATCCCAGCTTGAATTGCAAAGGTTCCTCTAATCCATTGATATAGGTATACCAGAACGCCAGCAATTAGTAGCGTTTCTATAAAATCCATGACACTAAAATCAAGAAACCCAATAGGAATCAATAGATGCTCCGTCTAAGATTGTGATTGTATTGCATTGAATATACGAATTGAATCGGAGGCTTCCTTCACATCATGGACACGAAGAATATCTGCTCCTTTTAACAACGAATGATAATGAACAGCAAGAGTTCCAGCAAGTCGATCTTCTGCAGGTCTATCATCAAGAAGTTTTCCAATCATTGATTTTCGAGAAGCTCCGACTAATATAGGGAAACCAAATTTTTTGAATTTGTCAAGATGGGCAATTAAAGAAAAATTGTGTTCAAGTGTTTTCCCAAATCCAATTCCTGGATCTAATATTATTTTTTCAACACCCTTTGATTTCAAAGTTTCGATTTTCTTATCGAAAAATTCTCCCACTTCATCTACAACATTATAGTATATAGCGTTATTTTGCATCGTCTTTGGATCACCCTTGGAGTGCATTAACACATAGAATGCGTTATGCTGAGCACATAAATCTGCAAGTCTGAGTTCCTTGGTATGGCCACTTACATCGTTTACAATATCTACCCCTAATTCTAGAGATTTTTTGGCCACTTCAAATTTTGTAGTGTCTATAGAGAAGATGACATTTTTAAATTGCTGCAACGCTTTTTCAAGAATTGGGATCACTCTAAGTAATTCCTCTTTTTCAGAAACAGGCTCAGCATTCGGCCTTGTAGACTCACCCCCAATATCTATTATTGAGGCACCTTCTGAAACAATCACATTAATACGTTCTAGTGCAGAAGAAACAGCATTGAATTGACCACCATCACTGAAGGAATCAGGTGTGGCATTGATTATCCCCATCACTTTAGGGAGATCAAAAGCTAGTGATTGATGTTGTTTGTCAGACAATTTAAAAACCGTTAATCGTTATTTGTGAATTTAAAAGTACAAATAACGATTAACAATTAATGAACTACCATTCTTCAATTAAATCGCCAAGTTTGTCTTCTTTTTCAGCCCATTTATCAGCATCAGGAAGAGCATCTTTTGTTTCGTTGATGATATTATCTTCCCACGCCTCAGCTAATCTTTCATTAAGTTCTATATAGTGTTCCCATTTATCTGGCACTTCATCATCTGGAAAAATTGCTTCTACTGGGCACTCAGATACACAAGCATCACAATCGATACATTCATCTGGGTCGATTGTTAAGAAATTTGGTCCTTCACGGAAAGCATCTACTGGACAAACTGCAGCACAGTTAGTGTATTTACATTGAATACATGGTTCGGTAACAACGTATGGCATGGTCTTTTTTTGAGTGAGTTAAAATCTTTTTTGATGATCGGAATATCACTTCCTTCAAAGTTAGATGCAATCCAAATAAAAGGCTTTATTTGAATAAATTAGAATAGAATTTATTTCAGTATATCTGAAATAGCATCAAGCGACCCATCGGTTTTTGCAGGTTCCACTTTCAGAATATGAGCCATCAATTCATATAGATGAATATTTTCAAAGGGTTTTATTGTAAAACCCTTTCTAAAACTAGGTCCATTTGCAATAAATAACGCCCACATCTCTTCTTCAAGATTATCAAACCCATGTGCACCACCAGATGGATAATTCCTCCTTTGTTCTATAAATGATTTAGTATTTATGGTATAACCTAGATCTGCAACAAGTAGTAATTCTGGAGTCCGAGAATTATTCTTAATGTGATATCGCTCTGGAATTTCTTCCTTTTTATAGACTTTAAAATGAGTCTCATTATTCTTCAGTGATGCATACACTTCTTCAAGTTTTCCTTCTTGAACGTTCATCATTAGTGATGGAGAGCCCTCTATGATATCTATGTATTCAGTATTTATGAAATCATCAAGAACTACTAATCGCTCTTTAGATACATTCATCATTCCGTGGTCTGAAACTATTATAATATTTGTGTTATCTAGTAACTCTTTTTCCTTAAGCTGAATCATTAAATAATTAACTAATTCATCCGCATCTTTGATTGCTTGGACTACTTGCTCTGACTCAGTTCCATATCTATGGCCTTGACTGTCCACAAAACTAAAATATAGTGTACCAAAATCGATTTCATTTTCTGTTCCAAGAGTCATCCAACTAAGTACAGAATCTATGCGATCTTCATTAGGCATATTTCCATCGTAGCTTTTCCAGAATGTTGGTCTAATGCCTTGAACCGGAGCCTCTGAACCTACCCAAAACATAGTTCCAGCTTTTTTACCTTCTTTTTCTACTGTATTCCAAATTGGCTCACCTTTCCACCAACTTGGGTTTTCAACTTGTTCTCTATCTCCCATTGAGAATGAAAGACCAAGTTTTTCATCGTACATTCTATTTGCAATAAATCCGTTATTCTCAGGATATAATCCCGTAGCAATAGCATAATGATTTGGGAATGTTTTTGAAGGATATATTGGGATCAGTCCTTCACCTAAAACCCCGTTTTCAGCTAGAAAATCAAAATTTGGAGTCTCAGTTTTAGATAGATAATCTGGTCTGAATCCATCAAAGGAAATAAGAAGTAACTTCGGTGGATCTTTATCTGCGAGTAATGAACATGAAATGGAGCATAGAAAAAGAAGTAAAAAAATCTTTTTCATAGGTCTTCTATTTTACTCGAAATCGGATGTTAGCTTAAACCTTGAAATCCTGTTGTTACCTTTATCAGCCACATAAACAACTCGGTCGAAATAGGCCACTCCGCTTGGATTCTTGAATTGTTTTGCATCGGCCCCAAATTCGCCAAAAGATACTCTTATTTGTCTGGTTTGATCTTCAACTCCTGGTGGAGGCGGAACTCCTTCTTGACCATTCAGTTGAAATTGAAACAATCTATTTAATTCAGAATCTACTACAAAAATGTAACTATCATCATCGCCTCCATAAGCGATTCCTGAGGGCACTTCAAACTTACCGGGTTCATATAAAAAACCATCCGCTTGAGTAGTATCTTGCCTTAGTAAATCAGAATTCTGTTGAAATACTAATCCATCAACAGTTTGGACAGCATTAATCCAAAGTACTCTAAAAGGTATTTCTGTAGATTGATCAGCCTGAGCTACAATAAAACTTCTATCATCTGTAAAGCTGTCTCTTTGTGGCGGAGAAACAAATGATGCAATAGCACTTAGACCAATACCACTTCTCAATGATGGTACTGTCGGACTTAGTGTTCTTATCTGTCTAACATTTACCATCTTTGCTGTTAGAGCACCATCCACCCGAACTCTTTGAAATTCAAGAACTGTGTTATCTGGTGCACCGACTTGTGTGGTTGATTTAAAGGGTCCTGTTCTTGTAACATATAATGTATTATCACCTAATACGGTTAATCCTGTTACATTAACTTGTTCATAATTGAACTGGGAATTTCGATTTAATCTAGAGTTTTGTGCCGCTGAAGTACTTAAACTTGCATCATCAAAAGGAAAAATTAATGTATCAACATACTGGATTGGGCCAGCACCATTCATATTTTTGATCTTAAATACTGCAGGTAAGTCCCATGTGATATTTGGATCGATTGAATTTATTATAGTATCAATTCGAGCGGCTACATAAATATTAAGCAATCGATCTTGTGTGACTGAAACTGCACCTCTTAAAGGAATGGTTATTCTTGGAGATAAATCTGCTCTATCAAGAAGGTGAATACCATCATTATCTGTCACATATACAAATTCATCAAAACCTACATGCACATCAGTTGGAGCATCAAAACCTCCCCAAAAAGGAAGAACAGGAGCATACCCATCAATATTTTCTAAAGTAGGGTCTATATTCCCCTCATCAAATATCTCGTCTGTGTCTGAATTTGATTTTGTGTTAAAAATATCATCACAAGACATGAATGCTAGAAGGCCTGCAAATAATAAAATTATATATGTATATCTATTTATCATAACGAAAAGCTTATAGCAATCCTATGGATTTCACCAAGTCGTTCAAATAAGGTGTAGGCATAATCCGCTTTAAAAATTTTATTCATCACTTTTAATTCAACACCGGCACCTAGACTTGGAATTTTACGTTCTTCAACACCAAACTCATATCCAGTTCTTACAAAAAACTGTTTCATAAAAGAGTATTCAGCCCCAACATTAAACTGTTCAGCATTATCACTTGGATTTGTGATTTGACCAGTAACAATCAATTTATTTTGATCATTTTCATACAAATCATATGCTGCACCAATATGGAACCGAGTAGGTAGCGAAGAAACAACGTCTGGTTCAATTTCTTCAATTCCATTTAAGGTTTCTCTTGTTGTATTTCCTGAAGGGTTAGCATCTAAGCCAAAATTATTTATACCCACAGCAAACCTTAGACCTGTATCACCAACTAAGTAGGAAAACCCAAAATCGATTGCTCCAGTTGAGTAATCAACTTCTTCAATTTTTTCCATTAAAAATTTAACTGTTATACCGTAGCTAAATAGCTCTGTAACTTCATGCGCACCAGATAGTCCTACCGAAAAATGTTGTGTTGAAAAAGTTCTTCCAGTACCAAATGGCTGGAACTCTGTTGTTTCTCTGATATCACCTGAATTTAGATATTGCAAAGACCCACCGAAGGCAAAAGTTCCCACTTTATGGATATAGCTGAAGTAATCTTGATTCACTCCAACGAAATAAGCGGTATGACTAATCATCAAGGTTGAGTTAGTAAGCCTTGCTGATAACGCCGGATTCCAGAATAAACTAGAGCCATCGATTGCATCAGCCATGTTTGAATTTCCCATAGCTGCACTTCTTGGATCAACAGCGATTTTGGTAAATTGAAAACTTTCTGTACCTGCTCGATCTTCCCCAAAACTTTGACCAACAGCTGATGAAAGTGGCATGAAGCAAATAAGAAAAATGAAGAGTGATATGTTTAAACGCATAAATTTCATTTAAAATCGAACAGATAGTCCAACCATAATATGACGCTGCTCTATATAATTAGCAGGGTTATCGTATGCCGGAAGATTATTATCAGTTGGGTCTATGTATCTTGGATCTCTAACATTACTTGGAACATCATAGCTTCTATCATCTCGTAAAGCTACAAGTGTTGCCTGATCAGTTGGGTATTGCTTGTACCCTTCTCCTGTAACAGGATTTACAATTACAGAACTTCGATTGTTTAAAATATTTTTAATCTCTAAGAAAGCAGACATTTTTGTACCACCAACTTCAAACCATTTTTGAAGATTGAAGTCCATAAAGAACCAAGCAGGACCAACTTTACTAAAACGTTCTGCAGGATCATCAACACGTTCGTAAACAGGTCTCCAATTACGTTCACCCGTAATTGGGTTTCTTTGAAAACCGACTAACTCAGTTGGTGTATATCTTGTACCACTACGCCATACTGCAGATAGAAACATCTGAAACTGATTTAAGGGGTCAAGATCAAATAAGGGTTCTGCCCTATCGTATGTAAATGTAATATTCCCTTTAATATCAAAAGGTCTATCCCATGCTAGTGGAGTTTCAATATTAGCACCAATATTCTGGCTTGCGTTAATATTATTGAAATTATCATCAGTTGTGGAACTTAGGCCTTCTGCTCTTGAATATGTGAAAGACATTTGACCTCTTAATATGTCCTTATATCTCTTTAAGTAAGAAATTTCGATCCCTCTTGAACGAGCATAATCGCCATTTACCCTAAACGCTTTCGCAACATCTCTACCATCAACATCGGGTACAAGAATATTTTGTGTTGTCACAAAATCATATTTGTCTCTCCAAAACGCTGAGATATTTAATGCGTCATTAGAGGTAATCTGATTTCTTAATCCGATCTCATATGAAATATCAACTTCTGGGTCCAGATTTGGGTTACCTAAGTCTGGTAGATCTGATTGATCTTGATAAAATGGATTTAAACCAGCATATACATAACTAGGATGAGGCAATCTTGTTGAATGCCCATAATTAAAAAATAAAACTTGGTTCTCACGAACTGGGAAAGAGACATTTACTTTAGGGAGGAATCTGAATTTATATCGTAGACCTAGTATCTCTTTACTACTATTTAAATAGTCTTGCGCAACAAAATCAGGAATGGTTGATAAACTATTTTCTTCTAATGCATCATTTACAGCGTCATCAACATATCTCCCAGGTGCCCAATATTCAAATCTAGCACCAATATTAGCAATCAGTCCATTATATCTGATTTTATCTGTAATGAAGAAAGCACCTCTTTTTGGCTTTACTCTCCATGCATCAAAAGTCTCTCCAACTCTAAAAGTTTCTGATGTAGTTGTTTCATCAATCTGAATTGGTGCTCCAATCCATGGACGAGTAATATCAATCCATTGATAGTCATTAAACTTAAACTCGAAGCCTGCAACAATTTGATTCTTACGATCAGCAAAAAACTTAGTAACCGAAGTTTTTAGTGTTAATTCTTCTGCAAAGTGATCATGCCAAAGAGTTGCAATACCACCATTATTGATATATCCCGGTCCTGAAAGTACATACGTGAAATCATCTGTACCTTGAAACTCTTCCGCAGGTGAGGTAACAATACTTGCAGGATCAAATTCACTGTCTACGTTATCTGGACGCCATTTTCTACCATTTGCATCAGCTCTTAAACGGGTAAATAAACGGCTAAACTGGACTTCATAAAATGCAGATTGTGAAACTGTCTGTGTCCATTTTAGATAGGAAAGATTACTATCGTGGGTATACGTATTAGCATTGTCTAAAAAGCCATTTGAAAATGCGAACTGAAAGCCAGGTCTAATTTGAGTATCAGCTCCAGTAACTTGAAGCATTCTTGTATTTTGATTAATGGTAAGAGAACGTTGATAAGCACCTTGTAATCTCATTCCTGGCTTGATGTTATAAGTCAACTTCATCATTCCATTCCAACGGTTGCCTTGTCTAGGCGACCAAAAATCGTTACCAACAGTTGAAGAGCTAATTTGATTTGCCGATAATTTTGTATATCCATCCGTTAACCCAATCTGGCCAGTTACAAAAAATGACATCGTACCGGGGAGATCTAAACCAAGTGCAGGGAGTAATTTCTCAGCCAAAATTGACGGACCACCTAAATTAAACTCATAATTATCTGTGAAGAAATTAGCTTGATTCGATAAATTATTTGTTCCTGTATTGTCTCGTTGATGTGTAAAACTACCTTCATATTTGTCGCCACCATTTTGAGTCTGAACAGCAACTACACCAGAAGTAACGTCTCCATATTCAGCACCGACTCCACCAGTAATAACTTCAACATTACTAAATGAATTTGAACCTAAATCTAAACCAAACCCAGTTCCTGCTAGTGGATCTTGAGCTGAAACACCGTCTACAACATAGCCTGTTTCATATGCTCTACCGCCTTTTATATATAGACCCGTTGGATCTTTTATAACACCAGATTGAAGTGACACTGCATCTTCTACTCTTTGAATTGGTGCTGCCTCAATGTCAGCTCGAGAAATTGTTACCGATGTGTTTGATTTTTCTACATCAAATATTGGTTTTTCACCAATTACCACAACTTCTTGGTCTGATTCAAAAACCTGTTCCTTCATCGATTGATTAACTTCAGTAGTCTCACCAGCTACTACAATGATGCTAGTAACTTGAACTACTTGAAATCCAATAAAGGTAAGCTCAATAGTATATTCACCTGGTCGAATATTCCTGATTATAAATTTACCATCAGGATCTGTAGCGGCACCAAAGTTACTACCTACTATTCTAACATTTACACCAGGTAATGTTTCGTTTGTCCCTTCTTCAGTTATTGTACCTGAGATATTCCCTGTTTGTGCAATAACCGGAAATGAAATTCCAAGTAAAATGATCAGGGCAAATAAATTCTTAAATATTTTCATACCCATCATTGTTTAAAGTTTAATCTACCGATTAACAAATCGTCAATAAAATCACCAAGGTTATTACTGGCATTTAAATTTGTTAGGTCCAATCCAAAGTAAATAAGGCTTCCTTCCTCATTTTCGATACCTACGGCCTCAAAACCTGTGTAATCTTGATTAAAACCAATTACAGTTGTAGCTAGAAAATCAGCTTGATATAGAGTTTTGGCCCCTGAAACCGGTTTTAAAGGATAGGTACCAGTTCTTCGTACTTCAACCCGCGGTATCACATTTGATATTCCAGTCTCTGGAATAATATCTGTATTATTATTTAATAGGAAATTAGTTTGAATACCTGTTAATACTCCAACCGAATCAACCGGAAGAAAATTGAAAACTTCGTCATTTTGACTAATCCCCTTCATTGGAATATTTACATACATTGTGCCACCGTTTGCAAAGAACTCATCTGTAATTTCTTGGGCGTATGTAATATTTCTATCTATATCATTTGATAGCCAATAGATATGATCCCATTTGGCTAAAGTCTTCTTAAGTGTTGGATCAATTACGCTAGGAAATGCATCTGATAAAGCAACTTTCTCTTGTGTTACTGTTCCATCATTAATTGTCCAAATGTCTGGACTAATTCCATTTTGTTCTAACAAATCTAAATGAAATGAGGCAATATTTTGAGACAATCCACCTGAATAATCATTTAAGAAAAGGGTTCTTGAATTTTGCTTTTTTATATACCATGAAAGTGTGTCTACATTGCTAACTGCACCTGCATTATCAATTGCCCGTACATAAAATTTATTATTAGCCCCTACTTCAATACCTGTTAGTTCGATACCCTGTAATCTTGTGTAGCTTCTACCTATAAAAACTGGTGCTGAAACTGTTCCATCTTGTGTATTATCAACTTCTACACTAATAAATAATCTGTTTTCTTCTTCTTGAATTGGGATAGGTACCCAACCATTTACGGTATCATTAATTGCTACTTCTGTTCTAGATATATTACCAATACCATCGAGATCATTAATCGACCATCCAAAACTTGCAATCGAAAATAATGTATCTGGAGGTGTTTCATTTCTATTAATCGAAACACTTGGAGAAGAGTTTACTATTGGAAATACTAATTTTGCGCCAATAGGATCGCGAGCATCATCATTATCAACTGCACGCACTTTGAATAGAATATCATCAATGGTTTTTCCTTCTTCTAATGGAAGGATAAACGTGCTATCGGTTCTTCTTGTAAACGTCCAATCACCTTCAAGAGTATCATTAATTGCATACTCATAACCAATTATGTATCCGTCTGGGTCATTACCCCACCATGATATATTAATCTGACTAGATAATCTGAAGTCTCCTTCTCTGTTAATTTTATCAACCGTTAGAAAAGTTGTCGGATTCTGATTTTCATTAAAATTACCTTCTAGTGCATTGTCACACGAAGTGAATACAACTGAAATAAGTATGAGAATCGATAGTATGTTAATTTTCAAATTCAATATTCAATATTGATGTAATTAAAAAACACAAACTGCAGATTATGCTACAGTTTGTGCTTAATTTTTTCGCTTACTTAATAAGCATCATTTTACGAGTGCTGATAAATGAACCAGCTTCAATTCTGTAAATATACATTCCACTAGCTAAAGCAGATGCATCAAATTTAACAGAGTGATTTGCTGCATTCAATTGCTGATTGTTAAGTAGGGTTGCTACTCTTCTACCTAGCATGTCATAAACAGCTAATGTAACTCTGCTTGTTTGTGGCAAGCTAAAGTTAATGTTTGTACTTGGGTTGAATGGATTTGGATAGTTTTGATCTAAGCCAAATTCTTGTGGAACACCATTTTCCGACTCATTTGAAGTCTCAAGACCACGCTCTAAAGTTAGAGTGTAGTAAAGTGGAGTAAATGAATTAGTTGGTAGGTCGTATCCACTAGATACTGCTACAGTATCTACACCGTCGTTTACAAGTACATTCCAAACAAAGTCTGCACTTGCACCAACTTCTAATCCTGCACCTGCTAATAGACCATCAACGGTTGCAAAATCAAGAGTAACTTCAGCATCAACTCCGCTATTATTTGAAGGAACTTTCACAATAACTTCAGAAGTATCAGCAGAATAGAGTACCCATTCGTATCCTACATCATTACCATCAAAATCAGTAGTAGCTTCCCAAGTAACCGTGATATCACTCGTAACTTCTACAGAAGCTGCATCAGTTGGGAATTCTAAATCAAAACCTGAAAATGGAAATGTAACATCAGTAGCAACAAAATTATCTGGATTTCCACCCACTAACTTTGCATTACCAAAAGAGTAATAAAGCGTCGCAGTCAATGACTCAAATTCAGCGCCAATTTTTAAATGATCATTAACATTTGATCCAAATCTTGAAGAACGATCATCAAAACGCAGACCTTCGCCTGCTTCTAATGTATCAGCTGCTCCACCACCTTGAGTAGAACCAATTTCCCATTCACCGAAATCACTTCCACCATCTGCTTGGTTTGTAGTTACCTTAACATCTTCGAATGTAATAAGAACACCTTCATATGGCTCATAATTAGCACGTACATCTTGTGTAAGAACACCAGTAAGAGCTAGTGTATCCATCATTGTATTTGAAGTTTCTAAGTTTTCAAATGCAGTAACTTCAATTTCAGTTACACCAAATGATTCAGATACTGATAATTCAGTGATCTTGACCATGTCGCCTTCAGCTAATAATTCCATTCCATTGGCGTCATCAACAAACACACCAGACCAAAGTGCTGATTTATCCTGAATTGTAATATAACCATCAGTTACAGCACTAGTAGTAACTGTAGCAGTAATATCAGTTACAATTCCTTCAACACCAGCTAGAGGACTGTCACCAGCCATTCCATTTGTTGTAGTTTGGATTGCAGCAATTGAGGTAATCGCACCTTCAACTAAGTATGAGTACTCACCAGCAATTGGATTTCTAACTGAAAGGCCATTGTCATCAGCAGCAACCATATAAAAAGTAACAGCCGTTGCTGCTGGAAATGCAGGAATTGTAGCTGAATAAACATTGCCATTCGCAGTCATTGTTAGTGAATCAGTAACACCATTACCTGTATAAAATAATTTTGCACTAGTTACAGTAGAACCTGCAACACCAACAATATTTGCAGAAACTGTAACTGCATCATCTTTTGTAGCAGCAGAATCTGAAAGCATTACTTCTGAGAATAACGGTGGAGAACCTAAAAGTTCGATATCATTTGGCCATGAAAGTGTAAGACCACCACCAATATCGTCACCATTTTCAAAACGATTTCCATTTAACCATAGAACACCATCTTCGAACGGGCTTATACTAAAAGGAGTGCTTGTTCCATAAACTCCATCAGGATCATTTCCACCATTTACAGCAACATATCCAGAAAGATTTACTGTTGCACCAGGTGCAGGAGGAACAAATGCTCCATCTTCAGCACGTCGGTAGTTAAAGCTTGGTAAATAACTAACTCTATCGTTTCTGTATCTAAGAGAAGTATCGTATGTATAAATTCTTGAACCGTTATTACTTACTGCCCAATCTGGTCTATCACCAGGTGAAACATTACTCACAACAGCATTCGTTAATTTAACATATGCGCCGTTATAAGTAGTATAATTTGCAACGTTAATTTCGATTGTACCGTCACCATTTATAGTGTTTAGGTCTGCAATAGAAACTTCCCAAGGATCCAATAGTGGAGCAAATTTTGCTAACGCTGGGTCATTGTTCACATTACCTATTAGAACTGGTGCAGGAGTATCATCTACAGTCATTTGAGCAGTTGTACCAAAGAATGATAAACTACCATGAAATGTTACCACATCACCTCTTGTAAAACTTTCAACCAATTCGTAATCGCCTTCCACGATTTGAATAGACATACCAGCGCGACCTTCAGAGATTGCTGCTGTATCTGTAACGAAGAAGTGAACTCTACTAATGTCGTCGATAATACCGTCTCCATCATTATCTCTTGGAGTAGAAAGTCCAGAACTTTTTGGATATCCAGTAATTACTGCAGTATAAGAAACAGTAACCCCATTCAGCGGATGTGCTGCTAGTGCTTCCGCTGTGAATTCTGTTAAATTATCATAAGTGTTTAACTCTCGAATAGTAACTGTATCCGGAGCCTGAGCAAATAGTGATGTAGAAATCATAGTTAAAACTACAACACTCATAAATTGTATCAGTCTTTTCATATTATTTTGATTATTTAATGATTACGATTTTACCTGTTTGTATCTCTCCTGAACTCACATCTTTCACGGTATACAGGTATAAACCCGTGGTCAAGATTTGATTTGCGTTAGATTGAATATCCCAAGCATGTTCACCACCAGGCAAAACCCGAGGCTCATCACTAAAATTTGAGAACCAACCAATATCGCCATTGTAAGTTTCTGAATCGTGAGTAAACTCTGAAATAATATCGCCAGCTATTGTATAAATGCGAACTTCAGCTTTTGACGGTAGATTATAAAACATCAATTTTCTTTCCCCTTCAGAAGAACCATCCCAAGCCGCATTAACTCTATATGGATTTGGGTATACACCAACTTCGAATTCTCGTCCTTTATTTGCAAAATTAGTATTTGCCGGTGTTCCTGGAAACACTCTTACTGCATTAACATTTGGGCTACTTTCTAGACTCTCAACTTCAAAAACCTGGCTACCTTTATCAAATGCTGTTACAGATAGTTCATATTGCCAACCACTCAGCAAATCATTAATCTCATATGCATAATAATATGTGGTTGTATCGCCGTCGAATTGGACGGGGCTATCAAGCTCAACTTCTGTGAACCCTGTATTAAACCCAAATTGATTATCTGGAGTATCAAATTCACGAATAAGTCGTGAGTTTGGATTAATGTCTTCCCCTAAATCAGAGCTATAAACTCGATATCCTTCAAAATCTACTTCCCCAGAAACTCTATCAACAGACTCTTCTGCTTTTTTATCCCAGTATAAGGTCACTTTACCAGCATCTAACTCTACTCTAACATTTGGATTGTCTGGTGGTGTTGGAAATAAATACCTAGTCAGTTCATTATTGCCATCTGTATCTTCGCCTTCATCTAAGACCCCATTGTTATTTTGGTCTTCACCTTGAAACACTTTCTGCGCAGATAAAATCGTCTGGTTTAAATTAACTCGAGATTCTTCTGTATCAACATCTTTATTATTAAGTCCTTGAAACTCGTCTGGTTTTAATGCAGCAGAAAAAACAAAATAAACAGAAATGGTTTCACCAGGTTCAACTTTTGGAAATGGACCAATTGAAATAAATGATATATAGTTTCCATTTCCATCCTGCCCATCATTTCTTAACTGCTCACGTGCAGTAACACTTCCATTTTGTTGATCTAATGGGAATAATGAAGACATTCGCTCATATCTTTGAATATCATTTGTAGGAGCATTATAGATTCCAGTTCCAGAACTAAATAACCAATAACTTGGATCTACAAATGGCGCTTTCTCTCCAATACTTTGAAGGTATTCAGCATTTGATGGATGATATAAATTCCCATTATACTCGGCCCCTATTATAGACATTGCACCATACGTATTTATCGATGGGTTATCAGGTGAGCCTGCATCGAAAGCATAACTGGTATAGAGAGAGTCTAGAAATCCAATTCCATTCTTATTAAAAAATGCTCCACCAGTTTCTGTAGTTGTATTTACATTTCTAACTACTAAATCAGCGTACATCCCAACGAAAACACTATCCCAAGTCGCTGCTCCAGTATAAAGCTGACTATTATTAGTAATGTCGTATCTGAGGATGGTAAAGTTTTCTGTAAATGGAAATCCCCAATTATAACTCTCCAGTTTAACATCAGCATAAAGTGGATTATCATGCCCATTTATAGGCGTTCCATTTATGTCTCGTCGTCTATCCGTAAATTCAGCAACTATATCTTGCTCTCCAACCGAGAATGGAGAGAAAAATTCATCATTTGGATTAGTACTACGTCTTGTGAGAGGGAAGTCTCCAGTAAACTCGAAACCTGCCGCCCCTCTAGCATAACCTCCACTAGTAGTAATAGAAGCAGTGGAAACTCTAATCCCAGAGTTATTATAATTAGCGCCTATCCAAATTCCAGCTTCAAAGAGATGCTCTGTCCCAGTATCACTTGGGAAACGCATACTTGCACCACCTTCTGGATTATTTCTTACATCAGGCTTACCAAGTATACCATAATTGGTAATTGCCAAATTAAGAATACCCGCATCAGTTTGGGTTCTTTCAAAGTTAACTTGTGCTATAGCTGGCGATGCTAACATTATCGCCACAATAGCAATCAGAGAATATTTCAATGAATCACTTCTTTTAAATTAGAACTAAATATAATCAACTTATTTGTCAACCTCATAAATTATACCATGATTTTACAGAACGTTAACATCAATTATTTAATCGCTTTATTATAGAATTTAACTAAGCTTTTTTGTGGAATACCTAAGTAAAACAAAATTAATATAACAGAGAATATTAGTTGTAGTTTAACAATACCAACCTTCAAATACTTTCTTGCTGATGTGGTTACTTTACCTTTAAGAATTTCAAAATTTGCTACACTTTTTATCCTCTTAACAAATATTTGGTCTTCCATCACTATTAAGTTCTCATCAAAACCATCTAGCTTTTCAAAAAGCTCTCTTCTTACATAAAGACTTTGATCTCCAAATCTAAAGTAATCGATATCGAATTTCGTGAACCAAGCATAGAAATTTAATAATGGCTGTTTCCTATCGAAAGCTAATTGATAGCATCCTGATTGATATCCATTTTCTATGGATCTAATAATATCATCGATAAATGTATTGGGAGGTTTTGAATCTGCGTGCAAAAAATAAAACACATCACCTTCTGCAATTGTTGCTCCATAATTCATTTGAGCAGCTCTTCCCTTCTTGGGAGATTTAATAACAATAACTCCTAATTTTGAAATTAGTTCTACAGTTCTATCACTACTACCTCCATCAGAAATAATGATTTCTATCTCTCTATTGGACGTTTCCGTTAGAATGTATCTAATTAAATCAGGCAACGATTCCTCTTCATTATATGCTGGAATAATTACACTAATCATAGCTTTCAAGTTTATGTTTTATTCGGGACCAATCTTCAAACTCATCAACATCATTAAGTGCCTCTAGTAAATGATAGCTTATTTGTCCTTCTCTCGCTTTAGCAAGCGTCTGCTCTAACACCCGCGATGTACTCCAATTGATTTCATCAAAAATCTCTGGTATAAATTTTGACATACCAATTAAATAATATCCTCCATCTCTAGCGGGCCCAATTACTAATTCATTAGTTGTTAATTTGTTAAACGCTTCATTAATATGAGATTCTTCTAGTTCAGCACAATCACTACCTATTAATACAACTTTAGCATGGTCATTTTTTAAATAACTTTCTTGAAAAGCCACCTTCATTCGAGTCCCTAAATTATCTCCAATCTGAACCTTCTTCTCAAATACCTCATTGTCCCATAAATCATTTTCATTTAGACATTCAGAATACCAGACCTCTCTTATTGTATCAACTGATGAAACCAACTTATTTGTATAGCATAATAGCTGTTTATATATCTCTAAAGCTTGCTCCTCACCAACTTTACTGGCGAGTCTAGTTTTTACTTTTCCAAGTTCAGGATTTTTGACAAAAATTTTTAATGTATTTATTAACACCGGAATTGATTAAATGTATAGATCAACTTAGAATTCGGAACTAAAAGAGCTTTACAAGAATTAAAATTACTTATTAAAAACTAATCACTAATAACTTAATTATGAATTTATTTAAAACACTCTTATTTGGAATTACATTTATAGCTTTTTCTGCAATATCGTCTTCAGATGTTACTGCACAATCTAAAGGGGATAAAGGAATTGGCCTAATGATTGGTGACCCAACAGGCATCTCTTTTAAAAGTTGGACTTCATCAAAAAACGCCTTCGATCTAGGAGTTGCATGGTCATTAGAAAGCAATGGTGGGATTAGCGTTCATGGAGATTACTTATGGCATACCTGGATTGATGTTAATAAAGGGAATTTTGCTTTTTACTATGGAATAGGTGCTCGTGCTCGATTCATTGAAAATGACGACTCAGCTATTGGTGTTAGGATTCCACTTGGTTTAAACTACCTGATAGCGGATACACCACTAGACCTATTTTTAGAAATTGCCCCAATTGTTGACTTAATACCAAGCACTAATGGAAATGGTGATGGTACAATAGGGATAAGATATTACTTCTAAGAAAAAAGAACGTTAAATGGGCAGGATAATCTCTTGCCCTTCTTTTACTATTCCAACTTTTTCAAACTCATTTGTAAACTCTTCTGAAATCATAACATCAAGTTTATTAAGATAATCGTCACTACTATCTGGATCATGATGAGTTAACATGAGTTGTTTAATGCCAAGGTCTTTAGTTACATCAACAACTTTTTCCCAACAGGAATGTCCCCATCCCACCCTATTATTGTATTGTTCTTTGTTAAACTGAGCATCGTGTATTAGTACATCCGCTCCCCTTACAAATTCTCTAAACTCTGATATAAATTTTAAAGACTCTTTAGATTGGTCTAATGGCAGTTCATTATCAGGAGCGAAAATGATAGTTTTTCCTGCTACTTCAAATTTAAAAATGGCTGTTTGAACAGTATGCTTTGCCCATTTATAATCAACAGAATATCCATCAAACTTGATTATACCTGGAGAATACGTTTCACATTCCATATCAGCTTCAAGCATATCTATTGTAACTGGGAAGAATGTATTAGACATATGCCCTTGAAGTATATCCTTACACCCTACTTCATCTTGTGGTGGTAAATAAACCCTAAACCAACTTTTTTCATCATAAAAAGGTTTGAAAAAAGGGAATCCTTGCAAATGATCCCAGTGAGGATGAGTAATAAAAATCCTTCCTTTATTTCCGGTGCCTTTTTCCATCAGTTGATTACCAAGGTTTCTAAAACCAGTTCCACAATCAACAATCAATAATTCAGGAATAATCTCAGATTCAATTTGAAGGCATGTTGTATTACCACCAAATACCATATTCTCGGCATTGGCACATGGAGTTGAACCTCGTACGCCCCAAAATTTTATTTTAATTTTATTAGCCAAAAATTATTTATTTGAACAACACAGATATTGCCTGCCAGGTGTTTAATTTCTTTATTTTGATATTAGTTTCCCCAATTTGAAATGAGCTATTTTAAGATTGTAAAAAAAAACTACAACTTAAAATATCTAACATTAATTATTCCTCATCATTGGATGTCTTAATATCACTAATCTTTCTTCTTAGAGATGATTGTTTTTCCTTTTTCGAATTTAAAGTTTTTTCTGCTTTTTCGATTTTTCCTTGGAGCTCATCTATTAGCTTATTTCCTTTATTAGTTGGTTTAAAATAAGTCTTAGCTTCCTGAAACTGAATAATTTCACTTTCGATTTTTGAGATGTCTTTTTTGAGAGAGTCTAGTTCTTTCTGGTACTTAATAATTTCTTTTCGATCTCCGGGATCTATCCCTTCTGAAGCTAGTTTACGTTCCATTCCTAAATCAGAACCTGAAGAACGGTAACTATCATAAATTACATCACATACTTCTCGATATTGTTTCCAGACTTTATTCTTAAACTTAAGTGGTACATGCCCTATATTCTTAAATTCGTTTTGAATTTTTTTCGTCTCCTCAACTGCAAGAGCGGGATCGTCACTTGAAGCAAGTTCTTTAAGCTTTTCTATTAATTCATTCTTCTTAAGAAGGTTTTCTTTTTGATCTTTTCTAACATCCTTGAAATGATCTCTACGCTTTTCATAAAAAACGTCCATTGCACTTTTAAACTGTTTCCAAATTTTGGATGACTTTTTTCGGGGAACAGGTCCCACTTCTTTCCACTCATCCATCAGCTTTTGCATTAACTGATGTCCATCATCAAAATTATCAGTTCCTTGAGCTTCAACTGCCTTTTCAATTAGTTTAAGTTTTTTCTCAAGGTTTTCTTGCTCTTGGTCTTTGAGCAAATCAATATTATCAGACTTTTTATCGTTGAAAGCATCCGTTGCAGCCTTAAATTGATCCCAGAGCTCATTTTCTTCCTTCTGAGGTAGGTTACCCGTCTTTTTCCATAGATTATGAAGCTTATTAACTCTACGTGCAGCAATTGCAATGTCTTCTTCGTCGATTAAAGATTCTGCTTCTTTAATTAATTTCTTCTTCTTTTCGAGTGCTTTCTCAACCGTTTTTCTGAATTTCTTATCATGCTTAAATCTTAACTCATTAAAAGAATCTTGAGCTTTATTAAAATGATCCCAAACTAATTGATTTTTCTCTGCTGGAACACGACCTATTTTTCGCCATTGCATTAATAAGTCGTTGAATTCTTTACTTAATTCTTCAAAGTCTGCTTTTTCGCTCGCAACTTTTACATTTAATTCATCCATTTTTTCTAGAATGACTAACTTAAATGTTAAGTTTTCCTCCTCTTTTTGGAGCTTTTTAACTAAACGGTCAACTTTGTGACTTTCAAATTCTTTAAGAAGTACATCGAAGCGTTCATTTAAAGCATCTACTTCATTATGTGGTAGTAATTTAATTGAATCCCATTTCCCACGAATCTGACTTACTTCTTTTGTTGCAGACCATTTTTCTTCACTAATTAAATCTGAAAATTGCTTTAAGAGATTTTTCTTAGCCTCAAGGTTTTCTGCCTTCTTCTTATTTAGATTTTCGTAATGCTCTCTTTTCCTTTCTTCGAACTGATCTCTTAGGGTGTTAAATTTCGAGATACTCTCTTTTGAAGAATCAGAATTTGGTGATGGTCCTTCTTCAATATGGAGCGCGAGATTAGCTAATTCATTTGATACAAATGCCCAATCATTTTGTTTAATAAACTCTTCAGCTTTAGCTAGTAAATCTTTATAGAATCCATCTTGATCAACATCTTCTGTAGATTTACTTTCTTCAACAGAATCAATGCTCTTAGGTTCTTCTATCTCTGATTCTACTTGTTCTATTTCGGTTGATGCGTCCGGATTTTCATCTTCAACTTTCTCTTCATTTAGCACCTTGCTATCTACAGGCGCTATTTTATCAGCATCTTCCGCTATTACTTTAGCCTCATCAACTACTGAAGGTTCGACTTCATCGGTTACTTCATTCGACGTATCTGAAACAGATTCATTTTCACTTAATGATTCTTGTTTTTTTTCAGATTCTTTATTTTCTTCTTTGTTTTCTTGCTCCAGGTTAGTCACAACTACCTTCCTTTCCATTGTTCATGTTTTCGGCACATGCCTTCTTTATTATCGACCTAAGATAATATATCTCAAACTCTTTAAGCAACCTTGTTAGATATTTATCCAAAGAGAAAAGCCGGCTTTGTGACCGGCTTTTCTAAACTGTTAATCTTCTTTGTATAAATGTACATCTCGTTGAGGGAATGGAATGCTAAGCCCTTCTTTATCAAAGGTTTTATATACTTCCTCATTCATTCTAAAATATACTGCCCAGTAGTCTGGCGCATTTACCCAAACTCGAACTACAATATTTACAGAACTATCTGCTAATGCAGAAACTGCCATGAAGGGCTCTGGCTCAGAGAGAATTCTTTCATCACCAGAAATTAGTTTATTTAGCACTTCATATGCTTTGTCAACATCATCTCCATATCCAATACCAAATGTCCAATCAACTCGACGGGTAGCTTGAGTAGAGTAGTTTGTGAGAGATCCAGTTGCTAAAGGGCCGTTCGGAATAATTACTGTTTTATTGTCTGGTGTTGTTAGAACAGTTATAAAAATCTGTATCTCTTTTACCACGCCTGTATGCCCTTGAGCATCAATAAAGTCACCAACTTTATATGGCTTGAAAAGCAAAATCATTACACCACCTGCAAAGTTTTGTAATGTTCCTGACAATGCTAGACCAACTGCTAAACCTGCAGCACCAAGTATTGCAATAAAAGAAGTCATTTCCACTCCAAGCATTCCTAGAGCGGTTATATAAACCATTATTTTTAGTGTAATTGAAACAAGACTTCTTAAAAACCCTTGTAATGATGGGTCTACATTACTTTTAATAAGAATTTTCTTAACGATACCTACGATAAACTTAACAATCCAAAGCCCTAAAATTAGTACAGTGATTGCTTTTAATACACTTGGCCCATTAGATATGATTATATCAAGAAACATATCTGTGTTGAATTCAAATCCTTCCATTTAAAATGATGTTAGTTAAAATTGTATTGGATAATAACACTCTTACATAAAAAAACCGCCTTCTAAAAGGCGGCACATAACAAGAAATTTAAAATATTTTAAATAGCATTTATCTCGTTTATAAGATCGCTTTTGGCTTTACCAAGCCTCTTTTGAAGTTTTCCAAGTAATTCATCTTCATTTCCTTCAATTAAAGTGAGATCATCATCAGTAAGCTCACCGTACTTTTGCTTTAATTTCCCTTTTAGTTCGTTCCAATTCCCTTTGATTTTTAAGTTGCTCATAATATGTATCTATATGTTAATATTAGCTTCAATTATATAAACAGATAAATGCTTTTAGTGTTCCAAAAAATAATGTGGGCATAAAAAAAGCCAATTATCTCACAATAATTGGCCTCAAATTCAAAACGAATATTCTTTATTCAATGTCGTAAACTTCTTTTAGGATTGCTTTTGCATTGGCATCTTTACCTTGCATCACGCGATGTTGAAGATTGGTAATAATCTCAGGTTGAGCTTTTTCGTATGCTTCCTCTTTTGCATCTTTATCTGTATTTGTTCTAATAAGCTCAAATATATCATCTGCTCTAACAACGCTGTATATGTTGTCTTTATTAAAAGCATGAGACCTTAGCTCTTCAAATTCTTTGAAAACTCTGGGAAAGTCTTCGTTATTAACAGCCCTAGTTATAATTTCCACATCAGAAGGACCTTCTGCACTTAGTGGTGTTTTACAGAGATAGAAAAAATTTTGCGTATAGTTCATGAATACTGATTATCTGTGTGATTTAGTTCTCAACTTAGAATATCTTAAATATAAAGAATCCGTTTATACTTTTAAGTATCATATTGCATGTTCAATAAAAAATACATCCTAATCATCGTTGTTTTTCTTTTAAGCTGTAGTTCTTCTCAAAGGATTTCAGAACAAGAAAATAATTCACCAATATATAATCAAGGAATTAAACCCATAATTTCTACTGATTATCCTTTCGAAATCACTTCTACAAAAGGAGTAGCCAAATTATATAAAGGGAACTCGGCTTCTGTTAATGGAGTCTTTATTTCTGATAATGGTCTTTTTTTAACAAACTACTCTAGTATCATTGAATACATAGCTTCTAGTAGTGAATCTGGAAATTCATTATTTAAAAAAGGAGTCATGGCTTCTTCGCTTAATGAAGAAATACCCCTGAATGGAATTTCACTACTAGTTGAAATTGAGCAGAAGGATGTAACTGATGCTGTGCGCAAAGAAATTACTGATTTAAGTCCTAATTCTGAGATATTTCAGTCTATTCAGCGTCAAAAGAATTTATTAATTAATGAACGTAGAGGTGATCGTTCTGATCTTTTGGTAGAAATACAGGATTCATATTCGGGGTTAAATCACATTATGACCGTTTATGAAATCTTGAGTGATGTACGTATTGTATTTGCGCCTCCAGTAAATATCGACGAAACTAATGCCCCTTCAAGTGAACATATTATTAACGAAATTACTAATGAATATGCGATTCTTCGTGCCTATAATGCCTCTAGTAATAAGCCATATTCTCCAGAGCATTATTTCCCTCTCTCCAATAACGCTCCACAAGAATCAACCCCTTTAACTGTACTTGGCTTTCCAGCTCAAACCTATCGTTTGGAGACTGCTAGGGCTATTAAGTTTTATAATGAACAGCTAAACCCAACAGTAATATCTTCATTTGAAATATTCTTACAAAAGGAAGATACACTAGCCAGTATGGATATTAACTACTCATTAAAATCAATACCTATTAGATTCAACGTTGCACAGAACGTGCTCTATTTCAAAACTGCTCAAAAATTAATTGCTGAGTATAATGTTATTCAAACAAAATTAAATGATGAACAGTTTTTCATGAATTGGGTAAAAAGTGATACAACTCTTCCAAAAACATACTCTCAGTTGTTGAATTATATTAATCAAGCATTCGATATTGCTGAGCAGACTAGTGACATCTATTTTACTAGCAATTACTTTAACAACTTTAGTTTTTTAGATAATCTTGCTAGTGTCTACCGTAATTATAACACCAATCTTGAGACTCTTGATTCACCTAAAGAGATAGATAGTTTAAAGGCAATAACTCTTCAATCTCATAAAACTTTACTGTCACAAACAAATTTAGCTGCTGAACTTTTTATGTTAAAACAGTTTCTGATTAGTTTTGCTAACGTTCAGGAAAAACAGAAACCATTGATTCTTTTTGACTTATTTAGTGGTACAGCTGGTGATGACCTCGACGCTTTTAGCATCAGTTTTGTAGATAAAATTGCCCCCACTTCATTTCTACTAGATTTAAATTTAGCACAAGAAACTCTTTCATCTGGATCTCTTTTTGATGACCCCCTTTTTGCACTTCTAGATGAGATCCTATTTACTCAAGAAAGTTCAGAGCAAAGTTACCTGCTTCATTATGTATATCTTTATCCTGCTCAACAAGTATATACAAGAGCTAGAATTGAGCAAAATTTAGAAAGTAAAATTAAACCTGATGCAAACACTTCCCTATCATATAATTTAGGAAGTTTGAATACGGAAAAAACTAAATCTAATAGTCCTTTCTTTTTTACGACGAACGATTTTACTGGCAAGGCACCAGGAAGTGCTATTTTGAATTCAAATGGCGAATTGATTGGTTTAGTTGGCGATGAAAATAATTCTTCGATTCTTGGAAATTATATCTACAACAAAGATGCCTCTTTTTTAAAAGCTCTTAGAGTTACTTCTATTATTGAAGAATTAAATAATCATAAAGATTCTGAGTCTTTACTTAGAGAACTGAATCAATTACTAGAAAATTAATCTAGCATCGATTTTAAAACTTTAGGGATCATCATCCATTTAACCTGACAGGTACCAGGTTTTATATTCTTCCAATGTAGAGCATAACTTTCTAGACATATTAACCCTGCAGTTGGCATCCTGAATGAAGTATTTTCACTGCCATCACTTAGAATTGAAGCTGTTGATTCCATTAATGGGTTGTGCCCAACAATCATCATTATATCACAGTTATTAGGTGTTTTCTGAATTGCTTCTACATACTTCCTAGATGAACCAAAATATAGATTTTTGTCCCATGTTATTAAGTTCATATCATTCTTCATACCCTCTATACATAATGATGAAGTTTCTTTAGCTCTTTGGGCAGGAGATGAAACTACAAACTCTGGTTTATAGCCAATTTTTTTTAAGAATTTACCCATTCTTGGTGCATCTTTTAACCCGCGTTCAGCAAGTGGGCGATCATAATCATCTAAACCTGGGTTGCTCCAACTTGATTTTGCATGACGTAATAATAAAATAGTCTTCATGGTTAATTCCTTATGATGGTATTGGTTTAAAAATTCTTTTGGGTGCCCACACTGTTAGTGTTATTCCTCTTACTAGCATAAATGTAGCCATTGCTAACCAAAGTGCATGAACGCCAATAAATGGCTCAGAAATAAAATATACTGGCACAAAAAAGAGGCCAGTTGCTATCAACATTGAGTTTCGCATTGTTGAAGTCTCAGTAGTACCTATATAAACTCCATCCCAAATAAAACAAATACTGTTAATAATTGGAGCAAATACTGTCCAGGCTAGAACTATTAATCCAGCTTCAATTACATTTTGTTTATCCGTAAAAATCATAAGTATTGAACTCCCAAATAAGGCATATATAGTACTAGCAATAAGCCCTAATCCCAATCCCCAACCCATTGTTAGCTTAATGGATGTTCTCATCTTTTTAAATTCTTTTGCTCCTTTAAACCTACCAACAAGACTTTCGGCTGCAAATGCAAATCCATCAATCCCATAAGCACTTATATACCAAAGCTGAAGAAGTATAGTATTTGCCGCTAATACTACATTTCCACTCTCTGCCGATTTTGCGGTAAAAAAAGCATATGAGAATATCAGACACATCGTTCTGATAAAAATATCTCTGTTGACCGAGAAAAACTTTTTTAGTTCAATTGGGTCTAAAATTTCTTTAATACTCGCTCTCAACTTTACACCTGAATATTTCCTTTTATATAGTATAACTGCAAATCCTAATCCTAGATAACTAGCTATTAGACTTCCTAAGGCAACCCCATCAACATTCATATTGTACTTGAAAACGAATACTAAATTTAAGACAATATTTAATGCATTAAGAACAATTGTAACCAACATTGGATAGGTTGAATTCTGCATACCTAAAAACCAACCATTTATACTAAATAAAGCTAGCGTTGCAGGGGCCGCAAAAATTCGAATGTTATAATACAATACTGTATAGGCTTCTACCTCTGGAGTTGCATTCACTAAAGCCAGAGATATTTTGATCAGTGGATATTGTAATATTAGAATAATAAAGCTCGCAATAGCGGCAACACAGAGCACTCTTAATAAAATAATTCTAGTCTCTCTATCATTCCCCGCTCCATACGCTTGAGCTACTAAACCAGTGGTGCCCATTCTCAAAAAACCAAAGCCCCAAAAAATAAAATCAAAAATAATACTCCCAACAGCGATGGCTCCAAGATAATAAACATGCTCTAAGTGACCAACTACAGCAGTATCTACAGCCCCGAGTAGTGGGACCGACAAATTGCTTATTATATTAGGAATTGCAAGCCTCAGTATCCTTTTATTCAAACCAATAATTTCTTAAAAGAGTAATATTTTAATGTAAGATGTCTCAATAAGTTAAAATTTTGTCGGGTTATAATTTGATGCTTTGTTCAGGTTGCATATATAAAGGTCTGACTGTATTTTCTAGATTCGTTTTTAATGGTAAAACATCAAACTAACTTATCTGCTTTTCACATGAATATTGATACTCGAAATAAGATCTTAAGCGTCGTACTTAGTTTAATAATTGTAGCTCTATCTTGGTGGTTATATGATTCTATCGTGACTCCATACCAAGTAGTAGAAGCTAGAAAAGCAGAAACAGAGGGTGCTCGTAACCGGATGTTGTCTCTTAAAGATGCCTTAGTACAATATGAAGCTAAGTATGGACACTTTCCACCAACCGATGGTGGGCTAGACAGCGTTGTCACTTACCTAAGTACCGACTCTTTAATGGTTGCAATGGGTGATTCTATATTTTATCAGATTCCACCACTTACTTATTCACCGGAAAGTATTATTCTGTCACCACGAACTAATACACAGTTCTCTTATACTCATAATGATACGATAAGACCACCGCTTTACTTATTGGAAGATCCTGATTCCGATGATGCAATCGGAAGTTTATCAAGAACTACCATGCGTAATGCCCCCAACTGGAATTAATGGATGAAGCTTCTGCAAATTTAGGTGTTTGTTTTTTTTCGGATCGGCTTTTTTACGCCATCAACAATCCTGAAAATGACCGACACCTTTTTCGTATAGGTTCTTTTGATTTCAATTTTGATGTAATCAATGCAATTACCTCTCAAAACCCAGATCAATTTCCTCATGTCAAATCTACATTTGAAAACCTAAGGGAAAGTCACAACATTAAATCTGTTCGTGCTTTAACAAACCCCTCAAACGAATGTTGGACTGCACTTCCGAAAGTAGTATATGATAATTCTGATGAACGAGAGGATCATCTTTCTATAATAATGAAAGGTATTGATAGAGAAGATTTGGAACCAACATGGCATGCGATTAGCAAATCTCAGTATAAGTTCTTAAGTATCCGCCGTCGACATATGATGAATGGATTTGACAACTTAACTGATAAGATTGCTACTACTGAGTTTTTGAGTGATTTTGAGATATCTTCGAAATGGTCTGCTTTTAATAAACCTGGTGGTTCTTTTTTGATGATTGGATGCCATAAAAATGTAGCCTCTATTACTTCATTTGTTTTAGGTAAATTCAGAGCATCAACTTATATCAAATTTGATCAGGTTGAAGATCTACCATATCATTGGCTTCAAAATTCTACTCATTCTACTTGGATGAAAGGACTTCATGAAAATATTTATTTATTTGGTCACCAAACCCACGAAGTAGAAGAAGCATTAACTGGGTTTTGGGATAAATCATCTGAGATAATAAATCTAAATTCTTTAAATGAGATTGGGGTTTTTGCTGAGGAGCAAACATATGGCTTTGACTTAGCCGCTGCCTTTCCAGCTATATTGCTGTCTCTTGATTTTTGAACCCTTTCAATAATACTTTAGCATTATAAAAAGGTGTTATAGTGCTTACATTTTTTTATGAAATTGATACTCACATGAGAATAATCACCGGAAAACTTAAAGGTAGAAGATTTAGCATTCCTAAAGGCTTGGATGTTCGACCTACTACAGACCGTACCAAAGAAAGTATCTTCAACAAGATAGATGTATATAAATATATTGAAGGTTCGGTAATTCTAGATTTATTTGGAGGTTCCGGAAATTTAGGATTCGAAGCCATTTCAAGGGGCGCCAAGAGTGTAACCTACGTTGAAATTGATCCCAATAATGTGAAACACATTGAAAAAGTTGCATCAGATTTTGGTATTGAGAATCAAATCAGAACGAATGTGTCTGATGTGCAACGCTATCTCGACGGGATGGCTATTCCCTACGACTTCATCTTTTGTGATCCACCATATAATTATGAATGGATGGAAGAAATGATTGCTCAGATTTTAGAAGGAAACTGGCTACAAAAAGATGGGTGGCTCATTTTGGAACATGATAAATACCATAATTACAAAGAACATCCTCATTGTTTCTTCAGCAAAGCTTATGGAAGAACCACCGTTAGTATTTTTGAAAAGCATCCGGTAGATTCCAGTAAAAAGTAGCATGAAACACATTGCCTTATATCCAGGGTCTTTCGATCCAATTACTTTTGGTCACCTCGATATTCTCGAACGTGCAACTAATCTTTTTGATAAAGTGATTGTAACTGTAGCCGTTAACAAAGAAAAAAGTGCGGTTTTTACTGGTGAGGAACGTCTTGCACTTATTCATGAATGTATTGATGGAAAACCTTGGGCAAAGAATATTACTGTAAATAAGTTCACTGGATTACTTGTAAATCACGCACAAAAAATGAATGCGAATACACTTATCAGAGGTGTTCGACAGATCTCAGATTTTGAATATGAGTTTAGAATGGCGCTCACAAACAAACGACTTGCTCCAGAGGTTGATACCGTTTTTCTTATGCCAGCTGAAGAATTTACCTTTATTTCGGCATCTCTTGTAAAAGAAATAGCTTATTGGGATGGCGACCTTTCTTCTTTTGTTCCCGAAAATGTGGCTGTTGCTCTCCATAATAAATACGGGAACAAGTAAATTAGATTTACTTATCTAGCTATTCACTTTACCTGTTTTTCTCTATTTTCTGATTCACTCACTAATAATCTCTTATCATTACGAAAATGATTTCACAACGCGCTCAGAATTTACAGCCATCAGCAACTTTAAAAGTAACAGGACGAGCTAAAGAACTTAAAAGAGAAGGTAAATCTATCGTCTCTCTCAGCGCCGGAGAGCCTGATTTTAAAACTCCAAAATATATTTGTGATGCAGCCATCAAAGCAATTAATGATGGACAACATGGGTACACTATGAATACTGGGACTCCTGAACTCAGGGATTCAATTATAGCAAAATTGAAACGCGATAATGGATTTGAATACGATGCGTCAGAAATAATTTGTTCTAACGGAGCAAAGCAATCTGTGGGCTTTTCCATACTAGCGACCATTAATAAAGGTGATGAAGTTATAATTCCAGCTCCATATTGGGTTTCTTACCCTGAAATGGTTCGATTGGCGGAAGGTGATTCTATTACCATTCGTACTTCATTTGAAAATGATTTTAGATTAACACCTGAGCAACTCGAAGCCGCAATTACAAATAGAACTAGGCTTTTAATTCTTTGTTCACCATCCAACCCTACTGGATCATGTTATAGCAAATCTGATATGGAAGGCTTAGCAGAAGTATTACGGAAATATCCAGATGTAATGATTCTTTCAGATGAAATATATGAATACATCGTTTTTGAAGAAGATCATGTAAGTATTTTAAACGTGGCACCAGATTTGAAAGACCGAGTAATTGTAGTTAATGGATTTTCAAAAGGTTTTGCAATGACCGGCTGGAGACTTGGATATCTTGCTGCTCATATTGATGTAGTAAAAGCTGTTTCAAAAATTCAGAGTCAGGAAACTTCTGCACCATCATCAATCTCTCAAGCAGCAGGTCTCGCTGCTTATACTAATGATCTATCTGAAGTATATGCGATGAGAGAGGAATTCAAAAAGCGTCGCAATTTTATGGTGAAATCCTTAAATGAAATTGATGGTGTTAATTGCTTTACACCTGGTGGCGCATTTTATGTGTTCCCTGATGTTTCTTCCTATTTGGGCACTTCCACGGCTACAGGATCTAAGATTGAAACTTCAACCGATTTATGTTTATACCTTCTTGATGAATTTGGATTAGCTTGTGTTCCAGGAGATGCCTTTGGAGAGCCAAATGGTTTAAGAATGAGCTATGCAGCATCTATTTCTGATTTAGAAGAAGCAATGATCAGGTTTAAAAAGGGATTGGCTAGTCTGAATTAAAATGTATTGATTAAAAAATTAATCTAATTCAAACACAGAATTACCCCTGAATTACTAATATATCGATCTGTTCAATTCCTAGATCTTATCAACGGCTAATTTATACTTTGGATCTTCGTATACATTCACATCAATGATTTCATCTGCATTTTCAAGTAGCTGTAAACAATCTTTACTTAGATGCTTTAGATGAATTTTCTTACCTACTTTATGATAGCGTTCAGTGATTTTATTTAATGCCTCAATCGCTGACATATCAACTACCCGGCTTTCTGCGAAGTCGATTATCACTTCATCTGGATCATTTAATACATCAAACTTTTCATTAAATACAGAAACAGAGCCAAAAAAAAGTGGGCCATAGATTTCATAATGCTTAATACCATTTTCATCTATATGCTTTCTTGCTCGAATCCTTTTTGCATTATCCCATGCGAAAACTAAGGCAGCTATTATTACTCCAATTAACACAGCTAAAGCTAAATTATGTAGAACAGCAGTTACTAATGTAACTACAACCATTACAAATATATCCGAAACGGGCATTTTGGTGAATGTTCTTAAACTAGCCCATTCAAAGGTTCCAATGGCAACCATGATCATTAGTCCAGTTAAAGCAGCCATTGGCATTTTTTCAATTAAATTTGCCCCGAACATGATAAATACAAGTAACATTACTGCTGCTACAATACCTGATAACCTTGCTCTAGCACCTGCTGAAACATTGATTAAACTTTGTCCAATCATTGCACAACCTCCCATTCCAGAGAAAAAACCTGAAAGGATGTTTGCGATTCCTTGTGCTGCTGCTTCTTTGTTTCCCCGACCTCTAGTCTCAGTAATTTCGTCGATAATATTAAGAGTTAATAAGCTTTCAATTAAGCCAACCCCAGCCATAATGGCCGCATATGGAAAAATAAGAGTCAGAGTTTCCCACGTAAATGGGATTTGAGGAATATGAAAAGGTGGAAATCCACCTGATATAGAAGCAATATCGCCAACTGTTTTAGTTTCAATTCCGAAAGCAAAAACAATCCCAAAAACAGATAGAATTGCTATTAGTGAAGAAGGAACTGCTTTTGTAAGCTTTGGTAATCCCCAAATAATGACCATAGTTAACAGTACAAGTCCAAGTAATACATATAATGCCGAACCTGACATCCAAGCTCCTGATGGATCTTTAAATTGATCAAGTTGAGACATAAAAATGATGACCGCTAATCCATTAACAAAACCAAAAATCACAGGATGAGGAACCAATCGCATCAATTTTCCAAGTTTCAAGAGTCCTGCTGAAACTTGAATTATCCCAGCTAATACTACCGTTGCAAAAATATATTCTACACCATGTGATTGCGCTAGTGCAACTAAGATTACGGCCACTGCTCCAGTAGCACCCGAAATCATACCTGGGCGACCTCCTAAAATGGATGTCACTAAACCCATCATAAAAGCGGCATACAATCCAGTAAGTGGAGATAAACCTGCAATTAATGCAAATGCAACCGCTTCAGGAATTAAGGCCATCGCTACTGTTAATCCAGAAAGGATTTCAGTTCGATAGTTAATTTTTTCAGTTATTGAAAAGTCAAAAAGATTGAGAAGTTTTTGCATGCTTAATTGAGCGCGTTTTAATACTGTTGAGAAACATATGGTTCCTCATACTTAAACGTATTTGATAATTATTTGTGAGCCTCTGCTTAGAGGTGGCTGATACTTACATTAAATGTGCAGAAGCCGAATACTATTTTGAAAAAATAAAATACACATTAATTCTATCTAAAAAGGAACTTCTCCAAAATTGATGGTTAGAATTAAACAACATATTTCTATTTTTTTTGAAAGCGGTTTTCTATGAAGTATATCTATAATATCTACAGATATTGATGAATATTAAGTTCTAATTAGTACTTTTTTTATACTATTCTACCATATAATCTTTCAGCTTTGGCTCTATATTGTTCTAAATTAAAGTTTGTCATGGCACCTTAAAAAAGTATTTTTGGCACACACTTTGATTACTTCTAGTATCAGATAAATAATAAATTATAATATGCCTACATACGAATACAAAAGAGAAGACGGTACTCTATTTGAAGTAGTTCAAAAAATGAATGACGACCATCTTTCAACTTGTCCAACTACAGGACAAAACGTAAAAAGAGTTATATCTGGAGGTAGTGGAGTTGTTTACAAGGGGGAAGGTTGGTATGTGACTGATTACAAAAATGGTGGGCGAAAAAAGGAAGAATCTACAACCAATACAAACGAAACTACTACTTCAGTAAATACACAATCAAAATCAGACTCTAAGGCTACTAAAGAGACCTGAATCTCTTCATAATCAATTCATAAGAATTGCGTTAGTTTGACGATACGAGAAATCTTATCTCTGAAATTTTATTGTCAATTTTCTAGCTTTAAACCTTGCTTTTAGCTTTATATTGAAATCCCGTTTTTATGAAAGTTTTATACTATTTCCTATTCATTTTTAGCATCACACTTATAGGCTGTAATCCAAGCACTGCAAATGATGATGATGACGATGGCAATCCAGGAACTGACGTTCCAGGTTATACTGATGATACTTTCTTTAGTACCCAAGGCACTGAAATTCTAAACCGACAAGGGGAACCCGTTGTAATAAAAGGTTATGGGCTTGGTGGTTGGTTAATGCCAGAAGGTTATATGTTTAATATGCCAGGGGACTTTGGTCCTACTAAACTTAGAAGTGCTATTACTGATTTGCTAGGAGAAGCAGAAACGGAACGTTGGTTTGAAGAATTCAGAACGAATTATGTTCAAGAAGAAGATATAATTGCAATGAAAGAATGGGGAGCAGATCATATTCGAGTTCCATTCAATCATAAAGTGTTTTATGATATTGAAACCGAAGAATTTAATGAGAGAGAATTTGATCGACTTGATGAACTATTAGTATGGTGTAAGCGAAATGGTATAGACGTAATATTAGATATGCATGGTGCCCCAGGCGCTCAAAGTGATAAAGAAATTGCTGATAGTGACGGAGTAGCTAGGCTTTGGACCGAATATGATACATATATGCCCATTACTATCAAGATATGGACTGAAATTGCAAGCCGATACAAAGATGAAACGATTATTATTGGATATGATTTATTGAACGAGCCTGTAACTCCAGATGGTTATGGGGCTAATGATTTATTGCGATTTCATACAGATATAATACCTGAAATTAGAGCAATTGATGAAAATCATATCCTTTTTATTAACGGTAATTACTTTTCAACTACATTTGATAGACTAGATTTACTTGCTCCTGTATACGACAATATTGTATATGCATTTCATAAATATTGGAACGAAACAGATCAAGGTACTATCAATTATTTACTCCAATTGAGAGAACGAACTGATACTCCACTTTGGCTTGGTGAAACTGGTGAAAACTCAAATACTTGGTTTTATGAAACTAAAGAGCTCATGGAAAATAACAACATTGGTTGGAATTGGTGGACACACAAAAAGCTTGGAACTATAACCTCACCACTATCTTCTACAGCAAATGAAAATTACAATAAAGTTGTAGAATACTGGAAAGGAAATGGTTCTCGCCCATCTGTTGCCGAAGCTACAGATGGACTCTTTACAATGGCAGCTGATTTAGCCTTTGAAAAAAATACTCTTCGACCCGGTGTTGTTGCTGCCTTATTCTCTCCATCATTTAACAGCGAAAATGTACCATTCACAGATCTTAAGATTCCAGGAAATATTGAAGCCGTTCACTATGATATTGGTAATAATGGGGTATCATATTTTGATACTGAATATAAAAGGGTAAGTAGTGATGAACTTCAAAATACTGGTAATTCTGGTTGGGAGTATAGAAATGATGGTGTCGATATTGAAAGAACTGATGACATTGTTACAGATTATAACATAGGGTTTATCGAAACAGGTGAGTGGTTAGAATATACTGTAGATGTAACCGAAGGTACTTATGATATTAGAGCTCGTATATCATCAGGAATTGCAGGTGGGAAATTTCGCATAAGACTTGATGGCAAAGTTTTATTTGATAATATCTCTGTACAAAACACAGGAAGCTATCAAACATATCAACAACTCGCTATAGGATCTTATGACTTTCCTGGTGGAGTTCAAACACTACGAATTGAAGTTACAAGTGGTGGCTTTAATTTTAGCCTCTTAACTATAGATTAGATATAAAGATAAGTTTACTTGTTCATTTTTGGATATTGTGAGTACATTCATATATGGAACACTCAACAGCATATAACCAAGCCCTAGATCAATTTGTTAAGCTCTGGGGTGATATGGCCTCAGCATGGGGAATCAATAAAACGATGTCGCAGATTCATGCACTTCTTTATGCAGAGTCAAATCCACTTGATACCGATAGTATTATGGTCAAATTGGATATCAGTCGTGGAAATGCAAATATGAACCTTCGCCGTCTTTTAGACTGGGAACTCATACATAAAGTTCAATTTAAAGGAGATCGAAAAGATTATTACTCTGCCGAAACTGATGTCTGGAAAATAGTTTCTACCATTATTCGAGAGCGACAACAACGAGAAATTGCACCTATAAGAATTGAGCTTGAAGCGTGTATAAAAACCCTTGAAGCAGGCGGATTAAATGATGACGAAAGCAAAGAATTTAAACAGCGCATTGAAAATTATAACGATTTTCTAGAGATGTTTGAACGATTTACTGATGCGCTTCTTCCCTATATAAACAAAAAGAATCTGGGCTTTTTAAAGCAACTCATAAAGCTAGTCGAGGTAAAAGAATCCCTGAAAGGTAAATTAAGCTCAGGTGAATAAATCCAATCGCCATATTGGTAACAATGCTGAAAATCTTGCTGTTGAATACCTTCAAAAAGAAGGGTATGAAATTCTAGATCGAAATTATTATTCAAGTCATTCAGAGATTGATATAGTAGCCAAAAATCAGCTTTATATTGTATTTTTTGAAGTTAAAATGAGATCAAGCACACAATTTGGCCAACCTTTTGAACAGGTTACTGAAGCCAAAGTAGAACATGTTTTTAATGCAGCTGAGGCTTGGGTTATAGAACATAAATTAGAAAATTCGCCAATGCGATTTGATGTAATTGGAATTCTAATCCGAAAAGGGGAAAAACCTATTATAAATCATATTCCTGATGCTTATAGATAATTTTCTTAGCATTTAACTATTGGATTGTACATTTTCACTCGATGGCAACTTCTCTAACTCTTACTGAATACGTACGCAGTTTTTTTGCGATAATACTTTTTGTAGCAATCCTTTCTACAGCAGCGATTCTTATTTCTTTAATTGTCTTAATCACGTTTGGTAAATCTACAAATTGGATTGTTAAGACTTTTCCGCGAATAATGGCCCTTCCTGTCCTTTTTGTATTAGGCATTAAGTTCAAAGTAATAGACCATCGAGTTGATAAATCAATCCCTTCGATATATATATTTAATCATTCTTCAACATTAGATATCCCTGTCTTTTTAGCTTTAGGGCTAGAACGTTTCCGTGTTGTGGTAAAATGGGAACTTCAATATTTACCCTTCTTTTTTATTATAGGGAGATTAACTGGCCAAGTATTTATTAAACGTCAGAATAGCGAAAAAGCTATCGCTACTCTTCTCAAAACTTATGAACGTTTACAAGCTGATAACCTAAGCCTTGTAATTGCTCCAGAAGGTTCGAGAAAGCATGAGGGAATTATTGGGCCTTTTAAAAAGGGTGCATTTCGAATGGCAATCGATCTAAAGTACCCAATCATTCCTATCTATTTTGAAGGGAATGATAGCTTAAGTCTTGGTGGCTCAATATTTTCGAAATCTGGGAATATAACTGCTCACATTCATCCACCGGTGGATACAACTCAATGGAATACAGATACTATTAATACCCATATCAGTGAGATTAGAGGGATGTATTTAACTTGGGCTGGAGTAGAGGAGTAGATTTATCGAGGTTCTAAATACTGTAAGCTAAAATATTGATCTTTGTCTGTCCATACTTTTACTACATTAAACCAAGGATAAGCCACTTCTTCAAACTCTTCTAACGAGTATTTATGAGAATTCTCCGTATGAATATATTCTTTTTCAAGTAGTTGAAAACTCTCTCCTGCTATTTGAACTGAATGATCCTGATTCGCTAATAATCTCATTTCAATTCTTCCTTCTTCTTCTACCCAGACAGACTTATGATCAAATAACTCTGGATTAAAGTCTGAACCAATTTCCCGATTTAAGTGAATAAGCATGTTTTTATTAAAAGCTGCAGTCACTCCTTTCGAGTCATTATATGCAGCCTCCAATACTTGGATATCTTTTTTTAGATCTACTCCAATTATCATACCACCAAACTCCCCGGCGATTTTTGATATAATGTTAAAAAATCGTTTTACGGTTTCTTCATTAAAATTTCCAATAGTTGAACCAGGAAAAAATATAATTTTTCTAGCATTCTCCTGTATTGCGGGTAATTCAAAAGGTCTCGTGTAATCAGTTGCCAAAGGTTGTATCTCAATGTGAGGATATTCCTTTCTTAACCCTTTTGCTACTTTTCCTAAATAATCTCCCGATATATCGATTGGGATATAACTACTAATTGATTGTAAGCCAGAAAGTAAAATTTTTGTTTTCTCACTGCTTCCACTTCCTGGTTCAATCAAAATTATTTTCTCTCCTAGATATGAAGACATTTCATCTAAATTATCTTCTAAGATTTTTCGCTCTGTTCTAGTGGGATAGTATTCATCTAATTCAGTGATCTCATCAAAAAATTTTGAACCCCTCTCATCATAAAAGTATTTACTTGGTATCGACTTCTGAGTTTTCTTCATTCCCAAAAGTACTTCTTGTAACATCGCCTCTTGTTCAGTAATAGTATCTTTCATTAAATAAATATTAACGGGCTAACCTAATTCCACTAAATTGCCATCGTGCACTAGCATGAAAAAAATTCCGGTAGGTCTTTCTGATATGTGATTTCGAAGTTGCGCAGGATCCACCTCGTAATACATACTGATTAGCCATAAATTTTCCATTATACTCACCCAAAGCTCCAGGTAATGGTTTATAGTTTGGGTATGGTGAGTAGCTACTCATTGTCCACTCCCATGCATCTCCAAACATCTGCTTTAAGCCCTTTTTTTGAACAGTTGGAATAGGGTGAAAATGATCTTCATCCACAAAATTTCCACTTGAAATATTATCTGCGCAAGCGTGCTCCCATTCTTGTTCAGTTGGAAGTCTACACTCTTTCCAGCGAGCAAATGCATCTGCCTCAAAATAACTTATATGAGTTACAGGTTCGTTCAGACTTATCTCACGTGCACCTGAGAGTGTGAATTGCATCCATTTATCATTTCGTTTAAACCAATATAATGGTGAATCCCATCCTTCTTTCTGCAATGTTGACCAGCCTTCATCTAGCCAAAATGGAGACGAAGTGTAACCACCGGCTTCCATAAATTCCAAATATTCACTATTTGTTATTAGACGATCTGCAAGTTCAAAGTCTTGCACAAAAGTACGATGAAGTGGATGCTCATTATCGTATGTAAATTCATGACCTTTATTTCCAATTTCTACCAATCCTTCATCAAAAGAAATCCAATTTATAGGTGATATTATTTCAGAATTTTGGATATCCCGATCTCTGTATACTGGTAATAATGGATTTTGAGCTAGTAGAAATTTTAAATCAGTAAGTATTAATTCTTGATGCTGTTGCTCATGATGATTCCCTATTTCAATTACAAAAGCAGCCTTATGCCATATTGTATCATCACAATTCTGAATAAAAGCTTCCATTTCACTATTAACATATGCACGATACTCGAACACATCCTTTACAGTTGGGCGAGATAGTAATCCTCTTTTTGCTCTTGTAAATGGAACCCCTGTCTGGAGGTAATAGGAATTGAAAAAATAAGCGTATTGTGGATGAAGACTTTTGAAATCAGTTTTAAATTTGCCAAGAACAAATGTCTCAAAAAACCAACTTGTATGAGCTAAATGCCATTTTGTTGGGCTAGCATTTTCCATCGGTTGAATAACAAAATCTTCTGTTTCTAAAGGTTCAACTAAATGATGTGAAAATGCTCTTACTTTTCTAAACTGTGTTAAGATATTCTCTTTTGATAATCTATTTGAAGCTTTCTCTTCAATTTCACTCATGGTATTCTTCGTCTTTCAATAATAATATTCACATGAATGTACCGAAAGGATTTGAAATGAAAAATCCTATTTCTACCCCTTTAAAAATATCTGTACTAATTATTAAATCTACTTATCTCTATAGAAATACATCTTCTTGTTAACTGTATCTCTTCTACTCTTGATCGCTATATTATTCTGTCTACAAAATTGATATACAGCCGTTCTCATCGAATTCATAGCTTTATCATTAGAATATGATACTTCAATAGCCTGCCCACCAGGTTTAAGTTTTTCAATACCCTCAAGCAAGGGTCTAAACTTAGATGACCTTTTTTTTGAGCTTTTTACAACGGAACGTTTAACGAATTTTATATCCACAATTCAATAACTAATACAATAAATTTTCTTCTAACAATTATAATGTATCATAAAATTGTTAGATTTTTTATTAGTAAAAATTTAGATTTCAACTTAGATGAGTAGAAAAAACTGAAGTGCATAAAAAAAGCCGTTCCAAAAATGAAACGGCTTTTTAAAATGTGGGCGATGAGGGACTCGAACCCCCGACCCCCTCGGTGTAAACGAGGTGCTCTAAACCAACTGAGCTAATCGCCCCTTGAAGGGCGACAAATATATGAACATTTATAACTCAGACAAAGAAAATTATAAGCTTTTATTGATTATTTGGTTAACACTGTTAACTTAGGGCTGAAATGTGAATTGTGACTTCTTATGAATACAGCCAAAGAATACCCTTTTAATGCAGTTTTAGTTGATGGTGCTCGAATCCCATTTTTAAAATCTGGAACAGACTATAATAATATGATGGCTTATGACTTAGGTCGTATGGCTATTCAAGGATTACTTGCTAGAAATAATATCCCTGTAAATTCAATTGATAGAGTGATTATGGGAAATGTTATTCAAGAAGTGCGTACAAGTAATGTAGCCCGAGAGAGTGCATTAGGTGCAGGTTTACCAAACACTGTTCCTGCATTCACTACTTCGATGGCGTGTATTTCATCGAACCAAGCTGTAACAAGTGGTATTGATTTGATTCGATCTGGTCAATCTAAGACAATTCTTGCAGCAGGAACTGAAACGATGTCTGATATTCCAGTTCGTTTTAAAAAGAAATTTCGCCAAAATATTCTAGCGGCCCGAAAATATAAATCTCCTCTAGAGTTCTTAAAATTCTTTAGAGGACTTGGACTAAAAGATTTTCTTCCGGAATTACCAGCGATAGCTGAGTTTTCTACCGGAGAAACCATGGGACAAAGTGCCGATCGAATGGCTGCTCGTTTTGGGGCTTCTCGTGAAGATCAAGATGCATTTGCAATGCGCTCCCATCAACTTGCCGCAAAAGCTACAAATGATGGCTTACTAGATACAGAACTTATTACAGCCAAGATTCCTCCAAAATTTGGCATAGTTCAACATGATAATGGCTTCCGAAGTGATACTACAATGGAGAAATTGAAAAAACTTAGACCTGCTTTCATCAAACCCTATGGTACCATTACCGCTGGAAATGCTTCATTTTTAACTGACGGTGCTTCGGCTTGTTTTGTGATGGAAGAACAAACAGCACTATCGCTAGGTTTAACACCGAAAGCATATTTGAGAGAATATAATTATGTATCTCAAGATCCTGGTGATGAACTCTTATTGGGACCTGCTTATGCTACACCAAAAGTGTTAGATTCTATGGGACTTTCTCTTGATGATATTGATGTATTTGAATTACATGAAGCTTTTGCAGGACAAGTTCTCTCTGTTATAAATGCCTTAGATTCGGAAGCATTTTCAAAGAAGTCATTGAAACGTGATAAAAAAGTCGGACTTATACCAATGGATAAGCTAAACACATTAGGTGGTTCACTTTCTTTAGGGCATCCGTTTGGCGCCACTGGGGTCCGACTAGTCACAACCGCTGCAAATCGACTAATCCGCGAAGATGGGAAATATGCGTTGGTTACTGCATGTGCAGCAGGTGGTCAAGGTCATGCCATTATCCTTGAACGTTATGAGGTAAAAAAATGAGCTATTTGGAGATTTCAGAAATTGATTCAGTTGCAATATTAACTCTTGATAAACCCGGAGAAAAAGTAAATACGCTTGACGAATCTATGATGGAAGAGTTTTCCAATTTCTTGGATAAATTAGATAAGGATTCAAACCTTATAGGAGCGGTTTTAATAAGTGGAAAAGAAAATAATTTTATTGCTGGAGCTGATATCGAGATGTTTAAAGCTCGAGAAACAGCAACCGATTTAGAGCAACTCAGTAAAGATGGCCACTCTATTCTTAATAAGATTGAAAATTGTTCTAAACCGTTTGTTGTTGCCATTCATGGTAGTTGTATGGGCGGTGGGCTTGAATTGTCTCTTGCTTGCGATTACCGAATTGCCACTAATCATCCTAAAACAATGATGGCGCTTCCTGAGGTGAAATTAGGTGTTATACCTGGAACTGGAGGAACTCAACGTTTACCACGATTAATTGGAATTCAAAAAGCATTAGGATACATGCTAACGGGGGGCAATATATTTGCTAGAAAAGCTAAGAGTATCGGTTTAGTTGATGAACTCACTCATAAAGATGCGCTTAAAGAAGTGGCCGTTAAAGCGGTTCATAAAATTTCGGAGTCTGGGAATTTTAAGAGAAAAGATAGAAGATCAAGTATTGAGAGACTCCTTGAAGGAAATCCCATTGGTCGAAATATTATCTTTAATCAAGCTAAAAAGAAAGCACTAGCTCAAACAAAAGGGAATTATCCAGCACCTGTATTGATCATCGATTCAGTAAAATATGGTTATAAAAATGGGTTAACAAAGGGTTTAGAAAATGAAGCAATGCTTTTTGGCCAAGCTGGAGCTACTGCAGAATCACGTGCCTTAGTGAATCTATTTTTCGGCATGACCGATGCAAAACGAAACCCACTCGCCGATAATGTTAAACCTGTAAATACTATTGGAGTATTAGGCGCGGGTTTAATGGGTTCTGGAATTGCTGATGTTAGTATCAATAAAGGGAGTTATTCTGTACTTCTTAAAGATCAGACATTAGAAGCAGCTGCTAAAGGAGAGAAAGTAATTTGGGATGGTCTGAATCAAAAAGTAAAAAAAAGAATCATAACACCATTTGATAGAGACCAACTTTCAAGTAAGGTAACTGGAACTGATTCGTATGATTCATTTAAAAAGGCTGATTTAGTTATTGAAGCGGTATTTGAAGACCTGGACTTGAAACGAAAAATTGTCGCTCAAGTTGAGAATGCTACAGGAGATCAATGCATTTTTGCAACCAATACTTCTTCCTTACCAATATCTGAAATTGCAAAAGGAGCAAAACGACCTGAGAATATTATTGGAATGCACTACTTCTCACCCGTTCAGAAAATGCCGTTACTCGAAATAATTACTACACCACAAACAGCTGATTGGGTAACTGCTACTGCTTACGAAGTAGGTGTTAAACAAGGCAAAACAGTTATTGTCGTAAACGATGGACCTGGGTTTTACACCACCCGGATATTGGCTCCATATATAAATGAAGCATTATTGCTATTAGAAGAAGGAGCTTCTATAGAATTCCTAGATAAGATAATGAAGCAGTTTGGTTATCCTGTTGGACCAATGGCATTACTAGATGAAGTTGGAATGGATGTTGGTGCTCATGTTGGCGAAACAATGGCTCCTATTTTTAATTCGCGTGGTGGTAAATCTTCCACAAAAGCTCATGAGTTATTTAAAGCTGGATATTTGGGAAGAAAGAATAAAAAAGGAATGTACTCTTACTCAGGAAAGAAGAAAGTTGTAAATAGTGATGTCTATTCCTTTTTTGGAGGTGCTTCTAGGAATAACCCTGATACAGAAACCACTCAATTACGAATGGCTCTGATGATGATTAACGAAGCAGCTTATTGTTTAGAAGAAAATATACTTAAATCTCCCACCGATGGTGATCTTGGAGCAATTCTAGGTTTAGGATTCCCTCCATTCACAGGAGGACCATTTAGATATTTAGATCAGGTTGGAATTCAAAAAACAGTTGATCAATTAAATGATTTTTCAGTGGAATTCGGACCAAGATTCAAACCCTCTGGTATTTTGAATGAATATGCTAAGGAAGGAAAGAAGTTTTATAATTAAAGTCCCTTTCTCTAACTTCATTTCTCGAAACAAAAGGGAGTTATTTGATTTCAGGTTATAGTAAACTTGTATTAGTATTTTTGATGCTCTTCATACCTAGTGAGTTGTGTGCCCAGATTATTGTGTTTGATGCAATCGAAATAAGTCTCCCAAATCAAACTGGTGAAAGTACACTTCCTACTTATTCGAATTTTAATGGGAATACCAAAAACCCACTTCTTTTTCGTACAAAAAATATTTCTGAATTATCTAGATCAAACGAAACTTCCAAAAATGCCTTTTCAATCGATTTTATATTTCATTTAAAAAGTAGTTCAAAGCATCAATTTATAGCTGGATTTGAAGCTAGCTCATTCACAACTGATTTATATGAACTCTCTGGGACATTCCAAGACTCGCTATCAACTTCTACTTCATTACGGTCTAAATCTGAGTTCTTTTTTCTTAAATCGGGATATAATTATGTGCATACTCCTGATAATAGATTCACCTTTATGGCAGGTGGAATCCTAAATTTTGGTATTCCAGTATCAGCTAAAACTTCAGAACTAATCACTACAACAGAATCCTTATCTATAGAACAAGAATATTCTTTCTTTGCGAGGCAATCAGCTTCTTTTGGATTAAGTATTCCTATGGGTATTAGATTTAAAGTGATAAAAAATATTTCGCTCTCTTTTACAACTAATCCTGGTTTTCAATTTCAGAAAATTGATGGGAATCCAGTAATTATAACCTTTCAAGGAGCTAGCTTAAGTCTTTACTTTAAGTTTAGGGAGAGATAATCATGAAGAAAATTTATGTATTTCTCATCCTTTTTACTTTCAGTTCTAGTCTATATGCTCAGTATACACTGAGCGGTCATATTTATGATAAAAGTGATGGAGAAGCTTTGCCAGGAGCCACTTTATTTCTTGTTGAAACTAAAAATGGTACTGCCACAAATGTATATGGATTTTATTCTTTAACAGTAAAAGAGTCTACATTCAACCTTCAGGTTTCATACCTGGGATATGAACAGTCTGACACCACAATCACCTTAACAGAAAACACCACCCTTGATTTTTACTTAAAGGAACAAGTCGGTGAAATTGGTGAAATCGAAGTTTCCGCAACACGACTTGAATTACAGGAAGAAGTCAATTCAACTCGAATGAGTACTTTCCGAATTCGACCAGAAGAAATCCAAAATATTCCAACATTAGGCGGGGAGGCAGATTTAATTAAAATTACTCAACTTTTACCTGGAGTTACTTCGGGGAATGAAGGAACTTCGGGTATGTTTGTCCGTGGTGGGACTGATGATCAAAACCTTGTAGTATTAGATGATGCTGTAGTTTATAATCTCGGTCATCTATTTGGATTCTTTTCTGTGTTCAATGCTGACGCCATCAAAGATGTCGATATTGTTAAAGGTGGCTTCTCAGCAGATTATGGTGGGCGCCTTTCCTCAGTAATGGATGTTAGAATGAATGATGGGAGTCAACAACGTTATAATATTCGAGGTGGTTTAGGGCTCTTGACTTCTCGTCTAACGATTGACGGACCTATTATAAAAGACCGTATGAGCTTTATGCTTTCAGCTCGGCGCACCTATATTGATAGGGTTTTTAAGCTACTTGGTTCTAATCTTCCATACTATTTCTATGATTACAATGCGAAGCTTAATTATAAAATTAGTAATAACGATCGAATTTATTTTAGCTCATATTTTGGTGATGATGTACTTGCCTTCGACGAAACTTCAGGTGAAGATGAAGGGGATGAAGACCTTAATTTTGGCTTTAACCTTGGAAATTTCACTTCAACTTTAAGATGGAATCATATTTATGGGAATCAAAAATTATTCTCTAATGTAACGATACATCAAACTCGATTTAAATATGACATTCAAGGAGATTTCATTGATAATTCTTTACTTATTCGGTCTCAAATTCAAGATGTTGGAGTAAAAGCTGACTGGCAATATTTTGAGAGTACAGAAAATAAATATGTTTTCGGAGCTCAGTCCGTTTCCCATTTCTTTCGTCCAAATGTGGTAAGCACTTCGGGTGATATTGGCGATTTTGTAGATAATCGAAAAGGAGACCTCATTGAAAATACGGAATGGGCTATTTATGGAGGAAATGAACGAGATATTTCAGATCAATTAAAATTGAATATTGGGCTCCGTTATTCTTTCACCCTCACTGAAAAGAAACTCTATTCTGGTCCTGAACCAAGGTTGTCGGCTAGATACAAGTTAGATAATCAAAACTCAGTTAAAGCTAGTTATAGCTTAATGAGGCAATATATGCATCGCGTTTCTTCTTCTTCAATAGCACTTCCTACAGATCTTTGGTATCCAGTTACTCGTAATGTTAAACCACAACGCTCTCATCAATTTGCAATAGGTTATACACGGATTTTTCCTAAGAATCAGCTAAGTCTAACCATCGAAACCTATTTTAAAAATCTCAATAATTTGATTGAATACCGAGAAGGTGCTAGTCTAATTCTCAATGACAATTTTGAAAGAGAGTTGATTGCTGGCAAAGGTGATTCTTTTGGTATAGAATTCTTACTTAGGAAAAAATATGGCTCGTTTACAGGTTGGGTTTCATATTCTCTTTCTAAAACATCTCGGAATTTTGATGACTTAAATAATGGAAACACATATCCAGCCAAATTTGATCGTAGACATGTAGCAAATCTAGTAACAATGATCGAACTAAATGATCGAGTTACTTTCTCTGCCGTTTGGAGTTTTCAGTCTGGAGCGTGGTTTACTCCTCAAACGGGTCAGTTTTTAATGCCTAATGCTTCTTTTACAGAAATTGAACTTATTCCAATTTATGGATCAAGAAATGGAACTCAACTCAGTTCATCACATAGACTGGATATCAACTTTATTTTGAAACCAAGAGGAAAAAGACGTTTTGGTGGAGAATGGCATATTGGTGCTTATAATTTTTATAACCGTGCAGCTCCATTTCGTGTAGATATTCAGAGTAATGGAGTCAATTACGAATACGTACAACAAGGTTTATTTGGCTTCATACCATCCATTGCCTATAATTTTAATTTTTCATCGAAATGAGTTTTTTAAAAAACATAGGTGTTCCGTTTATGAGTAAACTATTACTGCCTCATTTGTTAAAACTCACAAATAGATTTTCAAGAACTTCTATACTCCGTTCGCAAAAATTTATACTATTTATTTATGTTTTTAGTTGGTTTTCTACCTCTTGTTCGATTGAAAACCTCCCAATCTCTGTTGACCCTGCTGAGCAACAGATTGCAGTTTCTTCTTTAATTGGCCCCTCTGAAACAATGTTTGTTGCGCTATCTAGAAGTTTTTCTGCATTATCTGTTGAAGACGCTAATGATCTAACTCAAGATGCATTAAATCGACTATTATTAGACCATGCATTTGTTACTTTAGAATATGAAGGCTTTATAGATACTTTGGAATCTGTCTTTGATATTCAAGGGCTTTATGGTACTCAACTTCAGAGATTTGAAGATTTCCAGCTCATGAAATTGACTGTTTTTGACTCCACAACATCAGAAACTATATCTGCCGAAAGCTTACTTTTACCACAGGTAGAAGTTGATTCGATTATAGTCTCTAGAAGAGATACGAGTCTAAATTTTTTAACTGATTTCTCATATAATATCCTAGATCCTATTGGTGAAAACTTCTATGTAGTTCAAGCCTATCAGTTTACTGATCCAGATACTTCTCGAACCGACTCAATTCAGAATGATCTATTCTTCTCAGATGGAGGCTTCTTAATATATGAGCAACTTTTGACTGATCGTGGTGCTGAAAATGGAGTAATTAGAAAAGATGATGTCATTGAATTTACATCAAGTATAGATTCAGCTTTAGTAGTAATTACAAATGTAAGTGAAGGATATTTTAACTTTCTTGAAGCAAGAAAGCGATCAGGTGGAATTCTTTCTTCACTTGCTAATGAGCCTGTTAATCATCCAACTAATATTAAAAACGGCGTTGGATATTTCTCTGCACACAGACCATGGGCTGTTATTATTGTAGTTAAAGAGATGTAATTGGCTTTCTAAAATCATTTTAAAGTTCCTTGTTCAATGTTCGATGTTCATTAGTTTTTACCTTATCTTTTTACGCTTAATCAAATTCGAAATTATACTAATCAACTATGACAAATTTATCTCTTTTGTTTATGGGTAGTCCAAGTGGTGACCCAAATGGTGGAATCATCAACCTTGTATTCCTTGGTGGGATTTTCCTCGTATTTTATTTCTTCATCATTCGTCCTCAAAGTCAAAGACAGAAAGAAATTACCCGAAAAGTTAATGAAATGAAGAAAGGTGACAAAGTAGTTACCTCATCTGGTATCATTGGTATCTTGAATGCTATTGAAGACGATTCTGTATTAGTTGAAGTTGGAAGCAACGTAAAAATTCGTTTCTTAAAATCTGCAATCACAGATGTAAATCCGAATAAACCTGAAAAGAAAGACTCAGAGAAAAAATAAGTTGGAAGAAATTCGCTTCAATACCATTCCCGAGGCCATCGAGGATATTAAAAATGGCAAAATGATCATCGTTGTAGATGATGAAGATCGGGAAAACGAAGGTGATTTTCTCATGGCAGCTGAGAATGTTACAACTGAAGCGATCAACTTTATGGTCACCCACGGTCGTGGTTTAGTTTGTGCTCCAATCACTAAAGAAGTTGCTCAAAGATTCAACTTGAACAATATGGTAGTTGAAGGTGCAGACCCTGATGAAGCAAACTTCACTATTTCAATTGATCATAAACGTCAAACAACTACTGGCATATCTGCAGCTGACCGTGCAAATACGATCCGTGAGATGACAAATGACGAAACTAAGCCAGGAGATTTTAGACGCCCAGGTCACGTTTTCCCATTAATCGCTGCTGAGGGTGGTGTACTTCGACGCGCAGGACACACAGAAGCTGCGATAGATTTAGCTCGATTAGCAGGACTTAAACCTGTAGGCATTATTTGTGAAATTATGCTCGATAGTGGTGAAATGGCCCGTGTTCCTGATCTAGCTAAAATGGCCAAAGACTTTGGCATGAAGTTTATCACTATTAAAGAACTCATTGCTTACAGAAATGAGAATGAGAGTCTAGTAAAAGAAGTAATGGATGTAAATATGCCAACTATGTATGGCGATTTCAACCTTCATGCTTTTGAAGAAACCCTAACTGGTGATATCCATCTTGCATTAACAAAAGGTTCTTGGACAAAAGGTGAGCCCGTTTTGACTCGGGTACATTCATCTGATTTAATTGGAGATATTTTTGGAGCTAGAAATTCTGATACAAGCGAACAACTTCATCAGGCTATGCTCCAAGTCGAAAGAGAAGGAAAAGGTGTTGTACTTTACATGAACCGTAATCAAAGGGGTTCTGTGCTAGTAAATCAGCTTCGTACACTAAAAGCTATGCAAGAAGGAAGAGTAGCACAACAAGAAGAAGAGATCGACAATAATCCAAAGAAAAGTGATTCACGCGATTATGGAGTTGGAGCTCAAATACTTCGTGCTTTGGGAATTCGAAAATTAAAACTCCTTACTAATAATCCAGTTAAAAGAATTGGTATCAAAAGTTTTGGTTTAGAAATTGTTGACCAGGTAACTTTTGAAAACGATCTAGATATTTTCGCCCAAAAAAATAATTCTTCTCTGGAAAAGTAGAGAATATTCCTACTTCTTTTCGTCAGAATCAATGATTTCGGTAGTATTTAACGATTCTAACTCACTATCAGATACTTCTTCCTCATGCTCATGAGGCATGAGTTTTTTATTGAAGATTAGTAACGAAATTATAGATACTGAGATGGCGATATCAGCTACATTAAAAATATATGGAAAGACTGGTCGGTCAAATAATTCAAGTTTGAAATATATAAAATCAACAACATGACCGTCTAATAAACCGCCATATCCTTCAATAAATCCCATAATTAAACGATCAGTAATATTACCAAGTGCCCCACCAATTACTAATCCCATAAAAATGAGGTAACCAAATGGTGCTTTATCCATGGTATAAATTAGATACGCTAGTATACCAATAGTCGCGACTATTGATATTAAGCTAATCACAGGAGTGGGAAATATATCAATCCCCATTGCCATGCCATCATTTTGGGTATAATAGAAAGCTAACCAGCCATCAATGATTTCATACCTATGAAATTCAGGAGAAGTCCTGATTATCCACTTAGTAAATTGATCGATGGCCACAACAATAACAGCAGGAATAAATAAAGCTAGTAGTTTTTTAGAAGTCAAACTTAGAGAATTAACGGCGTTTTAGTTTCGCATCAATACTTAATTGAGTATGCGGTACTGCTTCCAATCTACCTTTTGAGATCTTATTTCCAGTAACCTTACATAAACCATATGTTTTATTATCGATACGGCTTATCGCGTCATCAAGGTATTTCACGAATTTCCGTGTACGATTAAATAGCATGTACGTTTTTTCTCGCTCTTGAGCATCTGTACCTGCATCTGCCATATGAAATGAGTACGCAGACTCATCAGATGCATTCTCCATGCTCTCTCTTAGAGATTTTTGTAAAGTATTAAGTTCATCTTCCGCATCATCTCTTTTTTTCAGAATAATTTGTCTAAAATATTCTAGCTCTTCATCATTATAAGGAGATACTCTTTTGTCAGTTTTTTCAGCTTTTTTAGCCATTGTCTTTTACTTATGAATTAACTGTTCTTCTTATTGAAATGGTGCATTCACTGTCACCAATTTCCCAAGTTTTAATAAAATCCGATACTTCAAGATCAATAAGCTGAAGTTCTTCAGCTAATGTTTCTTGTTTAATGTATTCACTCATCGAAACTACTGCTTCTTTCAAATCATCAGCAGCAGTTAATCCAATTATTATTCGATCTGTTACTTCAAAATCTGCTTCTTTTCGCATGTTTTGAACACGATTGATAAACTCTCTGGACATACCTTCCTGTATTAATTCGACACTCATTTCAGTGTCTACAGCAACGCTTAATCCACGCTCGGTTTCAACCTGCCAACCTTCTAATCCTGTTCTTATTATTTCAAGACTTTCGCTGTCAAGTCTAATTGTATCATTACTTTCTAGTTCTATATCGATAAATCCTTCACGCTCAAATTTAGTGATTTCATCTGTTTTTAGCTTACTAACTTTTGATGCGACATCTTTCATCTTAGCACCTAACTTTTTTCCTAAAACAGGGTAATTAGGTTTTGCACTTTTATGAACAATTCCAGAGTCATCATCCACAAATTGAATATCTTTAACGTTTACTTCTTCTAAAATAATATCTTTGACTGAAAGAATTGCTTGACGCTCCCCTTCATCTTTAATTGGAAGGATAATTCTAGCCAATGGTTGACGGACATTTATGTCAATTTGGTTTCTGATCCTAAGCACAATTGAAGATATCAGTCTAGCCATATCCATTTTATGTTCAAGATTTTTGAAAATGGCAGTTTCTTCTACTGTTGGAAAAAACGATAAATGAACGGACTCCTCATCTAATTCTGAAACTTCATTTAATCTTTGATATAACCATTCTCCCACAAAAGGTGCAATCGGGCTTATCAGCTGACTCATACTCTTCAAACACTCATAAAGTGTTTGATATGCTGCTGTTTTATCAAGTGTAGTTCCTGATTTCCAGAAACGGCGACGATTCCTTCTCACATACCAATTACTTAATTCCTCTACAAAAGTTTCCATTTCTCTGGCTGCCTTTGTAGGCTCATAAGCTTCAAAATATTCTTCAACCATTTTTATGGTTGTATTCAGTCTAGAAATTATCCATTGATCTATTTCAGGACGATCTGGTATTGGAATCTGATTACCTGAATATGTGAAACCATCAATATTCGCATAAAGTGCAAAAAATGAATACGTATTGACCAAAGTCCCAAAAAACTTCCTTTGAACCTCACCTAAGCCATCTAGACTAAATTTTAGATTATCCCAAGGAGCTGAATTGCTCATCATGTACCATCGTACAGAATCGGCTCCAAATTCCTTTATAACTTCGAATGGATCTACTGTATTTCCTTTCGACTTACTCATCTTCTCGCCCTTTTCATCGAGCACTAATCCATTTGAAACTACATTTTTAAATGCAACTTGATCAAATAGCATAGTTCCTAAAGCGTGTAGCGTATAGAACCAACCTCTTGTTTGATCTACACCTTCTGCAATAAAGTCGGCTGGGAAGTTGTAGCTAAATTCATGATCGTTATCGAAAGGATAATGCCATTGGGCAAAAGGCATTGATCCAGAATCGAACCAAACATCTAAAAGATCTGGGATTCTACGCATTGTAGATCCATCTGGACCTTCCCATGTAATTTCATCTATATATGGCCTATGAAGATCAATTTCTTGATCCTCTGGAATTCCAGCTTTTTTACGGAGTTCTTCTAGACTTCCAATACATTCAACATATTCTGGATCTTTATCACTTTGCCATATCGGAATTGGTGTTCCCCAATAGCGCTGACGGGATATTGCCCAATCCACATTATTTTCTAGCCAGGTACCAAACCTTCCGGTTCCAGTACTTTCTGGTTTCCAGTTAATGGTCTTATTCAATTCAACCATTCGATCTTTAAGTTGAGTGGTTTTTATAAACCAAGATTCAACAGGGTAACTCATTAAAGGAGTCCCTTTTCTCCAATCGAAAGGGTAATTGTGCACATAAGTTTCATGACGAAACATCAAACCCGCATCCTTTATAGCACGTGCAATTTCTTTATCTGCTTCTTTGAACCACTGCCCCTCAAACTCAGGAACTTCATCAGTAAATCGACCTTCCCTATCAATTGGATTAAACATAGGAATGCCAGCTTTTTGACAAGAATCAAAATCATCAGCACCATATGCGGGAGCAGTATGAACAACACCTGTCCCATCTTCTGTAGTTACATAATCAGCTGGAATTATTTTCCATGCATTTGAAGTACTATGATCTTTCTTAGCGTAATCAAATATCGGATCGTAAGTTTTTCCTAAAAGGCTAACTCCTGTATAATCTTCAATATGAATGAATTCTTCGCCGAAAACTCTTTCTTCTGTCCCTTTTGCTACAATAAAGTTCTCATTATTGTGCGCAACTTTTACGTAATCTAGTTTTGGATTGATAGTGAGAGCCATGTTCGAAATGGTCGTCCAAGGAGTAGTTGTCCAAGCTAAATAGAATGTATTTTCATGACCATGAGCTTTAAATTTCACATAAATTGAAGGATCTTGAGTTTCCTTATATCCTAAACTTACTTCATGAGAAGACAATACGGTTCCACTACCAGGTGAATACCATTGAATTTTGTAGCCTTTGTACACTAATCCTTTTTCGAAAAGTCTATGCAATGCCCACCAAACTGATTCAATGTAATTATTTTCAAAAGTGATATATGGGTTATCTTGATCCACCCAATACCCCATTCGAGAAGTCAAATCATCCCAGAGATCTTTGTATTTGAGTACACTTTCTCGACATTTAGCATTGTATTCTGCTACACCATATTCTTCTACTTGAGAGCGACCTTCTAATCCAAGTGCTTTCTCAACTTCAATTTCTACGGGTAGGCCATGTGTATCCCAACCTGCTTTCCTATCCACTTTAAAACCTTTTAAGGTTTTATATCGACAAAATAAATCCTTTACCGTTCGTCCCATCACATGATGAATCCCTGGCTTTCCATTTGCAGTAGGTGGCCCTTCAAAAAACGTAAACGGAATCCCATCCTCTCTACTTTGTAGACTCTTCTTGAAAATATGATTCTCATTCCACCACTTCAAAATCTCAACTTCAGCGTTGGGATAATTAAGCTGCTTTACTTCTTTAAACTTTTTGGGCATAAAACTTCATTGTCCGGCAAATTATAGTAAGCAACAAATATAAGGATTCTTATAGAAAAGCTTATGATAAGTTCGTTCAAAATTTTTAATCCATTAAAATTGAAATCTGTGGTTTCAAATTATGGATTACAATACATTTTCTAATACCTTATCAAAAATCTAAAATATTATGGATAGTTATTTACGCTCTATTACGAAAGATAATCCCTACAAACTTGTATTTGTGTGCCTTGGAAATATTTGTAGGAGCCCAACAGCAGAAGGAATATTTATCCATAAAGTTAAAGAAGCTGGTTTAGAATCCTATTTCTATATTGATTCAGCAGGTACGGCTGCCTACCATACTGGAGAACGAGCTGATAGAAGAAGTCAAGAAACTGCTAATAAACATGGCGTACACTTGCCTTCAATTGCTAGACGATTTGAGTATGCTGATTTAGAGGATTTTGATCTCATTTTAGCCATGGATTCAAACAACTTGTTTAACATAAAAGAGATTGATAAACGAGATCGATTTATAGATAAAGTGAAATTAATGCGCGTCTTTGACCCTAGTCCCGGCGATAAGAATGTTCCAGACCCCTATTATGGTGGCGAAATGGGGTTTGAAAATGTATACCAAATGGTAGAACGAAGTTGTGATGCACTACTAGCCGAGTTAAAACCTCTAATCATTTATTGACTACTTATTAGTATATAAGTATTATGTTGACTAACTAATAAGTTAATACATATGGCTTCAACTAAAGAAACTATCGTTTTACTTGGAGATGAACTCATTCGTAAAGATGGTTATAACGCCTTCAGTTATGCAGACATTTCCAAACAAATAAATGTTAAAAATGCTGCAATTCATTATCACTTTCCTACAAAACCTGACCTTGCTGAAGCTGTAGTAGACTGGCACACAGATAGCTTTAATCGCTTTGCAGAAAAAGCATCTATAAAGAATGAAGCTGATCAGATTAAAATGTTTCTGAATTTTTACGCTTCAATTCAAGTAAGCGGAAAGCTTTGCGTAATAGGTTCTTTTGCAACAGATTGGAACTCAATGGACGATAATGTACAGTTAAAAGTAACTGAGTTTACGGAGAATGTACTCTCATGGATTACAAATACATTGGATAACGGAAAGCAAAAAAAACTTCTTACCTTTAGTGCACCTGCAAGAATAGAAGCACTTAAGATACTAACCAATATGTGCGCTGGAACACAGCTTGCAAGAATAACCGGAAGTAATGACTTCACGGAAATAAAGAATTCAATTTTAGAACAAATCATAACGTAAGTTTTTACTTACTAATAAGTATTTATGAAAAGAGTAGTAATCACAGGATTAGGCGCAATCACCCCAATTGGAAATACCGTAAATGACTTTTGGGATTCATTATTAAAAGGAAAAAGTGGCGCAGGACCAATCACAAAATTTGATGCTCAACTGTTTAAAACACATTTCGCATGTGAACTTAAAAATTTTGAGCCTACCGATACATTGCATAGAAATGAAGTTCGAAAGAATGATCCTTATGTTGTTTATGCTTTGTATACAAGTTTACAAGCCATAGAACATTCAGGTATTGATTTAGATAGTATTAATAAGGAGAGAGCTGGTGTTATTTGGGGTACTGGTGTAGGTGGATTTGAGACATTCGAACTTGAACTTATGGATTATGTTGAACGAAATAAGGTTCCTAGATTTAGTCCTTATTATATCCCTAAAACTATCCCAAATATGGCTTCTGGGATAGTTGCTATTAAATTTGGGTTTATGGGTATTAATCACACTGTCACTTCTGCTTGTGCATCTTCAAATAATGCAATTATGGATGCTTTTAATTACATCCGTCTTGGTAAAGCAGACATTATTGTTAGTGGTGGTTCAGAAGCTGCAATTACAAATGCATCAGTTGGTGGTTTCTCAGCAATGAAAGCTCTTTCTACAAATAATGATTCTCCGGAAACTGCCTCTAGACCATTTGATACTTCAAGAGATGGCTTTGTTATGGGAGAAGGAGCTGGTGCTTTGATTTTAGAAGAATATGAACATGCAAAGGCTCGTGGTGCAAATATCATTTGTGAAGTGTTAGGTGCTGCTAGCACTGCAGATGCTTATCACCTTTCTGCTACTCATCCAGAGGGCTTGGGAGCTAGAAATGCTATCAATCTTGCATTAGAGGAAGCTCAACTTACAATTTCAGATATCGATTATATAAACGCACATGCTACAAGTACACCAGTTGGAGACATCAGTGAATTGAAAGCAATAAAAGCTGTTATTGGTAATTCTGGCGCTTCTCCTAGCATAAGCGCAACTAAGTCGATGACAGGACATTTACTAGGAGCCGCTGGTGCAATTGAGGCTATTGCTGGGATTAAAGCTATGGAGCATAATATAATCCCGCCAACAATTAATGTAACTGAAATTGACCCAGCAAGCGAAGGTTTAGACATTGTTATTAATGAGCCCAAAAAACGAAATGTAAAATATGTTATGAGCGATACTTTCGGTTTTGGTGGGCACAATACCATCGTAATTTTTGGTGAAATATAAAAAGTCTTGTGTTTTTAGTTATGAGAAATGAGCATCTCTAAAATTTCAATACTCAAAAAACTCAATCCTCAATCCAATTATGATTCCTGAATCCATTAAGCTGGCAATTGAGACTGCACTTGAGGTAAAAATTACTTCTCAACAATCTCTTCATGGTGGAGATATTAATCAGGCAGCAAAAATTGAGACTGATTCTGGTGATCTATTCTTCCTAAAGTGGAATCAGAATACTCCAAAAGATATGTTTGATAGAGAGGCTCAAGGTCTAGAATTGCTCGATTCAGCACTTACTGATCTAATAATACCAAATGTGTTTCTTTTCAGTGATGACTTCCTTCTCCTCGAATATATTGAGGAGTCAAATACCGGCTCCTCGTTTGATTTTGGGGTTCAACTCGCAAAACTTCATAGAAAAACGAACGAACTTTTTGGGCTTGATCATTCGAATTATATCGGTCGACTTCACCAAGAAAATAAATATCATCCTGATTGGTTAGAATTCTTTATTCGAGAACGCCTAGAGCCTCAAGTTAAGCTAGCAATAGATTCAGGTAAAATTGATTCAAAATATCATTCAATATTTGAGAGAGCTTTCAACTACACATATATAGTTTTTCCGGAAGAGCCTCCTGCATTACTTCATGGAGACCTATGGGGAGGTAATTATCTATTCAATACAGAAGGCAAGGCTTGTATTTTTGACCCTGCTGTATACTTTGGTCATAGAGAAATGGATATTGCCATGTCTCGCTTATTTGGTGGGTTTGATGAAGATTTTTACAACGGATACAATGAAGCATACCCATTAGAGAAGGGTGTAGAAGAGCGAATTAAGCTATGTAATTTATATCCAGTATTAGTTCATGCTAATCTTTTCGGTGCAAATTATGTAAGCCAATCTGAAGCTTTGCTTAAACAGTTTTTTTAAGCAGTCACTTAATTTCCAGTCTCTTTTTTTATAATAGGGGCTACATCCGTAGCAAAAAGCTCAATCGACTTCATTACTTTGGAATGAGGAATACTTCCTACCGTCATCTGCATTAAAAACCGGTCGTGATTGAATATCTCATATTGATACATGATCTTGTCGATCACTTCCTGTGGGCTTCCTACAAAATTCGCGCCTTCTAATGTAGTTGAAGAATCAAATTGATTTCTTTGCATTGGGGACCAACCTCTTTCCCTCCCGATTTTATCCATAACTTGCTTAAAAGCTGGAAAAGCAATATCTGAAGCTTCTTTCGAAGTCTCTCCAATAAATCCATGCGAATTAATGCTTACTTTTTGCTTTACCTGACCATGCTCTAACGCTCCTCGTACATGTAAGTCAGCCATTTGCTTGAATTGAGCTGGATATCCTCCAATTATTGCAATTGCCATCGGTAAACCTAAAGCGCCGGTTATATATGCAGACTTTGGGGTTCCCCCAACTCCTCTCCAAACTGGGATTTTTTCTTGATATGGCTGTGGGTAAATTCCTAAATTATCGATCGAAGAACGGTATTTCCCCTCCCATGTCACCTTTTCACTTTCCCGAAGCTTTAATAAAAGCTCAAGCTTTTCCTCAAATAGTTCTTCGTAATTTTGCAAATCGTATCCAAATAGAGGGAAAGATTCAATGAATGAGCCTCTACCTACTATGATTTCTGCCCTTCCTTTTGAAAGTAAATCCAATGTTGCGAACTGCTGGTATACTCTTACTGGATCTTCAGAACCTAACACTGTAACCGAGCTACTCAATTTTATATTTTTAGTTTTTGAAGCTGCAGCTGCCAAAATAGTTGTCGGAGATGAAGATACATATTCTTCCCTATGATGCTCCCCAATTGCAAAGACATCAAGTCCTGCTTGATCAGCTAATTCAATTTCTTCCATCAAATTTGCTAAGCGTTCGGAAGGATGAAGAATTATTCCAGTTTCAGGATTGGGGGTATTTTCTGCAAAGGTATAAAGGCCTAATTCCATTGTGACTTTAATTTATGGCTGTTCATTCGCTTAAGAATATTATCTTATTCCATGCCATACAAAAGAATTATTTGCCTTGTTCCAAGTCTGACAGAATTGCTAATTACTTTTGGCTTGAATTCTATTTTAATCGGACGAACTAAATTCTGTATTCATCCTATAATGGAAACCTCAAAAATCACTGTAATAGGGGGAACTAAAAATCCAAATATTGAAAAAATTCTTTCCTTAAAACCAGACCTTATTATAGCTAACAAAGAAGAAAATCGTAAGGAAGACCTTGAAGAGTTATCTAAATATTCTAAAGTAATAGTTACTGAGATTGATACAATTGATAAAGCATTTCATTGGATTAAAAACCTTGGGATTCTGTTAGGAGTTGAAGCAAAAGCAAATGAAATAATTGATGAGGTTAAAAGCTTACTCCCTTTTCCAAACTCCTATGATTCTTTAAGAACTGCTTATTTTATATGGAAAGATCCTTGGATGACTATTGGAAATGATACATACATACATGATGTAATGAAGCGCTTTAGATTATTAAATGTGTATGAAAATCAAACTCGATATCCAGAAACAAACCTTGAAGAGTTGGTTAATATTTCTCCTGATATAATACTTTTGAGTAGTGAGCCCTATCCATTTAAGGAGAAACATATAAGTGAATTAAAAAGCTCACTTCCAACCTCAAAGATACTACTAGTAAATGGTGAGTGGTTTAGTTGGTATGGAAGTCGAATGATACCAGCTTTTCAAGAGTTAACTAATTGGCGTGCTAAACTTGCTAGATAATAAAAGCCAAGCTAGAACACTCGGCTTTTTAATTATTATTATTTATAAGCTGGCGGAGCCATTCCGTTGGCTCGATAATACGCAACCATCTGCCCGCGATGGTGTGAGTTATGTCTAAGTACACCCATTATTCCAGCTGTAATCTGACCATCTTCTTCAGCATTATTTACAATGTCGATAAATGCATCAAATTGCTCAATGGTATATGCAACTAACTCTTCTTTATTCATTCTAGATTCATCGCCAGGTTCCCATGCAATTTGCTCACCTTTCAACCTAGCATTAAACCATTCTAAACTATAAGCAATATGAAACGCTTGCTCACCAAATGTTCTCATTTCATCACCTGGCTTAAATGAATAACTCTCATCAGGCATACCTTCAAGAACTTCGAGAGTAAAAGACTTTGAGTTATCTAAAGTTTGACTCAAATACTCATATCCTTTTTTTTCAACAGGTTCTTTATCAATTGCAAGTGTGAATAAAGTAGTTGCGGCAAATAATGCCACCACTAATATTGGATTAAATTTTTTCATGATATATGATTTGTTATTAAAAGCTTATCAACAAATAAATAGATTTATCTTCTAACTTCATCTTGAAACAAACCTAATCTTTCTTGATAGTTGGGTAACTAATACCTAACTGATCTAGATATGTTTCATACTTAGTCTCATCAAAATAATACTGTTCTAGAAGTGGCCTAAACTCATTCATGATATCAGTATTCAAGTAGGTAGCTGGTTTATCTTTAATTGAAATCATTGGCTTATACGTTGTTTCTTTAGTCTGAATATCATTGTAATAAGACCAAGCTTTTTCAATTAAATCTGGCTTTAATAAGAAATCAAGTATAGTCATAGCTCCAACTTTTGCGCCGGCAGTAACTCCTTTATGAGCAATTGGGGTTGCCATCGATATTGCATTTGACCAGTGATGCCCTTGTAAACCAGGAATATTTGATGGGAACCGTAGAGTAACTGTTGGGACTTTCCAAGAAATATCACCAATATCATCCGATCCTCCACTTCTGGGAATCGTTAATGGAACACCAATGGTATCCAATTCCATTATTAAACCTATTTCCTCAGAACCGACTTCTTTCTGTACTGCTTTTGCTAACATTTGATCGTCATCACTCCATTCTGGTAATCCGACTTCTCGTATATTTTCAAACATAGTTTCCGCTACTACTTTATTAAAATGACGTGGCCATGCAGTTCCAATTATCTTTGAAGAAACCTCGGTGTCGGTCATTAAAGCTGCTCCTTCTGCGATATTATTTGCATACCCATACAAATCCATTATTCCTTCATAGGTTATATCTCTTAGATAAAACCAAATAGATGCTTCTGATGGAACTACATTAGGCTGGTCTCCTCCATTCGTTATGATTGAGTGCGATCTGGTAAGGGGATGCAAATGCTCTCGTTTATAGTTCCAACCAACGTTCATCAATTCTGCAGCATCTAGTGCACTTCTTCCTCTCCAAGGTGACCCAGCTGAATGCGCAGATTCTCCTTTAAAAGTGTATTCAACTGAAATTAATCCCGTTCCTGGTGCTTGACCATAACTAACTCCAAGACGATTACTAACATGTGTAAAAATACTTATATCTACGTCATCAAAGAGTCCATCTCTTGTGTAGTACGCCTTTGAGGCTACCAGTTCTTCTGCTATTCCTGGCCAAAGAACTAAAGTTCCTTGAATACCTTCTCTTTCCATTATTTCTTTAACTACAATCGCTGAAGTAATATTTAGTGGAATTCCAGAGTTGTGACCTTCTCCATGACCAGGTGCACCCTCTACAATTGGATCATGATAAGCAACTCCAGGTTTCTGTGATGCTTTAGGTATACCATCAACATCACTACCAAGTGCAATTACTGGTTTCCCATCACCCCATTTTGCAAACCAAGCAGTAGGTATTCCAGAAACTCCATATTCGATTTCAAATCCATTTTCTTCAAGAATAGCAGTAAGATACTTCGAAGACTCCACTTCCTGGAATCCGAGCTCTGCGAAGCTAAAAATCTTATCAACCATTACCTGACTCTGCTTGTGTCTATCTTGCACCATCTGAGAAGCTTCTTCTTTGAGTGCTTCAATCTGTTCTTCGGAGTAAACTTGTGCATTTACTGAAATTGTAAAAAAAAGGAGTGGGCACAGAATTAGCGTTATTCTTTTTAAATAATTAGGCATAGTAAATCTCTGAAATTTTGTAATGAAGTTAATTTGAGCTAGCTCAATGTAATAAAAAGTAGAACTTTTGAAAGCGGATTGTTTCTTTGATCCTAAAAACTCTGCATGATTACTTTCATTCTAGCTTTAATCTTGTTATTGCCAAGATTACCTATACTCCCTTCATGAGTGTGTTTAAGTTCTGTAGGCGCCTGAAAACTTCCATCTTGTATTTGCTTACCTACTTGTAGGTAAGCATCTCTAAATGGCACACCATTTAGAACTAACTCATTCACTGCTTCAACCGAGAAAATAAGTCTATATTTTGGATCACCTAGAATATCTTCCCTCACTGTTATTTTACTTACTGAATAGTCAGTAATAAATAGACAATCCTTTAATTCCTTTATAGCTGGAAATAATACTTCTTTCAGTAGTTGGAAATCACGGTGATATCCTGAGGTCAAGTTTGCTGTTAATGTGGAGATAGTGGTAGGAAGAGATCTTAAAATATTAGTTTTAGCTCTTATCAACTCAAAAACATCTGGGTTCTTTTTATGGGGCATAATGCTCGAACCTGTAGTTAATTCATCAGGTAACTTGAGAAAGGCAAAATTCTGAGAATTGTATAAACAAATATCAGACGCTAGCTTATTTAAGGTTCCTGCTAATCCAGCCATTGCATAACTCATAGTTTGCTCAGCTTTTCCTCTTCCCATTTGAGCATATACCACATTTGTATTCATATCTCCGAAACCAAGTAACTCTGTTGTAAGCGTTCTATTTAAGGGAAAAGAAGAACCATATCCAGCTGCTGACCCTAAAGGGTTTTGATTAACGATAGTATAAGCAGCTTGAGTTAACACAAGGTCATCTACTAAGCTTTCAGCAAACGCACCAAACCACAATCCAAAACTAGAAGGCATTGCAGCTTGTGTATGAGTGTAACCAGGTAATAATATCTCTTTATTCTCCTCACTTTTCTCAATAAGAGTATTAAACAACTTTTGAGTTAATGAGGTTATCTCAATTATTTCAGCTCTTAGAAATAGCTTTATATCAACCAAAACTTGATCATTTCTAGATCGTCCTGAATGCACCTTTTTTCCAATATCACCTAGCTTTCTAGTAAGCATTAACTCAATCTGTGAATGCACATCCTCAACCCCTTCTTCGATTTTGAAGTCACCGGGCTCAATAATTTCAATACGTATTTTATTTAGCTCATTTGTCAATAACTTGAGCTCATCTTTTTCCAAAAGTCCAACTGATTCAAGCATAGTAATATGAGCTATAGTCCCTTCTACATCATATTTTGCCAATTCAAGGTCAAGCTCTCTATCTTTCCCTACTGTAAATGCCTCTATAAAAGCATCCGTTTCAATTCCTTTTTCCCACAGTTTTTTAGCCATTGATTTCCAGTCCATTTAAAAGCTCTAAATAAATCTCTATTCCTTTTTCAATCTCAGTAATATAAATAAACTCATCCGCAGTATGTGACCTTCGAGTGTCACCTGGTCCCATTTTTATACAAGGAAATGGCATGTGTACCTGGTCAGACATTGTTTGTGATCCATAGGTTCTGATTCCCAGTTCTTTACCTTTTTGTACTATTGGACGATCTAATGTAATACCAGATGCATTTAGGTTTAATGATCTAGGGTTAACATCACATTCTACATGTTTTCGAATAACATTAAGTACTTCCTCATTCGAGTAATGCTCATTTGGACGAACATCTACGACAAATCTACACTCATCTGGTACTACATTATGCTGACTACCCGCTTCAATCATGGTAACCGTCATGTTAATTTTTCCAAGTACATCAGATTTTCGTTCAAAATCGTAGCTTTTAAACCACTCGATATCATTCATTGCTTTATAGATCGCATTTTCACCTTCTCCACGTGCAGCATGTCCACTTTGGCCATGAGCAATGCAATCTAGTACTAATAGTCCCCTCTCAGCTATCGCCATATCCATTGAAGTTGGTTCTCCTACTACACCAACATCAATAGTTCCTATCTCGTCCAATACAATAGGTACACCTTGTTTCCCTGATGTTTCCTCTTCAGCTGAAGCCAAAAAAACTAAATTATATGGCTGTTCACTTTTTGAAAGTTCTAAAAAAACATGAAGTAAACTTACTAAAGGGCCTCCAGCATCATTACTACCTAAGCCAATCAACTTATCACCTACTACAGTTGGGCTGAATGGATCATGGGTCCACTTAGATGAAGCCCTTACGGTATCATGATGTGAATTAAGTAATAACGTAGGTTTAGATTCATCTCTTTTATGAGCCCACGTCCAAACATTGTTTATTTTTCTATGCGTTTTAAAACCATGATCGTTTAAATAATCTGCTATTAAATCCGCTGTTTTGTCTTCTTCCTTGCTATAGGATTGAATAGAAATAAGCTGTTTTAAAAATTCTATAGCCTTAGCAGATATTTCGTTTGTATTAGTCATTTTGTTAGCCTTGTTCCAGACTTTCTATCATTCAACTCTTTGAAGCTCTTAATAAATACATTTTTTACTCTATTATTTAATGCTTCAAATCCCAAGTCTAATTTTGGGATCATTCCATCATTAACAATACCATTACCTTGTAGATATCTGTAGAGTAGTAAGTTCATTTCTGAAACAATTTTTTCGCCATTCATTATTCCTGGCATATCGAAGCAAAGCAGAAGCTCTACTTCGAATTCATTTGCTAATTCTTGGGCTACTTTCGACGCTATGGAATCTGCATTAGTATTCAAGAGATTACCAAAACCATCATGAGTAAGAGGCGCTAAAACTGGTGTTATACCCTTATAAATTAGCGATTTCAGTGCTTCTCTATTTACCGCCTCAATATCTCCAACCCAACCAAAATCTATCGGTTCAGGATCTCTTTTTCTTGATTTCAAAAGATTCAAGTCAGCGCCGGTTAACCCAATAGCATTAACATTACAGGCTTGAAGCTTTGCAACTATCTTTTTGTTGATAAGCCCACCGTAAACCATTGTAGCTACTTCCAGTGTTTCTTTATTTGTAATACGGCGCCCGTCTATCATTGTGGTTTTTATACCGAGTTTTTCACCAATCTTTGTAGCAATAATACCACCGCCATGAACAAGAACTTTTTGGCCATCCAAAGCAACAAAATCATTAAGAAAAGCATCTAAGCTTGCATCGTTCTCTGCTACTTTTCCACCAATTTTTATCACTTTTATTGATTCCACTTTATAAAGTCTCCAGAATCTTTTTTAGAACTGTCTGCATTGAAACGATTCGGTTTTTGGCTTCCTCAATTACAAGACTATTTGGGCCGTCAAGTACTACATCTTCTACTACAACATTTCTACGAACAGGAAGGCAATGCATAAACTTCGCATCATTAGTCACTTTCATTTTATCATTTGAAATCATCCATTCTGGATCATTACTTAGAATCTTTCCATACTCAGAGTAACTACTCCAATTTTTTGCATACACAAAATCAGCACCATCAAAAGCTTTTTTTTGATCATATTCGGGAGTTAAGTCACCCATAAATTCTGATGATAATTCATATCCTTTTGGATGTGTGATTGTAAAATCTACATCTGCAATTTTCATCCATTCTACAAAAGAATTTGCAACCGCTTGAGGAAGTGCTCTTGGATGAGGAGCCCAAGAAAGGACTACTTTGGGCTTGGTTACTTTTTTATTCTGCTCAATTGTAATTAGGTCTGCAAGAGCTTGTAATGGGTGACCTGTAGAGGATTCCATATTTATTACTGGAACTCCACAGTATTTTACAAATGCTGATAATACTTTTTCGGAATAATCTTCTGTTTGGTTTTTTAATTCTGCAAAAGCACGAATTGCTACAATATCAAAATATGCACCAATTACTGCCGCTGCTTCTTTAATATGCTCAGCAGAATCTCCATTCATAATTATTCCATCTGCAAATTCAAGCTTCCACCCTCCTGAATTTACATCTAAAACAACCGCATCTAGTCCTAGATTTTGAGCTGCTCTTTGTGAGCTTAATCTTGTTCGCAAACTTGGATTCAAAAACAATAAGCATATCGACTTATTCTTACCTAATGATTTCCAAGCAAATGGATTTGCCTTTACTTCTTTAGCTTCTTCAATTAGATCGGGTAAACTTAGAACATCTTTACTATTCAGGAAATGGTTCATATCAATACCTCTTTCAAAGCAGTTATAAACATATCTACTTCATTATTTGTGATATTGAGGGGAGGTAATAATCTAATGGTATTCTTATTCGAAGATGATCCTGTAAAAATATATTGTTCATATAGTAGCTGCTTTCTTAAATCACCAACTTGGAAGTTGAATTCAATTCCAATCATCAAACCCCTGCCTCTTATCTCCTTAATCTCTGGAATTTGCTTTAACTGCTCAATCAAGTACTTCCCTATTACATTAGCATTTTTGATGAGCTTTTCATCTTTGATTACTTCCAATACTGAAATTGCTGCAGCACATGCTAGATGATTACCTCCAAAAGTAGTTCCTAGCATCCCAAATTTAGCTTCAAATTTCGGATGAGTAATAATTCCTCCAACAGGAAATCCATTCCCCATCCCTTTAGCCATTGTAATTATATCAGGTTCCACAGATGAATGTTGATGAGCAAAAAAGAGTCCAGTTCTGCCAAATCCGGATTGTACTTCATCTAATATCAAAACCGTTTTAGTTTCATCGCATAACCTTCGAATATGTTTTAGGAAGTCAGGACTTGGCTCATGAATTCCTCCTACACCTTGTATCCCTTCAATAATTACACAACATACATCTTCTTTTTTAAGCTCAGTTTCAACACTATCAAAATCCTCAAAAGCAACACGAATAACTTCTGACCCTTCATTTATAGGAAATAGAATATTGGGGTTATCTGTTGCGGCAACAGCTAAAGAAGTTCTACCATGGAATGCTCCATCAAATGCTAGAATTTTCTTTCTATTGTTGAAAGTTGAGGCAACTTTAAATGCATTCTCAATGGCTTCAGCGCCTGAGTTACATAGAAATAAATCCCAATCTTTATATCCGCTAGATTCTCCTAATGCATGAGCTAAGTCTTTTTGAATTTGGATAGGAACTGAATTTGAGTAAAATCCAATCTTTCCTAATTGGTCAGTTACTCTTTCCACATAATGAGGATGTCCATGACCTATAGAAATAACAGCATGACCACCGTAAAAATCGAGATATTGGGTTCCTTCACTGTCATAGACGAAGCAACCTTCTGCTTTTACTGGCTCAACATCAAAAAGTGGATATACTTCAAACAGTTTCATTCTGTAATTCTGTTAATTTTTTCAAAGGATGCAACAATACCTTTAATTAAAGCTGAGCTTAAACCCTGGTGCTCCATTTCATTTAAACCCGCTATGGTGCACCCCATTGGAGTTGTTACTTTATCGATTTCCTTTTCTGGATGCGCATTACCCTCAACAAGTAACGATGCCGCTCCTCGTGCCGTTTGCATTGCAATTTTTTGAGCTTCTTCAGCTTCAAATCCAAGTTCTATTCCTCCTTGAGTTGCTGCACGTATATATCTTAGAAAAAAAGCGATCCCCGAAGCTGCTAAGACTGTTGCAGCTTTCATTAGTCGTTCTTCAATTATCAGTGTCTCACCAACTGACTTAAACATTTCTTCAACTTTTTGAAGATGTGACCCAGCTAATTTGTTTCCACAAATACAGGTCATTGATTCGGATATAGCTGCAGCTGTATTAGGCATTGCTCTTACAATTGCATACTCATCTTTAACATAATCTTGTATCAGCTCGAGGGAAACTCCTGTAATTGTAGAAACTAAGACATGTCTAGTTGCATCCAGGACAGATTCAAGCTCCTTGATTACGCCTTCTAATTGCTTTGGTTGTACACATAAAATGATGTATTTAGATTTTGAAACAGCTTCTTTATTATCAGAAGTGATTTGGAAGCCTATCTCTTTTAAGGAATCGAGTCGAGCTACGTTTCTTCTTGATAAAATGATATTTGAGGCTCCAAAATCAACAGCAAACCCTTTTGCTATAGCTACGCCTAGATTTCCAGCTCCGATAATCGCAATATTGTTTTGACTACTCATCTTAAAATGCTGATGCTTTTAATTGAAGTCCGGTAGTTTCTTCAAGTCCGAACATCAAGTTCATATTTTGTACTGCTTGTCCTGAAGCGCCTTTTACTAAATTATCAATCACTCCAACGATTAAAATCTGATCTCCTTCCTTTTTTACATGAAGTAGCGCTTTATTTGTATTCACAACTCGCTTTACATCTGGCTCAGTATCAGATATATAGACAAATGGGTGATCTTGATAATAGCTTTTATATAAGTCTAGAACTTCTAGCTCTTTTGCTACTGATTTGAGATAACAAGCGGCAAGAATACCTCTTGTAAAGGCACCACGCATTGGTATAAAATTTACTGCTTTATCAAAGTTACTCTGTAATTGAACTAAGCTTTGCTTGATTTCACCTAAATGTTGATGAGAAAATGCTTTATAAACAGAAGCGTTGTTGCTTCTCCAACTGAAATGAGTAGTTGAAGTAGGATTTTGACCAGCTCCAGTACTCCCTGTAATTGCTGAAATATGAACATCTTGATTCAACAATTTCGCCGAAGCCATAGGAAGTAAACACAGTTGAATACAAGTCGCAAAACACCCAGGATTTGCAATATTTTTGGCAGATTTGACTTCATCTCGATTAAGTTCTGGGAGACCATAAACAAAATTATGAGAACCATTTGCAATTCTGAAATCTGCACTTAAATCTATAATTTTCGCAGTTGATGGAGCTTCAACCTCATCTAATACCTGTTTCGACTTTCCATGTCCAGTACACAGAAAAACAACATCTACATTCTTATTTAGTTTATCTCCAAAAACTAAGTCGCTTTCCCCTTCTAAATCTGGATGTGCTTTTGATATAGGTTCACCATTATGACTTCCACTCATAATCGAAACAATTTCAGCTTCTGGATGATTGAGTAAAATTCTCAATAATTCCCCAGCTGTGTAACCTGCTCCGCCTATAATTCCTACTTTAATCATCCTGAACTCCCTGATGAATGAGTGTGGCATTACTCAAAATTTTAGTAAATCCCTTTACATCCTCACCACTCCAACCTTGGTTCATTTCACCATATTGTCCATTTTTTGAAGCCATTAAATCATATTTTGAGTCAATTCCTTGAAGTTCGAATCTTTTTGGTTCCAATTTCACAAATACTTTTCCTGTTACATTCGATTGAGTATTTAAAAGGAAAGCTTCTATATCACGCATAACTGGATCCAGGAACTGAGCCTCATGCATGAGCATCCCATACCATTCGCCAAGTTGATCTTTCCAATATAATTGCCACTTTCCAAGCACATGCTTTTCTAACAATTGATGTGCTTTTATAATTATAAGTGGTGCTGCTGCTTCAAACCCAACACGTCCTTTAATACCAATAATAGTGTCTCCGACATGTATATCACGACCTATTCCATAAGAAGATGCTAGCTTGTTTAATTCTTTAATTGCATCAACGGGAGAGTATTTTTGATCATTAATTTCTACTAGCTCTCCTTTATTGAAACCAAGTTCAACAACTAATGAATCTTTATTAGTGACAGATGTTGGCCATGCTTCTTCTGGCAGATATTTGCTTGAAGTTAACGTTTCTGCACCACCTACTGAAGTTCCCCATAAACCTTGATTGATAGAATATTTGGCTTTTGCCCACTCTTTATCAATTCCGTGACTTTTCAAATATTCAACCTCATCTTCGCGGCTCAATTTTTGATCCCGTATAGGAGTGATTATTTCCATTTCTGGGGCAATAACATTGAATACTAAATCAAAGCGAACTTGGTCGTTACCTGCACCTGTACTTCCATGAGCTATAGCATCTGCCCCTATTTCTTTTGCATATTCCGCAATTGCAATCGCTTGAAATACTCTTTCGGCGCTAACTGAAAGTGGATATGTATGATTTTTTAGAATATTCCCAGCAATTAAGAACCTAATTCCCTTTTGATAGAATTCTTCTTCAACATCAATACAAACATGGTTTTTTATACCTAAATCAACTGCTTTCTTTGCAAGGTCTTGCTGTTCAGCTTCATCAAAACCACCAGTATTTACTGCAGCGGTCCAAACCTCATAGCCTTTATCTTTTGCTAGATGTATAGCGCAGTAACTGGTATCAAGTCCACCACTAAATGCTAGTAATACTTTTTTCATGATAAAAATACTTTGGAATTATTGAGCGCTTTAGTAAACGCTTCTTTCTTTAATTGAACCCAACGATAAAATTTCTTGATGTTTCGTTCTCGTTCAGGTTTTGAGTTTAAGTTTGGTTTTTTCGGATCGTACAACATTCCTGTGCACAAACAATTCCTACGTTCATTGCGTGTCAGGATATCGTAATTCGGGCAACTTTGACATCCTTTCCAAAAAGTATCATCCTGTGTTAACTCCGAAAATGTTACTGGTCTATATCCTAGGTCTGAATTGATTTTCATTACAGGAAGGCTTGTTGTAATACCAAAGAGCTTGGATTCTGGATATTTCTTTTTTGAAAGCTCAAATGCTTTCGACTTGATTTCCTTCGCAAGCCCATGACCACGATAGTCCGAATGAACAATTAATCCAGAGTTTGCTACATACTTTTTTTCTTCCCATATCTCGATATAGCAAAAACCTGCAAGTTGATCACCATCTAAAGCAATAACGGCGTTACCGTTATTCATTTTAGTTTTAATATACTCGGGATCACGTTTTGCAATACCTGTGCCACGCTGTTTGGCAGCAGTTTCAATCAAATCACATATGGCTTGTGCATAGCCAGTATGTGCGGAAGTTGCAAAGTGAATATTAATGGACATAATTTTGTGAGTGAGTATGCTGAATATACAGCAGTTAGAAATTAGTATTGACGAAAAGGTAGGCGCCATCCGCTATCTAGCGAATAACTTATGTATATCTTTACCGCCGCCGCGGGATGCGCCGTGTGGGAGTAGTGTCAATCCTATGTGCAAAAGTGAGTTGCATGGAATAAAGAAAAGGAATTGATTTTTTAATTCCAATACTGTCTAGCAAAAAATTATCTGTCTTTTTTCAATTGAATTATGAGAATCTGATTCAGCAAAAGCCTTAATTCATTTAGCATATCTTCATATGCAACTTCCGCACTTTATCGGTATTATTGGCGTTATATATTCTGATGAAAAAATATCTCTACATATTACTATTCCTCTTTTTTGGATTTTCTTATACACTTAGCGCTCAAGTTCAATCCGTGCCTGAGCGAGAAGCGAAAATAGCATATATCCAAGGGATGGAAGCTTTTGTAAATGAAGAATATGATCGTGCTACTACTCTTTTACTACAAGCATATGATCAACTTAAAGGGCAATCGGGACTCTCATTTGCGTTAGCAGACGTATATCTACAACAAGACGATCTGCCGAATGCTGCCCTATATGGAAAAGAAGCTGTTCAAATTGAGCCAGAAAGCAAATGGTATCGATTTAAATTAGCTGAAATCTATAGAAGTGCTGGACAAAATCAGGCTACTCTTGATGAACTAAATAAACTATTAGAGTATTATCCAAATGATTATGACGCTTTATTCATGCTTGCCGATACACAAAAGCAATATGGCGAATTCATTAAGTCTAATCTAACTTTAGAAAAAATTGGGAGGCTAACTGGTCCTAATGCTGTAGTTTTACTGAGGAAATTTCAAAATTATGAAGCTCTTGGCGATACTGATTCTGCACTGAAGCAGCTACAAGAATTAAGAAAAGCGGAACCAGATAATCTAAATACATTGAATTTACTTGGTGAATACTATTCTCGAGCAAATAGGAATGCAGAAGCCAAACATGTTCTTCAAGATGCTTTATATCGAAATTCTCGTGATCCTCAAAGTTTAATAAATCTATCTGGAATTTATATTGACGAACAAAAATGGGACAGTGCTGGAACACTTCTTGGGAATTTTATTTCAGACCCTATTATTGAAGCAGAACAAAAGTTAGCAATTGCACAATACATGTATTCTCGTCAACAAAACGCACCTTCAGATATCCAGCTGCAAATTGAGACCTCTAGAATTCTTGATCTTTATACCGAAAACGCACCACAATATGGTCCCGCTTTTACTCTTGCTGGTCAGTTTTATTCAATTACTGGAGAGACAGAAAAAGCTCTGGAGAACCTTGCGAATGCAAATGAATTATTGCCTGAAGATGATATTGCCTGGAGACAAAGACTACAACTTTTACTGAATGAAAGACGAATTGAAGAAGCTATTACAGTTGGAATTCAAGCTGATAAAAATGCTCCTGAAGATGCTTTTATACAATACTTTTTAGGCAGTGCATACTTACTTGATGATAATAATATAGAAGCATCAAAATGGCTAGAACGAGCGTCAAGAGCCCCTTCAAGAAGACCTTTCAAATCAATAATCTATTCTACTTTGGGTGATACTCAAGCAGCATTGCAGAATTATGAAGAGTCTGATCGAGTATATGAATTAGCTATTCGATACGATTCGAATAATCACAATGCAATGAATAACTATGCCTACAACCTCTCAGTTCGTGGAATAAATTTAGAACGAGCTAAAGAACTTGCCTTAAAAGCAATTGAATTAGATTCAGAAAATGCGGCTTACCTTGACACGGTTGGATGGGTATATTTTAAACTTGGGGATTATGATCGCGCTCGAAGATTTATCAAAGCCTCATTAGATACGGGTGTTGCAAGCGCTGAAGTAATGGAACACCTTGGTGATGTATATGAACAACTTGGTAATTTAGACGAAGCCAAAAAATGGTGGAAACAAGCGCTCGAAAGTGATAGTACAAGAACTCACTTAAATGAGAAAATATAGTACTATGTATCGCTTCAACTTGTTGTTTTATTTCTTCTTTTTAATCGTATTTCTTTCTGCCTGTAGAACTACGAAACCGATATCAAATATTTCAATTAGCCCAATACCTGAAGAAGAACATGCTAGTATACTTACGAAAGTTCCAAATTATTCAAACTCACTCTATTCTATTTCTGGTAATGGTAGAGCCATAGTAAGTGAAACTGGAAATAGTGATAGAGTTACCATTGAATTTGAAACAGACTCAATTTTAAGCTTAATAACTATTAAAAATAGAATCGGGATTGTTGGTGGTATAATGTTGGTAGACAGAGATTCTATTCTCATTTATAACAAGATTGATAGTGAGGCTCAAAAAATCTCTGTAACTGATAGACGTAGAACAAGTTTAAATGAACTTGCAGCTATAAACCTTCTCGATCTATTGAACTATAAAATTGAATTAGACGATGTAGCTAGTATGGAACGCCATTCTGGGTCTGAGTTAAATACATTCATTATTTTAAAAACTGGTGGATATGCTCGAATTTCAGAAAAAAATAAAGAGGTTGAATATGTTGAACAACCTCGTTCCACAGGGCTTCCTTATTCTGCGATTCGATATGAAAGCTATGGAGAAATCGATGGCTTCATATTACCTAGAAAAATTACCATATTAAGTGCTGATGAAGCGTCAAAAGTCGTTTTCCAAGTTAGATCACTTACTGTAAACCCAAAATCATTATATCTTAATATTGAAATTCCAAACGACATACCAATCAAAAGAATATGATTAAAAGAGTTTCTGTATTTACATTTTGCTTTTTGATGATTTCAGGTCTTTTGGCAAGTTCCATTTCTGGTCGACAAACTTATGATGAAAAGCGTCAAAAAATTTTAGAAGAACAAACCAACACGCGGGCAGAAATCAACGTGTTAAATGCTCGAATCAGAAGCTATGAACAACGAATAGATCAGTCTCAAAATAAGTACCAAGAGTTATTCAAACAATATGAGGATATAAACCGTCTTATTTCACTTCAAGATAATAAGCTAGGTGCTCTCGAGCTTGAACAATTGCAAATTCAGGAAGAAATTCAAATTACCTCTGAAGAAATTGATTTACGTGAACGTGACTTAGATCAGTTGATCCAAAACTATAAAGACATTCTACTATATACCTACAAAAATGGGCGGACAAGCAATCTGGAATTGGTATTAAGTTCGGAGTCGATCAACCAAATGTTAGTACGCTCATATTATTTACAAAAACTTGAAGAACAAAAAGTTAAACAGGCTGAACAAATTCGTTTTCAAAGGGCAGACTTAGAAGTCATTAAAGAAGATCTTCAACAAAGTCATTTCAAGAATGAACTTATTCTCGATGAAATCAGGGATGAGAAAATAGTACTAGGGACCCAACAAACAGTACAACGCCAAAACGTTGAAAAAATAAAGGCTGAAAGTACAAACCTCCTATCAGAGTTAAGAAAAGTACGGCAACAAAAAGAAAATCTAGAACAAAATTTCTCCTCGTTAATTGCCGACGAAGATCGAATTAGAAAAGCCGAAAATGATCGGCTCGCAAGATTAGCTGAAGCTCGAAATATTGCTGATGCTGCACGCCGAGCTGACGAAGTTGCTAAATATTCTACACCTGTTACAACATCTTTTGTTTCAGATGAAACGCTGTTAGCCTACGAGCAAAATTTTGCTGCTTCAAAAGGAAAAATAGGTTGGCCTGTTAATAGTTCAACTGTATCAAAAAAGTTTGGGATTACACGAAACCCTTTATACGGTACCCGAACCGAGCATCCTGGAATAAATATTGTTACCGATTCCGGAACAGATGTGCGTGTTGTAGCAGATGGATATGTTTTTGCAATTCAACCTTCACCTGGCTATGGTAATGCAGTTTTTGTAAAGCATGGATCTTATTTCACTGTTTATGGAAACCTTAGTGAAATTAATGTTCAGAATTCATCCATACTTAAAGCAGGTACTGTAATTGGTAAATCAGGAACTGAATCGTCTGAACTTGGAGAAACTTTGTTCTTTATGGTCCGCAAAAATAACACCAACCTAAACCCCGAAGATTGGTTAATTAAATAAAACTAGTCAAGATCTAAAACTACAAAACTCAAATAATGTTAAAGCTTTAATGCTTAATGCATTTCCCTCATGTGATTTGTAATTTGTTTGTCGATTTATGAATCTTAATCATTCTTCTCTTGGATAATTTACCTCGTTTTTCATTCTACCTCTCTGGAGTTTTTATAACCTCAGCAGCATTTACTTTATTTAGTTCAGAATTACTTTTTTTGCTTAATGATACTAGTCTGAAAGGCACCGCTTTTTTAATAGGGTTCGGACTCGTTTACATGAATATTGTTTTTGTTACTAGTAGAAGGTTTATGTGCCGTCTTGAAGGAAAAAGTATAGCCCCATATATCTTTGGATTTTTAGTTGGTATTATTCCAATTGTTTGGATATTCATTTATGAATCTGGACTCGATTTAAATCAGAGAATATTATTTGCAATCGTTATGCTTATAGGATGTGGACTTGGTGCTCACTTTGGGCATAGGGCTGGACTTAAAGCTCAAATTGTGTTCCAAAAGAAATTAGAAGAATATTTACGTTCAACAGGACAACTACCCGATAATTCAAAAGACTCACATGATAGCCTCAATAAAAACTAACTCTATGTTATCTCAACGTATTTCATTACTCAGCTCAATCTTTCTTTTACTATTTGTTGGAATGGGTTTTTCTCAAACAACTCCAGATGAATTACACAAAATTGGAATTGCTCCATCAGCTGATCGAATTCAAAGTGATATCCAAACTTTAGTTGACTTTGGAACTCGTCATACACTTTCTGATACCGTTTCAAATACACGAGGTATTGGTGCAGCTCGACGTTGGATTAAAGCAGAATTTGAAAGAATTTCAGCAGATTGTGGCGGTTGTCTTGAAATTTTTTACGTTAGTGATTACGTAACTGGTAGAAGAATACCTGATCCTGCAAATGTAGTAAATGTGGTTGCTATTCAACGTGGAACAGCTGATCCGAATCGTTTTGTAATGATGAGTGGTGATATAGATTCTCGAGTTTCTGATGGTTTAGATGGCACTTCTGATTCTCCAGGAGCTAATGATAATGCTTCGGGTATGGCTGGTGTAATTGAGTCAGCAAGAGTACTTAGTCAGTACGAGTTTCCTTCTTCAATTATGTATGTAGGTCTTTCTGGAGAAGAACAGGGATTATTTGGAGGTCAAATTCTTGCAAAATATGCTATTGAAAAAGGCTGGAAATTAAAAGCCGTACTCAACAACGATATGATTGGGAATATCAAAGGTATAAATGGCGTGATAAATAATACTACAGCTCGTGTATTCTCAGAAGGTACTAGAGATGTCGAAACTGAAAGAGAGGCTCGTACCCGAAGATTTTCAGGCGGTGAAGTTGATTCGCCATCTCGAAATATTGCTCGCTATGTAGACCTTATGGCGGATAAATATATTCCAAATCTAGATGTAATGATGATCTACCGATTAGATCGATTTGGTCGTGGTGGGCATCATAGACCTTTCAATGAAGTTGGTTTTCCAGGTGTTCGTATTATGGAAACAAATGAAAATTATGTAATGCAACATCAAGACTTAAGAACTGAAGATGGCATCAAATATGGTGATACCATTGATGGCGTTGATTTTGACTATGCAGCAAAACTAACTGGATTAAATGCAGTTGTTATGGCTGGAATGGCTTGGGCACCTGCACCACCAAGTGATGTTCAAATTCAAGGAGCTGTTCGACCAAGTACAACTTTACGTTGGGCTGCCCTAAATACTGATGAGAACCCACAACTTGCGGGTTATAAAGTTTATTGGCGTTTAACTGACTCCAATCAATGGGAAAAAAGTGTGTTTGTACCTGCTGGCATTACCGAACATACACTAGAAAACGTTGTAATCGATAACTATTACTTTGGTGTAGCTTCTGTGTCAAAAACTGGATTTGAAAGTCCTGTTGTATTCCCTGGTGCTACTGGTAGTTTTGATCGACCATCTTTATCTGAAGATTAAATCCATTTTACCGAAATTCGTTAAATACTAGGAAGAAGCATATTGAAACAAACTATCGATTTGGAATTAAAAACAGATACCATCGAAAAATTTGATACCGATAATCCATTTTTATCGGTAGTTGTGTGTGTATATAATGAAGCTGGCAATATTGAAGCACTTATTGATAAAGTTTATAAAGAACTTGCTAATATCGAATTTGAGTTAATCTATGTTGATGATGGTTCAACCGATGATACAGTAGCAAAAATTAGAGACTTTTCGAGACCACGGATGAAACTTATTGAGCTTCGAAAAAATTACGGTCAGAGTAATGCTCTAGCTGCAGGAATTGACCATAGTAAAGGTAAATATATAGCTCTTATGGATGGTGATCTTCAAAATGACCCCATCGATATTCCTATAATGATAGATAAACTTATTTCAGAAAATGCTGATGTAGTCGCCGGAATACGTAAAGATAGAAAAGACGGGATGTTCTTGAGAAAAATCCCTAGTGCACTTGCCAATTGTATTATCAGGAAATCAACCGGAATTCATATTAAAGATGCAGGTTGTACCTTGAAAGTTTTTAAATCCGAAATTGCAAAAAATATGGGGCTTTATGGTGAACTTCATCGCTTTATCCCAGTACTTGCAAGCCTTGAAGGAGCCAGGATTTCACAAATTGAAGTGAAACATCACGAACGAAGTTGGGGTAACTCAAAATACAATATGAGTAGAACTTTTAAGGTGCTTAGCGATCTTATCTTGATGTTATTTTTTCAAAAGTATTTATCCAAACCGATGCACTTATTTGGGGCAATTGGACTTTTAACATTTACCATTGGTGTTATTATTAATCTTTATCTACTTGGATTGAAATTGCTAGGTGGAGATATATGGGGTAAACCATTGCTTATTTTAGGGCTCATCCTTGTTCTTGGTGGTATACAGCTAATTACAACTGGTATAATTGCTGAAATATTGATGCGAATATATTATGAAGGAAGAGAAAGAAAACCTTACCAACTGAGAGAAGTATTCATATTTTAACTACTCCACTAAACATGCAATTTTATAACAATTTGTATTTAGTTATATGAAATACTTAGTTACAGGTGTTGCTGGTTTTATCGGCTCACATCTTTCAGAGGCACTTTTAAAACTTAATCATTCTGTAGTTGGGTTAGATAACTTTGATCAATTTTATAGTAGATCTATTAAAGCTCGAAATCTTGAGACATCTTTAAATCACAAAAATTTCCAATTCCTTGAACAAGATATTTGTGATGCAGAAGCTCTTGAAACTATCCTAAGAGAGAATAAATTTGATGCCATTATACATCTTGCAGCTAAAGCAGGTGTTCGAAATTCAATTAACAAACCCTCCGAATATTTTGAAGTTAATGTAAATGGGACTCTTAATCTTTTAGAAGCAATGAGAAAAACAGAACATAAGAAGTTCATATTTGCCTCTAGTAGTTCTGTTTATGGGAATAATAAAAAAGTACCATTTTCCGAAATTGATTCAGTAGATTCTCCAATTAGCCCTTATGCAGCTTCAAAAAAGGCAGCCGAGCAGATATGCTTCACTTATCATCACCTTTATAAATTTGATATGTTTGCGCTTCGTTTCTTTAGCGTGTATGGACCTAGACAACGACCGGATATGGGTATATCAAAATTCTTTGATGCTTTCATTAATAAAAAGCCTATTACTATGTACGGCGATGGAATGAGTAGAAGAGACTACACTTATATTGATGATATAATAGATGGTACATTGAAGGCAATTGACAGATGTTCAGGTTTTGAGATTATAAATTTAGGAGAATCCAAAACCATCTCATTAAAAAGACTTATTGATGAAATAAAATCTATAACAAAAAAAGAAACTGAAATACTTTCTCTACCAATGCAAGCTGGTGATGTTTTTCAGACAAATGCAGACATTTCGAAAGCAGAAACATTACTCGATTATTCACCAAAGTTTGGGATTATGGAAGGTTTAATACAGCAATTTAATTATTTGAACCCTCGGAAATAAATATCTCCTCATTTCCTTAAGCAAAAGTAGGATGGTATTAGCAATTATTAGCTTTAATAACTATTTAGTTTCTAATGAATAAATCGCAATTGATAAATTTTTTAGTTCCTAAAATTAAATATGGGATTTCATCCTTAATAGCCACCTCGGTCGATTATCTCATTTTTTTTGCGCTAGTAACGATTTCTACACCAGAAATTTTTCCACTAATTCAAGCATTTGCTTATGCATGTGGCGTTCTAACAAATTTTATACTGCGTAAGAGATTTGTTTTTACATTAAAACGCTCTGTATCAAAAGCCTTTTCACTTTCACTTTCTTTCTCTTTATTTGGCATGTTGATTAGCTCGTTATTCATGTTCTTTATAACAAAACTGCCTTATTTTATTGAGCATTTATTACTGACTAAGCTTTTTATTACGTCTTTATTACTCATTTATAATTTTTATGCAAATAGATTCGCATTTGAGAAAAAAGGACTCTTTAACCCGTGAAATAAATTTATAACCAAATCAATAATAATAATTCGTCATTCAGTTATCATTAAATTATTATCCTTCAATTGTGCCAAAGTATTATTACTTATAATTTGTCGTTATAGTATTAGTCGTAACTAGGTCTTTTATTAAATGAGAAAACTGCTCCCACTTTTTGCAATAATTGTAATTTCTATTTCTTTAAATGCTCAAGAGCGATCTATTGAGTATCTAGATAATAGTTTGATTATAAAATTTAAGAGTGAGCAAGATGTATCTAATTTTAAGTCCAAATCAATAGCTCAACCTACTCTTTTCATAGAACATAATGTTGAAATTCTGAACTCAATATGGAAAGAGGAATATGATAATAAAATCAATCTTAGAATGCAGTCAAAGGGGAAAGTAATTGAACCAAGCATAATAGATCGATTAAAAAATATTCATTATGTGAGTTTCGATTCAGGTGTAGATGCTCTAGAGTTAGCAAATGCGATTTCAAATCTACCAGAAGTTGAATATGCCGAACCACGATATATCTATCAAACAGGACTGTTAACTAATGACCCGATCGAAAACGATTTTGTTGAATTTCATAATTTTGATCAAGCTTGGGAAATGGTATCAAATACCGAAGACATTATTATATCTATTGTTGACAGCGGGGTAAATTATGATCACGAAGACCTAAGGGGAAAACAGTGGCTTAACGAAGATGAAATTTCCAATAATGGTATTGATGATGATGGCAATGGATATGTAGATGATTACTTAGGTTGGGATTTTGTTGATGTAGATGAAAACGGAAGTAGAACTGAAGACAACGATCCCTTTGGTACCTTTAGCTCTCATGGAACCCATGTTGCAGGGATTGCAACTGCAACTCCAAATAATGGTTTAGGCTTAGTAGGTGCTGGATACAACGCTCGATTTATGGCTGTAAAGGTTGGTGGGCTTCAAGATGACCCTTCAACCAGTAATGATGAATCTAGATCAATCCAAGCAGGGTACGAAGGGATCTTATACTCGATAATTAATGGTGCCGATATTATCAATTGTAGTTGGGGAGGCGCGGGAATTGCTTCACAGTTTCAACAAGACATAATTGATTTAGGTAGAGAATCTGGATCTTTGATTGTAGTTTCTGCAGGTAATGCAGCAAGTGATGCTGAAAATTATCCAGCAGATTATGAGAATGTACTTTCAGTTGGTGCTCTTGGATCAGGAAATGTAATAGCTTCTTATTCTAGTTTCGGAGCTGAAGTAGATGTATTTGCAAAAGGTACGATTAGAAGCTCAGTAGGAACTAGGTCTAATCAATATGCTACATTCCAAGGAACCTCAATGTCTAGCCCTGTTGTAGCTGGTTTAGCAGCTTTGGTAAAATCCAATTATCCAAACTTCACTCCAGAACAAATCGAAAATCAAATTAAAAACTCTTCCATTTCAATTGAATCAGACAATATAACTAGCTTACAATCTAAACTTGGAAATGGGAAAATCAATGCACTCGCGGCTGTAGGACCACCTTTACCAAATATTTTCATCCGTTCAGAAGAATATTTTAATACAGAAGGTGGTGATTTAGGACTTAATGAGAATGGGACATTATCAATTACGCTTTCTAATTCGGGAGGCACTGCTTCTAATTTATCTGCTACAATCAATAGCCTGTCAGAAGATATCGTTATTCCAAGTTCAATAATATCTATTGGTGAAATTTTAAGTGATGGTCAAAAAACTATTGAAGTTCCAATATTTTTAAATGAGGGCCTTTTAGAATCTTTGATTGGAGAAATTTCAATTGAACTTGTCGATAACACATTAAACTATAGTGATTCTAAAATACTAATTTTTGATAGGCTATTATACAGAGTAAGTGATGTAAATAATCTAGCTTTATCTTTCTCAGGAAATGGAAATATTGGTTTTTATGATGCACAGAATAGATCTGGAGGCATCGGTTTTGTACCAAACCATCAAACAGCAGATTTTTTTAGTGCAAATTTACTTTTTGAGGGAGGAATAATCCTTGGTGCCAATAACAAAATAATTAGCAATATTAGGGGCTTAGAAGAAGAGCCATATGATCAAGATTTTGATCCAATTGAATTCTATTCGTTAAAAACACCTGGCGATATATCAGACTCTGATGGTAGAGCAATATTTACCTCTAGTGATACAAGTAGTATTGAAAATGTTCGAATCACCTTAAATACATATGCTTATGATGACCCATCTTTATCAAATAGTATCATTCTAAATTATATTTTAGAAAATGTGTCACCAACTTTAGCCTTATCAGAGGTCTATTTTGGAATTTTTAATGATTGGGATATAGGTGACCCATCAAATAATAGCACTACGTATAATTCAATGAATGATATTCTTGTTATTCAAGAATCTGGTTTAAGTGAATTTCCAAAAACAGCTGTCGCTACATTTGGAAATACATCAAGCGTTCTTGCTATTGATAATAATTATCCAGGTGCTAATTCAAATTTTCGATTCAACATTAATGATGGTTTTACAATAAATGAAAAAAATAATTCTCTTAAATCTGGAGTTCGAAACACAAATATTTTTAGAGCTGATATTTCTGCAGTAGTAGCTACAGGACCCTATTTCATACCACCTGGGTCAAGCGTTTCACTTGGATTCGTATATGCTTTTGGGGACACTGAGGAAGAACTAGTCGATCAAATTAATTCGGCTAGAGACTTAACTATTTTTGAAATCACTGAATTGAATTCTAATTCTCAAAATTCATTTCCAGATGAAACAGCTTTATTTCAAAATTATCCTAACCCATTCAACCCAACAACAACATTTAGTTTTGGCATTGAAAGTTCTGAAAATGTAACATTATCTGTTTATAATTTACTCGGTCAAAAAGTTCGAACTGTTGTTAACAGCAGGCTTGAAGCTGGAATTCATAACTATACAGTATCTATGAACGACCTAGGAAGTGGGGTTTATTTTGCGATTCTAGAGACTCCACAAAAAAGAGAACTGATAAAATTAACACTTATCAAGTAGGGTTGAGTAAGCATTCTTTTAAACCTTTTGTAAGCAAGTGGTGGGCTTTTAATAGTCATATTCATACTGTTGTCTCTTCTTTTAGTGCTGCTAAATCAATTGAAGTAGATCGAATTGAAATTGCAACTCCAGATGATGATTTCTTAGAGTTAGATGTTGTTAATCTAAAAAATCGAAACCCTGTAGTTACCCTTTTTCATGGATTAGAGGGTTCTTCCGAACGGTTCTATATTCGAAATTTGATGTATGATTTGAAATCTAACGGTTATTCCTCAGTAGCAATTAATTTTAGGGGTTGTGGAAGTAAACTGAACAAACAACCGCGATTTTATCATTCTGGAGAAACTTCAGATTATAAACTTCTTTTTGATTGGGTTAACGGACACTTTAATAACTGTGATATTTACTCAGTAGGATTTTCACTTGGGGGAAATGCTTTAATTAAATCTCTAGGTGAACTTGGTGTAAGTCACCCATCTCAAAAATCTGTAGCAGTATCTCCTCCATATGACTTGAAAGAAGGTTCACTTGATCTAGTAAAAGGCTTTAATCAAGTTTATTCATATCGTTTTTTAAAAACATTAGTAAAAAAACTCACTTCGAAAAGAGTTCAGTTTCCTGAATTACCAACTTTTGATGGGCATACTATTTACGAATTTGATGATCAAGTCACAGCTCCAGTTCATGGATTCAATAGTGCTGATCATTACTACGAAACTTGTTCATCGAAACAGTTTATTAAAGACGTAAAAAAGCCTTTGTTGATTATTCATTCAAAAGAAGACACACTTTGTCCTCTTCAGTACGCGCCATTCTCAGATATTAAAAAAAATACGTTTATCGAAACCATATTTACAGAAAAAGGTGGACATGTTGGATTTATTAGTAATCCTAGAAATTGGCTTAATGAATCCATTATTAGTTGGCTACAATCATAAAAACGATTCTTATCTTAAGAGTGTTATTTCATTCAACGAACAAGTAATAGAAAAATCATGGTTATCATTATAGGAGCTGGTCCAATTGGGCTAGCTACCGGAATTCAGCTTCAAAAGAAAAATATTCCATTTAGAATCATAGAACGAGGGTGCTTGGTTAATTCGCTTTATCACTACCCAACTAATATGACATTTTTCTCAACTTCTGATAAGCTTGAAATTGGAGATGTTCCCTTTATATCACACGGATTTAAACCTACTCGAAGCGAAGCTCTTGAATATTATCGTAGAGCAGCTGAACACTATAAACTTCCTATAAACCTTTATGAAAGTGTGACTTCTGTAGAAGGTGAAGATGGTAATTTTATTGTAAAAACAGATAAATCTGAGTATAAAGCTACAAAAGTTGTCGTAGCATCTGGTTTTTATGGATCACCTAATAAGATGAATGTGCCGGGTGAAAATTTGTCAAAAGTAAAGCATTACTATGATGAGCCTCACCCGTATGCATGGCAGAATGTATTAGTAATTGGTGCTGGTAATTCAGGTGTTGATGTCGCTCTTGAATGTTTCCGATCTGGAGCAAATGTTACAATGGCAGTTCGATATGATGAAATTAAACCTTCGGTTAAATATTGGGTAAAACCAGATATTGAAAATCGAATTAAGTTTGGGGATGTAAAAGCATATTTCGATACAGAGATTAAGGAGATTAGAGAACAAGAAGTTGTTCTTGAAACCCCAGATGGAGAAGTAACGATACCAAATGATTTTGTTTTAGCGATGACTGGCTATCATCCAAATTACAAGTTAATGGAAGCTTTGGGCATCGAACTTACCGAAGATGAAAAATGCATGCCTGTTTACCAAGAAAACTCTTTAGAAACTAATAGAAAAGGAATGTATGTAGCTGGCGTTGTGTGTGGAGGAATGGACACAAGTAAGCTTTTTATTGAGAATTCTAGAGTCCATGCTAGCCAAATAGCTGAGGATATTGCTAAATCCTAGAAATAAAAAATGGGCAAGCGACCTATATCACGTCGCTACGACCAGATTACCGTTGCTGCATTCCTGCCCTGGCGGAGTTCAAAGGGAGCTGACTGTATAGGACTTGCCCAAGAATTAAAGATAAGACTATTACAGAATAACTCTCAAGTTTTATTCAAACTATTTACTAGTCATTATATAAACACCATCCCAGTCTTTTTCTGGTGGATTTTGTTTCATTCTTTCACAACGATCAATAAATAGCTGTGATGGATTTTTTAAGTGAGCTTCGAGAGGTAATGATTTTCCAAAGAATTTCAATGCTGCATCCCAATCTTGATTAAAATAACTCTGCATTCCTTGTTCATATAATCCAATGCAGTCAAACATTTCTTGAGAAGCATCTGCCCTTAGCCCAGCAATTTCGAATACTTTAACTGGTTTACTTCGTCCTTTTACTACAATATTATCAAGTAAACGAAATAGACAATCATCGCCTTGTTCTTCAGCATCCTTCTTTGTTGTTTCTGTAATCATTGTAAACACATTGTATTGTTTTGCTCCACTCTCACAACGTGCTGCTAGGTTTACATTATCTCCCATCATAGTGTAATTGAAACGTCGTTCTGATCCCATATTTCCAGTTACCATCTCACCCGTATTCATTCCCATTCGGTGTTGCATTCCCCAAACAATCTCTGGCCATTTATCCTTTTCCCACTTTTCTCTTAACTCAGCTAGTTTCTTTTCCATTAGTTGTGATGAAATACATGCTCGAAGTGCATGATCTTTTATATGAACAGGAGCACCATAGAATGCCACAATCGCATCCCCAATAAACTTATCAAGTGTTCCACCTTGATCATTAATAGTATCTGTCATTGCTGTCAGATATTCATTTATTAATGCAACTAACTGTTTTGGTTTTAGTTTCTCAGAAAAAGTAGAAAAGGAAACTATATCACTAAAAAAAGCAGTAATGTATGTGTCTTCTCCACCGAGCTTTGGTTCTTCTCCAGACTCTATCATTTGATCTACAAGTCGAGGAGATACATACGAAGAAAACATCCCTTTAATTCTACGTTTCTCTTTTTGCTCGTTAAAAAATTCATATCCAACGGTCCCAATCTGGCTGAAGAAAATGGAAATTAATACTCCAGAAACATGTATAAAGAAATTTGTCTTCAGAAATAATAAAACTGCTATTCCATAATAAGCTATCATCAAAACAGCCATAAATAAAAATCCCCAAGTTGCACCAACCTTCCTATTAAAAAATATCACCAAAAGTGAAACTAAGAGCATTATAAGAAGCTGTGAAATACCACTTTGCTTACTTAGATAATTGCTATCAATTATAGTTTGCATGGCATGTGCATGTATTTCAAAACCTGGACGAGGGAAATCTGCACTAGAAAATGGGGTTGGATGAAAATCCTGAAGGGTGGTTATTGTAGAGCCAACAATAACTATTTTATCCTTAAAAACACCATCGTATAGTAGCCCTGTTTGGGTTTCAGGATCATCAAATAAATTCATTTCGAAAAAATCGTCTTCAGCTACTGTATTATAATATGGGTCATCAATTACATGATCAAAACTATAAACAGGAAAAATTCCTTCAGGGCCATAATAATTTATAATAAATGAGTTCAAATTATCTCTTTTGATAGAATATTCCCCTATAGTGAATTCACTTTCTCTTGTCACCAAACTAAGGTCTTGTAATGCATCTGTTTCTAACCCTTGGTAAATTCTCAGACCTTCTAAGCCTAGCATATAATATGATATATTATCTGATATTTGACCAATATTATAGATCCTAACAAATCCATCTAGATTGTCTGTAGTGTATACAAGGCCAACTGGATTTTTATTATTTTCCAGTAGTTCTTCAACCGGAAAATCCCTTACATCCATATCTGAGTTTTTATTGGATGATTCTTGTAGTGCGCCTGCTAAAACAACCCCTCCATGTTTATTTATTTGATCGGCAAATAAAGAGTCATTAATTGGATTATAGATATCCTGATTTGCAAAAATCACATCAAAAAGAATAGCTTTTGCACCTGCTCTATTTAAATTCTCAACTAGCTTAGCATGTACACTTGTTGGCCATGGCCATTTTTCAGGGATTTCACTATCTGCATCGTCACTTATTGCAACTAAAACAATTGGCGAATTCTCAACAGAAAGCGGTCCTCTAATTTCAAATAAATTATCCCTTATAGTGAACTCAGTTTTTTGAATAGGTTCTGAGAGAGTTAGAGCTATTGACAAAGAAAATGTAATCACTGCTATTAACAGATAAATACTAAAGCCCTTCTTTTTACGGGAAGTCGATTTCATGTTTTAAAATCGAAAAATATATCTTAATTGAACAACTCTATCATTAATGGAATTAACTCCACTTACATTCGTAAAGTTTGAGTCAAATATAAACGAATGATTATTATCTAATTTATATTCAGCGCCTGCAATAAAAACGTAGGTATTGAATGTAGACGAATTTTGTGTTTCGCTTAACACATAATAGTCATTGAAGAAATCTGAATCTTCTCCATTCGCTACCGTTAATGTTCGAGTTTTTGAGTTATTTGTGGTAAAAGCTAAACGACTATTTAAAGCAAGTTTACCATTAAACATAAAATATGAACCACCGAAATACATCCCGAAAATATCAATATCTAATTGACCATTTCCTGATTGGGTACTATTCGCTGTAATACCTAATTGTGTTCTTAGTGGTATATTTTCAAAACGAGTTCCTAGATTAAATGAATATGAACTGTTTTTTGCATCACCATAAGTAAATACTTCATCTTTCGTATCTAATGAGGAATAGCTAAAAGTAGCATCATGAACCATAGCGAATAATCGAAGCTGTTGTGTTAACGATAAGCTTAAGTTAAGTGTGTTATTCAATCTTGGCACTGTAGTTGTCAGAGTATCCCCATTAGTTATAACAAGATTCTGAACGGCTGAGTTTTCTAATCCAAACGGTACTACTGAATTAAATCTTTCAACACCATTTTCTCTTGTTCTATATCTAAAACCTACACTAATTTTTGGTAATTTATAGCTAATAGGATACCAGCTAACATTTGTTCTATAAGAGATGGTTTTCGTTGTCGCTTCTTTTGTATTTGCTACATTGTCTTTTAAATCCTCATAACCAAGTGTAACATATACTTGGTTCTTTAACATCCTAAAACGGTCAGAAACTGTAAATCCTGAAATATCTTTTCGAATAGTTGAATTACCTAAAGAAACAAAATCTGGACCAACCCACCTATACTGTATGCTAAAAGTATTTTTTGGGTAATTAATAGAAAACTCTGAATCGGAACCCAAAATAGAAGTAGGAAAAAAGGCTTCTGCTTCAGTACTATCTGTATTAAAGTTGCTAAACCGAATTGGAATAACACTCATGTTTTCATTTATAATAATGAAACGCGATAGTTGACCTAGTATATCAAGTTCACTTTGATCAATATCTTCAAAACCGATATCAGCTGCACGTAAAGAATCAAGTGGCCCACCATATATATCATTATTTAACGCACTAGCAACAGTCTCCGTTTTGAATCTAATCTTATTATTTGCTAATCCAATTTTTAAATCAGCGCCAGCAACAATATTCCCTTTTGGTCGAGGACTTCCTCCTTGTATTTGTAATAAATCAGGATTTTGATTCAACTTAATTTGATCCTCAAAACTTAATCCTGATCCAAGCTGCTGTGATGACAATAAATCTGTGTAATCAAGAACATTGAAAATTGATGTAGTGTCATCTTCAACTTTCATTGCCTGAATTCCAATCTGAAAATGACGTGGATTCCCAAGGCCAACTCTACCACCAATTATCTTCCTTCTAAAAGTTCCACGACCTCTATCTTCAAAGCCTAAAGTGTATGTAGTATCTTGAGGCACACCCCCAGCTATAACTGTATCTACTCGTACTGATGTATATTGATTAGTTATTTTTCGGCTTAATTCCCCGTATATGACTTGCACGTTTATTACATCCCACAAAAGATGAAGAGAACTGTTTAAACCATAAATTCTTCGCCCACTAATGGTGAATTTACTCAATGTTGGATAAACATGGCCTGCCTCAAACTCCCACCATTTACCTAAACTCATTTTGATACCATACCGGTTTTGAGGTTGTAACCGATTCGATTCTTGAGATGTTATAAAACCATTCATTGAGTATTTAAATAACCCAATTGCACCATTTAGATATGAACGACCAGTATATGCATTGTTCAAATCTCCTGAAATTGTCTGATTTCTTGCAGTAAGTTCTACCCGTCCTGCAGGTAACAAGCGTGGTTCAAAACCTTTATATGATGCTTTTTTAGGGTCAACAATATTAAAATTCCACGCAACAACCTCTAGGGTTTCAGTAGCTGTTACATAGTTCAATCTAATAGTATAAGTACCATGTTTCAGATTTTTTGGCACATATGAAATAAAATAATCAGTAGTATCTGCGAGTCCAGTTACATCTCTTCCATCTATCAATAGTTGAAATTCACCAGCTTCTAATTCTTCTTTATCGTAGAAAAGTGCAATTGCAATATATGCATCATTTTGCGCTAAACCATTTCCTGGCTTTGGGGATAGTATAGAATAGTCTATTCCTTCTGCTTTTGGTATTATAACCTCTTCTTGTTCTTCAACAATATTTACTTGAATTGGATTTTCAGATGGAAGGTTTTCTGGAAAAAATATCTCCTGATCACTATTTCTAAGACTTAACTGAAAATAGTACTCAAAAGTAGTACCAACTAGTTCATCTGGAGTAATTAATGCGATAAAAGTGCCGTTTTGAAATATGATTTCTTTTTGGGAGTAACCAAGATCCCCTTCATTTTTATAAAAAAGTAATGCTTCAAGAACATCATTAGGATTCACACCAGGTACAAAAAATTCTAACGAATTGGTCGTAGTTCTATCAAGCACAGTCGGTTGCTGATGCTGTACAGAGAACTGAGCATTAATTAATTGTGAGTTTAGCGTAATAAAACCCAAAACAAGCGCTAAACTAAGTACCCCTTTTTTCATTTCGATCAAAATTTTCTACTGTAATAGCCAAAGGTTTAATTTACTGGAACTAAATAAAACCTATTCATTTCCTTTTTCAAAAATATTAATTGGAACTTCACGAATTTGTCCGTTAGCATCTCTAAAACGAATAATTATAGTTCTTTCAATTAATTCGTCATCTAATTCATCATAACCCTCATCCAAATCATCTAACTCTTCTTCAGAAAGAGTCCCTGATTCAATATTATTTCCACTATTGTCTATCTCTGCAAACATTTTCTCAAATAACGAAACAGTTTGACCAGATGTAGTAGCAGTTACATCAACCTGACCTTCTTCTACCCAGATAAAACCATAAGCTTTAGTCCCAAATTTAGTTCCTTTTACTGAAGCCAATGAGCGAGAAGTAGCAACTTCAAAAGTACCAGAACCAACGGGTTCTACTTCCATGAAAATTTCACCACTCTCTAAGTTAATTCTACGATCGGATATTTTTGAATCTGCAAGACTTTCTCCTCTTACAATAAGCGTTGATTCAGGTTTAACTTTTGCAACTGTATTATCCATAAAGATAACCAAAGCATAGCCACCTTCTTTTGTAGATAATGTATCGCCACTAAAAAGTTGCTCTCCTAAGTTGTCTGCTAGATTAAGTACATACTCTTTATCACCATTCGCTAATTCAACAACAGGCTTAAATCTTCGAACAATTGCTAAAGGCCTCTCTTGCTCTTCTGGTATGTATAAATCAGCAGAAATCATCGCTCCCAATACTATTGTTAGTATCAATGAAACTGCTATTGATGTTAATTTTTCCATAACAATCTTAATTGGAGTTTAATATTATTTCCCCATCTTCAATTTTTCTTATAATCTCTTCTAACAACAGAATTGCAGTAGCACCCGTTACTATTTGATTATTCATTTCAATACTCTCAAATGAATAACCACTTTCGGTAAGTGTAGCAAATTGCTCCTCACCAACAAGTGCTATTAATGCATTGAAAGTTTCCTGATCTATTTGGGTAAGAGAAGACTCCTCACCTGGTGCTGATAATTTAAAAGTCCATACTTCCGAATTAATTTCTTCAATTTCTATGGCTGTTTGAATAGTTGTGCTTACCTGCCAGAAGTATGTTTGTCCAGCTATTAATGCTTGAACGCCTGATGATGGGTATTGTAATGTATTTCCAACTGTTGTTAAATCTAAATTTTCAAACTGAAGAAGTGATCCTCCATTATTTTTTGGAGGAGAACTTTTTGCATTCTCTATAAGAGATTCTGGATTATCTTGACCATTTGATCTAACTACAATCAGTCGATATGTATTTGCAGCATCCCCTTCCCAACTAAACTGAGGAAATGGATTTGTGATATTAACCTCTGCTCCTATAACATCTCCAGGATTTTTTAAATCTATCGACTTATCATCTACAACAACACCATCATCGCTACCACCTAGCACTATAGTTTGAGTTGCTAAAACTTGCTTACCAAATTCATTTGTTACTTGGAAAATGGAAATTGAAAAGGTATAAATATCATTAGGCAAAGTCGTAGAACCACCAAGAGTTTCTATGAAATCATCTCCTTCAGGTGTCAAGCCCCCATCAAACTTTAAAGTTTCTTCAATACCTGGTAATTTCTCATTAACAATATCATTATTTGTTCCAAATACAACCTGCCCAGGATCTAATGTGAATGGGTATGCAGCTTGCTGAGTTAATTGAGCAATTGTTCCAATCTTCCCGCTTTCAATCAAAAATTCAAAGAATAGATTTGAAAGCTTTTCAGAGGTGTTATTAACTAATGAACCAGAAACAAGAACAGGACCAGATCCTCTATTATCAACACCCAAACTTGTTAGCCCCAAAACTTGTGCATTTTCTAACGCAGGGCTTAATTGTAAATCTAATGTTATACTCTCAGACTGAGCAAAAACATTTCCATTGGGAACATAAATACTTATTAGAACTAAGAGTGAAATAAAACTGGTTTGAAACCAAACAGATTTTTTCATGCTACCCTCGCAATTTATTAAATGAATAGATAATATGGGGCGATGTTTCATTACAAACAATTAGAATTTATCAAACAAAAAAAGCCCTTATACGCTGTGATAAAGGCTTTTGTGGAGCTATGGGGATTCGAACCCCAGACCTTCGCGCTGCCAGCGCGACGCTCTAGCCAACTGAGCTATAGCCCCTTATTTTTTGAAGATAAATATTTTGAGTCTGCCAACATAATTCGCATTTCTTTTTTATTCAAAAATTCGAAACATTTATCACTAAAGAATCTTTTTAATTCCACTACAAACCGCTATTTTAAAGCAAAACAAAAAAAATAACTTCAATCTAAAACAACTTCGATGAAAAATTTTAAGTTTACACTATTCATTCTTATGGTTGCAATAGTTGTCAGTAATTGTTCTGGCCCTAAAGAATTGCTTCCACCACCAGATCGTACTCTAGATTACCTAATGTCTCTGGATGAAGAAACATTAAGAACTCTTGATACAGACAATGACGGAGTAAATGATTACGTAGAAATCTACGAATCAAATACGGACCCACTTAATCCAGATAGTGACAATGACGGTCTTTCTGACGGCCAGGAAATTAACGAGTACAATACCGATCCTAATAATGCAGACTCAGATGGTGACGGCCTATCTGACGGTGATGAAGTTAATTCTTATAACACCGACCCAAATAACACAGATACTGATGGTGACGGTCTTTCTGATTATGATGAAGTAATAACATACAAGACAGATCCTAACGATGCTAATGGCGATGCTGATGGTGACGGTATATCTGATGTTGATGAAATTGCAAACGGAACTGATCCTACTAATGCAGATTCAGATGGTGACGGATTTACTGATGGTCAAGAACTTGATATGGGAACAAACCCAAATGACGGAACTGATCCAGTTTACATCGCAATGGATGCTTTTAGCACTGTAAGCTTTGCATTTGATCGCTCAAACCTTTCAGATGCTGCTGCTCAAATGTTAGCAGATAATGTTGAATTACTTAATAATGCCCCAGCGTTTAAAGTAAGAGTTGATGCATACACTGATCACGTTGGTGGAGATCAATATAATTTACGCTTGAGTCTACGACGTGCTGCTTCTGTTGTTAAGTTTTATACAGACAATGGCATCACTGAAGATAGAATTGAATCAAGAGGACTTGGTAAAGCTCCTGTTGAATGTTCAGAATCAGAAAAAGAATCAAATAACGGCTGTGAGAAAAACAGACGTGCAGAATCTCACCCAGTTAGTACTCTTAAGTATAAACCAGGTATGTAATTCTTTTTAGAATGAAATTAAAAAAGGCGAATCAGTTTCTGATTCGTCTTTTTTTATACCAATGATTTATTAAAACGGGACTGTGAGATAATCTAGCGCCTTAGGTGAAAGCGAATTATATAGCACATTCCTTATTCTTGCATTCACAGGAATATGGAATACTGATAGCCCTGATTCTCTCTATGTAGTTTCTTATGTCTATAGATACTAAAGGCATCCTTCTTTTAGAAGAACCAAGGTCAAAATAACCTAGCTAATGCTATAGTTGGATAAAAACCTGGCTCATCAATACGGTAGGCTAAATCAACTCTAAATAGACTAAAAATATTACTTAACGAAAGCCCAACTTCTTGATGCCAGTCTTTTGTTGTAATAGGTGAATATCCCAAACTATTATTATTAAAAAACTCTTGCTGATCTTGTGAAATCCATGTTCGTCCTACTCCTGCAAAAGTTATAATACTTAAGCCCGATTTTGCGGCACCTCGCCAGCCTAAAGCCTCTAATGGAATTGAACGGAAGTTATGCTCAATGTTTAATGCAACGTAACTTGCTCCTTCATATGGTATATATCTTTTTGATTTAAACCCACCAAAAGGTGCGAAATACCCAAATGCTGCATCTAGCACACTATTCCTTTGAACAGGTAAATCTCCTATATATGTACCCGCATTCAACCTTAGGTCTAAAGCGTTAGGAATAAATCTACGCTTGTAGAATGTATTATACCTTCTAAAAATATCTACTTTAAAACGGGTGAAATCCCAATCACTACCAATCGCTTTGGAAGATTGCTCTATACTTACCATGATATTGTCAGCTCCAATCACTCCAAATGCTTCCTTTCCCTCTCCGCTCTCAAGCCTAAGCTCAACTGAACTTAATGTACCTTCATTTATCGGTGGGTTTAATCTCTGTACATTATTCCTACCTACTATATCATAATAAGTGGAATAATTAATCGAAGTATGATCTTCAAGTCTATACTTAAACCCTACTGTATTTCTCCACCATTTTTGCGGTCTATATCTAGCGCCTAGATAAACTCCTTCATTTCGGTAATAATCAAAGTAATCATCATAACCTAAAAGTGGCATACTACTAGTAAAAACCATTCCATATAAATCTGAATTATATCTAGTTGAAGTAGCTGCACTATATCCTAACTGAAGTGCAAATCGTCTAGTTTTAGGAAGTGGCCACCAAGAAAGGTCAAATCCATGATTTAACCCATCTAAGGAATTTTCTCCATACCCAAAGCTGTATCCAATTTTTGATGTAGTTCTAACTCTTCGATCTGCAAACCGTTGTTCATGTTTTACACCACCAAAAAAAGCATCTACTCTATTATATCGTGCATCTACTGATAGATTACTCATCAACTTTTTTATTGGTCCTGTCTTCTTTACCGAGTTAGATGAAACTGACATCGCTAAGGTTGAGTCTCGTTTAATTTCTTCTTCGGAACAATTTCCTATTCCATCGTCCTCACTTTCATCATCTAAATTCATAAATCGAACCAAAAACCCTTTTGGGCGAAATTCTTCTTCGAAACTAGTATTACACTTTACATTTTTGTAGGCATATTCTTCCTTTTTTGTAAGTGGAACTACATCAATAGTGTTTATAAAAAGAGAATCGGATTTATTAATAGTTGTAGAGTCAACAGAAATCCATGTTGTATTTTCATAAAGAGAATCTGGCAAATCGGTATTAACTTGATAATCGTTCAGTTTCGAAACTTGACTAAAACCTATTGGTGGAAACCTTAGCCCTGGCACTCCAATTTCAATCATTCCTTCCATTCTAAAATCGACAGGTAACCAATAATCGCCACCAAAATTGCTAAACTGTTGTTCATAATACATATTAAACTCTTGAATAGGCGGAGGGAATACGATAACAGAGTTCGGCTTTAGACGAACTGAGATTAGTGCATATTCTAAATCTAGAACATAAATAGTTCCCTCAAATAAGGGTTGAAGTTTTCTTTTCGATTTTACTTCAATCTCGAAAACTACATTGTCATCGATTTTAGAAAAATCAACCAATTCAAAGTTATAGTACTTTAGTGCATCAGGATGAGTAATCCCAACTACATCAAATTCTACGATATCAAGATTATCATCATAAAAATTAGGGAGGTAACTAACTCCTGCAAAATTATTACTTCCTTCGATATTTGCGGTTTGCCTCTTCGATTTTAAAACTTCTCTAGACCCTCGTTTACGATCCCAAAAAGCCTCCGAAATACTTTCTGTTATTGAAATAATAGTTGTGTCTTTTAAAATCTGCTGTCTGGTATATGCGTCCACCTGATAGGTATCAAGTTTCTCCCGCCAGATTTGCTTACGCTTTATTACCTCTTTCATTATTGAAATAGCTGGATCTTCACCAGTAACAGTGATCTCTTCTAATTCTAAAAATGCCTCTTTTAATTTAAAATCCAACTGACCTTCAATTGAGGTAGTTACTTCCTGTTCTTTACTTTCATAGCCTAAAAAACGAACAATTATAGTCGCTGGTAAGGTTTCTACCCTCAAAGAGTACTCACCATCAGCATTTGCAATAGTACCTTTGTAAGTACCTTTTATAATAACATGCGCTGCTGGAAGAGGTTCATTGGTAGCAGCATCAACTATTTTCCCTGTAATTAGATTTTGGGAAAAGCCTTGAACAGTGGAAAGTAATATAAACCCTAAAAGAATAAAAAGACGTGACATTGATTTTGTTTTATTGATTACGAGTCGAAGTTCTACTGAAAAATCTATTCCTTGTTACACTAACATATGTATCTTAATAGTAGTTACTTGAGACCCTTTAGTTCAACTGGATAGAATAGGAGCCTCCTAAGCTCTAGATCTGGGTTCGAGTCCCGGAGGGGTCACTTCACTATTCTAGTGTTAAGCAATTTTATACGTCGAACGGGTTAATCCTTTTTTCCTTTAAAAATTAGCCCTAAGCTAGCAGTGAGTAATGCTGCACCAATAATAGACCAGATTATGGGAAATGGTTCTCCATCAATTTCAACCGTCCATAAATCAGGAAACCCAAGCTCACTCGCAATCCATTTTCCAATTAGCGCGCCTACAAATCCAACAACAGCCGACATCAAGCAACCTCCACTACCTAATTTAAAGCCACCTATACTTTGGCCGATTCCTCCGCATATAGCAGCAATTACAAGAAGGATTATAAATCCAAAAAATGACATTCGATTGTTCTTTTTAGTTAAACTTTAGTTCTATAGAACGCTCATTGAAATCAAAGGTTTCAATGAGGGCATTACACTTGTCCTATTTTAAATAATTTTTACTATAAAAATGACTGATATAATTTTAATAACTATTTGGGAAACATTACGGTAAGATGTATGTTTAATGTATATTAAAATTCGGCTTATTCTAAAAACATCATCATTAATATCATGAAAAAAATCAGTCTATTTACCTTACTGCTAGCAGTAACTTTCATGACATTCACCGCTTGTGGTGAATCTGAAGCAGAACGTCAAGCACGCGAACAGGCACGACTAGATTCTTTACGTCTTGTTGAGCAGCAAAAAGTAGCAGCCATGATGGCTGAGCTTGAAGACGATAATACTACTGGCAACGCTGAAGAAGAATCAGTAATGGAAGAAGAAACGCATAGCTCATCTATCTCTGAAAGTGGTTCATATGTAGTTCAAGTTGGAGCTTGGAGATCTGAAGAAAAAGCACAATCATTTGTAAATAAGTGGTCAGATCGTAATTATCCTAGCTCCTATGTAATTAAAACAGGAAATGAAGCAACTGGGGATGTTTGGTTTCGTGTTAGAATAGGTAATTTTGAAACACGTGATGGCGCAAAGGAATTCGGAACCACTATTGCTAATGAAATAAATTCTGGCTTTTGGGTAACAAATAAAGATTAGAACTTTCTTGGCTATAAATATTTAAGTTGTTTATCTGCCAAGCATTTACGTAATTAGGGTAACGCTCAAGTAGCGTCTCTCTTGATGAATAGTCAGCCCGCCATATCCGAAAAATATGACGGGCTATTTTTTTTGAATCTTTTTTCTACTAGCTCGTACAACGATAACCGGTGATTTATTTTTCTAATTCTCCGGATTGCGTTATAATTCCTAGTAGAACACACAACTAACTTTTTAAAACCTGCGAAATGAAAAATTTCACTATCGCTAAGCGGCAGATTGATACCATAAGTGTGCTTGACATTAGTGGAGAATTAGATGCTCATACTGCCTCACAATTAGAGAATTCACTTAAAGTCCTTATCGATGAGAAACAATTTAATATTATTGTTAATTGTTCACGGTTAGACTATATCGCAAGCGCCGGTTTAGGTGTATTTATGGCTTATATAGAAGACGTTAGAGGCCTAGGAGGAGATATAAAACTTACAAATATGAATGACCGGGTATATAATGTTTTTGATTTATTAGGATTCCCAACTTTGTATGACATATTAGATAACGAGGAAGAAGCACTAAGTGGTTTTTAGAAGTTAGTATACCCGTGGCAACTGCAAATAACATATACACTCTTTCAGTAGATTCTTCTACAAAGCATTTGGCTGAGGTGCGTGATTTTGTTGCTGAGCATGCTCAAAACCTAGGCCTATCAGAAAAGGATATCTCTGAGATTCGTTTAGCAGTTGATGAAGCTTATACAAATATCATTAAGCACGCTTACAATAACACTCCTTCAAAGCCAGTGAAAATTGAACTTGGCACTAATAATACTCAGCTTTGGATTTCAATTATGGATGAAGGAGAAGGGTTTAAACCAGAAGAGTATAAAGCTCCTGATATTTTAAAGAGAATTAAGAATAAGCAAAGAGGTGGAATGGGGGTTTTTCTCATTCAAAAGCTTATGGATCAAGTTCAGTACAACCGTAAAGGTCAAATGAATGAAATTAGAATGGTAAAAAATCTTTGAGTTGCCGTGAGTACACTTTCTCCATCAACTGAAGAACGCCACAGCCGATTTGAGCTCAGAACCCTACTTGAAACAAGTCGGCTTCTAATTGAATCACAAGACCCAGACTTTGTATTAAATAATCTCTTGCTTATTACTATGGGTAAATTACTCGTACCTAAGGGTATGATAATTATTCATAAACCAGGAGATGAAGCCTATTTTGTTTCAAAATCGAAAGGTCGTGGATGGCTTAGTGAAGACGACGAAATTAACGCTGAGTTTGATCTTTCAGTTCTCGAAAGTTCCATAATTTATGGCCCTGATTTTACCCATGTTTTTGATACCCTCGGAATCGATCAAGGGAGTGTACTTTTTAATCTGAAAACAAGTAATCATCATCTTGGATTTTTATGCCTTGGGCCAAAGGGGAATAAGCAAACTCTTACTCAGCCTGAGATCGAGTTTATCGAAAGTTTAAGTATTATATCTTCTGTGGCAATTGCTAACTCTAGAATGTTTCAAGAGTTACGTCATATTAATCGTCGACTCGACCGTAAAGTCCATGATTTAAATACTCTATTAGAGCTCAGTAAAGACTTCAATCTGATGGTTGATCGGGATGAAATTGCCCGTGTATTCAAATTCGCAATGTTGGGGCAAATGTTGATCAGAACATTCTTTTTTGCCTTAGATATTGGCGGTAAAAAAACAATCGTATCAATAAGTGGGGTGAACGAAGAGCCTGATGCAGAACAATTAGATAAACTTTTTGCATTTGAAGATGTTCGTCATATTGATGGAACTGAAGGATGTCCTTTTTTGGATGATAACAATTTTCAACTTGTAATCGGACTACGTTTTCAAAACGATAAAATTGGACTAGTTGGAGTAGGACAAAGAGCTACTAAAGAAGGATTTGGGGAATCTGAAGTTAACTTTTTGCAATCATTGGGTAACCTCGCATTACTTACCATTCAAAAAACTCTTTTACTTGAAGAGCAGATTGAAAAAGAAAGAATGGAAGAGGAATTGAATCTAGCTAAAACCATCCAAAGAGGACTTTTGCCCGATCCTATTCCTCAAATTGAAGGCTTTGATATTGCAGCCGTTAATGTTTCTTCACGACAAGTGGGTGGTGATTACTTTGACCTTTTAAAATTAGAAGATGATGGTCATTTAATTGCTATTGCTGATGTAACAGGGAAAGGAGTTCCTGCATCACTTTTAATGGCAAATCTTCAATCTATGATTCATGCATTAGCTCCCCTTAATGTCTCATTAGAGGATGCTTCTGGTAGAATTAATAATATTATCCACGACAATACACCACCTGATAAGTTTATCACTTTTTTCTGGGGCAAGGTTTCAAATGATAGAAAGCGGTTTAAGTTTGTAAATGCTGGTCATAACCCACCAATGCTTTTTAGAAAGAATAATGCAAAGCCAATTTTATTAGATGAAGGCGGTGTAATTCTTGGCGCTATGCCAACGCTTATGCAATATGAATGTTCTGAAATTGAATTCCAACAAGGAGACCTACTTGTTTTCTATACAGATGGCGTTACTGAAGCAATGAACCCAGATCAATCAGAAGAATATGAGGAGGAAAGATTGATCAATTGTATTAATAAAAATAGAGAGAGGAATTCATCCGAAATAATGAACGCTGTGATTGATGATATAAATGAGTTCTCAGAAAATATTCAGTACGATGATATCACAATGATCGTACTTAGAGTCAATTAAAAGTTTTTATACCAAAAACTGGTGCAAATCGATCATTTCTTGAGTTAGAAAGTGCAAGAATTGCTTGATATGTATTGTATCGATTCATTATTTCATTAACATATCGTACAGTTTCAATTCCTCTGCAAAATCCATAACGAGCATTCTGGTAGTATCTACGTTGCATTAATTTTAAAAGAGATTCTGATATCGTTAGCCACTCATTGGGATTCTTATTTTGATCAATCGATAGTCTTCTAGCATCAGCTACGTGTCCCATTCCTGCATTGTAGGTTGCTAGTGCAATCTGCCATTGGTTTGTTGAATCCATATATGAATAATGCTCAAGATGTTCTTTTATGATTCGAGCACCTTCTCGAATATTGATTTCTGGTACATAAAGTGAATCTTTTTGAACTTCAGAAAACCTTGGAATAACCTGCATAATACCTCTTGCGCCCGCCCAACTTTCAGAATATGGATCAAATTTAGATTCTTGAGCCGCAATTGCTGTCAACATAACCCAGTCAAGTGAAAACTCATTTGCTACAACTTGAATCAAACTATCGTATGGAGATATATTTCCATATTGACGAGTTTCATAATCTGGTTTAAAGTAATCCTCTATTTGAGAACTTCCTTCATAGTATTTTTTCCTGAGTACATTTAAGAATGTTGATCTTTTAGGTATTCCATTCTCGTCATATTTGAAATGCTGATATAAAAACCGATTAAACTTAGCCTCCAAATCTGAAGCATTACTTCTAACTGCCCAAGCAATCTCATCTCTCTCTGATATTGTTGGACCTTTAACTAAACCTCTCATATATTTATTACTTGCTGAAAAAATATTATCGTCAGCAACAGTAGCAACATAGGTACCATTAGCTACTTGGAATAATAAAGACTCAGTATCCATTTCTTCTGATACTAAGTTGATAGTAATATCAAATCCTTCATCTTGTAGCTCCTTCAGTTCCTGAAAATAAGAGCTATTTCTTCGAATTGTAATTGGAATGCCGGCCAATTCACTTATACTTTCTGGTTCAAAGCCCAGTTCTTCAGATACTACAATTATTTGATTAACTAAGTTATAAGGTCTTGTAAAGTTTACTATTTCATCTCGCTCAGGAGTTATAGTATAATTAGCAGCGATTAAATCCCCAGCTCCACTATTTAACAAGTCATATGGATTTTCGTCTTCACCCGGGATAACAACCTCTAGAGCTAAATCATTTTTATTTGCAAATTCACGTACAAGTTCATACTCAAAGCCAACCTGTATACCACGATACAAAAAATATGATCCCGAACTATAGCTGGTAATCATTCTTAGAACACCACTCCTCTTTATTTCAGCTAAGTCTCTTTGAACGGGTTGATCAATTGAAACCCCTAGAATATCCTGCTCAATAATTTTAGGGCTCTCTTTTTGAATATTACATGCTGAAAGAAATAAGATTGCAGAAATGGATATTACTGCTCTTTTATATTTAAACGATATGTTATCTTTTAATAGCATTAAAGAAGGATAAAACTTTCAGATAGTCTTTTTATAAAATTAAGTTTCTTATCTGACGTTAAATCATGCACAATCTAAGAGTATTTACTCAGTTTTCACGTATTCATTAATAACAATTAATCTATAAAAACTCTAAAACACTAATTCTTAAGGGATAATTCATAATTTGTTAAAAAACTACTACTCATAATGAAAGCTATACACCATGTACTAATAGTGTATTTCCTTTTACTCTTTTTTGTAAGCTCTATAAATGCACAAGTCAGTGGAATTATTAAAGACTCTAAGTCTTTTACTCCAATCTCTGAAGTGAATATTTTGATTGAAAGTTCTGATCATGGAACTAGTACAAATAAGCTTGGGGAATTTTCATTAGATATTAAAACTTTCCCAATCACAATTCGCTTTTCTGCCCTTGGTTATGAATCTAGGTTTGTTGAGATATTTAGAGTTGACACAAGTTTAGTCTTTTTTATGAAACCTTCCATTTTAGGGATGGATGAAATAATTGTATCACCAGATAGAACTTTAAATCCAATTACAAATTCATCTCCTATTGCTCGAAGTTCTGTTTCTATTGAACAGCTTTCTGATAAGTCAACAGTTACGGCTGTTGAGCTCTTACGCGCCGAAAGTGGTGTTTTTATCCAGCAAACTAGTGTAGGGCAAGGGAGTATCTATATTCGCGGGCGAGCGGGGCGAGATGTTCTTTATCTGTTTAATGGGATGAGGATGAATCCCTCTTTCGTTAGATCTGGTCAAAATCAGTATTTCGGTGCAATAGATCCTCTATTGATCAATAAACTTGATGTATATCGCGGACCTGTGTCGGTTTACTATGGAAGTGATGCTCTTTCTGGAGGAGTTAATGTCTCTCCTATTGTTCATGATTATTCATCCACAGCAACCTTAAAAGGAGAAGCACTGAGTACATTTAATTTTGAGGGAAATGGGGAGAAAACAATTCACGGTAAACTTGCATACCAATCAAAAAACTTCACCTTATTTGCAGGAGGTAGTTATCGTGATTTTGAATACTATAAAATGAGTTCCCAAACTAATGAAGCACTTTGGTTTCCCTATGGGGATAGACTATCCAACGCCGATTATCAGTTTAAATCTTTTCTTCTCTCTTCGAAAATAAAAACAAGCCAAAAAACTAACTTAAATTTAGTAAGCTATTATGGAGAAATTCCTGATGCGGCAAGATTAGATAGGATTACGCTTGGGTATAGTATTCAAGAAAAAGACAATGGACTCACTCCTCAATTTGGGTATTACTCAAATACTTCTCCGCTACTTTTTTGGGGGAATACTGCAGAATTTAGAGTTGCTAAATTGAATAGTACCTTTGAATCTATTGGTATTAAGTTCGGGTACTTTAAACTAAAAGATTTCAGAAAAGAGCAAGATTTTGCTTATAACAATTTCCCCGAATATTCGGTTAATCCAATTGATAGAGACTACAATTTTTTATTTAGTGACACCACTAATTTTGATCAAAATACTAGTAATCAACTTCAACTTTCTATTGATATTGGATCATCAATAAATGATAAACTATATCTTAAATGGGGTGGAGATATTTCCTATGATTTGGTTAGTAGTAAGAGGTATTCAAGTTTTGATGACATCTTACTTCCTAGATATCCAGATGGGTCTGAATACATTTTATCTGGTATCTTTGCCCAACTAGATCATTTGATTTCTAAGGAATTAAGTTTTGAATACGGTATTCGATACTCACATACTTTTGCAAACATACCTTTTGAAGGCGTTCAATCTGATAGAAAATTTGCGCCATACTCATCCAATTATGGTCAATTAACGGGTTCACTAGGAATCACTTATGAATTAAACCCAGAAGTTACTTTTTTGAGTAATATTTCGTCTGGTTTTCGAGCTCCAAATATTTCGGATTTATCTGAAGTTGGAATACGGAGAAGTGATCAGTTTCAAACACCTAATACTAATCTCAAGCCTGAAAAAACAACAAATTTTGATTTAGGGATTCAATATACATCTGATGATTTCCATACCGAAATTTTTGCTTTTTGGCTGCATTATTTCGATAAAATAAACCGTTTTGGAACTGGAAATACTGTTAATGAATTAGGGCAAATTGTTACTAGTAATAATACTTCTGGGGTTGATAATGTATATATGGAAGTGACTAATGAAAATGCTACGTCGCTTGATCTTTTAGGTATAGAATTTAGAGGAGATCACACCATAAATGAATTTTTAAAAAGTGGAGTAACATTTACCTATACATGGGGAAACCTAACTAATGAGGACGGTTCTATGGATCCCGCAGATAGAATACCACCTGCTAATGGCGTGTTTTATTTAGACTATTCATTAAATGATAAAATATCCATACGACCTCAAGCAAGATACGCTTTCTCTCACCGTAGAATTTCGCCTGATGAAATTGGAGATATTCGCATATCAGAAAATGGAACAGATGGTTTTGTAAACATTCAATTTTTCGCAAATTATCAAGCAAAGGAACATCTAAATCTAAAATTGATTGCTGATAATCTCGCCGACACTGCGTATCGAGAACATGCCAGTGGTTTAGATGGAATGGGACGAAATTTAACAGTCAGCCTCAGTTACTCGTTTTAGGTACTTTCTTTTTTGACCATGTTAATACTATACCTGTCAATATTATTGCCATACCAACGAAAGAAAGAGGTAATGGAATCTCTCCAAAGAAGAAAAACGCCATTATTGACGAAGCTGCTGGCTCAAAAAGAATGAGTGTTGCAATTAAAGTTGGCGACACATATTTAACCGCATAATTTAAAGCTCCATGACCTGCAATTTGTGGTCCCAATGCTAATCCGAATCCTACTAAAACAACTAGACCACTAACTTGGAAGGATATCCCATCAACAATAAGAAGTGCGATTACACATGTAAGTGCTGCAAAACCATAAACAGGGAAAACATATTCTATCCAGTTTCTATTTTGTCTTACTCTATTTCCAATTAAAAAATAACCAGCAAAAATAATTGAAGCTAACACAGCTAAACTATTTCCAAGTAATGGGTTTGAATAAGTTCCATCTATTCCAGAATCAGCGTACCCAAGAATTAATGAACCTGAAAATGATATTAAAACACCTACCCAAACAATCGGTCGGAATGTATATTTAAATACAAAACGTTCTATCACTATAAGAATTATTGGATGAGTAGTTACTAATATTGAAGCGGAGGCAATAGAAGTAAAATAGATTGATGAAATCCAGCATATGAGATGCAGACCCAATAAAATTCCTGAGATTGCTACCCAGACCTGTTCTTTTAAAGTGACTTCTCTCTTTGGTGAATTCTTAGCCGATCTATAATAGACTGGTATAAGTAAAAGAAATGCAAACACGGTTCGAGTTGCTGCTACTAAGAAAGCGGATTCATTAGTAACAACTTTCACTAATATTGGTGAAAAACCTATGGCTAAAATGCCAAAAGTGAGTAATGTATAGACTTTAAGCTTAGAAAAATCTTCGTGCTTCTTAGCTTCCATTACCGAATACGATCCATAGACTTAACTAGCTTTTCGTCTTTATTTATAAATTTGAGTGCTAATAATTGAAATGCAAAACTCAATACTATAAGTCCTGTACCAATTGCTTCATCCCACAAATATGTTCCAATTCCTCCAAGTGAAAAAAATACACCACTTGAAAAACCCAAGGCTACTACTTCAACTAGTGCTGCTTTTTTTACCCAAGCGATTTGAGTTTTCCTATTCTTAAATAAGAAAACTGAAAATACTGAGAGTAGTGCCGCAATAAGTAATGACAATGCCAAACCAATTCCAATCCACTGTTGTGGATCTTCAATTGCCCTACTATAAATTGGGGTAAAATACACAAGAGTATTACACATTAAGGCTAGTAAAAGGAAGACTGTTTGAATTCTTTGTATCAATGGACTACAATTCGGTTGATAATTTCCTAAAAGATAAAGCTTTTCTAAAATAAAAAAGCCTGCTTATTGACTAAACAGGCTTTTTTAAAATATTTATTTTGATCAAACTGCTACTTCCATTTCTTTCTTATTGGTAGACTCATTATTAAGTGCACTTTGATCTTTGATTATGCCGGGTTCTTCTTTTCCGAACATCACCTTATTTAATCCCCTTCTACTTCTTTCGATTATACTATAAAGCACTGGAACAAGGATTAATGTTAATGCAGTAGCAAACAATAGTCCAACTATTACAGCGATAGCCATTGGTCCCCACCATGCGGCTTGCTCTCCACCCATGTAAATATAAGAATGAAGATTTGAGAAAAACTCTAATGGAGTAGCAACAAGTACTATAAAATCAAAGTTAAACCCTATTGCTAATGGTACTAGACCTAATGCTGTGGTAGTAGCAGTTAGAATAACTGGACGGAAACGAACTTTTCCACCTTGAATTAGTGCATCACGTAAGCTCATTCCGTCTCTTTCACGCAGAATATCAACATAATCAATCAGAACGATAGCATTGTTTACTACAATTCCAGCCAAAGAGATGATTCCTAAGAAAGCCATCAATCCAAATGCCATTTGGAAAGTTACCAAACCATAAAATACACCCGCCATCGACATGATGACAGAACTCAATATAATGAGAGGCTTTGCTATTGAGTTGAACTGTGATACTAAAATAAATGAGATTAAGAATAATGCTATTAAAAAAGCAATTCCTAAAAACTCAAACGATTCATCTTGTTCCTGCTGTTGTCCTGTCCAATTATATGAATAACCAGCGGGTAAACCTTCTAAATATTCGCCTAATACGCCTTGAACGTCAGCCAATACAGCGTTCGCTTGATATTCAGACCTAACATCAGCGCTGATAGTGATAACTCGAACTGACTCCTTGTGATTAATACCACCTAAGCCATCACTTACCTCCCAAGTTGCAACTTCAGAAAGAGGTATTTGATTACCTTCATGGAATACTGTTAAGTCTGAAAGAGTACTCATATCATCTCTATATTCATCACTAAGACGAACTATAATATCATACTCTTCTTTCCCATCTCTAAACTTAGATGCCTCTACACCATTAATTGCTTGTCGAATGGTCATCCCAATTACATTTGTATTCAACTCATAGAGTGCAGCCTTTTCACGATCTACTTCAACTCTCACTTCTGGCCTTGCTTCAGGAAGGTTAGAATCTAAGCCATCCATTTTTGAAAAAACTGAATCTGCTGCAAGAATGGACAATACTGTATTCGAAATTGATGAAAGTTGATCCATATTTGGACCAGATACTTCCAAGTTGATTGGTTTCCCAGTTGGTGGACCATCTGCCGGTTTTTCTACGGTAATTTTTGCTCCTACAATATTCTCAGTCATATGATCTCTTAAAAATTCCATGGCTTCAAATACATCACCTTCACGTTCTTGAAAATCCACAAAATTTAAAGCCACTGTACCTTTATGAGGTGAATTACCTCCACCACCAGCGCCTGGATCAGAAGTAATGCTTGCTCCCGAAGTTGCAAGAATACTAGTTACATCTACAATATTTGGCAAATTTTGTACTCTATCTCGTACTTCGTTTACTATTGTTTTTGTGTATTTAACATCCGAACCTATTGGAGTCTCTATTTGTATATAAACATCTTGTGGCGGAATATTTTCTGGAAAAAATTCAGTTCCAGGATTAAAAGCAGTTAGCATAACTACACTCGAAAATAGTATGAAAACAGAAATTCCAATTGTACTTAATCGATGATTTAATGCCCAAATTAGACTAGTTTCATATTTGCCAATCACCTTATTTAATCCTTGATTTTGCCACCATTTGCCAATTGGTTCTAAAGCGAATTTATTGGCTAACCAAAAGACTACTCCTAAAACGATCAACATTACCCATGTAGTAAAACTCGATGCTAAGAATATGAGAAGAAAGAATCCAACTCCACCCCCTATAATCCATTTTCCCTTAGATGTAAGTACCGCCTTTTTCTCTTGCCCTTCAACACTCATAAAGAGTGCACAAATAACTGGGTTTATAATCAAGCCAACAAAAAGGGAACTCGCTAGAGTTATGATGAGGGTTTTAGGTAAGTAACTCATAAACTGCCCTACAATTCCAGGCCAAAATATCATCGGCGCAAAAGCAGCAATGGTTGTCATAGTACCGGCAATAATCGGAATTGCAACTTCTCCAGTTCCTTTCTTAGCTGCTTCGAAATTATCATACCCCTCTTCTAAGTATCGATAAATATTCTCTACCACTACAATGGCATTATCTACCAACATCCCTAAAGAAAGAATTAGTGAAAAGAGAACAATCATATTCATCGTAATACCAACAGCAGAAAGAATGATAAACGACAAAAACATGGAAAGAGGAATTGATATCCCAACAAAAGATGAATTTTTTACTCCTAAAAAGAACAGTAATACACCTACAACTAAAATTAATCCAGAGATAATATTATTCTCAAGATTACTCACCATGCTAACTACTTGAACACTTTGATCGTTGGTAATGGTATATGTTGTTGTGGGTGGCAAAGTAGGTAGAGCTTCTTCAAGAATAGCTTTAGTTCGTTCACCTGTTTCTAAAATATTTTCGCCTGTTCTTTTCTTTACTCCAAGGGTAATAACTGGTGCTGTACCAAGTTCAGAATATGTTTCTCGCTCCTTGAATCCAAAAGTAACTTTAGCTACATCACGAACATATATTGGACTTTTCTCTTCTCCCTTCACAACAATATCTTCAAGAAGGGCTGTATCTTCATACTGCCCAGGTACACGAAGCAAAAACTTCTTAGTGCCAACAGAGATATCACCACCAGGAATAGTTACATTTTCTTGTGAAATTGCTGTAATGATATCGCCAAAGGTTATCCCATAGTATTTCATTTTAGCAAGATCTACATCTACCTGTACTTCTCTTTCAAGTCCACCAGTAAGATCTACTCCTAGAACTGATGGAATAGTCTCAATTTTATCCTGTAAATCTTCTGCTATTTCTTTCAAAATAACTTCTTCATACTCTCCTGAAAGGTTAACATTCAGAATCGGAAACTCAGAAAGATTTATCTCTTGAACTGCTGGTTCTTCAGCATCTTCAGGTAGTTCGGGTTTAGCTAAATCAACTTTTTCACGAACTTTTTGTAATGCATCTTCGATATCTACACTTGGATCAAATTCTAAATTGATACTAGAATATCCTTCTGATGATGTTGAGGTCATTTCCTTTACTTCAGAAATATTACCTAGTTCATCTTCCAGTTTTCTTGTGACCAAACTTTCCATATCCTCAGGTGATACCCCTGGGTATATTGTAACTACAAAAATGTTTGGCACATTTATACTTGGAAAGCTTTCTTTGGGAATAGTTAGATATGACACGATCCCCATCACAGCAACCAGTACTAGCAATACCAATACACTTATTCGGTTATTGATAGAAAAACTAGATAGCCAGAACTCTTTTCTGTTATCGCTTTTTGGCATCGGTTTCCCGTTAATTGAATTTCCGTTTTGTTGAATTTCGGTACTCATAATAGTTTCCGAACTATATTAATTTGAAGCTAATTTATCTTGGCCTTTAGGAGTAACTCGCATTCCATCATCAAGAAATGCTGAACCAAGAGTAATTAATCGGTCCCCTATTTCTAATCCACTATCAATAATGACTTCGGTTTTATAAGAAAGTCCAAGATCGACTTTTCTTTCTTTGGCTACGTTATTTCCATTTTCATCTTGAGTAAGTATATAAACCACATATCCATTATCCTTTGAATAGATAAATTCTTCGCTGATTACAACTACTCCTTCCTGTTGATTTGTTTTCAATCGCATATTTGCAATCAAATCAACTTTGTATTGATTTATTTTTTTTGGTAGCTCAACCTCAATTCTAAACGTCCTGTTTTGTGGATTGATACTACTACCAGCAAAGCTAATGGTTCCAGTTAAAGTGTCACTTACTTGAGTATCAAACCAAATATTAACATCATCACCTGTACGAACTACGTCAGAATAACGAGCTGGAACCCCTGCAGAAATGATATAATCATCTGAGCCAATGATTCTAACAACTGGCATTCCTAAACTAACCATCTCACCAACATTTATCATTTTATCTTCTATAGTACCGTTAAATGGAGCTTTTATATTCGTGTTAGTTAAGTCTATTTTAATTGACTCTAAAGCAGAATTACTTTGCTCGTATGAATATTTTGCATTCAAATAATCGATTTCTGAACCGATTCCATCTTCATCATATACTTTTTTAAGCCTCTCATAATTTTCTTTAGCCTGAGAAGTTATGGCTTCAAGTCGCACTTTTTCTTGCTGCAGCTTAGAATCATCAATCTTTACAATTGTTTGACCTTTCTTTACCTGATCTCCCTCTTTCACATTATATGAAATCACTTTTCCACTAACTTCAGCAGAGATCATGATATCGTTCGAAGTTTCTACAGTTCCTACTACCCTAACATAGCTTGCAAAAGTAGATGGTTGAATAATTTTGGTTGTAATATTGACCGATTTTATTAGTTCTTCATCGGTTGTTACTTGTGCTTCTTCTCCACTTGAGCACGCCGCGAAAGCGATAATTGCGAAAAGTGAAGCAAAGGTTGTTATTTTTTTCATTGTGAGTGATGTTGTCATAATTAATAATCTCATTCTTCTATTTCTATATCCACATAAGGAACTTTACCAGTTGCCAAATCATATTCTGCTTTCGCAGTTAGGTATTGATAAACCATCAATGCATAATTTACTTCAGCTTGCCGAACTTGAACCTCTGCATCAGTTAATTCTAATTGAGAACCAAGTCCATTCTCCAATCTCTTTTGTGCTCTTTCATAACCTTCATTAGCTTGTTGAAGAGCAATTTTACGTGACTCGGCGGTTTCAAAAGAACGATTTAAATCTTCGCTTGCCGAAGCTACTTCATTTTGAGCCATTAGTAGAGCTCCCCTTTTTTGCTCTTCTAAATCTTTTCTTTGAATAAGAACTCGCTGAACATCAGCAACTCTTTTAAATCCCTGAAATAACGGAAGGCTAAGATTGATTCCTAGAGTTTGAAATCTAGCAGAATTTTCAAAAAATGTAGGGGCATCTGGTTCAGCTGATGTCCATTGTAAATTATAAGTAGCAGATAGTGTTGGTAAAAACCGGCTTTTAACAGCAATTATTTCTTTATCAGTAAGAGCTAGAGTAGCATCTAAAACTCTAAGATCACCTCTTACCATCTCAAGACCCGCTGAGTCCAAATTTTCTTTTTGAAAGGTATAAGGATTCATTTGATCAACTTTCTTTATTTGTTCATTTTCGTCACTAGTAAAATCTGTTGATACAATATCAAAGTCGTTTAGGCTTCCTTTTACTTCAAATTCAAATTGTAGCGCTAATCCCATTCCAATTTTCAACATGCGATATGCTTCATCTACAGCATACTCAGCCTCAATTAGCTGAGGACGTTGATTACTAAGCTGAACTTTTAAACTAAGAACTGCATATTCATCAACAAGACCCGCTCTTTGTCTAACTTCATTTTCTTTCAGGTTTTGCTCGAGTCTTCGGATTTGAGTTTCTTGTAAACGTAATTGTTCTTTAGCAGCTAGTACAGAATAATACCCTATTCGAGTCTGGGTTATCACTTGTTGACTAATAGCTCTATAGTTCTCCGATTGAACCGTTTTGAAAACTGTTGCAGAACTTAATCCTACTAAAGTTTCTCCTCTGAATAATGTTTGACTAGCAGTAAAGCCACCTTGCCAATTATTGTCTGTTCCAAAAGCTACAGGAACTAAAGTACCTGGAGCACCACCAAAGAATTCGCCAGGAACAAAATTGACTGGTATCTCAAAGTTTCTTGTATAATTTAATGAAGAACTTAGCTCTGGATATATTTCACTGTATGCGATCTTAACAAGCTCATCTGCATCATCAATTGATAGTAGAGCTCTTTTAATTTGAGGATTATTTGCTAAAGCTATTTTGATAGCTTCTTCTAATGTAAGTTCATAGTCAGCAATTAGATTTGTTTCTTGAGTTTGTGCCACTACTGAATTACTCAAAAAAAGCGCCCCTGCAATTAGTAATACAGAGAAAAATAGACCTCTTCTTCTTATTCTATTAGCCATATAGTTCATTGTAAATTTGATACTCATTTTATTTTGAGGAACTGCTACGTTTGATTGCATTTTGTGTTTCGATAAATGACTTAGAGTCAGCATTCTCTTGCCTCAATTCCTTGTCCAATTAATTTCATATATCCTTTAAACATTGTTTCCAGACTTATTCCAAGATTATCCATTAATTTGAAGTGCTCTGCATTTTGATGCATATATGCCATATTTACAACTCCATGAGACGTTGACCAAAGTAAAAGAGCAAGTTCCTCTGCATTATAAGATGAATTAATTGATCCATCTTGCATTCCAATCTGAATAGCTCTAACCATAACTCTAAAGCTCTCTTGTCTGTTTTCACCGCAAAGAGACAGATAATCACTGCTTTTTGCCTGTTCTGTGTCCTTATAATTCTCGAGAAACCTCATAGCTCGATAAAATTCAGGATGTTCACTGGCAAATTTTAGATAGTTTATTCCAATTTGGTATACCATCTCTAATCCAGACTTATCCTCGGTTAACACCTTGGTCGTCATTTCGTTCATTAATGATGAAGCTTTATGACAAATACCTAAAACTAAATCCGTTTTACTATTAAAATAGAGATACAATGAACCTTTACTAACTTCCGCCTTCTCAGCAACTTCATCCATATTAAGGTGTTCCAGTCCCTTTTGTAGAATCAGTGCCTCTGCAGCTTCTAGCATATTTGCGCGTTTAACCTCACGCTCTCGCTCTTTTCTTTCTAAAGTTCCCATATTTGACTCATAGTCATTTTTTGAATTCGGGTCAAAAGGTACAGAGCTTATAATTTAAATCCTAGTTTATTTTGGAATAGAAAGCCAAAACAAATGTCATTCATTTGATTTTTTAATGCCTATTTTCTTCTCACACAAAATCCAGGCATTGAAAAAATTTACATTAACAGACGCAAGTCTAATACTTGTTGCAATTATTTGGGCGCTTAATTTTAGCATCGTCAAAATAACTTTACAGCAAATTGATCCTTTTAGTTTTAATGCACTCAGATATATCCTTGCATCGATTTTACTGGTATACGCAGCAAAAAGAAAAGGGTATAGTTTAAAAGTTAAAAAAGAGCACTTTTGGAAGTTAGTTGGTATAGGCATAGTTGGAAACTTAGTCTACCAAATGCTTTTTATAATTGGTCTTGATTATACATTCTCAGCTAATGCTGCTGTAATGCTGGGGAGTATTCCAATTTGGGTTGCACTCTTATCTCAATTATTTACCGACGAAAAACTTACTCCTGTTAAATCGATTGGTATTTTTTTAGCTTTTATTGGAGTGGCATTTATAATAATTGGTGGTCGTAATGAGATTTCCTTTGCTTCTGATAGTTTTAAAGGTGATTTAATAACTCTTCTTGCAGCAATCTCATGGGGAGTTTATACCATACTTTCAAAGAAATACCTCAAATTTTATAGTTCCTCTCAATATTCTGCATTTATGTCTATTGTTGGAGTTATTTCCTTGACGATTGTTGGATTTCCTTTTTTGATTAAGGTAAATTTCACTGAAATCACCTTTGGTGGCTATGCTGGTATAGTGTATAGCGGTTTGTTATCTGTAGGATTAGCATATTTGATATGGAATAATGGTATTCATAAGATTGGCGCCGTACGTACTGCTGCATATCAGAACCTAGTACCCGTATTAGGATTATTTTTTGGAATACTTATTTTAGATGAACCACTTACAGTATTTCAGTATATTGGCTCTGGATTTGTTATAATTGGCATCATTCTAACAAGAAAATAGATTTCTATACGCCCAAAAAGCTACTGTTAACAATTACACGTATAATTTAATTTAGATTAATGTCTGTAAATCGACTTCTCCTGACAGTATTCTGCTTTGTCATTTTTCTTACTTCTGCTAAGACCTCTAATGCACAAAACAATTCTGCTACTTCAAATTCTTCAAATCAATCTTTCGATTTAAATTTTTCAAGTGATGTTGGTGGTTTTTATTTCCAAGATCCAACAGGCGTCCAAATCGCTGTCACTGGACTGCCCTATGAAGGAATTATTGATAAAGAGAATTATAGAATTGGTTCTAATGACCTACTTTCTATACAAGTTGATGGAACACAGAAATTAGTTCTGCGTGGTTTAATTGTGAATTCTACCGGTGATATCACCATTCCATCATTAGGTATCATTTCACTTAAAGGACTTTCCATTACTGAAGCTGAGAAGTTTCTTGCAACTGCTTTTTCAGAAATCTATAAGTCTCCAACTGTTTATTTAAGTGTAGAAATACCCAGAAAAATTAATGTTCATGTTTCCGGCTCAATCCCATTTCCTGGTAAATATGTAATTCCAGCTCAGTCACGCGTTGACTTAGCAATACTTCAATCATTAATTGAGATCCAATTCGAGGCGTCTCAAGAAACTATTTATTTACCAACTTATACTAGCCAACTGTTAAATTTTGATGGTTACTCTCTTCGGAATATTCAAATAATTCATGAAGATGGAAGGGTGAGTAAAGCTGATTTAGTAGACTATTTTAGAACTGGAAACCTAAACAATAATCCTATTGTTTATGATGGCGATCAAATCAAATTAGCGAGAATTAGCGAGAACACACCCTCTGTAAGTATATCAGGAGCTGTTCGATATGGATATAATTTAGAGTATAAAGCAGATGAAAGTATTTCTGATCTTCTAAATATTGCTGGTAGATTTGAGGAAAATGCCGATTCAGCATCAGTTTTTGTTTTACGAAATTCAGATAATAAAATTGAAAGAATTGAAGTGTTATCCGCAGATTGGGATGCTTTTAAACTCTCACCAAATGATAGAGTGGTAGTTCCTGAAAATGATATCGCACGTCTATCTTCAACTGCTTGGATTAAGGGTGAAGTAGTATTACCTGGGAATTACCCAATTATTCAAGGCTCCTCTACTGTCTATGATCTTTTAGAATTATCTGGTGGTATTACTCAAAACGCGCTACCTAAAGCTGCTTATTTAATTCGAGGTAACAGAATAGAGAATGAAGTTCCTAATAAATTCAATGTAGATCTTATGACAAGAACTTCAGATCAATTTTATCAAGGAATTGATTATTTAAAGCAAGAAACATCCCTTAGTAGAAATAAGGTTCATTTTGATTTAAATAATGAAGATGAATTGAAGAATGTTATTCTCTTTGATGGTGATAGGCTATTTATTCCAAGAGATGAACGTACAATTTTTGTATTCGGTCAAGTTAATAATCCAGGTTATTTTCCATTTAACGAGTTCCAACAGACTACTACTTCTGAATATATAAATCGAGCTGGAGGTTATGCACTATCAGCTGACAAAGACCGTGTTTTTATTATTAAGGCTGGTAATTCCTCTTGGTTTAAACCGAATGAAACAAAACTAGAATCTGGTGATCGAATATTTATAGACCGCTATCCTGTTGAAGACTTAAATGCACTTCGCTCCTTTGAAATTCAAAAAGCTCAGGAACGAAATACTAGGATACAACTTATCATGACTGGTTTAACTACAATCACTGGTATTATTACTACGTATGTGTTTGTTACTAGGTAGCTAAGTTTTCTTCTAGTTTATTTTTATTACTTAATTTTCCCATACTAAATAGTAATCCAATAAAAATTAAGAGGATACTATTGTGGAGCATCCCTCCATAAAACTGATAGAAAATGAAATAGCTAATTAAACATCCGAAGAACCCTAAGGATATAGACTCCATTTCTATAAGTTCAAATTTTCCTTTCAGATTATCTCTACCTGCTCTAAAAATTTTTAAAATTATAGTACAAAATATCACTAGTCCTATAATACCAAGCTCTGCATACACTGTATAGAATTCATTATGTGGTTCATAAATGCCAATGGTTTCTTGTACAGTATAATATTCTTGAAAGGCGCTCGAAAAACCCTGAAATCCAACACCCATTAAATAGGAATCAAATAACATCAATACAGATGCTTTTGCTAGTAGTATTCTAATGTTTGAAGAATCATCAGAGGTACCCGCAAAAATGGCTCCCAACCGATCAAATAATGTAAGTGCTAGATTTTGAACAGTATCACTTATACTAAAAACAATAAGGAAAGCTGCAAAACAATATACTAGAAAATCGAACTTCCGCTTCCTAATCAAAATGAACATTATTCCAACGAAAACAGAAATCCATGCACTTCTCGAATATGATAATAAAACTGCTGTAAGTAGTAATCCTACAATAGAAAATATGAATAGCTTTATATAGGTTCTTTTCTCCTTTACAAAAAATGATACTCCCAACATAATTGGTATAAAAAAATTGCTTGCAAAAACATTTGGGTCCGTTTCTAAACCAGATTGTCTGATTATGTTCTTACCCTGATTTACATAATTCAGTGCAATAATTTCAGGGTTTAAATAGGTCTCAAAAAGATTAATTAAAGCTACTATAGTTGATGTAGCTATTATTGCATAGCATATATACTTAAGCTCTTTTTCTGTTTCTATTACATTATAAATCATATAAGTCATTATAAGTAATACACTAAATCGAATAGAATAAAATAAAGCCTGCTCCCTTTCAGGGGTATAAATAATCGATAGAAAAATTAGCATCAAAAAAAGTAAGTACCATTTTTCTAATCCATACCCTTCAATTACTAGATCTTGTTCGATTATCTTTTTGAAAGCAAAAAGAATAAAACTCATCAATAACGTAAGTTGAAAAATTGTTAGTGGGATTGATGAGCCTTCTGCTAGGTAAAATGCACCAGATAAAATAGCTCCAACAATTATTGGAATTACTATAATTGTACTATTAAGAAATTGCTCGGTTTTTAGCATTTCATAGCTTTAATAAGCTTATAAACTTCTGGTACTTTAGGAAAATCTCGTTATCATTCTCTTCGATATTTATACGCCACTCTTTAAATAATACAATAACAATTGCTAAGAATAGTCCAAATAGGAATGAAGCTATCATTATGTATGCTCTTTTAGGACTATCTTTATATGTTGGGAAATTCGGATTATCAATCAGCATAAGTCCTGAACTTATTTCTTCATAGTTCAACTTCTGTTGCTCATATTGTGGGTAAAGTACCTTATAGATTTCTTGTTGAACTTCCACTTCTCGGTATCTTCTTAAAAACTCTATGTAAAGTTCGGGTATATCAGAAATTGATCGAAATATGTCAAATTCCTCTTTTACCTCACTACCACTACCTAATAATTCTGCATACTTTTTATCAACTTCTTTTTTCTGAGTCTCAAGCTCATTAAGCATTGAACTATTTTCATTGTACATTTCTTTTATAAAGCCAATTTCAATTTCAAGCTTTACTGACTGAGCCTTTACAGCAGCAATGTTCTGAATTAAGACTCTTGATTGTTCTTCAATTTCCAAAATTCCATATCTTGATTGAAAACTTAATAGACTATCCTCTGCTGTTTCTAAATCTTTCTCATTCTGAAAAAGTCTGCTTTCAAGCATGAAATAACCATCCTCAACATTCGATTTATTCAAAACTTTAATAGTAGAATCGATAAGAGAGTAATAATAATTGATCATATTATAGGCTCTTTCAGGATCTTTATCTTTGACTGAAAACTTTGTAGCAATTATGGAATTCAAGCCAATACCACCTTCCCTGAATTCTTCCACTTGAATGTTATTATCTAAATTTTTTCGTAATGCTTCTTGTACATCATTCCCATAAACTTCTTCAAGATTGAATTCCTTGATAACTTGATCTTGAATTGTTTTACTTCTAAGTACAATCAATATTTGATCTGCTGAAATTTCTGTATTTGCTACTGAAAGGTTTGCTAAACCACTTAGTAATCCACCGCTAGATAAATTTATAGAGTTACCATCATTTACTATGTAAGTAAGTTCTGATTTATATGTTTTTGGCCAAATAAATGCAATGATTATACCTACTAGAGTAACTATCGTAATTACTTTTAAAAGAAGAATTTTATAACTAGCAAATACGATAACTAAGTCTAATAAATCTGGCTTCTTACTTTGTGACATTTAATAATCTGGTTTTAATTGTTATCTACTTTAATATAATACTAAATCAATGATCATATTACCCTTTTGAACTACATTTTATATTTTGGGTAAATGCATTTTTCAATTTTAATTATAGTTTAAAGTCTACTTAAAAAAGTGCAATTTTATTGATAGTATAGCACTTATCGCATTTAATTTATCTGTTGCTCTACTTGAATTAAACTCATTTGTTATATCTAACTTTAGCTCCTGATCATCAACCAAATGAATATTTTCCTCGTAAATCCTTTTGAGTGAATTACTCAATTTCTCATTTCTATTATACCAGCTCTGGAATGGATTCATATTTTCTTTTTCGATACCAATTTTCCTTCTCCCATATCTTATCACTCTATTCCTAAAACTTATTAGATCTGTATAAAAACCATTTCTAGGATAAGTACCACTTGCTTGCCATTTATAGCTTTGAATTTCACGATGTTTTTGTTCCATCCAATCTTTATAGAACCAAGAATTATTTTTAAGCTCGACAGGTAAATTAATACAAAAGTTAAATAACTCTCTATCGTAAAAAGGAGATATCGAATCTATCAATGAGCTAATTGATCTATCCCCATTTAGAACACCATTTACAACTCTATGTTTGTAAGAAAAAATTTCAAAATCGTCACCACCATAGTTATTGCTTTTCATTCCATTCCAGACTTCAATCTTATCAACGATTTTTAAATTACTACCATAACATAGTTTATTTAAGTTATCATCTGGACTACTTACTTTATAAAGTGATCCAAATAAAGCATCTCCGATTTGACCGGAATGTGAATATCCATAAGTCTTCAGGTCTATCTTACCGACCGAATCAGACATATGAGCTGCACCATACAAAACAACTAACCCATCATTCTGAGAAATGTATTTGCTTAGATTCTCTTCCAAGTATTTGCCATCATTAAGACTAATAAAAGTATGTTTGTTGCCTAAGTCTTTCGCAATTTTTCTTGAAATCATTTCATCTAGTGTCCCCTCTTCTGAAAATGTAAGTAGATTAGATGGCTTATAACCTAATTTATCAGCTAACATTACATTGACTCTAGAATCGAGACCCCCACTTAAAAAAGCAAAGTGATCATATTCATATTCTTTGTCTTTATTCCACTCTCTATCTACAGCTGATATTAATAACCTATCAACCTCTTCTATCAACTCGTTTTTTGATGAGTTATTCGCTTTACTCTTTTCTAGTTGGAAGTATTGCTTTTTAAAAAACTTAAACGACTTTATATCAAGTTTAAAAATACTACCAGGTTCGATCTTTTTTATCTCAGCTATAGGTGTAATATCTGATAACATATATCCAAATGTTAGTAAACACCTTACACCATCATTATCAATTGAGATTCTATGACCAGACTCTCTTAATGCTTTGCTTATTACCTTTAACTCTGAAGCAAAAAAGAATTCTCCATTGTCTTTATTTAAGTAATAATATAAAGGTTTAGTCGAAAGTTGATCAGTAAATAGAAAAAGACAGCTACTTAATTTATCATATATAAAACCAGAAAAACTCCCTTCAATTTTATTCGCAAAGGCATCGCCATCTGATTTAAACTCTTTTTTTAGAAAGTTTACTAGTCTACCTCTTTCAATATTTGTACTTGTACCTTCTATCGCAATTATGATCTCTTGATCTTCAAAAATTATACGATCCTCTAAAAACTTAGGAATAACACTTCTACCGAAGAGGAAGTTATTATACTTCCTCTCTTCGTTGATAGTGTTTGGAATATCATAACTATGAAAGTTCTTAAATAAATTTAATCCGACTTCTTTTCCTTTAGTTGAAAGAAAACCGTAGATACCTGGCATACTAAGTTTTTATAAGTTGATTTGAATATAGGGTCATTTAATTTGGATGATATTAATTCCTTCAACTGTTAATACCTAAAAGAAGAACAGTAGTATTAGAATCAAGTACATACACTAAAAGCCAATTATTTATTCTCTAATAAATCTACCTCAAATTTTAACAACCCTTTTATCCAAAAAAATAAATATGTATTAACCAATATCCCACTCAAACTATATAATGTAATTGCGATAATTTCATCAAAAAATATTGCTCCTATAAGAATAGAACTGATTTTTAAAATGGCCCCAATAATTTCCAATTTAAAAGTATATACGTGCTTATTTAATCTTAGTGCAACAAATGTAAATGGTGAAACTACGAAGGATGTAAATAGAAATGGTGATAATATTTCTGCAAAACTACCTGACTTTTCCCAATTTGAACCAAATACATTCGTAAATAAAAACTCACCAAAAAAGAAAAGTATTAGAAATAATGGTCCTGAGATTAAAATTAGTTTTTTACTAGTTTGAATAAAGTATTCATAAGCTCCATCATTCGATTCAATTCGAATTGATATTTCTCTACTAAAAATCTGAAAAAATGCTTGGGATATAAGTGTAACTGGCAAAAAACACACACTAAAGCTCAACCCATAATAACCAACTATACTTTCTGTAAAAAAATAGCCTAATGTTAAAGGTATAGCACTAGTAGTTAAAACGTTTACAAAAGCATGGAATGAATTGACTCTTAAATATTTACTATATCTATTAGCAACATACTTTAGTCTACTTGTTCGAATTTCTATTCCATTAAGTATTTCCCTCTTATAGATTAGTATTAAACCATAAAATAAGCTGATCATATCTCCAGTTATTTTACCTAATATCAATCCAAAGGAACCTAAATTTGTTACACCACCAACCACCTGTGTTATTGTTCCTGAACCAGTTCTAATCATTTTTGAAACGGCCATGTGACCAAACTCTTTTTCCCTGTTTAATACATAGATCACAATCTGTAATGCTGAAACAAGAATTATTGCAAGTGGAATTAGAAAGAGTAGATCACCTAATATTATTAGATATTTAATATCTGGTAGGTAAATTTTCAGGAATACAAAACCAATAAAGAAAATTCCAGCTACAATTAATGATATAATTATTGCAAGAAATGCTAAGTGTTTTGCTATAATCTTGGTTTTAGATTCAAGAATTGCTAAGTCATACCTTCCGGTTGAGAAAGATGTAAGAATAGTAATAAATGCAAGAAATATGGTATAAACACCAAATTCTTCTTCAGTATAAATCCGAGTTAAAACTGGGGCTAATAAAATTGGAAATAAGGCAGCAAAACTATTTCCAAAAATTAATGTTAGTATATTGCTTAAATCATTTGAAACTTTACCCAATATTGATTTCATAAAGTAAAATTTCAAAGGTTTAATTTTTTGTCATTCACAAATCGCATCTGGTTACAAATAGTTGAAATGATAACTGGGTCATTAATAATACAAAAGTTTTATGCGCTTAGCTGTTATTAGTCATAGTTATCCATCTGAAGTTAACCCAATTGCTGCAAAATTTGTAAAAGATCAGGTTGGGATAATTTCAAATTCAAAAGAAATTGAAACCCGCCTTCTAGTACCAACACCTTATGCAATACCATTTACTAGTCGGTATCATAGAAATAACTCCAAACTCCTATCAGAAAGTCATATTTCCTCGAGAATACAGTATCTTTCTTTTCCTAAGAAAATATTCCCTAGAATAATCAGAAAATCTTTATCGAAAAATCTTGAACAGGTTTTAGAAGGATATAAACCAGATTTAATCCACTTACACTGGGCATATCCAGATGGCTTATCGATACCAAGTCTCAAGAAAAAAGGATTTAAGTGTATATTATCTATACATGGTAGTGACTGGTATAAATCTATTTCAGAACCTGCATTAAAAACATTGATTTTTGATTCCTTAGAAGCTGCTGACCTTATTTTGTGTTCGGGACCGGATTTAAAAGAAAACATTTCGGAATTCTTACCTCATCTATCGAAGAATATTAGGGAAGTTTACAATTTTGTTGATGAAACTAAATATGAAATACCTGATGCAGATCAGAAATCAAATGCCTGTCAACAACTTAATTGGGATCAGAGTAACATAAATGTAATTATTGTAGCTAACCTTCAACCCGAAAAAGGACCTGACTTCCTTATTGACTGTGTTCAAGAATTAAATAAAGAAAACAAAGGTGAAAGCATGCATTTTCACTTAATTGGGATGTCTGATGACTCAACATTTGCCCAATCTATTATTGAAAGAATATCTAAACTATCAAACTTGAATTACTATCCGGCCGTAGCTCCTGATGAATTATTAACCTACTATCATGGAGCTGATTTTTTCATGTCTGTTAGTAAAAGAGAAGGATTTGGATTAGCAATGATTGAAGCTACAGCCTGTGGGCTCCCAGTAGTATCTACCCCAGTTGGAATAGCGCCTAAATTTATAAATAATACAATAGGCTTCGTTTCTGAAGATCACTCATTGACAAGCATTGTAGATTGTATGCTAAAACTCAAAGAGAATTTAGTTAGCTATAATAGCCAAAAAATCAGAAATCAAGCGATTGAGACTTTTGGAATTTCTTCGTTTAAAGAACGTCTTTTCAGTTTCTATCAAGAAGTTCTTAGTCGTTAAGAAGTGAATATATACGAAGTAACTCTACTTCTTCATGTTTCCAGTTATATTTATTCATAACCGCATTTCGACCTCTTTTTCCCATTTCTCGACCATTCTGTATATCCGAATCTAGCTTAATTATTGCTTTTGCAATTTCATCTGGATTCAATGGATCTACTAATATTCCACATTCATTCTTTTCAATAATCTCTCCCCAAAGTGGGAAATCAGACCCTATTACTGGTAACCCGTAGTACATATATTCAAACAGCTTGTTTGGTTGTGCATCAATATGGTTTGGAAGAGGAAGGAATGTTACAATTCCAGCAAAAGACTTTGATGTATATTTAATGATATCATCTCTACCGACCCACCCAATAAAATCTACATATTCGAAGCCATTTTCTTTTTCAAGATCTTCTTTAAATGATAAAGGTGAATATCTACCTCCTAAAAATAGTCGGACATTTCTAGTCTTATTTACAATTTCTAAAGCCTTTACAACATGCTTTAAACCTCTGATATAAGTAATATCACCTAAATAAAAGATGTGACTAAATTTATCTTCTGCTTTCACTAATGGTAACGAATCATCATTTAGAATCGGGAAATTTTGAACTAAAACTGTTTTATCTGAAGGAAATTTTGAACTTATCGAAGTAGTAACAGTTATGATGTAATCAAAAAACCAAGAGCCTATTATTTCAATTGAACTAACTACATTGGATATAGACTTTCTAAGATAAGTGGGAATCCAATCTTTGCTTAAAATATCCTTTGGCACATCTTCATGAACATCATAAATAACTTTATAGCTGAAGAACTTTAATATAATACCCATTGGAATAAGCTCTGGGTCATGAAAATGAAATATTGTCTTTCTTTTGTAGGCTAAACATTTAAAGAAAAGGGTGGGAATAATTTTAATTAATCTATCAGACTTTCTTTTTGCAATGGGTAATGCTTTAATATTAACGCCATCTATAATCTCATCTTTTGGATGCTGAATTATTAAATCTACTGAGTATTCTTGTTCTACTAGAGATTTACAAATTTTGTGAAAAATTCGAGTATCATGAGACTGATGTACAGATGAGATTTGAACGACCTTATTTCGATTAATGGTCATTTGTTTATAATAGCTAGTATTTCTTTTAGCATCTTATCACTAACATTATCACCAAATAATGGCTTATTCTCATTTGGTGGTATAAAACTAATGATCTTATCCGCAAAAAATTGATCCTCATTTAAGTCAATTAATAGATTCCATCCAGAAGTAACCGTTTCTGTCCACTCAGTCTCATGCCTAAGTGTTATACATGGTTTTTTTAAAATATAGGCTTCCTTCTGAATGCCCCCAGAATCTGTGATTATTTTATAGGAATTTTGCATCAATTTTAAAAAATCAAAGTAGCCGACTGGATCGGTTAACAGAATTCTGTTCGATATTTTCAGATCACTATCAGATATAATCTTTCTAGTTCTTGGGTGTACAGGAAATACAATGTTTTTATTGAGTTTTGATAGTTCACTAAAAATATTTTTTAATCTTGGTATGTTATCGACATTATAGGGGCGATGAAGAGTAACTAGGTAATACTCATTTGACATTATACCAAGTTCATCAAGAATTAAGGATTTGGCAGAAGCTTCTGAAGAATTATCTAAAACACTGTCAACCATAATATCACCAGTAATTACGCTTTTTTCATGAAGACCTTCTTTCAAAAGATTATCATAGGAAATATGGTTTGGTGCAAATAAGTGGTCTGATAGATGATCCGCTACAATACGGTTTATTTCTTCTGGCATAGATCGATTAAAGCTTCTCAATCCAGCTTCAATATGAAGAGTAGTTATCTCTAGCTTTGACGCAACTAATGCTCCAGCAAGAGTTGAGTTTGTATCACCAAAAATTATACATAAGTCAGGGTCTTCTTTCTCGAGTATTTCTTCAAGCTTCAACATCATTTCCGCCGTCTGAGCTCCGTGCTTCCCAGATCCAACATCTAAATTATAATCTGGTTTCTTTATGCCTAATTCATCAAAAAAAACCTTCGACATATTTTCATCATAATGTTGCCCAGTATGTATTACTATTTCCTTTACATATTTAGACAGTTTTTTTGATAAAGGAGATAGTTTAACAAACTGTGGTCTTGCACCTACAATTGAAACGATTTTTTTCACGTAACTGAAACTGGTTTAAACGGCTATAAATTTTTTATTAATAAATTTTTTCAGAGGGAGTAACTCTCTTTAGATTATCAGATAAGGCATCAAGGTATAAATCAGCTAAACTTTGATTACTTCTTTCCCATGAATGATAATTCTCTACATATTTAATAGAGTTTTTTGAAATTTTTGAATAAAGTTCAATATCACTAAGAAGATCAATCACCGATTGCGAAAAAGTATTTGGGGTATCTGCTACAAGAATTTCTTCATCTGGTTCAGCAAATAAACCTTCCAAACCATTGTGTGTAGTAATAACTGGAGTCCCTGAAGCCATTGCTTCAATAATTTTATTCTGCATCCCAGAACCTGATCGCATTGGTGCTACAGAAATTTGGGCTCTACTAAGTTCATCTGCTACAGAATCAACATAACCTGTCACGAATATGGTTTTACCATCATGAAGGTTTTTTATATATAGACTTGGATTTGCACCTACAATTCTAAATTTAATGTTCGGTTTTGCACTTTTAATTATGGGTAAACATTCATTTACAAACCATTTCACTGCATGAATGTTTGGAGAATAACCCATATTTCCTGAAAAAATTATTTCTCCAGAGTTAAATGATTTATTTCGTTTGAAATAAATTTTATCAACACCATTAGGTATTACCCTTATATGATCAACATTTATTCGTTCTTTATCCTTCTTAGAAACTACGCTTAGATAAGAGCTATTTATACACAGATCTTGTTCATATTTTCTTATTCTATCAGCCTCTTTTTTATATATCCATTTTTTTAAGAATTGTTCTTCATAGACCATATTCTCAAGATTAAGCTGCATGGAATCTATTAATTCATAAATAACTGGTTGTGTAAGGTGTTTAGTATACTCAGCTACCCTTAGCGTATAAGCATGAATAATATCAATTTTATACTTTTTTATTACTTCAGTTATCGCCTCTTTAAAGGCCTTTGACTTATAAAAATTGACTTGAAATGGAAGTTTATTAAATAAAAAACCTCGTATTGTGTTTAATATTGACTGAGATTTTGAGAGTTTTACAGAAATAACTTCTTCACAATATTTATTGATTTCAGAAAGACCTTCTAAGTCAGAATCTTTTTCGTAAAAAGTTAGCAGAACTATTTTAAAATCTTTAGAAAGACCTTTTATTCTATTAAAAACAATAAGCTGGTCCCCCTTTAAAGCAGGATATGGAAAACGATTTGTAACAAAAAGTATCCTCATTATTACCTCACACTCTGTTTCCGCCACTTAATAAATACAATACTGCCATTCTAACTGCTACCCCATTAGTAACTTGATCTAAAATCACTGCGCGGTCGCTATCTGCAACTTCGCTTTCCATCTCTACACCTCGGTTTATTGGTCCCGGATGCATTACCTTAAAATCAGGATATTTTTCGAGATGGGCTAATTTAATTCCAAATCTTTCATGGTATTCTCTAATTGTTGGAAAAAGTTCTGTTCCTTCGTCTTGCCTTTCCAACTGAATTCGTAGTGCCATTGCAACGTCACACCAAGCTAAAGTCTCTTCCAAATTATAAGACACTGAAACCCCAAGGTTTTCCACAAACTTCGGCATAAATGTTTTTGGTCCACATAATACTACTTCTGCCCCAAGCTTCTTTAGCCCAATAATATTCGATCTTACAACTCTACTATGTGAAATATCTCCAATTATGGCAACTTTCCTTCCTTCAAGATTTGCATGTATCTGTTGCATAGTAAACATATCTAGAAGCGCCTGAGTAGGATGTTCATGGGCTCCATCACCCGCATTAAGAATAGCTGCATCTACACATTGGGTTAGAAAATGTGGAACACCGGGACTCTGATGCCTAACAACTACCATATCAATTTTCATTGAACTGATATTTTGTATAGTATCCTTAAGTGATTCTCCTTTTTTTGTACTTGAAGTTGATGTTGAAAAATTAACTACATCAGCTCCCATTCTTTTTTGAGCCAGCTCAAAAGAAAGCCTCGTTCTTGTACTATTTTCATAAAAGAGATTTACAATCGTTTTATCTCTTAATGTAGGAACTTTTGGAACTGGTCTATTTAAAATTTCTCTAAAGGATTTGGCTTGATCAAGCACATATAGAATATCTTCTTTCGAATAATCTGCTAGACCTAAAAGATGCTTTTGATTGAATTCATATCCATCAGAAATTTTACTCATCTTCATCCTCACCAACTTTTACCAAGTAGACGGCATCTTCACCATCAAGCTCTTTTACTTTTACACGAACTTCTTCTTTTTCGTGTGTTGGAACATACATACCTGTAAAATCTGGAGAAATGGGAAGTTCACGATGTCCTCGATCTACCATACAACAAAACTGAATTTTTCTTGGGCGTCCGTAAGCCATTAGTGCATCCATCGCTGACCTCACGGTTCTACCAGTAAAAAGGACATCATCGATTAGCACGATATCTCGATCATATAAATCGAATGGAATTTCAGTTACTTTTACATCGGGCATTTTTAATTGCGAGCGAAAATCATCTCTATAAAAAGTGACGTCTAAAATCCCAAAATCTATACTATGTCCTAATTCATTTTTAATACATTCAACAATTTTCTTCCCCATATAAACACCACGAGTTTGCATACCTATGATTGCTAGTCGTGAGGGATCATCGTAAGATTCAAGGAATTGATGAGCAAATCGCAAATAGGTGCGATTTAAATCCTCTTCATTCATGATTAGTGCTTTACTCAAGCGAGGGTTCCTTTTCTTTCAAATATCAGGTAAATATAAACTGTTTTTATGAAAAACTTCATACTGATCTATAATTCTCTTAAACCTTTTTGAAAACCGATTATTTTACTTGCTGCATCACCCATTCCAAAAGGGTTCTTCACTAGACTTATTTTATTATAATGCCTCTCATTCTCTAATAAGAATAGGCATTCATTAACAATTTTTTCTCTTTTCGTACCAACTAATATTACTGCTCCCGTTTCTATTGCTTCCGGTCTCTCTGTTGTTTCTCTCATAAGCAAAACAGGTTTCCCTAGGCTTGGAGCTTCTTCTTGAATCCCACCGCTATCTGTTATAATTAAATACGATTCATTCATCAACCATATAAATGCTTCATAAGAAAGCGGATTGATAAGATGAATGTTCTCTTCATTTTCTATTGAGTTAAAAACTGAGTCTCGCACTTTTGGATTTAAGTGAACTGGATATATTATCTTAACATCAGGTTGTTTTGCAATATCCTTGAGCGCATTACATATATTTTGGAAACCTTCACCAAAATTCTCTCTTCTATGGCCTGTAACAAGAATTAGCTTTTTATTTTTATCAACTAGCTGTTTCAACCTTTCGATTTCTGGGTCTTTAGATGATTTTGTTTTCTCTATTGTAAAGAGTAAAGAATCTATAACGGTATTACCTGTAACAATAATCGCATCTTCAGATACACCTTCTTTTAAAAGATTCAGTTTAGCTCCAGTTGTGGGCGCAAAATGATAATCAGCTAATCGGCCAGTAAGCTGCCGATTAATCTCTTCCGGGAAAGGTGCATTTTTATTGAACGTTCTAAGTCCTGCTTCAACATGGCAAACTTTGGCGTTTGAATAAAACGCACATAATGATGTAGCAAAAGTTGTAGTGGTATCTCCGTGAACATAGACGAAATCTGCTTTAAACTTTTCCAGTACTTTCGCAAACGACTCTATAATTGAGGCGGTTAAGTATGACAGAGTTTGATTCTGCTGCATCAAATTGAGATCGTAATCAGGTTTTATTTCGAAAAAATCTAACACCTGGTCCAACATTTCTCGATGTTGAGCAGTTACACATACTTTGGTTTCAAATTGATCGGAGTATTTTTGAAATTCTTTTATAACAGGGGCCATTTTAATGGCTTCTGGTCTAGTTCCAAAAACAATGAGAATCTTCTTTTTTTCCATTTATACTTTTACTCAAAGGCATTAGAAAGTAAAGATTTATTAACTAGGGCAAAAAGATTCTTTATCGATATAAATTCTATTTAAATTGAGTGATGAAAAAATTACTATTATTTATTACTGTACTACTATTCATTGTCTCGTGCGAACCTTCAAGCAATTCGTCAGAAAATGAATTACGGATAAATTTTGTCCAATATGCTTTGGGCATGACGCATAATTCACATTTGAATAGAGGCTTTTCTAACGAAAGAAATTCGTATAGCGCCACAACATCAATTGAAGTTTTTTTATCTGAAATAACTAACTACGAGAATATCAACAATTTCAGAATTGTGGATGAAAACTTAGTAGGTTGGAATTTCACAAAAGAACAAATTTCTGCTTCATATAGAGAGCCTGATAATTCATTACGCTTTGAAGGGTTAGATCTCCGCAATCTTGACTTTCTATCTGGTAAAATTCTTTATGCACAAATTTTAGATGAAAATGATGATGTAATTTTTGAAAGAACTACTCAGCTTAGGAATGACTTTCCTCTTCCTGCTTTTTCATCTGTTTCAGCAACCGACAATTCTGAACTTCGAATGGAAGTCAACTTTTTTGAAACGCCATATGATGGAGGAAATATTCCCTTTCCGACCACCTACTATGTCACTTATTTTTCATCTAATGCTTTTTCTGCCGTTTGGCTTGATTCGAATAAATCTGAGCTTCAAGAAACTTTTTTGAATATTGGTACTCTTAATCCTGTTTCAGATCCTAATCCAGATGATATTTATGAATATTTCTATAATTCTAATGATGTCCCAGAAGGAGCTTCCTTTTTTTATTTAAAGTTTAGAAGGGGCAGCGAGTTAAATGGCCGAGTACTTTATACCCAAATTCTTGAGTTACCAGAATAAGGCCTCTGAAGGGATACTAAAAACTAATTCAATCCTTTATTTTAGTCCCTTTTCTCGGTATTATTGCTCCCCTAAAATCACAGTTTTTATTGAACGCATTTAAGACCTTTTCTCATGAAAATTCACGAATACCAAGCTAAAGAAATTTTAAAAAGTTATGGAGTTCCTGTACCAGACGGTATTGCTGCAACTTCCATTGAAGAAGCAGTAGAAGCTGCTAAAACTTTAGAAGCAAGCGGTTCTACCCTCTTTGTTTTAAAAGCACAAATTCATGCAGGTGGACGAGGTAAAGGTCGCACAAAAAAGAATGGTGCTAAAGGCGTTATTCTTTGTAAATCGGTTGCAGAAGTAAAGGCTGCTGCTGAATCTCTTTTAGGAGATGTGCTTGTAACCATTCAAACTGGAGAAGAAGGACAGTTAGTTCAGCGTCTGTATGTAACTGACGGTGTAGATATTGAAAAAGAATTCTATTTAGGAATTTTACTTGACCGGGCTGTTTCTAAAAATGTAATTATGGTTTCCACTGAGGGTGGTGTTGAAATTGAACAAGTTGCAGAAGAAACCCCAGAGAAAATCATTAAAGAATGGGTTGAGCCAGGTATGCCTCTTCAAGTAAACCAAGCTCGACATTTAGCTTTTGCTCTAGGTTTAGAAGGTGAAGCACTTAAAAAGGGTATCAAATTTATCATGGCGATTTATAACGCATATCTTGAAATCGATTCTGATATGTTTGAGATCAACCCATTGATCTTAACTCCTGATAATGAAATTCTTGCATTAGATGCTAAAGTAACCTTAGATGGAAATGCACTTTATCGTCATAAAGATCTTGCTGAGTTAAAAGATGAAGCTGAAGAAGATCCATATGAATTAGAAGCTCAAAAATACAACCTTAACTATATCAAATTGGATGGTAACGTTGGTTGTATGGTTAATGGTGCTGGACTTGCAATGGCTACCATGGATATCATCAAATTATCCGGTGGCGAACCTGCTAACTTCTTGGATGTTGGTGGTGGAGCTAATGTTGATACTGTTAAAAATGGCTTCCGCATCATTTTGGATGATCCAAATGTGAAAGCAATTCTAATCAATATTTTTGGCGGAATTGTACGATGTGACCGTGTTGCAAACGGAGTTATTGAAGCTGTTAAAGATCCTGAGATTGCTGAAAAAGTTCAGAATGTTCCGATTATCGTTAGACTTCAAGGAACTAATGCAGCTGAAGCTAAAGAAATCATTGATAATTCAGGATTGAATGTAATTTCTGCTGTACTATTAAAAGAAGCTGCTGACGAAGTGTCTAAAGTACTAGCTTAAGATCTTAATCTATATTGAAAAGTTAAGCCCAATCGATTTCGGTTGGGCTTTTTTATTTAGTGAACTTGTAGAGTTTTTTCACTCACTTCTTTATAAAAATCTTCGTACATCCCAACAACAAAATCTTGATTGAAAAGCTCTGCTCTCTTTCTAGCATTTGATGAAAGTTCATCATGTAAAGCCTGATTCGAAAGGATATTAACAGCATGTTTTGCCATACAATCCACGTCATCTAAGTCACAAAGGTATCCTGTTTCACCTTCTATATTTACTTCAGGAAGTCCACCAATATTTGAGCTAATTACAGGTACTGAGCAACTCATAGCTTCGAGAGCAGCAAGTCCAAAAGTTTCAGAACCTGAAGGAATCAAGAATAAATCTGCAATTGACAGCACTTCTTCAACTTCATCTAACTTGCCTAAAAATCTAGTATGCTCACATATTCCTAGTGCTCTACATTGCTGTTCTGCTAACTGTCTATCTGGTCCATCACCAACCAACAATAATTTTGCTTTAATTCCTTTTTCAATAATTTTCGAGAATACAGTAATAACTTCAGGAACTCGCTTCACTTTTCTGAAATTAGAAACGTGAACAACCACTTTTTCTCCATCTGGGCAAATAGCTTTTTTAAAGTGGCTTTTATTTGACTTTTTAAACCGTTCTAAATCGATAAAATTAGGAATGACTTTTATATCCTGTTTGATATCAAAGTTAGAGTAAGTTTCTTTTTTTAGATATTCAGATACAGCAGTAACTCCATCACTTTTATCTATCGAGAATTCTACTACGTGTTTATAACTAGGATCTTTACCAACTAGCGTAATATCTGTACCGTGTAGGGTAGTTACAATTGGAACCGTTTTACCACGTTCCATCATAATTTGTTTAGCTAGGTATGCACTCGTAGCATGCGGAAGTGCATAATGAACATGTAATAAATCTAAGTTTTCATACTCAATTAAATTTACCATTTGTGAAGCTAAGGCAAGAGCGTATGGCGGGTAATCAAACAATGGGTATGAATTGATAGAAACTTCATGATAGGTAATATTAGTATCAAGAGTTTCCAAACGAGCTGGTCGTGCATAACTTAGAACATGAATTTTATGACCTTTTTTTGATAGCACTTTAGCTAACTCAGTTGCTACAACACCACTACCACCAAATGTTGGGTAACATACAATTCCAATATTCATTCTGCACATACTCCTATTTATTAATTAATACCAAAGTAACCATTCTACTCATTATATTGAATGTATTAAAACATCCTTTAACACCTTCATTTGATCTATATATTTCGAACCGTTTATCAATTCTGTATATTTATATCTTGCTTAATTAAGAGATAGAATTAATTGTATAGATAATTTATTTCGAATGTTTACCTAAATTTGATTACTCCGTACTATATAGACAGACATTCGTCATAAGAAAGCAAAAGAAGACTCTAAACGTTCATAAAAAAATCTGTAAAATTTGAAATGAAAAGCGCCGTTAGTAATGTATTGATAAATTATCTGCTAGGTGAATAAAAGCTAACTGCTACTGAGAACAATTAGAATGAGTATTAAAATTCTTACATATATCTTTTCCCTTCTTTTTCTTTTTGCATCAGCAAATGGCGATGCTAAAAAAGGTAATGAGGCTTATGAGAAAGGAGAATACGAAACTGCGGAAAAACTATATCGAACTGCTCTTGATACCGATCCTGATAACGTAGATATCTATTTCAACTTAGCGAATGCTTTAGCAAAGCAAGGTAAGACTGAAGAAGCCATTCAAACTTTTATGGAATATAGATCATTGGCTGAATCTCCAGAGAAGAAAGCAATTGCTGACTACAATATAGGTTCAGTTTTAGCAGATGGAGAAAAATGGAAGCCTGCAGCTCAGCATTTCAAAAATTCGTTAAAACTTAATCCTTCTGATCTTGATACAAAGCATAATTATGAACGTGCATTAGCAGAAGCAAATAAAGAGAATGAGCAAGAACAAGATCAGCAAGATCAGGGGCAAGAAGAACAAGAACCTCCATCAGAATATGCTAAAGCAATGAAAAAGCGTGCTGAACAATTAGTTAATGAACAAAAATATGGAGAAGCTTTAAACGTTATGAATGAGGCTTTGAAAGTTGATCAAACTGTTCAAAATTTTAATGATTTTATTCAACGTATTGGTCAAATAAGCGATATTAATTCTTAGAAATTTTATGAAATACTTATTATTTACAGTCTTATTTTTGGCATCTAGCTCATTGGCGATTGCACAATCTGCTGATAGTTATTTCCATGGTGGTGCCAAATCATACATAAATGCGGATTTACAAGGTGCAATTAATCAAGTTCAACAAGGGCTTGCACAATATCCTAATGATTCTAAGTTGAATGAGTTGTTGCAAAAGTTAGAGGAAGAAAAAGAAAAGCAAGAACAACAGCAGCAACAAAACCAAGAGAATCAAGATCAACAAGAGCAAGACCAAGAGCAGCAACAGCAGGAGCAAGAGCAACAAGAAGGGGAACAGGAGCAAAATGAAGATCAAGAGCAACAAGAAGGAGAACAGAATGAACAGACCGAACCCCAAGAAAAAGACGGACAAGAACAGCAACCTCGTGAAATAAGTAAAGAAGAAGCTGAGAAGATTTTAAAAGCTCTAGCACAAAAAGAAAAAGAGTTGCTAAAAGAATTTAAGAAGCAAAAAACACAAGGAAGTGCCACTCATGATAAAGACTGGTAAGCAAATCCGAGTTTTTTATTCATTTGTTCTATCTTTTATTCTATTCTTTGGTGCTAATGCACAGGATATTATTGTAAATGCGTCTCTAAGCGAAACGAATATTTTTTCAGGAGAGTCGGTTCGGCTAGATGTTAAAGTAACTGGGCAATCTATCAACTCTATTGATCGGCCTGGAATGCCTAATGTGGATGGTCTACGTTGGCTGAGCGGAAGTACTAGTACAACTCAGAATTTTTCTTATAAAAATGGACGACCTATTGTTTCGTATACCTATGGATATCAGTTTATAGCTCAAACTCCAGGAACTTATACATTTCCAAAACTGGATATAACCGTAAATGGCGCCACTTTTTCTACTAAGGAACTTTCATTTAAAGTTCTTGATCCGAAAACCATTGATACCGGAGAAGCTGAACGCTCACCTGATATCTATGTCCGACTTGAGCCATCAAATCTCAACCCCGTAGTTGGAGAGCAAGTTATTGCGGATGTGGTTTTGTACTTTAAAAGTGAAGTTGAAGTCTCTTCATATAATGCATCACCAGGATGGAAGGCAGAAGGTTTTTGGAAAGAAGAATTAGAAAATAGACAACAGGCCCGAACTACCTCTACCATAATAAATGGAATAAGATATCAACGGGCACTTTTACTTCAATATGCCATCTTTCCTACAAAGTCTGGTGAATTGACTTTAAGTCCATATGAATTAGTTGTTCAAGTTCGACAGAGTAATAGAAGACGGGATCTCTTCAGTTTTGGCTTGGGTCAAGAACGTAAAGAGTTAGTTACCCTTCCAGTTACTGTTAATGTATTACCACTTCCGGATCTAAATAATGCAACATTTTCTGGTGGTGTTGGGGACTTTACCATTACTAGAAGTATTAATCCTACAAAAGCATTTGTTGGAGAAAGTGTTGAGATTACGACTACAATTAATGGTAAAGGAAATATTCCTTTAATCATAAAACCAGAATATGATTATCCAGAAACTCTTGAATTATATAATCCACAAGAGAATTCAACGATTACTAGAGCAAATAGGCAAATAGGTGGCACTAAAGTTTTTACAGATATTTTAATTGCTCGAAATGAAGGGACATTTGAAATCTCAGAGACTAATCTAGCCTTCTATAATCCTACTCTTGGCCGATATAGCATTATTACTCTACCAGCATTAATGCTAGAGGCGGAACGTGATCCGCGAGCGGGTGTAATCAATGAAAATGAACTACGCTTTAATGTTAAACCTATAACTGGTCTAGCTAGTTGGGTAGAAACTAAAAGTATTCCTCTGCATTCTCGAAACTGGGTTTGGATACTTTTAATTACTCCACTATTCATACTTGGAACATCATTTATGTTCAAAACATATCAAGACAAAATGAATAGTGACGGAGCATTTGCTCGTTCTCAAAAAGCAAAAGACCATGCTATTAATGAACTTAAAAAAGCTGAGGGAGAATCAGATTTAAAAATAGGTTACAATCATATTCAAAAAGCAATTACTCAGTTTATTTCAGATAAATTCAATTTACCAATGGCTGGTCTTTCAATACTGCAACTATGCAATACGCTTGAAGAAAAAGCAGGAGTAGCTATATCGAATGAAACTAAGTTATTATTAGACAAATGCGATACCATAGCATATGCTCCAAATGCCTCTCAAGAAGGCTTAGAAGTTGACATCAAAAAAGCTCAGGAACTCATCAAGCAAATTGGCAAGTTAGTATGAGTAGAGTGTTATATAGCTGTTTCATTTCTCTATTTCTACTTGTAAGTGCTCAAGCTATGCAAAGCCCACAACTTCTTTTTGATGAAGCGAACACGCTTCTAGAAAATAATGAGTTTAGTGATGCGATGGCTATCTACCGACAAATTGAAAATGGTAATCAAGTATCTGGAGCCCTTTTCTTAAATATGGGAATTGCATCCACGCAAATAGATTCTTTGGGTCTTGCTAAGTATTATTTTCTAAAAGCTACAAAATTTGAAACAACTAAAGAGTCTGCATCAGAAGCGCTCGAATATGTTGAATCTCAATTTAGTCGCCAATCAGCAACTCTGCCTAAACTCCCATGGGATAAAGCTGTCGATTGGATGAAAGATGAAATGGGTTCTTCAGGAATATTTTCTATTGGATTTGCTCTTATTCTATTATCTGTAGCTTTCATATTAGTTCATTGGTTCAATTTATTATCATTAAAAAAAATTGGGTCAATAGTTTCATCTCTTTCTATCTTGGGAATATTAATTCTTATACTAGCATTTTATGTTGACTACGTCGATCACAGATATTCAGATGCTGTAATCATCACAAACGAAATTCAAGTAATGCAAAGAGCAGAAGAATCTTCAGATCTTGTTAGCTTAGGATACGAAGGGTATTCAATAACTATTGATCACAAACGAAGTAGTTTTGATGCAGAATGGATATATATCAGACTTGGAAATGGACAATTCGGTTGGATAAGGAATAATGGAGTCAAAATTTTATAATTTTTGGAGTAAATTTACATGAGTAAGCCACAAGAGTATATAGATCAAAATGAAGAGAAATTTCTAACTGAATTGTTTGAGTTTCTTCGAATACCAAGTATCAGCACCGATTCTTCTAAAAAAGAGAATATTAGAGATGCTGCTAACTTTTTGATTGGTCAGCTTGGATCGTTAGAGTTAGATCGGGTAGAATTATTTGAAACTCCAGGTAATCCTATTGTTTACGCAGAACATTGCCCACATGATGACCAACCTACTGTGTTGGTATATGGTCATTATGATGTTCAACCTTCTGATCCAGATGAACTATGGGATTCGCCACCTTTTGAGCCTACCATTAAGAATGGTGATATATATGCACGTGGAGCGAGTGATGATAAAGGTCAATCTTATACACATGTAAAGGCTATTGAATCGTTTGTAAAATCAGGAACTCCAATCCCTGTGAATGTAAAGTTCATTCTTGAAGGTGAAGAAGAAATTGGATCTCCAAATTTGGTACCATTTATTGAAACGCATGCTGATATGCTTGCTTGTGACATGGTATTGATTTCAGATACTTCCATGTTTGGCAAGGACCAGCCTTCCATTACTTATGGATTACGTGGTCTCGCTTATATGGAAGTGGAAGTAATTGGACCGAACAGAGATTTACATTCTGGAGTTTATGGTGGTGCTGTTGAGAATCCAATTAATGTTCTTTGTGAGATTATCGGGGATCTAAAAGACGATGATGGAATCATTCAAATTCCTGGTTTTTATGATAAAGTAGTTCCACTAACTGAAGTTGAACGAGAAGCTGCTGCTGCTCTCCCATTCGATGAAGATGCTTATAAAAAAGCGCTCGATATTGAAGAAGTACATGGTGAAAAGACGTATACAACCCTTGAACGAGCATCTGCAAGACCTACTCTTGATGTAAATGGCATTGTTGGTGGATATACAGGAGAAGGTGCAAAAACTGTACTTCCATCAAAGGTTAACGCAAAGGTTAGCATGCGATTAGTACCAGATCAAAACCCAAAAGAGATCGCAAAAATGTTTAAAGAACATGTAGAGTCTCTCGCTCCTGATACCGTACGTATTAAAGTAACTGAACATCACGGTGGATTTGCTTCAGTTACCGATCTAAATTTTTATGGGCTTAAAGCTGGTGCAAAAGCATTCGAGGAGATTTATCAAAAAGAAGTATTATTCTCAAGAGAAGGTGGTTCTATACCAATTGTTGCAGACTTTAAACGAGTACTTGGTGTTGAATCTATCTTGATGGGATTTGGAATAACTAGTGACGCGATTCATTCACCGAATGAAAAATTCTCTGTAAAAGACTTTCATCGAGGTATTAAAACTTCTGCGAAATTCTTTGAATTGTTACCTAGTTTTAAGGAATAAATTAAAATTCTGTAGTATAGAGTATTGGTTGATCGCTTTCGAAATCATATAGGGTAAGACGACGTAAGTTATAATATCCTATCCAATAACTTCTGAGTGACTGAATATAGCTTCTACGGGAGCTATCTTTTTGATTTTGAGCGATAAATAGATCGGTCACATCTATTCTACCTATTAGATATCTGTTTTTTGCCACATCATATCTTCTAGTAGCAATTTCATCTGAAACCTGAGCAAGTTCAACTTGATTTCGAAGTTGAGGAAACTCACGAACGGTACTTTTTACACTTAATTCAAATTGTAAGCGCTGGTATGCAATATTATTTGCTGTAGCCATCTGTTGGTTTCTAGCAGAACGAACTTCTGCCATATTTTGACCCCAATTAAATAATGGAATTTGAAAGCCTACCGTAAAAAACTGCTGATTTTGTTGGTCTCTGTAAACATCTTCAAATGTTTCTGAAGTTTGATTTAACCCAAAACTAGCTTGGATTGTTGCAGAAAATCCAGTGTTCCGTTTCGCTTGTTCATATGCTTGATCTGCAAGTAACTCATTCAATTCAAACTCTAGTGAGGTACTATTGTTTTCACTTGCTAGAACAAGAGCCTTATCAACATCTACATTTACTTTTGGTGCAACTGAAGGGGTTGATATTTCGATGTCTTGACTATCATCAATCCCAAGTAAAGCCTTAAAACTCTCTTCCGCACGTTGATATTCAAGTATCGCTGTTGTGAGAGAAGTGGTAGCATTTCTAAATTCTAATTCACTTTGAAGAAGCTCATTCTCTGCGATACTTCCAACCTGAAATCGCCCTTGTGAAATATTATAAATAGAATCATTTACCGTTACATTAAATTCTGCCACTTCTACATTTATCTTTGCGAGCAACATATCGAAATAATTTTGAGTCACAGTAAATGCTATTCCCTCCATGTCTTCTACATATTCTGTTTTCGCTATCTCATACCTAAGTGGTTCTGTTCTATTTCTCCATTTTAAACTGTTAAACTGAAATAAAGGCTGTCTTAAACTTGCAACTAAAGGCGTACTCTGCCATCTAGTTATATCCTCTCCATTAAAACCACTATCAAAAAGAATCAATCTATTTATTCCACTTGATAGTGATAAAGCACCACCTGTCGGTAATATATTTTGATTAACTGAAAGGTTTACAGATGACCGAGTTAGGCTTTCTTCCTGGTATGTTGTTGACCCATCATCTAATCTGTTAGCCGTAAACGCACGGCTAAAACCAGGAGCATTTCCATCAAGTTCGAGACTTGGAAGTAAATCTGCTCGAAATGATTTGAACCTCCATTTCGCCGATAGTATTGAAAACCTAGCAGCTCTTGACAAAGGACTATTACGTTTCGCATAGTCTATACTTTCTTCAAGTGTAAAAACCTGAGTTTGACTATTCACATCTGGTTGAAATAACAGAAGGATAAGTGATAAAATTAAAAATCGGGCACTTTTATTCATGGCGTAATGCGTGTACTGGGTCTTGCTGAGCTGCTCTTTTTGCGGGGAAGTATCCGAAAACTACCCCTATTATCAGAGCAACTCCAAATGATATAATGATTGATGATGGAGTAACAATGGTTGCGATATCTGCTGTTATTTCAATAGCAAAACTAAAAGCCATTCCAAGAATAATCCCAATAACTCCACCTGAAATGCTTATTGCTAACGCCTCAGTTAAAAATTGAAGCTCAATGTCTTTCTTTTGTGCTCCGACAGCCATCCTTACACCTATCTCACGATACCGTTCAACCACTGATGCTAGCATAATATTCATAATCCCGATTCCACCAACTATAAGCGAAATAGAAGCAATCGAAGAAAGAACTATATTGAAAATTCGTTTTGTTCTTTGTTCTTGGGCAAGGAGTTGCTCTGGAACTATAATTTCAAAATCGACTACTGCATTATGTCTTCGCTTAAGCATTCTTGATAATACATCCGCAATTGAAACGCTGTATTTAGAATCTGTTACTCTAACAATGAGCTTATCAAGCTGGTTATAATTCGTATTAACATCTTCCTCTTCTTGATTTGGGCCGCCAAAGATCATCACACGGCCACCTCCCATACCTCCTGCTGATGGGTCAATATCATCTTTAGTAACAAGTGCCCTATTTTTAAAACGTAATAGAAGGGTAGTAGCAGGAAGAAAAATATCAAGGTTATAATTTCGAATCCCGAGACTTTCAATATTTTCTGTTGAAAGCTCTTTCTTTTCTAATACTCCAATTACCGTGAGCCATAAATTTCCAACTTTTATGCTTTTACCAATTGGATCTTCTCCCGGAAAAAACTTAGTTCGAACATCACTACCGATAATTGCAACAGGCTCGGCATTCTGAATCTGAATATCTGAGAAATTATTTCCATCCTGTATTTCAAAACTACTTATGTAGAAATACTCATTATTAACGCCAACAATTTTACCGCTCCTCATTCTCGCGTTTCGAATGAAGTTCGTTTCAAAGATAATTTCAGGACTTATAAACTCAACCTCTGGCACAAAATCTTTTATGCTTTGCAAATCATGCAATGTTAAGCCTGGAGAGTATTTTTTAGTATCTCCTTGGCTTTCACCCGCTTCATTTAGCGAGCCTTCAAATTGCTCCAAAACAGGCTTAATAATTACATTATTAGTACCTAGTAATTGCATTTGAGCTAATACTTCTTGTTGCGCGCCAGTACCTATTGCAAGCATCGCAATTACAGAAGCAACACCAAAAATGATTCCTAATGAGGTTAGAAATGCACGTAATTTATTTCTTTGTATTGCCTCGATCGCGATATCAAAGTTGTAGAGTAGCTTTTGTAGCACGTGTAGATCAGTTTTTAGTGAGTTGTGTACCTAGCATGATTCTTTGTATACCTACAGTATCATCAGGCATTGTAAGAAATAGCTCATCTGTTATTTCAACACCACGATTTATAATAACCGAGTTCTCATTTATCAAACCTAATTCTACTTCTTGCATCACAGGCGATAAGCCATCTCTGATAAATACAAAACTTGTAGAATCAACAGCATGAACAGCTTCAAGGGGAATATAAAGTGCATCATTGAGTTCATTTATTACAATTCGGTTACTAGTTGTCATAGCTGGTCTCAATAAGCTGTCACTTTCATTTATAACTATTGTTACTTCAAATACTTTTGAATCATAATTTTTTCGTTGCTCACCGATATTGGCAACACTAGTTATAACCCCAGATAATCGTTTATCCTGTACTGCATCTAAACCGATTTCAACTTTTTGACCGATTTCAACTTTTTGGATATCTACTTCATTTATATAAGTAACTGATTCCATTATTGTAAAATCTGGTAGCTCAGCAACAACTGGACTCCAAGCACTAATCTGCTCGCCTTCTGTAATTTTTGAACCATCCCAATTTCTACGATATATCACCATTCCTTGGTCAGGTGCATATACTGTGAATTCTTTCATTAACTCACGAATCTTATTAATCTCATTTTGTTTTTTTGTTCTTTCAGTCTCTACTTCACTTAATCTAGCTTCTGCCTGCTTAACTTTTGTTTGGTAGTTCTTTTTCTCTTGAGCAAATTGTCGTCTAGCTTTATCAAGATCAATTACTGCTTGTCGTTGAACTGCTGGAGACTCAAATTTTGATTGGTCTACAGCTATTTGGCGTTCTTCTAGTGCAAATTCTAAATTGATAAGATTGTCTCTTGCTTGAGAAAGTTCTAAGGTACTATCAAGTTGTGCTTGGGTAACCTGTGATTGAGATGATTGTAAATCAAGTTGTGCATCTTGTAGCTTTCCCATTATCTCGGATCGATCTAGTTCTGCAACAAAATCACCGGCCTTTACTATAGTTCCTTCAGGAATTAATCGCTGAACCCGCATATTATTTACACGAAATTCTCGAACACCTTGAGGACCAGTTATTTCAGTTGAGTTTTTTGCTCTGAGCTCACCAGTTGTAGTTACATCTACAACAAATTCACCAATCTGCGGACTTGCAAACAGTTCGACTGAGTCTGATGAGCCACTTGAGGTTAAAAACCAAGCAACAGATACAAATACAATTATAATGCCTGGAATAAATAGTTTCTTTTGCATAACAAAATTAATTAGAGATATAAATAGAATTAAAGATAAAGCAATTTACTAGAAGACGATTCACAACGTAAATAGTTTTACATATCTAGAAGTTTTACACGTATTTACTAACAAAGGTTAGTTGTCAATCAATCCCGACTCTAGATTATATTTTGTAGCAGGTTGTGAATAATCAAGTATTGACTTGGGATCATTTTTCTCGTCGACAATAACTACTCTTGGTTTATGACCTTTTGCTTCTTCAGGAGTCATCTCTGCGTAGCTGATAACAATAATACGATCATCTATTTGTGTTAAGCGAGCGGCAGCACCATTCAAACAACACACTCTACTTCCTCTCTCTCCTGGTATAGTGTATGTTTCTAATCTACTACCATTAGTAATATTTACCACTTGGACTTTCTCATATGCTAAAAGATTGGCAGCATCGAGTAGATCTTGATCAATGGTTATACTCCCTTCATACATAAGGTTTGCTTCAGTAACCTTTAATTGGTGCAGTTTAGATTTAAACATGGTGAGCTTCATAGCTTAACACTCAAAAATTATATTGTCGATCAATCGGGTTTTACCTAGATAAACGGCAGCTGCCAACAAATATGATTCACCTTTTACAAGAGTATATATTGGCGCCATTTTATCTAATGTGAACACGTTAAGATAATCATTTTTGAAGCCTTTTGCTTCAAGGTCTTGATGTTGCTCTGTTATTAGAGAACTTGGGTCTAATAATCCATTTTGGATTTCGGAAACCACAAATTTCATACTTGAATATAAAGTAGGCGCTAATTTTCTTTCATCGTCACTCAAATATGCATTTCTACTACTGAGGGCTAAACCATCTTTAGCTCTTTCAATAGGAGCCATTACTAATTCTAAATTATGATTGAACTCTTTCACCATATGGTTGATAATCTGAAATTGCTGATAATCTTTTTGACCAAATACAGCTACATTAGGCTCTACGATATTGAAAAGTTTGTTTACTACTAAAGCGATCCCTTGAAAATATCCTTTTCTACTCCCGCCATCTAAATGAGTATTGAGTTCATCAATTTCGATACTTAGAAATTTTTTCCCTTTTCCATACATGATTTCATCAGATGGTGTAAAAACAACTGCAATTCCTTCTTGTTTACAGAACTCAAGGTCTTGCTCTAATGTTCTCGGATAACTACCAAAGTCTTCATTAGGTGCAAATTGTTCGGGGTTAACATAGATCGAAACCACAACTTCGTCAGCATGTTTTTTTGCCAATCTAAATAAGGAAAGATGACCATCATGCAATGCCCCCATAGTAGGTACAAAAGCAACTTTTTTACCTTCATATTGGAGCAATCTTACAGCTTCTCGTATTTGTGATGTGGATTCAACAATCTGCATGTTCACATAAAAAGAGACGCGGTATATAGCGCCTCAATAATAATTTTGATTGTTATGGTTTAAGGTAGCTTTATAAAGATCTATCCATGTCAAAATCTTCGAGTATTTCTTTAACTCGATTTATGAATGCTCCTCCATGTGCCCCATCTATAATTCTATGATCATAACTCATAGATAGGAACATCATTTGACGAATAGCAATTACATCACCATCTTCAGTTTCTAGTACAACGGGTCTTTTCACAATGGCTCCAGTACCAAGTATAGCAACCTGGGGCTGATTTATAATAGGTGTTCCCATCAAATTACCAACACTGCCATAATTTGTAAGTGTTATTGTTCCACCTACCAAATCATCAGGACTTAGCTTTTTGCTTCTAGCTTTTCCAGCAACTTCATTCACTGATTCTGCAAGACCAACTAAGTTCATTTGCTGCGCCTTCTTTATAACGGGAACAATCAAACCACCATCTCCTCCTGAACCAAGAGCTACTGCTAATCCGAAATTAATATCCTTTTTTAGAAGGATATTATCTCCATCTATTGAACTATTGATTAATGGAAATTCTAACATTGCTTTTATAATAGCTTCCACAAACAGGGGTGTAAATGTTAGTTTAACTCCCGTTTTCTGTTGAAATGCATTTTTGTTCGCATTTCTCCATTTCACCATATCAGTAACGTCAACCTCTGCAAAAGTAGTAACATGAGCTGATGTTTGTTTAGAACGAACCATATGCTCTGCAATCATCTTACGCATTCGATCCATTTTAACTATTTCAACATCACCTTTTGGCGAATGAGACACATCTAATTCACCAGCATGGATTGAACCATCAGACGAAGATGATGATTTAGGTGCAGATTTTGCAATTGTTGAAGTTGCTACTGTAGCAGTTGATGTTTTACCTGATTTACGATCTTCTATATAAGACAAAATATCATCTTTAGAAACGCGACCACCTTGTCCTGAACCTTTGATACCATCAAGCTCTTGTGAAGAAATTCCTTCTTCTTTTGCTATAGAACGAACTAGTGGTGAGAAGAATCTTCCATCACTACTCTCTCTTGGGATATCTGCTCCACTTGATAACCCACTTCCATTTTGAGCTAATTGCTCTGGGGTCATTTTCGCAACATCTTCTTTAGTGATTGTTGCCTTTTTTTCTTGTTTTGGTGCAGCTGATTCTTTCTTGGAATCTGTAACAGAGCTTGTATTTCCTGTTGCTATTACGGCTATAACCTGACCTACTTCAATAGTCTCATCTGCTTCTGCTCTAATTTCAACTAAGGTCCCAGCAACAGGGGATGGTACTTCACTGTCAACTTTATCTGTAGAAATTTCAAGCAATGTTTCATCTTCTTCAACAGAATCGCCTACACTTTTACTCCATTCAATTACTGTAGCTTCAACAACCGATTCACCCATCTGAGGCATTACTACTTCTACGCGTTCGCTTGCGTCATTACTCTTTGCAGAAACCTCTTTTTCTTCAATAACTTCTTCTTTCTCTTCCTCTTCTTTTTCAGTTTCTGCTTTTACTTCTTCTTTTATTTCAGGCTTAGTAGGAGCCTCTTCAACTGCGTCTGCGTCTGTTTCAATAATAGCAATTGGTTTACCTACCTCAATTGTATCACCTTCTTCTACCAAGATTTCTACAAGGGTCCCTGCTTCTGGTGATGGAACTTCACTATCAACTTTATCAGTTGCTATTTCTAGAAGTGTTTCATCTACTTCAACTGTATCTCCAACACTTTTCGACCATTCGATAACAGTACCTTCCATTACCGATTCGCCCATCTGGGGCATTACAACTTCTACTTTAGCCATAAAATTTTACTTAGTGCCTTAGTGGCGGTTTATCTTGGTTTAAAACAGACTTTAAAGTTCAGGATAAATACAATTAGTTCAAAACGAAGAAAGTTCCTTAACGTATGGAAAAAGCGGTTTCAAAACTTACTAATTAGTCAGTTCTGTGCTAATTTTTAAATCACTTACTACTTAGTCAGTTTTAATCCAAAGCCAGGTTGAGGTCTTCTATTAAATCGTCTATATGTTCTAATCCAACACTAAACCGAATCAAGTTTTCGGGAGTAGTTGAAGCTTCTCCTTCACTAGATTTCCGGTGTTCCCACAGACTTTCTATACCGCCTAAACTAGTTGCTCTGCGTATCAGCTGAGAATTTGCCACTATCTTTAGTGTATCAGTATAATTTCCATCAATTAAAAAAGAAATCATCCCCCCAAAACCGCTCATTTGAGAAGACGCAATTCTATGCCCTTTATGATTTTTTAAGCCTGGATAATTTACTTTTAATACTTTCGGATGCCTTTCCAAATATTCGGCAATTTTTCGGGCGTTTTCATTATGGGCTCTCATTCGGTATGGAAAGCTTCGAATACTTCTTGATAATAACCAGCAGTCACGAGGTGAAGGGACTGCGCCCTGACTTTTTTGAATCGTTTTAATTTGTTCAAAAAAAGCATCATTCTTTGCTGAGATTATTGCACCACCTAAAATATCAGAATGCCCTCCAAGAAATTTACTCGTTGAATGCATAACTAAATCAGCACCAAAAATGATTGGGTTAGTATTAAGTGGGGTTGCAAAGGTATTATCAACACAAACTCTAGCATTTTTAGAATGGGCAATTTTAATTGCTTCCCTTAAATCTGTAATAAGTAATAAAGGATTTGACGGTGTCTCAAGAAGAAGCAATTTTGTATTGGATCTAAAACTAGCTTCTAACTCATCTAAGTCGGTGGTATCAACAGAAGTATATTCAACTTCCCATCGCTTTCCGAACTTTTCCAATAACCCTCTTGATCCATGATATACATCTTCAGGAATAATAATATGCCCACCTTTTTCAACACTCATCAAAACTGAATTCATTGCAGCAATACCAGATGAAAATGCAGCACATACCTCACCCTTCTCCATCTCAGCTAATACTTTTTCCAGTTGATCTCTATTAGGATTTCGGTCTCTTGTATATATATAATCACCTTCTTGATAACCCTTTTCGTTGTGTTCGAAATTTGTTGAAGGCTCTATTGGAGGGGTTATACTATGAGCTCCCGATTGATGTGAAGAGCTACCGTGTATAGCAATAGTCTCTATTTTTTTTTCGTCTTTATTCTTCATTTATTTCTCTTATAGCATTTATTCTTTCAAGAACTGGGGGGTGAGAATAATTTATAAATACATAAAATGGATGGGGAGTTAGGTTCGATAAATTATCCTTTGAAAGTTTCTTTAAAGTCGACACCATATCCTCAGGTTTTCCAGTTGTTCTAGCTGCATACTCATCTGCTTCAAATTCGTGCTTTCTCGAAGATATTTGCATGAATATCGAAAGTATCATTTCAATAGGAGCATAAAGCATTCCAAAAAAGATTAATCCAGTATATACAGACATTTCTTCCATAAAAAATGCATCAAATAATCCTTCTGCACTAATAAATACTGAAAGTAAAAAGAATAGAACTGCACTTTGCACAATGCTAATGATCATTCCCTTTATAATGTGTTTCTTTTTGAAGTGACCAATTTCATGTGCCAATACAGCTACCAATTCTGGGATAGTATGATTATCAATTAAAGTATCATATAGAGCAACACGCTTATTTTTTCCGAAGCCAGTAAAAAAAGCATTTGATTTACTCGATCTCTTTGAGCCATCAATTACAAACAATCCTTGCAGCGGAAAGTCTACCTTTTTTGTGTAGGTTTCAATTGCTGATCTTAATTCGCCATCCTCCAAAGGAGTGAATTTATTAAATAAAGGCATAATCCAAGTTGGGGCGACATATTGCATGATAAGAGTAAATAATGTGACTGCTATCCACGCATATAACCAAGCCCAAACTCCTGTATAAATAAAGAAGGCTAGAATTCCTGCGATAAGTGGAATTCCGATTAGCGCCCCTAGCATTAATCCCTTCAATAAATCAACAATAAAGGTTTTTGGGGAGGTTTTATTGAACTCAAATCTCTCTTCTATGACAAAAGTGGAATAAATGCTAAATGGTAATGAAATAATGGTTTTGGCAATCATCAAAATCACAATAAAAAACAGACCCGTTATTAGTTTGTTAAACCCAAATGAACGAACCCATTGATCTAAGAGATTAAATCCACCGCTAAACCAGAAACCTAGGAGAAGCAGAAGGTCAAAGCTCCCTGTTATAAAACCGAACTTTGTTCTTGTTTTGGTATACTCTTGAGATTTAGAATAGGTTTCTACATCGTATACATCAGAGAATTCTTCAGGTAGCTTATTGGTTAAAGAATTTAAGTTTAACCTATTCGATACAATGTCGAGTACAAAATCTACAGCTATTGCTGCTAAAATTATTATTAGATAAATATTCATAGACTAAGGTATTTAAAAGAATAGAAAATACCTTGATGATCATTTAAAACCAGAAAGAATTTAATTCAGTTTTTCGCTTTGTTCTTTATGATGGAATGTGCTCTTGTAGAACTTCAATAAATTTGAATAAAAGCCATGATCTTTCTTATCATCTTCAATTGAATGACTACTAACTTTTCGTTTATAGTGTCTATAACAGGTGATACACAAGTCAAAACATTCACCATCGAATTCGATGTTATGTAATTCTACAATATACCTTCCAATTGGTCTTCTTTTTCCTTCAACTGCACTACAATGATTGCATTTTTTAATTAGTTCTTCCATCAATACCCTTTTTATAATTTACGGGAAGCGCTTTCAATAAATAAAAAAAACGATACAAATTCACCTATTTTATTTTAATAAGTTCATTTTTAATATTGATTTATTGATTTTATAAGTAAAGGTTTTATTCTATCAATTTCTTTTATTTTGCTTCTCCGATAGTGTTTGATGATTTAGCCGATAGAAAAATTCAAATAGTTTAATGTTAAACTAATTTTTATACTTAGCATGCAACTTTAAAAAGAAAAAATCATGGAACACAATAAAGGATTACATCATATAACGGTTCTTGCTGGAGACCCAAAGCAAAATTCAGACTTCTACACCAACACTCTAGGGATGCGAATGGTTAAGAAATCAGTGAATCAAGATGATCCGGGTACCTATCATTTATTTTACGGTAATGAAGCCGCATCACCAGGTTCAAGTCTTACTTTTTTCCCGTGGCCAAGAGCTCATAAAGGCACTAACGGGTCTGGAGAGGCAGTAAATGTTGGCTTTAAAGTTCCAGAAGGGTCTCAAGATTTTTGGTTGACTCATTTGAAAGAACAAGGACTTATTTTTTCCGATTCATTTGAGGTTTTTGGAAAGCAGACAATCAGATTCCAAGATCCAGATGGATTAGAATTGGATCTTATATTTGATGGAGGTTCAAAAGACAAAGTAAGTTCATATAAAAGTCCGGTACCACATGAGTATTCAATTCAAGGATTTGAATCAACTAGATTAAAAGTTGGACGAGCAGACCATACAGTACGAATTCTTGAGGATGTGTTCGGTTTTTCTGAAAAAGGCTCCAATGTAAATCATACCCTTTACCAAACAGATGCAAATATTGGAAGTTCGGTAATTATTGAATCATCAGATGAAGACCCTGGGCGTGGAGGAAGAGGTATTGTACATCATGTTGCATTTAGAGCAAAAGATTTAGAAGATCTTCAAAAGCTTAGAGAAGAAGTTCTAAGCAAAGGGTTAAACCCAACCGGAGTAATTGATAGACACTGGTTTAAATCAGTTTATTTCAGAGAGCCTAGCGGAGTGCTTTTTGAAATCGCAACCGATGATCCCGGGTATGCAGTAGATGAGGATTTCGAACATCTTGGAGAAAAACTGATACTCACACCGTGGCTTGAACCGAGAAGAGAATACATCGAAAGTATTTTACCAAAACTTTAGGAGTTATAATGAACGATTTTAACGGACCTCATCAGAATCAACCTATTGCTGCAACGGGAGTAGAGCTGAATAAAGCAAAGAAAGCTATGATAATGATTCATGGTCGTGGTGCCTCAGCGCAAAGCATTTTAGGTTTATCTAAAGAATTTACGAACACAGAGGACTTTACTTTTATAGCCCCACAAGCAAGCGGGCATACTTGGTATCCTTATTCATTTCTTGCTCCACCATCTCAAAATCAACCTGGAATTGATTCTGGGATACAAGCTATTTCTGATATCATTGGAAAACTAAATAATGAAGGGATTTCGAATGAGAATATTTTCTTGCTAGGTTTCTCACAGGGTGCATGTTTAGCTTCAGAATATGTTGCTCGAAATCCATCAACTTATGCTGGTTTAATTGCTTTAAGTGGTGGGTTAATTGGTGACAAAATTGATTTAAAATCTTACCAAGGAGATCTTCAAAATACTCCAGTCTTTCTTGGTTGTAGTGATATTGATAGCCACATTCCAAAAGAACGAGTTAATGAATCTGCTGAAGTTTTTGAAAAACTTGATGCTAAGGTTACTAAGAAATTATATCCAGGTATGGGACATCTTGTTAATGAAGACGAGATCTCAGTGATCAATAGAATGATCATTGAATCAACATCATAAATATTGGTATTTTGGATTTAAAGGTCTCAGGCTATACACATAATAGAAAAGTGTTATCTACATCTCTTGTCAACTAGGATGAGATTCACCATATTCAGTAAATCGTAGTTTCTTCATTATTATCACTTAAACCTACTTTATGGTTCTCTGGCTTGTTCTTGCTTATTTTTTAGGAATGGGGGTTAAGCAATTAAAGCTTCCTCCACTTATTGGTTACTTAATTGCCGGAGTGGTTTTGTCTTTGTTTGGCGTCTCTGATGACACTCACTTCTTACACGAAGTCGGACATTATGGTGTGGTATTCCTTCTTTTTACAGTAGGACTTCATTTGCGTATTAAAAATATTGTGCGGCCTGAGGTTTTTGGAGCTGGTAGTCTTCACTTAATTATTTCAACTGGAATTTTTCTACTCATATCGATGGCGTTTGGGTTTGACTTAATCCAAGGTCTAATCATTGGAACACTTCTAGGATTCTCCAGTACTGTTTTGGCAGCAAAAACATTAGAAGCTCGTGGAGAGTTGAATGCTTTTCACGCTCGAGTTTCTATAGGTATTTTGATTCTCCAAGATATCGTTGCCATAACAGTGTTAGCATTAACGGGTGGTGGAGCTCCTCAAATATGGAGTATCGGCTTACTTGCTCTCCCTTTACTTCGGCCAGTTATCGTTAGGTTATTATATCAAAGTGGGCATGAAGATTTACAGCTTCTTTTTGGTTTGATTTTAGCACTTGGTGGAGCCGGTTTATTTGAATTCTTGGGTTTGTCTTCCGAATTAGGAGCTCTTGTAGCTGGAGCTCTTTTATCTGGTACTCAACAAGCTGATGAGCTCGCTGAAAAACTCTGGGGTTTAAAAGAGGCATTTCTTGTTGGTTTCTTTTTGGAAGTTGGACTAGCAGGACTTCCTTCAATGAGTGATCTTGCGTTTGCTGGAGCTATTCTTGCTATACTCCCAATCAAGGCTGTTCTATTTTTCTTTTTGCTTGTTCTCTTTAAGCTTCGTTCAAGAAATTCTTTTATGGTTACTGTTACACTTTCTTCCTTTAGTGAATTCACACTAATTGCTGGAATGGTAGCTGCTTCAGCAGGATTTATTCCTGAATCAGTTATCATCGTTTTTGCTGTAATTACTGCTATATCATATACGATTAATGCTCCACTATCAGCTAAGGCAAATATCCTTTGGAAAAAGTTTGAACATAAACTTATTCCATTCGAACGCAATGTAAAACACCCAGGACAGCAAGTTGTAAGTTTGGGTGGAGCTGAATATTTAATAGTAGGTATGGGTCAGTCTGGCTCTGCTGCTTATGATTATTTAAAAGAAAGAGAATATAGAGTTACAGGCATGGATTCCGATCCAGCTAAGATTGAATATAACCTCCAAAAAAGAAGAAGAACTGTGTATGGAGATGCTCAGGATACCGAATTATGGGAAAACATCAACTTAAGTGGTGTGAAAGCAATAATGCTTGCAATGCCAAATCCAGAAACAAAAGTATTAGCAACACAGATGCTTCGCGAAAATAAGTATTCTGCTGACATCTATGCATTAACAATGCGTGATGAAGAGCATGCTGCTCTTAGAGACGCCGGTGCAAATGCAGTTTGTTTACCCCTTACTCAGGCCGGTCGAAAATTAGCCGAGTTAAGCATCAGTAAAGAAATTGATGGATCAATGTCATTGGAAATTATGTGATAACCCGAAATTATGCATAACAGAGAAGATTATATTCAAATATTAAAAGGATTTGCCAACTTTGATCAAGTCCCAGATAATCAAATTGGATGGCTTGTTGATCACTCAGAGGTAAAAACTTATGAGCCGGGTGAAACTATTATTAGATCAAATGAAGTAATTGATCAAATGATCCTTTTGATTGAAGGTGAAATCAAAATTCAAGTTGGGAGAGGTTCTCAGCTAGTAAATATGGGTTCATTTAGGAGAGGAGAAATACTTGGTAAACTGCCATTTTCGAGAATGCAATCCTCCATTGCTCTACTTACGATTATAGAAAAAACCGTAGTTCTAACTACTCACGAAAAAGAGTTTCCTGAAATTGCAAAACACTATGAACTGATTGGAGCTTTTGTTCATTCAATGTCTGACCGAATACGATACTTTACTTCTCAACGGCAGCAAAACGAAAAGCTCATGGCATTAGGCAAACTGTCTGCAGGATTAGCCCATGAGTTAAATAATCCTGCATCTGCTATGGTTCGGGGCGCTACTGAATTACGCAAAAGACTTAGAACTACTCCTGATAAATTCAAAGCAGTGATGAATATTCGGCTAACACTAGACCAAGTTGATGCTGTGAATGAACTTGTTTTTAGGAAGGCAAATAAGGGCACTAGCAATCATCAATCATTAATGGAGCGCACTGCTCTTGAAGATGAACTTACAGACTGGATGGAAGATCATGGAGTTGAAGATGGCTTCGACTTTTCAAATACCTTTGCAGAATATTGTTTTGATACAGAGGATCTCGAATTTGTAAAGCAACATGTTGATAAAGTATATCTGCCAGCTGTTTTAGGTTGGATTGAGGATGTACTTACCACTGAAAAAATGGTTGAAGAAATTGAAGACGCTTCACGAAGAATTTCAGATTTAATCTCTTCAGTGAAGACATACTCGCACATGGATCGGGGTACTGATAAAGAAGTGGTTGAACTTAAAAAAGTGTTGAAAAGCACTATAACCATGCTCAACCACAAGGCTAAGCAAAAGAAGATTCAAATCGATATAAATATACCCGACGATTTAGTTGAATTTCGTGGATTTGTTAGTGAATTAAATCAAGTTTGGACAAACATCCTAGATAATGCAATAGATGCATTACCTGAAGAAGGTAAGATTGAGATAACTGCTGAAAATAGAAATGGACGACTTGTACTATTTTTCAAAGATAATGGTGCTGGAATTCCTGACGATGTAAAATCAAAAATTTTTGATCCTTTTTTTACAACAAAGGATGTTGGAAAAGGTACCGGCCTTGGATTGGATGTAGTCCACAAAATCGTAGAGAAACACAATGGCGAAATTAAAGTACATTCAAAACCAGGTGAGACTATTTTTGAATTACTTTTTCCATTTTCTTAGTAATTATAATTCTGCATTCAATATTGAATAATGAACAAACCAATTCTATTTACAATTGACGATGATCCGCAAGTACTTCGAGCGATTTCTCGAGACTTAAGAGGTAAGTACCGTTCTGAGTATCGAATTTTAAGTACAGATTCTCCAAAAGAAGCTCTTGATTCGTTACCTGAGCTAAAAAAGAAAGGAGAAACAGTAGCACTATTTCTTTCTGATCAAAGAATGCCTGAAATGATTGGAGTTGAATTTCTTGAACAAGCGAAAAAAATATTCCCAGATGCAAAACGAGTTCTTTTAACTGCTTATTCTGATACTGACGCTGCGATTAAGGCAATTAATGAAGTTCAACTCGATTATTATTTATTAAAGCCCTGGGATCCACCAGAAGAAAAATTATACCCAGTATTAGATGATTTATTGGATGACTGGCATGCTAATTTTAAACCTGAATTTGTAGGAATTAAGTTAGTTGGATATCAGTATTCACCAAAATCTCATGCTATTAAAGATTACCTTTCGGGTAACCTCATTCCCTACCGTTGGTTGGATATTGAAAGCAGTGAAAAAGCGGAAGACTTAATCTCTCAAGAAAACATTGAGCTAAAAGATCTACCTGCAATTTTCTTTGAGGATGGAAGTCATTTGTTAAACCCATCACCAATCGAAATAGCGCACAAGCTTGGGAGAAACCCATCTGCTTCAGAAAACATCTATGATGTAGCGATCATTGGTGCTGGTCCTGCTGGTCTCGCTGCAGCAGTTTATGGTGGATCTGAAGGATTGAGAACACTTCTTATCGAAAAAAGAGCACCTGGTGGACAAGCTGGGACAAGTTCTAGAATTGAAAATTATTTAGGCTTCCCAAATGGCTTAAGTGGTTCCGATTTAGCCCGCAGAGCAATTACTCAAGCGACTCGTTTTGGAGTTGAATTTCTATCCCCTCAAGAAGTGACTGACATTGAGGTCAATGATCAATATAAAACTGTTAAACTTTCGGATGGAAGTTCTGTAAATACAAAAGCAGTTGTAGTTACAACCGGGGTAAATTATCGCATGTTGGAAAGTAAAGGCGTATCCGACTTTACCGGAGCTGGAATTTACTACGGAGCTGCAATGACAGAAGCACATGCTTTCAAAGACAAGCAGGTCTACCTCGTTGGCGGCGGAAATTCAGCAGGTCAAGCGGCTATGTATCTTTCTACCTTTGCAAAGAATGTATTTATCTGTATTCGGAAGGAATCATTAGTCTCTAGTATGTCTTCTTATTTGATTGATCAAATTGACGGGACGGATAACATCGTCGTATTAGGAAATACAGAAATTGTGGAAGCTTGTGGTGATGGGAATCTTCAAAATGTAATTCTCAAAGATTGTAGAGATGAAACTCGAAAAGAAGTTGATGCAGATGGTTTATTCATATTTATAGGTGCTCGACCATATACCGATTGGGTTCAAGCAGACGTAATTAAAAATGATCGTGGTTTTATTGAAACAGGAAAAGAATTAACGAAATATGAAGAGTTCGCGAAAGTCTGGAAATTAGATCGTCAGCCTTATCTGCTCGAAACTTGCTCACCTGGTATATTTGCTGCGGGTGATGTTCGTGCTGGAGCCATGAACCGTGTGGCTTCTGCAGTAGGTGAAGGTTCTATGGCAATTAAATATGTACACGAGTATTTGGCTGACTCTAATTTGTGATCGAGGTTGAATTTATGAGCCGCTTTATTTCATTGAGTATGATAAACTAGAACAAAAATAGTATCGATTGAGAAAAAAAGAGCCAGATATTTCAAATTAGTAATTCATGTCAAGAAGATTCCAGAATAAATATCGCATCGAATCTGCTAGATTATCTTCTTGGAATTATGGCTGGAACGGAGCCTATTTTGTAACTATATGCACCCAAAACCGAGAGCTTTTTTTTGGTGAAATCTCAAAGAGAAAAATGCATTTATCTGAAATTGGCAGAATTACAGATACATGTTGGAAAGACATTCCAAATCATTTTCCATTTGTGCATTTAGGTGAATTTGTTGTGATGCCAAATCATGTTCATGGCATTATAATCGTCGATAAACCAAATGATGGAACCGTAGAGACGCAAGATTTTGCGTCTCTACCCAATTTAAAACAAACACCACAAAATGAATTTGGCCCCCAATCAAAAAATCTGGCATCAATTATCCGCGGATTCAAAATTGGTGTTACCTAAAACACACAAAAAATTCGATTGGATTTTAAATGGCAAACTCGGTTTCTTGATCATATCATTAGGAGTGAGGAATCCTTTCAACGAATTTCAGAATACATCCAAAATAATCCCACTAACTGGAAAGAAGATAAATTCTATCTCAAATAGTTATCTAGGTCTTCTGCGAATACATCCTTTGCAATTACGATTCCTGCACTATCGATTAGGAAAGTTGTAGGTGTTGAATACACCCCATAAATAGTTGCAACAGGGGAATCTACTCCTTTTAAATCAGAAATCTGTGGCCAGGTAATCCCGTCTTTTTCAATTGCTTTTTCCCAGTTGGTTTTACTTCTATCTAATGAAACACCAAGAATTTCAAAATTCATTTTTTTGTATGTAGGATATACATTAACTAGATGCTTATTCTCTCCTCGACATGTTGGGCACCAAGAAGCCCAGAAGGTTAAAAAGACCGTCTTTCCTTCAAAATCAGTAAGAGAAATTGATTTCCCATCAATCGTATCCAATGTAAAATTAGGCGCAATACTTCCTACTGTAACTGCCTTATTATTCTCTACCAACTGCTCTTTGTTGCTATCAATTACCATATGCTCAAGAGTCCCATTAACCCTTGAATAGACTTCGAAAAAGATAGTAGCGCTTGGGTCTCTAAAGTAGAATGGGAGAGCAATCAAATAAATTATTATAAGACTTAGTGGATAGAACCACCATTTTTTCAAAAGAAATTTCATAGTTACAAGTACCGAAATATTTGAATAAATGTACTATGTAAAAGTTTTCAAAGTATCACGAGAGTATCAATTAAAAACCGATTTTCTTTTTTAGAGCATCGGCTGCTTTTTTCTTGATTTCATCTTCAATTTCTTTCTTTCTTTTATCGAGTTCTTCTTTTAATTCATTAACCTTATTTAGCTCTTCACTTACTCTAGCTTCAAGGCGATCATATTCTTTACGAAGTTCCGCTTCTTTTTCGTCCTTAAAAGCTAATAACTCTTCTTTTCTATCACCTATTTCTTCTTTTACTCGCGCCTCAATTTTAGCTTGGGCTTGTTCCACTTCTTTACTAATCGTGCTTTTCAAGGCATCCACAAATAGGTTATCAATGTTTGATTGAATTTTAACTTTAAGAGGACCGTCTACATTATCAACCAAAGCAGTTACGTTAATTTGGTCTGTACTGGAAACTGCATCTCGAATAAGCTGTTGAACTCTTCCTCCACTTGGATTATCGCCGAAATCAAATTTTAATCCTTTATTCAAATATTCAATCTCACTATCAATTCTTTTATCTAGAATGTTTACTTGTGCATCTATCTCACCTGTTCCTTTAATAAGTGGATAGGGTAATAAATCAGATGGAGATATCTTTGAGCCAGCTAGATTAAATCCTGAATAATTAAATTGAACAGTTTCTTTAGCTTCTTGCTCCAAATAATTTAACTCACCATTAAGCTTCATTGTACGATTATTAGAGTCACTTCCGTCAATATTAAACACAATTGGTTCATTAGTTTTGGATTGGTCACTACTAATGTTGGTGATCTTACCAGCTAGTTGAATCGCTGTTTTGGTTTCTCCTGAAAGATCAATGTTTTGAATCCAGAATGAGGGCCAGTCATATTTATCGCTAAATTTATAGTCTTTCCCTTCATACCGCGCAACTTGTTCTTCATCCTCTTCACCCTTCAATTTACTACTGTACTCTCGAGCTATCTCAATGTACTTCAAATATCCTGCATAGTTTGAAAACATCTCTTCACCAAATAGTGACTGAGCTATATTCTGAGCATCTATTTTTGGAAGCTTTGCAAGTTTTAGAGCTCTATCATAATCATCCTGAATCCAATTATCAATTTGTCCTATACCAAATCTCGTATCATCAAAATCTTCTTGAAAGTCTGTACGAATTGTTTGGGCTTTACTTTTAAGAGAATCGACCTGCTTTGTTAATTTTTCTACATTTTTGATTGCGGCAAGAACCTTATCAACTTCTTTTATATCATTAACTTTTATCGCATTTACAGTTCTCTCAATGTTAGCTACTTCGGTATTTATATCAGTTTCTTCAAATGTTGTCTCCCACTTTTTGAAATTTTGATCTAACTCATTTCTTACTGAGTCAATCCTATCAGGCGCTTTAAGATTCACTGTCGCCATTAAGCTATCAACATTTATATTTGTTTTGATATTGGTAAACTCCATTGAAGCATTTTCTGAAGCTTCTGAGGATATTTCGCTTATCAATTCTGCCATAAAACCTGGTTCCGTTTGTTCTCCCTCCTCATTTACTGGAATTTCGAAGTATCCATCGGTCTCTCTTTCTGAATCAAGTTTAAATTCTTTGAAAATTATATCCTCAATAATTACCCGCTCCCATAATGCTGGCCAAAAAAGAAAATCTAGTTCCGCCTCACCCGTCTCAAAAGAGTTCTCCCATGTATTTTCTGGATTAGTTACTTGAAGTCTATCCCACCTAATTTTTAAGTCACTTAAACTTATCTCAAAACCATCAAACTCAACTATGGCACCATTAGATATACTTGCCTGTTCTTCAATTTCAGACTCAATATAGGAGTCGATTCTCAACCAGCTACCCAGGAAGAAAAGAGCTATTAAAACCGCAATAAATATAATTCCTTTAACTCTCATGTTAGCCTCTAACTCTTGAATAGGTTTGATAAATCGAAAAAAGTTTAGTGCCTTTTAACCACTTCATCGCTTTAGTTTTCATCACATTCTCATGAATATGCTTTCGGTATTGTACGACACCAATTTGGGCCAATGGAAATACTGGAATACATAAAGCCAATGCTATTAAAAAGCTTCCAATAACAACAGTATTATAGAATTTTGTTATTGCCCAGTATTCATTGTTATACATGGCGGTCCATGTGGCTTGCAAACCTTCCTGCTCTAGCAACCAAACTCCAAAACTATGGAAAATCGGATCTGCTAGATATGCAATTCCACTAAAAATAATAAAGCTTAAGACTGCCATTCCAACATTTACTTTTAGAATAATTATCAAAATTACAATCAACAAGTTGTGAATAGACATTAGTGGGGTCAAACCAATAATCATTCCCAATGCTAGCCCTCCAGCAATTTGAGCGGGTGAAGCTTCTGAAGCTAGAGCTTTTAATAACTTTGCAATATATTTAAGCAGTAGTAGCATATTTTGTATAAATCTATTCTTTGGATACTTTATTGTATTCAGTACGTTTATAATATCATACTATTTCGATAAATCAGTTACTAAATGTAAGATAGAAAAATGATTTATTGTTAGAGTATTTTACATGATCATCAAGTCATAGCTTTGAGTCAAATGAAATATTTCTCATTATTCATTATCATCGCAGTATTTTTTTTGAGCTGCAGCAAAGATACAGCTAATACATTTGAAGGTGCTAATTTCAAATGTATTGATGGACTTGCAAAAGATACATTTCCATGTGAAAATATGGACCTCTACGCTCAGCTTTCTCCTCAGGATCTTGGTGGTGTTCGAGTAAATGATATCTGGGGCTGGACCGACCCACTTACTAATATCGAATATGCACTAGTTGGATTAACTGATGGAGTTAGTTTTGTAAACTTATCAGATCCTAACAACCCTGTAGTAGTAGGAGTGCTACCTGAATCAAGATTATCAAATTCAAAACTGAACATAAGCTCTGTTACATTTGATGTATGTACAATCGGAATTGGTGATACTGAAAAAGCCAAGAATTTAGAGCAAGGTTCTACATGGCGTGATGTTAAAGTTTATGAGAATTACGCTTTCGTTGTTAAGGATTATAATTTTTCAAATGCAGAACCTCATGGTATGCAGGTTTTTGATCTTACAAAGCTTAGAAATTATGAAGATGAGCCAATAACTTTTAGCGAGGACGCTTTATATACCCAAATTGGAAATGCACATAATATTGTAATTAATGAACAAACTGGGTTTGCTTATGCCGTAGGTGTTAGATCTGCTGAAATATGTCCTACTGCTGGTTTACACATGATTGATATTCGTGACCCTCTTAATCCTACCTATGCTGGTTGCTATGAAGATACCACACCTCCAAGAAGATTTAGTAATTCAGCATATATACACGATGCTCAATGCTTAATTTATAATGGACCTGATGCCGATTATAAAGGAAGAGAACTTTGTTTCAACTCTGCTGAACAATCGATTGTAATTGCAGATGTAACCAACAAAAGTCAACCAACAACTGTGGGCTTTAATGGTGAATCTGAGATGCAATACTCTCATCAAGGCTGGTTAACAGAAGACCATTCTTATTTTTTAATGAATGATGAGCTAGACGAAGCTGGACTTGGAAGAGAAACCAAAACCTACGTTTGGGATGTTCAGGATTTAGAGAATCCTCAATTTGTTGGGCACTACACTCATAATACCGTATCTATTGATCATAATTTATATATCAAAGATAATATTGTCTATCAGTCTAACTATAATGCAGGTCTTAGAGTATTACGGGTAGATAATCTTTCAAATGCACAGCTAACTCCAATAGCATTTTTTGATACCAAACCAGGTGTTGAAACTTCTGATACACGCGGTGAAGGCTTCAGTGGTACTTGGAGCAACTACCCATATTTCAATAGTGGGATTATTATTGTTAGCGATATTGAAGATGGTCTATTTATTCTGCGACCTCAATTTTAGCATTTATATAGCTTTAGAGCTTATTTAATGTCTACTTACATTATATCTCATTCTTTAAATTTTGTATCTCATAAGACTGCATTCAATTTCATTAGACCTTTTTAGTTGGATTGAGTTTTTCTTATTTTTACAAGCCTGTTGACTAACTACTCTATTCAGCTAACTATTACATTCACTCTATTTTTTTTTGCATGGATTTATTTGACAAACTAGAAGTACGACCTATGAACTTTGGGAAAGCAATGTCTGAAGGTTATGGATATTACATTTTCCCAAAATTAGAAGGACCTTTGGGACCTGAAATGAAATTTAATGGTAAGGATGTGGTCGTATGGAGTATTAACGATTATCTCGGAATTGGAAGCAACGATGAGGTTAGAAAAGTTGATACTGAAGCAACTGCTAAGTACTCCTTAAGTGCACCAATGGGTGCACGTTTGATGACTGGGAATTCGGATGAGCATGAAGCTTTAGAAACAGAACTAGCTGAATTTATTCATAAACCTGAAGCTCTACTTCTTAACTATGGCTATCAAGGTATCATGAGTGTGATTCACTCATTGGTAGATCGTAATGACTTTTTGATTTATGATGAATTAAGTCACGCCTGTATTGTTGATGGAAAGCAGCTAGCTATGTGTGATAAATCCGTTTTTAAGCACAATGATATTGAGAGCTTTAAAAAGCAGTTATATAGAGCAAAATCTCGATTAAAAGAAGGATCTTCTATTTTAGTAATTACTGAAGGTGTATTCGGCATGACCGGTGATTTAGGTATTTTAAACGAAATTATTGAGCTCAAAAAAGAAGTTCCTTTTCGCTTATTAGTTGATGATGCTCACGGGTTCGGTACTTTAGGTGACGATGGTTCAGGAACAGGAACACATCTTGGGTGTCAGGACGGAATTGATGTTTATTTTGGCACATTTGCAAAAGCAGGTGCACTTATTGGTGCTTTTATTGCTTCTGAATCAAGAGTAATCAAGTTTTTGAGAACTAACATTAGAAGTCAAGTATTCGCTAAATCACTTCCGATGCCAATTGTTGTTACTGCCCGAAAACGTCTAGAATTAATCAGGAAACATCCTGAATGGCGAGAAAAACTATGGAAAAACACGATAAAACTTCGCGAAGGCCTTCAGAAAATCGGGTATAATGTTCTTCCTTCTGAAAGTCCAGTTACTCCTGTACTTACTCAAGGTAGTACAGAGCTATGCATGGATATTATGCGAAAACTGCGTGAAGAGCATGGGATTTTTGTAAGTGGTGTTTCATACCCAGTAGTTCCTAGAGGAGTTGTACTTATTCGCTTGATTCCAACTGCAGCTCACAATGATGAGCATATTGAAAAAACATTGAAAGCTTTTGAAGCAATTAAAGAGTTTGTTACTACATCAGCAGCTAAAATCTCTGCGTAGCAAACAAAGCATTGTGGTCATCTTTGCTAAAAGCCCTCTTCATATAATGAAGGGGGCTTTTTTTTATTTAGGCAACTATAAAATCTGATAATCTCTTTTCTTTAAAATCAGTAGTGTATTGAATCAACACTAATTCAATAGAGATAACATCATATTAATAATCATTGCTTAAATGAAAATTCAATAAAGACCGGTAAATGGTCTGATGGAGTTTTACTATCTCTTGTTTCTGAAATAACTGCATATTTTTGAACTAATATTGTTTCATCAACAAAAATGTAATCGATTCTGTCGCTTAAGGGATGATTTACATCAAAACCGTTATATGTACCTACTGGACCTATTGGCTTCGTTTGAGTTACATTTTTTGAATCCTTCAGTTTTGAACTTAGATATTTAATTGGGGGTGAATCGGGTGTAGCATTAAGATCTCCCATAATGAGAACTGGTAATCCTTCTGTATTCCATTCATCTGCTTTCATTACAATCAATTTTACAGCATTTAAGCGGGCAAGTGGAGTCTCGTGATCCAAATGAGCATTAAATATCAAAATCTTATTATCAGATTCTTTCACTTTTAATTTCGCCCATGTTGCAATTCTTCGGAATTTTGCACCCCATCCATACGATGGTTCATCAGGTGTTTCAGAAAGCCAAAAAGTTCCCTCATCTATAACCTCGAATATATCATTACGATAGAATACAGCAGCATATTCTCCCTCCTCTTTTGCATCATCTCTGCCTACTCCTACATAGGAATAATTCGTCAATGAACTATCAAGATATTGAACCTGAGTATGTAGCCCTTCCTGAATTCCCAGAACACTTGGTTCATAAAAACTAACAACATCAGCAACCCACTCTTTTCTAAGCTCCCACCAATTTTCTCCATCATTTGGTGTGTTATACCTGATGTTATATGTCATTGCAGTGTAATCTTGAGCTAAAGAATTACTAGGGCTTAGCAGAAGAATTATAATAAAGGATAAAAACGTTTTCATTTTTAGATGATATAAATACATTGAAAATTAGAATGTAGATCTAAAGAATAGGTTGGCCTTTCCCTTTTCTAATAAGAATCGGATTATTTCCTGTTAAGTCGATTACTGTAGATGCCTCATTGCCACCAAAGCCTGCATCAATTACAATATCAACACGATTTTGCCATTTCTCAAAAATTAGTTCTGGATCTGTTGTGTATTCTATAACCTCATCATCATCTTTAATTGAAGTTGACACTATTGGGTTTCCTAACTCTCTTACTATGGCTAAAGCAATTGGATGGTCTGGTATTCGAATACCTACCGTTTTCTTCTTCTTGAATACATTTGGAAGATTATTACTTCCAGGAAGTATAAAAGTATATGGGCCTGGTAAAGACCGTTTCAATATTTTAAAGGTACTCGTCTCAATTTGACTTACATGATCAGAAAGGTTTGTTAAATCGGAGCAAATAAAAGAGAGATCCGCTTTTTCTAGTTTTATCCCTTTTATGCGCGCCACTTTTTCGAGTGCTTTTTTATTTTGAATATCACAGCCCAAACCATACACTGTATCGGTTGGGTAAATAACTAGACCACCATTCCTAAGTACATCTACAACATGTCGTAATGCCTTTTGATCAATTGGATCTTCATATAACTTGATATATTCTGCCATAATTTTCCTTTTTTATCTACCCAATGATTGTTGAATTTCTATCTAAATGCAATGTGTTTCTTTTTAAAAATTTTTTGTAATTATTTAGTCTTGATAGTACTTGAAACTAATTTTTAAACAATGCCATATTCATTTGGAAAAAGTAGTTCTGATAAACTGCAAACATGCCATCCCGACTTAATCAGAATTCACAACCTTGCCATATCACGCTCTAGAATAGACTTTGGTATTTCTGAGGGACATCGAAGTTTAGCAAGGCAGAAGCTTTTATTTGATCAAGGAAGATCTAAAATTGATGGCATTAACAAAATTGGTAAACATAATCATAAACCTTCTATGGCTACAGATATTTATATATACCATCCAGAGTTAGAGATTCGTCAGAAACTAGCATACGACCTTGGCTCTCTTTGTTATGTTGCGGGCTTAATAATGTGCTGTGTAGACGAGCTCTTAGAGAAAGGTGAGATAACTCACTCTATTCGTTGGGGTGGAAACTGGGACAAGGATGGGGTTATCTTACAAGATCAAGGTTTTGATGATCTACCACATTTTGAATTGGTTGAACTATAACCTCACATTAAAAAAGGCATCCCCATTGAGATGCCTTTTAATATTTTAATACATAGAATATTCAGATTAATCGAATAATTTTTTAACCCATCCAAATACTCCACCTGATTCGACCTTTCCTTCTCGTCCGCCAGAAAGTCCGTCATATGTTGGTCTAGGTAACTCCATTCCTCTCTTCTGTTTCTTCTTTACTTGAACAGTTGAACGCTTAGGGTTATTTCTACCATTAGTATTTCCATTTCTAGAACTAGAGGGTTTTTTAGTTTTACTCGCAACCTTTTTATTTGGCTTATTTGTTGGTTTAGCTTTAGGAGTCGGTTTCTTTTTATTTTTGCCTTTTATATCAACAGGAAGTGGTAGTTCTGATGGTGGATATCCTACTTCTTCAGAAATACGTTTAATATCATCCTGATCCATTTTTGATACTAATGATATAATCTGTGAAGCTTTACCATTTCCAACTAACTCAGCTCTGTACCTATACTCTTCTACCTCACTAGGAACATCATAGTTAATTACTTCCTGGACTTGATCAATATCAACTTTACTGGCTACTATTCCACCAATTAGGCATACACGCATTTCACCTGATGTGAACTTAGCGAACCTCTCATTATAAGTTTCTTCATCAATACCTTCACTTAGACTTATAACACCCCAACTCTTCTTTTTAATAATATGAAAGAGTCGATCAGTAGTTCTTTTTGAAGCTGCAAAGACCATCACCTTTTTTGCTTTTGAGCTTTCTAAATGTGCCATGAGTGTAGATATTTTCATCCTAGGTGGCACATTGATATAGCCTTGTTCCAAGTTTTTTGGAACTGGATCCGCTATACTCTCACCCTGCAATATCGGATTTGCTAGAACAGGTTTAAACGATTCTTCTTTTACTTCAATATCTTTCTTAAGGACAACCTTAATTGAAGAACTTTTGAGTTTTTGTTCAGCTTCTTGTAAGTCAATATCTAATTTTACTTCTGGCTCTACTTTTTTAGGATTCAGAACTACGTCAACTTCAGCCTCTTCAAGACTTTCAGCAGCCTTTTCTAAATCTACCTTTTCAGATATTTCAGGATTTCCTTCTTTAGAATCTATTTCCTTAGAATCTGGATTAAGAATAACTTTAATACTCGCTTTTTCAAGCTTCTTTTGAGCTAATTCAAGATCAACTTCTATAGGCTCTGCTTGTTCAGTATCATTTGAAGACAAAACAGATCCATTCATAGATTCAAATCCAATGAGTTCAGGATTTTTAAGAGCAACTTTTACAAGTTGTTCAGTGGCATTGTTTTGACTTGCTGAAAGAATAAGAGTTTGAGGCTCTCCTTCTACAAAGCGTAGAATATCCTTAACCCGGCTAACCAGGTTAAAATTTTCCATATTATCCGCTTCATCAATCACAATAAACTTGAGATTTTGAAGCTGGAAATTGTTCTTTTCCAGTATTTCAATAAGTCGGCCAGGATTAGCTACAATCACTGGTGCTCCATCTAAAACAGCTTGCTCTTGCTCGGCTTTATTTCCTTTTAATGCAAGTAATGCACTACTGATTTGAGCATGATAACCCATAGCCCAAATCATTTCGTCAATTTTTGTCGCCCGTTCTATCGATGGTGTTAAGATTAAAACTTGTGTGCCAGTTACCTCTCCGTTCTCAGCAATTTTTTGCAGCGCCGGAATCAAAAATACTCCATCATCTTCGGCTTCAGTTTTTACAAGTAAATGTTTCCCTTGTAAAGCTGCAGGTAAAACTTCATTCTGGAGAGGAGTTGGTTGTTCAATTCGTGTATCAGCCAGCCCACTCAATAATTCTGGGCTTAGGCCATATTCTTCAAAAGACAATGGTTACACCTCTTTCTAAATTTTGGCTTTAACGTTCAATTTTCAAAGATCAATGTCCTTAAACATTCAAGGACTCACAAATATACAAAACTTGTCAGGCAGTCTCATCCGTTTTTCTGAAGATTTCCTTGTTTTCTAAATAACTATGGTTAAAATGAGGGTGAAGGTTAATTTTCTCATGTTTCTTTTTGAAATAAATTAAAAAGAAACATGAAATAAGTAGAATAGCTAGTAAGCCAATTAGACCACCTTCGGGACCAAAGTTACCTCCAGTCCACATTGGGTTTCCATTTTGTTGGATATCGATTACCGAATTCCGAATTGGAATTCCACTAACTCTAAATCCAAATATCCCCCCCTGGAAAAAATTCCATGAGAAATGAAGCCCAACTGAATAAGAAAGCCTGCCTGTTAGTACAAATGGAATTGCGAGCATAACGCCAGCGAAAATAATGTTTAGAATAGCAAAAATTGTAGAATTAGGATTCCCAGCATGTGCCAAACCGAATATTGAAGAACTTGCAAAAATAGCTAGAATTGTAGCTTTTGTTGGATTAATTTTACCTACTGTGAAGCCTTCTTTAAAATTAGTTACTAAATAACTTCTTGAGATTAATTCTTCATAAAAGCCTATACAAAGCATTTGAAATAAAAAAACTAAGATCGGCAATCCCCAAAATGATGTGCCTATTCGTTCCCAGCCGAATCCTAAAATCACTATATCTCCACTTATCCATTCTATCAAGAAAATGAGTGATATTGCTACAAAACCTATTAGTGTACCTAATCCAAACTCTTTAACCCATCTAAGATTTACTTCAATACCTGCTTCTTTTATGTTAGGTCGATTATCCATTCCTCTAAAAAAAAGCCAAAACACACCTAGTGATAAAAATGCTGTTAACAGATATTCAAACCCATTTAGAGGAATCGAATTCGCAATCGATAATGTCAAGAATGAAAAAAATACATATAAAGGGATTCTAACTATCGCCCTTGCCCTATATTCTTCCTTATTAAAAAATGGATTCATACTAAATTTATGACTTCAAGAGTTTGTATTGTGTTGATGATACAAACTACTAAGTAAAACGAACAGGGATTTATGGAGCGCTACGTACTAAACACTGAAAGGGAAACTATGGAAGAGGTTTTTGGAGTTAGTTCAACTTCAACTGCTATCTTGGAGCCCACTTTTAATGCAGCGCCAGGACACTCATTGCCTATAATATATTTGAATCAAGGAATGCCAGTGTTAAAATCTGCTATTTGGGGGATTGAAGCTGGTAAGACGAATATTTTTTCGCTAGATATTGATGATGTGTTAGGGAATAATAGATACCGTCCTTTACTAGGTAAAAATGCATGTATAATACCTGTAACAGGATTTTATAAATGGAAGCAAACAGTGGATGATCCACTTCCTTTCTTGATCAGGATTCACACTCAAGAACTTCAAGCTATTGCTGGTTTTTATATTGAAAATGATGATTCTCGGAATAGTTTTTGTGTAATAACTAAAGATGCTAATGTACTTATCAAGCCTCTTGATAATACGATGCCATGTATCCTCGATCCTAAAAAAACTAAGGGTTGGCTTAATGGAAGTGCAGAGGAAATACTAAGAGCAGGATTTAACGATATTTCTTTATTACCGGAAATGACAGCAATACGAGTACCAGGTTTAGTAAACGATTTATCTAATAATAGCCCCGATTTAATTCAGCCAATTCCAAAACTTAGAGAAGAAGACTAAGCTTTATTTACTTGGTATTGTACCAGGTTTGCCTTCAATTGGATTGTTATAATAACGGATTGTAGGGTAAGCAAAATCTATATCATCATTTTCTTGATACCTGTCTAAAACTCGTTCCCATATTATTTGAGAAGTACCCCTTCTACGTCTTGGGTCTGTTAAATATCGAACAGTGAGATTAATTCCACTATCTTTTACATTTGTATATACTATAGGTGTTAAATATCTATACTCAATTAAATAAGATTTAGAAGCTTTTGCTATTTGACGTTTAGCACTTTCAATAAAATCAGCTGATACTTCATTAACTATTTCTGATAAAATATCTTTTGCCTTTCTCCAATCACTTTCGAAGGTGACCATAACTTGAATTTCATTCCAAATAAACTCAAAATCACTTGTATAATTTGCTAATTGCCCAGTAAATACTTCGTGATTGGGAATATGAATTACTCGCCCTGTACTTTGATCTGCATCAACCCAATTTCCAATCTCAAGAATAGTGAATTTAAAAGGGCGAACATCAATCACATCACCTTTCGCACCCCCTATTTCTATTCTATCTCCAACATTAAACGGTCGTCTCCAGATAATAAATAACCAAGCTGCTAAGTCTGTAACTGGATCTTTTAAAGCAATTGCAATACCAGCAGAAAGAAGTCCAAGAAATGTTGCTAGCGATTCGATCCCAACAAACCAAATTCTTCCAACAATCAATATCCCTATGAAAAACGTTATATAAGTAAAGTTCTTACGCCATTTGTAATGGGTTCGTTTACTATCTGAGCTTTTTACAATTATTCTAAGTGTTATTAACCTTACCAACCATAGAAATAAAATTACACCAATGGTTTCAATAATACTTGAAGTGAGATCTGGCGAGTTCTCAATATACTCCATTAAGCCGTTTTTAAGATCTTCCATTACTGCCTTTTATAGTTTAAGAATGCTTTTAGTTGGGATAGTTTTGTAAATTTGGATATCTTTATAACCTTTTCCAAAAGTTAAGACATTTATCCAATGCTTTATAATATAATTATTGCAGTTATTACTCTCATTTGTGCGTTATTAACGCTTGTTATCCTGTTACAGAACGGGCAAGGACAAGGTTTATCAGGAATTGGTGGCGGTGGCGGAAGCCTTGGAGGAAACGCTGGACTTGGTGCACGGCGCACAGCCGACCTACTTTCGAAAGCAACTTCTATACTTGGAGGTGCCTTTTTAGTGCTTTGCGTTCTTGCAAATTTTGCGATCGACAGACAGGGAACTACTCCAACGAATAGTATTTTACAGCAAGGTGCACCTACTGATATTGCGGCACCTTCTCAAACTCAATCAGCTGTTCCTGTTCAAACTCCGCCTCCTCCGGTAAATAATGACTCTGATAACTAATTAGAGTTTACACAGTATTTTTAAAAGCCTCATTCTAGTAATGAGGCTTTCTTGTTTGCATCACTTTTATAGTACACAGTAATATTCTATTTCTAACCTCAAGAAATAGAAACTATATGAGTATGATTCTTGTATCTATAGTATGCGAATCATATATGCTCTTCTTTTTTTAATCATTAGCACTAACAGCTTATTTGGACAACAAATCCTCATAGACTTTGGGAGTTCAACTGGTGGCCAATATTGGTCTGTAACTAATGACGGTGTGATGGGAGGCTTATCAAGAGGTCAAGCCTATTTAACTGATAGCTCAGTTGTTTTTCAAGGTGAAGTCTCATTAGAAAATAATGGTGGGTTTTCGTCACTAAGAAGCCCTTATCAAAGATTTCAGCTATCCAACTTTAAAGAAGTAGAATTAAAAGTTCGATCATCTGGATTACCATTCTCAATTACTTTTTCCAAAAGTCGAAGATTTTGGATTCCAAATTATAAACATTTTTTAATTACTGATGATGAGGAATGGTCTACAATTAAATTTAGTCTTTCAGATTTGAAAGAGTATAGATTAGGTGACCGAACGAATAACCAGATAAGTAGTTCAGATATCAATAATATTATTGGAATTAGTTTTTTTAATGAAGGAAAGAAAGAAGGAAAGTTTTCCTTAGAAGTCGATTATATACTTTTCCAATAAAATTAAATATTGAGTTATAAAAAGGGATTATTCGCTGATTCTAAACACCTTTGTGGTAGAAAAAGGAAGCCCTGTTTCAGTAATGCCTTGAATTACAACTCTATATGTGGATGGAATATCATTTCCCCAATAAGAAGTTGAATATCCACTTTCTGAGATCTCAATTTCAGGTTCCCAATGCAATGTTATTCTATTGTCTTTTTTCTCAAGATCTTGAGGAACTGTAACTCCATACTTAGGCGAGTAAAAAGAGGTTTCTAATTGGTAGCCTTCAATATTAGCATTGATCAATCCTTTAGTTGCCCCAAAGCTTGTACCTTTTTTTAAGGTAACGACAATTGCACCTCCTGCTCCATCAGCACCAAAAATAGCTAAATCTACTGCACTTCTTAATACTGCGATTGACTCAATATCTTCGACAACTAGAGATTTTATAGTAGCAAAATCAACAAAAATCCCATTTAGCAAAAAGATCTCTTCTACATTTGTATTAATGCTTGTAGCACCTGTCCGAATCTGAACATCATTTCCAACAACACTAACACCTGGTAACCTGTTTAGTATCTGATCCATACTTAAGATTTTCAGATTCTCTTCTTTATCTAACTCTATATATGTACCAGTACTACTTAAATTTCGCCCAATTTGTGTAGCAAAATCATCTAAAACACCTACTTCACTATCAGATACACGTTCTGAAGTTACTGTGATTTCATCCAATTCTAACTGCATCTGAGTTTCTGCAAACTGTTCTACATCAGAAATAGCCCCTTCTGCTCTCTCAGATAAAATCACAGAATCATTTTCATCAATCAGAGTGTCGAGTTCATCTTCTTCGGATATCACATAAGATAGTATGGAATTAACTTGTGGGACTTTATCATCATTTTCGGGTAAATACGCAAACTGCTGATCTACCTTAATACTAATATTATCTCCGCCTTTGTTATTGTTACCTTTAATGGTGATTCTTTTATTTCCAGTTACATCTATATCTGTAATTACAAACTCACCATTCTCATCTGTAGTAACTACTGTAGGTTTAGAATTTTCTGAGCCAACTGTAAAAAATACTGGCGCCTCTTTTTGACTACGGCTTAATAGTCCACCCGATATACTACCAGAAACTCTAAATCCTTTTTCTGGCATTGAGAATAGTTCAATTTGATCCCAGTTTTTGACCTTACTCATATCATATGATCTCCAACCTTGAGTAAGCATCAATATATCTAAATACTCATCTGCTTTTTTATTATCACTGAAATAAAATCCCGGTTGTTCAATATATCCACTCAATTCAGTTTCTAAGTATATCCTACTATTTATATCTGATAAGTAGATATCGTAGGGTTCTATACTATCATCAAAAACAGAAATACTAGCTGATGAAATCACACCAAATCCTTCAAAGTCTGAAACGCCAACATAGAGTCCCGTTTTTGATCTTTGTTCAACTAACTCATCATTTAGCGTTAATTGTACATTAACCTTATCTACATCATTCTTATTAAATGCTAATCTTTCGGAAACAGGAACACCATTTTCATTTAACAAAGTAAAGTGAACAATACCTGTAGGGATTTGTTCTTTATTAATTACATACGCTCCGACCCCTTGATTTGTAGGAATCACAGAAGCTGCAAAAAGCTCCCCTCTTACATGTGCAAATAATAACGGCGCTTTTCCAATATCATCGCCTTTAGTCGTAATCTTGATAATAAACTGTTGATCCGTATTATTTACTGACATCACAAAACCTGTACTCATTACTTCTGGTAACTCGTACTCTTTTTCGTTTACAACAGCTTTATAATTTAATCCTTCTTTGGGAGTAAAATTCACACTTCCCATTCCAAGGTGTTCTGATGAAAATTTAATTTCAGAATCATCCTTATCATTTATTATTACTCCTGTAATTTCTTTCCCAAAACCATCATCACCAATAGCTTTAAATGCTAATCTAGTTGCTAGACCTTCAACTAAGCGTCCTGCTTCTGGCAGAAATTGTACATCCAAAAAATCTGCATCTGAAGCATCTAGTTGTATTCCATCTTTATCTAGAACATTTACATCTTTTCTAAATATATATGAGTCGCCAAAATTTAGAGCCCATGCAGTATAGGCCTTAATCCTAAACTTACCCGATTCTGAATTTCTTTCAGTAAATTTGATACTACCACTACCTCTTCCTTCTTCTAGTTCTATTGCTACTCTATTAACTAACTCTCCACGTGGGCTAATTAGTTCTACATATAGAACCTTACTTAACTCAGAGCCAAAATTATAACTTCCTGCAAGAACATATGCTGAAAACCATATTCTATCGCCATTATAGTACCAATCACGATCTGTATGTAGGAATATTCGTTCTCTTGGAAGCTCTTGTTGTAAAGATTTGAATTGTTTTAAAAATTCAACTGTCGGTTGTCCAAGAATTGATTTACTTGGAATAAAAGTTATTCCAATAGTAATAAGGGCTAGGATTATATTTTTAGACATTGATAAAACAAGTTAACCGTTAATAGAAGTAGGACGATTTTAAAATAGATATAGTTTTAAGCCATAACATCACATATATATGCTATGCATCTATAGTGATATCAGATATATAAAAGTAACGTACTTATTAAAAAACAAGTATGTTAAACAAAACTTTAAGGCTTGGTCATTTGAAAAGGACTTCTTGACACAATTTTTCGACTCACTTTATCCATTAATTCGAGGTAGTGATTGTATTCTGGAGAATCCACTATTTGCACTTGATCACCAACTTGACCCCAAGAAATTATTTCCTTTGTTTCCTTATCAAATAGATAAAATTCTGTTTCAAAGAAAAGCACTTTGAAAACTGATGCTTCGTTACCCGCGTAACTTGAACCAGGTGAACTTTTTTCCATTACTCTAAAACCATACCCTTCGAAAAAGTAAACATATCGCTCAGGAAATGAATTTAAAAGGTCGTCTGGCGGAAGTGAAATTTCAATCGATAAATTATCTGAGTCTAGTTTTTTTCTTGTAAAAGAACCTGCTGGAAATTCAACTTCGCGATCGATAACATCAACTTGACTGGTGGTGGTACTCCTAAATGATGATTCAAGTGCTAAATATAAATACTCTTTAGATGTACCATTCAAAGGCGCTATTACAGCATCTGGAACCCAAACATTCTTCAATGGAAGAAGAGCAAAAGAGCTATTAATGGAATTCTTTTGATATTCGTCGCTTAAATAGATGGTATTATTTGAAGAACATGAAACTGCAAAAAAAGCTACAACTATTAGTAGCATTGATTTAGAAAGTGAGTTCATAATAGTAAACAGGTGGATTCTCTTGTTTTAAGTAATTTGTCTCTGTGAAAGTCTGACAAATTACTAAAAGATTTAATAGGATTAGCAAACAGAAGTAAAAATTTTGTTAAAAATTCCAATTCACATTATTAATTCACTTTCCGATACAAAACCTTGAAAAAATAGAGTCGAGGATGTGTTCATTAGTTATTTCTCCAGTTATTGTACCTAATTCATTTAAAGCTGCTCTTAGATCAATGGATAGAAAGTCTCCTGTCATACCCAGGGCTAATCCGTTTTGCGCCTCCTGTATATGATTCTGAGCCTTCTGCAATGAGTCACGATGACGAGTTGAGGTTACTAATAAACTTGATGCATCATAATGCTTATTCTCCATTGCTCGATCTCTTAATAGTTTTTTAAGGTCGGCCATTTTATAATCTTTTAGTGCTGATATCTTAACATCAAATTCAACTCTCCATTCTTGTTCTGCTTCAATATCTGCTTTTGTGCCAATTAGAATAAATGGCGTTTCTCCAGCTCTCTGTTGAAATTCAGCAATTTCTTTTCGCTCGACATCACTAAATGCATGTGATAAGTCTTTTAAATAGATAACCAAATCAGCTTGTTCAAATGCTCTTTGAGATCGTTTAACTCCTTCGGCTTCTATTACATCCTTAGTATCACGCAACCCAGCAGTATCAATTAATTTGAAGAGTAAGCCATCGTAATTCCAATCAACATCTATTGTATCTCTTGTTGTACCCGCAATATCTGTTACTATGGCGCGATCACTGCCTACTAATGTATTTAACAATGTAGACTTACCTGCATTTGGGCGACCAATTAATACCGTTTTAACACCATCTTTTACTAGTCTACCTGTTTCATAAGTTGCTAACAGCTTGTTTAATTCTGAATCTACATCTTCAAGTAATTTTTGAAGCTGCTCTTTATTAGCAAACTCTACATCCTCCTCAATAAAGTCGAGTTCCAATTCCACCATTGCCGTGGCATCAATAATTTGCTGGCGGAATTTTTTGATATGCTCCCCAAGCCTACCTTCCAGTTGCTGATGAGCTGCATCGACGGCTTTAATACTTTTAGCATGTATCAAATCAGCAACTGCCTCCGCTTGATCTAAATCTAATTTTCCATTTAGAAAGGCACGTTGTGTAAACTCTCCTGCAACTGCGGATTTAATACCTAGTGAAAGTATTGTTTCTAACACCTTCTGAGTTACAAGTACTCCACCATGGCATGAAATCTCAACCGTCTCTTCTCCGGTATATGATTTGGGTGAATGAAAAAGAGTTACCAATACTTCATCAACAGGAAAACCATTTTTATCAATAATTTTTCCAAAGTGTACGGTATGAGAATCTTGAGTAATCAAGTCTTTACCCATGAACCCTTGATTAACTTTTGAAATGGCTTCTTTTCCTGAAACTCTAATAACTGCGATTCCGCCTTCTCCAACAGGAGTTGCGATGGCGGCTATGGGATTAAGCTGATTAATTTCTGACATGCTTAAAGATACAGATTCCTTAAAACAAAAAAGGCTCCTACCCTGAAGGTAGAAGCCTTTTAAAATCTATGTTTGGTTAATGCACATTACCCATTAGTTTTCGAACAGGTTTTGAAATCAATAATAAGAATAACCCTGCACCAACAGTTGTGTATACAATTATCATGTATTGACTTGGCATAGAAGCAAGCGTTTCCTCTGTACCACCGCTAAGTTCGCCTGCTATTAAACCAGCAAATAAGTTCCCAAGAGCAACCGCTAAGAACCACATTCCCATCATTTGTCCACCATAGCGTTGAGGAGATAGTTTAGTTACTAGACTCAACCCAACAGGACTTAAACTAAGTTCGCCAAATGTATGCAACATGTATGTAAATATTAACCATGTTGGTGCTGCGATATCCCCTGAAGCAGCAATTTTAGCTGCGAAATACATTACTAAGAAACCCATTCCTAATAGAATAAGTCCGAAAGCGAATTTAAGTGGAGAACTTGGTTCAAGATGGCGTTTTGCTAACCAAACCCACATCGCACCAAAGATGGGTGCAAAAATAATTATAAACATTGAGTTTATTGATTGAAACATTCCTGCGGGAATCTCCCAACCGAAAACGGTACGATCAGTAAATCGTTCAGCAAATAAATTTAGGGTAGAACCTGCTTGTTCAAATCCTGACCAAAAAAGTGCACTGAATAAAAGTAATAACCCAATTACACCTACTTTTCCCTTTTCTTCTTTGGTTAGACCGCCGAAAAGAAATACATACCCAAAAAATAAAATCGCAACTGTTGCAATAATATACTTAGAGGCGTTTGCAATAGTTTGAGCATCAATTTTAAAAACACCTAGAAAAAATAGTGCGAAAATAACTAGGGCACCTCCACCTACAATTTTTGCAATATTTGCTGTTTTCTTCGCTTTTTCTTGAAGTTCTGGAGTCTCATAAACAGGTGCATCTCCAAAACCATCAAGGTTAGCTGCAGTAGTTTTGTACTGAATGAGTCCGAGCAACATTCCTAAACCGGCAGCACCAAAACCCATGTGCCAGTTTACTTGCTGAGCAAGAAAACTACATACGATTGGAGCAATTAGCGCTCCAATATTGATTCCCATATAAAAGAGAGAAAAGCCAGCATCACGTTTAGCGCTATCCATGTCATTTGAACCACCATATAGTTCACCAACAATACTACTTACATTTGGCTTCAGCATGCCTGTTCCTATTACAATAAATACGAGTCCAAGAAAAAAGGAATAGGTATCTAAGCTTGTAACCCCGTCTGTATGTCCACCAATAAATAGAGCAATAACACCTGGTATTGCCATTGTGAAATGCCCAATTGTAATTACAATTCCACCATACCAAACTGATTTTTTTAAACCGATAAGATGATCTGCTAACCAACCACCTGGTAAAGCGAAAAGATAAACACCCATCGTATATAAACCATAAATAGCTCCCGCGGTTTTATCATCAAACTCTAAGCCTCCTGAAATAACGGGTGTAGTCATAAATAGAATAAGAAGAGCTCGCATACCATAATAACTGAAACGCTCCCACATTTCAGTAAAAAATAGAGTGGCTAGTCCCTTTGGGTGCCCAAAAAAAGTACCACCATTTGCCGAAGTTGACATAGATAAAAGGTTAGTTATCAATTTTTAAATCTGCTTATGATACCTAAACCCAACCTTGACTGCAAGCAGGTTTCTAAAATGACTTTTTTTACTATTTCAGCTAATTAAATTCTTTGGATTAATATTCACTTGTCATTATAAATAGTGGCTGCATTTCAAAGCTTTTGTAGAATGGTCTTAGACGTTCTATATCATAGTGCCTAGATACATTCACAATTTTCTTTTTACTAGTAACTATATCAATTGGCACATTATCATATCTACCGTTTTTAAGTACTACTAGTCGACCATGGATATTTTGTAATATTAAATCTAGAGCTAGATTTCCGTAGGCCATTGGAACAATAGAGTCGATCGCATCCGGATCTCCGCCTCGTACCATATATCCTAATTTTTGGTTAATCACATTAACCGTTTTCCCATTATTATATTTCGGTGATAGCCGTTTTATTTCATCCGAAACTAGATCACCAATACCACCTAGTTTTTTATGGCCATAATTATCTGTAGTGGCGTCTTTAAAAACCATTTCTCCACCTTCGAACATTGCCCCTTCTGAAACAAGTAACATTGAATAGTTACTTGGGTTCTTCTTGCGATCGTAGTTCATTAGCTTAGCCAAATGTTCTATATCAAATTTGTATTCTGGAATAACACATCTGCTTGCTGCTCCAGCCATGGTTGGAAGCATTGCTGTAAATCCTGCATATCGACCAAATACTTCCATTACTAAAAACCTTTCGTGTGACCCTGCAGATGTACGAAGTGTATTTGCCAATTGGATAGTTCTAGTAACACAGGTACTGAATCCAATACAATAATCTGTACCGGGGACATCATTATCCATTGTTTTCGGCAACGCTACAATCTTCACTCCTTCTTGATATAAGCGCACTCCATAACTTAGTGTATCATCTCCTCCGATTGGAATCATATAATCGATGCCAGCAAATTCTAGATTTTTTAAAACCTCAGGGGTTAAATCATTAATTTCTTCCGTGTACATTTCCTTTAAGTGATCAGGTACATCCGATTTTTTAATATGACTAGGTCTAGTTCTTGATGTATGTAAAAAAGTACCCCCTGTTCTTCCAGCTTTATTTACTATTTCCTCTGTTAATTCGATAAAATTATTATTGTTATCTGCTTTTTTATCGCGAACAATATCAATCAAGCCTGCCCAGCCTCTTCGAAATCCAACTACTTTAAATCCCTCACGAAGAGCTCTAATAGTTACCCCTCTTATAGCTGGGTTTAACCCAGGGACATCTCCACCTCCAGTTAAAATTCCAATTGTACCTTTATATGTTTTTTTTGCAGACATCACATACTCCTTTAGTTTTTTGTAAGGATATAGATGGAGTATGAATTATATATGAAAGCGCTTTTTTATACTTCATATAATCTTCAACAACTTGAGTTACTGTATACTATGCACTAATTAATCATTGAGGTAGTTATGAAAAAGAGAATTGTGATAGTAGGTTCAAGCTTTGCTGGGTACTCAGTAGCTTTAACTTTAGCTAGATTACTTAAAAATGAACATGATATTACCGTAATAGATCAATCTCCAAATTTCATGTTTTTACCTTCTCTCGTTTGGCACCCTTTTGGATATAGAAATTCGGAAGATATATCGTTTGATATCCGACCCATTTACGATGACCTTGGCATCCATTTTATAGAAACCACTGTATATGGCTTTGATGTAAATGAACAAATAATTTATACCCCTAAGAAAGACGTTCCTTACGATTACCTTGTAGTTGCAACTGGTACTAGAGCAAATTATAGCAGTGTTAAAGGCTTTATCCCTGGCGAAACTGCTTTTTCTGTTTGTAGTATGTATGAAGCTGAGAAAACTAGACAGGCTTGGAAAAACTTTCTTGAGAAGCCTGGTACTTTGGTTATTGGTGCTGCTCAATGGGCGGGTTACTTTTTTACCGCTTATGAATTTCTTTTAAATGCTCTTTATCAGTTAAAAACGCATAAATTATTAGATACAGTTTCTATTCATTTCGTTACCGCAGAGCCCTATTTAACTCATTTTGGTATTGGAGGAATACATGGCGATGTAAAAGCAACTGAAGACCTATTTAGAAAATATGGTGTTGAGTGGCACACTAGTGCCGAAATCCATGAGCTCAAAGAACATAAAGTTATTCTTGAAGGTGGAACTGAAATCCTTTCAGATTTTACAATGATAGTTCCTCAATTTATTGGGGTTGATGCAGTTAGAACAACTCGAAAATTTGCTAATCCTTTCGGTTTGATTAATGTTAACGATCAATTTCAGCATGTAAATTATCCAAATGTATATGCCGCTGGCGGATCTATCTCTATACCACAAAACGAAGACACTTTTGTTCCATGTGGTGTACCAAGAACTAGTCATTCTACCGAGGTTATGGCCAAAGCTGTTGCATATAATATTGCTTCTGAAATAAATGGTGGAACACAGGTTTCTGTTTCTACAGAACGAATTTATGAATACTGTAGGGAAGACATGGAACATCTTGGAATCATTTTATTTGGTAAAGATCGAACAGGAGATCACGATCTTGATTTCATTGCTAAAGGTTCTCAAGAGAAATGGGCAAATATATCAATTGAACAATATATAGAGTCTTCTTTTGATCCAGACTTTATGAGAATATAAATCTCGAAACATTATCGTTTTATTTTCGTGCTAATCAGAAGTTAATTTAACTTTTGATTATGGAACTTCTTTGGATTGCCCTTGGTGTGGTTTGTATTGTTATTGGTTTAATTGGAGCATTTCTTCCTATTATTCCTGGTTTACCATTTAGCTATGCTGGTTTATGGGTTCTACAACTAAGTGGAGTCGCTCAATTTTCTACATTCTTTCTAGTAGCTTGGGGTATTGTAGTTGTAACCGTACTCTTACTCGAAAATTTCATTCCTGCATATACAACCAAGAAATATGGCGGCACAGTTTATGGTGTTACCGGTAGTACGATTGGTATGATTTTAGGGATGTTATTCTTCCCACCACTTGGCTTTTTCTTAGGAACATTGGTAGGCGCTTTCTTCGGAGAATTTATTTACAAACAAGATGTAAATATTGCTATTAAATCAGCTTGGGGTTCATTCATTGGTTTCCTCACAGGAACAGCAATAAAAGTTACGATAGCCGCAATGATTGCCTTCTCATTTTTCTCGGCTGTTTTTTAGGTTTTTATTTGAATGTAATGAAGCACTATTATCAACTCGGTAAAAGCTGAAGCATTTCTATTACTATTCAAATAAAAAAATCCAAGCGTAGTTCATGTTTTTTCAATAGGCTACACTTGGGTTTTTTCAGCTTTATATCAAAAAAGCTTAGAACTTAAAAGTTGCACCAAGGTGAAACGATAACATATCTGTGTTTGAGGTAGACTCGTCAAATATTAATTTGCCATCACTAACAGTAATTGAACCTGGTTGTAAGTAGGATGCTTCTGAACCTTTCAAGTATCTAGTTTTCAGATTAACATAAATTTTGTTGGCAATAGTATCATATACTTTAATTTTAATACCACCACCCACTCCATAACTCATTGCCCAATCGTCAAAATTCGTATCAGATGCTATTTCTTCATTGCTTCTACGATCACTTATTTTTGTTTCAGTAAATAAATAATTGAAGCCGAATAAGCCATCGATGTATGGTCTTACTATAGCTAACGGAGCTTCATATCTTAAAAACATATGACCTGTTAGAATATCGTAGTCGGTATCTACTTTTACTGTAACTTCTGGAATATTAGGGTTAAAACTTTCTCTTCTAGAATCAATTCCATAAGTCATAACACCGATTTCCATTCCTAATTGAATTGGAGAACTTGGCACAGCAAATGCCACGCTTCCATTTATACCAATAGCTGTTCTATCTAAATTATCTTGGAAGTCGCCCTGCGGTGATCCAACGAAAATATTCAAATCAGCATCATTCATTTGTGCCAAAACTGATGTTGAAGTGATTATAGTACCAATAATCAATAACTTGATTGTTCTCATTGTAAAAAGTTGGTTAGTTTTTTATCAAAGCTTTAAAAGTAAGAATAATAAATATTCGAAAAAATCTAACTTTAAATCTGCATTCGTAGTTCCGTTTTGCTATCACCATTATATTTGCTTAATTCCTTGGAAAACTAACTCATATAATTTCTATGCGACTAAGTGTATCGTTAATTGGACTGATACTAATTTCTACTATTCTATCTTGTACCAATTCAATTAATACTTCTTCCACTATTCTTATAACTGGTGCAACTTTATTTGATGGAACTGGTGCTCCCGGTATTGAGAACAGTATTATTGTAATAAAAGACGGAAAAATAGATTGTGCTGGGAACAAAGATACCTGTGATATCCCTAAAGGTGCTGAACAAGTAAATGCTGATGGAAAATATATTACTCCAGGACTTGTAGATGCTCACATGCATTTTTTCCAAACTGCTTTTTTTGATAGTCGCCCTGATGCATTAGACTTAAATGATAGTTTACCAATTGCAGAAGTGATTGCATATCAACAACAGAATCCGCAGCGTTATTATGATTCTTATTTATGTTCTGGTGTTACGGCGGTTTATGATGTAGGTGGAATGTCTTGGTCGATTGGATTACAGCAAGCAGCTGAAAATAATCCAAGGGCACCTCATGTTGCTGCAGCTGGTCCGCTTATTACTCCAGTGAGTGGCGCTCCATTCGACTTACCGTCTGATAAAGTACTTGTGCCACTTACATCTGCAGATCAGGGAATAAAGACTGTTCAATATTTATCTGAACTTGGGAGTACTGGAATAAAATTTTGGCAATTAAGAGCTAATGACCCTGAATATATGGACTGGGTTTCAGCTAGTGCAATGGAAATTGAAAAGCGTGGGAATCAAATGATTGCACATGCCACTTCTTTAGAACAGGCAAAAGCTGCATTGCGAAATGGAGCTAAGTTACTAGTTCATAGTGTCGAGAATACAGAAGTAGATGACGAGTTTATTGAACTTGCAAAAGAGAACGGCACTTTCTATAACCCTACGCTCATCGTTGGTAGTGGTTATATGTTAACGTACCGAGCCACTGCAGATATTGAAAATTTTCAAATTACTGATCCGAATAGATGTGTTGATCTTAAAACTAAGACTTTACTAGAGAATGCAGATAGATTTAAAAATCATCCGAGATTTGAAAATTCAAATTTGATGATTCGTATTCAAAACTTTGATGCTTCCACTGATAGAGTTAGTTCTCTTCAATTGAAGAATCTAAAAACTATTTTTGATGCAGGAATTCCAATCGTTGTTGGTACTGATGCAGGTAACCCTGGTACCTTACATGGGATTTCGATTTATGATGAAATGGAAGCTATGCAAAGCGCCGGTATTCCAGCTAAAGATATTATTGTAATGGCTACAAAAAACGGCGCTGCTTCTATGATGCGAGCAGATGACTTTGGTACTATTGAAGCTGGTAAATTTGGTAATCTCATTATCCTAGATAAAGATCCATCTATAGATATTAGCAATATGCGTTCCATTTCTCATGTGATGATCAAAGGAAATCTTAATGAAGTTTCATCATTTAGTAGTCAATAGTTTTAACAATCCACATTCTATGAAAAAAATCCACGTCCTCTTTTTGTTAGCTTTATGTTTCATTCTGAATTCAACATTGCTAACTGCTCAAAGTAATTCATTAGGTTCAATAAATTTCCCAAACTCTGGGGCTGATGAGGCTCAATCTCATTTCATAAAAGGGGTTAAGCTCCTACATAATTTTGAATATGATGATGCCGCTCGAGCATTTAAAAAAGCTCAAGAAATGGATCCCAAATTCGCGCTAGCCTATTGGGGTGAAGCTAAGAGCTACAATCATTCTATTTGGCAACGGCAAGATTTAGAAGCTGCAAATGAAGTATTAAATCGACTAGGTACTACGGTCGAAGAAAGACAATCAAAATCACCTACTCAAAGGGAAAAAGATTATATGATGTCGTTAGAAATTCTTTTTGGCAATACCCCCGAATCTGAAGGGAAATCAAAAGAAGAACGTGATTTCCTCTATTTAGATTACATGGAACACCTTCATTCAACCTATCCAAATGACCACGAGATTATTGCGTTTTATGGGTTAGCTATTCTAGGATCTGCACATAAAGGAAGGGATTTTGCAATATACATGCGAGCTGCTGCTGAACTTTTTGATGTTTGGAACACGAATCAAGAACATCCAGGTGCAGCACATTATTTAATTCACTCTTTCGATGATCCAATTCATGCCCCATTAGGATTGCCAATGGCTCGTGCTTATTCGAAAATTGCCCCAGATGCAGCGCACGCACAACACATGACTTCTCACATATTTCTAGCCATGGGAATGTGGGAGGATGTAGTTTCCGCAAATATCGTTGCAAGAGATGTACAAACTACAAGACAGAAAGAACTTGATGAAAAAACTACAGTTTGTGGACATTATCCATGGTGGTTAGAATATGGGTATTTACAAGAAGGTGAGGTTGAAGAAGCAGAAAAAGTATTATTAAGCTGTAAAAAACGAATCGATGAAGGGTCACCATCAAATGGTGAAAAATGGCATTATGGAATTATGAGAGCTCATTATATTATTGATTCTGAAAACTGGTCAGCCATAGATAAATGGGCGATGAATACTGAAACACCTAATTGGGGCTCAATTGATTACTACTTTACTAATGCATTAGCTTCAATTAAAACAGATCAGGTTGAAAGGGCTCGTGAAAATCTAAATTCTCTTTTGGGTTTTTTAGATATTGATGCTAGAGCTGAAGAAGCCGAGCATAAATCAAATCAGATAAAAGCACTCCTACTTATTGAAGAAGGAAATACTGAAGCAGGGATTGAATTACTAAAGAAAGAAATTGAGTATGAGTTTTCATTACCTATAGAATTTGGACCACCTGAAATAGTCAAACCATCTTCGGAATTATTAGGTGAAGTGTATACCGACTTAGGAATGATAGAAGAGGCAAAAGCAGCTTTTGAAGCTCAATTAGTTCGTACTCCAAAACGTAGAATTTCATTGTTGGCATTAGAGAAACTTTAAGTTTTTGTTTCTTGGCATCATATAACATAAAAAAAGCTTCTACTCTGTTGAATAGAAGCTTTTTTCTGGTTTAAAAGGATTAATTCTTAATCTCTACTTCTTTTATTTCAATTTCAGCATCTGGTCTTTGTTTTTCACCTTTTAAATATTCGGTGAACCAGCGCATTGCTCTAAGATTATAATCGAATTGTGCCGTTGCATGACGATTCCCATGACCTTCGCCTGGATATAGCACCAAACGAACTGGAGTATTCGTTCTGGTCTTAATGTGGCGATAAAGCTCATATGATTGGCCCGGATCAACACGTGTATCATTTTTACCATGCATAATTAGCAATGGTGTTTTGGCTTGATCTACATAGTAAATAGGACTTCGTTCTAGATAATCCTGGTAATCATCCCAAATTCTTTTTCTAGCATGTACTTGATATAATTCTTCAGGTATATCACTAGTTCCCCATTTAGAAATGTTATTACTAATTCCAACAAACATTACTCCAGCAGCAAAACGATCACTGTAACGGGTCGATAACCATCCTGTTGCATAGCCACCATAAGAACCGCCAGTAACACCTACTTTGTCTTTGTCTGCTAAACCGAGCTCTATCAAATAATCAACTCCCTCAACAATATCATCGAATTCTGCTCCAGCGAGATCACCTTGTGAACTCATAGCAAATTCTAATCCACGACCAGTGCTACCTCTATAATTTGGATAAAAAACAGCGAATCCATCTCCAGCAGCCACTTGACCTGCCATTGAATATGCTGTTAACCAACCATTATCATAATGTGCTTCTGGACCACCATGAATTACATTAATAAGTGGATAACGGTTACCAGCTTCATATCCAACAGGGTAAATGAGCAAGCCTTCTATCTCCATTCCATCTTTAGTTGTAAAAGTTACAACCTCTTGCTGACCCAATTCCAATTCATCCAACCAGGGATTATGATTAGTTACTCGAGTTAATTCGTTATCTCTTCTTTTTTTAGTGTATACCTCATCGGGATGCATTGGATTTTCAGCGTCAAATAAGAAATTACCTTTGGCCTCAACGAATGCATTTATAATAGTACCACCTGTAGGTATCTCTACATTCATTTTGGAACCGTCAGCTTGTACTGTTCCAAATTCTGACCACACCCCTTTGCTTGCTAAATAAAACAAACTATTGTTGTCTTTCCATTTTAACTGCTCAAATTTCCCTTCGAAATCAAGTACCGGACTATTTGTCTTTCCATTAGCAGCATCTACAATTTTTAGCCTTCCATCGATTGGGTCATTTAGGTGAGCGGCAGCAATCATTGCTAATCGCTTACTATCTGGACTCCAAGAAATAGCTCCTAATTTTCCTTCATGATCAACCTGTGCTACCACTTCTCGTGTTTCATGATCAATTATAAAAATCTCTTGAGCCATAAAGGTATCATCTACAAGTGACGTAGGCGATAGTGCAACAACTAGCTTAGTCATATCTGGACTCCAATGCACTTGAGATACACTACCGTCAATTTCGATACGATGAGGCATATGCCCTTCGACTCCAACATTTTGCATATATGCCCACGTACTTTTTATATCCTCTTCATATACCTCTGGTTCATAAGGTAACGGATTCATACTCTTTTCTGATGGTTCAATCGCCCTGAAAACGATGTGATTTCCATCACTTCCCCACTCATATGAAGTAATATTACGCTCGAATGCATATAATTTCTGAGCTTCCCCACCATTTAACGAAATTTCATAAATAGATCTGGTTGCATCATCCGCTTTGCGGGCAAGGAATGTAATACTATTATGTCCTGGACGAAAAGCCACGCTACCTACACTAATTCCAGTTACAAATGGATTAGATTCCATAGTCTCCAAATCCAATAAGTAAAGATGGGTAGATGCCAATGCATTTTCTTTGAATGGATCTGCTGGTACTATCAATGTATAAGCTGCAGAGTTACCATCCTCACTTATATATACAGAACCTACTTGCTTTGTTTTAGCAACGTGGGTTGGGGTCATAACATTCTGAGCGATAGCTGAAGCAGAAACTACAACAGCTAACAACAGGCTCATAAATCCTCGAACTAGCTTCATGTTTTTCATAGAAGGTTGATTAATTAGGTTAACAATTATAAAATTCACATCCCTAAACGTAGGGAATGTATGTGAAATTTTGTTGAAGAGACTTGTTTACTAATAATTCACCTTTGTTCCATAAACGCATTCAGAGTTAAAAATTGCCGAGCAAATTTACCTAGTCTCCAATGTGTCCATAAGTCTTTGTAATCGAGTTGCTCCCTCATTATATGCAGCTATCTGTCGTTCCAGTTGAAAGTTCCTCGCAAATATTAAGGTCTCAAGTCTCTTATCATTTAAAACTTTTATTGGATCTATCTTTTCAAGATTCCTTTTGTCATCACTATAAATTGAAAGAGCCGGATGCGGGTTTTCACGGCTCCAAAAAGATGCATATTTGTCGAGAATGAACATCTCATATTGGTTTTTGATGAAGGTATTGGATATTTCATCCCGCTCTTGCATATTTTCAACTCCATTATAATACAAACTGATTTGATTTCTTAGGGAATTAGAAAGCACACCCAATTCTCCTGAATTCACCAGAATATCCAATCCGCTTTTCTCAGGACTATAACTATATTCAAATATTAGTTGAGTTATTTCAAACATAATATCTTGAGCATCGGCATCAAGATTTCGTTTAAACCTTTCTACCAATTTGATTGAACTTTCAAGGCTAATTTCCAACTCTTCCTTAATATCTAGTAATTGTATCAAATCATCATTCAAATTATTCTCTAGAATCTGAAGGTGGTCTTCTGCAGAGCTCAGTAAACGACGCTCTTCATTCCAGTTATTTACTTGCAGTGCAAGTAAGATCCCAATCATTACCAGAACAATTTCCCCTATTGCATAGAGAAAGTAGCTTCTAACTTTATTTTGTTCCATGAGTTGTTTTCTAATCGTTCTAAAAAATCTAAGCATAGGTTTAGAATCGCGGATGTTAAGGATTAAAGGATTTCGCGGATGTATGCATCTCTATAAATCTAATCCGTGTTAATCTAGTAATCCGATTAATCGGTGGTTCGAACTCTATGTGTCGGAAGAAGCGAAGCATTTAATTTTCTCTTTCTAATTCTGCGTTGATTGCTTCATATAATTCTTCAGCAGACAATTTCACTTCTTCAATAATAGCCTTGGTAACTAAACTGGAGAAGTACCGATTTGTAATCAAGTTATTCAGTTTAAAAAGTCCTGCATCTGTGTTTATGTTTTCTAAAATTGTTGCATTAAATGTTCTATTCAATTCCGCATTATTTATAGGATTTTCAACCGGAAGCCCGCTTGTTGTTAAATAATCTGATAGCCCAGAACTATATCCTACCTGCAAATTAGCTAATGAGTTTTCAATGATTGCCTCCCTTACATTCGCTTTGACAATTTCATTTTTCTGTAAAACCAGGTCGGCTCTATCAACAGATTGATAAAATTCAAGTAACTGTCTTTTTAACTCTTCATTCGAAATAAGTCGAATATTCCCGGTTGATTTTAAGTCTTCAAAAGTTGCATCATATTTATTAACTGAGCGATTGGCGATGACAAAGGACAACATTTTGTTTAGACTATCCATATCAGTTTTATAAAACCCTTGTTCTATAAAATCTGCAGCATTATTCATAATGTTGCCAACACTAGACTCGGCATTAAGTGTAAAAGTAAACTCATCGATCTGAAGCTTAAGATCATTTTTTAAATTTTGCAGATAGGTCCGTTCATTAGCTTTATCTATTCTATCCTGATTCCAATTATTAACCTGAAGGGCTAATAAAATTCCGATCACAACCAAGAAGATCTCACCGATAGCATAGAGAAGGTAGGTACGGATTTTATTTTGTTCCATGAGTTGTTTTCTAATCGTTCTAAAAAATCTAAGCATAGGTTTAGAATCACGGATGTTAAGGATTAAAAGATTTTGCGGATAAGTTCATTCCAATAATTTGAATCCGTGTTAATCCAGTAATCCGATTAATCGGTGGTTCAAACGGTATGTGGCGGAAGAAGCGGAGCATCTATTACCTTTATTTAAACCGTTCTTGTTCAATAGTTATAAGCTGAATTGCATTTTTTATATAGTCTTCTAAAATGGTAATATTTCTTAAAACAAAGTCCTGATTAGAAGCATGTATAGAAATGACACTCTCAAGATTTCGATTATTAAATATATCCTGACTGTAACCCATTTTTGAATAGCTTAAGTTACTAATCAGCTCCTCAGTATCAGCATATCCATCTTGTATAACTAAAGTATTTGCGATTGGGAAATTCTCCGTCATTTCAGGTAATACTCGATGAATAAAATATTCATTTCTAAAGTCGTTGTCTTGATCTAGATCAACAAGCTGTCCAGACCATTGAGATAAGATATACCTTAATGAATCATTTTGAATGACCTCTAACTTACCCGAATTTATAATATCGTCTATTACTCCAGATGTAGGATCAAATTCGTTGAAATTATAGATGATATTATAAGCCAATGTATCTAATTGAGTATAGTTAATAGTAACAGGAGTATTTTTCGCAAGAGTATTAATCAACTCCCAAGAACTTTTCATGCCAAGCATGTTCGTTACATAACCTGTTTCTAGTGTCCTTAGGTTTTGAATGAATTCTTTCTTTAATTCCGTCAGCAAATACTGTTCTTGTTTTTGAAGCTTTCTCCCTTCATTCCAATTATTTACTTGAAGGGCGAGTAGAATACCAATCATTACGAGTGCAATTTCACCAATTGCATATATAAAATATGAGCGGGTTCTATTCTGTTCCATAAGGGTTTTTCTAATTTGACGGAAGAAGCGGAGCATTTTATTCCAATTCTTGATTAATCAGGCTAATCAATGAACTTATTTTTTCATCCAGTTCTTTTCGATAGATTAAATTTCCATTTGAAACTATTAATTTCAAAGTCAGGACATTTATAAATTCTTGGTCATTAAGAAGTTCTCTATAGTTATTAGTACTAAAAGGTGTGATTGAATAGGAAACTGGTCTTGCTGAAGGAAGTATTCGAGTTAAATCAACCTTTTGGATTCCTATTTTATCTACATTTAATTGTTGCACCATCATATTATCCTGTGTTTGGCCATAAAGTTCTATTAAGGAGTTTTCAAGCAACGCTAGACGTTTTCTAATCAGATCATTATTTATTAATGATACTTGACCCGAAGATTTTAAATCTGCGTATGTTTGAATAACTGGTATTTCTGTCTGCAACGACATTAGCGGAGCATAAAACAGTGAGTCTGCTTTTGGGTTACTGAAAAAAAGCTCTCTTTCAGGAGAATCAGTAAGTAGCATCTTTAAAGTACTAACAGAATTTTGCTCCAGCTTTATTTGCCGCTCTGACTCCAGTGATGCTTGTTCCAGATCTTCAACTAAGCTAGTCAATATTCTAATTTCCTCTCTTGTTGATTTACGCTCTTCATTCCAATTGTTAACCTGCAATGCCAACAAAATCCCAATCATCACTAAGGCAATCTCACCGATGGCATAAAATATATATGCACGTGTTTTATTTTGTTCCATAAGATTTTTTCGGATTTGGCGGAAGAAGCGGAGCATGATTATTTCGTTTGCTCTAAAATGTTATTGATATTTTCCATAGCCCTTATATATGCTTTCCTTAGAGAATTAGCGAGAAAATAAAAGTTATCGGTACGGTTCTCGAATTGTGGATTCCTTAGCAATGAAAGATCATTGGTTGTAATCGTTGATCGTTTTAGGGAAGGAATGCTACCATTGATAACATCCAAATTCCTTACTGACCCATACTCGGTAAGATAATCGATATAATCACTTGCATACTCGAAATAGGAGTCTTTTGTATCCGTCAATGATATATATTCTCTTTCCCATTTAAATAGATATCTTTTCAATTGAGGATTTTTAAGTCTCGAAAAGCCCCCCGAATTCTTGATTTCTTCCATTATGAAAGAACTGGGTATCCAGTTTGGGGTTTTGAACGTGCTTGCAAGAAGCTGTTCAAATTCAAGAATTGTCATTGAGCCGGGTCCATCATGCATAACTTGAAGCAAGTATTCCATACCTACAATTACAGAATCTAAGCGTAGAATATCCTTTTCTAAAATACTTAGATTCTCAGAAAATTCCTCGTTGAGGTTATCTATTAGTAATTTTTCTTGCTCGTATTCAATACGTTCCTCATTCCAATTGTTCACCTGAAGGGCTAGCAATATCCCAATCATTACAAGGGCGATTTCGCCGACGGCATAGATAAGGTAGGTACGTGTTTTATTTTGTTCCATGAGGGTTTTTCGGATTTGGCGGAAGAAACGGATCATTCCATCATCCCTCTTAACCTTGCACGGGCTTCATCAAAACGGGCATAAATACGTGGCGTCTCGGTATCTCCATACGCTCTGCGAACCATCATTTCAGATGCATCTATAGCTCGAATCAAGTCAGCTGCTGCAGCTGCACTAGCTGTTTTGTCCGTTGATCCAATTTCACCGATCCAGATTGGTGAGGAGTGTACGAAAGGGCGGGCATGCATACTAGGCCAGGAATCACCTTTCTGATTTTCGGCATAGGCTCGGGCCGCGATCCAGCCACCTTCGGGCAGATCAACTTCTCCAGTTATGGTTTTAGATTCACCGGCGCTCACCCCTTCAAGTTGTTGAACCACGGTTCCATTAATCAGAATTTCTAGAATTTGTACATCGGTAGTGCTAGCCAATGTAAGTTCCCATTTCTGTTGTCCTGCAGTAGTTACATCACCGGGACGTGCACCATCATCACCCACTTCAAACATCAGTGCAGGACCGGTAGTCAAGAATCCTTTTCCGGCAGCAGCAGCTTCGATAACTTCTGTAGCTGAGGGGTTCATAGTAGATGTTCGAACATAATTCCGTCCTGTTCCCATTGCTGGTGTACGGTGAAAGTCCACCCATCCGTCAGTGCCCGACATTGCAGCAATTGGTTTACCAATATTGAGTAATCTATACCAGACTTCTGCATTCCCAAGCGGACTTGTCCAAGCACATACCAATTCAATACCCATGCGTTCTGCAAGCACACCATCCGAAATCAGTTCAATCGGAATAGGACCTTCTTCAAGATATGTAAATGGGTCCTGATCTGTTCCTACTGGGTGTACATAGGTCGGAAAGGCACCAGATTTTTCTGCAAAGGCGAAGACATCTCCATTCGTCAGGTCCGGATCGCCCAGCGTAGGATTACTAGGACCAAAGAACCAAGGAGCAAATGGAACTTTTACGTTTAACAATCCAATATGTCCATGGAAATGAGAACGAACTTCCTGCCCTTGAAGAACGGTGCGTCCGTTAACAGTAGTCTCCTTGCCAACAATCTTACGGTCTATACGACGCTCCCATCGGTTCCATGACATCGGTGCCAGCTGATCCAAAGACTCTCCCGCCATCAAGCGAAGTGCATCTTGGTGCGTTGCTCTATGATGGCCATCTCCATTTAGGTGAACGTGGTGATCAGCTGAGGTATAGCCCGCTGCGCTGGCATCCCAAATTTTAGATATGGTATGTTCGACTTGCGCAGTATTATTATTTCTGACCCGTACTTCGGTTTCAACTAGAGGAGACATAGGTCCACGAGCAGTCAGAACAGTATAATGACCTTCTGGAAGTGTGAATTCTGCGCTACCCTCCACATAAAAATAATATCGCCCAGTCTGTGGATCGAAATAGGTAGCATCTTCAGAGTATGAGACTGGATGTCCATCTGAATGCACAATTGAAACACGAGCCGTTATAGATTCCCCTTCCTCATTGCTTAAGTTCAGTTGGAGACTTCCGGTTGGAATTCCAAAATTCCAGCTTTTCACCTCAACCCGTTCAGGAGTTCCACCATAGGTTCCAAGACGCATCAATTGAAACTGACGGTTTTCATCCAGTTCCACATAAAAAATTTCATCACCATCTGCACTGAAAGCTGGTGTTAATGCAAAAGGGTTACCATCTGTTAATCGGTGTTTTACCCTAGGGTCATCCAGATCCATCGTCCAGAGATGATAGTCATTATCGATGGGTGCAGAATAAACAATCAAGCGCTCTGCGGGATGCGTATCAGCAGTGAGGTGGTATGTAAGCGTTTCAGAATGAGCAATTTCATCGGTTCCGGTAACAAAATTACGTTCTCTTAAAACACGATGTGCACCACTACCGTGCAGGTATAAAATGCCATTACCATCGGGTAACATTCGTACATTACGTACTACCTGTCTTAACTTTGTAAGAGTGTCATCAGTAGAAGTTAAAAGATTTCGTCGTCTAAGTTCGAGACTACCACTTTCGCCGGTAGTATAAAACAAGTACTTCCCGTCGTTGGAAAACTCGGGATCCAATTCTATAGCTGGGGTATCAATAAGCTGTTCTTTTCCGCTTTGAACTTCGATTATTACTATGGAAGTATTATCACCGGAATCTCTAACAAAAGCTATATGTGTACCATCAGGTGACCATCTTGGACGACTATCCACACTTGATCCCTTGGTGAGCCTGTTTGCTACTCCGGTACTGAGATCCATAAGCCATATCCAACCCTGTGCTGCAAAAGCCAATTTTTCACCGTAGGGACCCGGAGCTGGATCAATGGTTCCATATGAAAGAATGGGCAGCTCATGCTGTTCTAGATACACATGATGTCCGAAATCGTCTAGTTTCTCATAGTGGTTTGTCCATTGGGCTTGTACAAAGGGTGTCAGGAGTACACTTATAAATAGTATAGAAATTAATCTATGAATGGATCTTACTAAGAAAATTGTTTTCATAATTGGTTTTAGTTTTTGACGGAAGAAGCGGAGCATTATTCTTTCTCAAGTTCCATTTCAATGAGCTCTAACACCTCAGTCTGTTTTTCATAGAGCTCTTTCAATATTTGTAGCGTGTAGTCAGAATCAATTTTCTTAAACTCTACAATATTCTCAAACCTGATATCTTTTAAAATAGACTGTTTATCATATATAAAATCACTGCGACCACTACTTCCTGAATTAGTTTTCACCCCAGCATTTCTAAATGGATATCTATTCATTAGAAATTCCATATGTTGATTCTTGGATAAGTCGTAAAGTATTTGGTATAAATAATCCAATTTATCTAAATAACCCGGCCAATTTGTTAATAATGAGTTCAACCTTTCATTTTCAATAATTCCGATTTTACCTGAATTTATAATTGAATTTATTGTTCCTCTAAAAGGTGAATATCTGGGAATCCAGGAAACACGAGTGAAAGCCGTATCGAATCTGAATTCAGCAATGGGTTCAGGATTTGTTCCTGTATGACTAAGAAGAAAATTCATCTCATCCATAATCCATTCGTAATTAGCTATCTCCTTCTCCAGTGATGACTGATTTTGAATAAACTCTGATTGTAGCCTTTCCAAGAGTGCTTTTTCCTCCAACCCTTGTTTTCTAAGCTCATTCCAATTATTAATCTGCAATGCAAGTAATATTCCAATCATTACTAGAGCGATTTCCCCAATTGCATAGAAGAGGTAACTGCGAGTTTTATTCTGTTCCATAAGCGTTTTTCGGATTTGGCGGAAGAAACGTAGCATTTTTTTTATCACTCCTTTGAATAGCCTAATAATTTTGCGATTAATTCGGCATTTTCGTCCTGAAGACTTTCCAGAGAATTATTCGATACTGTGTATTTAGTTCCTACTTCCACAAGCAGATTCTGAAAGTCCTCATTTTCCAGATAGCTAATTAAAGCATTTCTATTAATCGTGGTTCTTCCACTTAGAAATTGATTATTATTATTTGGGATTTCATCAGTTTGTAAAAATTGAAATCCAAATTTATTGACTCTGGCTTCAATAAACTTAGGGCGTACATTCTCTTCCATAAAAGAATTAAAATTTGAGACTACATACCTAACATCATCCATCATTTTATAATAGCTACGTACTTCCTGTTTCATGTCCTGTCTAATTAGTTCATTAGCCAGATCTGGGTGATTATTCTTGGTAATAGGATTATATAATAATGACCTTCTCAGATACATCAGATTACCAATGTCTTCTGCTGCTAACTGACCATTTGCATGCATGAAAACTTGTTCATGTAACTGATCAATTTTATTCAATTCATCCAAAGCCGTAACAAGAAGCAAAGAATCCTGACGCATACTTTCAATTGCACTTTTCAGAATGACTTTTTCAGTTGCGATGACTTTTCGCTGCTCATTCCAGTTATTCACCTGTAGTGCAAGCAATATCCCCACCATGACCAAGATAATTTCTCCTAAGGCATAGTAGATATAGTGACGAGTTTTCTGTTCATCAATGAGTTTGCGGCGAAGAGTTCGGAAGAATCGTACCATTACATTGACTCCTTAGCAACTATTTGCTTTTTAATCTGCATTAAAATTTCCAATTCATTACTAGCAATCTCAATGGGTGCACTCATTCTACCATGATTACTTTGTAATTGTGCAAGAAAAAAGCGGTTCGCTTTCATAGGATGAAATTGACATTCAAATTCTGACCTTTGTTCTTCATTATTCCAATTTCTGATAATTAGGTTTGGGTAATCATCAACCAATACATTGGCTTCAAAAATAGTTTGACCTAAAAAGTAGTTATTACTAATTGAGTTATTTCTGAATTGTACTAAGCTAGATCTGAGTAATGCGTCCTGTATGATTCCAATCTTACCTGATGTTACAATCTCCTCTAATGTTGAAATATTAATAGGATCCCACCTCAGTATATGCGACTGAAACATTGAAAAACACTCGGCACTTGAAATCATATGTTCTGAATCTGAGAATAGTTTATTGAGCCCTGATCCAATATTGACTCTTCTACCCTGATATAAATCTATAATCTCTTCTCGTGATTGAATGGCTTCAACTAACTCCGTTTTGATATCGCTTAATATCCTTTGCTCTTCTAACTGTAGAACTCGGATCTCATTCCAGTTATTGACTTGTAGTGCAAGTAATATCCCGATCATTACTAGTAAGATTTCGCCAATCGCATAGTAGATGTATGAGCGTGTTTTATTCTGTTCCATAAGTTTTTTTCGAATTTGGCGGAAGAAACGTAGCATTAATTCATTCTTTCCAGTTCTTCATCCATTAAAGCTTTCAAGCTTTCAGCCTGACTTATAAAAGCATTAATGAATCTCTGCGACTCATACCAAAACATAGCCTGACGAGATATCTTTCTGATCAGCACACTATCATTTGCCATAGCTTTAAAATTATAATCGAATTCAAAATCCATTTCACCGCTTGAGTCTTTTTCAAATACATATAATACATATGGATCCAGATAATCAGATGATAGATGAGAATCCTTGTGGAAGGTTTCATGAACTGAATCAATGAAATCCTGACGATCAATTACATCTGCCAGCAAATCCAGTAGTTCTTTATTCTGAATAAGTTCAAGTTTACCTGCACTTTGCATTTCCACGAAGGTATTTAGCTTTTGAATATTTAGAGCAAATTTGAAATAGGTATCTAGAAAATGACGAAAAACACTATCCTGACCAGTAATCATGACACCTGAATTTAAAGCTTCCAGGGAAGTCGTAATTGCTTCATAATTATCATCGGCCTGAGCTTTTGATGTTTCCAAATCCATCATTAAGCGATCTATATCTTTCGATAATCGCTCATGATAGGTGATCATTTCTGCTTTCTTCTTCTTCTCCTCATTCCAGTTATTTACCTGAAGGGCGAGTAAAATACCAACCATCACCAAAAGTATTTCTCCAACCGCATAATAGAGGTATTGACGGGTTCTGTGTTCTTCAATTAGCTTTATTCGTATATTTCTGAAGAATCTCAGCATATCAATTTATTCTATTCAAGAGTTCAAGTGTTCTAACTGCTCTATCAAAATCTTGAAGGAGCAGATCTTCCAGTCCGGTCATATTTGTGAGTTTAAATTTCAAAGCATTGCGAATAAAAACGTCGTTTCTATAGTCTCTGACTGATCGTGTCTGGGATTCAAAGACATCAAAATACTGTCCAGATTCCTCTGAACTGAAATCAAGTCTGATATCATCAAAGCTCATCAAATAAGGACCAAGATGGTTCCTGGCGTATTCTTTATTGGCATCTATCCACTGCTTTGTGCTATTGGTATAGATATTGTGATAACTAGTTAGTGAATCAATCACAGCCTGTTGAGTTATGATGTTTATCTTACCTGTTGATTTCAAGTTTTCCCATGTTGATGTTTCCGGTGTAAAACTCACAACAGCAATGAGTGCGTAGGCAATATCACCTTCCAGAGTTTCACTATCCTTCGTTTCGAATTCCTCAATGATTTGATCAACAGTTCCCACAACTCTGTTAATTTGAACAAGAGATGTATTGATGTTCGTAGTATCCTGCCTAAGGTTTTCTTTCAGTTTTTCGTAGTAGAAGGCTTCTTCCTTTTTATTATTCACATTCTGGCTCCAGGTATTCACCTGTAGGGCCAGCAGAATCCCGATCATTACAAGTAAAATTTCACCCAAAGAATACAGCAGATATTTTCTCATATTTTTTTCTTCAATAAGTTTTCTTCGAATTAGATGAAAGAAGTGGAGCATTAATTCTGCATTTCATTTTCGATCATGACAGTCAAATCTGTTGTTCTTTCTAGTTGCTGATTTGCGAAATCGAGTTGAACATTAGCTAGTAGGATTCTAAAATTAACCATATTCAAAACTTTTGAAATATTCTCAATATCTGACAATTTATCCTGTAGGTGTTTCATCATTTTTTCATCTGTTTCCATTTCATAATGTACCATGTCTAAAGCTGGGATAAGGTCTTTAGATTTATCAGTAAATAAAGATTGTTGAAATAAAGTGAGATCAATCAATTTCTGATTCACCAAACCATCTACTAAATCAGAATTATTATTCTTAGTGTTATCAGCAAAGTTTGACACAGATTGATAGTAGCTGACTAGTTCGTTTTTCAATACTGTATTTTGTATCAAATCAAGATTTCCTGTGTTTTCTAAAGTTTCAAAAGTTGTAGTTGTTGGAATAAACCCTGATCGCACAAATAGGTCATTCAATCTTTTCAATAATTCGGTATCAATTACAAAGCCTGAATTTTGATCATAGTGCCTGAGGATATAAACTCCATCATCCACCCAGATGTTTTGCCCCTTTATATGTTCAATCAAGTTATCCTGCTCAGCTTTTATTTCGCTATATAAGTTCTTAAGGATAACCTGTTCTTGTATTGCATTGCTTCTGCTTTCATTCCAGTTGTTTACTTGAAGGGCAAGCAATATCCCGATCATCACCAAAGCAATTTCGCCAATAGCATAGAAGAGGTACATACGAACTTTATTATGTTCCATAAGTTTTTTTCGGATTTGGCGGAAGAATCTTAGCATTATTGAACCTCTTATATATAGGTAATTCTTTTAACATCAAGCTTGACGGATTCACCGGAGATGACCACAAAAACGGCCACTGCATTTAGCTGACTTAATTCTGCAGTAGTAAATTCATTGGTACTGAATCTGTATGTTGTCCATTCTTTGTTAAGCTCCAACTTTACTCTCGTTTCAGAGCCATCATCTGGGTCTTCTCTGTCTTTGATGGAAAAAAATACTTCCTTCCCATTAGTATCACCTCTTAATTCTAACTCCACTGCACTATATCCCGAAAAATCTTTACTAGGTCTGTTAGCGCTGATTCCTATAGAATCGACTACAAAAATAGCAGCCCCCCACTCAATATTTTCTTTAAAGTTAAATGTAAGATAGTCGGTATTTACCTGTCTAGAAATACCGTCGAGCCCTTGACTACTATCGATGATAAGATTAAGAGAGGTGGGGTAAGAGCCATTTACAACCACATCATCTATTCCTTCATTGGTCGTATCAAAATCCAGAAAGGAAATGAGGCGCATATTTTCTTCAGTAGTAGTTAATTCCTTTTCTTCAATCAAGGTGATCAAAATGCTACCAACACGTTCCACTATAGAATAATATTGATCAAAATTATTGTAATAAGCTCTAGCCAAAATTTCCTGTGAAATATTTGAGGATAACATGTTTTGGAATTCATTTCGGAAATTATAGAAGTGTGTGTTATCAGCATTCAATTTAAACCAATCCGTAAACGTATATCCCCATTCCGTAGTCCCGTGCACTTGTAAAGAGTAATCGATCCGATCCCTTGCTCGTTGAAGCTCTTTCTCAATACCTTTGGTTTCTCTATAATAGGAATTTAATAAGGTCTCCATATCTGAACCCTGAATACCGGCAATGGCCCCAGTATTTTTAAGAGCTTCAAAACCTGAGGTATTTACATTGTAGACATTCATATCAAAAATAATGCTGAAATGGCTATTTATAATATCCAACTCTAGTAGAGACAGATCTCTATTTTCAATTATTTTCAGAACCTGAGGAGTAGCACTTTCGATCTGATCATAAACATAATTGAATTCACGTGCTTTTTTAAGATCGTCTTCGATATTCGTTTTGATGTTTTGGAGGTAGCCCCATAATAATTCATTTTCAATACGTTCCTGATTCCAGTTATTCACTTGCAGAGCAATAAGTATTCCAATCACCACAAGAAGAATTTCGCCCAGGGCATACATGATATACTTTCTCATATTGTCTTCTTCAATGAGTTTACGGCGTATGAAGCGAAAGAAACGTAGCATTAGTCACCCGATTTATTGAGAGTTTTCAAATAAAGTTCACATTTCTGAAGTGTCTCAGCATTAACCTCTGAAACTCTTTTTAAACTGCGATTATAGGTTACAGCCCAGTTATTAATGAGTCGGTTTCGAATGTCACTATCCCTCGCTAATCTTTCCATTATTTCTTCATTATACTCTTGAAAATTAATGAATAGGCTGCCATCTGCTTTTTCATATACGAGTTCTCGAATTCTGAGAATATTATCCAGATGATACTGAGCGACATTTTTATTAAAGCGATCATAGTCATTGTACATTTCCAGTATTTGACTTCTTAGATCCTCATCCTTTATAAGAGAAAGCCCACCAGCGTTTTGTATTTCTTCAATGGCGCCTTTGTTTGGAACAAACTGTTCAATGGCTGTAAATATGGCGCGAAAATAAAAGAAGGAAAGTGAATCTGTTAATTCAATATCACCAATCTGATATGCCAGAATTTTATTCTTTGAATAAACAGTAGTGTCTGAAGTGTGAACTAATTCCACAAGTTTAGTAGAGTCGACCTGCAAATCTCTAATGAGCAACTCTATATAATTCCTCTCCAGTATTTGATCTTTTCTCTCTTCATTCCAGTTGTTAATTTGAAGGGCTATGAGAATTCCAATCACTACGAGGAAGATTTCCCCGATGGCATAATATATATACTGTCTTGTTTTTTGTTCTTCGATAAGTTTGCGGCGTATGAGGCGGAAGAAACGTAGCATTATTTTCTGTCTCTTAATTCCGTTGATATCATATCGATGGCACGTTTATTCCATTCTACTGTAAAGTTCAAGCGCTCCAGATAATACTGGGTTCTCAATTTCAGAGCGAATAAATGCTGATCAAAGGCCTCAGTGCCATACTGATTTACCAGCTTATCATATCTGACGTATTGTCGTTGACTTAAATTATTATAATCATTGAATATAGCATCGATATTATGAATTCTGTTCTCAGCTAAATATGGTCTGAATTCAGTAGTGAGATAGTCATTCGCAAAATCTCTGGATTCCACAGAGATACTGGCATGAAAGAAGAAGCTATTCAATGTATCACGAAGCTCGGCATTCTCAATAAGATTTACATTATCAATATGATTACGCATTGTTCTGGATCCAAACCCTCTCCCTCGTCTTAAGCTTTGAACTTCCAGGGAATCCGACCTTTGTGCCCCACTTCTTGATTCTAAATAAACTTGTTGAAGTAACTCTTCGAATTCTTTTGCATCTCTTCCTACGAGCTGAAAATTAGTTGAATCAACTTGAAGATCTTTCAAGATTGTTTCTAACAACCTGCTTTCAGACAAGACCCGCTTTCTTCCCTCATTCCAATTATTGATCTGTAAAGCAATCAAAATCCCAATCACGACCAGGAACACTTCCCCTAAAGCATACCAGATATATTTTCTCGTATTTTCCTCTTCAATGAGTTTGCGGCGTATGAGGCGAAAGAAGCGTAGCATCTAATTATTTACGTTCATTTAATTCAGTTTCTATATCATTGATGATCTCAAGCATCAATTCACGAGTATCAGTAAGATGGGCATACATTAGTACATGTTGTCTATAATAAAAATCAAAATCAGCAAGTACTTCTTCTTTGTTCGGGTTAGTTATAAAAAAACTATCGAAGTCAGAATACTTTACTTCATATGCATACTTCCATCCCACATATTCTTCCCGCCTTTTAAGATCCTCATAAATGCTTTTAGTTGACTGATCTTTATTATCATAGAGATCTTGTATTGAATCAAAGAGATCTATGTTTTTGATTAGCCCAGCTGATGCGTTGGAAGTCAAGGTGTTGTAAGTTGCTGAAGTTAACCTAAGAGACGGCCCTCTATTAAACATTTGAATCATATTGACACTGTCAATTGAAACATCAATGAGTACAACCCCCCGCCGATATGGTGTAAAAGTAGAATCAATTTTACCTAGCCAGGATATGCTTCTTAGAGTTATATTGATTCGTCTATTAATAGCAAGAATATCGTTTTCTATATCAGTTTTTATTCCGACTAGGTAATTGAGTTCAGTGATGCGTTCTTTTTTGGCTTCATTCCAATTATTGATCTGAAGTGCCAATAGAATCCCAATCATCACCAGCAGAATTTCCCCAATGGCATACCAGATATACTGACGAGTTTTCTTCTCTTCAATGAGTTTGCGGCGTATGAGGCGGAAGAAGCGTAGCATTACTCTCCTTCTATTTCTTGATCAATCATACTGATGATTATCAATGATTGATCTTTCATCGCTGCCAGCTGTTGATTCAAAACGGTAAATTGATAAACAGCCATAGCAAAGCCATTTTTTTGACGAATATCCTTCAGCATTTCCGAAAAATCTCGTGATTCTAATTTAGGATCAGACCCCACTGTACCACCAGTTACCTTATAGGTATAATCCTGCACTATTCTATTTAAGTCATTGGTCTCATAGGATGGAGCATATAGAAGTAATTCAGCGTCAAACCTAAAGTGTGCTTCCTCATCCTTCATTACCAGATAAGAAGCTTCTAGGTTCTGAAGAGCTGTTTTCAGCGAATCATTAGAAATGAGAGTCAGGTTTCCTGAGTTCGTTAACTCTTGAAACGTGTTATTGATCTGAAAGAACTTTCTCCAGGTATAAATATTTACTGTATGTGCATTAAATACAGAATAATCTGTAATAGGCTTCCCATCGAAATGTTCGATCACAATACTCGCCGATTGAATCATTTCATTTCGAGAATCTATGTACTCATCAATCTGACCATTATTGAGAATCAGGTCTTTTTTAATATTCTGAAGGTAATTGACCTCTTTCGCTCTCTCTTTATTCAGCTCATTCCAGTTGTTTATCTGTAGGGCAATCAGGATTCCAATCACTACCAGAAATACCTCACCAGTGGCATACCAGAAGTACTTTCGGGTATTTTCCTCTTCGATGAGTTTACGGCGTATAAGGCGGAAAAAGCGTAGCATTAATTCAAATTTTGTTTAATTTTGGTCACAATCTGATCCAATATCTGTAATAATTCTCGATTCTCAATCAGAGACAATTTCATAATAACATGTTTTCGCAAACTACTATTTCTGAATTCTACGTCTTGGTATATCTCTTTATATGATATATCTAGATTGGGAATATCACTAAAGCTGAAAGGCCATATATCTAATGCTAAATCATAATGTTTTGTAATCTCTGGAAGAATAAAATCTGTATTGATTACTGTCAGGTTTTGCTCGTTTTCAATGAGTAAATCATATACTTCAATTTCCCAGTTTGTAAGCAACATCTTCAGTGAATCATCTGCAATTAAGTGAATACCCCCTGAGTCAATCACATTATTCAGAGCCGGATTACCTACATCTGCAGAGACAAAGCTCATCATAGTCAGCATCATTGAATCTGAAGCTGCATGACTTAAATCTGAATTATCTTGCCCAAATCTATACAGCATATTATTAATAATATGCAGATCCGTTTCTTTCCTTTCAATGGCTTCTTCAATAGCCAATTTATTTTGAAGGAACTCGGTTTTCAATGCACCTAGAATAGTCTGCTCTTCAATTTTGAGTTTTCTTTGCTCATTCCAGTTATTCACCTGAAGTGCTAGCAAAATCCCAATCATCACCAGCAGAATTTCCCCAATGGCATACCAGATATACTGACGAGTTTTTTGCTCTTCAATGAGCTTACGTCGTATGAGTCGGAAAAAGCGTAGCATCTAAAAATCACCTTCCAAAATCTGCATCAATTCAATCATTTCTCTATCCGGCCCATAAAAGAACACGGTCATTGCTTCAATGTCTCCAGCTTTCAAGTGCCTTTTTTGTACAGCTAGTTCTGCACCCGCATTAATCGCTTTTTCAATAGATGCATCAATATCTTTTACTTCAATCCCTACATGCTGGTAATGAGGTGATGAAAGGGTTGAATCATCCGCAATCGGCGATTGCGCAAACTCATAAATAAATTTATGCCCTGGCATTCGCATTAACGTAATATTAATAGCTAATGTATCATTTTCTGATTCTTCATTAAATATTACCATCTCTGAAAGATGTTTGTAGAATTGCATCCCAAAAGCTTTTTCATAAAAACCCTTTGATACTTCCGCGTTAGTTACATATAACATTGCATGATTAAAACGCAGTTTGGTCTGTTCTTGTCCTACATTACTACATGCTAATGCCAAGCACAGTATCCCTAATAGTCGATACATATTATACCCCAAATTTTAAACCTTCAATTAACTAAAAAAGTCTCTTATCTACAAAGTAGGCTATCAATATTTTTATGGCTCTAATTCAATGTGATCAGACTAGCTTTGATAACTTCTAATACATTCCTATTCAATTAATATATCAGAGAAGCACATCAATCTTATTGAGTATACTACTATTCACTTCCTGCATAGAGAGGATACTTCTTAGGATATTTCGATTGATCCAGTACATACTTTCAATGGCTGCAAAAGTCTCCTTATCAATTAGAAATTGTCTTATTTCGGAATCATTAAATCGAAAACCTGGTGGGTGTGGATCCACATTCACCGTTATTTCTTGCATAATATTTAAGCTTCCAAGCTTTTTTCTTATTTCCCAAACATTCCCTAAATAAACCATGTCTCCGGAAAGTTCGACATGAAAATTAAGCCAATCATTAGCTTCTTGAAACTCGATGAAAAGTTCCAGAAGCCCCTTATCTATGATTAATCCAATATCACCTGTAGATTGAGCTGTTAGATAACTAGAATTAAGAGGGCTAAATGTTGTTATTTCTATGTAGCTATCCCAATATATCATCAAGCTGTCTATCGAAACAGTTGTGATTTGATCTGAAATCAATTCCATGAGTCGGAGAGTATTTGTATTAATACTTGCGGATTGTTCATATGCAGTAAGCAACCTTATCTCATTACGTTGATAGTCTGAACGAATGTTCTCCAGAAGTTGAACCCGTCGATTATCTTCTTGTCGTTTCTCATTCCAGTTATTGATTTGGAGAGCCAACAAAATCCCGATCATTACTAGCAGGATTTCTCCAATGGCATACCAGATGTATTTTCTCACATTATCCTCTTTTAAAAGTTTTTGGCGGATATTTCGGAAGAACCTAAGCACTTGAAGCTCCTGATATAAAAAATGATGGTCTTTGTGCGCAGCAAAAAATATTGATAGTAAATTCGAATAATATTGACGAAACAATTCCATCTAACCAAACAATCTCTAGGAGATTGCCACGGCATTTACTTCGTTGAATGCCTCGCAATGATGCTCTATAATTTAGTTTAAAGCTGGAAAAACATCTCATTTGTATCCACCCCTCAGTTCCAGTTCATTTCTAATATTCTGTACAAGGTTAGAATTTGTTCGTTTCAATATATTAATATGATCACGATACCTCGTTGCCATGTCTTGTTGTAAATAGAGCGCTCTTTTAAAAGAGGGATGATTAAGTATGTCATTAACCTCAGATACTGCACCCAATTCCCATTTCCCTTCATCGCTAGTAAAGTAGTTGAATGCTAAAAAATCTTTTTCCAAAACTAATAATTCATCATTGTATTCAGACTTTGGATTCAGAACCATCTCTTGGCGTGCGGGAAAAGCGACTTCATATGCGCGTGTTATATTTGCGCGTAATAGGTCGTTACTGATTAGGTTCAGCCCATTCGACTTAAGTGTCTCATAGGGGCCTGAATTAAAAGTGTAGATAAATCTTGTACTTGAACGCATATAGAGATCAATAATGTGTTCTTTACTCAATCCATTGCTTTCACCCCCAAGACTCATTAAGGTATCGATGGCATATTCCTTAACTAATACTCTTGGCTCCAATGAGTTTGCAATCAATGTACTATCCCGGCTTAGTGAAACAATCAATTCCTTTAACATAGTAGTTTCAAATCGCCGGTCATTTTGTCGCTCATTCCAGTTATTTATTTGAAGCGCAATTAAAATTCCGATTACAACTAGAAAGATTTCCCCCAGTGCATAGAGGAGATAGGTACGAATCTTATTCTGTTCCATAAGCTTTTTTCGGATTTGTCGGAAGAAGCGGAGCATACTAATTCATTACCCTTTCAATTTCAGCTTTGAGTTGATTACGACTCTCATTGGCTCTTTTATAGAAATAGGTAGTATTTGTTGTTGATTTCATAGCAGCTTCTATGAGCATCTGCTGAACTACTTCTCTATTCAAGTTCTCAATCAGTTTTTCATCATTGATCAATGAAATATCTTCACCTTCTAATTGAAGTGCATGACCATAATTCATCAAACCCTGATCCCCCAAAAAGGTTCTCATTTTATTCTCTATGAAATCATTATAGTTATTTACCCCAAAAAGCCATCCATTGAGAAAACCATAATAATTGAGCACGCTCACTTTCAATTTGGAATCTAGAACCTGTGAGGCTAGATCCGGATATTGTGCTATGCTAACTACACTCCATGATATGGACCTTCGCATCATGAAAGAGTCTTTTAAACTGTCTGACGGTAAATCACCGTTATTTATTTTATACAGTTGAGTATATATATGATTTACTCTTCCCAACATGTTTTCTACTGATTGCATGGCGATGGAATCAGCCTCTAGGGTTTCTAACACATTGGTAAGCAATACTCTTTCTTCTTTGACTGCCAGTCTTTCCTGATTCCAGTTATTCACCTGTAGTGCCAGTAGAATACCAATCATCACCAAAGCAATCTCACCGACAGCATACAGGAGATAAGTTCGGATTTTATTCTGTTCCATAAGTTTTTTTCGGATTTGGCGGAAGAAGCGGAGCATTCTAGTTCATCTCCCCTTTTAAATTAGTAATTAGTGTGTTTGTTCTGTCTTCCAGCTGAGTTAGGAAACGCAAGGAAACAAGATTGGTCCACATTCGGTTATTAACAGCATTTTTCACAGCCTGACGATTTTCAAGCATAGAAAGTCTTTTCAGAAGATCTTCATTGAATTCTTGATTAATCGCATCTGGGTACTTGATATCTTTAATTAATTCGAACATTTTACTATCTATTCCAACAATTCCACTCATACCATTAATATTGAAATTGGCGAGTTCCCTTCTGTTGAAGTCCTCAAAAATAAAGTGATGATAGCCCTCTGCATTCTTTCGAATCACATATACATATCGGTTCGTGAACTGAAAATAATCAAGGATGTGTTGCTTTAATTCTTCATTCTGAATCAGATTTAGGTTTCCTGTACTTTTTAAATCCTCAAATGTGGCATCATATAAGTTCAGCGTTCGTGTAATGGTGATTGCTTGAATATCTCGATTATATTCAACAATATTCTCACTGTTAAACCCATCAGCAATTTTCTCCATTGTACGCTCGAGCGCTTCATTTACTATAGTTTCTAGTTCTTTCTGAGTATTTAACTCAACGAGTTGATTTTCGAGATCATCAATCAAGTTCTGAATGTATACCCGTTCCAGTTTTTGATCTACACGCTCATTATTCCAGTTATTCACTTGAAGGGCGAGTAATATCCCAATCATTACTAACAGGATTTCCCCTATTGCATATAAAAGATAAGCACGAGTTTTATTCTGTTCCATAAGTTGTTTTCGGATTTTGCGGAAAAATCGAAGCATTAGCTTTTTATTTCTTTATCAATAAGCCCTATCAATTCATCAATTGCCAATAAGGCCGACTCAAAAAGATCAAGTATATATCTATAGTTTAGCTCATACAGAAACAATCCATTCTGGAATCGTTTATTAGCTAAAATTGACATGGCTTCTTGAGTTAGCTTTTCTTTATACTTTTCAACATACCCTGAGTCGATTCTCACTTCCAGATTATCATAATCTGTTACGTTTCTTAAATACGATAAGTTAAAGTAGTCTCGATAGCTGATTTTATTTACAAATTCATCCCAAAGATATACTTCATATTCTCTTTTCACATGTGCTTCAGTATATTCAATGGAGATATAGTGTTCATTAAGTGAGAGTAGCTGTTTCTTGATTGTTTCATTACTTATGATACTGAGTTTTCCTGAGCTCCTCATCTCTTCAAATGTATTCTGATTTGGTGTAAAATCCATTGAGCTCATTGTTACTACTACGTTCTCGATAAATTGGTAAATACTATCCAAGTTTCCTTTTTGAGAACGTGAAGTAAGCCAGGCAGTAGATTCTATATCGTCTATAGTAAATTCCATATTTACATTAAGTAGTTCAATGTCTTTTTGTAGATCACTTTTTAAATTTCTTAAATAGTTAATTTCCTCATTTCTCTGATACCGAGCTTGATTCCAGTTATTCACTTGTAGTGCCAGTAGAATACCAATCATCACCAAAGCAATTTCACCTACAGCATACAAGAGATAGGTACGAATCTTATTCTGTTCCATAAGCTTTTTTCGGATTTGTCGGAAGAAGCGTAGCATATTTACTCTTCTAACTCGGATTCAATAACAGTTATAATTCCCTTAGCTTTCTCGATCATTAATGAAGATTCACGTAAAGAGATATTCATAAAAATGGATCTGGTGTGCAACACGTTAATAAACTCTGGATTTCTCAATAACTTCCTATAGTCACTTTTTACATACTTGGAAGGTGTTATCCCTGCCATATCTTGAGTACTCAAGTTAAATTGATTATCAGATATTTTATACTTGTTAAGCATGTCGGCTATTGAAGTATGTGTGAGCGTAAATGGTCTAAAACGATTGTCATATAGCTTCACCTCTCTTCGTTCATCTTCCATCATATCCTCAGATTCTCTTGGCCAGGATAAAAGAGCCACTTTCAATTCATTATTAGATATCAGATTAATTTTATTCGATGAAATTAGAGATGTTAAGCTACCTGTAGGGTCATTAAAAGTGGGTGAATACGCCAAATGCACAAACATACTGTCTAAGGCATCATCTAAATAGGGGCCGTCATTATTTGAGATTTTGACCATATTATCCACTGTACTGGTAACATTATTTCTGAGCTCATTCAAATAATTTAATTGTACTACTGCCTGCTCTAACTCAGACTTTAGATTCCATAGAATTTGCTGCTCTTCTGCTTTCTCTTGTCTCGTGATGTTCCAGTTGTTCACCTGTAATGCAATCAGAATCCCGATTACAACAAGTAAAATTTCTCCAAAAGCGTACAATAGATACGTGCGAGCTTTATTCTGTTCCATAAGCGTTTTTCGGATTTGTCGGAAGAAGCGGAGCACTAGTTTAACTCCTTAAGTCTGTCAAGGATTTGATTGATGTATTCTTCCGTATTTAAGTCATTCATCAAAATGTAGTCCTGATTAACGCTGTGTACAAATAAATACCCTTCCATTTCGAGGGTGAAAAATTTATCTGCATCGAATTTGAAAGCTGATCTGGACAACTGAACTCTTTCATAGCTATCTGACCAAAATTCGAAATCAAAGTATCGGTTACTGTTTTTAATAGGCACTGTTCGTGATATTGCAGGTAAGAGAATATCTTGAAAGTGCATACTTCTGATTTCAATGTCTTCTTGCTGATCCAGAAGAACACTGGGCCATTGAGTAATCAGATATCGTAAAGAATCATCTCTCAATACGCTTAATCTACCTGTACTTATTATTTCTTCAACATCTCCAGTAGATGGATCAAATGAGGTATTCATGAGTAGGGTAACCAACAAACTATCTAGGTGATCTAAACTCAAATCTACTCTTTCAACCAGAAACATTTCCATCATGTCGTTTGTAGCATCCAATGTAGCCTTGTTCCCTCGGTAGTCCCTTTGAAGTAAGGTCAGGTTTTTATCGAATTCATTAATCAGTTCTTGAATAATGAATTTTTCTTCCTGTATCAGCTTTCGACCTTCATTCCAGTTGTTAATTTGAAGGGCGATTAATATTCCAAATACAACCAGCAGAATTTCCCCTATAGCATAGTAGATATACTGCCGGGTTCGTTGTTCTTCAATGAGTTTTTTCCGGATAAGACGTAAAAATCTAAGCATAGACTAGATGATATCGATTTTCAGAGTTATTCATTACCCAATTCCATTTTTATAAAGCTGCTTAAACCTTCTAAATAATCTTTATATAGTCTTAGGGCATTCAACAAATACTCCTGATTAATGGCATGATTATAGACTAAGCCCTCTGCTTCCAAAGTATAGAGGGCTGTAAGATTTGGAGCTATATTCGATTTCTGAGTTGGCCAGATTCGCAACGAGAGCCCCTCGCTATTTAAAAACACTGAAACAAACTCATGAACATTTACATAGGGATAATTTTTAATTAAAAAAGGGACCAACTGTTCAAAGAGTGCAATATTCCGGATTTCAGCATCATCATTTATATCAATGATTTGATAATCCCAATTAGATATTAGAATGCGTAATGAATCATTCTTTATCACATCCAGCTTACCTGTATTCACAATATCATCGATCACCCCGGATTTTGGTTCAAAAGTTGACATCTCATAAATCCCGGCAACTAAACTATCGGCAAGCTCTAAGTTTTGTTCAATGGATTCATTTAATAGTAAATCCAAAAAACCAAGACTATGTCTTAGGCCTTCTATATTTCTATCTATATCCCCTTCAATAAGTACCAGGTTTTCTGCGACTTCATTCTTCAATTCGTTTAATAAATACTGTTCAAGGTTGGCTCTTTTTCTATCCTCATTCCATGTATTCACCTGTAGGGCTAATAGAATACCAATCATCACCAGCAAGATTTCGCCAAGTGCGTATATAAGATAGGAGCGGGTTTTATTCTGTTCCATAAGTTTTTTTCTGATTTGACGGAAGAAGCGCAGCATATTACCGGATCCTGGGAAATATTGTTGTTTTACTGAACAGAGCTCTGTAATCCAGATCTCCTTCTTTATTTAGAGTATAGTCTTGGGTGGGAGAATCCGCAAACTCAAGAACATTACCATTACGCACCCTCAAATCTCTCTCATATATAACCACGCCACCCCTATAATTACTATTTTTTAGGACACCCTGTTCACTTAGGTATATTCTTGTACTATCAAAACCATACTCTTCCTGAATCAAAAAAGTACCGCTAAATTGCAGGAGTTCATCCCTCGATAATTCCGGATATTTGTCTCGAGTCAATTCATGCTGTTCATAAGGCACCCCACCGAGTTCAGCGCTTATATCATCATAAATACCAATTGACTCGCCAATATAAACCTGTATTATATATAATATTTGTCGAGTTTTTTCTGAAAATTCAGCGATCCAGTTCAAACTCAAAGAATCATTGGCCAGATAATCCAGCTGTTCTTCGCTTAACTGTCCTTCATTCCACCAGGCTGATGATTTCCAGCCATAGTTCTTCCACTGATATTCTTCATTTTCCCGGACCCGTTCTTCGAGCTGCTGAAATTCATACTCTAATCTCCAAAATGTATCGGAAAGATCATTGAGATCATTTAAGATGCTAATGTACTCTCCCGGATTTAACTCAGGATGATCCAGCAGTCCATCATAAGCTTCATGTCTTAGTACAGGAATTCTTCTGGAGTATAGTGCCCTTTGATAACTTGCTTCGCCATTCCCGATGAAATCGGAAGCCGCCAGGTCTTTACCTCGCATATCTTGAAATATCGAATCTTTTTGTGCATAGTCTTCTATAGCAGAGCGTAATGTTTCGATGTTATATACTAACTCAGATTGTACACTTTCCAGAGAATACCTTTTAGATTTTTCTGCTTTCCGTTCCTCATTCCAGTTATTTACCTGCAGGGCCAGTAGGATCCCGATCATGACCAAAGCGATCTCCCCAACAGCATAGAGTAAATAGGTACGTAGTTTATTCTGTTCCATGAGTTTTTTCCTAATTTGGCGAAAAAATCTTAGCATACCGATTATCTACTTTTTAAAGTGTTCATAGCGTCATCTATAAATTGAAGTAGCAGGTCATAAGAAGCATTCTGGTTGACTAACTGAACCCGCTTTATCTTCAACGCATTGTTGATATATGGGTCATTTACAAAATCTTCAATAGGTCTTCCCGCGAGTCGATAATTTTCAAGCTCAGGAATACTAACAGATAGACTAGAGAAGTCATCATATCTGATCTCGTCAAATCTCATCATATAAGGAGTGATTTCACCCCTCGCATATTCTTTCACTCCAATGTCAGTACCTATATTATAGTAGGTATACAATCCATCTACAAAGGATTGATTTTTCAGGATTTTAATTTCACCGGTAGCATTTAAATTATCGAATACAGCACGTGATGGCTGGAATTCATTTTGCCAAAGCAAAGCAATTAACTTATTTCTTAGCTCAAGGCTTAAATATTGCCCTGGATTATCCATCATAATGTCCGCCGAATCTATCATGGCCAGCATTGTATTTCCCAGATTGATGACCTGAATAAGGGCTAGTGAGTCAGAACGTAGGGAAGCTTCTATTTTACTCAGATAAAATGCTTCATTGTTATTGTCTTTTCGTTCCTCATTCCAGTTATTCACCTGCAGGGCCAGCAGGATCCCGATCATGACCAAAGCAATTTCCCCAACAGCATAGAGTAAATAGGTACGTAGTTTATTCTGTTCCATGAGTTTTTTCCTAATTTGGCGAAAAAAGCGTAGCATTATTTTAACTCCTCATTGAGAAGCCTTAAGATTTCCTGATTTAATTCATACAGCGCATCAAGTTCAATTAATACATCTACTGTAATTATTCCCCTATTAATCAATTGATTTTCAAACAAACGATCATTCATAATGGGTGTGACGTTCGACGGGTAGGAGGTTCCTCGTACGAATTCTTTGAATTCCTTTAATGCCAGTCCAATTGAAATATTCTTTTCCAAATAAGGGTTTATATAGCTTAAATAATGCTCATTTGCTCTTAATTGCTCCTCAAAGGCATCATCTACAGTGCCTTTCCAAGAGAATAGCTTTATTTTCAATGAATCGTTCTCTAACAAGTGAATTTCCCCAGCTGAAATTGAACTATTTAATACCCCATTAGTAGGGTTAAAAGTCCATAGATTCCCATTTTTAGAAATCAAATCATAAATCTGATTCTCATTAAATCCTGTTTCACGTTCGGCAATTAAATCAACCAACTCATTTCCCGTTCGGAGAACCATCCTATGTTTAGAAATGACCGTATCCAGTTGGGTTAAATTCTGCTGAAACTCGGTCTGAAGTCCATTTACTAATTGCTTTCTCACTTCATCATTTTTTGATCTCTCTAATGCAAGATTCACCTGTACAGCAATCAGAATCCCAATAGAAACCAATAGTATTTCCCCTGTAGCATACCAGATATAGGTTCTTATTTTATTCTGTTCCATTAGTGTTTTTCGTATATGGCGGAAGAATCGGAACATCTGTTGTTTTAGTTAGTATTTGAATGATTGGTACTAATCGACAACTGCACAGCATCCATACGTACTAACAGAGAATCAATTCTGGGTAAGATGCTTGTATAGCCTGCTTTTTTCGTAAAAATGACCCCATTAAAGGCATTCTTCCATGCTTCCTTATCCATTGCATCCCATAATTTTTCATTTTCTGATAGTGAATACAGAGTCTGGTCCTCAGACATTGGATAATTGAAGGAATACCCGGCCAGGTTTGCCCGGTAAAATTCCGCCACACTGGCTTGAGTAGATACCAGGTCATCCATCCGGAAATTTATATCAACCATTTTCGTAGAAAGTTCATCAGGTATCAACCGTAACTGATTATTTGAAATCAAGGACGTGTAGGTATCATTCTTTATATCTGAAATTGCATAATAGATCGGTGAGAACTCGAACAGGGCAATTTTTTTTAACGTATCAGGAGGTAGAGGGTTAACTTTCAATCGCTCCGATAAATGATTAATGGTTTGCAGTGCATTTTCTATGGATTGTCTTCTTCGTTGGAGATATTTTGCATTATTTTCTAAATCCTTCGAATAATTTAAAATAAGTACATCGCGCAGATTATATTCTTTACGACTCTCATTCCAATTATTAACCTGCAGAGCTAACAGTATCCCGATCATCACCAAGACAATCTCTCCCAAAGCATAAAAGAAGTAACTTCGAATTTTATTCTGTTCCATAAGGTTTTTTCGGATGGTTCTAAAGAATCTGAGCATGGGGGTTGAACCACTGATTTTTAGGATTAAGGGATGGCACGGATTCACGGCTTGTCACTTCGAGTGCAAACGAGAAGTCTAAAGTTCTCTGAACTATTATTGAGATTTTTAGATGTCTCGCAGGAGCTCGATATGACAAAAAAGAGAAAATCCGTGTTAATCCAAACATAAGTTTAATCGGTGGTTCAAATTTTATTTGGCGAAAGAAGCGGAACATTCATTATTGCCCAGTAAGCCTGAGTAGTTCGTTAATGATCACTTCAGACTTTTGATATTGATCCTTCAGGTGTAATGTGATAGCGAGTTTATCATCTATAATATTCTCAAATTCGATCTCAGTTAGTAATCGGGAATTATTGAATCCAAATGTTGATCTCCCCCAATCACCCTTACCTGGGATAGGTGCGGTATGATCGATATTTCTGAGTGAAGCATGTTCGCGCAGATAAGCTAAAAACACCTTAGACACATCATAATCACTATCGGTCCACTCAAGCAGATTTTCATAGTGCCGTTCCCATTTGAATAGCAGTGATTGCAACTCAGTATTCGATAAACTGGATATCTGTCCCGAATTTTTCAGGTCGTTCAGCATATACGAACTTGGATTCCACGTAATATGCCCAAGAGATGTAAGGATCAAACTGTCTATCTTTTCTTCAGGTGGCAGGTCCTTTTCTCCGAATAATTGAAACAGGAATCTTAAACTTGAGAGTTGGCCATCTAATCGTGTAAGGTCATATTTCAATTCTTCCAGATTCGCTTCAAACTCTCTGTGTAACGTCTGAACTTTTTGTTCTTCCTGCGCCTTTAATTTGCGCTCCTCATTCAAGTTATTAACCTGCAAGGCCAACAATATCCCAATCATCACCAAGGCAATTTCTCCAATAGCGTAGAGGAGATATTTTTGAACTTTATTCTGCTCCATAAGGTTTTTTCGGATGGTTCTAAAAAATTTAAGCATATCAGTTAATGAGTTCTTCCTCGATTAAGGTCAGCAACACTCTTGCATTATTCAGGTTACGATCAAGAGCACTAAGTGCTCCATTCATGGCGTCTCTTTTTAAGAAGATTATATTTTTGAATACTAATGATGATTGATACTCAGCCGGAGATTTTTGAGGGTCATCCATTCCATCAAATTCCACCAAAAAAGGGATAATCTTGTCTCTGGTAAAATCGAACAAGATCGCTTTTCGCTCTTCGATCTCTACCTGATTCCCATAATATTGATACAAAAGATCACTCAGCGCAGGGTCTTCAATAAGATTGATCTTTCCCGTGGATTGAAGATTTCCCCAAGTACTGAAATCTGCTGTATAATAGATCACACTCTTGAGGGGAATAACTGGATTAACATCAAAGACAGGTACTCCATTCTTCATGTTGGCTTCAATGGTATCTAGTTCAGAATGGTATAATCTAAGCCAATTACGGTCTATTCTTATTTTTAAAGTATCCTGCACAAGTGTATCTCGAAGTTTGTTGAGATAGAAGTCTTCTTCTGAACTGTTCTTTCGTGCCTCATTCCAGGTATTCACCTGTAGTGCTAGCAATATCCCAATCATCACCAAGGCAATTTCTCCAATAGCGTAGAGGAGATATTTTTGAACTTTATTCTGTTCCATAAGGTTTTTTCGGATTTGGCGGAAAAAGCGGAGCATTAGTTTAACTCCACAGTAATTAAACTATCTGTAACTGATAATTGAGCATAGGTATTTTCAAGTCTGGTAGTGACCCTCCTCATTCTCCATCTCAAGTTATTCAATTGGTTGGCGTATTCGAATTCCTGCAACATATTATTCACATCATATTCAAAGTTTGAGCCGGCAAAAGTTGTGTCTCCAAAACCTCCAAATAAATCCACGTCATCCCATGAAACCCAATCATTGGCATAAACCAGGTACTGGAACGAAAACTGGTCAGCTAAATCTTTTTCTTCCTCTTTCAATTCATTATATAAGGTTGACCATTTACTGATTGCCCTTCTAAGATTCTGATTTTGAATTAACTTTAAATTACCTGAACTACGTAATTCATCGATGACGTCCGTTTCAATCTGGCAACGATTTACACCTCCTAGGATACCCATCATATTATTAAGTGAATCTTTTTCAATACTAGCGTATTTGGGACCCAAGTATTTCTGTAGGTACTCGGCTACAGAAATATCTTCTTTTATTTCATTAATACACTCTTTGAGTATGCTTGAATTTGCTACGTACTCAAGTTGAAGACTCATCAAGATATTTTTTTCTTGTTTCTCTAGAGTCACTTGCTCATTCCAATTATTAATTTGAAGAGCAATTAAGATCCCGAATACAACCAACAAGATCTCACCAACTGCATAGAGTATATATGATCGTGTTTTATTCTGTTCCATAAGGGATTTTCGTATTTGGCGGAAGAAGCGTAGCATATCGTTTGAATCGCGGATTAATTGGATTTAAGGATCTCACTGATTCCGGTTTTTGTCATCCTCGCGAAGGTGATGATCTGGATTTAGACAGAGAGCTTTACAGAGGAATCTGGATTCCTGCCTTTGCAGGAATGACTGAGGTTGGACATTTCGGAAGAAGCGGAGCATAAACTAATTGGATTATTGAATCTATTTAAGTCTTTTAAATAGCGTATTTGTTGTATTAATTTCATTTTGATTGGTAAGTAAAAAAGTATTCTCATCCAGTTCAATTTGTTGTACCATCCTCGCTTTATTGTTCATAAAATTTGGAAACTTCGAGACCAGTACATTAAAATAAATTGAATCGCCCTCTATCTTATAGGTACCTGAATTTGAAATATATCCTGCTTCAGCCGCTGCAATATCTTCAGAAGTCCGGCTTGCAGGTAATGAGGCTCTTTCACGAGGGGCTACAGCCATACTATAAAAATTGTCAGTAAATAAGTAGATACTTTTATAAGGAGTGCTTACAATGGTTGTATCTTTGGAAATTTGCTCTGTATCAATTCTTTCCCATGCACCAACTATGCTTGTTTGGGGCTCCTCGATTCCAATGTCATTTTCATTCTCACATGAGACAAAAAATGAAATACATAAAAGAACAAGCAATAATCTAACAGTATGTAATGAGTCGTTTTTCTGTGGGTGTTTAGGTGTAGTCATATGGTCTCGTATTTGGTGGAAGAGGTGTAGCATGTTGTCTGAATCGCGGATTTAAGGATTAAAGGATTTCGCGGAATTATCCTTGTTCAATATTAGGCGCTTAACTTCTACACTATTTGAGCCAAAATTTATGAGTAACCCAATTTCTAGTCGATATGCTTTTAAATAATTCAAAGCTTGTAAAGATGAACATCGTTTAACTCTGAAACTGCTTTGATTTCGACCATTACTTTTTGGTCAACAATGAAATCCGCACGTCTAGTACCAATTGGGTATTGCTCATCTTTATAGTAAATTTGTTGTTCTATTTCTCTTTCAAAAGTTAATTCAGCTTTTTCAAATTCTAATGCTAATGCTCTCTGATAGATCACTTCCTGAAATCCATTTCCCAAGAAATTATGCACTTCAAATGAGGCCCCAATAATTTTCTGGGTAAGTTCACTATGTTTTAAATCCGTGTTCATCCTTGAATCTCATAAATCCGTGTTTCTAACTTTATTTGGCGGAAAAAGCGTAGCATATTTATTTAGTGTTGATAAAAGCGTTCAATAATTGCATATCCAAGAACTAAAATCGAAAATATTAAGAGCCAAAAATTTAGAATTCGTTCTTCAAACGTCTCATTCTCCCCGTCATACTTTTTGTATATAATTATATACCCTATATACATCACAAAAGGAAAAACTATAGCTGTACCGATTAATGAAAAACGAAGCGACCAAACAGGAATAAATTCTGCAACCACTAAAGCTTCTACCGCCTGATTTAAAAGAAAAGTGGCTATTGTAAATATGACAGCTACTTTAGCAAGGTATAAACGGCGAAGTTTTTTTAGTGTATACATATGTTTTTCTATCTCCCACACCGAAAAGGAATATCAATTACTGGACCTCTTTTGTGGTTTTCTCTTTCAAGAATCGCCATAAGATTTGGATACTTCGTATAGTCGAAATATCTATAATAAAGCCAAGCCGATAGATTAATAAGTTGGTTTTCATCATCTAAAAATTTAATCATTTGATGAGCCTCATCATCTCTACTCAATACTCTTAAAGCAATCCAATTAGATCCAAGGTCGTTTCCTTTTATCTTTGTTTCATAAATTTCATTGGCCAATTCATTTTTCCCTTCAGCGCATGCTTGCCTTAAATCGGATATAGCAAAATTCTCAACTGGAATTTCCAATCCTCTTAATCGTTTCTTTATTTCTGATGCTTCTTCATAATTACCATTCCAAAGCATAATTCTGTGAGACTGATAGGTTAATTGTTCACTGTATGGATATTCACTTAGTTTTTCCTGCATCCAAGGATCAGCCTCACCTGTGTTATCTGTCCAGAAATAAAATGCCACTATACTCGAATTAGTAAATATATTTTCCAGTGTATAATTTTCGGCTTTTTCGTGGTATCTCCTCGCTTCTTCATAGTCACCAAGCATGGCCAGGTAATATATTATGTCAGAATAATTATTGATATCTGATGGCCGTTTTTCGATATACTGCGCCAGATAATCGATTGCTTTGCGTAATTCTAAATTTAAATATGCTTGCTTCGACAGGTATTTTAAGCGGTCTAGCTCGTTGGAGTATTGAATAGCAGTACTTAATCGAATATTGATCATTCTTAATTTTTCTTCGTAACTATAGTTAAGCGACGCTGAACCCATGCTTGTTAACGACATATCAGCTATAATTAGATCAGCTGCACGGTAACTAGCTGACCCAAATTCCGGGTCTATTTGCCTTGCTAGTTCAAATAGGTCAAAAGCTTCCTCAATAATCCCATCCTGAAAAGACCTTCTGTTAAATAACGAAATCCCTTCAACATATAATTTGTAGGCTTCAATTGATGAGGTACCCACTTCCACCATTTCACGAAGCGCTTCTGGATCCATCGCTGTCTCCAGTGCAGTTGCTATCTGATATGCTATCTCTTCCTGTATATCAATAATATCTGTTTTTGGACGGTCATAAGTTTCGCTCCACAAATGAAAACCATCTGAAGCCCGAATTAGCTGTGCAGTAACACGATATTTATCGGTGGATTCCCGAACAGAACCTTCTAATATATGCGCTACTCCCAAGGTATCGGCAATCTTAATTATATCAGTATTCTTGTTCTTGTATTGGAAAGATGAGGTTCTAGAGGCAACTAGTAAATCCGGTGTTTTAGCTAAGGAATTCAAAATCTCCTCAGTTAATCCATCTGCAAAATATTCTTGTTGACCACCTGCATTAAAATCATCGAATGGAAGTACCGCTATTGATTTATCTGAAATAGTAGAAATTGGAATTGCCTCATCATTAACTCCCAAGGTCGCAAAGAAAACTCGCTCGACGATTAAAAATGCTACCAAAAGACATAGTCCTCCAATAATTAATTTGTTGATCTTACTTCCTGTATTGTGAGAAATAGATTCATCCTCATCAACTTCTTTGGTGGTTTTTAATCCTTGAGGGGTTAATTCAAATGCCCAGGCAACAATCAGTGCAATTGGAAAGCCGATTGCAGTTAGAATGATTACAAACTGTTGAGTCCAGTCAGGAAAATTAAATGCAGGGAATACCGATGTGGCTATTTGAATAATTAACCAACCAGCGATAGCATACGCCGTTGCTACTTTAAAGACATTACGTCGCTTTAATTCAGCTATAAAATTTGAAATGTTCACTTTGTTAATTCTCAGTTCTTAATTCTTTTCTTGTCATGTCGAACGAAGGTGAGACATCTAAAAATTGACTATCCTTTTCGAAACTACTTAGACTTCTCGTATCCATTCGAAGTGACAGAGAATAGGACACATTCTTAATTCTTAATTGAACATTGATCATTGATTCCCCACTTCCCATTCTTCTCGCCACTCGCCTTCTGCTTTCAGGTATTCTATAGTGTTTTCCCTCATCTTCCAAACGTCTTCTTTAATCCTATCAACCAGCAATTTAAATTCCTGATCATCTTTGAGTAAAATGGCAATTGGATCAGTATTTAAATTAAACAGACTTCCGCTCTTAGAATTTAAGTCGAAATAGATTTTCTCATAATTTTCAACTGCTTCCGAAAGTTGTTTATTTGCTACTAGGCAAAACATTTCTATTTCTAACTGCTCACTTTCACTCTCTGTTTCTTCTTTTCTTCGGTCAACCTCTTCACATATAATCGGTGCTAATTCAATTACTAAATCACTATTTCCAAACTGCTCTTCAATAAAGCTATAGTAAAGCATGTTTGTGAGAAGTTCTTCTTTTGGGTCAAACTCACCTGAAGAAACCTCAGGTGCCATTCTTATAAAATATTCACGAGCTGTTACATAATCCTTCTCGTGCATCGATTTAGTAAAATATATAAGATCCACGATATTAGACGGTACTGGAGTTCCATTAGATATTAAGTTTTCGATCATTGTAGTAAGATCTTCCATTTCATAATTTTTGAGAAGCTTACCTATTTCCATCTGAATTATTCTAGGATTTCCTGCGAATGATGTTTTAATTTCCTGAACCAATTCATCTTCCAAGCCCCTTAAATCAATATTCATGGCAGCAGCAAGCAACGAACTAATTAAGTTTAAATCATTCGGATTTTTATTGTACTGTTCATAGATCAAGATGAACGCCTTGTCTAATTCTCCATAAGGGGTACTTGAGTAAATATTAGCTTTTGTATCATATGCCGGACCAAAATCTGGATATAAGCGGTTAATCCGATCTAAAATCTCAATCGCTTCTCTATATTCACCCCTCGCTGGCAAATTACGTGCATACATATTTGCATAGGCGGGATTGTTCTTATCCAATTCATAAGCACGTTTGGTTGCCTCACCCATTGCCATCCATTCCTCAGGTTTTCTATCTCCTGTTGTAGAGAAAAAGACTGCATTTCTATGTACAATCCAAGTTTCTGGATCATTGGGAATCAATTCAATAGCACGTTCACTTGCCTCCATACCTTTTTCGGGCTCTCCAGTATATCTATAATACACTGCTTGTGCGAGTACTGCTTTCCCTAAATCCGGCTCAATGGATAGAGCTATATCAATATTTTCCTTCATAAGAGGTTTTAGCTCATCCAATGTTATATCCCCATATTCATGAAGTAAATAATAAACCCATGCTAGTCTAGCATAAGCTAAAGCAAAAGACTGATCTAATCGGATTGCTGTTTTATAGTTCTCAGCCGCCGCTTCCAGTTCTTCTTTGATCCTGTTTTTCTCTAGTTGAGTTCCAGCTAGATAGAGATTATAGGCCTCTATATCCTGAGTATACTCTTTCGTATTGATTGTTATACCGTCTAAGAGTTGAATTTTTAACTCTGCCAGAACTGCATTTGAAATCTCATCTTGAATATCAAAAATATTCTCCGTTGTTAATTCCCGATCATAGGTTTCTGACCACATATGATAACCATCTGCTACTTTAATGAGCTGAGCGGTGATCCTGATTCTATCGCCAGCTTTTCTCACGCTGCCTTCTAAAATGTGATTTACGTTTAGTTCTTCGCCAATCAGAGAAAGGTTCTCATTCTGTCCTTTAAATTTAAAGGAGGAAGTTCGCCCAGCTACGTTCAACTCATCAACTTTGGCTAATACATTTAATAATTCTTCTGATAGACCGTCTGAAAAGAATTCATTGCTTTTATCATCACTCATATTCACAAAAGGAAGAACGGCAATGGATGCATTCTCAATTTCTGAACCGATATTATCGAGTAACGTTGATTCTGCGAAAAAAATCCGTTCCACCAGCACAAACAAAAGTCCGATTGATAAAACACCAATTATGACACGATTTAGTTTTTTACTGGTCGATCTTGTTACTGATTCTGTTATATCTACGTCTTCAGATTTTTGGAATCCCTCGGGTGTTAATTCGAAAGCCCATGCCAGAATAAGTGCTATTGGAAATCCTATAAGAATAAGAACCGTAATGGATGGAGCCAACCATTCTGGAAATCCTAGCTGAGGAGCAATAGTGTCAAATATCTGAATGATCAACCAGCCAGCTATTGCATACGCCGTAGCCACCCGGTATACATTACGGCGTTTAAGCTCTGATATGAAGTTGGATAGATTCATCTGTTTAATGCTCAATTTTGAATTTTATATTCTGAATTGGGTATCCCCATTCAAAATTCAGAATTCATCATTTAGAATTTTCTACCTCCCATTCTTCTCGCCATTCGCCTTCTGCTTTTAGCCATTCGATTACATCGGCCCTTTGCTCATGTAAATCGGCATAAACTCTAGCTACTATATTCTGAAACTCTGTAGATTTTTTTAAATCGGAAGGTATCGTGTTAAAGACAAGACCTTCTGGCCAACGTCGCTTCCAGTTTTCATTGAAGTAGAGGTCTTCAATTAATTCAATAGTCTCATCAGTATTATTTGAAGCTAGAAGGCAGCTAAATTCATTGAACTTTTCATTTAGTCTTAATCCCTTTCCTACTTCTTTATTTTCAAGATATTCGCAATATTCTTTGGCAAGTATATCAGCTTCTTCATTTCTACCTAATTCACGATATAGAGTAACTACAGTTCCAGCCCATCCTTCGTTTGAGGTATTTATAATGGATGGATTTTGCATCAATTCTGTTTCGAATTCTGCAATAGGGGCTAATGCTTGCTCATAGTTACCTTGTATATAATTTAACGCCCTGAAATAATAGATTGTTCTTTCGCCACCGTAATTTTCTTTTAGCTGATTAGCGATTTCTTCCGCTTTTTTATAGTCACTTGACATCAAACTAAGAAAGAACCTTCTATCCAATGTAGTAATGTTTTCAGGATACAGTCTTTCAAGTTCTTTAGTCATGTATTCAGATAAAGGGAAAAAATCTAACTCTTTTGCTCTATCCCCAACGGCAAATAATAACGACCGATCTTCAGGATCTAGCAGATATGCCTTATATACCAGCTTAAAACTCTCACCAACTTGCCCATATGGTGGATCTGCTAAAATAAGTGACTTACGTGTATACGCTCCTTTAAATTCAGGAGATTTTTCTGAAATCTGATCCAAAATGTTAATAGCACTATCAAATTCTTCAATATCTCTTAAATAAATTGTGTAGTTACCTGCTATAACATTATTGAACGGGTCCAATTTATATGCTTGTTTTCTAGCTTCATGTTCCTCTTTTTGTAAGTCAAGGCTGTTAAATGAATTTGCTAACGAATTATGAGCCATCGCATCATTTGGCATTAATTCTACGGCTTTTTTTGCAGCATCCAAGGCTTTATCGAAATCACTTTCAAATTCATCGAAATATGCATATAAAGCTTGATAAGCCTTTCCTTCGTTACTATTAATTAACAATGCCTGATCAATATTTTCACGGACAAGTTCTTTTGTTTCTTCAAAGGATGCATTGCCATAGTCATATAGTAGATTATAAGCATAGGCTAATCGCGCATAGGCCAGAGAAAAAGAAGGGTCAATGCGAACGGCTTGTTTATATAGTTCAATAGCTGCTTCAATATCTTCAGGTCTTCGGCTAGTTTCTACTTGAGTGGCTTCTAAGAATGCATTATATGCTTCAATATCCTCAGTTGGTTGTTCCGAGATAGCAATATTTTCTTGCGGTAATAGCTTCACCTTTAGTTCTGTTATTACCTTACGTGTGATTTCCTCCTGGATGTCAAAGATATCGTTGGCTGTTAATTCTCGATCATAGGTTTCTGACCATAAATGAAAGCCATTATCAGCTTGAATTAGCTGAGCTGTAATTCGGATTCTATTTCCGGACTTCCGGACTGATCCTTCTAAAATATGTTGAACTCCAAGTTGGGTACCAACATCTCTCAAATCTGGATTCGTACCTTTAAATTGGAATGAAGAAGTTCGCCCCGCTACTTGAATGTCTTCAAGTTTTGCCAATCCATTTAGTAATTCTTCTGATAAGCCATCGGAAAAATATTCATTATCTACATCGGCGCTCATATTTACAAAGGGAAGCACTGCAATTGAAGCTGATTGTACATCTGCTAATCCAGATTGATTTTCAATAAACGCTGCTTCTGCAAAAAACACCCGCTCTACCAATAAAAATATTACTCCCATTGAAAGAATCGTAATAATAAGTCCGTTCAGTTTTTTACCAGTAGACGCAGTTACAGATACCGTAATATCTACTTCTTTAGATTTTTGGATACCATCTGGAGTTAATTCAAATGCCCAAGCAAATATAAGCGCCATTGGAAATCCAATGAGTACCAGTATGGTAACTAAAGGTGCTATCCAATCAGGAAAACCGAGCTGTGGTGCAATAGTGTCGAATATCTGAATCATCAACCATCCAGCTATCGCATAGGCCGTAGCCACCTTGATGACGTTACGGCGTTTTAGCTCGTCTATAAAATTCGAAATGTTCATTTTGTTAATTCTTAATTCTTAATTCTTAATTGAACATTGATCATTCTGTTACTTCCCATTCTTCTCGCCATTCACCTTCGTCTTTTAGAAATTCAATTACATTATTCTTCATTCTTTGCTGGTCTTCTTCAATGCGATCAATCAGAGCTTTAAGTTCAGGATCATTGAGTAGCTCTTTTTCATTCGGATCATTAAAGAATGTATTCCATCTCCTAAATTTATACTTCCTGTTAAAATACAGTTCTTCTACAATTTCTGTATATCGGTCTATGTTGTTATTGTATAAACTCTCCATGGCCAATTGATAAACAACAGAAGGATTTTCTTTGGAGATATCTTTATCGAACTCAAACTCAACCCAGTCGCCAAATTCAAATTCGAGTTTATCTAAATTTTCAACTAAATCTTCTCTTCCAACCTGTTTGAATAAATATTTAATCCTCCAGGTTTCCATAGTATACTCGGGGTGAGTAGTCAGGGTATCCGTCAGATATTCAGGATAGGTCTCCCGAATTATTTCATATGCCTTTTGATATTCTTCATTTTCAAAATATTCATTAAACAACGTTGCGCTTTCGAGGTTTTCTAAATATTCCTCGAAGCCCTCCATATTCCGCCCTTGTTCTTCACCAAGTTTTAACCCAAAAGCTCTTGCCTTTTCAATTTCCTGATTTTCTAATAATGTATTCAGCGTATCAAACTTTAAACTCATTCTTGCACCTTCAGCGGTCGGGTTATTAGGATATAACCTGATTATCTCTTTAGTCAGAGATAACTGAAGTGAGTCTAAATCAAAATATCCAGCTGATATATTAAGAACATCGATGAAGTCTAAACTTTCTGGATTATTCTTATATCCTTTGTAGGCTTCCATAAACGCTTCATCCATTTTCCCAAAACCCTCCCCTCTAAGAATAATGATTTTATCAGAATATGCTCTTAAATAATCTGGGTTAGCTTCTATAATATTGTCAAAAATCTCCATCGATTTTTCAAAGTTCTTATTGCGCCAATAAACAGCACCCATGTTATTAGCAATTACTGGATTTAATGGGTCTAAACTGTAGGCGACTTTGTATAAACTATCTGACTTATCTGCATATTTATCATTAAGTGCCTGATATAGCCTCAACATATTAGCATATGAATTAACCATTTCGGCATCTTTTGGATTCAGTTCATAGGCCTTTTTAATGGCATTTATTGCATTTGTAGTGTCTTCTTTAATTCTAAAAAGGTAGCTTAAACCAGCATATGCGCGCGGGATTTCTGTATTAATAAACAGCGCTCGGTCAGAATTATATCGAATTAACTCCTCCATCTGTTCTTTATCAATATTCCCATATTCATAAAGTCTGGCATAGGAAAAAGAAATGTAGCCGAATGCCTCTGCAAAGGTTGGATCCAATTCTGAAGCTCTTTCAAATTGCTCAATAGCTAGTTTAATTTCATCTGGATTACGATTTCGAAGTAATTCTGTACCACGTAAATAGGCTTCATAGGCTTCTATATCAGAGGTAGGTATTTCTTTAGTACTTGCTAAGGTTTCTGAATTCTCACTCGTGAGTAATCGAACCTTTAATTCATTCAGCACCATTTGTGAAATCTCATCCTGAATTCGAAAAACATTTTCAGCGGTATATTCCCGATCATAGGTTTCTGACCACACCTGAAAGCCATCTTCTACCTTAATGAGCTGAGCGGTAATTCTAATGGTATTCCCGGCTTTACGCACCGAACCTTCTAAAATATGATCTACATCCAGTTCCGCACCAATCAACTTTAAATTTTCATTCTGACCTTTAAACTTGAAGGATGATGCCCTTCCCGCTACTCTCATTTCCTCTGCCTTAGTAAGAACATTTAGCAGTTCTTCTGAAAGCCCATCTGAAAAATATTCCTGATCTCCATTCGGAGATAAATCTGAAAATGGAAGTACCGCAATAGATGCATTTGATATGCTGCTCTGATCAACTTCAACCATTCCAGTGGTGGCAAAGAACACTCGTTCTATAAGTACAAAAAACAGTGCTACAGAAAGCACCGATATTATTACGCTATTTAGTTTTTTACCCGTTCGATCCGTAACAGATTCGGTGATATCTACTTCTTTAGATTTCTTTAAACCATCGGGTGTTAGCTCAAAAGCCCATGCAAAGATTAGCGATAATGGAAACCCAATTCCAACTAATGCAATTATAAAAGTAACTGTCCAATCAGGAAGTCCTAATCTTGGAAAAACAGTATCTGAAACTTGTATGATAATCCATCCCGCGATTACATAAGCCGTAGCCACCTTGATGACGTTACGTCTTTTAAGTTCTTGAATTAGATTTGATATGTTCATAGTGCTTCTCTAATTAAGGTCATTCTGAGTGAAAGCAAGGAATCAACAAAGCTACCTAGTTTTGCGGATCCTTCGTCCCAAAAACTATCGGAATCAGGATGACTTGAAAAGAAAGAGGTATTTGTTAGCGCAAAATTTTTCAATTTGTCTCGTTTATAGCCCAGCTTTCTCGCCATTCGCCTTTTTCTTTTAAGTAATCAATTACATTACCTCGCATACTTGCAAGATCAGCATAAAGTTTGTCTTCAAACTCTGAATAGGATGGATGCTCTTTTAGAGGTTGATAGGGAATTTCGGATGTCAAAATTAATGGCCAATTCCCTTTAGAATTTAATTCGAAGTGGAATTTGACCAATGATGCGATCGCTTCTTCATACTCTTTTGAAACTATTTGACAGTATAGTTTAACGTCCAATTCATTATAGATTTCCGTTCTGCCACTTTCTAACATTTCCGCTAGCTGTTCATCTTTATACATACAGATTTTTTCAGCCATCATTTTTGCATCTTCAAATCTTCCCATTTCCTCGTATAAAGTATAGCTGTAAATAGCTGAAGTCTGCTGATCAACATTTTCGATCACGCTAGCCGGGTTATTATAAAACTCAGGATGAAGGTTTTCCCATAATCTGGCAGCCTCCTCAAATTCGCCAATGCTGTAGTGATAGGCAGATAGTTGTACAATAAAATATTGAAACGTTCTTGGACCATAAACATCTGTTAGTTCGTCAATAATTTGTTTTACTCCCTCAAAATCTCCTGCTGTGAGTTTTGTTCTCATTAGATTTCTTGGTCCTGAATGATTTTCTGGATACACTTCTTTGATACGGTTACCAAAATATTCTGCAACACTAATCATATTCAGATCACGGGCAATGTCAGAAACCATCCACATGAAATCCATGTCATCCGGATTATTTAAATAAGCTTCATATGCAAAAGTAAAAGCGTTATCGAGTTCTCCATAGGGAACATCACGTAGTAGCCAGGCTTTCGAATAATAGGAGCCATTGTAATCAGGAGTTCGTTCTATATTACGATCGATAATGACCATTGCTTCTTCGTATCTATTTTCTTGCCTTACCAAATAGCTGGCATAGGAATTACTTATAGATGCGCTTAACGGATCCAGTTCGTATGCTTTGAATAACTGAGCATTGGATTCTTTAACTTTATTGTTTCTTCCAAGAGCACCGCGATAAGCCATCCTAATGGATGCATCGTTTGGAGCTAATTCAACAGCCTTCTTAAGTGTTTCTTCTCTTTTTTCGAATTCTTGTTCAAAGCCATAATATCCAGCTAATGCTTGTTGAGCTTTCCCAAGATCTTTGTTTAAGGAAAGCGCCATTTCTGCATTTTCCTTCATCAACATTTTAGCTTCATCAGCATTAATATTCCCATTGCTGTGTAAATAACCATAAGCAATAGCTAATCTGGCATAGGCTTCTGCAAAAGTAGGATCAATGCGTATTGCATCTTTATACTTTTGAATAGCAAACTCTAGGTCTTCCGGCTGGAACGTAATCTCACGTTGAGTAGCTTCTAAGAAGGCATTATAAGCCTCAATATCCTGAGTAGGGCGGTCAGCTAGTAGGGCTTCCTCTTCAGGTAGAAGTCTAACTTTAAGTTCTTCCATTACATGCCTAGATATCTCTTCCTGAATATCAAAGATATTATTCGTCGTTAATTCACGATCATAGGTTTCACTCCACATGTGAAAACCATCTGAAACTCGAATTAACTGGGCTGTAATTCGAAGTCTTTCACCGGATTTACGAACACTTCCTTCCAGAATATTTGCCACCCCTAGTTCAGCTCCAATTTGGGTAAGATTTTCGTTCTGACCTTTGAACTTGAACGAAGAAGTTCGGCCTGCGACCTGCATATCTTCTACTTTCGCAAGCGCATTTAGTAATTCTTCGGATAGTCCGTCGGAGAAGTATTCATTCTCAGAATCGCTACTCATATTTACAAAAGGTAGCACTGCAATAGATGCGGTCTCTATCTGACTTGTTATTTCAGCATTCTCAAGAATAGACGCTTTTGCAAAAAAGATACGCTCTACCAATACAAAGAACAGTGCTACTGAAAGAATGGCGATAATCACTCCGTTTAGTTTTTTCCCAGTTCTACTGGTTACAGATTCAGTGATATCAACTTCTTTAGATTTCTTAATCCCCTCTGGCGTCAACTCAAACGCCCAAGCAAATATGAGTACGATTGGCAGCCCAATTCCAACCAACACAATTACAATCGTATCAAACCAATCTGGAATATTGAGCGGTTCTTCAATTACCGTAACTATTTGAATGATTAGCCACCCAGCTATAGCATATGCTACTGCAACTTTAAAGACGTTACGCCGCTTTAGCTCTTCTATAAAATTTGAAATGTTCATTTTTTTAATTTTAAATGCTCAATTCTATATGTTTAATTAGGCTCTTTCATTTAACATTTAGAATTTAAAATTGATCATTCTTTTACATCCCATTCTTCTCGCCATTCGCCCTCGGCTTTTAAAAACTGAATTACATTGGATCGCATGCTATGTAGATCCTTGTAAACATCTTCTTTAAATTTAATAAAAGAAGGGTGTTCTTCAACAAGGCTATAAACTGGTTCTTGAAAAACAAGCGGCCAATTTGCTTTGGAATTCAATTCAAAATATCCTTTCCTAGTTCCTTCTATTCCCTCTTCAAATTTCCCCAAGAAGATATCGCAATCAGATTGATTAAAATAAAACTCGGAAATGTCATCATAATCATCTAAGCCTTTTACATCCTTAGGAAGTGATGAGCAAAAGGAATCTGCAATACGTTTTGCTTCTTGTAGTTCACCTCTTTTTAGTAGGATAGGTACGTATATTCTAATGTAAAATTCATTGCTGTCTGCAGCTATGAAGTCAGGTTCAAAGAGCTCTGAAGCTCTAATTTTTGCAATCTCTATAACTTCATCATATCTACCTTGATTGTAGTAGACAAGTGGGAATGAACCGATATAGCTCTCTCGTTGTAAGTTTTCATTTCTAGAAAGTATAAGATCTATTCTTTCTTCAACAAGAGCTTCAAAACCATCATAGTCTTTTTCTGCCTGTAGAATTTTTCTCTTAGAATTATATGTAGTAAAGAATTGACGATCTTCTGGTGTATTTTCTTCAATTTTTTCAACCATGTATTTGGCAAAAGTCAGAAAATCTACATCCAAGGAAGTTTCAACTAATGCATTCATATATCTTATGTTTCTTGGGTCATCTAAATGAGCTTCAAACATGTATTTAAATGCTTCATCAGGCCTTCCATAAGGTATATCTCTCATTACCCATGATTTATCTACTTTTATAGGCATAAAATCTGGGTAATTCTCTATAACCTGATTCATAATTGATAAGCCTTTCTCAAATTCTTGCTTAATATCAATTAGATAGTTTGCATAAACTTGTGCAACTACCGGATTGAGTGGATCTAATTCATAGGCTTCTTCTAAAACTTGGTAAGTAGTTAATTGGATTTTTTCTAACTCTCTTCGGTCTTTCATACTTAGGTATGTATAATATCCATAATGAGCGAAGGCGTCATTTGGTGACAATTCTACTGCTTTTGAGTAGGCAAATAAAGCTTTTTCAAGCCTTTCAACCCAATCTCCTCCATCAGCATAAACATAGTATTCACCAAGCGCTTCATAGGCCTTTCCAAGATTACCATCTAGAAGTAAAGCTTGGTCAATATTTTCACGCATTAAAGAAGCTGTTTCGACTCTTTTTTCAGTAGAAAATTCACTTCCAAATCTAAATGATAAATGATATGCAATAGCTAATCTTGCATATGCAAGTGCAAAGGTGGGATCGATTGCAATCGCTTGTTTGTATTTTTCTATGGCTTTTTCAAGATCGGAGGGTAATCTATTTATCTCTAACTGAGTCGCTTCCAAATACGCATTATAGGCTTCAATATCTTGGGTGGGTCGTTCTGTAAGCTGAATTTCTTCTTGAGGAAGTAGTCGAACTTTTAGCTCTGCTACTACTTTTCTTGTTATTTCTTCCTGGATGGCAAAAACACTTTCTATTTGGCGATCATATGTTTCACTCCATAAATGAAAGCCGTTATCCGCTTGAATAAGCTGTGCCGTTATTCTTAGGGTATTACCATCTTTGCGAACACTACCTTCCAAAATATGTTTTACGCCTAGTTGTTCCCCAACAATTCGTAAGTCTTCATTCTTTCCCTTAAAACTGAACGCAGAAGTTCTTCCTGCTACTTGCATTCCCTCAATTTTGGCAAGTCCATTTAATAGTTCTTCAGATAATCCATCAGAGAAGAATTCATTTTCCTCATCACTGCTCATATTAACAAAAGGAAGTACGGCTATAGAAGCCATTTCAATATTTGTAGAATTCTCTTGCTCTAAAATGGACGCTTTTGCAAAAAATACACGCTCCACTAACAAGAAAATAACTGCCATTGAAAGAACCGTTATAATTATGCCATTTAATTTCTTTCCGGTTCGGCTTGTTACCGATTCAGTAATATCAACTTCCTTAGATTTTTTGATCCCTTCTGGAGTTAATTCGAACGCCCAGGCAAAAATTAGTGCAAGAGGAAAGCCAATCATCGTAATTATAATTACAAACTGCTGGGTCCAGTCTGGAAATTCAAAGGCTGGAAATACAGAAGTAGCAATCTGGATGATTAACCAGCCTGCAATTGCATAGGCGGTAGCCACTCTGAATACATTACGTCGTTTAAGTTCTTCTATGAAATTTGGAATATTCACTCTTCGCTTTCCTCCCAGCTATCCTTCCAAGCTCCTTCTTCTTTTAAGAATGCTACCACATTGTCCTTCATCCGTTTTTGGTCTGCTTCAATTCGGTCAATAAGTTCTTTAAGCTCCGGGTCTTTAAGCAGTTCCAGTTCATGAGGCTGATCAAGCATTTCATTCCACTTAAAGAATTTGTACTTCCTGGTGAAATACAACTCTTCAACTATTTCTCTATAACGCTTCGAATCATTGTTATACAAACTTTCATTTGCTAATACGCGAACTATATTTGGCTCTTCTTTTGAAATATCTTGGTCATATTCAAATTCCACCCAATCCCCATATTCAAATTCCAGCTTATCAAGATTCTTAACCAGATCTTCTCTGCCAATTTGTTCAAATATATATTTCACACGTGCAGTTTGAAAATTCCCTTGTGGGTGTGTAGTAAGGGTATCGGAAAAAAATTCAGGTCGTATCTCTCTTAAAATTTCAGTTGCTTTTTGAAACTCTCGGTTCTCAAAATAGTCGTCAAAAAGAGCCACTGATTCTGCATTTTCCAGAAACTCCCGGAAAATTTCAATGTTATCACCAATTTCTTCCATGAGATTTTCTCTGGCAAAGACTCTTGCTTCTTCGAATTCCTTATTGTCGAGATGAGTATTGAATTTTTGAAATTTTAATATTCTTTGGGCATTTTCAGCCATAGGGTTATTAGGGTATAGCCTTATAACTTCTTTTGTAAGAAACATTTCGAGTGAGTCAAGTTCAAAGTATCTAGCTGATTGTTGTAGAACTTCAATGAAATCTAAACTTTCTGGATTTTCTTGGTATCCATTATAAGCAGCCATAAAATCTTCATCTCTTAACCCAAATCCTTCGCTTCTAAGAATGTAGATTTTTTGGGTATAGGCGGATAAAAATTCTGGATTGGTTTCTATTATTTTATCGAAGGTTTCGATTGCTTTTTCAAAGTTTTTTTCTCGACGATAAAGCCTACCCATGTTTGAGGCAATTACCGGATTTAGTGGGTCTAGGGTGTAGGCAATTTGGTATAAACTATCTGATCTATCTTCATAATCATCGTCTATTTCTTCATAAACACCCAATAAAACAGCATAAGAATTAACCATTTCAGCATCCTTTGGATTAAGTTCATAAGCCCTTTTAATGGCACTAATTGAATTCAATGTATCTTCAATAATTTCATAATAAGCACTTAAGCCAGCATAGGCTCTGGGGATATTAGGATTAATGAACAAAGCCTGATCGGAATAAGACCGAAGGTAATCCAGTACTTCTTCTTTATTTATATTTCCATATTCATATAAGCGAGCATATGAAAAGGATAAATAGGCGTAAGCTTCCGCAAAGCTGGGGTCCAATTTTGTTGCGGTCTCAAACTGCTCTATGGCTAACTGAATTTCATCTGGGTTACGGTCTCGCAGTAACTCCGTACCACGAAGATACGCTTCATAGGCTTCTACATCTTCTGTTGGAATGGTTTCTAATTCAACAAGTTCTTCTTCATTATTCAGTAATCTTATCTTTAACTCATTTAATACTTTTTGAGATATTTCATCTTGAATTCGAAAAATATTTTCTGCGGTATACTCTCGGTCGTAGGTCTCACTCCAGACGTGAAATCCATCGTCTACTTTGATTAATTGAGCGGTTATCCTAATAGTATTTCCTGCTTTCCGAACTGACCCTTCTAAGATATGATCTACATCCAGTTCGGCACCAATAAGCTTAAGGTTTTCATTCTGGCCTTTAAACTTGAATGAAGAGGTACGCCCTGCCACTTTCATATCTTCTACTTTAGCAAGAACGTTTAATAGTTCTTCAGAAAGTCCGTCTGAAAAGTACTCTTGATCTCCATTTGGAGAAAGGTCTGCAAAAGGCAGTACAGCAATGGAAGCTTCGTTGACTAGAATTGTATTTCTGTCCAAAATGCTTGATTCTGCAAAGAAAATCCGTTCAGTTAACAGGAAAAAGATCGCAACTGCCATTACAGAAATAATGATCCCATTCAGCTTCTTTCCCGTTCTGTCAGTCACCGATTCTGTAATGTCTACTTCTTTGGATTTTTTGAGCCCTTCAGGAGTTAATTCGAATGCCCAAGCAAAGATCATTGATAATGGAAATCCAATACCAACCAGTATAATTACAAATTGTGTAGTCCAATTTGGAAACTCGAATGCTGGAAATACAGAAGTTGCAATCTGAATTATTAACCATCCAGCTATTGCATACGCCGCTGCAACCTTAAATACATTACGGCGTTTTAGTTCTTCTATAAATTTCGAAATATTCACTTAGTTAATGTTTAGTGCTTAGTTTTAAATGTTAAATGATATGTCTTCATCTGACATTTAGAATTTAAAATTGATCATTCTGTTACTTCCCACTCGTCTTTCCATTCATCTTTTGACTTCAGAAACTTAATTACATTGGATCTCTGGAGACGAATATCATCCATAATCCGAGTCTTTAGTTGTTGAAAAGCGGGCTTGTTTTCTAATACATTTAATTCCCAACCATTCGCAAAGTATATTGGAGTATCCGATCTCGAATTTTTTACAAAGTAAAGTTCTTCAAATAAGGCGATGGCTTCTTCGTAATCTTTATCATAGACCATACAGCTAAATTCACCCCATCGGTTCCATGTTCTTTCTCTATCGGTCGTACTCTCTTCAATTTGTGTATCAGTAAACTCACAGAATGTATCCCGCAATTGCTGTGCACGTTCAATCTTGCCAACCTTCTCTAATAAATCACTGTAAAGTACAACCCATGAATCATTAGAATCATCAATTTTAACGGGCTGTTCAAGTAGCTCGGGATATTCTTCTTCCATTAAATCTACGCCATCCTGATATCTTCCTTCTAAATAATATACCCGTGATAAAAATTGGCTGATCTCATCCGAACTTTGCTCACCAAAAATATCCATAACTTCTTCGAGCATTCTCTCGGTTTCATTGTATTTCTGTTCTTGATATCGATTACTAATCTGAACCCATCTATATGCTTCATTCTCAGGATATAATTCTCCAATTCTCTTTTCCCAATAATCGGCCATCTCCATGTAATCTAAATCTCTAGAGAGGTCATTTAAAGCTCTCATTAAAATAATATCATCTGGGGTTATTAAGTATGCATCGTAAAGCAGTTCAAAAGCTTTATCAAGTTGACCAAACGGAGAATCCTCTAACATACCAGCCTTATACCTATAGGTAAGCGTATAATCAGGATAAGTTTCGATCATTTTGTCAAAAATGTTTGTGGCTTCTTCGTACTCCCCGTAACTATTTACTAAATGATTTGCATATGAACTACCATAGCTAGGGTTTAATGGATCTTTCTCATATGCTTGTCTTAAGGCATCATTTGCATCATCATATCGATCATTTTGTTCAAGAGCTAAATGTAAACCATCGTGTACATCAGGATCATTCGGCATTAATTCTACGGCACGTTCAAATGCTTCTAAGGCTCCTTTTCTATCATAAGTAATAAAGTTATAATACCCCAAGGCTTCATACGCTCTTCCAAGGTTTCCATTCAGCAATAATGCTTTATCAATATTCTCTCGAACTAATGTTTTAGTTTCGTCGAGGGGTAAATTCCCAAAATGATTTAATCCGGTATAGGCAATTGCTAGGCGTGCATAAGCTTCAGCAAAAGTAGGATCAATTCGAATTGCTTGTTTGAATTTATCTATTGCTTTTTGAATGTCATCGGGTTGATTCGATATCGCTAACTGAGTTCCCTCCAAGAAGGCATTATAAGCCTCAATATCTTCTGTAGGTCTTGTTGTAATTGCAATTTCTTCTTCTGGAAGTAGTTTAACTTTCAATACTTCCATTACTGTTTTCGAGATCTCTTCCTGAATATCAAAAATATTGTTGATGGTTAGTTCCCGATCAAAAGCTTCTGACCATACATGATACCCATCTTCTACTTTTATGAGTTGAGCTGTTATTCTAATTCTATTACCCGACTTTCGAACACTTCCCTCAAGGATATGTGAGACTTTTAGTTCTGTTCCTATTTCTGTGAGGTTCTCGTTTTGGCCTTTAAATTTGAATGATGAGGTTCTCCCTGCAACTTTAAGATCTTCAACCTTAGCTAATGCATTCAGTAGTTCCTCCGAAAGGCCATCAGAGAAATATTCATTCTCTTGATCACCGCTCATATTAACAAAAGGAAGTACGGCTATAGAAGCCATTTCAATATTTGAAGAATTCTCTTGCTCTAAAATGGATGCTTTTGCAAAAAATACCCGCTCCACTAACAAGAAAATAACCGCCATTGAAAGAACCGTTATAATTATGCCATTTAATTTCTTTCCGGTTCGATCCGTAACCGATGCGGTTATATCAACTTCTTTAGATTTTTTAATTCCTTCTGGGGTTAACTCAAATGCCCAAGCAAAAATTAGTGAGATCGGAAATCCTATTCCTACAAAAACTATTACGGCTGTTATCAACCAATCAGGTAAGTTGAGATATGGAAAGGTAGATGTACAGATCTGTATAATTAGCCATCCCGCAATGGCATAGGCGGTCGCTATACGGAAAACGTTCCTTCGCTTTAGTTCCCTAAAAAACCTTTGTAATTGCATAGTACCCAAACCAATAGTTAGACGTGTTTAATAAACGGAAAAAAAGCCGAATTTCCTTAATTAAACGCATTTTCTAACCTTTATCGATACAATCTCTATTTAATTTCCTTTCTCACTAAAAAGCTTAATTTAAAGACTACATGGAGTATTTAAATGACTGACCCAGAAAAAACAATATTAAAAGGGATTATTACCAGTAGAATTTCAGAAATTTCTATTGAATTGCAGGAGCTCATTGAGCTGACAAAGCCTATCCCATTAGATGCTGCTATTGGTCGAGTTTCACGTATGGATGCCATCAATAATAAAACCATTAATGAATCCTCACTTAGAGAAAAAAAGAAAGTATTGATCAGACTAGAACGAATTCTAGAGAATGCAGACTCAAAAGACTTTGGTTTATGTCAAAAATGTGGTAACGAAATCCCATTTGGTCGATTAGAATATATGCCGCATACCACAAGGTGTGTACATTGTGTTGGTAAATAATTCTACTTTATAATGAAGATCAAGTTTGATAATTTACGGTTATGAAAATACTCGGGATTGATGTTGGAGGCTCCGGAATAAAAGGAGCAATTGTTGACACGGAAATTGGAGAATTATTAACAGAACGATTCAGGATTGTAACCCCACAACCTGCTACCCCAGATGCTGTTATCGAAACTATAGCTGCTATAGTTAAGGAATTTGATTGGCAAGGATCGATCGGTTGTGGATTTCCTGCTGCAGTTCATAACGAAATTGTGAAAACGGCTTCAAACATAGATAAGTCTTGGATAGGTGTAAATGCTGCTGAACGAATTGAAGCTGTTACTGGATGCCGTACTCATCTTGTTAATGATGTAGATGCTGCTGGATTTGCAGAAATGGAATTCGGCGCCGGGTCGAATGAAAAGGGAACTGTTTTTATTGCCGCATTTGGCACAGGTATTGGAACAGCTGTTTTTCATAATCATCAACTTATTCCAAATACCGAATTAGGTCATGTTATTATGGATGGGATGATCGCAGAGCACTATACTGCTAATTCAGTTCGTGAACGTGACAATTTAAGCTGGGAGGAATGGGGTAGTAGAGTTAACGAATATTTCAAAAAAGTAGAAGCTTTGTTTTGGCCTGATCTATTCATTGTAGGTGGCGGTGTTAGTAAAAACTTCGATGACTTTAGCCAATATCTTCACCTCGATACTCCGATAGTTCCTGCTGCTAGTCGCAATCACGCTGGAATTATTGGCGCTGCTCTTGCCGCTAAAGAAGCCGGTTTAAAATAATTCATTATAATTCTTATCTCTGTTCATTTAGTTTTAATAGGATAGCCCTGAATAGGATATGATTCGCTTTAATGTAAGTGATGATGGAATCACTCTTATGGAACCTGAAATGCTTGCACAAAAAGTATTCCATATAGAATTAATTATTTTCTATTCTAGTTGCTGAGTTCCTAACTTATGCAACTTTGAAAAACTTAATCCTTTTTATTACTCCTTCCTTAATATGGGGCTCAACATGGTATGTAATTACATTTCAAGTTGGAGATGTTGATCCTTTATTTTCTGTGTCCTACCGATTTGCGTTAGCCGGACTTTTGATGTTGTTCATCTTAAAACTGATGAAGTATAACCTAAGTTTTTCACGTAAAGAACATGCATTTATTCTGCTGCAGGGTCTTTTAATATTCGGTTTTAATTATTGGATGATGTATTCCTCAGAACTTTTTCTAACCAGTGGAATTGTTGGGCTAATCTTCTCATTATTGGTTTTTTTGAACATTCTTAATGGTCGAATATTTCTAAAAACACCCTTTGAAACAAAAGTTATCATTGGCGGTTTATTTGGATTAATAGGAACTGGAATGATCTTTCAAGAAGATTTAGTCCAGTTTACATTTTCTGATAAAAAAATATGGGGATTAGCGCTCGCCGTTGGTGGTACTTATATCGCTTCGTTAGGAAATATCACTTCTGCAAGAAATCAAAAAGCTGGGATTCCAGTTATTCAATCGAATGCTTATGGCATGTTTTATGGTGCCCTTGCAATGTTTACCATAGCCATCTTCTCTGGTAAAACACCGACTTTCGAGATGACCTATGAGTATACTCTTTCGTTGATTTACCTTGCAATATTTGGTTCTATTATTGCTTTCGGAGCTTATCTCACCTTGATTGGAAATATTGGGGCTAGTAAAGCAGCTTATGTTTCTTTGATTGCGCCGGTTATTGCACTTACTATTTCAACTTTTTTGGAAGGTTATGAGTGGACGGTAATTGGTTTTGCCGGTGCCGCATTAATCATTGTGGGAAACATAGTTGCTTTGAGGTTTTCCAGAAAACCAAAGACAACATCAGCTTAACCACTCACTAAAAATTGTTCCAGCTAGTTTCGCTGTTTTTTGATCTTGATCGAATGATGGGTTTAATTCGCAAACATCCATCGAGATCAATTTTCCCGATTTTTTAACTAAATCAATTACTCGTAAAGCATGTCCAAGGTCAATTCCATTCCATGAAACTGCACTAACTCCAGGTGCAATAGCAGATTTAAATACATCTAAACATATCGTTAAGTAAATATGAGATCTTGATTTTATAAAATACTCGAGCACTTGAAGAGAGTTTTCTTCCTGATCTTGTACCTCTCTGTTTGTACAGTATCTTACACCAAGTTCTTCTGCTTTATTAAAAAGACTCTTGGTATTATTATGGCGATTAATCCCATAAACAAAATAAGATAGGTCTAGTTCTTTTTGTTCTGCATGTTCATGAGCTTGTAAAAAGGGAGAACCAGAATGTGCTTTTCCATTATGTTCTCTTAGATCAAAATGGGCATCAATGTTTAGAATACCAAGTTGAGGATTTAGGTATTCCTCTTTCAAATAAGCTGAAATACCTAAATAATGACCGTATGCCGTTTCATGACCTCCACCAATTACAAAGGTTCTTTTTCTTTTATTCAAAAGTTGATGAACTGCATTCCCAAGTTCTTTCTGAGCACTTTCTAAATCCTCTGAAATCGGATTAATATTTCCAGAATCTAAAAAACCCTCTTCATTACCATGCCAAGATAAAGAACTAATTACGGATCTAAACTCATTCGGACCTTCAGAAGCTCCAGTTCTACCTTTGTTTCTCTTAACGCCTTCATCACAGGAAAAACCAAGTAATACTGGACTTCGTCCTTCTTCTATTTTATCAATTTCTATACACTGTACAACTTGATGGTATCTGAATTGAGTAGAATCGATCTCCGAATCTACTCTTCCTTTCCAAAGTGATGGATCAGGTTGCTGATAGTTTTTTGTATTAATGTTTGATGAACTCATTCTCTAACACCGTGTATCTAGGTCGAAGTTTTCCCTGTCGATAAAATATATTTCTATAGTCGGCGGTTTTAAAAATATTGAATCTAGCAGATGCTCCTTTTTCAATTTTTCCAGCATTAATTCGTAATGCTCGTGCTGATCGATAAGTAATCCCCGCTAAAGTCTCTGAAATACTTAATTTTTCGCTCGCACCCAATATTGCTGCTTGAGTTAATAAATCTCCCATTGGTGCCGATCCAGGATTCCAATCTGATGCAATTGCTATGCATGCTCCTTGATCCAGTAGTTCTCGACATGGCGTAAATTTCATTCCTAGTCCAATGGAAGCACCCGGTAAAGCAACTGCTACAGTTTCAGAATTGCTAAAATGTCTGATACTTTCTTCATCAATGCATTCGAGATGATCTGCAGATACGCATCCGAGTTCAACCGCTAACTGTCCTCCACTGGAGTGAAATTGATCAACATGCATAGTCATTTCAAATCCCAAATCTTTTAACTTGTTCGCGTATTCCCTTGCTTCATTTATTGAAAAAGCTCCTTCTTCTACAAATATATCTGCACGAGAGGCTAAATTTTCAGCTTGAATAACCGGAACCGTTTCGTTAAGTAACATATTTAGATAATCAGAATTGCTACCACTGAAATCTTTAGGTTTAATATGTGCACCTAAGAATGTGGGTATTAATTCAACAGGCGTTATAGAATTTGCATTCTTGATGGCTCGAAGCATTTTCAATTCATCTTTATGATTAAGACCATAACCTGATTTAACTTCAACAATTCCAATTCCTTGTTTCAGTAACTCATTAGCATGAATGACTATCGAATCAATAAGCTCTCCTTCTGAAGCTTCTCTTGTCGCTTTTACCGTACTCATTATTCCACCACCTGATGCAGCTACATCTAAGTATGATTTACCAGCAACTCTTAGTGCATAATCGTTAGTTCTACTTCCTGCCCAACAAATATGTGTATGACAATCAATAAAAGAAGGAACTGCTATATGATTCGAATTATCTATTTGAATTCTCTCGGCAGATTCATACCTATCTAAAAGCTGTTCATAACCCCCAAAATCAAGGATTTTACCATCTTCAACTACAATTCCACCATGGCTAATAATCGAAAGCCTGTCATCAGTCAATGCACCATCTAGTGGTAAATCCTGTAATGTTATTAGTTCCGTAAATGGCCCGAATACTTTTATAGAGTTCATTAGATTAACAGATCATGTGTTTTTCCAACTTCCGTAGCTTCATCATATCCTGCATCATGATGACGATAAATCCCCATAGCAGGATCATTATATAATACTCTTTTCAAACATTCATCTGCTCTTTCTGTCCCATCTGCAACTACTACCATACCTGCATGTTGACTGAATCCCATTCCAACTCCACCACCATGATGAAAGCTTACCCAAGTCGCACCTCCTGAGGTATTTGAAAGTAGATTTAACAGTGGCCAATCACTCACAGCATCGGTTCCATCTTTCATTGCTTCTGTCTCTCTATTTGGTGATGCAACTGAGCCGCAATCTAAATGATCTCGTCCAATAACAATTGGTGCTTTAACTTTTCCAGTACGAACTAAATCATTAAAAATAAGTCCTGCTTTTTCTCGTTCACCCATTCCAAGCCAACAAATTCTACACGGTAATCCTTGAAAAGCTACTTTTTCTCGAGCTTGATCTAACCAATTTATCAAGTGTTCATTTTCTGGAAATGCTCCTTTTAAAGCTTGATCCGTTGTATAAATATCTTCTGGATCCCCTGATAATGCCGCCCATCTAAACGGTCCTTTTCCTACACAGAATAGAGGACGAATGTACGCTGGAACGAACCCTGGGAAATCGAATGCATTCTCAACTCCACCTTGTTTGGCGTAAGCTCGTAGATTGTTTCCATAATCAAATGTAATTGCACCTCTATCTTTTAAAGTTAGCATATAACGAACATGCCTTGCCATACTTTGAATAGATCGAGATTGATATTCTGTTGGGTCACTTTTCCTCATGGTAAGTGCTTCTGCTAATGTAACACCATGAGGTATATATCCATTTAATGGATCATGAGCTGAGGTTTGATCAGTTAAAATATCTGGAGTAATCCCATCTTCAATCAATCGTTCTAATACATCTCCAATATCACCAACCAACCCAACTGATATATTTTCTTTGTTTGTCTTCGCGTCCACTACCCACTTTATTGCTTCATCATAAGAATGGGTCATTCTATCGATATACTTTGTATCTAATCTTTTTTGAATTCTACGTTCATCTACATCAACACCAAGAAAAGTAGCCCCTGCCATTGTCGCTGCTAATGGTTGGGCTCCTCCCATTCCACCTATTCCACCCGTAACAATTAGTTTTCCACTTAGGTCACCATTAAAATGCTTAATTCCACATGCTACAAAGGTCTCGTATGTACCTTGAAGTATGCCTTGTGTCCCAATGTAAATCCATGAACCCGCAGTCATTTGACCATACATCATTAAACCTCTAGACTTCAACTCATTGAAATGATCCCATGTTGCCCATTCTGGAACTAGATTACTGTTAGCAATCAAAACTCTTGGTGCTTGAGGATGAGTTCGAACGATTCCAACTGGTTTTCCAGATTGAATTAAGAGACTATGATTATCATCTAATTCTAGAAGAATTTTGACAATTTTTTCTAATGCTTCTCTATTCCTTACTGCTTGTCCATTACCACCATATACAATAAAATTTTCAGGGTCTTCAGCTACTTCCTGATCCAAATTATTGAGAAGCATTCTAAGTGGAGCTTCAGTTTGCCAACTTTTGGCGTTTAATTTAGAACCTATTGGAGCTTTATAGTTAGGGTGACTTGCATATTTTTTAAGAAAGTCTAAATAGTTCATCATAAAGTCCGTTTAAATCAATATTTAATTTTAGTGCTGTTTTTGTAGCGGTATCTGCTAACTGATGAGATTGAATCATATAATGAGCTTGTGCTATATCATCAGAGAAAATCCTGTCTTCATCCGCGTGGTGGATTTTTTGACGAATTAAAATATGACAGGCTTCTAGAATTGGTCCTGATTTCATTGGCCTCCTGAAATCAAAAGCTTGAGCAGCTGTCACCAATTCAACAGCTAATATTTGTTCTAGATTATCTATAACTTGGTTTAATTTTCTAGAACTTATTGAACCCATACTAACATGATCTTCTTGCCCTAGAGAAGTAGGAATACTATCTGCAGATGCGGGAAAACAAAGAGTTTTGTTCTCACTTACTAATGCCGCTGATGTATATTGAGGAATCATAAAACCTGAATTTAAACCGATGTCATTCATTAATAGTAAAGGCAATCCTGAATTACCACCACCTAGTAATAGATATGTTCTTCTATCTGATATATTACCTAATTCATGAGCCGCTACTGTTAAATAATCGCAAGCTATTGCTAGAGGTTGACCATGAAAATTTCCACCACTTATAGCTTCTTCTTCCGATAATATTATTGGATTGTCGGTTACTGAGTTAATTTCAATTTCAACCAATTCTTTTACATGTAACCAAGCAGTTCTACTGGACCCATGGACCTGAGGCATACACCTTAATGAGTACGGATCTTGAACACGATCACAATCAATATGAGATTGAACCATATCTGAACCTTTTAGTAAAGCCCTTAATCTAGCAGCAACTAATTGGTTCCCTTTGAAAGGTCTTAGTTCATGTAATTTCTCCTTAAATGGACTCACACTACCTAGAGCACTTTCTATACTCATTGCTCCAATGATATCTGCAGTATCTAAACTATAATGAAGTCTATATACCGCCCATACTGCATGTGCGGCTATAAATTGAGTACCATTTATTAGTGCTAAGCCTTCTTTTGCTCCAAGCGTGATTGGATTGAGGTTAAATGTCTCTAATACTTCGGATGTCGGTTTCCAAGAACCCTCATGATTTACTCTTCCTAATCCTATTAATGGAAGAAATAAATGAGCTAGTGGAGCTAAATCACCCGATGCACCAACTGAGCCCTGTTCGGGTACCTCAGGAATAATGTCATTTTCTATAAAGAAGACAATACGCTCCAATGTTTCTTCTCTAATTCCTGAAAACCCAATACTTAAATTATGCGCCTTTAGAATTAACATAGTTTTGGCAATATGTAATCCAATTGGTTTTCCTACACCCACACTATGACTTCGCAGTAAATTGTCTTGAAGCTTTTCGGTGTCTTTTTTTGAAATAATTGTAGAACAAAGTGGACCAAATCCTGTGTTTATTCCGTAAACTGTATTTCCACTTTCTACAATTTTTGAGACACAATCTGCGCTATTACTGACTTTAGTTCGAGTCTCTTTATTAAGTACTGCTCTTGTTTTTCCATTACAGATATCAACGACTTTCTGAATTGTAAGTGAATCAATTCCGAGGTTAAATAAACTCATATAGTTTCTATAATTTTCAGAAACTAACTTTACTTTGTAATGTTTAGAAATACTTTATATGTATATATTGATGCATATGAGTAATCAGATAGAATATCGTCATCTTCATTATTTCCGTGTTGTTGCTAAAGAATTGCACTTCCGTAAAGCTGCTGAAAAGCTCTTTATTACCCAACCAGCTTTAAGCAGGCAAATACAACAACTTGAACAGTATTTAGACGCCCAACTTTTAATTCGAGATAAAAGAAGTGTTAGTCTTACTAAAGCAGGTGAATATTTATTAAATGAAACTGAATTTATTTTTAACCATCTAGATTTTGTTAAACAGAATATTCAACTCATACAAAAAGGTGAGAATGGAGAAATTAGAATTGGTTTTGTTGGTTCTGCCATGCAACAGGTAATTCCTAATCTACTACGGTCAATAAATGACGAATCTCCTGGAATTCATTCTGTACTAACAGAATTGAACAATCAAGATCAGATTGATAGAGTTCAGAATGATAAATTAGATTTAGGTTTCATCAGAACTATGAGGCTACCAGACGGATTACAAAAACTGAATGTCTATGAAGAAACCTTTTGTTTGGTTTTACCAGAACATCATCCCGTATCTGATACTAACTTTAAGACTGTGAAAGATTTTAGGGATGAAAACTTCATTCTTTTTTCAAGTCAATACAGCCATGGATACTACGAAAAGATTTTAAGTATTTTTGAAGATCAAGGTTTCACTCCAAAAGTTTCCCATGAATCTGTTCATGCAAATTCAATTTTTAGATTGGTTGAAAGCGGTTTAGGAATTGGTATTGTTCCTAGTTCTCTTAAGCATGGTTTCAATCTAAAAATCAAATTCATTGATCTTGATTCGATTCCTCAAAGAACTACTTTATCTGTTATATGGAAGGAGGATAATCGTAATCCAATTATCGGAAGTGTTCTTAAAATTATTACTGATCGTTATGTAAAATAGCTCACCATAGTATTTTAATGTTTAAACATTATAGTTTAAACATTAATGTTTAAACTATAATAAACTTTCTAACTTCTTTATAGTATATTAGATTGGTTGAACCATTTCGTTTCTGCCTTTTTAATTAAGGAGTATCCATGACTGATCAAACAATATCAAAACCTTTAGTAACCGAGCACCAAAGGCTAAGGAATAATCTATTTCTTACTTCGGGATGGATTAGAAGTGAAATCAAAGCTTTCTTAGATCAATTTGATATTACTCAACAGCAATTCAATATTCTTAGGATATTAAAAGACAATGATGGAGAGCCATTATCAACTAATGACCTTTGTGATCAAATGATTGATAAAATGTCTGATACTTCTAGAATTGTAGATCGCTTGGTGGGCAAGCAATTAGTAACAAAAAAACCTTGTCCACATGATGGAAGGAAAGTTCAAGTATTTATTACAAAAGACGGATTATATCTTCTTTCTACTATTATGACCAAAATTAATAAACTGGATGAAGTATTTACTTCCATCAATTTAGATGAAATGAAAGCGCTAAATAACCTACTTGAAAAAGTTCGTTATTGAATATTTGAATCGGTTGGTCTACTATGCTTTACATTCAAAATAAATATTCTTGAAATGAGCGAACAAAAGAACATAATCAGTTGGTTTGAAATACCAGTATCTGATATAGACAGAGCTAAAAATTTCTACGAAACTATTTTTGATTTCGAACTTGAGTTAATGGAACTTGGAGAAAGCTTTAAAATGGCGGTTTTTCCAGGCGGTCAATCTGTAGTTGGTGGGGCTTTAGTATGGAATGAAGATTGGTACAAACCCAGCAACTCCTACGGTCCACTTATTCACCTTAATGCTAATCCCGACTTGCAAACTGTACAAGATAAAATTGAGCGTGCTGGTGGTAAAGTAACTATTCCAAAAAGAGGGATTGGCCCTGGTAGAGGTTTTATGGCTGTTTTTGAGGATTCTGAAGGAAATAGAATAGCATTACATTCAAATAACTAACTTAGCTTCTATATAACTTCCAATCTCTTTTAGGTTCAACTTTATGAATATTCAAAAAATCATTTTCCTTTCTTTTCTTACGTTAATAATCAGTTGTTCTGCAGCTCCAGAAAAACCAATTGATACTGTTTTTGAAGACTATTATCAGGAACGACTAGGGTTCAATCCTCTTGAGTCGACGTTTGCCGGGGATATCGCCTACAACGATACCTTGCCAAACCTTTTCTCTGATGATTATCAGGACAAGCTTCTTTCTTTCTACAACAAGCATGAAGAAATACTTCAACAATATGAAACTAATGCTTTATCACCAGAGCAAAGCATTAGTAGAGATGTTCTTTTGTGGACATTAAATACAAAAAAACTTGGTCTTACTAATAAGCTTCCAATTGTTACTTCTCCTCAATTTGGATTACCAATCATAAAAATATTACCCCTTAATCAAATATTCTCCCTTCACTTATTCATCGCCCAGCTTGGAAGCGGATCAAGTGCACAGCCTTTTCAAACTGTAGAAGATTATGATAATTGGTTAGATCGATTAGATGACTTTATGGATATTCTTAATACCTCAATTGTCAATATGGAAGAAGGTATTGAAATAGGGGTCGTTCACTCTACTATTATTATTGAGCGAATGATCACTCAACTAGATGACTTCGTTAAAACTCCCGTTGAAGATCATGTATTCTATACTCCAATTCTTCAACTTCCAGCTGAGTTTTCAATGGAAGAAAAAGAACGTTTAACACGAACATATCAAGAAGTTCTTGAAGAAAAACTTATTCCTAGATTTGAAGAATTACAGAACTTTTTAATAGATGATTATTTACCACAGGGGGTAGAAACTTCAGGCATCGGCGATCTACCGTATGGAAAAGAAACTTATGAGTTTTTAGTACGCGCACATACTAGTACCACTATGACCCCAGATGAAATCCATAATCTTGGACTTAGCGAAGTAACAAGAATTGAAAGTGAAATGGAAAAGGTTAAAGAACAGGTTGGATTTAGTGGGGATCTAAAAGCATTCTTCGATCATGTACGAACTAGAAAAGAGCTAATGCCTTTCACCCAACCTGAACAAGTGATCGCTAATTTTGAGGAAATGCATGAGCGTATGAAACCTCAACTTGAATTATTGTTTGATCAAAAACCAAAAGCTGGTTTTGTTGTTCGAAGAACCGAGGCGTTTAGGGAAAAATCTGCTTCTGCTGAATATAATACAGGTTCAAAAGATGGTTCTAGACCAGGTGTTTTTTATGTACCAATCCCAAATGTTACTTCTTATAATGTATTCAGTGATGAAAGTTTATTTCTCCACGAAGCAATTCCAGGTCATCATTATCAGCTCTCACTTCAACAAGAAAATGAAAACCTCCCATCTTTTATGCACGCTGAAGGACTAGGTGTTTATGTTGAAGGCTGGGCTTTGTATAGCGAGTCTTTAGGTAAGGAACTTGGTTTACTTACCGATCCATATCAGTATTTTGGAATGCTAAGTGCAGAAATGCATCGCGCTATTCGTTTAGTTGTTGATACAGGGCTTCATTCGAAAAGCTGGACTCGCGAACAAGCCATCCAGTTTTCTTTAGATCATGAAGCTGAATCTGAGGCGTCTATAACAGCTGAGATTGAACGATATATGGTTGCACCAGGACAAGCACTTGCATATAAAATTGGGCAGCTCAAAATTCTTGAGCTCCGTGAACGTGCAAAAATGTCTTTGGGTGATAATTTTGATATTCGAGAATTTCACAATCAAATATTGAACTCTGGAAGTCTTCCTCTTGAGATTTTGGAAAGGAAGATTGATGGCTGGATTGAGTTAAAATCTAATTCGTAAATATGGAAGCACTTGATATCGTAATGGTAATTACAATAATCTTATTCGCTAGATTAGGAATGAGATTGGTAAGTAGATATCTCATTCAAAAAAAAGAAAATACGAATGATGATGAAACCCTGTTATAACCATGACCGTACCTTGCAAAAACCTTGAATTTACTTTTGGTCTAATGCAGCTTCTATCTTTAAAAAAAACTTTCCTAATCACTATTCTATTTTCTTTTCTTTTCTCTTTTTTCTCTTTTGCTCAATCAAACCTTAGTGAAGGAATTAGCCTTTTTAATCAAGGAGAATTATCTAAAGCCAAAACTTTTTTCAGTAACTCAATTAATTCCGAAAAACAAAATCCTGTTGCAAATTTCTATTTAGGTCGCGTTTATTTTGATGAAGGTGATTACGAAAAAGCAGTTGATTGGATTGAAAAAGCATCGAAATACGATAAACAGAATTCAACTTATTATATGTGGCTTGGACATTCATATGGTCGACGAGCTCAAAATGCTGGAAAACTTAAGCAAGCCTTTTTAGCACGTGACTCTAGAAATAATTACGAAAAAGCAATCGAGTTAGATCCAACTAATGTAGAAGCACGTGAAAGTGCAATGGAGTTTTATTTGCAAGCCCCTGGCTTTATGGGTGGTGGAAGGGATAAAGCAGAAGCTCAAGCAGAAGCGATTAATAACCTTGATAAAGAAGCTGGTTATATGGCGTGGGGAAGAATTTTTTCCTTTTACGATGAAGATGAAAAATCATTCAATATTTATACAGAGGCCATAAAAGAGATCCCAACTGCAATGGGGCCTTACTACAGTTTATTTAGTTTTTACTTCAATAATGAACAATATGAAGAAGCAGTAGAAATAACACTCAAACAGCTAAATTATAATGATTCGACTGCTACTATCTATTACAACTTAGGGAATGCATTACAGTGGTCCGATCAGTTTGATAAAGCAATTGATGCCTATGAAAAAGCATTAGAAATAAATCCTGAATTTTATAGTACTTGGTATCAAATTGGTAGACTGGCAGCTGTATCAAATACTTATGTAACAGAAGGAGAGGAATATTTAATTCAATTAGTCTCTGTAGATGCGCAAATAAACTCGAATACCTTGGCTTGGGCACATTATAGATTAGGTTCCATCTACGAAAAAAAATCTAGTCTCGAAGCTGCTAAAGAACAGTATCAGATGACTTTGAAAATAGATAATAACCACGATGAGGCTAAGAAAGCATTAGCAAGATTAAATTGATATTACTCAGTTTGCTTTAGAGATGCATAATAGGCTGCTCCAACAATACTAGCATCATTCCCAAATTCAGCCGGTTTAAACTTGGTACTAAGTTTGATATACGGAAGTGTTTTATCAGGTTTTTTACTAACTCTACCTGCTAAAATAAAAAGGTTTGGATGGAAAAGTGACTCGTAATGTTCTAGCACATATTGAAGTCTTTTCGACCAAATTTTTCGAGAAAGCCCTTCATCTTTTCTTGTTTGAACAGAAACTCGATCTTTAATAGCAATTCCTTTTACTTCTATTTGTCCTAATTCTGTATTAGGAACTAAAACTCCATCTACAAATATTGATGAGCCAACCGAAGAAGATCCTATACTTAAAACGATTACTGTTCCTGAAGTTTTCTTACCTACTCCAAATGTCATCTCAGCAATACCTGTAGCGTCACTGTCATTTAACACGCTTACATTACACCCTGTAATTTCTGAAAAAAGGTGCTCCGCGTCGGCATCAATCCACGCTTCATTAATTCGGTTTGAAGAAATGATAATTCCTTTGTTGGTTGCGGCAGGGAAAGCGCATCCTATTGGCCCTTTCCATTCAAACTTCTTTACTACTTTATGTAGCTTGGAAATAAGTTTATGTGGCCGTTTGTCTTCTATGTTATCTGTTGATTTTTTACCAGAAACAATCTCACCAGTTTCAGTATTAACTATTGCTCCTTTAATACTTTTACTGCCTATATATATGCCTAAAACTTCCAATATTCTGTGCTGGTTAACAATTTCTTAACATGGTTGTTAAACATAAGAAATGCTTCTCAGAATCCAATGTTAAGCTTTTCAAGAACCAGAGTTTTTAGCAATTAGATTTACTTTTCTACTAAAACCCAGCCTTCTTCTTCAACAAGGCGCTTCGCTACTTTCCATTTTATCTCTTTTGTAGCTCCACTACTCATATTTTGAATGGTCACATGGTCGTTTCTACCAGGCTCATCCATTACTTCAACTGGCTTTCGTTTAACATTTGGACCAGCCGGTCGCGGTTGGTTTTCACTTGGTGATTGAAGTCCCATGCCTGTAGAGTCGGCATGTTGAGTCTGCATCTTGCTTGTATCAAATCTTGATTTTTGCTTCTCTGCTTTCTGCAGACCATCATTATTCATTTGAGCTTCAGGGAAAGACTTCCAAATCAACGAAATTGCTTCTTGACTAATCATACCTAACAATTGCTTAAACATATCAAATGCCTCGCGCTTGTATTCAAGAAGTGGATCTTTTTGGGCATAAGATCTTAAGCCAATACCTTCTTTAACAGAATCTAGTTCTCGTAAATGCTGCATCCATTTATCATCAATTACAGAGAGTACCGCAGATCGCTCAAGAGCTCTAGCTACCTCCTTACCTTCATTCTCAAGTGCTGTCTCAACATCAACAACAACTCGCATTCTACGCAGTCCATCTGTAAATATAACCTGAACTTTGTCTGGGCGACGTTCTGGATTAGATTCAGTAATACGTTTCATTACTTCATATAATGGCTTTGCCATCATTTCTTCTTTGCGCTTATATACATCTAATGCTCGATCGATAATCATCTCTACCAAGTCATCGCTGTCCATTTTACGCCACTTCTCTTCATCAAAATCTGCATCTACTGCAAGATTTCTTAAAATCTCAGTGTGAAGGCCTTCATAATCACCTGCTGCTACATGACTATCAACTAGATCTTCAATCAACTCTTCAAGCATCCCAAGAATGTCTGTTCTAAGTTGATCTCCTATTAATGCATGCTTGCGTCGAGCATAAATTACATTCCGTTGATTGTTAAGCACGTCATCATATTCTAACTGACGTTTTCTTATGCTGAAGTTATTCTGCTCTACTTTAGATTGAGCACGCTCTAACGACTTGGTAATCCAAGGATGAGTAATTACTTCTCCCTCTTCAAAATTCAGTTTATCCATCACTCCAGCGACTTTGTCGCTCATAAATAGGGACATCAACTTATCTTCTAAAGACACAAAGAACTGAGACTCACCCGTATCTCCTTGTCGACCAGATCTACCTCTTAACTGCAAATCGATTCGCCGTGATTCATGGCGTTCAGTACCTAAAATTGCTAAACCACCGTTTTCTTTTACGCTAGCAGCTAACTTAATATCGGTTCCGCGTCCAGCCATATTTGTAGCTACAGTTACCGCACCAGGTTGCCCAGCCTGCTTAACTATTTCACTTTCACTCGCATGTTGTTTTGCATTTAGAACATTATGAGGAATTTTTGCTTGTTGGAGCATTCGACTCATTGTTTCTGATACTTCAACACTGGTTGTACCAACTAGAACAGGTTGCCCTTTTTTGTGATATTCTTCAATCTTTTTGATGGAAGCTTTAAACTTCTCACGCTTTGTTTTGAAAACTAAATCTTCTTTATCATCACGTTGAATTGGGCGGTTCGTAGGAATTACGATTACATCTAATTCATAAATTTCATTGAATTCCCCTTCTTCCGTTTCAGCTGTACCAGTCATTCCAGAAAGCTTATGGTACATTCTAAAGTAGTTCTGAAGAGTGATAGTTGCATAGGTTTGAGTTGAAGCTTCAACTTTTACATTTTCTTTAGCTTCAATCGCTTGATGAAGACCATCTGAATATCTTCGCCCAGAAAGAACACGACCTGTATGCTCATCTACAATCTGAACTTTACCATTTTGAACTATGTATTCCTCTTCTTTTTCAAAATTAGTATATGCTTTTAAAAGCTGGTTGATCGTATGGATTCGATCTCCACGCTCTGCGAAAAGTCTATATAGATCGCTTAATTTAACTTCTTTTTCATGACGTACTTCAGATTTTGCTTCCTCAATTTTTTTCTCTTGATACTCTGCACTCAGATCTAATGCTTTTACTTCGTCTACTTTTTCTTTTTCTAGAGCTTCAATTTCTTTTTCAATTATTGCAGTTCCAGTTCCAAGATCTGGAATAACGAAGAAATCAACGTCCTCTCCTTTACCCGTAATAAATTCACGACCCTTCTCAGTCATTTCAATAGAATTCATCTTCATATCTACCGCATAGTATAGATATTCATCTACGATAGGCATATTCTTAGCATTATCAGCTAAGTAAAAAGATTCTGTTCTCTGAATCAGCTTTTGAATACTTGGCTCTTGAAGCATTTTACGGTATCGAGTATTCTTTGGAAAACCACGTTCTGCTCTGAAAAGCGCTAAACCAGCTTCGTCCTCTTTTCCCTCATCAAGTAACTTCTGCCCTTCTTGAACAAGTTGAGCAACTAATTTCTTTTGAGCCGCAACTAACGACTCTACACGAGGCTTCATCTCAATGTACTTATCCGATTTATTCTCATTTGGAACCGGACCCGAGATGATTAGAGGTGTTCTAGCTTCATCAATTAATATAGAATCAACCTCATCAATAATGGTGTAATGATATTCTCGCTGCACCAATTGTTCTTTACCAATCACCATATTATCACGCAGGTAATCAAATCCAAACTCATTGTTTGTACCATATGTGATATCAGCTTGATATGCTTTACGTCGTGGCTCTGTATTTGGCTCATATCGATCAACACAATCCACATAAATACCATGGAAATTAAAGATTGGCTCATTCCATTCAGCATCACGTTTCGCTAAATAGTTATTTACAGTAATAACATGAACCCCTTTACCTGCAAGCGCATTTAAATATGCTGGAAAAATTGCTACTAATGTTTTTCCCTCTCCTGTTTTCATTTCTGCAATTTTACCTTGGTGAAGAGTAATGGCCCCAACAAGCTGCACATCATATGGAATCATATTCCATTCAACTTCATCTCCAGCCACTTTCCAACTTTTACCGACAAATCGACGGCAAGTATCTTTAAGCACAGCAAACGCTTCGGGCAAAATGTCATTTAAAACATCTTCAATAGTGCTTAATTCATCTTTTTCAAGTTGATCAAGCTCATCGGCTAGATCTCTATGTTCTGATGGAGATAAATCCTGAATATTATCAAGTAGCTTTTTTACTTCCTCTATACGGTCTCTTATCTCTTGTGTAGCATCTTGAATTTTTTTTCTGAAGCCTTCTGTTTTTGCTTTCAGCTCATCATCACTCAATTTCTCCATTTCTGGACCAAATGATTTTATACTATCTACAATTGGCTGAATTTTTTTAATGTCTTTCTCACTCTTTGAACCAAAAATTTTGGTAATGAGCTTTCCTACTTTATCAATCATAATCTCTTATGGAGTCCGGTTATTTTTTCTATGCTAAAGGTAACCTTATATAAAGGTTGGTTCAACAGCACTCTACAGCTTTAATCAAATATTACGCCAAGCCTACTGCATATGACAGATTGTATTCTAGTAGGTATATATTCATACTTGTTATAACAAATAGATTAAGCATTCATCGAATGCTAAACTAGTTTAAATTGGTTTAGAACGGTGAAATGATAATAAAATATACGTTATGCAAGATTTGATTGGATCGTTAGAGCAAACTCGCATAGTAGTTTCTGTTTCTGGTCTTATAATTTTACTTCTAATTGAATCTCTCCATCCTTTTTTTGATTTCTTCAAAGGTTCAATAAAAAAAAGAGGACTTCACTTTTTTTCCAACATTACATTAGGTGCTGTAAATGCAATTATGAATGCCTCATTTTTCGTTGGACTTTGGTTCTGGGCGTCAACTTTTGCCTTAAATAATGATTTTGGATTACTAAACTGGCTATCACTTATAATTCCTGAGATCCCTCTCTGGTTAATTACTTTACTCGCTATCTTTCTCTTTGATTTCTTTATGTATGTGTGGCATCGAATCAATCATAGCATTCCTTTTCTTTGGAAATTCCATCGCGTTCATCATTCTGATTCGAAAATGGATGTGTCTACAGCAACCCGATTCCATACCGGTGAAATACTATTTTCTTCTCTGTTAAGAATTCCAATTATTCTGCTGTTTGGATTTCAGATATGGCAAATATTCCTATATGAATTAATTGCCTTTGTAGTCATTCAATTCCATCACGCAAACATCGGCTTACCTGATAAAATTGATAAAATACTTCGCTTGTTTATTGTTACGCCACATATGCATAAAGTCCATCATTCTAAATGGCAACCTGAAACCGATTCTAACTTCAGTACTATTTTTTCGTTCTGGGATAGAATTTGGAATACATTCAGACTTCACGATCCTTTGAAAACTATTGAATTAGGCTTGGAAGAATTTGATGAAGAGAAAGACCAAAAGATATCAAGTCTTTTTAAAATACCTTTTAAATAAAAATCTTTAGTACTCGAATTAATCCTTTTTTAATCGCTAAAAGAGCTGATTATTAAAAATATACTCAAATAGTTTTGCAACTATATGATTTATAATGAAATAAAAATCTTTTCGGTTCTATTTTTAGGAATTAATACTTATATTTGTGACCTTTTTGGATTACGAAATCGAACTGAAAACTATCCTGATTAATGAAACGTACATTTCAACCTAGTAACCGTAAGCGCAAGAACAAACACGGATTCCGTAAGCGCATGTCCTCAGCAAATGGACAAAAAGTAATAGCTGGCCGCCGTGCAAAAGGTCGCCATAAGCTTACTGTAAGTGATGAGAAAAAAGGAGCAAAGTAATTTAACTGCTCCCTCTCCTCGTAGATTTACTCTACCTAAATCACACATTTTACGGGGTAGGCGGAATTTCCAGCAGCTTTTTGCAAGCTCGAAATTTATCAATACGCCAACGATAACACTTCGTTTTGCCCCACATACAGATCATGATGAAGGCTTTAAAATTGGCTTCATCGCCCCTAAAAAAATTGGTAATGCCGTGCTTCGCAATCGTTCTAAACGATTGATGAGAGAGGCATACCGTTTAAACAAGCACATAGTGACCGATCTCACCAATCCTGAAAATGGATTGCATGCCGTTTTAATCGCGCGCCGATCGGATCTCGATTATCATGATGTTGAAAATGACATGGTAACACTATTAAATGATTTGCGTAGCCAAATCATTTCTATAAATACTGATGAACTTTAAAACGGCGACCCCTTGGACAAGAATACCGTAATTGGATTTTCCCTCATTTTTCTACTCATGCTTGGCTGGTTTTATTTTACTATGCCCAGCGAAGAGCAACTAGCTGAACAACGCCGACAACAAGCTATTCAAGATAGTTTGGCATATGTTCAACAAGAAATGGAGCAGGAGGCTTTTGAGGATGTACCAGCTTCAAATAGTCAACCAACCATCGTTGATAGATCTGAGCCTGAACAAAATAATGCCCCAGCTGGTATATTTGCCACATATGAAGAAATACCTCAAACAGAATATACAGTTGAGACTGATTTATATACTGCTGTATTTACGAATAAAGGCGCCGGACCTTCGAAATTTACATTGAGAAATCATAAAACTTGGGCTGGATCCCCCATTCAACTTATATCAGATACAACTCGTTCTGCATATAATGTTGGTTTTTTAACAACCGAAAACTACAATGTTGAAACACAGAATATTTTATTCAGACAAGTAAATGCGGGACAATCTCTATTTGTTGCTGAAGGCGAGAGTAAAGAATTAAGCTATGTTTTAGAACTCGATAATGGAAGACAAGTTCTTTATACCTACACATTTTTCGGTGATTCTTACGAAATAGATTTAGACATTCGATTTGTGGGACTTAGAGAATATGTTATCGGAAGTGCAGTAGATTTTGGATGGAATACATCTTTAAACTTCACCGAAAAAAATCGAGTCCAAGAAGCTTTAGCTACTTCAGCTTACTTTTATGCTGGTGGTGAACTTGAAAAACTTAAAGCCGATGACTTTGAAGAAAATAATGGTTTAAAGGAGCAAAGTGTAAATGGAAATATCGAATGGGTAGCAACAAAAACTAAATTCTTTGGTCAAATCATTCAGCCAACTACCGAAACTGATGGCGCTTATTTGAAAGGTCAAGTAAACGGTAAAGTTGACGAAGCTCTTACAGATCACTATTACACAGCTTCAGTAACTTCAGATATTCCTAGTGATGGTGTTATTTCATATGAGCTATATCTCGGCCCAATGAAATACTTTGATGTAAAGAACTTCAACGAACATGCTTTTGATATGGTAGAAGTTGGTTACGGTTGGTTACGTTGGTTTTCAGATCCATTTGTTCGTTTTATCGTAATCCCTTTCTTTACTTTCTTTAGTGGATTTATACCAAATTATGGTGTTTTAATTATCATTTTCGCTGTTTCTGTGAAATTAGTTCTTTCTCCACTTACTATAAAAAGTTATAGAAGTATGGCAGCTATGAAAGAGCTTCAACCTCAAATGAAAGAGGTTCAAGATAAGTATAAAGACAACCCTCAGAAGCAGCAGAAAGCTACGATGGAATTGTATAAAAAGAATAAGGTAAACCCATTAGGCGGCTGTTTACCAATGCTTCTACAGTTTCCTATTCTTATTACTCTCTGGCAATTTTTTCAGAACTCAATTCTACTTAGACAAGAGCCATTCTTTTGGGTAGGTGATTTATCTGCGCCTGATTATATCTTTGATTTACCTTTTACAATCCCATTTTTAGGTGATCAAATTGCCGGTTTAGTATTGCTTATGACAGCCTCAATGGTTCTTCAAAGTAAAATTACGAGTAATACATCCGCTGGCGGAAGCTCGAACCCAATGGCTCAGCAAATGAAGGTTATGCAGTATTTCCTTCCATTTATGTTACTATTTGTGTTCAATAATTTTGCATCCGGATTGAGTTTATACTACTTAATATTTAACCTGCTTTCTATTGTTCAGCAGTTGTATATCAATAAAAGTACACATCAAGCTGCTGTAGAGAAAGCTTCCTAACTTTCATAATTGTTATTGGTTAATAGTTATCTTTATCGACTCTATTAACCAATAACATTTATCCTTTGCGTAGTAGTTCTAGCCATCATTATCCGCATATCACTTTTAAAGGTGACGAAAAGTTTCTGTGGAATCCTGTATCTAAGAAAACTTTCAAAAACCTCCCCGAAGAACGAGTACGTCTTTCATTTGTAGATTACCTTATTGAAGAAGCTACTTTTTCTAAAAATAGGATCGCATTTGAGTCTGCAATAGAACTTCCTAAAGACAAATCTAAATCTCGAACAGATTTAATATGCTATAACAAAGATTTTAAACCAATACTTTTAGCGGAGTGCAAAGCACCCGAAGTTCGACTAGATGCAAAAGTTGCTCTTCAAATTGCTCGATACAATCAGAAAGTTAGCGCACCCTTTTTATTGGTAACAAATGGTATTGTTGATTATTGGTTTGCTGTTAATGACAGTAATCTGAAATTTATTGATGAAATTCCAGCCCCTTTTTATTCATCCGCTAAAACTGAACGAACTTTAGATTATTGGTCAAACCGTGGCTTCGCAGGAAAAAAATCTAGATCAGAAATCATTCAATGGATAATTGAGACCTGTGATGAACTTTATACTTCTAATGAATCAGAGATCAGATACTTTGATTTCGAAGGAGCTGCACCTGAACTCGGCCTTGCAAATTATTATAGGATCTTTTCTATTGAGGAAGATTCAAGATTAGCACTGTCACTAACTTCGACTCCTTTCGGAGCCACTAAACTCAATGCTGTAATGAATCATAATGGTCAGAATGTGGCACTACTGTCTGTATCATTAGATTTACTTATTACAGAAGAGGAAAGAAATACAATTCTACAAACATCAGATGGTATCGACCATTTTGATTTAAAGGATAAGATTGGGTTTAACCTAAATCAATCTCTAAGCTTCTATATAAAAGCACTTTCAGATTTGATGCTTTGATCTCTTTCTAACGACTTCTTCCAAGTAATATACCCGGCAAAAGCCAAGACAGTAAAAATTAGGAATTGAAAACTAGTTAGTACTAATCCTTTATAGAAATATAGTGGTACTGAAATGATATCTGTGATAATCCATGCAATCCAATTTTCTAATTTTTTTTGAGCCATTAGCCACATGCCTAAAATTGCAAAACAGGTTGTTGTAGCATCCCAAATTGGAACATCACTATCAGTGAAGTTCATTAATACAAAAACTAGAATTAGAAAAGAGCCTATTAAAATTCCAATCGATACACCCCATTCCTTCTTAGAATTTTTTGTAACAGGGATTTGATCCCGGTTTTTATCTTTGGTATTTGTCCAGTGATACCAACCATAAACACTCATTACAAAATAGTAGCTATTAACACCCATATCAGCATAAAGCTGGTAATTAAACCCAAAGTAGACATAAATCAATACACTGATAATACCAGTTGGATATACCAGGATATTCTCCTTCATCGAGAACCAAACACTCATCAAGCCAGTAGTAACTGCAATCCATTCCAATGGTGTGGTTTGGTAAATTCCGTTTATAATCCCTTCGATGATTGACTGCATGTTGTCTTGATGAAATTTCACCTCGAAGATAGTGAAAGTCTCACCTCAAGTGGAGGTGAAAGTTTAAATAGTCTATAGTTCGTAAAAACTAGCTCTAACTTTTATTTAGTTCATATTTAGTGCTGTTTTAGTGTCTCCACGATGACATGTAGTACAATTAACTGCAACTCTTCTATCAGATAATGATTTTATTTTACTTAATAATTCATTGTTAATATCTGCCGTCATATTTGCCATTTCTCGAGTAATTATTTTCTCTTTTTTCTCATCACTACTCCAATCACTAGGGTCATGGCAATGAGTACATGTAACTCCAAGTGATCTTGAATAGCCGAATTCCATAATTCTTAATAAACGTCCAGCTGGTACACCTTTAAGATTCTTAATATTTTTATATACCTCAGATGAAGGTAAATCTTCATCACCTTTTATAAATTCTCGAAGTTCAATAAGTGCTTTTTCCTGATCAAAACCTGAGGTATCTGGCTGAGTGATTTCTATGTGTTTATTAGGCTGGGTATTTGAAATACTTGAATAAGTAACCCCAAATATTGTTGTTGAAATAAGAATTAGTAGAGATTTCATAGAATTGGATTATTTCCATTAATCTACACTTTGCTGATAAAAATTCAACTCTAATTATCTGTCTTTCAATATTTTACGCAGTTTTAAATAAATAGAACTTTCAAACAATTCTCTTTTTCCTCATCAAATAAACGATATGCTTCGACTCCATCTTCTAATTTAAACCTATGAGTTATCACATCTTTAATAGAGAATTCTTCACTTATCACTTTTGGGATTAGTTTCTCGGCATAAAACCTAGATGAGCATCTCCCAGCTTTAAGGGTGATATTTTTATCGTACATTTCTTCTGGAGAAAACGGTAATTCATCGAATGCTTGAACACCTATGGTTGATAAAACCCCGCCAGGTCGAAGAATAGAAAAACTTGTTTTCATTGAAGCTTTGCTACCTACTGCTTCAATTACACAATCCGCTCCTCTAGATTTAGTAGCTTTTTTTATCTCTTCAATAGGATCAACCATAGAATAATTAATAGGAGTAGCACCATTCATTTCTGCTATTTTAAGACGGAATTTGATGCTATCTATGGCATATATTTTTTTTGCGCCCAATAATTTAGCAGCCTTTATCGCCATAATTCCTACGGGACCACATCCAACTATCACACAATAATCGCTTGACTTTATTTCAGCCTGTTCTGCACCAAAATATCCGGTAGAAGCAATATCAGCAAGTAAATTACCTTCCTCCCAACTCAATTCAGCAGGTAAATGAACTAGGGTACAATTAGCCATTGGTACACGAACATATTCTGCATGAACTCCTTGTAAACCTACTCCATTTTCTACCCAGCCATATAACCTGCTCTTTATACAACGAGCAGTTAAGCCAATATTACAATAAAAACAATCTCCACAATTGATTGTAAAAGGAGACAATACTCTTTCTCCTTTTTTAAAGCCGTGTACATCCTTTCCAACTTCAACTATGGTGCCCGAAAACTCATGCCCCATTATTGTTCCTGAATCTATTCCAGTCTCACGACCATGATATACATGCATATCAGAACCACAGATTGCTGCACTTTCCACTTTTACTATTGCATCGGTTGGTTCGATAATTTTTGGTGAAGAGACTTCAACTACATCAACTTTTTTGATTCCCTTAAAAACAATAGCTTTCATCGGTCTAACTTTCTATACATAAATTTTAACCCACTCCAATCTTCATCAACTGAGCATACTTTAACATCAACTAATCCTATTTCGAGTCCAACACTTCTAACTTCATTTTCTGTAAAACCCGAATCGTAATTTTTGGATGCTTTTTTAATCCATGAAGCCCAAAGAATTCCATCTTTAGCTAATTTCATTTTTAGAATTGGAAAGAAAGTATATAACTCTGATAGTTCTGAACAAAAAAAATGAATGAAATTAATCGGTTCTTTGAAGTTTAAATCTACTTCATTGATTTCCGCTGGAAGAACTCCTAACATTTTAAAATAATGCTCAGGTTTATTAACAATTAGAATAGAATTCCCTGTCTTAATACCCAGTTTTTTTATCAGAGGTGTGTTAGAGTAACCAGACACTGTTAGTTCTCATATGTTTCTGCAATCGCTAATAGTTTTTTTAGATCCTCAACTCTTTCTACTAATTCTTTTCGTTCGTAGCTATGAATTAGGTTCCGGATACATCTAACTAAAATCTCAATATCTGATGCTACTCTAAAGTGATCGGGCTTTGGTTCAATATTATTTTTCTTCAAGAAAAAATAGCATTGATCATAAGTAACAATAGCGCCGTTATCATATGGATCAATCAATATTTCTTCTTTATCACTAATATAATTTAACATAAAATGGATCGGCATATTTATACCAAAAAATGGCATCTCTAGACGTCGAGCTAAAAACATAACTACCATGCTAAGGGTAATGGGTAAGCCTCTGCGTCTATTTATAACCTGATCCATAAAACAGTTCTCAGGGTTGTGGTAGTCTTCTGTATCTCCACTAAAGTTTAAATCCTCAAATACAAACTTGATCAATTGCTTCATTTTACGACGTTCATCCAACCTATATCGAATAGTTGGTTCTACCATTTCAGCAAAATGATCTAACTTTTTAGAGTATTCCCTGCTCCTTAATGTAGGATTCCCAAATCGCGCTAACATGAATGTAGCTTTTTCCAAGCCTTCTCTATTTTTTACTCCTTGATCCAGAAGTTCATGAAAATCTGCTTTTAATGTCTCAAAAGTAAGTTGATGAATAATATCACCAACACGCTTTTTCTCATCTGCGCTTTTTATTTCTAGACGATATTCATCTAATATTGGAACTGCATTTTCGCCAAGTTCTGTAAATCTACTTTGCACACTTTCTTGAATAAATGGATCGGGATCATCCATCAATAGTAGCAATGATTGTATTTCTGATTTACTTGTCATTCTCTTATTTCGCTCATTTAAGATAGATATTCAAATCTAGAATTACTGTTTAAAAGTTCAGTTCTTAATACCCTATATTTGAGATCAATTTACAATTCTCAAAACGGATATATGAATATCAACGTTTCCTCTGAAATTGGTCATTTAAACGGGGTTATTGTACACACACCAGGTCACGAGGTATCCCTTGTAAACCCTGAGCTTAAAGATGAACTTCTATTTGACGATATCATTTTTGAGGAAGATGCTCGTGGTGAACACTTAGATATGCTCGACGTGTTTAAAAAGGCGATGCCTAAGGATGGGCAGGTTTTAGAAATCGTAGACCTTTTTTCTGAAACTATCAATCATGAAGACGCAAGGGCCTATTTTATTGAGCAACTAATAAAGGAGTTTCCAGAAGAAAACCTTTCTGTTATTGAAAAGGAATTGCTTTCTCTCGATCCTGCTGAATTACTCACCTTTAGCATTCAAGGTACTTTAAAAGGCTCAACTGAATTCAATTTACTTCCATCTCCAAATCTGCTTTTTACTAGAGATTTAGCTGCCGTTGTTGGTAGTAATATTTTGGTTTCGAGGGCAGCCACTAAAACTCGTTTAAGAGAATCATTAATGATGGAAACACTTGTTACGTTTCACCCATTGTTTGAAACAGTTAAAAAGAATGCCATTCGTATTTCTGGAAATCAGTCAATTGAAGGTGGAGATGTTCTAGTAGAATCTGAAAAGCTTGTCCTTATTGGAATGAGTGAAAGAACATCATTTACTGGATTGATGAAAGCAGCTGATGGGTTACTCAACCATGGTGTTGAAACCGTACTTGCAGTCGATATTCCAAAACAAAGGGCATCAATGCATTTAGATACTATCTTCACCTTTGCAAGTGAGAATGAATGCATCGCTTTCCCACCAGCAATTTTAGAGCAAAGCGATAATGTTGTAGCACTTCATAAAAGTGGTGACAAAATTGTAGCAGAATCAAAATCATCCCTCCAAAATGCTTTAAATGAGTTTTCTGAAAAAGATTATACCTTCATTAAATGTGGAGGAGAAGACCGAACAAGTCAATATAGGGAGCAATGGACTGATGGTGCCAACGTTTTTGCATTAGCGCCAGGAATAATTATTGGCTACGAACGTAATACTAAAACCTTCAATACATTAGTTGATCATGGATATTATTTTATGAATCAATTTGAGTTTATTGAAGAGTATGAGAACAAAGAGCTCGAAATAAATCCTGAAAATAAAATAGCAATTAGCTTCCAAGGCCATGAACTTTGTAGAGGTCGTGGTGGAGCAAGGTGTATGACTATGCCTATTTCAAGAGCAGCAATAACTAAATAAAATCCTGAATTGAAACCCGATCCAAAAGAATCATTTTACTATCCTGAACCTGAATATCAGAAAATTGATCGGCCTGTAGTTGTTCCGCCTAAAAATCAGCCTGATCTCAAAACGATACTAAAACATCTTGGGCTATTTATACTCACCTTTATTTCTGTATCTATAATCAGCACCTTTCTTGTTGGACTACCAACTGACCGGCTTCTTTGGGGTTTTATTCCTACATCAGAAGAAGGTTTATTGCGAGGAGTACTATTTGCTTCCCTTCTTTTAGGATTTCTGACCTTTCATGAGTTTGGGCATTATTTTGCGGCAGTATACCATAAAGTTAAGGTAAGCCTCCCATATTATATTCCGATTCCTGTTGGTATTGGCACATTAGGTGCTGTAATCAGAATAAAAGAGCAAATTCATAACACAAAAAAACTCTTCGATATTGGCGCTGCTGGTCCACTAGCTGGTTTTGTAGTTTCTTTGATTATACTATTTATTGGATTTAGCACTCTTCCCGATATAACATTCTTGAATGAATTTGGTGACCATAATTATGTAGTTGAGAGTTATCAAACAACAGGAGAATTCCCAGACGAACCAAGAGTTGAAGATGGTCAGATGGTTCTCTTTTTTGGAGGAACTACACTCTATAATTTTCTTTCTTCTTTATTTGAAAATGCCCCTCCACTTTGGGAAATACAACATTACCCTTTTTTACTAGCTGGATGGTTTGGACTCTTTTTTACCGCACTAAATCTTATGCCCGTTGGTCAGTTAGATGGTGGGCATATTCTATATTCACTTATTGGCTATAAACGACATAAAATAGTAGCGCGACTCTTCTTTGCATTTATAACAATTCTAGCGGGTATTGAAGCTGTTCCTTATCTCCATGATTATCTATTAGGCAAAGGATTTGATAACAGCTTTGGCATGGTTACATGGCTGATTTGGATTGGAATTCTATTTTTGATCATGCAAAAAGCATTTCATAGAGATCAGTATTGGGTAGCTTCTTTACTACCTACTTCAATTATAAGCTCTGGATTGTATTTATACTTTATGAGAGAAGATGGCGATATCCAATCTTCGTTTATTTGGATTTTTTGGTCCATTTTTATTGCCTTTGTTGTAAAAGTAGAACACCCTCCAGTATTAATTGAACAACCACTTTCCCCAACAAGAAAAGTGCTAGGTTGGTTAAGTATGCTTATATTTGTGCTTTGTATAAGTTTGAACCCATTATCATTTAAATAATCTATTCATGAAAAGAATTGCATGTGCACTTATCCTGCTCTTAACCATTGCTTGTGCCCAAGAACAAGATAAACCTCAAAATCTTTCTACTCAGATCGACGCCCTTATAGAGAAGGATATGTATTCTGACGCCTTAATTATACTTGAAGGTCAAGAAGCATCTGATGAAGTAAATACATTGAAAGAGAAAGTATATCTTAATTACGGTTTATTTCTTGAATACAGAGATTCCAATGTTACCAATATGCGAGATAAGATGAATGGAGCATTGGCTCAATATGTCGAAGTATTGAAGTTGAATAAAGACAACGAAAAAGCAATCACTGAAATTGAGCAAATATTAGGAATCTACTCTACGTTCCCTGATAGAAGTCCTGATGAAACCATTATAGCTGAGTTAAAAGAACTCGGTTTCCAGATTTAATTAATTATTGAACTACGACGAATGACAAAAGAGCAAAGAATTCTTTGTGTTCGTCTTCTGTCATTTTTTCAAACCAATGTCCGAAAACAAGAATACACCGACCATCCAGAACCGCAAAGCGCGACACGATTACGCTATTGAGGATACTTATGAAGCTGGAATAGTTCTCCAAGGTACAGAGGTAAAGTCTATTCGTGAAGGGAAGGCAAGTTTTACTGATGCGTTCGCTTTTATTCAAGGTGATGAAGTCTTTTTAAGAGAATTATATGTGAAGCCTTATGAACAAGGTTCTTACAATAATCACGATCCACGAAGACCACGAAAGTTACTTCTTCATAAAAAAGAAATTCGTGAATTAGAAAAGGCCACTTTAGTAAAAGGGAATACACTTATTCCTCTAAAAATTTACTTTAAAGCTGGTTATGCTAAAGTATTGATTGGAGTAGCTCGTGGTAAAAAGAAATTCGATAAGAGAGAAAGCATTAAAGAGAAAGACACCAAACGAGATATGGATCGCAATCTAAAGGGAAGTTTTAAGATTAATCTTTAAAACAAAACCCCGCCCTTTTGGGACGGGGTTTCCATGTATTGCAGGAAAACCTATAAGCCGGATTTTGTTCCCCACGCATAACGTGGTTTGGCAATCATTTATCTGGTGCGTCCCACCCGGTGGCATCACTACAAGAGGAGCCTAACCACCTACATGAACTTGCACCCCACGAGGTTTACCGTGCCTCTTCGGTCGCCCTAAGAGCGGTGAGCTCTTACCTCACCTTTTCACCCTTATCCGCCAATGGCGGACGGTTTGTTTTCTGTTGCACTTTCTATCCTAGAAAGGTCACCCTTTCCAAGCCTCAACTACGCCCGAGGGATCGTTGAGCGTGGTACTTGTTGGTGTCCGGACTTTCCTCCCCGCACAAAGGTGCGGAGCGATTACCCAGTTTTCCTGCATTAAAGGTAACATTTCTTCAGTTAGATTCCGACCTCCACTATCTCCTGCTTCACGTGAAGGAGGACCTCTATGTTAGTTAATGATTTTATTCTTGGAGGTCTTCTCTTTATGAAAGGAAAGAGAAATGGAGTATTATGGCAGAAAGCTAATAAAAAAGGGAATCCCATCAGGAATTCCCTTTAATCAATTTTGTGCTGATCACAAGTTTTTAAATAGTTAATTGCTCTTTAGCATTATCAAAGAACGCTTGGTCTACTACAATTCTACCACTATTTTCATCGAAAATGATTTTATTCATTCGACGAACTTCAACTTGAGTCTGCGGCGGGAGAGCCATTCCAAGTGCGGCTCCTCTATCCATTGCAACAACAGCAATGCCATTATTCAACCCATTTCTTAGGCGATTGTAATTGCGCATATAACGCTCATCAATAAGCTTCTGGGCTTCATCTCTTTTCTTAGTAAGCACGTCTTCTTCATCTTGAGTAGACTTCATTACCTTTTCAAGACTATTCTGTTTTTGCTCAAATAATGCCTTTGTTTGATCTAATTCAGTTTGAGCAACTTCAACTTCTGGTCCTACTTCCTCAATTCTTTTTTCTACTTCGATAATACGTGCAGTTGAATTCTCAACTATCTGCTTTTGAACTTCAATTTCTTTAGTCAATGCATCATATTCACGATTATTTCGAACTGTAAGTTGTTGATCTTCGTACTTACTTACTTTTTCTTCAGAGCTTTTAATCTCAAGTTTGAGACTATCAAGCTCAATAGTCAAATCCGTTTGCTCTTTTTGAAGCTTCCCTAACTTTGCTTCTCCTCGAGCTATATCAGTTTCAATATCAAGAATCTCTTCAGGAAGATCCCCTCTCAATTGTTTTATTTCATCGATTCTGCTATCGATATATTGTAAGTTTGCTAATTGTTGGAGTATTTCTTTCATGGATGAGTGGTCAGCTAGTATGAATAGGTTGTGGTTCAATCTCAGAAACGTAAATTTTCATTGGATTGGTCACCGTTTGAGTGATGGAAACGGTAAGTTCTTCGAAGGCGTCTGATAGCTCATTTTTAAGGGCTTCAGCTATTGGAAATTCGCTCTCATAATGTCCTACATCTACCAAAATAAAGTTATCTTTCTCAGTAAAGTAGTCATGGTACTTAATATCGGCAGTTACGAATGCTTGTGCACCTGCATTAATAGCAGCTTTTTTTAGGGAAATTCCAGTACCGCCACAAACAGCAACTCGTTTTATTCTTTCGGTATCACCTGAATATCGAATGGATCTAACATTCAGTGCTTTAGAAACAAGGTGAAGAAATTCACTTTTGGCTAAACCATCTTCAGGATATTCACCAATAACACCCATTCCAAAGTTTTGTGACGTAGAAGCAAGCTCCGTTACTTGAAATGATCCGGCCTTCAATAAACCTTCTTTCTTTAGGCCAGCACGAAGCGCTGCAACATGATGCTTGTCGATAATTGCTTCGAAACATTTCAACCCATGTTCACGGTTTTCGACTTCAAAATAATGTGCTTCTTCAGCAGAATAGTAATTTAAAATCTTAAGAACAGCATCTGCATCTTCTTCTGCAGTTACAAGTTTAATTCTTCTACTTATCGTATAACTTTTATCAAGGAATGACAAATTATCAAGGCCTAATATATTGGCTAGAACAAAAGAGACACCATCAAGTGCAGCATCAAGATTGGTATGTGCTACTAATAAGCCGATATCATTCTTGATGAGTTTATAAATAATTTTTCCCTGCTCATTTGTTGGATTTATAGATCCAATTTTATTAAATATGAGTGGGTGATGTGCTACAATTAATTCACAGCCCTTAGCAATAGCTTCGGCAACAACTTCATCAGTTATATCAAGACATGTTAGAATGGATGAAACTTCAGTATCTGGATCACCTACGAGTAATCCAACATTGTCGTAGTCCAATTTGACATTTGGGGGAGCCCATTGATTCAAAAAGGTAGAGATATGTCGGATTCTAGTTGCCACTCTATCTTAACTCTTTAAAAGTTATGTTAGGCAAGTAGCCGGACAAAGGATGTATGAATAAGTAGAAGTTCTGTATCAAGCGATATATATTTTACGTCTTCTTTGAGCTCCCAAAAATAAGGCTTATTAGCGAATTATAAAAGGCTATCTTTATGTTGATAACTTATAATTACAAGTTAAAACACATTTTTCTATGAGTATGTCTTCTATATCTGAAAATCTTGATCAAATTCGACTTCAAATTGAAGAATCCTGCAAAAAAAGTGGGCGCAATCCTGAAGAAATAACCTTAATTGCTGTTAGCAAAACTAAACCAAATGAAGCAATTATAGCGGCTTACGGTGCTAATCAACTGCATTTTGGAGAAAATCGGATGCAAGAACTTCAAGATAAAATGGAGTCAATCGAACTCAATGGAATTGAATGGCATATGATTGGAACTATGCAATCAAATAAAATAAAATATATTGCCGATCGGGTTGATTGGATTCATTCTGTTTCAAAAGCAAAATATTTAACCGAGATTAATAAGAGAGCAGAATCAGTAAAGAGAATTATAAATGTTTTAATTCAAATAAATATTAGCGGTGAAGATCAAAAAAGTGGCTGTGAAATTTCTTCATTGCCATCTATTCTAGAACGCGCTAAAGAACTACCTCATATTAAAGTAAGAGGTCTGATGGGACTTGCTACATTTGCAGACAATCCAGAAGACGTTAGGCATGAATTTGCTTTACTTAGAAATACAATGATTGAACATACTTCCTATAATGGAGGGAATATCAACTTAACTGAACTTTCAATGGGTATGAGTGGTGATTTCCATATTGCGATTGAAGAAGGTGCAACAATGATAAGAGTTGGAAGCTCAATATTTGGTTCTCGAAACTATGTTTGATTAATTGCGTAATGATTCCCACTTTGGCTTTTAACACAAAATTTTGGGCACTATGTTTTTTGGATTACCATGGTTTGCTATTGTAGCAATTGCAGGAATTTTAATTCCACTTGGCGGAATGTTTTACGCCTTTAAAGAAAAGGAATTGAAGATGGAAGAAAAGCGCTATACGAGCGCCAAAGAGTCACAGGAGCTTCGCAAAATGATATTCAGTTTAAAAGCGCGTGTCGAAAACCTAGAAGATCAGCTATCAAAAAAAGAAGCTTCTAAGCCATCCATTACTATTGAAGATATTGAAATTAAGAATGATCCTGATGAAGGTAACAACAGAGGAAAAGTAAGGAACTGATATTATGCAAGAAGAAGAATTTATACTCGGCTTTGTCGCTATTGTATTAGGAATTGGGTTAACTGGATTTTTTTTACATAATGTATTTAGCCTGATCAAAGCTTGGATAAACCGGAAAGGTTCTGCCTCATCAGGAGATATTAACCCTCAGTTTTTTAAAGCTTTAGGTGAATTCAAAAAAACAACAGAGCGGCGTATTACTAACTTAGAGACTATTGTTTCTGAAATTGAAGAAGAAAAAATTCGCATTCAAGAATCGCCAGATTCCCTTGGTGAAATCACTATAGAAAATAATGAAGTACGTACTTCATCAAAAACCGATGATAAGAGTAATCTAAGGAACATGTTAGACGAATAAGTGTTATTTTAAATAAGCTTTAGACTTTTTAGAACACTTATTATGAAACTCACACCTATTGAAATAAAACAACAGCAATTTGAGAAGTCATTAAGAGGTTACGACGTTGCTGATGTACAAGCATTTCTAACACTCGTATCTAATGAATACGAACATCTTATAACCAAGAATAAAGAGCTTGAAGATCAAATTGAGAAGCTCGGAGATCGTGTTCGGCATTATGAACGAGTTGAAGAAGCTCTTCATGAAACCCTTCAGACTACAAAAGAATCTGTCGCTCAAAAGATGGACAATGCTCGTCTTGAAGCCAAGAACACTACCGATAAAGCTCAAATGGACGCTGAAGGTATAATTCAAGAAGCAAACCAACAGCGAGCACATATTCGTCAAAGTATATTGCGTTTACTTGATCGACGTGACGAAATTATATCTGGAATCTCTTCCTATCTAGATAATGCAAAAAGCTCTATCGATAAATTCTCGAAAGATGAAATGAGCATTTTTACTCTTCCTTTAGATGAAGAAGTTAAAGAGGCAATTAATGCAGTGCCTGTTGTCGAAGAGATTGCTGAAGAAATAGTTGAAGATAACTCAGATGGCGATGAAATAATTGAAGAAACCATAGCTTCAGACTCTGATAGTGAAGTGACTGCGGAAGAAACTGACGCTTTAGATTCCAATAATGAAGAGGAACTAAATAAATCACGTTTTGCGTTTGATGAAGACGAAATTGAAAATCTAGAACATGAAAGCGAAGATGAAGAAAAAGTAGCCAAACATGACAATGGTTTTCCTCCAGGTTCTGATCGCTTAAACGACATCCTAGACGAGATAGATTAAACACTTCCTCAATTCATTCTATTAGCTAACTATACACTAATTATGGCTTTTGATACCGTAGAACAATTTAGAACAAAACGTGATGAAGCCGTTGAGTTCATAACTAACCAAACATCATTTCAACCTGAGTATTTACTAATACTAGGTACTGGTTTAGGTCAATTGGCTGAAGAGATTGATGCAATTCATACCATTAGTTATGATTTAATTCCTCATTTCCCAGTTTCAACTGTTGAAAGCCATGCTGGAAGACTCATTTTCGGTACATTAGGTGGTAAAGCTGTAGTCGCAATGCAAGGTCGCTTTCATTATTACGAAGGGTACAGCATGCAACAAATTGCTTTTCCTGTTCGAGTTGCAAAGGCACTAGGAGTTCAAACTTTAATGGTTAGTAACGCATGCGGAGGATTAAATCCGATTTTTAGCCGCGGTGATGTCATGATAATTAACGACCATATTAATTTTCTTGGCGATAATCCCCTCATTGGACCTAACGATAATGAACTTGGTCCGCGTTTTCCTGATATGAGCGAGCCTTACACAGAGCGCCTTATTGAAACAGCAGAAAATGTAGCTTTAGATCATGCAATAAAGCTTCATAAAGGCGTTTATCTATCGGTTTCAGGGCCAACTCTTGAAACTAAAGCTGAATATCGATTCATGAGGCAATTAGGTGCCGATGTTGTTGGAATGAGTACAGTTCCTGAAGTAATTGCTGCTGTACATATGGGCTTAGATGTTCTTGGTATTTCTGTAATAACAGATGAGTGTTTCCCAGACGCACTTGAACCTGTTAGTCTTGATGATGTATTAGAAGCTGCAGCTATGGCTGAGCCAAAACTCACTCAAATTATTGTTGGTGTTTTAGAAAGATTATAATCAAATAGTCTATTTTAACAGCATTAGTTGTTTAGACTCAGTAAAACCATCTGCTACAATTCTGTACACATAATTTCCTGAAGGTAAGTCTCCAGCATCTAACTCAATACGGTATTTCCCAGGCGATTTAAACCCTGAGTCTATTGTCATAACTTTTTGTCCAAGCATATTAAATAAACTCAACTCAATTACTGAAGCTTTAATTATTTCATAAGTTATTAAAGTACTTGGATTAAATGGGTTTGGGTAGTTTTGAAACAATTGGATATTTTTCGGAACCTCTTCTTCTTCACTTACTGATACATCTACTAATTCAAATGTATTACAAGAACCCCATTCATATGCGTAAATTATATCCTCATCTTCTATAAAATAACCCCTATCCGCAGTATAATAACCAACACACTCTGTGGGAACAACTTCACGATTTCCCCAGCTATTACTATTTAAAAAATACCACCCACCTTCAGTGTTTGGAGCAACTATTGCTTCATACTTATAGATTTGACCCGTTACTTTCTCCATTGGTTCTATACTCCAATTTCCACCAGAGTCTTCCGTAAAGTCGCCAGTAACATAGACGCCGTTACTTACATTTATACCTGTCATATCAACAGCGAAGGTTACTTTAATTTCTTCAGTTTGAGATCCGCTATCAGAAATTCTATCGCACGTTCCCCAAATAAAATCATAGAGAAGATTATCACTATTTATTTCATAGCTCCTATTTCCATTACTATTTGAACAGTTCTCCGGGACAACTTCTCTGTTTAAGAGATCATTACCATTAATAAAGAAGAATTCACCCGTATTATCTTGACTTATATATTTTGTAAATGCATATCGCTTGTTGACTTCGTTATGCATTTTGTCTAGCTCAAACTCTCCATTTCCATCAAAATCACTTGCCAAGTATACTCCGTTTGAAATATCCTCGTCTTTCATGTCAACTCTGAAAACTGTTTGCAACGATTGCATATCTTCATATATATAGGCTTGCATCCAATTTCCAGCACCAAGTTCAATAAAATTATTGTCTGGGTAATCAAAAAATGCAACATGATCATGTGCAGAACCTTGCGCCCAAGGAGTTCGACAAGAAGTTGAAACCCATGCTGATTCCCAAAAAATCACCCCATTTCCACCTGCATTCATTACCGCTTTTGTAAGTTCTACTAAATACCTTTGTTGTACTATTGGACTCAGTGGTGTGTATTCATTTACAATCTCAGTTATAATATTGGGAGCCCCGTCAAAATTTTGGCTAGTCCAAGGGTAACCCGTTTCTAAAATAATTATTTCTTTATTGGGATAGTCATTTTTTAATCTTGCTACTTGGTTACCTACTCCTGAGATACTGCTACCATGGTAGGCTGGGTAATATGAAAATCCTATGATGTCAAAATCGGTAATACCATTACTTATTGCATTTCCGTACCACCATTCAAGCCCGCCTCCAACACCAGCATAATGAAGTGCAATTTTTATGTCTTTTTCAGTTGAATCTGAAATATCTCGTGTAGCTTTTATTCCTGCATTAAATAACTTTGCATGTCTTCCCCAGTTATTACTTAAAAATTCCTGTCCATTAAATTCATTATTCATTGAGCGATGTGTCATTATACCGCTATTATTTTCATTACCAATTTGAACCATTTCAGGTAATAGACCTTCATTATTCAAATTATTAAGCACCCTGAATGTATAATTGTAAACGGTATCAGCTAACGTATTTTCATTAGTTCCTGCTATGTACCATTTATTTGGCAGCACCTGTCGACCAGGATCTGCCCAAAAATCGGAATAGTGAAAGTCCAATAGAACCTCCATTCCTGCAGATTTTGCTCTTTGAATGGTTTCCTTAACATCTTCTAAATTGCTATATATTTCTTTTACCCCATCAGGTTGCTCTAAATTTTTTTGCCAATTTGGGTTAACCCATAATCGAACACGTACTAATCTATTTCCATGGTCAGCATAAATCTGATACACGTCCTTTGAAATACCCCCTTCTTTAAAATCAGCGCCACAATCTTCCATCATATTTACATATGAAAGATCATTCCCTATATAAAAATTTTCGATACTCGTCTGGGCTTGAGTTTGCGAAATAAATAGGATACTCAATATTATTAATACCGACTCTTTCATTGCTTATACTTCGATTAAATATATTTCTTAATTTTTGTAATGATTAGGATTCGGCCAATCACCACCGCCTTCATTAATAAAATTATATTCTCTAGGCTCAAAAAATGTAACGTGGTCATGAGAAGAACCTTGCCCCCAAGGTGTTCTACAAGCTGTTGAAACCCAGCCCGATTCCCAAAAAATAATCCCATGACCTCCTGAGTTCATTACCTCCTTGCTTAAGTCTATTAAATATTTTCTTTGCATTTCAGGGCTTAGAGGTATATAACTCGAATCTACTGTTGAGATAATATTTCCATTTGAGTCAAAATTTTCAGAAGTCCATGGGTACCCTGTTTCTACAATTACGATCTCCTTTTCAGGGTAGGATGTTGCTAAATATCTAATGTCTTCACCTACTTCTGAAATATTACTACCATGCCATGCTATATAATATGAAAACCCAATAATATCGAAATCTATTATTCCGTAATCCTTAATGTTTCTAAACCACCTTCTAAGGTCTTCCCCAACACCAGCATATTGAAGTACTATTTTAGTTTTAATCTCTGAGTTTTCGGAAACATCTCTTACAGCCTTTATCCCTGCATTAAAAAGCTTTTCTTGTCGCGCCCATCCTCCTTCAATTATTCCTCCAACTTCAAAATCATTTTCTACGGAACCAATATTTGAATGTACTAACATTCCTGAATTATTTTCGTTTCCAACCTGTACCTGTTCAGGCATTAAACCAACCTTATCCAATAAACTGAGTACTTTAAAAGTGTAATTATATACTGAATCAGCAAGAGCATCCGTATTATTAGCTACTTTCTGCCATCTTTTAGGTATTACCTGTCTTTTTGGATCAGCCCAAAAATCTGAATAATGGAAATTCAACAGAACTTTCATTCCTGCTTCCTTCGATCTTTTTATTGCCTCTTTTACATCTTCAAAATCATTGTATTGATTTTTTACTCCGTCGGGCTGTTGAATTTCATTTTGCCATAATGGATCAACCCATAGTCGTAAACGCACTAAATTATGTCCATTATCAGCATAAATTTGGTAGACATCTTTTGCAACTCCACCCTCCTTAAAATTAGCTCCACAGTCCTCCATCATATTTACATATGAAAGATCATTTCCATAATAGAATTCCTGTGCTGTTAAATTTGAGTAAAGCAATATGCCACATGCAATAAGAATTATTTTAAAGATTTTCATAGACACTATTAATATGTTAACGTTAACATTATTGATCAAATATACTAAAAGCGTTCTAATTTTTCTGAATCTTTTAAAATTAATTCATAATGGATAACTATTTATCCACAAAAAGCGTTATTTTTCCACCTTCTATTGCAATCAATAAATGAAATTCGTTTCTATAGTAAACCTTAACCATCTATAAATGTCGTATATGCACTTTGATGGATCCAACGATGAGCTTTGGGATGAACACAAATGGGAATCTCACCTTAATGAAGTTGAGAAGAAAAGTGATCAACTTCGAAAATTTATCTCTTCAGATCCTAAGGGAAATATCCCTCGATGGGTCACTCTATTAAAAGAAAGTCTTAGTGAAGATGATGCGTTTGAAGCCTATGTTGAAGAAGAGCTGCTCTTAGATGAAGCTTATTTCCCAGAGGATGAAGAATGGGATGATGAAGATGATTTTGACGACGAAGATGATTTCTTATTCGGATATGATGACGACCTTTCTGACTTCGAAGAGAGTGATGATTTTGATGAAGGTGAAGAATGGAAATCATTAAGTGAAGAGTTTGCTGTATCAGATTATGGCTCACTCGACAACCTACTAATCTACAATCAGTCTAAGCAATTAGCTGTAGACGTGTTAAGGTGGGCTGAAAGTGTATCAGCAAAGTCTCATACTAAAGTATATCAGGAATACGTGGGCGAAGCTCTTAAAATTGGAGCTAAACTAGCTGGAGGATATTCATTTGGATTCGAGGCTGATTACCTTGGTGCAAATATCGCATATACTAAGAAAGCTTTAGCTTGTGCAAATTTATGCCTTTCACTTTTACCTTCAATTAAGGGTAAATCTTTTATATCTAAAAAGGATTACCAAGAGTTTCATAGCCGCTTCTTTGAACTCCGAAATGATATTGGAATATATGTTCAGGAGTTACGAGATAGATTCAATAACCAAGTAAACTAGTTTTTTACTTTTAAGTCTATTTTTATTTCCTGATTATAAATTTGATTCGTTTACCGAGAAAAGGGTGTCGTTTATCGAAAATATTTATTCCTGTCTTTAAATCCCCTTTTCTTTGGATTGAAATCATAAATAATCCCAAATTAAATGAAATCAATTCTACACTATATCACTCTTTCAGTTTTTACCATTTTACTATTAACTGGATGTTTTCTGAAATCTGTACATCCATTGGTCACCGACAAAGATGCTATTTTACTAGATGGGCTAGAAGGAAGATGGGAAGACGATGAAAACAGATGGACATTTATTCATGATACTCGGAATTTTGAGGACTTGAATAATGAAATACAGTTCGATTATAATAATGATAATACTGAAGGGAGTATTTCATTTGAAGATAGTGGTGAAATGGAAGGTAATTCTTACCTAGTTATTTTAGAGGAGTTTAGCGATTCTAGAATAGATAGTTCTTTTTTCTTTGGTCATATAGGATCTTTCGGTGGAAATTATTTTATGGACCTTGAACTTATTGATGTTAGTGTAACTACAAGTTTTGCAAATTCACACCTTTTCCCAGTACATACATTTTCTAAGCTTAGTATAGTTGAATCAGAGCTTAGTATCGAGTTCTTTAAAGATTCTTGGATTAAAGAGCTAATTGAGAACAATAGGATTCGAATAAAGCATGAGAAAGTATCTAATACAACAAGCGATAATGAAATTTTAATTACAGCCTCAACTGAAGAGCTTCAAAAGTTTGTTACAAAGTATAGTAACGATGAAAAAGCATTTGATGATCCTAAAACTTTAGCTCGTAGTAAAAATGCGCTTTAATAAAACTTTAGCTAGAAATATTGTCCAGAATATCATTTTCTGGACAATTTCTTTCTTCATAACACTACGACTATTTTCGCAAACAGATGATATTAGAACAATTGATATCATTTATACCTTTCTATTCCATATTCCATTTATTGTCATAGTATGTCTTAATATTTACCACCTCATTCCCAATATCCTAAGTAAATATGGATTTTGGATTTACTTAGTTTTAATCCTTATACCCGGGTTTGGACTCACCTACTTTTTATATAGTTTTTCTTTTGGATATTTTGCTAGTCTCATTTTTCCTGATTACTACTTTGTAGCACTATATAGTATGTTGGAAATACTTGGCATAATGAGTGTCTACGTTCTTTTTTCAACACTTATTGAGTTATCCAAAACTTGGTTCAATAGAAAAGAAACCGAATTAAAGTTTTCGAAACTTGAAGAGGAGAATACTAAAAGTGAATTAAAGGCTTTAAGAGCTCAGATTAATCCACATTTTCTATTCAATAATCTGAATACAATTTACGGTGAGGCTCTAAAAAAATCTGAAAAAGCACCACATATGATTTTAAAGTTATCCGATATTCTGAGATATATAGTCGAAAATATGAATAAAGAAGAGGTAGCTTTAATTGATGAAGTGGAGTATTTAGAAAAGTATATTGAACTTCAAAAGGAACGACTTTCTAATCCGAATAGAGTACTTTTTAAGACCGAAGGTGACTTTTCAAATATTAAACTTCCCCCATTATTACTTGTTAATTTTATTGAAAACTGTTTTAAGTATGGTAGTACTTCAGAACTTCAGGATAGGATTTTAATTACACTTAAGTATTTTGATAGTGTTCTTACTTTAACTACATCAAATTCAATTAGCACATCTATGCCGCTGGAAAAAACTTCATCTGGTACCGGGATTTCAAATGCGGAAAAACGACTATCACTTCTCTTTCCTGAAAAGCACAATCTATCAATCAAAGAGGCTAATTCCAGATTCGAACTTGAACTCAAATTGGATATTAAGTGAGTATCAATTGCATTATAGTAGAAGACGAGCCAATAGCTAGAGACATTCTTAGGCAATATATATCAGATGTTCCGAATCTTGCCTTACTTAAAGAATTTGAAGATGGATTGAGTGCATATAATTATTTAAAAACTGAGTCCGTTGATTTAATTTTTTTAGATATCAATATGCCAAAGCTTTCTGGTATAAGTTTATTAAAAAGTCTTCAAAATCCACCAAAAGTTATTTTAACAACGGCATATTCTGAATATGCATTAGACGGTTATGAGCTTGATGTGGTCGATTATCTACTAAAACCATTTTCGTTTGAACGTTTTTTGAAAGCGATTCATAAAGTAGAAAATCAAAATTCCGTAAAACGTACTGATGAATTTATAACTGTTAAAGCAGATGGAAAGATCTATAGAATATCCTTTTCTGAAATTCTTTATATCGAAGCAAAAGGAGACTACTTAACGTTAACGACTGAGTCTCAAAAGTTAACTTTCTACAAAACACTTAAATCAATATTACAGGAACTACCTGCTTCGAATTTTTTGCGTGTTCATAAATCTTATATTATTGATTTGAATAAGATCGATTTTGTTGAAGGTAATCTCATACATATACAAGACAACTCGATCCCCATCGGAAAAGCTTATAAAGCAGATTTTGGAGACGCCTTTCTTAAATAAAAAAAGCCACTTTAAAAAAGTGGCTTTTGATTTTAGTACACCCGAGAGGGTTCGAACCTCCAACCCCCAGGGCCGAAACCTGGTACTCTATCCAGTTGAGCTACGGGTGCATTAAACTCTTAAAAAAGATTCCTAGATTAAGGACTTTCTTTTCTACAGAGGGCAACAAATATAGGCATACTTCGAATCAGACGCATCTGAAATTATTTATCATTTATTGCCGTTAGTTATATAAATCCCGAACTTTAGGTTCTTAATTAGGGAGCACTATTATGTCTACTTTTTTATTAACAACTGTATTAGCTATTACTTTAGTTGGAATTGGATTTGCTGGAATTGCAGTTAAAATCTTGTTGAAAAAAGGCGGTGAGTTTTCTGGAACTTGCGCTAGTAACAGCCCTTTTTTAAATAAAGAAGGAGAAGCTTGTAGCTTATGTGGAGCTTTACCAAGTCAAAAGTGTAAAAGCGACGAGCAGAAGAATTCTAAAGAAGAATTTAGTCCTTTTGTCGCCTGATTATTCTTTTATAAAATTTTGAAATCCATCGGATACATACACTTCCCAATCTCCGGAATCATTCGAAAAAACTAGATAGCCTTCTAACTCAGGTTTCATCTCCAAAAACTCAATACAAGCCTCTACACCTTTCACCATGCAAACCGTTGCATAGGCATCAGCATCCATCGCAGAGCTTGTTACAACAGAAGCACTAAGTAGTCGGTTCTTTGCAGGCGTTCCAGTTTTAGGATCTATTGTATGTGAATACTTAGTACCTGTTTTTTCATCTACCCAGTATTTTCTATAATTTCCTGAAGTAGCTAACGAAGAATTATCCAACTCTAGGATAAATTGAAATCGATCATTGCTATCAATATCGTTTTGCGGTTTATCTACCCCAATTGTCCATAGCTTTCTTTTATCATTAAATCCACGGGTTCTTACTTCCCCCCCAACTTCAACCATATATCCTTCTATTCCCTGACCCTCTAGATATTCAGCTATTACATCAACTGTATATCCCTGTGCAATTGCATTGAAATCAAGTGAGAACCCTTCCGGAATCATAACTCTACGATTTACTTCTTCGATTTTGTTATAACCAGTTTGTGATTTAACTCTCTCTACCATTTCAGAATCCACGTCTCTTCTGATTTCATCGAACCCAAATCCCCAAAGACGAACCAAAGGACCTACTGTAGGGTCAAACTCACCATTCGTTTCTTCTGCTATCTCAATCGAACGATTTAGCACATCTAAAAACATCTTATCTACTTCTACTTGTACACCACCTTTATTTACTTCCGAGATTAGGGAAGTGGGTAAATAAGTGCTCATTGAATTGTCAATTCTTTGAAAGATGAATTCAATCTCGTCTTCAAAATCTTGATTCTTTGATGTCAAATATTTGATTTGATAAGTTGATCCTTGAGCGTATCCAGAGTTTTCAACTAATCTTAATTCTTTCTCAGTTTCACATGAAGTCTGAATAATTCCGAAGGCTATTAATAGGAAAAGTGATTTTTTCATGATTTATATTTTTTTAAACAAAAAAGCCCTGCACAATTTTTATGTGCAGGGCTTTTAAAATCTATCCTCCGAAATCATCGAAGGCTACGTTCTCTTCTGGGACTCCCCAATCATCGCACATTTTTAGTACGGCTTGGTTCATTAATGGAGGTCCACAGAAATAGAACTCTATTTCTTCTGGCTCAGGATGCTTAACTAGGTATTGGTCTATTACCGCTTGGTGAACAAACCCAAGGAAACCATCACCATCTTCATCCTGCATGTCTTTCTTTTCAACCCAATTGTCTTCCTCAAGTGGCTCTGAAAGAACGATGTAGAATTTAAAATTGTCGAATTTATCTTCTAGTTGCTTGAAATGATCTAAATAGAATAATTCTCTTTTTGATCTACCGCCATACCAATAAGTAACCTTACGACCTGTTTCAAGAGTTTTGAATAAATGATAAAGGTGAGAACGCATTGGGGCCATTCCTGCTCCACCACCTATATAAAGCATTTCGCTTTCGGTCTTTTCTTTAATAAAAAACTCACCATACGGACCTGAAATAACAACTTTATCACCAGGCTTCTGATTGAAGATATAAGATGACGCAATCCCAGGATTTACATCCATCCATTTATTCTTAGCTCTGTCCCATGGTGGAGTAGCGATACGTACATTAAGCATGATCTTACGGCCTTCAGCTGGGTAGCTAGCCATGGAATATGCACGTTCTATTGTGTCGTCATTCTTCATCTTAAGATCCCAAAGTCCAAACTTATCCCATTCTAGTTTGAACTTATCTAGCTCACCAGGATGCTCTTCTGGATGTGCGGTGATATCGATATCTTTATAATCTACTTCACATGGAGGAATTTCGATCTGAATATATCCACCAGCCTCGTAATCCATATCTTCCGGAATTTCTACGATGAATTCTTTGATAAACGAAGCAACATTGTAATTAGAAACTACGGTAGCTTCCCATTTTTTAATCCCAAATACTTCCTCTGGGATCTGGATATCCATATCTTGCTTCACCTTCACTTGGCAACCTAGTCTAAAGTTTTCAGCCTGTTGTTTTCTAGTAAAGTGAGGTTTTTCAGTTGGAAGAATTTCTCCGCCACCCTCATGTACTTGGCATACACATTGAACACAAGTTCCACCCCCGCCACATGCAGATGGTAAAAAGATTTTATTGTCACCAAGGGTACTAAGGATAGTACCACCAGATTCAACTTCAATTTCTCTTTCACCATTGATCCTAATCTTAACCGGGCCAGATGGTGCAAGAACTGATTTTGCCCCTAGTAATAATGATACCAATAAAATAATCACCAAGAAGAATACGACTACACTGGCGAGTATTACTGTTGACGTTGTTGCTGCAAAAATCATGATTTAAAACTCTACTTGATAAAATTTATAACTTAATACCCATAAACGACATGAAGGCTATACCCATCAGGCCAGTTACGATAAATGTGATTCCTAGTCCTCTTAAAGGAGCTGGCACATTTGAATATTGAATTTTTTCGCGAATTGCTGCGATTGCTACAATTGCTAAGAACCAACCGATACCACTACCAAAACCGAATACAGTAGCTTCGGTTATATTAGCATAATTTCTCTCCTGCATGAAAAGAGATCCACCTAAAATAGCACAGTTTACAGCTATAAGAGGAAGAAATATCCCAAGTGCGCTATAAAGAGCTGGAGCAAATTTTTCTACTGCCATTTCTACCAACTGAACCATCGAAGCTATAACCGCGATGAATAAAATAAATGATAGAAAGCTGAGATCAACCTCTGCAAAATCTTGGCTTATCCAGCTTAATGCTCCTTCTTTCAATACAAAGTTTTGAAGTAGGTAGTTAGTTGGTACCGTAACAGTAAGTACAAATATTACTGCTAATCCAAGACCAACACCTGTTGTAACCTTTTTTGAAACTGCCAAGTAAGAACACATGCCTAAGAAATAGGCAAAGATCATATTCTCGACAAATATTGCTTTTACAAATATATTAACGAGTTCTTGCATTAGACTAGTCCTCAATCAATTTAGTATTACGAGCACGTTGTACCCAAATAATGATACCTACAGTAATTAATGCCATCGGGGGAAGAAGCATAAAACCATTATTACTGTAAAAGCCACCGTTTGCAATGTACCAGCTGTCAGGTATTACTTGCATTCCAAATAGTGCGCCAGAACCTAATAGTTCTCTAAAAAATGCTACGACCAGTAATATCCACGCATAACCAAAGGCGTTTCCAATTCCATCAAGAAAGGATCTCCAAACTCCGTTGCCAAGAGCAAAAGCTTCAAGTCGACCCATGATAATACAGTTGGTGATAATCAATCCAACAAAAACTGAAAGCTCTTTTGAAACGTCATATGCATATGCTTTAAGAACCTGGTCAACTAATGCTACCAATGCTGCAACTACTACAAGTTGGACAATAATTCTAATCCTGTTTGGAATGAAGTTCCTTAACAGGGAAACGATTACGTTTCCTGCAGCCATTACAAATAATACCGATATCGACATTACTAATGCTGGGTATAACTTTACTGTGATCGCTAACGCTGAACAAATTCCTAGTACCTGTACGGTAATCGGATTGTCATCATTCATCGGGTCGCTTAGTAACTTTTTATTTTTCTTACTGAAAAGAGGCTCTTTAGGCTGCTTATCAATAAGCTGCTCTTTTTGCACGTCTTTTTCTAAAACTTCTGCCATATTTTTTTTACTTAAGTGTTGCAGCGTTTAAAATAAATTATAATTCAGTTCCTGAAGCCGTTTGGGACTTCAAATATTCTTTAAGGAATGGGATGTATGCTTGAAGATTTTCAGCAATCATTATTTCAACACCATCAGAAGTAATCGTTCCTCCGCTGATTCCATCAACCTCGTTGTATTTCTCTGCATCTCCTTTACGAACATCAATTCCAACTAATTCACCATTTTCATCCAGAATTTCTTTCCCTTTGAATTGCTCGGTAAACATTGGAAATTTAATCTCCGCACCAAGTCCTGGAGTTTCTGCTTTGTGATCAAATACCGCTCCATAAATAGTGCTTAGATCTTGTTCTAGAGAAATATACCCCCAAATTGGACCCCAAAGTCCTTGACCTCTTAATGGAATTACGAAATAAGTTTTTCCTTCTTTACTCGCAATATATAGCGGAGCATCTCTTTCCATTACTGGCTTACGAACTTCTTTTGCCATATCAACAGCAAAAGCATCAACTCCATCTTGAAGTCTACTTTCACTTACAACTAAAGCTTCTTTAACATATTCAGGATAAAGCTTTTCAGCTTCTTCTCTTGAGGCTTCAACTTCAATCGAGCTAAGAATATTCTGCATCTTCTCTTGCTCAACATTTTTTTCTTGAGCAGGTTTTAATGAAGTAGCTGCAAATGAAAGAGCCGCCGCTACTACCACAACCATGATAGAAGCAAATATAAACGTATAACTATTTTTATTTACATCCATAATTACGCACCCGCTGTTTTAAGAGCTAATCTTTTTAATCGTTTTTTGACGTTAGCTTCAACTACATAATGATCAATAAGAGGTGCCATCGTATTCATAAATAGAATAGCTAACATAATCCCTTCAGGATATGCTGGATTAAATACTCGAATCATAATTGCAAAAAAGCCTATCAGGAATCCATAGAACCATTTTCCTCGCTCTGTTTGTGATCCAGAAACAGGATCAGTGGCCATGAAAACCACACCAAAAGCAAATCCGCCAAAAATCATTTGTTGCCAGAATGGAACTGCCATAAACGCTTGTTGTTCTGGTGAAATCGCGTATGGTGCAACTAAATTGAAGATAACACCCATTGTGGCTCCACCAACTACAGCACTAACTATAATTTTCCAGCTAGCAATTCCAGTGAAAATTAACAATCCTGCCCCTAACAAAATTAACAAAGTAGAAGTCTCTCCCACTGAACCTGGAATTAATCCAATAAATGCTTCTAATGGCGAGTATGAGGTTGAACCTGTTGTTGCTAAGTCACCTAAAATAGTTGCACCAGAATATCCATCAACTACAGATTGGCCTTCAGCCAAAGAAGTATTAATCCATACCTTATCGCCAGACATCCAAGTTGGATATGCGAAGAAAGCAAATGCCCGAGCTAGTAACGCCGGATTAAAAATATTCATCCCCGTTCCGCCAAATACTTCTTTACCTATTACTACAGCAAAGATTACGGAAAGAGCAAGCATCCATAAAGGTAAGTCTACGGGCATAATTAGAGGAATTAGCATCCCTGTTACTAAATACCCTTCCTCAATTTGGTGACCTTTGATCACACAAAAAAGGAACTCCATTCCTAAACCTACTCCATAAGAAACGATAACCATTGGAAGAACTTTGATTGCTCCAAACAGGAACTGATCAAAGAATGTTACATCCATGCCAAGTGCATTATAGTGATGGTAACCTACATTCCACATCCCAAAAAGAAGACATGGAATAAGCGCTGTAATCACAGTATTCATAGTTCGCTTCAGGTCAATACCGTCACGAATATGAGCTCCACTTTCAGCAACATGACCAGGAACAAATAGGAAAGTTGCAAAGCCATCATATACTGGCCACAGCTTTTCAAACTTAGCTCCTTTGTCAAAATTTGGTTTAATATTTTCTTCTAAAAAATCGTGTATTACTTTCATTAGTTAACTTCAGCCTTATTAATTGTCACTAACCTACTTCTTCTTTCATCAGATCGAGCCCTTTACGAACTGTTTTCTGAACTTCAATTTTTGAAGTACATACAACTTCACAAAGTGCAAAGTCTTCTTCAACTACTTCATAAATCCCTAGATTTTCCATTGCTTCGATATCATTAATCATGATCGCTTTGATTAACTGAACTGGATAGATATCAAAAGGAAACACTTCCTCATATTGACCAGAAACTACAAATGCTCTTTCTTCACCATGTTGGTTCGTATTGAGTTTGTAAGTCACTTTTCCTAACTGACGCTGGAACCACGACGGGAGAGCTCTGGAGATACTAAATTTATCTGGTTTTGGTATCAACCATCCAAATAATTCAGGATCGTATCCCTCAGGTATTACTGTAACTTGACGGTCATAAATACCTAGGTATCCTTCTGCATCCGATTTGGTACCTGTAAGCACATTACCTGAAATGATTCGATTTTCTCCTTCAGTAATATTGCCCTCAACAAAGCTTTTTAATGCAGCACCAACTAAGGTTGAGTGATATTTAGCTTCCAATACTTCCGAGCCAGTAACTGCTATGTTGATACGAGCATCGAATTTTCCCTCTTCGAATAGTCTACCAATAATCACAACATGTTCTGGATTGATTGTCCATACAGTATCGCCTTTATCAATTGGGTCGTTTTCTGCAATATGAACACCTACTAGTCCGGCAGGATGAGGCCCTTCATACTTTGAGACTTTTACTCCTTTAACGCTTGAAAGAACGCGACCGGCAGGACTTTGAGCATTAAGACCTAAGTGAACCTGACCTGATGTCAATTTTGCAAGAGCATTAATCCCAGTTTGAAATTCTTTTTCATTTCCTTCTAATAACACTCCTAAATCTGGAGCTAAAGGAGCTGAATCAAATCCTGAGATGAAAATTGCTTTCGGAGTTTTTGAAGGTTGAGCTACAACATTATATGGCCGTTGCTTTAGAAAAGCCCAACATCCAGAAGCAGCCATTTTTTCGATTACCTGTTCTCTATCTAGAGTTACAGGGTCGGCTGCTTTAAAATCTTCGTATTTAGTCTTCTTATCGGCAAGAACTCTTACCTCAAGAATCCTTCGTTTATCCCCTCGAACGATTTGAGCTACTTCTCCACTGGCTGGAGAACAAAATTTAATCTGCTCATCATCTTTATTAAATAGGAGTGGGGTTCCAGCTTTTACTTCATCACCTTCTTTTACAGAAAGCTTGAATCGGACCCCATTAAAATCGCTTGGTTTTATGGCTACGGTTTCAACTGAACTTGAAGAAGCAAATGTAGTTTCTGCTTCACCAACTAGATGTATATCAACACCGCGCTTAATCTTTATAACGTCTGACATTATTAATTCAGAAATCGATTATTGTATGTTTGATTGGAAACAATTCAAATATTGAACTGCACCCTTTTGAGAATCGCCAACACATTGTTGAAACAATTCATTCAAAGGTCATAAAGATACTAATTTTTTAAGGTGATTTGGTAACGTTTTGTGTTAAAAACATTTCAGCAAAATCTAAACTCAACAAAAACGCTTTTTTAGTTCGTATAGCTACACTGATAACTCATTATAAGCGATGTTTTTACAAAAAATTGAGTCATAAAATTAGCATCCCATCCCCAAAAGAATAAAACCTGTACTTTTGATTAATCGCATGTTGGTAAAGTCGGTGCATTTCATCAAAACCCATAAAGGCAGAGACTAACATGAGCAAGGTGCTCTTTGGTAAATGAAAGTTTGTAATCAAAGAATTCACTGATTTAAACCTATAGCCTGGGGTTATGAAAATGTCAGTATCGCCATTTCCTGGTTTAAAGTTGTTCGCTGAATCTGATACCGACTCTATCACTCTAACACTTGTTGTACCTACAGCTGTTATGTGTTTCGCGTTATTAAGTTCTTGGGCAGTTTCTGAATCTAATTGAAACCACTCGCTATGCATTACGTGCTCATTTAGTTTTTCGGATTTAACAGGGGCAAATGTGCCTAATCCAACATGTAAAGTTACCTCAGATTTCTGAATTCCTTGTTGATGGAGTTTTTCTAAAAGTTCATCCGTGAAATGGAGTCCTGCTGTTGGTGCCGCTTTACTTCCTAAATCTTTTGCATACACTGTCTGATATTCTCCAGCCAGTGACTCATCTTGTTCTATATAAGGTGGAAATGGAGTGTATTTGAAGGGCTCTAGTTCTGGGGCATCTAAATCATGAGAAAGAATAATAGTTCTAAGACCATCTTCTGCAATATGAGTGACTGTTGCTGTTACTCCATTTGCTAACTCAACTACTTTTCCAACTCTAAACTTTTTTCCGGGTCGAACCAAAGCTTCTATGGTATTATTATTTCTAACTGAGGTAACAAAGAGTTCTCTTTTCCCTTCATCGAACATTAAGCGACATTTCTCAACTTTGCTATTGTTTACAACAAGTGTTGATTCAGGATGGAGATATTTCCCGAGATTATAGAAATAATCGTCAGTGATTTTATTTGTAGTTCTGTCATAAACTAATAAACGAGCATGATCTCTTGGGTGCGCCGGAGATTGAGCAATGAGTTCTTCTGGAAGATGGAAATCGAAATCGGATAGGGTGTAGTTCATCCCCAATAATACTAAGCTTTGATGAGGACTGTTTTCACATTTTCGATAATTCCATCCACATCAATACCCACTTCAGTATGTAATTCTTCTTGAGTACCATGTTCGATAATACGATCTGGAAGACCCATAATTTTGAGGGTAGGTCTATTTTCTTTCTCAGAAATATATTCGGCGACCGCACTACCAAAGCCACCCATTCTAGCACCGTCTTCCAAAGTTATTATATGATCATATTTCAGGCAGATTTCATCAAGTAATTCTTCATCAATAGGCTTGGCAAATCTCATATCGTAATGACCAATTTCGATTCCTTCTATAGAAAGTATGCTTGATGCTTCAGTTACATATTTTCCAATTGGACCAAAACTTAGTACTGCAACATGCTCGCCTTCTTGAAGGCAGATTCCTTTACCAATTTCCATGCTTTGAAAACCATCACGAACTTCCATACCTGTTGAGGCCCCTCTAGGATATCGAATTGCCCAAGCAGCTTCATCATATTCAGAAGCGGTAAACATCATATCACGTAAATCTTGCTCATTTAGTGGAGACGAAATAATCAAATTCGGAATTGAACGCATATAAGAAGTATCATAGGCTCCATGGTGCGTTGGGCCATCTGCACCAACTACACCAGCTCTATCAATACAGAAAACTACAGGTAGTTTTTGAATGGCTACATCATGTACTAACTGGTCAAAACCGCGCTGTAAAAATGTTGAATAAATTGCGCAGAATGCTTTTTTGCCTTCTGTAGCTAAACCAGCAGCGAAAGTAACGGCATGCTGTTCTGCAATTCCCACGTCAAAAGCTCTTTCAGGAAAACGATTCATCATTGGCCAAAGACTTGAACCACTTGGCATCGCTGGCGTCATACTAACTATTCGCTCGTCTTTTTCGGCAAGCTCTAGCAGAGCATCTCCAAATACATCTTGATATTTTGGAGCAGATTTTATTGTGGATTTAGGTTTTAAAGAAACACCAGTAATTTTATCAAATGGACTACTTTGTGCGTGCCATTTTGTTTGCTCTCTCTCTGCTGGAGCAAACCCTTTTCCTTTTACAGTTACAATATGAAGTAGCTTTGGTCCTTTAATACTCTTAAGATCTTCTAGCGTTTTTCTTAGACCATTTACATCATGACCATCCATAGGTCCATAATATTTAAAACCCAGAGAACGGAATAATGATCCTGGTGTTAGTGCTGCAAGCATTGCGGATTCAAGTCGGGAAGCAATTTTACGCATTTTCTCCCCCGCAGATTTAAAATGCCCAAGTAAATCATATACTTCATCACGCATTTTATTAAAAGTGCGACTGCTGGTTACATCCGCTAAATATTCTTTAAGAGCACCTACGTTAGGGTCGATCGACATCCTGTTGTCATTAAGTATTACTAGGATATCACTCTTCATTCCGCCAGCATTGTTAAGGGCTTCAAAAGCTTGCCCTCCAGTCATAGCTCCATCGCCAATAATGGCAATCGCTTTATTGTCTTTCCCATTAAGGTCGTGGGCAACTGCCATGCCAAGCGCTGCAGAAATTGATGTGGATGAATGTCCTACACCAAAAGCATCATATTCACTTTCTGAGCGTTTTGGGAAACCTGATATACCACCGTAGGTACGGTTTGTATAAAAATTATCCCTACGGCCAGTAAGAATTTTATGGCCATATGCCTGATGTCCTACATCCCATACAATTTTATCTTCTGGAGTATTGTATACATAATGAAGTGCTGTAGTTAATTCTACTACACCAAGGCTTGCGCCAAAGTGCCCACCATATACAGAAACTATATCGATGATATAATCACGTAGCTCATCGCAAACATCTTGTAATTGTTCAGGAGCTAATTTTTTAAGATCAGCTGGAGAATCAATGTTCCCTAAAAGCGGGCCTGGTTTTGGAAGGTTTGTAATATTCGACATAGTCAAAAAACTTAATTTCTTAGTTAAGCTTCATTTACTTGTTCAATACGAAGCTCAGCCTGATCGAGAATTTCACTACAAAATTTGGATAATTCTAATCCTTTCTCGTACAGTTTTACAGAATCTTCAAGTGTAATCTCATCATTTTCCAGTTGTTTCACTATTGATTCCAGTTCCTTTAAAGCTTCTTCAAAGCTCGGTCGTTCCTTTTCTTCCATTAATTAAATCGCTGATGAGATATAAATACTCTTTTGTTCTTTTTGTTCCCCTAAAAATACCGCTTTTTGATGAGAATGGCATTCAAGAAAAAAAGGCGAGGGATATCATCCCTCGCCTTTTGGCTTTGTAACTAACTAATCTCGGAGTACTATTACTCTATAAGTATCTTAAGTTGACGGAGCCACCAGAGGTTTTTGCTGAAACTTTTGTTCCTCCTCCGTTCATAGTTCCTTCCATATCATTTCTGTCAAACTCACCCTGAAAGTTGTATAAATCTGCACGGACTCTGTTTCCGCCTAAATCTAAATCATACCCTAAATCTTTTGGAACTGTAATAGTGATACTTCCACCAGAGGTTCTAAGTTCAATGAATGAATCTGGATTTATCACCTCTGCATCAATTGATCCACCACTTGTTTTTGCTTCTACATTTCCTGAAATATTATCAAGTGTAATTGATCCGCCTGAAGTTTTAGCATCAATCCCGCCAGTTATATTCTCTCCTCTTATTCTACCGCCACTTGTATTCACCTCTGCAAACCCATCAATATCAGCTAGAGTAATGCTTCCACCAGATGTCTTAAGTTGAATCTCACCATTGATGTTTTCTGCTTGTATGCTCCCACCACTTGTTCTTGCAATTTGATCTCCTGTTAAATTCTCGAGACTGATACTTCCACCACTGGTTCTTAAGTCACTAACAGACTTATTTGGAGCAAATACTTTAAAAGAGATACTAATATTATTGTTTCCCCAATTTCTTCCTTCTCTTTTAGCAGTCGCGTACACCGTATTTCCTTCTTTTTCTATTCTGATTTCCCAATCATCCAAATCTGTATCACTTCTATCTAATTCGCGACCTCTCTTACGTACATACATTTCAACTCGAACTTCATCTGAGTTTTCTCCTATTAGTTCAATACTTCCACCAGAAGTTCTAACTTCTATTTTTGTATTTTCAGAGACTGCGAAATCTTCTGTTAAATAAGCTTCCTGTGCTACAGATACATTTGAGGCTAATACAAATACTACAACAAAAAAATTAGACAGAACTAAGTATTTGATAGAATTGGCTTTTGCTTTCATGGGTTTCTCATTAGTTAACGAGAGCTTAGTACGTATCACTCTCAGGTTAGTTTCAATTAACAGTTACACTTGCTTAGATTTCGAACGTTACACAGAATTTCTATGTAGGAAGAGATTGTCAGTATTCCGTATTATTGCACCCAAATTAAATGACACATTAATGAAACTACCTTTTGTACTTGCTAAGCGCTTTGTTGCTGGAGAATCTTTTGATGAATCAATATCAAAAGCTCAATACTTAAATAGTAGAAACCTAGATCTAACACTGGATCTATTGGGTGAAAATATTACCGATAAAGCAGCTGCTGATGAAACAGTTGATTCATATATAAACCTACTAAACGGTATCAAAAATCATGATATTCTAAGTAGCATTTCCATCAAGCTAACCATGATGGGATTAGATATTGACTCTGAATACTGCAAAGAAAACCTATTTAAATTACTTGATGTTGCAAAAGAGCAAAATCAATTTGTACGTATAGATATGGAAGGAAGTGACTACACTCAGATCACTATCGATATATTTAAAGAAGCACATGCAAAGTATGGTAGTAAATATGTGGGAACTGTGATTCAATCTATGCTCTTTCGAAGTATAGATGATATTAAGCATCTTGCTAGCTTAGGTGCTGATATTAGATTAGTTAAAGGGGCGTATAAGGAACCTGCTGCATTGGCGCATCAAAATATGCCTGCAATTAGAGAAGCATATAAAGAATGCGCAAAGATTTTATTAGCAGAAACTTCTTTTCCTCGATTTGGTTCTCATGATGATGAAATAATCAATTGGATACGTAGCTATACTGCTGAAGAAAAGATTCAAAAAGACTCTTTTGAGATTCAAATGCTTTATGGTTTACGAGAAGAGACGATGGTTGATCTCACAAAGCTTGGTTATAAAGCAAGAGTCTACGTACCATTTGGTACCGATTGGTTTCCGTATTTCTCTCGTCGATTAATGGAACGAAAGGAAAACGTATTCTTCGTTCTCACCGCAATGTTCAAAAAGTAAATGCTCACCTTTTTCTCCGATATATCTAACCATGTTTATGTAATCGGAGGAATGTTCATCTTAACAGGCATTTTACATTTCATTATGCCTAAGATGTACCTTAAAATTATGCCGGGTTATATTCCGCATCATAAAGCCATGGTATTTTGGAGTGGTGTATTTGAAATTTTGGGAGGTATTGGAATTATGCTTCCCTTTTCAAAAACGTTCTCTGCCTGGGGTTTAGTATTGCTACTAATTGCAATATTTCCAGCTAATTTTGACATGTTTCGAAAAGCTTATATGAGGAAAGGTGTCACTTTATTTACTTTAGGTACTCTTCTACGCCTACCAATTCAATTTTGGCTTATCTACTGGGTACTTTCGGCAGCTGAATTGGTTTGAATAGATAAGTTGAAAAGGAATCTGATATTTCCTTATCTACTAATTCATAAATCTTAAAACTCTTTTTGAAGAAATCTCTTAAATATTTACTTCCTCTTTTATTTGGAAGCCTCCTAATCCCCGTCCCATTACTTGGTGACTTCCATTTTGAGTCTGCACTTATTGCAGCAACTTTAGGCTGTTTTTGGGGTGGAATTGCATCAAGTAGACTCATTTTAAAAAGTGATTATTTATTGACTTTAAAAGTACTACTCGGTGTTTACCTATTTGGGCTACCTCTTTTGCTCTTTTCTTTTTTTACAGATTGTCTTAGTTGGGATGGAGTAGGGTTTTGGATTCTAGTACCTTTCCCGAGTGTATTTTTTGGTGTATCTATTGGTCGTTTTTATAGAAAACTAACGGCTCCTTTTCCAACTTTCCTTAGTATTTTTACTTTACTCTTTATCTCTGTTGGCATATTAATTATTGAGTTCTTAACACTTCCACAGGTTTATTTTTTCAATCATGTTTGGGGAGCTTGGCCTGGCCCAATCTATGACGAAACAGTTCGCGTGACTGGAAGTCTTTTCTACTTTAGAGGAATGACAGCTCTATGGATTCTCATTCTTTGGTTTGCACCTGATTGGAAAAAATCTCTTCAAACTAAATTGATAGTTCTGTCATCCATCATAATTTTGATTCTTGCTTACTCTATGATGTCTAAGTTTAGAGTAATTACTCCAAGAAGTACTCTTCAGAATGAGCTTAAAGAATACCAAACTGAACACTTTGATATTTATTACTCTGAGGATTTCTTTACTGCCCAAGAAATTGAATACTGGGCTTTGAAACATGAATTCCATTTTGACCAAATTGTTACGCAATTAGAAGTCGAATATCCTCAGGAACGAAAAATTGAAAGCTATTTATATTCGAGTGCTTGGGAGAAGAAAGAACTCGTAGGAGCAAAGTTTACCAGCTACGTCCCCATTTGGTTGGAACAAGATCAGCTGCATATAGCAAAAGAACATTTAAATGCTGTATTAAAACATGAACTTGTTCATGTGATTTCTAAACAATTTGGAAACTCCCTTTTTAATGGAAGTTGGAGTATTGGGCTAGTTGAAGGACTTGCAGAAGGAATTGCAAAAGATGCTTCATCCGAATCAACACTGGACCAAATTTTGTCAGCGGCACCCCCTTATCCATCTACTGAACAGATGAAAAATTCACTTTCAACTTCTGGATTTTATTTCAGTGCTGGATCTATTAGTTACACAACAGCAGGTTCTTTTGTAAGCTATCTCTTGGAAGAATATCCTGTTTCCAATTTTAAAGAAGCATATCCAAGTTCAAATTTTGAAGAAGCATATCAAGTAACATTTGATAGTCTTGTTACCGGTTGGCGGCGCTCATTACCTGATATGAAAATTGATTCTGTAGATCAACAAGTTTCAGAATTTATTTTTAGTCAGCGCTCGATTTTTCAGAAAAGCTGCCCACATATGGTTACTCCTATTATGGAGTTATGGGATCAGGTTCGGTTATATGAAACTAATAATCGTCGGGAAAAAGCTTTTCCAATTGTAAACAGCTTATATGAAATGGCTCCCAATAACCTCACCATCAAAGAAAAATGGGTGCAATATCAGCTGAGGTTTAATAAGTATGATGAAGTTATTAATGCTATTGATTCTACTGATTCCATTCCAACTTTTAGCATTTTAAAGGCGGATGCTTTTGCATTAAACAATGACTGGGAAAAAGCTTACAACCAATTAGAAATAACATGGAATTTACTACCCGATAATATCTCAAGGTCTTTCAAATACTCTTTTGAAATGCGAAAAGACACTTTGAACTGGAGCGTATTTAATTCAATTAGATATCAAGAGGTATTATCTCCTCCAGATAGTTTAGTAGTTAATCTACCGAATCAACTTTTGAGCATTCAGAAAGCTATTGAGATTAATAAACTAGATTTATTAAAAGAATATTCTAAACAAATTTATTCATTTCAAAAGAATGAAGATTGGTTCGATATCTATGAGTTATTCATTGACCGTATCATATATCTTAATGAATTTACTCTTGCCCAAAACTGGATAAATTCCATTTCTGAGCTTGAACTACGACCTCGTTATCAAGAACGACTTATGGAACAAAAAGAGTGGTTAGATTTCATGATACGGCTTGAGAGTTAATTCAATTCTTTAGAATTAAAGTAACAGTTGGTAATAAGTAAATAAGTAAATAGGTTTCCATAGTAACTCTTTTACTTATTCCTTTTTTGATGAAAGAACCAAAATTTATCCCTTTAACCTCTTATCAAGAATACTCTAATGAGGAAATGAAGCAACGTGCTTCGGATTTTTATCAATTGATAAAGAACCGGAGAACCGTTCGGGATTTTTCTGATCGCCCTGTTGATCGTGAAATAATTGAACAGTGTATTCTTGCCGCTGGAACTGCACCAAACGGAGCAAATAAACAACCATGGCATTTTGCTGTTATTTCAAATCCTGAAATAAAGGCTAAAATCCGTGAAGCTGCTGAAGAAGAAGAGCGCGAATTTTATCATCGGCGCGCACCTGAAGATTGGCTAGCAGACCTCCATCCTTTTGGAACAGATGAGCACAAACCTTTTCTAGAGAAGGCACCATATTTAATTGGAATCTTTACACAAAGCTATCACTTAACTGAATCGGGCGAAAAGGAAAAGCATTATTATGTGAAAGAGTCTGTTGGAATTGCAACTGGAATACTCATAACTGCTCTTCATAATGCAGGCCTTGCAACACTAACACACACTCCAAGCCCAATGGGCTTTTTAAATGAGATTATGAAGCGTCCTTCTCATGAAAAAGCATTCTTATTACTTGTAGTTGGTTATCCAGAAAAAGAAGTTCAAGTTCCTGATATATCTAAAAAACCTTTAAATGAAATTGCTTCTTTTCTTTAATGAGTGACGAACTAGAAAATAAATCACCTAACCAGTTTATAAAAGCCATTAAAGAGTGGGGAATAATTCTAGGGATATTTGGCATACTCTATATCACTGGCTTGCATACAGAAGTTATTGGAGGGCTTCAAAGAGTTCTTCTGTCCACTGGAATACTTCGGCCAAATACTGAAATTGATGTCTCAGATATCAAGAAAGCGAATTTCAATATGCCTCTAATTTCCTTGGATGGTGATCGCACATCATTAAAGGAATTCGAAGGGAAAACTATTTTCCTAAACTTTTGGGCAACATGGTGCCCTCCTTGCATTGCCGAAATGCCGAATATACAGGACTTATATGAAGACATGTCTAATGAAGAAAATATCGTTTTTGTAATGCTCTCTTTAGATGAAGATCCAGAAAAAGCTAGATCCTTTATGGAAAGAAAAGAGTTCACCATGCCGGTTTACTTTCTTACTGGCCGACAGCCGGGTGTTTATAATAGCACAGTGGTTCCAACAACCTATATTATTTCTCCAGATGGAGATATAGTATTGGAAAAAAGAGGTATGGCGAAGTACAATACTTCGAGCTTTAAAGATTTTCTTCTTAGTTTATAAAAGAATATTCATCTAGATAAATTCAATCAATCATGGAAAAAGTAATTGCTGGAATTCAACAAATAGGGATTGGAAACCCAAATGTAGAGGAAGCTACAGAATGGTATCGTAAATATTTTGGAATGGATATTAAAGTATTCGACGATGCCGCAACTGCCGATTTGATGCTTCCATATACTGGCGGAAAACCTCATGATCGTAGAGCAATTCTTACTTTAAGTATGAGAGGTGGTGGTGGATTTGAGATTTGGCAATACACAAGTCGTACTCCAGTAGCACCTAATTTTGACCCACGAATTGGTGATTTAGGAATAAATATTGCTAAGATTAAGTCTATTGATGTTCAAGAAACCTACGAACAATTCAATGGAGCTGGACTTAAGGTTCTTACATCCTTAAGAGAAAACCCTGCAGGAGATCTTAACTTTTTTGTGGAAGATTTAAATGGAAATATCTTCAATGTTGTAAAGGGACTCGGGTGGTTCAAAAAGAAAGAAAGAAAAACTACTGGCGGTGTTTCTGGGGCAATAATTGGTTCTACTGATATTGAAAAGTCTATGACTCTATATTCTGATATTTTAGGATATGATGAAGTTGTTTATGATGAATCTGATTCATTCTCCGATTTTGAAGGGTTACCAGCTGGTGATCAAAAATATCGCCGTGTATTACTTCGGCATTCTAAACCAAGAAAAGGGGGATTTAGCAAACTTTTTGGGCCCACAGAAATCGAGCTAATTCAGTGTCTAGATGGAAGAAGAAAGCCTAAATTAATTTTTGAAAATCGTTTTTGGGGCGACCTGGGATTTATCCATCTTTGTTTCGATGTACAGGGAATGGATGCCTTAAAAGAAGAATGCGAAAGTGCTGGATTTAAATTTACCGTAGATAGCGCCGACAGTTTTGATATGGGAGAAGCTGCTGGAAGATTTACTTATATAGAAGATCCTGATGGAACACTCATTGAATTTGTTGAAACACACAAAGTACCTATTGCAAAAAAAATAGGCCTCTTCGTGGATATGACCAAAAGAGATCCAAAGAAAGACCTGCCGGGTTGGATGCTCAGCGCTTTAAGTTTGAGCAGAATGAAAGGATAGTAAATGACTGGTGAAGTAGTATTAAAAGCCATAAATACTACCTCACCGAAGTCATAGCAGATTATTTAATCAGCATCATTCTTTTAGTTTGAGTGTGTTTACCAGATTGAATTCTGTATAAATACATTCCACTTGAAAGCTGAGAAGCATTAAAATTAACATTTTGTACACCCGCTGCCATTTTTCCATTTACCAATGTTGCTACTTCCTGCCCAAGCATATTGTATACTTTTAGAGTCACATTACCTGCTTCGGGTAAGTTGAATGAAATGTTTGTAGTCGGATTGAATGGATTCGGGTAGTTTTGTGCTAACACGAATTCTTCTCTTCCATATATTTGTTCTTCATTTGCTGTCCCAACATCATCAGAAGTGTATCTAAATATTGGGGCTCCATTATATGCTAAATATAAATCCTCACCATCAAAGGCGAACCTTGAATTTGGATATCCATTTGGTACAGCATCTAAATCAATAACTTTTTCAAAATTGATTCCATCCAAACTCTTATAAACAGCATGTGCGTTTACTATCACGCCATCTATAAAAGCTACTGTAGATCCTGTAATATATAACGCGCCATCGTATGAAAATAACCTGTCAAAATTAACGCTTGTCAATCCATTCAAATCTGAGGCATGCTCCCAATTTTTGCCACCATCTACCGACTTATAGATCTTATCTTCATTTATTGGCAAACTAAACATTACACTTCCTACTGAACCAATGTGATAATAGCCTCCTCCAAATAAACTTAAACCACTATCGGCTGTTGCGAAATGCCATGTTGAACCCTGATCTTGTGAGCTTGCTATTAGTGTTGTGTTAGAACCAATAATAATCCCACTTTCAGCTTCATGTATACTTTCAAAAACTGCGCCAATACCTTGATATTGTGCTGTCCATGTAGCTCCATCATCATTTGAAGTCCATACTCGAGAAAATCCATCTCCACCGGCCATTATCCATAAATTATCAGTAAAATGGATATCACTAATGTACCATTCTTCTGTTCCGACCAAAACCGACCATGTGTCCCCACCATCAGCACTCACAAAAAGTCCAGCATATGATGAAGCATATATATTTTCGCCATTTTTTCTAACTGTGTAGAACGATCCGTTATGTCCTTCGGGTAAGTCAATAGGCACTTGTGACCACGAGCTTCCATTATCAGTGGACTTATAAACTCCATCTCCATATTGTGCAACACCTACGCCACTATTTGTAGTTACATAGAGAGTACCATCTATTGGAAACATACCTCTAATTGGGGGGTTTTTAAGCCCACTTTTACCGAGCTCACTCCAATTCAAACCACCGTCTGTTGATACTAATGGGTTATTCTTTTGTATGGCAGTTGCATAGAGTTTACCACCAACTTCAACTACTTTATTATGATCTCCATAAATAGGTTTTACATCACTCTCGATTTCAATTTTTGTCCACGTCTTGCCAGAATCCACACTTGAATAAACATCAGCTGAACTAACTACTTGACCATCAACGATTCCCACACTTCCGTTCAAGCCATATATAGTGCCATCAATATTTGCTAAGTTTACAAAGCTGCCTGAGTTTGAAAAAGTTTTCTCCCATTCACCTGAAACATTTTTAGCCCAAACCCCACCAGTAGTAGCTAGAATATATTCTCCATTCACAGCTACTATAGAATTTAGAAATTCGAAACCTAGTGCTGGTCCAAAAGTCTCAAACGTTGATCCACCGTCTGTTGACCTTTTTAGACCATTTACGAATGAAGATGTTATGACATAATCGCCGACGCTAAATAATGCATCTCCTGGTCCAACAGTACTAGCTAATGTCCAATTTATCCCCCCATCAATAGATTTATATAAATTTGTTCCAGCTAGTGCAAATAAAGTGTCCTTTGCTTGAACCATCTTTGATGGAAAATCAAATTGTCCTAGACCTTCAGCTGTTGCTTCAATATTTACTCCATCTAAAATACTAGATATTTTTGTATCAACTGAAGTAAAGTGAACCCCGAATGAAGTGCCAAGCAAATTCCCGGGATACAAATTTTTTAGGTCATCAGCACCATATAATTTCCAACTAGCTCCATCGTCTTCAGATTCATAAACATTTGAACCTGTTCGACCAAATAGTTTCCCGGAGCTTTCAACAAGCTCTAAAATTGCCCCACCTTCAGGACCCCAAGTATTTACCCACTCCTGAGCATGTAGGCTTCCTGATATTAAAATCAGAACTCCAATTAGTAATGTTTGTAACGGTTTCATGATATATCTACCCCTTATTTAGTTATTTGTTCAAGCTAAATAATGAAACCTATTTATATATTTCGATACCCGAATAAGGGTATTTTATGACCAAATAGAAAAATGGTAAATTGAGAAAAGCCAACTCACTAAATTACTTTCTCCTTTTCGATATTGTAATTACTTGATTAGCATCATTTTCTTTGTTTGCGAATAATCGCCACTTATTAATCTGTAGATATATACTCCACTAGCAAGTCTTGATGCATCAAACTTGATGGTATGATTTCCTGAGTTCAAACGACCATTTATCAACGTTGCCACTTCTTGCCCCAATAAATTGTAGACTTTTAGATCAACATTATTTGTCGATGGAAGATTGAATGAAATGTTGGTAGTTGGATTAAATGGATTAGGATAATTCTGTGAAAGCCTAAATACCTCGGGTTCAGACTCAAGCTCATTTGGAGTTCCTGTAGGTGATTCACCATAACTCCACAATTTTTTCGTTTCTCCAAGTCTATTCCCAAATATTTGAGTATTGGTTGTTGCAATGAAATTAAATTCCGTACCTCTTGAATACTCCAATAGTCCTTCCGAAATATTTGTTGTTCCTGATATATCTTTATTTACTAATAATAACCTCGAACCCGCTTCGCCTCCGTCTTGTACTGAAAGTAGTACTTCTCCATTAAAATTAGCCATTCTTGCAATAGTTCCAGAACTTCCTATTCCTAACTCTTCTCTTGATTTCTCAGTCCAAGTCATACCTTCATCATCACTATAATCCAGTCCTGAGCTATGTGCTATTATAATTCTTCCTTCCTTAGTGACGAGAGCTAAGTCGAGGCTTTTTCCTACCCCCTCTTCTGGGTAAACCTTAGTCCAATTAGAACTGTCTTTATGTGACTTAAATAGCCCTTCTCCATTTGTGCCAGCCAATAAGTAAAAATTATTGCCATAACTAAATAAAGACCTTATAGCTTTATTTCCATCTCCATCAGAAAAACTATCGAAAGTTATCCAATTTATACCACCATCAACAGATTTTAACACTCCTACACTTCTTGCGGTAGATGTTAACACCATAGTATCGCTTATAGTAGAAAAAAAGGCTCCCTGAAAAAAAACTGGGATGTTAGCATTATCGGGAACTGTAATTTCCCAGCTTGATCCATTATCTAAACTTTTTTTAATATGTCGTGAACCTAGTAGAGATGTTCCCCATGAAAATAACTCTAATTTCGAATTCCTCGAGAACAACAAATAACTTCCCGAATTATCATTTGTTGTTGATTCATTCCAGGATCCTCCGCCATCATCCGAATAATATAACCCTGTTGAAAAGTCCGCCTTTAAAGAACTAATAAATACCCTCGAATCATTTCCATAAATACTTGCTATGCCGAATAAACTCTCACTAACTATTAGGGAGTCTACCGCATCAAGTGTTGCCCATGTTTGTGCATCACTTGTAGAAAAAAGTAACAAACACAGGAGAGTTGATATGATAACTTTGCGTTTCATTATTTTGAGCCTTTTTTAAGTAATAGATCAATTTCCTGATACTACTTAATTAATTTTTAAATTATTTAATTAACATCATTTTTCTGGTCTGAGAGAACTCGCCACTAACTAAACGATAAATATATACTCCACTAGCAAGTCTTGATGCATCAAACTTGATGGTATGATTTCCTGAGTTCAAACGACCATTTATCAACGTTGCCACTTCTTGCCCCAATAAATTGTAGACTTTTAGATCAACATTATTTGTCGATGGAAGGTTAAACGAAATGTTGGTAGTTGGATTAAATGGATTAGGATAATTCTGTGAAAGCCTAAACTCATTTGGATTCTCGATTTCCTCAGTCCCAACAGTAAATTGTTCTGTAATAAACTCTACTTCAGTAGTAACAAATTTATCACCTCTACTAGCTTTATACATCATTGGTGATGGGTCTACCTCATCTACAACCCAAAAGAAGCGTCGTGTTTCAGGATCGAATGTTGCAGATGCTGGCATATTGCTAACTTCAACTTCAGGAATACTTAAATCTGGGTTTCTAGCACTTATATAGTACACTAAGGTATCTCCCATTTCCGCATAAATTGGCCCATCATTGAAAATACCAGGGTAGTTAGAATACACATTCATTGATCTACTGATTGCTTGTTGCCCATTAATAACAGTAGCCGTAAGAGCTTGATTAAATCCTTGTCCTTGATCACCAGAAGTTCTCCGATTAAAAATTCTATAGCTTTTTAGTACGAGTTCTTTGCTAAGATAATCCCAGTCAAACCGAACCTCAATTGTACTTCCATCTTGCTGAACTTCTCTCTGGATTGTATATCCATAAGTAGTGTCTGCGTCTACGTTAAAATTGAAATATTTATACCCTTTAAAAACACCCTCACTATCATATACTGTTTCATTTATACTAGATCGATAAATAATCCCAGTAAAAAAATCTCGCCTATAGTTTTCTTGTTTTACTTGGGTATAATAGATACTACCATCATATGATTCGAAAGCACTGAACACTCTAACTGTTTTTGAATTCAACTGAAGAGAATCTGAAATATTGGAATAATTTCTGACTTCAATTTGATTTCCTACATCATCATAATCCATTTCAGTTTTTATGGAAATTCCAGAGATTTCATTCTGCATAGACTCTTCATTATAATCAACATCATATACTATTATGGAATCAACTAGTATTTTTCCACTTTCATGACTTTGCTGAAAACTTGTATAAGCTTGGTTAAACACCCAGGTAGAATCATCCCAATAAAACCCTTCTGCTTCTGTAAATGAATCATCCTGTGCATATTCAAAATTAAGGCTGTCTTGACCAATATAGATCATCTTTTCATTATCATATTCTTTACTCACTTGATAAATGTACCTCCCTCCATCACCTAGTTTTACAAAGTCCCAATTACCACTACTTATTTTTCCTTCATTATCGAAATACTCTCTCTCTCTTAATTGGTATTCCTCTGTTTCTTCTCGGAGATCTCTAGAGTTTAAAACTCCTAAGTAATATCCTTCATTATAACTGAGATAATAGTTTTCACCGTATCTATTTCTTTGTAAGTATTCTAGGATATATTCATCGAGTTCAGCATTAAACTGAAACGACTTTCTTAGGGTGTCATAATCAGATTCGTCTCTATATGATAAGTCCCTTGATCCTTTCATCCACCCATCCATTGGATTATAGTAATCCCAGAATTGCTCATATGTAGCTCCTTCAGCTGCTGCTAATGGTGTTCTAGATTTTTGTCCAGTATAAGCTACCGACTCTCCATTTCTATAAAAGTATGTTACAGAACTATCATTATGGTTTTCGGAAAAGTAGCTGGTTTGTAGACGCTCAGGCATCCATTCAGTACTATCGAAAGGCAATACATAACGATTGTTATAAAAGGTATAGTTTAATGTATCACCTGAATAAAATATTCTATTGAATGTTTGGGGGGCATATACCGAATCCATTAGATTTTTATACTCTGAATATGCCCATGTTGTATCTGTAGAAAGAGAGGTAGTAAAGTTAGGCGCTAAAAATATTGACTTTCTAAATCTTGATTCCAAATCTAACGCCCATTCATCAGCATCTTTTATTTCTTGGGAAACTTGGTATAAAAAAGTCTTGTGAGATGTACTTAAATATTGTTTTTCAATCTGTTGCCTTACTTGATCTTGTGCAACAATGCTTCCTGAGCTTATAAAAATTATGATGAGCAAAGCTATTTTATTCATGATGCTTTTAATAGGTAATTGAAAATTGATACTCAGTTTGATATAACTGGGTATTCTAAATTTCAATAATTCAAAGCAGTCAATAAATCACCCGAAATAGGTATTCTTTGATAATACTAAACTACATTACGTATTAAGGCTAGCCGAACTGCAGCAGCTCTCGAGTTTACGTGCATTTTTTTATAGATATTTTTGATATGAGTTTTAACTGTCCATGGACTCAAAAAAACGGCCTCTGCAATCTGTTTATTTGATTTTCCATCAACTACTTGTACTAATATCTTTACCTCTGCAGGACTTAAGTTAAATGGCACTTCCTCTTTTATTTCTTTCTCTCTTGTATCTGGGTTCTTTACCATTTCAAGAATTTTCTTTGCAATAGAAGGAGAAATTACTGAACCACCTGACTTAATTTCTTTTATTGAATTTACAACAATATCAATTGCAGTATCTTTCAATAAATACCCAGATGCACCCACGTTTATAGATTCGAAAATACGTTCATCATCCTCGAATACGGTAAACATTATTACTTCAACATCAGGGAATTCCTGCTTTAGTTTGAAGGTCGCTTCAATCCCAGATATTCCAGGTAGTTCAATATCCATAAGGATCACATCTGGTCTTTCATTGTCTTCGAATCTCTCTAGTTTTTTAAAAAAGATTTCAGCTGATTCTGCAACTAATACTACTTCTAATTCATCATAAAAACGAAGTAATTCGGTGAGTCTTTTTCTGAAAATGTCATGATCTTCAACAATACTTACTTTTACTTTTATATCTTTTTCTATTTCCATAATGTTTTATATATAGAAAGTATCGAACATTTCTAGTGACATACCAATACCCCGAATTGGTGATTTTTTAGCTATTCTTTCGTCGTGCTATATTGGAATAATTACTTTTACTTCAGTTCCTTTTTCTGTAGTTATCTCTACTCTGCCTTTAATTTCTTTGGCTCTTTTTTGCATGTTTTTCATCCCATACCCACCATAAAAATTTTGACTATCTCCTTTAAAAGTGCCGTCATCTTTTACACATACTTCTAGGCTACCATTTGATCTTTTAAAGTATATCTGCAGATTTTTGGCGTTTGCGTACTTCAAAGTATTCTGTGAAGCCTCTTGTATAATTCTAAATAAATTTAATGCTTGTGCAGCTGAAAGTAGCGTATCCCTTTCTTCATTGGCATTTATATTTACAAGTAACTGCTCGTTTAATGCGCTTTGATTTTTGAAGTATGAATGCAAGTGATTCATAAATCCTTCAAGTTTCAATTCGCTTTGATTTAGAGCCCATATCGTTTCTCTTAATTGCTTAATTGTAACCTCAGCATCACCCTTTAGAGATTTCATTAACTTTATTGATTTTTCTTTTTCGTCGACTTCAGAATATTTATCAATGAGTGTTAAGCCTGTTATAATATTCGCAAGTTGAGCCCCAACATGATCGTGTAAATCGCGTGAAATACGTTCTCTTTCATTTCTCAATTTATTATTTAACTCCATTTGGCGAAGCTCTTCCTTCAACTTTCTTTGTGAATAATAACGAATCAAACCAATCAAAGAGCCTAAGAAAAGTAATGCATAAAATACCCTGAACCACCATCTTTTCCACCAAGGTGGGAGTACTTGAATATTCAGAGCAACCCCATTTTCATTCCAAATTCCAAATTTATTTGCAGCTTTTACACTAAAGGTATAATCACCTGGTTCTAGATTTGGATAGTCTGCAAAGTTTCTATTCCCAGAATACACCCAATCTAAGTCTACACCTTTCAATTTATAAGCATATGCATTCTCATATGGGTTCTCAAAATCTAATGCGGCAAATTCGAATGATAAGAAGTTTTTATCGTATGGTAGTTGAAGGTTTTTTTTAAAAAGTATCGAGCTATCACTTTCTAGTTTCTCATTGAAGAGGTTTATCTCAGTTAAGTAAACCTTTGGTGGGGTTTCATTAACTGATAATTCGTCAGTATTAATCACATTGAACCCATTCACTCCTCCAAAAAAAAGTGTTCCATTTTTCGATTTATAAAATGCTCCTGTATTAAATTCATTATTTTGAAGTCCGTCAGCTTCCATAAAGTTGGTAAATGAACTTGATTCAGTGTGCAATCTTCCAAGTCCATTATTTGTACTCATCCAGATGTAATTTTGATTTTCATCACCTAGAATTCCATAAACACTATTATTTGGCAAACCTTCAGTTGTTCTTAAGTTCAGTAATTGGTCAGACCCAGAAATCCATCGAGTTATTCCCCCACCATATGAAGCAAACCAAAAAGTACTATCATTTTGCTGGAATACACTTCTACCATCTTTATGTGAAATTTGAAAATCTGATTCTCCACTATTTTGAAAAAATTGAATCTCAGAAATATTCTCACCTGAAAGTGTTAAATAATTAAAGCCATTATCGGTAGTAGTAAGCCATATGTTTCCATTATTATCTTCATAAATCTTTCGAATACTATTACTATTTATGGAACCTTCATCTCCATTGTTATTCAGTACCAAAACACTTGCAGGTTCTCCATTAATCCATTGTTCTACGTTTTTTATTACCTGTACTCCTTCTCCTTGATATCCTAACCAAAGCCATCCTCTCGAATCACTGAGAACCTGATGTACTTCATTGTTAAGTAAAAGACTACTTCCTTTTTTAAAAGACTTAAGCTCAATGTTCTTATTCTTTATTGATAGTTCTGGGATAAGAAATAAACCGTTTGTTCTAGTTGCAATCCACAGGCCATTCATATCTCTTTCAAGAGACCATATACTTCCTAACTCATTATTTACTCGTTCAGAAACTTTCTCAAATATTTCATCTTTATTCAAAAAACCTAGACCTTCATTTGTAGCTATCCATATCCCATTTTCTTCGCCTTCAAACCCAAGGATAAATGTTGATGGGATTTTATCTCCCTTAAAATGCTTTATGCCTTTACTTTCATTTAGCCTAAAAAAACCACCTCCCCAAGTATAAAACCAGATATTCCCATAACCATCTTCATAAAGTGTTGAAGCCCCAAGCGCACCATCAACATCAGCCACTTTAATAATTTGATATTTCTCTGTTTTCTTGTTTATAACTTTAATATTCCCTTCTGTTTGCCCTTTTATTATATAATCACCTCTTTCGAGATATACTTTCTTAACTGAAGAACTCTCTACCCCACTTGCAATACTTTCTTTTACATCCTCCGAAAACATGTTAGGATCAATCTTCCTAAGATCATCAGAGACAATGTTTACCCATACACTACTTTCAGAGTCTATATAAATTTTATCTGTATTTGGTGACGTATTTTCATATGAAAAAGGTATCCTATGCGCTATAAGTTGAATATTTAAAGAAGGTGATTCTCTAAATTTTTCTAACTCTTTTCTAGGTATATAAAATATTCCATTTAATGACGATAGAATAAAAGACCCGTCTTTTAGTTCCAGAATAGAATTGGTTGAATGCACCCTGTTGTTAGTACCGCTTTCAACTAGATTAGTTGGATAGAAAACCTTGGTTTCATAATCCATTAAACCGATACTATTTGTAAAAAAACCAATCCAAAGAAAATCCTTTGAATCTTCAAAAATTACATTTATTGGAGCGTTAGGTATATTTGAATTGGGATGAGTTTTGTGATTAACACGTGTAATTCTATCTGTTTTTGGATTTATGATATTTAAACCGCCATCTCTAGTGCTTACTAAATAATCTCCGCTCTTGTGTACATATAATCCATGTATAAAGCTGTCTGATAAAGTGGTTGAATCGTTAGGCATATGTCTATACACCTTTGCACTTTTGCCATCAAATCGATTCAACCCGTCCATGGTTGAAATCCATACAAAGCCATAATCATCAGTAGTCATATTGAGTACTGTGTTATGTGAAAGGCCAATATTCTCTGAATTGAAATGAGTAGCAGTGAACTTAGGTATTTGTGCAGATACAAAAGTATATGAACTGAGAAAAATGAGAATAAGAAGACTTTTTAAAAATCTTTTCAATACAGAACCCCTAACAACTTAATAGTCTACTAAAAACCAGTCCTATATAAGAAAAAAGAGTTTATTATGCGAGATTACGAAATAATATTGTTCTGATGATCAACCGTCAGAAGGTGGTCTTATAGGCTCACTGCCTGGTAAAACATCTCTATTTTCTGGATTAACAAGAGTTATAAAGTGACGCTGTACCTCATTATCATAAGCTACGTTATAGCTAGTTCCATCAGAATACATGTTTATAGATCCCGCTAGTTTTCCGTCTCTTAAAATTAATGTAGCCTGACCAACTTCTTTATTCTCCACATCTGCAGAAAAACTGATTATTCCAGGCATCGTCTCTTCAATTCTAGTAATGTATAGTGTATACATACTACCATCCTCTACCATTACTGAAATAGCATCACCTTTTTTGGGAGAAGCTAATTGATCAGCCTCAATATCAACAAATATTTTAGCAATCATTTCCTCCTGAACATCAGGTGCTGGGCTACTATTCTCTTTTTCTGGTACTTCTGATTTGGTACAAGCAAACGCGAAAATTACTACGACAATACTAATCTGTAAAAATCTCAATTTATTATAGAGCATATTATTTAATTAAAACCATTTGACGTGTAAGCGTTTGAGTGGCAGTTTGTAAGCGATATATATAAATACCACTTGATAAGTTTGATGCATCAAAAGTTAATTCATGCTCACCTTGTTGTTGCTTTCCATCTACAAGTGTTGCAACTCTTTGACCTTGAATATTGAATACTTCTAGTTGAACTGTTCCCGAATTCTCAAGCGAATATGAAATAGTAGTAGAAGGATTAAATGGATTTGGGTAATTCTGATCTAACGAAAACTTGAATGGTTCTTCCGTTTCTTCATTCGAAACTTCATTCCCAACCGTAAGAGTAATTGGAACATTAAATACTGGATTTTGAGAATCATTAGTTCTAACAATCATCGTAGTATTGTATGTACCAGCTGAAATTCCTACGGTAGTAAACTGAAGATTTCGACTGGAAGATCCATTCTCTAAAGTAAATCCAATAGTCCCACCATCAACTGAAAGCCACGGATAAGGAGAGGATATTTTTTTTATCTCAACATCATCAATGTCGTAAGTAGAGCCACTTACTCCATTTCGATTTAGAAATTGCATCTCTCCAGGACTGAAACCGCCGAGATACCCGTTTACTGCAATCGTATTGCCATTAAATATATAACGAACTACTTCATTATCTGGATCAAGTATGATTTTTATCTCATGGTAAGTGTTTGGTGACACTGTAGCGGGAGTTCCAAAGAAGCTAAGCTCGTTTTCTTCTGTTAAGTCGGCTGCAAAAATAGTTTGGTTTGCAATGATAATACCTGCTGTGAATTCTCCATTCTTCCCATCAGTCAGATAGATATCATAGGTTTCTGAAGTTGTAGAGACTGAAAAATTAACGGTTATTTCATAACTCCCAAATAGCTGATAGCCAAAAAATGGTGCGCTAATAAATTTTGTATTATCACTTCCATCTCCTGCTATTCTGAGATGTTGACTTCCAGAGTTAGCGTTTGCAGAAGAAATCATGAAATCTGTATCTGAAGTAGCTCTCCATTCCGAAATACCCTCATATGTTCCTACACCAAAGCCTTGGTTACCTTCAAATGAAGTTGAATAAATTACTTCTTCAGCTTGTACAGATTTACTTTTTTGAACTTCAGCTTTTGAATAATTAGCAGCTGTTTTTGTGATTCTGTCTAACTTAGCTGGCGAGATTGTTTCTTTAGATTTATTGGCTCTTTTAAACGTATTACCAGAAAATCCAAAGTCAATATCCCAAACTAGAACACTTTCACCGTTATTAAATATCTGAAAGGGTATTGTTGCATTATCCTCTCTGCTCATTTCAATATTTACCACATCTGCTAATAAACTTGCAGTTGGTGTATTCTGGGTGGTTGCTCTATAATTAGCAACTGTACGTTTTATTTCTCTTAAACTTCTCGCATTATCTGCTGGTGTTGTTGAGCTAGTGGCTCCCGTTGCTGTTCCTAAAAATGTAAGATTTGGACTTGAAAAGTATGGTGCTTCTGTTTGAGCGTTATTATCATTATATGCCATTACGGTATGATAATTTGAGGTCGTATTCTGAAACCCAACCGAATAATGGAATAGTCCACCACCTCCATCTGCAGCCGAAGACGACTGTGTTCTTGAATGCGCATTTCCCATATTATGGCCAACTTCATGGATTAAAGTATATGTGTCTGCAACTTGTTGAACCCTATTTAGATTGAAAGCAAAAAACGGACTTCCACCAGTAGTATTTAGTCTCCAACCCAATCCTCCTGTATCTTCAATTTTAACAAATAAGGAAACTACATCTGCCCCAGAAGCATCTCTTATCCCATGTATTTCGTCCATAAAGCCATCGAAGCCATCCCCAGAATCAAATACTGGATTTGATGTATTTTGTGTAAATCTTGATAAACGATCTTCTGAACTTACTCCATCTGTTATCTCGTTATAGCTGGTTTTAGTAGTATTTACAAGCCTTATATCGATTCCTGTATTACTATTATTTAGTGCTGTTTGAGATAAATTCATCGATTGCGCAATAATTCCATCAATATTTACGAAACCTGTTGTTGCAGCCCAATCCTCAGCGGCTTGTGTGTACACAATCATTAAATCGATGGTCACACTGTCATCTTCACTTGAAATTAGTGGGGCTGCAATAGAAGAATTAGTAGTCTCTTTTAGTTTTGCACCAAAATTATGGCGCTCAAAATGTGCTGGAGCAACTAGTTCTTTACTATGATCTATAGTACAAGCCAGTTGTTCATCAGAACGCTGATTTTTTGATGAAATGAAATTTTTATACTTCGATTGATCATATCCAAAATAGATTGGGGAATCTGCCTTATCATAAAAAATCCCATTAAGCGATCCTTTATTATAGGTAGCTATAAAAAGGTTCTTTGGATTTCCTTCTTTATAGGCACGAATAGATACAGTACCAGGCATATATTCTTCTTTATCCAGAATGATAAGCCTATCAATATTACCATCTCTTTTTTGCATCTCAAGAATCGCTCCCTTATTCAATTCAGGATCTGTAAAAATTTGATCGTTTAACTCAAAATATCTTTGACTCTCTAAACTCTCTTTTGCCTTGGCAATTTCACTTTCATCAAACTGATTAAGTTTAAATACTTTGCTCTGCTGAGAAAAAGATGCATTTGAAAAAAAAAGAACGGCAAAAAATGCCCAAAGAATATTATTTGTGAACTTCATATTGAAAACTTGATTAATAAGGTCGTCCAATATGAGAAACTCGGGGCAAAAAAAATATTTTTTTAAGTCAATAACCTAAATCTTAATGTTTATTCATCTGCCTTTTAAAAGGCTTGTAAGATTTAATTTATGAATCGGAATTAGGTAACTCGCTAATAGTTCATCTTTATGTATTCCAAGAAGACCCGTGCCTCTAAAATCAACGATGCAAACTTTTTCTTCAGTCTGAACAACTTCTCCAATTCCATAATACTCTGGACTAGGACCATAATAGACTAAATCGCCAGTATTCAGCTCGTTCTTTGCCCTACGATGATATGGCAATATCACCGGGAGTAAGTCAAGTCTATATGAAAGTCTTCTTTTCCCGTTCAGGGACATTATTTTTTTTCTTTAATGATTTCTCTTTCAGTATCGCCACAATGTTTTATGGTAATCCAAACGGCTTCTTGAGGAATTAAGTTTCCAATTTTTTGTGGCCATTCTACTATAGAAATTCCATCACCGAATAAATATTCTTCGGCGCCTATTTCGAGCGCTTCCTTCTCACTTTCAAGTCGATAACAATCAAAATGGTAAATTGGAATACTACCTTGGTACTCATTAATTAGGGTAAAAGTAGGTGATGTAACCTGTTCTTCTTTTACACCAAAAAACGAAGCAATTCCTTTTACAAAGTGTGTTTTACCCGCTCCTAAATCACCATCTAAACAAACTACATCTCCTGCAGAAAGTTCTTCTGCAAATTCTTTTCCTTGGGCAATTGTCTCATCAACAGACGAACTAATCATCTTCAACACCCTATTTTTTTGGCCTTAGAGTAGCTACCGGTAAGATCATTTCTTCCATTGAAGCCCCACCATGCTGAAAAGTGTCTTTATATCGGTTCTGATATTTGTTGTAATTGGTTGGGTAAACAAAGTAATAATCCTCACGAGCAATTAGGTAATCACTAGCATGACCTATGTCAGGGAGTTTATACTCTTCTGCATCCTCAATTTGAATTACTGCATTTGCATTTTCAGCATTTAAATTTTTACCGTATTTGTAACGTAAACTTGTTGCGGTATCACGATCCCCAAATACTTTTGTGTCTCTTAGCGCACGTATTGATCCATGATCTGTAGTTACAACCACGGTAACGTCTTCATCAGCTAATTCTTTAAACATTTGAAGTAAAGACGAATGCTGAAACCATGCTTCAGTAATGGAACGGAATGCTGATGCATCAGGTGCCAGTTCTTTTATAACATCCGAATCAGATCGAGAGTGCACTAATGTATCAACAAAATTAAAAACAAAAGCTGCTAGTTTCGATTGAGCAAAACTCTTCATCTTACCTGCAACTTGGCGACCATCCTCTGCATTTAGAATTTTCTCGTACTTAAAATTAATATCAATGCTGGCTCTTTTAAGCTGATTCTGAAGCAGTTCTTCTTCATGTCTATTTAATGAAGTTTCATCTTGACCTTGAGCCCATAGTTGAGGATACATTCGTGAAATTTCGAGTGGTGATATACCCGCAAAAATGGCATTTCTTGAATATGGTGTCGCTGTTGGAAGAATTGAGTAATAGAAATCAGTTTCTATATCGAACATTTTTGCTAAATAGGGTTCGAATACCAACCACTGATCATAGCGCATGCAATCAATCAAAAAGAACATCGTTTTCTTTCCATTCTTGATATGAGGAAACACGTACTTTTTAAATATTCCTTGTGAGATTAGTGGTGCCTCTTCATTTTGGTCGAGCCAGGACAAATATTCACGCTCTATAAATTTCCCGAATTCACGATTAGCATCAACGACTTGATCATCAAGTACTTGTTTCAGTGCCTCATCGCCTTCACCAAGATCAATCTGCCATTTAGAAAGTTCCTTATAGATCTCAATCCAATCTTGCCATCTAGTTTGAGGGTGAATACGAGAAGAAATACTACCAAATTCTCTTAAATATGATTGTGCAGATTTTTCACTTTGTAATTTAGATGTATCCAGGATTCGTTTTACAGTCAATAAAATTTGGTTCGGATTAACTGGCTTGATCAAGTAATCAGAAATTTTAGCGCCAATCGCATCTTCCATGATGGCTTCTTCTTCACTCTTTGTAATCATTACAACGGGTAAAAGAGGTTGTAGTGATTTTACCTTCTCAAGTGTTTCTAAGCCACCCATACCAGGCATCTGTTCATCAAGAAAAACGAGGTCGAACTTCTGATTTTCGATCATAGTTACAGCGTCTTCACCATTGGTAACAGGAACGATATCAAAGCCTTTCTTTTGTAAGAATATTATATGGGATTGCAGTTGATCAATTTCATCATCTGCCCAAAGAATGATTGGCATCTACTTTTTTGTTATTGAATTTACAGTTCTAAGATAGTAAGTATTTAAGAGCATATTGTTTAATTCTGGATAATGAATTTCAAAATCGCGCTACTCATTACATGATCCTTAAATTAAAGTTTAATGAATAGCTTTAAGTTATCTAATGTCTTGTCTCCAATTCCACGAACATTAACCAAGTCATCAACGGAAGTAAAGTCGCCATTAGTTTCTCGATACTCGATAATTCTCTGAGCATACGAATTTCCAATTCCAGGTAAGGTTTTAAGTTCTTCGAGACTTCCATTATTTATACTAATGGGTTCCTGAGATTGCTTTAATGATTGTTCTGCCTCATCCTGATTTTCATTCGATAACTGAACTGGATTATATTTCTTTGCGCTTTCTTTTTCACTTTCTTCAATAAGTGCACTTCTACGTTCAAATTCTGCTAGAATTTCAGAATGATTTTCTGGTCTAGGAACTATCCTCTCATCAATGAATATATTTCCAATACATAGAATTATAATAAATCCGAATAATACTATTATTGAAATACGCTCTTTTTTACTTATTTGAAGATTATCAACCCAAAAGAAAATAGTCCTTTTAAAATTCGTTTTACTCATAACTATTAGTTATTACTTGTCGTAATTAGCAACTTATTTTTCGGCTTGTCAACTTGTTTTCGAGTTGGGGAAGTGGGATGTTTGGCAGAATTATATAATTATGAGTACACATTACTTCACATATAACAATCAACGCATTGCTTATGAAGTCGTAGGAGAAGGCAAGGCTTTAGTAATACTGCACGGCTGGGGAAGTAGTCGTCGAGTTATGATGCCTATTGCAAAGCAGTTGTCTCACCTACGATCTTGTTACGTTCTCGATCTTCCAGGTTTTGGCGATTCCAATGAGCCAACTGAGGCTTGGAGTATAGACGATTATGCTGATGCTGTTGAAGCCTTTATTTCCATGTTACCTGACGACCATGTAGATTTACTCGTTCATTCCTTTGGTGGTAGAATTATTCTAAAACTTCTTACTAGAAAGAAAGGGAAACAAATTATTCAAAAAGTACTGATTACTGGTGGCGCCGGAATGAAACCTAAACGCTCTTGGAAGTATTATGTTAAAAAATACACAGCAAAAACATTAAAAACTCCCTTTGTAATTTTACCTAACCCATTTAAGGATAGGGCTTTAAATTGGCTTCGAACAACTGCGCTATGGAAAAGTCTTGGATCAAGTGATTATTCTCAATTATCTGGAGTAATGCGTGGCACATTCGTAAAATCGGTTACTGAATACCTGGAAGATTGTTTACCTGAAATAACACATGAAATTCTTTTACTATGGGGGCGAAATGATGATGCTACACCAATTTATCAAGCAGAAAGAATAGAGCAAGGAATTAAACACGCCGCTCTTGTTGTGATTGAAGATGCCGGGCATTATGCCTTTTTAGATAAGCCCAAACAGTTTGCAACTATTGCCGAAGCTTTCTTAAAAGAGAATTAATATTGAAAAGATTGTGCTATAACTGATAATCTATTCCTAACTCGTCTATTTTTAATCCCGCACTTATTAAGCTTATTGCTCTTTTCTGAGTAGTTTTACTAGATTGATCACCATTTTTTCCGTAAATCAAGTCGTCGATAATTGGGTATCCCCATTTAGCAAGATGTAGTCGAATTTGATGAGTTCGCCCTGTTTCTGGAATACATTTTATTATAGATGATTGGTTTCTTTCTTCAGCTACTTCAAAATGGGTAACAGCTTCTCTTGCGTTTTCCAAGCCTTCATCACTCTCAAAAACAAATCCCTGCTTCCTTCTAATTGGAGTCTCTATCGTTTTCTTTTTTTCTTGCGGAATCCCTTCAACATGCGCGAAATAGGTTTTAGAAACTCTACCCTCCGAAAAACTATGCATCGCCTTTTTCGCAAATGTTTTATTCTTAGCAAATAAAACAATTCCTGATGTTACAGCATCAAGTCGATGCACAATTCTCAAATCTTCGAATCCCTGATCTTTCAAAATCTCTGTAAGTGTATTTTTGAAAAATCTACCGCCTGGATGCATTGGCATTGGTGCAGGCTTATACACAATCAGATATTCTTCAAATTCTTTCAGAACTTTTACTTCATCCGGCACTGAAGGCTCAATTACCCGTGGATTATAGTGTGAAACAACATCCGACATGGAAAGGAGAAACTCGGGTTCAACTTTTTGCTCATTTACAAAAACTCTTCCAGAATGTATTCTTGCGCTCCATTCATTTGCTGGTTGAAATGGAAACTTAGTACACATCATTTTCAACAAACTCTTCCCTACAAATTCGGAATCTGGTTTAAAGCGATGAGTAATTGGATAGGGTTCAACTAATCTAATACTACGACTGAGTATGTTCTTCTTGTTGAATAGTTCGTTGTTTAAAATCGTCTCCAAAGTAATTATACCATTTACGGAACGGTTTAAAAGCATTTTCTGGATCAAAAGGTCTTTTGAATTCACTTTCTTTACATTCTTCACTACAACACCCATCCATTATATGTGCCCCCTCTTCGGAGCACACAAATAGTTTGTTACACACCATATTGGCACAGTTAACATAGGTATCAGCTGGGTTTCCTGTTATTTCACAACGAGAAATAGGAGTCAAATCTTTAGGGTTTACAGGAACAACTAAACGATCATCAAATACAAAGCATTTTCCTTCAAAATGAGCGCCTTCTTCCTTTTTAGCATAATTTAAAATACCCCCATGAAGTTGATTCACATCATCCCAACCTTCTTCCTTCATTAAAACGGAAAACTTTTCGCACCTAATACCGCCAGTGCAATACATCAACACTTTCTTGTTCTTAGGAATCTTTGCTTCTTCTAACCACTGTGGAAAGTCATAAAAATATTCGAGATCAGGAGTTAATGCTCCCTTAAAATGTCCAATTTTTGATTCGTAGTTATTACGAACATCAATCATTACATAATCTTCTCCCGATTCCATAACCTTTCGCCATTCATTAGGCATCAAATGGTTGCCACCATGCTTTGGATCTACATCTTCTTTATGTAAAGCAACAATTTCTTCTCGTACTTTACATATCAGTTTCGCAAAAGGGATATAATCACTTTGATCTTGCTTAAACTCAGTATCACTAAGTCCTGGGAGAGACCACACAAAGTCTTTATATTTCTCGATTTGAGCTTTTGTACCAGCTGCTGTTCCGTTTAGTCCTTCGCTCGAAATATAAATTCTGCCTTTTAGGCCTAGCTCTTTACAAAAGTTCTTATGTTCTTTACAAAATTGAGCTACATCTTTTATAGGCGTGAAATTGTAATAAAGTATAACTTCGTACATCTTATAAAAAATTTACACGATGGTTCATTTATCGCCGTTATTGGCGGTACTAAAGTTAAGCAAAATTCATTGAAAAAGACGTTTCAAAACAAACTAAGAAAATCAAAGGGAGTATTATTAATACTCATTAGTGTTTTCTTATGCGCAACTAGTTACGGACAAGAAAAGAATCCTCTTTTCCAGATTCAAAATGCATTTGAAACCGGCGAATTATCAATTGATGAAGCAATACTTCAACAAATTAATCTTTTAACAAACCATGATCATACCACAGATCTTCCAGTCAAATGTGGAGCTCCTCTTTTTCTCATGATGGAGAAATATGAGGATCAAATAAGTGAAAAAACTAAATTTAATTATATAAATGCCTTTTCTTCACCTGTTTCATTAGCCTCAGAATCTTATGTAAGTGCTTCGGGTAAGTTTATTATCCATTATGAAACTACCGGTACTGATGCTGTACCTCTATCTGATGAAAATAACAATTCAATTCCAGATTATGTTGAATGGATTGCAGAAGCCGCAGATTTTAGTCATGTGCAAATTCTAGATTTAGGCTTTACTGATATATTTTCTGTAAAGTCTATGCCTTATGAAATTAGAGTTGCTGATAGTGATGCTTATGGCTTTGTTCCTACACCAAATGCGCCATATATAGGAATTGAAAATGATTTTATCGGGTTTCCTGAAAATGATGACCCAGAAGGCGATGTAAAAGGAGCCGTTAAAGTTACTATGGCCCATGAGTTGAAGCATGTATTTCAATTTGTTCAAAATGGCTGGGTAGGAGATCCAGATCGTTGGTTAGAGATGGACGCCACACTATATGAAGAAGTCGTTTACGATGAGGTTAATGATTACTATAACTATTTAGATGGGTTTAGTAGTAACTTTTTTGGATCACCAAGAACTAGCTTAATTCCTGGTTCTTATGAAGATATTGCATGGGCGTTATATTTTGAAGAGCGATTTGGGAATACTTTTTGGACCCAAGTTTGGGATGAAATTGAAACTGAATCTCCAGAAATCGACTTTTTAAAAGCAGTTGAAAACGTTCTTCAAAATTTTGAATTAAATTTTGAAGAAGCTACAGTTGAAAATCTTTTATGGCACTACGCCTCAGGTATTGATAACTCTGTTTTATCTTATGGCTTTGATGAACGTGCTGTTTACCCTGGGCCCAGAATTGAAGAAAATTTTGTGGGATTTCAAGATACCTTATCTGGGATTGAAAGAATATCTCGCTTCGCTGGAAAATATTTTGAATTCGATTTAATTGACGAATTAAACCAGTTTCTACGAATAAATATTTTGCCTAGTTCATCTAATATCCAAACTGGTTTGATCGCATTTTATAATGATTTCACGGTTAAAACTCGTCTTATAGTTAATCCAACTGCAAATGAACATAATATTGATGAAACAACCTTTTCATTGACAAATCTAGATAGATTAGGTGTCGTATTTTTTAATTCCTCTACCACAAAAACTGATACCGTACAGTTTCTTGTTGATAATTATGAGCCAATTTTGATTTCGCCACAACTGTCACAGAATTACCCTAATCCATTTAACCCAACTACTATCATAGATATCAATTTACCATCGACTCAACAGGTTAAGCTTACTGTTTACGACTATTTGGGGAGGTTAGTACAGGTATTAGTTGAGGATAATTTACCCGTGGGTATTACTCCTATTCCTTTTAATGCTTCTAATCTTGCCTCCGGAATTTATTTGTACCGATTAGAAACGGAAGCAAGTACAATAACAAGAAAAATGACCTTGATTAAATAAGCCTATATATAACCCAATTCCTTTAATCCATCAACGGGGGTTGTGAAGCTTGTAAAATTAAATGACGTTATTGATAACATTCTTAGCATTTTTATTTCCAAAGTCGGTGCTGCTAACTCCCTCCATGCAAAATAGTCATCTTTAAAACTAAAGTTCTCTGGGCTTTTTTCTTCGATAACTTCAACTGTTTCTTCTAAAGTTAAATCCTGAGTATATGCTAATATACTTGCTGCAAAAATATTTATAAAACCATGTACTTTCGTGCCAAATGAATAGTTGTAACTTGGAAATGGAGTGTTTTCCTTTCCTGAAAATTTAACTGCAACATTGGCATCACGTGCGTATAGAAGTACATCAGCTATATAGGCTGCATCGGGTATTTCCCCCGCCTTTTTATCACTACAATTAATCTTTATTCCAGAAAAAAGGTAGTTGTTCACTTTTCTCTTTAATATTGATTTGTTGTGAACAGCAATCACCTTTATAATTTTCTTAGTGATTTCAGCACTGTACTCATGTCCGGGTACTTCAAAAAATACACGGTGAGGTAGTAACCGCGATTCTGCTGTGGTACTTACAACCGCCTCAAGTGCTTTTATAAGTTCCTCGGGATTAAGTGTTTCAACACTATTTAGAGGTAGTTTCAACTCTAATAAGTTTGTTCTTACTTCACCAGGATATCCTGTATGAGCTTCTTTAATCTCTTTTTCTATACTATTGATAACATTCTTAAACTCAAATAATGTCTCTGTTTCAGGGCCTGTTATACAAAGAGATAGTGGACCCTTAAGATGATGTTTTCTATCTGCAAAATTAGATAATGAAGGAAGTTCATTATGTGGCAATACAAAATTTGCCAGCATCCATGAGTATTTAGAGTGCGAAAAATCAACATAACTATTCAATGCCTCATTAAGCTTTAAGCTTGTAGGAGGGTATAATCCAGCGTAATTTACAGCTGTTGCTAAGAGTTGATGTAATGATTTACTCATACAGTCAATTATACAGATACCTGTGCACTTGGGAAACCTAAATTATTTGAAAATGAAACTATACATTAAGTTTCACTATTTTAAAGAAATATTTAAAATTGAGAAGAGCTAAATATAAAGGTACATGAATAAAACAGAATCTATCACATCCTTAAGTGATCAACTTGGAATCACTAAGAAAGAAACCGAGCATTTATACGACACCTTTGTTACGATTCTGACAGAACATCTCACTAATGATGAGGGATTCTCAATCCCTAAGCTTGGTAGTTTTCATTCTAAAATCCGGGAGTCATATAAATCATATAATCCCCATTATGAGAAAATGATGTTACTTCCTAAAAAGAAGATTGTACAGTTCTCACAAAGTTCTGCTATTAAGGATGAGCTTGGTGGAGGTGGATTATGAGTAAAAAAATAACGTTTAGTCAACTTGTTGATGAACTATCGCAGCAAACAAACTCCACTCAAAATTTGAGCCATGATTTTATAGCAAAATTAACTGATCTGGTTATCAGTAATGCAGTTGAATCAGGTAAAGCTTCTATTACAAATCTTGGTAGCTTTTCGGTTGTAAATGTCTCTGCTCGAAATGGTGTTAACCCACAAACCGGGGAAGCAATTGTTATTCCCGCCCATCAGAGACTTTCTTTTTCACCTTATAAAGCACTAGAAAATTCTGTTAATGCTCCCTTTGCAGGTCTCGAGGCTACAATAATTGAAGAACCAAAAGTAAAACCTGCTGTATCGAAGAAAATTAAAAAAGAAGGCAGTTCTGCACCTCTTTTTTTAGCAATTATAGTTACCCTTATTATTGTAACTGTAGGGATATGGTTTTTTCTTCTCAGAGATAATAATCAGACCGATATTGCACAGGATATTGTACCACCAGTTGAGCAACCTATTGAATACTCAGATCCAGAAGTAATTCCTGAAGTTCAAGAAGAAGAAATTGCCCAAGTTCCAATAAAAGAGGACGACTTTGAAAGTGAAATTCCTGTAGAAACTGGTCTGATTGAGAATGCAACCATCGGAACAAGTTCACATATTGTCAAAAAAGGCGAATGGTTTTATGATATCGCTCGTAATACTTATAAAAGAACCACCTTCTGGCCGTTAATTTTTGAAGCAAATTTTACAGTTTCTCAAGACCCTGATATTCTTAATCCAGGAGAAAACTTGGAAATACCGCAAATTGAAAACCCACAAAATCCAACTTCTAATGATCGAGCTCGACTTGTGAGTGCGGCAAAAGTAGTATCTGAAGCTTATTCCAATGCTGGAAAGGTAGATAAGGCGGAGGCTTATGCTAAAATGGCTGAGCGGTTTTCACTATAATGTTACCAAATCAAGAAGTATCGAATCTGATATTTTTAATCCTGATTTTGTAAGTCTTAGTGAGGTTTCATCTTGATTCAATTTACCTTCTATTTCTTTTAGGCATAGATAATCTTTCTGCTTTTCATTGAATGTAAAACCATAAACCGTTTTCAATATCTCAAGCTGAACTCCTTGAATTGTTCTTAAACCTAACATCAAGCGTTCTTCAGCAAGCTCTGGAAGATGTATTTCATCTTTTTCGTTTTGGGTTTTCCAGCTTTGGTTTAGATATGCTTTTAGGCTTGATTCATTATTCCATCGATGAGCTTTTGTGTTGGATTCATCCCACCAAAAAGAATGAGCGCCGGGACCAAGTCCTAAATAATTTTTATGATTCCAGTATGCTGCGTTATGTTTTGCTTCAAAGCCAGTTTTTGAAAAATTACTTACTTCATATTGATGTATACCAGCTTCACTAAGTTTTCTTTCCACTAAATCGAAATGTGAAGACACAAGGTCGTCATCTGGCTCAATAATTCTACCTAATTCTAGTTGTTTTCCTAATCGTGTTTTTGGTTCAATAGTTAGTGAATAAGCAGAAATATGAGGCGGATTAAAGCTTAATAATGTTTCTATATCCTTTTCTAGTAATTCTAAACTTTGATCTGGGTTTCCATATATCAAATCAACGGTAAATGAATTCATTCCTGATGAAGTTAAAACCTCCATACACGCCAATGCTTCTTCTCGAGTATGAGCTCGATTCATAAATAACAGCAATTCCTCATCAAAAGTCTGAACACCCATACTTGCCCGAGTAATACCTGCTCCCTTTAATTCAGATAGATATTCTGATGATACATCATCCGGGTTCATTTCAAGTGTTACTTCCTGAACATCCAGCTCAAAAGTTTGATCAATAGCTCGTAAAATATCTTCGACTTGAGTTGCGGAAAGTAATGAAGGGGTACCTCCTCCAAAGTATATCGTTTGGATGTTATTCTCAGAAAACCTGGTATTCTTCTTTGAAAGAATCTCTTTGATTAATTCGTCAACAAACCGCTGCTTTTGGTCCTGTTTAGTAACGAAATAGAAGTCGCAGTATGAACACGCTTGTTTACAAAATGGGATATGAATGTAAAGACCAGACATAATTAGGAATATATAAATTAGGAATAAGAGTATTCCTAATTCGTAATTCACATATTTCTAATTCCCCTGTGGATAAAAAGGGTTCTTGTCATATGTATCCTTACCCTGATAAGCCCTACCATATTTCACATAGTTTTCTGAATATTTTTTAATTGAAGCGATTTCATTCTCAGAAAGTTTACGAACTGCCTTTGCAGGAGATCCCATATATAAAAATCCGCTATCAAGTGTTTTATTTGGTGGAACTAGTGTACCTGCTGCTACAATTACATCAGACTCAATAATCGCTTTGTCTAAAATAGTAGCATTTATTCCAACCAATACTCTGTCTTTGATTGTGCAACCATGTATTACTGCTCCATGCCCAACTGTAACTTCGTCTCCAATTAATGTGGGTCCAGTTTGATTCATTACATGGATACAGACATTATCCTGAACATTACTCCTATCACCTATGGAGATTTTATTTACATCCCCACGAATGGTAACGTTAAACCAGGCACTACTTTCTTTACCGATGATAACATCACCGATAATATCTGCACTTTGAGCAATGAATGCTGTTTTATGGATATTTGGTTTTCTTCCTAAAAAGTCTGTGATCATATTAAAAAATTCCTATTGCTATAAAAGTTACTAGTCCTAAACTAAGCAAGTATAAGAAAAGAGCCAGAATGGATTTAAGTATCCCTTTTAACCATGTTTCTTGAAATACTTTTTTTATATAGATAGCAAGATAAATCATTGCTGCTATTTGAGAAAGTTCTCCAAAAGTAAGAATCCCATTTTCAACCATTATTGAAACCTGACCAGAAAGTAGATTTCCAAGCGATATTAATAATAACTGAACCGTAAAAAACACAAACCAGATAGAGTGAATATGAATTGAAAAGATCAAATATTCGATATAAAAAGCTTTTCTCTTGCGGTGTAAAATCTTCAAAATTCCCGCCATAACAGGCACTAATAGAAAAAGCCCTGTTTGCACAAATTTAGCCAGATTTATTCTTGAATCTCCATCCTGTGAAAAATTCACAAACAAAATTTTATCGCTATCAATAAATTGAGCCAATAAAAAATAGATCACACTAATGGAGAGATAAACCCTGAGTGGTGGAAGGTACTTAGCTCGTTTACCATCAATATAATCTTGTGTTACTTTTCCTGGTTTAGTAAATAAATCTATTATTGTTCTAAATACTCGGTTATCTATAGTAAATAACGTTTCAACTACATCATCTAGGAAAAATTTTAAAGGCAGTTTTGTAGGCTGGTATTTTTGGCCACAATTTGAACAGTATTTTCCAGATACAGTTGTTCCACAATTTAAGCAGTTACCTTCATTATTATTTATGACTGAATCACCCATTGTCCAAAATAAAAAAGGTTTCGATTGAAACAACCGAAACCTCTAGAAATACTTTAAAATATTAATCAATCCATGTAATCTTCAACCAATGCTTTAAATGCAGGATAAGTGCTTGGATTATTTTCAATTTTATCGCCATTAATAAAAAATGTTGGGGTCGATCCCACTCCTAATTCGAGACCTTCACGACGATCACTCATTACAATTCTATTCATATCGGCTGAGTTCATATCTTGCTGAAACTGTTCTACGTTCATGTTTAAAGCTCTTGCATAGCCTATAAAAGTAGCTTCTGCATTACCGCGCGACCATTGCTCTTGACCATCAAAAATCATGTCGTGCATTTCCTGGTATTTTCCTTGTTTTCTCGCAGCTTCTGCCGATCGACCAGCTACATGCGCATATGGATGCATACTTAATGGGAAGTTTTTTACCACAATATTGATATCATCACCAAAGTCTTCTTTCAGTTTTTCTTCGAAAGGCACAAAATACTTACAAGCAGGGCATTGGTAATCACTGTATTTCACTAAAGTAACTTTAGCATCGATATTCGATTGTGCTACAACACTTGATGTAGTCTGGTTTGAGTTTGGGGCTTCTGTTCGGTTTTCAGGAGCTTTTTCGCAAGCAAAACTTATTGCTAGCATTCCAATTAAAAGTGGTGTAAAAAAGAATCTTTTCATGGGTTATAGTGATTTAGTGGTGAGATTATCATGTATTACGTCTCACTTTATTAAAATGACGTTTTAAGATAATATCTATTTTATCAATAATCTTCTCTAGGTCATCTTCTTTTACATTATTTCCAAAAGAAAACCTCACAAACTCTCGAGCTTCTTCATCCGTTCTCCCCAAGGCTTTCATTGTACGATTGGGTAATTCGCTTCCAACCTGACATGCACTTCCTGTTGAAATTGCCAACCCGGCTTGATTACACTCAAGCATAAAAAATTGACCTTCCATTCCTGGAAATCTAATTCCAAGAATATATGGCGAGCGTTGTGCAGAGCTTCCTTCAACAACCAATTCATAATCTAGTTTCTCTAGCCCGCTAACAAAAGCTTTTGAAAGATTTGATATGCGATCATATTCATCCTTCATCTTCTCTCCCGCCTCTTTTGTAGCTGTGGCAAAAGCAGCCATAGCTGAAACATTATCAGTACCTGATTTTAGCTTTTTGACCTGATAAATATCATCAAAGAAAGGTCTCCACTCTATATTTGGATTCAGCCAGACTGCCCCCATTCCTTTGGGTCCATAAATTTTATGCGCCGATATTGAAAGTGCGTCTATATTTAAATCATTAACATCTAAATCAAACTTTCCAAAACTCTGAACTGCATCTGTATGAAATAGAATATCATTTGCTTGCAAGAAAGCCCCAACCTCCTTGATTGGTTGAAATGTTCCTATTTCTGAATTAAGATGTTGGATTGATACAAGTACAGTATCATCCTTAATGATATTCTTTAAATCTTTGAGTCTTACTTGTCCATTTTGATTTACACCAAGCCAACTTACTTTGTAACCTTGATTTTCAAGTTTCTCAAAAACATCCTTTACAGAGGAGTGTTCTATTTTGGATGTTATAATGTGTTTTCCATCTCTTTTACATCCATCTAGCAATGCTTGAATAGCTAAAAAATTAGATTCTGATGCTCCAGATGTAAAATGTATTTCTTTGGTATTTGCATTGATTGCGTTAGCGATTGCTTTTGCAGATGCTTCTTTAATCTGTTTTGCTGATGAGCCTTGATCATGCAGGCTGCTCGTATTTCCAAAATATTGTTTTGCTACTTTTGCATAAACTTCCATTGCTTTATCACTCATTGGAGTAGTAGCAGCATAATCGAGATAGATCATTTATATCGCTCTTCTAAATTTAAAACTGTATCTTTGTTGCCCTTTTGAAATTACCCAAAAACAAGCAGGTATACACCTTTTATGAACCGAATTCTGCTAAATAAAATAATTAACGAGGCATTAGCTGAAGATATTGGTATGGGAGATCTAACCACTAACTCTATTTTTAGTGATAGTGATATTGGAATTGGTATGTTTAAAGCTAAGGCTGATGGTGTATTAGCGGGTCTTGATTGTTTGGCTATTGTATATGAAACATTAGGTTCATCAATTGATATTGAGTTTTCAAAAAAAGATGGGGATTCTGTTATTAAAGGTGAAATTATTGCAAAAGTTAATGGCTCCATAAAAGCTTTACTTTCTGGTGAAAGGGTGATTTTGAACCTAATTCAGCATTTAAGTGGAATAGCAACTTCTACTCATGATGTTGTAGCTAAGCTAGATGACGGTTCAATCACAATAACTGATACTCGAAAAACTTTACCCGGATTAAGAGCGCTTCAAAAATATGCTGTTATATGCGGTGGTGGAAAAAATCATCGCTTTCGATTAGATGATGCAGTTATGATTAAAGATAATCACATTAACGCTGCAGGCTCCATATCTAAAGCTGTTCAACTAACTCGATCAAAAGTTGGGCATGTAATTAAGATTGAAGTAGAAACGGAAACAAAAGATCAAGTGTTAGAAGCAGTCAATGCAGGTGCGGATATCATTATGTTAGATAACAGAAGTCCTGATGAAGTGAAGAAATTTGTTGAAATTATACCTGATAATATTATTATAGAGGTATCTGGCGGAATTACTCCAAATAATATTGCTACTTATAAAGGCTGTGGAGCGGATGTAATTTCATTGGGTTGGTTAACACATTCAGTAAAAGCTTTAGATATCAGTTTTAATTTGAAAAATTAAATTACGTATACAATTTATACATTAGACAAATAGTTGAGTATTAATAGCATTATGGACGTTTTAGACATTTTAGAAATTGAATCTGAAGTATCTCTTCCTAAAAGATACAGTGAACTTACTGTACAGGAAATGGAAGTCAGAGTAAGAGAAATTAAGGCCAAGTTTGGCTCACGTCTTTTTATACCTGGTCATCATTATCAGAAAGATGAGGTTATACAATTTGCAGATGAGCGTGGCGACTCCCTTCAGTTAGCTCAAATTTGTGCTAAACTTCCCGAGGCTGAATTTATTGCTTTTTGTGGTGTTCACTTTATGGCTGAAACCGCTGACATGTTAACAGGCCCAAATCAAAAAGTAATTCTACCAGATTTACGCGCCGGATGTTCAATGGCTGATATGGCCGATATAGACCAAACCGAAAAAAGTTGGATTAAAATGCAGGAGATTTGGGGCGATACTATTCTGCCACTTACTTATGTGAATTCAACCGCTGCTATTAAGGGTTTTGTTGGAAAGCATGGTGGCGCATGTGTTACTTCTGGAAATGTAAAAAAGATGTTAGAGTGGGCGTTCACTCAAAAAGAACGAATTCTGTTTTTACCTGATCAACATTTAGGAAGAAATACGGCTTTTGATTTAGGTGTGAAATTAGAAGAAATGGCCGTTTATGCTCCTTTAACACAATCCTTTGAATATGAAGGAGAATGGGATGATGTAAAAGTAATTTTATGGAAAGGTCATTGTTCTGTACATGAAAAATTCAATGTTCAACACATCGATAACCTTCGAAAAACTAAACCTGATATGAATATTATTGTTCATCCAGAGTGTACTTACGAAGTTGTACAAGCTTCTGATTATGCTGGGTCAACAAATTTCATTATCAAAACCATAGAAGCTGCACCAGCTGGAAGTAAATGGGCTGTTGGAACAGAGATGAATCTAGTAAATAGAATTATCGATGAAAATCCCGACAAAGAAATTGTTTCACTAAACCCTTTTATGTGCCCATGTCTGACCATGAACAGGATTGATCTACCACATTTACTTTGGAGCTTAGAGAAGCTAGAAGCAGGGGAAGTGGTTAATCAAATCTCCGTTCCTGAAGAAGTAACAAAAAACGCTGTTCTTTCTTTAGAGAGGATGTTAGAAAGAAGTTGAAAAAGACTCTTTCAATTCTCTCATTTTTACTTTCTTGCTTTCTCGTCTTTCTGTTAGTTATAGGTTCACAGACAATTTTGCGGTTTTACCTTTTGCTTGAGAAAGGCTTTAACAATCAGACCTTCTCTGCTTTTTTAATTAGTCTAGTATTAGACCTGATTCTGATTCTTTTCTCTATTCTTTTTTTCCGATTTGGAATACGTTTATTCGAAAAGAAAAAATAGTTTAACATTAAACGAACGAAATAATAAATGAGGAAGTTATATCACTCACAATCGTTTAACATTGAACTAAAAATTATTATTAAAAAATGAGTTACTTAGAAAAAATTACAGACATTTATACGCAAATAGGTCATGGAAAAGCTATGGAAGCTTTTGAAACATATTATCATAATGATGTGGATATGATTCTTGAAGATGGAAAAGTTATTTCTGGCAAGGATACTAATAGAGATCGTGAAAATGAATTTTTTGGTAGTGTTGAAGAATTTCATGGCATGGATGTTAAATCTATTACCGCAAATGAAGCAACTACGACTACTGCGGTAGAATGTGTATTAGACGTAACTTTCAAAGGTGGCGCAAGAGTTCAAATAGAACAAGTAGCTACTCAAAATTGGGATGGTGACTTTATAACAAGAGAACGTTTTTACGGAACTCAGCAAGGATAATCTCCTTTTAAGTGTATTTAGCATTCATTAGAGGTCAATAAAAAACTCTTAATTTTTAGCGACGGCTTTAACTTCCAAATCTTAAGCTAAGTTAATAATTCTACTGAACGCAACTGGGAACCCAGTAGTTAAATACATTGAAATAAATCAAACTTACACACAATATATAATACAATGATAACAGTAATCTTATCTCTTTTCTTAGCATCAGGTATTGTAATGGGGATGTTCTCTATTACACAGTTAGGATATCAGGAAAGAATTGGCGGTATTAAAATGTTTGGAAAAGGAATCATATCATTTCTAAGAGGATTTTTCTTATGGCCTATACTTTTTCCACTCGGAGTGAAAAATTTAAAATATAAAATGAATGTTCAACATAAAGTTGGTAGAGCAAGTCTAAATTTATAATATTTTTTTAAATGCACTATGTACCAAGCCTCGTTATTTTTTTAACGAGGCTTTTTTTCTTTCATTAATCCTCGGTTTTCCATTCCTTTTAGTATGAAAAATATTTTTATACTGTCAGCACTCCTTCTTCTCTCTTGCTCTAGTGAGCATCAATCTACCAATTCTACATCGGATCAATATATTACAGTGTTGGGAATAGCACAGGATTCTGGATTTCCTCAGGCCGGTTGTACCAAAGCAAACTGTACTCAGTATTGGTTAGGGAATGAAGAAAAAAGACATGCCACTAGTCTAGGCTTGGTTGATAAAGAATCGGGTCAGACTTGGATGTTTGAAGCTACACCAGATTTCAAAGAGCAACTTCATCAACTTAATTCAGAATCTAAAATCGCGGACTTATCTGGAATATTTCTTACTCATGCACATATAGGGCATTATACAGGATTGGCAAATCTTGGTCAGGAAGTAATGGGTTCATCTAATATGCCTGTTTATGCTATGCCATGGATGAATTTGTTTCTTTCTGAGAATGGACCTTGGAGTCAATTGGTGGAGTACAACAATATTGAACTTATCAATCAAGCTCCCGATTCAACCATTCACATTTCAAATACGTTGTCTGTAACACCATTTATAGTCCCTCATCGAGATGAGTTTTCCGAAACAGTTGGTTATCGTATTGAATCAGCTAACAAAAGAATCTTATTCATTCCCGATATCAATAAATGGGAAATTTGGGATCGAAGTATTATCGAAGAAATCTCAAAAGTGGATGTCGCTTTCTTAGACGCTACTTTTTTTGATCAAAATGAACTTCCTGGAAGAGATATGAAGGATATTCCCCATCCATTTGTAGAAGAAAGTATAGAGCTCTTTAAAGATCTCTCTGAATCAGAACGAGCAAAAATTACTTTCATTCACTTCAACCATACCAATCCCCTCATTCTAAACTCAATGGAACGTCGGCAAGTTGAAAATCTAGGTTTTAAAGTAGCATATGAGGGAATGAAGATTGATCTCTAATTAATTGCGATCATGAATAATTTCAAGAATATATCACCTGTACTCGTTGCTAAAGACTTAAAAGCAGAGATTGTATTCTTTGAAAGACTCGGATTTATAAATGTATATGATTCTCTGAATTATTCTGAAAAACTTGATTATGCTGTTTTAAGTCGTGATGGACAGTTTATTCATATTCAATTTCATGATGAGAATGACAAGCCATCAATAAATGTAGGTCAGCAAATTAAAATCTGGGTTCAGGATTTAGAGAATCTACATCAGGAATTTGAAAAAGTAGGGTTCAACATAAATCGTCATGATGATACTCCATGGGGAACTCAAGAGTTTGGAATATATAGTCCAAATCACAATGCAATAATATTTGTAAAGGATTTAGGATAGAAATTATTGAACAGGCTTACAGTTAATTTAATTTTGTAGATTCGTCATGAATTCAAATTAATTATGGACAAATGCGGCTCTTCTTACTAATTCACTTTTCACTTTTCATAAGCGTGTCATCCCATGCCCAAACCTACTTTCCAGGAACTTGGGGAAATTGGGAAACTAAAACTCCACAAGAAGTAGGCTTCAATCCAGATTCGATTCTAAAAGTCATCGAATATGCACAAGCTATGGAAACCACTAATCCACGTAATATGGAAATAAACCATTACCAGACTTTTGGTCGTGAACCCTATGGTGATGGAATTGGTCCATTTAAAGAACGCGGAGATCAAACCGGAATTATTATTAAAAATGGATATATCGTTGCTGAATGGGGAGAACCATTTCGTGTAGACATGACACATAGTGTGGCTAAAAGCTTTTTATCCAGTACCGTGGGAATTGCTTTCGATAATGGTTTGATTCGAAATATTGATGATAAAGTGGATTTATATATGGCACCAATTCACATTATGGAATTTGACAATAATAAGCCAAAGTCGGATGAAATTGGAGAGTCGAAATTCATAGAACCTTTTAAAGGTGATCATAACTCAAAGATTACATGGAATCATTTACTCAGACAAACCTCTGATTGGGAAGGAACTTTATTCGGTAAACCAGATTGGGCTGATAGACCAAGTGGCCCTCGTAGTGAATGGATCAATAGGGATAGACATGAACCTGGAAGCGTTTGGGAATACAACGATGTTCGCGTAAATCTCTTAGCACTAGCCGCCTTAAATGTATTGAGAGAACCTTTACCAAAAGTGTTAAAAGATAATTTAATGGATAAAATTGGTGCTTCACCTACCTGGCGATGGTATGGTTACGAGACATCATGGGTTGTTATTGATGGAGATCTAGTTCATAGCGTTAGTGGTGGCGGTCATTGGGGTGGTGGAATGTTTATAAGCGCACGTGACCAAGCTCGGTTTGGATATCTTACCTTAAGAAATGGAAACTGGAACGGAGAACAAATCCTATCTGAAGAATGGATTAAAATGGCTAGAACTCCAACAGAAGCCAATAACGGATATGGGTTTATGAATTATTTCTTAAATGGTGATAAAGAGGGATTACCAAGCGCACCTGAATCCGCTTTCTGGCATCTTGGAGCCGGTACTAATATGGTATATGTGGACCAAGAAAATGATTTAGTTATAGTAGCTCGTTGGATAAACCGAGAAGCAATGGATGGTATTGTAAAACGTGTATTAGCAGCAATGGAATAACATATATTTGTTTTTAAACTGCTTAAAATATATTACGAATCGTTAACGTTTAGGGATTAATTCATCTTATTTCGACTTTAATATTTGTTTGAGTATTATCTAACTAATGAGCAGTACCCAAGATAAAACGGCTATCGTTGTTGGAGCCACTGGCCTTGTGGGATCACATATTCTTCAACTACTATTATCTGATGATAGATATAGGAAAGTTATTGTCTTTCATCGAAGAAAAACTGGCGTTTCCCATCCTAAACTTACCGAGCACATCATAAAATTTGATGAGCTTAATATCTGGCGTCATATGGTTAAAGGAGATGAGCTCTATTCCGCTTTAGGAACGACAATTAAAAAAGCTAAAAACCAAAACACTCAATACAAAATTGACTTCGATCACCAATTGGATGTTGCAAAAGCTGCTGCATCAAATGGTTTATCCTCTTATGCTCTTGTCTCTTCCCTAGGGGCTTCCAAAAAGAGCAAAACATTTTATTTAAATATGAAAGGTAGATTAGATAAAGAGGTTCAAAAAATTGGTTTTAAAAAGGTGCTTATTGTTCGTCCTTCTTTTTTAAAAGGGAAAAGAACAGAATCTCGAACCTGGGAAGGGTTAGGGATTTTCTTTGCTGGTTTATTCTCTTTTATTCCAAGCTTAAAAAAATATAAACCTATTCCTGCTCAAGAAGTAGCTCAAGCTATGATTAATGGATTGAATAATCCTCAGACAAAGACTATTTATGAAGGGGAAGAGGTTTTCGAATTAAGTTAACCAACATCTAGTTTACTATTGGGCTTAGTAAAAGACCCAATGAAAAAAGTAAAATAGTATATACTGTAAAAGAGAATATAAGCAGTGTATAGCGTTGCTTATCTCCTTTCTCTGGAGACATTGTTGCTTGTATCCATGGTAAATGCAGAATTAGATGCACTATTATTCCTGAAACAAAAACAATGGCAACCCAAAAGTGAAACTCACCCCATTGATGTCTACTATAACCAATTAAAGTTGCATTCTTACTTCCGTGTGGTAGTCGCCAGTGAAGTAAAAACCCCGTCATAGTTAACAAACCAAAGCAAACAAAAGAAATATAATCTATAAGAACATTTTGATTGTGCTTTCTTGAAAATGCCATCTTTCCTCCCACTTAGCATATAGATTAAGTCAAATTGATGTTAAATCAATACTATGAATTGTATATGAAGTGGTTTTCTATTTTGTACTCTTTTGTTAGCTAGGCGCAGCATAAAATTCAGCAGTAAATGTAGAATATTGACGAACATATTCACCTGAATCAACTTCTGAATTTTTGAAAATTACTCCCTCGAAAGATCCTTTTATACCGTTTGCGTCATCAGAGCTCATGATAGTTAGAGATCCTGATTCAGGATAATATTTCTCATTCAAACCAACCGTGGGGCTAATATATAGTCCAGTAAAACCAGTTGTGACGATGGATAATGTTGTATCGACATCAATAAAATTATAAACACCGACTAATGGGACTTCAAGTGACTTTATATTCAATCTTATTTCAGTCTGGTTAGTATCAGAGATGAAGTCTGAATAAAATTCTAAACTAAATACAGAGTCAATCTCACTTATTGAAAACCTCGCATTACCCTCTAACTTTTCATATAAACCTGTATTCTGTGATGTTCCAACAACACCCTTGAACTTCCCGAATTCTAATTCCTCTGGATCATTACTAGTTGATGATTCGCAGGCTGTTCCTACAACAAATAATGATAAACAGACTATAAATAAATAGTTTTTTACTCTCATGATTTTCTTATTTCTTTAAACGATTATAAAATAACATTTATGAGCTTTATAATGAATTCAAGTCTTTTTTATTATTGAGGATGGAATACACCTTAGAAACCACAAATCTCTCAATTAAAGTAACTAAAATTGGAATTGAACTTTGTTCTATTAAATCGAACATCACTGGAAAGGAATATATATGGCAAGCTGATCCAAACGTTTGGAGCAGTCATGCGCCGGTGTTATTTCCGATTATAGGAGCATTGAATAATGGCGAGACTTATTACAAGGGAAAAAAATATAGTATCCCAAAACATGGGCTAGTTCGAAATTCAAATAAAGTTAAACTGATTGAACAAACTGATAATTCTTTGAGGTTTTCTTTAAAGTGGGATGAAAATTCACTTAAGATCTATCCTTTTAAATTTGAGATTGAAGTTATTTACAAGGTAATCGAAAATACGATCACTGTTTCTCATTTGATTACCAATCATGGCGAAGAACCCATGTTATATTCTGTAGGTGGTCATCCTGCTTTCAACTGCCCTATCCACGAAGGTGAGGCATATGAAGATTATTTTTTAGAATTCGAACACAAAGAAACTGATTCAGCTTGGTTATTAGATTCAAACGGATTGACAACAGGTGAAACCCAAACGATGTTAGATAATTCTTCCATCCTGCCGCTACACAAAAATTTATTTGATAACGATGCGCTTATCTTCAAAAACCTCCAGTCAAAGACGGTAAAATTGAAAAGTGTTAGGTCTGGTGAGATTCTTTCAATGACATTTGAGGATTTCAAATATTTAGGTTTTTGGGCAAAACCAGGAGCTTCATTTGTTTGTATTGAGCCTTGGCTTGGTATTACTGATCCCTCAAACTCTGACCAGAATTTAGAAACTAAAGAAGGTTTAGTAAAACTAATTTCGAATCATTCTGATATTAAAACATATTCAATAACGATAGTATAATAAAACGTTGTTTCTTGTTTGGTCGATTTTCTTTATCTCTATGATCTAATAACACTCTTAATAAGCAAAATGAAAAAACTACTCCTACTTTCGATAATTTCTCTTTTATCGATCACATCCTTTTCTCAAACCACAAACTTGAAAATGATAATCGACCAAAAGGCCGATGCACTTGAAGATCAAGTTATTGAGTGGCGAAGATATTTTCATGAGAACCCTGAGCTTTCAAACAGAGAATTCAATACTGCCAAGAAAGTCGCGGCTCATTTAGAATCACTTGGATTAGAAGTGCAAACTGAGGTTGCTTATACTGGTGTTGTTGCAATTCTTAAAGGGGGAAAAGCTGGGCCAGTTGTTGCCCTCCGAGCTGACATGGATGCACTTCCTGTGGTAGAGCGTACTGATGTTCCATTTAAATCTACAGTGATGGGTGAATATCAAGGCAACGAAGTTGGAGTTATGCACGCTTGTGGACATGATACACATATCGCCATTTTGATGGGGGTAGCTCAAATTTTAACTGAAATGAAAGACGACCTTAAAGGAACTGTAAAGTTTATTTTCCAACCTGCTGAAGAAGGCGCCCCACTTGGTGAAGGTGGCGGTGCAAAGATGATGGTAGAAGAAGGTGTTCTTTCTAATCCTGAAGTAGATGCAATTTTTGGTCTTCATATTTCAGACGATACACCAGTTGGTAACATTGAATATAGATCCGAAGGTATAATGGCCGCTGTTAATAGCTATTCTATTCTTGTAAAAGGAAAACAGGCTCATGGTTCCGCTCCTTGGACAGGCATTGATCCAATCGTCACATCAGCCCAAATAATTAATAATATTCAAACAATTGTAAGTCGAAGTCTTCCTATAACTAAACAAGCAGCTGTAGTAACTGTTGGTCTAATTAGCGGTGGCGTCAGAAGCAATATTATCCCCGAAGAAGTATATATGGAGGGCACCATCAGAACACTTGATGCAGATATGAGAGAAACTTTATTTGAAAGACTTGAGACGATTGTTACAAAGACTGCCGAAAGTAACGGTGCTGAAGCAATTCTGACTATTAATGAAGGATATCCGATTACCTATAACGATCCTGATCTAACAGCAATGATGCTTCCAACACTTGAAGAAAGCGCCGGAAAAGATAATGTGGTATACATAAATGCTATTACTGGCGCAGAAGATTTCTCTTTCTTTCAAGAGAAAGTACCCGGTCTATATTTCTTCATCGGTGGACTTCCAGAAGGTGCTACACCAGCTGGTCATCATACACCAGACTTCTTTGTATCTGAAGATGGTTTAAAACTAGGAGTACGAACAATGGCTAACTTGGTAGTTGATTACTTTGACAAGTCTTCGGGGAATTAGTTCTTAAGTTTTGAACGAAATATTGTGTATTAAAGGGTTATGAATGAGAAAGAAATAAGAAGTTTCTATCCTGTAGTTGAATCTTTATATAAGCTAATTGAGGAGAATGAGATCCAATTGACAGCACTACAAAAAACTAAACGTTTGGAAGACATTTCATTTCGTGAAATTGACTTTATTTGTCCTTCATATACCTGCAGAATACCCGTTGATGATGAATATGAAGATGCTGATTTAGGCAATCAAGCACTTTTACTTCAGCTTATTATATTTGCGATCGAAGAATATGAAGATTGTGATGATTTCTTAATTTGGTGTACTGCTTTTGGATTGAATGCCTCTTATCCGCTTTCGCTAGTTTTATACAAACAAACAGCTGAGTCTACTAAAAGAATCAGAGCTATTATCGGATCTGATTTTCATGGCATTTCTGATTATGATTGGCAGCTCAATGCCGGTGTTGCTCAAGCCCTCCGAGAGATAGAAATATGAAATACCCCACAACTTGGAATGACTATGAACTCATAGACTTTGGAAACGGTCGAAAGCTAGAACGATTTGGTGAATTAGTAACCGACCGACCACAACCTTCCGCTACGAATAAGCCATATCATTCAAAGGAAAAATGGAATACAGCTCAGATACATTTCAAGGAAGATAAAAATCAGAAAGGAACGTGGAATAAAGAAATTCAGGATTTTGAAATTGAATATCCTTTTGATGAAAATTCAATAAAATTTAAACTAAGTCAGGGCGCCTTTAAGCATTTAGGTGTTTTCCCCGAACAAGCCGAAAATTGGGAATTTATTCAACAACGGTGTAATGAGTTTACAAAAAAAGGTATCACTCCTAAGGTTTTGAACCTCTTTGCATACACAGGCGGCGCATCGCTTGTTGCAAATCTATCTGGTGCTGAAGTTACCCATGTGGATTCTTCCAAAAGTGTGGTTACTTGGGCTCGACAAAATGCCGATCTAAATAATATTGATACTATTCGGTGGATTGTTGAAGATGCCCGAAAGTTTGTAGAAAAATCCGTTCGTCGTGGTGACCAATATCACGGAATTATTATGGATCCTCCGATATTCGGAATGGTTCCTAAAGGGAAAAATTGGAAATTGAATAACGATCTTCCTCAATTAGTTGAGAATTCTTTGAAGTTACTAGACCCATCGAATCGATTTTTCATTTTGAACACCTATTCACCTCAATTGCCCCTGCATGACTTAAAAAAAATGCTTTCAAAAGTCAGCGGTTTCCCGAATCATTTTGAAAGCACTACACTTGGTTTGAAAAGCTCTTTAGGCAAAGAGTTAGAGCTAGGAGATTTGGTACGGTTTTGATTTCATCTGTTTTCTTGCTCTCTCATTTTCTCTTTAAGCTCTCGCATTTCAAGTTCATTCATACTTAAGGAATCTAGTTTTCCCACCACCACATTCCCAGTTAATTCCTTATGAAGAGTCTCTATACCCTGTTTCAAACGAACGTTCGCATTTGCATCATTCCCAACTTTCACTTGAAAATTATTCTCTTCATTTCTTCTTCCTTCAATCACTAATTCAACATATCTAACTCCATTTTCATCTGTGAAAACTTTACTTGTCCCATCTACTGAACTATTCTCATGAATAAATTGATCAATTCTTCTTGCTACGACTGAATCAGGAATATCTTTTCTTAATTTTATATCGAACTTATTAAGGGCCGCTTCATATAGGGGCATTTCCACGGTTTCCTCGATCGGAAGAATTTCTAATGATTGGAAGTTATATGCCCCTTTAAGAGCTGCTTTTTTATCCAAAGCCTCTTGATAATTAGCTTCTGGTAGCACCATAATTACTTCTGAATAATTCGATGTGCTTTGTTCACCCCTTTCTTCTTGTTCAAATATTAAATCGTGTATTTTTAATTGTGGTGAATCAAGTCCTGGTATTGAAGCAACTTTTGCTTTTAAATTATCTGCTTCGATTGACGCTATTCCTTTAATCATATATCCGATTTCTTCTTCTTGTTCAACCGGTACTGTACAAGCAATAAGAATCATGGTTGCAAGAATGAATGATGCAGCTACTTTATAGATGTTTTTCATGGTCTTTGGTTTTTGAGTGTTATGATCTAACCACTCGCCTAACACATCATACGAAGTATCGTGCTTTTGCTTTTTAAGTTGATTTAAAGCTTCCTGTAGGTTCATAATATCACCCAATGGATTTGATTTCGTTGATAACTTTTGCGGTTTCATGGTAGATGTCTTTTGTGTTTAATTGAGGCGCTTGCTTTATGGGTTTCAGATTAGAATCTGAACTCTGTTCAAGCGATACCATGAATTCCTCTAGCTTTTTTCGTGTACGACTTAATCTTGATTTCACCGTTGATTCGCTTCCTTCTTTTTGAATGTCTGTGATCTCCCGAATGGAAAAGCCACCGATTTCAAAAAGTAGAAATGCTGCTCGTTCCTTTTTACCAATTTGGGATAGTGCGCCAATTAGAAGTTGATTTGAATCAAAAAAATCATCTTCAAATACTTGAAAAGCTGCTTTACCTTCTTCGGTATCCAGCGACACAAACTTACTCCAAAATGGTTTTCGAACGGCGTCATAAAAACACCGGGTCAATATTTGAAAGAACCAACTTCTGAACTTGCTCTCATCTTTTAAAGAATTAACATTCTCAAAAGCTTTAAGCAAAGCTTGCTGCATAACATCTTCAGCATCGGCTTTAGATGATCCAGAGCATAATGCTCGGCAGTAATTGACCGCATCGTTATAATGTGGTTTTAGAAGGTCAGTAAATTCAGTATTCGACAACAAATCGTTCTATTGGAATTCATGTTTGCGCGCTAACATCTATATGACGTAGAAAGGTAGTCGAAAGTCGCAAAGGATTTAAATTATCTCACAATTATTAAATTCGAACTCGTTTTATTGATGTTATTCATAGATATTGGAATAATTGTATTAATACGAATTACTTCTAAAACGATCATTAATAGTAAATGGAAACCATCCATAGAAAAAATCACTGGGAAAACATATACCAAACAAAAAAGCTCAGTGATGTAAGCTGGTATCAACCTGTTCCTGAAACTTCATTGACCTTTTTTAAAAAGTTTGAAGTTCCAAAACAAGCTAAAATCATTGATGTTGGTGGCGGTGATAGTTTTCTTGCAGATCATTTGCTTGATTTGGGCTATCAAAATATTAGTGTTCTTGATATTTCTAAAACCGCTATTGAACGTGCAAAGCTACGTTTAGGAGATCGAGCAGAAATGGTATCGTGGATAACTGAAGACGTGTCGACATTTAACTCAATTCAGAAATATGATATCTGGCATGATCGAGCTGCTTTTCATTTTCTTACCAATCAAAACGATATTTCAAATTACGTTAAAATAGCCTCTAGAAGTTTACATGCAGAAGGGGTTTTGATTCTAGGAACGTTTTCGGAGAAAGGGCCTAAAAAGTGTAGTGGTATTGAGATTAAACAATATTCAATAGAGGAATTGGTAGAGACTTTTGACCCCTTCTTTGAAAACATTGACGGTATTAATCTAGACCATTCAACACCTTTCGATACTATTCAAAACTTCACTTTTTGCAGCTTTAGAAAACGGTAATCTATTTTTTAGTCTGCCTTAGATCTGTATTGCTGTATTTCTAGGCAACGATATTTAACAAACTGTGCAAATAGTAAATTTTTTGAATCCTTTTTTGGTTCTTATCATCTACTAGATGGACATTATTATTTTATCAGACTACAAAAAATCGATTTTACTATTTCAAATCTATAGATATGCTAACTAAATGTGCGTTAACCTGTTTGGCTCTACTAATTAGTCATTCCACTTTTGCTCAAAATACCTTTATCGCCACTATAATTGATCATGAAGAAGCGACACCTCTTGTTGGCGTAACTGTGTTTTTATCAGCTTTAAACATTGGTGATATATCGAATATTAATGGCGAGATAATAATATCTAATATTCCAGATGGAACTCATACCATAGAATTTCGATACTTAGGATACGAAACCATCTCTATTACAAGAACCTTCCCTCTTTCAGCAGATCTTCAGAACCAGCTTTTTGAACTACACCACGATCATGAGGAACTAGAAGAAATTACCGTTAACTCAACTAGAAGTAGTAGAACTATTCAAGATATTCCAACTCGAGTCGAATTTATAGCGGGCGAAGAACTCACTGAAAAAGGAAATATGAAACCTGGTGATATCCGGATGTTATTGAATGAAAGCACTGGTATTCAAACCCAGCAAACCTCAGCAACCAGTTATAATTCTAGTATTCGAATTCAGGGTTTAGACGGTAAATACACACAATTATTAAGAGACGGTCTTCCGTTATACTCAGGCTTTTCAGGTGGATTAAGTTTAATGCAAATCACGCCTTTAGATTTGAAGCAAGTTGAAGTGATTAAAGGCGCCTCTTCAACATTATATGGTGGTGGAGCAATTGCCGGCTTGGTTAACTTGATTTCTAAATCCCCAGAAGAAGAACAAGAATTAAGTTTCATGTTAAATACTACTTCTGCTTTAGGCTTAGATTTTAGCGGATTTTATTCTACTAGAAATGAAAAAATTGGAACTACGGTGTTCGCTTCTTATAACCAAGGAACGGCTTATGATCCTGCAGATATTGGATTAACAGCTATACCTGAATTTGATCGATTTACTTTTAATCCGAAAATCTTTGTGTATCTATCTGAACAAACTACTATCAATGCTGGGTTGAATGTAATAGTTGAGGACCGACTAGGTGGCAACATTGATTTTATTGAAGGAACAGACGTAACCGATCCTTACTTCGAACAAAATGAAACAGAACGGGTTTCTACTCAATTTCAGTTGAATCATCAACTCAACGAGAATACTTCTTTTACATTAAAGAATAGCTTGAATTTTTATGATCGGTCGGTTGAAATCCCTGATTTTCTTTTTTCTGGAAATCAGTCTTCCACATTTAGTGAGGCCAATATTAGTCTTATTGAAGAAAACACAGAATGGATTGCAGGATTAAACTTGTGGTCCGATTCCTTTGACCAAGTCGAGGGGACATCTAGTTCGGATTTGAGTTTTTCAGATGTTGTTTTCGGAGTTTTTGTTCAAAATATCTGGAATGTTCAACCATTTTGGACTTTGGAAACTGGCTTCAGAGTAGACAACCATAGCGAATATGGTCTATTTGCACTTCCTCGTGTTTCAGTGATGTATGAGCCATCTCCTGAGCTTACACTACGCTTTGGCGGAGGATTAGGCTATAAAGCTCCTACCGTTTTTTCAGAAGATGCTGAACGGTTACAGTTTCAAAATATTGATCCTTTAAACCCAGACGCTTTTAAAGCAGAACAGTCTTTTGGTGGGAATTTTGATATCAATTATCAACTCGCCATAACGAACGAATTAGCTCTTTCTACTAATGTACTTTTCTTTTACACGCAAATTCAGGATCCATTAGTACTAGTTCCTACAAATAACCGATTCGAGTTCCTGCAACCGGATGGTTATGTGGATACTAAAGGAGTTGAGGTGAATATGAAATGGAGCTATGATCACTTTAAACTCTTTATTGGCTACACAAATGCAAATGTACAGCAACATTATAATGGAACTGCTTCAACCTTACCTCTAGTTGCAAAGCACCGTTTAAATAATGTACTGATGTATGAAAAGCACGGAGAATTCTGGATTGGATTAGAAGCATACTTTTTTAGTCCACAAACTTTAGGAGATGGAAGTAAGGGTCAATCATATTGGATTACAGGATTAATGACTGAAAAAGTATTGAATGATACCTTCTCAATATTTCTAAATTTCGAGAATTTCCTAGATACACGACAGACTGATTTCGATACTATTTATACCGGTAGTTTAAGCGATCCAGATTTTCGAGATATTTATGCGCCGGTCGATGGCTTTGTGATTAATGGTGGGTTTAAAGTTAAGCTTTAGGGCTCTACTGAATTTAAATGTTAGTATAGATTAGCTTACATTCGATTCAACACTCTACTTAATAGCTACTGTATCCCAACTATATAATTAACAATGAATAAACTCATTCTACCCCTTCTTATCATGTTTGCTCTTTTTTCTACCACAGTATTTTCACAAAACTCTGGTGAACTAAGTATTGAAACCAACTTCTTTAAGGGAATGACCTTTTATCAGAATTATCAAAGAATTACACAAACTAAAGCAGCCCAAATAATACGATCAAATCCTGAAGCTTTTGAAATGCTTCAAAACAGCAATAAACAAACAGGAGGCGCAACTGTTGTTAGCGCAATAGGTGGCCTTTTAATTGGATGGCCAATCGGAACATCAATCGCTGGTGGTGATCCTAAATGGGAATTAGCGGCTATTGGTGCAGGTATTACGGTAATCTCAGCTGTCATTTATTCTTCTGCTGAGAAGAAAGCCAAAAAAGCTGTCAAACTCTATAACGCTGGACTTTCTACCGCTCTTAATAGAATGTCACATACAGAAATCCGTGTTTTAGCAAAACCAACTCAACTCGGTTTTTCTATCTCTTTTTAATGACTTAAAAGCCAATGTAAGCACTTACATAAGATTCTAACATTTCTGTTTATTATTATCAGACCTCTGTTGGATTAAATGCATCTATTTTATGAAAAAAGTATTCTCTATTCTATTTATTACGCTATTCACTTATTCTATCTCAACGGCACAGGTCGAAAAAATGGAACCTCCATTTTGGTGGACAAATATGCCTGTACAGGAACTTCAAATTCAGTTATATGGTGAAAATCTTGGTGATTACCGGGCTAGTCTCAATTTTCCAGGAGTTGAAATAACAAAGCAGGTAGCCGTCGATTCCAAGAATTACCTTTTTATATATCTCAATATCTCACCTGAAGCGACCCCTGGAGAACTTAGCTTTTCATTATCGAACGGTAAAGAGAGCATGAAACTAACTTATTCATTATTAGAACGATCTTCTACCGATGGCAAACATATGGGCTTTGATGCTTCTGATCTGATTTATTTAATGATGCCCGATCGATTTGCGAATGGAAATGTGGAGAACGACAATATCGAAGGAATGCTAGAAACCGTAGATCTATCCGACCCAGAAAGACGTCAAGGTGGTGACTTAAAAGGCGTATTAGATAACCTAGATTATATTTATGAGCTTGGAATGACCGCTGTTTGGCTGATGCCTATATTTGAAAATGATATGACTCCGGAATATGGTGGATATCATGGATACGCAGCTACTGATATGTATCGAGTAGATCGTAGATTTGGATCTAACGAAGAATATAAGGCGCTGGTTGAGGCTACTCATGATAAAGATATGAAAGTGATTATGGACATGATTCATAATCATATTGGCGATCAGCATTGGTGGATGAAGGATCTACCTACTACTGATTGGGTACATAGCTGGGAAAAGAACGGACAGACTAGCTATCGAGGTCCTGTTGCCTCCGATCCTTATGCATCAGATTACGATAAGAATAAATTACATAATGGCTGGTTTGTTAAAGAGATGCCTGATCTGAATCAAAAAAATCCAATTCTTGCTGATTACTTAATTCAAAATACGATTTGGTGGATTGAATATACTGGCATCGATGGAATTCGTATGGATACTTACGTTTTCCCAGACAAAGATTATATGGCTCGTTGGGCTGATGAAATATTAACCGCCTATCCAAATTTCAATATTGTTGGCGAAGCATGGCTAAACTTTCCTGGCCCACAAGCTTACTGGCAATATGAAACAACAGGTATTGATGACGGTTACCAATCTAATTTACCAAGCGTGACCGATTTCCCACTTGCTCAAACTGTAGATGCTGCGCTCAACGAAAACTTTGGTTGGGATCAAGGAGTTGCTAGAATATGGAATCTTTTAGGAAATGATTTTTTATACGATGATCCCATGAAGAATGTAATTTTCTTAGACAACCATGATATGGACCGGATTTACGAACGACTTGGTAAAGATGAAGCGCACTTTAAAATGGCCTATTCATTTTTACTAACAACTCGCGGTATTCCACAGGTGTATTATGGAACTGAAATAATGATGGAACATGACACCAAGGGTGGTGATGATGACTATCGTAGACCAAATATGCCTGGTGGATGGCCTGATGACACCCGAAGCATCTTTACAGAAGAAGGAAGAACCGATAAAGAAAATGAAATGTTTGAGTTTACCACTCAACTTAATCAATGGCGGAAAAATGCTGTTGCAATACATGAGGGTAGGCTTGTTCATTTTGTGCCACAGAATGGAGTCTATGTATACTTCCGATTACACGAAGATGAAAATGTTATGGTCGTAATGAATCAAAATGAAGGTTCCGTTACTGTTCCAAGAGATGTGCTTTCAGAAATACTAGATAGGTTTACTAATGGAAAGAATGTGCTGAATAATTCTAAAATTGATTTATCAAAGGATATTGACGTAAATGGAAAAGTGACCTGGATTTGGGAGTTATATTAATCTAATTCTAAGTAATTCTTTGCGCATAAATCGAATCATAAGATCCTGAAACAAGTTCAGGATGTAGCGATAATAAATAGGAATACTCAATTGTTTCAAGAGTATTTAGCTTTTTAACAGCCTTGATCTAGATGCGATTATTGCAATAATAAGAGCACATGATGCAATGAATATAAAGCCCCCGAAAAGACCCGCTTTTTCCACTATCAGTCCTAAAACAGGTTGGGAAATCATGCCCCCGATTGATCCAAAAGCTGCTACTGAAGTAAGTGCAATTGCGCCTTCACGACCTGCAGCACTAAATACCATTGGAAAAGTTAATGCTGCCCCAGCTCCTGCGATAAATATTCCAAAACTAGCAATGAATATATTTGGTGCCAGAACTGCTAATACGATTCCTATTGCAGCAGAAGTTGAGCCTACTACTACTAATTTTTTGGCGCCAAAACTATTCTTGAGTCGATCACCAATAATACGCATCCCTAAAAGAGCTCCAGCAAAAAGGGTATAGCCAACTGGCCCATAACCTTCTTCAACTTTTATATAATCGGTAAAGAAAAGACCAATCCAATTATTTATAGAACCTTCGACCGCGGCACCAAGAAAACAAATGGCGCCCAATGCTATAAGTCCTCCATGTGGCCACTGAAATTTTGGACGAACTGCATCTGGATGTGGCGCATCCTCGGGCAGATAGCGATACAAAACCCCCAACATGGATAAAATGAGAATAGACATTCCAAGAAAATGAAAGAATGCTGATACTCCAATCTTTACCATAAGTGTTCCAATCAATGCCCCAGTTAGGTTTCCAATTCCAAACCATGAATGGATTTTCGACATATGAGATTTTCCAGTATCACTCTCTACTTTTGAACCTAATGCATTTACAGAAATATTATAAGAACTAGAAGCTGCTCCCACTATCATTAAAAGAAATCCAAGACTAACCCAATTATTCATTAATGTAATTGGTACTAAGCTGAATGCTACAATTAGTCCTGTTATGAGGGCCACCTTTTTTGCGCCGAATCGATTAATTCCAATCGCTACAACTGGCATCATTAATACAGTTCCACCACCACGCATTAATAAGGCATAGCCAAGTGTGGCAGCTGTCAATAAAGCGGCGTCACGAATATCTGGAACTCTTGCTGCCCAGCTTGAAAAAGATAGACCCAAAATTGAAAGTGCCACACATACCGCATATAACTCTTTCTTCTGTTTTTTTAATCCAGCTGCTTCTTCAGAAGGATAATTAATCAATGACATATAATCCGAAAATGAATAAGTTTCAAAAATACGGGTAATTAAAATCAAACCAACAATCTTTTAAAGATAAAACCATCTTTTGAGTGGTAGGGAATATGATGCCTATACTACTTTAGAATTGATAACCAATTTGGTCAGGATATTTGATATTAGTTTGGTACTTTTTCAATCAACAAATACATTTTCCTATGGAATATACCATACTACTCATTCTACATGTTTTCTTGTCGATAATTATAATTGGCGGCTTATTCATCGCTCGATTTATTGTAATTCCACACGCCCGTAAAATTGATAATTCAGATTTTGCCTTCACATATTTTGATGCCTTCAATAAAGGTGCTCATGCTGTTTTATTTATTCAATTTTTGATTGGCTTCAGGCTTGCAATGACCTACTTACCCATGAGTGAGTGGTTTACTTTTGCTAGTTCAATGTCACTTACTATCGTATTGAAACTTAGCTTTTGGGTTGCCTTGTTTACGTGGCTGATTATTGGAAAAAGAATGGGACTCATCGATCCTGAACAACGAGATTTGCGAAAAGCTTCAATGTATTACGGTATACTGACTTTCTTCGGACTCATACTTATGATATTAGGCCTTAATGTTAGACTAGTACTATTTTGATTAAGCTCGTCATTTTTGATTTAGATGGGGTTTTACTCGACTCTGAGTCACTTTATAAAATTGTAAATATGAACCTCTTCACAGATCTAGGGGTACATATAACTGATGAAGAGTACAATTCTTTTATCGGGATTTCTGGTGATAAGATGTGGAGTTATATCAAGGAAAAAGGTAGTCTCACACAATCTATTTCGGAACTAAGAGCAATGGAAAGAGAGCGTAAGTTTGATGGTCTTTCGGAAGCCGACTTAGTTCCAAATGACGGTCTTCTTGAATTGCTACATCATATCAAAGAAAATAATATCCCTACCTGTATTGCCTCTTCTGGTTTGATGAAGAATATAAAGCTCATTCTATCTAAACTAGATGTAGAAGCATTCTTCTCATATATAGTAAGTGGAGAAATGCCTAAACACGGTAAACCGGCTCCAGATATTTTCCTACTAGCAGCAAAGCATTATAACATCAGACCTGAAGATTGTTTAGTTATTGAAGATTCTAGAAATGGAACACTAGCAGCAAAAGTAGCTGGCATGACTTGTATTGGATATATAAATCCGGGTTCTGGGAATCAGGATTTATCGAAGGCTGATTTAATAATTTCTTCTCTTGTAGACAGGCGGATTATTGACCTCCCTTGATGTCTGGAAATTTGAATATTTTCAGTCCTTGTGGTGGTTGCGGTTCATTTTCTTCCACATCAGATGCACCAAAATATTTAACTGCCAAATGATATATTTTGGCTACAGGCCATATCATTCCAGCTTCTCTTAACATTTCAAAGAAGAGACCATCCACGTCTTTTTTAGCAATAGGAATTGAATCGAGATACTGAAACAACCCATCATGAATTAAGCTTGCATAATGAGCAAGAGGCCAAAATACTTTTTTGTCTTCAATATCTCCTGTTTCAGGGTTCAGTTTTTTTATTGCTAATTCTTTACTCCACCAATCAGGGGTGCCGAAAAAACCAAGCCATAAGAATGACACTTTTGGTGTACATCCATCCCAGGCATATGTTCTTGAACGTCTAAAATCGTATTTCGCTTCCTTTTGTTCTTTGAGATGCTTGTAATCAACTCTTCCAGGATTGACCAAAATCCACCCATCATGAACAATCAACCAGTCACAATAAAAAAACTTTCCTTTTGCAATCTCAGAATACCTTGCAACACCATAATCAACATAGTTAATCCATGGTCCTTCTCTTGGCCTTGCATGAAACCCCCAATTTCCAAGTTCCCACTCTTGATATTCTTTTTGTCTACGTTTTTTAATGCTTTTATTAACCAGCTTTGGTAATGCTAAGCCTAGAATTATGAAAAGAGCTAGACCAATAAATCCTATAGTTTGAAACATATATCCCTCTACCAATAAATTTTTCGAATAATATCTATAAGAAGACTTCCAATCCCTAACTCAAAAGAACTCAGTTTTTACGTTCAGCCAGTAAAACGTGCAAATCATCTAGTTGATCTTGAGGGATTAACCCCGAATCTAATCCCAATTCTGTTTTAATTAGGTTATTCCTTTCTGGGCCTAAAACATAGAACATTTTTAAGTGATCAAGTTCATTTCTTAAAAAGCTAAGTGTAAATTTGTCTTTGAATTTGGTTCCCTCAATGAGTTCCTCAAAATCAGATAATAAAAGACTAGAGGTGCCTTTAAGTAGTTGATCAACCTGCACTCCCATTTGATCATTTAATCTGATATTAAATCGCATTGGAGTTATTCGCTTCAATAATTGACTGGGTAAAAAGTGAGCATGCTTTATTCTTTTATCCATCACATATAGCAGTTTTAATAAAGCCCCTAGACCTTTTCTAACTTTCAGATGTCCTTTAAAACAGCCATAGCATTTTGGATACTCTTGAAGTTGCTTCATAGAGAGACGAAACTCTCGTTTATTTCCGCGGCGAGTAGTTGATATATAATAATAGGTTTCAGGTTTCTTATTAGCCACGTTAAAAGGTGGGCGAAGAGACCTTATCAATAGGTTCTCTAGAAGTATAGCATCCGTTTCACTTTTGCATATCTCGTAACCTATTCGGTTTATATGAGCAATCATCCGCTGAGTCTTGCGTGATTTAGAATATCGATATGATGTTAATCGATTGTAGAGATCTTTGGCTTTTCCAACATATAGTACTTCATCCCGATTATCATACATAGTATAAACCCCCGGCTCATGCGGTGGGCTTTCAACAAGAGCGGCATTTATTCGCTCTTTTTGAGTTTCGGCTAATGGTTGGAAAAGATCTAGAGTCAACGGATTATTTTTAAACTTTATACTGGAGATTAAATCTCTATATATAAAATTACATAATACTAAATGGAACAGAAAATACTGTTTCTCCCCACATCAATTTTAATGCTCCTCCATTCCCTTCTTCTTCTACTACAATGGTAAATACTTCGGTATTATCGACTTTAGAAGATATTTGCATTGGCACTCGTCCTAAATCTCTTGATTCATCATACGAACGCCCATTTTGTCCAGTTTGCTTATTAATGATTAGTGTGCCACCATCTGCCTCTGGAATACTAAATAAGGTATAATCCCCTGCGGGGACTTCAAGTGAGCCAATCATTAAATCCTTAGAAGTTGAAAAATGTGTCGCTCTGTTTGCGCCTGTTCTCCATCGCTCACCCCATGGCACAATACCACCAAAAAGATCTCTTCCTCGTCTTACTGGTGAACCATAGGAAAGATTGAACGTAGCGTCACCAACCATAAACTCTTCTTCAACTGCGCCGGACAATGAACCAAAGGACTTCCCAGCTTTATCCAATTCTAAAAATCTCATACCGATATTTTGTATATCGATACCACTTTCTCTTGTAACAATCAGCTTCCGAGTTGTTTGTGCAGCATCAAGTTTTGCTATTTCGCCCATATCATTTACCCACACATCCATTACACCGCGTGATGGGTGACGAACGGTTCTTCTATCGTCCCCTAAATCTGCAACTATGAAGTTTGAAATCCTGCTACCTGATAGCATTTTTTGAACTACGGTATCGCTTTCACTTTTAGCTGCTTCTTGAAATGCTAAGTCGAATGGCCAATGCACCATATCGATAAAAGGAAGAGCACCTTCTTGATATTTCGTCGCGAAAGTTCTCATTTCTCCATTACCAGCCATCATGTTTGTAATTAAACTGTCACCTTTTTTCGTAATGGACCTGCGAAATGTTCCTTCGCCATTAAAACCTTCACTAGTTGAATAACTGGTTTCGGATAACTCTAAAACTCCGCCAAATTCATCTTGCTTAAGTTCGTAGGAAGTTAGCACCGTACTTGGACTTCTTAATACAACTTTAGCTGAAAATCCCTGATCTGTTTTTGTAAATGTTTCAACAGCTAGTGTATCGCTTCCCAATTTAGTAATAAACCCAAGTTCACCTTTCTCTGTTGGAGAACAAGCAATTATTGTTATTAGCATTAATGATAGAAGAGAGGACTTTTTCATGACTATAAGATTTATTTGTCTTTAACAGCTTTGAAGCTACTATTAATTATGGTTCGAGAACATATAATTTAGTTCTTTTTATTCCGTTTTATGTAATTTTACGAAGCTTATATCCTTTTTTGATTTAACAATAAACTTAGTCTTATGCCTACATCAAAGGTTCTATTTTCATTTTTTGAAGACAATTTTAAAGATCAATTTGTGCCCTTTCTTCTTTATAAGGATAACCAGCTTTTAAAAAAAGGAAATCATGTGGAGTTTGCAAAAGAGCAATTAAAAAAGACTAAAAAAATATTCTGGTCTATCGCTTTTGGTATTTTCTATGCCCTTATATATGGTGGGTATCAATTAATTGAATTTGGAAAAACAGATGAGTTGTTCAGTTTAGTTGCAGGTATATCTATTTTAATTTTGGGTGCAGCTGGAATTTATCGAGCAACCAAAGAGTACTATATCATCCAAAGTTCAATGACTCTTTTTCTAAAACTGACTGAGGAAGAGGAGAAAGAAGAGCCACTAGCCTAAAATCCCTTTTAATGTATCTGCATTAACTGGTTTAGGCATGAATTTCGATACTTTATCGTCCCATTCAACTTGGTATAAACGTTCATTCTCACTTTCAATTCTAGAGCTAATAACAAAGATTTTTATTTCCTTATCGATTGATTTTCGAAGCTCCTCAAATTCTTTAAGAAAATCCCATCCATTCATCTCAGGCATATCAATATCAAGTAAAATGAAATCTGGAATGGCGTCGTCAGACGGGTTCATTTCTCTTAATTGATCTAAGGCCATCTTTCCATTTTCGTAGGATGTAACCGTATTACCAGGGAGATGATTATTTATAATCTTCTTTATCCCAAACGTGTAGACTTTATCATCATCGATAATGCATATACTTCTTTTTGTGCTCATTTTAATCTGATTTTAAATGTTGTTCCTTGACCCTGCTCACTCTCCACTTTAACAGATCCACCCATTGATTCAATCTGGTTTTTTGTAATGAAAAGTCCGATCCCTTTCGCGTTTTCATTACCATGAAAGGTTTTATACATGCCAAACAATTTTTCGCCATGTCGCTCCATATCTATTCCTAGACCATTATCACCAATTTCTAAATAGATTTTCCCGTCTACTTCCTGCGCCTTTATTTTAATTACAGGTGCAACATTCGGCTTCTTATACTTAATAGCATTGGTAATTAAATTCAGTAAAATACTTTCTAGGTATGCAGGATTATATCCAAAAACTAAGTTCTGAGGGATCTCTTCAATGAACTTTACATTATTAGAAAGAATATCGCTCACCAAAATTTCTTTAATCTTTGTTAGGTACTCTTTTAGATTAACGTCTTTAAACTGATCGATCGTCATCTGTTGTTGATCCACAATTTCATTTAAATCGGCAATCGACTCATTTAGATTTTCAGCAGCTGTCTGTAAATAACCAAGTATTTCTGCCTGTTCCTCTTCCGATTCATCTGGGTCGTAGAGAGTTAAAAGCATTGAAATATTCCCCGCATGATTTCTCAAATTATGAGAAACGATATGGGCAAAATTGGTGAGTCGTTGGTTCTGTTGACCAATAATTTCGAGGGTGTTATTTAACTCAGACTCTCGCTGTTTTCTATCTGATATGTCGGTAACAATAGATAATACTGCTGCTTCGTCATTATCGATTTGATTATATGGCAGTTTAATAGTTTGGTGCCAATATTCCTGACCGTTCTTTTTAACCGTTTTAACCTCAGGAATAAATTGAGTTTTCTTGGTTTCGATTACTTTTAAATCTGCCTCAAGATATAACTTTGCTCTTTCTTTGGGAACACCTAGTTCAACATCCGTTTTACCAAGAAAGCTATCTCTACTTATTTCAAAAAACTCACATGCTGCATCATTGACTAAGATATATTGTCCGGCCTTGTTCTTTATGAATATCAAGTTAGGAACGGCATTTAATACACTTTGAAATTGAACTCTTAACTTCTCATCTCGTTCAAATGCTTCTTTCATTTCAGTTATATCGGTAAGATAACCAGGTGAAAGAACTGAGCCATCTTCTTGAAGCTCTGGTTTTGCAAGCCCTCTAACCCATCGCATTCCTTTTGTAGGATGATATATTCTGTATTCGCAATTCCAATCAGAAACAAAAGTAACCGATTCCATTATTGAGGATAAAACCCTCTTAATATCCTCTTTATGAACACGCTTTAGAAGTGGTTTAATCCCATTTTTTATATCCTCTGGAGTTAAATCGAATAACTCACGAATACCTTCACTTGCGAATGGAAACTTAATCGTGTTATCCTCATCAACTTTATGAAGGAATAAAAACCCTGGTGCCAGTTCGGAAAGCTTGTCAAAAAGGCTTTGGCTATACTCTAATTCATGCTCTAGAACCTTCTGTTCGGTTACATCTCTTGTAATTCCAAAGGTTCCAATTAACTCCCCTTCGTCGTCATATAGTGGCAGTTTACTTGTTGACGCCCATAATACTTTGTCTGGATCGTCTACAAAGCTCTCTTTTTCTATTTTTTGGAAAATTGGCTCTTCAGTAGCCAGAATTTTCTGCTCATCTTCAAAAGCTTCTTGAGCATGTTCTAATCCAAAAATATCAAAATCTGTTTTACCAATCGCATCATTTGGGTTATCAAAGCCAAACTTACGTGCACATTCTTTGTTGATGCGAATGAAGCGACTATTTAAGTCCTTGAAAAAGATACTTTCATTGAGGTGATCCATTAGTGTAAAAAATAGGAAGGTATCAACTTTCGAAAGTTTATTCTGAGCCGAAATGTCAACTTTCTTTTTAACTAGACCTGCCATTTTTAAAGGTTCTCCACCCTCAGACCAGCTAACTACTTCACCAAACCATAGAAGTGAGATAGCTTCACCCGTTTCCGAATTCCTTTGAATGGTCTCACATTTAAATGGGAGCTCTCCATTACTATTCACATGCTCTTCAAAAGCACTTCTTAGTGCTTTTATTTCAATTTCATTGAACTTCTCTTTTACTTCGCTCCAATGATAGCTTTTAAGTCCAGAATTAAGGTTAAGCAGCTTTGTTATAAAGCCTCCCCCTTCAACAGTTCCATGCTTAATATCCCACGACCAATATGCTTTTAGTAATCCCATTTAGTATTTAGTATTCAAGAGACCTGAGACGAGCAGCTTCAAACTCATCTCCTTTTTTCCACTTTTGCAAATTAGGTGCATTTAGTGCTTCATATCCAACTTTAAAAAATAATCGCGCATCTTTCTCCGCTCCCGTTAAATCCCAGTACTCATTTACTTCGTCGTTAACACTATGATAATTCGCCGCCGACACACTATCAACTAATTCTGCGAAACCATCTTCCTTTCCAATAAACTCAGTTCCTGGATTTGGAAAAATTGCAGGGATACCAACTTTCGCCATGTTAAAATGATCGGATCTATAGAATATACCTTGCTCAGGTCTAGGATCTGGTTTTACTGTTCGACCTTCTTTTTCTGCTTCTTGAACAACCAAATCTGCCAATGAATTTCTACCGTAACCAATAATCACTACATCGCTTGTTTCGCCATAAACATTCATTCCATCCAAGTTTATGTTGGCTGTAACTTTACCCGGTTCAACGGTTGGGTTTTCAGCCCAATATTTAGAACCCAGAAGACCCACTTCTTCGGCACTTACTATTAAGCCAAGTACACTTCGTTTTAAACTCGGTTGCATAGCTTTATATGCTTTCATTGATTCGAGTAGCGCACTTACTCCAGCAGCATTATCCTCTGCCCCATTGTTCAGTGAATCACCGTCGATAGGAGTTGTAATACCTAGGTGATCGAAATGCGCTGTTAATACTAAATACTCATCTTTTAAGTCTGGATCTGAACCTTCTACAACTCCCAGAACATTCATTGCATTTATATCACGATACTCCGCATCTAAGCTCGCACTCATTCTAACATTGCCTAATGATACTGGCTCAAAATCTGGACTATCAGCCGCATCAAGTAAGTCATCAATATTTAATCCTGCCATGTTAAATAATGCGTCACTAGCTTCGTACGTCATCCATGCACTCAGCTTATTTCCAGAATCATCTCCACCAGAACCTTTCACATTAAAGCGTTCTCGACTCCATCCATTTGAAACTACACTCCAACCATATCCTGCAGTTTCTGTGGTATGAATGATGATTGCTCCCAGAGCTCCCATTTCTTTAGCTTTTTCATACTTATAAGTATATCTGCCATAGAATAACCTCGCTCTTCCCCCGAACATATTTTCATCATACTCTGGATCATTATTTTTGATAACAATGATTTTACCTGAAACATCTACGCCTTTAAAGTCATCCCATTCTTCTTCTGGAGCTTGAATACCATATCCAACATACACCAATTCAGCATTACTGATATCAACTTTTGTTGCCTCATCTGAAGGCCAGGCTACAAAATCTTCGAAGAATACTGGGTTTAGACTAGATTTTCCTCTTGCTGAGAATCTCATTTTATGGTTCATCGTTTTTTGTCCTACCAATGGAAATGGCTGAATATAGCTTCCATCTTCAACGCCAGATGTTGCGCCCATAGCTTTTAATTCTGAAACAAGATAATCCACCGATTTTTGTTCGCCTTCAGTTCCGGTCGATCGTCCTAGAAAAGCATCTGATGCTAGAACGCTAATATGGTTCATCAAGCTTTCTTTAGTAATTGATTGAGTTGCTTCATCAACAGATGGACCAGAATTACATGCTAAAAGTATTAATGCGGGTATAAAAAGAATTAGTTTTTTCATGGAATGATGTATTAATTATATCAGCTAAAAATAGCAGTCTGAGTTTCTATCTCAAACCTTTTTTAAGTAGGTTTTGCGTAGAATATATAGACTCAGTTGGAGTACTAAAAGATAAGACATTTAAATGGCATCATTCGAGAATAAAACCGTACTAGTTACCGGTGGAGCTAATGGAATTGGCTTTCTAATGGGGAAAAAAGCTCTTCAAAAAGGAGCTAAACATCTCGTGATATGGGATATTAATAAAGAACAGCTCAAAGTATCGGCTGACGAACTATCCAAACTTGGCTATTCGGTCTCGACAAATGTCGTAGATGTTTCAAATGCTGATCAAGTTTCACTAGCCGCAACGGAAGTTCTAGCCACATACGGTGTGGTTGATATTCTATTTAATAATGCTGGAATTGTGGTTGGTAAACTTTTTCATGAGCACAGTTCCGCTGATATTGAGCGTACAATTGGTATTAATGTTAACGGATTGATGTATGTGGCAAATGCATTCCTCTCGAAGATGATGGAACAAAAAAGCGGACATATTATAAATATCACTTCCGCTGCAGGGCTCACCCCAAACCCGGGAATGACTGTCTATTCCGCTAGTAAATGGGCAGCCGTTGGTTGGGCAGAATCCTTACGACTAGAACTTAAAGATTCACATCCAGGAATAAACTTTTTAAATGTAATGCCAAGCTATATCAATACGGGTATGTTTGATGGAGTAAAAGCTCCTTTATTTATGCCATTGCTCGATCCTGATAAAATCACGGATAAAATACTCCGCGCGATTCAGCAAGAAAAAATTCATTTAAAGGCTCCTTTTATGGTAAAGACAACGCTATTTTTTCGCGGAGTTTTACCTTCCAGTTTATATGATTTTGTAGCTGGAAAAATATTTAGAGTGTATGAGTCGATGAGCACTTTTAAAGGGCGTAATCATGAGTGAATATTTAGACAGTTTAGAAAACCAACGAGATTATTTCAGAACAGGTGCTACTAAATCACTTAGCTATCGGATTAGTCAACTTGAGCAATTAAAAGCATTGCTTAAAGAAAATGAAAAAGAGCTTATTGACGCTGTTTACTCTGACTTCAAAAAACCCGCTTTTGAAACATTCGGAACTGAAATTGGTCTGATTATTAGCGAGATTAATTACGCTATTAAACATTTGGAAGAGTGGATTAAGCCTGTTAAAGTTTCAACCTCATTAGTTAATTTTCCTTCTCAAAATTTCATACTTAAAGAACCCTTTGGTTGTGTTCTAATTATTGCACCATGGAATTATCCCATTCAATTGAGTTTACTCCCATTAGTTGGTGCACTTGCCTCTGGTAACACCGCGATAATAAATCCCAGTGAGCTAACTCCACATACTTCGGAACTTTTAGAGAAATTAATAGGTGATTATTTTGAACCTAATAGTGTGATTTTGTTTAATGGCGGAGTAGATGTAAGCTCACAACTTCTAGAGCTGCCCTTTGACTATATATTTTTTACTGGAAGTTCTCGCGTTGGAAAGATCGTCATGGCAAAAGCTGCAGAACGACTTACACCGATTACCCTTGAGCTTGGCGGTAAAACTCCTTGTATTGTCGATGAAACAGCCGATTTAGAAGTCACCGCAAAGAGAATTGTTTGGGGTAAATTCGTAAACGCTGGACAAACATGCGTAGCGCCGGATTATCTATTAGTTAAAGAATCCATCAAAGATGAGCTTATTGAATACCTAAAAAGTGCTCTTGTCTCTTTATATGGTTCAAATATTAAAGAAAGTCCTGATTATCCGCGTATTATAACGATGGATCATTTTAACCGCTTGGTCGGTTTTTTTGAAGGTGAAAAGATCGTATTTGGTGGTGAAAGCGATGCAGATACTCTATATATCTCTCCCACTATTCTTGATGAAGTGACATGGGATCATGAATTGATGAAAGATGAAATTTTTGGCCCTATTCTTCCTATCCTCACTTATTCCGATTTGGAAGATATAGTAACTCAGGTACGAAATGCACCTAGACCCTTGGCTCTGTATTTATTTACATCCAATGATGCCACTGAAAAATTCATTCTTGAAAATATCTCTTTTGGTGGCGGGGCTATCAATGATACCATTGCTCAATTGGGGAATCACAATTTGAGTTTTGGGGGTGTTGGAGCTAGTGGATTTGGATCCTATCATGGGAAAGCTAGTTTCGATTCCTTTTCACATCAGAAAAGTATCATGAAGAAATCATTTTTAGTTGATGTACCCGTTCGATACGCCCCTTACGAAGGTAAAATGAAATGGCTCAAAACCATCTTTAGATAGACTATGAAAACCCCTGACTTTTTTAAGGCTTTATTATCTGAACGAGGAACAAGCTCTAATGAAATGTTCGTTCAAAAACTTCCATTCGATTTTCTACCTGCGAATGAGGTAGTAATTCAAGTTCAATATTCCTCCCTTAATTATAAAGATGCCTTATCTGCGAAAGGTCTAAATCATGTGACCAGAGAATATCCTCATATTCCTGGAATTGATGCGGCTGGTATTGTTCTAAACGATTCATCAGGTACATTTTCCGAAAGACAACATGTGATCGTTACGGGTAATGATTTAGGAACCAACACATCGGGAGGATTTAGTGAACTTATCCGCGTTCCAAATAATTGGGTGATTCCACTGCCTAATGATATGTCGTTGAATCAATCTATGATTTATGGAACAGCTGGTTTCACAGCTATGTATGGCATTGAACGTCTAAAGCGTGAACTTATAGAACCAGAATCAGGACCGATACTGGTAACTGGAGCAACTGGTGGGGTGGGGTCATTAGCTGTTTTCTTTTTATCTCAGCTTGGATATGAAGTCATTGCAACAAGCCGAAAAAGCTCTGAGACCGATTTTCTAACTAGTTTGGGAGCTGAACATGTTATTCATACCGACGAAATACTTAATGTATCTGAATCTCCGCTACTTTCTCGTAAATGGGCTGGGGCAATTGAAACAGTTGGTGGATCACTTCTTGATGCGGTTCTACGTCAGACTAAGGATAAAGGAGCCGTAGCATGTTGTGGTAATATTCTAGGAAAAGATCTTAGTACCAATGTGTATCCTTTTATACTTAGAGGGATTTCTTTACTAGGTATCGATTCTGCTTTTTGTGAATATGAACTTCGTAAGCAAATTTGGGAGGCTATTGCCTCAATGAATAATGAGCTTCTTCCTGATACTTATTTTAAAACTGTTTCACTTTCTGTATTAAAGCCTGAAATCGAGAAGATATTGGAGGGTGGGCAGATAGGAAGGATTGTTGTAGAGCTTTGATAATTCTACAAGCCCGACGACATCCTGATTTTATTTCGATATCTGTTTCGAACTCTCAGTTGTCGAATACTCTTACTTTTGTCTTGATACAAAAGTAACAAAAGATCAAGGCTATGAATTCTTGGCGGGTTCACGATGCTTTCGCTGAATAAATCCAAAGGTCTTCTTCCGTATCTATCATATTACCCGTCCTATCTTGTGTGGATTTATTCATCCTTCGAATTCGCTTCAATCATCGGCTCACTTTTTCCACCAACAATTCTAAGGCCTGGTTTTACATTTCCCCAACCCCCACCCCGACGTCATCCTGAACTTGTTTCAGGATCTTGCGCAATGGCTATATTCATCTGAACTAACATTTTAATCTCTTATTAAAGCAGATGTCAAAAAATATGTTGAAAAGAAAGGCTATTACAAAACAGCGATATTGGACAAAAAAATAGGTGATTCAGCATTCAGCTAAATCACCTAGTAATGGTATCTAAATTGCTATGGCGTGTTGTAGGCGCTCGCTATGTTCAGCAGCCTTTTCTAAAGACCGCTTTAAATTTAGTGGTGTAACAGGCTTAAATAAGTAATCGATACAACCTAGCTGTTTAGCTTCTTCAACTCTTTTAGGTTCTTTAACCCCTGATAAAAAAATAACCGGAGTTTCATCACCTTCTAATCTCATTGCTTCCACGACCTCAGTTCCCAGCATACATCCTTTCAGATTGATATCCATTAGAATGATATCTGGTGCATACAGTTTAATTTTTCTAAGAGCTGCATCACCTTCACATGCCGTACCTATCACTTCATATCCCAGTTTTTGTACTAGTCGTTCTTCAACCAGTAAAAGGAGTAGATCATCTTCAACTATGAGAACCTGTTTTGCTGAATGTGTCATGGTCGTAATTATTAAAGGATTTTAATTTTAATTTATTAGAATTTTTTAATAAATACAATAGTCCCCAAAAATATAGAAGCCCCTCAACACACTAATGCGAGGGGCTTTTGATAAAATGTTTTTTTCAGAGCTTGTTGAGCGAGTGTATTAACTAAAGAATTATCTGCTACTAAAGCTCAGCTCCCGTTCAGGCATTCTTCTGAAAAAGCTCACACACCTTCAATTGGCATCGAGCACGGACTAAGTTATGCTTCTGATATTCCGTTTTGTAATACACATCCCCATTCAGAAAATCTGTAAGAAATCGAACGGCCATAATGAAGGCCATATACGAACCAGATTTTGGTAGTATGGCTATCTCCTTCTGTGTAAGAATAGATTCCGACGCTTTCAAAAAGCCATCCATATAAGCCTGGTAATATTCTTCGTTCAATATCACTTTAGACAAGTCCGATTCATCTTCATCAGCTTCTATAACCCCTGATCTCAAGCCATCTCCAAAATCAAAAAACACAAAGCCGGGCATGATCGTATCCAAATCAATGACAACTCCCATGTCTTCTACATCGCTTAATAGCACATTATTGAACTTCGTATCGTTATGGGTGACTCGTAGTGGAATTTCTCCTGAAACAGCAAAATCATATAGCTCTATATAATCTTTGGATAAGGCCTGAACCTTCTTGATTTCCTCTTGAGCTTCCCCCCTTCTAATCGAATCTCCCTTTTCTAAAGCATCATCAAATTGCTGTATTCTAAAACGGATATTATGAAAATCTAGGATTGTGAGATGTAACTCATCTACCGGGAAGTCGGAAAGAGCTATTACGAACTTCCCGATGGTTGATCCAGCTTTATACGCCAGTTCAGCATTTTCAGCACGATCATATGTTTTTTTATCGCTTACAAACTCAAACATCCTCCAATACCCAGATGGATTATTGAAATAAGCCTCCCCTTTTTTGGTTGGAATAATATTCAACACTAAGTCTTGAAACTCTACTTTAGACTGAATGTGATCTGTCACTTTCTGCAAATTTTGCATTAAACCATCCACATTTTTAAAGACGTGGTGATTCACACGTTGCAACAAATAATCGGGAAATATTTCGTCTTCATTAATCACTCGGTAAGAATCATTAATATGTCCATTTCCCCATGGGATTATGTCATGAACCCTTCCCTGAATCTGAAAATGAAGGATCACATCGTGCACGTTCACATCAAGATCCCCAGAGATTTGGCGGATACACCTTCTTTGCAATTAAATCAGTTAGTTTAGTTTGCACCAGCACTTTATCCTCTGGATAAGTAACCCCAAACCAAGTGGATTCCGTAACAGGAACTGGAATTTGAACACCCAGTTCAATCAACTTTTGTAAGATGCTAGGCACATAAAACTCTGCTTTTAACTCCGAGGAAGATTTGGTGTAAAAAGCGATGAATTCCGATTCGATCAACTTGAAAACTGTATTACTAAATCCCATCAAATTCATTGAAACAATGGCGGAGCCTGAAATTGGAATCTCATCTCCTTCCTCTTCGAAATAGATTTCATCCCCACCTTTTGAAATCTTCGTTCTTTCGGTTATGGATTTCAAATTTCCTTTTTCCAATGTGCACACTCCTCTAGAAACCGATCCAAACTCAGACAGCGTATTCTCCAATTGATACCCAACCATACACCCAGCGTCACGATCTGAATCCATTGCTTGAAGTAATCCCACAATGTCTGATAAAGCATCTCGACCGTAAAAATCATCGGCATTCACCATAGCAAAAGCACCTTCTACTTCCGTTCTTGCCATCCACAAAGCGTGACCAGTTCCCCAAGGTTTAACTCGATCGGGATTATGAACACACACTTCAGGTAAAGCATCTAATTCTTGGAAAACAAAAGCGCACTCAACCTTGCCGTCCAGTTTCTTTTTCATTTCGGGGATGAAGACCTCCCTCATGCTATCTCGAATCACAAAAACGATCTTAGCAAAACCAACGGTAATTGCATCATAAACGGTATAATCCAGTAGACTTTCGCCTGCTGGTCCGAAGGTATCCATTTGTTTTAATCCTTGATAGCGGCTTCCGAGTCCTGCAGCGAGAATCACCAGTGTAGGTTTCTTTTTCATAGATTTGATTACAGCTCTCCCAGGCCAAATACAGGTTCACGATGCATCCATTTTCCTTCCGTAAAATCAGGAATAGCTTGAGGCGCGCCTCCTTCTTGAATAGACATCTCAGAAAGTGGTGTAATAACTCGCATTACCGCTGCATCATATACATCCAGAACGGGTGCAATTTCACGTCGAACACTTTCTACAAAGGCACGGTCGAGGAAAAAGTCCATTCCACCATGACCACCATCCACAGCTTCTTCCCCAAATTCTTTCCAAAGCTCATGATCGTATTTATCAAACCATTCTGTTCCAAAATCCCAGCGATGCGACTCTGAAATACCTTCTACATGAACACGCTTCAAGTTATAATCAAACTCAGCCAAACCATTCACTCCCTGAACCCTAAATCCTAGAGAATACGGTCGAGGTAAATTCGTGTCGTGGGTTAAAATAATAGTTTCCCCACGAGCTGTTGAAATGGTTGAGGTTACGATATCGCCCAATTTCCATTCGGTATTGGTATAAGGATGATCTTCTCCGCCTTGCGGATGTTTATTTGCAAAATGCTTCAACGATCTTGCTTTGGTTGCAAAGGAGGAAATGGACGTCAACCGATTTCCACGATTCATATCGCAATAGGTAGCAATTGGCCCTAAACCATGGGTTGGATATAAATCTCCATTTCGGTGTTCTGAATGAGCCGTTCTCCATCGCGCTTCTCCGTATCCACCATCTCCATACACCAAGCCGCCTTCCCCATCATTAAACTTGATGGTACGCAAATCATGTTGATATCCACCTCTGAAATGAAGCAACTCCCCAAATATATTATCTCGAACCATATTGAGTACGGCCATCACATCGCGTCGATAGCACACATTTTCTAAAAACATGAGATGGGTTCCCGTTCGCTCATGCGTATTCACCAAATCCCAGCACTCATCCACCGAAAAAGCCCCAGAAACCTCTGTTCCTACATATACGCCCGCTTCCATCGCCGCCAAACACATCGGTGTATGCCAACGCCAATTGGTGGCAATAATTACAGCATCTAAATCCTCTTTTTCGAGCATTTCTAGATAAGAATGTTCATCCGCGCTATACACTTTGGGTTTCGGTTTTCCCTTTTCCGCAAATATGGCTTGTGTTCTTTCTACGGCATCCGGATCAATATCACAAAATGCGGGACAATCCACTCCTTTCGTCGATAACAGGTTGTTTACGTGATTCCGCCCTCGAAGTCCTGTTCCAATAAACCCGATGCGAACGGTATGATCATCGCGATTCCGGTTTTTCAAAAATGCAGGAGCTCCTATCACGGTTCCCAGTGTGGCAACGCCACTTTGTTTTACAAACGTTCTTCTATCCATAGTTCTATTATTTTTAATCTAAACTCAATTTCGACCACGACTTCACCACAAAGAAAATCATCAATCCGAAGATGGCTAGTAATCCAAATCCCATCATCAAATCACCATAAATGAAACTCCCAATAGAAAACAGCGCCGCATAAATACCGATACAACTCATCATTACGTTCAATAAACTAAGGGGTAAATCCCATGGCGTATTATCAGGATTTAAATCCTCGCCTTTAGCTTTCGCAGCATCTAATACCTTCTTCCACCCTGGTCCGCCCGGACTCGTAACTTTATAGAAGTTAATTAACACCTCCATCGATTCAGGTTTGGTGAGAAAGGTTGTGCTAATCCAAACCGCCGTAGTAATAAACACGGCAATTAATAATTCAACGGCAGAGCCATCCAAGAGCTGCGTTGCCATACTTTCATTTGGAACCCAAAGCACCAGAACAAAGGCCACTAATGTAGCTGATATCATCGCTACTATTTCGGTCCATGCGTTAATACGCCACCAGAACCAACGCAGTAAATAAATAGCCCCCGAACCCGCGCCGGATAATAATAAAATGTCGAAGGCTTGGGTCGCATTTTCCAGAATAGTCAGCGCCATAAAAGCCGAGAAAATCATCAATACTACGGTAGCAATACGTCCCATTCCTACGAGCTGTTTTTCAGTTGCATCGGGTTTCACAAAACGCTGATAGAAATCACTTACGATATAGGAAGCGCCCCAATTTAAATGGGTACTTATGGTAGACATAAAAGCGGCCACCAAAGAAGCTACCACCAAACCCAGCCAACCCGGACCCAGTTTGGTTAACATGACGGGATAGGCAATATCATCCCCTAAATATTGATCGGCAATATTCGGGAATTCCGCTTTAATAGAAGCCAAGTCGGGATACAGCACAATAGACGCCAAAGCCACGATGATCCACGGCCAAGGGCGCAAGGCATAATGAGCGAAATTGAATAATAAGGTAGCTCCAACCGCATTTTTCTCGTCTTTAGCAGCCAACATACGCTGGGCGATATATCCGCCGCCACCCGGCTCCGATCCCGGATACCACACGGCCCACCATTGAACCGCAATTGGAATAATAAACAGCGTGACTAAAATAGAAGGATTTGAAAGATCAGGAATGATATTCAGTTTATCACTTAGGATGGGATTGTTAATCAGGTTACTCAAACTCCCAATTTCTGGTTGTTGAATGGCTACATAAGCGGCATAAAAAGCCCCGAACATCGAAATCCCAAACTGGAAAAAATCCGCCCAAATCACGCCTTTTATTCCTCCTAACGAAGAATAGATCACCACCACTACCGACACACTCACGACTATAGTGAGTGGTTGCAGTCCAAACATAATGGATCCGATTTTAATCGCGGCAAGCGTAACGGTTCCCATAATGAGACAGTTAAAAAACACGCCCAGATAAATGGCTCGGAAGCCCCGTAAAAAAGAAGCCGCTTTTCCGCCATAACGCAATTCATATAATCCCAAATCGGTTGTTACATTTGAACGCCTCCACAGCTTGGCATAAATGAACACGGTAACCATCCCTGTAATAAGAAAAGCCCACCACGCCCAGTTATTCGCGACCCCATTCTCGCGTACCAATCCGGTGACTAAGTTGGGCGTATCCGCCGAAAAGGTAGTGGCCACCATTGAAATCCCCAATAACCACCAGGGCATAGAGCGACCGCCCAGAAAGAATTCGTTAGAGCTTTTACCAGCGGTTTTAGAAGCCCACCAACCAATGGCTAGCACGATAACGAAGAAGAGGATAAGAATCCCCCAATCGATGGAAGATAGAATCATAAACAATAATTAGGGTTCACCATTAGCGGTGGAATATGCGAGGATGAACGCAAAAAGAAAAGCACCATTAAAAAGCAGCTAGAAGTTGTTGGGTGAGGATGACAGCAAAGCCAAGATTCTATCTAATTATAGACCTCCCCTAATTCCGAAATGTTTATGAGTGACGATGTAGAGCCTCCCCTGCTTTGTAAGGAGGGGATAAAAGGGGAATTCAGAACAAGGGGTAGGACCAGCCATTGTCATATTCCTTACATTTTTCTTGCATGTAATTTACGGTATGAAGCTAGAGCTTATAGGCTGCATTAAAAACCAACTAGAAGTTGTTGGGTGACTGAAACAAAAAAAGCCCCTCAACACAAATGTGCGAGGGGCTTTAATTATTCTTGTGGGACCGGGCGGGTTTGAACCGCCGACACACGGATTTTCAGTCCGTTGCTCTACCAACTGAGCTACAGTCCCTCAGAAGGACGGCAAATATAGAGGGTTTATATCCTAGATACAATACACATTGCCATATTGTTTAAGAAAGATGAATATCTTTTAGCCGTATTTGCAGTGTTCGTCTTCCATTCCAGAAGTTTTCTTCTAATACATAGGCGATGTCAAAGGCTTCGCCACCCCGAACATTCGGCAAAAATTCGTGCATATTAAAGCCAATCGTATCAAATACACCGGATCCTTCTTGCTTCAATTTCATTTTTAAATGTCCATTTCCTACAACCGTTGGAACTCCAACTGCTGTTACTTTCTCTGATACAAAAATAGGTCGAAGATTGGCGGGACCAAAGGGTTTAAACTGTGCCAAGAGTTTCCAGAACTTCATGTCTATCTCGCTGAGGTCGAGCTTGGCATCAATCGCTAGCTCTGGCTCAAAACTAGATCCCGATAATCCATGATAGGCTATTTGATTCATACGCCTTTTGAACTCGGATAAGTTTTTCTCATCTAGAGTAAGTCCGGCCGCGAATTCATGTCCACCAAATTGCTCAAGTAAATCATCGCATTGTTTCATGGCATCGTAAATATTGAAGCCTTTAATACTTCTTGCCGAACCTTTTATTTTCCCATCTACATTACTAAGCATAATGGCCGGGCGATGAAACATATCTACCAGTCGCGAGGCTACAATACCGATCACTCCCAAATGCCAATCTTTTTTGTAGAGCACGAGTGACGATATCTCGTCGATGTCTATATCCTCGTCTATTTGAGCAAGGGCTTCTTCCATCGTAAGCGAATCTTTATCTCTTCGCTTCAGGTTTATGGATTCTAGCTCAAAAGCTAACGCTTTAGCTTCGTTATAGGATTCTGCAATCATCAACTTTACCGCCGTACTAGCATCGCCCATTCTACCTGCGGCATTAATCCTTGGGCCAATGGAGAACACAATTTTTGACGTCGTGATATCTTCAATAGGCATTTTAATGAGTTCCATCAGGGCTTTGATCCCAACTCGTGGCGAGCTTTGAATCATTTGTAACCCCGCTTTCATTAAAATCCGGTTCTCATCAATAATGGGAACAATGTCGGAGGCGATTGAAATGGCTACTAAATCTAAAAACTTATAGGCTATACTCGCAGGGAGTCCAAGTCTCTGTAAGGTTCCTTGAATCAATTTAAATCCAACACCTGCTCCTGATAGTCCATCAAATGGATAGTCACAATCGGGTCTTTTGGGATCTAGGACAGCAGCACAATCGGGAATACCATAACCAACGGTATGGTGATCACAGATTATCAGGTCCATGCCTTTTGCTCGAATATCGAGCGCTTCTTGAACAGCGGTAATACCGCAATCAACGGATACTATTAGATTGGCGCCTATACTTTCGGCGTATTCAATTCCTTCTGGATTGATTCCATACCCTTCTTTAAATCGATGCGGGATGTAGTAGTCTGCACCAACCCCGAATTCCTTCAGAAAAGTGTATACAATAGATGTGGCTGTAGTGCCATCTACGTCATAATCTCCGTAAACGAGTACTTTTTCGCTTTTGCGAATAGCTAAGGCTAAACGCTCGGCACCTTTATCCATATCCTTCATTAAAAAAGGATCGTGGAGTAAATCTATGGTTGGTCTGAAAAAGTGTTTTGCATCATCATAATTTCCTATGCCACGGATAGCCAATAATCCAGCTATTTTCTCCGGAACTCCGAGTGCCTGCTCTAGTACGGACACACGTTCCTTCTGTTCCGGCTGTGAGTATACCCAGCGGAATGACATTATTTACCTTTTTTTTATTTTTATTCATAAAGGCTATCCGGCGACCAAACCGAAACACCAAGTGCTAAGCACTTCATTCTTTATAAAATACACTTTTGCCGTAAACTTTCATCATAAACACCGTTTCATTAGACGATTTAAATCTATTCTCCTTTTTGGAAACGAAATCTCATCTAAAAAACCTTTTCTATTTCAATAATCATTTACATTTAACCTGTTATAAGCTCTTTTTATTGTTTTTGTTTCTGATTAACATTGGACTTTGAATAGATAAAACGAGAGCTTTGGAAGCGTTTCCAAAATTAAACTATCCTATGTTAGAAACACCATCTATAGAACAAGTCTCCAAAACATCTGAAGACGAGAATTTTCCGATTTTTAATGCCCTTCAAAGTAAAGAGCACGAGCAAGTTGTAATCTGCTCTGATCCTGAAACTGGATTGAGAGCAATCATTGCCATCCATAACACAACCTTAGGGCCTGCACTTGGCGGCACTCGTATGTGGATGTATAAAACGGAAGAAGAGGCATTAAAAGATGTTCTTCGATTGTCTCGCGGCATGACCTACAAGGCGGCAATTTCTGGACTTAACCTAGGTGGCGGAAAGGCGGTAATTATTGGCAACGCTCAAACTGATAAAAATGAAGCCTTGTTTCGTGCTTTTGGTCGTTTCGTGGATGGTCTAGGTGGACGTTATATCACTGCAGAAGATGTTGGAATGGAAGTGCAGGATATGGAATGGATTTATTCTGAAACTAAATATGTGACGGGTATCCCAGAAACACTTGGTGGTAGCGGAAACCCATCTCCTGTAACTGCTTATGGCGTATATATGGGAGCAAAAGCATGTGCTAAAAAAGCATATGGCAATGATTCACTTGCTGGAAAGCGTATTGCTCTTCAAGGTGCTGGTCATGTTGCTTCTTATTTTGCTAAGCATGCGGCAAAAGAAGGCGCAAAATTATATATCACTGATATTTATTCAGAAAAAGCGGTGTCTCTTGCCAAGGAAATTGGAGCAGAAGTTGTTAAACCTCATGAGATTTATAGCTTGGACGTCGACATCTTTACTCCGTGCGCATTAGGTGGCGTGGTTAACGACGAGACTATTGATCAGCTTAAGTGTGATATCGTTGCTGGTGGTGCTAATAATATTTTAGATGTTGAAGATAAGCATGGCAAGTTATTGATGGATAAAGGTATTATTTATGCGCCGGATTATGTGATTAATGCTGGCGGAATCATAAATATCTCTAGCGAGCTTGAGGGTTATAACCGTGAGCATGCAATGAATAGAACTCAGAAAATTTATGATACTACCTTGAGTATTCTCAAGTATTCGGAAGAGCATAATATTCCGACTCATAAAGCATCTAATATTTTGGCGGAAGAGCGAATTGCTAAAGTTGGTCGTTTGAAATCGAAGTATTCTTCGAAGAGTCATTTTTCCGGACGATTGGGTGAAATGTATATGACGGATCGAAGATAATTCGTCGTTTAGTCGATTTTTTATATGAAACTCCTTTTCTAGTCATCCTGAACTCGTTTCAGGATTCGTTTAGGGCGACCATATTCTATCTATTTCTAGACCTCCCCTATTTCCGAATATGTTTATGAGTGACGATTTAGGGCCTCCCCTCCTTATTAAGGAGGGGATAGTGGGGAGGTCAGAACAATAGCTAAGGGTCTCACAAAGAATAACTACTCATAAACTATGCAGTCATTTGAGATCCCTCAGAACTAGCGCTGAGTTTATTATAAAAACCGGGGCATTCGGGATGAAAGTAAGGCCAAGATTCTATCAAATTCTAGACCTCCCCTAATTCCGAATATGTTTATGAGTGAAGGTATAGAGCCTCCCCTCCTTAGTAAGGAGGGGATAGAGGGGAGGTCGGAACAATAGCTAAAAAATGACAGCAGATAGACATCCCTTGCCACATCAAAGATGCTGAAACAAGTTCAGCATGACGTCGTGGTTGGTATCGTGCGGGGGTTGTTGCAAAAACTTATCAAGTCTATCATTAAAAACTACATCAATAAGCAGTCATTTCTGCTTATCTTTGTGCTCACTTAATAAACTACTATTATTTCTTACATGAAAAGAGCGGATTACGAATTTAAAGACCGCCTTATTAAAGGTATTACTGAAGACGGAAATTTTAAGGTTTCTGTTATTAAAACTACAGACGTTATTAAAGACGCTAAAGAACGTCACGGTTTGTCGTTACTTAATACCGTGTTATTAGGCAAGACATTAACCGCTGCAATGCTTCTAGCTTCAGAGCTTAAGAAGGAGGAGCGTATTCAATTACGTCTTGATGGTAATGGTCCGGTTGGTTCTATAATTGCAGAAGCTAATAGTCTTGGTGAAATTCGTGGTTATGTGGCTAACCCTGAAGTAGAGCTTGATTATACTAAACCAGGCGTGGTTATTGGTGATGGAATTGGTCTCGGGATTCTCACTTATACAAAAGTGCTTTATAATGAGGCAGAACCTAGAAGTAGTAGCATCGAAATTGTTAATGGAGATATTAATTCTGATGTAGCTCAATATTTAGCTCAGTCTGAACAAATTCCATCGGCTGTGATTCTAGATGTTGGTATTAGCGAAGATGGCGACATTACAGAAGCTGGTGGTTTACTATTACAGCGCTTACCTGGTGCGCCGGAAGGTCAAATAGATATGCTTCAAGAACGTCTTGGTTCTTTCCCTCCGATAGATGAACTCCTATCTGATGGGCAATATATTGATGAAATTATGAGTAAAGCTCTTTCTCCAATAAAAGTGAAAGAACTGGGTCGCCAATTAGTTGATTTCTTTTGCCGCTGTTCGAAAGAACGATTTCTTATTGCACTCTCTATGCTTGGCATTGAAGACTTAAAAGAAATGGAAGGAGAAGGGCAAGAAGTTTCCTGTCACTATTGCAACAATAGAGAAGAAATCACGAAAGAGGAAATCTCTCAACTTATAACCGAAGCGCAAGCAAAACTAAATTAAACTAACTGATTATGGGAAAGCTCACCGATGACGAAATTAGGCATCTAATTAAAAGAGCTTCCATTTTTCAAAAGTTTGAACATCAATCTCCTCATAAATCTGCTCATTTCGTAGATGATGACTACGAAACCTTATTTGATCTTGCAGACAGCCTTAATGTTGATCGAAAGTATATTCAAGAAGCTATCGTTGAGCATTTTGGCGTTGAGACAGAGGACCCAATTTCCGTTGATACAAATAATCAGACGGATATTAAAATCGCCGCTACTGCTAATGGCTTTATTGATGGCGCAACACTGAATGAAGTTCGTGCAAACCTCGAATATCATTTCAATACCATTGGCAAAATTTCCAGACGGAATAAGAAAATATTTTGGCAAGCTACCCCTTCTGGTCCTTCAAAGTTATTTAACATCAGTACAACTCCAGAGCTTGAAATCACTCAGAAAAAATCTCAAGTTCATTTCGCCTTAAAGCAAAATCTGAGTACACTGAATAAGCTTTTTATCTTTCCATCATTTGCTACTCTTGGTGCTTTTATGATGACTTCTGGGGTTATATTTGGAAGAGCTGGTGACGATGGCGTAATCCCGATGCTTATCATTTCTGGGCTTTTAGCTGTGGCAAGCTTTTTCTTTATTCGGTTTGTTAATCGTAGAAAAAATAAGCGCAAAAATAAGCTTATTGAGCTCGCTGGAATTCTTCAACAAACAGTTGAACGTCACTTTAGATCTGGTTCTAAAATGGCTAGCTCCAAAGAGCGCATAATAATTCCTGATTTAGATGATATAGAAGCTGAAGAAGATGTAACTTTAGGCGAAAAGGCTAAATCATAACATTAACTCAGGTTTAATGGCTACTCATGTAGTAATTGTAGGTGGTGGGTTTGCGGGAATATCCGTCGCTAAATATCTAACATCATCTGACTTCCAAGTCACCATCATAGATAAATCTAATCACCATTTATTTCAGCCATTACTTTATCAAGTGGCTACGGCAGCGCTTTCGCCAGGTGATATCGCTGTTCCAATTCGCGCCGTTTTTACCAAAAGGAAAAATGTTAAAGTGATTTTAGGTCGCGTTAACAGAATTGATAAACCTGGAAAGAAAATCACACTTCAAGACGGGGATGAAATTAGCTACGATTATTTAGTACTGGCACCAGGGGCAAAATATAATTACTTCGGAAATGACGAATGGGAAAAGCACGCACCCGGATTAAAAACGTTGGATAATGCCCTTCAAATTAGAGAACGAATTTTACTTTCTTTAGAGAAAGCTGAGAAGATTTCGGATCTCGAAAAAAGAAAGCCTTACTTAACTTATGTTGTTATTGGTGCTGGTCCAACTGGCGTTGAAATGGCTGGCTCAATTGCTGAAATTGCCAAACGGAATATGATGCGGGACTATAGGAATTTCAATCGAAATGAAACTACGATTTACTTGATTGAAGCCGCTGGAAATGTGCTAAATGGCTTTCATGAAAAACTATCCAATAGCGCCTTAGATACCCTGACTTCAATGGGAGTTCAAGTGATTTTAAACTCTCCCGTTCAAAAAATCACAGAACATGGTGTACATTTAAAAAATCACTTTATTGAAACCCCAAATGTAATTTGGGCTGCTGGTATTGCTGCATCTTCACTACTCGCCGAGTTGGATGAAGAAACGGATCGAATTGGACGCGTAATTGTAAACCAAGATCTTTCAATCCCATCTGATAAAAATATTTTTGTTTTGGGTGATGCAGCTCACTTTAAAGACAAAAATGGTACTCCTCTTACAGGAGTAGCACCTGTCGCCCTTCAACAGGGTAAGTATCTTGGAAAGATGCTTCGAAATGAATTAAAGGGAAATCCCCGTTCCGACTTCCACTATCTGGACAAAGGAACTATGGCTACTATTGGTCGGGCGAAAGCTGTTGCTGATATCAGAGGCTTTAAACTAACCGGTTTAATCGCTTGGATGATGTGGGGTTTTATCCACGTTTTCTTTCTAATTAGTTTCAGAAATAGATTGCGCGTTTTTGCAGAATGGATTTGGCATTACCTTACTTTTAAGCGCGGTGTTCGACTCATTGCCAAGAAAGAAGAAGCAGATAAGTAATCAGGGGATAGATACAAACTATCCCCCAGTACTCTTTTACTTAGCTCGTTTCGAAGATGAATTATCTACAATTGCGTTTTCAGGTTTTAAAGATTTATTTGTCCAAAAGGGTGTATCAATTGAGTAATTGATCAAGGCATGATGACCATAGGTATTACTTTGGGCTGGATTAGTCGTATGCATTCGAGCTGGAAAATAAAGTCCATCTACTTCAACGTATTCATCAATATGCCGAAATACCGGGCCGAGCACTTCTGCTCCTTTTGGGATTCCCATGGCATCTAACTGTGCTCCGAAGCCCACAGAATATTCATAAGCTACAAGCAAGTTGGTCTCCTGATCGATAAATAACACGTATGAATCGGCATTCACCTTACCTATTGCAGGGTCTTCTTTAAAGTTCATTGTTATTTTATAGACTTCTCTTTCGTTATAGACTGCGGTTTCTATTTCGGATAATACCACGTTATTATCTTGTGTTAGCCATGGTAAGTTCAAGAAATAGTAGAAAAAATAGGTCATGAATTTTGGATAGTTTCCTATTCCCCAATCAGGACTTGCCCACACTTCTGTTCCATCATATCCCATTTTAAAGTCACCTTTTTCACCTCCTAAATGATAGCTTTGGAATACATTCCGGTCGTTAACTGATGATCCTATTTGCTCAATCATCTCAGTGGCTGCCCACCATGGGTTTTTTGCATTTGGCGAGGTGTTAAAGAACACATTATCATATTTGATACTGGGTGCATTTGCCCATGTTTCCCATCCGCCATGCGCTTCAATCATATTTTCAATGACTTCTTTAGTTTGATCACTTTTATATTCTGGGGTCCCCTTCACTACTTGTGCAGCAATGATTTGTGGGATTGATAGAAGTATTATTAGAAATAATGGTCGTGTAATTTTTTTCATAGTCTTGCATTTATTTGTTGGTTCAGCAAGTCTACGTACTATCGGGTTGTTCTCTACGGGCTTTGTGATCGCCTGTTAATACTGGGATGAGCAGTTACTTTAGTTCTTCTTTGAGTTCTAAATAGGTATCTATGAGCTTTTTATAGCTTCTTCCAGAACGGATTATATTACCATCAGACATTAGAAACTCGTATTCATTATTTCCTTTGTAAATTACTTTTGTAATGCACTTAGTATTAATAATACTTTTGCGATGAACTCTTAAAAATGAGTACCTCGATAGTTGTTCGATGAGATCACTTAGTGTACTTCGGTATAAAAGCTTTTTATGAGCCGTTATTATTTCCGAGTAATTTCCTTCAGAGTTAATCCTAATAATCTCTTCTGCATAAATTGTGACCGCTTTAGTTCTTTCCTGAACCGTGATAGAGAACTCATCTTCTTTTTCATCCTTGAGCTGCTGATAATACTCAGCTAAGTCTTTTGAAAACCACTTTTGCTCTTCTGCTATCTTCTTCTTTATTAGTGATACAGCCTCATCAAAACGATCGGCGTCTATGGGTTTTAGAATGTAGTCTAGTGCATGTACATCGAAGGCTTTAAGTGCGTATTCATCGTAGGCTGTGGTGAATATTACTATGGGTTTGTGTTCTAGTTGTTCAATCTTGGTTATTACATCAAAACCATTCATGTCTGGCATTTGAATATCCAGAAAAATAACATCGGGGATGCTTTTTAAAATTAAATCAATGGCTTCTCTACCGTTTCTAGCTTCCCCAATTACCAATAATTCGGGGTATTTTTCTACCAATTTTAGCACCCTTAATCGTGCATGTGGCTCGTCGTCAACAATTAGCGTTTTAATCTTCATGAGTCTCCTCTTCTAGCGGGATTATGATGATCACCTCAAAAAATTCATTCTCTTTCAGAACTACTTCAAGACTTGCTTTACCATTATATAAACGCTCTAGCCTTGATTCGAGGTTTCTTAGTCCAACCCCTTTCGATGTGCTTTTGTTTGATGTTGTGTTATGAACGGCGCCGTCATCTTTCACTTTTATGATCAGCTCGCCATTACTTAGCTTTGCATCAAGGCTCAGTGTAACGGGATGTATCGTTTTATAAACTCCATGCTTTAGCGCATTTTCAACTAGTGGCTGAAGAAATAGATTTGGCACTTTTTTAGTGAGTGTTTCGTCATCAATTGAATACTCAACTGTAAATCGATCGTTGAACCTTTCCATTTCTATTGCCAGGTAGTCCTTTACAATACCTAGTTCATCTTTAAACAGAATGATATTTTTCTTCGATTGATCAAGGTTATTTCGTAAAAGCTGAGCAACTTTGGAAAGTACTTTTTGAGCACGTTCAGTATCCTGATCAATTAATGAGCTAATGGTATTTAATGTATTGAATAGAAAATGAGGATTTAATTGATTTCTTAGTGCCGTTAATTCTGCCTCTCTCAACTCCGATTTCAACAATAGAATCTCGGATTTCTTTTCAGAATATTCTTGATAAAAATTGATCCCTAGTAGTATCCCAATTATTCCTATTGCATCGAGAAATCGACTTAGTAAAATCCATATAAAAAATTCGAAAAACTGTGGTAGCTGTTCTAAAAGAACCGCCCCACCTATAATCGGCCACAGAGTGAGATAATAAAATATATTCGATACCACCGAATGTGTTCCAGCAAAAAATAATGCGAGTAGACCTAAAAAGATTCCTTGTATTAGCCTTCCATCTTTTCTCTTTATCTCACTTAGTATGACATACATGCCCGGCACAAACAGTGGCCACAAAGTATATTTCCAAAAAGTGAGAATACTATGATTCAGGTTCCCATAAGCAGTGTATTCAGAATCTTCTAAAGCCAGGAAAGAGCTAATTATCAAAATAAAACTAAATCCTATTCCTGAAATTAGAAAATAGCGAAATGGAATTGGGCTATATGAGAAATACTTTTTGAACATGTGATCTTTGCGTTATTGAGAAGGTCGGAAATTTCTCGCAAAGATTACTCTTTACTAGCTAAACTGTTCAATTCGTGATAAACGGTTCTGTGATCTAACCAAATAAAACCGTTTTAAATAGAAAAGCTGGTCCCACAACCACAATCCTCGACTGAGTTTGGGTTATCAAAAGTGAATCCTCGTGCATCAAGTCCGTCTGGGAAGTCGATTTCTATTCCTTCTAGATAGAGTAGATGGTCAGAATTTACAATCACTTCAACACCAAAATTATCAAATACTATATCTGCATCAGTTCTGTGATCAAGACCTAGTTTATAGCTTAAGCCCGAACATCCGCCACCTTCAACAGCTATCCGTAAATATAGATTGGAGTGTTCTTCTTCCGAAGCTTGGATTTTTTTTACCTGTTTTGCAGCTCTTTCAGTAAGGCGTACTGGTTCGCCAGTTAATTCTTTCTTTTCATTTTCAGTTTCAGATGGCACAACTTCTTCATCAAAATCAATTAATGAAGCAATGATATCATCTAAGTTTTCTTCTTGAGTACTCATTATCTCCTAGTTTGGAACTGGTCAAAATTACGCACTTTTCTTGGAAAATGTATAGTGTGCCACTCCATCTTTCTCAAACAAATCTAACACCCCCGCACTAACCAGATTAACTAAAATCTTAGCAGATGTATAGGTGGTTTTATTAATCAAAATGGAAAAGCGCTCTACAGTTATATCGCTATACTCGTTTAAGAATCGAAATAATAGCCGTTCATTATCACCATATTCGAAAGTCACTCCTTCTTCAGAGCTTCCTTTTTTTAGGACTTCAACCATTTCATCTGAGGCCACTACACTTTCATCGTCTCTGCGCGCATAAACTACCCGGTGCTTTTTCCCTTTTACATACACGGGTTTCTCATCAGACTCTGGCACATCAATTAGTAAAATATCTGTCCCTGAAAAACTAATGAGCTCAATTGTTATAGTTGGAACAGGAATACAGCAGTCTTCAGCGGCTTGGGTGATCCAGAATTCTTCTTCCATATAACTTTCAACGCCAACCATATCACCATTATCGGCGACTCCGATTAGAATTTTTCCGCCTTTCGTATTTGCAAAGGCAGCAATTTCTTTTGCAAGCTTTTCAGGAGATGCAACTTTGTGCTTGAATTCTAGAAACGAACTTTCACCAGTTGATATCAGGTTTCTTAAATCTTGTCTCGACATCCCAGATATCTGTACAGCGCCAGTATGCTGTAGATAAAACTCTAACTCTTCTTTCATAATACAAACTTTTTAGGGCTACTGACCATCTACAAACGATCATTTACCTTCGTTAGATGATTATTTCGTCTTTCGGAACTCTAGTCATCAACGTATTCAAGGCGTCTTTAGGGTCCTCATTTTCAAATAAAACACGATACACTGCTTTTGTGATGGGCATATCAATTCCACTTTTCATTGCCCAATCATATACAGATTTAGTTGTTTTAATACCCTCTGCAACCATATTCATACTCTTAATAATTTCATCCAGCTTATAACCCAATCCTATTTGCTGTCCAACATATCGGTTTCGACTATGCTGAGAGGTACAGGTTACAATTAAATCACCCATTCCCGTTAAGCCTGAAAAGGTATCTGGATGTGCTCCCATTACAGCTCCCATCCGCTTCATTTCATGAAGTCCTCGAGTTATAAGTGCCGCTTTCGCATTATCACCTAGTTCTGCACCGTCAATTACTCCGGCTGCAATCGCCATTATATTTTTTACTGAGCCACCTATTTCAACACCTATTACATCATTATTGATGTACACTCTAAACATTGGAGTTAAAAAAGCTTCCTGAATCATTCTTGCAGTTCGTGTTGAATAGGCCGCAGCTACTACCGTTGTCGGCTTTAGCGTAGCAACTTCTTCTGCATGACTTGGACCATAAAGAACTCCAATATTATCTTCATACGTAACACCTTCCATTACCTCGATCAGAATTTGAGACATGGTTTTAAAAGTGTCATTCTCAATTCCTTTTGAAACTGTAACTAGAATCTCATGACCATCTAGACAGGGTTTTACTCGAGCCGCAATCTCTCTTAATGTATGAGAAGGAGTTGCAAATAAAATGATATCCTGAGATCTAAGGCACTGCTCAAGATCATGATATGCTTTTATTGATTCCGGCAATATGAGATCAGGTAAATATGATGAGTTTCTATGCTCTCTATTAATCGAGTCAACAACTTCTTCTTCACGAGCCCATATTTGAACATTATTACCTGCGGTATCGAGCACCGTAGCTAAGGCTGTTCCAAAACTACCTGCACCAACTATTGTTACGTTCTTCATGCTTCTGCCTCTGTTGTAGCTTGGGTTACGTCCGGCTCTTTCTTCTTTCCTACTTTACTTTCAGTGCCAGCTCTTAATCGCTCGATATTACTTTTATGCTTATAAATAATTCCTGCAGCTACAATTGCTCCAAAAATGATAATACTGCCGTCTACATAAATACCCAACACATAACGCATGATTAAAAGTGTAATAGGATATAATCCTGTAGAGATTATAGAGGCTAATGACACATATTTTGTAATCAATATTACTAAGCCAAATACTGCGAATGAGATTGAAATCGATACTGGCTCTATCCCAAAGAGCATACCGCATGCTGTTGCAGCTCCTTTTCCACCTTTAAATTTTGCGAAGATGGGAAACATATGCCCAACAACAGCCATTAACCCACAAAATATTTTTAGAAAAGATTCTACATCCCACGCAGGAGGTGCTAATGGTCCATTAAAGGGTGTACTTATTAATTCAAATGCTAGAAGGCTAAACCAAAAAGAAGGGATAAAACCCTTCATAAAATCCATCACAAAAACGGTTATTCCGAAAGGAACACCTAAAACACGAAAGGTATTGGTAGTACCAGCATTTCCACTACCATGCTCACGTATATCTATACCTTTGAAGGCCTTTCCCACCCAAATGGCTGAAGGAACCGACCCCAAAATATAGCTCATCAATAAAACCGTTACTGTAGAAAGCATGTCCTAAAATTTTACTTAAGATACTATCTGTCTGCTAAGAAAAAAATTTATACGTGACGTTCTGCGTGATATGATGAACGTACCAACGGACCACTTTCAACGTGACCAATTCCTAACTTCTCGCCTACTTCTTTGTATTCTGCAAATTGATCTGGATGTACCCAATCCATAACTGGGTGGTGCATTTTAGTGGGTTGCATATACTGTCCTATAGTTAATACATCCACTTTATGATCTACACAATCCTGCATCAGTTCGATCACTTCTTCACGGGTCTCCCCTAAACCAACCATAATCCCTGTCTTCGATTTAATACCCGCATTCTTTGTTCTAAGTAGAAGCTCTAAAGAACGTTCGTATTTGGCTTGAGGACGAACTCTTTTATACAATCTCGGTACTGTTTCCAGATTGTGGCTCAGTACATTGGGAGGAGTATCTAATACTATCTGTAGTGTTTGCCAATCTCCACGAAAATCAGGAATAAGCGACTCAATAGTAACTCCTTCTATAACTCGACGAAGTTCTGTGTGAGTTGCAGCAAAAATCGGAGCGCCACCATCTCTTCTATCATCTCTGTTGATGGAGGTTAGCACCACATGTTTCAATTTCATCTTACTAGCAGCATCAGCAACACGACGTGGTTCATCCCAATCCAATTCAGCCGGTGGTCGACCAGTTTTAATAGCACAAAAAGCACATGATCGTGTACAAACATCACCTAAAATCATGAATGTTGCTGTACCAGCTCCCCAGCATTCACCCATATTTGGGCAGCGAGCTTCTGAACATACTGTATTTAATTTATGCTCATTTAAGGTGTCTAGAACTTCCTTAAACTTCTCTCCTGATGGAAGCTTAACGCGTAACCAATCTGGTCTTCGTTGTGTCGATTTTTTTTCTACTATCTGTAGTTCTTTTATCATGATTTTAAACTTACAAAAAATTCTTCTCTAGTTCTTGTTGGTCGCCTTTCTCTTTGATTTGGACATTGAAAACATCCTCAAAATGAAAAACGATCCTTTTCTTTACTTCTGCGATATCCATTTCACTGCCTGTTAGCTTTTGTAAGCTCGTAACTGCTTTATCTTGAATACCACATGGCACAATATTGCCGAAGTAGGAAAGGTCTGTATTTACGTTGAATGCAAAGCCGTGCATGGTCACCCATCTTGAGCATCGAATGCCCATCGCAGATATTTTTTCTTCGCCAATCCATACGCCTGTCAAGCCATCAATTCTGCCTGCTTCAAAGCCGTAATCTGCACAAACTTTAATAATCACTTCTTCCAAATATCTTAGATATTTATGGATATCTGTGAAATGGCGATCTAAATCTAATATCGGATAACCAACTATTTGTCCCGGCCCGTGATAAGTGATGTCGCCACCACGATCTATTTTTACAAACTCTGCATCTAGTTTAAGTAACTCCGCCATAGATCGAAGCATGTTTTCTTCCGCTCCACTTTTCCCTAATGTGTACACATGCGGATGTTCTACAAATAGAAAGGCATCATTTTTACGAATACCATCAAACTCATCCTTTTGCTCTGCACGTTTTTCACCAATGATGCGCTGCTGCACCTTATGCTGTAGATCCCATATTGGCTGATAGGATGCTTTTCCTAGATCGTAAAGTTCAACGGTTTTTGGGTTCTTCATTCTTCTTTGCTCAACAGTTGGGATAGATAGCAGTATGGGCGGATAGCTATCTGTCGTTACTGATACCGAGTACCTCATCACATAGACAAAAATGGCTCCCTATTTGGGAGCCACAGTCATTTTCTTACACAACCCTAAATCCCCTCTCAAGAGGGGACTTTGAGTATTTAGTTAATTTACTTCTTAACAGGAGTTCCTAAGTGAACGCCTTCGTTATATGCTTCTGCCACTGCTTCCATTACCGCTTCTGATAAAGTCGGATGTGGATGAACAGCGCTTATGATTTCATGTCCAGTAGTTTCTAAGTCACGAGCTACAACGGCTTCTGCAACCATTTCAGTTACACCGAACCCGATCATATGTAAACCCAGCCATTCGCCATATTTTGCATCAAATACTACTTTTACGAAGCCTTCTTCATGACCAAGAGCTGTTGCTTTTCCACTTGCAGAAAGCGGGAATTTTCCAACTTTCACATCATAACCTGCTTCTTTAGCCGCAGCTTCTGTCATACCAACTGAAGCAACTTGTGGCTCACAATAGGTACATCCTGGAATATTATCGTAATTGATTGGCTTTGGTGAATGTCCTGCAAGTTGTTCCGCAAGAACAGTCGCTTCATGAGAAGCTTTGTGTGCTAACCAAGGAGCTCCAATGATATCGCCAATGGCATAAATTCCGTCAACTCCTGTTGAGTAGGTTGATTTATCAACTACAATTGCACCGCGATCAACTTTTACTCCGATGTCTTCGAGACCAAGGCCTTCAACATTACCAGTAACACCAACAGCCGAAAGAACTACGTCGGCTTCGAGTACTTCTTCGCCTTTTTTGGTTTTAACCGTAACTGAAACGCCTTTTCCTTTTTTCTCAACTTTTTCGACTGTGCTTTCAAGCATCAATTTGATGCCTTTCTTCTTGTAGATTTTACCAAGCTCACGCCCTACATCGGTATCTTCAACTGGTACTAATGTTTTTTGAAGCTCAACAATCGTTACTTCAGTTCCTAAAGTGTGGTAGAAATACGCGAACTCAACTCCAATAGCACCCGCTCCTACAATTACCATTTTCTTTGGCTGTGTTTCCATCATCATAGCTTGCTCAGATCCAATGATCATCTCGCCATCAATCTTCAAGCTTGGAAGCTCACGTGGGCGAGCACCCGTTGCGATAATAAAGTGTTTTGCTTTGATGCTTTCAATCTCTTTTCCGCTATCGTCGTTTACAGCTAATTCTGTTTTTGACTTGAATGAGCCTGCGCCCATAAATACATCAATTTTGTTAGCCTTCATCAAGAATTGAACGCCTTTACTCATTTTGTTAGCTACACCACGGCTACGCTTTATAATTCCGCCAAAATCTGCAGAAACATCTTTTACGTTGATACCATAATCGCTTGAATGTTGGATGGACTCTAAAACTTCTGCGGATCTTAATAATGCTTTAGTTGGGATACAGCCAATGTTCAAACAAACACCGCCTAAATGTCTTTTCTCAACAATTGCTGTTTTAAATCCTAATTGTGATGCGCGGATTGCAGCTACATATCCACCAGGTCCAGACCCAATTACACATACATCAAATTCTTTTGCCATGATTTCCTTATTCAATAATAATTAGTTGATTCTTGACGCCTTCTTAACTTAAAATAACCTCTACAAGTTCGTGCTCTAAACAGGATATGAGCTTCTTTTTTTGAAAGCCTTTTAAGGTAAGGGTTTTGGAGAAGAAGTTCGAGTGTTGGAACTATGTTTTGATCATCATATTGCATTCGTTGTTTTGTAGGATGTATCTCCTGTTCCAAACACATAAAACCAGTCAGATTCTTCACCCGATTAATCGGGATAAGGATGACTTTATAGTGCCCAAAAAAATATATTAGAAGTACTTTCCACTTACATATCAGATTTACTATACTTTAGCGTTCTATTATAAATTCAAGGGTCGACCTATATTATTATGTACAGAAAAACCATTTGCATCCTTTGCTCAATACTAGTCCTTTTTACTTTCTCAGTAACATCACAAGCTTCAAGTCCTGAAACGGATAAGAATATTGAAAAACTGATTGAGCATTTTGAAAACAAAGGAGTTGATATAAAACCGTTACTAGATGATAGTCGTTTTGAATTGATGCCGGACATCAAACTAAAATTTACTCGAGCAGCTGAACGAGTGATTGAAGACTTCGCAGATTATCAGCAAGTGCTAGGGTATGATAAAAAGGTATCTAAGCTCAGTAATTTTATGTCTACCTATGCCGCTGATCTAGAAGCCGCTGAAAAGGAATATGGGATTCCAAAAGAAGTTATTGTTGGGATTATCGGAGTTGAATCAGAATTTGGAACCTATTCCGGTAAATATAATCCATTCATCGCGTATGTGTCGATGTATGCCGTTGATTACCGTGCTACTTTTGCCCTTGCTCAACTTGAGGAGCTACTAAAATTTACAGACAAAAACGACCTTGATGTACTTTCCCTTAAATCCAGTTATGCTGGTGCAATGTCGTATGCACAATTTATCCCATACTCGTTAAACCGTTGGTGGGTAGGAAGTGATTTATATCATATGCCAAATAACATTATGTCGGTGGGTAAATATTTAGCTCATTTTAAAGACATCACAGGCACTACCGAAAAAGCAATCTTACGATATAACAACAGCACACTTTACCAACAAGCGGTATTGGGCTTGGCAGAGGAAGCAAAAGCTTTAGGGGAATAACCTTTTACCTTCATTCCCTTTATACCTTAGCTTTTTGAGATTTATTCAATGTTATGTAACCGAAACAGATCCTGAAATAAATTCAGGATGACGGCGGGGTTGGGTTATGTTAATTGGTGAATAAGTACCCGGCCTTTGAATTGTTGGCGGAAAAAGTGAGCCGATGATTGAAGCGTATCCGAAGGATGAATAAATCCACACAGGCTCCAAATTATTACACCTTTACAGAAAGATCGAAGACCCTTGGATTTATTCAGCGAAAGCATCGTGAACCCGCCAAGAATTCACAGCCTTGACCTTTTGTTACTTTTGGGTCAAACCAAAAGTAAGTAAAAGAGTATAGCCATTGCGCAAGATCCTGAAATGAATTCAGGATGACGTACTTTGTTGTTTTTGGGGAAAATGTATAACACCGCTGTTATCCCGAAAGCCCCACTTTTGTTAGAAAAACTCTGTAGTAATTCTGAGGGATATCTATTGAATGATTAACTTATTCATAAAATAGAATTTGGGATCGCCATAATCGAAACCTTCTCTTTCATACAATTTACGAGCCGGATTATTCTCTAGAACCTCTAGTGTCACTTTACAACAATCCAGTTCTTTTGCTTTATTCGAAACGGCATCAATCAGAGCTTTACCAACGCCTTTTCCTCTTGAATTGGGCTCGACTCCTAGATCATGGATATTGATCAGTTTTTTTGCATAAAAAGTGGAATACCCGATAAAACAATTTGCAACACCAATAGGCTCATCTCCATCATATGCTAGAAATATTATACTATTCGGTGTTTGTTTAAGCCCTGAGATGAGGTTTTCATGTACAAATTCGGGCAATGGCTTCCCTCCGCCCATTATATCTTTTGCATACATATTGGTAAGGTAAAGAATATGCTCAGTATGAATTGGGTTTTCTAGATTTGCTTCTATTATGGATAAAATCATTTCTTGTATTAAGTCAGGAATACAATTATGATATGAAAAAAAAAGTGTACAAATCTGTTTATCCAGTAAATTATCTTAACCTACTGCTAATACTATGAAGTTTACAAGCCTACTATTACTTTTTTTAATTCACATTTTTGCTGTGCCCATTATGGCACAGGATGGAACAATATACCCACTTGAGTCCCCGGATGAACCAAATGCTATCTTGCTTGGTACTGGAGGTGTAGATAATCAACCCGCTCCAGAATCCTGGTTCCGCCAATGGGGAGATCCAATGGCAAGAAATATCTCCACGGCTACACTAACACCTTTTTTGCCAAATCCTGACAAAGCGAATGGCGCCGCTGTGATTGTTGCTCCTGGTGGAGGTTTTATGTGGCTTTCGTTGGGAAATGAAGGATGGGAAGTCGCTGAGGCTCTTGCTGAACAAGGGATTGCTGCCTTTGTATTAAAATATAGACTTAGACCTACTGCGGAGTCACTCGATGATTTTTCTGCTTTTATGAATGGCCCCCGGCCAGCTTCATCTGATGAACAGGAAGATAACCCGCCCCCACCTCCGCCAATATGGAATTTAGATAATCAACTTGAAGACGCAGAGGCAGCCTATGCAATGATTATTGACAGTGCGGAAGAATGGGGTGTTGATACCGATCGAATAGGCATGATTGGTTTCTCAGCAGGAGCTGGACTAACCATGCACTCGACATTAAATTCTGATACTATGAAGCTCGCTTTTATTGGTCCGATATATGGGGGAATGGGACCCGTTGATGTGCCCAATAACGCACCACCTATGTTCAATGTGATTGCAACGGATGATTTTCTTTTTAATGGCCAAAATGAGCTAATTGAATCTTGGTATGAAGCAGGAATTCCGGTAGAATTTCACCTTTACCAAAACGGTGGTCATGGTTTTGGTCTGGGGAACCCTGACCGTACTAGTAATCAATGGTTTAATGCCTTCATATACTGGCTGGATGTGAACAAATTTCTTTCAGCTAATTAATCTTTCGCTTTTGATAACTGAGCTGAGTTTATAATAGAGCCCAGCACAGTTTCATTTCAGGACCTGCTATTAATGGCTGTTAATTAAATATATTCCCATCAAATGGATCGAAACTGAATCTCAAGAACTTACAATAGAACTATTCTTTATTGAAGTAAGTCTAACTGGTACTTTTTTAAATAAAAAATAAAAGAAATGCTTCTGAGAGATACTCACTAGCCTTGCTTAAACTTAAACAGGTTATCCGCCCCTACTTTTTCTTCCGCTTGATTTAATGCATACATAGAATCCAGCAATACAATAGGGTTGCCTTCCATGTCTTTAGTGACATGTGTTGAATAACTGGATTCCAGCTTTTTAATTACATCATCTTTGTCGTTCGGTAACCATCTGGCCGTATAATAGGAAACTGGAGTTACAACCAACTCAACCCCATACTCTTCATTCATTCGATGATGAACAACTTCAAACTGAAGCACTCCAACGGTTCCCAATAACAACTCATTTCCAACACCATTCGGTACTTCAAAAACATGAACTACCCCTTCCTCCGATAATTGCTGAAGCCCTTCTCGAAGTTGTTTTCTTTTAAATGGATCTTTCGTTGCTACTTTCTGAAAGTGTTCTGGAGTAAATAGAGGTATTACATCAAAACGAACAGGATTTTTTTCATAAATAGTGCTTCCAATTCTGAAGTCACCTGGATTAAAAATCGAAACTATATCCCCCGGGAAAGCTTCTTCCATCAATTGTCGCTCGTCACCCATTAAGGTATGTGGTGTAGCTAGTTTCATCTTCCTTCCAGTATGAGAAAGAATCACTTCCTGTCCCCTTTTAAACTGACCGGAAGCTACGCGAATAAATGCGGCGCAATCACGGTGACCAGGATTCATATTTGCCTGCATCTTAAAAATGAATCCCGAAAAAGACTCGTTAAGATCTCGTTCTTCTCCCTCCGAATGCTCATAACCTTGGGGTTGAGGAGCAAGTTGATGGAAATAGTTCAAAAATACATCCAAACCGAAATTATTAAGTGCTGAACCAAAGAACACAGGAGTTACTTTCCCTTTACTGTAAAGTTCTTTATCCATATTTGGATACATATCCTCAATCAACATAACCTCTTCTAGAAAAGCCTCTTTTTCGGCATCAGATAGATTGCTTTGTTCAAGAGCTTCTTCCACACTTAGAGTTTCTGTGATTGCCTTCTTAGTTCCATGCTCGCTCTTTTCATATACATGAACATTCTTCGCTAACACATCATAAATGCCCTGAAATTTCTGTCCGTAGCCTAATGGCCAGCTTGCTGGTAGTGCTTCAATTCCTAGTTTATTTTCTACATTACTTAGCACTTCTAATGGATCCATACCCGGACGATCACACTTATTCACAAAAGTAATTACCGGAACCTGGCGAAGCTTACACACTTCAAATAATTTCTCGGTCTGTTCCTCAACTCCTTTGGCCACATCAATTACCATCAAGCCTGAATCGGCAGCTACCAAGGTCCTCAATGTATCTTCAGAAAAATCCTTGTGACCTGGGGTATCCAATAAATTGTATTTAATACCATCTTTCTCGAATCGCATTACAGAAGATGTAACGGATATACCGCGCTCTTTCTCAATGGCCATCCAATCTGATGCTGCGTGATGAGACGCTTTTCGAGCACGTACCGATCCCGCCTCGTGAATTGCTCCACCATAAAGCAATAACTTTTCAGTTAGTGTTGTTTTACCAGCATCAGGGTGAGATATAATCGCAAATGTGCGTCTTTTCTTCGCCTCTTTAATAATATTGGAATCGGCAGTTGCCGTTTTTGCCATCTTAGCGCTCTTTTTCAATGAATATTCAGCCTAAAAATACGACGATTTTTACTCTTATGCGCTTATCCAGCTTTCATAAGAAATCTTTTATCTTATCTTTAATTATGAATCGACATTTAGCTTTTATATGCCTTCTTTGTTTGAGCTTAACTACTCCACTAATTGGTCAAGTTATTGGAGATGATGCTTTGCAGAAAGTGCAAAGTGGTCAAGTTTCTTTTTTGGAGGGTGAATTTGTAGTTTTCTTACACGATACCGTTTCCCTTGAGTTTATTGAGCGCAGATTTGCGGAGCTCAATTATGAAATTTCTTACGCTGATATTAATCCCATTCTCATATCGATTGTTAATTCTCCGGAGGATTCAACGCTTGAGCAGTTAAAGAATCACCCCGAGGTTGACCGTCAATATTTTGCACCCGCACCTGTCGATTCTGCCTATTTTAAAGAATTGTTAGAGCAACGAGGCCTAACTGGAGAGAACTTAGATCAAGCTTATGCTAGGTTAATTGAGTCCCAAACTCGAGATGAAACTCTTTTTGAATTCAAGTATTCAGTGAATGAAGATGCGTTGAAACGAATTATGGGAAATTTTAGAAGTGTAGCTTATCAGATTCTGCGAAATTACCCTCGATCTGTAAATGTGACCTGTACACCGGGTACCGAACAGGAGTTGATGGATAAAATTGAGGAACTTCCTTTTGTGGAAAGTTCTGCTTTGATCGGAGTATTGGGTGATTAAAATAACCCAAGTTGTGCTTCCCTATTAACAGGCCATTCCGGAAGCGGCGGAATTTCGATGAGCTCACTCAGCAATTTGTGGAAATGAGTAGCTAATTTTGCCTGTGATATACTATCTGGAGAGTGAATGAATATATACGGATGAAGTCCCTCATTAATCCAGTCAGCTACAACAATAGCCCATTCTTTTAAATAAGCTTCGTTATTTAGAATATCGTTTACCCCAACAAAGCGAACCATGGGTCTGGAGCTAAGGGCTTCAAAACGAACTGGTACTTTTGGCTTCTTCCTTTTTGCTTCTACTATCGAATGTATACTAGAATTCGTTGATTGAAGCTTTCTGGTGTCGAATATGGTACGTTCCACTCCATAACTACTCAGTAATACTTTCAGGGCGTGTTCATGCTTTCCTTTATCAAAAAAATCCAGATGACGTACTTCAACAGAATAACTCATAGTTTTTGGAAGCAATGAAAGAAGTTTTTCTAGCTTTGGAAGTTCTAGGGGTGAAAAAGCCTCGGGAAACTGAATCATAAAAGGACCTATTTTTTCTCGATATTCATCGAATAGATGTATAAACCGTAATACTTCCTCCTCTACATTATTCAGCCTTTTGGTATGTGTAATTTCTTTCGGAAACTTAAAACAAAATTTAAAGTTCTTCGGCGTCTTCTGAGCCCATTGGTCCACTGTTTCTTTTGATGGAACACTATAAAAGGTCGTATTCCCTTCAACAGTATTAAATACCGAGGCATACTGCGATAGAAAATCTCTTGGCTGCGTCTTTTCTTTATAAAAGCTTCCTACCCATTCTGGAATACTCCATCCTGTACAACCGATGTGATATTTTTGAAGTCCGCTGATAGTTGTTTCTCTTTATTAGACAGTACGTTAAATAACTTACAGATGGGATTAAATACAAGGGGTATTTTTATGGTTCGTTTGATTAGCCAAACACTAAGGTCATCCTGAACTAGTTTCAGGATCTTACGCAATGGCTATTCTCTTGTACTTACTTTTGTCTTGATGCACCGCTCTTCAACCGGACAGGCGCCTACGCCAAACCCACGGCGTCATCCTGACCTTGTTTCAGGATCTTCTTTGATCTATGAGTGAGCAATCTGATTCTTCTTGTCCTTTTAACCGATCATAAAGTTCAAACCATTAAACTAAATGAACATTGAAAATGTAAGTTTTGGTTTCAAATTCTATCGCCTTTTACCTACCTTCGTATAGAAATTATCCCTCAATAAAATCATTAAAACATGGATTTAAAACTCACTGGAAACGTCGTACAATTATTGAAAGAACAAGGCGGTCAGGGGAAAAACGGTCCATGGAGAAAGCGGGATTTCATCCTCGAGATACCCGGCAAATACCCTAAGAAAGTGGCTATCACTCAATGGGGCGATAACATTGATCAGCAGCCTGTTACTGAAGGCGCCCAAGTTACCGTTTCTATAGATCTATCCAGCAGAGAATATAATGGCAATTGGTACACCGATGTAAAAGCATGGAAAGTGGAAGCTGGATCAGGTGAACAAAACGCGGCATTACCACCGCCTCCACCAAGCGCCGAAGGCTTCACCCTCGACCGCGCTGAGTTCGACGATATTGATGACGATTTACCTTTTTAGGGACTCTTTGTGTCACTGATTTTATAAGACAGAATCATTTTCAAGCCCGTGTACTAATCCCGTATTTTATTAACCTTCACTTCGGTCAACATATCTTCTTGTAATCTTATGTTCTTTTCAACGATGAAAAGAACCAAAAATCGCCAGAAATAATGCAGATTTCGTTTTCACGAGGCGCTGTTAATAAGAACGATTACGGTCCTAACTCCCTCTAAGCTTAAGGCTTGCCCATTTTTTCTGGTCTTTGTTTTTTGGGGCAATTCAATTTATCCGGCCTTAGAATTGTTGGTGGAAAAAGTGAGCCAATGCTTGACGCGCATCTGCAAGGATGAAAAAATCCACACAGGTTCTTTTGTTTAAAATTTTCAGGAAGAACGAAGACCTTTGGATTTATTCAGCGAGAGCCTTGTGAACCCGCCAAGAATTCATAGCCGGGAAATTCATAAGTAGCTCTATATTCTGAACTGACTCCGTTCCATACCAACGCGTCCTCCTCCTTAATCAAGGAAGAGACAGAGGAGGTCCTAAAGTGATCTAATTCTTTTTCGTGTTTCTGTGCTTTTGTAGCTATAATAAATCAACCAAAAAGTGGATATACCATGCGACAACTTGTAAATACTAAAAACGGCAGTTACGATGTGCTAAAGGTTCAAGAAGTAGCTGATCTAATGCCAAAAGAAGATGAACTACTTATTCAAGTAAAAGCATCTGGCTTAAACTTTGCTGATATCCTTGCGAGAAAAGGACAATATCCAGATGGGCCAAAAACACCGTGTGTGATGGGTTATGAAGTATCGGGTATAGTAAAAGCAGTAGGAAGTTCGGTTAATAAAGAGTGGGTTGGTAAAGAAGTAATTGCTTTGTGTAGGTTTAAAGGTCAGGCCGAGCAAGTAGTCGTTAAAGAACAACAGGTTTATGAAAAACCAACGAAGCTATCTTTTGAAGAAGCAGCTTCCATCCCCGTCACCTACTTAACTGCGTGGGCTTTGTTTGTAGCCATGGGCGGACTTAAAAAAGGAGAATCAGTACTTATTCATAACGCCGGTGGTGGCGTTGGCTTAGCACAATTAGATATTGCCAAACACATTGGCGCCCAGACGTATGGGACAGCCAGTGAACGAAAACACGAGTTTTTAGTAGAACGCGGATTAGATCATCCCATCGATTACCGAAACAAAAATTGGTTTGATGAACTTATGAAGCTCACCGACAACCGAGGAGTGGAGTTAGTCACCGATCCATTAGGTGGAAAAGAATGGAAAAAAAGCTATAAAGCCCTTCGTGCTACCGGACGATTGGGAATGTTTGGAATTTCAGTAGCCAGTAAAGGCTCCTCCGGTGGAATTGGAGCTAAAATTGAATTGATTAAAACCGTATTAGCCATGCCTACTTTTAAACCTCTTTCATTATTAGACAAAAACCGCGGTGTATATGGAGTAAATCTAGGTCATCTTTGGCATGAACCTGAAAAAGCCGCATCATGGATGAAGGCTATTTTACAAGGCGTTGAAGACGGCTGGGTTCGACCTTATGTTGACAAAAGCTTCCCTCTTGAACAAGCCGGCGAAGCCCATCGCTATATCGAAGAAAGAAAGAATATCGGCAAGGTTGTTTTAGTGATGGGTGAGTAGAAGGACTTAAAATATCTCTCTAAATAAATACCTGCTATTTTGATTTGAGCTCCTCTCCCTTTTTATTTGTAAGGAACGCTTCTCTTTTTGGTCATACTTCATAACCCTTTTTTTGGCCGTATTAATACATTAATTAGGAGCTATATTAATTTATATACTTACTCCCCATCCTCCACCGGAAAAAACTTAGTCTGATACCAATCTAGTACCGTTTCCCAGTGGTGTACATAATCTTCAACGCGTCCAGCTCGTCCGGCACCGTGACCGCCATATCGGTAATGCACCCATTTCACTTCTTTATCTAATCGACGAAGTGCATAATACATTTCTCGCTGATTGGTTTCGGGTACATTCCAGTCGCCTTCACCGGTCATCATAAGAAGTGGCGTTTCTATACGATCGGCAAAAAAGACCGCACTATGGGCAATATACTTGTCTTGTGCTTCCCACAGACTCTGGCCAAGTCTATCCTGACCAACTTCCGCAGCATCATAATTTCTTGTACTTATTTTAGGACTATCACCTAGAAAACTAACTGCATTTACTTTTCCCGAGGTGTTTACTGCAGCTGCAAATCGATTGGTTTGGGTAATTAATAGGTTGGTGGCATAGCCTCCATAACTGATCCCCTGAACGCCTAGTTTATTGGGATCCACCAAGCCTCGTTCTACCAGTTTATTGATGCCCGTAGTAACTCCTTTAATCCATGCTTCTCCAGGATAACCCGTTTCCAAATCTACCGATGGACGGAATACAAAGTAGTTTTCATTCGCCAGAATATTCACAAATGGATTAAACCCATTATTAAAGAAGGTTTCGTACACATAGGCGATTAGTGGGTATCGCGTTCCTTCTTCATAATCTACCGGATAATAGAGTACGCCATACAAAGTATCGCCATCTACATCCATATACTGTATAAGTTCACTTTTGGATAACTTGGTGTCTGCAGCCCATGGGTTTAAGTCGGTCAATTTCTTACTGTTCTGCATCTTTTCATCAGCTACATATAATTTATTAGGCTGGTTGCCGTCTGAGATCTCATATACAATCTTATTTCCGTTTTTGGCAAATTCCCAGCCGGAGTATAAGTCACTGCTTATCTGTAGGTCTTCCATTCTTTTTTCTTGTAGATCGTACCTTGTAATCCCTCGTTCCCATTCTGATCTAGCGGAATAACTCATGTATAGATATCGTCCATCTGGACTCCATTCAGCTATTGATCTTCTTGGAGCTTCGTATTGTTTTTCGGGATATTCATATACTAATTCGACGTTTTCTCCCATCACATCAGCGAGATAATAGCCTTTGTCGGAACTCAGCAACACATGCGTGTCTTCGGGATGCCATCTCATTACCGAATACTTGATTTGGGTGGTGTCTCCTTCTTCTACTTTCTCATCAAAATTCGCAGTGATTTCAACGGGTTCTTCTTCACCTATTTCTTGAATAAATACTTTCCCTTTCTCATCATAGGCATAGCTATTGTTTGCATGATTCCAGTCTAGATTGGGGCGCTCTTCGGTTTTTTCAATAAGCGTATCTGATTCCATCGTGTTCAGCTCCAGTTTGATTAGCTCATATTCTGAATCCCCTGTTCTCTTATAGTCAGTCTTGATTTGAATTCTTCTTAAATAACTGAGGTACTCTCCATTCTCTTCTACATATAGTCCATTTATCACTCCTTCTGGAGTTAGTTCAGTAACGGCTCTACTTGAAACATCAACCTTTGCCAAAATGGCCATACTTCCCATTAATCGTACTCGCTCCCAAGCTAGAATTTTATTACTTGATTCTTGAATGGTTATTGGGCCTTCTGCTAATTCTTTGTACATCGAAGCAGATTTTCCTCTCCAACCTTCTTCACGAAGGTAAAGGAGAATGGATGAGCCATCTTGCATCCATTCCAAATCGGTGTCAGCAATTTCTTTATCTGTTTTAAGTTTTACTTCACGTCCTCTATTACGCTCTCGATCATACATTTGAAGGGTATACCGTTGATCTTTCATCTGTATAAAGGCTAGGGTTTTTCCATCGGGTGACCAACTGATCCCACCTACTTGAACACGTCCTTTTAGTATGTCTTTCTGCTCCCCTGTTTCAGTATCAATCAATACAAACCGAGCTGTACTTTTTTGGATATAGGTTGGATCTCCAAAACGATCGTGATTCACTCCAAGTCGATCTGCTCTTCCATTAATTAGTGCTGCTGCATATTGTCCGTCGTCGGTTAATGCTTGAACGCTTATGTTTTGAGACCTTAATCCATCTTGAATGGTAAAGGCTCTTTTCTGTGCTACACTGTTTGTAGTGAGACTGAAGAGTAAAAGGAATGTGATTCCTAATAATAGGCTGGCTTTGATTGATCTCATTGTAAATCCCTAGATAATTAGTACGAAGTTTTAGGAATGAACGATGTTATTTTATCTTTAGCAAGAATCTGAAGTGCTAGGCAAATTGTTTTACAAAATCAGATTTAGCAATTCTTTGTTTATATAGATTATGTAAGGGACATGCTGAAAATGAGTCATACTTAGTATGAGTCTGAACAAGAAATTACCTTACCGCCAATCTATTCGATTAAAGGGGTATGATTATTCCCAGCCTGGTTTTTATTTCATCACTATTTGTACAAAAAACCGCGCCCATGTATTTGGGAAGATTAATAATGGGGTGATGCATTTAAATGAATATGGGCGGGTTGCTAAAAAAGAGTGGATTAGAACAGAAGGCTTACGTTTCAATGTTATCATTGATGCTTATATAATTATGCCCAATCATATGCACGGAATAATTGAAATATCTCATTATGGTCCACAACCCGTATGGGCATATCGCGATATGCCCGTACGGAAATCATTTCAATCCCCATCAAAAAATTTGGGGGCAATAATCAGAGGTTTCAAATCTACAGTCACCAAACAAATCAATATAAAAAAAGGCACCCCCGGTTCTCCTCTCTGGCATCGAAATTATTATGAACATATCATACGTAATGAAGACTCATTACATAACATCAGGGAATACATAAAACATAATCCCAGAAAATGGGATCAAGATCGGTTTTTTAAATGAACTTTTAAATCAATTTAGATTGAGGTTGTATAAATACTACGAGTCAATCAATGCGGTTATATTTTAACCTCGTTCCGAAGATCCAACTTATTGTGATGCCTAATCATATACATGGCATTATTCGAATAAAGACCCACCCCGTAGGTGCTATTCATGAATTGCACCTACGGGTGTTCCTGACTAGCAGAGAAATTATTATGAACATATCATACGTAATGAAGAATCATTACATAACATCAGGGAGTACATAAAACATAATCCCAGAAAATGGGAACAAGACCGTTTTTATAAATGATGCTTTATTCTGGAACAACTCGTGCAAGAATATCTGCTGCTTTTGCATGCATTCTGCCTCGATCGTTGAAATAGGTTTCAGTATAGGTTCCTGGGATGCTTGCTATACGCTGTAACCTTACTGCGGCAAGATCTTTATCTGGAAATATGGTTAGAATGCGGTCTCCATCTCCAGCGGCAGCAATAGCATTATGGCGTTCAATTAGCCACCAAAGGTATCCATATCCAGGATTAGTAGAACTTGATTTATACATTGCTTGAATCCATTCTGGTTCTAGAATTTGAATTCCATTCCACTGTCCATTATTCAATATAAGTTGACCAATTCGGGCAAAGTCAGGCAGTGTTGTTTCCATGCCGCCATAGGTTACGGTGTTGTAATATTCGTCTACATAAAAATGGCTCCAAAACATCCCTAATGGACCGAATAACCGTTCTCTAGCATAGGCTGATAATGGCATTTCAGCTGCAGCTTCAAGTATGGGTGATAATAATTGAGCCCCTTCATTACTATATATCCAACGGGTACCGGGACTTTGAGTAATGGGGCGATCTAGCACAAAGCTCGTCATGTCTTTTGCGGCTAGAACCGAACGCGGTGGCGATAGTCGATCTAGTCCCGCGCTCATAGTAAGTAATTGCTCTATGGTAACCATAGAATCGCTACCGGCTTTCCATTCTGGGATATAATCAGATACTAAATCTTCAACTCCTCCGATTTTCCCATCTGCTATCAACATGCCAACTAGTAGCGCTGTAATTGATTTTGTTGCTGATGCAGCTCCTAAAAAAGGGCCGAAGTCATGGTCTGGGCTTTTCCACTCTTGAACTACATAGCCTTTATATATTACCAAGCATCCAGTTGCTGCTGATGCCTCACATAATTCTGCATGTTCATTTAGCGCTGTAGTATCAAGTCCCATTTCTACAGGATCGGCGTTTGGCCATCGTGTTACTGGATCTTCTTCAGTTCCCCTCCCTAAGCCTTGGGCGAAGATGTTTAAATTTGAAGTGAAAAGGATTATTACAAGAACTATATATACAGGATAGCTTATGATGGTATTTCGAGCTCTAGAATCAGACATAGCAGACGGTAATGTTTTTGATTTAATCTTATTAGTTGAAAATATAATTTCTTCTGGATGCTTCAAACGTAGATGAATTGGCTAAGGTTGCATAACGAATTATAGCTAGCTCCCTTACTCTTTTACACTAATACTTATACTTCCGGCGATCATTTAACGCCTCTCTACTCACTAATACCTACACTTCCAGCATTTTTTATATAGAAATGAGACAAATAGCACATTTAGAGTTCTTATCTAATCCATAAAAAAGTTTAATGGTATTTTTTATTTGTATTAGTTTTAATTTATGCATCGATAATAGAGCGACGCATTCATCTACCAAAACTACCTATGGATTCTTCCATAATACTAATGAATTTTAAACAAGAATGGACTTCTTAACAGATTTCTTACTACGATTTATTGTACAATTTCAATCACCAACTCTGGGCTTTTTAATCGGAGGAATGCTGGTTGCAGCACTCGGAAGTAGGTTGAAAATACCAACTGCCATTTATCAATTCATCGTTTTCATGCTTTTAATGAAAATTGGCTTGAAGGGAGGGATTGAGATCCGAGATGCTGACCTCGCGGCCATGGCGCTCCCTGCTTTTTTCTCTATTCTGATTGGTTTATTTATTGTGCGGGCTGGTATTAGCCTTTTCGCACTGTTGCCTGGTGTGAATAAGGAAGATGGTATAGCAACAGCCGGTTTATTTGGCGCGGTGAGTGCTTCAACACTTGCTGTGGCAATGGTAATGTTGGAGGAGGAATCTATTGCCTTTGAGGCATGGGCTCCTGCGTTATATCCGTTTATGGACATCCCTGCATTAATACTTGCCATCGTATTGGCCAATGTACATCTCAAAAAACAGAAAGGCGGAAGTGATACTAAAGTTAATATATGGCAGATCATCAAAGAAAGTTTACGTGGTTCCGCTTTATCTGCATTATTACTTGGACTTGCCCTGGGACTATTAACGAAATCTGATCCTCTTTTAGATACTTTTTATGAGCCATTATTTCGTGGATTCCTTTCAATTCTTATGTTAATCATGGGGATGGAGGCTTATGATCGTATTAAAGAATTACGTAGCGTTGCACATTGGTATGCCATTTATGCTGCTTTTGCTCCACTCATGCACGGACTTATTGCCTTCGGATTGGGTTATATTGCACACTTACTGGTTGGATTTAGTCCTGGCGGTGTAATCATCATGTCGGTGATCGCATCTTCAAATTCAGATATATCGGGTCCGCCAACATTGAGAGCCGGTATTCCATCAGCTAATCCGTCTTCCTATATTGGTGCCTCTACCAGCGTTGGAACGCCCGTATCTATTGCTGTTGGAATTCCACTGTTCATTGCATTAGCACAAATTGTTTTTGAATTATGATTTTATACCGTATAAAAATACTCGGAGGACATTAATATGAAATTTTATAAAGCCAAAAAAATCGTGATCATTGCAGAAAAAATGCTCACGCCAAAAATCTGTGACATTATCGATTCAAGTGGCGCACGTGGATATACGGTAGTTCCTGCTGGAGGGAAAGGCGCTCATCACAAACATTATACTTCGGAACGCGCTTCAGTTGTAGATGATTTTTCTACGGTGAGAATTGAAGTGATCGTTAATGATAAATCACGAGCTGAAAAGATCGTAAGCAATGTGGTCGACCAGTGTTTTGATAATTATTCCGGGATCGTATATCTGGAAGATGTTGAAATCTTAAGACCGGCAAAGTTCAATGGTGAAGAGCCTGCAACTTAACTCTTCCATCTTATTAATTGTGCAGATTCTTCAGCCTTAGCTTTAGGAAAACTGGCTCCTATTTCCTAATCAATATCAATTCTTCTTGTGGTGCGATTAGATATTCTGCGCCGGACTCGGTAATAACTGCCATTTCCTCAACACTGATTGTTTTAGTTCCGCCATCTGCCAATTTCCAAGCATGAAAGCCGTCGAATGCGAAGACCATTCCCTGCTTTAATTCTTTTTGCGCTGCTGGTCGTGTTGATGGTGCTTGCGATCCTCCAAGGTTTGGGCCAGTATCATGTGCAACATATCCAACTGGATGACCCGTACTCCACATTACATAATCAGAATTATTCTCTTTCATTAGTTCTCGTTGTGCCGCATCAACTTCTACCCCTTTAGCGCCTGGTATCATCGCGTAATATGCGGCACGATTCCCAGCTTTAGCTGATTCCCAGTAGAATTGGATATCTTCTGGCGCTTCTCTTTCTCCATCTTTTAAAACGTAGGCAAATCGTTGAATATCACTTACCCAACGATCATATAGCTTGATGCCGAAATCAGTTTGAATTACATCACCTGGCATAATCACTTTATCTGTTGCATGAGAATGCCCACGATCTGCTCCTGAGTTGACGTTTGGATTTTGATCAGGTGCCCAACCATCTTTAACACCGTATTCTTTCATTTTTGCTTTCAAAAAAGTTGCAACCTGAGCATCGGTAGTAACACCGGGCTCAATCATGTCATAAGCTTCGATTTGCCATAAAGCAGTAAACTCGGCTGCTTTCTTCATAATTTCTACTTCCTGAGGAAGTTTTATTGATAGCCATTCGTATACAAGTTCGTCTGAAGAAACTAATTTCTTTGCTAGCTCAGGTCTCATTTCTGCTTCTAGCCTAACACGTTGACTATAACTAAGTCCGTCTGCTTGTGCGTTACCTGTTGAAGAGTTTATTGCTATACGTTCAAAGTTCTTTGTTTTGATGAAGTCTACGGCATACTCAATAGAAGAACTTCCTCGCTCAACTGAAATTACCTCATCATGAATTTCTAGTTCTGTTAATGCAGTAGATTCCCCTGAAGGAGAAAAAACTATAGACTTAAAACCACTTTCGTCATTAATAAACAAAAATACAGCGGTGCCACCTGCGTTTTCTCCCCCGACATGATCTGCAAGTGGGTCGTTATTATTCTCTCTGCAAATTACCAACCATGCATCTACATCTGCCGCTTCCATTGCTTTCGGAAGTAATTGCGATATTCGCTCTTTTCTAATTTCTGGCCATGGTGAAGGCCCCCAATCATAGGTTTCTGGCTTTGGTTCTTGTGGCGCTGAACAAGCTATTAGTATGGCGAAGAAAATCGTGATGTATTTCACAAATGCGGGTTTCGTTGTTCTGATTTGGACTAACATAAATCTACTTAATACTGGATGCAAAAATGTTTACAAAATGAATTATAAAACTTCATGCATAATTTATAAATGCTTTGCATTCTATACGATATTAACGTGCGATTGCACGAAAGCATTTTTTAAAATTAATTAAGTGGGCATGCCATGAATGCAAAATATCTATTCTGTTTTATCGCACTCTTTGTATGGGGTTTTAGTTGCTCTCAAACCAAAGAAACTAGCTATAACCCTATTTCGGATGAGATTAACTATGATGATCTAAGTTTAAAATCTGGAAAAACAATTGTCCAAACGGTATGTATAACCTGTCATGATCCTAAAAAATCTAAAACAGACCGAATTGCACCCCCGCTGGAGTTAGTAAAGCGTAATTATTTGACACAATCTTCAAATGAGGACGAGTTTATACAAATGATTACCGCCTTCATCTTAACTCCCACCGAGGAAGCCGCTAAATTACATAATGAGGTTGATGAATTTGGACTGATGGATCCCTTGGGTTACTCAAAAAAAGAAATCCAAAGCGTTGCCATGTATTTATACAGAACAGAGCTTGAACGCCCTAATTGGGTGGATTCAGAAAACTGATCTATGTAGTACTACTTGTTTTTATTAAATACTTGAGGTTTTTGAATTAACGAATACCTCTAACAATTTTTGGGTTTTAATAGTTAATATGGATGCTTTTTTAAGCTTGTCCATTTACTTATATCGGTATATAATGATGTTCTTAATAAACCGACTGTTTAGACTATGCTTTTTCGTTATATATTTATTTCCATAATTCTAATCTTTCTTGCTTTTTCGAACGTTTCCGCACAAGATAACTCCCCTATTACAGAAACAGAGCCTGCAATCAGTCCATGGACAAAGTCATGGGTTGTTAATTTAAATGGCCATCAAGCAAGCTATAAAAACTGGAGTCAAGGTGGAGTTAATTCTATTTCATTCTTAGCGTCAAGTCTTTTCCGTGTTAAGTATCAAAGCAAAAAGTACTCCAATACCTCAAGAATTAATCTTCGCTTTGGACAAGTTGATCAAGACGGAATAGGAATTCAAAAAACAGAAGATCTAATTCGTTTGAGTAATAAAACAGACTATTTCTTACACGACTCTGATTGGAGTGCCTTTTTTGAACTTGCATTTAGAACCCAGTTTGCTGAGGGATTTGATCATGGTACAAGAGATCTCATTTCTGATTTTATGTCTCCAGGCTACTTTACCGAAACTCTTGGTATATCATACCAGCCCGTGGATTATTTTTCGTCGCAGTTTGGGCTTGCACTAAAACAAACCACTGTTGAAGCAGATGGGCTTGATGAGTTTTACGGTCTTGGAGAAGACGAAGATGTTCGTTCGGAGGGTGGTTTATCATTCTCTTTTGATTTTGAAAAAGAGCTTTTCAAGAATTTTACCTATCAAACGGAGTTTAATTCCTTTACAAACCTACTCATCCCAATTAAAAGTACTGATATCATTATGTCTAATATATTTACTGGTAAGATTAACGATTTTATGGCTTCCACCTTAGAGCTTTCGTTTATCTACGATGATGATTTTTCGACAAGGCTTCAAATTAAGCAGGTTGTATCCATAGGATTTAAAATTACCTTTCTATGATCCTGCTTTATTTTTGACTTTTTAGATATTCACTAAGATTGAATTCATCCATTGTCGAGGTTTTTTTAAGATATAAGGGATGGTGTGGGTGCCCCGCTTTTGAGATATTTCCTCTAGTAAAGTATCGACAATTAGATTCGGTCAGGATTTCATAAATATCTGACAAACAGCGCCTTAAATAGGGACGCTTTTCAATCAACGTACCCCACGCACACCAAATGTCACATCCCGCAGGATACGCGCTAATAATCTCATCTATCATAGCCATATTCTTATCATGAATCTTCTTCTGGAAATTCTTGTGCATATTGTCGGGATTTGTGGCCCGTTGAGGATATAAGTTAAACATTAACCACCCGTCATAGCCCTTCTCTAAAGCAAACCGGGCAACTGAAGCTACTGTTGGATCAAGGTTTCTTGGAACAGCTGTACTTGGGTTAATTCCGAAGCAAATGAGAGGATTATCACCGCCTTGTCCTAGTGAATATCTGGCTAGTGGTTCATCGTGATGGTAAATCCAGGGTTTATCTGTAAACAATGCTCTTTTTCTACTTTTTGTTAAGGAATCTTGCCTTTATAGTTGGGATTTTGTCTTTAAATAAAAGTACCCAAAAAGAGGCGGAAACACGAAGAGGTTTTAGGTCTCTGCAAAATCGAAACAGATCCTCAAAATAGTTCAGGATGACGTCGTGGTTGAAGTGTGGGGAAGTAAAACCCGGCCTTAGAATTATTGGCGGATTAAGTGAGCCGATGAATGAAATGTGACCGTAAGTTTATTTATTACATTCTAAAAATGCATCCGGGAAACATGGGTATGAAGTATCTAGTGTGTTTGTAGGATCGTAAGCAGGGAAGATAATCAACGGATCGTCAAGGCGAAATCTACATGTTTTCCGGCGATTTTTCGTTCTTTTGATCGATCAAAAGGACATTAAGAATTAAGTTTGCTCACTCATTGATCAAAGAAGATCCTGAAACAAGTTCAGGATGACCGCGAGGTTGAAGTGTGGAGAAGTAAAACCCGGCCTTAGAATTGTTGGCGGAATAAGTGAGCAGATGATTGAAGCGAATCCGAAGGATGAATAAATCCACTCAGGCTCCAAGTTATTACACCTTTTGAAAAGATCGAAGACCTTTGGATTTATTCAGCGATAGCATCGTGAACCCGACAAGAATTCGCAGCCTTGACCTTTTGTTACTTTTGGGTCAAGCCAAAAGTAAGTACAAGAGTATAGCTATTTTGTAAGATCCTGAAATAAATCCAGGATGACGTCGGGTTTGGATTAAATTTAAAAAAGAACTTGGTAGTGGCTTTATAAGGTTCTACATATCAGAACCGGAAAGTATGCACATATTTAGCTAGAATTGCCCGCGTTTCAGAAATGGGTAAACGTGGCACCACTGAATCAGGATTATTGTTAATCACCTCGTTATATACCAAATAAAAGTCATTACCATCTACAGGATTAAAACGAAGCCTAAAGTTAACAGCGCTAATTTCATTCAATGTATTTACTTGGGCAAATGTGGAAGCAGTCCACCGAACGTTTAGAGAGACGGTCATATTAATTCTAGCAAGATGTGATTCAAAAGTCTCATTCATGTCAGCAAAATCAATATTAGAATACTGATAAAAGCCAGTAAACTGCAGGTATTTTGATACTACAAGTTCAGGAGCTATGGATGCTGTAATAATATCGCCCCCGTAAAATGTACCAACCTGTGACTCAAAATTGGCAAGTAATAATCCAACCGGCGCCGTTTGATATGTTAACGTAAGTGTGGTGTTATCATATTCATTTGCAACTATTTCAATGTCGTCTGAAAGGTCAAATGCTTCAGGAACCCGATCTTTTAATTGTTCTATTCTTATTCCCAGATTATTACCTCTATCCCAGCCCAACCCTAACTCGCCTTCAAAAGTGCGTGTTTCGAGCTTATTTGTGCTATTGCTAAATGAAGTCCCTGCATTTGCAGATATTTCAATAGTTCTGAGTTTAAAGGATTCATCAACAAACCATATATATCCAATCTCAGATTGTATTTCTGTGAAATTAAATCTTCGTTCAAAACCTAGGCCAGGATTGTAATCATCTCCTACATTTGAGTAACTAAGACCATATCCAAAGCCTTTTGATTGACGGTTTTCCCATTCCAAAAATAGTCTCGATCTATCCAATGCACTCAGACCAGTATCTTCTTCACTGTCTTGTGATTGGGCTAAATTTATTTTCAAGTAGTCTTCACCAAATACATTGATAATACCATCAAAACCATAGGCAAAGTTGTCTCTCCCGTCGGCATTAACTCGTGACGTAAACATTCCTCCGACATAAGATCTTTGGTTGAGTACATTTCTCCGCAGTCGAAGTACGCCAAAGTTCTCAACAGCAATATCATCTCTTAATTTTCTAGACTGCAAGTTGATCACACCTATATCCCAGTCGCCTACTCTACCTACCAATCGTGCGCCGCCTAGCATGGGTATTAATTCTCCATCTTCAATCCCAATTCTACGGCTATAAAATAAATTGTTATTACCATCTGCTTTAAAATCGAATGTGCTAGATCTTTCTAGAAAAAAGCGCCTCTTTTCTGGGAAAAAAAGCGAAAATCGAGACAGGTTTATTGTTTGATTATCTGCTTCAACTTGAGCAAAATCAGTGTTTATTGTAAAATCTGCATTTAAATTATCACTAAAAGCATGCTGAATATCTAAGCCAATCTGTAAATCGTCATCATTAACTTTAACATCATTTCCTAAATCGTCTTCTTCATAATGATATCCTGTACCACCAAGTATGTATGGCGAAGTATACCATGGTCTTTTATTCTTAACTCCTTCAAATTCTGTGGTTGCCAACATTGATGGCTTAGTAAAACTCCAAAAACCCCAGTCTGGCGGTATTTCTGGATAAATCTGCATTTCTCTTTTTCTAGCAATATATCTATATGCGCCAACTCCCATTACAACTTTGTCATCTTCGACTTGAAATCGCAAGCTACTAAATGGAATGCGCATTTCTGATTGCCATCCATTAGATGTCTTTGTTACTTTTGCATCCCAATAACTATTCCAAGATAGATTCCATGTATCTCCACCTTGAGCATCATTTTTTATAGAGTAGTCTGCTCTTGAGCCCGTAATTGTAACGCTAAAAACTAATGCATTTTCATTATCATCATATGGATCTAATACCAATGCAATGGCATCGGCTTGTTCACTTATTGCATCCCTCTTAAATGATATCTCCTGCATTTTATCGGGCTCAGAATCATAACATATAGCTCCGATGTAGATATATTCATCATCATAATACATTCGTATTTCGGTACTCTCAGTTAATGATCCACCAAAACTCGGCCAATGCATCACTAGTGGAACTTTGGGTACACTGCTCCAAAAAGCCTCGTCTACTACCCCGTCAAAATTTATATCTTGACTTAATTTAACAGCTCTAGCAGGTGCGATTGCATCCTGTGCATTTAGGTATCCTGAGCACAGAAATATTATTAGGCATGCAATTATTATTCTCATCCAACCCCTATTAAATTATTACCCCGCAATGAATAAGGTAGCAGAATAGGGCCATTGGAACAATACATAAAATTAGGAAGGAACAATGATTCTATTTCATTCTACGAAAAAAGACTCTTACTTAATCAATACCATTTGCTTAGTAAGTACTCCAGCATCTGTTTTTAATTGATAGATATAAACTCCACTTGATAAGTTTCCACCATCAAACCGAATCGAATAATTTCCTGCTGCTTTCCTTTTGTTTTCAAGAGTAGCCACTTTTTTTCCATTAATGGAGTAAACTTCAAGTAACACATTTGTGGCATTACTAATTGAATAAGAAATATTGGTTGAAGGATTAAATGGATTCGGGTAATTCTGATCTAGTGTTATTGCTGAAGCAATGTCTGAAACACTTTCATTTGATACCGTTCCAGAAACCGTTAAAGATACTGGTATTTCAAACTTAGGATTTGCAGCATCATTTGTTTGAACGGTGAGCATTAATGAATATGTACCTGGCTGTACATCTGTTGAGTTAAAGGTTAAAGTAATATTTTTACTTTTATCAGGGTTTATCAGTCCTGATGAGCTTTTCACTGTTAACCATGAAGTTGGATTTAGATAACGTGAAACTGAATAGTTATCAAAATCTATATATGCACCAGAGACACTATTTGTACTCGTAAATATTATCTCGCTTGGGGTGTTTCCTGATTCATAAAAAGGAGTCGAAGAAATTAATAATGAATCTACATAATACATGATCATCTCAGTTTCGGGGTTATAGTCAATCTCTACTGAATAATATTGTCCCTGACTGATTTCCTTAGTGGTCTCGACATATAATGGGTTTCCAGCTTCTGATTTTTTTAGTACTGAAAAGACACCATTATTTACTCTTATACCTGCATTTAATTCTCTTGTTTTACCGTCATAAAAACCAATATCAAACTGATCGTTATTAGCGTTTTCCACTTCTGATAGTTTTACATCGAATCGTGCTTTATAACCACCATATCTTAGGATTCCAGTATATTGACCGGCTATATTTTTCTCCCTGCCTGTTCCAGTACTTAATAATCGTAAGTTTTGATCACCCTCAGATGGTGAATTCACAATAGTTATATCATTTCCACTAAAACTTCTCCAATTGCTAAGTGCACTTACTCCAGAACCTACTTGACCAAAATCAGTTTCAAAACTAGTTCTGAATATGGTGTTTTCTGCAAAAACCTTATTCTTTGCTGCGTTCTTTTGCTTTAGGATTACTCCCTCTAATACTTCAAAATCAGAATCATATTCCAATCCACTTAATCCATTATTTGAAATGGTTACTGGTACAACAAACGACTCATTTAGATTTAACAATACTTCCAAATTATCTGTAGAAATACTTGCAACAGGTGGGTCCGTTTTTGTTAATCTATAGGAAGAAATAACTCCTTTCATTTTTTTCAAACTTCGAGCAGCGTCAGCAATTTCAGTTGTTCCATTAAAGCCTGTTACAATGCCTTGATATGTTACAGCTGAATTTGAAAATGCTGGTATATCCGATGAGCCAGCAAATGGGTATGCCATAACTGTGCTTACATTGTCTTCAAAATTTTGATATCCAACCGACTCTTGGAAAACACCCCCAGTTACTGGCGCTTTTTGAGTTGGCTGTGTTCTAGAATGCAACAAACCCATATTATGCCCCATTTCATGAACCACTGTATATCCATAAGCAATCTGCTCAATTCTATTTACAGAGAATGCTAATTCTGGCAATCCAAGACGATTCGAAGTAACCCAAGCAACACCTCCTGAACCGTCATTTAAACTAGCAAATAATGCAACTAAGTCAGCACCATATTCATCTCTTAGATCATGGAGTTCATCCATTGCGCCTTCTGGATCGCTTATACCAAAAGGACTTGAAGTTTTAGACGCGGTTATTAGCCTAAGTAAGTCCCCTGAAGATTCAGAAAAACCTTCTTTATAATCTACATTATGTGTGTGAACTAACCGCACTGTAATTGGAACTTGGCTATTATCGAGTGCGCTTTGAGATAAGTTCATCGCTTGTGCTAATACTTCCTCAATAGAATCAAAGTCTTGATTCCCTCTTGCCCAAGCAACAGAATTATTCGTATATGCAATCAGTACATCAATTACAGTGTTTGAATTATTAGAAGTGAAAACACCTTTTACAAGATCGTCATCATTTACATTCTTCATTTTTGCTGAATGGACGCCTCTTTGAACCTCATCATTTAATACTAATCCCACCTCATCATTTGAGCAATATAAGTGCTCTTCTTTTTTATCCGTCATGAAATAGGTGTTCGAGCCTCTATTATATTTGAAATAATAATTCTTGTTATGTGATTCGTGGTAAAGCCCAAGCAGTCTTCCATTATTATATGTGAAGCTAAAAATCTTAGATTCATCTCTTTCAGAAGCTGCTCTAATTGATCGTATTCCTTTTATATATTCCGAAACCCTTGTGATTACCAATACTTCTTGCCCTGTTGGGGTTTCAATCTTTATCTCTACACCTACTTTTAATTGGTTTTCATCAAATAACGAGTCGTTGAGCTCAAAGAATACCGTGCTTTCTTGCTGAGAGTCTTTTGCTTTCCTGATTTCTACCTCTTGACCTTCAATAATCTTATTGAAGCTTATTACTTCCTGAGCTTGTATAGCGCTCGAAATCATCAACAGTGTGATAAGGATACTGCTTTTTTTCATACTTCTATTTTATTATCAATTTACTCATTAAAAATATAATGCGATCTAACATATTATGTTTGCTAGATTTGAATTTTACGCAAAACGGTCAGCCAAGCGATTTATTAGATAGCCTGATTCTGTAAGAGCCTGAGTTGCAAATTTTCCAAAGAAATCTGTAACCCCTTCGAACTCTTTGATAAAGCCGTCTCTATCATTTTTTTCAACCAGCTCAGCAAGCCTTTTATGGTGCTCAAAAAAGTTTAGTAATAACTCTCGCCGTTCTTGATTTGAGAAAACTATATCCGCATATAACTCAGCACTTTGTGCGAATATTCGGCCCGTCATCATCAACTCTGCACGATATATTGGTGAAGAGTAATCGAGCATATCAACAGGTTTCAAGTCGTAATGCTTCATAAAAGAGCCATGTAGTAATGCTACAAAGTGTCTTAGCCCTTGAACTAAATGCATTACATGATCATGTTTTTCGGGCTCCGCATTAACAATCCTCATTCCCCATAGCTCACATTGTTTTATAAACCATTCTGATTTCTCTGGAAAGCGCGCCGGGCAAACTACCATCAATTGTTTTGAAAGGTTTTCGACATCTGGTCCATGCATTGGGTGTAATCCAATTATTGGTCCATCATGATTATCGAGCATTGCTTGCATGGGTTTTGTCTTATTACTTGTGAAATCAGCTAAAATAGTTTCTTTATTTAAACGATTACTAAGCCTACTTATCACTTGTTCGGTAATATTAATCGGAACAGTAATAATTACTAGATCTAGTTTTCCACTGATCTCTTCAAGCTCATGCCAGTTCCCTTTATCTATGGAATATGTTTGGTGCCCAGTTTGTTTTGTGATTCGTTTGTACAACTTACCCATTCCACCATCACCGCCAATAAACAAAATATGCTTTGGCTCTTCAGTAGCTATTGGGAATCGTTCTTGTGACTGACTATCTCTCGAAGAGCTCATAATCATTCTCAAAAAATCTTCTGCCCACGCTGGGTCTATTCCTTTTTCTTTTGCCATTGCTTTAAAACGAGTGCTTTTTTCAATCTCTCTTTCTGGGACAAAGACTGGCAACTTATTCTCAACCTTAGCTCTAACAACATCCTGTACTGTTTTTGCACGTTCTGCTAATAAATCCAGAATTTCTTCATCGATTTCATCTATTCTTTTTCTAGGACTTTCTAGCTCTTTATGACGATGGGGCATGATTATTTTATTCGATTTGTTAAGTGAACCTTAATCTAAAAGAATTTACCTTTCTTTTTGCTCTATTTTCATCTGAAATAAAAATTTATGTCCGAGTTTAAGCTTCATTCACCTTACAAACCTGCTGGAGATCAACCTATGGCTATTGCTGACCTCACAGAAGGAGTAAATGCTGGAGATAAATTTCAAACACTTTTAGGAATTACAGGCTCTGGAAAGACACGGACCATTGCAAACGTTCTCGAAAACGTACAAAAGCCCACACTTGTAATGAGCCATAACAAAACTCTTGCGGCCCAACTTTTTCGTGAATTGAGTGATTTTTTTCCTGATAACCGTGTTGAGTTTTTTATATCGTACTACGATTATTATCAACCAGAAGCTTACCTCTCTGCGCAGGATAAATATATTGAGAAAGACCTTTCGATAAATGAAGAAATTCAGCGTCTTCGGTTAAGAGCTACAAGCTCTCTACTTTCAGGTCGCCGCGATGTAATTATAGTCTCATCCGTCAGTTGTATTTATGGGATTGGGTCTCCATCTGAATATGCAAAGCTGATTGTTTCTTTAAATACAGGAATGGAGATCCCTAGGAATAAACTCCTTTATGATCTGGTCGACTTGCACTACACTCGCAATGATATTGACTTTAAGCGTGGCGTTTTTCGTGTTCGAGGAGATGTAATAGATGTTTATCCGGCATATTCCGATGAAGGCTTGAGAATATCTATGTGGGGAGATGAGATTGAAAAACTACAGCTTTTTAATACAGATAGCGGTGGGATAATTGAAGAAGTACAAGAATTTAAAATATATCCGGCCTCTCATTATGTAACTACTAAGTCGCGTCTTGAATCCTCTATTCAACAAATCCGAGAGGAACTACAATGGCGTACCAAGGTTCTTATTGATGAAGAGAAGTTTTTAGAAGCAAAACGTCTTGAACAGCGCACTTTATTTGATATCGAGATGATCCAAGAAATTGGTTATTGCTCAGGTATAGAAAATTATTCTCGCTATTTAAGTGCTAGAAAACCCGGCGAGCGACCTTTTTGCTTAATGGATTACTTCCCGGAAGATTATCTAGTGGTTGTGGATGAAAGCCACCAAACGATACCTCAAATTTCTGCAATGTATGGTGGAGATCGTTCTCGTAAGATTCAGCTAGTTGATCATGGTTTTCGACTTCCTTCTGCGTTGGATAATCGCCCGCTAACATTTGATGAATGGGAAGATAATGTCAAACAAGTCATCTTTGTAAGTGCTACCCCAAGTGATTACGAGATGGAAAAAAGTGGCGGTGTTTATGCAGAGCAAATTATTCGACCAACAGGACTTATGGAGCCTGAGATTGAAGTTCGGCCTCTTGGAAATCAAGTTGATGATTTACTTGAAGAAATTCGTCTTCGAATTGCTAAGAAAGAACGCGTTTTAATCATCACGTTAACGAAACGTTTAAGTGAAGAACTAAGTGAATACCTTAAGAACTTAGGTATTTCAGCCGCTTATATGCATAGTGAATTAGACGCACTTGAAAGAATAGAGGTAATTTATAAGTATCGTCGTGGTGATTATGATGTTCTCGTAGGAATTAACTTACTCAGAGAAGGAATCGATATTCCTGAGTTGAGTTTGGTAGCAATTATGGATGCTGATAAAGAGGGTTTCCTTCGATCCGCAACATCACTTTTCCAGATTGTTGGGCGTGCAGCAAGAAATGTTAAAGGAAAAGCAATTCTTTATGCTGATAAAATTACCGCAAGTATGCAAAAGGTTCTAGATGAAACTGAGCGTAGACGAAAAGTTCAGAGTGATTATAACACTAAGCACGGAATCACCCCAACTACTATTGCAAAAGAACTGAAGCCTCTTGTAGATCCTGCGCTTATCTCTAACCAGAAATTTGATTATGCAGATGAGGCGGCAAAAGCAGCAGAGTATGATTACCTAGAATCCATCAAAGTTGCTGAAGATGGAATTCAGTACAAAGCAAGTCCTGCAATGAATGAAGTTACCTTTGAAAGCAAGGATAAATTAATAGCCCATTTACGTGAAACGATGCTTCAATCAGCACGAAATATGGAATTTGAAGAAGCTGCTAGAATTCGCGATCAAATAGGTAAGCTTGAAAAAGAATTATAAAAAAGGGGATAAGCGTTCAAGCCTACCCCCTGAGGGATTTATGGAGTGTCATCTAAAATCAGTGTACTAACATTTAGAACTGACTTTTATTTTACTTGTGTACCTACTTTTTTGCTAAGTCGGCCCAACTCCTTTAATTCCTCAGGGGTGAGAACTGAAAATTCTTCTACTATTCGTTTTAGATGTTCTGGGAAATACCGCTCAATAAACTCCCTGCCTTTATTTGTTAGCGATATTATAACTGCTCTGCCATCATTTGGGTCTTTCTCTTTAAGAACCATGCCACGTTTTTCTAGGTTATCTATAACCAAAGTAATATTTCCGCCCGTTTTTAGGATCTTTGCTCCAAGCTCTCTCTGGTTTTGCGGTCCTAAATGATGTAGTGCTTCAATTATTCCAAATTGACTAATCGTTAAATTTTCACACGCCAAATACCTACTTAAGCGATTGTTTATACTTTCAGATGCACGAGTCATTTTAATGAATGCATTGAGAGTTTCTTTCTCTTTTTTTGATCCTTTGTAATGTGTAGGCATCCTGAATTATACTATTTGTTCAACGTTAAACAAACTCTCTTTTGCCGACTTCGTTCTTTATATATCGTAAATAATCGTGACGGGAGCATGATCCGACATATCCCAATCTTTTTCGATATATGCTTCTTTTGCTTTTTTTGCTAATTCTGGTGTAGCAAAATGGTAATCAATTCTCCATCCTTTATTTCTTTCTTTTGAAGCCGCTCGATAGCTCCACCAAGAATATAAATCAGGCATATCTTTATTCAGGTTTCTGTAAACATCTTCACAACCTAGATTTAATAAATCTGTAACCCAAGCTCTTTCTTCTGGTAAGAAGCCAGAGTTTTTATGCTGCTGAGCGGGATTATGAATGTCAATTTCTTCATGACAAATATTAAAATCACCGCAAAAAAGTGTTGGTTTACTATCCTTAATAAAGCCCGAACAAAATGGAAGAAAATCATCTAAAAACTTCATTTTTAAATCTTGGCGATTATCACCACTTGAACCACTAGGTACATATACTGAGAATAAACGGAATTCTTCGAACTCTGCCATTACTACTCTGCCTTCTTCATCTATCCAATCAACCCCAATCCCTTCTTGAATAAATAGGGGCTCAGTTTTACTATATATAGATACTCCTGAATATCCTTTCTTCTCTGCAGAATAATAGATTTGGTGATAATCCAATTCTTTAAGACCACCTGGAACTTGATCAATATCAGCTCTTAATTCTTGAAAACAGATAATATCTGGACTAGTTTTTTCTAACCATAACAATAGACCTTTTTTATGAGCTGCTCGAATTCCATTGATATTGTAACTACTTATTTTGGTCATTTAATCCCTTTAAGAATAGCGTACTTTCGTTTCCCTACTTTCAGCACTTTTTCTTCTTCTTCATTGAGTGAAATCTCAAGACCAATATCCGTTACCTTTTCATCGTCTAGACTAACCCCGCCTTGTTTAATCAGCCTCTTAGTTTCCCCGTTACTTTGAGAGAAATTTAGATCAGAGATAATCTCCATTAGTCGTGTTGCTTCGCCTGCATTAATTTTAAATTCAAGGGCATCATTAGGAACTTGTTTATTAATGATGGTTTGTTCAAAATGATCTCTAGCAGCTTTTGCACCCTCCTCACCATGGTATAGTTTAGCTATTGCAAAGGCTAGATCATGTTTTGCGTTTCTAGGATCTGTTTGAGCTTTCTCTTTCATTTTTGGAAGCTCATCTAAAGAAACATCGGTAACCAATTCGAAGTACGTATATATTAAATCATCTGGAATAGATAAAGACTTTCCGTACATGTCATTTGGGCTTTCATTAATCCCTATATAATTATCATAACTCTTAGACATTTTTGCCGAACCGTCTGTACCCACTAATAATGGCATCATCAAACAAACTTGCGGTTCTATATCACTATCTTTTTGTAATTGTCTACCTACTAGTAGATTAAATTTTTGATCTGTCCCTCCAAGTTCAACATCATTTTTTAGATGAACTGAATCTTGACCTTGAGCTAATGGATATAAAAATTCATGAAGTGAAATAGGCTCATTATTTCCAAATCTCTTTGAAAAGTCATCCCTTTCTATCATCCGGGCAACAGTAGTTTTCGAAGTCAATCTAATTACATCAATAAAACTCATAGTCCCAAGCCAATCGTTATTGTTAACAATTGTCAGTTTTTTAGTGTCCAAAATTCTTTGTGCTTGATCTATATAAGATTTGGCATTTTCTTGGACTTCTTCTAATGTGAGAGGTGGTCTGGTCGTGTTTTGACCGGTTGGATCGCCTATCATGGCCGTAAAACCACCTATAATTAATATAGCTTCATGACCTAAATCCTGAAACTGCCGAAGCTTTCTTAAAACCACTGAGTGTCCTAGGTGTAGATCTGGTCGTGTTGGGTCTACACCTAATTTAATTTTTAGAGGTTTATTTCCTTTAATAGATTTTTTGAGCTTTTCTTTGAGCTCATCTATAGGAACTATTTCAGCTGTTCCTCTTTGTATAATTTCTAATTGTTCTTCTACAGGAAGAAATGTCATTTAATTGTCGTTAGGATCTTTTGTTTCGTTCAAAAAAGGAAGGTTGTTAACCGGGTTATACTTGCTCAAATTTTCTTGAATTGTTTCAGTATAACCTTCAGCACCTGGATAAATAAAAGCCACGGCCTCGTACGTCCATGGCCCTAAATAAATAATATATGGGTATAGAATTGAGTTATCACGAACTTCTTCTTTTGGGATATTAAAACCTGCTAGTAATAGTAGAATTGTGCTAACTATCATTCCGCTTTTGAGGATACCAAATAGGGCTCCAAGTGTTCGATTAACAGCGCTTAACTTTACCGCTTTAAGAAGTTCTTTTGTTAAATATGCTATTAACCCGACAACACAAAGTGTTCCAATAAAAAGTAGTGCGGAAGATAAAAAGGGTATATAAGCAGCTGCTTCATCTTCAAAAAAGGGTTCAATCAACACACTTAATGCGTCCATGTATTTAAAGGTGAGAAATATTGCAAGCGTTATCCCTACTATATTCAGTACCTCTTTAATTAAGCCATTTACTGCCCCTTTATAAGCAAAGTATAATAATGGCACTGCAATTATGAGATCTAGTATTTCCATGTTAGCCTGCTAATTCTTCTTTTACTATTCGACTTACTAAAGATCCATCTGCTTTACCTTTCAAATGTCCCATAATTGGGCCCATTACTTTACCCATATCCTGTGGACCAGTTGCACCTAGTGCTGAAATTTTATCTTTTATCACTTTCCGCACATCTTCTTCACTCATCATTTCAGGAAGATATGCTTCTATAATTTTGAGTTCCATTTCTTCGTTAGCAACTAAATCCAATCTTCCACCATCTGTAAATTGTGTGATAGATTCTTTTCTTTGCTTAGCTGCTTTTGTAAGTACTTGAAGAGCTTGTTCATCTGACAATGTAGCTTCTCCTCCCTTTCGTTCTGCAATTTCTTTTTCCATCATCTTAGCTTTCAAAGAACGAAGCACCCTTAATCGGTCTTGATCTTTGGCTTTCATTGCAACTTTAAGGTCTGTGAAGATTTGTTCTTTTAAACTCATAATTGTAAATCTGTATTGTTGAAAAATAAGCAAAAAAAAAGGTTACACAATCAACTTGTATAACCTTTTAAAATAACCTTATTACGTTATCAAGCTTTATTTTTTTCGATAAAGTCTTTTACGTTGTCCTGCTCAACCATAGCTTCGCGGTAAGAGTATTTTCCACTCTCATTTTTGGTTGAAATAATAACCTTAGCCATTCTTTTGGCCGACATTTTTGCTTGGAGTGCATCCGCACCAAATACTTGTTTCTTAGCCATAGCTCAACCTTATTTAATTTCCTTATGTACGGTGTGTTTGCGAAGAGAAGCATTGTATTTCTTCATCTCCATACGATCCGTTTGGGTACGTCGGTTTTTTGTAGTTACATATCGAGAAGAACCGGGCTTCTCTGTACACTCCAAAATTACCTGAACTCTATTACCTTTTGCCATTTTCTTATATTGCTTTTAAAAGGGTTCCTTTACGACGAGCATCTTTTAACACTTCAGTAATACCTTTTTTATTGATAGTTCTGAGGGTTTTGGCAGACACCTTAAGCGTAATCCACTTATCTTCTTCTGGAATGTAGAAGCGTCTTTTCTGTAAATTTAAATGAAAGCGATGCTTCGTCTTATTATTAGACTTAGAAGAACGGTAACCGTTCATCGCTTTTTTTCCTGAAATATCGTCTCTTCGCGACATTGTGAATTGGTTTATTTCATTTTTGAGATAGACACCAAAGATAGGGCTATAAAACTCAAAACTCAACGATTTTGATTGCAAAAAAACAGAAATTTTTAGTTATCCACTAAAATGTAAGTTTTCCACATTAGAAAGGCTCTTTTTTACCCTCAAATTTCGCTTAAATCACTCTATCTCAATTTTTTTCAATATTGACCCTGCCTTTTTTTGTTTTTGCCCTTATTAGCCCTATTTTCTAGCGTTAAAAACTCATCTAAACACGCTATTACCCTATTTTATGGCAAAAACACAAGGTTCCGACTACAAGGCTTCAAATATACAAGTTTTAGAAGGTCTTGAGGCGGTTAGAAAACGTCCCGCGATGTACATTGGTGACACTGGTCAGAGAGGGCTTCACCACTTAATTAATGAAGTGGTTGATAATTCCATTGATGAAGCTCTCGCAGGTCACTGTGATCACATTATAGTTCAAATTAATAAAGATGGTTCTATGACCATTGAAGATAATGGTCGTGGTATTCCAGTTGATACTCACGAAAAGTTTGGTATTCCCGCTGTTGAAGTGGTATTGACTAAACTTCATGCAGGTGGTAAGTTTGACAAAGATACTTATAAAGTATCTGGTGGACTTCATGGCGTGGGTGTGAGTTGTGTAAATGCTCTATCGAACCTTTTCGTAGCAACCATTCATCGTAGTGGTAAGATTTATAAAATGGAATTCGAGAAAGGTCTCACTACTACCGCCTTAACAGAAGAGGGTAAAACAGACCGAACTGGTACTATTATAAAGTTTTATCCAGATGAATCCATTTTTACACAAACCGTAGAGTTTAAGTTTAATATCATTGCCGAGAGAATGCGTGAGTTAGCATTCTTGAATCCTGAAGTTACTATTGAGCTTATTGACGAGCGCGAGGAAGATCCCGATTTAGGAAAAGAAACCTATCATTATGAAGGTGGGGTAAGAGATTTCGTTCAATACCTAGATGAGGCAAGAGATACTACAATGCCTACTCCTATATATATTCAAGGAGAAGTTGAAGGAGTTCCTGTAGAATTAGCTATGCAATACAATAACTCTTATACCGAGAATGTCCATTCATATGTTAATAACATTAATACTCGAGAAGGCGGAACTCATGTATCTGGTTTCAGGAGAGCACTTACTCGTTCACTAAAAAGTTATGCTGATAAAAACGGCATCATAAAGTCCAATAGTAAAGTATCCATTTCTGGAGAAGATTTTCGTGAAGGACTCACCGCTGTATTAAGTGTAAAGGTTCAAGAGCCTCAGTTTGAAGGGCAGACTAAAACTAAACTTGGTAATTCAGAGGTTCAAAGTGCTGTTGAAGTAACTGTATATGATCAACTAAATGAATATCTGGAGCAGAATCCGAAAATTGCTAAAAAGGTAATCGAAAAAGTTGTTCTCGCTGCAGAAGCTAGAGAAGCTGCCCGTAAAGCACGCCAATTAGTTCAGCGTAAAAGTGTAATGAGTGGTGGTGGTCTTCCTGGAAAGTTAGCAGACTGTTCAATAAAAGATCCTGAACATTGTGAAATTTACCTTGTGGAGGGCGACTCTGCGGGTGGTTCTGCTAAAATGGGTAGAAACAGAAGTTTTCAAGCTATTCTACCATTGCGTGGTAAGATCTTAAACGTCGAGAAGGCAAAGATCAATAAGATTCTTGAGAACAAAGAGATTCAGGCTATGATCACCGCTTTTGGTGCCGGAATTGGTCATAGTGAAGAAGAATTTGAGCTTGATAAGCTTCGCTATCACAAAATTATCATTATGACTGATGCTGATATTGATGGTTCACATATTAGAACGCTGCTTCTCACTTTCTTTTATAGATATATGAGACCACTTGTTGAAAGTGGATATGTATACATTGCAACCCCTCCTCTATTTAGAATAACCATGGGTAAAAATATTGAGTATGCATGGGATGATCCAACAAGGGATAAAATTATAAATGAGTACAAAAAAGGGAAACGGAAATTTGATGTTTCTAGATATAAGGGTCTTGGTGAGATGAATCCTGAACAACTTTGGGAAACAACAATGGATCCAGAAACTAGGACTTTACAACAAGTTTCTATTGAAAGCGCGGCCGGAGCTGATAAAATGTTTTCAACTTTAATGGGAGACGATGTGGCTCCCCGAAGAGAGTTTATTGAAAGAAACTCTAAGTACGCAAAACTCGATATTTAATAGACATCTACAAGAATTATAGAAGATAGATTTATGGCTAGAGAAAAAATAATACCAATAACCATTGAAGATGAAATGCAATCATCGTACATCGATTATTCGATGTCCGTTATTGTTTCAAGAGCACTACCTGATGTTCGCGATGGATTAAAACCAGTTCATAGACGCGCACTCTATGGTATGAACGACTTAGGTATGCTTCATAATAGAGGCTACAAAAAAAGTGCTCGTATCGTTGGTGAAGTTTTGGGTAAGTATCACCCACATGGTGATACAGCAGTTTATGATACCATTGTTAGAATGGTTCAAAAATTCTCATTAAGGTACCCGCTTGTCGACGGTCAGGGGAACTTTGGTTCTGTTGACGGTGACTCAGCAGCTGCTATGCGTTATACTGAAGTACGCATGGATCGGTTAGCTGAAGAATTACTAACTGATATCAATAAAGAAACTGTTGATTACCAGCCAAACTTTGATGACACACTTCAAGAGCCAATTGTTCTCCCAAGTATGTTTCCAAACCTTTTGGTAAACGGATCCTCAGGTATTGCAGTGGGTATGGCTACAAATATGGCCCCTCACAATTTGACTGAAATTATTGATGGTGTTGTGCAATATATCGACAACAATGAGATAGAAGTCAAAGAATTGATGAAAACGATTACGGCTCCAGATTTTCCAACTGGTGGTATCATTTATGGTTACGAAGGTGTAAAAGAAGCTTATGAAACCGGTCGTGGAAAAGTCGTTCTTCGAGCACGTGCAAATACTGAAGAGCTTCGTGGTGGGCGAGAACAAATCGTAATAACTGAAATTCCATATCAAGTCAATAAAAGTACTCTGATACAGAAGATTGCTGAATTAGTTAATCACGAGAAGATCACTGAGATATCAGAGGTAAGAGATGAATCTGACCGTGAAGGTATGCGTGTTGTTATCATCTTAAAAAGATCTGCAAACGCTGGCGTAGTACTCAATCAGCTGTATAAGTATACTCAAATGCAGACTACTTTTGGTGTTATTAACCTTGCTCTTGTTCAGGGCAGACCAAAGGTCATGGATCTTAAAGAACTTATCTACCATTATGTAGAACATAGAATTGAGATTATTATACGAAGAACCATTTATGATCTTGAAGCCGCAGAAGCTAGAGCTCATATATTGGAAGGATTAAAAATTGCTCTCGATAATCTTGATGAAGTTATCAAGACCATTAGGGCATCAAAGAATCCTCAAGAAGCAAATGTAGAGCTTAGAAAAAAGTTTGCACTTACAGATATTCAAGCAAAGGCGATTCTTGAAATGCGTCTTCAGAAACTAACCGGTTTAGAGCGTGATAAAATTGACTCTGAATACGGCGATATTGTTGATAAAATATCAGCATTCAGAATTATCCTTTCTGATCGTGACAAGCAAACTGCTATTATAAAGGACGAGCTTGAAGATATTAAAGCGCGTTATGGTGATGAGCGCCGAACTCAAATAGTATACTCTGCAGAAGACTTTAATGTAGAAGACATGATTGCCGATGAAGATGTAGTTGTAACTATATCGAACAAAGGCTTTATAAAAAGAATGCCCGTTAGCGGTTATCGAAGACAAAGACGCGGCGGCAAAGGTATGAAAGGAACTACAACTCGAGATGAGGAATATGTAGAACATTTATTTGTGGCCACTAATCACAATTATATTCTCTTTTTTACTGAAAAGGGAAAATGTTATTGGCTTAAGGTTTATGAAATTCCTGAAGGTGGTAGGCTTTCAAGAGGGCGTGCAATTGTGAATCTTATTGAGATTGATAAAGATGACCAGATTAAGACTTTCGTTCCGGTAAAAACTCTAGATGAAAGTGACTACGTAAAAAGCCAGTATATCTTAATGGCTACTCGTGAAGGACAAATCAAAAAGACTTCTCTTGAAGCTTACAGCCGTCCTCGTCGCGATGGCATTATTGCAATTAATATAAAAGAAGGCGATGCCCTTTTAGGCGCTGAACTTACTGATGGTAACTGTAATATTATCCTTGCCAATAAAGATGGTCGTGCAATCCGTTTCCATGAAAGTGATGCACGAGAAATGGGTAGAAATACTTCTGGCGTTCGTGGCATGACCCTTGGAAAAGGTGATGAGATCGTAGACATGGTAGTAATAAAGAATACAAATGAAGCTACTGTTCTTGCCATTTCTGAAAACGGCTTCGGTAAACGATCACTTGTAGATGATTATCGCGAGCAATCAAGAGGTGGTAAAGGTGTAATAACATTGAAGATAACGCCTAAAACTGGAAATCTTATCGCCCTTAAGGAAGTCACTGACAATGATGATTTAATGGTTATAACAGAACGTGGTAAAGTTATTCGAATGAGTTGTGGCGGTATTCGTACTATGGGTAGAAATACTCAGGGTGTTAGAATTATGCGACTTGATACGGATGGCGCTATTGCGGCAGTTACTCGGGTTGTAAATGAAGACGAAACCGATGTTGATGGAGGAGAAGCTGAAGAGGCGTAGTGTCTAAACTTCTTTTTTAATAAATAATTAATAAGAGCCATTTCTTTAGTTAGAAGTGGCTTTTATTTTTCCAGCATATTTCTGAGCAGAGCTTCTCTTTTACCAATTAACTCAGATGGTTCTATAATTTCAACAGAATTACCAAATTGTAAGAGCCACTCGTTTAAATAATCTAAATTATCGAATCTAAAGTCTACCTGAATTTTTTTAGGTATTTTTTCTTTTTGCTTAATTATTTTAGCCGGTAAATTTGCCCTGAAACGAGCTAAAACAGATTTTTCGACCTGTACCCTTATTGATTGTGATCTTTCGTCATTTCTAAAAATTAGAGCTTCTACATCGATATTATTTTCGTCTCTAATTTTTTCCTCCAGAATTCTAATATTCTCCATCTTATTGAGTATGAAGTTTCTAACCTCACCTCTTAAATGAGATTTACCCACCATATTCCAGTGATCTTCATAAAATACTAGTAAATAAGGATCAACTTTTCGAGTCGCCGTTTTTCCATCTTTAGATGTATATAAAAATTCTACTCTCTTTTTTTGGGCAATGGAACTACTTAGTAAATACCAGTCGCCGCCATTAGTTTTTTCTCCACCAAATTTTAAATAGGGGTCAACTATTGTTTTGGTTTCAAGGGAGTTCATGAAATCTTTCAAGTCATTCGGTAATACATTCTTAATTTTTAATTCTACCCCTTCAGCATCTTCAACTAATTGTTTATCAACCTGAGATTTCACAAAATTTAATCCAACTATAATCGTGGCTAGCTCTTTTGACGTAAACATTAAGGGCGGTACCTTATAACCAGGCATCACGCCGTAACCAGAGAATTTATCCCAAGTTACGGGTACATTTATTTCCTGTAAAGAGTTGAAATCCCTAAAGATAGTCCTTCTACTAACTCCAAATTTACTTGCAATTTCTTCAACAGTTTGCTTCTTCCCGGGCTGCTGCAGTAGCAACATTAGTTTGAGTCTTCTTTCAGAGCTATTCATGACTTTTTAGAACCTCAACTATAGCTTTTCCTTTATAGAAATCTGATTTAAGAACGGCATCTAGTCCAATAATATTTATCTCTAGCTTACTTAGAACCCCATCTATTTCTTTTATTACCTCTTCCTTTCCCTTTAAAAAAACAATTTTTCTCCATTCAGTCTTTTCAATAAATGATATAAGGTCTTCTATTTTAAATGCATGCTTCGTGATCACAAGGTCTTCGTTCCTGATTGGAACCTCAGAGATAGAGCCGGTTTGGGTTTTAACATTCTTCAATCCTAGTTTAAACGCCATTTGTTTAATCGCCATCATCTTCTTAGAAACGATATCATTTAAGACAAAATTTAAATCTGGAAAACAGATTGCTAAAGGCATGCCTGGTAAACCACCACCTGTACCCGTATCAATAATAACTCCACCTTGTTGTACATCAAGATATTGATGAATTAACAAGGAATGACGTATATGCTCTATTACAGTTTCACGTGAAACATCTCTGCTTACTAGGTTTATTTTCGTGTTCCACCACATTAGTTCTTCAGCGTATTTTGTGAGTTGCACTTGGTGGATATCAAGCAAAGAATTAAGTTTGATTAAGCTCTCTTTTGAGATTTCGCTATGTTTTATAATATGTTTCACATGAAACATTACCTCTTCAGATAAACCATTAGTACCGAAACATCACTAGCTGATACGCCGCTAATCCGGCTAGCTTGCCCTATTGTTTCGGGCCTAATTTTTGATAATTTTTGATACCCCTCTGTCGAAAGGCTCTTTATCTTTTCATAGTCTAGCTTTTCAGGTATAATCAAACTCTCTTTATTGCTTAGCTCTTCAACCATTTCGAACTCTTTTCTAATGTAGCCAGAATACTTTACCTGTATTTCAATCTCTTCTATAACATGAGGATTGGTAGTAATCTCTTCAGTCTTTACTTTTAGCTCTTCATCTGCTTCTAACATATCAAAGATGGAGATCTGTGGTCTAGAAAGAACGGTATGAGCCTTAACTGGTTGGGATAAGGGGGTGGTTCCCTTATCACTAAGCATTGGACCCATCTTCTCCGGCCTTACTGTTTGTGAAAGAAATAAATCATGAAGTTTTTCCGTCTCTTCCTTCTTTTTTAGAAAGATATCTAACCTTTCCTTAGTTGCTAAACCAATTTTGTACCCAAGCTCTGTTAATCTCAAATCAGCATTATCCTGTCTTAGTAGAATCCTATGCTCGGCTCTAGAGGTAAACATTCGATAAGGCTCTTCTGTACCTTTATTGATAAGGTCGTCAATTAAAACACCGATGTAAGCTTCCGATCTTTTTAGTATAAAAGGTTCTTTATTTTGAACTTTTAACGCAGCATTAATCCCTGCCATTAGTCCTTGACAAGCAGCTTCTTCATAGCCAGTCGTACCATTTATTTGACCAGCAAAGAATAGCCCTTCTACTTTTTTGGTTTCTAACGTTCTCTTTATTTGGTGAGGGGGAAAATAATCATACTCGATTGCGTATCCTGGACGAATCATTACAACATTTTCAAAACCAGGTATTGTTCTTAATGCCTCTATCTGTGTTTCTTCAGGTAATGAAGTTGAAAATCCATTAAGATACATTTCATATGTATTCCAGCCTTCAGGCTCTAAAAATAATTGGTGCCTGTCTTTATCTGCAAATCGATTTATTTTATCCTCAATACTTGGGCAATATCTTGGACCAATTGATTTAATTCTTCCATTAAACATTGGGCTTCTATCGAACCCAGTTTTTAGAACATCGTGAACTTGTTCATTGGTATAACCAATCCAACAGGTAAGTTGATTCTCCACTGTAGGTAGGTCTTCAGGTTTTGTAAGAAAGGAAAACGGTGTTGGGTTTTCATCTCCATATTGAATCTCAAGTTTTGAGTAATCAACTGACCTTCCGTCTACTCTTGGCGGCGTTCCCGTTTTTAGCCTTCCAATCTCGAAGCCTAACTTCTCAAGTGCTGCTGAAATTCCTACCGATGCTCGTTCTCCAGATCGTCCACCTCCATACTGACTTTCGCCAATATGAATTAATCCGTTCAAAAATGTTCCGCTTGTAAGGACAATTGCTTTTGAGTAGAACTTTTGCCCTGTTTGAGTTATAACTCCTTTAATAACATTGCCTTCTGAGAGTAGATCAATAACATTGTCTTGTCTAAAAGTCAGGTTTTCTTTTGATTCAAGATGCTCTCTCATTCTTTGAGCGTAAAGCATTCTATCGCTTTGACACCTAGGGCTCCACATTGCCGGCCCTTTACTTCTGTTTAACATTCGAAACTGTACACCAGACTCGTCACTTACAATTCCAGATATCCCACCAAGAGCGTCAACCTCCCTAACAAGCTGCCCCTTAGCAACACCGCCCATTGCAGGATTACAAGACATCTTAGCAATGGCCTCTAAGTTCATTGTTATCAATAAAGTTTTGGCCCCAAGTTGGGCAGAAGCACCTGCAGCCTCACTACCCGCGTGTCCGGCACCTACTATTATAACATCATATTGAGGAAAATTAGAAGACATTAACTGTTGTTTTTATTAGTCTTATAGTATTTAATTGAACAAGAACTCTTTCCAATATATAAAAAGAAAAAGCCCTGAACTACTTTGTAATTCAGGGCTTATGCGATCCGGAAGGGACTCGAACCCTCGACCTCCTGCGTGACAGGCAGGCGTTCTAACCAACTGAACTACCGGACCTTTTTGAGAGCCTCAAATATAAAGAGGTATTCAAAAGGAAGTCAACACTAATTAAAAATAAGTTTCAATTATAATGCTGCCTTAATTGCACCTTTAAGTTCTTCACTTTCAGGCTTTACAGCGCTTCTGAATCTTCTTATTAAATTTCCTTCTCTATCTATAAGAAATTTTTCGAAATTCCATTTGATATCGCCTTCAAAATCTTGGTTTGGCTGAGAGGTTAAATAAGTAAATAGAGGATCTTGATCTTCGCCCAGAACTGATACTTTAGATGTCATTGGAAAAGTAACACCATAAGTTAGCGTACAAAATTCCTTAATATCTTCTTCAGTACCTGGCTCCTGCCCTTTGAAATTATTTGCAGGGAAACCTACTATAACTAAACCGTCTTCATTAAATTCCTCGTATATTTCTTGTAGTCCTTCATATTGAGGAGTATAACCACATTTTGATGCAACATTAACAATTAAGAGGACATTGCCCTTATACGTTTCTAGTGACATCTCATTTCCATCAATATCCGTAACTGGATATTCATAGAGAGAATCTGATTTTGATGTGTTAATTATAGTTATCATTGCGCTTAAAATAAGAGTAAGTAGTATCTTCATAACATAGACTTTAATTTATTCGTTATCCTTATAACTTTAACTTACTACCAATTCATTCCTATGAAAAGAATTTTATTGTTAACGATTGTATTGTCATCCTTTATATTATTTCCAAATGCTGTTTTTAGTCAAATGTTTTCTGTCGGAGACGCGCCCCAACAACAAAGTTTTCCTAATTCATTCTTAAGAATCGGAACTGGTCCAGCAACTTTTGATTATAAAGGGAATGATTTAAGCCCATTCGGTCCAACATTATTAGAGTTTGACAGTAACGCTCTATTTGTAAATTTTGAGTCCCCAGGGTTAAACCTGTCATTACTATTAGCAAATAATGTAACCGGTTTAGAAGAAAAGAATTATTTCGATTTAGGATTTACACTTACAAATAAATTCGCTTTAATCAGGCGCCCATTTATAACAGTAGGTCTACCAATTCAGCTGTATAGTTCAGTAACAAATATTAATAATGATCGCGCACAGGAGAATTTTAATCAAGTAAATTTTGGTTTTGGTGGGGGCGGATTCCTCAATCTAAAACTAGGAAATAGAATAACACTAAATAATGAGTTAATTCCTGGTTATGGTTTTAGTAATTCAAATGGAGGATTCTTTGGTGGTTCAGTTTTTTATGTAACAGGAAAGAGCCGACTTACTTTTATAAATTTATTGGGAAGAAGATCTATTAGCATTGGGTATGATTTTAATTATCGCTCTTTTGATATTGATGGAGAGTTATACGATTTTGAACTTAACTCAAATTTACTAACTATAGGAATATCTCTTTGAAACCAGACAAGTTATTACTTGAGCTAGAACAATTACTTGAACAGAGCGGGTACCGTTTGCGAAAAGAGCGCGGATCATTTAGAGGAGCTGATTGTATCATTGAAGGTGATAAATTGGTTTTGGTCAACAAAAATAAACCAACTGAATCCCAGTTAGGAACTATCGCTCGAGTACTAAGTCAAATTGAGTTAGATGGCACTTATGTAAAACCATTAGTAAGAAAAGAGCTTGAGAAACTATGGGATCGACTAGAAGTAACTCCCTCAGAAACCACATCAGATTGGGAAATAGGCTAATATGAAGTTTACATTTCTTGGTACAGGCACCTCCATGGGCGTTCCAGTAGCTGGCGGATTTAAGAGAGAAGAGTTAGCTCATGATCCAAGAAATGAAAGAACTCGTTGCTCCGGATGGATTGAAACAGAGACTACATCCCTTATAATTGATGTAGGGCCCGAGTTCAGAATTCAAAGTATACGGTCTGGAATTAATCGTTTAGACCATGTTCTCATAACGCATGAACACATGGATCATATTGGCGGAATTGATGATTTAAGAATGTATAATTACATAAAAAAATCTTCGATCCCTGTATATACCACAAAATCTGCAATTGCGTCGATAGAGAAGCGATTTGATTATTTATTTGGAGAAAATAAGTACCCCGGCTCAACCTCTGTAGAATTAGAAGAAATTACAGAGAAAAAGTTCCTTGGAGATTTAGAGGTAACCCCCATACCTCTATATCATGGAGATTTGGAAATTTTAGGCTTTCGAATCAACGACCTTACTTATTTAACTGATGTCAAAAAAATACCAGAATCTTCAAAAGAGATAATTAAAGGGAGTAAAGTTGTTGTACTAAGTGCACTACGGTGGGAGCCAGAGCACCCGACCCACTTAACTATCCCACAAGCTGTTGATTTAATCAATGAATTAGGAATCAAAAAGGCTTACCTAATTCATATGAATAGTTATGTAGACCACGAAGAGACCAACTCTCGACTACCATCAAACGTACGGCTTGCTTATGATATGCAGCAAATAATTATCGACTAAAGAAACTTGTTTAAGTCTGGCGAAGCTTTTAATTGCTCAACAATATCTTTTACGCCTTGAGCCTTCTCCAAATTACAGATAAGTATTGCTGAGTCAGTTTCTACAACAGCAAGGTTCTCTACACCAACAAGCGCGATCATCTTTTCTCCTGATGAAAGAACTATATTTCCTTCAGAATTTGCAAAAGTAGCATTAAGCGTTTTTACTGAATTTCCAGAGCCATTTTTCTCTGCTAATTCATAAACTGCCGTCCAGCTTCCTACATCATTCCACCCAAATTCACCAGGGACCACAGATACAGAACTCGCATTTTCCATAATTCCATAATCGATAGAGATAGATTCACTCGCATAATAAAAGTCTTTTATTGCAGCCGCGTGTGTTGACTCATACAATTCCGGTGAAGCAGACTTTACTTCTTCATACATTTCAGGAAGTTGTTTTTCTATTTCCTTTAACACCGTTGAGGCTTTCCATATAAACATCCCACTATTCCAGAAATAATCACCGGATTTCAAAAACTTTTGCGCCGTAATTTCATCTGGTTTTTCTGTGAATGCCTTTACCGAATAAACATCTTTTTCGTCAACACTCTCTTTAGATGATTCGATTGCATGAATATATCCAAACCCAGTTTCTGGCCTACTTGGTTTTATTCCTATAGTTACCAAATGATCCCCTGATTCCGCTTTCAATATGGCTGCTTGTAAGATATCATTAAACTTTTCAGGCTCTGTAATGTGATGATCGGCAGGTAGTACAACCATTACAGCATTAGGATCTTTTTTAAACAATAGCCCTGCTGCAATTGCAACACATGGCGCAGTATTTTTAGCAACAGGTTCTCCTACAATATTTTCAGCTGGCACTTTTGGAAGCTGTTCTTTTACAATAGAAACATAGCTTTCGTTGGTTACAACCATTATTCTCTCTTGTGGAATAATATCTTTTATTCTTTCTGCTGTATTTTGAATCATCGTACCTTTTCCAAAAAGGTTCAAAAACTGTTTTGGAAGAGCCTTAGTACTTAGCGGCCAAAATCTTGTACCAGATCCTCCGGCCATTATCACTGCGTAAACCATCTATAATGCTGTTTATTAAATGTTTTTAAAAATATAAGGTAAGGAACTATACCAAGTTATGTTCCGGCATATTTATTTTTGTAAGAGAAATGCTAAATGTTGAGCCTTCATTTGGTTGGCTTTTTATTTTTAACTCTTCGCCATGCGCTTCAATTATGTGTTTAACTATGGCTAGACCTAAGCCTGTTCCTCCACGCTCCCTTGACCGAGACTTGTCAACTCTAAAAAACCGCTCTGTAACCCTTGGAATATCTGCCTCATCAATTCCCATTCCGGTATCTTTAATATATAGGCTCAGCTTTCTGGGGTGCTTATCGATTTCTTTAACTCCAACCTCAACACTACCGCCCTTTGAATTGTATTTAATACCATTTTCGACAAGATTAATTAATACCTGCCTTAACTGGTTTTTATCAGCACGAATCTGAATTTTTCTATCAAAAGGAACCATGTTTAAATGGACCTGCTCTTTTTCTGCTTTATAATTTAGACTTTCAATGGTATCGGTAACTAAATCGTGTAAATAAATCTCTTCTATTTCTGATTTTAGCTCTCCTGTTTCAAGCTTTGATATCTCCATTAAATCTTTAGTCAGATAGGTAAGCCTATTAACATTACGCATCGCTTTTTGTAGAAATGCCCTGTTTACTTCTTCGTCTTCAAGAGCCCCATTTAATAAAGTTTCAATAAAACCTTGAATAGCGAAGATCGGTGTCTTTAGCTCATGCGAAATATCACCAATAAACTCTTTCCGATAGTTCTCTATTCTATTTAAACGCTGAATTTCACGTTCTACTGTTCTACTCGATTTTATTAGATGCTTAATAATGTAGTCAAGTTCATCTTGATAGGATGTTCTAAGGTCTTCAATTTCTTCAAATCTTTTTTTTGATATGTTTTTAGACACCTGTTCGAGTACTTGTATTCGACGAAATTGAAGTGTAAAGCTCACCAAATAAGATGTAATAAAAGTGCCCAGTAAAATAAAAAAAGCAATCGTCCCAGAGTGGCTTAACTCCATGTTATAATATTGCCACATTAACGTAAATGAAAATGCTGCAGAAATTATTGAAGTATAAATTGCTACTCTAATACCAAGCTTATAAATCTGCGACCTTCTTCTGGACTTACTCATTCCTTAAATCTATAGCCTACACCTTTAACTGTTTCTATATAATGATCTCCTAATTTCTCTCTTATTTTTCGAACATGAACATCTACCGTTCGATCTACAACATAGATATTATTTCCCCATACTTTATTTAATAAAGTTTGCCTATCAAGCACCTTTCCCCTTCTACTTGCAAGAAAAAATAATAGCTCAAATTCTTTTCGAGGCAGCTGAAATTCTTCCTCCCCTCTCTTAACCAGATACCTATCCTTGTCAATCTCTAAATCATGTACAATCTGAGTATTAACAGTATCTTGGGTATCATCAAAACGGCGCATTACAGCCTTGATTCTAGATATCAGCTTCGTTGTACTAATAGGTTTTGTGATGTAATCATCTCCACCTTTGTTAAGACCTTCGACCTCTGTCTTTTCATCACTTCTTGCAGTAAGAAAAATGATGGGTGTATTTTTTAAATCCTGATCCTTGCGCATGATTTCAACTGCCTCAAGGCCGTCCATTTTTGGCATCATAATATCTAACAGGATTAAATCGGGGCGCCCTTCTTTAGCAACAGCAATGCCTTCTTCACCATTTTCGGCCTTTAATACATTAAAGCCTTCTTTTTTAAGATTATACTCTATCAGATCTAAAAGATCTTGTTCATCATCAACAACGAGAATGGTTTTTTTAGCCACGAGTACATGATTTAATTAATGGTCATAATTACATAATGGTACTAATGTAACGCGTCAATATAAAATGAAGAAATTGTTATCTATTTGTTTAAAAGTGACAGCGCCTTTCTAATAACCGCTGAAGTATCACTCGTATCAGAATCCTTCATAGCCTTTATAACCGCCTGTTCGGCATCTCTAGTTTTGAAGCCTAACGACTCTAAAGCCTGAATTGCTTCGTTCATCGGTCCAGATTGTGGAGATGAGCCCGTACTTGTAGATGAAGAAGCGTAGTCTGCAAGTTTTTCTCTAAGTTCTAAAATGATGCGCTCAGCAGTTTTCTTTCCTATTCCTGGAACTCTTGAAAGAGCGGCAACATCACTTTGGGTTATTGCTGCAATTAAATTTGCTGCGGGTAGACCACTCAAAATAGTAAGTCCAAGTTTAGGGCCTACTCCTTTTACAGTAATTAATTTTTCGAATAGGGCTTTTTCATCTGTTGTAAAAAACCCAAACAGCCGCTGGTCACTTTCTGTAATGTGATGGTAAATAAGTAACTTTATTTCCGTGCCCGCAGCACTTAATTGATCAACTGTTTGTGAAGAAACCTCAACTTTATAGCCTACTCCATTAACATCAATTAAAACCGAATCTTTGGTCTTTTCTTCTATATGACCTTTTAGAAATGCAATCATAATCCTTTCACTCTATCTGGATTTTCTGCCACAAAACTTGCCCAGTCCGATTTTTTATTATTCTGATGGGTCTTCTTTTTTGCTGACGGTATACCGCGCCCTTTCATCATATGACACCAAGCAACCGCAAGCGCATCTGTTGCATCATTGGACAATTTTTCATCTGGTAATGTTACCATTTTCTTTAACATAAAAGCGACCTGATCTTTGCTTGCATTTCCATTTCCAGTGATAGATTTCTTAACCACTTTTGGAAAATACTCTGCTACATCTAGTCCGGCATTTTTGATTGCAAGAATCGCAGCTGCCTGAGCTCTGCCCAGTTTTAACATTGCCTGAGGATCTACTCCATAAATAGGAGTTTCTACCGCACATTCCGTTGGCTTAATTGATTTAATTATTCCCGAAAGTTGATCAAAAATAAATTTAAGCCGATCTGAATGCTCTTCAATATGTGCCATTTTTATAACATCACACCTCAGAGCAATCAATTTCCCGTTTTCCTCGGTGAGTACAGCATAACCTGTAACTCGAGATCCAGGATCAATACCGAGGATTATATCAGGCATAGCTATTTAGTCTTCTTCAGTATAAAGTTTAGCAAGGTCTTCCATCATCTCTTCTGATATACCATTGGTAACAAACCCGCCATCATGATATAGATTTTGCATTGTCACTTTTCTGGTTAAATCAGAAAACATACTTACACAATAATCGGCACATTCATCTGCTGTTGGATTACCAAGTGGAGCTAATTTTTCAGCGAAGGTATACATGCCATCAAAGCCTTTAATCCCTGAGCCAGCTGATGTCTTGGTTGGCGCTTGTGAAATTGTATTCACTCTAATTCCTCTTGTTGCTAATCGGCTACCATAATTTCTAGCGATTGATTCTAACAGAGCTTTCGCATCATTCATATCAGAATACTTACTAAAAATTCGTTGCGCTCCAATATATGATAGCGCCACTACACTACCTCCATCATTTAAAATTCCGGCTTCATCTGCATGATGTAAGATCCGGTGTAATGATATGGCTGAGATGTCTAGAGACTGTTGAAACCAGCTATAATTAAGGTCAGTATACTCTTTTTTCTTTCTGATATTTGGCGACATCCCAATGGCATGAAGAATAAAATCAACTCCACCCAATTCTTCTTTCACTTTCTCCATCATCGCTTTAACGTCTTCATCGTTGGAAACATCGCAAGGATAAATAGGTGAGTTTGTTTCTTCTCCTAAAGCGTCCAAAGCTCCAAGTCTAAGCGCGATTGGCGCATTCGAAAGTACAAAATCGGCACCCTCTCGTTTACATGCTAAAGCAATTCTCCAAGCAATACTACGCTCATCCAGCGCTCCAAAAATGATTCCCTTTTTTCCTTTCAGTAATCCGTAACCGTCACTCATTATCTTAAATTTCTTTTAGTTTTTATGATGGGGGCTAAAATCACCAAATTTGGTGTAAAATGATAGAGGGAAAAAGTATGTGCTATTTTAGTAAAGAAAGGCCTCGCTAAAAGAAGAGTGCTTTAAAATGAGTTACGGGATACCAAAATGGTTTTGCAAATGGAATTAGCCAGTTTTGAAACTCTTCGTGAGTTATTTCACCCAGCTCTAATAATCGAAGACCATCAATAAATGGTCGGTAAATAAAAGCATAAAAAACTAAAAATAGAGTGCCGAGAAACGCACTACTAAATTCCAGTAGAAAGTAATTTACCCCTAGAGGAAATAGCAGAAGCACTAAATAAACGAATTTATTTCTCATATACTTTTAGACCAGATTAACCCATTTAAAATAAATAGAGGCTTGTCTTAGTAGATTGTTACAAAAAGAACAATAGTTAACTTCCAGAATTTGATTCAATCCCTTTTGTTGCAGGGTATGTAGATTGCCTAGAACATTGACTATATAGCAGTGCTAGAAATTACTCTAGTCTCCCAGAATTTATTGGTGTTAAGTTGGGTCTTAAGCTTAATGTCGCACAAGCGGACGCTTGCGCTAGGTGGGAGCCTATCAACAAATATCTCCAGGAAGAGATAAAAACCACTTGGCTGGAGAAACCTATTTAGTTATTCATATAGAATATGATAAAGAGAGATACGCTGACATTGAGTCAATCGGACTCGAGCTTAACTCTTCTTCCAGAACGATCAAATCAATTAGGATCATTTTGTGGAGACCCTAATTTTCCCTACTGATGCAAATCAGGCATACACTTAAATCAACTCTAACCTCATCGATATAAAACACTAATCTTTATTCAAAATAATTATCAACATTAGTGTTGATAACCCCGAAAATTTCCGTATTTTATTGGGCTCTGCTATTGGCGCAGAAAACCCTGTTTGTACCTATGTTTGATAATTTATCCTCAAATTTAGAAAAAGCCCTTCAAAACCTGAAAGGCGAAGCACGGATCACCGATGTTAACATCGCTGAAACGGTGCGTGAAATACGTCGTGCTCTCCTAGATGCCGATGTAAATTTAGAGGTTGCTCGCCAATTTACTGCAGACATTAAGGACAAGGTGCTTGGCTCCGATGTTCTCACCAGTGTTAATCCCGGTCAGCAGTTCACAAAAATTGTGTTCGACGAGCTGGTTGCTACATTTGGTGGTGAAAAATCAGACATAGCTACTGCACACACTCCTCCTACTGTCATCCTTATAGCTGGATTACAAGGTTCAGGTAAAACTACCTTTGCTGGTAAATTAGCCCGATACCTTAAGCTAGAGCATAAACGGAACCCGCTTCTTGCTGCCGCCGATGTTTATCGCCCCGCTGCTGTAAACCAGTTAAAAACACTTGCGTCGCAAATTGAAGTGCCTGTGTATTCAATAGAACAGAAAGATGCTGTTCGTGTTGCCAAAGAAGCTGTTGCCATGGCTAAAAGCCTTGCAATGGATACGGTGATTATTGATACCGCAGGTCGCTTACATGTAGATGAAGAGATGATGAATGAGGTTGCGGAAATTAAGAAAGCCGTAAACCCCGATGAGATTTTGTTTGTTGTTGATTCTATGACCGGACAGGACGCGGTTAATACAGCAAAGAATTTTAACGAGCGACTCAATTTTGATGGCGTTGTTTTAACAAAGCTAGATGGCGATACCCGTGGTGGCGCCGCTCTTTCTATCAAAAGTGTAGTTGATAAACCAATTAAATTTGTGAGTACTGGCGAAAAGCTAGATGCTCTTTCCCCATTCTATCCTGACCGTATGGCTCAGCGTATTCTTGGAATGGGTGATGTGGTTTCCCTTGTTGAAAAAGCTCAAAAAGAATTTGATGAAAATGAAGCTGAACGCCTTCAAAAGCGAATCAGCACCGATAAATTTGATCTTGAAGATTTCCTAGAACAAATTCAAAAGATCAAAAAGATGGGAGATCTCGGAGATCTCGTGTCTATGATCCCCGGCGCCAGCAAAGCTATAGAAAATGCAGATATCAATGATGACGCTTTTAAGCCCATCGAAGCTATTATCTATTCTATGACGCCGGTGGAGCGTCAGAACCCAGGTATTTTAAATGGTAGTCGACGTCGACGCATTGCCCAAGGTTCTGGCACAACTGTTAAAGAGATCAACGATCTTATTAAACAGTTTGAACAGATGAAGAAGATGATGAAGACCATGTCCAAAATGGGAAAAATGGGACGTGCTCTTCAAGGACTTAAAAATCTGCCAGTAGGCCGATAAGAAATTTAGATAACACAAAACTCAACTGAGGAAACATCATTGATTAAGATTAGACTTCAACGCAAGGGGCGAATTCGTCGTCCTATTTATCATATCGTAGTTGCCGATAGCCGCTCTCCTAGAGATGGCCGTATTATCGAGCAAGTAGGTCGTTATGATGGCGTTACCGAAAAGAAAGAAACCGTTCTGAACGAAGACCGCATCATGTATTGGTTAGGTACCGGAGCACAACCAACTGACTCTGTTCGTAAAATTCTTCGTCATGAAGGATTATTGTACAAGCGTCACCTTGTAATGTGGGGCAAAAGCGAAGAAGAAATTGAAGCCGCACTTACTGAGTGGAAAGCTTACAGAGACTCAAAAGCAGGCAAAGAAGTTACTCGTAAAGAGCAAGTTCAAGCTTCTCTAGCAGCTGAAGAAAAAGCTGTAAAAGAACAAGTTGTTGAAAAAGCTGCAGCAGCGGCGAAAGAACTCGAAGCAGAAGAAGCTCTTGCTGAAGCTGCAAAAGAAACTACTGAAGAAGTAGTTGAAGCTACGCCAGAAACTGCTGAAGCGGAAGCTGTTGAAGAAACAACCGATGAAGTAGTTGAAGAACCAGTTACTGAAGAACCAATTGCTGAAGAACCTGAAGCAGAAGTTGAGGAAGCGCCTGTTGAAGCAGAGGCTCCTGAAGAGGAAGTTGTTGCAGAGGAAAAAGTTGAAACTGCACCTGAGGTTGACTCTAAAACTTCTAGCGACATGACGGCAAAAGAAGCTATCGATCACATCAACGATACAGACGTAGCTGATTTGGCTGGTTTTGTTACTGATGCTGAAGATCGTAAGACTGTTCTTGCTGCTCTAGAAGCGAAACAAGCATAAAAAATTATCAGGCTCCTATGATTGAAGGCGCCAATACATCACCGTTTGTCCAAGTTGGGCATATTGCTAGGCCACAAGGGCTGAAAGGAGAGCTTAAAGTTCTTTTTGAGTCTGGGTCTAAGGAGGCAATAGAACAAATATCGGTAGTGTATTTACGCAACGATCGTGGAGACTTTTATCCTTGCCGAGTATCAAGCATAAGAGTTGAGGGCAAAGGAAATAAAATTTCGTTCTTTGTACAATTTGAAACAATCGCTGATCGCACTTCCGCTGAAGCACTAAAAAACAGGGCTGTTTTTGTAGATTCAAAAATTGCTCCTGCCTTTTTTAGTGGAAATCCTGATGAAGAAACCCTTATCGATTATGAAGTTCTGAATGATCAGAATGAATCGATAGGTTTGGTAATTGACCTGATGGATAGCGGGGCACAAATAGTGATAACCGTAGCAACAACTACTGGCTCATTACTTATTCCACTTGTGGATGAGTTTGTAACTAGTATTGATCACAATACAAAAACGATTAGGTGTCAGAATCTACATATTCTGGAGGATCTATGATAAGATTTGATATCATATCTGCCGTTCCTTCATTATTAGACGGGCCACTTAATCATAGTATTGTAAAACGGGCGATCGATAAAAATCTGGTAGAAATTCATGTGCATGATCTTCGAGATTACACTGAAGATAAACATCGCAAAATTGATGACTACCCATATGGCGGCGACCCTGGAATGGTGTTAACTCCACAGCCAATATTTAGCTGTATTGAGCATCTCACTAGCCAGCGGCCTTACGATGAACTGATTTTTACGGCAGCAGATGGGGAGGTATTTGATCAACAAGCAGCAAACGCGCTTTCGTTGAAGAAAAATATTCTCATTTTATGTGGCCATTATAAAGGAGTAGATCAGCGTGTGAGAGATGAGCTTATTACCAAAGAATTTACAATTGGTGATTATGTACTATCAGGGGGAGAACTCCCCGCCATGGTTATAGCCGATGCTGTTGTGAGGCTATTGCCCGGAGCAATTGGTGATGCTGGTAGTGCGTTGAATGACTCATTTCAAGATGGATTGCTTGAGGCGCCTATTTTTACTAGACCTGCAGATTTCAAAGGAATAGTTGTTCCTGAAGTATTGAGATCAGGAGACCCCAAAAAAATCGAGGCTTGGCAACAAGAACAATCCTTAAAGAGAACAAAAGAACGAAGAAAAGATTTGTACGAAAATTATAAGAAAGAATATTAACATCCTTCTAAACGAGGGATTTAACACACAGAAAAATGGATAAACTAAAACTAGTTGAACAAACTTTAGTAACTGACAATCTGCCGGAATTTACAGCTGGCGATACAGTGAATGTACATTACCGTGTACGTGAAGGTGAAAAAGAAAGAATTCAGCAATATCAAGGCGTTGTAATTTCTGAAAGAGGAAGTGGCCCAAACAAAACTTTTACTGTTCGTAAAATGAGTGGCAGTATTGGTGTTGAGCGTATTTTCCCACTTAACTCTCCGTTTATTGCCCAAGTTGATGTAGTTCGCCGCGGTAAAGTTAGACGTTCTAAGTTGTTCTACCTACGTGATCTACGTGGTAAAGCAGCCCGTATTCAAGAACGCGAGACAAAAAACCCGAAGAAAAAGTAATCACTCAATACGGTTATGCCCTAATGGGCTATTGAAATTCCCCAAAACTTGGACCTTTTTCTAAGTTTTGGGTTTTCTATTTCGCACCCTTGAGACTTACTCACTCAATCTGAACGATAAATTCATCTTACCATGAACATCATTCTCTTTGGACCTCCCGGCGCCGGAAAAGGAACGCAAGCCGCGTTACTTCAGGAAAAGTATAACCTTCCGCACCTGTCAACAGGAGATATTTTTAGAACCGCTATCAAAAACGAAACCCCTGTTGGATTAAAAGCTAAGTCTTTTATTGATAACGGAGAGCTAGTTCCAGATGAGGTTGTTGTAGAAATTGTTGCTGAAGCACTAGAAAATGATAAATATCAATCTGGTTGTATTTTTGATGGCTTTCCACGAACCGTTTACCAGGCGGAGTCTCTTGATTCTATTCTAGAAAATAAAGGGCAAACTCCATGTAAAGTTATCGCTTTAACTGTTCCTGAAGATGAGCTGGTTAGACGTGTATTATCACGCGGACAAGGGCGAACTGATGATACTGAAGAGGGTATTAAAAACCGTTTATCTGTATATCATAACGAAACTACTCCTGTTTTGGCTTATTATAATGAAAAGGGAATGGCTGAAGAAATTAATGGAACTGGCACTATAGAAGAGATTTTTAATCGTATTACTAGCGCCCTTGGCTAATTATTCTCTTCCATTTGTTGAATTATATTTTTCGTTTCGGGCACCGCACCTTTTATAATTGTCTGCTGCAATTGAGATAATAACACTGAAAGTGTTTCAAGCTCTTCTATATACCAGCGCCGGAATTCTTTTTCACTGTTTTCGCCATATATCAAATACTTCCGAGTCTCTTCTTCTAAAATATTTGCTCTTTTATCTATCAATGATATTAAATTTGAGCCCCTATCAAGGCTTGCCAAATAATCTTGACCGATGGTAGTAAAGTTTTCTGCCTCAAATCCAGACCTTACGATTAACATATTATTAGTGAAATCGATATCTCTTAGTAATTCTATTTCAGCTTCCGGGTCTGTTTTATGAATTTCAATCTGAGCATCTACCTTCTCTTTAACCATCTCAGCATTGATATATAGATAGTCAAGGTTTAACATAAAAGTCTTGTAGTAATTTACTTGGTTTCGTCTCTCAATTTGTTCTTCCCTCAATGTCGTTAAATAGAACGCGCCATATATACCTATAAAGACAACAATAAATTCAAAGATTAGAAACCGCCAGCTTCTGTGCATAAACATTTTTTTCATATTCATTTTTTAAAAAGGAAGTTGAATAAATACAATTGCTGCTATTATTGCCCCAATAATCGGGCCAATAACTGGGATCCAAGAATATTCCCATTGGCTTGGGCCTTTATCTTTTATTGGAAGAAAGGCGTGTGCAATTCTGGGTCCTAAATCACGTGCTGGATTAATTGCATAACCCGTGGTTCCTCCAAGCGACATTCCAATTCCAAAAACTAATAACCCAACTGGCAGCGCTTCAATTGATCCTAAACCAATCTCCGGCGCGGCGATATATAGAACGGCTAAAACCAATACAAATGTTCCTAAAACCTCCGAATAAAGATTGTTGAGAGAATCTTTAATAGCAGGCCCTGTACTAAATACACCTAGCTTTGTTCCTTGATCATCGGTTTCATCAAAATGGTTTCTAAAGTGAATCCATATTAATACCGCAGCCAGAATAGCTCCAATAAACTGTGCAATAATATATCCGGGAACCAATGCCCACGAAAACTTACCTACTATTGCTAGGCCAAGAGTTACCGCTGGGTTTATATGGGCTCCACTAATTCCTGATGATACAAAAACAGCTACAAAAACGGCTATTCCCCATCCCCAAGAGATTACAATCCAACCCGCGCCGGAACCATATGTTTTTTTAAGTGAGACATTGGCATTTACACCAAGCCCTAAAACCATCAAAAGAAACGTTCCTAGTACTTCTCCTAAATAAGCTTCCATATCATCCCATTATAATTAATCTAAAATATAATTTTTTGCCAATGCTATATATTCTTTCACTTCTTGTTCAACCCAAGCATCATCATAGCCAAATTCAGAAGCAAGTAAAGCCCCAACAATAGGCGCCATTTCTAGCGATGCTTTTGCATCCAACAATAAAGCCCGTGTCCTTCTAGATAGTACATCTTCAATGGTAATTGCTAGCTCATTTCTAACCGCCCACACTACTTCCCCTTTTAAATAGGACAAGTTTGGATGAAGCCGCTCTTTCCATTCTTCATTTTCTTCAAGTAATTTCTTTAATCTCACTACATCAGAACCATATACGTGAAGATGATCCTCTTGATCTACATTCTTAAGCCAACCATGAATTCTGAGGTTCTCAGTTTTACATTGAACACTTTCAAGCCCTGCTATTATTATTGCTTGATCAATTGTGTCTTCTGCCATCTTTCTATATGTAGTCCATTTCCCCCCAGTTATTGTAACTAACCCGGATTCTGAAACACGAAGATGGTGGCTTCTTGATATTTCAGAGGTTTCCTTCGCATCCTCTGGGCGAACAAGAGGTCTAAGTCCTGCAAACACGCTTTTGACGTCGCTCTTAATCGGGTCTTTTGATAGGTATTGCTTAGCGTGGCGAAGTATGAAATCAATCTCTTCTTCTAACGCAATTGGTTCAAGGCTTGGTTTTTCAATTGGGGTGTCTGTGGTTCCAACCAAGGCTTTTCCATGCCAGGGCACAGCAAAAAGGACGCGACCATCATCAGTATGAGGAACCATTATAGCTGCATTTCCCGGTAGAAATTCTTTATCTAATACTAAATGAACCCCTTGAGCGCACTGAATAATATTTTTATGTTCTCCGTCATCCATACCTAAGATAGAGTCTGTAAAAATACCTGTAGCGTTTATAACTACTCTCGCTTTAATTTCAATGGCGCTTCCGTCCATCATATCCTGCGCTTTTACGCCCGTTATAAGATCTGACCCGTTTTTAATCAGGCCAGTTACTTTCACATAGTTGATTGTTGTGGCGCCATTATCAGCTGCAGTTTGTGCTAGGTTTATTGCCAGTCGGGAATCATCAAATTGACCATCGTAGTAAATTGTCCCTCCATTTAACCCTTCCGGCTCTAGTGTTGGTATTTTTTCAAGAACTTCTTCTTTTGAAAGGCTCTTAGACTTTTTGATCCCAAGTTTTCCCGCTAACGCATCATAAACTTTCATTCCAACACCATAAAAAGGGCCGTTCCACCATTTATAACTAGGAACTATAAACGACTGGTGACTTACTAAATGAGGTGCATTTTGAATAAGTAGCCCCCTCTCTTTCAGGGCTTCAATTACAAGAGACACATCTCCTTGTTGTAAATACCGAACGCCTCCATGAACAAGCTTTGTGCTTCTACTTGATGTTCCTTTAGCAAAGTCATGCATATCAAGGAGCAATGTTTTGTACCCACGAGAGGCAGAATCGACCGCGCAACCCAAGCCAGTGGCACCGCCTCCAATAATTAATACATCCCAGTAATCATTGAATTCTTTTATAGTTTTAATAAAGTCTGCTCTGTTCATATTAACTCTCTATTCTTAAATTTTATATCTCTTTAATACTATTCTATCCAGCCTTTACTTTTCTCCACCGCTTTATTCCATTTATATAGAAAGCTCATAGCCTCGTCTTTACTCATACTTGGCTCAAAGCGCTTGTCCTCTTGCCACTGTTTCTTTATTTCGTCTGTGGTTTTCCAAAAACCAACAGCTAATCCAGCTAAATATGCCGCTCCAAGGGCTGTAGTTTCTAAAATCTTTGGTCGAACCAGTGGAATCTGTAAAATATCTGATTGAAACTGCATTAAAGTATCGTTTATCGTTGCCCCGCCATCTACACGAAGTTCTTTAATTTCAATTCCAGAATCTGCTTCCATTGCTGATAGTACGTCCTTTACCTGAAAAGCAATTCCCTCTAGAGCGGCACGAGCGATATGCCCCGCAGTTGATCCTCGGGTTAATCCGAGGATTGAGCCACGAGCTCTTTGGTCCCAGTGTGGCGCCCCTAAACCCGCAAAAGCCGGAACCAAATAAACACCTCCATTATCTTTTTCAGTTAGAGCTAGTTTTTCTATTTCTGATGACGACTTAATGATTCCCAGACCATCGCGCAGCCATTGTACAACTGCTCCTGCAATAAATATAGATCCCTCAAGCGCGTAAATCGTTTTTTTATCATAGCCATAACCAATTGTTGTAAGAAGGTTATTATTTGACTCAATGGCTTCTTCGCCAGTATTAAACATAATAAAGGAACCTGTTCCATAAGTGTTTTTCAACATGCCTGGCTGCAGACACATTTGCCCAAACATAGCAGCTTGTTGATCACCTGCTATCCCAGCAATTGGAACTTCATGCGCAAATATGGTTGTTTTTGTTTGTCCATAAACCTCGCTTGAAGACTTTACTTCTGGTAGCATACTTTCCGGAATTCCCATTAATTCCAACAACTCCAGATCCCATGCATGTTCTCTAATATTATAAAGCATCGTTCTTGATGCGTTTGTTACGTCTGTAACGTGGCTATCTCCTTTTGTAAAATTCCAAACCAACCAAGAGTCTATGGTACCAAAAGCTAGCTTTCCCTGAATCGCTTTTTCCTTCGCTCCATCTACATTTTCTAAAATCCATTTAATCTTTGTTCCTGAGAAGTAGCTATCAATAATTAAGCCTGTTTTCTCTTTTACTTTTTCAACCCAGCCCTCTTCCCTCAACTGATCACAATAGTCTGAGGTTCTCCGGTCTTGCCAAACTATTGCATTATAAACTGGCTGTCCTGTTTCTTTATCCCAAACTACCGTTGTTTCTCTTTGGTTTGTGATACCAATTGCAGCAATACTTTTCCCATCTGCTCCACAGTCGGTTATAGCTTCAGCGACTACCCCAGCTTGTGTTTTCCAGATTTCATTGGCATCGTGTTCAACCCAGCCGTTTTTTTGGAAATACTGTTTAAATTCTTTTTGTGCTACAGCTTGAATTTCACCTGCATGATTAAAAACAATTGCCCTGGAACTTGTTGTCCCTTGGTCTATTGCTAAAACAAATCTCTTTTCCATTTTCAACTCCTCATGTATTTACTAACAAACTAATATGTTTGAAAAAGTTGGGAAATGGAAATCAAGATATTGTGAGATATAGGTTTTTAAAATTCCTTCTATTACTTTGGTTTTATTAGTAATAAATCATACTTCATCATTATGCGAGCACTTCTTTATCTTTCTTTAATTTTGTTTTCATTTAATTCTATCTCAGCGCAAGAACTTAGTCTTCCAAAAGTTTTTAGTGATCACATGGTCTTACAAAGAGATGCAGACGTTCGTATTTGGGGAACATCTAGGCCTTCATCCATGGTAACCATAATGATTGATGATATCAGTGTAACTACCGAAGCTAATAATAATGGCCAATGGGAAGCATTTCTACCAAAACATAAAGCTGGCGGCCCACATACAATTACTATCGACTCAAGAAAAACAATTTCGTTTAGTGATGTTTACTTTGGGGATGTTTGGATAGCTGGTGGACAGTCGAATATGGAATGGCAAATAGGCGACAATATCGACAACATGGAGATTGAACTAAATGACGCCAATTATCCTGAAATCCGGTTTTTTAAAGTTGCTCACGATATTTCTGCTCAGCCATTATATGATTTAAAACATGACGCTGAGTGGAAAGTTGCAAACAAAGAAAATGCTCGAGAATTTTCAGCAGTTGCTTGGTTTTTTGCAAAACATAACCATGCGGAAAAAGATGTTCCTATTGGTATAATTGACAATAACTGGGGCGGAACGCCAGCTGAATCTTGGGCCCCAGCCGCTCGACTTGCTTCGATAAATGGTTATAAAGAAGCCGCTGAGGAAATGCTCAACCCTGAAATTGATTGGGCAAATCGGTTTGAAGAAAATGAGCAACGAATTACAGAAAAATATCAACGTGTTCAAGATCAAACTGATTTTCTAAGTTTTGGTGCTCATCAATCTGACTTCAATGATTTTAACTGGATTGAAATTGAATTACCAAATAGTGCGCCGTTAAACGATTTTGTATGGCTAAGAAAGAACTTTACTCTAGAGAATACAGATAACGCTAGACTGTCTTTTGGCAGTCCTGGTAAGTTCACAGTTGTATTTATTAATGGTGAAAAGGTATACGGTAAAATATGGTCGGATGATCCAGAGATTATCAATATCTCTCCTGATGTCCTTAAAGAAGGTGAAAATGTTATTGCTATTCGAACCGTTGAAGACTGGAATAATCAAACTTTTATCGGATTAGAGGATGAATTCTGGATTGAGGCTGGCGACCAAAAAATCAATTTAGAAGGTGCGTGGAAGTTTTCGAATACTGTTGAACCCCCAATGCCTACTACAGTACGGTATGAACATCGCCCTGGCACTTTATTTAATGCTATGATTAACCCCGTTGCTGGATACTCAATAAAAGGTGCAATTTGGTATCAGGGAGAAAGTAATGTTGGACAATATCAATATTACAATGAGCTGTTTGAAGCCATGATTGAAGAGTGGAGAAAAAGTTGGAATCAAGGCGACTTCCCTTTCCTTTTCGTCCAGCTTGCCAACTTTCAACAAAAGCAGGATGATCCATATGATTCTTGGTGGGCCCGATTAAGAGAGGCTCAAACTCAAACACTTAGTTTGGCTAACACTGGAATGGCTACCATCATTGATATTGGGGAGGCAAATGATATTCACCCTAGAAATAAGCAAGACGTCGGATATCGATTATGGCAATCTGCAAGACGAGTCGCATTTTATGAAGATGTTATTGATTCAGGCCCAATGTATAGAGGTCATGTTTTAGATGGAGATCGTGTAATTTTATCTTTTAATAATATTGGAAAAGGTCTTCAAAACAAACGTCTTGGCTCGATCACGGGTTTTTCAATAGCTGGTTCCGACAGTGTTTTTCATTGGGCTGAAGCTCGTATTAATGGTGATCATATAATTGTCAGCTCAGATATGGTCGAAACCCCAGTTGCTGTTCGATATGCTTGGGAAGATAATCCAGATGCGTTTATGTATAATATTAATGGTTTACCGATGGTTCCGTTTAGAACAGATGATTGGTAATCCTTATCTGCCAGATGCTTTCATAGCTTCTTTATATCGCTTTACACCTAGCTTGTATATTTTTTCGGATTCATAAAATTCGAATGTTCCTGCTGCATTTCTTGGTATTGAGATGAGTACATCCGGTTTATACGTTTCAAGAATAAGTGTTGTTAGCCGGTCTTGGGTAAAACTGAATGTCGCCTCCATTAAACCCATTAATGAAAACTCCTCTGCAGTTTCTGGGTCTTCTTTCTCATGTCTTTTAGTATATTCCATCAAGCCATCGGGAAGCATTTTTTCGATCCACTTTTGGATTTCGTTCTTCCTAGCTAGTTCTTTTATACTTTTCTTTGATGTTTTAAATTCATCTTCTGCAGGTGCATTTAAATTAACTGCTATTACAATTGCATCCTTTTCTTTCTCAACAAGGTTTACTGGCATTGGGTTTAACACTCCGCCATCCACTAATAATTTATTTCCTTGAATAACAGGAATAAAAACACCAGGAATAGAAACCGTAGCTCGTAGCGCTTTAAAAAGGTCGCCTTTTTTGAAATGGACTTCTTTATTGTTTTTTATATCGGTAGCAACGGCAGTAAAAGGGATCTTGAAGTCTTCAATGTTAAGATCGCCAGTCATTTCTTTAAGGCGATTAAATATCTTTTCACCTTTTATAAACCCCTGTTTGGTAAATGTAAAATCCATTAACTCGAATACATCAGATTTTGATAAACCGAATAACCATTCCTTGTATTCTTTCAAATGACCGGACGCATAAAAACCACCAATTACAGCCCCCATTGAGCAACCAATTATTTCAATGATCTCATATCCCTCTTCCTCTAAACTTTCAATAACAGAAATATGTGTTAGGCCCCTTGCCCCGCCGCTCCCTAATACTAAATGGACTTTCTTATTCATTGATCACTTTTATTTACAGCCTGTATTTTCTCTCGCTGAATTAACCATTTCCCAATACGGTGGTATATATCCATTTTGACTTTCAAATTGTTCTAATTCTGAGCGCGTTCTTAATTTTAGATCTTCATGTCTACTTATGAATGCTTCACTTTTTAACGCTTGTGTAGAGCTCATTCCTTCTGGAATTGGCCCTACGCCACCAAATTGATTCTTTATCACACTATATCCTTTTAATACTCTAATTACGGGAAGTAAAAAATGGTTGTACTCTATCTCAATTCTCTTATCTGCACACTCAAGCATAGCATCAATAACTGCGTTGTATAAGTGATCATCGTATAACGCTTCGGTATTTCTCCATTCGGCCACCACCGAAAGCTGTGGGTCGTATTCTAAATCAGATGGCATTTGTGTAACGAAGTTTTCCACTCCAAATGTATTCAATACAGAAACTACACCATATGAAGATATTGTTGATTCAGATTGCCAGAGTTTAATGCCTTTATTTTTATATGCATATGAACCAACTTCTGAACAGAACATAGCTTCTGAGTCAAAGAAATTCATTTTAAAATCATAAGGAATGTGTCGCTCTTGAGCTTCCTCGAATACCTCTTTTGCTGCAACATGAGGAAGCATTGGATTAGTAATTATTTCTGGTAAATCCATTCTTGGTCGCAATACCATAAAACGTAGTTTCCCATCATTAACATATTCTTGGGCTGAAGCTATTGCCACGCCTCGCTCTATATGAGCCTCTATTAAAAACGCTGTATTTGTTCCTTCCTCTACATAAATAAGAGCCACATGAGAGAAATTTCCTTGGAAATCATTTCCTCTAGATATTAATGCTGAAACTTCTGCCCCGCCTCTAGAAACAAGTAAATCTCCACTATGTACTTTAATACCAAAAAGTGTCGTTGATGGAGTTACTGATTCTTCATCTGTTACATTTATAACTGGTTTAATTTCTTCTTTTGATTGAAGTAGAACTTCTTCTGTTGTTGCTCGCATACCATAAAGCACTTTATATAATGCAATTCTGGTTTTAAGGAGATTAATGTCCCAGTTTATCGATTCACTTTTAATAATTCTTCGAGCACGATTATAAACCTCGAAGAAGCTCGGGTTTTGAATTTCTTGTGCTGCTATAAAAGGCGCTGTTTCAAAGTAGGTATTTAGTAGAAGGTTGAGTCGTTCATCATTAGCACTAAATGATTCAGTTTCTAAATCCGATAGTATTGAATTCATGGTTTCAATACTCATTTCAATTTCGTCATTTTTAACTAGTTCAGGGCTCGTTCTAACACGATTAAATTGCTCTTCTAGATCGTCCCATCGTTCATCTTGATTCCATAAGAATGGGGTAGATTTACTTTCACTCTCAATGTTAATTGAGCTGGTATCAGGAATTAATAGAAGCCCATAAATACCTATTAGTCCTAATAATGTATACAGTAGAATTTTTTTCATAGAGAGAATGTACTCATTAAATCAATAATTCTGATCGTATTATCATCCTTTAGATACTACTAAGTTATATTTAGTAGCTTAAAAGCGTCACTTAATATCTTGAAATGAGTTCCGGATGACCTTTTTGTTTTATAAATAGGTATTCGATGGGTTATTCCTTTTTTAAGTCATCCAAAGGATGCTTTACTTTTAATTTTTCAAAGATCAATAGATCTACTCGACATAAAGTTTTATCTATAAAACCTTCAAAATACCTTCTTTCACTCCAGTTAAACTTTCAATATTTTCGAGAGCCCCAGCACCTTCACCCATCACAAATAATGGTACTTCATTTCTGGTGTGAGTTTTAGTTGAAAGATCTTCAAGATTTCCATGATCACTGGTTATTACTAGAACATCTTCACTTCTTTTTTCTCTTATGATGTGAAGCAGAAATTCATCCAGTGTTTTAAGCACGGTTTGGGCGTCCTGGATTTTTTGATTGTGACCCGCTTTGTCTGTGAGGTAATACTCATACATCACTAGATCATAATTGGGAACTACATTTAGTAAGCGCTGAGCCGCCTCTGTTGCATTAATTTTTGGCAGATCAATATTCAGCCTTTCTCTCCAGGCGTTTTGCACTATTTCTGCAGTTAATGCCTCTTCATTTAATACTTCTTCCGTTGAGTTCAATATTAGATTTACACTTTGAGTCATTAAAGTAGTGCAACTCCATCGGTTTCTTCGTTTTGCGTGTTCAAAGAATATGGGCGGGTATGCATTTATGAAATATGGTTTCTTTCCGATTTCCTTAATTGCATGAAAGAGACTTTGCTCTTTTAATAGATATTTAATTCCAGTGTGTGGATATGGTCCAAAATGTTTACCAATTACTTTGGAAGCATTTTCACCCGTAAACAATGTCGTTTGTCCTGTTCCGCTTTGTGGTAAACCATCAACCCCAAGGTTAGCATCAATTGGTTTAAAGATGTGCTTTTTTGAAAGAATGTTTTTTCCATTAGTACTGAAGTTCTCACCTGAAAGGATTTGAAAACTTTCATAGGTATTTACGAAAAAGGGGTTCTTATTAGATGCCTCTCCTAGCCCAACACCATCAATAAAAATAAAAATGACCGCCAATCTACTTCTCCAATATTAATGTTACAGGACCATTATTAACTAGTGAAACATCCATCATTGCTCCAAATTTACCTGTTTGAATATTTAACTGTGAATGATCCTTGAAGTACTGGATCATCTCTTCATACATCGGTTCTGCTTTCTCGGGTCGAGCAGCTTCAATATAACTAGGTCGTGTACCTTTTCGTGAATCTCCATATAAAGTGAATTGGGAAACTACTAAAATACCACCTTGTACATCTGTTACAGAAAGATTCATTTTCTCATCTTCATCCTCAAAAACACGAAGTTTTAGAATCTTTTCACACATCCATTTAAGCTGCTCATGATTGTCATTCTGATGAAAACCTACTAATAATAACAAGCCGTTTTCTATAACACCTGTTATCTCATTTCCAACCATAACTGAGGCTGAACTCACTCGCTGAACTATTACTTTCATTTACTTATAATTGTGGATTACTATGTGGATATCAACTCCATAACTTTGTGATAACTAAAAATACTCGGAGTTATCTACAAGTTTCCACATTTGTTTGATCATATCAACATCCAAAAAGAATAACTTTCTATGTTAATTACTTGAACATATGTTTTATGTGTAATTAAGGTTTATTTGTGGACAAGTTTTTAAATAATCCTTTAAGTCTATAAAAATATAGAGGAAGTTCTCAACATATCTATCCACATAGTATAGTCAAGCATTGTGGGTAAAAAAGAAAAGTTTGTTATCCACATATCCACACTACCTATAACTAATTACTATTTATATAAATCTAAGTTTATTTGTCTTTTAAGGTGTGGAAAAGATTTTAAAAATCATCTCATAAAACTTTTTCAAAGATGGTATATTTATTCAAGCTAAATGAGGAAAACTTATGGATAACAGATACCCAATCGGAGAATTTGATATTACTAAAAAACGCAAAGTAAGTGATGTTACTGAGTGGATGGAAGATATCAGAGAACTTCCTTTAAAAGTGAAAGCAGAATTATATGGTTTATCTGATGATGTTTTAGAAACTCCATATCGAGAAGGTGGTTGGACAGTAAGAGAAGTAGTACATCATTTATGTGATAGCCATATGAATGCATTGATTAGAGTAAAGTTAGCTCTCACTGAGGATAATCCAACTATAAAACCATACGATGAAAGCGCATGGGCTTCGTTAGGTGATTACGAAGTTTCTATGAAAACTACGTTAAGAATGTTAACTGCTATTCATGAGAAATGGAGCGCTGTTTTAAAAAATATGAATAAAAAACAGTTTAAAAGAACCTTTCATCATCCAGAATCAGGAATAGATTTTACTTTAGTTCAAGCTACAGCTATGTACGCATGGCATGGGAATCATCATTTAGCACACATCCAATTAGTAACACAAAATAGATAAGCCAGATGGCGAAAAAGCAATTCACTTACAAAGATTCCGGCGTTGATATTAAGGCTGGAGAAGAACTCGTAAACTCAATTAAAGGTATTGTAAAAGAAACTCATTCTGATGCTGTTCTTTCGAACATAGGTGGCTTTGGTGGATTCTTTAGTCCTAATCTTGATGGTTTTAAAAAACCAACCTTTGTGAGTTCTGTTGATGGGGTTGGAACTAAATTGATTGTTGCTTTTAAAGCGGGTAAATATGATACCGTTGGACAGGATTTAGTAAACCATTGTGTAAATGATATTGCTGTTTGTGGAGCGAAACCACTTTTCTTTTTAGATTATTTTTCCACGGGTAAACTAGAGCAACATGTGGGTTATGAAGTAATAAAAGGTTTTGCAACCGCTTGTAAAGAAAATGGCGTTGCTTTGATTGGTGGTGAGACGGCAGAAATGCCTGATATTTACGGTCCGGGTGAGTTCGATTTAGCTGGTACTATTGTTGGTATAGTAGATGAGGATAAAGTGATAAGTGGAGCAGGTATTGAAAAAGGAGATGTACTTCTTGGATTTAAAAGCTCAGGATTACACACTAATGGGTATTCACTAGCTAGAAATGTGTTATTTACAAAATACGATGTAAATGATTATGTGGAAGAATTAGGATGTACAGTAGCAGAAGAATTACTACAAGTCCATAGATCTTATTTAGGTTTAATCTCCGAGCTTAAAGAGATGGATGGAGTAAATGGTTTTTCACACATTACTGGTGGTGGAATGGTTGGAAATACAAAACGAATTTTACCAGAAGGTTTAGCTTTAGAAATTGATTGGAAAGGATGGGAGCGACCATCTGTTTATAATCTTATTCAAGAAATTGGTAATGTACCTGAAGACGATATGCAAGCTACTTTCAATCTAGGAATTGGACTAGTATGTGTGGTATCTGAAAGAGCTATTAAAGCTGTAAAAAATAAAGCAGAAGAGTTAGGTGAAGAGGTTTTTATAGTTGGTAAGATAGTATAGGATATACTACCGTTTTAATCCTAAGTACTCTGTCCAAATGTTAAAAGGTTTGTGTCTGGATCAAGTACTGAAAACTCTCTTTGTCCCCAGGGTTTAATTTCTAATGGCCCGTTAGGATGAATTGGAGTTTTGTTATCCAATAATATTTGGTAGAAACTGTCAATATCATCAGTTCTAATATATACTTGGCCGTAATTCTCTTTTGGGTCAAGATCTTTAAACTCAAAAAAATGAATTTGAATATGGTCTTTTTCAACCATTAGATAACCATCAAAATCAGCACTTCCAACTTCATTAAAACCTAAAGCACTTATATAAAAGTCTCGCGTAATATCTTTATCACGCATTGGTAATTTTGGATGGATATTTGTTAGCATAGATGTTACTTAGTTTTAGTTAGATATTCAGAATAAGACTTTATGTGACTTCATTAGTTCAATTTCAATTAAGGAAAATAGAAAATTAAACATCACCGAAGAGTTTAATGAACGTCTCTTCAGCCTGGGTCTCTCCAATTAAAATTAAGTCACTATGTTGAGGAAGGGGCGTATTCGGATCTGGATTAATAAATTGTTCACCACCACTTGAGTAAGCAATAACATTACAACCTGTTTTATGACGGATATCCGCTTCAATAATTGTTTTACCAATTATTTTCGATGGTGTTTTTAAACTAAATACATTCAATCCTTCTGCAATCATAATAATGTCGTTATCCTCATAAATATTATACATTGCATTTGCACCCATAGTGGCGTAGGACATTACAAAATCAGCGCCAGCTCTATGTAGAGAATGGACATTTCTTTCCACACTTGAACGCGCTACAATTTGAATATTAGGACGAAGGTGTCGACAATAAATGGTGAGATAAATATTAATATCGTCTTGGTTTGTACTCACAATAACCGTGTGTGCTGTATCTATCCCTGCTTTCTTAAGGGTATTTAAATCATTGGCATCACCAAGAACAAAGTTTTCTTTATTTTTTATACGGTCAGGATTCTTATCAATAATCTTAAATTTCATATTTCTTCGTTTTAAGTGATGAGCCGCAGCTCTACCAACCCTACCTCCGCCAATAATAATTACTGGTTCTTCACTTAACCCATAAATTCCAACCAACTCATCATATCTTCTTAACTGATCTACAGAGCCAGCCATCATTAAAACACTATGACTACTTATGAGTGTATCTGGGTGAGAGCCTAAAAATTTACCCCGCTCCCAAATTCCAACAATATTAATTCCAAGCTTTTCTCTTAGCTGTGTTAGCCTAAGTGTTTTTCCTACAAACGGTGTATCAAAAGCAGTGGCTTCTGCAATTATAATATCGCCAAGACGCCCAATGGTATGGACTCGAGCATCCTGACCAAGCACGCGCCTTGAGAGGGCCCTTCCTAGCAAGTTGCCCATGTGAAGCACATGATCGCATCCTGCAAGTTTTAGAATATCAACAGAATCATGAGAGTTTGCAGTAGCAACAATTTTAATCTCTTTATTAAATTCACGGACAGTATGTGCAACATTGGTATTAAACATATCTGACCCGGCAGAAACTACGAGGGCAGCCTGATGAATTTGTAGTTTTTTATAAGTTTCTGGGTCGTCCGCTTCACCAAGCATTACTTTATATCCATCATCGTATAAATCTAATGCCTCATTTAAATCTTGAACTAACAGTATGTACTCTTTCTGATATTGACGGAGCTTTTCGATAAGAGCTCTTGTAATGGGATCGAAAGTGACAATAACTACATGATCTCTTACTGATGGAGGAAGCTCTCTAGGGGCACGTGCTCGTGATTGAGCCTCCATCCAAGGAGCATAGAAAAACTCAATAAATGTGAATGGCAGCATAATTAAAAGTACAATTACACCAGAGCCTAATACGAGCATCGAGAAAAGCCTTCCTAAATCGGAAGTAAAAGTTATATCTCCAAAACCAAGAGTACTCATAGTTACTAAGGTCCAGTAAAAACCAGTAACCCAACTATGTTTTTGGCCTTCCATTTCCATAATGATGTGGAAAATAACCCCATAGATGCCAATAAGAAAAAGCAAGACACCAACAAACTTTAAAAGCTTGGCAATATTGGTTTTCGTGCCCTTGTTAGAAATAAAATAAGTTAACTGAGAAGAGAAAAACTTCATTTAGCTGATAAATTAAAACGTATAAGAATATCGCCAAAAACAACGATAATTCTGGGTCTCTAGCAAAAAGAATTTTTAGACACAATTAAGATCTTATATGATAAACTGAATTCTTCGTGACACTACAATTTATAGTTAAAAACCTCATCAAGAGAAACATCAAAGACTTTAGCAATCTTAAAGGCGACCTCCAGTGAAGGAGAATATTTTGCTGCCTCAATAGCATTTATGGTCTGACGAGTAACACCTACAGCATCTGCAAGTTCTTGCTGGGTCATTTCCCCATTTTTGAACCGTAATTTCCGAATTTGATTAACAATAGCCCCATCATCCATATCAAAAATCCTTTCTATAATAGTATAGTTGAGTTCCCCTTCTAATTAAACTTGATAGAAGGAGTAGTATAAATAGAGCATGTAGTACAAAAGATGGCTTGGCTACAATTGTGAACCAGTTATGAACTCCGTCAAAGATGTATGAGACTAAGACTTGAAAAATTAAAATGGCAATGAATGAGCTTAAAAAATTATAACCATTTTTAAATCCACGTGCATCAATCATGAAATCGCGTTCGTCTTTCTCAACACCGGTCTTATTTTTAGTTGCGTCTAAGATTAGTTCAACAACGAAGGCCATCCAAAAAAGATTAAAGAAAATCTTTACAGCTGTTGATGAAAAATCTGGAACCCCATCAGGCCATCCAAAAACGATGAGGACGTAAAAGACTAAGATTGATAATGTCATACCGAAAGATGACCATGCATATAATTCTTGTTTAGACATGATAGTTCTCCATTAGTTAAATGTCGAAGATTTTTTACGAAATGTAAAAAATATGTTACACCAAAAAGTAAATTTTTTTCTATGGACACCTTCTTCTTCTAAATTCCTTCTTAATTGGATCTAGAATATTCTCTATTCCATTTATCTTCACTTCATACATAGTAGATAAATATTGACCGAGGTCACCATTCGGAAATCCTTCTCTACTAAACCATTCCAAATAATGAACGGGGAGATCGGTAATAAACCACCCTTCATATTTACCAAAGGGCATTCTGGATTGAACCATTTTTATGAGAAAGGTAGAGTCGTACATGAATAATATTAGAAGCTATCAGATAATAAAGTTGATAAAGGTGGCGTATTTCAACTAGTTTAAAAGTGAATACCAATGGAGAAACTAATGATAAAATATACTTCAATACTGATAGTAGCACTAGTATTTTTTATAGAGTGTAATATCATTGATAATGAGCAAAGTGAAATTATCGTCAATATTAGCGAAGATTCATTCTCAATTTATAATGGAACAAACCAAACCATTTGGTTTGCTCCTTTTAGAACTGATGACCTGCCATTTATAAATTATGCGCTAGTTTCAGGTGATGGGAATAAAGTAGAAAAAGTGAAAACAAGAGAATACTCTGGTGACAGTCTATTTGGTGGGTTTAAAAGTGGAGATAACATTACTGTATTCTATTGGTCTACAACCAATCCCAATGATGGGAAAATTAATCACATTAGAGTTAATGTTAAGTAGTTGGTTGGTATTAAATAATTATGAAGTAAAAAATGTAAACACATAAAGGTATTAAAGTTACTTAGAATAGTTAAATTGCATATTGATATTTAAAATAAGAAAAGAGATTAATCAGATGGAAAAAGATCGATTAAAAGCCTTTGCCATACTCGGCATAACATTAGCAATTGGTATAACTCTACTTGGAGTTTTACTTGGAAATGCGGCTATTAAATACAAAGAATATGAAAGAACCGTTACTGTTAAGGGGCTTTCGGAACAGGAACACATTGCGGATATTGTTATTTGGCCAATTCAATTTACAGTGGCTAGCAACAGGTTAGAAGAGATTTACCTTGAAGCAGAAAAAAGTTCGGACAAAATAAAAGAATTTTTAACTGGCAATGGGCTTGAAGCATCAGAAATTTCTATAACAACTCCTGAGGTTACCGATAAGCAGGCTCAACAATATGGGGGCTCACAGGGCGCTGAATACCGATATGTAGCAAACCAAGTAGTTACAGTGTACTCTTCTAAAGTTGAAGAGGTTCGAATCATAATGAATAAAGTCTCAGAATTAGGGAAGCAAGGTATTGCAATTACAGGTGGGGATTATCGCTATCAAACGGAATATTTATTTTCGAAGCTAAATGAAATTAAACCTCAAATGATAGAGGAAGCGACGAAAGAAGCGAGAAGTGTAGCTGAAAAATTTGCAGAAGATTCTAACAGTAAACTCGGGAAAATAAAGACCGCGTTTCAAGGTCAGTTTACAATTTCACCTAGAGATATGAATAACCCACACATAAAGAAAATTAGGGTTGTTTCTACAGTGGTATACTATCTGTCAGATTGATTACCTTAAGAAAAAAAGGACGAATATGCCGGTAGTAAAATTACTCAAAATAGCACATGGCCGTAGTGGTGATAAAGGAAATGGTAGTAATGTTGGAATCATTGCTCGACATCCGGATATCTATCCATTTTTGAAAATGAACCTGACTTCTGAAATCGTGAAAGAACACATGAAAAATGTGTGTAAAGGAAAAGTTGAACGATTTGAACTTCCAAACATTGGAGCGCTGAACTTCATTCTCTATGAAAGCTTAGGCGGCGGCGGAACGGTCTCTCTTAAACTAGATGCTCAAGGTAAAACACACGCCTCACAAGTATTGAGAATGGATATTGATGTTCCAGAAGAATTACTAACTCTATTGGAAACTAACTAACCAGCTTGCTCATAAGCTAGCTTCATCCAGCGTATTACCTCATCGTCAACGCTATTTTCTTCGGTAAGTTGAATTCTATTTGTGCACATGGTGCCAAATGGACCCGAAGCTTCTAGCCGACCTTTAAGTTTTTCATCATTTAGTTTAAGGCCGAGATCAATTCGTGTTTTTGTAGAAGGCTGAATCAATACAAACTGACGTTTTCGTCGAAGACTTACGGCAGATTTTTTTGGTGCTACCTCAACGTCTTCCCCAAAAGCAGTAGCAATGGAAATTAAATGATTATAAATGGGTCGAAGATGCTCTTTACCATTTGAGTATTGAGTATTTACTAAGTCATCGGCATCATGAGAACCGGCATCAGCCTCTCTTGTTTTTAAAGCGACAAAATTTGCAAAGCCATGAGTAAAGCTGTGTTCAGTTTTAAGAAAAGTCATTATTTGACCGTGTTTTTCGAAATTCTGGGCTTTAACAATCTTAATCCATTCAGAAAGAGATTTACCTGTTTTATCTTTTAATCCTTTTTCCATCATTCAAATTATGTTATCCATTCTCATATAAACGAATGGGGATTTCAACCTTAACATTATCCCATGTTAGCGATAAAGTGGTCATGGACCTGATTACATCAGTAAACTCTATTGAAAAAGCTTCAACCGGTGTGTCTAAATTTATGACCGGTACGTTAAACCTCAAATAATCGCGCTCTTCACTATAGGTAAATGCGCCCCACTGTCCTAAATCCATATTTAAGATAATAGTCCATGTTTCTTTATTTGGAATCGTAAATAGAGCATATGTGCCAGCCTCTATTACCTGATCTTGAATTAACACGGGATCAGTAATCGTAATCTCAGTTGCTTCGTTTGCACCTGTTCGCCAAACTTCTCCATATTTTTCCCACTCACCAAAAATAGTTCTTCCATTTCTGTACGGCTGTCCATAAACAACTTTTATGTAGGCTCCCTCATGCTTTATCGAAGAAATTGCAATTGGGCTTTTCCGATTACCATTTTGAATATCGGCTGGAGGAGTGGATTTATTTTGCTCACAACCGATCCCAACTAATAAAATTGTAAGAAGGAATAGATTGAATTTAAATGCAAAAAGCTTCATAGAAATAATATAGGCGTATGTTAATAAGGCAATAATATAATCGGCTTATATGAATAACGAAATAGAATTAATTATAAGCTGGTAGGTATCTAAAAACGGCCCAGAAATGAGAGAATGCGCCCCCTAAAACAAATAAATGCCAAAGCTCATGAAATCCAAATTGAGGCGGAAAGGGATCTGGTTTTTCTAAAGCGTATATAATTGCCCCAATAGAATAAAAAAGTCCTCCAGCAACAATCCATAAAGAGAAACCCGTAGGTAATAACTCCCACATTTGTGGGAATATTATTACTGCCACCCAACCCATTAACAAATAAAGAGCAGTTGAAAACCACCGAGGAGCATTTAACCAAAAGATCTTTTTAAAAACACCAGCCAAGGCAAATAACCAAATTCCCAGTAGCATTCCGGTTCTCCATTTTCCATCAAGAACAATAACACAAAGAGGGGTGTAACTACCCGCTATTACTAAATAAATCATAATGTGATCTAACAGCCTATAAAACTCTTCTGTTTTGAAAGTCACGTTTATAGCGTGATATACGGCGCTGGAAAAAAACATTAAAAAAACGGTAATTCCATAAATCCAGAAAGATATTTTATAACTGAGAGGGCTTTCTGCTGCGTTTATTAAAAGTAAAACGGTCCAAGCAACGGAAATAATAGCTCCAATTAAATGGGAATAAGTGCTAAAGGGCTCACGTATAGGGAATATGTACTTTCTCAAGAGATATAAATATTATGATTGGAAGAATTTCCAATACATAAAAAATAAGGTGAATCCAGTTAAAAAGAGAATACCTCCCCAACTTAAAATTCGTAGCCAGAATGGAGGTTGGTGCTCAATTGGAAAATGAGAATCCATTACTAGTCGATAGTTGAGATATGCTAACACTGGAGCGGTTAAAAAAGAAACGGTGGTTGCAAGGTCTATTAAAAAAGTAAAATATGTTCCTGTAAAATATAGAACCGATAGGGAGCCGAGTGAAATCACTACAATTAAAAAACGGTAGCTCAGTTTTGCATTCGAGAATAGATTGGGCTTGATGACGGATATAATTTCTTGTGAAACTCGTGGGTATGCATCGGTAACAGTTAAGGTGGTACTAAACATAGTTGTGAATGCACAAATAATGATAATCCAGTAGGCCCAATCACCCAATGTATTTGTATAGATAGAAACGAGTTGCTTAGCAAAGTTACCACCACTTGAAGCAAATTCAACGCCCGAACCATACATTATTAATGCCCCAAGACTCAAAAAAGCGATAGCTAAAATTCCGGCGCCAATATATCCAATATTGAAATCTACGAGACCCTCTTTAAGTTTTGGTATATGCTTCGTTTGTTTAATTCGTTCAATAGACCATAATGAATGCCAAGCGGCGCCATCAATTGGAATAGGCATCCAACCCATCAATGCAATTAAAAAACCAACCCCACCAGCTGTTACCCAGATACTAGGTGGTGTCGGTTTTGGCGCAGTTCCTTGAGTATTAATAACGGCCACAACGATTGCTACAAATGTAGAAATTGTTAATACCACCATAATGAGTTTAATAGCACTGTCAAGGGCGGAATACTGACCATACATTAATATGGCAATACAAATACTTAGTAGTATCGCGCTCCATAAAAATGGACTTAGAACAATCCCTGTAAGCTCTGCGGCAAGGCTTGCTGAAACAATAGTTACAGCCGCCTGAATGATAAACATGGTTCCTAAGGTAAAAACTACGAAAACCCAGAAGGCCCAGTCTCCAAGCTTTTTGTACCCTCTAATCATACTCTCTTGAGTTGCTAGTGCATATCTTGGGCCAAATTCTAGAAATGGATATTTGAATATATTGGCTAAGATCACCGCCCAAATTAAAGTGAAGCCATAATCGGCGCCAGCACGAGTCGATTGCACTAAATGAGATACACCAACTGCGGCCGCGGCCATAATAAGACCAGGACCAAGCGCATACTTTAAAGTTGATTTCTTTTGGCTTTCAATGTTATTCATCTAAAAAGGTTGGTTAGACAGCCAAAGAGTACAAATTTTTTCGATCATCAGAAAAAAGGAACAAATAAAAACTAAAAGAAACCTTTTTCAGCATTTTTCAATTTGAAAAACTACTATACGGGATAAACTTAAAGGGATTAAAAAAGACAAAATGAAAAAAATTATTTTTGCCACAGCTCTTATGCTGATTTCTACAAACATCGTAGCTCAAGAACCACTTGAGTACTTTTTACAGGAGGGAGTTAGCTATAATGAAAATATACCCACTCCTAAAGACATTTTAGGCGCCGAACTAGGTGAATGGCATGTACGTCATGATCAGCTGGTTCAATATATGTATGCAGTTGCAGCAGCTTCAGATCGTGTAACAATAAGCGAGTATGCAAGAACATATGAAAACCGTCCGCTACTCTCACTTGTAATAACATCGCCAGACAACCAAAAGAATATTGATGTAATAAAAGAACAACATTTAAAGCTTATAAATGCCGAGCAGTCTAAAGATCTAGATATATCGGATATGCCGGCTATTGTTCAAATGAGTTATAGTGTACACGGGAATGAACCAAGTGGTTCTAATGCATCGCTTGCAGTGGTTTATCACTTAGCCGCGGCACAGGGCAGAGAAATCAATGAGCTATTAGAAAATTTAGTTGTTTTGATCGACCCAAGCATAAACCCGGATGGGTTAAGCAGGTTTGCTCACTGGGCAAATATGCATAAGAGTAAAAATGTATTAGTCTCTGACTCTGAAAGTAGAGAGTATAACGAAGTTTGGCCAGGCGGAAGAACGAATCACTATTGGTTTGATTTAAATCGTGATTGGTTGCTTGTTCAACATCCAGAAAGCAAAGGAAGAATTGCAAAATTCCACGAGTGGAAACCAAATGTACTGACCGATCATCATGAAATGGGAACCAATTCTACTTTTTTCTTTCAACCAGGTATTCCTAGCAGAACAAACCCACTAACCCCCCAAAGGAATCAAGATTTAACAGCGAATATTGCCGAATACCATGCTGATGAATTAGATAAGATTCAATCGCTTTATTACTCAAAAGAAAGCTTTGACGATTTCTATTATGGTAAAGGGTCAACCTATCCTGATGTACAAGGGGCAATAGGAATTTTATTCGAGCAAGCTAGCTCTAGAGGTCACGTCCAAGAAAGTGTAAATGGTCTTCTTAGGTTTCCATTTACAATTCGAAACCAAGTAACAGCATCTTATTCTACATTAAAAGCAGTATTGGATTTAAAAGAAGAGCTACTTGAACACCAACGACTTTTCTATCAAGAAGCAGCAAATGAAGCTGAAAGAGCATCAATTAAAGCATATGTATTTGGTGAAAGCGCTGACCAGGCCCGTACTTATCATATGGCGGAAATGTTAGAAAGACATGAAATAGAAATTTACGAGCTAGCAACAAACTTGAGCTCAAATGGAGAGAGCTTTGAATCGGGACGTGCATTTGTAGTACCAACTAATCAGGCCCAATATAAATTGATCACAGCGATATTTGAACGTAGAACGGAGTTCACTGACAGTCTTTTCTATGATGTATCAGCTTGGACAATGCCTTACGCTTTTAATCTTCCATTTGCGGAGTTAGGATCTAGAGATTATAAGATGGAATTGTTAGGAAACATCTTTGATGGAGAAATGAAGTCGAATGGTTCGGTTGTTGGAACAAAATCGAACTATGCGTATGCATTTGAGTGGGATGAATACTATACACCAAGATCTTTATACAGATTATTGAATGCCGGAGTTAAAGCAAAAGTTGCCTCTCTTCCTTTCTCATCAGTAACACAAGAAGGACAAAAAAACTTTGATTATGGTACTATATTGATTCCATTAGGAATACAAAATGACCAAGACCATGTACATGAGCTAGTTAAAACCATTGCCGTAGAAGATGGGATAAAAGTATATGCACTATCATCAGGTCTTTCAACTGGCGGAATAGACTTGGGTAGTAACAACTTTCAAAACCTTGAAAAGCCTTCTGTAGCTATTTTAGCTGGTGATGGTACAACATCAAGTGAGGTTGGAGAAGCGTGGCATTTATTAGATCAACGCTATCACATGCCTCTTACTATTTTAGATAAAAGTGATTTTGGTGGGGCCGACTTAAGTCGTTATAACGTCTTGGTTCTTGCCGGAGGTCGTTATAATGATCTTTCAAATGGTCAAGTAGAAAGAATTAAAGCATGGGTTAGAAATGGCGGAGTTTTAGTCGCGTTTAAGTCAGCACTTAATTGGGCAAAACAACAGGAATTAGCGAATATTGAGTATGTGGAACGTGAAGACTCTGACGAAGAAACGGAAGTTCGGCCATACGTAAAAAGAGGAATGGATACAGGCGCACAAGTAATTGGCGGCGCGATATTTAATGCAAAGATTGACCTGACCCACCCATTAGGTTACGGCTTTAATGATGATGATATAACTGTGTTTAGAAATAGCACTACCTTCCTTCAAAAAGGAAACAATCCATATTCTACCCCTGTGTATTATACAGATTCTCCATTAGCCGCAGGCTATATTTCAGACCCGAACTTAGAGCGCTTAAAGAACTCTGCCGCAATTGTTGTGAGTCGTTTTGGTGGAGGAAAAGTTATTACTATGACGGATAATCCAAACTTCAGAGCTTTTTGGTATGGAACCAATAAGTTATTTGCTAACGCAATTTTCTTTGGGCAAACAATAAGTTCAGGATCAGCGAATTAATTAAAATTAAGATATAACCTAAAGAGGCAGAGACTAATAACTGCTTCTTTAGTATTCTCTTGGTGGTAATCCCAATAGGTGTCTAAAATCAAAAGTATCACCCATAGTTTTTAGATTATTTATTAGAAGGATAGCTCGCTCAATTTTCTTTTGGCTACTCTTAACCCCTCCTACATAATGAATAATATACCTTTGTTGACTAGGGTTGAGCTTTTCGAATAAAAGAGCGCCAGCCCTATCTTGCTCTAGTAAGGCTTCTAGCTCCTCAGAAACAGAAGTGCCATACTTTGAGTGATCTAATGTAAGAGAAATATGAAGCTCTTCATTAAAGCTAATTCCAAACTCCCTTTGACGAGCTTTACTTACTGTGATGTAGGCGGTTCCTTCACCTTTTGCAACCATCCCACAATGAAATGGTGGACTATCATTAATGGAACAATGGAGTCTAGTTCCAATCCCGCCAATTTTAATAACCATCTCTTTTGGAACGGTAATATGGTCTAACTTTAACTTCTCAAGTGTTTCTAGATAAGAGTAAAATGAGAAGGACGCCATTATGTTAACAGGTTGCCATCCTCATCCCATTCAGCAATATCATTGCGTTTACTTTGATCAACACACTTGGCAAGCCACTCTTTTTCGTAATCTACATCTAACTCATCTAACACTTCTTTAGGAACACCATCCCAAATATTTGGACGATTTCCTACATAGCCAAGGTCGTTATATCCCATTTCGGTGGTATAATAACCTGTTAGAGTGAAGTTTCTAATCTCACGGAAAAAATCAATGCCAGGTTGAGTCTTTTCGGTTGCGTTCTCTGGGTATGCGATGATGTCAAGTATAGCGATTTGAGCTTCCGGTGTTGCAAAAATAAAATCCTTACCATTTTTCTCACGGGAGTACTTATCTAGCCATTCAATGCCAGTTCTAAACCGGTCTTGAGTATACGTCCATTCCTTTACTGCAAAATCGATAAACTCAGGAACAAAAGCTTCTGAAGCAGCGCCAGCTGAAGCTGTAGCTGGAAGAATAAGATCACATAAAACCGCAATAGTCTCAAATTCATGATCTTTAAAAAAGTTTCCTTCAAAGATTTCTTTATCTCTAGCTTTTTCTTCGGGCGTTCTTCCGTAAGAGCTAAAATCATAAACATCTTGCAACTTTTGACGATCGGCAGAACCTGGTGCGCAACCATTAACTAGCAAGCCTGTTCCGAAGGCGCCTATTAACATTGTTTTAATTGAGTCTTTTCTATCCATGACTTAAATGTTTTGCTTTTTTAATTGATCAACTATGTACTCTGATGCTCGCATCGATAGAGCTAGAATCGTCCAAGTAGGATTTTTATCCGCTTGTGATACAAATGTACCTGCATCTACAATGAAGACATTTTCTGCATCATGAAGCTGCGAAAACTTATTTGTAACAGATGTTTTAGGATCGTTACCCATTCTAGTAGTTCCAACTTCATGGATAATCTGTCCTGGGGCGGCAAGACCGTAATTTCTATCAGCTCCGGGCTTATCTCCTAATGGGATTGCACCCATTGAGTCGAAAATATTCTCCAGCGTATCTTGAGCATGCTTTGCTTGAAGCCGCTCATAATCAGTCCATCTATAGTTAAATTTTAAAACAGGAATGCCCCATTTATCAACTTTGTCAGGATCAATTTCACAGAAATTATCATATTGAGGCACGCTTTCTCCCCTCATTGCAATTCCCATTACAGAACCAAAGAATCGTTTTACATCATCTCTGAGTTTGTCTCCATAACCGCCAACAGTAAGATCGAAATGTTTATTTAAGTCGGTTGTATTGAAACCAAATCCATAAGAAGGTTGCCCCATTCCACCCCATATTTCAAGGTGATAACCACGGGGGAAATCAAGTTTAGCGTCATTTAACCACCATGGGGTATAAACATGTAAACCTCCAACCCCGTCTTCGTTATAAAGCTTTCGATTAAGTAACTCCGGCACAATTGCAGAACGACTGGCGCCCGTAGAATCATGTAAATACCGGCCCATCACACCACTACTATTACCAAGCCCATTAGGATGTTGGCTGCTTTTCGAATTCAATAAAATACGAGCAGTTGAACAAGCTGAGGCACCCATTACAACAACCTTTCCATTAATAACTTCCTCAGTTCCGTTATCCTTATTTATATAACTGACACCAGTTGCTTTCCCCTCACTATTTGTGAGAACCTCGCGAACCATAGCGTTCACATATAAATCAACGCGGCCCGTACTTTTTTGAGCAGGAAATATTAAACAGGTTCCAGCTGAAAAATCAGCATAAATCTGGCAGGCGCGATTACATTGATTGCAATAGAAACAAACTCCACGCTCTGTATTCAATCTTTTAGTAAGAATTGAAAGTCGTGATGGTATAACAGGAATTCCAGCTTTTCGTGCCCCTTTTATATAATACAATTCATGAAGTCGTGGCTTTGGCGGAGGTAAGAAGAAGCCATCTGGTTCATTATAGATTCCTTCTTTGCTACCAAAAACCCCGATAAGTTTATCAACACGATCGTAATATGGTTTGACATCATCATAACCTATAGGCCAGTTATCACCGAGTCCATCATGATCTTTTCTTTTAAAATCGAGAGGCCCAAAGCGCAGTGAGATTCTTCCCCAATGATTTGTTCTACCGCCAAGCATGCGTGACCGAAACCAGCCAAACTCAGTTCCCTCAGCTTTAGTATATGGCTCGCCTTCTAGCTCCCAACCACCGTAAGCCGCATCCCAGTCTCCGAAGTTTCTTAAAGGAGTGCTAGCACCTCTTCGAGGAGATTCCCAAGAAGGGCGAAGTTGGCTTCTATATTGATCCTGAGCGGGGTCGAAGTATGGGCCGGCTTCTAAAACGGCAACGGTAAGACCCGATTCAGAAAGTATTTTAGCAGCCATCCCACCGCCAGCTCCAGAGCCGACTATTATAGCGTCATATTGTTTAGAGGTAGATTTAATCTGCATATCAAAAAAAGTTAATTGGCAATTTTTCCGTCAATAATTACATGCGTTACATTCGTTGTATATTCAAATGGATCACCATTAAATAGAACAAGGTCAGCGTCTTTTCCTCTTTCTAGAGACCCAACAGTCTTATTGATCCCAAGAATTTTAGCAGCATCAATAGTTAGCTTATCGATGGCAATGTTATAATCTAACCCGTTAGCCACTGCGATAGCTGCTTCAAAAAGAACGACTCTTGTTTTAGGTACATAGCCTTCAAAACCACTTTGGAAAGCAAAAGGAATTCCAGCGGCCTGAAGTTTTGCAGGAGTTTCCATTGATGCGTTTTTTGCCTGACCAGTAGCCCGAAGCATTGGTGCATGTATGAAGACAGAGTGTCCCGACTCTTTAATCTCATCAAGAATGAGATAAGCTTCAGCGGCACCATCAATCACCATAGGGAAGCCAAACTCCTTTTGAAGACGAATAGCAGTCATTATATCATTCGCACGATGTACCGTGACCATAGCCGTAAGTTTACCTTCTAGTAAATCTGCAAGAGCCTCCATGCCAAGGTCTTTAACGGCTGGGTTATCACTATTGCGCTTCTCGAGATAAAGCTGAGCTTTAACAAGGTTTTCTCTCAACATTGCAACACCCTTTGATCTAGTTCCAGGCTTCCTAATATTGCTGTTCATCATATTACCCATAGTGAAGGCGAGCATTTTCGCCGGTACTAAAACGCCCTCTTCAACCGTGATAGCAGAGGTTTTAACGATCATAGTTTGTCCACTTATAAGAGCGCCTGGACCGTGACCGGTATGAATAGTGGTAATGCCAAGACTTCTTAAATGACCTACCAATTCTTCTCGAGCATTATAGGCATCAATTGCGCGAAGCTCCGGTTGAATAGCTGAGGATGTTTCAATCTGATCTTGATCGTGAGGCTGATTGTAATGCCCAGCGAGACCCACGACGGTATGAGCGTCAATTAACCCAGGCGTAACCACTGTGGCCTCGTAGACGGTGTAATCGGATGGAATTCGAATAGAGGACTGAGTTCCAACACGGTCAATTTTACCGTCCTTAATTAGAACTACGCCATTTTCAATTGGATCACCGGCGCTAGTGTATAACATTTCCGCTTTCACTGCAATTTGAGCTGATGCACTACTAATACAGAAAAGGGATATCAAACATACGATAATAGTTTTAAATAGAGACATGATTACTCTCCGTCTAGGTGATGGTTAGTCTCAAATCCACGGAATATTTCATATCCCCCAGTTGAATACTCTCTGTCTTCGGGATTACTACGATCCCAAACCTTAAGTCCTTCAATCCATGTTTGTTCAACATGTGAATAAACGCTTAATGGATCTCCAGAAAGAATAATAAAATCTGCATCCTTCCCTCTTTCAAGAGTTCCAACACGATCATCAATATCCATCATTATTGCATTAGCTATAGTTACGGCTTCAAGTGCTTTTTCTTTACTCATGCCTTCCCGAACACCCATTGCAGCAGAACGCAGGAACATTCTTGAGTCTGTGATGTAGTCATCGGTATGAAAACCTACAAGAGCCCCGGCTTTTTCAAGCGAAACAGCATTTTTATTACTGAAATCAATGGCTTCTAATTTTCCACCAAAAGAGTCTAGAGTAATGATAGAAGCAGGAATTCCAGCAGCGGCAATTTCATCGGCTACTTTCCAAGCTTCGGAAACATGATGCAGAACAACTTTATAACCAAACTCCTGCGACAATCTAATCGCAGTAAGAATATCATCATGGCGGTGAGTATGATTATGAACGGTACGCTTACCGTCAAGAATTTGTACTAAAGCTTCCATCTGTAGATCACGTGGTGGCATTTTTGACTCATCACCATCTGAGTCTTCAATCTTCTTTTGATAGTTTTGTGCTTTAACAAAAAGCTCTCTAACCATCGCGGCAGACTTTGCTCTAGTTCCCGGGCGAGGTGGAGCAGCGTTACCGATCGGGTTAGTACCATTTGCCATTTTCATCCCACCATAAATGTTGTTTTCCTCATCAATTACTAACAACATATCTTCAATAGTATTAGCTTTTCTAAGCTTTAGATAAACGGTTTGACCACTCATTAAATGACCAGAACCAGGCATTATATTTACAGAAGTAAGCCCGCCTGCTAGTGCTTTTTTAAAGGTGTCGCTTCTAGGATCAATGGCATCAAGAATACGAACGTCTGGATGTAATGATGAAGAACGGTCACCGCCATCGCCTTCACCAATATGAGAGTGAGTATCAACAAGGCCGGGCATAATAACCTTGCCACTTACATCAACTACTTTAGCATTTGAAGGAATTCGAGAGTCAGAATTACCGACTGAAATGATTTCTCCGTTTTGTATAACAAGAACGCCATTTTCAATTGGGTTACCTGATATAGGGATAATATGAGCGCCCTTAAAGGCGATAGGATTAGTTTGGGCTAGAATTGATGTTGAGAAAATCCCAACAAATAGCATCCCAAACATTGTACTCCAAAGTTTTTTCATAAATATGAGATTAGATTTTGAATCAGCCTCAATTTATAAAAAACATAGTGGGATAAAAGCGCTTTTTAAAAAAGCGATAATAGAATTGAATTATTGATAACTAGATTCAATTTCAGCTAATTTTTTATCAATCATTTCTTTAGAGAGCCATTGACCACGAACCATAACACCAGAATGATTTTGGATGTTGGCAACATCTTGAATCGGATTTGAATCGACAAGAATTAAGTCGGCTCTTTTACCTACTTCAATGGTTCCAAAATCATCGTTCTCCTGAAAATACAAGCCTACATTTTTTGTGCCGGTCTCAATAATCTCATAAGGGGTCATTCCTGCGGCAACCATTTTGGGTAATTCACGATGTATTGAAAATCCGGGTACGCTAAAAAGCTGAGGGGCATCAGTTCCCATTAAGATCAGAACGCCCGCTTCATTCATTTCTTTTAAAAGGCGTTGGCGAAGTTCAGCCTCGCGTAAAGCGGCATCAACATCCAGAGATGAATTATTATCGATATTTTGAGTTACCCAATTGTTATACCCGTTTTTTACAGCTTCAGGTATATACTTTAGTTCATCATATTCTTTCATAACCTCGTAATTGCCAGCACCAATTATTGTTTCCCACAGGGCTTGGGTAGGCACCATCCAAACATTATTTTCAATGGTTTTTTGGATAATTTCAGACATTTTCTCTTCTTGTTCAGCATCTTCAAACGCATTGAGATAGGCCACATAACCATCTAAATGATCTATGGTGAGTTGTTTTACTTCAAGAGCGCGCTCTATTCCTACCTCAGCAGGAACATGTCCTCCAAAAGTAATTCCTACGGCATTAGCAGTTTCGGCCATTGTGTTATATTCATCAAGAGTAAGTCCTGGATGAATTTTAAGTAAATCCCACCCTTCATTTTTTTGTTGAATGACTTTTTTTCGTGCTTGTTCTGGAGAAGAAATCGATCCGCCGTTAAAACTTGGTCCCGCTAAATATAAATTTGGACCAATTAACTCGCCGTTATTTACTTTTTCCTTTAGTTCAAGTTGATGATCATAGCCGAGCATTCCTCTAACGGTTGTTATACCCGCTGCTACATATAGAAAAAGAGTGTTTTCAACATATTCATCGTTAAAATAAGATGCAGCATTTGCGGGGGGATGAGTTGGAGGAACATGACCATGCATTTCTGCCAGTCCTGGCATCAGAAACTTTCCGGTTCCATCAATTACTAAATCAAACGCTCCATCTTCTAAATCTCGGTCAACTGTAGGGCGCACTTCTGAAATGTTCGAACCATTTGTGATTACAGTATTGTTTTCAAGAACCACACCATTTTCAGTCATTGGGATTACGGTAACGTTTATAAAAGCAATTGTGCTAGTAGCTTTATGTCCATTATTGTTGACATCATTTGGAAATAATGAGATGAGAAAAGGAAGAATTAGAATGGCGGATATTTTTAGCATAAATGGTGTTTAGTTGAAACAAGTTGAAATAAACTACATTTAGATATGAGAGCCAAACGAAGGATTAAGTTTAATAAACTTTATTCAAGTGGAGTCTTTGGGGCCAAGTCTTTTAGGATGGTTATCCTGTTCTTGTAGCTCGTCGAATGCATGTTGAAAATTGGACATTAATTCCATGTATTCTTCAGAGCCTTTTTGCCGTTCTTCTACTAATCTACTTTTTAGAGTTTCGTTTGTCGATACTTTTATAAATCGCCAGAATTCAAACTGTATGAGATGATCATCTGGATCTGATAGATAAATATTTCCATGTTCATCTACTGATTTATATACAAAGGATACTTTACCAACCACTTCGTTTGGCTTTATGTATTTTACTATATCCCTTGTTTTAACCTTCGAATATCCGAATGCTTTTGTAATATTGCTGCAATAAATCTTATCACCTTCCCTCCAGTGTAAGATTTCAGGATACCAAGTATGAGGAGGTTTACCTTTCTTTTTATTTGTGAAAAATCCCATATGGTAGATTTATTTATAATAGTTTATTTAAAGAAAAGTGCCCTTACTGCTTCTTTGAATTTGCCTCTTTCTTGAAGCATGTCCTCAGGCTTCAAGTCTTCTAGCTGAATGGTTCCTATATATAAAAAATACATACTTATCGCCATTACAGTATGTGCTAAATCAAGATGGTTAAACCACTTTCCTAAGCCTATGCCACTTATATAAAAAAATGCAGCTAAAGTGGAAAATAGTACAGCGAGTACAAATACTCGACTCCCATTATTTCTCGTTCTCCAAAATACTAAAAAGTGTAGCGGAAGTACTATAAGAGCAAGGCCATAGGCTGAATGTACCTGAATAAAGAAAAAATTTAAAGTATAAAAGGTGATAAACGCAAAAGTTAAAAGCTCAATTACGTTCGCAACTCCTAAAGCTTTTCCAAATGTTTTATTAATTAACGGTTGAGCATGAATAATAGAAGCTCTCTCAACGGCCATTACAGCTAACATGCTAATTAACCAGCCAGGTAACTTCCATTCTAAACCTATTGCATATTGAAAAGCATGACCAAGAAGTCCTCCTAAAAAAGTAGCCAACCCCATAATTAAAAAGTACCACCGCATATGTCGCTGTACCTTACCGGGCTTATTCAGCTTAACCAATTTTATAAATGCATATAAACAAACTGCAGTAATCCATAGATCCGTGAAGGTAACCATCGGTTCCATGATAGTGATTCCAAAAAGCTCGATAGAAGGTTGTCCGCTTGGTGAGTCCATGAATACATCATAAAAGTTAGCAAGACAAAATCAAAACATGAAGTATCCATGATATTGATTCCAAGACATAAAAAAAGCCTGCTTAAAAAGGCTGGCTGTGTTTGATTTTTTAGTAACTGATACCAATATACGTCAGAGATGGCCCCTCAACCAAAAATACTTCATAATATATAACTAATGATGGGTAATAATAAATAAAACTAGATTTAATACGATTTAAAGATGTTTTATTATGGTGTAAAATTGGCTTGAATAAAATGAATTCTACTACAATATCTTGATGAATTATTCGGTTTCAGTGCGAATTTGCTTTATCTCCGCGTTTTTAAATAAAAAAGCAGACAAGAGAAAAAGGCCAATAAAAAAACCATTTACACCTAATACTTCAATTGTTGAAGTGCCAGTAGAGTTTAAAGCACCCGTAGTGAATGCGATCAAAGCAATTACTACCATACTTACTGCCATCGTAATTAATGTATAGCTTATGCCAATTGTTTTGAACCGGGCAAGAAAACCCCCAACAATACCTACAACTGGAATGATAAAGTAAAGTAGATTTATAGATTCATTTTCGCTGCCAATTAACCCAACAGCTAAGTTAACCCAAATAAGAAGAAAGGTAGAGCCTAAAGCAATCCCCGTGGCTAGTTTGAAAGTAAAGGCGCTCGACTTTTTTGAAAGCAATATGAATGAAAAGCCGGTTCCAAAAAGAAGAATGGCAGCGATAATAAAGTCACCCAAAGTCCATAAGACTTCCTCAGTGAACTGCATTGCAATAAGTGGAATCATTAATAAAACAATGGTTCCTGATATCAAAGCAACAATTTGTGTATAGATTTTTTTGAATGATTTCATGCTATTTCCACTATTTGAGTTTTCGAATTAATTGGTATTAAGACTCTTTATTGTGTGATTTTAACTTCCATTTAGTTACGATATACCAACATATACCAATGGTGGTCATCAGCAAAGGAAAAGCCCCAGGTTCGTCTTCGACTAATATCATATAAGCTAAGAAAATTACTCCGAGGGTAATCATCAGTAATGATAGATAGGTGTTAATTTTAAGCGTTCTAGTAGAGTTCATATAAGGTTAATTTAAAAAGTACTTTGATTTTCAAAGTTATAAAGCAAAAAAATGTCTTTTGTTCCCATCATTTTTGAGAATTTATAATTTCTTCCAATACCAGGAGGTGATTTTCAAAAGCTTTTTTCCCGTCACTAGTCATATAGTATTTTGTATTAGGTTTACGTTCTACAAATGATTTTTCAACACCAATAAAACCAGCTTTTTCTAGAGTTTTAATATGACTAGCAAGATTACCGTCAGTTACATCTAAGTATTCTTTTAGGGCAGTGAAATCAAGATATTTATTCACAGCAAGAGCAGACATAATTCCAAGACGAATACGATTCTCAAACGCTTTATTTAAATCATTGAAAGATACATTCATGAATTAACCTACTTGGCGCTCATATTTGATATGCATATAAAGACCATAAATGATATGTAGAACTCCAAAGCCTAGAGCCCAAATGATTAGACTATACTCAATCATCCAAACACTTATTAATCCTAAGCAAATATTGAGTATGCCTAGATATTTTACATCATCAAAACTATACTTACTAGCGTTGTATAATGCTATTCCATAGAAAACTAAAGAAAGAGGAATTGCCAGCCCTAGAGCGTCCTTAGAGATTAAAAGAATGATTAATATCCCACCAGCGATCAGGGGAATACTCATACTACCCAACATTCTTCGAGAAGTAGCGTTCCAGCTTTTTTCACCGAGTTTTTTTGCTTTATTATTTGAAAATAAAAATGCAGTACCTATAGAAAGAAGTAAAATAAGAACAGCTAATAGAATAACATTATTAAAATCTGAAATCGAAAAACCAGATTCAGGAATTAAGATAATTACTGTTCGGGGATTGAAGCCAAGGTAAGAATAAAGAACCCAGACACCGGCAAGAGCATAGATTCCAGCCATAACTCCAGCTAAGCCAGAAAGGGATATAAATTTAGTAGACCGCTCCATCATCGAACGGATTTCACTTAAGTCGTTTAGAAGGTGTTGTTCATCTTTCATTCAAAGTACTTTTTATTTCAAAGTAAATTATAATACAATTGAAGTCAAGAGTAAACAAAAAAACTATTCGGTCTTAGTTAAGCCACGCAATAGGTCAACATCCCAGCGTCCATCATTTGGATTATAAATGCCAAAGCCTGAAGCAAACTCCCAATAATGATAGCTCATATTATTATCGAGAGCGAACTTTACAATGGCGGCCGTCCAGCGGCCACGAGATGGTGAATCTGCTTTACTATATGCGCCAAACTCACCAATATTAATAGGAACGCCACGGTCGACACCCCAATCAACAATAGTTTGAAAATGATTTTCAACAGCAGCAATTTCCTGAGCGGTTCCGTCCCATGTTGTTCCTAACCATTCATCAGCATCTCCTTCAACCCATTCGGCGCCTTGGTGAGTAAATTGGAAAGGCTCATAGTAGTGTACAGTAACAATGAGATTTCCATCATCTGGAATATCAAGTTTAAGTAATCCGGGAATTCCGCCCCATTCTGCAGCGCCAATAACTACCGTTCTGTAAGGATTATGTTCACGAATTTTCTCTAAGCCAAGAGGCAGTAATTGATTCCAAAGATCAGCGGTTAGCTCGCCATGAGGCTCATTCAATATTTCAAAAAGAACTTCCTTGGGCTGGTCTTTATATCGAAGAGATATCTGCTCCCAAATTGCTAAAAACTTTGCACTTTCAGGTCCAGGGTTTACAAAAATTTCTTCATAATGGTGCATATTAAAAATAACCATTAGGTCATTTTCGAGTGCTTGTTCAATAGCCCAGTCAACTCGAGCAAAGAACCCCTCATCAATGGTGTATGGTTCTTCTTCAGAAGTATGAGCAGACCAACGGATTGGAATACGCACACTATTAAATCCGGCAGCTTTTATGAGTGTAAACCATTCGGGTTGAAGTACAATGCCCCAATCTCCTTCATTTGGAGCTTCAAGAGCATTTCCCAGGTTAATTCCTCTTCCAAGAGCTATATTTTGTTCAAAGGGATCAAGTGGCGCAGTAATTCCTTCCATATTTTTATCACCAGTTGAGCTTTCACAATTAATAAATAAAGAAGCAGATATTAATAGTATAAATAGAGATCTCATGACATATAATTTATTTATCTGAATTTAAATAGATATTAGATAAAGGGCAGAAAAAAACTGAATAGATTCGATTTTCTATTCTTCGAATTCTACAAATAGTGGGTTCGAATAAAACCAGAGATCTGACCAAGGGTTTTCGCCTCTTGCATCTTCCTTAGGCTCTAATTCATCGCCATTTGTGCCCCTGACCCTAAGATAGCTCTCCTTATTCAGGCTCGTTATGGTATATGTAATCAAACGGTATTCACCATCAACAACCCAATCATTTTTCGTGAAACGCTCTAAAACTCGGGTGGTTGGATTGGTATTTGCATCACGGTCGGTAACCGGACCAGTTACTTCACCAATAATTAAATCTACACGCGTTACGATGGGATTTTGATTCCAAGCATTAAGACTAGACGGGTCTTTAAATCGAATTGAAACATCGACCTCGTCACCGGGTTTAATATGAATAGATCCCCCAATATTTGCGGCATGATGCCCTCCTGTTATGGTTATATCCAACTCAGTTATTAAATCCCCAAGTGTTACAAATACTCGACCATTGCGAATCCCATCCATAATATCATCATGGTTTTTATTTGCAAATACATAGGTCTTTGAATATTCGCCTGGCCAAAAATCTGCACCACCTTCTCTCCAATTAACATGGGAATCTGAATTTGCAGTTATCCACCACCGACGTCCTTCTCCTAGCATCGAATCCCAAAAACCACCAATTTTTCCAGTCAGTTGATCAAATCCACCAAGTGTTGGATATCCACGATAACCACCCCTAGGTAAATCTCGTGCACTACTATCTGCATTAATTGAAATTGCTTGATGCCCCGGAGCACCGGCCATACCAACAGCGATATCAGGGGCTTTATCATTCCAATCCCGAAATTCAGCTGGGTCATATAGAAAATATTTACCATATCCACTTGCAGAACGTGATGGGTGATTTGCAATAACGAGAGGTTTATTTGTTAATCCATTCATGAAATCAAGAGCCTCAAGCATTCTGGGTTCCGTATTCCAGCTTGGGTCAGCGGGATAAGGCTCGTTTTTACTAAATTGTGATTCTATATCATGCAGTCTATCAGATTCATCATGAGTATGTGGAATGATCATACTAGAATGGTCAGCTCCAGGGGTGTCGAATTCCATTCCATAAAATTGAATTACTTCAGGTACCGCCTCACGAGAACTTATTAATTCAGGATATGCCATTTCAAGATTTACTTTACTATGATTTGGCCCTCCATGATCAGTTGAAACCATCCATGATAAACCGTAGCGTTTTGCCATTAATGCGTTCATTGGAATAGGGTAAATAGCATCTCCGCCAATTTCTGGAGTAGGTGGTGAAGTTTCTCGATCCCAACCTACACTAAACCGGGAATGAATATGATGATCGCCCGCAAGCCATGTTCTACCTAAATCATTTTGAATAGTTGAGTCTGAGGAAGGTGAACAGCTTAAAAAACTTAAAAGGACTACCGAACAAAGAAGAACTCGGCACTTATTGTTAGACTTAAAAAATAAAGAGATCATTAAATAATTGGTTAGTTACTTATTAAAATTCAAATTTACCGGTTGCGGCTTCACAGCCCTCCCAATTAACTCGAATATTTTCGGGGTCAGATAAAGATTCTTCAGGAGTTAAAAGTCCAGGAAAACCAGACCAGCGCTCAGGACCGTAAAAATCACCAGATTTTGCAGTGGGATCTGCACAACATCGAATGATACCGGTAGCACCATCTTCTGGAGACTGGGCGCTCACCATCAAGTCAGAGTCAGACTCCATTCCGCCAGTCTTAGCTGTGGTAACTTGTAATTGAGTTGCCGCAAGTCCGGGATGGGCAATCATGGTCTTTATGTTTTTGATTCCCCGATCTTCCATTTTCTCTTTTAACCCATAAGTAAAAGCACAGTTCGCAAGTTTAGTTTGTCTATAACGAAACCAACGCGGGCCTTGAAAGCTTGTATTTTCCTCATCGGTTCCATCCCCCTCAAGATTACCACCATTTTTCCCAAAGTACTTTTCTTCTAAATTTGCACCTAATCTTGCCATAGAAGTGTGGTTCACAATGCGAGCCTCAGCACTTTTTTTTAAGAGTGGAAATAAACCATTTGTTAGTAAGAAATGAGAAATACAGTTGGTCTGCATTTGTACATCATAACCATCTTTAGTTGCCTGATCTGGCAAAGCCATTACTCCAGCATTATTGCATAAAACATCAAGAACTTCAAAGTTGGATGAAATATCTTTTATTGCTGCCCGAACATTTTCAAGATCTTGTAAGTCACAGGTTACTTTATGAAAAACACCTGTTGGCACTTCTGTTTTTAACTGATTCAATGATGAAGTTGAACGGTCACTTTCTCTATTCAATAAAAGAACTGTTGCCCCAAGTTTTGCCATCTCTCTGGCACATACATAACCGGTACCACTTGTTGTTCCAGTAATGGCAACAACCTTTCCGCTCATATCCCGAGTATGATTTTTAATAACAGTTTCTAAATGGAGGGTTTTGATAGTATTGGACATGAAATTATAGAATTAAATTATTGAATTGATAGGAATCAGGTTCATGTAATGTAGTAAAAATGAAGCAAGACAAAAGCGCGGTTCTTATCAAAGATAAAAATAGGTAATGAACTCGGTTGAAACACCAATTACCCATAAAAGAGACATGGTCATATCGAATAATTTCGATGAAAGATTCCTTTTCTTTATTAGGCGATAAATACCAGAAGAGATTGCGGTAAGAATAAATGGAGATAGTAGAATAATTGCTGAACGTGATAAAATGGACATAAAATTAATTCCTTCAACCACATAAGTTAAATAGCTTCCAGCGGCCAAACTGAATACAATGAGAAGTGTATATAGTAGTTTTTTATTCAAAATATAAATTATGGGAGTATATATTCAGGCTGGTTTATAATCTACAGCCTACGTTCATGCGAAAATAGTTAAAACAAAAAGAGTCAATCATGTTTGTAAACTTTAGTTAGCGAGCGTAGTTTTTTTATAACGAATTATATTTAGTCCAATGAGTAAAATAAATGGAATTAATGCGGCAAAACTACTTGCACCGACCAAAACAGTATTTATCAATATTACATAAGCTAAAGCAATAGAATTTGAGAAGAGGCCTAGAAGTAGAAGTTCATTTTTATTGAAATAGAGTACAAATAAATTAATAATGCCTACCATCAGAATAAAAAGACCAGCGCCTACAGTCATTGCGTCTAATATCTTTTGTGAAGTTGGGTTAAATATAGTAATGATGGTTTGGTTAAACCCCATAATCAATACTGATAAGACAGCGATATACTCAAGAATGGTGACTAGTGTGTTCGATTTTCGGCTCGCTATTTTCGAAGTGTCACTCATAATAAATAGATTATATTATTCCTTCCAATACGATACTTAAAAAGCAAATAGCGTTCAAACTATATATCAATAGAACAAAAAAAGGCAACCAAGTTGGCTGCCTTTATAAAAGAGAGGAATTATGAAAGCTTATCCACGAAATCGAGTTTTTCCCAAGGGAATTCATCTCTACCAAAATGACCATATGCGGCCGTTGGGCGATATATAGGTTTTAGTAAATCAAAACGAGTGATGATTCCTTTTGGCGTACAATCAAAAGTTTTGGCAACTAATTCAGCAAGTTCATTGTCGCTCATTGATCCTGTTCCAAAGGAATTAACATTTACTGATACAGGCTCTGCAACTCCAATAGCATAGGCTAATTGAACTAAACACTCTTCTGCTAGTCCGGCTGCAACTAAGTTCTTGGCAATATGTCGAGCGGCATAAGCGGCACTACGATCTACTTTAGAAGGATCCTTTCCTGAAAAAGCACCGCCACCATGAGCTCCAAAACCGCCGTAAGTATCAACAATAATTTTTCGGCCTGTTAGTCCAGCATCACCATGTGGACCGCCAATTACAAATTTCCCAGTTGGATTGATGTGATATTTAGTATCAGTATCAATTAACTCTGCAGGAATTACATTTTTAATCAGAATATTCTTGATGTCGGCATGAATCTGGGCTTGTTCTACATCAGCATCATGTTGAGTAGAAAGAACAATCGTATCAATACGAGCCGGTTGGCCAGTAGCATCATATTCAATTGTAACCTGACTTTTACTATCTGGTGCCAGATATGGCATCAAGTCAGTATTCTTTCGAATGCGGGCTAATTCTCTTAAAAGATTATGAGAATACTGAAGCGGCATAGGCATGTATTCTGGAGTTTCTTTAGTCGCATAACCGAACATCATTCCCTGATCGCCGGCTCCATCACGGTCAACGCCTATCGCAATATCAGGACTTTGGGTATGGATTGCGGATAGAACGCCACAGCTTTCTGCATCAAAACGATAAGAAGCTTTTGTGTATCCGATGTCTTTAATTACTTCTCGAACAATCTCTTTAACATCCACATAGGCATCAGTTGTTACTTCGCCAGCAACAATAGCTAATCCAGTTGTTACCATCGTTTCAACGGCAACACGAGATTTTGGATCTTCTGCTAATAGAGCGTCAAGAATGGCGTCAGAAATTTGATCGGAAACTTTATCCGGGTGTCCTTCAGAAACGGACTCAGAGGTAAATAATTTTTTCATGCTAAAATAGATTCTTAATAAGGTACTTTCGGTTACGAAAAGGACGGTAAATGTAAGAAGAATTCAATAGAAAGTAGACTAAGATTTGAATAAATCCGATCCACCATTTCCTTGTGCAATCCCTAAGTATTGATATGCTTTCGCTGTCGCAACACGTCCTTTTGGAGTGCGCTGTAAAAACCCTTCTTTAATAAGATAAGGCTCATAAACTTCTTCGATGGTTCCTTTGTCTTCACCAACTGCAACGCCAAGAGTACTAAGACCAACAGGGCCTCCTTTATAATTCTCAATAATAGCGCGAAGCATTCGTACATCCATATCGTCTAGACCATTAGTGTCAACATCTAACGCATTAAGTGCTTTGTCTGCTATTTTTTGATCAATAGTGGTAAGTCCATCAACTTGAGCAAAGTCACGAGTTCTGCGCAAAAGTTTATTTACAATTCTAGGAGTTCCTCTACTTCGACTGGCAATTTCATATGCTCCTTCTTCAGTGATTCCAAATTTCATAATGTGTGCAGAGCGAAGTGCAATGCGCTGAAGTAATTCTACATCGTAATAGTCTAGACGCATATCAATTCCAAAACGAGCGCGAAGTGGAGCCGTTAACATTCCCTTTCGGGTGGTTGCCCCAACAAGTGTAAAGTGATTAAGATCTATTTGAATACTACGGGCATTTGGACCTGAATCAATCACAATATCCAATTTAAAATCTTCCATTGCCGAGTATAAGTACTCTTCAATGACTGGATTAAGTCGGTGAATTTCATCAATAAAAAGAACGTCTCCTTCTTCGAGATTGGTAAGCATACCTGCTAAATCGCCGGGCTTTTCAAGAACTGGGCCAGTCGTTGGGCGAATAGTTACACCCATTTCCTCAGCAATAATATATGAGAGCGTAGTTTTACCTAAACCTGGAGGACCTGAGAGAATAACATGATCAAGCGCGTCGCCACGTTGCTTAGCCGCTTTTATGAATACATTCAGGTTTGAGATTGCTTTATGTTGGCCAATAAACTCCTCAATACTAGAAGGGCGAACGGTTTGTTCGAAGACTTCTTCTTTTTCTGAAGGATTTAACAAGGGATTTTGCACAAAAAATCTCGATAAGATGTTTACATTAACTTTAAAGAATTATACTTAGTTTTATCACTAATTGCGTATTCAAGTTAAAAAATGCACCACATGAAAAATAATTCTCTATCCCCAGACGAACTAGACTATGATCCGATTGAGGAACAGAAAAGTAAGTGGGGCAAAAAAGTAGCCAATAAAACTCTAAATAAGATATTGAAAGAAAAAGGACTTCATCAGGATTTAACATCAAGTACACTGAATATTTACGGCCCAGACTACTTTTTTAACTATGAGTTAAGCTGGCTTCAATTTAATAGCAGAGTACTTGCGGAGGCAAGAAACCCAAACAACCGATTACTTGAACGAGTGAAATTTATCGGGATTACCTGTTCGAACCTCGACGAGTTTTTTCAAAAAAGGGTTGGTGGTTTAAAGCGCCAATTAATGGCAGGGGTTAAAAAACTACCTGTTGATGGAATGACTGCTTCTGATCAATTGAAAGAAATTCAAGATGAAGTAAAGAAAATGATTGAAGAGTATAGAGGGTGCTTTTTTAATGAATTATTGCCAGAGCTTGAAAAGAAAGGAATTTCTATTACAGAGTACGGTGATTTAACAGATCACCAGAAGAAAGTAAGTGATGAGTTTTTTCGGAAGCAGATATATCCAATAATTACTCCTCTTGCTGTTGATGAGTCTCACCCTTTTCCATTTATCTCAAATCAGAGTCTTTCTTTTGCGATTGAGCTTTTAAACCCAAAGACTAAAGAAAAGCATTTTGCCAGAATTAAAATCCCATCAAATCGTCCAAGATTTATAAAGGTTCATCGTCGGGGTAATAGGGTTGTATTAGTACCCATCGAGGATTTGATTAAAAGTAAAATAAACGACTTTTTTCCAGGAATGAAGGTCTTGTCTGCGAATCTTTTTCGGGTTACAAGAAACGCATCAGTTGAAAGAAACGAAGAGGAAGCAGACGACTTATTAGAGGTTATTGAGGATGAACTACGGGAAAGAAAGTTTGCTGAGATTGTACGCCTTGAAATAGATGAGAAAATGCCACGGCATTTAAAAAAGTATATCATGAAGGAACTAAAAATTGGTTTAAATGATGTATATGAGATGTCGGGTACCATTGGGCTTGTTGATGCTTTTCAAATCGCAACCTTACCAGGGTTTCCAAGACTAAAGTCGTGGAGTTGGGTGCCTGTTGTTCATCCAGCGCTAAAACATACAAGCGATGAAGATAGACCAAGCATTTTCAAAGTGATTAGAAAAGGCGATTTTATGGTGCATCATCCATATCATAGTTTTGAGCTATCAACTCAGCGTTTCATTGAAGAAGCAGCTAAGGATCCAAAGGTTCTTGCTATAAAGCAGACACTTTACAGGACTTCAAAAGACTCTCCATTGATGCATTCATTGATGCAAGCAGCTGAAGAAGGAAAACAAGTTGCTGTTTTAGTAGAAATTCAGGCCAGATTTGATGAAGAAAGGAATATAAACTGGGCGCAACAACTAGAAAATTTCGGAGTTCATGTTGCGTATGGTATTCCAGGTTTAAAAATTCATACGAAGGTAACCATGGTAGTTAGAGAAGAACCAGACGGCCTTCGAACCTATTGCCACATTGGTACAGGAAACTATCACCCAGATACAGCGCAACTGTATGAAGATTTTGGACTATTCACGTGTGATGAAGTGATTGCCTCTGATATAACTGATATTTTTAATCTATTGACTGGATATGCTCCTGATCAAACATTTGAAAAGTTATTCGTAGCCCCAAATCACATGAGAAAGCAAATGACAGACCTTATTGAGTTTGAGACTAATGAGGCTAAGAATGATAGACCATCTCGAATTATAGCAAAAATGAATAGCTTAGAGGATCCTCATATCATTCAGAAACTTTACGAAGCCTCACAAGCGGGGGTAAAAATTGATTTAATCGTTCGCGGTGTTTGTAGGTTGATTCCCGGGAAAAAAGAGTTAAGTGAGAATATTAAAGTTCACTCTATCATTGGCCGATATCTTGAGCATTCAAGAATCTATTATTTTAATAATGCTGGAAACCATATTTATACTATTGGATCTGCTGACTGGATGCATAGAAATTTGGATGCAAGAGTTGAGGCAATCACTCCAATCGAGAAGAAAGAGCTTAAGAAGTATCTACAATTTGTACTGAACCTTTATCTTCAAGATAATCAACAACGAAGTGTCTTAAATGAAGACGGAAGCTATACTAAAGTAGAGCGGGTGAATGGAGAACGAAAAGTGTCAACACACAAAGTGTTAATGAATCATATGAAAGACAGTGCTTTTCCGATACCCATGGTTCCTGACTAAACCATCTTTATTTTTAAAAATTAAATGGTTTAATCTTCTAAATAACCCAAATCATAATTCAACTTTTGGAGTAGTAGAAAGGCGGGCATTCGAAAAACCCCATCTAGGGAGTATGCTTCAAAAACAGAAAGTCGAGCATTTTCAAGATCACCGATATTAACGAGAGCATTACCTTTATACCAGCATGCCTTTTCTTTGATCATTCGACTATCTTGAACTCTAGATAAAGCGTTATCAAAAGCTTGAATTGAGCCCGTATAATCACCTTCGTTATAAAGTAAAATGCCTTTATTAGTAAAGGCTTTTGACCCGTAAGGCTCAGCATTAAATGATTCGATAACTTCATTATAAAGTGATAAAGCCTGTTTAGTATTGCCAGATAGAAGAGCGCTAAATCCAAGGTTCAGTAAAGAATCCGCAGCATTAACTTCAGTTGCTTTTGACCGAAGACCATCTCCGGTTTCAAGCTGATCAGCTGAAATTTGATTTGTTAAGAATTGGTTCAATTCGGTTCTTGAATCAATCTGAAACACCTGAATAAAGGCCACGACTATGAGCACAGCAGCGGCAGCAATGTGCCAAGTCCATGTGGGTAATTGCAAAGGCTTTACTGAAGATTCGCCTTTTACTAATGCCTCTTTTTCAATCAAAGCTCTCACAGTCACTTCAAGTTCAAGATCGTCTAGAAGCGCAGGGTTTTTGGCAAACTCTGTCCATAAAGCATTTATTTCGTCTTCTGAAAGCAAACCCTTAACATAGAAATCAATCTGTTTGCTTAGATTTTGTTCGTTCTCTTTCATAATAAGTTAGTCAACCAGCATGTATATGAGGATACATGCTGTTCTGTAAGACCGGCGTGAAAGCTACTCCTTACATTAAAAGTTTAATTTTTTTTCGCAACATTCTTTTAGCAATTTTAAAATACGATGCTTCTTAATCCAAGCATTATTAACCGAAATCCCAAAATGATCAGCTACAACTGAAGCCTCGTCACCAGGGTTTTTAAACCAATAACTAATATAGGCTTTCATGTCGGGTTTTAATTTATTTATGCATACCTGTAATATATTCATCCTCTCCTCATCTACTAGGGCAGAAAGCTGGTCACCTTTTTCAGAGTAAGAATCTGGAACGTCATCATATGTAGGTTCCTTAATCTTTGCCTGAGCTTTCAAGTAATCATGCTTTGCAGTTGTAAAGAGATAGTATATGATGGAATCTGGGTTATTTAGTTTATTCTCTCGAATCTTTTCAATAACCAACATAAGCGTGTTTTGAACAGAATCTTCAGCGTCATGATGAGAGGCTCCAATTCTAACTTTTAGAAACTTTATAAGAACAGCAGAGATAACAGACGTTAAAGAAGCAAGCTCCTCAGCGTCGTTATTTTGAACAGCATGTACAAAGCGCGAATAGTCCATGTTCTTATTTTTTCTATATTAATCGAGGGTTAAAATAACATTCATCGACAAAAAGAAAATTAAGAATTTGTATTATTAACAATGTAATTTTCAGCATGTATCGAGTTCAGCTAAATAACTTTGAAGGTCCATTAGATCTATTACTTTTCTTTATTAAGAGAGACGAACTAGATATCTATGACATTCCTATCTCATATATAACAGAACAGTTTCTAGAGTTTGTCTATTTGATGGAAGAACTCGACCTAGATGTAGCCAGTGAGTTCGTATTAATGGCTAGTATGTTAATGTCGATTAAGGCAAAAATGATGCTACCGAGAGATGATTCTGATATTGAGGAGTTAGATGAAACAGATCCGCGATATGAATTAGTTCAAAGACTATTAGAGTACAAGAAGTATAAAGAGATGGCAGAGAAAATGGCTGACATCGATGAAGAAACAAGAAAAAGATATACTCGTGGTTATTATGAAGAAGATAACGTAGAGAAACAGGCTACAGGAGAGGCACTAAAAGATGTAACGCTTTTTGATCTTATTTCAGCGTTTAAGAAGGTGTTAACAGATATTGAGAGAAAAAACATTGTTCATCATGTAGAAAAAGTTGAAACTACAGTTGAAGAAAGAGAAGAATTTGTACTTATCGCATTACAAAATGCTGGTAAACAATCGTTTAGAGAACTTTGCGCGGAGGTAACAAACAGAATAGTTTTAGTTGTTACTTTTTTAGCAATTTTAGAGATGATAAAAGAGCAACAAATAAATTTGTTTCTCGAAGAAGACCCCACCGAATTTTATATAGACCTAAAGCCTGTTGATGAAATAATACGGGCTTAATTAAATAAGAGAAGATGAAAAAGTGTATCCTGCCCCTACTTGTAATTATCATATTAACAGGATGTAAAGGGACAAAAGAAACCGCCACAATCCCGGCCCCTTCCATTTATGATTTTACAAATACAATCAATCTTGAGGGATTAAAGGCAGATTTAACGGTATTAGCACATGACTCGTTACAAGGCCGTAATACAGGTTCAGCCGGTGAAAATAGAGCAGCAAATTTTCTAGCAAATAAATATGAGCAGCTAGGTCTAGCGCCAGTTGGTGATAACGGAACTTACTTTCAAAAACTTGAGCTCACTCGGCCTATAACTAATGCATATCATTATACTATATCATCTACTCAAGGGGAGGTTGTTGATAAGTCAACACACAGTGCTAATGCAATAGGAAGTTTTAGAACATGGAGATCTGGCGAAAAAGAACTTAAAGGTGAGATTGTTTTTGTTGGTTATGGAATTAAGAACGAGTTATCGAACAATTTTCCAGATAATGCAGAAGGCAAGTGGTTTTTAGCTTTTTATGATGGATCGAACCTAAGAAGAATTCAAGATGAAGTGACAAAAAGTAAGGCGATAGGCGCAATACTTATTATTGACACAGATGAAGAGTCATTTATAGAATTTGCAAAAGAGGAACAGGCTTCATTTGAGCGGGAAGGTAGTATGTCATTAAGTTATTTAGAAAGTGAAGTATCTCGCCAAAATACAATCAATATTATAAACCCCGTTATTGCAGCACAACTGCTAGGGCTTGCAGGAGTTGAAGACCTAAACAACCTAGGACAGAATCTATTAGAAGAGCCAGGCGGGTTCGAAGCTTCTGCAACAGGGTTTGTTTTAGAGCATAAGAAAGATGCGCCAGGGCAGACTGTTGAATCAAAAAATATTGTAGCTCTTATTGAAGGTTCTAACCCACTACTTAAAGATGAAGTAGTTGTTCTGAGCTCGCATTATGATCATTTAGGGGTTGGTCGTCCAGATTCTACTGGAGATGCAATTTATAATGGAGCTGATGATGATGGAAGCGGAACAGTTGGGATTTTGCATATTGCTCAAGCATTGATATCGGCAAAACAAGCGGGGGCAGGACCTGAAAGAAGCGTGTTAGTTTTACACGTGACAGGAGAGGAAAAAGGGTTATTAGGTTCTAGATATTACTCTGATCATCCTATCTATCCCATTGAGAATACTATTACAAATTTGAATCTAGATATGATTGGAAGAAGAGATTTTGAACACCCTGATGATGGTGATTATATCTACATAATTGGGGGGAAAATTATTTCATCTAGCTTAAATGAGATGCTTCAAGAGGCGAATCTTGGAAGTGTAAATATTACTCTAAATGATAGGTACAACGACTTAAATGATCCGAATCAGTTTTATAGACGAAGCGATCATTGGAATTTTGGACGTTTTGGTATTCCGTTTGCCTTTTTCTTTAGTGGCGTACATGATGATTACCATAGACCCTCAGATGAGGTTGATAAAATAGATTTTGAAGCCCTTACAAAAAGAGCACAGTTAGTTTTTGTTACAACAGCAAAAGTTGCTAATGCTGCTGAACGCCCGAAAGTAGATAATGAGCAGTTTATAAAGAAAACTCAGGAACAGCCGAGGTAGTTTTATTTGCCTGTAATTATGAATGAAGCCCAATGAACGGGGTGGTTGTAATAAGGATGGCGGAGCATTTCAAGCTTTGCATCTCTCAAGGCAAGAGTTTTGTAGTCAACGAGATCGGGCTCAAACCAATCTCCCCAAACCATTAACTTATCAAACCAACCAAATTCTTTATTTTTGTGGTCGATAAGTTTTGAGTAAAATGTAGTCATAAAAAATGGAGTGCTCCGGTCATAAATACTCCATAAGCTTGCCACTACCGATGAAGCCCCAGCCGTCAAGAATGACCGCTGTAAACCAATTAAGCCTTCACCATTAAGAACTTTTCCAGTACCAGTATTACAAGCACTAAGAACCACCATATCAGCATTAAAAGAAAACGAGGAGATTTCTTGTGCATTAAGAAATCCATCCTCACCAAAAAGAGCTTCCATCTCGGTTTTCTTCGAAAGTATAAGGCCGCTTTGAGTAGGAGTAGTCTCATTTATTTCGCCATGAGTCGCAAAATGGAGATATTTATAAGAACCTAAATCAAGAGTTTTTAAACCCGCCTCTGTAACCATTTCATTTTTTAAGACTTTGCGTGTATTAAATTTTGAAGAAACTGAGTCTACCTCGATTAATGTATATGGAAGAGCAGCAAAAGAATTTTGTGTTCGGGAGTTAGCAGTTCCTTCTTCAGTTTCAAAGCCAGAACTTGCAATTCCAAGTATATCTTGTGTAGTTTTGCGATGAGGGTTTTGAATAAGATTAAACACGCTAACTGAGGGTAATGACTTTATTGCAAAGCGGTTTATTAAGAATTCTCCATTATAAAATAGAGCATCAAAAGGAAGAAGAGCAATGGGCCCATCAGGAACAATAACCAGATTCGAAATCTCTGATAATTTATCTTCAAATGGTTCTAATAATGTAGAATAAATTGAGGCGGATGTATTTTTTAAAACCTCAATAGAAGACAAGGTAATAATAGAGTCTCTAAAGGCATTAATTTGGGAAGTAAAGTCTTCCTTAAAAGATTTACCTAGAGTTAACTGGTGATAAAAAACATCATTTTTTGTAACCAACATAGCGGCAAGGCCATCATTTAAAAAAGCATATTCTAAGATGGCAGTTTTTTCATCAGATAGATCTTGTACTTGTTCTAAACTTAATGTTGTTGGATAGATAAACCTACTCCAGCCAGGGTGGTCGTTACGAATTTTTTCAAGAGCAACTTCATATTCAAATTCAGCATCAGTTATATCATTTGATAAGTTTATTAGCTCATCGGTATGATTAGAAACTTCTCGTTCTCTATAAAGCTGATCAATCTTTTTCTGAAGCTCTATAAGCTGAACCCGTGTTTCTTCAGAAAGAGATAAAAGGTCTTGTGAGCGGGATTCAGCTAATTGATCTAACAGAGCACGGGACTTCGAAGCTTCAAAAAGTTCAAATGCTTTTGCATAATCATTCTGAAAAGAAGCGTACCAAGAGCCAAGAGAATTATAGAAAGGGGCATGATCTGAAAATACATTTGCTTTAAGGGTACCATCAGAAAAGGTCAGCCTTTTTTTCTCAATCAACTCAAGAGCTTTCTCGGCATAAAAGATTGAGCTATCAGATTCCATTCTTGAATGTGCAACAGCGAGATTCTTTAAACCATCTAAATAATAGCGAAAGGCAAACTTTGAGGAATAGCTATAGATTTGGCGACTTAAGGAGAGCTTTTTTTCAGCAGAGTAAAGTGACTCATCCAATCTTAGTAATCGTTGTTGACCATTAAGTTGAAGCCAAATTAATTCATTGTCCTGCCCAACCTTTAGAGCTTCTTGTAAGTACTTCAAAGCCTCTTCGTGTCGGTTAGCTCGTAAATTTATTTCCCCAAGCATGATGAGCACATTTCCCTTATCAAAATTAAAGTTCGTATTTTGATAAAATGACAAAGCTTGGAGAAGAATATTCTCAGCATCAACTAGAGCTCCTTTTTTTAAATAGCATCCTGAAATTAGATATAAAATTTCATTAGCGAGAGCGGTGCTATTAATTGATTGGTAATAAGAATGAGCTCGATTAAAATAGCTTAGTGCCCTATCTGGTTCCTCTATTGCTAAGTAGAGCGAACCTAGCTCTCGGTAGTATCGAGCAATATAGATTTCATTATTTAATTGCTCCGCTAGTTGTAGTCCTTTTTTACTATAAGAAATGGATTGTGAATAGTCGTTCTTTCGAGAAAAGTGGTCACTTAAATAGAGATAACTGTCTCTAAGTAATTGAGGGTCAGATAATTCTTGCGCAATTTTATAAGCTTCAAATAGGTAAAGCTCCGCATCTTCCCCGCCCCCCTTGAATAAGTAAATGATATATTTAATTAGCTTTGTACGACTGATATAATACTGGTCGTTTATAGAAGTAAATAGCTCAACTGACTCCGTTATTAATGAAATAGCACGGTCGTACTCACCAAAACGGACTAAACCATTTGCGTAGTTCATAGTTATTCGCGCTGCAGTATATGTACTATTATCTGGATCAGCTAAACCATACCCAATCTTATACTGCTGGTTAGATAACTCATATTCACCTAATCCAAAGTAGACAGAACCCAAAATAGACTTTATCTCTGCAAGAATTCCCGAAGGAGTTTCAGCCGTTCCAAACGATTCGAGATAAAGTAGATTTTCTTTAGCTTCTTCAAGCTTCCTATAATCATATAAAGCGTCTGATAAGCCAATTCCAGCCTCAAAAATTCGTAAGGTGTCATTGTTAATAATAGCTACTTTTTGGGCTGTCTGAAATAAAGGAATTGCCTTATCATAGCTAGAGATCTCTAGAAATGCTTTTGCTTTTTTTAAACTTGTATCAAACTCTTTTTCCCAATCTTGAGCATAACCAGTACTTGCTAAAAACAAAAGAAAGAACAGCGCAGGAAGGGTGTTTCTGATGTTCATTATGGTTAAAATAGAAGTAATAATGATTGAGTTTAGTCTGAATATGCTGTTTTTTTAATTGAACATAAACCCTAAATCAAGAAAAGTAATATGGATACGTTGAAAAAATGGAATTATAGGTTTTCTGAAAGAAAAGATGGAGTGGATGATAATGACCCCCCTCCGCCAAACCCACCAAAAGATCCACCACCAGGTAGTGGTGGAGAAAAATAATGTAATAACCCTCGTAACCCGATTAGGTTAGGGGGTTACTCTCCAAAAAGGGCGTTCACAAAAGCTTCTTTTTCAAAAACCTGAAGGTCTTCGATTTTCTCTCCAAGCCCGATATATTTTACTGGAACATTTAATTCATGTGAAATCCCAATAACAATCCCGCCCTTTGCTGTACCATCAAGTTTAGTAAGTGCTAACCCAGTTATATCTACAGCTTCAGTAAAAGCTTTAGCTTGTTGCATAGCATTTTGGCCTGTTGAAGCATCAAGAACAAGAATCACTTCATGAGGGGCATCTTCAATTACTTTATTCATTACTCGCTTAATCTTAGAAAGCTCATCCATTAACGCTTTTTTGTTATGAAGTCTACCGGCAGTATCAATGAGTGCAATATCAAAGCCTCGTGATTTTGCAGCTGAAACCGTATCAAAAGCAACAGCAGCGGGATCAGCATTTTGACCTTGTTCAATAATAGGCACATCTGCTCGTTCGCTCCAAATTTTAAGTTGATCGACAGCAGCGGCCCTAAAGGTATCAGCGGCACCAAGAAGTACTTTTTTTCCGGCAGATTTGTACATATATGATAGCTTCCCAATAGTGGTTGTTTTCCCAACACCGTTTACACCAACAACGAGAACGATATGTGGTGTAGATGGAAATTCTGCATCAAATGCGGCCGGTTTTTCAGAGGAATTCTCTTGAAGAAGAGAAACAATTTCTTCCCTCAGCATAGCCTGGAGCTCAGATTGAGTCACAAATTTGTCTTTGGCAACACGCGCTTCTATTCTTTTAATAATCTCGAGCGTTGTTTTTACCCCAACATCAGATGTTATAAGAATCTCTTCTAATTCATCAAGGGTTTCATCATCAACGGTATCTTTTCCAGCAAGTGCTTTCCCAAGTTTGTTTAAAATTCCTGAGCGGCTTTTTTCTACACCTTGATCTAGAGTCTCTTTTTTCTTAAGTCCTAGTTTTTCAAAAAATCCCATAAAAACCTTAGTTAAATGTAGCGCCTTTCATTATTGTTTTGAATCGATGTAAGTAAGCAAAAAATGAAATCACCATAAACACTGTTGAAGTATAGAGTAAATATTCATGTACTTGAACCTCTTCTCTAAAAAAGAAAACAGCGATCCAATAGAGAGCTAATATGTTTACATAAACTTTGCCAGTCATAGTAGACATTGCCACTTTGCCATATTTAATTTTGATAAACGAAGAGCCGATCATGATTAAAAAATCTCGCACAACATTGATCAATAAAAACCAGAGTGGAACCCAGCCTAACCAGACGGTGTAAATAAAAAGTATTACAGCACAAAGCTTGTCTGAAACTGGGTCAATGACTTTACCGACCTCTGAAATTGTGTTAGTTTTACGTGCGACTAAGCCATCAAAATAATCTGAAACAATGGCATATAAAATTAAAGAAACAGTAATCCAATCGTAAGAAAGGTTATTATTGTAGTGTAATATTATAACTGGGAAGGCAATAAAAAATCGAGAAAAGGAGATAACGTTAGAAAAAGTAAAAACTCTTCCTGAAACCTCAACCGTTCTTCCATCTATATTTTTAGAAATTCCCAAGTAGTTAAATTTATTTTCGATATTCTCCTAAAGTTAAAGCCATTATAATCATAAAACCACCATGAAAACTGCTAAACTATTAATTGAAAAAAAGCTAAGTAGTAAAGAGGTATTTAATGGAAAATTACTTCACGTTTTTTTTGATGAAGCTAGTTTACCAAATGGCGAAGTTGGTACAAGAGAGTGGATAAAGCATCCTGGAGCTTGTGCGGTAGTTCCAGTTTTTGAAAATGGAGACATCATGCTATTGAAGCAATACCGATACCCAATGAGTCAAATATTTTGGGAAGTACCAGCTGGAAAGATAGATAAAGGCGAATCTCAAGATATTACAGCAAGTAGAGAGCTAGCAGAAGAAGCGGGTATTAGGGCTAATAATGTTGAATATGTTGGTCATTTTTATCCTGGAATAGGATATTCAGACGAGCTTATTCATATTTACTTGGCATGGAATCTAGAGACCGTTGACCAAAATATGGATGAGGATGAGTTTGTACTTAAAGAACGGATTCCATTCAAAGAAGCTATGAATATGGTTTATTCAGGGGAAATAAATGATGGAAAGACAATTATATGTCTAATAAGAGCGTGGCACCGTTGGCAAGAAGTGATAGGAATTAAAGAATAACACCTTCCTTTTTAGCAAGATTAAAAAGAGATTCATGAAGATTCTTCGAATCTAATTCGCCGCGAGATAGCAATTCATGGATTTCAACTCCAGTCAACATCAACAGACAACCCATCTTATTTAAGATATCATCAAAATAGCGAGGATCTGCGGACGCCAATCTTTGGAGATCTACGCCATCTGAATTCGTTCGGAGATTTATAAGTATGTAGTATTTATCTACATCGCCGTCCCCAAAGGTGAATGTTTCTAAACTGGTTTCATTAAGTTCGAGCATGCTGTTGAATAAATTCTCTGGCTTTAATTATTTCTAAAATCTCATTGGTAGAACGATCAATTACTTGTACTTGAAACAAGCTAATTATTGCTTGTTCCCTCAAAATCTCCAATACATCTTCTTTAGTATCACACTCTTCCGATTCACTTACCAGATCATTAACACCCTGTACGATGTAACGTAAATCGGTTTCTTTTTTTTGAGGTGTTATTTCGGGCTGAGGGGCATTAAAATATTCTCGAATTGCATCTTCAGTTACATACCAACTTACGCCAAGTTTTCTAGCCCGAATTCTACCCTCTCTTAAATAGGATCGTAGAGTTAATTTTGAGATTCCTAACAATTCATGCAGGTCATCGACAGAATAAAGGGTAAGATCACCAATTTTCTTTGGCATAATGTCTAATTATTAATCACTAAAAGTATACTTTGAATATAGTTAGAACAATACTTAATTAATATTATTAAACATTAGTTATACAAAGTAAACTAATTTTGGTTGAGGGGCACTCTCTGCCGTATATTTATATCAGTTACTGAAAAAACAAATGCAGCCAGCCCAAAAAAGCAGGCTTTTTTTATGTCAATGAATCACGTCTTTTAAGGCATAAAAAAATATGTGTTGTTCAAAGTATTTATCTTGTAAGAAAATACAGTTTAACTATCTTGTTCCACATCCATTAACTTCTATTCATTACTATGCAGCGGATAGGAATACTATTTGTTTCACTTATTTTATTTTCCTGCTCAGGCTCTAAAACCTATGTTCAGGATGAAAGCTCATCCACTGTCGAAGTGCAGTCTCCACCTGAAAGTGAACTCATTTATAAAATGTTTTTAATTGGAGATGCAGGCGCACCTTCATTAGATCGTCAAGAACCAACATTAAAGCTGTTTCAATCCTTTTTAAATAATGCATCGGAAAGAAGTGCGGCTATTTTCTTGGGAGATAATATTTATTCGAAAGGTCTTCCAGATTCAACTCATCCTGATAGAGCGCTTTATGAAGCGAGAATAAATGAACAATTGAATACGGCTCAAAATTTTAAAGGGAGAGTTATTTTTGTTCCTGGAAACCATGATTGGGACGATGGTGGAAGAGATGGCATAAATGCTGTAAGAAGACAAGAAAAATATGTTGAGAAATACCTCGATAGAGGAAATACTTTTTTACCAGACGATGGGTATCCCGGACCAGTAGACGTAAAGTTAATGGATGATGATGATGATCCTCTATTAAAGGATGATATTCGATTAATCGTTCTAGATACACAATGGTGGTTACACAAGTATGAAAAACCGTATGGTGATACAGGAGATTATGACCTAGTCGATGGCGGAGATTTTTTAGTTGAATTAGAAGATGTCCTTAAAAAAAGAGAAAAGGACTTCGTAGTAGTTGCTGCTCATCACCCCCTAATCACAAACGGCCCACATGGCGGTTATCTTCCTGCATCAGCCCATTTAAGGCCGCCGATATTTGGTAGTTTATATGCTTTTTATAGAAAAGCATTTGGTTTGCAACAAGACGTCCCGCATCACAAGTACAAAGAAATGTCGGCCACACTCCAACAGATGTTTCTCTTAAATGATAATTTAGTTTATGCATCAGGTCATTCTCATAATCTACAATACCATAAAACGGACGGCCCAAGAGAAGTTCAACACTATATAGTGTCTGGAGCAGGAACAAAAGAGAATTATGTAGCGAAAGGAAGGGGAGCAGAATTTACTTATGAAGGGAAAGGCTTTGTAACCTTAAATTACTATGGAGACGGCTCTGTTTGGATGGAAGCTTGGGCGCCTATTGCTGATGGCACCAACGGAAAGCTACTTTATAAGAAGCAAATTAAGCCGCCATACGATAAGATACTTGATGAGGAAGAAGTCGAGGCTGAAGATATCGATTATACAGACAGTACAATTGTAGTTGCACCAAATTTGAGCTATGATAATCCCGGCAAAATTTTTAGAGCAATTGCTGGTAACCATAATAGAGCATTATGGTCAATAGAATCAGAGTACCCACTTTTTGATGTTACTGAGATCAGAGGAGGACTTGAATTAGTTAGGATGGGCGGAAAAGGTCAGTCCAATACGCTGCATCTCGAAGATAAAGATGGAAATGAATTTGTATTACGATCTGTAGATAAACAAGCAGGAAAAATTTGGGATGAAGACCTAAAGAAAACCATTGCTCTTGATTTAGCACAAGATCAATTTTCTATTTTGAATCCATATGGTGCTATCGTAATTCCAACTCTAGCAGATGCAGTTGGTGTGTATCATACCAACCCAAAAATCTACTATGTACCAAATGATCCAAAACTAGGATTGTATGCAGATCAAATAGGTGGACAATTAGCTCTATTTGAAGAAAAACCAGATGGTGATATGAGAGATGTTGCCAGCGTTGGTAATTCAGAAGAAGTAGTTGCATATAGAGACATGATAAGAGAAGTAGATAATGATATTGACCATAGAGTTGATCAAAAATTATTTGCAAGATCTAGATTATTAGATATGCTTATTGGAGATTGGGACCGACATAGTGACCAATGGAGATGGGCCACATTTGAGCCAGAGGACAGGCAAGGCAAAATTTATCGACCAATACCTAGAGATAGAGATGTGGCATTTATGATCATGGACGGAATTGGGCCATCAATAGCTAAATATGGACCGTTTTTTCAATATCAAAATTTTGGAGAATCTTATAATAACCTAAAAGGATTAAACCATAATTCTCTTCCATTAACACGTAGATTCACCAATCAATTAACTAATGAAGACTGGCTAAATATAGCCGTAGAAATGCAGGCTAGCCTTACGGATGAAGTTATTGAAGATGCTGTTAACAAATTCCCAAAAGAAGTTTTTGATGAAACGGGTGAATTTATTGAACGAGGATTAAAGGCAAGAAGAGATAAATTAATTGAAGTAACACAAAATTATTATGAGCTGATTTCCAGTGTTGTTTCTGTTCCTGCAAGTAATAAAAGAGAACGTTTTGTAGTAGAAGTTCTTGATGATAATCATACAAGAATTGAAATTTATAAACTTTCAGGTAAAGGTGAGTTAAGAGAAAAATATTTTGATAGAGTTTTTGATAGGGCAGAAACAAAAGAGATACGTCTTTATGGCTTAGGAGGAGACGACGAATTTATTTTAAAAGGAAACCGTAAGGGAGAAATAAAATTATTGATTTCTGGAGGGCCAGGCGATGATAGTTTCATAGACGAATCTCCGAATAAAATTATAAGTAAGAGGTTACTTGGTATTTTTGAAACCGAAATCGGAAACGAGTATTCGGTATCAAGTAAAACGCACCTACATCTAACAGACGATCCAATTGATAACTACTATAACTATGAAAAGGATTATTTATGGAACCGATATTATCCAGGTTACTTTTTTAGTTACAATAGTGATGAGGGTCTCTTCATTGGTGGTGGCCCAAAAATATTAAGAAATGGATTTAGAAAATTTCCAGCAGTAACCCACTATTTACGGTTCAATTTCGCCCCAACATCGGGCGCGGCTAATCTTCTTTATTCTGGTGTTTGGTTTGATAGAGTGGGCTCTTGGGATCTTGAACTTGAGTCGGCATTTCTTTTTCCGAAGAGTTTCCAGAACTTTTTTGGGCTTGGAAATGAGACAACTATTGAAGACAGAGATTTAAAGTTTCATAGAGCAAAACTAACGCGCTATAGTATAGAGCCAAGCCTTTCTACGTCAGTAAATGATGCACTATCTATTTCAATTGGGAATAGATTCAGTATCACAAAAGTTGATGACAATAGGGATGAAAATAATGTAGTTAGTTTACCCGAGTTAGGCTTCACAAATAGTGTGTTCAAGGATCAGTGGTATAACACTATTTTTGCAAATGCCACAATACAGGATATAGACTCACCGACTAACCCAATTCAGGGTTATAGTTTGAGTATGGGTGGTGAAACTAATATTGCAGTGTATAATACTGAGGAAAACTTCTCAAGATTTACTTCTGAATTAAAAATGTTTTTCCCTATTAACTTTAGCCCACAACTTACATTTGCAAATCGTACTGGTGGAGCTCATAATATTGGAAGCTTTCCATTTTATGAATCAAATAGTATTGGAGGTACTACAAGTTTAAGAGGATTTAGGGGTAGTAGATTCTCGGGTAGAAGTACATTTTATAATAATACGGAGCTAAGATTCGAACTTTTTGATTTTTATAGATACCTATTAGGCGGAAAAGTTGGAGTTTCAGCCTTCTATGATACTGGTAGAGTTTGGACGGATGGGGAAAGTTCAAATGTATGGCATAGTGGTTATGGGGGAGGTATATGGTTTAATGTACTGGACGTATTTGTAATCAATAGTACTTTGGGGAGATCGGTTGAAGGCAACTTGTTTGAGATAAAAGCAGGGTTTTTCTTCTGACACGTATAAGTCTGGCTCGATTATTGATATATTAGATGCGTTAAACCTCCAATATGCCAGATAACAAAAATAATCTTCGTTTATTAGCAGCCATCATGTTTGCCGACATGGTTGGATATACTCGCCTCATGCAAGAAGACGAGCAGAAGGCTAAGGATTTAAGAGATCGACAGCGTGAAGTGATAGATCATTGTATTTTGAAGTATCGCGGACGAGTTATGCAGTATTATGGTGATGGAACTCTAAGTATGTTTGGTAGTGCATTAGATGCTGTAAATTGTGCTGCGGAGATACAAACTCAACTTGCTGAAGAACCTAAGGTACCGTTAAGGGTTGGTATACATATTGGTGATGTTGTCTACGATGATGAGGGTATTTATGGTGATGCAGTTAATATTGCGGCCAGAGTCCAAAGTCTTGGAACACCAGGTTCAGTAATGATTTCAGGAAAGGTTTTTGAAGAAATTAAAAATCACCCAGGGATCAAAGTAAAAGCATTTGGAGCACACGATCTGAAAAATGTTTTCAATCCAGTTAGCATCTTTGCACTTGCCAATAAAGGGATTCATGTACCAGATCAAAACCATGTACAAGATATTACTGGAAGTAATCAAAATAGTGTAGCAGTGCTACCTTTTGCGAATTTTAGTGCCGATCCTGAAAACGAATATTTTAGCGACGGAATTACAGAGGAGATTATTAACTCACTTGTTAAGGTAAAAGGTCTACAAGTGGCATCTAGAACTTCGGTTTTTTCCTTTAAAAATACTCAAAAAGATATTCGCGCTATTGCTAAACAGCTTAATGTTTCTACCATTTTGGAAGGAAGTGTTCGGCGGGCAGGAGACCGAGTTCGAGTTACCGCACAGCTTATTAAAGCGGAAGATGGATTTCACATATGGTCAGAAAGTTTCGATCGAGAAATGAAGGATATTTTTGGAGTTCAAGACGAGATAGCTCAAAAAATTGCAGATAAGCTAGAAGCCAATTTCACTTTCGATACAGAAAGAAAACTATATGAAGCATCAACTGACAGTGTAGTAGCATATAATGCATATTTACAGGGTTTATACTATTGGAATAAGCGAACCCCAGAATCAGTCTATAAATCTATAGACTATTATGAACAAGCAATACAAAAATGTACTACGTATACGAATGCCTTTTCAGGACTGGCGAATTCGTACACATTTTTAGGCGTTATTGGGCATATGCAAGGAGAAGAAGCTTTCTCCAAAGCAGAAAAATATGCTCATGAAGCAATTATACTCAATAACTCTAGAGCAGATTCATACATAGCGCTGGGATATGTAAATATGTTTTATCATTGGGACTTTGCTGCTGCTGATTCAAACTTCAGAAAAGGAATTACGCTAGAACCTGAAAATGAAGAAGGGAGGTCTGCCTTTTCACTTTACAACCGAATTATAGGTCGGTTTGATAAAATGTTAGATCAAGCTAGTACAGCTTTAAAAATTGCCCCACTTTCTCTACCCGCATTAAATGACTTTGCCAGATCCTTAATGTTGGTGAAAAAATATGATAAAGCTCTAGAAACATATAATAAGATAATTGAATTGGACTCTAGTTATCGAGCTGCCTATGAAGGTAAAGCCTATACTTACATTGAAATGGAAGAGTATGATAAAGCTGAAGTACAACTAGAAAAGTATTTAAAAAGAATAAAGGGTAAAAACATTGGCGGAACGCAACGGGGTTATCTTGCGGCCAAACGAGGTAATAGGAAGGAGGCAATTAAGAATCTCAAACTAGTTCAAAAGAGACAAAAGGAAGAACCAGAGTTAAACCTCGCACTAGATTTAGCAATAATATATGCAGGTCTTGAAGACAAAGACCAGATGTTTAAATACTTAAATGAGGCAATTGATAAAAAATTAGGCTCAATTCTTTTAATTAATTCGATATCTGCAATAACAGCATTTAATGAAGACCCAAGGTATTTAGAAGTTTTAAATCGAATAGGACTCCCAAATAAAACACAAGTTAGCTGATGAAAAAAGAGATTGGGGTTTACATCGACAGAACATACAAAGTTGTTCGTCAAGATTTAATAAACCGTTTTAAGAAAGCCAAGGTGGATATTACTCCTGAACAATGGGTTTTATTATCTAAGCTTGAAAATGGAAAAGTAAGTCAATCTGAGTTAGCAAATGAAAGCTTTAAAGACAAACATACGGTTTCTAGAATACTCGATTTATTAACCAAGAAAGCCTTTGTTGCTAGGGAACAAGACCCAGAAGATGGAAGGCGTTATCAAGTGACTATTACATCACGTGGAACAGAGGAACTTGAAAAAGCTCGTCCTCATGTATACGCGTCAAGAGAAAAAGGATGGAAAAACCTTAGTGAAGAAGAGTATAAAGAGCTAAGACTCTTACTTGATAAAGTGTTTGTGAGTTATAACAAATAAAAAAAGCTGCTCAATAAATATTGAACAGCTCTAATAAGCAATCAGATTAGAGGATTAAAGATTACCCCTTAAATCCTGCTCTCTTTCAATAGCTTCAAAAAGCGCCTTGAAATTTCCTTTTCCAAATGAAGTGGCTCCTTTTCTTTGAATAATTTCAAAAAACATAGTCGGACGAGCCTGAACTGTTTTAGTGAAAATTTGAAGAAGATACCCCTCATCGTCTCTATCAACGAGAATACCGAGATCTTTTAATTTGTCTATTGGTTCGTCAATTTTACCAACTCTTTCTTGAAGCACATCATAATAAGTACTCGGAATATTTAAGAACTCAACACCACGATCTCTTAATGCTGTTACCGTGTGAATGATATCATCAGTTGCAACAGCTACATGTTGTACACCGGCACCTTCGTAAAAATCGATATATTCATCTATTTGAGATTTCTTTAATCCAGCGGCAGGTTCATTAATTGGAAATTTAATTCTTCCATTTCCATTACTCATCACCTTACTCATCAGGGCGGTGTATTCGGTAGAAATATCATTGTCGTCGAAAGAAAGGATTTGCTTGAATCCTAAAACGTCTTCATAAAACTTCACCCATTCGTTCATTTGACCAAGTTCAACATTTCCCACCATGTGATCTACATATTTAAGACCAATGGATTCTGGATTGTAGCGAGTTTCCCATTTTTGGAAACCAGGAAGAAATGTCCCGTTATAATTCTTTCGCTCTACAAAAATATGAACGGTTTCACCATAAGTATGAATACCGGCGCGAATCACTTCACCACTTTCATCCGTTTCTGTTTTTGGTTCAAAGTATGACTTAGCACCTCGTTTCATTGCCTCGTTATACGCATATGTAGCGTCTTCTACCCAAAGAGCAATAACCTTAACTCCATCACCGTGTTTGTCGATATGTCGACCTATCTCCGTTCCACTGTGCAAAGGAGAAGTCAAAACTAGACGAATTTTGTCCTGAACTACTACATATGATTCCCTGTCTCTCAAACCAGTTTCTAATCCCGCTTTTGCCAGTGATTGAAATCCAAAAGCAGATTTATAAAAATGAGCCGCTTGCTTAGCATTGCTTACGTAAAACTCAACATAGTCGGTGCCAAGAATGGGCATAAAATCGTTTGTAGAATCAACTTCTAAAGAAGGTTGTGAAACAGTATCCATATCGAAAAATAATTAGTTGTTATGACAACTAATTTACGGTATTCAAAGTTCTAGTAAAAGGGTTATTTAAGAAAGTAGGCTTTCTTTTTTTATCATTTCGACCAAGGGGAGAGATCTTAAAAGTAGTTTTAAATCACTTTTTTCATTTCTCAGGCATGTTTTTTTCATCGAAATGACAAACATAGCTAATAGTATCTTCAACATAGAATTAAAGGAAAAGAGCTCTTCAAGTTGATTCTAGGCTAATTTTAACTCTAGAATCTGATCTCCCTGCTCATCAATTCTCCCAGAAAACTTCCAGCCCAAATGCCTATAAAAGCCGTGGGCTCTTATTTCAGGATTTGGAGAAGCCGCTAACCATAACTTTTTAAAACCTTTCACAAAAAGTAAATCGGTAACTAGTTGAAGGAGCTTCTTACCTATGCCAAGGCCTTCGTATTTTGGTAGAAGGGCTAAAACTAAAAGTTCTCCTGTTTCAGTATGACCGGAACAAAAGCCAATAATTTCATTGTCTGATTCAGCCACAAACCCTACAATGGTTCCATTATCAAACAATGGGGCTTGAGCATCTGCAGTTATCCCATATACTGCTAATTGCTCAGCAGATATTGGGTTCTGTCTTGTTCTACTTCGAATTTCAATACATCGGTTAAAATCGGAAGAAAGCGTTTTTCGATATTTTATTTTAGCAATGGGCACTAATTTTTCTGTATTAATGAGAAAATATCAAAATAATAACCGAAAGTTAAAGATGAGTTAAAATGTACCAGCAAGATTAACAAAATAATCCATTGCTTCCGGGTTTCGACAGGCATCTTTATTCATATTTTTTGAAACGTCCATTCCAAGTAAGGCCTTTTTAACAGGGACTTCCATTTTCTTCCCGCTAAGAGTATATGGGATATCAAGAACTAAATAAATTTCATCAGGAACATGACGTGGAGAACATTGATCTCGAAGGGTTTTATTAATTATATCTTTCTGCTTTTCTAAAGAATAATCTTTTTCCAACACTACGAAAAGAGGCATGAAGTCATTACCACCATCCTGTTCTAAATTCACAATAAGAGAATCTTTGATGCCATAAATTTTATCTAATACAGCATAGATTTCTGCTGTACCAATTCGAATTCCTTTTCTATTTAAGGTGGCATCCGAACGTCCTTGTATAGTTAAACTTCCATTTTCTGAAATTTGAATCCAGTCCCCATGGCACCATTTTCCAGGAAAAGTCTCAAAATAACTTGATGAATACCGATTATTACTTTCATCTCCCCAAAAATAAATAGGCATTGAAGGCATTGGCTTAGTAATGACCATTTCACCAAGTGATCCAACCACCTCTTTGCCATCTTCATCAAAGCCAAATAAACTACACCCTAAAGCTCGCCCTTGTATTTTACCTCGATAAACAGGCTCTATAGGAATTCCACCCACAAAAGCCGTACAAACATCAGTTCCTCCACTCATAGAACACAACCAAACATTTTTAGAAACCTTTTCATACACCCAATCAAATGCTTCCGGAGGAAGCGGAGCGCCTGTTGATCCAATTGAGCGTAGCTTTGATAAATCAAAAGTATTTCCAGGATTGAGTTCCTTTTTCATGCAAGCAACTAAGTAAGGGGCACTAGTTCCAAAATGATGAATGGGTAAATCTTCAGTCAGTTCCCAAAGTGCATTTAAATCTGGAAAACCAGGGCTTCCATCAAATAATACGGGAACGGCACCAACCAGCATAGAAGCTTGAAGGAAATTCCACATCATCCATCCAGTTGTTGTAAACCAGAAAAAATTCTCGCCTTCTTTAACATCATTGTGGAAATGCATGTACTTAAGATGCTCAAGAAGAACACCACCATGAGAGTGGGTGATAGCTTTTGGTTTTCCGGTTGTCCCCGAAGAATACAAAATCCAAATTGGGTGATTAAAATCCACGGGTTCAAAAGAGAGTTTCTCAGAAGGAGTCTGAAAAACGTTTGTCCAGCTAGTACAGTTTATTGAATCAGAAGCTGAATTTTCTAAAACGGGGATTAGAATCAATTCGTTAATGCTGGAAATATGATCTGCAATTTGTTGCGCCTCTTCAGATCTAGGAATTTGTTTCCCTCCATATCTATAACCATCTCCAGCTATTAAGACTTTAGGCTCAATTTGTGAAAACCGATCGATAACAGTATTAATGCCAAAGTCGGGCGAACAGCATGACCAAATAGCGCCTAATGAATTAGTTGCTAGAAATGAAATAATTGCTTCTGGAATATTTGGTAAATATCCAGCAACTCGATCACCTTTTCCAACACCCTTAGAAATCAAAAAAGCTTTTAAAGAGGAAACGCTAGACTCTAATTCTTCCCAAGAGATAGAAACCAAATTCTGTGCTTCACTTTTAAAATGTAGGGCAGGTCTAGTGGTCGACTTTTGCTTAAAAATATGTTCAGCATAATTTAAAGTAGCACCTTCAAACCATCTAGTGCCAGGCATATCAAATGAACTAATTACATTCTCATATTTTGAATAAGAAATTATTTCAAAATACTCCCAAAGACATTTCCAGAAGGTTTCTAATTCATTGTTAGACCAGTTCCATAGTTGCGAATAAGATTCAAAGGATAGGTTTTTCTCTTTCTTTAACCAGATTTCGAACTTCCTAAGGTTAGACTCGTCTATGAAGTCTTGGGAAGGCCTCCAAAGTATCTGATCTTGATCACTCATAGTGATTCGGATAACAAAATGGCTAATGCTTGTTTCGTGTTTCCATCTTCCAAAACAGATTTAGCTAATTCGTGAATTTTTAAAGTACGCTCATCCCCTGCAAAAGATCTTGTAATTCCAATAACGTCTAGTTGATCTTGAACAGCTTCAATTTCTTCTTTTGATGGAAGTTCTTCTACATTTCCTAAGCGCCCGAGGTTATTAGCTGAAAGCACTTGGCTGGTCTTAATGTTTACAGGAAGGGCGTCAATACCAATACCTTTAGTGCGAATTGGTTTTGGTATCTCAAACAGAGAATCATTCGTTACTCGTGTGTACCAATTTCCACCCATTCTAGCTACTAAATCGAGTTTCGTAGTATCAATTTTCTCTTCTTCAGTGAGAAAATTAGTGTTTATATGTATTCTCTGAACTCTAGAAAGCACCAAGTTACCAGCGCCACCTTGTTTACCTAACTCTATTACATCATCTACCGTGCATTCAAAACTAACAGGGCTTTCAGCTACTCTTGGCGGTTTAATTACGTCAGAAGCTATTTCAGTAAAGCCTGCTTTTACAAATTCGTTAACACCTTTTTCGTATTCAGTACTTGCCAACGACATCTGTTCAACCATAGAGTAATTCACAATATTGATACATACTTCAGGAACTTCCAAAACATTCTCATAAGTGTGCTTTACAGTACCATCACGGCCCCGACGTGCAGGAGAAAAGATTAGGATAGGAGGATTTGAAGAAAAAACATTGAAAAAGCTAAAAGGACTTAAATTAACTTTCCCTTCTTTGTCTATAGTACTTGCAAAACAAATGGGTCGCGGAGCAACAGCTGAGGAAAGAAAGCCCTGTCTATCAGCAATAGACAGTTCATTTGGGTCTATAGATTTATAGTTTTTTTCACTCATTACTTTGCGGGTAATAATTTTGAACGAACTTCTCCAAAGCCTACTCGAGTACCATCTTTCTCAGCAAAGCCTTTCATAATTACAGTATCTCCATCTTTTAGAAACTTCCTTTCCTCACCATTTTTTAACACAATGGTTTTTGATCCAGCCCATGAAAGTTCAAGCATTGAACCATAGGAGTTCTCATCCTTTCCAGAGATTGTTCCAGAAGCCATCAAATCTCCAACATTTACATTACAACCATTAATAGTGTGATGAGAAAGCTGCTGTGCCATATTCCAATACATATACTTAAAATTGGAATTTGAGATAGTTGTTGGCTCAGAACTATTTTCAGATTCGATTTGAACTTCTAAATTGATATCGTAATTCTTTAATCCCGAATATTCTAGATAAGGGAGTACTTTTGGATCCTGATCTGGTCCTGCAGTTCTAAAATTATCTAACGCTTCGAGGGTGACTACCCACGGTGAAACAGAAGAGGCAAAGCTTTTTCCGAGGAAGGGACCAAGAGGAACATATTCCCACTTTTGAATATCTCTTGCTGACCAATCGTTAAACAAAACCATCCCAAAGATATAGTCTTCGGCATTATTGGTTGAAATAGACTCTCCGAGATCCGTTCTTTTTCCTATGATAAAACCCATCTCTAATTCAAAGTCCATTCGTTGAGAAGGGCCAAAAACCGGCGCTCCATCTGCAGGTTTGGTTTGACCTTTAGGGCGATGGATATCTTTACCAGATACGATGATTGAAGAAGCTCGACCATGATATCCAACTGGTAAATGCTTCCAGTTTGGTAGCAATGCATTTTCAGGATCACGGAACATTTTTCCAACATTGGTAGCATGCTCGATGCTGGAATAGAAATCGGTATAATCACCAACCAGAACAGGTAAATGCATTGTAGCTTCACTTTGATCAACAAAAACTCGAGACGAAGTCTTTAAGGGAGAGCGTTCATCACATAAGTGAGTTTGCAAGCGCTCTCGTACACCGTTTGTAGACGCTTTTCCAAGAGCAATGAAGTCGTTCAAAAAAGGGGTTATTAAAACCGACTTAGTAATGGACAATCCATCAAAGATACCAAGCTCAAAAACCTCAACTAAATCAATAATTTGTTCACCTATAGCAACTCCAACCCGTTTTGTATGTTCGGTAGTAGAAAAGATACCAAAAGGTAAATTGTAGATAGAGAAGTCTGAATGTTCTGGGATTTCAACCCAAGTAGTTAGTTTATTATTCATAAAATTTATTTGTCTTCCAACCATGATTGATAATAAGTTCCATCATCAATCTTTAGAGCATTTTCGGTGACTTTAAGTGGTTTAAAAGTATCAACCATAACTGCCCATTCTTTGGTTTCTTTCTTGCCAATACTTGCTTCATATGCGCCTGGATGTGGACCATGAGGAATCCCGGCAGGATGTAAAGAAATATAGCCTTGTTCGACATGATTTCGGCTCATAAAATCTCCATCTACATAATAAATCACCTCATCTGAATCGATATTAGAATGGTGATAAGGTGATGGTATTGCTTGGGGATGGTAATCATATAACCTTGGCACAAATGAACAAACAACGAAGGTAGATGTTTCAAAAGTTTGATGAACGGGTGGTGGCTGATGTACACGACCTGTAATTGGCTCAAAGTTTTTAATAGAAAACCCATATGGGAAGCTATATCCATCCCAACCAATTACATCAAAAGGATGTGAATCGTACGTTAGTTCGTGAATCATTCCTTGCTTTTTCACTTTCATCAAAAACTCGCCTTTTTCATCAAAAGTCTCAAGCTCTGTAGGAAGTTTCAGGTCGCGCTCGCAATATGGAGAATGTTCTAGATACTGACCAAACCAGTTTCTATATCTTTTTGGAGAGTAAATAGGAGAATAAGACTCGGTTATAAAATGTCGATTTTCCTCATCATCAAAACGAATTTGGTAAATAATACCTCTAGGTATCAATAAGTAATCACCCGACTCAAAATCAATATTTCCAATAAAAGTGCGGAGTGTTCCCCTACCTTTATGAATAAATATCAGCTCGTCTGCATCGGTGTTCTTATAGAAATAATCTGTAAGGGATTTCTTTGGCGCGGCAAGATGAAGAGTTACATCACTATTCGTAAGAATTGCTTCACGTGACTCTAAATAATCATTCACAGGTTTAATATCGAGGCCTTTCAGCATCATCGATTTCATATTATTGTCGACCGCAATCTTAGGACTAACATCTATAGGTGTTCCTACTTCACGAATCATTGTTGGGCGATGCAAGTGATAGGATAGCATTGACATTCCGTCAAATCCAATTGTGCCGAACAATTGCTCGTAATAAAGTGTACCGTCGGGTTTTCTAAATTGAGTGTGCCTTTTGGGCGGGATTTTTCCTAAGCGATGATAAATGGGCATGATTCAAAAAGTTGATTAGGCATTTGTTCAATTATATATAAATATAAGTTCTAACGCAGATAAAAAGTTGTTACAACAACTAATATATTGGAAGGTAAAGTTTCATTAAATCTCTATATTCTCACAAGTCAAAAGCATATACAATGAGTGAAGATACTACCCCAAAGAAAAAACTAGGATCAGTTAAGCGAGGAATTTCGGATATGTTCCGAACCACGTACCGAACCCACATATCACTAAGTGGAATAGCTGATAATAAGTCTAATATGATGATTAGTATTAATGGTATCATTATATCCATCATAATTGCATCTATTTCGCCAAAAATTGATTCCAACCCGTGGTTGCTAATCCCAACAGCAGTTCTGCTTCTTACCTGTCTTGGTTCTATGGTATATGCAGTACTTTCTGCTCGCCCAAGAGTTAGCAAGGAGGTCGTAAGTCTTGAAGATGTCCGAGAAAACCGAGCAAATATTCTATTTTTTGGAAATTTCTACACAATGCCAAGAGAAGATTATGTTGAAGGACTGGAAGAGTTAATGGTTGATAGTAACCGACTATATGATAATATGGCGCGCGATATTCATGGACTTGGAGTCGTACTTGCAAAAAAATATACGCTACTTCGAGTATCGTATAATATTTTTATGATAGGGCTTGTACTATCTGTACTTAGCTTTATAGCGGTATTTGCAATGGTAAGTATTTAAGACTCTTCTCTACCTTCAGAATAAGCTAGAGTGATTCGTTGATTCATGAGTCGTCGGTAGTTCTTGAATTCGTATTCACTTGCTGTAAAAGAGGACTTAAATTCACCATCAAAACATTCGATAAGAAGTTTGTTGGGTCTTTCTGTAGGAGTAACGGTTACTTGGATTTTACCAAGTTTATACGATTCTATTGGTTCAGGCATTAATCTAAATTCAAGTTCGTTTACTATCCTCAAAGATATTATTTTTAAGATTCAATTATTTAGAAAGACATTGTAATTAGAATGAGTAAAAAAATTATTATAACTGGGATAATATCGGTCTTTATTGGAGTGTATCTCTTCAATGTTCTAAGTAATACGGCACCACTAGAAATCGAAAATGCCCCTGACTGGAGAACATTAGCAGCGGCCCAAGAAGAAGCTAGAGAAACACAGAAGCTTATATTAGTGGATGTTTTTGAGGTAGGATGTAAATATTGTAGAGCTATGGAGCGTGACGTTTATCCAGACTCAACGGTAAGAACGGTATTAGATGCAGGTTATATTCCAGCTAAAGTAGACGGCAATTCTGAAGAGATGATCACATTCAACGGCGAGCAGATTATGTCGCGGGAATGGGCACAAAGTCAAGGTGTTTTTGTATTTCCTGGCACGCTAATTTTAGACGCCGATGGCAACCAGGTTAAACAGAGAACAGGTTTTATGAATGTTGATGAGTTGCGTCAATTTCTTTACCGATGATGCCCAAAAACGAAGCGATATTACTAATCCATTGTCCGGATAAACCCGGAATTATTGCAGCTGTTACGCAATATATACTAGTACATGGCGGTAATATTCTAGATTTAGATCAACACACAGATTCAGTAAAGCAGAAGTTTTATATGCGTGTTTCATGGGATTTAAATCAGTTTGATGTGGATCTAGATAAGGTGGAGGCTAGTTTTGAAGAAGAAATTGCAAATGCTTTTAAAATGAACTGGAACCTTCATTTGACTAGTAAAAGGCAAAGGCTGGCGTTATTTGTCTCAAAACAACAACATTGTTTGTTCGATATTTTAGCGCGCTGGCAAACCAAAGAATGGGTTGTTGATATCCCTATTATTATTAGTAATCAAGAAGAAGTAAGTGATACGGCTAAAAAATTTGGAATTGAATTCCATCACATACCAATTACAAAAGAGAATAAAAAAGAACAGGAAGCGAAGCAGATTAAGCTCTTAAAAGGAAAAGAAATTGATTTAATTGTATTAGGTCGATATATGCAGATTCTTTCAGAAGAGTTTATTAATCAGTTTAGAAATCAGATAATAAACATACATCATTCATTTCTTCCAGCATTTCCTGGTGCAAGACCATATCATTCAGCATATGAACGTGGTGTAAAGATAATAGGCGCCACAAGTCATTATGTAACGGAAGATTTAGATGAGGGACCAATTATTGAACAAGATATTGTACATGTAACTCACCGTGATGATGTGGAAAGCCTTATAAGAAAAGGACGAGATTTGGAAACTCTAGTGCTATCAAGAGCGGTTTGGAAACACATACAAAGAAAAACTTTGGTAACCGCCAATAGGACGATTATTTTTAACTGACGAAAATCAACAAAAAAAGGAAAAATGAAATACGTATTACTTATTGCAGCAATATTAATCGGATGCACATCAGCTGGAGAAACTGAACAAGCTCCACTTCCCGATTTAGAATACTCATATGAACTAGTAACAAGTGGAATCGAAGTTCCTTGGGGAATGGCATGGCTTCCAAATGGTGATATGTTAGTAACTGAAAGAGGAGGAAAGCTCTTTATTTTCAGAAATGGTGAGTTAATGGAAGTTCCTTCATCTTCATTGCCAAATGATATCTATGCAAATGGCCAAGGTGGGTTTTTAGATGTGCGTGTACACCCAAACTATGACGAGAATGGGTGGATCTATTTTACTTATTCGTCAAGTAACGGTGGTGGTGAAGGTGCAAACACATCACTCATTCGTGCAAAATTAGTGAATGATGAACTCAGCAATACTGAGACATTATACAAAGCTACTCCAAATACAACTAGAGGGGTTCATTACGGTGGACGAATTGAGTTTGATAAAGAAGGATATGTATTCTTTTCTATAGGTGATCGTGGTAATAGAGATGAATTACCTCAAGACATCACAAAAGATGCAGGTAAAATTTACCGCCTCATGGATGATGGATCTATACCTTCAGACAATCCATTTGTTAATGAAGCTGGCGCTAAAACAGCGATCTACTCATACGGACATAGAAATCCACAAGGTATGGAAATGAATCCTGCTACAGGGCAAATTTGGGCACATGAGCATGGACCACGTGGCGGCGATGAGCTAAATATTATTGAGCCAGGTAAAAACTATGGTTGGCCAATTATCAGTTATGGTATTAATTATAATGGAACTCCATTTGCTGAGGACACCGCTCGTGCAGGAATGGAACAACCAATTATTAAGTGGGTTCCATCAATTGCACCGTCTGGAATGACTTTTGTAACTAGCGACAAATACCCACACTGGAAAGGCCATGTACTAGTTGGATCACTAAAATTTAACTACATAGAATTGGTTAAACTTGATGGAAATACAGTTACTGGAACCGAGAAATTGGTAGAAGGTATAGGTAGAGTTCGTAGTCTAAAGCAAGCTCCTGACGGAACAATATATGCTGGTATTACAGGTCAAGGAATCTTTAAAATAGTTGCAACACCTGTAGCGTCTGAATAAGAGATAGGCTATTAGAAAGTTTAAAAGCCCGAGCAATAGTTCGGGCTTTTTTTATATACCTAAACACCGAGGCTCCATCCTTCTCTATACTCTCGTTTCACAAACTGATTAGCTGGCTCAAAATTAGTGATCTTCATATTTGGACCATCCCAACGTAATTGAATTCCTCTACCAGGGTATCTCGTTCTATCCCGACCCTCGGCGTCTACATATTGCTCCTGAATGTCATGACTTCGAATAGCTAGATTCCCCATCAAAATACTTTCGGTTAGAGGTCCTGCAATATCAAAAGAAGAACTTAATTTAGTATTCCCATATCCTGCAATACATCCATTTACCCACTGCTGATAATGTCCTTCAGGTACACGATCAACAGTTTGAGGGACAACAGTTTGTTCAGTTAATGGAGTAGGTAAAAGTTTAGGATCATAACCGTATTCACTACACATCATTTTTCCTTTAGTACCAACTAAAATAGCCCCACTATTTCCGTCGCCCATAACTTCATTTGGCCCTAACTCTTCTGGGCGCTCTGGTTTAATGCCGCCATCCATCCAATGCATTTTAACGGCCGGTTTGCCATCTCTTTCTGGAAAACGAAGAACAATATGGGAAGAAGGAGGACAACTTTCCGGAAAATAACCACGCCTAAATGCCCCGGTATAAACACTACCTACACTACACTCTACTGCTTCTGGATAATTTAAGCCAAGAACAGTAAATGGAGCCTCCATCAAATGACAAGCCATATCGCCCAAAGCACCAGTACCATAATCCCACCAGCCTCTCCAATTAAATGGAACCAGATTTTCAACAAAGTTCTTTTTGGGAGCAGTTCCTAGCCATAAATCCCAATCAAGCCCGTCTGGAATAGGTGTTTTATTTCTAGACCACGGAATTCCTTGTGGCCAAACGGGGCGATTAGTCCAAACATACACGGTGTGCACTTCACCAATTGTTCCAGCTTCATACCAATCAATTAACTGACGGACCCCATCACCAGAAGAACCTTGATTTCCCATCTGAGTAACAACCTTATACTTTTCTGCGGCTTCTGTAAGCATTCTAGCCTCATAAATATCATGAGTTAAAGGCTTTTGAACATATACATGTTTACCAAGTTGCATTGCCGCCATTGCTTGCACAGCATGCATATGATCGGGTGTTGAAACACTCACTGCATCAATATTCTTGTGTTCTTTATCTAGAAGCTCTCTGTAATCTTTATAAAACTTAGCTTCTGGAAAAGCAGTACGTGCCCGTTCAGTTTGACGTTCATCTACATCGCAAAAGAAAGCAATTTTCGCCTGAGGGTGTTCCGCAAAAGCACGCATGTCGCCATAGCCTTTGCCACCTGCGCCAATGCCCGCAATATATAAGGTATCGCTTGGTGCAGTAAACCCTGGACCACCTAAGACATGTCTTGGAACTATGGTAAACGCAGCGCTGGCAATGCCAACGTTTTTAATAAATTTCTTTCTACTTATAGAGGCTTTAGAAAGGTCTTTTTTTGATTCAGGCATAAGAAAATAATTTGGTTGGCTTAGAATTAAATCAAAAAGAAGGAAAATGGCTAAAGGTATTTTTAGGGGCTTTCTTCTTCATACAATATTCACTCAAAAAGAGAAAATTGATGCATAACGTCTGAACTGCGACAACTTTCAGCAAAGTACAATGGAGTATTTATTATGAATGATAACAACCCACTCCCAAAGAATGCCATGTCTGCAATTACACTCCTGCGTGTATTAATAGGATGGCATTTCCTATATGAAGGAGTTTTGAAATTTTACAATCCAAGTTGGTCTGCAAAAGCATATTTAGTAAGTGCAGAAACACTAACAGGGTTCTACCAATTATTAGCTGGAGATACACTAATTGGGATTATAGATGCAGCTAATATAATTGTCTTAATTCTAGTAGGGCTAACACTCATTCTTGGTCTTTTTGAAAAGCAAGGGGCGCTACTTGGTATAATTCTACTCTTACTTTATTACTTGGCTCATCCTGCCTTTATGAATTCAACACAACTTGGTGCTGAGGGAAACTATTGGATCGTTAATAAGAACTTAATTGAGGCAGCTGCTCTATTTGTTCTGTATATGATTCCTACAGGCTCATTCTTTGGGCTAGGAATATTTTGGAAGTCCTCTACTCATCTTAAAACTACTTAGTCATGTCAGAAGAAAATAAAAAAACCTGGTCGCGAAGAGATATTCTTAAAGGCATAGCTGGTGCACCAGTAGTTGGCGCAGTTTGGTGGGCAGGTGCCAGAAAAACCAGTCAACAATCACAATCCAGAGAAAGTGTTCTTAAAACATTAAATATATCAGCTTCACCACCACCACTTTCTGGATCTATGGCTGGTGATCCGGTGCGAATTGGAGTAATAGGATTTGGTATACGAGGACCACAATTATGTAGAGCAATTGGTTTTGCGCAAAAAGGATGGCTTAACGACAAAGCTGAAGAGGCAAAGAATAATCCAGGAAACACACAGTTAGCAAGCTTTCTTGTGCAAGAAGATTTAAATGTTCAGATAACAGCGATATGTGATGTATTTGATGTTAGAGCTCTTGATGCAGTTGATTCATTTAGTACAGACACCATAAAAGTAAAGCGCTACCGAACCTATCAAGAGCTTTTAGATAGTTCAGATGTTGACGCTGTTATCATCGCCACACCCGATCATTGGCATGCGCCAATGGCAATTGCCGCACTAAAAGCTGGCAAACATGTGTATGTAGAAAAACCAATGACACATAACATAAAAGAAACTTATGAATTAAAAGAAGTGGCGGAAGAGTCGGATAAAGTATTTGCTATAGGTCATCAACATAGGCAAACACAAAGTTTCTTAACCGCTCAGGATATCATTAAAAAGAATATTCTTGGTCATGTTTCCCTGATTCAAGCTAATACAAATCGCAATGATGATAATGGCGCATGGCAATATGATATACATGAAGCAGCCAATCCGACAACCATTGATTGGAAACAGTTTATTGGTAATGCACCAATGACTGAGTTTAATCTCGAACACTTTTTTAGATGGAGAAAATGGTGGGCTTATGGCTCTGGTTTATCTGGCGACTTACTTTCACATGATTACGATCGAATTAATTGTGTTCTAAAAATGGGCATTCCTAATTCTGTAATGTCATCCGGGGGAATTTATACACATAGAGATGGAAGGAATGTACCAGATGTATTTCAGGCAAATATGGACTATTCTGAATTTTTAACAGGTAGCAGTCAACCGCCTGATAAAGTGAAAGGCATGACTCTTGTTTATAGCGCAACATTAGGGAATACCTACGGCAGAAAAACGCTATTGATGGGACATGATGCGACTATGGAGTTAGGTAATAGTTTATCAATTTATGTAGATCGTGGAACAACACGGTTTAAGGAAGATATTGAAAATGGAACAATGGAAGCGGGTGTACCCATTTATAACTACGATCCAACAGCAAACGAAGTGGATGGAATAAGCTCAGCTACAACAAAATACTTTGCAGACAAAGGACTTCTTTGGACGTATAGAGATGGGAAGCGAGTTGACTCAACGCATCTACATTTACGTGAGTGGTTAAGCTGTATCAGAAATGGTGGAACTCCAAGTTGTGATATTCAAGCAGGCTTTGAAGAAGCAATTACTTCTCATATGGCGGGCTTGTCATATAAACTCGGCAGAAGAATCGACTGGGATAATGACACTATGAAACTTGTTCCAATTAAAGGAATAGATTTCGATAGCGCACTACTAGCTAATAAAGAAAAAGTAGGATAATTAATCACTCAAAATTAAAGCCCGAGCATTTGTTCGGGCTTTTTTTATGGAATATAGATTCGAATTACTTAAAATGAGCCAAGAATTGATATCGTTTTAAGTAAAATATAACAGATGGTAATATCATTAATAGCTTTACTCGTTGGTCTCTTTTCGTTTCAAAATCCAACCTTACAAATCAGTGAAAACGGCAGATATATAGAAACTTCGGAGGGAAATCCCTTTCTATGGATTGGTGATACGGCTTGGGATTTATTTCATGATTTAGATCGTGAAGAAGCAACATATTATTTAGAAAACAGAGCCGAAAAAAATTTCACGGTTATTCAGGCAGTGGTATTATCTGAAAATGATGGAATTCGAACACCAAATGCTTATGGAGAACTTCCGTTTATTGATTTTGATCCTACCCAACCCAACGAGAAATATTTTAAGCACGTTGATTTCATTGTTAATAAAGCAGAAGAACTTGGGCTTTACATTGGAATGCTTCCTACTTGGGGAGATAAAGTATTTTCCAACAATCCTGGTGCAGGTCCAATAATATTCGATAAAGAAACCGCCGCAATTTATGGTCAAATTTTGGGAAATAGATATAAAGAGAAACCCATCATTTGGATTTTGGGTGGGGACAGAAATCCTGCAAATAAAGAAATTGAACAAATTTGGGATGCCATGGCAGTTGGCCTAAAAAAAGGTGATGAAGGGAATCACTTAATCACGTATCACCCAAGAGGAGCGTCTTCATCTTCTACATATTTTCATGATAAAGAATGGCTGGATTTTAATATGTATCAAAGTGGACACTCTAAAAGATTTGAAAGTGTGTATAGATATGCTGAAAGTGATCGAGCTAAAAATCCCATCAAGCCAACGATAGATGGAGAACCTGGTTATGAGGATATTGGCATTGAATTTTGGAAGTACATTGATTTCAGTAAGTTACCCAAAGAAAGGTCACCAAAAGGCTCTTTAAACGAAAATAATTTAATTATTGACGGCTCTTTTTTTAAAAAAGGATTTTTTACTGCACATGATGTTAGAGTGTTTGCTTATTGGAATTTTCTAAGTGGATCGGCGGGATATACGTATGGAAATAATGCTGTTTGGCAGATGTTTGAAAAAGGGGAAGATTTTGTCATTCCAGCACTTTTTGATTGGATAGAATCATTAGATAGACCCGGTGCAGATGATATGCGGCATGTTAATGAGCTATTCACTAAAAGACCGTTTCATAAACTTATTCCTGATCAAACATTAATTCTCGGCGACAACCCAAAAGACAGCACCTATATACTTGCTGCTCAAGCGAGTGGTCAATCATTTAGTCTATTTTATGCTTCAGTTGGTCAGCCTATAAAAGTTGATATGACAAAACTAAATGATTTGTTAGAGTCGACGTGGTTTAATCCAAGGGATGGTTCTACTAAGAGAGATGATGTCTTGACGTTTGGGGTTTCTAGTGTAACTTTTACCCCGCCAACCTCAGGAAAAGACAACGATTGGATTTTAGTTTTAGACGATCCAACAAAAAATCTTCCCGAGCTATAAACTTTTTGTAAGGATTTACTGACTAAGAGGTCTTACTCTATGTGTCGTCTAGATTATCATATCGAATTCCATTTGCTCAATACCCAGCCATAAGGCTAGTTCTACTATTGATTGGTGGAATTCTAGCATCAAAATGGTTTGGGCCGAACCTATTCATTATTTCAATTCTATTTGTGGCTAGCGCAATAGGTCTTCTAATTCTTGAATGGAGAAATGGAAAGCTATTGAATATTCATATCACACGAGCGCTAACCCTGCTCTTTCTCGTTCTAGTTTTTCTATTTGGCTGGTTTTGGTATCAAGTTCATCTGCAAAAAGAAGAACCAGTAATTGTTCAAATCATAAAGGTTTCACCTTGGGAAGAGATGATCTTCTCAGGAATAATTGAACATATTGGTAGAAATTCTGAAGGAAAAGTTCGAGCTGATATCTCCATCAAAAAAACGCAGATTAGCGAACATATACAATCAAATGAACCGTTCAAAGTAAGGGTCTTGATTGATCTGAAAACAGATTTTATACAAGGAGATAGTATCAGTTTCAATGGAACAATTATTCCCATTTCAGAGAAAAGAAATCCCTATCAATTTGATTATAAATCCTATTTAAAAAGAAGAGGAATTAGCGTTCAAGTTCGGCTTGATAGTGTACGGAATCAAAATCCAGTTACCAGTATATTAGCCTGGAGTTGGTGGCGAATAAGAGCGTTAACATTAGTGGATAAAAACTTCAGTAATGAAACCGCTCCAATAGCAAAAGCATTACTTCTAGGATATAAACAAGATTTAGAAGGCGCATCAAAACAGGCCTTTGCTAGAGCGGGATTGTCTCATATTATGGCGGTTTCTGGACTCCATGTTGGCTTTATTATTGCTCCTTTCTGGTTTATAATTCCATTCTTTTGGTCGAAGAAATTTGGTAGGATAACAGGTTTACTAATACTACTGCTCATACTTTATGGATATGCCGGACTAACTGGCTTTTCAGCTTCTGTAGTTCGAGCGTCTGTTATGGCTGGGTTACTTACTTTTGGAAAACTCTTCAACAAATCCCCTAATTCCATAAATCTAACCGGAGTTGCTGCACTAGTTCTATTAATTATAAATCCGGCACAATTATTTGAAGTTGGTTTTCAGCTTTCATTTTCTGCAGTTCTTATTATTCTTATGGTACTTCCTATTATCCAACACACACTTCCATATTGGCTTCGGCTACGATGGTATGCAAAGCCACTGATGGTAGTAATAATATCAATCGTTGTTCAGTTAGGGTTATATCCTATTCAGGTATTCTACTTTGGCGAAGTATCATTAATAAGTCCGATTGCGAACGCGCTTTTTGTTCCTCTATTGGGATTGATGGTTCCTTTCTCTCTTCTGTGTTTGATAATTTCTAGTGTATTTCCATCTATAGGTATTATTCTAAATACTCCCTCCGAGATTTTTTTAATGGGCATGAATTCCTTTGTACTGATATCATCAGGTTTAGATTGGGCGTGGATGAAAGCAAGCCTACCAAGTATTCTTCTTTTTCCATTTTGGCTTGTTTTAGTTTTACTTATTGCAAGCTGGAGAACACCACAAATTCGATGGAAATGGCTGACAGTAGGGCTCTTTTTATTTGGGCTGATTCTGGCAGAAGCAATTATTGAAAAGTTTGAGAAACCAGAATTACAGATTACAATATTTGATGTCGGCCAAGGTGACGCAGCTCATATTCAAACACCAAATGGAAAACATATTTTAATTGATGCCGGTATTTGGAGTCCCGGGTTTAATAGTGGAGAATCCGTAATCCTTCCCTATTTAAAAGAAGCAGGAATAGAAAAACTTGATGCTGTTATTCTGAGTCATCCTCATGCCGATCATATTGGAGGAATTTTGAGCTTGATGCAAGGCATTGAAATTGAAACCATTTATAATTCAGGATACGAGTATGAATCAAATTTATACCATAACTATCTAGATTTAGCGAAATCAAAATCAATAGAAATAACCTCAGTAAATGCTGGTGATCAGATATTCATAGATCCAGCACTTTTAATACTTGTTCTTGGTCCAGAAGGGCCGCGCTACAATAGCGATCCCAATCAACATTCGGTCATCCTAAATCTGATATTTGGAGAGTCTGAGTTCTTATTTACTGGAGATGCAGGTGAAGACCAAGAGCGCCGACTCATAGAGAATTACGGAGAAATACTCGACACAGATTTTTTAAAAGTAGGTCATCATGGAAGCCGAACTAGTTCTGAAAGAGAATTCTTAAATGAAGTAAGCCCAGACATATCTGTTGTTTCATTAGCTGAGCGAAATCGTTTTAGACATCCTCATCCAGAAGCAATTCTAAGAATTCAAGAAACAGGAACAGAGCTCTATTTTACAAGCAGAGATAAGGCGCTAATTTTCGTTTCTGATGGGAGGAAAATTTGGCGAGAAGTTTGGGATTAGTGTTAAAAACATAATAGTATTCTTAATTTCTGAATGAATATACATTCTTTTTTCAGCGCAACTAACTTTGATACATAAACAACACGGAAATGGAAGTATTTGGTGTTATTCAGTGTAATCGGTGACGCGAAATCCCTTGTATTTTATTTTAAGGTCTGGCTCAAAAGTTGAGGCAGCCACTCCAGTATTAGTTTGTATATTTGAATAGTTGTAGTTCAATTTTGTTCCATCTCGTGCCAAAAATACTACATTTTCAATGATTCTAGTGGATTCGTGGACCCATATTTCTGCATTGATATATTCTGATTGGTCATGATTCCAAAACAGAGTGATTTTGTGCAGGTTGTCTTCCAGTCCATCATAGTGGGGTTTTGCATCCTCCTGGTAAACTTTATAGAACATATCATGTAATACTCCGTCATCAGGATCAAAATCCATTTTGGTTATTACTTCTTCCTTCATGTCGATATGCCAAGAATATCTAGTATTTGAATACACGTGTACTGATTCATACAGAAACCGGTAATTATCACCTGCGATTATGACGGTTCCTGATGTCGTTACAGTCTCATTCGCAGCTGGGTTATCAATGGTGAATATTAAATCTGTGCCGAAATCTTCCAGACTATTAAACGCCTCCTTGGAATCAGCGAGAATTTTGTTAGCGTTAGTGTCTTGTGCTTGCAAACTAAATGCGACAAAAACGAGTGCGATAAAACTGGAAAAATATTTTATGATCTTCATATGGTTTTCAATTGGTTCTCATAAATATGATTTGGTTGCGAAAGTTAAAATAATTTATATGATATTTACTTAGTATATACAAATGCAGTTTCAAATCTGGGTCAGTCTTGATTAAAAATCTAACGATCCATACTACCTGAGTATGGGCCTAGAATTCCATGTTGAAACGTATTAATACAATTAATGGCGTAATCTTTTTGGTCTTTGTAAACCTATTTTCTGAAAACATTATTTCTAATAGATTTTCAAAACAAACACATCTGATGATTCAAATTCTTCTGTCTTTTAGTCCGCTCACAAAATCGATAAATATATCTAAATCCTTCTGAATTGTCGCCAGTCCAACCGAGACACGTGTTGCTCCACGCATTTTGTGGAGTGTTTCAATCATATCGTGATAATCACCGGTTTCACGATTTTGAAAATAACCAGCGATTTCGTCCGTGGTTAGACAGTTCGTTGTTTCATCCAATCCAGGATTACAAAAGCAACCTGAACGAATTGAAATTTTCTTTTCATTGGCCAATTCCTCAATTTTTTCAAAATCAATCTTAGAGCCATCGGGATTTCGAAAAGTAATAATCATTGTACCACCAGCTTGATCACTGCCCGGTAATCCAAAAATATGTAACTGTTTCTCCCCATTACTATGTTCAAGGTGCTTTAACTCATTATGCAGATACTGCACCAGCGATTTTACTCGTTCGCTCAGTCGGTTCATTCCGATATCTTCAAGGTGATCAAGGCCAGTAGAAATAGCTGGTATTTCTAAATAGCTAAGGGTTCCGTTCTCGAAACGTTCATAGTTATCTGTAAGGAAATGGAAAGGAGCAATGGAGGAGGCTAACTTAACAGTACCGCCAGCAAACCATCTCTTTTCTAGTTTAGCGAATGAACTTTTCTTAATAAGTAAGCATCCGATTCCGGTCGGGTAGCCGAACATCTTATAAAAGGAAAGGCAAACATAATCTGGTTGATGTTCTTTGAGATCCAATGTTGAAGTCGGTACAAAAGCCGCCGCATCTAAAAGTACATCCCAGCCTTTATCCTGTGCTTTTTCAATCCAGTTTAGATCGTGTTTGATTCCAGATACATTAGACTGTGCTGGAAAGGCAAATAGTTTGTTATCCTTATCGGAGCCCGAAAGTAGTTGATCCAGGTCATCTTCCGATACGGTTAGATCCTCAATATTCATAGGAACAAAATCGAATTGACCACCCGCTCGTTTACAATATTCGCGGATCCCGTTTACAGAATTATGGTTATCGGTAAACAACAGAAACTGACCATTTTTATCGAATGGGTAACATTCACCTACGATTTTGAGTGCCCCGGATGCGTTTGAGGTAAAAACACAGTGATAGTCCTCAGCATTAAAGAATCTAATAACTTGATCTCTGGCTTCATCCACCAGATTAGTGGCAAGCTGTGAAGTGGGGTTAGTAGAATGGGGATTCCCAAAAGTATGTTCTTTTAGTAGCTTAAAATGCTTTTCTAATTGTGATTGTGCATAGAGGTTTCCACCTGTATAGTCGAGGTATACATGTCCATCTTTATCGAGTCGGTTGTATTCTTTTTTGCGAAGCGCATTGAAATATTCATCATGCGCTAGTCCCGTTTCAGGTAAAACATGTTCCGCTGCTTTAAACCATTTATTAAGCATATCCGCCACCCATTATTTAAGGGTAATGAGGCATTATCCACTGCCCTGATTCTGATCGTAGTATCAGTAATGGGGGCATAGTTTGCAAGTACTTTTTTTAACAGATAGTCAAAAAATCATGAAAGCTAACATTAACTTTCAGAAACTCAATTTATAACATTTCGAGGATCATCATAAAATTCCCACAGGTGTCGTCGAAAATAGCAACTTTTGAGGTTCCCATAACGGTTGGTTCCATGCTAAACTCAACACCCTTGCTAGATAATAGCACATATTCTTCCTGAACATTTTCTACTCTAAATTGGGTGTATGGCATACCCGCATCTTTTATAGCATTTTGGTAGACCTTTGATGGTTCAAAATGATTGGGGGCAGGCTCAAGAAGTAATTCAGGTCCATCTTGATCTTCATTAGATACTACTGTTAACCATCTATTTCCTCCACCTAAAGGAAGATCTGTTTTTTTTATGAACCCCAGTTTTTCTGTGTAAAACTTTAGAGCTTTCTCTTGATCTAAAACGGGAATACTTACGACTTTAATTTTCATGATGTGATCCTTTTTTGTTAGTTAAATTTTCTTTTTTCATGATGCCCATTTTTATCTCAGTGAAATGTAATGTTCGTTTTTTAACCAGTGCGGTGTTCTGTTTTAGTTGAATTAAAAGAAATAATTACCAAGCTAAAAATTAAAAAACCGGAGCCAGAACCTGAATCATGCTCTGGTTTTTATGTATCTATTTAGTACCAACTTGTTTTAAAAAGCCCCAAGATTTTATGAGTAATGGCTTCATGAGTAAGTTTGAGAAAGCTGATAAGGTTGCAATAACTACAATACCTATGATCGGAATGACAGGACCAAACGTAAATGATGCCCCTAGGACATGCCCAAGAATACATTCTGCATGATAGATGGGCAAAAAAAGACCGATCAATACGACGGCTAAGGCGAGGTACATGGTGATGTTTTCGTAGCCAAACTCGAAAGATATCGATTGCAATAGACTTATAAATAACATCCCTAAAAAGCCTATTAATATTCTTTGGGGTATTTTTTTACTTGAAGACTCATCATCAGGCAGAAATTGGATACGTTTTTTTATTCGTGTTATTGAAAACCAAGCCAGAAGAGGAAGGATAACAATTTCCCACCAGTTTGATATTGCGGGAAAATCAGCACGATTTAGAAGGTGATGACTTAATACGCCACCATTAAAATATTCCCAAAGTAAATGGCATAGAACAAAAATTACCACTAGGGTAATAAGGGACGTGCTAATTTTATTGAAGTACTTTTCACTCATGCTAATTATTTAAATAGTATAGCTCTACAAATCAATTCATATTTAGCGTATAAGCTACTCTATAATTGTTGTGAATCAATACGTTATTCCTAGTTCGATTATTTAGGAACCAATAACAACTTCATTGGTGCTTTCAAAAATCATGAAGACCGTTCTTCATCTGCAATTCATAAAACGGTGTTATGATTTTTAGCAACAGAGACAAGAGAAATACGCTCACAAGAACACCAAAATTCAACATCAAAATGAAAGCACTTCAGGTTTTTACACTATTGCTATTACCACTACAATTGGCATTCGGACAGAACTTAAAACCATATATACTAGCGCTTGAAAGCACAGAAAGTGTTTCGGAACTTAAAGGCCAAATAGTAGCTAATTTTGAACTACAGGATATCGAGGTTATTGGACAATATCAGCCAGCGGACGATTCAAGCCGTTGGGTGATTGTATTCAGCTCTCAAGAGCTTCTGAGTGCAGTAAAAGAAGTAGGTGGTCGAACCGGATTCGGAGCATCTCTTCGCTTAGGAATAACGGTGGAAAATGGAAAAACCATAGTTTCATATACAAACCCCGAATATTGGGGCAACGCCTACTTCGGAGCGGAATTCGAAAAAATTTCCAATTATTATTCAACACTTTCAGAAAAGCTTCAAGGTGCAATGGAGGCAACAGGCACATTTATAGGAAACTATTTTGGATCAAGTAAAGGGCTATCCGCTGGGCAGCTTGCTAAATATCGTTATATGTTTGGTATGCCACGATTTGATGATAGCGTAAGACTTGAGGAATTTGATAGTCACCAAGAAGCTATCGACAAAATTGAATCTGCGATTCAAAGCGGAGTGCCAAATGTTGAACTAGTATATAAACTTGAAATACCTGATCAGGATCTAACGCTTTACGGTTTTGCACTTTCAGGTGAAAAGGGTGAAGAAAGGTTTCTACCCATTATTGATTTCGGTAATCCAAAACACACCGCTTTTTTACCTTATGAGATGTTGGTGATGGGAGACGAAGTACACATGCTTCATGGTCGATACAGAATAGCGATCTCATTTCCCGATTTGAAAATGAGGACTTTCAGTAGAATTATGTCGACCCCTGGTGATATTGAAAATCTGCTGAATCAAGTAGTAAAATAAACGTCCGTTTATGAGGATTTTTTTAGGTCGTAGTTAAATCCAGTAGCTGACTAAAACAAGATTAATTAATTGGATTTAATGCCCATATTATAACAGTATGATCCTCACTTGCACTGGCAAAGTGTCTACCATCAGGACTGAAATCAACAAAGTTGACATCATTCCCATGTTCATTTAATGTTTGTAATAGTTTTCCAGTGTCTACATCCCATAAACGAACAGTTACACCTCGAAAATTGCCCGAATATCCAAAGCGATATTGAAGGATTTCACCTAACACTTTTTTATCTCTACTACCACTTATTAAGAGTTTTCCATCTGGGCTGAAAGCAACGCCATATACACTTTCAGACTCGCCAGTTAAAGTATTTATTAAGTCCCAATTACTAGTTTGCCATAGTTTTATTGTTTTGTCATCACTTCCACTTGCCAATAGTGAACCATCTGGGCTGAACTCAACTGAAACAATTGCCTCTGCATGCCCATCTATTGTATGGATTACATTACCAGATGCTATTTCCCAAATCTTGATTAAGTGATCATGGCCGGCGCTTGCAAGCTTGCTACCATCTGGTGTAAATGATAATGACCAAACATCACCATTTTGGTGACCTATAAACTTACGATGTTGACCATTTAAAACATCCCACAAATGTACGCTCCCGTTTCGTCCGCCAGTAGCTATTTTCATGCCATCTGGGCTATAAGTAAGTCCCCAGATAGTAATTTGGCCTTCACCAAAGGTATGCAGTAATGTGCCGCTAGAAACGCTCCATATTCTTAACAAACCATCATAACTTCCACTAGCTATGTATTTACCATCAGGACTGAAATCAAGAGCTGGCACTCCTATAGGGTGTTTTAAATTATGTAGGAGTTTACCGCTATATGCTTGCCAAATCATTACACTTCCATCCGCACTTGAACTTGCCACAATACTATCAGTTGGACTAAATATCACACTCCATACATTATCCTGATGTTGTTTTAAAGTGAGATGTGATTGAACAATATTTGAATCCACCATAGAAGGTTTAACGAACAGTTGTTTAAAAACAAACCAACCAATTAGGAGAGCAAAAATTACAATTATTGAATGTTTGACGATTCCTTTTCTTGCGACCATTCTATGTATATAGTGTTTCAGTACAAAATTTTAAGGTTACAGCAAACGATCCATTATTCAAGATGAAGTTGTTAAACTGTAGACGGTCAGACGAGTTAAAATTTATAATGTTCCGAACCTTTAACTACCTATACATAATCATTATTAGACATATAGCGATTGTTAAAGGTTACGAATACAAATAGTACGTACGAAAGCTAAGCACTTAAAAAATAATGCCTTTATCACTCATTATACGTTTTAAAACCCTCTAAGTGTTTAGCTGCTTCTTCCAAATCCATAATCAGGAAACCAAAACCTTCACCGGGTTCAGTATTATCTTTTCCGATTTGAAAACTCATATATTTCCCATCGTCAGAAATAACACCTTGATTGGCCTTGTATCCTTTATAATTAGTGAAATGAGTTAATCTTTGCATTAAGCCAGACCCATCTAGTTTCAATTTATAAAGATCAAGCAATGGCCAGGCTTTTTCGCCAGAATCCCCATGTTCAACCAAAGTGTGTAAACCGTCAGGGAAAATCCCTTCAGGCTCATCATAGCAGCAAGGAGAATTAGTGATGGTTTTATATTCCCCCGTTTCGGTATCTAACATATAAACATCCGTATTATTTCCCTCATTAATAGTATAAGCGGTAAATGTTACTTTTGTATCCTCTGGTGGAACCAGGCTTTGAGTTTCAAGACTTGAATCTCCAAGCGTGAAGGGTAACTGCTTTGAATCAAAAATCTCTCTTTCATTCGATAATCTCGGAATACCATCTTCATAAACTATTTCAGCCATAAATAACTTCGCCCTGTTTTTCCCATACTCAGGTAATTGGCGATCCCGAATTGTCCAGGCTATTCTCATCTTATTTCTGGAAACAGCGGGACCTTCAGCACACATTGTATTTAATGGTACCGGAGGTAATTCACCACTTTTATCCAAAACGTACAACCATGTTATATTACGTGCTCTATATCTCTCTTCTTCATCAGTAGGATCAAAAGGTTCATTTGGCCCAGCAAGCAGAATATCACCATTAGATAGATACATGGCTCTTGTAAAACCATAATGATTAAAATGTCTGGTTTTTGGTCGAGTAATACCTGTTGCAATCTCTAATTCAAATACTTCACCCATTGGTTTATCTAAAAAAAGAATGAATTTACCATCATGAGACCACTCCGGGCGTTCTCCAAAACCGCTTACAAGTTTTATATAAGGTGGTAAATCATCTGCAGGACTAGAGTTTATCAATGCAGGTTCTGTGTTTATAGTGTCTTGACTATATACATTGGTTGTTTGTAGTACTAAAGCTATAAGAAGTATTTGAAGAAGTCTCATGGGTATTTTTTTATTGAATAACAGAGTTAATACAAGGTTATCAAAGTCTTTGTTAATTGAATTAAGGTATAAAATTTATTTATTGTCTTCTTAGATCTCTTGAGTTGAAAAACGATTGCGCATGTTTCTGGAAACAGCAATATCTGTGATATCATTTGGAGGCCCCTCAGAGATAGCTCCAACAGTTGCAGAAATGCGGTATTCCACTTAACAGAAAACACTCTACTCAAACTGTGACCGTGTAAGATGACAAGTGTTCCATTCTTTGGATAAAGCACAATTTGATTCTCCAAATCTTCCTGAGGTCTACCGGTTATGGAATAGCAAAACAAAATTCATACCACCGGCACCCTTATACAAGGGATTACCGCCATCGGCTTTCTTTTACTCTTGGATCTTTTTATCTGATCCCATATAAAGGACCCGTGTTAAAGCGGGCAAAAGTTTTCAGTTTTATCAAAGTACTAGATTAAGTATTTAGCTTAAAATGAAAAATGCAGAGCCCTATTTTACCATTACACCAAACAGAGAATTAGCCGTTGTAATAAATAGGGTATTTCCATCCTTACCGCCAAAGGTAATAGATAGGGGGCGTTCCGTAAGATTAATACGATTGATTTCATTCATATCCTTATCGTAAACAAAAATCTGTCCGTCAAGTACATACAGGTTGCCGTCTGTATCAACAGCTGTGCTATATTGACCGCGTGGGAGAACCTCTCTGAGATTAGAAAGTTTTCCTTTTTCTCCCACATCCATTTTTACCGTTCGCATGGTAATTTCGTCCATTGCATATATGGATTCCCCTGGAACCGCAGCAGTTAAGTCTGCTGTTCTGCCAATATCATACACTTCCTGTATATAAGTTTTTCCATCAGGTGCGACAAAGGCTGAATCGGGATAATAGACTGCAGCATCATCAAAAGTGTAGTGCCATCTGCCGGAAGGGTAATAGGTTTTACTGAACTCTTTTATATCAGACGTGGCAACTCTGGGCATAACCTTAAAAGTATTGTCGGGATTATCGGGATCGATCGAATAGGTATAGGAAGCCCAGCCACTGTTTCCCCAACTGCTGTAAGCCTCGTTATCATCTGGAAGTCGTTTTACACGTTCCTGCTCACCATTCACCAAATAACCGGGCTGAGGATCGTATCGGGCTACTACTAATAAATTATCTTCTGAATCTGTAGCTAATGCAAAAGGCTGGAAAGGAAAATCAGCTAGCAGTGAAACGGTATGTGTTTCTGCCGACCATTTATAGATTCTTCTCTTTTTGGTTTCGCAAAAATATATATTTCCCTCGCTGTCTGAGGTTAATCCCAGTGCAAAATCAAACCCTGACGCCAGACGAGTTACTTTTCCTATCTGGAAATCTGAATCCAGGTTCGGTTCTTCATTCCCTGTTATGGTTAACTTTGCAAAGTGCCACGGGTAGGCGGCAAGCTCTTTATTTACATCCCAAACGGGAAACTCATTAACCCATAATTTCTGAGTATAGTTACGAAGGTTTCTGAGTTCAATATCCCGGGAATTCCAGAGACGTATACCAAACCGTTTAGGAGTTTCAACTCGGATGGTTCGGTACAACCACAGGTTACCAAAAAAAAGATCGCGTGAGTTTGATATTTCAAGGGAAATCGCATCAATACCTTCTTTGTACTCTTCCTCAAATTGAAATGCATACATCTTCCAGTTTGAGACATTATCAAAACGAGCCTCATTTCGAAGATGATGTTCCAGCGACATTGCAAATATACGTCCTGGAGTAGAAGTATTACTCACAAGCATTCCGCTTGCAGCATAACTATTTGCTGTCCAGATGTCTTTGAAAGTCCCGCCACCATTATTGGTAACCCATAAACTCCAGAACTGATTGTCCCAGGCTACATCCATACCTCGTTCATAAACCGGACTTCCCGGAGCACTGATCTGCCGTTCGGGTCTTCGGTAATTTCCTGTTGATTCTGAAGGCGGACGCATACCGCCATGGCCTCCCACAAATTTCACATCATTAACTAGTGACTTTTCGTTAGCCATCCATTTTAAACCCACTGCACGATAATTATATCCGCCCGTTGAAATTCCGATTCCGTTTAACATGTCATCGCCACCTACAGACGATTCCACCATAGGTACAGGACCTCCGAATCCGCTAAACGCAGGTTCACTTTCTTTAATAATGAACTGAGTTGCCCAAGGATGTAAACCTATCAATTTTGTTCCGGGAGCCATTTTTATAGTCTCAGTAATGTGGTACCAGCCTTGTGGCACATAAATTACTTGGTGTTTTGCAATGGCTTTTTGAAAAGCTTCGGTATCATCAGTTTCGCCATCTCCGACAGCGCCAAGATCTTTAATATTAACCCAGTTCTCCATAGAAGGGAGGGGCGGAATAGTACGTTCAAGGTTAGTGGGAACTCTGTTTGATGAAACTATATCGGTTATAGTTTCAAACTTCGAATCTGCATTTAAATCATCCATCACCAGACCATGGACAAATTCCCTTACCGTGTAGGTAATTCCTTCACCTTTTATCTCTTCGTTCGAATTTCTAAAGCGTGCAAATACGGGAACATTCCGGGCATCAATATTAAGCATATTGATTTGATTCGTGCTATTCTCAGTTCCATTGATGAGTATTCCAGCATCGCTCACATTTTCAAACAGGCAATTTTCAAAAAACAAACGGTCGGTTGAACCTTCACGCATTTCCAGACCTATGGGAACATTTTTAATATGTATATTCACTATGGTCAGGCCGGCACTATTTGTCTGAATAGCGGCTTTGCGCTGTCCTTCAAAATAAGCGTCAACCATCATCATTGGCCAACTAGGAGAAGTAGCATCGGTTATGATTCCATAATCACCACCTAAAAACCGAACGTTTTCCATTTCATTTCCGACATCAGAAATACCGGCTTTACCCGATCCAATATTTATTATTGTATGACTTACAAATCCATGTTGTGCATAATGCGTACGCAAAGCGACGGCGTTTGGGTTTCCTTCATCAATCCTGAAATTAATATTTGATATGGCACTGTAGAATGTTCCCGGGCTAGCATCTTGAGGTTCATTTTCGCTGGTAACCATATTACTGGTGAACCAGATCATATACTTTTCATCTGTGCTGTTTCCAGCCTGATATCCCGGACTATTTGATCCTAAAATGATTTCCGGACGGATTTTTCCGTATCCGATGAGGCGCACCGCTTTCGGTACATAAATGGTTTTACTAATTAGGTAAGTGCCTTCCGGTATAAAAAGTATTCCGTAATTTTTTTCCTCCTTTACCTGATTAATAGCCTTTTGAAGTGCATCAGAGACATCCATTACTCCGTCTGCTTTGATGCCGTAGTTTTCAGGAGTAAAGTAATAAGCTTCGGAATCAATCGGCTTTTGTGTATACACCGATTCAGTGGTTGTAAGGTTATTATTAAATATTGATACAAATCCCGCGATAATAAGAGAAATAGTTGGTAGCATTATTTTATATAGTGACTAATTATTATTCAATTTTCTCAATCAGTACAACCCAGTCCTCATTTAGCCTCGTAAGTGGTACTCCCAGGGATTGTTGTTTACCGCCTGTTATTTTTTCCAACGAGCCCATCTGAAGCGGACCTCCTTCAAAAGGATTGAACCAACGGACCTGAAACTGCCCATTAGCATCTGTTAAATCCAAGTCGGCCTCTGTAAATTCAGGAATGTATAGAGCATATAGTGAATCCTTTTTTATAAGGGCATAAGCACTATCTACATTCACTAAATTATGATTCGGTTTCATGTCCCAGTAAGGGAGATGTTCTTCAAAAAATAGCTTTGCATGGTTGGTTATTTCCCAAAGCCGGTCTCTTGTTCTCCAATCCTCGGTGGTCAGATCATTTTGCGGACTGTACGCCCCAAAATACCATTCAACTCCCGCAGCACCGGAAAGTAAGGTACCCCATAGAACGTATCGGGTAAGCGTTGGATGATTGGTGTCTGCGGTATCCATTTTAGCTCCGGTATACCACATTCCAATTTCATCCATTGTGATCATCCATTCATGGCCAGCATTCTTTGACTCTTCTTTTAACCTTTCAACGGTGTTAGATGCAGTTGTTCTTTCATGATGCTGAAGCGAAATCCCATCCAGATACTGGTAGCCAAGTAAGCTATCTAAAACAGGGGCACTAAGGTCTTCGTTGGGGAGCGTGTGAATAACAACCGGGTTATTATACGGATCATGGTTCTTTAAGAATTTAGCCGACTCTTTTCGCTGACGATCGGTCTGTGCACCGGTAGGTACCCAAGGCGCTGGGCCATTTTCTTCTCCGAGATTCCAGATCAATGCCGGGTGATGGCCAAAACGAGCAATGAGTTCTTGAAAATACAAAGCGCGAGTAGGCCCCATATTTCCACCATCCAACATAGTTTCATTTTCCGTCTCCTGTAGAACTATGTGTAAAAGTATTCCCTTCGCCTGCATGTGCTGAAATAATATTTCCCACTGATCCAGTTTACTTACATCAAAGCGTGTAAAATCTTCAGGGGAAGAGTACATCCATACGTCTTTTCCATCTCCTTTAATGTTTAACGTGAGAAAATAAACTGCATTCATTCCCTTCGAAGCGAGGTAATTTACTGCTCCAATAATGCCCTTACCTTTACCCTCTTGCCAAGTTGGGTCCCCTGTATTCCAATCCTGAATATGAGGTTCAAAGTGATGGATTTCGCCGTCTGTCTTTGCCTCGCCATCCTTATCACTAATGGCAATGCGGTAGGTATTATCAAATCCCTGAAAAGCTAGGAAGTTCTCAGGACTATCAGCACCTACTTTCAAAAAATAAGCCCCTGAATCTTCGAATTTAAGATATCCATTTGAAGAGATGAGTTTTCCTTTGTCACGTAGATCTCTGTCAGAGCTTCCATTGCTCACGACTTCAAATGTTCCGCTGCTGTTTGATATTTCTATTTGTTCAGCCCCATCAAGATTTTGTTTTACAGAAACACTGTCGCCTTTAAATAAAGTAGCGCTATATTTCCAAGTACCGGTGTGGTCAGGACTGAATCGAACCTGCCAAGTATTTCCAGATGTCGCACTTGTTTCAGCTGCATTTCCATCTGCTGCATAAAATCCACGAATGGTTTTTTGATCTTTCTCATGCTCAAAATCAACCATCAATAAATAATTCAAAAAGGGATTATAGTCTGCGTCTTCAGAAGTCATAGGGCCTTCAAAAGAAAGGCTAAGCGTATGGCCTTTTTGAACATTTTTTGTATTCAATAAACCCAAATCACAACTTAACAAGAAGCTAGACATTATGATGATGGAAACTGGAAACAGTAAACGGAAGTGCATAATGGTATTGGATTTACTAAATTTAAAAATAGACCTTATAGAATATAATATTAGCATTAGTAAAATCTAAGATGAATATATCTATCATAGTTACGGCCGTTCTGTCCTTAGCCATTTTTAATACAACCAACCACTACTCTAATTGTGATGGCGGTGTTTTCATTGAGGAAAATGGAATTATTATAATAGAAGCTGAAGATGTTCCGCTATCTGACGGTTGGGAACTTCAAAATGAAGTTGCTGATTATTCAGGCGAGGGCTATATCACCTGGCTAAAAGAAACCAATGTTGAGAAGAATAATCAGGGCTTGATTAGCTATCCTATCAAGATAACCAATGCGGGTAATTATACTGTGAAGATTAGAAATTATCATCCTTGTGAGGATTTCACTGAGTGCAATGATATTTTTGTAAAAATGAATGATCTTGAATGGCAAAAAAATTTCAACCACACACTTGCGGAATGGGATTGGAATTCAAGGCAGGATATAGATCACGTTTTTTCAGATGCGACTTACGAACTTGATGAAGGAACACATACCCTTTATCTGAGTGGGCGCTCTCAGGATTTCAGCATTGATAAAATTGCTATTTTCAAAGAAGGGGTCACAGAAGCAGTATATCAAAGTGCAATGGTATCAAAGTGTATGTCTGAAAAATAGTTCTGGATTCATTTTTTATCTTATTCAACAGTAGAACTACAGTACGAGGCGAAAGTCCGTTTTCAATAATTAATTGATCGGAGGTAATTTCAATCGTTCAATGGTTTTAAGTTCTGGTTCGCCACCATGTTTTCCGGAACCTGAAGCGGTATAAACATAGTTTCCAATTACGGCAAATCCGGTTCCATGTCTACCCTGATTAAGAGAAGGCCAGTTTCTCCATAATTTTGTTTTGGTATCAAACGCTTCCACCTCGCTATGGGCGTCAACTTGATCAGCAGTTTCGCCTCCCCCAATAATAATTGAGTTGTTCCACCTAAAAGCAAAATTACCAGCGCGCATAGTAGGTATTGCCAAGTCATTGGTGACAGCTTCCCAATCCTGCGTTTTGAAATTATAAATATTACCATGACTCACTGTTAGAGCCATATCCTGATCGGTTATTTTTGAAGTGGTACGACCCGCAAACGCATAGAGTTTGTTATCGGCAATCACAGCTTGAAAATGATCTCGGGCATTCGGTGCATCTGTCAATGTCTTCCATTCGCCAGTTTCGGGATTATACTCATCAAGCCAAGGTATATACCCATTCATATGGCCATTGGTAATGCCCCCGATTACATAGATTTTATTATTGTAAACCACAGCTCCGGCACCACCTCTTCGTCGGTGTTCGGGAATGGGGTGACCATACACATATTCGTCACGTTCTGGATAGTACATAATAACTCTGTCTACCGGAGTTTCGTTTGGCCATTCACCAGTCATTGCACCAACCAAATAAATAGCATCGTTAAAAACTACTGGTTGAAAGTGATGTAATTCAATAGGTGTAGCCGATTTCTCCGACCATGTATTTGTGACAGGATTGAATACTGAAGTAGGATTAATTCTTCTCCCACCCATTAAATATAATTTGTCTTTGTAAGCTACAAGACCCGCCTCATGGCGTGCTGTTGGTTCTCCCAGTGTTGTGATAGTTTCCCATTGCCAATTGTCTGGTATAGACTTGTTACAACCCTGAATTAATAGAATACTGATGACCGGAAGAAATATTAATGCTTTAAAAATATGGTACATAATTAAAAATAAATAACTAACTCTATCGGCATGAATTCGAGATCTCTAATTTCAACATTTTACTAAAAACTTCACTTACTTCTTCTAAAAAAATGTTGTGGATAAAATGAGTAACGGAGCCACTCTGCCAAAAGCATCCCGGTTGAAACGCTTATAATATTGTAGAGCTCAACGGTAAGTGGTGGAGTGGGTTAAAAAACACATGCGGATACTTGCGCTAGGTTGGGGAGATAGTCAGAGCGATGTCTGCCTGCTGGCGGATCCAACTTGAAACGTTTTTAATTTGTGTGAATGAGATTCTTGTCTAATGTTTTAATTCAGCTTCTAAAAGAGCTAGCAATTCTACGGTCGGTTCAAGAACCATCCTCCTATTCCGAGCCATTCCACCTTTGAAGTCGAGCATGCTGCGGATACTATTGTAAGCTTGTCGATCATTCAACATTGCTTGGTGATCAACAGGAAATCTAGAGACGCGATTACCAACTGGTAAACGATAGTAAGGATCTGCATTTGAGGCAGAGTCGATTTCAGAAGCGGTCATTGTAGTCATGAACATATCAGCGATATCATATCTGTTGGCAACGCTAACAACCTGATCCCACCATTTACTAATATCGTTATTGGTTGACTCCACACGATCCTGAATTACCGGAACATATGCTGTAATCTTGGACCTCAACACATCATTTTGAATAAGTGATATATCTCCTGGTGCAATCAGTGCTTCAGCAGTGGCAGTTACAGGAGTTAACGGTCTATACCACATCGATGCAAGAAACCAAGTGGCTATTGAATCGGCTGATGGTTGGCCAGGCTGTAAATAGGCATGAAGCAGTTTTGAATTGGCACCATCAATTGACTTCATACTGGCATTGTTGACAAGTATCGTTGATTGAGTTTAGCGAAGGTCCTGAGCCAACTGCAATAGATAGGACTGCTCTTTGGCACGATCAGAACTTCTTTGTCCCCAAGCAGATATCTGAAAAGCGATCAGGACTCCCATGACGACAATTACCACCTCTAAAGCGACGGTAAACCAATTTTGCTCCTTGATAGCTACAGTAATTCTACCAAGAAAACTGAAAGAACTATTATGTTTTTGTGAGACTGACATTTTTAAATGAGTTTATGGCTGTATCAGGGAGAGTACTTCACACTGTATAACGCCGAGGTGTTTAAAAGGTGAGGCTTCTTGTTGAATTAACCGAATTAATTACTTAGCTGAAAGTTAAAAGTATGGCGCCGGTATCAGAAATCTGTGTTGTTATGATTTCAGTATCCGACTTGAAACGCTTGCTATAGGATCTAGAATGACCTAGATACTCAAGATCCAGAACTTAATTCTGCATCAATCAGCTCTTTAAGCTTTTGAGCCCGCTCTTTATGGCCTTGTCTAAATCTCCTGCCATTATCGTGAGCATTTGCAATACGTACCAATGAACGGAGAATATGTTCATTGTTATAAATCTCTATGGACGAAGGTGAGAACCTGTCATTTCGAAGGTCGTCAGGAAACCAGGTTCGTGATCCAGTAAGTGACGAACTTGGATAATGAGGATGATAAGCAGTGTGATGCCTCGCTGGGCTTAAGTTGGCGCCAAGAACTGATACAGCTTCGAAAAACATATCGAAGTACCTCAGCTGCTTAGTTGATTCTAACTCACTCATATCGACGAACTTTGAAATCTCAAACTTCAGAGATTGATTACTAATAAGGCTGAAGTCACCGGTCGAAACTAGAGCCTTAGCTGTTCCGAGAATTGGAGTAGGAATATTCGGCTGGATAACACCAAATCCAATCCAATTATATATCGAATCCCGATCTGTTACTATCGGCTTGTAGAATGACTGAATAGCCTTTGCTTGTCGTAATTCAACCGCCGTGGACACGGAGTCTGCAACGTTCATTAAATCCACGGTCGTCTGAAGCTCATAACTAAGCTGCTCTAAATACTGCTGTTCCTTAGTGGCATCTTGCTGAGATTGCCACCATGCACTAAGCCCGAATGCGGTTAAAACACCAACAACGACTATAAGGTATTCGGCCCCAAACCATCGTAATTTCGGGATTAAGTGATGTAATTGAGAGCTGGAATTCATTGTTAAATCCTAAAGTAATAATGTGATTTGAGCTTTCAACTAGCCTCTATAAAGAATGTGCGTTAAAACCGCATTGAAATTCGAATAGTGTGAAAGTAACTGAATATTTTTATTGCCTACAAGTACTGTAATAAACTGATTAGCCTTTATTTCGGTCTCCTTCTAGGATCCCTAGCACTGTCATCCTGAACTTGTTTCCGGATCTTCTTTAAGGACTGATAATCTAAAAAGTCATACTATCCATGAGCAAAGGCTTCAGATACTTCCTCACTAACTTCCAAAGATCCACACTGTGTATATTGGAGTGATGAATGATCTATGCCGAAGGTATAGAATAATAAAGAAGGTGAGTAATCGCGCCTCTATAAGAACATCACGGGTTCAGTTTCACCCCAGCCAGTTGGGCTAGTCTACGCATTACTATTTGGCCTTTATCAGGGCTAATAACTCTCGGGTATCAGTTAGCATTCTTCCTCGGACAGAGGCGAGGTCACCCTGTCGATATGCAATTTCGGTCAAAATAGAATATGCTTTTCTGTCTTTGAAAACCATTGACAAATCCTCAGGAAGATTCAAGCCAACTCCGTTGGGATCTGAAGGCAATGTCGCCTTGCTTAAGGTTGGGTGTACCGTATTCTCCCAATCGGTCCGAAAGTCTGAAGAATGCCGAGCCATACCTTTTCTCAGATCTATCACTTCCATGATTGAGCCTAGTCGTTCAAATACAATCGAAGATCCTTTTCGTTGAAACTCAATATTTACCCGGCTTTTTTGCAAATAGGCGCTGATTGCTGACCTGACTTCGTTGTCGACTATCAAATTGAGCTCCCCAGTTGATACTAGAGCTTCAGCGGTGCTCAGAATTGGAAGTGGCCCTTCAACGATAAGAACATTGCCTAGCCAGGTATAGACTGAGTCCTCTACTGGACGAGATGAAGTATCAAATTGGCTAACTAGTAAGCCAGCGGAGCGCTCTACTGCTCGGGCTTTTGAATTGGCGTCAGAAATCAGTGCTAAGGTTTCATTTAAGTCAGAAACCATTTGAATTAGATAGGCCTCTCCTTTAGCACGGTCAGCCCTCTCCTGGCCCCAAAGTGTGACCTGAAAACCGATCACAATTCCAAGTATCACGATTACAAACTCAAGCCCGACTGCGCCCCAGTTTTGGTTAGAAATAGCTTTCATTAGTCTGGAAAGAATCATAGGGTTCGAATTTTTTTAAACCGAATAACGACTCTGTGTTTAACCTGCTTGACGTCAGACATAGCGGCGAAGGTTTTTCGGTTTTTATTAAAGTAACTGATTTAATTATTTAGCTGAAAATTAATTATGTGTAATCATGTTAGGCAGAGCCGTGTCAGCCCACTAGTGGATCCGACATAATTCGAAAAACCGAGAAACGAAATGCTTGTTATGGACAGCCGTGCAGTTTTCAGACAACTACCCGTCGCTGGGACATGTCTCTATGAGAGATCTCAGGCCACTTCCGCCTTCGCCTTTTGTGAACTGACAGCCAAGATTCGACGTCGACATGTCATTCAGTAGATCGTCTCCAGCAGGTCGTTTACCTGTTTCGACCCAATTAAAGAGGTCAGTGTATGACTGTTGGATTTCTTCATCCGTAAAGCTGCAATGTCCTACATCTCGAATCGCGCGCTGAACTAGAAGGTGGCTTCGCTTGTTTTCTTGGACTTCTTGAGCATAAATCTGCTCCATTTCGATAGGTACGAAAAGGTCTCCTGTGTTATGAATAGATAGTACCGGAACTTCAGGTTTGCCAATGATGATCGGGGCTGGAAGGTCTCGAGTCTTCGGGCTTCGGTTGCGTTCGGCGGCAGTTTGACGCTTTACCTGATTGTCTATATCGAACCCGTACTCATCCTGGTACAACATGTCTATGTTTTGTGCCACCAGACCGGGGCGGTTCGCAATCGTCCCATCATTTGAGCCTAGATTGAAAAAGAAATTGCCTGTGGAATCAGCCATTCCATGCCAATAGACCCACGCAAGATCGAAAGTAACCCGTTCCCCACCTGAACCAGCTTCAACGAAAGACTTGAATAATTCACCACGTTCGGTGAGCGGTGAAGAACTTCCTTGGAGTTGGGCTCTTCCACCAGCCCAGGAACCGTCGGGGTTGGTGGAGAAAGCAGCCTTGATGTCACTGACCCACGTCGTAACCCAGTCCTCATCCGGAAAAGCAAATGTAGGTGACAGCCCAGCTATAGCTGCCGCACCGACGTTGTAATCAAGGAAGTAGTCAAACAGTTCGACGTCACCTAAGTTGCCACACATTGGCAATGCTCCTTGGTACAAAGATGGATACATTTCAATGGCCGCAACTGATACATGCCCACCCATTGACGTTCCCGCGATATAGGTATTTTCTAGCCTGCCGCGCTCACTTAGCAATTCCTGCATCAATTCGGTGACGTTTTTTGTATCTATTATACCGATTCTCGGGTCGTAGCTATTCCGACGATAGCTCGATGCTGCCCACGCATAACCCTTATCTACAAGGAACTCGAATCCACGGGCTGGATTCACGGTTAGATCGGTTCCCTCTCCACTGTACCCATGGGCATAGATGACGAGACTACCATTCCAAACGTCAGGAATCTGCCCGATCCACGCTGCTCCCTCAATTTCACCGGACAGGACCGGTTGCCCAGTTGCCTGTTCGACGGCCTCAACCGTGGCTGCTACCTGGTCATAGTCGATTGTATAGGTTGGTAGTTCATCAGCCGCTGGCTCGCTACAACCGGCCAGTAGTAGAGCGATACACCCAATGAGAAACCCAATTAGTAATAGGTGCAGTCGATATTTCATGTTCTCGATGGTTTTAGTAGGAGCCTAACGACCTAGCGCATAAGGGGCGCAAGTGTTCGGTTTTTGTGAAAGTAACCAAAATAATTACTTAGCTGAAAGTTAGAAAAGCGGAGCCAATACCCAAGTCCGACTTGAAACGCTCGCTATTTAAGCAAGGATATCCCAACCTGCAAATCCAATAATGGTATAAAATAAGTTGTTCAGTATGTGAATAAGTATCGCCAATTTCAAAGACTTTGAACGTAAATAGATCCATCCCCAGGCAATACTGAACATAAAGTACATCGGCCATAATACCATCGGACTATGCCCAGCCATAAATATCAGAGAGGTAATAACAATGGCCGCCCATGCTGGTATTCGTTTTGCTAATGAAGATTGAAGATATCCTCTGAACACAATTTCTTCCATCACCGGACCAATAATAAGTGCGAGAGTCAAGAAACCAATCATTCCAGTTACGGAATCAGTACCTTGTATATATGTAAACATCTGTGACCCGCCCCCGATGATCCCACCTTTGTCGACCATTGGTAAAAGCACAGATCTGTAGATATATGCTAGAACGTGGGTTGCTCCAAGTACTGCAACCACCAGTAAAACAGCTTTGCTGTTTTTAATAATTGAAGGCTGAAGCCCGATATGGGGATAAAAAGAAGGTCCGGATCTATGGATATCCCACCAAAACCAAAGTAAAACCATAATTCCACTAAGCAGGATAGATGTTAATCCTATTATCTGAATATCGACCCCGTCTGTGCCATAAAAGAATTTAAATGTATAAGAGATAATGATTCCAGCAAGTAACTGACTTGCATACATTAGAATAAGAGCAAGAACTCCCTTTTTTAATGTCAATTCATTGGACTTGGTAGATATGTCTCCATTCAGATCTGGAGTGGCTTTTTCGGTGGATTCAGTTTTAAATTCAGTCAAAAAGTTTCCTGTTCGGGAGATTGGATTGCTAATTACCCGCAGCCTTACGGGTATTTAATGGTTGTAGTTACAGGAATCTAACGACCCTCTAGCTTGTACTTTTCAGTGTCGTTTTTGAGCAGTTATTTATTACTGGTTATCTCTGTCTTATTGCCCTTAAAACCTTGAAAAAGCTTGCTATGCGCTCCGTATGAAAGTGAGTCGTCTCTTTCCATATATCCCGCAATCCAGTCAAGAAGCATTGGTAAATTATTATCTTGAGCTTCTTTGGATTCGTATTTATGAGGTTCCCACGGTCTGTTTCTCGCATTTTCCTGGCAGAGCTGCATAGACAGATTCATAAAGATAGCTTCGTTTGCGAACGGCTTCACCATCTCGAGTAAATCTGCGTAACAACCCTCCACAACCCACTCATTATTTTGGCTAATGAAAGTCTGAATCTGTTTGTGCGCCTGATCTATTGGTCGCCGTTCGGGCGGATTCGACGGAAGCCAGGCCAATATATCTAAATCGAGGTGAGCTAATCCTTCATCTCGAAGTTTTTTTGCCAATGTAGACTTACCTGAACCCGAGTTTCCAAAAACAATTATTTTCCTCATAGATTCTCTATACATATTTTTTTGTTCATTCTAAATCTAAGCAGTTTCTTTTGATCTGCTCGGCGAATGCATGGCAGTCCGCGGGTCAGAATCTATCTCGGTTGCCGATGCCTCCTAAGCGGGGGTTAACGACATTATTTAGTAGTGAGCCAAAGCGGTAACGGAACCCGAAGCTAATACCAGCCTCGTAATTGGTCTCGAGCTGTCTGCGTCGCAGGAGCACATCGTCAAGGTCTGCGTCACCCTTGGGGAGATTGATCTGATCGTGAATGATCTCGACAAAACCACCTATCTCAATGGAAAGCCCTCTTGTAACACGAATCTCGAATTCCGAATCAAACTGAAAACTGTGACGTGATGGGTCGTGTAGGTATTGTGATGCATTGACACCTATTTCGATGCCACCCCACGGCTGAACGATTTCGTAACCTGCGTTTAGTAGATGTTGAGGAAGCACTTGTTCGATTTCATTATAGATTGTAGAGTCTCGATAGCTGATGTGGGAGCTACCTAGGCGATATGCAACGGTGAGCTGTCGCCTATTTGCTTCACGATAAGGGTAGAGACTCCACTCCACAGCGCCCATTAGACGGTAACGCAAGTCTACATTTGAGAATGTCGAGGTTAGAATATCTCCGTAGGCTCCGACAGACCAATGCGGTGAGATGCTCCGTATAGCATAACTAGTGAACCCATCGCGCCGTGCTGTGTTCGTAATGGCTCCGGAGTTGCGTTCAAATCGATCGTAGTTATAATTGAAGAAAGGCCGGAGCTGTATTTTCCAGTCCTCAGTCACACGACTGATGTAGACCCCGTATCTTGTGTCGAAGGATTGTTGTTGAGATTCGAAATCTGCACTACCATCTGCATAGACCTCGATCGTCCAGTTATTCCAGGGATCTTCTGTAGTCTGAATTTGTCCTGACGTGGACGTTTCGGACGGAGCAATGTCTACTCGTACTTGGTCTCGCATGGTAGTCTGCATCAGGTACGGCACAAGCGCGGCCTCGAGGACTCTAAGAAATCCGTTGCGCTCTTCGTCATCAGTGGAGTTCGCAGGTGCGTTGAAGACGGTAGAGAAAGTAAGCTCTTCGAAGATTCCCAAACCAATGATATCTAAGGTTAACGCCTCGCCACCCGATCCTGTGTTCTCTCGAGTTACGAGAACGTGAACATCGGCGACTTCACGGTCACGTACATGATCCAGATAAGACATCTCCTGACGTATGAATGTTTCGTCGCAGAAGTTACAGTCTAGAAAGAGGGCAAACCGGTTTGGCGCTTCAATTTCCAAGTCCTGCGCTGTCACTGTGCTAAACGCAGCGCTGAACCATAAAAGTACTAGTAGATATAACGTAGTGGCGGTAAATTCTTTTCTTTTCATGAAATCGTAGTACATAGAAGTTTGGTCGAATAAAGCGTAATTGTGCCCATTGTCTTTGGCAGATGAACGGATACTGGCAATTCTAGATGGTATTGAATGGTTCTGGAAGTTTGATCATGAAATGATCGTGGCATGACTTTCAACTTAGGTTTATGGCCCCGCTGAAACCATGCGAGGTATTTAATTTTGTTGAATTAGCAAAAATAATTCCTTGCAATCAAGTTTACACCACACCCCGTTATACAACTTTTACATTGAGGTCAAACGTAATGAAGTTTAGAACCATCCTACCCGAGCATTCGGGGAGTTCGCTTGAAATGCTTGTTATTGGGTATATTTTCTTGATTAATTATCTTTTAATCTAGCAGCTATACCGTCATAGTACTCTCTTGTTAACTTCTCTGTCCATGTAGTTGATGCACTTCCATATATTGCAATATAAGTAACCGAACTATCTGCTGAGGATGTATGCCAATGCTCAGTATCCTTTGCACATTTTATGACATCGCCTTTTCTTAAGATGGCCGGTTCCTTACCTCTTTCTTGATAGTATCCTTTGCCGTCCACAATGATAAGAACTTGCGCAGTTCTATGTTTGTGCCAATCCAAAGTAGAGTTTGGGCTAAAAGTTGCTTGTGTAAGGTTATAATCAAAATCATCACCTGCTTGTACTAGAAAGTTTAACCATGCATCGCCAATATGATTTGTATTGGGCGCTTTAAATCCTTCTTCTAAATACGAGCGTAAATTGTAATCTGAGCTTTGAGCATGTATTGAAAAAGGAATTAAAACAAAAATAAGTAAGAGTAATTTTTTCATGGGTATGATTTAAAATGGTAAATAAGCTATGCGGATTAAGCTATAACGACCCTGCGTTTAAGCGGTGAAGGGTTTTCGGTTTTTCTGAAAGTAGCAGAATAAATTACTTAACTGCAACAGCTGTGGGCATTTGGGCAGCGTCCCATTGATGCGCTTGTTATACCAACATAAAACATTGTCAATTGGTTATTGAGATAATCTTGGCGGAAGCTTTATTCGTGTTTCTTGGCACTGTTTGTGCGATTATAGTTTGTCCTTTCGCCTTTAAAAAAACTCCTGAAATTGAACTATAGTGTACTGTATCAATTTTAATTATTTCTTTCTCTGCGTTGAAATATTTTAACTCAAAATCAATGCTTAGAATATCTTTACTGGTATTATTTAAGACGCTAAATATGGCAATACCCTCTTCATTTATCTCTTCCAACCTGACATTATAGTCTGAAAATATTTGACAGCTGATCATCAGAGTGAGAAAAAAAAATAAGAGTAGTAATGACTTTCTATTATTGACCATAATAATTTATTGAATTGTTATGTGCATTTTTACCATAGCCCAGGATCATTTAATGCCTCAACACATTGAGTAGCACCAGCCATAGGCTGGATTACTTGCCCATCAAGTGATTGTGCGAGCCAACCAATTGGCTGACTTAAAGGAAAAGGCGCTTTTACGATACTTTCATTGATTTGCTCGAAGCCAGTTTTAGAATAATAACTTGGGTCGCCGTAAGTGAAGGCCAAATTTACATTTAAAGACTTAAGATGATCTAAGCCATATTTAATTAGTTTTTGGCCAATGCCTGTACTTTGAACATCTGTTGAAATGGCAACCGGCGATAAAATGAAAGCAACCTGCCCACTAGGCACTGTAAGGCGACTGAAAAATATGCACCCAACAACAATCTCGTTTTCTTCTGCAATGCAACCAATTAGTTCTTGTAGCGCAGTAGTAGTAATTAGATTTGCTACAAAATCTGCAATTACTTGACCTTCTGCTTCTCCCTCGGATGCAGAGAACACACTCTTGAAAAGATCGATCACCTCTCGAGATTTTGATTCATTAAATAGTGAAAATTTCATATTTCTTCATCCTTTAGCACTATCGCCAAGATGCGCCTAACGACCCCGCGTTTAAGCGGCGAAGGGATTTCGGTTTTTGTGAAAGTAGCAGAATTAATTACTTAAGTTCAACAGCGGAGGGCATATGGGCAGAGTCCCATTGGTGAGTTAGTTAAACAGCATGCTTCTGACGGATAGATTTAATTCCTGTCCAAATTAAGATGACCAAAATACTTAAACTCAACCCTCCGGTAAATCGCCAAAAAAATTGTGAATCGGCGGCATCTTGAACAAAGCTTAAAGCGGCATTTCCAGACAAATAAATACCTAAAGGTAGCCAAAGAGTAGATGCCAAAAGAAGAACTAGTGCTATTCGGCGGAGCAAGGATCCGGGCTTGCTTTGGATCACGGGTATAACAGAAGCACAAATAATGACAACTGCTGCCAAAAAAGTGCCAAAGGGTAAGCCACCAGGAAGATCCCCCAGAAGAATTGATTCCAGTCCAAAAATTATCGGAATAAGGCATAAAATTGATAAGAATAGTAAGGCTGGGACAATTCTCATTAACGTTTACTCTTTTGCTGTATAACGACGCTGCGTTTAAGCGGCGAGTCGTGATTGATTTAAGTTAAAAGCTTTAAGCTAAGTTCGCCTGCCCCGCGTCCACAAACCTGTGGACAGGCGGGGATTCCGACTTGAAACACTTGTTATGCTACCAATTAATCGTAGTGTGTCCACATTCTGATCACTTTTACGACTTTCTCTTTTTCATAAACTTGATATACTAGGCGATGCTGGATATTGATTCGGCGAGAATAAGCACCCTCTAAATTACCAACCAATTTTTCATAGGGAGGGTATTCTTCAAAAGGATTTTCTTTAGTGATATCCAACAAGACTTTGATCTTTGATTTTAAACCCGATGATGCGGCTTTCTTAGCATCTTTTTTAGCCTGCTTGGTGTAAACGAGTTTATAGGTGCTCACCAGTCAAGTTCTTCTTCGGTTTCTTCTAGAGGAGTATTCATTCCCTCAACAATAGACTCCTGCATTCCTGGAATGGAAGAAAGATAAAGAGTTTCCTGAATGGCTCTCCAGTCCTCTTCGCTGACCAATACTGCGTTGGAGCGTTTCCCGGTAATCTGAATCGGTTCATGGGTATCCGATGCTTCATCCAGCAATCGATAAATATCTTTGCGAGCTTGAGTAGCTGTAAGTGTTTTCATGGCAATACAAATTAGTTATGGCCTTTAAAACGTACGCCATTCCGTACTTATTGTCAAGCTATATAAAAAGGTAGCATAACGACCCTGCGTTTAATGGGCACAGAGTTCTTGTTTTCTTTGAAGTAACTGATTTATTTTATTGCACACAAGTTATTGATTGCACTCCGTCTGCGTCCCTTTGAAACGCTTGTTAGGTCTTTTTTTGAGTTTGTTTATAGTCCATATCTAAACTATTTAATTCAGCTTTTGTAAAAAAATAAGTTAATAGTGAATGCATAGAATCTGTTTTTAAAAGCTTTGAAAAGGTTTTACCTGTATTCGTTCTGTTGGCTAATAAATGCGGGTCAGACAACTCAAATGAGGGATTTAAAACTTTTATTATTGACTCTAGTGGATTTTTAAACCCTCTGTATAATTTTAACAATGGCAGCAAGACTTTTGAGTTGCTTTCCCGAGAGGCTGTAAACGTTGCATCAAATGAGTTTTGAATTCGCTTACAGTAATCTTCAATTTCTCTCTCATTGAAAGAACTCTTCACTAAATTTGAAAATCTATCGAATTCAATCCTAACAGGTATCAATTCTTCTCTTAGTTCAAGAATCACTTGTGGAATATCATTTCTTCTTTTTGCACGTGTTAGAACAATTGAAAGTAGTGGGGGAAGACGCATGGAATAATCAATATCTGGTACTAATTGACTTGCTGATCCCCACTGTTTACTTATGCTTTTATAAAATTTACCTGAAAATCCTCTTTTATCAATATATGTTTCAATAATTGGATTGCTAAAATAAGCAGGCACTCTAAGATAACTTGGTATTGAAGATATAGTTGAAACTTGAATTGGCGAGATTGAAAGGTAATTCTCTTTAGCGTAATCCAAATACTTATTGACAAGCTTCGACTTATCAAAAGTACTACTTTTTATCTCTCCATCATTTATTTCGACTTGCTCAGTGGCAAACATCACATCATAGGGATCACAAGGACGAAAAAGGTCGAAGGCTAATTCAGTCCTGTCTTCATCACATCTAACATAGTGGGATAAAGCACCATTTTTTGCTTTAAATGCTGGGACTATAACATCAAGTCTATCATGCCAGAAAAGAATTTGAAGAGCATTTTCTGCTGCCTCGATTTCATGCCAAGTTGTAATTTCTCCTTCTGCAATTTTTGCTAATGAATTACAGGTATAAACATCTGTATAACATGAATTCCATTCTTCATGACCTGTAGTATGTATTCCAACGACTCTGTACATATCTGAGGCTGAACCAGGGAATCCCTTCGTTGGAATATATGGGCCAGGCACTTTTCCACTATCCTCTCCAGGTACAGTGACCCAAAATGTATTTCTGTTTTTGGTCATATTTAAAAAATGGCCTAACATAATATTATCCGATGAAGAATTTTGCCCAGTTGTTCGTGTAGCATCCGAAAATCTTCTCTAAAATACATTAAAGAGTGATTTCAGGATGATATGAGAAATGAATTTGGAATATCTGTTCCTATAGTATCCAGAATTCTTTGTAAGGACTTCCTTTCTCGGTGGTCTAACAAGATAGTAATCCCCCTAATAAAACCAAGTACTAATGGGCAAATCTCAACTTCTGGAAAAAGTAAGGGAAGAAATTAGACGAAGAAATTATAGCTATCGTACTGAACAAGCATACATTAATTGGATTGTACGGTATATCAAATTTCATAACATAACTCACCCTCTCGATTTAACCGACCATGATGTTGAACGGTATTTAAATTATTTGGGCAATGAGAAAAACGTTGCCGCTTCTACACAAAATCAAGCACTTTCAGCCTTAGTTTTTCTGTATAAACAGGTACTGCTTAAACCTTCTTTAAAACTGGACAAACTTAAACGTGCAAAACGTCCAGAAATATTACCCGTTGTTCTTTCTCATGAGGAGGCATCACTGATCTTAAATGAATTAACCGGAATTCCTCAAGTTATTGGAATCTTATTATATGGTTCTGGTCTTAGAATATCTGAATGTTTACGGTTACGTGTTCAGGATGTGGATCTTGAATACCAACAGCTTTGGGTACGTTCGGGAAAGGGGAACAAAGATCGCGTTACTTTATTACCTAAAAAGAGCATTCCATTACTAAAGGATCAACTCAGAAAAGTGGGTCAATTACATCAAAAAGATTTAAAAGAAGGTTCTGGGAAAGCTCTACTTCCTAAAGCATTGAGTATTAAATACCCGAATGAAAATACTCAGCTTAGATGGCAATATGTGTTCCCTTCCACTAAAAAATCTACGGACCCTAGAACTGGATTTTCGCATCGCTACCATATTTCAGCACGATGGGTTAATAAGGAGATTAAAAAAGTGACGAATAAATTCCAGATCAATAAAAAGGTATCAGCACATACATTTCGTCATAGTTTTGCAACCCAACTTCTAATGAATGGCTATGATATAAGAACTGTGCAAGAATTACTGGGTCATAAAAATCTTAAAACCACGATGCTTTATACTCACGTGATTAACAAGGGTGGAAACTATATTAAAAGTCCAGCTGATTTAATGTAGAACACATGGCTCTTTGTGACTCGTTTTGCATCCTAATTGGAGGATTTTGCTTGTAATATCCGCTCGATCTGCCCAAAATGTCTTCGCTGATGAGCTTCACTAACTGCAAGGCACCCACTTATACTCATTTTCCAAAAGGAATAAAGTGGATTGCCTACTTTTATGCTTCCAAGATGTAATTGGTGCTCGTCAGCGATATCTAAAAGTGCTAAAAAGCGGGTATTCAATGCTTCAAATTCTTTTAACAATGTGTCTTTGTCAAAGTTTTTGTGATCATGAGGCTCAAATGGAGGAACTGTAGGAACATTTCTTCTAAATTCAGGACTTACAACTTTAATAAAAAAGCTGAGAAAAAAAGAATGTTTATAAGGCCCTTCGCCTTTTTTCAAAGTTTCAGGATGTTCGTTTAGATTAGCCTCCAACACTTCAGCATAGCTAGTTCCGGTAATGAGTAAGTGATCTACGATCTCACCGATACACCATTTTCCAGGGGCTGGTACGGTATTAACAGTGATCGCATCAACACCATTAAGCATTTGCGATAGAGTTTTCATATTCGAAGTGAACTGCGTACGGTAATATTCGTTGGTATACATAATGCCTAAAACTTATGGTGGTAGAATAATTGATTTCACGTCCGTCCTAAGATGCAATTTATTCATAAAAAAAAGAAAGAAGAGTTAAGTGTAGGAACTAAACGGGACTAGAATTTTTTAAACAAACGCACTCGGGAAGCTGATGCTAAAGCTGTATATTCCTGATTCGGAAATTTCCAAAAAATCACTCATGGCGAAAACGAAAAACGTGACTCCAACTATTACGAACACCAACAAAGATCGGCCGATTATTGTTAAAGGAGCACGTACGCATAATCTTAAAAATATTGATGTAGAAATACCTCGGAACAAGCTTACCGTCGTTACTGGAGTTTCAGGTTCGGGGAAGTCTAGCCTCGCTTTCGATACCATTTATGCCGAAGGTCAGCGTAGATATGTGGAAAGCCTTTCGAGTTACGCTCGCCAGTTTCTAGAGCGGATGGATAAGCCCGATGTTGATTTCATGCAGGGCATATCGCCGGCTATGGCAATTCAGCAAAAGACAACCAGTAACAACCCTCGCTCAACCGTTGGAACTACCACAGAGATTTATGATTACCTGCGATTACTATTTGCACGAGTTGGTGCAACCTACTCGCCTATTTCGGGAAAAAGGGTGAAGAAAGATTCTCCCCGAACAGCCATCGAAGAACTGTTTAAAACCCAAAAGGAAGGGGAACGCTTTTATGTATTGTTTCCTATTCCGCATCACGACAAAAAGAAAGTGGGCGAAGAGCTTAAGGTACTTAAAGAGAAAGGGTTAAATAGATTGCTGAAGCTGAGTGACGAAAGCATAACCGACCTTACCACAGATGAACCTGATCTAAAGAAATTTAAAGCAGATCAGTATCGGGTATTGGTTGATCGGTTGGTGTTAAAGGATGACGAAGCCACAATTACAAGGATTGCAGATTCTTTAGAAACAGCGTTTAGAGAGGGCGCGGGCAGAAGTTCTATAAAGATGCGTGGAGGAGACGAACTTCCGTTTAGCGAACGCTTTGAATTGGATGGAATTGAGTTTTCGGAACCAACGCCTCAGATGTTTTCATTTAATAATCCTTTTGGGGCTTGCCCAAAGTGTGAGGGTTTTGGTAAGGTTGCTGGAATAGATGAGGATCTGGTGATCCCCGATCATGAGAAGAGTATCAGAAATAATGTAATCGCTCCGTTCGATTCACCCAAGTTTAGCGCCCATTTAAAGGATTTAATTCGCGTTGCCGCTAAAGAGAAAATTCCTATTGATGTTCCCTATTCAGAGCTTTCTAAAGAAGTGAGGAAAATAATCTGGAAGGGAAAGGATGAATACATCGGGATATGGAAGTTTTTTGATGAAATAAAGTCGCAGACCTACAAAGTTCATATGCGGGTTCTTTATTCTCGCTATCGTGGATATAGCAGATGCTCAGAATGTGAAGGCTATCGTGTTCGAAAGGATTCTCATTATATAAAAGTGGGTGATATGCATGTTGGTGAAGTATCGGAGCTTACCATCGGTCATGCTCGGGAATATTTTGATAAACTAGAACTCACCGATTTCGAAAAAGAAGTAGCTGGACAAATTCTGTACGAAATCCAGAAACGACTCAAATACCTAGATGAAGTTGGATTGGATTATCTCACGCTCGATCGTCTTGCAAATACCTTAAGTGGTGGCGAGGCACAGCGTATTAGTTTGGCAAATGCGCTGGGTAGTTCATTAATCGGAAGCATGTATGTTCTGGATGAGCCTACCATCGGACTGCACCCAAGAGATAATGATCGTTTGATCAAAATTCTGGAATCTCTTCGTGATATTGGAAATACGGTGTTGGTGGTGGAACATGATCCTGAAATGATGAAAGCGGCTGATAATGTAATTGATATCGGTCCTTTTGCGGGGGTTCACGGAGGAGAAGTCGTTTTTCATGGTCCATACAAAGAGTTACTAAAGTCTGATTCTTTAACGGGGAAGTTTCTAAGCAGGCGCAAGGAAATTGAAATCCCTAAAAAACGTAGAAAAGGAAATGGAAAGGTTATTTCATTAACGGGAGCTAGTGAACATAATCTTAAGAATGTGAATGTTGAATTCCCTCTGGGGTTACTTACAGTGGTAACGGGCGTTTCGGGATCGGGAAAATCAACATTGGTTCATGATACCCTTTATGGTGGTATTCGTAAGCATATCGGGTCGTATAATCAGAAAGTAGGTCGTTTTAGAGATCTTTCTGGGATGAGTAGCGTTCATAATGTTGAGATGGTTGATCAAAGTCCGATTGGTAGATCGTCAAGATCAAACCCAGCAACCTATACCAAAGCCTTCGACGGAATTAGAGATGTGTTTTCAAATACACGTCAAGCTAAAATAATGGGCTATACACCCGGACATTTTTCTTTTAATGTTCCCGGTGGGCGATGTGAAACGTGTCAAGGTGAAGGCGTTCAGAAAATTGAAATGCAGTTCATGGCAGATATTGAGCTTACCTGTGAAGTGTGCAATGGCTCGAGATTCAGAAAGGATATTCTAAATGTTAAATATCGTGGACAAAGCATTCATAATGTATTGGAAATGCCGATTTCAGAAGCCATTGAATTTTTTGTAGATGAACCGAGCATTATCAAAAAACTTCAACCTCTTGAAGATGTAGGTCTTGGATATTTAAAGCTTGGTCAAAGTGCTACAACATTATCTGGTGGAGAAGCTCAGCGGGTGAAATTGGCTCGCTTCCTAAGTAAAACAAATACGGAACATACGGTCTACTTTTTTGACGAGCCAACTACAGGGCTTCATTTTGAGGATGTAGCGAAGCTCTTGGATGCATTTAATGAATTAGTACATGCGGGGCATTCGGTAATTATTATTGAGCATAACCTAGATGTTATAAAATGCGCAGACTGGGTTATTGATGTTGGACCAGAAGGAGGTTTCGGTGGTGGACAATTAGTTGCTGAAGGAACACCTGAGGATATAATGAAAGAGGAAAAAAGCTATACTGGTAAGTATCTGAAGGAATATTTAGCATAAAGTTAAAATGGAAAGCTAAAGATCCTTTTTAAAACAACGAAAAACCCAGCTCTTGGTCTTTCATTCTTATACCTAACATTAATTTATAGAATCTGTATTTAAAAAAGCCCAGATTAGTAAGTACGTGGGCTTTGTTTCTTAGCTTAAGTAAAGCTTTTTAAAATGAGTTATAGTAAACCAATACGATTTGTAAAAAGGAATCATCCATTTATTAAAATCTGACCTAGTAATTTCACCTAAATCAAAGAGTCTTTTACTATCAATAAAAGGCCTATAAATCAGTGAATAGGCTCCTAAAAATATTAAGCCGATCATGTTACCATAATTAATGAAGATCAAATAAGTCATAATTAATGGTATAAGTACAAATAATAGGTAGATATATTTATTTTTCATTTTACTTAACTTACTTATTGGATACACATTGCATAAGTACATCCTATTGCTGTGCCAACAGCCCATGGAGCACCAAAAAGAGCAGTTCCAACCCACCATGATACAGAACCCCAACCTAACTCTGTGTACATATCCGAAATACATTTGGCAGTATCATGTCCACAATCGGCATTTTTAAAATTAGTATTATCAAATCGAAATGAAACAGTTTGAGCTTCATTATCAATATTAATTTCTTGAATTATTTTACCATCTAAGTCTAAATACGTAATTAATAGACTAGTCTTAGTAAGGGATTCACTTTTTGCAATTAATGCGCTATTAATAGAATCCGCAGTAGAGAAAATCCCTAACTGAAAAACTACATCATCATTTGCAAGATCTTCCGTTTCTGAAACTAGAAATGCATTATTTGAATAGCCTTCTCTGCTAATCGATTGAAGGGTAGAAATATCAAAATCAATATGTTCTCCTGAATTTGTTTTGAATCGCCCACCTACTTTTCCTTTGGTTAGAAATTGGTTTACCTTCGCAATTGTATTTTCATCAGTTACTTTGGAAGCTGTAATATCAAAGTTATTATCTTCAGTAATTAATGTTGTATCGTTGCAACCGATCATTAAAACTGATAGTAAAGCAATTTTTAGTATCGAGTTAAATATTTTCATGTCTTTATATGGTTATATTTAATTTTCCCCTAAAGCTATATTTAAGAGTAATTTATTTCTAAAGCGTTACATATTATTTTGTAATTATTACAGTTTTCTAAGCTCATTCTTTCTAAAACACTACTATTTTAAGCACATGTTTTCACGCCTACTTGTACTAAACTGGAGAATCTTTATCTCCAACCTGAACCGCTTTCAGCTTTTGTTGATGGTCGGATATATCATGTTCCTAGGGGTGATGCTTGTGAATTTAATTGGTACGGCAGTACTAGTTGTTCTTATGGATACCGATCCTTGGATGCAAATGCAGATGCCTTGGCTTACTCCAAAGGTGTACTCTTTTATTCTCCTCGTTTTTGCAAATACCTATTGGGTGATGCACTTTTCATTCACAAATCTCCGCCTTTTAAATATTGAGGAGAACAGAAAGCTACTCGGCTTTGGTTTTCCACTTAAGAGATTAGCTAAGTATTTGATGGTGATTGGCTTTTGTCACCCCGTTAATATCATTTATAACTTTACATGGATCGTATTTCTGATGATCCAGGTACGAGAGTTCTACCAAGTACCGGTCGTTTTCGTGGCTGTGTTTTTAAATTATGTACTTATCTATTCTATCAAACATCGTTTTATTCAAATTGTTGAGCAAAGATTTCTTGCCGTAGTAGCGGGTTTTTTAATTTTAGTGTTCTCTCTTTTCCAGTTGATTGCTCTCGTTTCTGAAAATAAGACTGAGATTATCTACAAGTTGATTCCAAAAATTGAAACCATAAATGGTGTTCTAGAATGGCTCCCAGGTGGGTTGTTAATTCAAGCTGCTAAAACGGATTACGGTTTTGGAAATGGAGTGATATTTTTTGTATTCCTAGGGATTTTAATTGGTCTTATTTTAATAGATCATTTCAATAAAACATGCCATGGGCTTCTCAGGCCAGCGCTTAGAAAAGCAGAAGAGACAAGTAGTAAATTGTGGTTGATACTGAAAAAGGTGCTCGGTAAAAATGCTGGGAAATACTATTACTATGTAATGATCCATCCATATAATAAACTTCAAGTTCTTACACTTGCCATTATCCCAATTGTATATGTTCCATTATTAATGAATGTGGAATATGAGATCGCTAAAACGATTGCAATCCCAACCATTCTTGCCGGAATACCAGTTGCATTACTAGCTATGGGCATGGCCAATATGTATGGATATGAAAACCGTGAGTTGCTACTTCACCTTCAATTCCCAATTAGTTTAGAGCAACAGTTAAAAGAACGTTTTCTTGGGGTAATCATCCTTCCGCTGTTAGTTTTCTATGCCATTACTATTTTTGAACTATTGGTAATTCCTGAAATTGGCGAAGTCTTTAAAATATTTGTAGCGAACACCTTTATGTTCTTATGCTTTATGTTACTCTTTATTTGGAGTTCATATTATCAGTATCAAAAAGCGATTTATTCATCCTTTAGCTATAAACATCCGATAATACCGCAAAAAGTAACCTTTGCTATTTCATTCGCTATTTTTACAATCGGATATCTTGTCTTTGTACCACTTAATGGACTGGAATGGTATCGGATTACAATAATGGGTACAGTAATTGTTATTATTGGGGTCTACTTATGGCAACACATGGATGTACTTGTAAGTCTTTTCAAAAAAAGGATACTTATGAATATATGGAGTGATCTATAATTAGTAAATTTAGCTAACCAAATTCATTAAACCGACTCTATGCTTCCAATTCATTTAAACCTGGGATTCAACGAAATCTATTTTTATGAGGGGATCTATTTCCTAATCTCAATTGCATTGGGGGTGTATTACTGCTATTTACGTGTTAAAAAGTATGGCGGTAAAGTTGAGTTATTTGATGGTTTGGTTACCTGGTCGATTATTGGTGCATTAATAGGCGCACGTCTTTCACACTATCTTTTTTGGAACCTCGATTTATTTCTTGCAAATCCCTCAGTGATTCTAAGTCTATCGGGTGCTGGAAATAGTATTACAGGTGGTCTTGTTGGCGGTATGCTTGGAGGACTGTTTTATACTCGTCGTAAGAAGATGAATTATTTCGAATATTTTTCTTTGATTTCACCTGGTCTACTATTTGGTCAAGCCGTTGGGCGAATTGGCTGCTTTTTAAATGGTGATGCACATGGTACAGCTACGAATTCAATTTTTGGTGTTCATTTTCCTAGATACGCAACATCAGTACCCGGCTTTGAGAAAGATTATGGCATTTCAAGCTCTGCATGGCAATGGTCGTATCAAAACGGTTTAGTGGATCAAGCTTCAACAGTAAGTGCGGCACTGCATCCGACGCAACTTTATGAGATGTTAGGCGACTTTATATTATTGGGTATCATTCTTTGGGTATTCCATAAAATCTGGAATTCGGATAAGAAATCACCCCTTATATTTTTCATTCATACCGGGGGTTACGCTCTCCTCAGATTTGCTCTTGAGTTTATTCGAGGAGATCGGGAATTCATCGCTTTCGGAAATATGACAAACCTCCAGGTTGCGCTGTTGGCGTATGGTCTTTTCACCATTATTTATGCAATAAGATATTACACAAAGAGAAAATCGAATGGCTAATGCAATTTCAATTACGGGCTTAGTAAAAAGCTACGAAGACACAGCAGTTCTCAAAGACTTAAACCTGGACGTTCCTGAAGGGACTATTTTTGGACTTATTGGTCCAAATGGTGCCGGTAAAAGTACACTTATTGGAGTATTAACAGGTCTCCTAGATTTTGAAGAAGGAGAGATTGAGATCATTGGGCTGCCACTTAATTCAGAAAATGAATTAGCAATAAAACGTGAACTTTCTTCTGTACTTCAGCCACCTTTATTGTTTGAGCAGTTTAGTTGCCTCGAGTTTATTGAGTATGTATGTGATATCTACGATATAGACAATAAAGGCCTAATAGAGCGAGCATATTCTTTGCTAGACTTTTTTGAAATTAAAGATTACGCCAAAATAAAGGTGAATAAGCTATCATCTGGTAGCCGAAAGAAACTGGCTTTTGTAACTTCAGTTTTGGTAGAACCCAAAGTTCTGCTTCTAGATGAGCCTTTTGAAGCGGTTGATGTTATATCAATCGATCGCATGAAAACAGTTATTCGAAAACTGAAAGCGAGAGGAGTTACTATTATTATAACTAGCCATATTCTGGAAGTGGTTGAAAACCTATGTGATGATATCGCTATTCTTCACGAGGGATTAATTATTGCTTATCTAGATTCCATCAGTAGAAAAGAATTACAACGAGATTCTACCTTACATCAACTCTTTGAAGAGTATGTAAAAGTGGAGCATAAAGACGACATCGTTGATTGGTTATAACCATTCAACTAAAAGCGGCCTCTTTACCGGTTAGTTTATTGGTATATGAAGTACAAATAATATCAGCAATAACCTCGAGTGGAAATGAAGCAGAATTAATAACAAGATCGTAATTACTAGCTAGCTCTAGGTCTTTATTAAAATTATACTCCACAAAATTAGCTCTTTCTTTATCTTTTTGGGTTACAAACTGAAGCGATTCCTGCTTACTTAGTTGTTCTTTTTTTGCATAATCTTGAACTCGTTTGTCTAATGGGCTTACAATACGTACATGGAACGAGTGTTTATTTCGGCAAACAAAGTTGGCGCCACGACCAACAATTACAGAATTACCAAGTTCCTCAATCGAACGGATAGCTTTTACTAAATAAATAAGATAATTAAGGTTGGTTCCCTTGTGATTCATAAAACCGAAAAGGGTATCCTCAAGCATACTTCTTCGATTTTCATCAATAGCCTTCATATACTCTTTATCGCTACCTAGTTTTTTGCTAATTACATCCAGCAAGTCTTTGTCCCAGACCTTAAAACCTAGTTTTGCTCCTATAATTTCTGCAAGAGCTGCTCCTTTTGCACCGAACTCTCTTGAAACGGTTATTACAGGAAGCTTTTTAAAAGGTGAAGAAATATTTTTTTCAGGATTATTTTTTAATCCCCAAAATTGGACTTGCTCTTCGATTATTTGGGCGACTTTTTTAGCCATAATACCCTCTCTTTATTAATTAATAGCGATATAATAGAAATTACATGCTTCTGATTAATATATAAGTCATCCAATATGAAGAGTAAATGAATATTAGAAAGGGAGAGTTATTATGCCCAGACTTTACCGCCAGCTTCTTCGAATGTTAAGCAACCATCCCATCTACCTGGCACCATTTGATACTGCAGTACTTGGGTCATTCCTACTTCGCTAGAAAAATACCCTGCGATGGTTTGTTCTTTCATCACCCAAATAAATGGACGGGGTGCATCCCAGTCAACATTTCCACCAAATACAGCTTCATGTTCTTTCATTATGTAATCGGTTCTTTCTTGTTCTGAAGCTTCAGTAAAAGGCTTTCCTAAATCATCCGCTGCTTTTTTCTGGAAGGCAGCCATTGCATCTAAGAATTTGTTTCTGTCTTCTTCTTCCCAAATTGTGAAGATCATATCATCCATAAATTTCGGAACACCAACTTCAGAAGCACTTGGAGTGTCGGTTGCTGGAATTATAATATCCGTAACCTGTGATAAGAAAGTGACTTGATCTGGACTAAAGTTTTTGATGGGCGCATTGCTAGCAGTACATCCACCCAGAAAGCCAAGAACAGTTGGCGCAGTAATGGTTCCGCCAAGTAAATATGAAACGCGCTTTAAGGCTTCTTTTCTATCGATAAGTTGTTTTGATGATTTATCCATGACTTATAAATTTCCTTTTTTCAATTCTTCGACTGCGTGATTAGCTGCACGGGCAGTTAATGCCATATAAGTTAAAGATGGGTTTTGGCACGCTGCTGATGTCATACAAGCGCCATCGGTAACAAATACATTTTGGACTTCATGAACTTGGTTCCATTTGTTAAGAACAGATGTTTTTGGATCTTTACCCATTCTTGCGGTTCCCATCTCATGTATCCCAAGCCCCGGTGAAGGTTCATTATTCCATTTGCGTACATTTTTTAATCCAGCGGCTTCAAGCATCTCTGCAGCTGAGTCTGCCATGTCTTCGCGCATTTTATATTCGTTTTCGAATGCCGATACATTGAAAACTACTGTTGGTAAACCATATTTATCCTTAACCTTGTCGGTGAGGTACATCTTATTCTCATGATAAGGCAACCACTCACCAAAACCGCCCATACCAAAACTCCAGTTACCGGGTTCATTTACTTCCTCTTTTAGCGAAGCTCCAATACTTAACTCTGCTACATTCTTTTCCCAGCCATTTCTACCAGAACCACCTTGATAGCCGTATCCTCGAATAAAGTCGGGATGTTTCGTAGTTATATTTCGAAATCTTGGAATATAAATCCCATTTGGACGACGGCCGTAATAATAGACGTCCTCAAACCCTTCAACATCGCCGGCAGCGCCAACACCTAAATGGTGATCCATCATGTTATGACCAAGCTCACCAGAAGCATTCCCCATTCCAGCAGGGAAATATTCCTTTGAGTTCATCAGAATCCAAGTACTTCCAACGGTAGATGCATTTAAGAAAACGATCTTAGCATAATATTCGACGGTTTCTAAGGTTTCCGAATCAAGTACACGAACACCTTTTGCTTTCTGTGTTTCGGGATCATAAATAACTTCTGTTACTATCGAATCTGGGCGAAGCGTTAAATTTCCAGTAGCAACTGCAGCGGGAAGAGTAGATGATTGGGTGCTAAAATAGCCACTAAATGGACATCCTTGCATACACATATTTCTGTACTGGCAACCAGCTCTTCCTTTGTGTGGCGTTGAGAGATTTGCCACACGCCCAATGGTCATTATTCTATCTTTAAAATTGGCTTCAATTCGTTTCTTTACCTCTTTTTCTACACAACTAAATTCCATAGGTGGAAGGAATTGACCATCAGGGAGTTGAGCTAAACCTTCATTTCTACCACTTATTCCAGCATGACGTTCAACATAATCGTACCACGGCGCTATATCTTTATAACGGATTGGCCAATCTACACCAAAACCATCTTTTGCATTGGCTGCAAAATCCATCTCGCTTAATCGATAAGACTGTCGCCCCCACATGATCGATCGCCCACCAACGTGATATCCCCTCATCCAATCGAATCGTTTTTCTTCGGTATATGGATGTTCATCATCTTTAACCCACCAGTGCTTGGTAGATTGACGAATGGTATATCCAGTTCGTCTCTGCTTCTCATAATGCTTCATCTCTTCTGGAGAAACGCGGTTATCATAGGGTAAATCCCAAGGCGGAGTTGAATGAGTTGGATAATCTTTAATGTGTTCAACTTGTCTACCTCGTTCTAGAAGTAGAGTTTTCAATCCCTTTTCGGTTAATTCTTTTGCAGCCCATCCGCCGCTAATGCCACTTCCTACTACAATTGCATCGTAGGTATTTTCTTGTTTTGCTTTGAGATTAAGGTGCATATGAAATGATAAATAGATTCTTGTGTGCTAGAAAAATAAAAGTATTTTATTAGGAAGGTAGATTATAGAAAATCGCTTCCAATAATGATAATGCAACATGTAAAAATCTGAACTAATGAAGATAACAAGAAAAGAAGCACTAAAAGGACTTGCAGGGGTATCTTTAATGGGTCCCTTGGCAATCTCATCTGATAAGATAGAAGTAAAGAAAAAGGCTTCAACCCAAACATTTAAGCATTCTGTTTGCCGCTGGCCCTATAATGGAAAGACTCTAGAAGAACTTTGTGAGTTTGCAGTAGATATTGGAATAGAGTCAATCGAATTGCTTAATCCACCAGATATTAAAATAGCTCAGAGCTATGGACTTACCTGTGCAATGGCTAATCAAGTGCCACTAAATTTATCAGAAGGATTTAACAACCCCGAATTACATGTGCAACTTCAAAAAGAGTATTTCGAGTTAATACCAACTATTGCAGATTTAGGGATTACAAATATTATCTGTTTTTCAGGGAATCGTTTTGAAGGATTAACAGATGAACAAGGAATTGAAAACTGCGCAATTGGATTAGAACCAGTTGTAAAAAAAGCAGCAGAGTATGATTTAAAGATTGTAATGGAGTTATTAAATTCTAAAGTAGATCATACTGGTTACCAATGTGATCACACAAAATGGGGTGTTGCTCTTTGTGAGAAATTGGGTTTAGATAACTTTAAGCTTTTATATGATATCTATCATATGCAGATTATGGAAGGTGATGTAATCAGGACCATTCGAACTTACAACGACTATATTGCACATTATCATACTGGCGGGGTACCAGGTAGAAATGAAATTGATGAGACTCAAGAATTAAACTATAAAGCAATTATGGAAGCAATTTCAGAAACAGGCTTTGATGGTTTTGTAGCACAGGAATTTATTCCTGCAAATGAAGATGTATTTGCATCGCTAAAACAAGGTGTTGAAATTTGTACAGGATAATTATGGAGATAAAATCATGAAAAGAAGAATCACACTATTTTTACTAGCAATATTAATTTCACCATTAGTATTTGCACAAGGAATGCCAGATCCACAAGTACCTCAAGGGGAAAATCTTAAAGTACCCGAAGGTTGGGAAGTTCGGCTGGATAAGCCAATGGAAAATCTAGTTATAAGTTCAGTGCCAGATTCAGGTGATATATACTTTGTAAATATGACACCAGGTTGGCACCTTACAACAGGGCCAAGAGCAATATTCTGGCATCCTGAAAATAAAGCAACTGACGAGTATTCAGTAACTACATCTATTCATCTTTTTGATACAAAAGGACGAGATAGAGAAGGTTTTGGGCTGTTTTTTGGCGGAAGTGATTTAAAGGGAGATAATCAGGAATACATTTACTTTTTAATTCGAAATACGGGTGATTTCTTAATCAAATCTAGAAAAGGGGAAGAGACATTTAATATTACGGAATGGACGGCAAGTGATGCAATCGTGAAGTACCAGGCAGGATCAGTATCACCTGCTTATAATACACTTTCTGTTAAAGTTGGGGTAAATACAGCTGAATTTTATATAAATAGGCAAAAAGTTGTTGAGCAGTCTTTAGGTGATGGTATGGATATGTGGAAAACAGACGGCCTGTTTGGGTTACGAGTAAACCATGCAGTAAATTTACATGTAGAGGATTTTAAACTTGGTGAATAAGAAATGAGATTTTTCTATATCGCATTATACCTATTTCTATTCTTTGGTTGTAGCTCCTCACATAAGCTAACTGGGGCCGACTATATTGACCTGTCAACAGGAAATGTGGCTATAGCAGATCCTATTTTTCCTACTGAAATAGCTGCGGATTTAGGTTGGGGAGACCTTTCATCCGATTCAATAGATGATGTTGGGGAAGAGTTTAGAGTATCACTAATTTCTGACTTTGAACCTCATCAGTTATTCAGAGTGTATTCAGATAAAAGAAAAATTAAAGGTGAAAGTATTCTGTTTTGGGGGAAAGGTAATCCAAATGAAAGGATGAACACTCATGAAGACATGAAGCAATACCTTAAAGGGAAGTGCAATGATTTTTATGAGACGGATAAGTACAATTATTGTAAACCAACGTTTATTACAGAACCAAAATGGGGGGAAGTTTTTACAGATCTTGAAGAACGAAATATTTGGCAAATGCCGGATCAGTCAGAATTAGAGATTGAGGCTCTTCCAGATACAAATATTTGGACTATGAATACTCAAGTTCGTTTAGGTGATTATTTTAGAAGTTATACTCAAACGAACCCCGATAAATATCCTGCTGCTATTGAAGAAAGAACAGATATTTTAAGTATTCTAGCGGTTCTGCAATTAACAAAGACTGATCAGTATAAAGCTGAAAATTCTAATATTTACTCGGGTATAACGAGTGGGGAAAAAGGGTCAAGTTTTATGCTATGCGACGAAAGTGAGGACTGGAGGTTTGACGCAAGTCTTGCAGAATTAATTTTTGAAAGCGGCTATCCAGCACAAATTGATGAAACAGAAGACCAATATTTTTTTATAACTGTTTCAGGGACGGTTGAAGATGAATGGTACGCTAATAGGGGCAATTCATCGTTTTTAAGAGTTATTCAACCTTCCCAAATATATAACCTGTCTACGGTATCGAAGAAAGAATGTCCTGCTAATTGAAATAAACAATATGCTCACATCTTTATGTGAGAGTATATTACAAGTAAAAGACCGTACTTCTGAAACCTTCTAACCAACAAGATCAGATGAACATTAAGCTTTCTTTTATTCTCCTACTATTGATCTCAGTTTTAATTGGCTGTAACAATAATGGCGTATCTAATAATGAGATTAAAAAACTAGATAATGCAATAAGTAAATGGCAAACCAATAAATCTGTCGATTATTCCTTTATTTACGAAGAGCAATGCTTTTGCCCTTATTTTGGAAAAGTTGAGATCGTTGTTTTTGCTGACACTGTTTATGCTGTTAAAGATCCTGAGACTGGAGATGATGTAACAATAGAAACTGCAACTGGAATTGAAAAGCTGATGGATGTATATCCCGATTTTTTTAAAACTATCGACGGGATATTCGAAAATCTTAAGTATGCTTCATTGAATGCGGATGAAATGGAAGGTAGTTATGATAGCCAGATTGGCTACCCAAAACAGGTTTCAATCGATTATTACGAAGATGCAGTAGATGATGAAATATCTTTTGTATTAACTAATTATAAAAAAGTCACAGCAATAAACACTAGTAATTAAACGCCAAGTTCTTTCTTTAAGCGTTCAAACTTAGCTTGCTGTTCTGTAGAAATTTTGCCCTCACAATTAGCAATTGTATCTAATAAGCTATAAGTAAGTTTTTTGCCATCATCACTAAAGTTAGATCTAATATAAACGATGGCCTCTTCAACTAACTTTTTCACATTTTCAGTACTCATCGCTCCAATTTGATTAAGCGTCTTATTATAGTTATCAAGCGTGTATTGCATATTTGATAGCACTCTTTTTACTGCATCTTGCTCGGCAAAAGAAATACTTCCATCAGTACTTTCTATCCAAAATAGTAGTACATCAATAGCGGTTTCATCAGTAAGTGCGTATGAGCTCATTAGCTTATTTTTAAAATTAAAATTCGTCAGACAGTATATCGCAAATATCTTCTAGTGTAGCTTGCTGTTCTTCTGTTATAGAGTCTTTAGTATTTGAATCAATATCAAGTTGTGCAACAAACTCATCTCCAACCATAATCGGAACTACTATTTCTGATTTCACATCAATATTACAAGAAAGGTAATTGTCTTGAGCATGAACATCCTGAGCAACAAAAGTTTCATGAGAGAGTGCTACCTGACCACAAATCCCTTTTCCAAAAGGAATGCGAGTATGTTCAGTACTAGCGCCTACAAAGGGCCCAAGAACAAGTTCATCATTCCCATCTGGATCGGCCATATAAAAGCCTACCCAGTTGAATGTAGGCACCTCATCTTCAAGCAGCTCACATAGAGCAAAAAGTTTTTCATTTAGCGTAACATCGCGCCCAATAATTTCTTCTGTAGCGGATAATAATTTTTCTCGTAATGAAACAGTTTCGATTGTGGTCATAACTAATTTTGATTATTGAATATGAAAATAAAAGAATAGTTGAGTAAATAAAGTTAAGCTTTGATAAAAAGATAAAATGGATAGTATAGAATTCCTCTAAAGCTTCCGTATCTTTTAACTATGGAAGAATTTTTAAAAGATATAATCCCGCTCTCTACGGAAGTAATGGGGACAGGGGCTCTGCTTATTGCTAGTTTTACATCGTTGTTCTCGGTGGTAAATCCACTGACAGCTATGCCTATTTTTATGACATTAACTGAGCATGAAACAGACAAGGAGAAGGCTCGAACTGCTCGTAGAGCGAGTACATTCATGTTTTTTGTACTTATTATTTTTCTGCTGGCAGGTACCTACATCTTAAGTTTCTTTGGAATTAGTTTGCCAGGTATTCGAATAGCAGGTGGATTAGTAATTATGAGAGCAGGATTCTCGATGCTGAACCCAGAAACTAGTGGGCGAAAACTGACTAAACAAGACCAAGAGGCAGCCATGGAAAAGGAAGATGTTTCATTTAGTCCTCTTGCAATGCCGTTACTTTCAGGACCAGGTAGTATTGCGGTAGTGATTGGCTTTGGTTCTCAAGCTTCAGGCGTAATTGACTTTATTATTCATGGAGTTGCAGTGTTCTTAGTTGCTCTTTTAGCATGGGGAATATTGAGAGTAGCACCCTGGTTAAATAAGTTGATTGGCAAAAACGGTATGACTGTAATCACAAGAATGATGGGTTTCATAGCGCTAGCAATTGGAGTTCAATTTGTGATAAATGGGATTGCTAAATTCTTTGCAATAGGTTAATCCTTCTAAAAACGTAATAATTATTATCTATTATTGTTGAGTTGAAACAACTTTTAGTAGTTTAAGCCAATTATTTTGGCATCCATTTAAAACAAAATCCTGATACCCTGGAAACAATAGATAGAATTCTCGCCGCCTTTTCATCATTTATGTGGGGAACACCGCTAGTTATATTGCTTGTTGGTGGTGGTTTATACTTTTTGATTTATTCACGATTCATTCCTTACCGCTATTTCTTTCACTCAATAAATATCTTAAGAGGAAAGTATGATGACCCCGATGATCCAGGGGATATTAGTCATTTCGAAGCTCTAGCGAGTGCTCTTGCAGCAACAATTGGTTTAGGAAATATAAGTGGTGTTGCTGTTGCCATTGCCATTGGTGGACCAGGAGCTGTCTTTTGGATGTGGATTAGTGCCATCGTTGGTATGGCTACTAAGTTTTTCACTTGTACACTTTCAATTATGTATAGAGCGAAAGACAACGAAGGGAATATACAAGGCGGAACCATGTATATGATTATGGAAGGTCTTGGGAAAAAATGGAAGCCATTAGCTATGCTTTTTGCTCTTGCTGGTCTATTTGGTCCACTTCCAATTTTTCAAGCTAATCAGGTAACTCAAATTGTTAGAGATTTCCTACTAGTACCTAATGGAATTACGGATCAAGCGAACCACTTTACAAGCGATCTAATTAGTGGTTTTGTGATTCTTGGAATTGTTTCTCTAGTCATTTTTGGAGGGATTAAACGAATTGGTAAAGTTGCTTCAAAAATGGTTCCAGCCATGGTTGTTATTTATGTTAGTTGCGTACTTATTATTCTTGGAATCCATTTTGATGTGCTTGGTCAATATCTACTCTTAATAGTTACAGATGCATTTCAAGGTGCTTATTTTAATGGTGATGCTGCTTTTGGTGGTGTATTAGGAAGTTTAATTGTTCACGGAACTAAAAGAGCTGCGTTTTCAAACGAAGCAGGTATTGGTACGGCTACCTTAGCACATGGTGCAGCAAAAACAAAAGAACCCGTACGAGAAGGTTTAGTTGCAATGATGGGCCCATTTATTGACACTCTAGTTGTATGTACAATGACAGCGCTTGCGATTCTTGTAACAGATGTTTGGAAAACTGGCGACGTAAATGGGATTTCGTTAACTGCGTCTGCTTTTCAGGAAGCCCTTGGACCATTTGGTGTGTATTTGTTAATCTTCTCGGTGCTAGTATTTGGGTTTAGCTCACTGTTTACCTATTCCTATTATAGTACTAAATGTTTAGGCTTTTTAATTGGCGCCGATAAACAGAAGTACTTTAATTATTTCTATGCTTTTGCAATTATATTCGGCTCTGTAGCTACTATAAATGCTGTTCTGAATTTTACCGACGGAATGTTTGCACTGATGTCTATCCCAACAATGACCGTTGCCTTACTACTTTCACCTAAGGTTATGGCCGCAGCAAGAGATTATTTTGCTAGAATGGAGAAGAAAGAAATACTGTGATTAAATTATTTCATTGCTGTAGTCATCCTGAACTTGTTTCAAGATCTTAAGAAGGAGCTTTGATTTATTAAAATCATCATCATTTTTTTTAAGTCACACAAAGATCCCGAAATAAATTAGGGATGACATACATTCTAAAATTTTAGAATCTGATAATGTAAAAACCCGCATTCTCTATTTTAAATCCCGTTAAAATCTCTTTTCTTGTTTAATCAAATCAACAATAAGAAAAAAGATTTATGAAACGCGCCATTCTACTCCTATTTGGGATTTTTTTATCAACTACAATTTTTGCTCAAACGCCATCAATAAGCGATAAAACTGAGGGACTTGAAGTCACCAATGGCTATTTCGATTATTACTATGATGAAGCTGGTGACCAACTTTGGCTAAAAGTAGACAGACTTAATGATGAGTTTTTATATGCAAACTATCTAGCCGCTGGAGTCGGTTCAAATGATATTGGTTTAGACCGAAGTCAACAAGGGGGTCAGAGAGTGGTTTATTTTGAGAAAAGAGGCTCAAAATTAATGCTTATTCAACCGAATTTAGATTATATAGCACGTTCTGATAATGAGCTCGAGAAAAAGTCGGTAAGAGAAGCTTTTGCTTCTTCAATATTACATGGTTTTAAGATTGAGGCTGAAGAAAATGGAAGTTATCTCATCGATCTAACTCCATTTTTAATGCAGGATGCACATGGCGTTACAAATACCTTAAGAAGGCAAAATGAAGGAAGCTACAGCTTAGATAAAAATAGATCTTCACTTTATAAAGAAGGGACATTTAACTTTCCAAAAAATACAGAATTTGAGACGATGCTAACTTTTGGCGGAAGTAATCCTGGTGGCCAAGTTCGCTCTGTTGTTCCATCTCCGACTTCAATTACAGTTCGTCAGCATCACTCATTTGTTGAGCTACCAGATGAAAACTACGAGCCTAGACTTTTTGATCCCCGCGGAGGTTTTTATAACACATCCTTTATGGATTACGCCTCTCCAATTGATCAGCCAATGACGGTTCGTTTTATAAATCGCCATCGCTTAGAAAAGAAAAACCCAAATGCTGAAATGAGCGAAGCGGTTGAGCCAATTATATATTACTTAGATAATGGTACTCCCGAACCTGTAAGAACTGCATTATTAGAAGGTGGACGATGGTGGAACCAAGCATTTGAAGCAGCGGGTTATAAAGATGCATTTCAGGTTAAAGTTCTTCCGGACGACGCTCATCCTTTAGATATCAGATATAATGTAATTAATTGGGTACATCGCTCAACTCGTGGGTGGTCATATGGAGGTTCAGTAGTTGATCCACGAACGGGTGAGATTATAAAAGGAAATGTTTTATTAGGCTCACTTCGTGTTCGCCAAGATTATATGATTGCTACCGGATTATTAGCTCCGTTTGAAGATGGTGCTGAAGAAGATCCTAGAATGCTTGAAATGGCATTAGCCCGTATTAGACAGCTTTCTGCACACGAAATTGGTCATACACTCGGTATTTACCATAACTTTGCAGCTAGTGTTAATAATAGAGCTTCTGTTATGGATTACCCTCATCCAAAAGTTGATATTAAGAATGGAAAGCTGGATTTAAGTGATGCTTATGACGATAAAATTGGAGACTGGGACAAAGTCACAATTGCATTTGGGTACCAGGATTTCCCTGATGGAACAAATGAAGCAGAAGCATTGAATGAGATTTTGGAAAATGCTCATGCTGAAGGATTAAAATATATTTCAGATACTGATGCTCGCCCACAAGGTGGAGCGCATCCTTATGCACATCTATGGGAATATGGAAATGATCCGGCAACGCAACTATCACATATTTTAGAAGTTCGTCAGATTGCACTCGATAACTTCGGAGAAGCAAATATCCCGATGGGTACTTCAATGTCGATGTTAGAAGATGTTTTAGTTCCGATTTACTTATTTCACCGATATCAATTAGAAGGAACCGTAAAGCTAATTGGCGGATTGGATTATACCTATAAACTTCGCGGCGATAATCAACCTAATCCAGAAATTGTAGATGCAAAATTACAGCGACAAGCATTAGAAGAAATGCTGAAAGCTATTGATCCAGAAGTTCTGGCTTTGCCTGAAAATATCTTAGATATGATTCCTACTCGTCCGGCAGGTATCCAAGGTTCAAGAGAATTGTTTAGTGGAAATACAGGCCCGTCGATGGACGCTTTAGGAATTGCTCAAACAGCTGCAAATGTCCCGCTTAGTTTGATTTTAAACCCACAACGAGCAAATCGCCTAGTTGAATATGGCGCTAGAGATAATAATCTGAATTTAGAAGATGTAATAAATGAACTTGTTAATGCAACGTGGTTACAGAAATCTGGAGATGATTACCTAGGCTCTATTCAAAAAGTGGTAAATCACTTAGTTGTTGTAAACCTAATTGCTCTTCATGCATCAAGACAATCAAACCCATTAACTAAAGCAATTGTACTTCAAGAGCTTATAGAATTAGAAGAGTTACTTAGTGAAAAGAATTCTGATGACCCCATAGCGCTACAAGCGGCTCTTATGATCGAAGCATATATCGATGACCCGGCAGAATTCGAAGCTCCAAGATCAATGAGCCCGCCACCTGGTTCACCTATTGGTTCTAGTCCAATGTTTTATTGTGAGTTTTGATAAATAACTAAATGAAAATAATTTCACCTGATGACCTTCTTTCTGCTTATGCACAAGGGATATTCCCTATGGCAGATTCGAAGGAATCAGATGATGTAGATTGGTATTCTGCCTCAAGAAGAGGGATAATTCCTATCGAAGAATTTCGAGTTTCAAAGAATGTTCAAAGGGTAATTCGAAAGGGGAAATTTAGAGTAAAAGCCAATACACAATTTAGAAAAGTTGTTCAATCATGTGCTAATCGTGATACAACTTGGATAAATGATTTAATCGTTAATTCTTATGATTTATTAAATCAGGCTGGACATGCTCATAGTGTCGAAGTGTATTTAAAAGATAAGCTTGTAGGTGGACTTTATGGAGTTAGCCTGAAGGCGGCTTTTTTTGGTGAAAGCATGTTTAAGACAGAACCTGATGCAGATAAAGTCGCTTTGTATCACTGCCATCAAATATTAAAGAAAAATAAATTTAAACTTTGGGATACTCAGTTTTATACCGACCATTTAGCTCAATTTGGTTGCATTGAAATAGATTCAGAAGAATATGATATAAGACTTAGAGAGGCTATGAAGCTAGAGTGTCTATTTCAGTTATAAAAAAAGTCGCATCAAAATAGATTAATGCGACTTAGATAATCATTATTTTCTAGTTCTAGTATTCAGTAATAACAACTCTTTCAAGTGCCTGCTCTCTAGAAATAGATCCCTTATCAAGTTGTTCCAAAACAGACTTTTTAACCTGTATATCAATTCGACCTGGAATATTTTCATATCTACCATTTACATCAACAGATAGTAACATAAATTGATCGCTTGAGACAGATTTAACTGTTCTTCCATAATCAACAATATATTCTTTCAAGTTGGTTTTAAGGCTTTCAAATGAAGCAGTAATTTTTTCTAAATAGTCAACATACTCTTCGTCTTCTTTCTCCTTATCAAAACCATTTTGCATTCTTGCAAATTCTCTAGTTAAGTTACTTGCCCATCTAGAGTTTTCTGAATTATGTCGGACATCGAATGAGAATAAAGCTCCAAAATTATCAAGCATAATGTGATTAACGCCACCAAAAATTCTGAATGAGGCACCTTCTTGATCTTTAAGTGCAGTCTCAAAGATATTACTCATCACTTTTAAATCGAGATATTCTTTGTCTTCTGAAGTTGCGGTTTCGGTGCGTTTATCAAAATCAGCAGCACTTAGCTTTCCTGATCGATAGTCCGCTAAATCACTTACTTTTGCAGAAACTGAGATAACAGGTAAAGTCGATTTTCTTTCTTGAGATACTCGGTTTTGACCACCAGGAAAAGTAGCGAATACCATCTCAGAACCAGAATTAGATCCGTAGATTACCATCACTTTTTCGTTATTTTTAAGTTGTCCAATAGTTGATCCGTAGTCTTTTAGAAACTCTTTAATTCGATTAGTAACAGATTCCTGATCAATAGCTGAGCTTTCATCAGAGCTTTCGCCGTTATTATTATAGTAAAATGAATAATTGTTTGAGCTTCCATCTTGGCTTATTCGAAGCGCTCCTCTAGAAGCAGGTTTTGAAACCATAAAAATGACTCCAAAATCTTTTAAATAAGCCCCTCTTACAGAGTTAGTACGATACATGGAAGAAGCGCCTATCACAGTCACTCTGCCATTACTGATATCTGAAGTTGAAGGTGCTGCTCTAAATAATTCGCTGAGAATATTCTCCATAATGTTGATATCCCGATTCATTCGGTTCGAATCAATATTTTGAGAGAAGGAACTGATTGGAGTAAATGTAATACTCAACAATCCGATCAGTAGATATTTGTATAATTTTTTCATAATTGGACTCTTTTATTAATTTGTGCTTACAGTTTGTATGATTTCGCCTAACACCTGATCGGTTTGCTGAAAGCGGTTATAAGTAGTTTCTTCGAGGCTGGTTAAGCTGTAATTGAAAAGCTCTAAATCAGACTCTCTTTGATCGTCAAAATATTGCGCAAAAGTTGAAAGGGTTTGCTGAAATTGTAATTCTTGTTGCTCTTGAGCAGCAAGAACATACTCGTTGATTAACTGTGCGTTTTCCTGTTGAACTTGGTTTATAATCATCTCAACTTGTGCTGCCGAATAGCCAGTTTGAACAGGGGCGACCTCTCCGAAAGTTAAGTTGAAACCGCCATCGCCAATCGAGAAATTCATATTGGTAAAGGCTCCCATCACAAAAAATAGAAAGACAAAAGTTGCCATAGCGAAACCCGTTCTTCCAAAACTAGATTGAGGAAGCAAGAGTGAAGCAAGAGTAGTCCACCAGTTTCCAGAGGTTTTTGCAGATTTTTTCTCGGGCTCCATAATTACCAGCTGCTCAACCGGACTTTGAACCGGTAAATGCTGAAGTAAAGAGCGTGTGCCAGACAACTCTTCAAATTCTTGTTTAAGGTCTTCGTGTTTACTTATGAAGAGCTCAAGATTACGCGTTTGTTCCGCATCAAGCTCACCATATAAGTAATCCATAAATAGGTTTCGTGCGTCGTCTTTAGTCATAACTAAATACCTCTTTGTTGATATTCCAGGAATCGAAGGTCTTTTTCAAAGCTCGAAGTCCATTATACATTCGTGATTTAATAGTGTTTTCTGATTCATCCAAAATTTCTGCTATTTCTCTAAAGGTTAATCCTTCGTATTCTTTCATAATAACCACCATTCGTTGGTCATTGGGTAATTGTAAAAGTGCTTTGTGTAGCAATACTAATGCTTCATTTCGTATGAGTTTTCCATCTGCTGGACTCGCCATTTCGGTTTGAGGCGCCGTTTTAAGTGCTTCAAGTGAGGTGGACTTCTTACGACCAGCTCTCTTCAATTCATCTAAACAAAGGTTATTAGCAATTCGGTATAACCACGAACCAAACTTGGAAGTATCTTCAAGCGTATTCAGTTTTTGGTACGCTTTAATAAATGTTTTTTGGGTGATTTCAGCGGCGTCATCACTGCTTGCAAAATACCGGTATGCAAAATGATGAATCTTATCTTGCCAGCGTTTAATAAGCACATTAAATGCCTGGTGATTTCCACCTAAAAAATCCTGAACAAGTTGTGCATCTTCCATGTGTTCGTGTTTCAATTCAATTCCCCAAAATGGTTTCAGGGTTAAGACGATTCAGAATCGGAAAAAGTTTTATATAACCAAATTTAATAAAGAGGAAGCTCTATTTGTTCAAAATAATCTTTCTCAATTAAATTTAGGTTTGACAGGGAAATACCAAGGAGTCGTAGTTCACGGGTATCAGCTTCTGTTTGTTCAAGTAGCTGCCGGGCGATGGTCGAAATCTCCTCTTTTTTGTTAGTGTAATGAGAGAGAGATTGGCTACGTGTAATAGTATCAAAATTCTTATACCGAACTTTTAAGGTGATGGTCTTGCCAGCTGTTGGGATTTTTTGCATCCCTTCAGAAATAGTTTGGGATAATTCATCCAGAAAGGTATTTACCCAATCAAGATCATGAATATCTTCAGAAAACGTACGTTCTTTACCATATGACTTTCTGGTACGATGAGGTTTAACCTCCCGATTATCAATACCTCGAACTATCTTATAGTAGTATCTGCCCGATTTACCGAAAGCTTTCACTAAGTCAATTTCGGTCCATTTTTTTAAATCAGCTCCGGTTTTAATACCTAATGCATGCATTTTCTTTTGGGTGGCAATACCAACGCCGAAAAATTTCTTGATGTCAAGATTCTCAAGAAACAATTCTACTTTGTCAGGTGTAATTACAGTGAGGCCATCCGGTTTATTGAAATCTGAAGCAACTTTTGCAATAAACTTATTTGGAGCTACACCTGCGGAGGCTGTTAATTGAGTTCTTTCAAAGATTTGCGCTCGAATTTCTTGAGCTATTAAAGTCGCAGATGGATTTCCTTTATGGTTTTCAGTTACATCAAGAAATGCTTCATCTAAAGATAAGGGTTCAACCAAATCGGTATACTCAAAAAAGATTTCGCGAATTATAGCTGAAGCTTCTTTATATGCAGCAAAATTAGATCTTACAAAAATACCATGTGGACATAATTGATAAGCTTTATTGGTAGGCATCGCAGAATGAACGCCAAATTTTCTAGCTTCATAGCTACATGTTGAAACTACTCCTCGTCCACCCGGTCTCCCTCCAACAATAACTGGTTTGCCACGAAGTTCTGGATTATCTCGCTGTTCAACGGCAGCAAAGAATGCATCCATATCAACATGAATAATTTTCCGAAGGGTTTCATCCTGATTCATAACATATATTATACATATAAATCAGGAGTAAAGGAATAGTTTAAATAGGAGGTTATTCTGATTGTATTTCTGTAGCAATGGCTTGTACTTCATCCAAAACTCTAAGCAAATTACCACTCCATAGCATTGAGATTTCATCTTCACTATAACCTCGTTTTACTAATTCCAGAGTAACATTGAATGTTTCGGAAGCGTCATCCCAGCCATCTACTCCACCGCCACCATCAAAATCGGAGCTGATTCCTACATGCTCAATACCAATTAAGTCTACCATGTAGTCAATGTGATCAACTAGGTCACTTATACTTACACCAGAATAATTCACTTCTTTTTTTATTCGTGGTTCGGCAATTGCCTGAACTTCACGATATCTAGCAGAATACTCATCTCTTTTTTCCGGCATCATTTCACGTAATTCGGATCTGCTTTTACGTTCGAATCCTTCTTCTTTAGCTACGGTATCAAATACATTGTCTACCGCGTCACGCCATTTTGAATGTTTTTCAGAATCTAAATAGCTACGGAATGCAACTGTTTGAACTACTCCGCCATTTTCTTTTAAAGCAAAAAGCTCTTCATCACTTAAGTTTCTACTTACACTTTGATCGAGTGAGCGTGCTGAAGAGTGTGATGCTATTACTGGAGCTTTAGATAGTTCCATAGTTTGAAGATTTGCTTCTTTTGATGGATGAGATAAATCAATCATAATTCCCCATTTATTCATCTCTTTAATAGCCTCTTTTCCAAGATCACTTAATCCATTATAAAGCCATACACTATCTCTGGTTCCGGTATTAGAATCACTAAATTGGCTATGTCCATTATGTGAAAGAGACATATATCTAGCCCCTCGGTCGTAAAACTCTTTTATTCGGTTAAGGTCTGTTCCAATTGGATAGGCATTCTCAACACCAATCATAGCTACAAGTTTACCATCCGTTACAATTCTTCGAACATCATTAGAAGTTAAAGCTAATTCAATTTGCTCAGGAGCTATCTCAGAAGTTAGTCTGTGAATAGCGTCAAATTTATCAATTGCATTTTCATAAGCAGCTTTATAGCCTTCAGCTGAAAGAGTATCTTGGCCAGTATATACAATAAACCAAGCTACATCTAAGCCCCCATCGGTCATTTTTGGAAGAGTAACTTGAGTAGGTAAATCTTGAGTGTAATTTCGTTCTGTCGTAAAATTTTGAGTATTGATATCAGCATGGGTATCAAGAGTAATTACTCGCTCATGGATTCCTTTTGCTTTTTCAATTAGTGCAGCTTCATTATCTGAGCAATTAGAATTTAGAATTAAAATTAAAATTAACGGTATAAGGAGAAGGTTTTTCATTTTGTAAATCAAGACAAGTGAATTTTAATTAAATAGGACGGTGCAATAAAATAGTCAAAGAGAAAATACTTTTATAACAAAGAAAGAGATGTTAAACCTTATACATAAAAAATTAATCTTCAATTAAGAATTTAGACCAGATTAATATTTGGAACAGATTTAAGAAAACACCATACAACTAATTGTAAACAATATTATTAATTACTTAATAGATTAATCAAATGATGATATTAATGATTTTAGGATATATAGGACTTGGTGCATTTGTAGGATTACTAAGTCATGTAGTATTATTAGAGAGAGGTTTAAAAATTCTTCCGAGTATATGGGTCTCAGCACTTGGAGCTTTATTCGGGGGAATAATCTCTTCTAGTTTTAACTTAGTTGGATCTGGCTTTTATGCCTTAATCTGTTCATTCTTGATTCTGTTCACTTTTAATGTATTCAGAACAAAAGATGACCCGATATTTGAATAACTCATAAAAATTTGGGAACAAACCTTCTTAAATATGAATAAGCAATCACATACTTAGAACTACTCATGTGATCATATAAATGAATAAAAGAGACCGCCAAATTCAATTATTTCTTCAACTTTTTCTCGCATTTACTGGAGTCTATTTAGTAGGATTAAATATTTGGAAGTTGAATTCAGGAATTTGGGAATCAGGAATATTTGAGTTCTACAATCAAGAAATACCGGTATTTAAACTAGGTGCAGGGCTAATAACAGGCATGGTTAGCTTAATTGCTTCTTGGGCATTATGGCTTAGGGCGAGTTGGGCACATAGTTTTGCACTCCTAAGCGCCGGGTTTATTTTCTCCTATAACTTGATCAGTCTTGGAGAAACTATTTACGCAACTCCATATCATGCAATTCCAATGGTAATTATTGTGATAGTTATGCTACAAAGTTTTCCGTTTTTAATGCGAAGGACAAGCAGAAACTTATAAAGTAAATTTTAGCGTAACTCAAATAGAAGCATTTACGTGTAAATGCTCATGGAAAAAATCTCCCAAAAAGATGTCGACTGGTTGCTTAATCTTAAACCCGAAATGGGATTTGAGAAAGCTATTAGAGAAGAAAAAGTAAAGAGAAGATCTTTTAAAAGAAGAATATTTAAAGCTCTTTTCTCTATTCTACTCGTTATCGGTTTAGGAATTATTCCATTCTTTATACTCATTCGAACAGCGGTATTCTTAAATGTTGAGCAATACTGGAACGGATGGGCTGCTTTACTAGGCGGAATGGGTGCATCGATAGTACTCCTTGGCTTATATGTACTAGCATTATTTAGAAAAGTAAAGAATAAGAAACTATTAGCTCAGTTTGGACTTGGCGGTGTCGCTGCATTAGTTGGAGCTTTCTGTATATACAGTTTATTCTATCTCTCAAGTGTAAATGCCAAGACAGAAGATGTTCGACAAGTATATCGCTCTCTCCATCCAATTCTTAGAGTTTCGGTAGCAACCACTACTCTAGCAGAAAATGACCTTGTGATAACTGATATCAAACGAACTGAGGAAGATTATATCACGTGGGGATTAACTCCACTTGAAAGTTCTATGCACTATGAACAAAAAGATGGCTTTGTTCATGCGATTGACCTTCGTACTATCGGTCATTCAGAATTTCGAAATAAAACATTGGAGTGGTCATTAAGGGCAATGGGCTTAGAAATTATCAGGCATGTAGGCACCGCAGATCACTTACATGTAGCTCTACCAATTAATAAATAAAAAAGCGCTTTTTTATTGTTTATAAATAAGATTACTCCGACCTTTGGGTGCCTTTTAAAATAGACTAACAAATCATTATATGTCCACCTACAATTTTTACGAGCAGGTAAATAAGAATTTCGATAAAGCGGCTAAATACACCCGATTTGATAAAGGGATTCTAAGCCAAATTAAAATGTGTAATACAGTGTATCATGTGTCATTTCCCCTAAGGCGTGATGATGGAACTGTTGAAGTTATTGAAGGTTGGCGCGTAGAGCATAGTCATCATAAAATGCCTACAAAAGGTGGGATACGTTATAGTCATAAGGTTGATGAAGATGAAACCATGGCGCTTGCTGCTCTCATGTCTTATAAATGTGCGATTGTAGATGTTCCATTTGGTGGAGCAAAAGGGGGTGTAAAAATCAGTACTAGAGAATATTCAGTATCTGAACTCGAACGCATAACAAGACGATATACTTTTGAACTTATCAAAAAAGGGTTTATTGGTCCTGGAGTTGATGTTCCCGCACCAGATTATGGTACCGGCGCTCGAGAAATGGGCTGGATTTTAGATACATACCGCCAAATGAAGGATGATTTAAATGCAGAAGCTTGTGTAACTGGAAAGCCGATTTCAATGGGTGGAATTCGAGGAAGAACAGAAGCTACTGGACGTGGCGTGTATTTTGGGATTCGTGAAGCTTGTAGTACCAAAAAAGACATGGATAAACTCGGCCTTGAAACAGGCGTTGAAGGAAAAACTTTTGTTGTACAAGGGCTCGGAAATGTAGGGTACCACGCTTCTTTATATATGACAGAAGCTGGCGCGAAGCTAGTCGGTGTTTCTGAAATGGAAGGTGCGATTTACGAACCAAAGGGGATAGATTTAAAGGCTCTAATGGAATTTCGTAAAGAAACAGGAAGCATTATTGGTTTTGCGAATACTAAAGAGCTTCCATCAAATAAAGATATTTTTAGTCAAGAGTGCGATATACTTATTCCTGCAGCATTAGAAAGCCAGATTACAGGCGACAATGTCAATGATGTTAAGGCTAAGATTATTGCTGAAGCAGCAAATGGACCTACTACAGCAGATGCTCACGAAATGCTGAAAGATCGAGGAGCATTGATCATACCAGACTCATTTCTAAATGCGGGTGGAGTAGTAGTTTCTTATTTCGAATGGTTGAAAGATATTCAACATGTTCGTTATGGTAGAATGAGTAAACGTTTTGATGAAGGAAGCCTGATGAAAATTGTTTCGGAACTTGAGCGCATCTCTGGAAAGAAATATTCTGAATCTGATATTGAAAGGTTAACTCATGGTGCTGAAGAATATGACTTAGTTGATTCGGGTCTTGAAGAAACTATGATAACTGCATATCAACAAATCACAGAGATTAGAGCAGAACACGACTTAAACGATCTTAGAACTGCAGCATTTATTAATGCGATCAATAAAATTGGAATTATGTACGAACAAATGGGAATTTTCCCTTAATTATCCAATTAATGCAAGAAACACAGGCTATAAGTATTGGAGTAGATGCTCAGACTGTTTATGCCTTTATTGGATATTTGGTTCTTTTGATTTCGATCGGACTTTATTCAGCTCGCTTTTCCTCTTCTGGGATTAGCGAGTTTTTTATTGGCGGTAGAAAAATGAATAAGTTTGTGATTGCACTTTCAGCTGTAGTCTCTGGAAGAAGTGCTTGGCTCCTAATTGGTGTAACAGGACTTGTGTATACGAGAGGAATTTCGGGAGTTTGGGCAGTTGTCGGTTATACTGTAGTAGAATTCATATTATTTTTCACTTTTGCCAAGCGAATAAGAGAGTTTTCAGAGAAACATGATTGTATAACAATCCCAGATTTTTTTGCAGAACGCTTTGGTGACAAAAATGGAAGCCTTCGCTCTCTTCTTATAATTACATTTTTAATTTTTATGATTAGTTATGTATCTGCACAACTTGTTGCCGGTGGTAAAGCTTTTTCATCTAGTTTTGGAATTGAACAGAATATGGGAGTAGTACTTTCAGCGGGTATAATTTTAGTATATACCGTTCTTGGTGGCTTCCTCGCGGTAAGTCTTACCGATGCATTCCAAGCATTTTTTATGATATTGGCCCTCATTTTTCTGCCAGTAATTGCCATTCAAGATCTTGGTGGATGGGGTAATCTAATCAAAGAACTAAACATACAAGAAACCACCTTAATAGATCCATTTTCATTAACAGCTGGAGCATTTATTGGCTTTATTGGTATTGGTTTAGGTTCTATGGGAAGCCCTCATATTATTTCAAGATATATGGCAATTGACGATCCTAAGAATTTAAAATTCGCTGGAATAGTTGGAACATTTTGGAATATTATGATGGGAGCTGGAGCCGTTTTAGTAGGATTAGTAGGGCGGGCATATTTCTCGGATGTAAATCAATTACCCGGTGCAGATGTAGAGAATTTATATCCGTATTTAGCGCAATTACATTTAAATCCGATTCTATTTGGAATAGTTATAGCCTCAATTTTTGCCGCAATTATGTCTACGGCCGATTCTCAACTTTTAGTTGCTGCCTCGAGCGTGGTAAGGGATTGGTATCAAAAAATACTTAAAAAAGATGAGGAGATTCCTCAGAAAACCTTAGTTCTATACAGTAGGATTGTAATAATACTGTTAGTAATAGCCGCATTAATTTTTGGGTTAATAGCGGAAGAATTAGTCTATTGGTTGGTTCTTTTCGCATGGGCTGGTTTAGGTGCTGCTATTGGGCCTACTTCTATTCTAGCATTATATTGGAAAGGAACTACAAAAAATGGAGTAATGGCAGGTATTATAACTGGAACAGTAGTTACCATTATATGGTATTTCATTCCAATTCTAAAAGATGCTATTTATGAGTTAATACCTGCATTTATAGCAAGTACAATAGTCACAATAGTAGTAAGCAGATTTACAAGTAAAACTAAGGTTTCCTAGCTTACTGGGTTTCGCTAATTAATTTCCCACCTCTTACAGTTGCACCAAGAACTAATCCAGAACTAACAAGCACTAGGTTTTTGATTATATACTGACCTTCTAAGGTTAGACCAAATGGAAATGAGGTCCATACTACTTCAGGGAGAAGGACAATCGGTAAAGCAGTTCCGGGCATTTGAAGGAAAAGTAAGAGTAAAGTAATGCGCATATACTTTCCAGCAATTAATCCGAGTCCAATAAGAACTTCCCAAGTTGCTAGAATTGGAATAAACAGATCTGGATTCATAAAGTAGACGGTATTCTTTACTAAATCTTCTGCGGGGCTTAAACCAGGGAAAAATTTTAAGGCACCGAACCAAAGGAATATAATTCCCAAACCAATCCTCATAAATGCTAAACCATTCTTAGCCATCCATGTAGTGATAGCGATATCTATCCTGTCAAACTCTTGTTGAAACGTCATAAAAAACCTCTATTAACATAATTGAAGGTAAGCTAATTGAGTTTTATGAAGAAGGTGTGAAGTTGAATATTAATGGTTTAAAGTTATGTTTGACAGCTTTCCTTATAGGATGATCATTCTGTAAAGGCAATTCATGAATTGCCTTTACAAAAAGGGAGCACATTAACGTACCATGATATTACCCAAATAAAAGAACTCCGAAAATTGTTGATTCCATAATGAGTAATAATCTAGAAATAAACTTATGATCTAAATTTAATTTCAACCTTCGGTTTAGCATTACTAGCTCTAGATTCCAACTCGCCCACCATTTTTTCTGTTGCAGTGATAAATGCAGCAGCTGCACTCGAGTTTTCATCGGCAAGAACAATCGGTTTTCCATTATCACCGGCTTCTCTGATTGGTTGCTCTAGTGGGATTTCTCCTAAAACAGGAACACCCAATTCTTCAGCAAGTCGAGTTGCTCCACCCTCTCCAAAAATATGATATATCTTTTCTGGCATATCAGGCGGAGTGAAATAAGCCATATTCTCGATAACACCTAGAACAGGAACATTCACTTTTTGAAACATTGCAACTCCTTTACGAACATCATCCAACGCTACAGTTTGTGGTGTAGAAACAATAACAGCACCACTTAAAGGAACCGTTTGCACAATAGTTAACTGAATGTCACCCGTCCCTGGAGGCATATCTAAGACCATATAATCGAGTTCACCCCATTCAACGTCTTTCATAAACTGTTGGATCGCGCTTGTAGCCATTGGACCACGCCAAACCATTGCTTGATTTACATCAACTAAGAATCCCATTGAAACCATTTTGATGCCATACTTTTCGAGTGGGATCAGTTTCTTTTGAGTAGTGATGTTTGGACGTTCAAATAAATCAAACATGGTTGGAATACTTGGGCCATACACATCAGTATCCATCAAGCCAACTTTAGCACCAGTTCTTGCTAAGGCAGCTGCAATATTAACAGCAACGGTAGACTTACCAACACCACCTTTACCCGATGCAACAGCTATAATATGCTTAACTCCCGGAAGTACTTGATTCTGGGGAGATGCTTGTTGTTCAGGTTCTGGAGATTTTTTTCTTTTTGAAATATTGATTCCAACCTGAATATCAACAACAGCATCTTTATCGATAAACTTATGAATTGACTCGGTAGCTTTTTCTTTTAAATCGAGAGCTAACGCTTCATTTTGCTCAGGTAGTTCTAATGTAAATGAAACGTATTTATCCTGAATGATAAGATCCTGAATCATATCTAATGATATTAGATCCTGCTTTTCTTGAGGATGAAGAACATGAGCTAAAGCTGTTTTTATCTGCTCTTTATTAATGGCCATATGATATTATCACTATGAATTAAAATTCGGTTAAAGATACGGAGAATGTATTAAGTATGAAGAAATAAAGGCTATTTACTTAATAATAGACTCTGGCTCCTCACCTGGTTTAGCGTAACTCAATCGATCTAATGTTTTGGGTAAAGCATAACCATCTAATCCATTAACGGTCACAGTTTTAGCTTTATCTAAATCTAACCAGCCATCGTCGTTTTGAACACCCTCATCAACATAAATATGTTGCATTAAACCAACAATTAACAAACATTCGTTTTCTTTTAAGTAATATTCATTCTGATATGAACAACCAATTTTAATAACGCTTTCCTTTACATATGGCGCTTCAAAGCCATCAAGATATTCTTCAGTTAAGCCAGTTCTTGAAAATTCTGAAATTCCTGAATCATATTTAGCGGAAGTTTTATGCGCAGGTTTTATAATATCTGAGTTAACATGATTTACCGTAAACACTCCAGTTCTTCTAAGGTTATCATAGGTATTTCGAGACACAGTTCTTGGTCGAAGCACAAATCCAAGGAGAGGAGGATTACTACCTAAATGCGTTATAGAACTAAAAACAGCTAGATTAGTCGTGCCATCGGGGGATTTGGTGCCTAGCAAATTTGCAGACTTATACCCAGTTACAGAGTTAATAAAATGTGCCCGATACCGTGAGTCAAGAATATCGAGTTCCTTTTTTGAGTAATGTTTCATGCGAAATTTGATTAATGTTGTCCTACTAACTCAAACAAAGCTCAATTCATTCTCTAAAAATCATTAACTTCGCGCACATTCTACTAGACAGCTATAAATAAGGTTTATGATACAAAAGACGCCATTCCATTCCATTCACCAAGAAGTTGGTGGTAAACTCGTTGAATTTGCTGGGTTCGACATGCCAGTTCAATACAAAGGAATTAAAGTTGAACATGCAGCAGTTCGTGAAGCTGTTGGTGTTTTTGACGTTTCGCATATGGGCGAATTTTATATAAGCGGTCCCGAAGCCTTAGACTTAATTCAAAAAGTTACTGTAAATGACGCGTCGAAATTAACTCCCGGAAAAGCTCAATATTCGTGCATGTGTTATGCCGATGGTGGGATAGTAGACGATTTAATTGTATATAAATTATTTGAAGAAAATCAGTTTATACTGGTTGTAAATGCATCAAATATTGAAAAGGATCTTGCCTGGATTAATGAAAACAATACCTTTGATGCACAAGTTCTAGATAACTCACCTGATACTGCATTACTTGCTGTTCAGGGTCCAAAATCTCTTGAGACACTCCAGAAGCTCACCGATTTAGATTTAAGTTCAATCGGATTTTACAGTTTTAAAGTAGGCTCACTCGCTGGAATGGAAGGTGTTGTATTTTCAGCAACAGGCTATACAGGTGAAAAAGGCTTTGAGCTATATTTCGATATAAATTATGTAAACCCAAAAGCGGTTTGGGATGCGATTTTTGAAGCAGGAGAAGAATTTGGGATAGAACCATGTGGACTTGGTGCTCGAGATACCTTACGTTTAGAGATGGGATATGCATTATATGGCAATGACATTACCAAAGATACTCACCCATTAGAAGCAAGATTAGGGTGGATAACGAAATTTGACAAAGACGATTTTATTGGGAAAGAAGAACTTCTTAAAAAGAAAGAAGCGGGTGTACAAAGGCAAATGATTGGTTTTGTAATGGAAGACGAACGTTCTATTCCAAGACATGGATACGAGATATTGAATGAAGCAGGCGAAAAAATCGGGGAAGTAACCAGCGGAACAATGTCTATTACTTTAGGTAAAGGAATAGGGATGGGATATGTAGAAAAGCCATTTAATGCGGATGGAACTAAAATTCAAATTGCCATCAGAAAAAAACTAGCAGCGGCCACGGTACAGAAGCCGCCATTTATAAAAAAGTAAGAGAGGAATTATGCCAGATTTTAGATATATCGATGTGTTTGCATCGGCACAAGCCTTCCAGGAGGAGGAGCTTAGAGGTAAAAGTGCAGTTATTATTGATATTTTAAGAGCTTCATCTTCGATAGTGACAGCAATTCAACATGGAGCAAAAAAAATAATTCCAGTTGCAGATATGAGTGACGCGGGAAAAATTGCTCGTACCATGGATCAGAATGATTTTATGCTCTGTGGCGAAAAAGATGGTATTAAAATTGAAGGGTATCATCTAGGAAATTCACCACTTGAGTATACAGAAGAAGTTGTAGCAAATAAGACATTGATCTTTAATACTACAAATGGAACTAAGGCGATTAAAAAAGCGAGTCTTGCAAACCGGATATATATCGGATCTTTTTTAAATCAACAAAGCATATTGAATGCTTTAAAAGAACACGATGACGAAATCGTACTAATATGCTCGGGCTGGAGAGGTAGATTAGCATTAGAAGACACTATGTTTGCAGGCTCACTACTTCACAAATTATGTGATGGAAACCTACCTGATTCAACCAAAGATGGGGCAAAAGTTGCATTTGGTTTGTTTGAGAAATTTGGGGATTCTTTAGAAGAAACTATAGGTAAAAGCGATCATGCTTATAGACTTAGAAATTTAGCACCTAAAGAAGATATTCCTTTTTGTTGCAATGTAGATGCATTTGATGTGCTTCCGGGAATGAAGGACGGAATAATTACAAATTTAAATGGCTAAGAAAAAACTAAATACAGCAGGTACACCACAAGGATTAGATTCAGCTCGTAAAGTTGAGATTGTTGGAATTATTGTAATTGCTATAGCCGTGCTACTTGGCTTAAGTATACTTTCATATACACCAGAAGACTATCAATATGCGAGAAGTCTTAGTTTTACCGACCTCTTTAATCCTGATGCAAATTCTCGTCTAGTTCAAAATTGGCTTGGGCCAGTTGGTGCGTACATTTCACATTTTTTAGTGTATACGCTTTTTGGATATACAAGCATTCTATTTGCACTTTTAATAGGATATAATGGTTGGCACGTATTGAGGCACCGACCTTTCAATCAAAATAATTGGCTCAATATTTTATCTGTTTGGGGCATGGTGCTTCTTTCAACATTTATTGGCTGGTTAAATCAGAATGCAGATTTTCCTGAAGATTCGGTATGGAGCGGTGGAGCAGGAATTGCTATCTCCAGAATACTTCAAAATATTACTGGAATTGCATCGATCTTTATTCTTTCTGTACTCGTACTTGTTACTCTCCTACTATTCTGGGATCGTGATCTTCAAAAGACGATCGACAATGTGAAGATATGGTGGGATGGAGTTCGTGAAAAAATGGAAGAATCTCGAATCGCTCGAGAAGAAAAGAAAGCTCAGAAAATTGCAGAACGCGAAGAAAGGATTGCTAGTAAAAAAGCTGAAATTGAACTAAAGAAAGAAGAAAAAGAGTCAGAGAAGGCAGAAAAAGAACGTCAAGCTACTATTAAAAAAGTTCAAATTGCAGAAGCAAAAACGAGAGACGAAGCTGTTTCAGTTAAACCGAGTATTGATGAAATAGTTCAGAAATCAGAAGAGCAAGACCGTAAGCGAATTGAAGAAGAGAAAGCAGAAGTAAAGACATTAGATACTCGTCAAAGAGCAGTAATTGAAAAGAGTACGCCTAAACCTGAAAATGCTGATGAAGAGGATGATGTTGAAGTCGCAATTTATAAAGGGGAAGGTGATGAAGAGGCTGGAGAAAAAGATTTAGACAAAATAAATGCGGATAAAGCAAAAGAACTTCCAGTAATTAAATATAAGTTTCCAACTATTGATCTACTTAATACCCCTCCAAATGAAGGGAATGAAGTAGATTTGGAAGAAATCAAGGAAAATAAGCGCATCATCCTTGATAAACTTAAGCGTCACAAAATTGAGATTGTGGCTATCAATGCAATTGTTGGCCCAACAGTAACACTGTATGAATTAGAGCCTGCGCCCGATGTTAAGATTAGTAAGATTGAGAGTTATTCAAATGATCTTAAAATGGCAACTGCGTCGAAGGGATTAAGGATGCTAACTCCAATACCCGGAAAATCAGCTGTCGGTATTGAAGTTCCTAATACAACCCGCGAAACGGTTTACATCAAACAGGTTATAAATACTAAGAAATTTGTTGAGACTGACATGGTACTCCCAGTCGCATTTGGAAAAACCATCGAGAACGAAGTGTTTATGATGGATCTTACAAAAATGCCACATTTGTTAGTAGCAGGTGCAACTGGGTCAGGTAAGTCTGTTGGTATTAATACAATCATTACCTGTTTACTATATAAATGTCACCCTGATAATCTCAAATTTGTAATGATCGATCCAAAGAAGATCGAACTATCATTATATCGGAATATTCAGAATCACTTTTTGGCAATGTTACCCGATGCCGAAGAGCCAATTATCACCGATACTACTAAAGCTCTTGAAACACTTAATAGTGTGTGTAAAGAAATGGATGATCGCTATGATCTCCTTAAAATGGGAATGGTTCGAGACATCAAAGCATATAATGCTAAATTCAAGGATAATGAATTGGAAGAAGACCTTGGACATCGCCATCTACCATATATTGTAGTTATAATTGATGAGCTTGCAGATTTAATGATGACAGCAGGTAAGCAAATTGAAGAACCTATTGCACGTATTGCTCAGCTTGCTCGTGCGGTTGGTATTCATATGGTTGTTGCAACTCAACGACCCTCTGTAAATGTAATTACAGGAACAATCAAAGCAAATTTCCCGGCGAGAATTGCTTATCAAGTAGCTTCTAAGGTAGATTCCAGAACTATTTTAGATGTTGGTGGTGCCGACCAACTTGTTGGTATGGGAGATATGTTGTTTACAAATGGGGCTGGTATGACAAGAATCCAGAATGCTTTTGTATCTACCGAAGAAGTTGAAAGAATTAATGCTTTTGTAGGTGAGCAAGCAGGTTATAAGCAGCCTTTCCACTTACCAATTATAAAAGAGGACAATGCCGGCATCCCAGATCCGTTAGAAGATATAGATGACATGTTTGAGACAGCTGCGAAAGTAGTGATTCTCCATCAACAAGGATCGGTATCCCTTCTCCAGCGAAAGTTGAAGATAGGTTATAACCGAGCCGGACGTATAATAGATCAATTATTTAATGCAGGGATTGTTGGACCATATCAAGGAAGTACGGCACGAGATGTTCTCGTACAGGAAGAAGAAGAGCTACAGGAGATTCTGGATGGACTTAAAGACCTTTAAAGAAAAAGCGTCTCTACTGTTAGTTTTTGGGATAATAGTATCTATCTCACATGTACAAGCACAGAGTACGGCATTTACAGAATTGAAAACTAGGTTTGATGAGAATTCTGTTTTCCAAGCATCTTTTAAACATACCTACATTGATGCATACACAGATGAGACAGTAAACTCTGATGGTCTTATTTGGATTGATCGAGTTGGGTATAAATTGGAAAGCGACGATAAAATTATTGTAGTTGATGGAGAGATATCAAGAGTATATGAAGGAGCTCGAAATCGAGTAATTATAAGTGAATATGACCCTGAAGAAGATGATTTTGCTCCATCCAAAATGCTAAGTGGAATTGATGAAACCTATTCGGCATCAGAGAAAAAAATTGCTAATGGGAATACACTAATAACCTTAGTAACCGATGATGATTTTGCTACTTTTATAAAAGTTGAGATTGAAGTAAATGAAATGCTCGAACCATTGAAAATTACAGCTTATGACTTCGCCGATAATCTCATAATCACCACATTTAGTAATGGAAAGTTTGAGCGATTAACAGATCAAACATTTAATCTTGAATATCCTGAAGATGCAGAGATAGTTGATATGAGGTTTTAATTCGGAATGAATAAGTTTTTAAAAATTTTATTGAGTGTTGCCTTCGCAGCACTTTTTTTGTGGCTTGCCTTTAGAAATGTAGAATTTTCAGAGATACTTGAAGCTTCTCGTGAGATGAGTTGGGGTTGGGTGTTTCCATTTACAATCTCGTTAATAATGGCGCATTTTATTCGGGCCGAACGCTGGCGAATGCTATTTAACGATGGTGGAGTAATCCCACACCGTTTCACACTATTTACGGGAGTTATGTTCGGCTATCTTACCAACATCCCTTTTCCTCGACTTGGTGAAATTACTCGCCCAGTTTATGTCGCCCGTCAAATTGGAGAAAGCAACTCAAAGATAATTGGAACCATTGTTCTTGAAAGAATTGTGGACGTTGTAAGTATGCTTATGATTATGGCTTTCGTGGGTTTCTTTATGATCTCGGATGCTGAAATACTGTCTCGACTTTTTAATATTGATTTTACCGATCCCAAAGTTGTTTCATCATTAATTAGTGGGCTATTTAAATATGGGTTAATAGCTATTGGAGTTGGGATAGCTGTATTCTTTTTAATAAAGCGCTTAAGTAAAGGAAATGGAAAGTTTGCAAACTTCATCACTAAGATTAAAGAAACAGGAAAAAGCTTTTTCTCCGGAGTTCTTGCAATTAGAACACTTAAAAACTGGCCTCTATTTGTAGTTTATACAGCACTTATATGGCTACTTTATATTTTGATGATCTTCATTCCTTTTTGGATGTTTGATTTACAAGACACGTTCAATCTTTCTTTTGCTGATGCAGTAGTTCTTACGATGGTCTCTGCTGTGGGAATATCAATTCCAACGCCTGGTGGAGTAGGTAGTTATCATTACTTCATCACATATAGTTTATTTGTTTTATACGCAGTTCCTGAGGTTACGGGCTTAGCCTTTGCAACAATAACTCATGCTGCAACTTTGTTGTTAGTGATAATTATAGCTCCAACTTGTCTAGCAATTGATAAATACCTTTCTCTTAAAATAAGATCTAAGGTTTAGGAACTTCAGCTTTAGGCTGGAGTACATCTTTTCGTTAGCTAAGGGCTTAAACCTTGCTCTAAAATTTAGTACCTTCAGAAAACCCATTCGCACGATGATGCTCCGACATATCACACTTATTTTATTTGCGCTGCTTTTTTGTGTTGAGACTCAGGCTCAAACTGCAGGAGGAAACCCACAGAACTCGCTCTTGCCAGAAATTAATCCTCAGGATATCGAAATTAGAAGTGAGTTTAGAGCTCGCTTTCCTGGACTAAGACGACAACCCATTTTGGGATTCAACCCTAAGCCAAGAGTTTTTAGGATCGACCCCAATAGAATGCCCTTTATGGAATCTAGAGACGAGGCTGTTGCAAATATTGCGATAACTCAACTAGATAGACCCGAACCACCTCAGCGATCCATTCTTAGAACACCAAGTCGTACAACTGGATTAGTGAAAGCGGGTATAGGAAATTTTGTTACTCCTGAAGTTGAGGGATATTTTTATCATGGAATTAATAAAAAGTCGGCTCTTTCAAGTAATGTGAATTATCGCTCAACTGAAGGTCACCTCGATGATCAGTTAAGTAGTTTTAGATTTTTTGATGGGGATTTGAGGTACAATACAAAAGTAAATGAAAAATTAAATGTGGCTGTTGGTGCAAGCTTCCTAAGTGATTTCAATAGGATGTTCAATCTTGACAACACTCAGCAAGCTCTAATTGGCGAAACAGCCAAAAAAGAATACTTAGCTATTGGTGGTGATCTTACAATAACAAATACAGAGAATGCTCTCGAAGGCTGGGAGCTTAAACTCAAAGGAAACGCAATAGGTATTGATGTTCTTGCTGGAAATTCAACTCTTACTGGAGAGATAAAAGAGCAAGTAGTTGATGCATCATTTTCAAAGTTTTGGGCAGGAAGCCGATTATATGAGACATTTCAGGTTAATGGCTCAATAGCTGGTGGAAATTATTTATTTACATCTCAAGGTGGCTCGCAACAATGGATAGATACCCGAGCTTCCATCGAATATAGAAAGCTTTTAGATTTTAGTACTCATATAACAGCGAATGCTGGTTTTTCGTATTTATCTGATGGGTTTTCGAATAGAGTCTACTTTACTCCAGAACTTAAAGTTCGATACAATTTAAAAGATGCTCTTGTAATAACGGGGCGTGCTTTTGGAGCCCCTGAAATGAATACGGTTCTTTATCACCATCAAACTAATAGGTTTTTAAATCACCAAACCGCACTACAGCACAGTTATACATCGGGCTTATTTGGTGAAGTTGCTTTTCAAGGTCTTGAAGGGAATCGAATTTTTGGAGGAATTAGCTATGAACTAACAAAAAACTATGCATATTACCAACGAGTGAATCAAAATGTTGGTGTTGCTCAAACGTATAGTTTTTACGAAGTAAACTTTGCAAAGGCTAATATCTTTGAGTTTTTTGGTGGAATAACACAGCAGCTAGTGCCTGAGAAATTTTGGTTTGATACTCGGTTTTATGCTCGCCGACCTAAACTTGAAAGTGGTGGTAATATTCCTTTTGAAGAGCGATTGGGAGTAAACGGTTCATTTTCATATAAACCAATTTCGAGCCTAAAAATTACAAGTTGGGCAGAATATATTGATAAAAGAGAAGCACCATCTTCTACGGACGATTTGAAGGCATTTGTGTTATTAAATGCTGGTGCCGAATATCAAATAAATAACAGATTTGGTGTTTATGCAAAAGTATTGAATATTTTGGGGCAAAAATACGAAATTTGGGAAGGCTATCAGGAGCGTCCACTCCAAGCCTTCGGAGGGTTAACATTTAAATTCTAAACTATGACTAAAGATTTTTTAAAGGCTTTTGGGATAGTAATTCGTGATCAAATGATTATGAAGAATACTGTAGAAATTACAGGATTAGGTACGTTTAAATCGGTTCATTACAATCAAAAACAAGAAAGGACTGCGGATGGCACAACGGTAATGAAGCCACCACGAGATACCATAGAATTTAAAGCAGAACAAAAGGGGTAGTCATGCATATTGATCATAACCAATTTTTAGAACTACTTGCAGATACTTCAGGAATAGAAGCTGAGAAAGTAAAGAAGCAAGTGGCTGAATTAATTGAAGAAATCAATCAAGCGGTTGCGGATGGTGAGGCTTATGAAATAGATGGGTTTGGTATATTTAGTGGTATCGGAGACAGAGTTTTATTTATCCCTTCAAAAGATTTAGAAACGGAAATAAATTTTAAGTACGTGGGCATGGAGCCCATTGAATTGGAAGAAGATCAAGTTAAGAAAGAGGAAAAAACGGATGAGGATCCATTTTCAGATCTTCAAGATCTTGATTCTGACGAAGATTCAAAAAGAGACCCATTTGCTGGATTAGTAGAAGAATTCGATGAGAAGAGTATTGGTAGTGAAGAACACTCTGATGAAGAACTGATTTTTGGGGTAGACGCAAAAAAGAAACTCGATCATGAGGATGAAGAGTTCAAACCTGGGCCAGAAGAATGGGGTATTGAAGCTCATAGAGAAGATGATGAAGGAGCAAATAACCTGCTTTCTAGCTTAATGGGTGAAGGATTTTCAGAGCGAAATATTGAAGAAGATCAAGACTTAGAACCAATAGACGACTCTACATTTGATGATATTTTTGGGGAAGAGATTGCCGACGAGGACTCGCAAGCTGAAGAATCGGTTTCAGGTTTAGATGCTGAACTCTCAAACTTGATGGCGGAAGAGAATTCGATAATACCATCCGATGAAATGGATGCAGGGTTACTTGATGATGATATTTTTGGTGAACTCGAAAATGAAGAGCACTCAGAGGTAGAAGAAATAGAAAAAAAGGAGCCAGAAGAAGAACTCGAAGTAGTAGAAGAAGCCCTCGATGAAGTGATATCTGAATCTGATGAGGAAAATAAACCAGACCATGATCTTACCACTGCTCAAGAAGATCAGACGGAAGGAATTGATATGGACGATTTTGACGATCCATTCTTAGATCTAGAAAATGAGCTTTTAGAAGAAGAAGTTGAAGATGAGCCAGAAGATATTGTTCCAGTTATAACAAATATTTCATCTGGAATTGAACCTAAAAAGAAAGAAGAAGTTCAACCAGAGAAAAAGCAAAAAGATAAGCCATTAAAACCAAAGAAAGACTCTGCACCTACTCCGGTTTGGCTTTATATAGTACTTGTATTTGTGATTCTCACCGGAACTACGCTAGGATTAGGCTACTTTAGTATTATAAATATTCCAGGTATTACTCCTCAAGTTGCATCTAATGTAACTATACAGCCAGTAACCCCACCAGTACAATCTCCAGTGCAGCAGACAGAGCCTCCTCAGCAAGAAGAAGTTGCAACTGCTCAAAATCCACCACCTCCGCCTATACAGGAACAAGAAGAGGTTGTTGAGGTACCAGTATCAAATTCAACAGCAGAAGTTCCTTCAGAACAGAATAAATATGGTTTGAATGGAGTTGTTAATGCTGATGCAAATGATGGTTACACCATCGTACTTTATTCCTTAAGCGTTGAAGCAAATGCATTTGTTAAGCAAAAAGAATTAACAGAAGAAGGTTATCGTGCACTTGTAACTCCTATAGCTTCAGAGCGTTATGGAACATTATGGCGAGTAAGTATTGGCCAGTTTCCAAGCCTAACTGATGCTGCAATAGCATCAGAGAACATGGACGCTAAACTCAAACAAAGTTATTTTATTAAAAGAATTATAAACTAAACATCTACATGAACATTGCTCTTTTTCTTTTGCAAGACTCTTCTGCAGTAGCAGATTCGTTATCATTAGCTCTTCAAACCGATCAAATTTCATTTTTTGATTTAATGGTTGAAGGGGGAGTACTAATGATCCCAATTTTAGTACTATTTTTAATCTCCATTTATGTAATTGCTGAACGATGGAGTGCTCTTTCTAGGTCACATACCGACACTACTCCATTCTTGAATACTATTGAGGGAATGTTAAAATCAGCAAAGCAAGGAGAAGCTATTGCTTACTGTGAAGATTTTGATAAACCACTTGCTCGAATTATTAAAGCAGGTATTAAGCGTTTAGGTAGACCAATTCGAGATATTGAGGATGCTATTGATAATGCTGGGAAAAAAGAGATTTTCTTCCTCGAAAAGCGAATGAATTGGTTAGCAACAATAGCAGGAGTTGCACCACTTATTGGTTTCACTGGAACCGTTACCGGTATGATTGAAGCATTTATGGATATTCAGTCTCTTCAGGGAAATGTGAATCCAAGCGCTTTAGCTGGTGGTATTTGGGAAGCGTTAATCACTACAGCTGCTGGCCTTATAGTTGGGTTGATTGCCTTCGGTTTTTATAATTTTCTATTAGGTAAAATCAATCGATCCATTTTCGAACTTGAGAATGCTTCTGCTGATTTCATTGATCTACTTCAATCTCCAGCACCTAAAAAACAGGCATAATTATGGCTCGTGATTTTAGAAGAGGAGATAAGCGTTTAACCCCATTATCGCTGTTTTCGCAGTCGTCATTAACAGATATTGTACTTCTGTTATTGATTTTCTTTTTACTTACATCTTCTTTTGTTACCAACTTTGGAATAAAAGTTAATATCCCAAAAGCTGAAAGTGGAACGGTTGCAGACAATCAATATATTTCAGTTGCCATTACTAAAGATGGTCAGTTTTATGTAGAAGGAGAATTAACAGCTACCGGATCACTTGCAGGTGCAATACGAGAAGCAAGGAATACTAAACCTGAAGGCACAATCGTATTAAGAGCAGATAAAGACGCTACAGTAGATGATGCTGTTCGAGTGTTAAACATCGGAAAGGCGTTGAATCTTAAACTAGTGATGGCAACAGAGCAAGGCTCTCTTTAACATGAAAAATCAATTCACCAAAGACGATCAACGAGGGTTAACAGCTACATTATCGATTGCAGTTATGTTACTGGCGTTTTCACTTTGGTACACCATAGATATGGGGAAAAGTCTTCGCCCATCATTTATAGAAGTTGAATTCGGCGATTTTCAAACGGGTCGACTCTCAGAATTTTCGGAGGTACAGAACGAGCAGGTGGCTACTCGTCAGAACCCATCAGAGTTAGAAACAGAAGATCCAGTTGAGGAAGCTCCAGAACCTGAAGAAACACCCCAAACTCCCGCCGAAGAAAATATTAAACCAGTCGATCTTCCAGATCAAGTAGAAGAAGTTGTTGATGAAGTTGTTGAAACACCCGATACAGAAGTTGTTGATCCAACAAAAGTAGCTGAGCAGGAACCAGAAGAAGAAATTGAAATCCCTCCTCAAGCCATTCAAGAAGAAGAACAAACGGAAGGGGCAGATGAAAGTGGCGATGTTGATGGAGCCGTTGGAGATGTAAATTCTGATCAAGGAATTGGAACAGATGATGAAAAAACATCACCGTATGAACTTAAATGGGAAGGCGATATTGAACGTGCACCAATGGTTCAGCCATTACCAAGCAATAGTGCTAATTCAGAAGCTGTAATTACTGTTCGCTTCGAAGTTCGACCAAATGGAACGGTTGGAAGAATTATTCCACTAAGAAAAATGAACCCAGAGCTTGAAACAGAAGTTATGAAGACCCTTAGAACTTGGCGCTTTTCACGTCTTCCAAGTGGTGTTCCTCAGCAAGTACAATGGGGTACAATCACGTTTAGATTTGTGTTTGATTAGCGAATATTAGAACTCACAAAATTTTACTCCCTTCTTGCTTTCTATTAGTTACATTCAGTAATTCAAATAGCTGTAAAACTAACTAATACAAATTTTATGAAACGATTGGTCATCGGATGCTTAACCCTACTTTTAAGCATTTCTCTTTCTGATACAACAAAAGCGCAAATTTTTGGACATGGCGCTGAAACAGATTCACCAAGTTATACCGAAAAACATCTAAAAGATCTTTCATTTAGAAATATTGGCCCTTTTCGTGGAGGCCGTTCTGTAGCGGTTGCTGGGCATGATAAACAACCATACACTTTTTATACAGGCTTTACCGGTGGAGGAGTTTTTAAAACAACAGACGGTGGAAACTCTTGGATGAATATCACTGATGATTATTTTAAAACAGGCTCAGTTGGCGCAATTGATGTCGCCGATTCCGACCCTAATGTAATTTACGTTGGAATGGGTGAAACCGACATTCGTGGAAATATGAGTGCTGGAGATGGGATGTACCGATCAACAGATGCAGGAAAAACCTGGATGTACCTTGGATTAGGAAACACACAATTTATCGGTGATATCGAAATACATCCCGAAAACCCAGATGTAGTATGGGTAGCAGCAATGGGACAGCTTTTTGGTGAGGAAGGAAATCCTGAACGTGGTGTTTTCAAAACAACAGATGGCGGAAAAACATGGAACAAAGTTCTCTTTAGAAATAACAAAACAGGAGCTGTAGATATAGCTGTTGATCCAAATAATTCAAGAATTTTGTTTGCTTCGCTGTGGGAAGCTTATCGTAATCCATGGGAAATGAGTAGTGGTGGAGACGGAGCTGGATTATTTAGAAGTGCTGATGGTGGAGAAACGTGGACAGAAATAACAAAAAATCCTGGGTTACCAAAAGGGCTAATTGGAAAAATTGGAGTCTCAGTTTCACCCGTAAATTCTGATCGAGTATTTGCCATTATTGAAAATGCACAAGGTGGTGGCCTTTTCAGATCAGATAATGGTGGAGAAACCTGGAATAGAGTAAGTGCAGACAGAAATCTACGTCAACGAGCGTGGTATTACTCAAAAGTGATAGCAGACCCTGGAAATGAAGATGTAGTTTATGTATTGAATGTTGGTTTCTGGAAGTCTTCTGATGGTGGGAATACGTTTAGCAGAATTGGTACTCCACATGGTGATCACCATGATTTATGGATAGCCTCAAATAATCCTGAAAGAATGATTATTGGTGATGACGGTGGCGGACAAGTAACTTATAATGGTGGACAAGGTTGGTCTAGTTATTATACTTCAGCAACTGCACAAATTTATCAAGTTGCGACAGACAACCAATTCCCATACATGATATATGGAGCTCAACAAGATAATAGTACTTTCGCAATTCGAAGCCGAACTAGTGGCGGCGGAATTTCAGAGCGTGATTGGTGGCCTGTAGCTGGTGGCGAGAGTGGTTATATTGCTCCAGATCCAGAAAATCCAAATGTTACTTTCGGAGGTAGCTATGGTGGTTATCTGAATAAGTATGATAATGAATTAGGATTAAGTGATAGAATTGATGTCTGGCCAGACAACCCAATGGGAGCTGGAGCAAAAGATTTGAAATATCGATTCCAATGGACATTCCCAATAATTATATCACCTCACAATCCGGATGTTCTTTATTCAACGTCACAGCATGTTCACCGATCAACTGACGAAGGTATGAGCTGGGAAGAAATCAGCCCAGATCTAACGCGAAATGATTCAACAAAACAAGATGAATCAGGTGGGCCAATAACAAAAGATGATACATCAGTTGAATATTATAACACAGTGTTTACTTTTGTAGAATCAGCTATCCAGCCTGGTCTATTATGGGCAGGGTCTGATGATGGCTTAGTACATATTAGTCGAAATAATGGGGAAAGCTGGGAAAATGTGACACCTAGAGGTTTAAATGAGACTATGATAAGTATTATCGATGCTTCTCATCATGACGCTGGAACAGCTTACTTCGCTGCAACACGTTATAAGTTTAATGATTTCGAGCCTATGATTTATAAAACAACCAATTATGGTCGTAGCTGGGAGAAAATTACAAATGGTATTCCAGAAATGGATTTCACTAGAGTTGTAAGAGAAGATCCAAATAAAGCAGGATTACTTTATGCTGGTACAGAAACTGGACTTTATGTTTCTTTTGATGCGGGTGATAACTGGCAAAGTTTACAGTTAAATCTTCCTCCTGTTCCTATTACAGATCTAGCTGTACATAAAAGAGATATGGACTTGATAGTTGCTACTCAAGGTAGATCTTTTTGGGTATTCGATGACCTACCAGTTCTTCATCAAATTACCGAAGAAATAGCAAAATCAGATCATTACTTATTTGATCCTGAAGACCCATATCTATTTGGTAGAGGCGGAGGATTTAGCCCAAGTGGGACCACGGGACAAAATCCAACTCCTGGTGCAGTAGTATATTATATGCTTGGAAATGATTTGGAAGATGAAGTTAAACTTGAATTTTTGGATATGCGTGATAATGTAATCCAAACCTATTCTAGTAAAAAAGATTCAAGAGATAGGCCAGTAAAAGAATCTCCTTTATTTTATGAAGAAGAAGATCAGCGTCGCTCTTCTGTTGTTTCAGATAAAGCAGGACTCAATAAGTTCGATTGGAACTTACAATATCCTGGTGTAACCAACCTGGATGGCAGACAAATTTTATGGTCAGGTAATACTTCAGGCCCAATGGCAATTCCTGGAAGCTATAAAGTACGAATGTACATTGGTGATGAGATGGTTGGCGAACAGGATTTTGAAGTTAAGAAAGACCCTCGTTTAGTTGATGTCTCACAAGAAGATTTGGTAGCTCAGTTTGAGTTAGTGCAAACAATAAATGCGAAACTTGATACCACACACGCTTCAATTAATAGAATACGTAAAGTACGAGGAGAAATTAACGAGTTAATGGGTGAAGCTAAAGGCAATGAAGAATTGCAGGAAAAAGCGAAAGCAATGTTAGCAGCCCTTTCAACAATTGAAAATGAACTGGTTCAAACTAAAGCTGAAGCAACACAGGATGTGTTGAATTTCCAAATAAAGTTAAATAACAAACTAGCGTCACTAAAGGGCACTGTGGCAACAGGATTTGGACGGCCAACAAATCAACAGTATGCGGTCTTTGAAGACTTAGGGGCTAAGGTAGACATTCAGCTTGCAAAGCTAAATGCTATTTGGAATGGCGAGTATGAAAATGTTCTACAGGAATTGGAAAACCCAAGTGTGCCTATTAAAAATTAGGTGCACTACTATTTAATTAACGAGAACTTTTTGGAAAGAGAAATAACGCCAGTTTCAAGGCGATAAATATATAATCCACTTGAGAGGTTATTTGCTTCAAAAGAAACAGAATATGTGCCAGGGTGCTTTGTTCCAGAATCAATAACGGCAATTTCTCTTCCCAAAAGATCGTAGACGGATATTTTTACTTCCGAAATACTAGATACGGAATAAGTAATACTAGTTGTTGGATTAAATGGGTTTGGGTAATTCTGATCTAACTGGAATCCTTGTAAAGATTTTACTTCTTCAAGTTCGTTACTTACTCCTATACCAGTATTATTAAAAACTCGATACCCCCAAGATGGAAGCGTTAAACTGTCCCCTTCTTGAAGTGTTATAGATTCATTAGTAAAAGTATCTTCATAATAACCATTGAAAAGGGTGCCTGTTAATGCAAATGTTTGCTCCTGATCCGTAAAATTAAAGACTGAGAGAACTCTGTCGCCATCTTTCTCACGAATAAATGCGTAAATATCAAAATTCTTACTTGTCAGAACTCTCTCTAATTCATTTTCATCAAACCCATTCCACAAAGCTTTGTTTTCCTTTTTTAGCTCGAGTAAGGCTGAATATATTCCCATGTTTTTATGGTCTTTCCATGGAATTAGATCTTTATCAAAAAAGGCTAATCGTTTATTCATCCCTGCTTCCTCGCCATTGTATATTAAAGGCATTCCATTAAAGGTGTGGGAAAGAACTGCAAAAGCTTCAGCAGCTGAACCGAATAATTCATATGGGGTTCCAGACCATGAGTTTTCATCGTGGTTTGAGGTAAAGTATAGCCGAGTAAACCCATTCGAATAAGTTGATTTTTCTGTATTTGCAAAGGAGCGAAAATTATTTGCACTCCAGGTATCATTAGCAAGGTTAACTAATGCCCCTCCCTCAAACCCATAAAACTCCCAAGCATAGTTCATATGAAAACCAAGATCGATCCACTTATTTTCGTTTCCTTCAGCCAATAATAAAATATCAGGTTTAGTAACTTTTAATTCAGTTAACGCATCTTCCCAAAAATCATCAGGGACATAACTCACTGCATCAAAACGAAAACCATCGACACCTACAGAATCTACCCAGAACTTTAAGGCATCAATCATATACTCTCGTAACCCTTGCTGACTAAAATCTAGCTCGATAACATCAGACCAATTAGTCCCTGGAGGCGGAATAAATTCACCATTATTATTTGTGACGTACCACTCAGGATGCTCTTCAGTAAGTACATTGTCCCATGAAGTATGATTCGCAACCCAATCAATAATAACATACATGTCACGGTCATGAACTTTTTGTACTAGAGATTTGAATTCATCGAGAGTTCCATAATTTGGATTTACCTTTTGGTAATCTTGAACTGAATAATAACTACCTAATGATCCAAGCCGGTTTTCTTGTCCAATAGGATGTATTGGCATAAACCATAATATTCCTACACCTAGTTCTTCAATCCTATCTAAATCAGCTTCAAATGCAGCTATAGTTCCTTCGGAAGAATATTGCCTAATGTTTACTTCATACATTCCAAGATTATAGCTCCAGTCGGAATGATGTTGAGCATAAGATTTAGTGAAAAAGAAAAGAAGAATAGACAATAGTGATAAAAATCTCGAAATCATGTTATTTACGTAGGAAGCTTAAAATTTGGAACATAGAGCAAATTACTTAGTAATTATATTGGAATAGTTAAACTAAAAAATCATTTATATCAATTAAAAAAACAATAGAGCAACTTGAAAATAAAATATCAGATATTGATGATGCTATTGCTGAACATGGAGTAGGGTCTAAATATCTATCGAACATAAAAAAAGCTCAAAGAGATGTAAATCTTGCATTATTATTAGGTGGATCAATTGGTATTCTTGGTATTACAGCTTGGTTACTACTAAAAAATAATGACTAAATTTATAATTAGTCTTAATCTGCCAAGACAAAAATTCTAGCATATTGTATAATATTCTTAGAATAATACACTTAATTGAATTGATATAACATCATCATCAAAGTTGGGGCCATCATCTTCTGAAAGTAAATAAGATGCTTTGAGGGTGATATTACGTTGAAGCTTATATCCGGCAACAAATTCAAAACGTTGTCGGTCATAAGTCCATGTATTAAAACTTTGATCAATTTTATTATTACTCTCATCCCGAGTATAAATTTCGATCTCTCCTTCAAGCATTTTCTCATATCTAACCCCAGCATATCCACCTACTAAAAATGGGAAATCATACACAAACTCAGTTGAAATATGATCAACAGTTGCTTTTCCAGTTCGGCGAGTTTCTGAAGTAGAAGTTTCAGGGTCATAAAAAGGAGCTTTCCAGAAACTCTGATTCCATTCTACAATTATGGTATAGTACCGGTAATTGAAAGTTAGATCTGCTCCTTTTAATATTTGAGGGTATGATGAAAGGTCATAAACTAATAATGAATCATTTACAGCATCCTCAACTAAGAATGTACCTTTGCTATATGAAACCCCTAATTTTGCCCATACTACCGGTTGTAACACTAAGCGTCCTATGGTTGCAAATTTATCATGCTTTCCAAAATCGAAGTGTGTTGAAGCTGGGGCTAGAGTAGCAGCAATATCAAAACTAAGCCATTTAGTTTCACCTAAAGTATGAGAAACTTTTAGGCCCTGGGTATACATTCTTTGGTAAACCATAGTTAGGGGCTTTTGATCACTTCCATAAACTTTAGGGATACTTGAAGGGTTGTTAATTGCACTTTCTAAATGACCAAACTGACTATTAACAGGTAATCCAATAGAATGAGACATTGGGAGGTGAACAAAGGGGTTCACATTAGATAAAAACCTATTTGAGTAGGAACCATAGGGGATGACGAACCTTCCAGCAGTTGCAATAAATTCAGAATCAAAATTTGGTGACCAGTTAATATTAATCAGAGAAAAGAATGGGCTACTTAATTCTTCTCCTTTATAATAGTCAGCTTGAATTGCACTGTTAACAAACCATTGATCTGAAAGGTTTGCAGACATAAATAAGCGAATATTTGGAGTGTATATTGTTAGGCCACCTGCAGGTGTTTGATTAATAAAGGGAGAAGAATCATCGCCACTGACCTTGAGTTCAAAATCCGTAAGACCTGAGATATTAATTTGAGCTAGAAGAGTACTTGTAACTAGAAGATTAAAGACAGTAATAAAGAAAATGATATATCTAGTTTTCATATTAATTCTCCTCAATTTGTGGAACAGATTCTAAATTAGTGGTCCAATCAACCTCAAAAATCTGAATAGCATCTGAAATGCCCTTCACTGAAATTTTTTCAAGTTCAGTAACCTGAATTTTTCGTTCTAGATTGAGGTATACAGAATTCGATATTAATATCTGATGTTTTGCAGCTGCAGAGCATAATCGGGCTCCAAGATTTACCGTATTACCTAATACTGTGTAATCCATTCTACTTTCGCTTCCCATGGCTCCCATAACAGCTTCACCACTATTAATACCTATTCCAACCGCCAGTTCAGATTGTTCCACATTTAACATAGAGGGAAGCTGCTGTTGTATCCTTATGGCGGTTTGAACAGCTTTTTGCTCTTTATCGGGTCCCTGAAATACAGCTACTAATTCATCACCTACGAATTTGTCAACATCACCACCAAACTCTTGCACCAATTCAGCTTGAAAACTGAGAAGATTATTGAGCATATCAATCACTTGTTCTGGCGTATGATTTTCACTCCAGGCAGTAAAGCCACGAATATCAGAGAAAAACACGGTAATATCTCTTCGTTCGCCGCCGGGTTCAATACGCGTCAAATTTTTCTTAATTGCATCAAGTGTCGCCTCTGAAACAAACTTAAGCATAAGGAGGCGCTCACGAAGTCCTTCAACTAATTGATTAAATGAAATAGTAAGCTTACCGATTTCATCGGAAGTAATTATGGGTACTTCTTTACTGAAATCTTCGTTTTCAACTCGTTTAACACCCATTATAAGTAAATCGATGGGCTTTGTTATGAGCTTTGTAAGCCAGATACTTATTAAGATAGAGGCAAAAATTGCTAATAATCCTACGCCAAATATAACTAATTGAAGTTTTTGTAAGGGCTGCAAGGCCTCATTCAAAGACTTAGCGACTCCATAATAACCTTTAATATTAGCTAGATTATCATCTAACTCAAACATTGGGGCTAGATAGACCAACCATTGTTCATTATTCAATGGGATTTCAGAAGTCTCGGCTCTTTGTGATTTTAGTACTTCGTAAGTTGCCTCATGGACATTTTTATTCAGTTGGTTAAAATCTGATTTACTGAGGCCATTTAAAGTAGTAGCAATAAGTTTATCATTTACATAAAAAATAACTTCCATACCAATATCTTTGGATAGTTGCTCGGTCTCAATTTGACGAATTGGTAATCCATAAGAAAGAGTTCCAATAAGTGAATAGCCGGCCCAAATAGGAATGGTTATCACATTGAAATATCTTTGGTTTTCCTTCCATATATAGGTTTGTGTAGGCATGTTTCCTTTCAATGCCTCAGTCACACCAGCTCGGTCAGCAATAGAATATTGAGGAAGACCATGAGTTGAGAGTTGACCTAAAGGTTTCCCCTCATAATCTGAAACTAAAAGTAGGCCTGCTGAATCAGGGTTTAGGAAAAAACTTTCAGGAATTAATGAATCTGGAACTATTGGATCAAAGTCCAAAAGGTAACGAAGTTCATCTCTGATTTTTTGGTTAACTGTAATAGAGTCGCCTGTGGATATTGCTGCTTTTAAGCTGGGAATATCTGCTAACAAAATAGCCGTCTGTCTTAACTGTCTATATCTAATATCTTGAATACGTTCAAAAATCCGACCTGCTTCCTGAAAATTGGTGTCGATATCGTCTCGAATACGAAGCTCAACAAGTTTCCCGACACTGAATAGCAATGATAAAACGGTAATGAGTACCAAGCCGACAAAGCCTAGAAGAAGCTTCCACCGCAAACTAAAGAAAGTCGATTTCATGGTTATGGGTTAAGCGTTATTGTTCCTGCTTGATGAGTTTGTCCATTGCGTAGTTTAATTTTGGAGTTTGCTTCCTGATAACCCAAAGCATAAAATGTTAACTCATAGTCTCCATCTGGTATGTCTGAAAAAATAAACGAATCTCCACTTTTAATTTTTGTCCACGAAATAGTATTAGGAGGAAGAACATAGATAATAGCGTACATATTCGAATGTATATCACAAAAAACATCAACAACACCCGGCTTTTCAAAACTTACATCAAAGTGCTCCCCCTTTGGTCGTCTTCCAACATCAAATTTATTAGGACTAGTTAAGCTGAATACATTATGATATACAGGATCAGAGTTTTGAATTCTTACCGTTCCACCTGCTGATACTGGAAGAATAGAAGGTACAAACTGTTGGTCTTTTTGATTTAAATATTGGGCTTTAGTAGAAATCGTTTTATCTGAAGTTATCCCTGTAATTACAACAAGAACAGAATCTGATGAAGACTGCTTAGTACTGGAAGGAGCTGGGCGGCCATAAAGTCCGCCTCCAAATCTGGCAGGTTGATTCTTAGGCGCAAGAACAACCGTGCCTTCTACAGATGCTGAAATATTATTAAGAGTATCATCAGTTCGAACAGTATTAAATAAGCTGAACAAGCTGATAATTGATACTGCTAATAATGAGGATAGATTGCTAAAAAAAGTCATAGGCCCAATTTCAGAGTAATTAACCTATAAATGATGAAAACAGCAAGATAACGGGTTCGGATTAACCCAAGATAAGTGCTATTTATCGTTTGGAATTGAGTTCCTAAAATTAATGTCTCGCTGAGGAAATGGAATTTCAATATTCATTGCTCTAAACTTTCTAACAATTGCTTGATTCAACTCATTTTGGATGATGTATTTATTTTTAACATCAGGAATCCAAACTAGCAATTTCATATCCCAGGAAGAATCACCAAAATTACGAAGGTGAACATCATGCTTTGGTTTTTTTAATACGTTCTTACTTTCTATAGCAACTTCATTTAAAGCTTTAAGAACGTCATCTAAATCAGAACCATAAGCAACACCTACATTTATAGAAAGCCTATAGGTTGTATCACCGTGTGAAAAATTTACCACATCTTGTGATACAAATTGTGAGTTAGGTACTATAATCGAAATATTATCTAATGTTTTTACTGTAGTTGATCGGATATTAATTTCCTGAACATCACCTTCAATATTATTCACCTCTACTCTATCGCCAACACTAATAGGGCGCTCAAAAAGCACAATCAAACCTGAAATGAAGTTTGAAGTAATATTCTGTAACCCGAAACCAATACCAACGGAAAGGAAACCAAAGATCACAGCCAAGCCAGTTAAGTCAATACCTAAAAACTGGAACGAGACGAACAATCCAATGATAACTATTACATACTGAGACATTCGTGCAAGAGTATATCGAAGTCCGCTATCATTTATAAATTTTGGTAAAATTCTATTGTTAAGTAGTCGCTTTATAAATGAAGCCAAAAAAGAAAAACTGACTATAAATAAGGCGAAAATAATGAGCGAAAAAAAAGTAACTGGAGTGTCCTGAATCTTAAATAGAGTTACCTGTAAGAAATCACCGACATAAAGAAAAATTTCACCCATTGAATAATCGGTGGGATTAGGAAGAATCAGAGTTGAATCTGTCTGTATAAAAGTAGTATCAGCTGTGGCTGTAGTGTCTATTTGTTGATTCAAAAATACATTCATAAAAATAATGAAAAACGTTTATTTAACTGCAATGTACAAAAAACTTAAGTACGTTTAGTTTCTACATTAAACATGAGTATTGATATGAAAAGACTAGCCCAAAAGAATATTGGGCTAGTCAGTATTTTCTTAAAACTTAATTAGAATACTACTTAAGTTTTACTAGCTCAGTTTTCCATATCTCATCATTGTAGTCTTTGATGGTCCTATCACTTGAGAATTTACCAACTCTAGCTACATTCAAAATGGCTTTCTTATTCCACTCTGTTTCGTTTCGGTATACTTTATCTACTTCTTCCTGAGCTTTAACATAAGCTTCATAGTCAGCCAGAACCATAAAATAATCCCCTTCATGAAGTAGAGCATTTATAATAGGTTGGTACAAATCAGGGTCTTCGGGAGAAAAGAACCCATCACGTATTTGATCTAATGCACGCTTTAATTCTGGGTTACCATTATAATAAGTTTGTGGATTATAACCAGCATGGCGAAGCGCCGCTACATCTTCTACTTCTAAACCAAAAATGAATATGTTATCATCACCAACTTCTTCTTTGATTTCGACATTAGCGCCATCCAAAGTTCCAATTGTGAGTGCACCATTAAGTGCAAACTTCATGTTTCCAGTACCTGAAGCTTCCATACCAGCCGTAGAAATTTGCTCAGATAAATTTGCTGCAGGGATCATCATCTCAGCTAAAGTAACTCGGTAATTCTGTAGGAAAATACACTTAAGTTTGTCATTTACAGCCGGATCGTTATTAATTTTCTCTCCAATAGCGTTAATCAATTTTATATGATTTTTAGCCATGGTATATCCTGGAGCCGCTTTCCCACCAAATATCACGGTACGAGGAACTATATCTAAATCTGGATTTTCTTTTAGGCGATTATACAAAGTGATTACATGTAATGCCGCCATCAATTGACGCTTATACTCATGAATTCTTTTGATCTGAATATCAAAGAGAGACTTGGGATCAACATCAATATTCATGTTGTCTTTGATATATTTAGCAAGCTTTTTCTTATTGTTGAGTTTTATTTTAGCGAATGACTTCTGGAATTTTTTGTCCTCAGCAAGTGGAGCAAGTTTCTGAAGTTCATCTAAATCTGTAATCCACTTATTGCCAATATTCTCTGTAATAAGTGCCGATAATTCAATATTACATTGCTTCAACCAACGGCGAGGAGTTATACCGTTCGTTTTGTTTGTGAATTTATCTGGATACATTTCATCAAAATCTTTAAACATAGATTCTTTAAGTAAACGAGAGTGTAATGCGGCAACACCATTTACTTTTTTTGCACCAACAATTCCTAAATGAGCCATGTGAACAACTGGATTTTCACCTTCACTTATAATACTCATTCTATTCATCCGGCCTTTATCCTCACCATATTTCACTTTTATACTATCCATGAACCGACGATTGATTTCAAAGATAATATTCAGGTGACGAGGGAGTAAGCTTCTTACTAAAGAAACCGGCCACTTTTCTAAAGCTTCAGGGAGCAATGTGTGATTAGTATAGGCCATTGTCTTAACGGTGATATCCCAAGCCTTATCCCATGTCATATCAACATCATCAAGCAATACACGCATTAGCTCAGGAATTGCCAAGTTCGGATGAGTATCATTACACTGAATAGCTACTTTATCTGGAAGCTTATTCCAGTCATTTGTTTGGTTTTTAAACCTTCGAAGGATATCCTGCATGGACGCAGAAACAAGGAAATATTCCTGCTTTAATCTTAACTCTTGTCCAACAAACATTTTATCATTTGGATAGAGTACCCGTGTGATATTTTGCTCCAGCTGATTGTCGCGAACGGCATCTATATACTGTCCTTGATTAAAACTCTGAAGATCAATAGCTGTATCAGACTCGGCTTTCCATAATCGAAGATTATTTACAATACCATTATCATATCCAGGTATTGGAGTATCATAGGCTACTGCAAGAACTTTCTTAGTGTTTTCCCATTTGTATTCAACTTCACCAGTAGGTTTTTCGAACATATTTTGGTGACCATAAAACTCAACTGGATATTGAATTTTTGGCCGAACAACATCCCAAGGGTTTCCATAACGTAACCATAAATCAGGTTTTTCTATCTGGAAACCATTTTCAATTTTTTGATAGAACATTCCATAATCATAGCGTAAACCATATCCCGTTGCAGGAACCCCAAGAGTTGCCATCGAATCTAAAAAACATGCAGCTAACCGACCAAGACCCCCGTTTCCTAAACCTGCATCCCATTCGGCATTTCTGATTTCATCATAATCTAAACCGAGGTCTGCACATGCTTCTGCAACTTCGTCTTGCACATCTAAGTTTACTACCATGTTGTCTAATAAACGCCCAATCAGGTATTCCATTGACAGATAGTAGGCGCGTTTCACGCCAGTCTTATGGTATGTTTGTTGTGTATTTATCCATTTATCATGCAGACGATCCATAATAGTTAAAACTACACTTCGATAGTTATCCCAGTTTGTTTTTGAGAATTCATCTTTTGCTAGTGTATGTCGCAAGTGTAATTTGATGTCTTCTCTTAATGAATCTTTGTTGAGGCCGGAGCGCACGGCAATCGTATTAATTTTATTTTTGCTCATTTTTATAAACTCTTGTTTTTACTAATTTTAAGTATGTATTTATTCTTATTCTGTAATCAATATTCTTTTTTATAAACCCCTAAATCTGGCTTAAAAAGCGGGCGGGTTATATTAGCTGGAAAGCCGAGCTTATGAAACGATTCATAGGCATCAATTGCAACAAAATCCTGCATAAAAATACCAAAAACAGAGGAACCGCTTCCACTCATTGAAGAATAGATTGCGCCAAAATCGTAGAATTGATCCTTAAGATTTCCGACAAGTTCTAATCGCGGGAAAACAGCTGGTTCTAAATGATTCTGAAGTAAGTAATGCCAATCTTCAAGATCATCTTCAACTAATGTTCCTTTTAGTGAAAAATCAGGTTCTCCTAACGGTTGGCAGTATTGATAGGCTTCTGGAGTTTTACTTTCAATATTTGGAAATGCGGTTACTATATAAGCATCAGGTTGAATATCTAGTTCTTCAATTACATCACCAAAACCTGTTCCAATTCCTGGGTTTCCATGTACAAAAAAAGGAACATCAGCCCCTAAACGTTTACCAAGTTCAGATAAATCATCAATTGATAAACCTAAATTAGCAATTTTATTCAACATTCTGAGTATAGTGGCTGCATTACTGCTACCTCCACCTAGTCCTGCGCCAGACGGAATATTTTTTTGAACAGAAATTTTAAACTGATCACGAAGCCCTGCTTCTTGTTGTAGTATTTTTACTGCTTTAATAATTAGGTTAGTGTCATCTACGGGGATCTTTATATCAGACATCTCTAAGGACATCGTGCCTGAAGGACTAACTTCAAAACGATCATTCCATTCAATAAAACAAAAGCCCGTTTCGATGGTGTGATACCCATTTGGTAGTCGCTCGATAATATTAAGCCCAAGATTTATTTTTGCATAAGAGTTGGAAATCCACAGTTCTTTCACTTTAGAAAAGCCTCCTTATTGTCCATCATAAATTTAAATGCTGCATCATGATTATTTGGTATTTCGCCATTCAAAATAGCTTCTTTAATTGACTCTTTAATGTCACCAATAATTCTACTCGGCTCAATATCTAGTGCCGTCATGATTTCATCGCCTGTTAACGGGTTTTTCCAGTTTCTAATTTTATCTTTTTTCTCAACTTCAAGAATTTTTTGTTCAACTTTATTAAAATTTTCCTGAAAGCGTTCTACTTTGTTCTCATTTTTACTTGTGATATCTGCGCGACAAAGCTTCATAAGATCATCGATGTAGTCACCAGCATCAAAAATGAGTCTACGGATAGCGCTGTCACTAACTTCTTCAGAGACTAGTGCAATGGGTCTTAAATGTAGTCGAACTAACTTTTGAACATATCTCATTCGTTCATCTAAAGGAAGATTAAGACGTTTAAAAATTCGCTTAGTCCATTTCGCACCAAGAGCGTCATGACCATGAAAAGTCCACCCAACAGATTCATCAAATCGTTGTGTTGGAGGTTTTGCAATATCATGTAAAATAGCTGCCCATCTCAACCAAAGGTTATCACTAGTTTCAGCAACATTATCTAGTACTTGAAGTGTATGCCAAAAATTATCTTTGTGCCGTTGTCCATTAATTTCTTTTACACCATAAAGATCTACCATTTCTGGAAGGAACTCATGTAACAGTCCGGTTTTAAAAAGCATTGTAAAACCAATGGAGGGCTTTTTTGCCAGGATGATTTTATTTAACTCTTCAATCACACGTTCTTTAGAAATTATATTAATTCTGTCAGCCATATCTGTAATGGCTTTAAAGGTATCGTCGTGAATATGGAAATTAAGCTGAGTTGCAAACCGGATGGCTCGCATCATTCGAAGTGGATCGTCACTAAAAGTTTGCTCTGGATTAACCGGAGTACGAATGATACCATCTCTTAAATCTTTCATCCCTCCAAAGGGATCATTCAAAATACCAAGGTTTTCTTTATTAAGAGACCATGATAATGCGTTTATAGTTAGATCGCGTCTGAGTTGATCATCCTCAAGAGATCCATTCTCAACAATGGGCTTACGAGAATCTCTACGATAACTTTCCTTTCGAGCACCAACAAATTCGAGCTCTAAGCCTCCAAGTTTAACCTGTGCGGTTCCAAACTGCTTATAAACTGCTAATGATGATCCTGGAAGTTTATAATGAACTTTCTCAGCAAGTTTAATCCCAGAACCAAGGGTCACAAAATCAATATCAGGCTCTTCTTTTAGGCGATTTAAATAATAATCGCGCACATATCCACCAACAACATAAACGGGTTGATTTAAAGTTGATCCAGCATCACTAATAATCTCAAAAACATCAATGTGTTTTTTAGGTATATCGTACTCAAATTTCATAGCATGCAAAGATAGGAATGTTCAAGATAGCTTTCAGCGAATAAAATTGAATTTTAATTTCAACTAAGGAGTAGAAATAGTAAAATGTATCAAACAAAAAAATGTGATGTATGAGTTTTCCATCAAAATGGCTAATTGCGACAAATGGCAGTAAATATGCTAGCGAGGCAGTAAAACACGCTGGTATCTTAAGTGCTGAGCTAACAAACAAACCAGAAGTTACTATTTTAGTAATCGCTACTGAAGAAGAAACGGAAGATATTGCGTTAGGAATAGTAGAAATGGCAAAATTTCTATTTGAAGAACAAGGGGTGAATAGTGTAGAGCCAAGGCTTGAAGTTCGGATTGGATCTCCAGGAAAAACTATAGTTAATACTGCAAATGAGTTAGGTTGCGATCATATTTTAATTGGAGGAGCGGATTTTAAATGGGATATCCATGATGATAAACCAGGCGGAGTAAGCAATTACATAATCGCACGATTTGATGGAGTTATAACAGTAGTTAAGTAAAAAAGTGATTAAACCCCTGCTTCAATAATTACTTTTAATGTTTTATCAAGCCCTTCTCTTGCCACTTCATATAAATCTCTTTTATGATACTCTGGATTATATAACTCTAGAGATATACATCCTTTAAAACCAGTATTATATAAATCAGAAAGAATTTCAGGTAAAGGAAGAATACCATCTCCTGGAAAAACTCTGTCTGCGTCAGCAAGTTCGTTTGGAGGTTTATGACCCGGCGCATCTGCAAATTGAAAAATACTAATTGCATTACCATTCATTAGTTTAAGTCCTTCAAAACCACCTTCACTTATATACATATGAAAAGTATCTGGAATAATTGATGCATTTGGGTGATTTGCATCCAGTGCAACTTGCATTGCTTGCCCCATTGTTTTAAGTGGGAAGAACTTAACAAAAACGAGTGATGCTTTTAGTCCAAATTCTGATTCTCCAATTTCTATAACCTGTCGATAACGTTGGGCAACTTTCTTTATATCATAACCATTACCAACAGTATTTGGAATGGTTTGAATGTGCTCTGAACCAATATCTTTTGCTAGCCTCATTCTATTTCTAGTACCATCTAGTGAGGCTTCAAATTCATCGTCATTTGGTGGAATTGCATTCCAAAGTCCGATCACACTTGGAACAAATAATCCTAAATCTTTAATTTTTTTGCCTAGTTCCTTAATATCACCGCCATCATTTTCATATTGAATAAGTTCTCGATCCCATGGTTCGATAGCATCATATCCTGCCTTAGCTGCAATCTCAACTTTTTCATCTAATGAAGCAGGTAAAATTGTGTACGTATCTAAACAAAGAGGCCATGGACTTACACCGTTTTGCCAACGTTTCTCATTTAATTTAGGACTTTGTATTGCTTTAATTGGAAATGAAGCTCCAGCGATTGTAGCGGTACTTAAAGAGAAAAATTTTTTACGATCCATTAATAAGATTTTTGAATTTGTTTCTAACTTTAGAGAAATAGACTGATCAAATCAAGTGCCTAATAGACTAATATCCAAGCTGATTAAACAAGTCGTCATCTGCATGTAGAAAAGATTGAATTTTCGACACCCAATAATTCCGAACATCAGTTGTAGCTTCTTGAATTCTAGTATCACCCCAAGTACTTGATGGATTATCTCCTTCCCAATCTACATTAATATAAGTGAGTGCTTTTATGGATTCATTGTTCTCCATTAAACTAAATACATTTTGGAACCATTGGCTATTTGGAATGACCCAGTTTGGATCAGATCGGTTTGTAGTTTTTATTGCTGCAGTTTCTGCAAGCATGATTGGTTTTCCGCGGCTTTCAGCAAACTCGATTAGGTACTGTACTACAGAATTTGTGTTTAAATTTCCCCATCCATTTCCAAATATTGATAATGCAACCCAATCAACATAATCATCTCCGGGATACCAAAGTTCTTGGGTAGCAAATCTTCCAAGATTTGGGTAGAAATCTGGGAAGTCATTGCTGCCATAGTAAGCAGTTACGCCCCAAGAATGCCATACATATGCCACATTATTTACATTTTCCTCTCTCATCAAGTCAACAAAATATTTATATGCTGCTATATATTTATCAGGTGGGTAAGAATTATGTAGGCCATCAAATTCGTATCCAAAACGGACATAAACTGGACGGTCAATACTTTTAACTGCACTAGCGAGTTGGATAATACTAGAGTCGTGCTCACCATTAATAATCTCATCTAAATAGTATCCAGGCTCACCAAATTCCCTGTGCCCTGTCCAAATAGCCAACTGTAAAGTTGTATTGGGATACTTATTTAAAAAAATGATATAGCGAACCATATCCTCTACAGTTTTATTTCCACTTAGACTTGTGTAAAAGGCAAACCCAGCAGGAATAGGATCGCTTTTAACACTAGTTATATAGGCTTCCATATGCTTTTCGCTCGATTGTCCCAAAATAAAAAGCTTCTGTCCATCTAAAGGTTCATAAGAATGCTGTAAAACTTGGGTTGGTATACTCTCAAGCGAGCTATCACTGCACCCATAAGACAAGGCTAAAAAGGAGATAATGAATAAAAAAGAGGCTTTTAAAGGCACGATCTACTGCTAGTTTTCAATTTTAATGCAATAGTATCAATTATTTAGTGAATAAAAATTAAAAAGTGTTGTTTTTATATTTGAATATTAATAAATTCTAATATTAAAAAATCTTAATAAACTGTTATGTATTCAATATCCTTTAAAATTCTTTCGATGACAGTTGCTACAGTATGCTTTTTCTTGTTCGGTAATACAATAACAACCATTACTGAAGAGAGCATTTCTGATAGACTAAATTCTGAAATACAAAATAAATCAGAAACTGCAGTTTACATCATAAATTCAGAGTTAAAACACCTTAAAGAAGTAATCGAAGTTTCAAGTTCAGAGGTCACTTTTAGTGATATTGAAGGGCATTTACTTACTATTTTTAGAGAAGAAGGATGTCTAGGTTTTTACAACGAAACTAACAAGACTAAGAACTACTTAGACTTGAGCTTAGAAAAGCTTGAATTCAAATTTGACTCAAGTACAAATAAGTTATTTGTAAAGGTAAATACATCTATTGAAGTAAAATATAATCGGGATGAAACCATTGTGTACAGCGGGTATTCAGAAAAGGGGTTCAGATTTTAATGAGGGTCTCTAAGTAATAGAGATTATGTAGTTTATAATACTTAAAAAAGTGGTGAGAATATGGGAACAGGTCAAACACTTTTAACACTTTCGGCAATTGTAATATACAGTGTAACACTTAATAACATTGTAACGAGCCATGTAAACTCAGTCAAATATGTAGTAACTCAACAAGGAGTTATGGACGCTGTTGAAATTGGAAACTCAATTACAGAGCGATTATTTGCTATATCAGATTCATATGATAAACTAGAGAATCAATATGGAAGTCTGAATGATGTTTCAAAAGTAAATAAAAGAGAAAATTTTGAAACTCAACTAGGTCAATCAATAGCCATAACCTATCAATTAGGAAAAGAGAAAGAAATGATTGAAGGTCAGTTTGGTAGGGTAATTACTATACATGTATTTCAAGCTGATAAAAACTCAGAATTCATAAAAATATCACAACATACTGCTGTTGTATTAAAAGGAGGGTCATAATGAGCGTAAGTATTGAACTAATTATAACCTCAGTTATAGCTGGTATGTTGATTTTGATGATTGGTAAATCAAACCAAGTAATGACGGAAAGTGTAATTGAAAATAGACTGACTTTTGAGATGCAAGAAAGAGCAACAAATGTTCAACAGTTTATTGAAGTTGAAATTGCAAGAGTAAAAAAAGTTCTATCCGAAAAAGACTCGACAATCACATATATATCAGTATCAGAAGATACGGTTCAGTTATTTAAAGACGGTTATAACCTTCTTTTAAAGAATAACAGTACTGGAAAAATAAAGTCTATTTCTGCTAGACTTAGAAAGTTAGAGTTTGAATATCTGCCTAACTCAAAGTTTGTGAACGTGAGTCTAATTACTGTAAGCAAGAAAGAAGAATCTGTAAAAGGAAAGTCAGAATACCTTGGTCTTTCAGAAAGAAGGTATTTTTTAAGAAATCTAAATTAAGGGGTCAAAATGGGTAAATATGTAGTTTTTTTAGTACTGGCATTTACCATTAGTGTATCTACATACACTGATAGTTTACGTAAAAATCAATTTCGTTCAGATTTAGTAATAACTGAAAAGTATAATTTGAATCAAGCAAAAAATATAGCCTATATCGTAGCTGAAGCCGCTATTGGACAGTTGAATAGCAATGATTCATATGCAGGTAAATTAATAGCTGAAGGGAAAAAAGAATCAGTTTCATATAATACATGGGAAGAATTAAACGGCCAATATAATGTAAAACTTATAGAGACCGGAGATAACATTTATATCCTAAGATCCACAGCAAAAGTTGGAGAAGATATTTATGTAGTAGAAGCTAAGATAAATAAAACAAATAATGTAGTTGAAGATCCTCCATGGGAACCAGATCTGCCGTGGGCTCTCTTTGTTGAGGAAGAAATAAAATTGTCCGGTCAGGCAAAAATAATTGGAGATGCAGGTTCAAATACTGATAAAAGTAAAGGCATCGTATTTACAAGTGCTACAAAACTTACTGGAGATTTATATATCGGACCTGAAGCAAATATAAACAAAACAGTAAATCAAGGTAATAAACGTGATGGAAATATTGATGGTACAATTGAAAATCTACAAGAAGAAATCAGTTACACCCTACCAGCCTTTCCAGAATTTCCGGCTGATGTTGATATTGCTTCAGATATAAATATTGGGATGGGAGAAAGTGGTAAAGAACTTAACTATAGCTCCTTTGATGGATATTATATTAACAAACTAACCATAAAAAGTAATGCAGTATTAAAGCTTAATTTAGGAAATGATGATAGAGTATTATACTTAGGTACTCTTGATCTGAAACAAGGTCATATCGAAATCATTGGAGATGGATCGCTAACTATTTATATAGAGAATAACTTTAAGATGAATGGTACAAGTTCAATTAATAATGAAGGAGACCAAACAAAAGTATTTACATACTATGGAGGTAGTAAAGAATTAAAACTAACTGGTAAAACTAAATATAATGGTGGAGTTTATATTGAAGATGCGAACCTAAAAATAGCTGGGTCAGGGGGTATTCAAGGTCATATCATATCAGGTGGTAAAAAAGTAAAAATTACTGGTAATGGTAAAGCATATTCTAGAATGATATATGCCCCAAATGCAAAGTTTGAATTGGCTGGAAACGCGAGCGTTGTTGGTGCAATTGTAGCTAAAAGTTTTGAAGCTTCAGGAGGCACATATATAATGCATAGTGAAAGCTTTGATTCTGCTATTTCAGATTTAAATTTAACAGATGAAGATGAAGACAGTAAAAAGGACAATAAAAAAGATGATGATAAAGCGGAAAGCAATACCATCATCTACGAAGTTTTATACTGGCTATAAACAACTTAAAGTTCAATAATGGAGTGGTCTCCTACATCAACTTTTCCGTTTACATTTTTAAGAGAAGTATGAGATCCAATGGTTGAACCACTAGTAATAACGCTATCAAGTGAAGCATTTTCTCTAATAATTGTATTCTCGATAGTCGAACTTTTTATTACTGAGCCTTTCTCAATACTTACTTTAGGCCCTATGGTACTATTTTCAATTTTTACACCTTTAGCTATAAAAACAGGCGGTATAATAGTTGAGTTTGGATAATGAGAAGGATCAAAAGTATGATTTTCTTTTGCTACAATTTCACCAGATGTTTCAAGCCATGCTGGCAAAGTTCCACAATCGAGCCATTCATCGACAGTAGCTATCTTAAACACCTTTCCCTCATTAATCATATTATCAAGAGCAACAGTTAAGAAATATTCTCCTCCAGGACCTTTAATATCCTCCTCCATAACGCGATTTACTTGACGCTTTAATTCTTGACCATCTTTGAAGTAGTAAACACCAATAATTGCAAGGTCAGAAATAAATTCCTTCGGTTTTTCAACAAAACCAGTAATAGTATCACCTTCATGTACGGCTACACCAAAACGAGAAGGATCTTCCACTCTTTTAAGCCAAATTACACTATCAGCACCATCAAGGTTAAATTTTTCATGACTATCAAATAGTGTATCAGCAAATGCAATGATTACTTCACCATCAAGGTCATCATTAGCACAAGCAACTGCATGGGCAGTACCAAGTGCTGGGAACTGAACTCGAAAAGTTGCCTTTGCTTCATGCCTGCTACTCATTTCTATGAGTTGATCCTTAATATCTTGTCCAAAATCAGGCCCTAAAATGTAGACTATTTCAAGTATTTTCCTGTCAAGTGTTCGAATAAACGTTTCCACAAGTCTTTCAATTATCATTGTTCCTGCTACAGGTAATAACGGTTTAGGAACGGTATGAGAATGTGGACGAACTCGGGTGCCCCTTCCCGCCATTGGGATAATTAATTTCATATATTTTTCTTCTTATTTTAGAAAACTTTAGCCTTATTATGGTATGAATATACAGATGAGTTCGAATAAATTCGACCAGATTTATAAGCTAATAAAAACATTACTTTAATTTAAAAAGACAGCTAGTGTATTATACTATTCTTGATGTTCTATCCATCGTTTTCTGTTTAGTATTTTTCAGATACTATTGGTACAGAACCAAGTTTTTTCTTCATGTATTTCAACAAGTGGGCTATAAACCAAACGAGTATTGGCATTGGTTGAGAGAACACTGGGAGAAAAAAGTAATTCCCGCAGATCTAGCCATATTTAACGTACTACTTTTTATTGTTGTCGTCGGTTTAGATTGGCTTGAAATTGAAATTACAAAGTCATCTAAAACTGTAATTCTTTTTACTCTTTCATTTTATTGGTTTGCAAGTATAAAGAGGTATAAGGCTGATAAAGTAAAGAAGCCTTTAGTACTCACTTCAAGGATGAAACGGTTAATAGTTCCAGTTGTAGCCTCATGTTTATTTATCCCTATCTTTTTCACTACATGGTCTTATTCAGGATTGATGCCTTTTCTTTGGGTTGGAGTTTCAACTTATGATCCCGGTTTTCTCTCGTTTGACGTAATTCTTTTAGTTTTTGGTTGGATATTTGGCGCCGTCATTATTCCGTTCACAATATTCTTTGGTAGTGTGATCACAAAGCCGATCGAAAAGAATATCCAAAATGGGTTTAAAAGAAAGGCTAGAAAGAAGCTAGCTTCAATGCCTCACCTTAAAGTAATTGCTCTAACTGGAAGCTATGGTAAAACTAGTACTAAGTTTATGGTTAGGGACCTACTTAAAGAGAGATATAGTGTGTGTACTACACCAGGTAGTTATAATACCCCAATGGGAATATGTAAGGTGATTAATAACGACCTTCAATCTCATCATCAGATTCTAATTCTAGAAATGGGAGCTAGATATAAAGGTAATATTCAAGAACTCTGTGATATCGCTAAACCAGATATTTCAATTATTACCAATGTTGGATTAGCACATCTTGAAACATTTGGTTCACAAGAAGTAATTGCTACAGAGAAAGGTAAGCTTGTTGACAATCTTGAGAAAAATGGCGTCGCTATTCTTAATGCAGATGACCCTTTAGTTAGCGTTATGGGCTCAGGTCGTGAAGAAATTAAAAGATATCATGTTGGCTTAAGTTCTGGTGATATTCAAGCTGGGGAAATATCATATAATACATCAGGTTCTCGATTTAAAGTAACTTTCGAAGAGGATAATGAGATTTTTCAAACTCGTCTTCTAGGGGTTCATAATATTCAGAATATGCTATTAGCAATTGGGGCCGCTTATCACTTAGGTATTAGGCCAAAAACGATGGCGATCGCAGCAAAAAATATTGAACCGGTTGAACATCGATTAGAACTTAAACAACAAGGCGAATTATATATTATTGATGATGCGTTCAATTCAAATCCGGTTGGCGCAAAAAATGCTGTGGAAATTTTAGGTCAATTTGAAAGTGGAAAACGTATCATAATAACTCCTGGAATGGTAGAGCTTGGTGATTTGGAATATGAAGAAAATAAAAAATTCGGGACCGCAATAGCAGAGGCAAATCTAGACTTAATTGTATTGGTAGGAGAAGAAAGAGCTAAACCAATTCTGGAGGGCATTTCAGAAATTAGTGACTCAATGGAAAATGTTAAAGTGGCGAGCAGCCTATTTGAAGCAAATGATATAGTACGAGATTTCGCAAAAGTAGGTGATGTAATTCTTTATGAGAATGATTTACCTGATGTTTATAATGAGTAGTATTTTCACATTTACCGGAACTTTGAAATGTTAAATACTAAGAATATTCCATCAGCTCATCCAAAATAGTTTATTGACTGGATAGTAACATTCATGATCTTACTCTATTCGTCATTTGCCTTCTTACTCAAATCTAATTGCTTCAGCGGGCTGTATTTCTGAAGCTCTTTTTGATGGAAACCAGCTCGCAGCAAGACATAGAATAAGGCTACCAATAAGAATAATGGAAACATCAAGTAAGCGAACATCTACTGGATAAGCATCGATTATAAATGCAGAGGAAAGTTTAATTATCCCAAATTCTTGTTGTATCCAACAGAGTATAAAGCCCAACGAACCCCCTATTCCACAGCCAATTAAACCAATAAAAAGGCCCTGTTTTCTAAAAATTGATTTGATACTCGACTTCGAATAACCCATTGAAATTAAAATCCCAATATCTCTACGCTTTTGAATAACAATCATAGTTAGAGAACCAATAATGTTAAGAACTGCTACTACTACAATAATCATAAGAATTACATAAGCACCCCACTTTTCAAGATTCATGACATCATAAAGAGGTTTTTGGAGATCATACCAAGTAGAAATTTTGTAACTATCATCAAGTCGAGCTTCAAGGATGCTTTTAACATATGATGCATCTGCATTATTTAATAGTTTTACATCAACTCCCGAAATACCATTTCTAGAATTGAATAAACGCTGAGCTGCTTTAATATCAATAAAAACTTGAGGCCCATCAGCCACCTGTTGTAAAAAATAGGCTCCCCTTACATCAAACCTAAAAGAGCGAGGAACAGTAATTTGTGTTAGTGCTTTTCTCATTCCAGAAGCGCTCAATAGCGCAATCTCATCACCCGATTTAAGCATCATTTCAGCTCTAAGTTGTTCAGGAATTACTGCGCCTGGTTTACGATTCCTAACTCCTACCTCAAAAACACCTGAGGTTACGCTTTCTTCAATATTAACGAGTTCGTAAAACTGCTGTGTATCAATACCTTTAACCTCTACCACTGTACTTCCATCGTTTTTATAACTTAAGAGTGCTTTGCCTTCAACATAAGGTGAGAACACTTTGATTTCAGGAATGGAGTTTAACTCATCAATAAGCTGTTGATTCTCATTAAAAATAGAAGATGAAGATGATTCGATTCGAATATCGGGGTCATAAGAGAGAAGTAAACTCTTAATCACATCAAAAAAACCATTGAATACTGATAGAACCACAATTAAAAGTGCAGTACCAATAGTCACACCAGCTATGCTAATGTAAGTAAGTGTTGAAATTAATGAGATATGCTTTCGCGAAAATAGATATCTGCGAGCAATGAAACTGGTATTATCCATATCTAAAAATAGAGAATAGTGGAATCGGAAACACTTCAAAATCTGCCGAAACGCTTTATTGTAAAATTGTTATATTTTTGCCCCTTCTAATACAATCAGTTATGAGCATAAAATTAACGGCAGAAATAATAAAAACAATATCTGATGGTTCACATGGAGACCCATTCTCAGTACTGGGACTTCACTCCATCAAAGTTGGAGGGAGTAATAAGTTAGTTTTACGTGCTTTTAGACCGGAAGCAAAGCAAGTTTTTGTAAATATAGGGAGTTCGAAGCCTGTTGAACTTAAGAGAATCTCCCAAGAAGGGCTCTTTGAGTATGTGTTTCCTAAAAGGAAAAATACGTTTGAATATACCTTAACTATAGAACCTTATGATGGTGATGTGTACACAATCAATGATGCCTATGTGTATGGATCTCTAATTAGTGAATTTGATTTACAGCTTTGGGGAGAGGGGAATCATCACCAAGCTTACCACTTTATGGGTGCTCACCTTAAAGAAGTTGATGGGGTTAATGGAACTCATTTTGTTGTATCCGCTCCAAGTGCAACACGTGTAAGTGTTATCGGATCATTTAATAATTGGGACGGACGTGTTCATCGAATGCGTAAATTTCATGATCAAGGGTTGTGGGAGGTATTTATTCCACATGTTACTGTAGGTGATCATTATAAGTTTGAAATTAAGTCTCCAGTGCAAGACCCTCCACTCAAAAAAGCAGATCCATTTGCATTTAGTGCAGAGTTAAGGCCTGGAACTGCTTCTAAGGTTTATGATTTAGAAGGATATAAATGGGGAGATAAGAAGTGGACAGAAAATCGCTCTGAAACTCAAGCCAAGGATAAACCAATTCTTATATATGAAGTACATCCGGGTTCTTGGAGAAGAAAAGTTGGAGAAAAGCCAGGATTTTTGAGTTATCGAGATTTAGCAGAGCACCTAGTTCCTTATGTTAAAGACATGGGATATACCCATGTTGAATTATTACCAATTGCGGAACATCCATATGATCCATCTTGGGGCTATCAAATTACAGGATATTATGCTCCGACTAGTCGTTTTGGCTCACCTCATGATTTAATGTATTTCGTTGATGAGTGTCACAAAGCAGGAATTGGAGTTTTAGTTGATTGGGTTCCAGCACATTTTGCCAAAGACGATCATGGTCTTCGACGATTCGATGGAACAGGCTTGTTTGAGCATGAAGACGCTAGACAGGGTGAGCACAAAGATTGGGGAACATGCATTTTCAATTTTGGAAGAACTGAAGTTCAAAACTTTCTTATCTCAAATGCACTGTATTGGTGCGATAAATTTCATATTGATGGATTAAGGGTTGATGCGGTTGCTTCGATGCTCTACTTAGATTACTCAAGAGAGGACGGGGAGTGGATTCCAAATAAATACGGTGGTAGAGAAAATATTGAAGCTATTGAGTTTTTAAGAAGATTCAATGATTCGGTACATCATCATTTTCCAGGAACAATTACATTTGCAGAAGAATCAACTTCTTGGGGAGGAGTATCACGACCTACTGAAACTGGTGGATTAGGCTTCGACTTTAAGTGGAATATGGGTTGGATGAATGATACTCTCGATTATATTGAGAAAGACCCAATTTACCGAAGGTACCATCAGGGGGAACTTACCTTCTCTATGATTTATGCATTTAGCGAGAATTTTACACTACCATTTTCACATGATGAAGTAGTGCACATGAAACAAGCCATGCTTGCGAAAATGCCTGGCGATGATTGGCAAAAGTTTGCTAATCTGAGGTTACTTTATACTTATATGTATGCTCACCCAGGCAAAAAACTTTTATTCATGGGATGTGAATTTGGCCAGTGGGAAGAGTGGAGCGAAAATAAATCCTTAGATTGGCATTTGTTAGATTGGCAAAACCATAAAGGAGTTCAGCATTTAGTAAGAGATCTCAACAACTTGAATAAAGAGGTACCTGCTTTACATGAAGTTGATTTTGATTGGAGAGGGTTTGAGTGGCTCGACATTAACGATGCTGATAATAGTATTATATCTTTCATTCGAAGAGCTAAAAACCCTGAAGATTTCATTATTGTAGTATTAAACTTTACTCCAAGTGTTCATTACGATTATACGATTGGAGCTCCAATAGATGGAGAGTATGAAATTATAATGAATAGTGATTCTGAATTTTATGGGGGAAGTAATGTTGGGGATGTTGAGCTTCATGCAGAATGGAGTGAATGGCAAAACCAGCCAGCAAAATTAAAAGTTACAGTTCCTCCATTAGCAGGAATAATTATAAAACCTAAGAGATAAACTTTATGAGATTTCCTCGTTCTTGTGGTACTCTTGTACATCCAACTTCATTTCCTGGAAAGTATGGAATTGGAGATTTTGGTAACGAAGCCAGAACATTTATTGATTTTTTAGAACGCACAAATCAAACCATTTGGCAAGTACTACCATTAACTCCTACAGGGTATGGAAACTCACCTTATGCTAGTTTCTCTGCATTTGCAGGGAACCCGTATTTAATAAGTCCAGATATTCTAGTACAAAAGGAGCTCCTAAGTTCAAAAGAGGCAGATACTGCGATTTTACCTTCAGGTTTTGAAGTGCAATACGACGAGGCATTTGTAAAAAAAGATGGGCTTTTCAAATTAGCATGCGATCGGTTTTATAAAAACCTGAGTAAAGAAGAAGAAAAGAAATTCAATAAATTTAAGAATAATAATAAGCACTGGTTAGATGACTATGTGTTATTTATGGCCTGTTCTCTTCATTTCGAAAAGCAACCTTGGAATACTTGGGAGAAAGAGATTGCTCAAAGAAAACCTGAAGCAATCAAAAAGTATAAAAAGAAGTTTAAAAGCGAGATAGAGCTCCAATATTGGATGCAGTACGAGTTCGATAACCAATGGATGAATTTAAAGCAATATGCTAACGACCGAAAGGTTCGTGTAGTTGGAGATATTCCAATATTTGTAGATCACAATAGTGCAGATGTATGGGCTAATCCAAAATATTTTGAGGTTGATGAACTAGGTAATCGTGTACTTGTAGCGGGTGTTCCTCCAGATTATTTTAGCGAAACTGGGCAGCTTTGGGGAAACCCGCAATACAACTGGAAGGAACTAGAAAAAGATGGTTTCTCATGGTGGGTTGACCGCTTCAAGCACATGTTTAGTACTTGTGATGCTATACGCGTAGATCATTTTCGTGGATTTGATGCCTATTGGGAGGTGAAAGCGACTGAAAAAACAGCTATAAATGGTGAATGGGTTGAAGGTCCTGGTGAAAAGCTTTTTGATACTATTTTGCAAGAGTGTGGAGAGCTACCAATAATTGCAGAAGATTTAGGGTTTGTTACAGAAGGTGTTGAAAAACTGCGAGATAAATATGCTTTTCCAGGGATGAAAATCATTCAATTTGCCTTTGATGCTGACTCAAAAAATGCATTTTTACCTCATAATTATCCTCAAAATAGTGTTGTTTATACAGGTACACATGATAACGATACTACAATTGGTTGGTACGAAAAAGCACCTGAGGTAGAAAAACATCGTGCAAGAACATATACCCGTTCAGATGGTTCAAATATTAGTTGGGAGCTTATCAGATTAGGAATGATGTCGGTCTCTGATCAGGCAGTTTTCCCACTTCAAGACTTTATGAACCTAGATGGAAAGTATAGAATGAATTTCCCAGGCACCTCTTCTGATAACTGGCTTTGGAGATATAAAAATGAACAATACTCATTAATAGATGAAGCATCAATATGTTCTTTAATAGAACTTAGTAATCGTAAAATATAGTTTATAAAAGCTAGCCTTTAAAAGAACTGCTCTTTTTTGTATATTGGGAGCTTCGATTTAGAATAATCATATCATGTCTACTTCACTTAACAACCTACCAAAAAGATCACAAAAACCCAGAAAAGATGGCCTAACCCTTGTACTTGATAAAGGGTACAGCGTTCGTCAAGCAGAAGATTTTTGTGAGGTAAGCGCGGACTATACCGATATAGTTAAGCTAGGTTGGGGTACTTCATATGTTACCCCAAATCTTGAAGCTAAATTAAAAGTTTATGCTGATGCCGGTCTTCCTGTATACTTTGGCGGCACTCTTTTTGAGACTTATCTGCTTAGAAATCAATTAAATGAATTTCGAAATCTACTTGAGAAATATGAGATCAAATGTTTGGAAGTATCAAACGGAACGATATGGATCTCTGATGAAAAGAAGCAAAAGATAATAAAGGAATTAAGTAGAGATTTTACAGTATACTCGGAAGTGGGAAGTAAAAATCCGAATGAGATTATTCCCCCGTATAAATGGGTAAATGTGATTAAGCAAGAACTTGAAGCAGGTGCTGTTAAAGTCATTTGCGAAGCAAGAGAAAGTGGAACTGTAGGTGTATTTAGACCAAATGGAGAAGTTAGATCGGGATTAATCGAAGAGATTACCGATCAAATACCAGTAGAAAACCTTATTTTTGAAGCCCCTCAAAAAGAACAACAAGTTTGGTTTATTAAAAAATACGGAAGTAATGTAAATCTCGGGAATATTCAGCCTGAAGAAGTTATTCCTTTAGAAACCCTAAGGTTGGGTCTAAGAAGTGACACATTAATGGATTTCTACTCCCTTGAAGAGGGCAATGAACTAGATCAAGTAATAAAAGAGAATAAAATCTCTAACGAAGAGTAAGTACAAATATATCTATGAAAATATTATACGCAGCGGCTGAAATTTCCCCTTTTGCAAGAATGACTAATACAGCCGATTTGCTTCGGTTTTTGCCAGCATCATTACAAGATAAAGGTTTTGAAATACGGATTTTACTTCCAAAATATGGCACTATAAATGATAGAAGAAACCGCCTTCATGAGGTGATTCGACTGTCTGGAATAGAGGTTGAGGTTGGAGATACAAAAGAGAGTATGAAAATAAAAGTAGCGAGTATTCCAAATGCTAAGCTACAAGTATACTTCCTGGATAATGATACCTACTTCAAACGAAAAGGATTGTTTAAAGATCCAAAAACAGACGATTTTTATGCTGATAATGCAGAAAGACTAGCTTTCTACAATAAAGGTGTACTCGAAACTGTTATGAAGCTTGGTTGGGAGCCTGATATTATTCACTGCCACGATTGGCCTGCTGGATTAATACCTATGCTCGTAAAAACCAAATATAAGGATGAGGCGATTTTTAAAAACACTAAAGTGATTTATAATCTCCATCACCCTGAAAATGAAGGAACTGCTGATACAGCAAAAATTTTGGAATTACTCGGCTTACCCGATGATATTAACATCAATGAGTTAACCGATAATGGAAAAGTAGATTTATTGAAACTAGGTTTAATGTTTAGCGACCACGTTGTAACTGGAAATTACCTTAAAGAAGAGTTCGACGAGGTATTTAAAGAGCTTGGTGTTGTACCTAAACAAATTCAAGGTTCTCCTGAAGATGTCTCAAGTAAGTTTGCTGACTATTATCGCGTAATTGCCGAACAAAAATAACATCAAGAACGTATTTAATGCACATTAATAAAAAAGCTGCCAAAATCTGGCAGCTTGCTTTTTCTATAACCTTTATTAGTTTGTTTGTTGCTTGTGAAGACCCTGGGTCGATCGGCAGTGATTTCATAGAAAAAAGTGAACTCAAAATAGACACCGTTTACCTTTCAAGCTTTGCTGAGCAAGCTCTGGATCCATATTTAGGTCGTTTAAGCCGATCCTCAATTGGTAATTTTTCGGATCCTTTATTTGGTGATATTGAAACTGTAAGTTTCTTTAAGCCACCAATTTCAAGGCCTGACGATTCGTTTATTGTAGATAGAAATAATCCACTAATTCTCAAACTCAGGTTACAAGATGATGTAGTTTATGGTGATACATCTACTGTTAATTCTTACTCTATTTATCGAATTAATAATTTGTGGAGAGGTTCGAATTTTAGACAAAGTGAGTCAATTAATTATGGATCAGAATTAATTGGAAGTTTTACCGATAATTCATTTGACTCAACTGGATTTGCAAATATTACATTGGAAGGTAGCTGGAAGCAAGATTATATGAATTATTATAATCTTGGCGATTCTGTTCGAGAACAAACTTACCGCAATAATGAATTCGGTTTAGCTATAGTCCCAAATGTGGATTCAGAAAAAATTATTCATACTAACTTTTCATTAAGTAGTTTTTTGATTGTAGATGCAGATACATCTACTTATCCAATTTTAGATTGGGCAACTGATATTGAAAAATCTGGAGCAATAAATGACCCTGACAGAATTATGTTGCAAAATGCACCGGATAACTTCTTAAAAATTAACTTCGCAGAAGTTGCTGACAATATTGAAAGCAAGAATTTTGTGAGAGCAGATTTAGTGTTTAATGTTGATACAACAGCTTTAAATAATAGCATTGGGAATAGTCTTAGGGCTTCTAATTTAGGTCTTGGTTTGATTGTTGGACCTTCCGATGATATCGCATATGAGTTAGGTTTCGGCGGTGTTGATATAGCATCGGCAATCGTCGACGGAAAATATCGACTCAACATTACAACTCTACTAAATAATTATCTTTATGCTGGTGCTTCCATTGAAGAAGTGTATTTGTATTTAGTTGCAACGGAAGGTGTACTAACACATACCTCTTTATTTTCAACAAATACAGGTTCAAGTAATGCGCCTAGGGTAATAGTTTATGGCATAGAGGAGGAAATATAAGATGAAAAAAGTCACACAAAGATTCATAAAACCACTTTTCATATTCTTTTGTTTTGCTGGCAATTTGGTAGAAGCGCAAGAAACAAATAAAGGCTTTGGTGGATCATCGTATTCAGCTTTTGGTATTGGTATGCCACTAGATGTAACATCGGATAACTTTAAAGCTCAAGGGTTACTTGGTGTATCTGGTATAATTTATGAAGTATCTGCATTATCAAACCCGGCACTCTGGAGTAGGCTTTATTCTACAGAAGCATATACAGGCTTACAATTAAGTAATTTTATTTTAACTAAGGGTTCAGTCTCTGAAACAAGTACGAACTTAAGCTCAGGATATTTACACTTATTACTACCAATTTATAATGGAAAACTTGGACTTTCTGCTGGTTTGTATCCAGTAAGTAGGAGAAGCTATAAAACTATAAATAATACCAGTACCACTTTAGGAACAGATCAAATTGATTATATCAATGAAGTACAAGGTAGCGGCGGGGTTAATAAATTTGAAATAGGATTTGGGCTTAAGCTTACTGATAACTTTTCATTCGGATATGCTCCATCCATTGCATTTGTTATTCAAGAAAGCTCTGAGTCATTTGTATTCAATTCCACACAATTTGCCTCTCAAGAGCAGAATACAAAAACTACTGGAACAGCTTTTTCACAAAGGTTTGGATTAACGGGTACGTTCAATAATATATTCTCAAGCACTGATAGAATTTCTTTAGGGGCTACATTGAACTTGCCGTTTAGCATTGACACCAAAAAAGATTTTACCACCCAAAAAAGAGTTGAAGGGGCAGATCAAAATGTTGATTTATCATCATTATTAGCAGCTAATTCTGGAAGTATAGACTTACCTCTTGAAGTTTCATTCGGGCTTGGGTATGCACCATCTATATATGTTCACTTTGCTGCAGAAGGTGTTTTTCAGAAATGGAGTGAATTTTCAAATGATTTAAATCCTACTGATAACGCATTTATGAAGGATAGAATGAAGGTGGGATTTGGCGGTCAACTCCATCCATATAAAAGAAATTCTAATTCATTTTTTTCAAGATTTAAATATTCTGGTGGAGTATCTTACGATACAGGTCACTTAACCATGAGTGGAAATGACATTAATACTTTATGGTTAAATACTGGTTTAGGTATTTTGGGGAGGAATACTGTAACAAGTTCTCCTTCTATTGACATAAGTTTCCAGTATGGATTTAGAGGCACAACAGATAATAACTTAATAAAAGAAAGGATTTGGACGCTTGGGTTCTCTTTAAATTTATATGAGCGAATGTTTGTAAGACCAAAACTTAGATAATTCTATAGTAATAAGTTATGGAGCTATAGAGTTTATATTAAAGCAACTAATAAATTAACGACGAAGTGATGAAAGTATTAGCTACAATAATAGGGATTATATTTGTGAGCACATCTTTTGCAAATGCACAAGATGATTGTAACCCAACCCCACCTGATGGAATGCAGGAAATAGCAGCACTATCCATTTTTCAAGGAAATTATAGAAATGAAGATTATCCACTAGCTCTTAAATATGGACGATGGATGCTTTGTAAAAAACCAACTGAAATTGAAGGGATACCTGCCGGCAGGTTTAATCTTTCAACACAGTATCCAAAGTTTATTACAATGTATACTACGTTGGGAAGAGCCAAAGAAAACCCAAGTGAAAGAGAGGCTTATATTGATACAGCGCTAGCTTTATTTGATGAAAGTTTTGAATTATTTGCAAGTACACCTGAAGACGAATATGAGTTATATCAACGTCGTGGGCGATATTTCTTAGAAAACTACAATGCTATAAATGATGGATTACAAAGAGCTTATCAAGATTTTGAGGCTATGTTTGAGCTTGATCCTGAGAAGACTACAAATTTAGCTGGTGGTTATTATATCAAAGTTACTCTTGATAACATGGTGAGTAAAGATCGAAAAGAAGAAGTTATTAAAGCAATTGAGATCGCAACTCCATATGCTTCTGATGATATTCTATCTTTCTTTGATGAAAAACTTCAGAAAGTATTTAATACTCCAGAAGAGAAGAAAACATTTTTTGAAGGTAAAGTTGAGGCAGATCCAAACGATATCGAAAGCTTAAAAGCTCTTGCTGGTGCTCTGGAAGATTTGAATCTTCAAGCTGATCTGATAAGTATCTTGAGAAAGATTCATGAATTAGAACCTACATTTGATAGCGCTCTTAAATTAGCTGATATTGAAAAAGGTAGTGCTGAGTATCAAGATGCTGCTATTTTTTATAAAGAAGCTTTACAAAAAGCGACAACTGATAGAGACAAAAAAGAAATTAATATTGATTTATCTGATGTTTATGCAAGTATGGATCAATTACAGACAGCAAAAACATATATTAATGCAGCAATGAGAGTTGATCCAAATTATGGGTTAGCATATATAAAAATGGCTGCTATTTATGCTCAAGCGGTAACATCATGTGCTGATGGTAGAAAACTTGAAGCAAAAGATAAAGTTGTTTATTGGGTAGTTGTTGACTTACTTAATAAAGCGAAATCAGTAGACGTTTCAGTAACTAATACTGTAAACTCTCAATTATCTTCGTTTGAAGCTGTAACTCCTTCAACTGAAGACAAGTTTTTTACACTTGGTTATGAAGATGGCCAATCAGTAAAAGTTGATGGCTCATTAATGAGCTGCTATAGCTGGATTAATGAAACTACTACTGTTAGATAGTTTGCTATCTAATTAAACATTTGTATCTTTTCACATCTTCTGATGATAATAGGTGCGGAGATTAAGCTCCGCACCATTTTTTAAAGCTCTCCTTTTTTTACCCAAAACAATATTGAATCGGTACTTCCAGAAGGAGACAAAAAACAACTTATACTTTTGAATGGCACGGAAAAAAAATTATAAATCCCGTAACAACAATAACAAGAATAGAAATAATAAAAATAGAAACCGTAATACTAAAGGCGGTAATGTTTTTATTCCAAAATTCTTCTGGAATAATAATCTCGGAATCTCAGGTAAATATGCTGGTGTCCTAGAAATTAATACAAAAGGGTGGGGTTTTATCAGAAAGCTAGACTATGAGTTTAGCTATAGTCCAAAGGATCCATTTCTTAAACCTGAAGAAGTTAAAGCCTTAGATTTACGTCAAGGCTTGGTATTAGAAGGTGAGTTTGAAGAAGATCATCAAGGTAATAAGCACGTTCACTCTGTCGAGTTTGTAAATGGAAAATCAATTGAGTTTTGGACTAAATGTTCAAAATTTGAACGACAGACGCCAATCATGCCAATTGATTGGATTAGAATGGGAGATAATCCAGAAGACACAGAAATGAGGGTTATCGACTTAGTAGCTCCAATTGGTAAAGGTCAGAGAGCTTTAATTGTAGCACCACCACGAACTGGGAAAACGGTATTGCTAAAGCAAATTGCTAATGCACTTTCAGTTCATCATAAAGATATTCACTTAAGTGTACTTTTAGTAGATGAGCGTCCGGAAGAAGTGACAGATTTTATTCGTTCAACCGACGCTGAGGTTTTCGCATCTTCAAATGATAAGAAAACACAAAGCCATGTTCGCATATGCGAAATGACACTAGGTTATGCAAAGCGTAAAGCAGAAATGGGTGAAGACGCGGTACTTCTTATTGATTCTATGACCCGTTTAGGCAGAGCTTATAATGCCATGCAAACGAATAGTGGTAGAACGCTTTCTGGAGGTTTAGATATTAGAGCACTTGAAATTCCGAAAAAGATATTTGGTTCAGCGCGTAAAATTGAAGGTGGTGGATCACTGACAATTATAGCTACATGTTTGGTTGAAACTAATTCAAGAATGGATGATTTAATTTTTGAAGAGTTTAAAGGAACAGGAAATATGGAACTTGTTCTAGATCGTGAATTAGCAAATGACAGAATTTATCCGGCGATTAATATTACCGCATCGGGTACTAGAAATGAAGATAAGTTTATCACCGATTCACTTGAAGAACGAAATATGGTACGTCGTTACTTACTAAAGAAGTCTCCACGAGAATCGATGTTAGGATTACTTAAGGTGCTTAAAAACACTGAGAGTAACCAAGAACTGCTAAATCAAATTGCTGCGATTGCTTAAATTAAGCAACAGGCATTGATGGGTCTATTTCTTTAGACCATGCTGTGATTCCACCTTTCAAATTAGAAACGTTTGAAAAGCCTTTAGCTGCTAGGTATTGGCAAGCTCTACCGCTACGGCCACCTGAGCGACACATTACTATAACCTCGGCATCTTTTCGATGTTCAATTTCGGATAGTCGTGCGTCAAGCTCCCCAAGTGGGACATGTTCGCCATCAAGATTTGATACTAAATATTCTGTCATTTCACGCACATCAATTAAAAAGAAGTCATCACCGTTTTCTTTTTTTCCTTTTAGTTCTTCTACAGTTATTTCGTTCATAAAATTATTTATCAGTTGTATATCTATCTAATTTAAAAGTCTCACCAAGATAAAGTCGCTTTGCTTTCTCATCATTTGCTAAGGTATCCGCATCTCCTTCCATCAATATCTTACCCTCAAACATAAGATAAGCTCGATCGGTGATCGCAAGTGTCTCATGAACATTATGATCGGTGATTAAAATTCCAATATTTTGACTTCGAAGCTTGGAAACAATTTCCTGAATGTCTTCTACAGCTATTGGATCAACACCAGCAAATGGTTCGTCTAACAAAATAAATTTTGGGTTGGTAACTAAAGCTCTTGCGATTTCAGTTCTTCTTCTTTCACCCCCAGATAGACTATATCCTTTACTATTTTCTACTTTTTGGAGGGAGAATTCTTCAATTAATCGATCACAACGCTCTTTAATTTCCTTTTTAGAAAAGGATAAAAATTGCAGTACAGATTCAAAATTTTGGCGGACAGTAAGATTTCTAAACACACTCGCTTCCTGGGCTAAATATCCAATTCCTTTACGAGCGCGTTTATACATTGGAGTAGTGGTGATATTTTCATCATTCAGAAATATCTTGCCATTGTTTGGCGTGATGAGACCTACCATCATATAAAAAGTAGTAGTTTTACCAGCTCCATTAGGACCTAAAAGTCCCACAATTTCTCCCTGACTTACATTAATAGATACATCATCTACGACAGTACGTTTGCGGTACCGCTTTACTAAGCCTTGGCTGTGAAGTTTTAAAGTTGAAGAATCGCTGCTCATGCAGAGAAGGTACTAAATCTTAAGCAACTGACAAGGAATTGAGAATAGAATTGAAAATCGGTTTCCCGTCTTCAGATCCTAATATCTTTTCCATAGCGCGTTCAGGATGTGGCATCATACCGAGAACATTGCGACCTGTATTTGTAATTCCTGCAATGCTATCTATAGATCCATTGAAGTTGGCATCTTCGGTTAGATTACCGTTGGAGTCACAGTATCTAAATAGAACCTGATCATTATCTTGAAGAGATTTTAATCCATCATCACTAATAAAATAATTCCCCTCACCGTGAGATACTGGAATATTGAAAACCTGACCTATATCGAGTCCAGAAGTAAATAGAGTGTTAGAGGTCTCACATCTTATATTGACGCTCTTACACACAAAGCGAAGCTTATGGTTGTGCATCATAGCTCCCGGGATCAAGCCTGCTTCAAGTAAAATTTGGAACCCGTTACAAATTCCTAGAACAGGACCGCCTTTTTCTGCAAACTTTATTACTTCTTGCATAATAGGTGAAAAACGAGCTATAGCTCCGGAGCGTAGGTAATCACCATATGAAAAGCCGCCAGGAACTATTAGAAAGTCGATACCCGTTAGATCGGTGTCTTTATGCCATAAGAACTTAACATCGCAATTCATTACATGTTTCATTGCATGATAGGCATCATGATCACAATTAGAGCCCGGGAATACTATTACGCCAAATGTTGCCACTTTTTATCCTTTTATTTCGGTAACCAGTTGAATTTCTTTTAATACACTATCGGCTTTGAGACAATCTTCAAATTCTCCTTCCAAAACCATTGCCTTTCCTTCGTTATGAACCTGCCAAGTTAATTTATCAGCATTAGAGTATGAGCATCCAGTCGCTTTCATAATCTGTTCAATAACTTCATCGAATGTATGAATGTCGTCGTCGTACAAAAAAAGTCGCCACGGTGTTTTAACTTGCTCTTCAACTTCAGTCTCAGAACTTGTTTCCGTAGCATGCTCAAGATCAGCTAATACCGTTTCGGTATAATTCGTATCGAAAGCGTTGTATTGCATTTACTTGCTGATCTCTATTTCAAAGTCTTCCATCACTTCGTTAGCAAGTAATTTGCTACAAGCCGATTCTACAATTTCTTTTGCTGATGCTTCAGAATCAGCGTTTACATCGAGTTCAATAAATTTACCAATACGTACTTTTTCAACCTGATCAATTCCTAGGTTTTGAAGAGCATGATGTGCTGCCTTCCCTTTTGGATCGAGAATAGATTGCCTTAGCGTAACGTTAACTTTAGCTTTATACATGATGGAGCTTTGTTTAAGTGAGGCTCAAATTTAAGGCTTCTCAACCATAGCTGCTAAAAGCTTTTAAGGATTTTTTTAAGGAGTGAATGATCCGGTTTAAGAAGGGTCTTGGAAGATATTTATTTAAGTTCTTCGTATTAGCTTAAATTGACTTATCGTTATCATCCAGGACTTTGATCCGAGATCTTAATAAGGTTTTAAAGTAGTAATGGGCAAAAATAGAAATCAAAGATCGAATCTTAAGATCCTGAAACCAGTTCAAGATGACGTCCTAAAGAAGACTAAGAAACAGCACCCAAAACCTGTTGCTTCATTTCTTCAACAGAAAGTTCACTAGCATCTAACCATTTAATAAACCCCCAACGCCGAAACCAGGTTAATTGACGCTTGCCATACCGTCTGGTATTAATTTTGATCTTATCAGTCATTTGCACTTTGGTATAGTCTCCATCCAAATAAGTAACGACTTCTCGATAACCAACGGTTTGTAATGACTGTAAATCTTTTGAAAATCCATTGTCTAAAATAGATTGAACTTCATCAATTAAACCCTCTTCAATCATCATATCAACACGTTGATTAATACGTTCATATAGCGTTTCTCTGGGATGAGTGAGCCCAAAAACAATAGTGTTTTCAGGAAGGCTAATTTCTTCTTTATGATGGAAAGAGCTAAATGGCATTCCAGTTTGCATCCAAACATCTAATGCACGAATTATTCGCTGACGGTTCATCCCATCAATGCGAGTAATATAATCTGGATCCACTTCTTTCAATTTTTTATAAAGTGATTCAATCCCATTTTCTTCAATATCAATATTGAGTTGCTTGATATGTTCAGGATTCGAATCTGGAATCTCACTGAAAGGTTGAATTAATCCAGTAAGATGAAGTGTACTTCCTCCAACATATAAAATGTGTGTAGAGTCTTTAAGAATCTCTTTTTCCCAGGATGCAGAACGATTATGAAACTTTACTGCGCTATCCTCTTCATCCAACTCTAAATTGGAAATATTGAAATGTGTGACTCTATCTAGTTCTTCTGTTGTGGGTTTTGCAGTTCCGATATCTAGATACTTGTAGCATTGTCTAGAATCAGCAGAAATAATGGAAGTCTTCAGTTCTTCAGCAAGCTGAAGGGATAATTCCGTTTTACCGGATGCTGTAGGGCCGAGTAGGATTATTCGCAAAGTTTTTTTGGAATGTAGAAAGAATTCTATTGGCAGACATCCCGAAGTTTGATTAATAAATAAAAATCAATCTGAGAAGGTAAACTAAGATTTTCCCTTCAAATTAAACTTCAGTGAAATGCGATGGGTGTAACCAAGGCTACTAGTTGTACCTGTAAAGCTGGCAAATCCATAATCGATGTAGAAGTTTGCAACTCTGAAACCAAGTCCTAAAGTTGGAGAAATTGACAATCCAGACTCTGGATCATCGATAAAATCAGTTAGCCCTGCCCGGACAGAAAGTCGGTTTTTGTAGGTTACTTCTCCCCCAATATGTGGTTCAATACTCATAGACCCAATATTCATATAGTACGCTTGGCGATTTTCGAATAATAAGTTTAAATCTACGGCAGTTACAAAGTCAAAATCTGTTAAGGTGAACGCTTTAGAAGCTCCCATTCGAATAGAAGGAAGTACATATTCGTTTTGACCAGAAGGAATTGAATCGTCGAAAGCTTCCTGAAAACCCTCAAACTCTCCTTCGTTCACCGACCACATTTTCTGCATGGTTGTTACATCCTGAATAGAGGCGCCTAAATCAACAAAATCAGTTTTATACTGCGCTCCAACATCCAAACTATATCCCCAAGCATTAGCAAATGGGCCAAGACGTTGATTTATAACTTTTGCGGATACACCGTAAGAAAGTCGCTCGGAATGTTTTTTGGCGTAGGAAAGAAAAATAGCTACATCTGCTGCACTGAATTTGGTAATATAACTTTCGGGATCACCTTTTGGTCCACCGTTATCTCCTCGTTCATTATCCCAAGCGTTTAAGGTATTGGCAATATTATCAACACCCTGACGGAAAAAACTTATTCCAACTACGCCATTTCCAGAACTAAGTGGAAGAGCTGCCGCTCCATAATCGTACCCAACAATCCCTCCAAAACGCTCTGAATGCATATAAATTAACTCAGGATTTGTGAGTTCGGCAAGTCCAGCAACGTTCCAATATCCTGCGGTAACATCATTTGCCAATGAAGAATGCGCCCCACCCATTCCTAGAGCCCTAGCACCAGCACCAGTACTTAGGAAGTCATTCCCATACTTTGCCAATGTAGATTGAGCAAAACTTACAGTACTTAATAAGCTAAGAATATAGAGCGCCGAAACGAGTCGTTTCATCAAAAATAATGAGTTCAATTAATAATATACAGTAGCGCTTTAACGATAAGAAAACAGTGTTATTTGAATAATAATTTAGCATTCTCTTTGGTTGCGGAGAGAACAACAATTTCTTAGTATAAGAACATCATTTTGAAAGGGCAAGATTCGTAAAAAAATTGTCCCCAAAACATAATAACACACGGAATCATGAAATTTTCTGTATCAAGTAGCGAACTTAATAAAGGCCTTTCTGCGGTAATTGGAGCTGTACCCTCAAAAGCAACCTTACCCATTCTCGAAACTATTTTATTCCAAAGTGAAGACGGAAGACTAAAGTTGACAGCAACCGATCTTGAAATCTCTATTATTGAATATATTGAGGCCGATATTGAAGAAGATGGTGCGGTAGCAATTCCAGCTAGAAGATTATTAGAAACCCTTCGTCAGCTTCCAAACATTACCGTCTTTTTTGATGTAGATGATCGTAAAAACATCAACTTTAGAACTGATAAAGGTAATTATAAGTTGGTAGGTGATGAGGCTGATGAATTCCCGGAAGTGCCGAACCTAGATGATGGCACTCATATCATTTCTACTTCAGAATTGGTACACAAGGCAATCAATAAAACTTTATTTGCTGTTTCCAGCGATGATCTTCGTCCAGCAATGATGGGTGTATATTTTCAGATTGGAACAGAGGAAAGTAAATTTGTTGCTACCGATGGTCATCGTTTAGTTAAGTACACAAATAGATCAATCACAGCAGATAAAGATGTAAACTTCATTATTCCTGATAAAGCACTTAGTTTGATCCAAAAAACTATATCTGGCGATGATTGTGATATTACTGTTACAGAAGATCATGCTCGTTTTAAGAGCGGGAACACCATCTTAATCACTAGATTGATTAACGAGCAATATCCAAATTATGACTCTGTGATCCCTCGTGATAATGACAAATTCCTCACGATTAGTAAAACGCAGATGCTCTCTACAGTAAAACGTGTATCAATTTTCTCAAGCTCAACCACTCGCCAAATTAGACTTCAACTTGCCGCTGATAAGTTAACAATCCGTGCAGAAGATTTAGATATGAGTAGTGAAGCCAAAGAAACAATCGATTGCGAATATTCTAATGAAGGAATGGAAATAGGATTCAACGCAAAATATCTTGGGGATGTTCTTAGCAATATTGATGATGAAGAAGTTAGCTTTGAGTTTTCTTCTCCAAATCGTGCTGGGATTGTAAAACCATCTACAGAAGATGAGAGTGAAGACATTCTTATGCTGGTAATGCCAGTGATGTTGAACAGCTATGCTTAATGAGTCAAATAATCACTTTTACTACTGATTTTGGATTACAAGATCACTATGTAAGCGCCATGAAGGCAGTGATTTTGGGGATTGCTCCAGAGGTACGTCTAGTAGATGTTTCGCATGAAATTCCTGCTCAAGATATTATGGCAGGTGCTTGGGTTATCAGAAACGCAGCTTTTCTCTATCCACCAAATACCGTACATCTTGTTATAGTTGATCCTGGTGTTGGAACAGAACGCCACCCTCTCGTATTAAAAATTGAAGATCAGTACTTTGTAGGTCCAGATAATGGAATTTTTTCACTTCTATATAATGAGTTCAAGTACAAAGCTTTTAAGCTTAACAATCCAAAATATTGGAGAAAAGAACGATCAAGGACTTTTCATGGACGTGATATTTTTGCACCTGTTGCAGCCCATATCAGTAATGGGATTGATTTAAAAGAGCTTGGAGATCCCATTAAAGATTTGGTTACTTACCACTGGGCGGTTCCACTTGGCGATAAAGATGGACTTCAAGGTTGGGTTATTCATATTGATCGATTTGGAAACTTGATTACTAATATTTCGGAAGATTTATTGGAAAACACAGCTGGACGAAGAAAAGTGAAAATTTATGTAGGGAATACAATTATTGATCACTTAGTAAATACCTTTGGAGATGTGGAACCAGGTGAACCAGTGGCTTTTATTGGAAGTTCAGGAATGCTTGAAGTTGCAATCAATAAAGGAAATGCTGCGAAGATGTTAAGTGTTGATAAGGGAGCACAGATATCATTGGTGTTACAGAAGTAACGAAACACTATGGTTTCTAGGGCGTAAGCCGACTCCAAATTAATACGAAGGATATGGATTTAGAATTAAGATCACCGGTTGATGAGAGAGCAACCATTCACGTTCCCGAAAATATTGCTGAGCTAGATACTCCATTTAATGGATCTGTCTGCTCAAAGGAAGGTGATGAGTACAAAGTAAAAAACAACGTTATTGATCTTCTTGGAAAAGAACCGGCTTTTAGTTCTATAGCTCAAAGTACAAACCACTTCAAGTTAACAGCATCTATTTACGAGGACATCTGGAGAAAAAGATCATTATCACTTTTGTCTGGAGAAGACTTTCCTATTGAAAAAGAGCATGAGTTACTGATCGAATGGGCGTCACCAAAGCCAAATGGATTGTATTTGGATTTAGGGTGTTCAACAGCTCTCTATGGAAGAGCATTAAAAGCGGCAGAGAAAGATTCAAATATTGTGGCATTAGATTTCTCATCACAAATGTTGGAAGAAGCCAGAATTAAAGCTGAAGCAGATGAAACGGACATGTTCTTGGTTCGTGCAGATGGTAAAGAGCTCCCATTTTTTAGCAAAACTTTTGATGGAATTGTAATGGGCGGGACACTAAATGAACTTTCCGAAGAATTAAAAGTTCTCTATGAAGTTCGAAGAGTGATTAAACAAGATGGCGTATTTTTTGTTATGCACTTGATCAAAAGTGATGCATGGTATGGCCGCCTTCTTCAAGAATCGGTTTCACTTGGTGGAATTACTTTTTGGACAGTTGATGAAAGCAATAAACTGTTTAATCAAGCTGGATTTAAAGTTACTGATCAACTTACAAAAGGAATTGTTTGTTTTACCAAGTTAGTACCTAACTGATTTTATTTTAGATCAGGAGAAAGGTATTTTAAAAAATTACATCCTTTCTGGTGCAGTAATTCCTAAAATAGTTAATCCATTATTCAGTACTTGAGCTGTAGCTTTTGCTAAAGCAATTCTAGCCTGTGCAAGATCATCTTCCATTCCCATAATCCTGCAATCATGATAGAATGTTGTAAAGGCTGAGGCAACATCATTCAAATAATTAATAAGACGATGTGGTTCTCTCGCATCAGTTGCACTCTGAATCGCTCCTGGAAACTTTAGTAGAGTTTTTATTAACGACGTCTCAGCATCTTCTTTTAAGAGTTCGAGTTTTGCATCACCAGTGAAAGAATATTCTTCTTCAGCCTTGCGAAGTATGCTATGAATTCTAGCATGTGCGTATTGAAGATAGAATACAGGATTTTTCTCGCCAGCTTCCTTGGCTTGAGCGATATCAAATTCGAGATGAGTATTAGGTGATCTCATCAAAAAGAAAAAGCGAGTTACATCAGAACCCACTTCTTCCATCAATTCGTCTAAGGTCACAAAATTCGCTTTTCGAGTGCTCATTTTAAACGGCTGACCATCTTTTACAATAGTCACAAATTGATATACAACCACATCTACCTTTTCAGTGTTATATCCCAAAGCAGAAATTCCAGATAGTACATCTGGGTAGGTTGCGATATGATCTGCACCGAATATATCGATACATAAGTCATACCCACGATCTAGTTTATTTGCATGATAAGCAATATCAGGCAATCTATATGTTGGCTCGCCTGTGCTTTTAATTAAAACAGTGTCTTTTTCTTTCCCAAATTCAGTGGTTTTAAACCAAGTTGCTCCTTCGGCTTCATATACTAAACCTTTTTCTCGAAGTCGGGTAACCACAGATTCTATATCTCCATTTTCATACAAACTATGTTCGTTGAAAAATGAATCCATATTAATATTCATCTTCTTAAGTGTATTACTAATATCAATGAATATTTCTTCTTTCGCTTTATCCTTGAAGGGAGTCCAATCATCAGTTTCAGCTAACTCCTCTCCTTTTTCTTTAATGAGTTCTGTAGCAATATCTTTTATGTACTCACCTTCATATCCACCTTCAGGGAATTCTGAAACTTTCCCCAATTGCTCTAAATAACGAGCTTGAACGCTTTGACCAAGTACGCGCATTTGTCGTCCTGCATCATTGAAATAATACTCTCGATCAAGCTCAGCACCCGTCCATTCCATAAGTCGAGCAACGGTATCGCCGAGTACTGCATTTCGACCGTGACCAACAGTTAAAGGCCCAGTTGGATTAGCACTTACAAATTCAATTTGAACTTTTTTTCCTTGATTTGAAGTTGTTTTCCCAAAATCAATTCCAGCCTCAATAATTCCTGAGAGCTCATTGAATAAATAATCTGTTGCAAAACGGAAATTTATAAATCCAGGTCCAGCTATCTCTATAGAAGAAACTTTCCTTTCGTCATAATTAATTGCATCAACAATTTGCTGAGCTATAGCTCTTGGGTTGTTACGCAATGGTTTAGCAAGCATCATAGCGATATTTGCGGAAGCGTCACCATGGGTAGCGTCTTTTGGAGCTTCTAGCTTAATTTCTGGTTGTTCTTCTAAATTAAACTGCGCCAGTGAGGCTTTTATAATCTCTTCGAGGTATTCGTTCATTCTTCGATCTATTTCGGATTCGGAGTTAAGATAAGAGAATTCAGAATTAGGAATTAGGAATACTTGAATTAGGAATAGTATTCAAAGATTATTTCTTGTGGTCTTAATAATTGAGCCAAGAGTTTTTAAGAATTCGTCGTAGTCATTAAGTAATGAATTTGCTCGATCTTTTGAGATATGGCCTGAATATCTGAGCAATCTAATCCAAAAATGAGATTCTCTCGCTTCCCGATAAGAGATACTTAGTTTATGCTTGAAATCCTTCTTTGTTGTACCACCAATTGCTTCTTCAACATTTGCTCCTATCGAAGTTCCAGATCTCAATATTTGTCGTGATATATCATATTCTCTGTAATTTTCTACAAGATATTTGTTCAGTTTTACTACTCGAAGCGCAAAAGCATAGCTTTTTTCATGAATAATATTTCCTTCTTTCATGATCCTAATTCAAGTATTCCTAATTGAACAAGCGCTCCGCGCGAAGTGACACGAAATCATATCCAGCAATAATGATGTGGTCATCTACAGGAATACCGAGGAGTTTACCGGATTCGGCGATGCGTTTAGTGAGGTTTATATCTGCAGTGGATGGACGATTATTCCCTGATGGATGATTGTGCAATAATATTATGGAATTGGCTTGGTTTAATATTGCTTGGCGAAGTACTTCAGCAGGCTCAACAATAGTTGCATTACTACCGCCTGAGCTTATTTGTTGAAATCCTGTCATCACTTTTTTGTTGTTCAAGAAAGCAACAATGAATACTTCTTTGGTTAGATGTCGCAATTTTGGGCCAAAAAAGGCTACAGCCTCCTCAGGACTTGTAATTTGAATTTCTTCACCTAATCCTGCTACCTGAATTCTGCGTGCAAGTTCAAAAGATGCTTCTAAGGTTATAGCTTTTACTTTGGCAATTCCAGGAATTACTCGTAACTCATTCCATTCTTTCTTGATGAGGGAATGTAATCCTCCGAAATGATCTAATAATGCACGGGAGGTTTCAATGACATTCATTTTTTTGGTTCCTGTTCTCAACAAGATAGCTAGTAATTCAGAATCAGAGAGTGAGCCAGCCCCATACTTCATGAGCTTCTCCCTCGGCTGTTCATCAGGACGCATATCTTTTACCGAACGGTTTAGAAAATCATTGGCTGAGAAAGTTTCTTCGGGAGAGTATATTTTTATGTTCATAAGTCTTAACACATGTTTTTAACATGTAAGACCAAAAAAAACAAAGTTCCTTACAAAGAAATTTGAATATTATTCTATGAATCAGCCATCACCACTACCCAAAAGTGGTTCGTTGAAAGCTCGAATGCTTGAGTTTGGAAGACCATTCGGATAGCTTTTCTTGATAAGCTTAATGGTATCAATCACTATTTGTAGGTGAAGTTCTTTAGAGTTCTGATAGAACTTTTGTGCTGCATCTGTAAGCTTTGGTTTTCCATGAAGAGGTTTATCACTTACGGAAAGAAGAGTAGCATGAGGAACTCGATATCGAAAACCATTAGTAGCAACAGTAGCAGATTCCATATCGATAGCAAGGCTTCTACTCTGATGAATTTGCTGAACAGTGTGTTTAGCTGAAAATTCCCAATTTCGATTTCCAGTAGTAAATACGGTTCCTATACGATGACTTAACCCATGCGAATCTAAAGCTTCTTTGAGGTATAAATTCAATAGGTAATTAGGAATTACAGGATTCCCAATAGGAAATAATTCATCAAGAATTTTATCATCTCTGAAGTAACCATTTGCAAGAACAAAGTCACCAATTTCTTGGTGATTTCGAAGACCACCACAATGGCCTACCATAATCATGGCATCAGGACGAAGAACACAAACATGATCAGTTATTGTTTTCGCATTCGAAGGTCCTACTCCAATATTTATTAGTGTAATTCCACTATTATTATCCATTTTTAGATGGTAAGCTGGCATTTGAACTCCATCACGAGCTGGTTTTATACAGTCAGGATATTTGTCTAGGAATACTTCAACATGCATCGCATAGTTGGTAAACAATATATAGCGTTGGAAGTCGGAAGGCTCTGTACCAGTATAATGCGCGAGTCTATTTAGCGAGATATCTGTTCTTTCTGGCGAAAAGAGGAACATCTTCTTCTTAGTAAAATCCCACTCTTCCTCGTCGGTATGATCCATTAACGAAGGATCGTTTAATGGGATTACTGGGCGCGAAGCTTTGATCTCTATATCAGCTTTCTTACCTATTAAGCGTTTAATCTCGCGTTTTAAATACCATCTGAATGCCTTAGGCTGTGCTAACTCACCTTTTATATTGGGATTATGCTCAGAGTATTCGCGATGCACAATCATCTTTGGATACATTCCACGTTCATAAATTTCTTCCATCAGGTCGCACGCTTTTTCCGTAGCTTTAGCGAGTTCTTTAGGAGAACTAAATTCAGAATGGCGTAAAAAAAGAGAATCAGACATGGGCAAAAAATCGTTTAACTATACTATTGAACCTTGGATAACCACAAGTGAACAGGTGGAATATACGACTAAAATATTCAAGGTTTTATCTAGAGAGATGATGCTTGAAACCGAAAATCATTCAGCAAGGTTTTCAATCATTGATTCGCTTGATTGGACCAACGTAATGGCCCTTACTCCTAATAATGAAATCATACTGGTAGAGCAATATCGATACGGAATAGAAACATCAACCTTAGAATTTCCAGGCGGGATATGTGATGAGGGAGAAAAACCAATGGAATCTTCAAAAAGAGAGCTACTTGAAGAAACTGGATTTTCCTCAACAGACTGGGTAAGCCTAGGAAATGTCAGTTCAAACTCTGCAATGCTAAATAACTATACCCATTTTTATTTAGCGAGAAACTGTATTAAAACTTCGCAACAAAAACTTGATGGAAATGAGCGGATCAATGTTCACACAATGCCATTAATTGAATTTCTTGATATGGTTCGCAAAGGAGATATAGAACATTCTTTAGTAGTAGCTGCAGTAGCTAAGTTTTTATTGAGCGAGTTCAGCTAAAGAAACTTTTGAACTTGTTATTTATCGGATTGAATGGGAAATTTTGAATCAAAAATATCATCACTGAAAGAATGAATATACTTAAGGATCTCGCACTTTTACCATCACATACATTAAATGCTTATTTCGATTTATTTACAGGGGGGAAAGACAGACCAATCTATTTTTCAGCAAAAGAAATCAGACCAGAATTATTGATTTTTGAAGAAAATTTTGACGTGATTAAGCTAGAACATCAGAACGTAGAAAAATTGAATGCGATTCCAGCGTATGAAGACTTGGACAAATTCCAATATGATGCTAATAAGCCTCAAAATAAATGGAAAGTATTTGTAATTAATATGATGGGAGAATTTGATGAGGTAGCAGAGAAACTATGTCCAGAAATATGTGATATGATCAAACAAGTGCCAGATGTGTTTCAAGCAATGTTTTCGGTATTGGAGCCTGGTCGTTCAATACCCGCTCATAAAGGCCCATATAAAGGGTATCTTAGATATCATATTGGAGTTAAAATCCCTAATGTTAACCCGCCTAAAATCCGTATTGAAGATACTTATCATACATGGAAAGAGGGAGAGGGAGTTATTTTTGATGACAGTTGGGATCATGAAGTTATAAACGAAGCAAACGAAGAACGAGTGGTTTTGATAGTAGATATTTTACGCCCCATGCCGAAAGCTCCACATGCTGTAAATAAATTCCTAATTAATAATGTGATAAGACCTTTTTATGCAAAAAAAATGTTGAAGAAGAATGAAGTCTTCTTAAAAAAGATGGCGAATATAGAAAAGTAAATTAAGCTTTTTAATACTTGAATAGATGGTAATTCAAATTAAATAGGCTCAGAAATAAGTAGAGAATGATTTTCTTTTCTCCATCTCCAAAACTTTAAAGAACTCCAATTTGTATCAGGAATGATTTTTTTAGGAACTTCCCCTCGCTCTTTCCTTAGCTCAATCTCTTTTCGTATTTCAGTAATTTTATCTTGGAATTCATAGGGATTGATATGATTTAACATTCCATACAATTCCATATAGCTGTAGTTTGAATAATCTTTCATATTCTTATATCTGTTAGTTACAAAGCAATAGACAAATAACTATGAAAACTCATAACTATCAAGTGAAAACTGAATGGACTGGAAATTTAGGACATGGAACTTCTGGATATAAAAATTATGATCGATCTCATATTTTGAAAGTTGAGGGTAAAGCAGAAATTAAAGCTTCTTCGGATCCATTATTTAGAGGTGACCGAACAAAACACAATCCAGAAGAACTTTTTCTTAGTTCGCTTTCATCCTGTCATATGCTATGGTTTCTTCATATATGTTCAGTGGAAGGGGTTATTATAATAGAATATATAGATGAGGCTGAAGGAGTTATGATTGAAGAAAAAGATGGTAAAGGAAAGTTTACAGAAGTGATGCTAAATCCAACAGTAACTATTAAAGAGGAACGAATGGCATCTAAACTCGATTCCATTCATCAGAAAGCAAACCAGATGTGCTTTATTGCAAATTCTTGCAACTTTCCAGTGAAGCATAATTCAACATATAGAATGGTATCTGGATAAAATAATTAACTTTGGTCATCTTAGGGATTTTTCACTTTCTCTTAGTATGACTCATAAAAATAAGACTATGATTGAGACTGGCTCAAAAATGAAAATTGATTTCACTTTTAAAATTGTGAAAGATGGCATAGAAAAAGATGTAGTTTTCGCAGATTTACTCGATAAACCAACTATAGTTTCTGTATATATGAAGAATAATACGTCAGGATGTGATCGTCAAACAATAGACTTGGCAGAAAATTCTGATTGGTTTGAGAAAAAAGGTTTCAATTTAGTAGCTATAAGTAAAGATGGGTGTAAATCCCATCAAAAATATGCAGAAAAGCAAGGCATCAACTATATATTAGCATCAGATCCAGAATTTAAATTCTCTGAAGCGACAGATTCTATAGTTGAAAAGAAGATGTATGGAAAGACTTTTACGGGTCCTTCACGTTCAGCCTTTGTTATTGATACAGATGGTACTATTTTGGCATCCATTAAAAAAATTGATACGAAAGCACATGCCGAAGAGTTGAAAGCTCTGGTGAATAGCTTGAAATAAAACTGTTATCTATGAAAAGTCTCGTTATTGTAGAGTCCCCAACAAAGACAAAAACAATTAGCAAATATTTGCCAAAAGGGTATGATGTTGATTCGTCTATGGGGCATATCCGTGATCTTCCTTCCTCGGCAAAGCTGATTCCGGCAAAGTATAAAAAGGAATCGTGGGCTACATTGGGTATCAATCCTGATGACCGATACTTTGCAATATATGTGACACCACCAGATAAAAAGAAAATTGTAAAACGACTTAAGGACAAGCTAAAAGATTGTGATGAGTTAATACTAGCAACGGATGAGGATCGTGAAGGAGAAGCAATTTCGTGGCATTTACTGGAGGTATTAAAACCAAAAGTACCAGTTAAAAGAATGGTTTTTCGGGAGATCACAAAAGAGGCAGTTCAAAATGCACTCGAGAATACCCGTGATATTGACATGAACTTGGTGTATGCGCAAGAAACACGCCGGATTCTAGATCGCTTAGCAGGTTATACAGTATCTCCATTATTATGGAAAAAAATATCTCCAGGTCTTTCAGCAGGTCGTGTACAATCAGTTGCAGTTAACTTCTTGGTTGAGCGCGAACGTGAGCGAATGAAATTTAGAAGTGGTTCGTACTATGATTTACAAGCGGCACTTCAAAAAGCTGGTGAGAACGATGAGTTTAAAGCAGATCTTACCCATCTTAATGAGAAGCGTATAGCGAGTGGAAAAGACTTTGACGAGAATACTGGTAAGCTAAAAAAGCCTGATTCTGTAGTTCTTCTTGATGAAGATAAAGCAAGCGCGTTAGTAGATGATTTAAAAGCTGCAGATTGGGCAGTTACTAATGTTGAAGTAAATATTCAAAAGAGAAACCCCTCTCCTCCTTTTATCACTTCAACGCTACAGCAGGAAGCGAATAGAAAGTTAGGCATGACTGCTAGAGACGCGATGAGTGTTGCTCAAAAGTTATACGAAAAAGGTTTTATCACCTATATGAGAACTGATTCAACACGACTTTCTAGTCAAGCTATTGATGCTGCACGTACTGGAATTATAGAACAATACGGTGAAGAATATTTATTTGAAAGAGTTCGGAATTATTCTGCAAAAGGAAAATCTGCCCAGGAAGCTCATGAGGCTATACGTCCATCAGGATCAAAATTTATTTTACCAGAAAAGTCTGGGTTAAAAGATCGTGAGTTTAAGCTATATGATATGATTTGGAAGCGAACAATCGCTACACAAATGTCTGAAGCAGAGCTTGAGTTCACAGGTGTTACCATTACCGCTAAGAATAATGGAACATCAGCAGATTTTAGAGCTAGTGGTAAGAAGATATTATTCCCAGGTTTTTTCCGAGCATATGTTGAAGGTAGTGATGACCCTGAAGCTGCTCTTGAAAATCAGGAAAATTTCCTGCCGGCGCTATCTGAAGGTGATGCTACCAATCTTCAGGATTTGAAATTCAATTCACACGAAACAAAACCACCTGCTCGATACACTGAAGCAACGTTAGTGAAGGAATTAGAGAAAAGTGGCGTTGGTCGACCAAGTACGTATGCTGCTGTTATCTCAACAATTCAAACCAGAAATTATTGCAGAACAGAAGGGAAGGCACTCGTTCCAACTTTTACTGCTTTTGCAGTTACGGCACTTCTTGAAGAACATTTTCCTGATTTGGTAGATAGTGCTTTTACATCTGCATTGGAAGATAAACTTGATGGTGTAGCGAATGGTACAGAAGACGCTGTAAAATATCTAGATGATTATTACAAAGGCGAAAATGGGTTACGTGCCAAAGTAGATCGACAGGAGGATAAAATTGATCCACAAAAAGCAAAACTCCTTGATCTTCCTTTAGAGGGATTGGAAGGAATTCAGGTAGCTGTTGGTCGGTTTGGACCTTATGCAAAAATGGTGAAAAATGGTGAAGAGGTTTCTACATCACTTCCACAAGATATGGATCCAAGTGATGTAACAGTGGCCAAACTAGAGCAGTTAATTAAACTTTCTGAAGAGGAAGATAAACCTATTGGTGTACATCCAGAAGAAGGATTGCCAATCTTTTTACTATCAGGTAGGTACGGTCCATATGTTCAACTTGGTGAAGTAACCGAAGAGAATAAAAAGCCAAAGAGAGCGTCTTTACTAAAAGGGATGACTCCTGAAGATATCGATCTTAAGCTAGCTATTAAGCTTCTTACGATTCCAAGAAACCTAGGCGAACATCCAGAGGATGGTAAAGTAGTTAAAGCTGGTGTAGGACGATTTGGTCCTTACGTTGTTCATGATGGCAAATTCAAATCTATACCGAAAGATGGCAACGTACTCGAAATTCAATTAGATGAAGCTGTAGAATTGCTAAAGCAAAAAGCAAAATCACGGAAAAGCTCTGAGCTTAAAGATCTTGGTAAGCATCCAGATTCAGAACAACCTATTAAGGTAATGGACGGTAGATATGGTCCATATATAAAATATGGGAAAAAGAATATTGGGTTACCAAAAGGCACAGTTGCTGAAAAATACACGCTTGGTGAGGCTTTAGAATTAATTGCCGAGAAAGGTTAATTGCTGAGTTGACAGCACCACTTCTGGGAAGTATTTTAGTTAAAGCGATTGACGAAGCACCAACATCAAATATTGGTCATAGTCTTTTAGAGGAATTTGGTTTATAGAATAGATTCTGATTCTTAACAACAAAGCAATCTTCTTAAAGAAGCTCAAAACTATCATGCAAAAACGAAGTAATTTTCACTTTAAGTATCCTCCAAATATCCATGCTCTGGATTTGGCTACTATGGTGAATATGTATCGTAGCCGTGGTGAGCCTAGAAAAGCTGCTACTGGTGAATACATCTCTTGTGCTATCACACAGACTTTGTTGAAAGAGGCAAAATGGTGGTTTGGATTATACTACTCTCAGGATGTTTGGGATGAGTTACTTACAAAGGGTAGCGAAGGCTTCCCTCTTACAAATATTGAGCTCAATGTACTTGGACAAGTTTTTGTCAGTGAAGATGATGCTCCGCACCGAGAATTCATTGAGAAGAATGCTGGAGTTACTGAAAAGCTTGCATACCTCATTTTGAGTGACTTACGAACCTTTGGTTTCCTAACTGAAGATGATGGCGGGTTTGTTAGGATTACCCCTAGAGGAGAAAAAGCATTACATGGTATTTCACGCCGTATCTATGAGAAACGCTTTTTACCTGAAATGCTTAGCGATGCACCAATTCAAGAAGAGCCAAAAATTGAGCAAGCCCAAAAGAAAGACAAAGAACAGACTAGTTTGTTCTAGAAGTATTCTATATCAAAGATTAAGTTGATCTCTTTGATTGTAAAGAATCTTCAAACAGAATTGCCACTCTCCTTTGATTGATTATATTCAGTCATACTTCAAATTAACAAGGGGATTTCATGAAAAGAATAGGTGGGATTATTCTAACTATTGCTGTACTTACAGTTTCATTTCAACAAGTATATGCACAAGGCACTCAATTATTAAGAGAACCAACAATTTCGGAAACGAGTATTGTATTTGTTCACGCTAACGATTTATGGAAAGTTGATAAAGGTGGTGGTACGGCAATTAGATTAACGAGTAATATTGGAGGTGAAACGTCCCCTCATTTCTCACCAGACGGTTCTATGATCGCATTTACAGGACAGTATGCTGGTAATTCAGATGTATACATATTGCCAATTGAAGGAGGAGAACCAAAGCGATTAACTTGGCATCCAGGTGCAGATATTGTGACTGGCTGGACGCCTGAGGGTGAAGTCTTATTCAGTTCAGGAAGAGTATCTTTTCCAACAGCAATCAATCAATTCTGGACAGTAAGTACCGATGGTGGAATGCCAAATATGATGTCAATTCCACAAGCTTCATCAGGAGAAATTTCGTCAGACGGAAAATATGTTGCCTATAATCCGATTACATTTTGGGACCCAGAGTGGAGAAATTACCGTGGTGGTCAAGCGCAGCCTATCTGGATTGTAGATTTGAAAAGTTATGAATTGATTCAAACTCCGCGAACAGATAATGAACGTCATACTGATCCAGTATGGCATGATGGTTCTGTTTTCTATCTGTCTGAAAGAGATTTTGCCAATAATATTTGGTCGTATAATCCTTCTACAAATGAAGAAAAACAATGGACTTTTCACTCAGATTATGATGTAAAAAGTGTGGATGCCGGCGGTGGTATGATAGTTTATGAACAAGGCGGCTATCTTCATCATTTAAATCCTTCGACAGATGAAACAGTACAAATTTCAGTAACAGTTGCTGGCGATATGAGCTGGGGACGTGAACGATGGGAGGAACCTTCAGCATTTCAAATGACTAATCCTGCTCTTTCTCCAACGGGCAAAAGAGCAATTTTTGAAGTTAGAGGGGAAATAATAACTGTACCTAAAGAAGAAGGAACATGGAGAAACCTTACTAACTCTTCTGGAAATGCGGAACGAGCTCCAGTTTGGTCACCTGATGGTTCCCAAATTGCTTGGTTTTCTGATGAAAGTGGAGAATATACCTTGATGATTTCAGATCAGTTTGGGCTTGAAAAAGCTAAGTCAATAGAGCTTCCAAATCCGACATTTTATTTTCAACCAGATTGGTCACCTGATGGAAAGTTCATTGCATATACTGATACAGACTATAATATGTGGTACGTGAATGTAGAATCTGGGAAAGCTACTATGATAGATACAGACACCTATGCTCATCCAGATAGAACGTTCAATCCAAATTGGTCGCCAGATAGTAAATGGATAGCATATGTTAAATTATTGGATAGTCAGTTTAAAGCAGTTCATGTACATAATATTGAAACTGGAAAAACACATATGCTAACTGATGGAATGTCGGATGCTATTACTCCGGTTTGGGATGAAAGTGGTAAGTATCTGTACTTCTTAGCTAGTACCGATTTTGGACTTAATACTGGCTGGCTTGATATGAGCTCATATGATATGTCGGTATCAAGGGGATTGTATATGATTGTTCTTTCAGATAATGAACCCTCTCCTATTCTGCCTAATAGTGATGACGAAGAAGTAGAAGATGAAAGGTCCGATTCAAAAAACGATGAAGAAGAGGTTGATGAAACTGTAGTAATTGATTTAGCTGGAATAGCAGAGCGAACACTCAGCCTCAATATACCGCTCAGAAATTATCAAGGGTTATTGAAAGGAGCAGAAGGAACGGTTTTTATTTTTGAGTCTGTACCAAACGAAGGAACTAAGCTTCATAAGTTTGAAATTAAAGATCAAAAAACAACTACATTTCTTTCTACAGTTAACACAGCAGTAGTTTCAGAAGATCGGAAAAGTTTATTGTATAGATCAGGCGGAACCTGGGGAATTGTAGAAACCTCTGGTGGAGAGAAGAAAGTAGGAGATGGAAGGTTGGCACTTTCAGGTGTAAAATTAAAGATAAATCCTCAGGAAGAGTTTGAGCAGATTTTCAGAGATGGATGGCGCTTTATGCGTGATTTCTTGTATGTAGACAATATGCATGGTGCTCCATGGAATGATGTTTATGAATGGTATGCGCCATGGGTTAAACACGCCAAACATCGTTCCGATTTAAACTATGTAGTTGATATCATGAGTGGGGAAGTTGCTGTAGGGCATTCTTATGTAAGAGGTGGTGATTATCCTGATTTAGAAAATGTACCTGCTGGACTTTTAGGTGCAGACATTTCACTGGAAAACGGAGCCTATCGAATCAAGAAAATCTTTACGGCAGAAAGTTGGAATCCTGATTTAACAGCTCCACTATCTGGTCCAGGTATAGATGTAAATGAAGGGGATTATATTTTAGCGGTTAATGGTATGGCAATCGAACAAAGCCAAAATTTCTTTCAGTATTTTGAGGGCACAGTAAACCGACAAGTTCAACTACTAGTGAATGACAAGCCAAATACTTCAGGAGCTCATTTGGTTACTGTTGTACCGATTTCAAATGAAGGTGGTTTAAGAACTAGAAATTGGGTTGAAGATAATCGTCGAAAAGTTGATGAAATGTCAGACGGTCAACTTGCCTACGTTTGGATTCCAAATACTGGAAATGGTGGATATACTTACTTTAATAGATATTATTTCTCCCAACAAGATAAACGAGGTGTTGTGCTAGATCAGCGAAATAACGGCGGTGGGTCAGCAGCTGATTACATCATCGATGTTTTGAACAGAGATTTACATGGCTTTTTTAACAGTAAAGCAGCAGATCGAAGACCATTTCCATCTCCCGGCGCAGGAATCTGGGGACCAAAAGTAATGATCATAAATGAAAGAGCTGGTTCAGGTGGTGATTTACTTCCTTTCATGTTTAAAAAAGAAGAAATCGGTCCACTTATTGGTACACAAACATGGGGTGGTTTGGTAGGAACATGGGATACTCCACCTTTAATTGATGGAGGACGTTTAGTTGCTCCTAGAGGTGGTTTCTACAATGTAGATGGAGAATGGGATGTAGAAGGAATAGGAATTTCCCCTGACATTGAAGTGATGGATACTCCAAAAGAAAGTATGAACGGTGGTGATCCTCAGCTAGAAGCAGCAATCAAAGAAACCTTACGTTTACTTAAGAATTATCCAGATCCAATCATCAAAACACCAGCCGATCCAATCCGCTGGAAACGTCCAGTTAAATCTGGAAATTAGATTATAGTGAAAAGGCTATCAGAATTTTCTGATAGCCTTTTTTATTAAATGAAAATTTCTTGGTATCTGATGCAGATCTAACTTCTAAAGTCTCTTACTGCTTCAGCTACTTTTTCTGGGACATGAATATCAAATGGACTAGGGATGATCTGGTCAACAGACAAATCTTCTACACAATTTGCAATGGCTTTTGCAACTTTGATGAACATTTTGGTAGTTAGCTTACTAATTCGAGCATCTAGAGCTCCACGAAATAAACCCGGGAAAGCCAATACATTATTTATTTGATTAGGAAAGTCAGATCGACCAGTAGCAATTATATATGCACCGGCAGCTTTAGCTTCGTCAGGCATAATTTCTGGTGTCGGATTAGCCATTGCAAAAATAATGGGGTCTATAGCCATCGTCTTAACCATATCTTGTGTTAGCACTCCTGGTGCAGAAACTCCGATAAATACATCAGCATTTTCAACAGCGGATGCTAAATCTCCAGTTTTACTATTACAGTTAGTAATCGTTGCCATTTTCTGTTTTACTGGATTTAAGTCATTTCTGCCATTATGAATTATTCCAGTGCTATCACACATTATAACTTCCTCAACTCCTGCAGCAAACAATAATTTTGTGATGGCTACTCCAGCAGCTCCAGCGCCATTTATAACCACAGAAAGATCTTTTAAATGTCGGTTTGTTAGCCGACACGCATTAATCAATCCAGCTAGAGTCACGATTGCAGTTCCATGTTGATCATCATGAAAAACTGGAATAGGAAGTTCTTTTTTGAGTCGCTCTTCAATTTCAAAACAGCGTGGTGCAGAGATATCTTCTAGGTTAATTCCGCCAAATGTAGGAGCAATTGCTTTAACCGCAGATATTATTTCTTCTGTATTTTGAGTATTTAGAACGATAGGAACAGCATCAACGTCTGCAAATTTTTTGAATAATACAGCTTTTCCTTCCATAACCGGCATTGCGGCTAAAGGACCAATATTTCCCAATCCAAGTACAGCAGAACCGTCACTTATTACAGCCACTAAATTGCCTTTAGCAGTATATTCATAGGCTAAATCTTCGTTTTTTGCAATTTCCCTACAGGGTTCAGCAACCCCAGGCGTATATGCAATACTAAGATCATCTTTAGTTTCAAGAGGTAACTTTGATTCGATGGAGATTTTACCTCGTACTTTCTTATGCGCTTCTATCGATAGTGCTGCGTAATCTTTTTGTGACATGTTTGGCTAGGCTATAAAATTAAAAAAGCCGAAGTAAATACTTCGGCTTTGAAGAAAGTGAGTTATTTACTCATCATTCATATCTTTAGGTTCAATCATATTATTCGCTGGATTTATATCCGCTAATCGTTCACTTGGATCAATAGTTAAACTTTTGATGTTGAATCTAGAAGTTGGGATATCAAATGTGTAAGATGGATTAACCCATTGCCAATCTTGTAGAGTATTTCTTTTTATGTCATTCTCAACTGGTTTTTCACCACGCATAACTCGTAATGGGATGTAATATAATTCTGAAGTTCCATCATTATACTCAACAAGTACATCTAAAGGCATTGGCAATAAGCCATTTCTCATAATTTCAACAGAGGTGCTAGTCTCATCACCAGTTACAGATGTAATGCCATAATCAATGGTTTTAGTTGTTTGAACAAAATATTCATAGAACCAATCGAGAATCATTCCAGACTCTTTTTCCATCACTCGTATGAAATCTAAGTCGGTTGGATGCTTTAACTTCCAAGTTTCATGATAAGTTAGCATTCCTTTTCTGAATGCTTCATCACCCATTATATAACTAAGTTGATTAAGGAAAACAGCCCCTTTAGAATACGAAGCACGGCCATACGCAGCATTTGTATTGTAATGATCAGCATGAGTAGTAAGTGACTCTTCAAGTCCAGCATTAACAATACCAAAATATCCTCTATATGAACCGGCATGAGGATTTCCTTCACGCTCAAATAAATGAGTCATTGTTTCAGAAGATGCAAAACTAGTAAAACCTTCGTCCATCCATGGATATAAAGCTTCATTAGTTGCAAGAACATTTTGGTACCAACTATGATACATTTCGTGAACGGTTACTCCCACTAAACTTTCAAGACCTCTACCTCCTGTAATCAAGGTGCCCATTGGGTACTCCATTCCTCCATCGCCGCCTTGAATGGTTGAGAATTGAGGATATGGGTAAACACCAAAGTGCTTATTTGCATACTCAAAAGCCTTTACTGTAAGTTCAGGTAGTTGCTCCCAATTTTCTTTGTACTTAGCATTTTCCTCATCTGTAGCCTCAATATCTACGACTGGTTGTTGGTAAAAGAAGTGAAGTTTTGGACCGTTTGGTACCTGAGCAGTTGTATGAACAAAGTCGGGATCAGCTCCCCAGAAAAAATCGATAACATTTTCGGCTATAAAATGATAAGTGATTTTGTCGCCACTATATCTAACTCGTTTACCCTCATCTTCATACCCATGACCTACCTCATTTGGGTTTTGTACAATACCTGTACCTCCGACAATATATTCCTTATCAATTGTAATTTTCACATCGAAGTCGCCGAATATCCCGTGAAATTCACGTCCGATATATGGATTTGGGTGCCAGCCTCTATCATCATAGGCAGAAAGTTTTGGATACCACTGACTCATAGAAAACTCAACCCCTTCAGCATTTGCCCAACCTGATCTTCTAATTTGTTTAGGAACCTGACTTTCGAATGTCATCTCAAAGGTAGTCGTAGAACCGGAACTAATTGGTGTATTCAATTCAACGACAAGAATTGTTCCATCAACCTCAAACTCAACAGCATTTCCATCTTGGGTTAATGAAAGGATATTATGATACCCGATTTCATCTTCTGATAATTTTGAAATTCTATCTCCAACACGTCTATCTGGATCAGCAATTGTTCTTGAACGAATATCCATCATGCTACCCGGCTGAAAAGCATTGAAATATAGATGGTAATAAACTCGCGTAAGTTCATCAGGAGAGTTATTAGTATAGACCAATTTCTGTGATCCTGTGAATTGATGTTTTTCAGTATCAACATCAATTTCCATGGTATAATCGGCTTCTTGTTGCCAGTAGCCTCTTATCTGAGCCTGAGCAACAGAAACGAAGAAAATTGTAATCAGAAATAAAGAGAATAGTTTTTTCATGCTTAATTAATTAACCGCATATGATGTTAATTGATCTGGGATTTTGCGGATTGTTAACGTTTAGTCCTAGAAGTTAAAGAAATGAATTTGCACTAGGTGTTAAAGTTTATGTACTTAGAACGCACTTCTGCTTGTGAATGCTCTGCTTAATGTGGCTTCATCAATAAACTCTAGTTCCGTGCCCATCGGTATACCGTAGGCAATTCTGGTTACTTTAACTTCGTAGGGTATTAATAACTTGTTAATGTAATAGGATGTTGCTTCACCCTCGGCATCGGGGTTTAAGGCAAGAATTACCTCATTTATATTTTCATGTCCACCAACACGCTTTAGCAAATCTTGAATTTTAAGTTGGTCTGGACCAATATTATCCATCGGTGAAATTACCCCTCCTAGAACATGATATCGTCCACGAAATTCATTGGTCTTTTCAATGATATATACATCATTAAACTCTTCAACTACGCAAATTTGACCATTCTCACGCTTAGGATTTTCACAGATTTTACATGGATCAGAATCGCTAACATTTCCACAAATATTACAACGGGTCACTTTATTCTTTAAATCGACAATTGAATTTGCCAGCTTTAAAGCATATTCATCATTTTGTTTCAAAAGATGAATAGCAATTCTTTGAGCTGATTTTCGACCTGTTCCAGGCAGTTTGGAAAGTTGTTCAATCGCCCGTTCTAAATACTCTGAAGTTATCTGCATTTGAAATGCTTAGTGTTAAATTTTAAATGATGAATAATGGATACTCAGTTCGTAAACAGAACTGAACATTTAAAATTATTAAAGCCCAAATTTAGAAAGATCCATTCCTGGAATTCCACCGCCTGGAACCATTCCTTTGTAGGCTTCTTGCATTTTACTTTTTGCCTCTTCATCGGCCTTTTCAAGAGCCTTATTTACTCCTGCAACAACCAAATCTTCTAAAATCTCTTTGTCGTCAGGATCTATTACATCTTTATCAAGTGTTACAGAAAGCACTTGCCTTAGGCCATTAGCTTTTACTTTAACCATTCCTCCGCCAGCTTCAGCTTCAACAATAATTTCACCAAGCTGTGACTGAGTTTCTTGTACTTTAGATTGCATTTCCTGAATTTTGCCAAACATGTCGGCCATATTAAAATCTGCCATAATTAAGTCCTTTTAGTATTCTAGTTCTGCCCCAAACCGTTCAACTAAGTCACGGATAATTGGGTCTTTCTGCTGTATTTCTTTAAACCTTTCGTAAGGATTTTTAGCTTTAGAAGTATTTTCAGCTCCTTTTTTAACTTCGGTTCTAAAACGTAATTTAACACCAATATGTTCCTTTAATCGTACTGATAAATCTTGAGCTTGTTCATCTAACATTTGTTGAGCGAATGCATTATCGCATTCTAAAAGTAGCTCATTACCCTTAAGCTTTGTTGGTTGAACTCTTTGGACTTGAAGCTCCAATACCTTAGGTATTTTATTTTCAAGTGAGGCTACAAATTTATCCCAAATAGCACGTACATCTTCCACAAGTATGTTTTTTGTAGAAACAGATTCATTGTCACCTACCTGTACAGCAGATTCAACTTTAGGCGCCTCATTTCCATTTGGAAAATGAAGTACTTTAGCTTTTTTTGTGACTTCAGTAACTAAAGCAGGTTGTCCTAAATCATATTCATCATGAACTGGTACAGGCTCTGGGATAACTTCATTTATTGGCTCAATAACAAGAGTATCTGAAGTATCTTGAGTTTCTATTTCTTCTTTTTTGATGGAAGAAGCTTCTACTATCGCCTCTTTGGGTACAGTTTGTGAACTCTCATTTGACGATTCAGTCTGTTCAATGTCTTCTTCAACTTGTACAGAGTCTAAGTTAGTAGAGTTTTTTTTTAACTCTTCGAGTTCAAGAAGGAGTTTTCCAAGGTTCTCACTTCTCTCCATATGAATAAGTTTCAGGAGCGTGATTTCGAATTGGATACGAGGCTGGCTAGCATCCTTTAGTTTGATTTGAGCTTCACTTACAATGTGGAGCATTCTCATCAAATCATCTCTTGAGAAATCGGGTGCAGTAGATGTGTACTTAGCCTTGGTATCTTCAGAAGCTTCAACTAAATATAACTGAGGTGAATGATGTGCGATATACAGATTTCGTAAATGTTCAGTTAATCCAATCAAAAACTCCTGAATATCATATCCTTCTTGGAGTAAAGTGTTAATTAGCACTAAGCCTTTATCCGCATTATGATCTTTTACGCAATTCATAAACTCGAACAAACGGTCTGTACCGACTACATTCAGTGCTTGTAATAATTCGTTATGAGTTATGGTATCGCCACAAAAAGCAATTGCTTGATCCATTAAGCCCAATGCATCTCGAAGAGCACCATCGGCTTTTTTTGCAATTACATGAAGCGACTCCTCATCGATTGCGATATGCTCATCCAATGAAATCTTACGAAGTCGTTCAACAATTTCTTCTACAGCAATTCTTTTAAAATCAAAACGCTGAACTCTTGATAAAATAGTAGGAAGAACTTTGTGAGGTTCGGTTGTAGCGAAAATAAAAATTACATGCTCAGGAGGTTCTTCTAAAGTTTTTAGCAAAGCATTGAATGCCGCTTTGGAAAGCATATGAACCTCATCAACAATAATCACTTTGTAGAGACTATTTTGAGGAGGAATTCGAACTATTTCACGTAGATGATGAACATCTTCAACTTTGTTATTTGAAGCAGCATCCATTTCGGTGATGCTCATTGTCTGATTTAGAGCTTCACCATCAACATCATCGCCAATGTTATTAATTACTCGAGCAAGAACACGTGCCATTGTTGTTTTTCCAACACCACGTGGCCCACAAAACATATAGGCATGAGATAATCGGTTTTGTTTAATCGCATTAAGTAAAGTATTACTTACGTGATCTTGAGATACAATATCCTCAAAACTGTTTGGGCGGTATTTTCTAGTAAGTGCGCGGTAGTTTTCTGACATGCTTTTTTGTCGCTTTTGCTAACATAAGGAATGTACAAAATGATGAGCTTGGATAGTAATTTTCAGTCGAAATACCTTAGTAAAATCATAAACTAGCAATGCATTCAATTGTGGTCTTCAAATTAGAACTTGAAAATGATGGAAAGACAACCTTTCGGAGCATTTTTAGCTCTGTAGAAGTAGCCTTGAACTCTTTCCATTTTAAAGAGTCTTCACTTAACTCAAAATTTTCAAGATCTGAATCGCTCAATATTTTAATGACTTCAGATGCATTTAGGTCAGAACTATAACTCAATAGACAAGAGGCGAATAGGTTCAAAAGCCCAACATGAACTACGTTAGTATTACTATCAGTACTAGTTAATAAGTTAAAATCTTCATCACTGAATATTAGCTCTAGGTTTAAATCGCGAGTAAACAAGATTACTGCAGCTAAATATTTTAAAGATCGGGGCGCTTTAGTTATTGGATCTGAAATGATTAGCTTGAACCCAGATTCTATGTAGTAGTCAAGCTTTTTTTTCTGTAATAGTGAATTATGTTTTGCAATAACTTTTAGAACCAGTTTTAATAATTCAATATCATTATCAAAACTAGGTATTTCGAAGTATGTTTTTTCAGGAAAAATTTTGTTCGTCGACATTCTAGCAATGATATAATCAAATGAATCGATTATCTCTTTTATTGATTTTTTCTGGATAGCTTCTATTGGGATATTAACTTCTAAAACATCCGTTTTTAGTTCTCCAAGTCTTTGATTGTGTACATCCATTAGTTCTCTTTCAATAGAACTAATGAAGTTTTTAAAATCTGTATTGTTTAATGAAGGTGGAACTGAAATTGTAATAGGAATCGGTTTTGGTATACTATCTTGATGTGAGCTTAAAATTCCAGAAGTACTAATCTCATTATGACCTACCACTAATCGAGAAAGGACCCATCCCCATTTAGTATTTTTTACTTTCGAATAGTTTCTGAATCTAAGTTTAAGATCATTAGTAGGTGTAGGTTTTGCTTCTTTGAAATCAAAACTTTCAGAAAACAAAAGCTTGGCTATCTCATTCATATAAAATAATAGTAGGGACTTTTTTTAGGGGATTAGAATAAGAAATAATGATTAAAAGTATAAATTCACTCTCCAATAACTACTATTTTTAGTCTATACAGTCATTTTAAAGAATGATTAATCGAAATTAAATCATCATTTATTCTTCTAAATCAAAATCAATTGGTAAGTGCTTTGCAAAACGATCAGCTTCCCACTTTCCTAAAAATTGAATAAAGGCGGGATTATAAAGTAATCCGTTGTGATCAATTAGAATTAAATCTGAAATACCTTTTAAGGAAATAGTACTAATTTGATTACGGTTTTTAACCCGCCCTTTTCTATCATATTCAAGATTGTATCCAACTTGAAATTTCCTTTCAGGTATATGAAAAGCGACGTAGTTTTTCGAAATTTGTTCCCAATCACTAGGGAAATAAAGCTTAAGTCTAGTAGAGTCTTGAACAGGTTTTATTGAAGACGAATCTGGGAGAATAGTAAACTTACTTTCATTTAATTTTCCTAAGCTCAGTGTTTTAAAGAAATGACGCGAAGAACCTATATAAATCTGGTTTCTATTAAATTTCCAGACTTTACTCTTTGCAGTGTCTGGTGGAGCCATCTCTGAGAATCTTGGTAAGATAGTATAGAATCCACCATTTGTTCTTGGGTTAAATTCTATTTCTTGAAGTAAAACGTTAACCTCATAGCCCATTGCATTATTTTGAATCAGCAATGGTTGAGATGCGGATACTGAATGCATATTCTGCGATTTATCCCAACTAAATTCCAATACTGTAGGGTTCAAAATTTTTGTGAAATAAGCATATTCATCCCTTCCAAGAAAAAATTCCTTAAAGTCTTCATATGCTTTTTCCCATGATCTGTTCTTCCTAGAATGAACTTCTATTTCAGCTAGATTTAAAACATCCTTTTCTAATTCAAAAAGATGATAAACTGTGGCTGGATCATCTAAGATTAGTGGGATTGATATATTTTTATATCCAATAAAACTTACTACTAAATTAAATCTGCCTTTCTTAGGCATGCTAAAAATAAAGGTGCCGTCAGATTTAGTAGCATCGCCATAGGTGGTACCTGATAAAAAGATATTCACACCAGCTAGCGGTTCTTTGGTGATAATATCAACAACTTTCCCCGTAAACGTTATGGGTTGCCCTTTAATTTCCATTATCCTAAAAGAGGAAATCAAGAGTAGAGTTAAAAAGACTCTTTGGGATATGTGAAACATAATTTAATTGTTGATAAGACAATTAAATTATAAGTAGGAATAACTTCAATAATTATTTCCTGATAATGGTCTCCCCTTCACTTATCAATATAAAATTCTCGTCTCCAACAGCTTTATTAAAATCGTTTATTGGTTGTACTTGACCATCATCTGCAAGAGGGAAAGTGCCATAATGCATTCCAATACTAAGCTCAGATTTTACATCTTGGTGAATTTGAACCGCTTGAGCTGGGTCAACATGTACAGGGCTCATAAACCAACGGGGAATATAAGCGCCAATTGGTATTAGGGATGTTTTGATAGGAGCATATCGTTCTCCAATTTCTTTAAAAAAGGTATTATAACCAGTATCACCTGCGAAGTAAATATTTCCTTTTGGTGATGTAATTACAAAACCTGCCCAAAGTGTTTTATCTCTATCGAAAGCTCCTCGACTTGAAAAATGTTGTGCCTGAACCGCTGCAATATTAACTGAATCTGAGGCTGAGGTTTCATCCCACCAATCTAGTGATATGGTTTTTGAAACTCCTTCTTTGTTCAAATATAAATCAATACCAAGCGGCGTTATAAAAGTTGGATCAAATTCTTTTTGAATGCGTTTGATCGTCGCGATATCTAAATGATCGTAGTGGTTATGGCTCAGGAGCACAAAATCGATATCCGGTAAATCTTGAAAATGAATACCTGGTGGACGCATTCGCTTTGGTCCAGCAAATGTAAATGGTGAAACCCGTTCACTATAAACTGGATCAGTTAGAATATTTAGTCCATCAGTCTGGATTAAAAAAGTTGAATGATTTACATAGGTAATAGCTTGAGTTGAATCAATAATTCGGTCGGCTGGTTTTTTTCCGAATCTGACATCATCCGAAGTAAGTTCTTTCCATTCACCGGGTTTTCTGGAAGTCATCCATTTAATAAGCTGGGTAAATCCTTTTTCTTCATAACCTGGACCATTCAAGAATTTTTTTCCATCAAAGTGATCTGATTTTTGGCCTTTATACCCAGGTGCAGAAGTCCAAGAGCCAACTCCTAAGAAAAGAAGCACAAATACCCCTAGTATGATAAAAAAAGCCATAGCTGCTTTGTTATTGATAGATTTCACGAGAATTAAAATGATTGGTAAAATTAGGTTAACCAATAATTTTCATCAATCATTTATAAGATGAGAATAAAGTTAATTCCCCATTAATTTCTCAATCTCATCTATCTCTTTTGGAACATTAGTCATATTCTCAAATCCATCTTCCGTAACTACAATGTTGTCTTCTATACGAATACCTCCAAAGTTGAGTAGGGATTTCACTTTTTCAACGTTCAGGAATTTCACCTTCTCAGGATCCTCCATTGCTGGTTCAAGAACAGCAGGAACAAAATAGATGCCAGGCTCAATTGTAATTACCATTCCTGGCATTAGTTCTCGGCGGGCACGTAAGAATTTAATTCCAGGTCGGTCGATTCGTTCAACACCTTTCGGATACCCTCCAACATCATGAGTATCTAGCCCTAGAAAATGACCCAGTCCATGTGGGAAGAAAAGCGCAAAAATATTCTGCTCCATGATATCATCAATCTCACCTTTTATTATTCCCAATTTCTTTAATCCGCCCATCATAATCCGGGCAGCCATCAGGTGAAGATCTTCCATTTTAACGCCAGGTCGGATGGATTCAATAACCTCGGTATGTGCATTCAACACAGACTGATAAATTCCAGCTTGAATATCTGTAAATTTTCCATTCACAGGAAATGTACGTGTATAATCTGCAGCATAGCCGTTACATTCAAAGCCGGCGTCCATTAAAAAAAGATCTCCGTCGCTTACTGGACTATTATTTTCAACATAATGAAGGATAGAAGCATTAACTCCAGAAGCGAAAATACCATTATAAGCATCTTGTAATAGTCCATTTTCGATCTGAACTTTATTGAAGATGGCTTTTATTTCATATTCATTCATTCCTGGCTTAATGGATTTAATGACCTCCAAATAAGCCAGATCGTTAATTCTGCAGGCTTCTCTCATCTGATCTAATTCCCAATCAGTTTTTAATACCCTGCAAAAAGTTAATGCATCAGCTAAAGCTTCGGTTTCTACATTAAATCCGCGATCTAAATCTTCAATAAACTCAGCTTGCTCGTCGGTTAGGCAATACACCGTATCTGGTTTAATGGTATTCAGAACATGAAGAATATCATTTTGATAATGAAGGTGATCTGGTTTGTATTCTTTCTGATATTGCTCTTTTGTTTTAACATAACCATGCCAAACTGCATATTGAGCGTCTCTTTTGGGCACAAATAAATGATATTCTTCTTTTTTGAGATCGAGTACTAGCGAACAATCTGCTTCATTGGCTCCTGTTAAATACCAGAAATTAGACTCTTGTCGGAATGGAAACTCATAGTCGGTTTTATAACGATACATCGTTTCTGAGCCCTGAATAAAAACAACGCCACTTTGGTTGTCATCAAATAAAGAAAAAAGTTTTTCGCGGTGTAAGTGGTGCATAAGATTGTTCAATTATGAATAAAAAGTTTGAATAAGAATAGTGAATTGAACACGAAATATCGAATAAAGGATTATTCTTTAACCTCTTTTCATTTTATCGCCAGTTCCCACAAAAACCCCCAAAAATCCTTCTTTAAAAGTAATATTAGTTTCTTTTTCCGTTATTTCATTCGAAGTAGCATCTTGTCCGCCCATTTCAATTATACTGTTTGTTAATGGATATAAAACTCCAGTTGACGAGAATTCTTCTACAGGATTTCGAACAGGGAAAAAAGAAATTGTTGTACCAATAGGATAGGATACTTTAAAAGGTGATTGAACTAGGAATGTGTCACCGTAGTCGTCTCTAATAATAATTTTCTCAAATTTTGACCAAAACTTGATGAGTACGGAAATATTTTTTATCAAATGATCAACTCTTTTCCCCAATGCACCAAGTATTATACATTCTTTTGCCCCTTCTCGAAGTGAGTAGTTTAGTGCTTTCTCAAGATCATTGGTTTCCTGATCTTCATCCTTCAAGACCTTAACACCTTTATGACGCGTGTATACAAAACTATCGAGATCACCAACCACAATATCGGGAGTAAACCCGTAACCTAAGAAGACATGACCTCCACTATCAGCACCAATTAACAGATCGGCTGATTGAATTTCTTGTTGAATTAATTTCTTGGTGGGAGGAGTTCCTCCAGCTATAATAAGTACTCGCATGTCCTGATTTTCATTTTTTAAAAAGATAAGCTTCTTTTAGGAGCCTAGCGAAGTAATCTCTGGAAATGTTATAGTATGATGATAAAGGTTTAAATAAGTAAATGGAATTCCACAGTATTTAGGCTATTTTTGGCGAAAGGAGTTTTATGTTTTCAGAATTTATTACAAAAGTATTATCCCATAAGAAAGTGGCTGTTTTCTCTCATATTCGGCCAGATGGGGACTGTTTGGGTTCCCAAATCGCATTGTGCTTGTGGCTTCAAAAAAATGGAGTTGTTGCTACAGCTTTCAATGAAGACGATCCTGGGGATAACTTGAGATGGTTATTGAATTTTTTTCCAGTTATTAAACCAACTGGGGATTTATCTGAATTTGATGCTTACATAGTCGTTGATGGAAATGCACTTCATCGATTTGGAAGTACTGCGGAGAAGTTGGCAGCGAGTGGTAAACCAATTTATATGATAGACCACCATCCACAACCCGATGATATTTTTGAAACTTTTGTTTCTCGTGTTGATTATTCATCTACCTGTGAATTAGTTTATGAGTTATATAAAGAGCATGATATAAATCAAATTGAAGAACAGTCAGCAAAAGCATTGTACTCAGGTATTGTAACCGATACTGGTTCTTTTCAATTCGATAGTGTAACCCCAAACACACTAAATGCAGCCTCAACTCTGTTAGAGATAGGCGGTTTCAAACCAAATGAAGTTGTTGAGCGAATTTATTCAACAAAAACATTGAACCAAATTCATTTACTAAGTAAAGCACTTGAAACGATTAGTTTGTATGCAGACCAACAAATTGCGATTATTTGCGTTACTCAATCCATGTTTAATGAAACAGGGACAAGTAAAGAGGATACGGAGGGTTTTGTGAGTTATCCGTTGAGCATTGAAGGAGTAAAAGCTTGTATTCTATTTCGTGAAGATGGAGACAAAATTAAATTAAGCCTTCGTTCTAGGAGTGAAATTGATGTGAACTATTGGGCAAGAAAGCTGGATGGCGGTGGTCATAAAAAAGCTGCTGGTGCTTCGCATAATGGTCCGCTTGAACAAGCAATTAAAGATGTAATTAAGCTGGGAGAAGATCAGCTGTAGAACTTAAAAACTTACTGTATGAAGCTAAACGCTACTATTCTTATATGTATTCTTATAATTATTGCGAACTGCACGAAGTCTGAAAAAGAAATAAATCAAGCTATTTCTACTTCATTAACAGCAGAATCGGTAAGCTCAATTAATGTTGCACCGGAAGTTGAAGTTTATGAACAAAGTGACCCAACAGAGTCCATTTCAAAAAGCCGTAGAAATGCAATTACTAATGCTGTTGAAAAAGCTAGCCCTGCAATTGTAAGTATTACAGTTACTGAACTTCAAACGGGCTATACCAGAAGTAATGATCCATTCTTCTCATTCTTTTTTTCAAGGCCAGTACAACGTGAAGTACAAAGTATGGGATCGGGCTTTATTATCAGTGAAGATGGTATGATAGTTACAAATCAGCATGTAGCTAGTAAAAGCGCTAAAACAATTATGGTTTCGCTAGAGAACGGTGAGAGTTTGGAGGCTGAGCTTCTAGGTGCGGATGAATTAGCGGATTTAGCACTTCTGAAAATTAAAGGAGATAGAAACGATTTTCCATATGTAAAATTTGCGGATTCAAAAAGTATAATGGTCGGTGAATGGGCGATTGCAATGGGGAATCCATTCGGTCTTTTTGCTGATGGACAGCCATCGGTTACAGTTGGTGTGGTGAGTGCAACTAAACGAGATTTTCGTCCAGACCCTGATGAACCAAGACTATATATGGATATGATTCAAACGGACGCCTCTATAAATAGAGGTAACTCAGGTGGCCCACTTGTGAATAGTGAAGGCGAAGTTATTGGTGTAAACACCTTTATTTTTACAGGTGGAACTAGTAATGGATTTGTCGGGCTGGGATTTGCAATTCCTAGCGATAGAGTCCAAAAGATTATTGGACAGTTAAAAGAGTCAGGCAGTGTTTCTTTAGACTTTGATCCTGGCTTAGAGTTTACTCCTATGACCGCTCAACTTGTCTATCAATATGGTCTTCCAAGATTAGCAGGATTATTAGTAACAAGTGTAAATAAAGATGGTCCTGCTTATGAATGTGGTATAATGCCAGGCGATATAATTACGAGAATTGGAGAAGAACGTGTTGCTAGTGAAATGCATGCATGGGCATTAATGAGAGAATTTGGTGAAGGAGAAGAAATGGTCGTTAATCTTTTTAGAGACGGCAGTGAGTATGAAGCAAAAATGATACTCAGAAAAAGAGTTGCCGGAAGGTAATACGTGTTATTTTTGAATTATAAGTAGAACAAATATTTTCTATAAGTGTTGGATTTTCTATCTTGTTGTGCAAAATTTGCTCAAAATTAACACAAGGTTTGATGAAGGTTACGCTCAAAGATATCTCTGAAGCAACAGGGTTTTCAGTTTCTACAATTTCCAGAGCAATAAGAGGCGAAGGTAGAATTTCTGAAGAGAATCGAAAAAAAATACTAGCTAGTGCGCATGAATTTGGATATCCACTACCCATAAATAGAAGGGCGATACCCAAAAATCAACCTCCATATATAGCATTAATAACTCAATTTAGAGAAGGTGAATTTTACTCATCCTTTGCTTTAGGTTTTATAAAGGCAGCACATCAGAAAGGTATGATGCTAAGTATATTTGGAGTTGATCATGATGTTAAGTCTGTACCAAAATTAATTGAGCAACTACGTTCCTTAGGATATCGAGCAGCCATACTATTTGCACCCGAACTAAACGAGGAGGAATACAATCACATTCTGCACTCAACACCTAATGATTTCCCAATTATATCTTGCTCGAATATTGATAACTCTGTTGTAGACACTGTTACTTTTGATGCCTATCAAGGAGCTACATTAGTGGCTAAGCATTTTCAGTCGAAAGGGTATGAAAAGGTTGGTATTATCGAAGGACCAGCTCAAATGCCCGAGTCTAGATTTCGTTCAAATGGATTTAATGATTATATAACTCATATAGCCAAAAAAAATCTTATATGGCAATATCGAGGTGATTATACTCTTGAGTCTGGCACAAAAGCTTTTGAAAATTTCCGAAAACAATCAGAAAAACCAGAAGCTATTTTTGCTACAAATGATGCTATGGCAGTTGGGTTTATGGAAACGGCAAAGAGATATGGCTATGAGTTTCCAAAAGATGTAGCAATTGTTGGGTATGACAATCTTCCTATTTGTGAAAACCATTACCCTAAAATTACTTCTGTACACACCGATTATACCCGTCTTGCTCTAAATACCATTGAGAATTTAATGTCGAGAATCGGAAAACCCGATGAACATCAAGGTATTGTGAGCTTGGTTCCGGTAACTTTAAAGGTTAGAGAGTCAAGTTAGATAGGTTGAGCAAAAATTTATCTATATTAGGAAAAATTTGCCCAATAGTGTTTCTTTTTTCTCCCTATTTAAATATACTTGATGGGGTCTTAATATCAGAGATTCTTGAATGTGGGTTCTACTCTTAAAATTATTTATTAGGCTAGATTCATATTAAAACATCCGAAAAAGTTACGGATACGAAAATAAATAGCGGATTATGTACTTAGGCATCGATTTAGGAAGTTCATCAATAAAATTATCTCTCTTTGATGCAAAGAAAGGCACGATACTTCATTCAATCTCTTATCCAAAAGAAGAACTAGCTATAGACGCTCCACAACAAGGTTGGGCAGAGCAGGATCCTAATATGTGGTGGAGTAATTTTCTTGAGGCATATGCTCTTCTTATAAAAAATTATGGAATAAACACAAAAGATATCCAAGCCATTGGTATTTCATATCAAATGCACGGACTGGTATTGGTAGACAGTAAATTAGAAGTATTAAGAGCATCAATAATTTGGTGTGATAGTAGAGCTGTTGAGATTGGAAATAAAGCATTTCAGTCTATTGGAGAAAGCTACTGTTTGCCTCATTTATTGAATTCACCTGGAAATTTTACTGCTTCAAAACTTGCTTGGGTAAAACAGAATGAACCTGATATTTATAGTAAAGCATACAAATTTATGCTTCCAGGTGATTATATCGCGATGCGATTTTGTGGAAAGCCTACAACCACAGAAACAGGATTATCTGAAGGAATATTTTGGGACTTTAAAAATCAAAAAGTCAGTGATCAAGTACTAGATGAATATGGTATATCTAAGGATCTGATACCAGAAATTGTACCAGCAATAGGAGCGAATCTAACTGTTCAACAAAGTGTAGCAGATAAGCTTGGTCTTAGTAATAATGTTGCAATAACATACCGTGGTGGTGATCAACCAAATAACGCTTTTTCATTAAATGTACTGAAACCTGGAGAAACCGCATCTACAGCGGGAACGTCAGGAGTGATTTACGCGGTAACAGATAAGAATGCTTTCGACAAAAAATCTAGAATAAATACATTTCTTCATGTAAATAATACCCACGAATCCCCAAGAAATGGGATTCTAATTTGTATTAATGGTACTGGTATTCTCTATAACTGGCTTCGAAGAATATTAAATACTGGAAATGGGAATATCGATTATATACATATGAATGAAATGGTTGACTCAGTTAGCCCAGGATCAGAAGGCTTAATATGCCTTCCTTTTGGAAATGGAGCAGAACGTATTTTTGAGAATAAACTGATTGGTTCTCATTTATTAAATATGGACTTCAACCGACATCATACAAGTCATTTATTAAGAGCTTCTGTTGAAGGTATAGTCTATGCTCTTAATCTCGGTTTTGAAATGTTAAAGGATTTAGGAATCGAGCAAAAAACGATTAGAGCCGGTCATGCAAACCTTTTTCTAAGTAAGTCATTCAGAGAGATATTTGTAAATGTTACTGGCCTACCTCTTGAACTATACAATACTGATGGAGCAGCAGGTGCTGCGAGGGGAGCGGCATTAGGTGATGGATTTTATACTACTCCTGAAGAGGCATTTGAAAGCCTAGAACAAATCGCAGTAATAGAACCAGATCCCGAACTAGTAGCTAAATACAAAACACTGTTTGTAGAATGGCAAGACGAGATCGAGAAACACTCATTTAACATAAACAAATAAGGATATTTCCTTAAAAACTGAAAGTACTATGAAACCACTGATTGGAGATAAAGAATATTTTAAAGGTGTTGGCCAAATTAAATTTGAAGGTAAAGAGTCCGATAACCCATTAGCATTTAAGTACTACGATGAGACCCAAGTTGTAGCAGGTAAAACAATGAAAGACCACTTTAAATTTGCTGTGGCTTATTGGCATACACTAACTGGAACAGGTGGAGATCCATTTGGACCAGGTACTAAAGAATTTCCGTGGGCTATAAATAGTGACCCATATCAAAATGCAAAAGATAAAATGGATGCTGCATTTGAGTTTATTACAAAACTTGGAGTTCCATATTACTGTTTCCATGACTTTGATTTGATTGGTGAAGGAGACACACTAGAAGAATCGGAAAAAAGACTAGACTTTATCACTGACTACGCAAAGGAAAAACAAACTGAATCGGGTGTTAAACTACTCTGGGGAACCGCTAATTGTTTTAGTAATCCTCGCTATATGAATGGTGCAGCTACAAATCCAGAATTTGATGTTTTGGCTTTTGCAGGTGCTCAGGTTAAAAATGCTTTGGATGCAACCATTAAATTAGGTGGTGAAAACTACGTATTCTGGGGTGGTCGTGAAGGCTATATGTCATTATTGAATACTCAAATGGGGCGCGAAGTTGATCATTTTGCAAAATTCCTTCATATGGCAAAAGACTATGCTAGAGCTCAAGGTTTTACAGGAACATTCTTTATAGAACCAAAGCCAATGGAGCCTTCAAAGCATCAATACGATTTTGATTCAGCAACCGTACTTGGCTTTTTGACCAAATATGATTTGATGGATGATTTCAAGCTAAATATTGAAGTAAATCATGCGACATTAGCGCAACATACTTTTGAGCATGAGCTCCAAGTTGCAGCTGATAATGGTCTTTTAGGTAGTATAGATGCTAATCGTGGCGATTATCAAAATGGATGGGATACAGATCAATTTCCTGTCGATGTTTTTGAAATCACTCAAGCAATGCTTGTTATTTTACAATCAGGAGGAATACAAGGTGGTGGCATCAACTTTGATGCAAAGACTCGTCGTAATTCAACCGATCTAGTGGATCTATTTCATGCTCACATTGGTGGAATGGATGTTTTTGCTCGTTCTCTGATGGCTGCAGATGCTATCCTCACAAAATCATCTTATCAATCACTTCGCAAAGAGAGATATAGCTCATTCGACTCTGGTAAAGGAGCAGACTTTGAAGCTGGAAATCTTTCTTTTGAAGATCTATATAATCACGCTAAAGTGAATCAAGAGATCGAACAAAAAAGTGGTAAGCAAGAACTATTTGAGAATATCATAAACCAGTATATCTAATTATATCCTCGCAAGTTACTTTTTGCGGGGGTTTTGATGAATGATGATCTATAGAAATAAACACTTTTCAGGTTTTATACTACTACTAATATTCATGTGGGGGTCAGATTCCTTATTTGCATTCCAATTCAATGAAGATGGTTATGAAGCTTGGCTGAGATATGAATTAGTGGATGATCAAGATAGAATAGAACAATATCGGTCTAACTTAAACTCTGTTATACTAACTGGTAGTTCAGCAACAGTTGATGCAATTTCTGAAGAGCTATCATATGCAATACCGGGTCTATTAGGAGTTAGTTATAATCGAACTAACAATGTTCAAAGAGATGGCGCTTTATTAATTGGAACGCCAACAAGCTCGCATGTAATAACGCGTCTAATTTCAACATCTACACTAGAAGATATTGGGAATGAAGGTTATATCATTAAAAAAGTGGATGTATCAGGTTCTGAAACAATTATTATTTCGGCTAATACTGACATAGGATTACTGTATGGAACATTCGCTTTTCTAAGAGAACTTCAAATACAATCTGATATTTCAAATATTGATATCCAATCTACCCCAAAAGTTCAATACAGAATGTTAAACCATTGGGATAACCTTAGTCGCTTAGTTGAGCGTGGATATGCAGGGTTATCCATTTGGGAATGGGGCTCATTACCTGAGTATAATAATCCAAGATATAAAGACTATGCCCGGTTGAATTCATCGATTGGAATAAATGCGATGTCAGTTAATAATGTAAATGCAAATCCTGATATGCTAACAGATCAGTTTTTAGAAAAACTGGTTACTATTGCTGGAGCTTTAAGACCTTATGGAATTAAGACATTTATTTCTATCAACTATCAAGCTCCAATCCATGTTGGAGGTTTGGAAACAGCAGATCCTCTAGATCCTAATGTTCGCCAATGGTGGAAAGAGAAGGCATCTCAAATTTATGAGATGATTCCAGATTTCGGAGGGTTTTTGGTGAAGGCTGATTCAGAAGGCGAACCGGGACCTTTTGCATATAACCGTAATCATGCTGAAGGAGCAAATGTACTAGCTGAAGCTGTTCAGCCACATGGAGGTGTTGTAATCTGGAGAGCATTTGTTTACAGTCCTGAACAAAAAGACCGATTTCGAGAAGCATATGATGAATTCAAACCATTGGATGGAAGGTTCAATGAAAATGTAATTCTTCAAGTAAAAAATGGTCCTATAGACTTTCAGCCACGTGAGCCATTTTCTCCATTATTTGGAGCTCTTCCAAATACGAATTCAATGCTTGAAGTTCAAATCACTCAAGAGTATTTCGGATTTGATAAACATTTGGCTTATCAAGGAACTCTTTTTGAAGAAGCACTTGATAATGACACTTATGCTAAAGGAAAAGGTTCAACAGTTGGAGAAGTAATTTCTGGAAATGTATTTGAATATGATTACACAGGAATGGCTGGTGTAGTAAATCTTGGAAATAGTAGAAACTGGACAGGACATCCTTTTGTACAATCAAGTTGGTATGCTTTTGGTCGACTAGCATGGGACTTTACACTTGGAGCGGATGAAATTGCTGATGAATGGATGCGTATGACATTCACTAATAATCCAAAATTTTTAGACCCAGTTGGTGAAATAATGATGGAATCGCGCGAGGCGGGAGTAAATTATAGAATGCCACTCGGTTTAACGCATCTGTATGCTCAAGGTCACCATTATGGCCCAGCGCCATGGACTGAAAATCTACCTAGACCAGATTGGACGGCTGTTTATTACCATAAAGCAGATAAAAAAGGGATTGGCTTCAATCGAACTGAAACAGGTTCAAATGCTGTGGAACAATATCATGATGAAGTAGAATCAATGTTCAGAGATATTGAGACTACTCCAGAAGACTACTTATTATGGTTTCACCATGTTTCGTGGAATCATGAAATGGAATCAGGAAACACACTTTGGGAAGAATTGGTCTACAAATATTATGAAGGTGTAGAGCAAGTTAGATGGATCCAGAAAGAATGGGATTCAATTCAACCTCTTATTGATGTACAAAGATATGAGCATGTAAAAGCATTACTAAAAATACAAGAACGTGATGCAGTTCGTTGGAGAAACTCATGCGTTCTATACTTTCAAACATTTTCAGAACAGCCAATCCCTTATGGATTGGAAAAACCAGAACATGATCTAGAATACTATATCTCGTTAGAAAAAAGTACTTATGTGCCCGATCCGCGATATAACGATTAACATTGAATGGGGATAAATAAATGAAAAAAATACTGCTTACAATTTTTATAATTGGTTCTGCAATAGGATGTAATTCAGAACAAAAATCTGATACAAGTATTGCAACTCTTAAGGAATCATATAAACAACACTTTTATATCGGCGCGGCTCTTAATACAAGTCAGTATACCGGCTCAGATGAACGTGGGATTCCTATAGTTGAAAAACATTTCAATTCAATTTCACCAGAGAATGATCTCAAATGGGAAAAAATTCATCCAAGACCGGGCGAGTATAACTTTGTAGAATCAGATGCTTTTGTTGAGTTTGGTGAAGCTAACAATATGTTCATTGTTGGCCATGTATTAGTATGGCATAGCCAAACACCTAATTGGGTTTTTGAAGATGAGAATGGAAATGAAATTTCTCGTGACGCTCTATTAGAGAGAATGAAAGATCACATTACAACCATCGTTACTCGTTATAAAGGTAGAATTAATGGTTGGGATGTTGTTAACGAAGCATTGAACGAAGATGGAAGCTTGCGTGAATCAAAATGGTATACAATTATTGGCCCAGATTTTATTGAAAAAGCATTTGAATATGCGCAAGCCGCTGACCCAGGAGCGGAGCTGTACTATAATGATTACAACATGTTTAATCCTGAAAAAGCAGATGGAGCAGTTCGTGTAGTTAAAGAAATTCAGGATAATGGGATAAAAGTATCAGGAATAGGAATGCAAGGTCATTATGGATTAGAAGGTCCGACACCCGACGAAGTTGAAGCAAGTATAATTAAGTTCAAAGAACTTGGATTAGTCGCCATTACTGAATTAGATGTTGATGTATTGCCACCAGCTTTTGAATACATGGGTGCGGATATTAGTATGCGTGCTGAATTACGAGAAGAACTTAATCCTTATACAGAGGGAATGCCCGATTCAATTAAGCAAGCGCAAATAGATCGATTTACTGAATATTTTGAAGTGTATTTAAGACATTCAGATAAGATAAACCGTGTCACAACTTGGGGAGTTACTGATGGTGATTCTTGGAAAAATGGATGGCCAGTATCTGGTAGAACAAATTACCCATTGCTTTTTGACCGTGAAGGAAAGGAAAAAGAAGTTGTAAGGGTATTAATGGAATTACCTTTAAATAAATAGGAAAAGAACTAATAGAATTAAGTAGGATAAGCATTGGAAAACGTAGTTTATAAAGACGCATCAAGGTCTCCAGAAGAACGGGTAGCTGATTTACTTTCAAGAATGACTCTTGATGAAAAAGCCGCTCAAATGATGGGCGTTTGGAACGACAAGAAAGAAACCTTAATCGATGAAAATGGAAATTTTGATCTAGAAAAGGCTAAAAAAGCATACGCTCATGGCAATGGAATTGGACAAGTTGGTCGACCAAGTGATGCCGGGAAAGATGAGGAAGCAAGTCATGAGGCAGGTTTTAATGCACGTCAAACTGTAGAATTGACAAACGCAATCCAGAAGTTTTTTATAGAAAATAGTAGGCTTGGAATACCAGTCGTTTTTCATGAAGAATGTTTACATGGCTTAGCATCTAAATGGGCAACAAGTTTTCCTCAACCCATTGGACTTGGTGGAACATTTAATCCTGAACTAGTTGAAAAATTGTATGCGATGACTGCTGAAGAAACACGAGTTCGCGGTGGTCATCAAGCATTAACTCCTGTTGTTGATGTAGCACGCGATCCCAGATGGGGACGTGTAGAGGAAACTTTTGGGGAAGATCCATTTCTTGTTTCACAATTAGGTGTTGCTGCTGTTAAAGGGTTTCAAGGAGATGCTGAGTTTAATAATAAGAAGCATGTGATGGCAACTTTGAAGCATTTTGCTGCACACGGCGAACCTGAATCAGGAATGAATTGTGGTCCTGTTAATATTTCTGAAAGGATTCTACGAGAAACATTTTTAATGCCTTTTAAGGAAGCAATTGATGAAGCTAATGTAATTAGTGTAATGGCTTCATATAATGAAATTGATGGTGTTCCTTCACACGCAAATGAGTGGTTATTAAATGATGTTCTACGTGATGAATGGGGATTCAAGGGGTTTGTAGTTTCAGATTATTACGCCGTTTTAGAGCTTTTTGACAGAGAAGCAACACATGGACACTTTGTAGCAAAGAACAAAAAACATGCCGCAGAATTAGCAATTAAAGCTGGGGTAAATATAGAACTGCCAGAACCAGATTGTTATTTACATACTGTTGAATTAATAAAAGAAGGAAAGCTTACAGAAAAGATGCTCGATGATTTAGTAGGTCCTATGCTTTACTGGAAATTTAAGATGGGCCTATTTGATGATCCGTTCCTTGATCCAGATGAAGCAGAGAAGATTTCTGGTTCTGAAAAGAACAAAAAACTAGCACTAAAAGCAGCTCAAGAAACTATTACCCTTCTAAAGAACGAGGGAAATTTACTACCTCTCGAGGCATCAAAAACTAAAACAGTTGCAGTTGTTGGCCCTAATGCAACCCGAAGTTTACTTGGTGGTTATAGTGGTTCTCCAAAAACAAATATCACCATTCTTGAAGGAATTAAAGCTAAAGCAGATGCTAATAATATTGAAGTAATTTATAGTGAAGGCTGTAAAATTACTGTTGGTGGACGTTGGGAAGAAGATGCAGTTGTTATTCCATCCCCAGAAGAAAACCGAAAATTAATAGCTCTAGCAATAGAAGATGTTGAAGATGCAGATGTAATTATAGTTGCTATCGGAGGTAATGACCAAACTTCGAGAGAGTCTTGGGCTAGAAATCATATGGGAGACCGAACAGAGTTAAATCTAGTTGGTGAACAAGATGAATTAATCGATGCCATGGTAGCAATGGGAAAACCAGTAATCGCATGTGTAGTAAATGGTCGCCCACTTAGTATTAATAATGTTGCTGAAAAAGTTGACGGAATTTTAGAATGTTGGTACCTCGGCCAAGAAGGGGGAAATGCTCTAGCAGACGTAATTTTTGGTAATGTAAATCCAGGAGGAAAACTTCCAATTTCGATTCCAAAATCTGTTGGTCAGTTACCTATTTATTATAATCACCGTCCTTCTGCACGTCGAGGATTTCTATTTGATGATGCTAAACCTCTTTTCACATTTGGGTACGGTTTAAGTTATACTGCATTTGAGTTTTCAAACCTAAAACTAGCTGATAAAACCATTACCAAAGATGGAACAACTTCAGTTTCTGTCGATGTGAGTAATACAGGAGACCGTGAAGGATCTGAAGTGGTTCAATTATACATAAGGGATTGCTTCAGTTCAGTAACTCGACCTGTAAAAGAGTTAAAAGGTTTTAAGAAAGTATGGTTGAAACCTGGCGAATCCCAAACAGTTACTATTCCAATTCACAAAAAATCTCTAGCATTCTTTAATGTAAGAATGGATTATGTGGTAGAGCCTGGAGATTTTGAAATTATGGTAGGAAATTCATCTCGTGATGAAGATCTAAGCAAAGTAATTCTAACCGTCGAAGAATAATCTTCAACTAACCAAACAGGCAGTAAATATGAGTACAAAAACAAATCAAGTCTCTTTTATAGAAAAAGTAGGCTATAGTGCAGGTGATGCTGCATCAAATTTGTTCTTTCAAACCTTTATCGTTTATCTGCTTTTCTTCTACACAGATATTTTTGGCTTACCAGCTGCAGTTGCTGGAACTATGTTTTTAGTTACTAGAATTTTTGATGCAGTAAATGATCCGCTTATGGGGATGATTGCTGATAGAACTAAAACTAAGTACGGTAAATTTAGACCCTACTTATTGTGGTTAGCAATTCCTTTTGGAGTACTTGGCTTTTTTATGTTCGTAACTCCAGATTTTAGTGATACTGGGAAAATTGTATATGCATACATCACCTATACACTAATGATGATTATGTATACCATGATCAATGTTCCATATGCAGCATTAATGGGTGTTATTACTCCAAATGCAGAAGAACGTACTGTGGTTTCATCATATAGATTTGTTGCTGCATACTGTGGATTGTTAATTGTTACTGGATTTACCGAACCTTTGGTTGAGTTTTTTGGTGGTGGTGATGATATCGCTAGCAAGCAAATAGGTTGGATGTGGACTATGGGTCTTTATGGTGTAGTGGCAGCGATTTTATTTCTTGTTGCTTTTTTTACCACTAAAGAACGAGTATTACCTCCAAAGAATCAGGAGATTGATTTCAAGAAAGACGGAAAAGATCTATTTGCAAACGGTCCTTGGGTTTTGGTTGGTTTAGCTACAGTTTTTCAACTTACATTTCTTGTTATTCGAGGTGGATCTTTTGCATTCTATATCAATTATTATATTGGAGACCATTCCATTGTACTTTTTGGCTCAACCATAGAACTCGGTTTAAATTACTTTCTTACTTCCGGCGCTCTAGCAACTTTAGTTGGTGCAATACTCACCAACACAATTAGTAAGCTTTTTGATAAGAAGAAAACATATGGTTGGTTTTTAGGACTAGCTGCAATTATTAGTATTGCTTTTTTCTTTCTTGATAAAGACCAAGTAGGAGTAATCTATTTAGTGAATATTATAGCAGGATTCTTACTAGGTCCAGTAGCAGTACTTCAGTGGGCTATGTACACCGATACTGCTGATTATGGTGAGTGGAAGTTTGGACGACGCGCAACTGGATTAATAATGGCAGCTTCATTATTTACATTAAAACTCGGCGTTGCACTTGGTGGGGCAATTACCGGCTGGGTACTCTCTGCTTATGGGTTTGAATCAGGACAATTACAATCGGATGATTCACTAGGTGGGATATTAATGTTAGTTAGTATTATACCAGCTTTATTTGGGATTGCCTGTTATGTAATCATGCTATTCTATCCATTAACTAACGAGAAGATGAAAGAGATAGAAGCAGACTTAATTATGCGAAGAGGAGAAACTGGACCAGAGTTAACTACTGGTTAAAGAGTATTCTAAACATAAAATTAATAAAAGGCTTAAAGAAATTTGAGCCTTTTTTAATTCATTCCCATATGATTAGTAGCTACCATCCAATGATGTAATTGATGATGTGCACCAGCTGCTAATAATCCTATATATCCAAGTCCGCGAATTTTAGCAACATCTTCTTCTTTATCGGTTGTACAGGTAATAACCCAATGTCCATCTTTTTGGGAACCAAGCATATCCCAACCCATCTCACTTTTAAGCATAGATGGGTGTTTACTAAGAACGTTAGTAAGTGCTTTAATTGCTAAATCAGATTGAGGTTTTACATGTATCTCAATTCCTTGATCAATTGGTGTTTGTGACAAGACTTCTACTTCTTCTGTAAAAGCTTTCATATCAAGTAGGTGCTGGCGTAATGCCTCTAAATCAACTTGTGACCAATCTGTGTTAGGGTTTTGCTCTAATTGTATAATTACTTCTTGAATAGCTCCAAAAATATCATTGCCAGACTCTATAAGTGGAGTTGACTGGCTGTGCATATGGTGTTGGGCAAATGTAGTCCCAGAGAAAAAAATGAGTGCCAATACAGACGAAAAAATAATACGTGAAATGATCATTACTAAATCAGGTTAGGTTAGTATTCCAAGAAATTGCTCAATTATTGTCTAAGGTATATTAAATATAAATTGTGACTTAATTCTTATTTAATAAGTCATTTTTAAGTATCTCATTTAATTCAATTAGACTCAATTCGTTTTTCGTCCGAGAACTCCCTGAAAAAATTATTGCTATCAGTCAGACGGTCAATTTCAAAAATCCAACATATTTCAGAAACATCTGAAAAATCGGGACCACCCATAGTAATCGCAGTATTATTGTATCTACCGTCTTTTCCGTTATACTCATTTGCAATATCTATTGCATGTTCCAAAATATTGACTATTGTAGAATCTGAAATATATTTTCTCCAATCTACTTTATCTTCAGATTTTAACCCCGGTGTCCCATTTCTAATGCCATTCCCATCCGGAATTTATTGATAATCAATTTATTCTTTTACAAGTGCTAATTCTTCTGGTGAGGTTACACTTTCATTCCAATCAGAATGCTGTACAATGTGAATTCTGTTTTTGAATCAAAATGAAGAAGTAATAGATCAGTACCTGTATTGAATTAACCAATCATTTTAGACTTAGGTGTTTTAACAGTGCAAGCCATTAACAAGACTGTAATAGGAAGGAAAGTTATTTTATTCATCGTGATCTGAGTATTGATAATTATGAATAAATAATAAAAATGAACAAAATTTGCTCAATTTTATTATCAAATAAAAATACAGATATTTATAATTAACAACTATAAACACTATTTTTTACTATTTTATTAAAATAAAAAGTAAATTAAAACAAAGTAAAGTGAGCAAAAATTTGCCTAATCTATGAAAAGTCCAGTTTCATTGAAGGAAATCATTACCTAAAACTGTTTTACTAGCATGCCAAATAAATTATTCATTTATATACTCTTTGGGTTTTTATCAATAAGTATAAAAGGTTGTGTACCCGTTGCAAGTTCTGATCCATTGTTTGATTGGTTTTTATATGAAGGAAATGATCCTTATTACGATGGCTTAGAAGTAGGCGAGGATGAATATATAAACCCAATAAATGCAGGATACTATCCTGACCCAAGTATTGTAAGAGATGGTGACGATTATTATATGATACATTCGTCATTTGCCCATTATCCGGGAATACCAATATTTCATAGCACCGATTTGGTAAACTGGAATCAAATAGGTCATGTTTTAGATCGCCCATCTCAAATGCCGGTTGACAGTTTAGGTATTTCCAGAGGGGTTTTTGCAGCTACAATAGAATATCATGATGGTACTTTTTATGTACTAAATACTTTGGTAGATGCCGGGGGTAACTTTATGGTTACAGCATCAGATCCTGCAGGCCCGTGGTCCGATCCAATCTGGTTAGATAGGGTGTATGGAATTGATCCATCTATATATTTTGATGATGATGGAAAAGTTTATGTAATGAATAACGATGCTCCAGAAGGTGGCTCAACATATCCGGGACATAGAGCAATTTGGATCCGGGAATATGATTTGGAAACAAATAAAAGTATTAGCGAGCCTGTTATGATTATTAATGGGGGAGTGGATATTTCTACAAAACCAATCTGGATCGAAGGGCCTCATTTAATGAAAGTTAATGGCGAGTACTTTCTTCATTGTGCTGAAGGTGGAACAGGTCCGGATCACTCTCAGGTAGTGTTAAAAGGAAGCTCACCGTATGGTCCTTTCACACCATATGAAGGAAATCCAATATTAACTCAGCGTCATATTCCGGTAGACCGTGATTTTCCAGTAGAATACGTAGGCCATGCTGATATGGTTGAAACAAAAAATGGAGAGTGGTGGACTATATTTTTGGGTGTACGATTATATGACGGAGTTAATTTCAATACTGGTCGAGAAACATTTTTACTTCCGGTAACATGGAAAGATGGATGGCCGATTATTCTTGAAGAAGACAAGGAAGTTCCTGTTAAACTTAAAAGGCCGGATTTACCTTATGCCGAAAAAGCAAACCCTCCGACAAATGGAAATTTTACCTATATCGATAACTTTAATACAGATGAATTAGCATTCAACTGGATTATGATGAGAACTCCACGATCTACATGGTGGAGTTTTGAGGAGAATGAATATTTAAAATTAGATGCAAGGTCAGAAAGATTAAGTGGTCTTGGAAACCCATCATTTATTGGAAGAAGGCAACAACATGTATATGGTTCTGCTTCAACTAAAATGATTTATGAACCGAAACAAATTGGTGATGAAGCTGGACTTTCTGCATTTCAGGGTGAACGATTTAATTATAAAATGGGAATCACCTTAAATGAAAATGGGGAAAAGGAAATTTTTCTTCAGAAATCTGAAGGTAATAATGTTGAAATCATTGCCTCGGAGATTTTACCGACGACTTTTGGATCGGAGTATTATTTAAAAATAACGGCAAGAGCAGGCGAGTACGATTTCTTGTATTCAAACTCGGAAGGAAGTTGGCAAGTGCTTCTAGAAGGTGCTGATGGTACGATTTTAAGTACTAATAAAGCCGGAGGTTTTGTAGGAACTGTAATAGGTATGTATGCCTATGCAGAAAATAAATAGATTTTAAAATTTCTCTGATAGAAAAATCTATAAGAGAAGCTCTAACAAATAAGTTGAACTATAATTAGCAAATAGATGCCCATGCTTCAATTAAAAAAAATAATATCATTAAAGGCAGTACTCATGGTAAGTATGTTTTTAAGTATTGGAAATAGTTATGCTCAAGCCACAAAAGATTACGCAACCAATGGGAGTTTTGAAGAATTCGCATTAGGCTTAGTTAATGAAAGTAACTTAGGCTGGACTTTCAACATAACCGCAAATGGTGCAAATGCAGCCTTTGAAATTGTAGATGCTTCTCAAGATGGTGACGGTAAAGCACTTAAAATTGATTTCGGCACTTTTAATGATGGGGATGATTGGAATATTGAAGTTGTAAACGAAGATCTTCAAGTAAAAGCCGGAGATACATATACTGCTACTATTTGGATGAAAGCAGATACAACTTCTCGTGTAGGACGATTTTATTTTGGTTTACCTGCTAGTGGAGATTATGCTCGATTTGGACAATTTGATGCCAGTTTAGATACAACCTGGTCTAAATATGAGTTATCGCACACTGCTACTGTAGTTGATGAAATTAACTTGATGAGGTTCTCAGTACCATTAAATCTCGCTGCTAATAACGGATCGGTTATTTATATCGATAACCTTAAAGTTATTGGTCCTGATCCAGATGCGTCAGAGAATCCAAATGGTAGCTTTGAATCATCAGATTTAACAGAAAGAGCAGATACTGCAGATGTTGAAGGTTGGACATTTGAGTTACAAGATACAGGTGATGCTACTTTTGCAATAGTTGATGATGAAGTGAAAGATGGTAATCGTGCACTCAGAATAGATGTTAACTCAGCTGGTTCAAACGACTGGAGTATTCAAGCCATCAACGAGCTTTTCTCTGTTGAAACAGGATTAAGTTACACCTTTACTGCTTGGGCAAAGGCAAGTGAAGAAGGTGCAACGGCTAACTTTACAGTTGGAAACCCAGCTTTTAATGAATTTGGAAGACTAGATAATTCAAGTATTAATCTTACAACAGAATGGCAAGAATTTAGTTTTAATTTTTCTGTTGGGGAATCAGATACTATAGGTAGAGCACCATTTCATTTTAGTATGTCGGCAAATAATGGTAAAAGCATTTGGATTGATAGTGTAAGAATCCAAAAGCCTATTATTCCAGATGTTGTTTATGAACCCATAGCAAGAGGTAAGCCAAAGTGGTTAGGGAATGTATATAGTGAAGCTCAATTACCTAGATTTTCAGAGTATTGGAATCAGGTAACGCCCGAGAATGCAGGGAAGTGGGGCTCAGTTGAAGCTATTAGGGATACAATGGATTGGTCTCAAATGGATGCAGCAGCAACATTAGCGGATGAAAATGGATTTCCACTGAAGTTTCATGTACTAATTTGGGGTGATCAACAACCGCTTTGGTTGAAATCACTACCAGCTGAAGAACAAATAGAAGAAATTACGGAGTGGTTCGAAGCAGTAGCGGAAAGATACCCTCAGCTGGAATGGATTGAAGTAGTTAATGAGCCTCTTCATGATCCGCCGAATAATTCAGGTGCTAATGCAAATGATGATGATAGCGGTGGGTATATAGATGCACTTGGTGGTTCTGGTGATACAGGCTGGGATTGGGTAATAACCTCATTTGAGATGGCTCGTGAGATTTTTCCAGATTCTGCTAAACTGATTATTAATGACTACAGTATTTTAGGAAACTCATCAAAAACCTTTATATACAGGCAAATAGTTGAATTACTGCAAGAACGAAATTTAATTGATGGTATTGGAGTCCAGGCTCATGCTTTTTCAACAAGCTTCCCATCGGTTAGTGCACATTTGGCTAGTTTAAATAGTTTAGCCACCACGGGTCTACCCATTCAAATCACAGAGTTAGATATTGACGGAAACCCAAATGGAACTGATGCTCAATCTGATCAAACACAGTTAGCTGAATTCGAGAGACTATTTCCAATTCTATGGGAGCATACATCAGTTGAGGGAATTACTCTCTGGGGATGGAGGGATGGACATTGGAGGTCGGCACAAGAGGCGTTCATTATGCGACCAAATGAAGAAGAACGCCCAGCATTAACTTGGTTGAGAGAATATGTGGAAGAAACTGAGGTAACAGAAGTATCAAACGAAGAGATTATTAATGATACTCCTACGGATTTTAAATTGGATCAAAATTATCCTAATCCATTTAATCCTTCTACTCAAATCTCATACGAGATTCCAAAAGCATCAGAAGTAAACATTAATGTGTATGACATTACTGGAAGATTAGTTCAAACACTTGTAAATACACAGCAATCGGCAGGTGTATATACGGTTTCATTTAATGCATCTGGGCTATCTACAGGAATGTACTTTTATGAAATCCGTTCAGGATCGTTCAGAGATGTAAAAAAGATGATGCTTATTAAGTAATATGATATTACAATCAGATAAGTGGCTCGTTCCGTAAGGACGGGCCCTTTTTTCTTGATGAAGAATCACATTAGAAACTTATTTAGACTCTTTAACAAGCCAATCTAAATACTCTTTATTTCCTTCGTCTTCAGTAATTGTTAAAGAAACAATGCATGGGCATTCGTAGCTGTGAATTTCTTTTACACGATTAGTAAGTGCTCTAACTTTAGAATAATTAGTTTTAGCAATTAACACACATTCCTGATCTTCTTTAATCTCACCTTTCCACCGATATATAGATTCCATGCCATCAAATATATTAACACAAGCTGCAAGTCTTTCTTCAACTAAAACCCTACCGATTTTACGAGCTTCGTCTTTATTAGAAGTAGTAATGTGGATATATCTAAGATTGTAATACATAGTTTCCCATAGGTAAAAAGGATTGGATGAAAATATCAATGTAAGTAATAATGATATATAGAATAAATTCAGTTAAAAGTATGGATTTTAAATTCAATAAGCCTTAAATTTGCAAGCTCTGAAATTTGCGAGAGTGGTGGAATTGGTAGACACGCTAGATTTAGGATCTAGTGCTTTAACCGGCGTGGGGGTTCGAGTCCCCCCTCTCGTACTTTCCTTTCTAAACTATTCTGTTTTTATTTATTGAATCCACAAAACATAGCGGAGCATTCGTGAACATTTCTGTGAAAGAAATTACTTCTGTAGACAAAGAAGTAACCCTAAAAGCTAACCGAGAAGAGCTACAACCAAAATTCGATAAAGCGCTGAAGAAGTATCAAGGCCAGATTACTATGCCTGGTTTTAGGCCAGGACGTGTTCCTCTTTCTTTAGTCAAAAAGAGATTCGGTAACGATATCGAAATCGAAGAAATTAACAAACACATTCAAGAAGTATTCGAAAAGGAGATTGTTGAAGAACATAATCCAGTCGGAGAAACTCAAATGATCGATTTCCAATGGGAAAACGATGAGTTAGAAGTAGTATTCAAAATTGGTGCAAAACCAGAAGTAACGCTCTCAGACTTAAAGAAGATCAAAGTGAACAAGATGGTTCATGATGTAAATGACAAGGAAGTAAAAGAGGAAATCGAACGTACACTCGAGCGCCAAGGTGATTGGGAAGATGTAGATGTTAAAGTCTCTAAAGATGTTAAAGTTGTCGTTGATGTAGAATCTGTAAATCATGGTGATGTTGATGAAGATCAAACACTTGATTTGAGAGAAGAAGGAAGTGCAGATTTTCTTAAAGCACTAAAAGGTCACAAAATTGGAGATGTGGTCGAAATGAGCATTCCTCATGGTGACCATAATGATGATGTAAAAATCACAATTAAGAAAGTTCAGAAGCCTGTTAAAGTTGAACTCGACGAAGAGTTTATCAAAAAGAACAGTAATGGTGAAGCTTCTAATGAGGACGAATTTAAGAGCTTCATTAAAAGTAGAATGCAGCAATACTACGATCAATCAGCTGATGACATGTTCAAAAGCGAAGTAGTAGAGGAATTAGTTGACGCACACACATTTGATGTGCCTGTAGCTTTTGTAGAGCAAGTAAAGAGCTCTTACGTAGACCAGTTAAAGCAACAATATGGCGATAAACTTCCTGAAAACTTTGATGAGCTTGCATATAGAGAAGAAATGACTGAGCAAGCAAAGAGAGAGGCAAAGTGGTATTTTATTAGTCAACAACTTCAAGAAACATTTGAAGATATCGAAATAAAACCCGAAGATATCGATGAGTTCATTTCTATTGAAGCAGCCCGATATGGTGCTACTGTAGATCAACTAAAAGGATATTACGCTCAAAACCCTAACTTACTTGAATCTCTCAGAGGAAGTATAAGAGAAAATAAAGTATTCGAGAAGCTTCAGGATGAGGTAAAAATCAATGAGTTGGATAAAGACGCATATCGCAAGTATCAAGAAAAGAAGTCAAATAAAAAGAAATAAATTATATTACAGCTATGATTAAGCAACCTATTTTTGAGCAACCTTTATTTGAATCAAATAACCAAGCTATCGAGAGTAATCTCGTGCCAATGGTTATCGAAACTACTAGTAGAGGTGAGCGTGCCTATGACATTTATTCACGTCTACTTAAAGATCGAATCATCATTTTAGGTAGTGGTATAAATGATGTTGTTGCTAGTACTATTGTGGCTCAATTATTATTTCTAGAATCAGAAGACCCAGAAAAGGATATTAATTTATATATCAACAGTCCGGGTGGTGTTGTTTCTTCAGGTTTGGCAATTTATGATACCATGCAACATATTAAATGTGATGTTGCTACTACTTGTATGGGAATGGCCGCAAGTATGGGTGCAGTTTTACTTACGGCTGGCACCGCTGGTAAAAGAAGCTGTCTACCTAATGCACGCGTTATGATTCATCAGCCTTTAGGCGGAGTTCAGGGTCAAGCTAGCGATATTGAAATTGAAGCAAGAGAGATACTTAGAACAAAAAAGCAGCTAAGTCAGATTATAGCAGACCATGCGGGTAAAACTCTTGATGATATTGTAAATGATTCAGATCGTAATAATTGGATGACTGCAGAAGAAGCAAAAAAATACGGACTTGTTGATAATGTGATTTCAAGAGCGGATACAGCGAAATAGTCAGAATTTTATTAGATTTATCAAGCATGAGCGAGAACGAAAAAAATAATGATATCGTAAACTGTTCATTTTGTGGACGGTCTAGCCTTGAAGTGAACAGCATGGTTGCAGGGCCTGGTGTATATGTTTGCGATCGTTGCGTTGAGGATGCTTCAAGTATTATCAAAAGTGATTTAGCTTCACTTGCTAGACGCCGTGAGAAATCATACAAACCAATGCTCAAGCCTGTAGAGATTAAGGCTAAACTAGATGAGTATGTAATTGGTCAAGAGCAAGCAAAAAAGACTCTTGCAGTAGCGGTTTACAATCATTACAAAAGAATTAGTAACGAGAGTTTAGAATTTGATGACACCCTCATCGAGAAAAGTAACATTGCGTTACTTGGACCTACTGGTAGTGGAAAAACACTGCTTGCTCGTACACTGGCTAAAGTTATAGATGTTCCATTTACGATTGCAGATGCTACCGTTTTAACAGAAGCTGGTTATGTTGGTGAAGATGTTGAAAGTATTTTAAGCAACCTACTTCAAAATGCTGATTATGATGTTGAGCGAGCTAAACGAGGAATCGTTTATATAGATGAAGTAGATAAAGTAGCGCGGAAAAGTGATAACCCTTCTATTACAAGAGATGTAAGTGGAGAAGGTGTACAGCAAGCATTATTAAAAATATTAGAAGGAACGGTTGCTAATATTCCGCCAAAAGGTGGAAGAAAGCATCCTGAGCAGAGCTTTATTCAGCTTGATACAGCAAATATTTTATTCATTTGTGGTGGGGCTTTTGCTGGATTAGAAGAAATTATTTCCCGCCGCCTTTCAACAAGCTCAATGGGTTTTACTACTAAAGAACAGGTAAAATTTGATAAAGATGATCCAGAAATATTTACCTATATCGAACCAGAAGATTTACAACGCTTTGGTTTAATCCCAGAACTAATTGGTAGATTACCCGTTGTTTGTGGACTTCATGAGCTTTCTGATGAAGCCTTATTAGATATTCTTCAAACTCCTAAAAATGCAATTATAAAGCAGTACAAAAAGCTTTTTAAAATGGAGAATGTGCAATTGGATTTCGAAGAGGATGCGCTCAAGTCTATTGTAAAGAAAGCGAAAGGTCGTAAAACAGGTGCTAGGGGTTTAAGATCTATCATGGAAGGCTCAATGTTAGACATCATGTTTACATTACCATCAATGAAGAATGTAGCCAGATGTATAATTACTAAAGATACCATAGAGAAGAAAGCACCACCTGTTTATGAAAAACAAAAGGCTTCTGCATAATTTTAAAAACCCTGCTCAATTTTTTGAAGCAGGGTTTTTTGTTTAGGTCATTCGTCACACATTCCTATATTCCATTACCCTCGTTCCGAATGTCTCGTTCGGAATGCAGTCTAGAAGCTCCAGCTTCCATGGAGATTAAATAGAAGTCTCAGCTTTATTCACACTATATTCAAAAACAACCTGCAACTTCATTGGAGTATCTATCGAGGAGAAAATGATAGGGAAGTAACGGAATAAGTTGTTAAAGAATGGATGGAAATGATCAAAGAAGCGGGAATGACATACACTTTCAAACTGATACCCTACACTGGGCATTGGGTTCATTGGATTTAGCCTTTAGAGTTTTTTGTAAATAAATAAACCAAGTATGAAACTAAAAAATAATATCGCTCAAAAGAATAAACCTCTATTTAAACCCGTCGTTTTTTTAGCGGTTATATTTCTACTATTAAGTTGTGACTGGAATATTGGAGGAACAAAGGAGCCTGAATTGCCTCCAGTTACAGAGATTTTAGGGTTCGAATTCTCACCAAGTAATAATGTTTCAGTAGGAGATATCCTCACTATTACTTGTATTGTGAAGGATAATTTAAGAAAGGATTTAAGATTTATCTGGGGGATTGGTATACATGCAAGTCAAGCTTCTTAACTTAATTCTATCACATTTGAAGTAAAGGATGTAGTAGGGACTCAAGATGGGCTAATAAAGATTTCCTCAAATAATGCTTCAGAAGAACCAATAGAAGGAAAATTTCAATTCGAAATAAGAAATTAATAAAAAGGAATCCCTGCCAACTTTTATTTAGACCTTCCCCTCACATTCCTATATTACATCGAATAAAAAACTCAATAAATGAATCTTTTTGCTCAGTCTGGTTGGATTAAACTTTTACTTATCACTTTTTTGCTTCTTTTAGGAGCAGCATCATTAGTTTATAACAACTATTTGGTTGGTAAAATCTTAGAACAGGAAAGAATAAGTGTAGAACTTTGGGCAAAAGCACTTGAGTTTAACTCTCTTCCAGTTCATGAGCAGGCAAGCTCAAAATTACTTGAGATTGCTGCAGAACTTCAAAAAAATGAGACTATCCCCGATAGTTTAATCGAAAAAGTTTTTGAAGTAGAAAGTCTAAGAAGTTCTCAGGATTTTGTGACGGATGAATTTATATTAGATGATGGTGAAAGGTTTATAGTTCCTGCTGTTTTGGTTGACTCTAATGATGTACCACTCGAATATGTATATACTTTATTAGATCCAGATAGCCCAGATTCTACTATTTACAATATTGAATATGGTTTTAAAAACGTTGCATCTAAAGATATTGACACACCTGAAGAAAGAACAAAATTAGTAGCTAACCTAAAAGCTACAAATCCTCCAATTAAAATTATTATTGGTGATGAAAAAACCCGAATTGCACAATTTGTTTACTATGGGGAAAGTCCAACCGTTCGCATACTCAGGTACTTTCCATATATACAAATAGTGATACTTAGTTTGCTACTTGGAATTGGATATACAACCTATAAAAGTATTACAAGAACAGAGCAATCGAACTTGTGGGTAGGAATGGCTAAAGAAGCTGCACATCAGCTTGGCACTCCAATCTCAAGTTTATATGGGTGGATCCACCTTTTTAAAGACGAGATTGAAGATAATTCCGAAGCCAACAAAATTATTATAGAAATTGAGAATGATGTAAAGCGCCTAAGTGGTGTAGCCGAACGTTTTGGTAAGATTGGTTCAGCTCCTGAATTATCCTCTATGAATATAAAGCCAAATTTGGATGAAGTTGTTAGTTATATGGAACGAAGGCTTCCAAAGCTTGGAAAAGCAGTAGAGGTAAGAAAATCTCTTTTAGCTGAAGCTAATGTAGAGATAAATCCAGAACTATTTCAGTGGGCGATAGAGAATATTGTTAAAAATGCGATGGATGCACTAAATCAAAAAGATAGCTCAACTTTTATTTCAATACGTTCAATTGTAAAAGGTAACGAGGTTATTATTGATATTGAAGATTCGGGTTCTGGAATGGAAGCGACTCAATTTAAAACCGTTTTTAGACCAGGATTTAGCACCAAAAAAAGAGGTTGGGGACTTGGATTAAGTCTTACCAAAAGAATAATTGAGGAGTATCATTCAGGAAAGGTTTTTGTATTAAAATCTGAAATCGGAGTAGGTACTACGATAAGAATTATACTAAATACAGTGAACTAGTCGTCAGTATAACCGTGTTTTTTTGCGTACTCATATAACTCAGTTTTTAGCAAATTTCTACCCCTGTGTAATCTAGACCGGATAGTTCCAATTGGAACATCTAACATATTCGAGATTTCTTCATAAGTAAACCCATCAACATCACATAAAAGAACAACAGTTCGAAAGTCTTCTGGTAATTTTGATAATGCTTTAGAGAAATTATCATCCATTAAATCTCTAAAGATGAGATGCTCTAAATCAGATGTGTCTGTTCGTTCGGCTCTAATATTCTCATAGAAAGAAGAAACTTCATCATAATCGACTTCCTGAGGTTTTTTTAAATTCTTACGATAGTTATTAATGAAGGAATTTTTTAGAATCCTGAATAACCATGCTTTAGCATTTGTACCTTTTTCATAGCTATCAAAAAAGCGAAAAGCTTTGACAATAGTATCTTGTACTAAATCTTCTGCATCACTTGGATCTGCAGTAAGCCTTAGCCCAAAATTATATAAAGAATCTAAATGAGGAATGATCTCGTCATTAAATTCTTGCTGCTTTTTTTGATGATTTTTACTCAAAGGAACCTTCTAATATTGTTGTATTCTAAATAAGGCAATTTTGTTTACTTATGTAAGCAAAATTAAAAAATTTAACACTTCATGATTATAACTAACGCTACCCCAATAGGTAAATAGAAACTTTTGATAGGTTGATTAGTATTTATCTAAGCCCCAAGAAAACTAATTACTAAAACATCATAAAGTGCATGAGTCCAAGCGGCAACGCCAAACCCTCTCCAAATATAAATCCCGTTTAGTATTAAGCCAAATAAGAATCGATATAAAAACGAACTAAATGTGAACAAATCTCCCATCGAACCCATATAGTGCACAGCACTAAATAGTAAAGCAGAAAGTGTAACTGCAGCGACGATAGCGGCCCACTTCTTCCCAAATAATTTATTGAATAGTAGTACTAACAAGGAAACGAGAATAACTCTAAAGAAAAGTTCTTCATACAAACCCGCACCTAATGAGAGCGCAAGCTTCTGTAAATAGGAAAGTGATTGGATAGGATCAGTAGCTGCAATATTGAAAATGAGTGAGACAAGAGTGTTGCTTATAAAAGCTACAACAATTGCATAAATCAAACACTCAAGAAGCATTATCGGGAAATACGATAATTGTAGATCTTTAAGGCGGTCTCTCTCTTTATAGAGAATAAAAAACCCTAACAGCATCATAACTAAAAGCGAAAATGAAATAGCATTTACACCGAAGTAGGTAAAAAGCGATTTCATCCAAACATCCACGCTAATTCTTACTATATGATCTGCATTTGGTTGAGAAATCAGAATAAGTGCTTCATAAACTAAGAAAAGAGGTACACTAAATAAGAAGCTATAGAGCAGTGTGTGTGTATTGGAAAAATATTGTTTGAAAGAGTTGGTCATTAACTTTCAGAATAAATAGATACGGTAGGGTTTGACGATTTTTCGAGTTGTAATATTCGGAATGCACGCTCAGAAAGTTTCAATCCTGAACCAGTAATTCGATCATTAATTCGAACATAGACCCCATTACTATTCTCAGGATTTTCAATAAAAATGATGGTACCTAAGGCGATATTAGAATGTGCTCCAGTAAGTTCTTCAGGATTATATAATTCACCATTTGTAGTAGCATTGCCAAATTCTACTTCAGCGTAAGAAGATGCACCAACTTCTCCTAACTCTTGAAGGCTAGCCTTATTTAAATATGGATTTTCATAAGAACGAGAAGGCGGAAGTAATACAGTAATCTTTTGTTGTCTATCTAATGTGGCGATATTCACTTCTGGATTTAATTCCTGGAGCTCCTGTTGTGTCATTTTGAACTTTGTCAGAATATCAGTTGAAGTTTCACCACTTGAGACGGTATATACTGCAAATGTACCTTGTGGGGAAGAGTCCTCTGAAAATACTGATGCTGATGGGGCAACACTGTCGATGAGTTTTCTAACACTTAAACGTTGACCAATACTTAGTAGATCATTTGTAAGATTATTTAACTCTTTAAGTTCTGAAACTGTCATGCTATGGTTTCTAGCAATTACAGTAAGATTATCGCCACTTTTTACCGTATAAAATATATTCTCTTGTGGAGTGGAATTAGAGATAAGAGAAGCAACAGGTTCTGGAGTTAAAGTTGAGTCGTTACTTTGTTGAATAAAGTAGATTAATTCTTGACCTTCAGAGATACTATTATCAGAAAGACTATTCCATTGTTGGAGTTCAGCAACAGATACGCTTAAAGTTTTAGAAATAGCATATAAGGTTTCCCCTTTTTGAACAGTATAGGTATTCTGATCTTGAGCGAGAATACCTGTATTTAAGATAAGTAGTAGTACGAAAAGTGAGTTAAGTAATTTCATAATTAGTCTTCAAATTCTAGTTCAAGAGCAAGTAAGGCCCCTTTTAATTCAGACATAGCATGGAGATCATTCGTTTTCCCAGCAACTGCAATCCCTTCTTTATAGGTAGTAGTGGCTTTTTTGTTCTCATCCATTTCCGCATAGATTTTACCTAAGTGATAGTAAACTCCAATATAGTCAGGATCAGAAGCTACTATACTTTCAAACAGCATTTTTGCTCTTTGTTTTTCATCAATGTTTATGAGCTCCAAAGCTAGTGCAAACTTTGAAAATGAATCATTCGGATTCTTTTTTATTCGTTTAGCTAATGTTGGAATTTTAGAGCTCACTATGGCCGATAACTATTAAAACGTTCTTCGATTTCACTGATTGAATCACCACCAAACTTTTCAAGAAAAGCATTCGCAATAACTGTAGCTAAAGCACATTCTGCAACTACTACAGCGCGAGGTAAGGCACATACATCAGAACGTTCATAACGTGTTTCCGTTTCTTTAAGTGTATGCATATCTACTGTACTTAATGGATTAAGCATGGTAGGAATTGGTTTCATAACTCCACGAACAATGATGGGCATTCCTGTACTCATACCACCTTCTATTCCACCAGATCGATTGGTTTTTCTCTTAAAAGTAGTACCATCATGTGTAATTTCATCATGGACTTTATGACCTGGTCTTGCGCCAGACTCAAAACCTAAACCAATCTCAACACCTTTCATTGCTTGGGTTCCCATTATTGCTTGAGCAATCATTCCATCAAGTTTACGATCCCATTGGGTATAACTTCCAAGGCCTACAGGAACACCCGTTATTATAATTTCATAGACTCCGCCTAATGAAGATCCTTCTTTTCTATACTTTTTTATTTCATCAACCATAAGGTTAGATAAAGAAGCATCTAAGCAACGAACATCAGATTTATCGGCAGTTTTATATACTAAATCTCCGCCTTTTTCTGCTATAGGATCAACAAGATCACGAACTTGATCCCAATTATTGTAACCAGCATCACCAATTCGTAAAACATGTCCGCCAATCTCAATTCCAAAATGCTTTAAGAATTTACGAGCTATAGCGGTGCATGCAACTCGCATCCCTGTTTCACGAGCACTCGATCGCTCTATAACTGGACGAATATCATCGAAGCGAAATTTCTGTGCACCAACTAAATCGGCGTGACCAGGGCGAGGAAGTGTAATCTTCTCGATACCATCAGCTTCTACTTCTTTATTCATTACAACTGGCCAGCCATCTTTATCTTTTTGAAAAGCTCGGTTTTCCATAAACATGGCAATTGGTCCACCCATAGTTTTACCAAATCTAACACCTGAGCTAATAATAGCATGATCTTTTTCGAATGCCATTCTACCACCCCGACCATAGCCTTCTTGGCGTCGTGCCAAATGCTCCGCAATTTCATCTTCAGTAATAGGTAATCCCGCCGGTACGCCTTCTACAATTCCTGTAAGTCCTGGGCCATGTGATTCACCGGCCGTAAAATATCTGATCATCAGTTAGTTTGTTTCTTAATTTTCAATTTGTTCTGCTCTTTCAGCAAGTGATCGTGTATCATTACACATCTCCGATCTAAAAGCATGAATTTTTTTGAGATCACCAAGTAAAATTAATGAGTCTCCTTTTTGAATAACATCGTTCCCTTTTGGGTTGAATTTGATGCGCTCTCCTTCTGTAATAATAGCAATAATTAGAACCTCATAAGTGCTTCGAACATTAATTTCTGCAAGGGTCTTGCCAGATAGTTTGGAACCATCTGAGATTAATACTTCATCAAAAGTGTGATCTTGGCTATCATCACGAGTCATTGTTTCTATGAACTGCTCTACATTTGGTCTTAAAATGACATTAGCCATTCGGTCGGCTCCAATATCGTAGGGAGAAATTACTTTATCGGCCCCAGCTCTTGAAATACGAAGCTTGTTTTTATTTTCATTAGCTCGTACTAGAATAAATAAGTCAGGGTTCATTTCACGTGCTAATAACGTTGTAAAAACATTGTCTTTATCACTAGAAAGAGTACAAATGAGAGCTTTAGCTTTTTCAATTCCAGCTTGAGTAAGACTATTCTCATCTTGTGCGTCACCCTGAACGTATACAAATTTATCATTCTGGATACGTTGAATACTTGAATCTCTATTCTCAACAACTACAACTGGGAGGTTAGCTTCATCAAGTACACTAGCAATACGATGCCCAATACGGCCATAGCCACAAATAATATAATGATTATCCAGTTTTTCGAGTTTTTTTCGCATTGCTCGTTGTAGAAATAATTCGCTTTCGAAAAGAAGTTGAGTCGTTTGTGAAGCGATGTATGAAATCACTCCAATACCAAATATAAAGATTGCCATGGTGAAAATACGGCCTTCTATGGTAAGTGCCTTTATTTCTCTAAACCCAATAGTAGAAATAGTTATAAAGGTCATATAAAAGCTATCAAAGAACCCCATACCTTCAATAAAATGATAGCCAATGGTTCCAATGATAAAGATAAGAGCCATTAAAAATGAAGCAACACCAATCCGAAAAACCGCTGGATTTTGAACAACTGCCGAATAAAGTTTATTCTTCATTCTAGTTTATTTGAGAGCGTACACTTATTTGAACAATGCCGCCAAGTTTACTATAAGAGCTTCTGCTTAGATCGATCATTAAGCCTTTAACTTTTAAACCTACTCCAATGCTTAAACCTGCTAAATCAAATGACTGGTCCGTTTTAGTTTGTTCATGAAGTAATCTATTATAGCCTAAACGAAATAAGAAGTTCTCACTAAAAGCTGCTTCTCCGCCAAAAAGTAGATGTCTAAAAAGATTATCTAAAAAAGCAGGATCTTCATTTTCTCCAACTATTCTCATATTCCAATCATTAAGCTGTCGAAGAGTAAATATTAATCGAAACGGAAAATTTTCTGGTTTTTTTGAAAAACCAGCAGAAATATCAAATGGAATTTCTTCTCCGATACCATCGTAGTAATCTAACTGATCGCCTAGATTCCGAAAGGAAAGGCCTGCACTAAAATTTGTTTCTTTATCTAAATAATAAATCCCGCCAGATGCAGTGATTGCACTTGAATTATAAGCATGATAGGATGAGTGAATTAAATCAATTCCAGCACCAGCGGATAATTTTTCAGAAAGCATTGTACTTAATGCAGCTGTAAGTGAAAGATCACTAGCATTAAAACTACCTAGATTATTACCATTTTCATCATATTCATTTAAATCACCATATCCGGCATAGCGTATTCCTATTCCTAGTGTACCAATGTTTTTTATGTCGTAAGCTCCATTCGCAAATCCAATTCTAGTATCAGATAAATAATTCACAAAGGTAGCGGATACAAGCTTTGAGGATTCTGGAGTTAGATATGCTGGATTTAGGTATAAAAGGGAAGAGTTGGCATCAAAATTCCCAACATGATTACCCCCAAGAGCAGCTGCCTTTGCAGAAGGAGTAATATCCAAAAAACGGAATATGGCAGAATTATTTGTCTGAGCATAAATTGAGCCTGTGGCTAAAATTAATGTCAAAAAACAAATCTGAATATTTATTTTAATCATGAACAGGGAAATGACAATTAATATGATCGAATTGAAATATAATTAAATGAAAAGGCAAGTATTTAACATTATTACTACTAATAATAGAGAGAACTAAGTAACTTCTTTTGATGGAATCAATTAAACAGTTCGGACAGTATTCACTTCTACTTTACCAAGCCCTACGTTCGGTAACGGAATTTAGTACCTATAGAAAAAATCTTTTTAGCGAATTTGTTAAGGTGGGATATGAATCTATTCCTATAATAATTTTAACAGGTTTTTTTACAGGAGCAGTACTAACACTTCAAACGGCGTATCAATTGGATACAGATTTGTATCCGTCATCAATTGTAGGATCAATCGTTGGTCAATCTATTCTGATTGAGCTTGCAGCTGTAATTGGTGGACTTGTATTAGCAGGTAAAGTTGGCGCAAGAATATCAACCGAATTAGGAACAATGCGCGTTAGTGAGCAGATTGATGCACTAGAGTCAATGGGATTCAATTCGGTCACTTTTTTGGTTATCCCAAGAGTATTAGCAGGAATTTGTATGTTTCCTATACTGTACGTTACAGCTGCTACAATGGGAATAATTGGCGGAATTATAGCGGGTGCTGTGGATGGAATTTTACCAGCAGCAGAATTTATGGTTGGAGCACGCGAATTCTTCTACCCTGAAGATGTAGTTTTTGGTATTGTTAAATCAATAGTATTTGGATTCGTAATTACCTCCATTTCATGTTATAAAGGTTATTATGCGTTTGGTGGAGCTGAAGGAGTTGGAAATGCAACTACACAAGCTACCGTTCTCGGTTGTATTTTTGTTATTCTAACAGATTTTATATTAGCAGCGGTTTTACTTTAAGTTATGATAGAAATCAAGAATCTTACGAAGTCATTTGGTAGTAATCTTATATGGAAAGATGTTTCTTTTAATATTGAGGATGGAGAAACACTAGCTGTTATTGGAAAGTCAGGATGTGGGAAATCCGTTTTATTAAAGCATTTAAATGCACTTTTATATCCCGATTCAGGTAAAATTATCATTGACGGACAAGATTTATTTTGCCTTTCCTATTCAGAGTTAAGAAAAATGAGAAAGCGGTTTGGTATTTTATTTCAAGGATCAGCTTTATTTGATTCAATTAGCACGTTTGAAAATATTGCATTTCCGTTGAGGTATTTTACTGATCAATCTGAAGAGGAAATACACGAAAATGTTGAAAAAGCATTAGAAATGGTAAATTTGGAAGGTGCGGGTGATAAAGCAACTTCATCACTTTCTGGTGGAATGAGGAAACGGGTAGGTGTAGCTCGGGCAATCATATTAAAGCCACAATATTTACTATATGATGAGCCAACATCCGGTTTAGATCCTCAAACTTCTGATGAGATAAATGAGTTAATTGTTCATATGGCTGATAGTCTAGATATTACCTCAATTGTTATCACACACGATATGCATAGCGTTCTTAGTATTGCTGAAAAAGTTGCTTTTTTAAGTGAACAGCAACTATGTTGGTTTGGCTCAGTAGAAGACATGCAGGATAGCGAGCAGCCAGATCTAATTGATTTTATAACTGCAAGTGAATATCAAATAAAGAAAGATAAAACCATAAAGGAAACACTTTGAATAAGTTAAGTAACGAAGCGAAAATTGGATTGATAGTATTGATATCTACCGTTGTAGTCTTTTTTGGGTTTCGCATCATGAAAGATCAACCTTTCTTTACAAGCTCAAATAATTTGTATACCAAGTATGAATCAGTAAATGGTTTGTTGAAAGGTGGGAATATATTTTTAAAAGGGCTAAAAGTTGGCACAGTAAAAGCACTGCAATATTTGCCAGAAGAGGATAGTGTATTAGTTACTTTGAATATTACAGAAGACATTAATATTCCTATAGGATCAAAAGCTAAACTAGTTGTACCAAATTTTATTGGTTCATCTTCAATCAATTTAATTAAAGGTAATAGCACACAAGCAATAGAGTGGGGCGCCTTTATACAAGGTGAAAGTGAAGGAGGTTTGCTTGATGGGTTATCAGAAAAGGGTTCTTCTATGGCAGACTCTGCCGCAGTTACCTTACAATTAACAAATAAATTAATACGGTCTTTTGGGTCACTACAGGAAAAAAACTCTGATAATATTTCTGGGTCTTTATCAAATCTAAGAGAGTCAACAGATGTATTAAGCACTATTATTGAAGAACGAAAAGGAGAGGTTGATTCAATGATTTTAGAAGCTCAGAATACACTAAAAAATGTTAGTCAACTTAGTGATTCTAGTAAAGGTGATATTCAAAGCATGATTGCGAATATGGAAGAGTTTAGCGCCAAACTTGATGCTCTAAGTAATGAGCTTCAAATGAGCTCTGAATCTATCAACAGTATACTCTCAAAAATAGACCTTGGAGAAGGAACATTAGGGAAATTTGTAAACGATCCTTCTTTGTATAACAATATGGATAGTCTTACAATAAATTTAAATGAACTTATCAAGGGAATACAAGACGATCCTCGACGTTACTTAAAGCATATGCGGCTTGTAGAGATATTTTAACACTTATAGCATAACGTAGGCTTTCAATTACTTAGCTATTGACTTATATTTGCAGGCTTATGGCTTGAGGTTGTTGTTATCTCGGCAAAGAAATTGAAATAAAAATTTTAAGTACGATTTAGAGGATACCTATTATGGGTGTAATGGGAAAATTTAGAGACAACACAGGTGTTGTCTTATGGATTTTAATTGGTTCATTTGGACTTTTATGGGTGATTATGGATGTTTTTGATCCAAACGCACTTTCTGCAGGTCCAAGATCATTAGGAGCTGTTAATGGTGAACCGATTAGTTTTGATGAATACAATAGTAGAGTGCAATATTACTCCAATTCATATACACAGCAAACCGGCGCTTCAATGACTGCTGAAACGCGCGCAATCTATGAGAATCAGGTTTGGGATGAATTGGTTAGCGCTCAGCTACTTGAACAAAAAATGAATGAGCTTGGTATTACTGTAACCGATCAAGAGTTATTAGATATGGCTTATGGTGATAATCCAGATCCTCTTATCAGACAATACTTTGCAAGAGAAGATGGAACAATTGATCGTTTTATGGTTCAAAATGTTCTACAAGATGAGCAATATAGCCAAGAAGCTATTGCTATTGAGTTGCAACTCCGCCAAAAAAGACGTCAACAAAAATTAAGTAATTTCATCACTGCTGGACTCCAGGTTACAGATCAAGATATAATGGCTGAGTACATCAAGAGAAATAGTTTTGCTGAATTTTCTTTTGTTCGCTTCCCTTATAACGAAGTGGAAGAGAGCGAAATTACTGTTTCTGATTCTGATTTAAGAGATTACTATAACAATAATAAAGAACGTTATAAAAGAGAGGAATCATACAGAGCTAAATTTGTAGGATTTAGTACTCTTCCAACAAGTGAGGACTCTACTCAAATTATAAAAGAAATAAGTGATCTAGCTGTAGACTTTGCATCTGCAGAAAACGACTCTCTATTTCTAGTTCGTCAGCAGTCTTCTACTCCTTATAACGGCGTTTTTGTAGCAAAAACAGATCTTAGAGAAGATTATGCTCCAGTATTAGATGTTGAAGTAGGTGAGGTAACTGAAGTATTGAATTTGGGTACATCTGCTGCAATAATTAAAAAAGTAGATGAAAATCGAAGTGAAATTAAGTTTGCTGTACTATCAAGAGTATTTGAAGCACTTCCATCTACAATTGATGATGCGGCTGAGAATGCAGATGAATTTCAATACTTTTCTACCGAAGAAAGTAGCTTTGAAGAAGAAGCTGAAAGAGCGGGAATAGTTGCTCAAGAAATATTCGCAACCAAAGGAAGTTCATTTATTTCTGGTCTTGGATCTAGTCAGCAGGCAATGGATTTTTTCCGTGGAGCTGATGTTGGTGATATTTCTCTGCCAATAGAATTAGGGTCTCAGTTTGTAGTTATAAAATTAGAAGCTAAAACAGAAGAAGGATTTCGTCCTTTAGATGATGTTCGTGCTCAAATTGAAACTCAAGTTAAAAACGAAAAACGTAAAGCAGTTACTTTAGCAATGGTTAAAGATATGCTTGCGTCAAATTCTTCATTAGAATCATTAAGTTCATCTTCTTCTCAAGAAATTCTTTCAATGGATAATCTTGCTGCAAGTAGTACTGTTATAACTGGAGCTGGTAGAGAACCAGGTGTAATTGGTGCAATTTTTACTATGAGTGATGGACAAACTTCAGGTGCTATAGCAGGGCTAAATGCCGCTTATGTTGTTGAAGTTAAGAGTGTCACAAAACCAGATCCTTCTAGCTTGGATGCTACTACAGCAAGCACGCTTAGATCAGAATTAGAGCAACAAGAAAACCAACGGTATTTAGCTGTTTGGTTAGATGAATTAAAAGAAGAAGCGGACATTACAGATAACCGCGACCGAGTGCTTAGATAAGTAATAAGCTATCGACAGTTTTAAAGGGTGAAAACTAAGTTTTCACCCTTTTTTATTGGATAAAGTTTTTCGGGAGCAATAAGCTTGGTAATTTATACCCATGCAAAATTTTTCTCAGAACAATAATGATGAATTCTGGATGCGTAAAGCATTAGACTTAGCTCGTAAAGGAATTGGGTTCACCTCACCTAATCCAATGGTAGGTTGTGTAATAGTCTCAAAAGAAGGAGAATTGATTGGCACAGGTTACCATGAGAAATATGGTGAAGCCCATGCAGAGGTAAAGGCAGTACAATCGGTTAAGAATAAAAAGAGCTTAGAAGAAGCTACCGTTTATGTCACGCTAGAACCATGTGCTCATTATGGGAAAACACCACCGTGTTCATCAATGCTAAGTAAATTACCGATATCTCGAGTAGTGGTTGCGCATCAAGATCCAAATTCCAAAGTTAATGGTGCAGGTCTCTCAGAACTTAGAAATGCTGGTATTTCTGTTACTGAAGGTGTATTAAAGAAAGAAGCAGAAGAACTAAATGAGTTCTTCATTCACCACCAAACATTTGGAAGGCCGTTTATAACTTTGAAAATTGCACAAACGGCAGACGGTTTTCTATCTGCTGCTGATGGTGATTCTAAATGGATTTCAAGTAAAGAATCCAGAAAGTTAGTACATATGTGGCGCTGTACATATGATGCTGTACTAGTTGGCCGAACAACAGCAATTACTGATAATCCTACTTTAACAGTACGTCATGTTAATGGACGTCAGCCAAGGCGAATAGTTATTGACGGACCCTATGAGTTGCCTAAAGAATTGAATCTGTTTTCAGACAAATTTGAGGAAAAAACAATTATAATAACTTGGAATAAAAAAGCATCTGCCACAGATGCAGATCCAATGTTAAAGTTAATGAAGCAGAATTACTTTAGAGGAGAAGTAATTCAAGTGGAAAAGAACCAAGATCATATTAACCTTAAACAAGCCTTTAAAGAACTCGGTTTGAGAGGAATTACTTCAGTTTTAGTTGAAGGAGGTCAGCAACTTTCATCAGCTCTTTTAAGAGAAGGATTAGTTGATAAAATAGAACTATTTATTGCACCTAAATTGTTAGGAGCAGGAACCCGATCGGTACTAAATCTCGGAATTAATAAAATGAGAGATATTTGTGAACTCAAAGAAGTAAGTTGGGAAAAGGTCGGAGATGATATATTACTTACCGGATACTTATAAAATCAGAATATTATGTTTACAGGAATAATTAAAGAAACAGGTATCGTCAAAAAAGTGAAAAGCTTAAATGGCGGAGGGCAAGAGCTCACTATAGAGTGTACATTTGCTAATACTTGCCATATTGACGAAAGTATTGCAATAAATGGAGCCTGTCATACAGTAACAGCATTTGATAAAACTAGCTTCACTGTTCAAAGTATAGAAGAAACACTTCGCAAAACTACAATGGGTTCACTTGTCGAAAATAGTGAAGTAAACCTTGAGCGCTCACTAACTCTTCAAACTGGTATTGAGGGTCATATGGTTCAGGGGCATGTTGATATTGTAGGTGAAATTTCAGCAATGGAAAAAGAAGAAACAGGTTGGTTAATCTCAATTCAATTCCCTAAAGAATTTGAGAATATGATTGTAGGTAGAGGTAGCATCACAGTAGAAGGTATCAGCCTAACAGTAGCTCGAGAAGAAGGCAACGAATTTACCATAGCCATTATCCCATATACTTGGGAGTACACAAACCTAAAAAATAAAGAGGTTGGCGATAAAGTAAATCTTGAATTTGATGTAATTGGTAAGTACGTTGTGAAATATTTATCAAGTATTGGACGAGATAGTCTTTAATTATTTCTAGGTCTTGCCGAACCTCTTTCTAGATTTTTAAGTACTGGAAGTTTTTGGAATAACGTTTGAATCTGAGAACTATTTACTCTTAAGCTAAAGAAGTAAAACTGATTTTCTCCAAAAGGACTAATTCTAAAAGAGAGATCCCAACACTCAAGATTTCGATTTAGATTAAACTGTGTAGGAGTTAGCTTTTCTTCAATAAAATCATATCCTAGGCTAGTACTAAAGCGCCATTTGGGTGTAAGATTGAAGGCAATATTATTAGCATTTATTGTGGCACTTTTTGCAGGTTTCTGATTAAAAATATACCTCCAACTATAATTAAATCGAAGTGTAAAACTCCACGGAGAATTAAATGATGTTATAGGTTCATATCCAAAATTAGGATCTAAATTACTAAAAATGGATTGGTTGAAAGGATCGTAATTTCTTCTATAAATAGGTGTATAGGTTGCAATTCTTGCTCCACCACCACCTTTAAATGAAGTACTTGCTGATATATTGAATCTCTCAATTTGAGTTAACTTATTCTCTTCTTTCAACAAGAATCGATTAATTCTTCGGCCATTAGAATCTCTTTGATAAAATGAGAAATTTGCTCCAGCACTTATATTTATACCATTTATTGCGTTTGAGCTAAGTGATGCGCTAAGCTGACTAAGATTCAAACTATCAGCTGCAAAATTATAGGATGTACCTAGTGACAGATTATCAATAAGGCGAAGGTTTTTCTCTGATACTTCACCTAAAGAATCTCTCTTTACAATTTTAGTTTCGAACACATTTTGAAGGCGGAAAGATAGTGAACGTTGTTCTCCAGAGCCAGGTCCTGAAAAAACTTCATCTTCAAAAATACTATAACGTTGCGTGTTTCCTAATGTGTCACTTTGTACGGTTTTGTATACTCCCCATTTATCATCACTGAAATCAGGTCGATAACTTGCACTTATAAATGGAGTTAATGTGTGTCTAAAACCCTCAAGGTTTCCGATTTTTCGATTCGAAAGCCCATAGATTTTAGTAGAAAATGAAAGTGAAGTACTAAAATCTCTACCAGATGCAAAACCAATATCTTTTTCTGTAATTACAGCATTAGAATCAGCATCAAAGAATTTTCGAATAGAAGTCGGAAACCAATATTCATTATAGTTTATGCTTGCGGATGAGTTTATAAACTGACTTGGAAATAATTGTCCTAAGCTTACCGCTGAAGTTTGCTGTAGCCCTAATCTCAGATGGTCGTTATTGCCAGTGGCTTGTCGGTATTCTTCTGGGTCGAAAAGAGCTTCAAGAAATGTTGTTTCTGCAGAATCTGCATCAATGGGTCTATAATCAAATTGTGATTGGAGTGAATTACTATATCTAAATGAAATATTCTCATACCATTTTGGGGTATTCCCAGAATTAGGATTTTGGAATGGAGAGATCGTTTTAATGCTAAAAGTTGCACTAGGTCCCCTTAGTGATGTAGTATTATTAAAAAAGTTTTGATTTAATTGAGCGCTCGTTCCAAGATTAAAGGCTCCTTCTGGATGCTTATAATTGAAACTAGCTTTAGAGTCAGAAGTTTGAAGTGCACGGTCTTCAATTTCAAATGAGTTCAAACGGTAATAATTCGCTGTTCTTAAGTTAATTCGAGCAGTTGTTGATGCATAAGGTGAGATATTTTGACTATGATTAATTATTAAAGATTTATTTATCTGTCGTGTAAAATCTTTGTCTGTGGGCTCAAGTCCTTGATCTAATGAATACCCAATATTCACTGAACCATTGAATCGATCAGTTTTACTATATCGATTGTTACTTTTCAGTGCGAATGTACCAGAAGTAAAGATATCAGCATTTATATCTGTAGTGAAGTAATCGCTAACATATTGAAACCATCCAACATTTCTTAACCCAATTCCACGAGAAGCTTGGGTATCGAAAACATAAGTAGGAGTAAGTAGGCCAGATTGTTTTTGTTCAATACCTGATGGGACATACCCAAAAGGAAAAACTAGTGGATATGGAATATCTAAAATGTAGAGCCTTGCGTTAGTAAAGAATATTTCATCTTGATCGACCACCTTCATTTTCTTTGCTTTGATATAGTAATACAAATAATCAGGTGGACAGGTTGAATAAATTCCATCTTCTATAAAGACTTCGGTCTCACTTACATTTTTAACCTTTGAACCAATTAACTGACCTTCTCCTACATTTACTCTTGCAGCTTCAAACTTTCCTTTTTTGGTTTTATAGTTAAATAAGATACGGTTACTTCGAATTTCATCACCATCTCGGGTAAGTACTGGCATTGAAAGTGTATCCTCAGGAGTGGATGCAGTTGCTTCTACAGTATTTATTTCAAGATTCATTTCAATTTCACCAGAGCGCAGTTCTCCAGAAGGATGTTTCACTTTCGAGGCTCCAAAAAGAGTTGCTGTTCTTCCAAATCTGAAGTCGACAATTAGTGAATCATTAGATTGAAACTCTACAGCATCGGGCGGTATAGCTCGTTCGGTTTTGTTAGGAGGCTGTGCTGTTTTAGAAGAATCCTGGCGGGTTTGCTGGGCATAAGAAAATGAAGTGAGTAATGCACATATCAGGCAAATACTGAAAACATATCTACCTGTATGTGACAAAAATCCATCCAGCATGTGTTGTTTATTTAGGAGAAGGAATCGAAAGCTAATCCGGCTGCGCCAAGTAAAGAACTGTCGTTTCCTAAGTCTTCATACACCAATTCAAAATCCTTTTGAAAAGGCGCCATCATATGTTTTTTAATAATATCTCTAGCAGGATCAAATAACCATTTACCAGCTTTTGAAACGCCTCCACTTAACACATATTTCCTAATATCCATCATATGCGTATAATTTATGATTGCGTATCCCAAACGTTGACCAGTTTTTGCAAGAATTTCTATAGCTAATTCATTACCTAAATTGGCTTCTTGACTTAGATCAACAGGTTCAAGTTTATCAAAGTTACGGTGAAATTTTAAATAAAGATCATTATCAGGATGTTGAATAATCATATCAGAAGCAAATCGACTTAAAAAGCGTTGCCCAATATATGCTTCAATAGTTCCTCTGGTAACACTATTGGAAAGTGGGCCGTGGTAATCAATAATTACATGACCAAGTTCAGCAGCCATCCCATGAGTACCTTTAAAAAGTTTTTTCTCGAAAATAATACCACCGCCAACTCCAGTACCTAAGGTGATCATGATGAAACTATCATACTTTCTACCAACACCAAAATGTAGAGATCCAAGAGCGCCAATATTAGCATCATTTTCAATTCTACATGGCATGCCTGTACGTTTTGTAATCTCATCAGCAGCATTTACATTTTCCCATCCCGCAAGATTCGGGGCTTGATAAACGGTTGTTTGATCTGAATTAATCATTCCTGGTAAGCCCATGCCAATACCAATAGCTCCATCTTTTTTGGTAAGCTCGTTAACAGTCCCTGAAATACGATCTAGTAGATGATCTTTTCCAAGGTCAGCATGTGTTGGAGTAGAAGTTTGTTCAATAATACCGAGTTTTTGATCAACTACGGCTGTTTTAATGTTTGTACCGCCTAAATCTATCGCAATCGCTTTCATTCAAAAATTTTTAGTAAAGTTTCCCTGAAAGGCCAAGAGTATTTCACAATTAGTCTGAGGGTTTAACTTTATATACAGTTTCACCTGGTTTTCTCATCCCGTACTCTTCTCGAGCAATTTTCTCGAGTAGTGCAGGATCGTTTTCCAATAGTTCCGTTTTCTCTTTCAAAAGTTCAGATTTCACAGCAAGTTCTTCTGTTCTTTGTTCCAGATCCTTTCTACGGTCGTTAAGATCCCAACGGGTTTTTAAGCTATATACATCAATAATAGAAAACCAAACAACTAAGAAAGTTGCTAGTAGCGCAATAAGGAATCGTTTATTCCATCTAAGAGGGTTCAACAAATCTATCTTCATGGATGATTTATATAGAATTAACTGTGAGACTTTCGAAAATACATTAATTTGATATCTAATAACAATTCTAAGCTCATTAATCCTCGAAGATTAAATGATTTATTTCTTACAGAGTAATTGAAAAGTCAAAACACATGTTATTTCAGTTGTAGAATTTACGAGATAATATGAGTCTTCAAAGCTATTAGGCTAGTAGTTACATGTTATAGACTAGCTAAAAGTGAATCATAATTATTCTAAATAAAAAACCCCGTGCGAGATCAATCGAACGGGGCTGGTCAAGAGAGATTCATTAAATTCTCTTTGGGGGTATAAATGTGATTCGGGTGGGACTCGAACCCACGACCCACGGCTTAAAAGGCAGTTGCTCTACCAACTGAGCTACCGAATCGTTTACAGACTCAAAAGATAAGGCTTTTAGATACATTTTTTCAATCTAAAATTTAGAAAACCTTATTAAAAGTTCTTTAATGTTCTGAGATGGGTTCTGATTGCAAAATTGAAACTAAATCTTGTTCCATACTATGTACTGGTTCTTCGATTATTCTACCATATTCTTGACCATTCCTGAAGATAATAAATGTTGGTGTACGCTTAATCATCCAACGTTCTAGCAATTCATTTGGCTCTTTTTTCTTTCTGCTAACCCCAGTGTACTCAACAATAATTAATGGATTTTGAGCAAGTTCTACTGTTTTCATAAAAGCTGGAATTTGCTTCTTACTATCATGACACCAAGTTCCAAATAGAACATATATTTGAACAGAGTCCTGAATTTCTGTTAAATATTTGAGAGACTCAGAGTTTGGCTTGTAACGTTTTGTGTATATATCAAAAATCTTGTGCTGCTCCCGAACTTCTTCGGAAGTCGTTTTTCCGATAATGTCAGCGTTTTGAGAAAAGCTTGGCTGAGAGTAGGCTATAAGAATTAGGAATATAAATATTGGGGTTGAGCATTTCGCTAATTTGTTCATAAGCAATTATGAGTTCCAGATAGTATCTTCATAAAAAAAGCATTTTAACTTAAAGTACAATGGCGAGTATTTTTACCAAAATCATAAATGGCGAAATTCCCTGTTATAAAATAGCAGAAGATGAACATCATTTTGCTTTTTTGGATATCAATCCTATTGCAGAGGGTCATACTTTAGTAGTTCCTAAAAAAGAAGTGGATTATATTTTTGAATTAGAAGATGAAATATTATCGAAACTCAATATTTTTGCAAAGAAAGTAGCACTAGCAATCGATGATGCTTTAGGAACCATAAGAACAGGAGTAATCGTAGAAGGGCTTGAAGTACCTCATGCACATATTCATTTGGTTCCAATTTACTTTGAAGGGCAAGCAGTAAGTCTAGGTAGGAAAACGGAAGTAACGAAAGCTCGAATGGAAGAATTGGCGAAACTTATTAGTAAAGCAGTACAGTCATGAAGATTTTAATAATTAATGGACCCAACTTAAATTTACTTGGAACCAGAGCTACTAGTGTATACGGAACAGGTACCCTTGATGAGTTAAACGATTTTGTATCATCAAAATTTACTGAGCATGAAATCGAGTTTTTCCAAAGCAATGTAGAGGGAGAGATTATAAATAAGCTACAGAAAGCGATGATAGATGGTACACAAGGTATTATAACCAACTTAGGGGCTTACACACATACCTCAGTTGCACTACGCGATGCATTGGAACCTATCTCCCTTCCAAAAGTAGAAGTACATATTTCAAATATTCATGCTCGGGAAGAATTTCGTGAAAAATCACTAACTGGTGAAGTTATGAATGGAATAATAACCGGGTTTGGTAAGCACAGTTACATACTGGGCATTCAGGCAATTGAACATCTATCATCTAACGAGTGAGAAAACTCAAAGAACTCCTTTCTGATACTCTTATTTACGGCATAAGCAGCGTCTTTGCTCGTTTTATAAACTATTTACTAGTTCCACTTTATACTGGAGTCTTTGATCCTGACGCTTACGGAGTTGTAGGTCTAGTATACGCAGCCATTGGATTTTTGAATGTTATTTTTACTATGGGGATGGAATCATCCTATATCCGATATGGAAAAGATAGAGAGCAGGCAGCAAGTTATTTCAAAACTCTTCAGCTTTTCCTTTTAAGCTCATCAGGGATATTAGTTCTTATTCTTTGGTTTATGGAGCCACTATTATCTCCATTGCTTGGTTTAGCATTAGATGGTGATGTCATATTCTTGATGATGCTAGGAATTTTATTTTTTGATACACTTTCTATAGTCCCATTTGCCGAATTACGACTAGCTCAAAAAGCATGGTTATTTGCAGCACTCAAAACTGTAAATGTGTTGATTAATATTGGACTGAATTTTTATTTAATTATCGGTTTAAACTATGGTATAGAGGCTGTATTTATAAGCAACTTAGTAGCTTCAGTTGTTACCGCTTTAATAGTTTGGCTGTCTACTTTACCCATGCTAAAAGGTGCTTTGAATAGAGAATTACTTCATAAAGGTTTGGTATTCGGCCTCCCTTTTATACCTGCTGGTATTGGTCATGTTATAAATGAGGCTTTAGATCGCTTCTTTCTAAAAGGAATGTCCGAAGCTTCTATTCTATCTATCTATGGTGAAGCTCTAACTTCAGATTATATCGTTGGAGTATACAACGCCTGCTATAAGCTAGCTGTTTTTATGTTGTTGCTAGTACAAATGTTTAGAATGGCATGGCAGCCTTTCTTTATGAGGCAATCAGATCAAAAAGGAGCTCCTGAGTTATTTGCTCAAACTTTCACCTATTTTAATGTTGCAGCTGCAATGCTCTTTTTGATGGTCTCACTTTTTCTTCATCAAATTGTAGCCATCAAAATTCCATTTATAGATGCATATTTAATTGGAGAAGAATATTGGTTGGGGCTTTCAATCGTACCTATTTTACTTATAGCGTATTGGTTCCAAGGATGGTATGTGAATTTCTCAGCAGGGATTTTTATTGCTGAAAAAACAAAAAAATTAGCTCAAATAACACTAATTGGCGCCTCAGTCACCATTATTGCAAATTTAGTTCTTATCCCAATATATGGAATGATGGGCTCTGCAATAGCTACGTTGATTAGTTATTTGATTATGGCAATGCTTATTTATAGGTACTCCACACAATCCTTTAATGTGCCTTATAAACTCTGGCAAGCATTTGCAGTAGTAGGAGTTGCGGCAATTGCAATATTTGGAAAGTCTTTTTTATCTGAACAGTTTTTTTCAGACATTACTGCTTCTATGCTAACTTTTGTAATAGCAATAGTTGTAATAGCTATGTTGAGTTTCGGGAATTTATTAGCCCAAAAAAAGGAAGGCTAATTTTTATTATTGATATTTAGTATTCAGTTTAAATTTGGGGATCAAGGATGGGTAGTAAAGTAGGTATTTATGTAGATGCCGTTAATGTAACCATGAATGGTGGCTACGGCCTGAGGTACGATATTCTAAGAAAGTTTGCTTGCAGAGATGGCGGTCAGTCTTCAAGACTTAACGTTTATCTTTGTTTTGATGAAGAACGGCTTAAAACAGACCCTGATTATAAAGCTAGAAATAAACGGTTTTGTGATATGCTTCGGGATTTTGAATTTAAGGTGATTGAGAAACCTATTCAGATATACACGAATAACGAAACTGGTGAAAAAACATCTAAATCTACTATTGATATGGATATGGCAGTAGATATGTTAGTTCAAGCAGATTACTTGGATAAAATTGTTTTATTAAGTAGTAATGGAAGTTTCTGTAGTGTAGTAAATGCTATACAAAATAAAGGGTGTAAGGTTGAACTTATTGGATTTGATAATATCTCTACTGGTCTCAAAAAAGCAGTAGATTCAGCAATTTCAGGGTATTTGATTCCAAAAATGTTACCCATTGAATCGCCTTATCCGTGGGGTGAAGCCCGATCAAGAGTTAGAGGTGTCTGCTACGATTTTTCACATCAAGATGGGTACGGTTTTATGCGTTTCCTTAAAAAATTCAGTGATAATCTTTGGGTAACGGATTCCCGTGATTGTGACTCACCCTATAAAACGGTGTTTGCACATATTTCTCAGTTTGAAGAAAATCTAGATTCAAATCATATACCAAGTAGGGATTTAATCTTTGAATTTGATCTTGCTGAAAATGATAAAGGTCTAGTTGCTGAGAATATTATTCTAGTAAGTGGACATTAATATTTCTTTAGAAGAATTACTTAAAAGCCTCAGAACCGCCTACAACTGGTAATGTTAGAGTAGTGCCGTTTAGATCAACAGTAAGCACAGTGCCTGGATCTGGATGAAGAGTAAACTCTTTATCGCTTGAGAAAATCATTAGCCCAATTTGTTGACCTGCAGGGATTATTTGATCATCAGGTTCAAGATTAAATTCAAGTTCATAAAATGTTCCAGGCTTAAGGGGGTCGCTTTCAGTTAAACTTTTATAGTTCTGAGGATCGGCCCAACCTCGTGTAATGATATTATCAGTAATTCTCCCGTTTCTACTTTCAGTCCATGGTAAAGAAACTAACCAAACGGATAAATTTGCAGCAGGTTTACTACTAGCTAGTTTAATTTTCACACTTGCTAAACCAGAAATATGAACTGGATTTTCTAAAACTGGAGTTACATACATTAATCTATGATTCGTGAACTCAGCACGAGCAAGTGCTTCCCCATTAAAAGAAAAATTATCAGTTAATGATTCAGGATTCTGCTCACCTTCTTTCGTTAAAGAAAGGCCACCATGTTCTGGAGCACCTTCGGTTAAATAGAATGTTACCATTTCTGCTTCAGGATTTGGATAATCTTCATAATAAGTTGGATTAGCAGGTTCATCATACTCCCTTACAATCCATGCTCCCGTCTCATTTTCAATTCCATTATTTACATCAAATAAATAATGTGAAAACCATTTATTCATCATATCAACTGGAGGCGGTCCTCCATGTCCAAATTGATGGTAATAAATCTGAGTATGAAGCCCCATTGATTTAGCTTTATCATAAATACGGTAACTGTGTTCTGGCATAACGTTCCAATCGTTAAAACCATGAGACATCAACATAGCCGCTTTCATTGGTTCCATATCATTTAAATAGTCTCGACCAGCCCAGAATTTATTATAATCGCCAGTTCTACGATCCATATTCTCAGCCATCTCGGTATCTCTAACCACTAAATTATTACGCGCTCTAAGCTCTTCCTTGCCACTGTGTATAAAATCATAGAGCACATCAATATCTTCACCTAAATAACCACCAGGACTTCTTACAAGTCCATTTGCGCGGTAGTAATGATAATAAGAAGTGTTGGGTGCTACGGGTATTATAACTTCCAATCCATCAACGCCTGTAGTAGCGGCGGCAAGCGGTAGTGTACCGTTATAAGATGTTCCAGTCATCCCGATTTTTCCCGTTGACCAATAAGCATTTACTTTTTCATTTCCTTCTCTTGTGGTATACCCATTTTCTTTTCCTGTTAACCATTCAATTACAGCTTTAGGAGCAAGAGACTCATTGTCACCACCAACTGTTGGTGCTCCATCCGAAAGTCCGGTTCCTGGTGATGAGGAGTGAACTACAATATATCCTCTGGGTACCCATGTACTTATTTGGGAGTTTGAAATAATTGGTCTTTCTCCTCGTCGTATTACTTCTGGGTGAACACGTTCATCGACTAATTCGCCAACTTGATTACTCCCAATTTGTCCAAGTTCATGGCGTACATTCCAAAATAATCCATCTACAAAACCTGCTGTTCCTGCGTAATATGGACTTGTTTCGTAAACAATGGGAAGCTTTAACCCATTATCCGTTTGTTTGGGACGAGTTACACCAACGTGAACTCTATCTAATCTACCATCGCCATCGGAGTCAAACTCTGTTTCAACCCAAAGATCCTCACGTATCAAATTAGCTGGATCTTGTAATTCTGGGATAACTTGGGCGAGACCATTTTCAAAAACTGGAATTTGTAATTCAGATTCTTGAGCAAATAATGGTACTTGGATGGATAGAATAGAAAGTAAACCAAGAATAAAAAATCGAAGAGATGAGTAGCTAGACATTTTTATAATAATCGAGTTAAAGATATTTGAGAATGTAGAAGATATTATTGATTCTAAATAATAAAAAATCCCTTACGCGAAGAACGCATAAGGGATTAAAGTGCAAGTAGTGAAGACCTTAGTCCTCGTTTGTTTTACTTATTATTTTTGAAGTGCTTTGAATTCTTCCAAAGTACCTCGAACTGCTTTCGCAGATGCTTTCATAAGATCGCTTTCTGAATCGGTTAATTCAACCTCAATCACTTCTTTAATTCCACCTTTTCCAAGTTTTACTGGAACACCGATGTAGAGATCGTCAATTCCGTATTGCCCATCAATATGAGCACATACAGGGAAAATACGATTCTGATCCAATAATATTGCTTCAACCATTTGGGCAGCAGCAGCTCCAGGGGCGTACCATGCTGAGGTTCCCATTAAACCTACTAATTCTCCGCCACCTTTTTTAGCACGGGTTACGATTTCTTCTAAACGCTCATCAGAAATAAAATGCGTTATTGGCATTCCAGAAAGTGTTGTAAATCTTGGTAGTGGAACCATAGTATCACCATGCCCACCCATCAATAAAGCTTGAATATCTTTTGGAGATACATCTAATTCTTCCGCAATAAATGCACGGTAACGAGCAGTATCAAGAATACCAGCCATTCCCATCACTTTTTCAAATGGAAGTCCAGACGCGTCTTTGGCAACCTGTACCATAACATCTAAAGGATTTGAAACTACAATAATGATAGTGTCAGGAGAGTATTTTACTAATTGTTCAGTTACACTTTTAACAATATTTGCATTGATAGAAAGTAAATCGTCACGGCTCATGCCTGGTCGACGTGGTACACCAGCAGTTATTACACAGACATCAGAATTAGCAGTATCGGCATAATCGGTTGTTCCTTTAATTCGGGTATCAAAAAGTGAAATTGGAGAAACTTGCCATTGATCAAGACCTCTACCTTTTGATGGATAAAATGTTTTATCACCATCTTTACGTTCTAAATCTACTGCGATTACTTCTTTAGCAAAATCTCTTTGGGCAACACTTAATGCTACGGTTGAGCCTACGTTCCCGCCTGCTCCTACTACTGTTACTTTCATGATTGGTTTGTTTTCGTTTTAACTGTTTTTAATCGTTTAATCTTAATTTCTCTCTAAATTATGAATTTTAGATGATGGAATTTGAAAAAGGTTTTTATATCGAACAAAATGAGAGTGCTAAATGATGAATAAGATTTCAATTCTTAATTCGTCTAGAGTCTTGTCCCCACATCAATTTATTTCTCAATGTTTCAAAATAGTTCTGCCCCTCTAGTTGGATCAAATTAAAGGTACGTTTCGACTCAATAATTTCAATTTCTAAAGGATATTCATCTTCTTCACAAATAACTCCATCATACGAAAAAAGAATCCCGCTTTGTTGTTTTTCGGCATTAATGATAAGTGTTTTATCGGACCTAAGAACTAGTGGTCTTGTTGTAAGTGAATGAGGATTTATTGGCGTAACTAATAAAACATCTGAACCAGGTGCAACTATCGGGCCGCCAGAAGAAAGGCTGTATGCTGTTGAACCTGTAGAAGAAGCTACAATTAGACCATCAACCCAGTATGTGTTGATGAAATTTCCATCATATTCAGCACTAATATTAACCATTGATGTTGTGTCTTTTCTTGTGAAAAGAAACTCGTTGAGTGCATAAAATATCTTCCCGTGTTTATCCGTCGCTTTTAAATAGCGTCGTTTGTCAAGAGTATATTTATCATCTAGAATATCATTAAGAGCGAGTTCAAGTTCTTCGTTTTTGGTGTTAGCCATAAAACCAAGTCGACCACTATTTACACCAAGAATTGGTTTTTGAAATTGTGAAGAAATTCTAGCTGTATAGAGGATGGTTCCATCGCCTCCCATCACAACAACAATATCGCATTTCTCAATAGATGCTTCATCTGAGTTCGTAATGGTAAGGAAATCAGAAGCTTTAATGTCTAAGATTTCACAGACTTCACTGCATAAGAGTAAATGAGCATCACTTTTCTCAGCCCATTGAATTGCTGAGTGAATTACATCCTTTACTTCGTACTTCTTAGGATTCGCTATGACTGCAAATTTTTTCATATACAAAGGTAACGATCTTAACCTTTAATTCCCTTCAATCCTTTAATTCCTTTGGCAGCCTTCTCGCTTAATAAGTTTGTATCATAGCTACGAATGCGACCGTTTTTGGCTTGATGCTTTTGGATTCCAATTGATATTAATTCTTCCATTAATTGTGTAAAGTTCATATCAGACTTATCCCACAAATAGAAAGAAAAAGAGCCTGGTATGGTATTTATCTCATTGAAATATACTTCTTCAGTTTCAGAATTCACCAAAAAGTCGAGGCGAGCTACTCCGGAAGCATCGAAAGTTTTAAAAATATGTACAGCGAGTGACCTAATTTGATCGGTCAGCTCTGTCGAAATATCAGCTGGAATAATTCGATCGGCTGAAGCCATACCTTTATCAGCGCCGTCACCACTTTGATATTTATCCTCAAAAGAAAGAGTCTCAGTATTACCAAGAGGTCGTTCACATACACTAGCGCGACAATTCTCTGCTGTTCCTAACACCGAGCAGTTTATTTCCATCAGAGGTTGAATTGCAATTTCAATTAATAGATGAGCATCATATCGGAAAGCAGTTTCAATTGCTTCAATTAATTCATCTTTATCATCAACTTTTTTAACTCCGATACTACTTCCAAGATTTGCTGGTTTAACGACCAGTGGAAATCCAAGTAACTCAGCTTCTTGAAGAATGGTCTTTTGATGAACTTCCCAATCACTTTCATAAAAATCGAGGCTAGTTGTAACAGGGATATTATTAGCTTCACAAAGTTGTTTTGCTTTCACTTTATCCATTCCTACTGACGAGCCCAAAACGCCGCTTCCTGTATAGGGTACATTGAACATTTCACATACCCCTTGGAAAGATCCGTTCTCTCCTTCACTCCCATGAAAAGCACAAACAACAGCATAAACTGGGAATTCTTGAGGTTTGGAAAATAATCCACCTTTCGTTTGCTCTTTTAAAAGTGTTCTACCAATATCATCTTTAACAAAAGCGCATGAATTGGCTTCAGACTCTAGCTGGGGCAACTCTTTATAAAGAGATAAATCTTTTAATGATTCTCCTGTTAACCAACGTCCAGATTTAGTAATATAGAGAGGGACAATATGGTATGAGCTTTTCTCTAAAGATGACATGACCTGCATTGCACTTAGAACAGAAACTTCATGTTCTGGGGAAACACCACCGAAGGCTACAACTAAATTTTTCTGAGACATTGGGCTGATTTAGAAAAGTTCAAAATAAAGTGCTCAAATATAGGAGAAAATTTTCGCTTCTCCTTTTTCATTCATCCTATTTCAATTCTTATTGTCTTGTTCCCAATTTAAGAACTTTCGATCTTAACTAAGTTCAATAATCCACCAATATACCTTAATGCCAAAAGTAGTAACATCTATATCTGAGCTCGATTTTATGCTTAATGAAATCGAAACAATGCCAGTGCCTCATAAAGTCTTAGTTGTAAACCCATCTCATTTTGATGTTGAGTATGTGATCAACCCTCATATGGCCGGACATATAGGTGATATAAACAAAGGGCTTGCTTTAAAAGAATGGGAAGCCTTAAAAAAAGAATATGAGAACCTTGGATTATACGTTCATGAAGTACCTGGAGAAGTTGGTTTTCCAGATATGGTTTTTTGTGCAAATCAAAGTTTGCCAAACATTACCAAAGATGGGACTAAGCAAGTAGTGATGAGTGTTATGCATACTCCACAAAGAAAAGGAGAGGTTTCGCACATTCAAAAAGTATATGAAGAAAGTAGCTACGAGATTGTACACTTAGATGAAACTAAATTTACCGACTTTGAAGGAATGGGTGATGCAATTTGGCATTACAAAAAGAGACTAATTTGGGGAGGATATGGTTACCGATCATCATTGGATGTATATGTTCATATTTCAAAGATTTTTCAAACTCCTGTAATTGCTCTTGAACTAATTGATGATCGTTTTTACCATCTGGATACTTGTTTTTGTGTGCTTAATGAAGAAACAGTAATGATACATTCTAAAGCATTTAATGAAGAAGGATTGAAGCTTATCAATTCTATCTTTTCACATGTAATTGATACAAATGAACATGAAGCTGCTGAGTTATTTGCTTGTAATGCTACTTGTCCGGATGGAAAAAATGTCCTTATTCAAGAGGGTTGTGTCGAGGCAAATAAAGCTTTGGAAGAAGCGGGGTTTATAGTTCATGAGTTTAGAACAAATGAATACCTCAAAAGTGGGGGAAGTGTCTTCTGTATGAAAATGATGTTGTGGTAACTCTATGGTTTGAAAGAGAATTGGTGTTAGGGTGTTAGGGCTCTAATTTTGGTCTGGATTTCATATGCCTAATAAGTGCTAAAATCATCTTTTTGCATTCAGATGCTCGATTTCTTAAATCTTCTGCCTCTTCTTTTGTAATGTAATTTAAATCTTCAGCAACATATAAGAGACTTCGCACCTCAGAAGCTGAACTCTGAGAGAAATTCAAGAATCGGATAGAATCGTTGGTATTATATCTTGCAAAACCTTCGGCAATGTTAGTCATTATGGAAACAGAAGCCCTTTGTATTTGGTCTCTAAGTCCGTAATCCTTTCTGAAGTAACCAATATTAGAAATCCGGTAAATGTCTTTAACAAGAGTTCTCGATAATTGCCAACAGTTTGAATCTTCGAACTGAGTAATCTTGCCCATAATTTGTATTCTGGTTTGCTTTCAATATTATTAGATCGGTAATAAGGTAATTCCTTACAAAACTGCAGGAATTCTAATACTATAACACTAATACACCCTGACACTAGAACTCATGGTAAAAGCTCTAATCTCTTTTATTGTTCTAATAACTTTAATAATAAGCCTCAACACAAAATTCGGCTCTATTCCTCCTCTAGGTAAGTTCTTTGATCCCGATGCCGGCTTCTGGGCAAATGCAGAAATAGCAATTCCAGACTCTGATGAGTTTTCATTTGAAGATTTAGAAGGTGAAGTTTCAGTTTATTATGATGAACGAAGAATTCCTCACATTTTTGCCGAAAATGAACATGATCTTTATTTCGTTCAAGGCTATGTCACAGCAAGAGACCGGCTTTTTCAAATGGAAATGCAAACGTATGATGCAGCTGGTAGACTTTCGGAAAGGCTTGGAGATAGAACCTTAAATAGAGATTTACAAACACGTAGACAGGGAATGAATTTCGGTGCTGAAAAAGCAGTGGAAATGATTCAAAATGATCCTGTAATCTGGGCTGCAATAAATGCTTATTCGGATGGAGTCAACTCCTATATTTCGAATCTTTCACCAAGTGATTATCCTGTTGAATATAAAATCCTCGATTTTATTCCAGAAGAATGGGCGCCAATTAAAACAGCACACTTGCTTAAAAATATGACTCGTACATTAGCTGGTGGAAGTAGCGATGCCATTACAAGTAATACTCTTGCTTATTTTGGAGAAGATTTTATTGATAAGTTTTTTACAGTTAAGCCGGAATTAAACGATCCTATCATCCCGACATCAAAAAAATGGGATTTTGAACCCGTTCCGGTTCAAGCTCCAGATTCCATTTATACACCAGCATCAGCTCTTGAGTTGAAAAATTTCGAGCGACCAGAAGGAGTTGGGAGTAATAATTGGGCTGTAAATGGCTCAAAAACAAACTCAGGATATCCAATTTTAGCAAATGATCCTCATCTTGCTCTTACTCTTCCATCAATTTGGTATGAGGTTCAACTTCACGCACCTGGTCTAAATATCTATGGTGTTTCTTTACAAGGCGCACCGGGTGTAATCATTGGATTTAATGAAAATGCTGCATGGGGAACCACAAATGCTGGTACGGATGTAAGGGATTGGTACGAAATCAAGTTTAAAGATAACACTAAGCTTGAATATTGGCATGATGAGCAGTGGAAGCCAACCACAATACGTATCGAAGAAATTAAAGTGCGCGGAAAAGAAACTGTTCTGGATACAGTTATTTATACGCATCATGGTCCGGTAACTGAGGTTAGGTCACAAATTAATGAAGAAAGTAAGACGAGATACCATGCATTAAGATGGATTGCACACGAACCTTCTAACGATTTAAAAACTTTCTTTGGGTTTAATCGGATGGAGACCTATGATGATTTTAAAGAAGCAGCATCTCATTTTGTAGCACCGGCACAGAACTTCATTTTTGCAAATAATGAAGGAGATATTGCGACTTGGATTAGCGGTAAATTTCCAAATAAATGGAAACATCAAGGAAGAACAGTTAGTGATGGAACGGATCCACTATATGATTGGCAAGGTTGGATACCAACTGAACATAATCCAAACGTCAAAAATCCTGAACGTGGTTTTGTAAGTTCAGCTAATCAGGAATCTGCTGCACCAGACTATCCTTATTATCTGGAAGATGATCATGCACCGTTTGAAAGAGGTCGTAGAATTAACGATTTGTTAGCTGAGATGGATAATATTACTAAAGATGATATCCGAAATATGCAGATGGATTCCTACAGTTATCATGCAGCTACTATTTTGCCAAATATGTTAGAATGGATTGAAAGAGAGTCGTTATCAGAAAATGAACTCGGTATACTAGGTGAAGTTGAACAATGGGATTTCTACAACGACTCATGCAAGAAAAGTCCTGGAATATTTAGATGGTGGTGGTCCAACTTCTACTATGGAATATTTAGTGACGAATATGGAACCACAAATGCTTCACTTAGATATCCATCTCGAGACCGAGTTGTTGAGGTTATTAAATCAGAACCAGATTTCAAGTTCTTTGATAATGTTAATACAGATAAAATTGAAACTAGGGAAGAAATTGTAACTGATACTTTTATAGAATCAGTTGAGGAGCTAACAAATGCATATGGAGAGTTTGGAGACAATTGGAACTGGGGTGTGCTTATAAATAATGACTTCGATCACATTGCTTTTATTCCAGGTTTTGGTAAACAGAATGTGTATTCCAGTGGAGGTTCAGAATCAATAAATGCAACAAGGGAAAGTTGGGGGCCTTCATGGCGTATGGTTGTTGAACTTGGACCAGAAGTGAAAGGCTGGGGAGTTTATCCTGGTGGGGCCTCTGGAAACCCTGGCTCACCGAATTACGATTCAACACTAGAAACATGGCGAACAGGAGAACTTTATGAACTTAAGTTTTTGAAAGAAGCTCCAACAGATTTTCTATATGAACTTAAATTTTCTTCGAACTAAATATAAATGCTGAATTTTGAATGTCGAATTGAAGATTTAATTCAACATTTAGCATTCAAAAATCAAAATTGTAGCTGATTATGATTCTGACACTATTAATTCTCATCACCTCATTTTTGCTAAATCTCATCCTCCCATGGTGGAGTATTGCAATTCCAGGGTTAATATTTGGATATCAGTTTAAAAAAAGTGCTTGGCTTTCTTTTGGTCTGGGGTTTTTAGCTCTTTTCTTACTTTGGGGCGGACAAGCTGTTTACATACATTTTTCAAATGATGGGATTATGTCTACTCGTATTGCGGAGTTGCTTGGAGTTGGCTCACCATATTTGGTAATTCTGATTACTGGGGTTTTAGGTGGCCTAGTAAGTGGTATAGCTACTTTGACGGGAACACTTTTTAATACTTTAAAAACAAAAGAATGAAAAACTACTTTACTCTTATAATTTCTACTTTTAGCTGGATTAGCTTGACTCATAGGAAGAACGATTGCCCTTAAATATGCAGTAAAAGAAGAGGGTCCAATTCAAATAATTGACCCTCAATTTAATTTTAAGTCTAGAACAATACTAGAGTCCGAATCTTACACCCGCTCCAATAACAAGTTGGTCTGCATCACCTGCTATACCAGTGATTTTTACTTCTGCGAAAATATCGCCAAAGTCTAAGGCGTATTCTCCGCCAATACCAAGATTTAATCCCATTTCATTATCTGAATCGCTAAATCCCCCACCTTCTACTGAAAGGAATAAAATATTTATTCCACCTAAACCATAAGCTGAAATTGCATCTTTTGAATAAAAGAAATAATTAGCATTAAGATCTAATGCGAAGAATTTTGAAGTAAACTCTGTACCAAAAATTGTCTGTTTATCAGGAAAAAAATAGGTAAGACCTACACCAGCCCTGATTTTGTCGTTTATAGGATAATACCCATCAACGCTAATGCCTAAATTTTCAACACCATCTCCATATGCAATACCTGGTCCAAAAACGATCCCTTCAGTAGCGTCTTGTGCATATATATTGGTTGTGTTATAGGCTAAAGTGATTGATAGTAATGTTAATCCGAGTAATATATTTGAAGTTATTTTTTTCATGTTACCTCTATTTTAGTGTGTGTGTTATTTATATCCCCAATTTATTCAATAGCAAAAACATATTTTATTTTGAATACAAATCATAATGTTGATTACGATCACTTATTAGCACTATCTATTAACAAAGAAAATTTATTAAAAAAACTACTTCATTTAGCCTTCATAAAGTTTAGTTAGTTAGAGTATCAACCGAAAAGTTAAATTAAAAGAGAGGCTAAGATGGTTGTAAAATCAAAAGTTGGGTGGATTATTTTCGCTTTACTAATTATTCCCATATTAGTTTGCGGTCAAGGTCATAAAAATAATAGGATGATGAATTCGAATAGTGACACTCCAAACATTCGAATGTTTAATCCACAAACCATTCAAACAGTACAAGTAGTAGTTCAAGAGTTAAAATATTCAGTTCCCGAAAAAGAAATAACCGTTGGACTCCATCTTCTAACAAACTGTAATGATAAGTTAATCGAAGTGCATTTAGGACCAGTTTGGTTTTTTAATGATAAAGATATGGAACTAACTGAAGGTGATAGTTTAGAAATAGTAGGCTCAATGATTACTTATGAAGGTGAAGAAGTACTGATTGCCAAAACGATTCAAAAGGAAGAGGAAACTCTAATATTACGAAATGATGATGGGAAACCTGTTTGGGCTGGCTGGATGAAAGGTAAAGGAAGAATAAACTAGTACTTCAGATTTAATTATCTAGGAACCAAAGCGCTAGATGTGTATTAAATGTGGAAAAGAAAGCAGATTCTAAATTGAATCCAATATGTTCAGTGTGTATCTTTCTGAAACTTCAATTAAAGGATTCGATACAATCGAACGTTTCGCAACGCATAGTTCAAAATCATTAGTTAGTCAGCCCCTAAAAAGGATGTCCAACTGATGATTTTTTTAATTGAATCATATGTTATTAAAATCCGGCGCGATATTCGTAGTCGGATTTTTTTTGATATCCATCTCACTCAAACAATAATCTGAACATGTCTCTTCAACCAAGAAAAAAAGCCATCCTTGCACTTAGTGATGGAACAATAGCACACGGCTGGGCGGTCGGCCACGAAGGTATTACAGGTGGCGAATTATGCTTTAATACCAGCATGACCGGGTATCAGGAAATTTTTACAGATCCAAGTTATTTCGGTCAATTGATGATGATGACCTATCCACATATTGGGAATTATGGAACCATGCCTCGAGATGATGAACATCGAAAAGTGATGGTAGCAGGAATTATCACTCGAGCTTTTTCATGGGAGTTCAGTAATCCAATGGCTGATCGAAGTTTACAAGAGTATCTTGTAGACAACGAAATTGTAGGAATTTCTGGTGTAGACACTCGTGCATTAGTACGGCATATCAGAGAAAAAGGAGTAATGAATGCAGTTATTTCATCTACAGAATTAGATGAAGAAAAACTTATTCAAATGGCTAAAGATTGGGAAGATATGGACGGTCTTGAGCTTGCCTCAAAAGTGACTCGTACAGAAGCGCAAACATACGAAGCTGTAGGTGAAACAGAGTTTAGAGTTGCTGCTTTCGATTATGGGATTAAGCAAAATATCATAAATAGTTTAGCTGCACGAGGGTGCACATTACGAGTATTTCCCGCTCAAACAACAGTTGAAGAAGTGAAGGAATGGGAAGCAGATGGGTTTTTCTTTTCGAATGGCCCAGGCGATCCAAATCCAACAGGTGAATACGCACTTGAGGTGGTGAATTATGCAAAATCAACTGGTAAGCCGTTATTTGGAATTTGCTTAGGTCATCAACTAATTGCGATGAGTGAAGGTATAGAAGTTGAAAAAATGTTTGTAGGTCATCGTGGAGCAAATCATCCCGTTAAAAATCTGGAATCTGGACTTGTTGAAATTTCAACACAAAATCATGGATTTGCAGTTAAAGAAAGTAGTGTGAAAGCTGAGACTGCTGAAATCACACATATTAATCTAAACGACCAAACAGTTGAAGGATTAAGATTTAAAAATTTTCCTGGATTCTCGGTTCAGTATCACCCAGAAGCATCTCCGGGGCCACATGACTCTGCGTACCTTTTCGATCAATTTATTGATTTGATGAAAGACCAAAGGCCAGTAACTGTTTAATAGATTTATAGAGAACTAATGCCAAGACGCAACGACATACACAAAATTCTTATTATCGGATCAGGCCCAATTGTAATTGGTCAAGCCTGTGAATTTGATTACTCAGGGTCTCAAGCTTGTAGATCTTTACAGGAAGAGGGATACGAAATTGTACTCATCAATTCGAACCCTGCTACAATCATGACGGATCCGATCATGGCTGACGCTATATATATGCTTCCGATGACAACGGACTCGATCCGGGAAATTGTGGCAAAAGAAAAACCCGATGCAGTTCTCCCTACAATGGGTGGGCAAACAGGTTTGAACCTGTGCCGTGATTTGGAAAAAATGGGATTCTGGGAAGAGGAAGGAATCAAAATAATTGGAGTAGATATTGCTGCAGTTGAATTGACTGAAGATCGGCAGTTATTCCGAGATAAAATGGAAGAAATTGGTATTGAGCAATGTAAAAGCAGACAAGCAGAATCACTCCTTGATGCTAAAGAGATTAAAGAAGAACTAGGCGGACTTCCAATAGTAATTCGTCCTTCATTTACCATGGGTGGAGCCGGTGGCGGAATTGTTTGGAAAGAAGAAGATTTCGATAAAATGGTACTTCGTGGACTTGAAATGAGTCCTGTTCACTCAGTTTTGATTGAAGAATGTATTTTTGGTTGGAAAGAGTATGAGTTAGAACTCCTTCGTGATTCAAATGACAATGTTGTAATTATATGTTCTATCGAAAATATGGATCCAATGGGGGTTCATACAGGTGATTCTGTAACTGTTGCACCAACGCAAACATTGACAGATAAGCAACTTCAGATTCTTAGAAATGCAGCCATCAAAATGATGCGTTCGATAGGAACATTTGCTGGGGGATGTAATGTGCAGTTTGCGATGGAACCAGGAAGTGATCGTTTTGTAGCTATTGAAATCAACCCAAGAGTAAGTCGCTCTTCTGCATTAGCCTCGAAAGCAACAGGATATCCAATTGCAAAAGTGGCAACAAAATTAGCTGTAGGATATAATTTAGATGAGCTAAAGAATCAAATTACTGGAAATACATCCGCATGTTTTGAGCCATCCATTGATTATGTAGTATGTAAAGTGCCAAGGTTTAATTTCGATAAATTCCCAGGTGTTGATGAAGAGCTTTCTACTCAGATGAAAGCTGTAGGTGAAGTGATGAGTATCGGTAGAAATTTCCCAGAAGCCTTGAACAAAGCTTGGCAAAGCATGGAAGTTGGTCGTGATGGATTAGGTGCCGATGGATACGAAGAAATTGAAAGAAATCAAGTTCGTGAGCGATTAATGAAACCATATTGGGATCGCTCGCTTCAAATTAGAAATGCCTTCAAACTGGGAGCATCTGTTGAAGAAATTGCAGATATCACCAAAGTTGATCCATGGTTTTTGCAACAAATCCGATACATGGTTTCTTTGGAAAATAGAACAGAAGGAACAACACTAAGCGAAATCTCAAAAGATGAGATGTTTGAGATGAAACAGGCAGGTTTCTCAGACACTCAGATCGCATGGTTATTAAGTAGAAGTGGTGAAGAGATTACAGATAATCAGGTTCGCGATAAAAGACTTGAAATGGGCCTAAAGCCATCATTCAAATTAGTTGATACCTGTGCTGCAGAGTTTCCAGCGAAAACGCCGTACTACTATTCTGCTTATGAAGGTGAGAACGAAAGTGTGGTTACAGATCGTAAAAAAGTTGTAATACTTGGAAGCGGACCTAACCGAATTGGTCAGGGAATTGAATTCGATTATTCTTGTGTACATGCTGTTCTAGCTGCAAAAGATATGGGATATGAAGCAATCATGATTAACTGTAATCCCGAAACGGTTTCTACCGATTTCGATTTTGCAGACAAACTTTATTTTGAGCCTGTTTATTGGGAACGAGTTTTAGATATAATTGATCACGAGCAACCTGAAGGAGTTATCATTCAAGTGGGTGGACAAACAGCACTTAAACTAGGTAAGCGATTTGTTGAAGCTGGTATCAATATTTTTGGGACAGCATTTGAGATGATAGATTTCGCTGAAGACCGTGGTGAGTTTTCTGATTTACTAACTAGACTTGAAATTCCATTTCCAGAATATGGAACAGCAGTTGATGTTGATGGTGCACTTGAAATAGCGGATCGAATTGGATACCCAGTGTTGATACGCCCAAGTTATGTGCTTGGTGGTCAGGGAATGCGTATTGCAGTGAAAGAAGAAGAACTTCGTAGATATGTAGCAAACATATTAAAATCCCATCCAGAAAATGCTTTTCTAATTGATAGGTACTTAGAGCATGCTATCGAAGTAGATGTAGATTCTGTATATGATGGTGATCAACTTCACATCTCAGGTATGATGCAACATATCGAACCTGCAGGTGTACATTCGGGAGATTCAACAGCTGTACTTCCACCATATTCATTGAGTCAGGAAATCCAAGATACCATTGCAATGTATCAGGAAAAGATAGCAGCAGCGATGGAAATAAAAGGGTTTTTAAATGTGCAATATGCTGTCAAAGACGGTAATGTGTATATATTAGAAGCCAATCCAAGAACTACACGTACGGTGCCATTTTTAGCAAAAGCTAATCAGATTCCAGAAGCGGCAATAGGTACAAAAGTAATGCTTGGCGCAAAACTCAAAGACTTTGATCTGAAATCGAAATTGACGTGTTGGGCTATCAAAGAACCCGTATTCCCATTCGATAAATTTCCCGGTGTAAAGAAAGAGCTAGGCCCTGAAATGAAGTCTACAGGTGAAAGTATTTACTTCGCCAAAGATTTCAATGATGAACATTTCAGAAAACCATTCGAATTTAAGAGCCTGTATTTGAGTAAGTAATTCTAAATTACTGCGTCAATAGCTGTTTTTATTGCTTTATTTACAATATCAATGGCTGCATTAGCTATTTTTTGAGCTTCCGCTTTTTTGATTATAGAGATTACGTGCAATTCTGCAATTGTAATCTCTTTTTCATCATCTAGTCGCATCTCAAGATCTTCCTGGGTGTAATCGCCTGATAGTCTTCGTTTAGCATAAAGATCAAAGCGTGATTTTTTATTTTCCATGATCGTTGAAACCACATTTCTGATGTCTTCCCAATCATCTTCGGCAATTCCTTTCACTTTTTTGAGGATGTCGGCAATTACTTCATTTATATCAAAATTCATTCTTCGTCTCCTGCATTATTTTCTTGTTTTTCTTTTTCAGAAGCATAGCGTTTTGCATCTTCAGAAACTGAAAGCAAAAACATCAAGTCTTTCATAACAACCCAATCATCTTCAAGCATTATTTTAGACTGACCAGTAGCCTTAGATTTATGTCTTTCTTTGTACTTAATAAAAGTTTCTAGTACAGTTGAACTAACTTGAATTGATTCATTATTCAACTCCCGAACTTTATTTTTGAGCAAAATAGAGTTGAGTTCAATTTCAATTTCTTCATAACCTTCATGTACCTCTTCATAAGGAAGTGCTGTTATTGAATTATTAAACATTCCTATCATGGTTATATAATGAGCATCAACTTTCTTTGCTGTATCCATGATTTGCTCAGATATGGATGCATCAAAATCAGGAACCAGTTTAATGGTCTTGCAACCACCGATATAAAGCAGAGTTAAAAAGACAAGAAATAGAGACTTAATATTCGAATTAATTAGTAGTTTATTTTTCATTCTTGCTTTCCTTTGGTTTTAGCTCTTCTTTGATGTTGACCACTTTCTTGAGTAAATCAAACCAGAAGGGTGCCCCCATACTTATAGCCAAAGCTGTAATTAGCCAGCCAAAAATAGAGTACCATTTAATTTGATTTTTAACAGCCTTCCAATAGCTGCCATGAGTCTCAATATCCCAACCAAGACCTAGAACTGAAGAAGCCATTGTGATTTCTTGTTGTTTTAAGTTAGAAAGTTGTTGAAAGACAGAATCAATGGCTACCAAACTTGGGTGTTTTGTTCTAATTAGTTTTAGTGCAAAAGTATTGGCAGAATCAGCTATAGCAAATTCAAGTTGTTGTTTTAAAGAGTCTTTAGTGCCCAGGTTTGTGACAGATTCTAAATCCTTAAAAGTACTGTTAAGTAAGTGGTACTCAATAGAGTCGGAATATTGAGACACATACTTTCTTTTTATGTCAGCTAATTCTCTTGATATAACTGTCTCGTTGGGTTCTAATGTATCTGTACTACTATCTTTAAGTACAATCTTTCCATCCATATTTTCATATGACTCAACAAATTGTTCTGCTTGTAAGGCAATAGCACTACGAGCCTCTGGGTCGTCAGATAGTTTTTTAACAATTGAGAAGGTATCAGCATTAAATAAAACAGCGGTAATAAATCCTAGTGTAACTAAAATGATCCGCAGTTTCTGTTTATACCATTCGCTGGTATAAGTCATAACTTCATCAAACCAATTTTCAATCTCTTTTTTTAATAAATCTAGATCTCCCTTTGTTTTTTCAAATTCTCTTTCAAGAAAAGGTACCTGGGCAAAAAGTTCTGCTCGAAGTTCTTCATCGCCTAGAATGTCTATAATAGATTCAGTAAAAGTCTCTCTTGAAATTTTAGATGGGAGTGCTTGATTAGTAATTTTTTTTTCAATGCTATTAGAACCAAGTTCAATTTTTGGTGAAATCAAATTCACTAAGGCACGATATGGTACCCAAAGTGGGGTTCCGTAGAAAATACTAGATCGATATTTTACTTTATTGATTCTAGAATTTTCATATAAAACATTGCGTAAAGTAAGCCCGATCATTCGTTCTATTGAGAACTTTAGCTCTTTTGCACGAATTTGAAAAATCTGACTTAGTAGTTCATTTACAATACTCACAAATAAACTGAAAAGCAGGTATACAAAGATTAGTCCTATAACGATATCAAGAGCATTGATTCCAAACATAATAATTAATTTAATACTTGTATTATTACTAGCTAAGAAGCAAAAAGCACCGCATATGTATGTCGAACTAAATTTCCCATTCCAAAAACCTAAATGAGTATATCTATAGCGAATGGAAGTTCAAAATTAGAAATACTTCTGCAAATGATAGGGAATAAAGCCTCACTTTTTACTTATTTCTTAGGTATTTTAAATACTAAGTTAATAGTGATTCCAGTCTAACATTCTACATGATCGAACAAGCAAAGAGTATTCTTAAAGAGACATTTGGGTATGATAATTTTCGTCTTCAACAAGAAGCGGCAATTACACAGATATTAAACAAGAAAGATGCACTAGTAATAATGCCAACAGGTGGTGGTAAATCCATAGTTTACCAAATACCCGCGCTTATTTTTGAGGGAATGACTATTGTAGTTTCCCCTCTTATTTCCTTGATGAAAGATCAAGTTGAACAGCTTCGAGAGTACGATATACCCGCGGTGTATTTAAACAGTTCTTTACGACCAGAAGAATATGATTATAATGTAAAGAGAGTACAGTCTGGTGAGATAAAACTTTTATATCTCGCACCCGAAACATTGATGATGGAAAAAACTAGAGACCTTTTAAAAGGTCATACTCTAGATTGCTTTACCATTGATGAGGCACACTGTATTTCAGAATGGGGACATGATTTCAGGCCAGAATATCGACAAATGGCTGAAGTTCGAAAAGATTTTCCTGAAGCAGTTTGTATTGCCCTTACTGCTACAGCTACACCACGCGTTCAAGAAGACATCAAGCAAAGCTTAAATCTTACCGATTCAGAAGCATTTATTTCTAGTTTTGATCGTGATAATTTATTTCTAAAAATTGCGGATAAGAAGGATCCTGAAAATCAGTTATTAGACTTTTTATACACACGTAAAAATCAATCTGGTATTATTTACTGTTTTTCAAGGCGTCAGGTAGATGAAATTGCTTATCTCTTAGAAGGAGAAGGCTACTCAGTTAAACCATACCACGCCGGTTTGAATTCCAGAGATAGAGCTATTAATCAAAGAGAATTTATTAGGGATGATATACGAATTATAGTAGCAACTATCGCCTTTGGAATGGGGATCAACAAACCGAATGTTCGTTTTGTAGTTCACTACGATATGCCTCAGAATATTGAGTCATATTATCAGCAAATAGGTCGAGCTGGGCGAGATGGACTTCGTTCTGATTGTATTCTTTTATTCGGTTATGCAGATACTCAGAAGATCAAATATTTCATTAACCAGAAAGAAGGCAATGAAAAACAGGTTGCAGAAGATCACCTGAATAAATTGGTGAAATACCTTGAATCACTGGATTGCAGAAGAAAACCATTGATGGGATATTTTGGCGAAGAATATCCAAATGAAGAATGTGGTATGTGTGACAACTGCCTTTCAGTTGATGATGATGTAGAAGACATGACACTTCAATCTCAGAAGTTTATGTCGTGTATGGTAAAATGTGGCGAACAATTTGGAGCCGGTCATATCATTGATATACTTCGTGGTTCAAAAAACCAAAAAGTACTTGAAAACCAACATGATCAGCTTTCAACGTATGGAATTGGATTGGAGTGGTCTAAAGACCAATGGGTTCAACTTTCAAGATTACTTCTTCGCCAAAACTATATTAGTAAAGGAGAATATGGCAGCTTGAACATGGAAGAACGAGGTCATGTTGTTCTGAGTGGTTCTGAAAATGTATTTGGTACGCTAGATCGATCAAGTACAGCAATTGATGGAGATACTGTTGTAAGAACATCTAGTGATGTTGAGAATAACTACAACGAAGAATTATTTGAACTACTTCGAGTTAAGCGGAAAGAATTAGCCGATGACGAAGATGTTCCCCCATATGCAATTTTCCCTGATACTACGCTTATCGAAATGGCTTATTACTTTCCTCAAAACAAAAATGCATTAGAAGCTTTGTATGGGGTTGGAACCGTTAAGAAAGAAAAATTTGGTGATGTTTTTGTCGGGGTTGTAAAGAATTTTACAGCTGAACACGACATTATGGAGCGCCAAAAATCGCTTCAAAAACGAGTTAAGAAGACCGTTTCAACAGAGAAATATATACAAGTTGGGCAGGCTTTTAATGAAGGGCGTTCTGTTGAAATATTAGCCGAAGAGCATGGTGTGAAAGAGGTTACAATTTTAACTCATCTCAAAAAGTTCTTAGATGAAGGAAATGATCTTCGCTTAGAAGGCTTGATAGAAGCCTCAAATCTTTCGGATAGACAACGTGACTTGGTAATGAAGGCAATGGATGCAAAAACTGCTTTGATGCTTCGTCCAGTATATGATTTCCTGAACAAGCAGATTGGTTATGATGAGCTACGAATTATGCAATTGTACTATATAGCTAAAGGGAAATAAGTAGCAGATTCAAGTTCAATTTATGCCAAAAAAGAAACGATATATTCTGAAAATAATATTTGGTATTATATTCATAATATTTGCAATAATTGGGTGGAAGGGATATCAGGTATACTCATCATTAAGCAATTTAATACCATCTGGAGCTGAATTCCTTGGGCTTTTCGATAAGCCAGTAGTTAGAGAAGAATATTATTCGCCCGATTCTACCATGAAATTAGGAGTATACAGATTCTTAGTTCCAGGTGATGGGGCTTTCGAGATTTCCGATACCTACATTTCTGTAATTGATACTTCGATGGAGTATCCAAGAGAGGGGAATATATTTTCTGTGGAAGATAGTATCCCGAACATGGAATGGATTTCAAGAGATTCAATTTTAATTCAATTAGACCGACCATTCATTAAAAAGATGAACGGAATTACCATTTTTTCGTACCCAGAGTTATATGAATAATATGGCTGTTCTCATTTTTTCATCAAGAATAGCTAGCCTTTCTTAACAGGTAATAGTATTTCGAATTTCGCTCCACCATCTTTCATGTTTGATGCACGAATGAACCCTCCATGTTGCCGAACAATTTCGTTTGAAATCGCGAGACCTAAACCTAAACCAAACTTGGCTCCTTGATTTTTGGTAGTGAAATTAGGTTCAAAAATCTTACTTAATAATTGTTCAGGAATACCAGGACCATTATCAGAAATTGTGATAATGATTGCATGTTCACCTTCTACTTTTGTAGATATTTTAAGTTTTCCACCATCAGGTAATACATCACAAGCATTCACAATTATATTTGTCCAAACTTGGTTTAATTCTCCCAGTTTTACCATGGTTTTTGGGATATCTTTTAAATCGAGCTCAAGATTTAGATACTTTAATCTATTACTAAGAACCAAAATGGTATCATTAATACCCTCTCGGATATCTACTAATTCTGCTTGGTTATTGTCTTGTCGACTATAGCTTTTCAAGCTCTTAACTAAATTTGCAATGCGCTCACTTGATAGCTGGATATTATGGATGAATTTTCCAGCTTCATGTTGTTGAACAAGCAATTCGATAGATACTTTTTTCCTATATGATTCTATAATTAAATAGCCTTCATCAGCTATTTGTGCTAGTTTCCTAATCATAGATCGCTCTGAAACCCATGGGAATCTCTTCTGAACTTGTATCATTCTCTCTCTAACTTCTGTACTGCTTAAAGGGGCTGAGTGTAGTCCCAATTGAAACATCTTTGCCAATGGATCTTTTTCAGATTGATATTGAAAGTTGGTAATTAAAGATTCTGAAGAGCGGAGTAGAGACGCTGCAGGATTATTTACTTCATGAGCAAAACCAGCAACAAGCTCACCAAGAGTAGCCATTTTTTCTTGATGCACTAATTTTTGATGAGAATCCTCAAGCTGTTGATATGCTTCTTTAAGTTCAGCTCCTTCTTCTTCGAGTGTATGATTTAAAGAATTCAATCTCGATTCTAATTCAAGATTTACTTTAAACCTTTCAGTCATATTACTCATCATCAATTGTTGAAGAGGCGAGCGAAGAGATGGATGTTGATTTAAATATTTCTCAAAATCATCCTGACTAAAACGAAGAGTTTTAATTTTATCGAGAGAGGTAGCTGTAGTTAAGGAATTATTTCCAGTATTAAAGGCAACAATTCCTATAAAATGACCGGGCTCTAGTTTTAAAACTTCAAAAGCCGGCGCATCTCCTTTTTTATGAGATAGTGACACTGAACCGTCCAGCAATAAGTATAAAAAGGATAGAGAATCACCTTCTTTAAAAAGAACATCTTTACTGTTGAAGAAGACCACTAAAGACTGTAATTCAGGTGTACTATCAACTGTACGGTTGATAAGATCAAGTACTTCCTTACGGTTTGCCTTCTGGAATCCTTTTATCATTAATTATCAGTTAAAGAGTTATTTCGCATTGATTCGGCAAGTCTAACAGAATCTAGTACAGCCATAAACTCTAATGGATTGTATTTCATCTCTATAATAAAATCTGTGAGCTGTTTAATAACTACTTCCAGAAAGCTCTCTTTTGTCCAAGGTTTTGGAATGTAGTGATTGAGATTTGCCATATTTATGGCGCTAATGGTGTCTTCAAGTCCGGCTTGTCCGGTAACCAAAACCTTTCTTGTATTGTGAAACTCTTGTCTAGTCTCAAGTCCAATAAGGAAATCGACACCATTTTCTCCGGGTAACACATGGTCACATAGAATAAGCCCAATTTCATCACCTGAATCAATGATTTGGTTCACAACCAAATTAGCTTCTTTGGTGTTATTAGCCGACTCAATAGGAAAGGTTTGCTCAAAATTTTCAAGATCTTTGATAAGAGCATCCATAACCTCATGTTCGTCTTCAATTACTAAAATATATATTTGATGATCCATGGTTTCCTCTCAATTTAACATTAATGGCCAGTAAAAAACGGCATAAAGCACGACAAGAAAAATTCCGAAAATCCCAACAGTTATCCCTGCTTTTGCCATATCGCCAGTTTCAATAGTTCCGGTACTCATTGCTATAGCATTGGGCGGAGTAGAAATGGGAAGCATCATCGCCATACTAGCACTGACCCCAATTACAAGACTTACAATAATCAGATTAAAACCTTCTCCAGCTACTCCAGATGTTGCAAGGCTAACAGCTAAAGGAATTAAAAGTGTAGCCGTTACCGTATTTGATAAGAAGTTCGACATCAACACAGCGACTGCACTGAAAACAACTAGTAAGGTAATTGTGCCAAAAGCACTCCACTCAATACTTGCTACAATCCATTCTGCTAGTCCTGTGCTTTTCATTGAAATACCCAATGATATACCTCCGGCTACCAACCAAAGTACTTCCCAAGGAAGCTTTCTAATATCTTCTTTTGTTACTACTCCTGTAAGTGTTAGAAAAACAACTGGAACAAGTGCAATGATGGCACTTTTAACACCGTGGAAACTTTCAGTTACCCAAAATAAAACGGTTAATCCAAAAGCTGTATAAAGAAGGAATGCTTTTTTTGAAGTATTAAACTTCCCACTCATATCTAGAGTTATCGAATTAGTACTTGGTTTAAATATTTGGATAAGAAGAAACCATACAAAGAGTAAAGCTATGATAACTAATGGAACGGCAAGAGCCATCCATTCACCAAAAGGAATATTAATACCTTGTTGGGAGAGAGCTCCAATAACAACAGCATTTGGTGGAGTCCCAATTGGAGTGGCTATTCCTCCAATATTAGCAGCGAATGGAATTGAAAGTGCTAAACCAATTTTGAGTGGATCAGTTTTATCAAGCCGAACAATTATCGGTATGATTACGGTCATCATCATTGCGGTAGTAGCAGTATTACTCATAAATGCAGAAAGCAAGCCCGTTACGACCATTAGACCTAGTACTATATATTTGGGTTGGTTCCCAAAAGGACGAAGAAGAAAACGTGTTAAATTTTTATCTAAGTTATATTTAACAGCGGCATCTGCCAGAACAAAACCACCTAGAAATAGGATGATAATTGGATTAGCTAATGTTCCTATAAAGGCTGTATAAGCATCAGGAATGTACGCTTCAGTAGCAGTTGTAAAAATAAACCCTTCTTTACTAAGAAGAAGAATTTGGAGTAAAATCACTAAGACAGATGTAGCGTAAATAGGAACGGGTTCCAGCATCCAAAAGAAAGCTGCTAATAAAAATATTCCAAGAGCGACATGCCCAGCATAAGAAAGCCCCTCAATATTCAAGAAAAAAGGGATAACTAATCCAATTACTCCAATAATTAATCCGGCGAGTTGTTTTTTGTTAAGTGTCACTTCTAGTACCCTTTATCTTAAAAGCTAATGCTGAACTGAGCAAGAACCTCAATATATGTTCTGGAATTTTGATTAAGAAAATTTTCGTTTACTAAACCTACTTGAGTTTGAAATTTTATCGTATGCTCCATGATAAAATTATTAATACCAATTACATATTTCTCTTGAGATATGAATTGATTTTTTGAAGCCTGAGCTTCGTCATTTGGATTTAAAATGCTAAATCTAAAAGTAGGTTCAATATTTTTAAATATAAATTTACCGCCTTGCACATAAAAACCAGACCCGCTCACTTTCTTGGAGAAAATTTCAGCTGTTGGTGTTAATTGAAGGCGCTCGTTTCCAACTGATCTATGAATATATTCGGCAAGCAATGAGAACCCGTTGTACTTAAAAATCATATCGTAATAATATTCATAGATATTATCATTAAGGCCATCCCAAGCGACATTTCCATATTTCGAGTAAGCATCTTTGTTCAAATAGTGTGCAGTTCCTAACGAAAGTTTGGGAGTTGGTTCTCTGTATAAATCACTTTCTGAATAGTCTCCATTAGCATTAAATTCACCAAATGGTATGAGCTCAAAACGCCCAGTATATGCCCAATCACCAGGTGCAGTTGCAACATTCTTTCCTTCACCGTGGGTTATTGCTGCAGCCGTTTTAATAACTAAATTGTCTGTTATTAAAATCGATCTTCGTAGCGATATACCTAAATCCCATCCGGTAAAAAAGAAGCGAGTGACATTTGATCGATCGATCATCTGAAACTTTTTAGATGAGGTTTGAAACTGTCTACCAGCAGGTGGAAATAATTGACCAACTGAAATCTTAGTGAGAGAGTTGGGTTGCCATCTGTATTCAGCATTTAGTAATGTTACTTGTCCTTTATCCATGCCAAGTTGAACAAAGTAACTGAGTTTTTTTTCGAAAAAATACCCAGCAAATAAGACTCTACTTCTTCGGATCAAGAATTCTGTTTGTCCTGCTTCATTAGTATTTATTGGAGCGGTATATGAAATTTGTGGTTGTAACCTAAGTCCTAGATTCATTCCCATAAAGCCGTCCTGACTTTCAATCCAGAATCCTTTTTCAGGTGTAAAAGTTACTTTAGGACTTTGAATTTCTTGAGCACATAATGTAGAGTTTGAAAACAATAAAACGACAATGAAACAGGTTTGAGCAATACCAAGAATGGTTTTCATGAGTTAGTATAAGACTATTTAAAACCTCTATTATTCTTCTTTAGATGAAGATTATCCTCTTTATGAGAAGTTTATGTGAAGGAAACTCAGTTAAAACAGTGGGAAGCGGTTCCAATTCAAAAAAAATTCAATCTTTCTCTAATAAGCTTTACCATACACCATGATTTTAAAGCCAGACATACTTTCAAAACTATCTTCAATTGAATTACGAGCTAAGAAGATTATCGAAGGATTTATTTCAGGATTACATCGGAGCCCATACCATGGGTTCAGTGTAGAGTTCGCTGAACATAGGCCATATAACCCAGGTGATGACTTCAAGCATATCGACTGGAAGCAGTATGGGAAAAAAGAACGGTTTTATGTTAAGCAGTATGAAGAAGAGACGAACCTTAGATGCTATGTTTTACTCGATACCAGTTCATCTATGCACTTTAAACATTTTGGTGCGTGGAGTAAATTGCGATATGGGGCTCATTTTGCAGCATCTTTAATGTATTTAATGCATCGCCAGCGTGATGCCAGTGGATTGATTCCATTCAATACCGAGATCGAAACTTTTATCCCTGCAAAAGGAACTTATAATCACCTTCGTCAGATTTATCTAGAACTTGAGAAGCAGTTAATAAGAGAAGAGAATAATGATGAAACCAAGAGAAAAACCGCGTCAGCCAAAGTAATTCATGAAGTAGCAGAGCGCCTCAATCATAGGAGTCTCGTAGTAATCATCACCGATTTATTTGAAAATATAGACCAACATGAAGCCTTAATTTCTTCGTTGAAACACCTCCGTCATCGTAAACATGAAGTACTTCTTTTTAATGTTCTTGAAAAGAGAAGTGAACGAGAACTAGATTTCGATGAAACCCGATTTGTTTTCGAAGACATGGAAAATGAGGCAGAAATCGAAGTAATACCGGCACAGGTTCGAGAAGACTATAAAGCAAAAGTAGCTGAATACACACATAAATTTAAAATGGCATGTAGTGAATTTGAGATCGATTTCGAAGAAATCGATACCGAAGGACAATTTGACCAAGCACTACTAGCCTTTTTAAATAAGCGGAAAAGGTTGTCTTAGTTTATACAAAAAATGCTCTTAACCGATGGCATGAGCATTAAAAGTGCGTGGCACCTTAGTTGGGTAAAGGTCGGTATTCTCTTCGTTGCCGTAATTTTTAGCTAGGTAACTTTACTATTCTTTAAGATGATATTAAGTAGCCGAGGAGATATTCTCTTCACTAACAGTGCTAAGCGTTCTTTCGGACTAGAAATATAAATCTCTTCTTTCTGGTTTTTGATTTTTCCCCAAATTCTGGAAACCATTTCATCGGCATCCATCGCGGTTTTATGCATATCACCCATTTTACCAAAGTCGCTACCGTCTGCAGTTAATGAATTCTGGGTAATATTTGTTTTAATAGGTCCTGGGCATACCATAGTTACGGCTACATTATATTCGTACATCTCCTGTCTTATACAATCAAAAAGTCCTTGTAAAGCATGTTTACTGGCAGCATATCCTGATCTGAATTTAGTCCCAAATTTTCCGGCTACACTACTGGTCACAATAATATGGCCACTTTTTTGCTCCATCATTGATGGTAAAACTGCTCTAGTTAATTCTGCTGAGCCAAAGAAATTCACTTCCATTAATCGGCGAATAGTATTCATATCAGATTCAGCAAAAAGAGAACGCTGACTAATACCCCCATTATTAACTAATACATCAATTTTCCCAAAAGCTGCTAACGCTTCTTCTGCTTTTTTTCCTAAAGAATCCGGGTTTGCTAAATCGAGAGGAAGGATATAACAATTGCTATCATCAGCACCTAAAGAATTTTGAACTTCAATTAAAGTATCTTTTCTTCTAGAGGATAGGATGAGTTTGGCCCCTTCTTTAAAGAATGCTTTAGCAAAGGCTTCTCCAATTCCAGAAGATGCACCAGTTATCCAGACAATTTTATTTTTATAGTTCATTCTGCGTACTTTCTAGTGAACTTAATCAATTTCGAAACTTCAAGTAAAAATGAATTACAAACACACAATACTACTCGTTGAAGATGAGCTCGAATCCGGAGAGATGTTAGCAAATTTTTTAGAGCTAAACGACTTTAAGGTTTATTGGGCAAAAGATGGTAAAGAAGCTTATGAAGTGATTGATGATCATGCAAATGAACTTGAGTTAGCTATTCTGGATATTATGGTCCCTTTTCATGATGGAAAAGAAATCTGTTCTCATATTCGTCAACATCCTGTGGTAAATGAAATCCCTGTACTGTTTTTAACAGCCAGGGATGAAGAAAAAGATGAAATTGAAGGATTAGAACTTGGTGGTGATGATTATATCAAAAAACCAGCAAGTTTGAATTTGATTAAGGCACATGTCGAAAGTCAACTTAGAAGAAAGAATCCTGAAAAAAGTAATTGGCTTCAGTATGATCATACTTATTTGGATGTCGATACTAAAGAAATGTATATACACGAAGAAAAAGTGGATCTCACACATACCGAGTATATCATTGCGGAATTATTTTTTAGGCATCCAAAATTGGTGTACAGTCGGCACGAAATACTCGAACACATTACGGATGAAGAGAAGTATATCTTTGATCGTACCGTTGACGTCCATATCAAAAACTTACGTATAAAAATGAAGGATGAAGGGAAGCTGATTAAAACCTACCGTGGCATTGGTTATGGCTTCAATCGCGATTATCTGCGTTCATGAATATTCAGGCTAAACTAGCAACTGTATATATCACATTACTTTCAATTGGAGTGATTGTAATTAGCTCGTATGCGATTTTAAGTATTCGATCTTTTTTACTGGATGAAGGCATTCAAAAATTTGAAAGCGATGCTAAAGCTTTCGCACATTCTATTGAAGAGGAATCTACCAATGAGAATCTGATTGAAAAAATAACCTTTGTAGCACAGTTAACGGGATATAATGTAGCATTATTCGATTCTGTCGGAAATCTTCTTATTACAGATCCTTTTAATGAGTCTGACTTTTCTAATTCAAGAGAATTCTTAAATAGTGAGTTACAAGCTCAACTAGATGTTTCTGAAAACCAGATCATCATCAATGAAGAAAACCTTGAAAAATTGATCTCATTTAGGAAGATAGAGAAGAATCAATCTGATGCTAGATACCTTAGAATAAGTCAGTATAAAGATAGTTTATATGGAGCAGAAGCAAGTATTCGTCATTTGATATATGGCGCAATGATTGGTTCAATCTTAGTAGTTATTATTGTAAGCTTTTTATTTGCAAGATACCTTGCTAAGCCCATAAAGCAATTGAGTGAGGCAGCTTTAGATATTGCAGGTGGGAATTTAGATCGTGAGATTAACGTAAGTAGGAATGATGAGTTTGGTACGCTTGGTGATTCTTTGAATAAGATGGCGGGGACATTAAAAGCAGATAATGCAAAGCTGAAAGTCTTAAATGAAAAACAGAATCAATTTTTTGCTGACATAGCCCACGAAGTTAGAAATCCACTGCATACTATTTCAGGCGCACTGGAAATGATTCAAGTGCCAAAATTAGATCAAGAGAAAAAATCTCAATACATGGCAACAGCACAGAAACAAGTGGAACGGGTTGTGCGACTTTTTGAGGATATAAAGTCATTACAAAGATATGATTATGACGAGAGTTTCATCAATAAAACAACATTTGATGTAACCAAGATTGCTAATGAAGTGGTGGAAACATATAATCCTCTTGCATCAGAAAAAGGCATTCATCTTTTTCTCGAAAAATCTGATAGTAGTTTGGTTGAAGCTGACCGTGATAAAATTGAGCAGGTCTTAGATAACCTGATTACAAATGCAGTAAAGTATACTTCAGACGGTGAAATAAAAGTTTCTTGTAAGCATAAGAATGATCAAGTTAAAATATCTATTTCAGACACGGGCATTGGAATAGGTAAAGAACATCTAGAAAGGCTGTTCGATCGATTCTATCGCACAGATAAAGCACGATCACGAGATAAGGGTGGAACAGGACTTGGCTTAGCGGTAGTAAAAGGAATTTTGACTGCTCATCAAAAAGACATATCGGTAGAAAGTGATCCAGGAAAAGGATCTATCTTTTATTTTTATCTCGACCTTGTAAAAACCTAATCGTTTAAATATTGATACAATAGTGCTGCTAGTGAAGCGCCAGCAAGTGGAGCTAGCGTATATAGTGGAATGAATTGAAATGAAGAGCCTTGAATAGCTAGAAAGTCAACAGTTGATAGACCTATTGAAACAGCAGGATTAAAGACTGCTCCAGATACTGTATCACCAAGATAGATCATTCCTGATAAAACGAGCCCAATAACTAGACCATACGATTTACCCGAAGCCAAAACTTTAGAAGAAGCCACATTTAGATAAGCTAGAACGAGAGCCATAGTTAGAAGTAGTTCAGCAACACCCTGCTGATAAATATCTGACGCTACAGGTGGTTCTACATAAAAAACATCATTAGCAAGAAAAAGGATAACACCACCAGCAGCGAATGCTCCAAGTAATTGGCTGATTAAATAACCACTAAAAGTATTAAAGGTTATTTTCCGTCGAATAAAATAAGCGAATGATATCGCTGGGTTAAAATGAGCTCCAGATATATGCATGCCTGTATAAATCATTACTGCTAGCATTAATCCTATTGCCAATGCATTACCTGTCAGCCCCATAGCTATTGCTAAAAAGAATGTACCAATGGCCTCCATAACGTATTTACGCATTCTTAACCCGCAGTCGTTTAGTGTAAATCAATTCCTTCTTAATTAATGGGAAACTACTTGCACCGAAAGGGAATTGCAACATATTTCTGTTTGTTAGTTCAAAAGAAAGATGATTATCGCTATAAATATATGAGTTCATTAGAGCTATTAATGTCTTATTTTCAATTTTTAATAATCTACTGAATGAAAATAATAGAAAGTTTAAAAAAACGATGGCAGATTGAAAGCAATTGGCAAGTGCTGATAATTTTAATCGTATTTGCTTGCACTGGTACAACTGCTATGTATGCCAAGGAATTCGTTTTTGCTTTAATTGGAGTTACTCCTGATGTTCCCTTCTGGTTACGAACCATTATTTGGATAGTAACCATACTCCCACTTTATAATGTGTTACTCATTATGTACGGGACTTTATTTGGACAACGAATATTTTTCTGGTGGTTTTTGAAAAAGACTTTTGGTCGTTTTTTACCGAAAAAGACAGAGCAGTCTACTACAGAGAGTTGAGTTTTTCTTTCTCTTTTTTGGGAAGACTTGAGGCTATTAATTCATATGAATGAGTGATGAGCTCTTTAATAAAATCATCTTCTAAATCACCATCTGTAAATACTGAGTTCCAATGAATTTTATTCATATGCCATCCAGGTTTAATTTCTTCAAATTGCTCACGTAAGGTTATGGCTCGTTCAGGATCACATTTAAGGTTTATAAATTCAAACGAGTCGATATCAGTTAGTGCAAACATTTTACCCATCACTTTAAAAACAAGTGTTTGGCTATCAAAGGGAAACCCTTCGGTTACACCTTTAAAAGAAAGGCAGAAATCTCTGTATTCTTCTACATTCATAAGTTTACCTCTTCAAATTCATCTTTAAAAAGAGTTGAAACATAAACGGTTTCTTCCGCAATAACATGAAGTAAATTTTCGGTAACTATACCAAGTTGTCCTTTATTCCATGTAGATGCCATAGATTGAAGATCTCTATTTAAAACAAGTTTTACAGGTTGATAAAAATTGAATTCAATGGAAAAAGGATAGGTCTGGTTTGAAGCTCTCATTACATTAATATGAATATGAAGGATCGGAAATTCGTCTGAGCGTCGAAGAGTTTTATCCGAAAGGATTGTAATAGGCAAGTTAGAAAAGTTGTCTTCAATAGCTTTTTGTATAACGCCAGTTTGTAAGCTTTGGTGACTTAAACCTATGGGCTTCTCAATATTCACCACAATTCCGATTTCCCGAATACCTTTTAATGAGCTTCGTTCTCTAGAAATTTCATTTTGTGCCATAACCAGTTGAAGTGGTAAAAGAATGATTAGAATTAAGAAAGAAAGAATTTTCATATTTGGAAGATTACTTACTTCAATAAAATGGAAAAGAAGCAGTACTTCAATAGTAGAATTTCATAGACATAAAAAAAGGCGAAGATTTCTCTTCGCCTTAGCATTGTAAATGAATTTAGAAGTTAATCTAATACTTCAAATCTAAAGGTATAATAACCACCAGCTGGTCTAGTCATCATATTTGCAAATTCAGGTGTTGATGTATCTGGATTTCCTTCATAGTAGCTTAAAATCTCTAGTCGTGCGTAGTCACCTTCACCAGTTCTTAATAAAATAGTATGTGGATCTTTAGGTAAAATCGCAAAATTAGGCTCTGAGCTTTGGCCAGTATATACAAACCAACTTCCAGTGATATTTGGTACAGAAGTAATAGCGAGAGCAGATTCAGAATCTACCGTAAATTGGTCATTGCTTGGTACTTCGGTAATGTCATTAATATCGACATCAAGTACGATCGCACCGCCATTTCCTGGGCCACTTGTTCCATTATTTATACGGATGGCTAAACCACCTCTTCCGTCATCTGTAAAGGCTAAATCCCAAGTTGATGAGTTAGAGTCGGTAACAGCTGAATTTGAGTTTAGATCATAAAAAGTATAACTCCCATTAAGTCCTGCTTGGAAATTAGAAGCAGTAACGAATTCTCCTGTAAATGTAGGATCGTCGCTACTCTCGCTTGAGCAAGCACTAAAAAATACGGCAGTTAAGATGAATAGTGTTAATAGTTGTCGTCTCATTTTTATTTTTTGAGTTAGAATTCAAAGGTTATTTTTGTGAAAAATGTAGTTCCAGGCTGAAAGCGTAAGAACTCACTGTCGGTATGGTTAAAGAGGTTATTAGCACCAATTTGAGCTCGAATTCCTCCATCAAATTGCTTGGTAATGCTAATATTCCAGATGGAATACGAATCAGCGAATTCACCAGCGTCAGCTTTTTTATTCGCATTATCATCGTTATAGAAATAATCGCTTCTGAGAATACCTCGAAGTGAAATCTCGGTATCAAAAATAGGTTCTTGATAAAATAATCGAATACTTCCAGAGTGTTTAGGTCGCTTAGCTAATGGAACATCAGAGTCTACTTCTTTTTGAACTACAGAGCCGTTTTCAATAACGGTAAGAGTGTCAGAAGTTAGTTCAACAGCTTCTAAATATTGATATCCAATAGTTATAGATAGGTCGTTATGAATCAGAAAACGTTGTTCAGCCTCAACGCCTTGTGTTCTTGCTTCGTTTATGTTCACATATCCATAAATACCACTATTATCATTAAGGCGAGCTACTTCAATAGCCTCTATAAGATTCTGGGCATTGTTTCGAAATACATTAATCTTTCCTTTTATCTGATCTGATAGAAACTCATAACTTACACCAACATTTAAAGCAGTTGAATATTCTGGGTCTAAGGTATTTAGGGAAGAAGGGGCTCTAAAATATTGTGATATAACATTATTCAATTCCAATTGGTCAAGTTCTGCACCAATGTTTTCTACTCCAAAAACTCGGTAGCTACTTCCAGCGTTGTCGAAATTGAGATATAAGGTTCTTAAGTCTGGAGCTTTAAATCCTTTACCCCAAGAAACACGGAATGAAAGGTTATCAGAAAGATCGTACTTTGAAGAGATCTTTGGACTGAGATATGAGTTATATGAAGAATGATTATCTAATCGCGCACCAGTAGTAAGATTAAGTTTCTCTCCGAATAAAAACTGATGTTGAGCAAAAATAAAAGAACCTTCTTGGTTTCTTCTTCCTTGATATCTCTCTGCATTAACAAACTCTTTAGTAGCTCCAAACCCGAAAGTAGTAATATGGTTATTTAACCATACATAGTTGTTTTGAACTTCAGCTCGATCAAGTCCCTGAAGATTGTTGTTTATAATGTCATCTTCAGAAGGGTCATCAAAAATAGTCTCGGCATAATCTTCATATCTAGTTGAATAAAGTATGGCCTTGGTATTAAATCTACTAAATGGAGAAGTATCGAACTGTAATTGGAAGGAAAGGTCATCTTGCCAACCGTTTTCATCTACAGCGATACTCTGTCCTTGAATATTAGCTAAGGTCTGCCCAGCAAAGTTGTTCTTAAAATACCTACCAGTAAGAGAAACAGAGCTAAGTTCGGAGAATTGATATCCAATGGATGAGTTAAAAGTAAGGTTATCATATGGGTTTTGATTGTTACCAAACTCTTGATCACTCAAATCAAAACCTTCACTTCCATCAGCAGAAAATCCAGCACTACCTGAGAATTTATTTTTATTAAAAGAAATGTCTGCACCGCTATTATAGGTTGTTCTAGAACCAATCTCGGTGAATGCGCTACCCGAAAAATCTTGAGTTGGTTTCTTAGTGATGATATTGATAACTCCAGCTAAAGCATCACTACCCCATAATGCTGAAGATGGTCCTTTAACAATTTCCACTTGTTGTATGTTAGCTGTATTAATTCTACTTACATCAAAAGCGCCTCTAACTCGACCAATAAGAGGTTGACCATCAATCAGAATTAGGGTGTAATCAGATTCAAATCCTTGAATTTGTATTGCATTATCTTCACCAGGAGAAAGAGAAATTCCCGCTTGCTCAAGGAGAATATCTTTAAGTGAATTAGCGGCAGAGTTTTGAATATCATCTTCAGAAATAATATCTACCGAGATAGGCACATTTTCTATGTCTTGTAGTGAACGGGTAGCAGTTACAACTGCCGTACCATTTTGATAAACTTGTGCTTCAAGAATTATTTCAAGAGTTAAGGTTTCTTCAGACCCTAGAACAATAGTTTGTTTTTGGGTAATAAAACCAACTTTACTAATTGTAATTATATAGGTTCCAGCAGGAATTAGCTCAATTTCAAAAGAACCATCCATATCAGAAATTGCCCACTTAGTTTCATCTAAGTAAACATTAGCATCCGAAATTTTATCATAAGTACTAGTTATAACAGTACCTAATACAGTCCCATTTTGAGCAAATACCGATGTAGTAAGGGCAAAAAAAATACTTCCCAGAAGGAAGTTTCTTAAATAATACACTCTATTAATTTAACTTGAATTTTAATTCAAGTTAAAGAAACGAGAGTTATGTGAAGATTATGTGAAGAAAATGAAGAAAGTTATTCGGTAACCTTAACACCTTTCCAAAAAGCTACTTTTCCTTCAATAGATTTAGCAGCAGTTGATGGCTCTGGATAATACCATGCAGCATTTTGGTTTACTTTTCCATCAACAGAAAGTGAATAATAACTTGCTAGTCCTTTCCATGGACAAGTTGTACGATGTTCTGTCTCTATAAAAAATTCTTTATTAAGGGATTCAGCAGGGAAATAATGATTGTTTTCAATTATAACTGTTTCGTCACTTTCTGCTATTATTTTTCCGTTCCAAATTGCTTTCATGATAAATGTGTTTAACTAAATTTCTATTAAAAGATCATTTTTGTGTAAATAATTTCCATGCGAATAAACTCCACCCTAGTATAAATAATACTCCACCAATTGGAGTAATTGCTCCAAGCCAACTAGTATCGGTCAGGCATAATAGATAAAGGCTACCAGAGAATATTAATATACCAATAAGAAGTAGAATAGTGACTGGTTTTACATCAATAGAAAAGATTTTCCCAACCAGAATTATTAAAATTATACCTAGAGAATTCCATACCTGATACTGAACAGCAGTTTCCCAAGTATTTAGCCTATCACTACTAAGAATATCCTCAAGAGCGTGTGCTCCAAATGCGCCTAACCCAATTGCTAATGCCATTAATAGTCCAGATATAGCGACTATTTTATTTGGTGAGGTCATGCTTTAAAATCAATATTACGATGTGAACCATCACAAAACGGTTTATTCGAAGAAGCTCCACATCTACAAAAGCTCATTTTCTTTTGAGTGTCGGTTGTTTGGTCTTCACCTTTTAAGGTATAATCGCCTTCAACAACAAAAGGGCCATTCGGAACTAACTTCACAGTTAACTCACCACCACTTTTTGTGGAAGGTTCTAACTCAAGGCGCTCTGGGTTGTAGTTTTTATTTGCTTTAAAACCGGCATTAATATGAGAATTATCACAGAATGGTTTGTTTGACGAGGCTCCACATCTACAAAAAGCAATTCTAGTATCTTTTTTCAATGACTTATCATCCATATCAACAATATGAATGTCTCCACGCACATATAGTGGACCATCTTGGTCTATAGTAATGGTGTTTGACTCAGATGGAGATTCAGAGGTGTCTTTATTTTTAAAATTATAATGTAGAGCACCTGTTGGGCAAGCCTCAATTACTTTTTTAATGTCGTCTAAACTATTTGCTTCACTAGGTTCAATCCACGGATTTTTAGATATATCAAAAACTTCCGGTAACCCATGTACACATTCTTTTGCATGAATACATCTGTTCTTATCCCAGCTTATTTCTACTTCATCGTTACCGTAGGTGTATATTTTTGAATTCATATTCTTTCTACCTCATTTCCATTTTAGAGTTTGTATCAGAGAATATAGCTATAGGAAGCTCCATACCTTGTGTATTAATTGTACCATTCATTTTTAAACTACCAACTACTTGCATTACCATTCCAGTACCTGAACCAAGAGTGTAAGTTCCTGTAGAAGTCCCAGTAACATCCATTTTCATAGTCATCCCCATTTGTATGACATCTCCAGCAATAGTTACATCACTTGAAACAGAAAGCTCATTATCGCTTACTCTTAAATATGTAGCGTTTAATTCTGCTGGCATATTATTCATACTAGTACTTCTAGATTGATTCCAAGAATCTGATTCAGTTTCAGGATAAATCCAGAATTTATTCTCGAGAGTTGAGATTACATTTTCTTCTGTGAATGCGGCGCTAAGTTGATCTGAATTTGCTTCTAAAGGGGTTCCTTCTAATTCAGATTTAATCAGGTCAATTACTTCTAAAAGCCCAGAAACGCTAAGTATTTGCCCAAATTTATTCATTGTGAACGTATATGTTTTTCCCGTAATAACTTTTAAACTTAAATCTGTCGGAGTGTCTCCTTCTGAATCAATAGTTTGAGAACCCATCATTGAATTAGCATCTACCCTAGTAGATATATTCATAGCTGATAAAGTAAACATGTCCCCATTTACTTCAATGACTTCATATTGATCCACACTTGTACTTTCCTGCCCCGAATCCATCAATTGACCGTTAACAGAAACGGAAGTATTTGTAGAAGCTGTAGTAGTGTTTATAAATACTTGTCCTACTTCAAGATTGTAAGAAGAAACCTGATGTGAAAAGCCAAGGTTATAGTTTATTAGTATGATGAGTAATAAGAGAAAAGATTTTTTTAGCATGATAGTCGCATTGAAATTTATTAATAGAAGCTTAGGTCTTGGTAACTGATAATTTTTAATTATTAATCTAATTAGCGAAATGAATAATTAAACTCATGAACTAGTATGATATAAATAATGTTAACTTCTAAGTTAATAAACAAAAATTGGGTATAAGTAATTTGATGCTAAATGCTTATTTTTGTGATCAAGTTTTAAAACAATACTAATAGATATGACAAATACACGAATTTTAATTTTAGGTGTTCTTTTTACAGTTGGTCTTTCAGCAGCATTATTCTGGCCACAAAGTGAAGTAGAGTCAGTACAAGTACAACAAATTGCAGATAATAAATTAGAAGTGATTATGTACAAGAATGAAGGTTGTCAATGTTGTACAAAGTGGGCAGATCATATGAATGAGGAAGAGTTTGCTGTTATTGAAAAGCCTATTCCTAATCTATATGAAGTAAAAGAAGAGCAAGGTATTTCAAGAGAACTCGCTTCTTGTCATACAGCCTTAGTTGATGGATATGTAGTGGAAGGTCATGTTCCAGTTGAAGATGTTCAGCGCTTACTAAAAGAACGACCTGACGCAATCGGTCTAACGGTTCCAGGTATGCCTATTGGTTCTCCAGGAATGGAAGTTCCAGGACGCGAAGCTGATAAGTTTGATGTACTACTGATTGCAAAAGATGGAAGTACTAGTGTGTATGCATCACATTAGCATATCGCTGTTATTATTTTAAAGTGATTAAAAGCTCAGTCTTATACAGACTGGGCTTTTTTTATACAATCTAGTTAACGCTTCTTATAGGTACTTTAGCGATAAGTTCTTTGGATGAGCTTAAATGTAATTTCAAAGAAAGACTATCTCCTTCTTGTAAATCTTGGTCGGGTTGAATAATCATGACGTGGAGCCCACCTTGTTTAAACTCTAATTCTGATTGAGCTGGCAAAAGGACAAATTTTTGTTCGTCCATACTCATCAACCCTTCCTCATTTTTAAATGAAAGATGAATTTGAGTATTGCTTGAAGCATCACTTTCGATACTTAATAATGTATCACTTTTGGCAGTTCCATTATAAAGCTTGAAATAAGCAGCACTCATCATTCCAGCTTTACCGGGCCTTGCCCAGCCATCTGAAAGTGTGATTTCATTAGTTGATTTCGGCACTTCTAATTTCTCTGGAGTTGAGCAAAAAAGTAATAGTGGTATTGATAGAAAAAAAAGTATGGAATATTTCATCTCAATTTTTGAAAGTCTTCTATGATTAAATTTGGTATTTGAGGCATGCTACCACCGTATTCAATAATTACTCTAGATTTTTTATCTAGCACCATAATTTTATCAGAGTGGTTCATGAAGTAAAGTTCTTTTCCATCATCTGTCATAGTTGAAAGTGATATTTGGCTTCGAACTCGCACACTATCCATAAAAGCACTTATTGTAGATGGTTCACCCGTTAGAAAATCAAAGTTCTTATCTAGTTTAAACACTTCTTTGTAATTGGCAAGAACTGATGGAGTATCGCGTTCTGGATCAAAAGTGACACCTAAAAATTGTACATCATCTGGATAACCCAATTCTTTTTGAATTTTAATCAAGTTTTGAGTGATGATTGGACAAATATCTGGGCAATTTGTATAAATGAATCCTAGAACTACAAATCTGCCTTCATAATCATTTGGAAAAGTAACAGATACACTGTCTTGATTTAATAGGTTAAAAGAAGTGCCACTAAGATCATCAATTACTTCGGGACCTGATTGGCAGTTTATTAATAAGATTAATGTGAAAAGTATCGGAAGTAGTCTTAGCATATAGATTCTCAAAAATTCATTCTGAGCAGTTTTACGTATACTCTGAATGACAATTATCCAAGTTATATTAGTATAACTAAAGTTAAAGGCTTAGATAACTAAATGCTTATCAAATAGAATTTACTTTAACCTGATTTACACCATTTAATGGTGGTGGTGCATCGGCTCATGATGTACTGCATCACACGGCTTAAATTCAAACTCAAGAGTAGAATGGGAAATATCAAAGTCATCATGAAGGAGTTTTTTTAACTGAGATTTTACTTCTTCCATTTTGTGAAGATCTTCTTCTTTAATAACTACATGGCATTCCATCATTACCTGTGATTCGTCTAGCCTCCATATATGCATATGATGAACTCCACATACTTCGTCTATAGATTGCATCGAGGTTTGCAGATCTGAAATGTCCAAATTATCTGGCTTAGCTTGCATCAAAATATCAATAGTTTCTCGAAGCATATGATATGAGTGGAAAAGAATATAAGCGCCAATTCCAATGGTTAGAATTGTATCTATTATATACCATTCATATTTATAAATCAGCCAACCGCCAATAATCACTCCAACCGAAGAAAGTCCATCGGATAGAATATGGATATAAGCACTGCGCATGTTCAAGTTTTCTTTCGATTCTTTAAAAAGAAGTGCGGCAGTTATAAAATTCCCAAATAAACCAACTATGGCTACCCAAAACATTGTAAATCCATCAATGGGTTGAGGATCAAAGAACCTTTCTGCTCCTTCTTTTATCAGAAAAAGTGCCACAATAACTAGTGTTACTAGGTTGATGAATGCACCAATTATTTCGGCTCGTTTGTAGCCAAAAGTTTTGCTTTGATTAACACCTTTCTTGGAGATTTTCCGAGCAACTAAACTGATTATTAAAGAAAGAGTATCGTTAAGATTATGAACCGCATCAGATAGTAATGCCAGACTATTTGATAAAAGTCCCCCAACAAATTCTGCGATAGTAATAACAAGGTTGAGGAAAATTGAAATCCAAAGCTTACCAATTGATGAGTCATCAATTTTGGGATGGTGATGGTGATGATGATGATGTGAATGGTTATGTGCCATGTTTCAAATGTAGTCTGGATTTAGTGCTTCTTCAATTCAAAAACCAAATAAAAAAACTGACAATCATTGAACCTAGGAGCAAAAAATAGGCTTGTTTTACGGGTTTATCAGGTAAAAAAGTATGGACTGGTTTTTCAGTAAAAACCTCAAATAGTTGTTTTCTGGTTGATTTTTCTTGTTCGGTTAACTCTTGTTCAGGTTTTACCAGAACCTCTGAATTTTCATAAAGTTCGGGTACTTGCTCTTTAAGAAAAACTATTATGGTATGCTCATCGATTTTTGCAAGCCCACTCATGATCAAATAGGTTGGTATTCCAACCATGAAAATAGCTATCGAAACTATGGTTTTATCATAAACACTTAACTCAACAAATAAACCTAATATCATACTTATCATTGCACCAAGCCCCATAATGCTAAGTAAAGCACTTAAGATGAGTCTAAGTTTCCAATTTTTTAATCCTTCAGATAGTAAATTCATTTATTATCAGTTAATGAAGTAATTAATATAATGATGAGTTTTAGGTTAAAAAGTTTCAATTATTATTCATCAAGTTCCACTCTTCTATTAAAAGGTTCATTAAAGAACGAGCTGCATTTTTCCCAAGTTTAGTCGATTCTGAACTATCCAGATCATCATCAACCTCAAAGGTAACGGCATCGGATCCAAAAGTTCGATATATCCAGTTTTTTGAAATAGGTGAACTTGTATCAAATTCTTCACTTATAAATCGAAGTTCAGAATTCTCTTGCTTAACTTGGATAGACCAACGTTGTGTGATGTTATCGGGTGTTGTCTCTACGTCTTCAATTATAGGGTAAAATATATTCTCATTGGTAGAGTGAAAATCAATTCCATAAAATACTTTCTGAGACGGATTGTTTTTTATCGGAAGCAAAGCATCTCGAATAGCTTGAGTCTCTGGTTGATTAAAATTCTCCCAATCACGATTTAAGTCAATGCCATTTACATTATGGCGCCAATGACCATTTACAACTCCATCAGGATTAACAATTGGGTATGCTTTTACAATAAAGTGCGTTCGAAAAGTGGTAGCTAATTCTGTGTTAGAAGTTAACTCCTCCCAAAACGATTGATAGGTTCTATAACCTGTTACTTCAGGTGGGTGTTGGCGGCTTAATAAAACCAAGACTCCAGCCGAAGAATTTGGTTGAGTTTCGTTGGCAGTAAATTCTAAAATTGGGCGATTTTCCGCTGAAAAACCAACGGTATCAACCGATACAAAAGCAGGTAAATTTCTATTCGTTTTTTCTAGTAAGTCGGAATAAGTGACTTTTTCCAGAAATTGAGCCGATACTATTTGTGGATTTTCTAAAACATGAATTGCAAAACTAGCACTCCCATCACTGGTATCATATTCTACGGATTCTATAATATGTGAATAAGACATAGTGCCTTTTTTGCTCCAAATTTTAGGTTTGTACCTATGTTTACCATTGTCATAATAAAGCCTAAGATTTATTGCTTTTGGTTCTTCAGCCCATATTTTAAAAGCATACCAAGGGCTATTATTTATTGGGGCGTTTTCTGGAGAAATTACAACTTCATATGTTAAATCATCTATTTGATAGAAATCGTTTAATCGAGCACCTTCAAATTCATTGCTTACCCAAATCTTTGGGTTTCCAGCGCCAATTACTCTATGTTTTTGAGGAGTGGTTGTTTTGTTAACAGTGTTAGTAACTCCCGGAGGATCGTAATCAAAACCTGTAAATTTTGAACTCGATTTACAAGCAATAAATAAAATTGGAACAATTAGTATTAATTTCATTTTAAACATACATAGTACTCTTTTTTAATAATCATATTGGTCATAGTAATGAATAGTCAAAAACTTTTTACTCGTTTTATATAATAAAAGTTCGGCTTATACTTTGTACTAATAGATTTCAAGGATTTATCATTTCTAGAGCTAAATATATCAGTCATTGTTTACTAATTCTTATCGGAATATTATTCTTTTCCGTTGAGCTATTTGCACAAGAAGAGCAGGAAGGTAAAACTGATCGTATTTGGAAAGTAAGCATCGAGGGTAATAAAAGGTTTGAAGATATTGTAATTAAAAAATACATCGCCAATGAGCAACCTTCTGCTTGGAAGAAGCTTACTTTTTTAAAGAGAAATGGATATCAGTTTTCAGATCTGGAAACTAGAAAAGATGTTATAAGAATTGAGAGATTTTATCAACGCCGTGGATTTAATGATGTCAAAGTATCATATAGTATTAACTCACTAAATAAGGATTGGAAAAAACATCTTACTTTTAAAGTAATTGAAGGTGTGCCTATTAGAATTGATTCAGTTGAAGTTCAATTATCTGCCGCAAGTAAACAAGACAGCGTATATATTAAGGAGAGTGGAGACTTTGGAAACGCGTTACGCCGCTTGCCGTATAGAAAAGGAAGAGTATTTGAGCCAATCGAAGAAACAGAAGTAATAGCTCGACTTGACCGATCTCTAAGACAGGATGGATATCCATATACCTCTACAATAATTCAGGCATATGTAGATACGGTTGCAAAGCGAGCAGATTTAATTCTTGCAACAAAATCAGGTCCTAGAGCTAGATTTGATTCAATAACAGTTGAGGGTCAAACAACACTTGATGAGAAATATATAATTAGAGAAACGGGTATTAAAAAGGGAGATTATTTTAGTGAAACCTCAATGAGGGAAGCTCAACGAGAGGTTTTTAAACACCATCTATTTCGACTTGCACTTGTATCAATTCCCGAACAAAAAGAAGATTCGACCATTAATGTTTTATTAAGAGTAAAAGAGTTGCCGTTAAGGTCTGTCCAATTACGTTTTGGGGTAGGTGATTTTGATCGCCTTGAAGAGCGGATATCTGTGTATAATTTTTATAAACTTTTTAGAGCACAAGCTACATGGGTATATAGAAATGTAAGAGGTAAAGGAGAGCAGTTTAGTACTTCAGCAAGATACTCCCATTACGACAGAAAGTTGAGTGCTGAATATTTATTCCCCTATGTATATAATACAAAGAGTAGTATAACTATAAATCCTTTTTACCAATTCAGGGATGAAAGAAGTTATGATATTACCACTTTAGGCTTAGTTAATACTTTTGGATATGAATATAGTAGAAATCTAACCGGTACATTTTCTTATGAATTTGGGATTAATGATGAATCTAATGTGAGGAGTAACGATGTTACTAATACGATCGATGTACTTCCTGATAGCATTTTATCTTACAACATTTCTTCGTTTACATTTAATTTGTACTACACAAAGAACTTGAGAAGAGGTAGAAGTGGATTAATTGTACAACCTTTTGTTGAATTTTCAGGAATATTTGGGGAGTCAACATTTAGCTTTCAGAAAGCTTCATTAGACATTAGAAAGTACACCGAGATAAATCGAACCTTAGTTTTAGCTACTAGAGTTAGAGGTGGTGCAATATTTTATGCAAAGCAAGACTCACTTCCATCTGATGTTCGATTTTATGTAGGTGGTACAAACTCAGTAAGAGGTTGGGGCTCTCAAAGTTTAGGACCAAAGCGAGCAATTACTACTGTTGATACAACAGGTTCCCAGCAAATTACAAGACGTAATTATGTGCCAACTGGTGGTCGTGCATTATTCAACTTTAACTTTGAATTAAGGCAAGATTTAGATGGATTACTTAAAGGTTTTGGTATTGCAACATTTTTAGATGGGGGGCAAGTTTGGCGAGGGTTATCCTCAATAGACCCAACCAACATTCAATTTGGGGTTGGTGCCGGAATTCGATATGAATCTCCAATTGGGCCTATTAGACTAGATATCGGTTACAAAATAAATCCAACTTCACAAGATTTACAACAATTTGAAGGCGGAATAGATGATGGAAAGTGGCAAGATCGTTGGGGTCTGCATTTAACTATTGGTCAGGCTTTTTGATGGATATGCAACAACCATATAATAAATATAGAGTATTAAAAATAGTTCTAATTGGCTTAGCACTATTTGTTGGTGTTCAGTTGCTTGGAAGATTTATGCTAACAACAAAGTTGGTTCATAATTATGTGAAAGCTAAAATTGAAACACTGGCAAATGATAAGCTTAATGCTAAGCTTGAAATTGGTGAGTTAAATGGTGATCTATGGAAAGAGGTTTTACTTACCGATGTTTCAGTTTCTAGTAACGACCCCATATTTATTGCTGACACACTCTATGCTAATTATAATATCTGGAGCTTTTTAAAAGATGTGTACATAATCAATGAATTTAAAATAGCAGGAGTGAATTCATTTATAACAGAAAAAGAGGATAGCATCTTTAATGTTCAGCAAATGATAAAAGAAGATGGCGATGGCTCAGCAGATCAAAACCCATCAGATCCCTTCAAGCTTAGATTACTCCATATTAACCTAAGAGATGTAAACTCAAAGATTTTCTCTCCATCCTATTTGCCAGACTCAGTATTGTCTATAAAAAACATGAATGCTTCAGCTTCTCTAGTAAGCACAGATTCTCTTATTGCGAGTTTATCGTCACTCAGTTTTCTAATAGAAGAAGGAAGACTACCAGAAGCAATAAAAGTAAAAACCTCTGGAAAGATAGTTGAGGAACGTATAACGCTTGAAGAAATGATAGTAGAAACTGGACGTTCTATTGTAAAAGCTAAAGCGACTGCAAATACCAGCGATTCTACATTATTAGCTGAAGCATCTACGACTCCTTTTTCATTAAAAGATATCCAACCATATTTAGATGCTGAAATACCTGACGATGAACTGGACTTTGAAATATCGATGTCTGGTTCATTAAATGAATTGAGACTCAAAGTAAATCTAAATCATGAGTATGCTAATAATATTGAGTTGATTGCTGGTCTAAATCTTAAAGAAGTCCCAACAATTACAGAGTTCACGGTTAAAGGTGCTGGATTTAATGTAGCCCATTTTACGAATGATTCTATAAATGTTGAATTTGGTAATTTTAACCTTTCTCTATTAGGATTGATAAATGAAAATATCCCAAATGCAGATATTAAATGGGGCCTATCGTTTAATAAAGTTCAATATGAGGAGTACTTTATTGAACGATTGATTGCTAATGGTACACTTAATAATGATACATTTTTAGCTAATATTGGAATTAATCCACACCTGAAAGAGAACGTAAGTTTAACTGCTAAGGTGTCTTCGGTTTCATCTGATAATCCAAAATGGAGAACAGATTTCAAAGTGAATGACTTCGATATTTCAAACTGGGTAGATACTGGTGACTTAAACTCACTAGTCACATTCAAAGGATTTGTAGAGGGACAGGGAGTGTCACTTTCACAAAAGCCGTGGCAGTATTCTATTCAAAGTATTGCAAACAATGTGAATTCAATGAGTTCACAGTCGCAAATAGCAGGTCAATCTCTAAAAGAGTATAAGTTCAAAGGATCAATCAGCGAAGAAGAAGTAGATAGTGAAGGTTTTATTACATTTGATAGAAGTAGACTCGATTTTAATTTTGATGCAGAGGACATATTTAGTGCTATTCCTCAATACAATTATTTTATAACAACTTCTGGTTTTGATTTAAGTGAATTGAATCAAACTTCTGATTTCCCAACCTATTTGAATATGGATATTTATGGTGAAGGAAAAGGGTTTGATCCTGAGAACAGTCTTATTCTTGCTAACATTAATATTGATTCTAGTGTAGTAAATGACTCAAAATTTGAAAGCTTAGAAACATTAATTGAGTTAAATAATGGAATCCTAACAATAAATGATGGGATACTAAGAAGTGAAATTATTGAGGGTGATTTCAGTGGACGAAAAAACATAACAAATGAAATAGATCCTGAAAATTGGTTAATGCTAGATATGTTGGTGAAAAATATCCAACCATTAGCCCCTTTAGTAAATGCTGAGGTATTAAGTGCAGTTGGAGAGATAAAAGGTAGAGTGACACAAGATACAAGCAGTGTACTTCGTGGAAATATGGAAATTGACTTCAAAAACATCATCATTGATACAACATTTACTGCATCTCGAATTAATGGAAAAACGGATGTTATAATGAGTGATCTACGTCGGTTTATTTTGAACCTTAGTATTGAATCTCCAATAGTATCAGGTATCACATTTCAGGATATTGAATTATTTTCCGAAGGAGTTGGAAATGCAGATACACTTCAATCTAAATTTAGCCTAGATATAGTTGGTAGTGACAGAGGTAAATTGGTGCAGACTGGTTTAATGAAGATCAATTTTATTGATAAACTGTTAGATATAAAGTTCGACAAATTTAATTTTATCTCCCCAGAATCGGAGCTTGCAATTCAACGACCATTTAATGTCCGAATTACAAATACAAGCATAAGTACAGACACATTAGATTTAAAATCTGATTCTGGTTCATATCTAGAATTCTCTATCCCATATGCAGATAGTTTAGAACAATATGGGTGGTTTAATGGTGAAAATTTTGAATTTGGTATAATCCAGGAAGTTATTTTTGGCGAAAGTTTTCTGGACGGTGTGCTTTCTGGTCAAATGTTTTTTAATCGATCACCAGAAGATATAACGGGAAGTGGATCTTTCTATCTCACTAATATTACTTATGGAGAAGTAGAAGCAGACTCATTAGATATTACTTTTGATGTAAGACAGAAACGTTTATTCGCAAATGGATTAGTGAGTTGGGATGGTGAAGAGAAGGTGATTGGTAACCTAAATGTTCCATTTGTTTTAACGGATGTATCCGAACTTCAGGATGATTTCTTCGAACAGCCCGTTGATGGTTCACTCACTATAAACCCTTCAAAAATTACACAATTTAAAGGGTTGCTAGATAATTTTGGGATTACAGAAACAGATGGTATTCTAAGCTTTAAAGGAGCATTTCGGGTACAGTTGGTGAGCCTAACTTTGAAGGTGCTTTTTTACTCAACGACCCAATATTGTCTGGTATTAAAGTCGATACAGTTTCAGCAGAATTTAGCTACGATAATATTCAAGGAGGTCTTCAGGTTCAAAGCAAGATTATAGCAGCTAAACAAAAAGCAGCTGAAATCGAAATAATTTATCCATTTCAGTATGATTTTAGATCATTTCAAATAATACAACCAGAAGAAGAAATAATAAAAGTTACCGCTATAACTGAGAATTTCAATATTGCTGTCTTTAATGATTTTCTTAATAAAGATTATTTAAGCGGTTTAAGTGGAAGTCTTAACGCAAATTTGATTCTCGAAGGTACAGTAGAAAAAATGAAACCAAAGGGTTTTCTTAAGTTATCAAATGGAAAAGTATCGGTACCGATAGCAGGAATAACATTAGATGGAGTTAAATCTGATGTAGAATTCACACAGTCTGGTTTAAGGGTTAAAGAAATTTCAGCAAAGAGTGGAAGAGGTAATTTTAATGCCGTTGGCACAGTTCAATTAGAAGGAATTATTCCCAAGTCAGTGGATTTAACTGCTCGAGCAAATCAATTTAGATTGGCAAATACCAATGACTATAACATAGTTATCGACTTAAATGGAAAGTTATCCGGTTTAGCACAAACACCAAAAGCTACAGGTAAACTTACAGTAAGAAACGGCTTTGTTTACTTACAGGACTTTGGAGAAGATACAATTGAAGAAGTAGTACTTGAAGGAGATGAAATCTCATCATTTAGTCCATATGATTCTTTATCTATGGAGATGGAGGTCGAAATTCAGAGAGATTTTTACATACGAAATAGGACTTATCTGGACATGGAAATCGAACTCATTGGACAATTAGATGCCCAGAAAGAGACTAATGGTGAGCTTTCATTATTTGGGAATTTAAATGGGATCCAAGGTTATGTGAGACCCTTAGGTAAAACATTTAGAATGGAAGAAGCTAATTTGACCTTTAGTGGTCCAGTTGATAATCCTGACTTAAGTATCAAAAGTAAATACACACCTCCAACTCGTCAGAAAGGTGAGGCGGTTGAATTGTACTATCTAATTGATGGAACAGCTCAAGAGCCAGAATTTAGCTTTGATAGTAATCCACCTATGGAGCAATCTGATATTATATGCTACACACTTTTTGGAAAACCTTGTTATTCTTTAGAATCATGGCAAAGTGTTTTTACAAGTGGTGGAAGTCCATCAGCAACGGATGTTTTAACAGATGTTTTATTAGATGAAGTTGAAGCTCTTGCAACCCGTGAACTAGGAGTAGATGTAGTTCAAATTGATAACTCTGGAGCAACTGGTGGGACTTCAATTAAAACAGGATGGTATATCAATCAGCGTACATTCTTTGCAATTATTAATGAATTAACTGGTTCAACACCACGAACACTGTTTACGCTAGAATATATACTTTCAGAAAACTGGGATTTGATAGTTACTCAAGGTGGAGATACAAGGAGAGGAATAGATTTCAGGTATCAGTTCGATTATTGATTTTGGTTAAAAGCACAATTTTCACCTTGGCAACATTCTTGAGTATTGATTCCACAGGAAGAACATTGCCCATGACCATGCACCCAAACTAACTCAGCAAATTGTCCGCAATATAAGCAACGGCGTAAATGCTGAGCATATTTAGTGACTTCTTTTAAATCATCCTGCGAGTTCATCGTACGCTGTATTGATATTGAACTCTAGTGTTAAACTCCAACCCGGTGCTTGGAAATCTTCAAATCCTTTTAGCACAGGCTCACTTGCAATTTCCTCTTTCGATTTTCCTGCATTAATTCCTCTTTGCGTGAAGGCCATTAACTCCTCAAGAAAGTCACTTTTTCTAAGTACATCTCCTTTAGAAGCCTGAATTCCGTAATTGGAATTACCATGACCACAAATATAAATAGCATCAGATGGAAGTTCATCAGCAGCCATCCTTAATACTTTTATCCAGTTCTGGATATTAGCACCAGCACTAGGATCGATGTATGGATAAGCTCTATTGAAAACTAAATCTCCCATATGTGCAATATTGGCTTTTTCAAAGTAAATAACAGAATCTCCACCTGTGTGTGCAGGACCATAATGAGTAGCATGCACAATTTCGTCACCAACATCTTGACTCCATTTTTCGGTAAAAGTCATATCAGCTGTAACTTGAGCATCTACTACTTCTTGTCCACGTGCTTCAGCTGCTTTTAATTGATAACCAGGTACATTTTCATGAGCAACTATGTGGTTGGTATACTCTTTAAAAGCTGAATTACCTGCAGTATGATCTCCATGGTGATGGGTATTGATGAGATAATCCATTTTTCTAGAAGTACGCTCTTTTAAACCAGCAACACAATTTGCTGCAGAATCTGGGAATTGTGAATCTACGGCCACTAATGCGTCATCATTAATTAACCAACCAATCGTTCCTCCACGCTCACTATATACTCCAACATTTCTACGAATAGTCGAAAAGTCTCGGCGAAAAAAGTTTTTTGACAACACATTTAGTGGGAGTAATGTGCCTGCACCAAGAAGAGCAGTGTTTAAAAGGAAATTACGTCGTTTCATAGGTTTTTATTTAGTTAATAAGTTATTTAGGCTTCGTTATCGTCTCTAATTAATAGAAGAATGGCACCATGTGGAACAATTAAATACTTCTCGTTCTCAAACTCAATCTCAAAAGATCGAGACTTTAAGAAAATAGCAAGATCACCTTCATTAGCTTGCATCCCAATGTATTTGGTATCTTCAGCTCCCTTCCAAGATTCTTCAATATCATTGTTTGGTATAGGATAGCCGGGACCGGTTTTAAGTATATATCCACTATGGATTTCTTCTTTCTCCTTTACTGAAGCAGGTAAAACAAGGCCGCTTCGAGTATGAGTATCCATATCTCTAGGTTTGATGAGAACTCGATCACCAACTACTACAAATTTTTCAATTGAATTAAGGTATTCCTGAATCATTGCTTTATTTTTTACTTAAGATATGCATTGCGAACCTTTTGTGTTGCTTTCCGTGTTAACTATTTAAAATAACTCAACATTCAAAAATGAATATGAACAACAAACTTTGTGTAATCACTGGCGCTAACTCAGGTATCGGTTTTGAAACCGCTAAAGAACTAGCTCGTCAAGGAGCATTTATTGTAATGGTTTGCAGAAATGAAGATAAGGCCGAGCTTGCTAAGCGAGAAATACTAAGAGAGACCACAGGAAGTGGAGTTGATATAGTACTATGTGATTTTTCAAGTCAGGATGAGATTCGAAAAGCAGCAGCAGAAATTAAATCAAACTATAAAATAATTGATGTTTTGATTAATAATCATGGGTTTGTTGCTGGTTCATATAAAGAGACGATAGAAGGACTAGAAGAGACTTTTGGAGTGAATCATATCGGTTACTTTTTGTTCACTAATCTATTACTTGATCAAGTTAAAGCAGCAGGTAAGGCTAGAATTATAAATGTTGCCTCGGAAGCACATCGGTCTGCAAATAAATTTGATTCTGAAAACCTTCAGCTTAAAAATAACTTCAGCACCTGGAAAGCATACGCCAATTCTAAGTTGTACAATATCTTGTTTACAGTTGAACTCGCAGATCGCTTGAAGAATACTAAGATTACAGCAAATTCATTACACCCCGGTGTAATAGCTTCAAATTTTGGAAAAAGTAGCACAACCTTTGTTAAAATTTTCTGGAAAATTGCGAGCCCTTTTATGAAATCAAATAAAGATGGAGCTCAAACAACTATTTATCTTGCTACATCAGATGAAGTAGAAGAAGTAAACGGAGCATATTTTAAAGATTCAAAAGTTGTGGCGCCTTCCAATCAAGCTTTTGATAAAGCTGCTGCTGAAAAACTATGGGAAATCAGTGAAGTGCTTTGCGAAATGAGTTAATCTACAGATTGCTTGAGTATTTTTCATTTACTCAAAATGCCTAGTTAGTACTTCACTCATATAATCAAAGAAAGGCCGAATGGACAGGAAGGTTTTTGTAACTTCAAATACGAAGTTTTCATCAAATACCTCAGAGTCAGAAAAGTGATGTTCGAAGTAGAACGACTTATACCGAATCAAATCGATATTGGGATGATCTTTTTCAAATCCTCGTGGTGCCGTTTTAACAGCGTCACCTTTTAATTCGCCAAACACTTTTTTGAATTCAGGATCATTTATAATTGCTCTCATTGGTTTAGAATCATGAGCAAACTCATCTCTGATACGTTTTAAATCTTCTGGATTGGGTTGCCAAAACCCACAGCCAATAAATGTATTTCCTGGTTCAAAGTGGATATAATAACCACCCCTAAGCCATCGAGTAGCTCTTGAAAGACTTCCGCCAATATGTGTTTTATAAGGTGGTTTCCCTTTCGAAAAGCGGACATCATTATAAATCCTGAACAAAGATTTTTTACCAGACTCATTTTCAATATTATCGATTTTTTTCATCTCGGTAATAAGTCCATCCATAAACTCAGCTAAGTTAGCATGAGCTTTCTGATAGTTCGACTTATTTTCAGTAAACCAATCACGATTATTATGAGTCTTTAGTAGTGTAAGAAATTGATAGGTCGAATTTTGAATGGTAGTCATTTTATTTTAACCGAAATCTAGATTAGTATTTGTATAAATCAATCTAAAGGACCAAGATTATTATTGGGTTTACCGAGACTTCTTTTTCTCATTTAAAAGCTCAATAACTTTCTGGATTCTACGTGCTCGAGTCTCATCCTTTTTTGCATCAAAAATCCATCTTATATATTCTCTTTTTTGACTAAAAGATAATTCATCAAAAAAAGCTTTCGCTTGAGTATTGATCTCAAATAATTGTAATAAATCATTTGGTGGATTTACTATTTTCTTTATTCGGTCAACACCAGGTGGGTCTTCTCCAAGTTTTGAAGTTTTTTTACGATCTTTACCACGAATCAATCTCATACTAGACCAATCTTCGTTTATTGAAATAAGTCGAACTGGTTCCAACCCAAAAGTCTTGAGTATTTTCCAAGCTATATCACGATTCAGGTCGGTTTTAATCTCACCAGATTTCTTAGGATAACTAAGCCAAAATTGCCCATCATTTGTTTTTTTATTAATAGCTTCTGGAATCCATTTCCTAAGTTCTTGTTCATTTTTTGTAAAAAGGATAATAGAGTCAAAATCTTCATTGGTGACATCAGAATATTCAATTCTAACTCCATCAAAAAGGGGGTGTACTGATGGATTTGAGTTCATCAAAAGAACAGAATACTCATCTTTGATTTGAAACTTTTTTAAAAGTGGGTTTCCCATAGAATTGATTGCTTATAAAATAGAGTAAAGCCTATTTACTTTAAGTTCAACAATAATTCGCGAGAGGCTTTATCAAAACCCGTAGCTTGCATTTTTGGGAACAACCAATTGATTACCGATACTCAGAATATTTCTAAAAATCATCTAAATAATATTCTCTTACCTGATTTTGCCATAATTTGATTTTATTCATTAGCACACTATGTAGCGAAAAGAAAAAGGTTCTTAAACTTCATTATAAATCCTTTCTATTTTAACTCTTTCTTCATTTATTAAACCTCGTTTAAGAACTGGTTTAAAAGAATATACCGAATCAAATTTAACATCGGAGTTATGAAGAATAGAAAGTTAAGAATGGGAATGGTTGGAGGTGGAGTTGGAGCTTTTATTGGTGCTGTGCATCGATTGGCTGCAAATCTTGATGGACAAATTGAACTGGTTTGTGGAGCTTTTAGTAGTAGTCCTGAGAAGTCTAAGCAAACAGGCGAAGAACTTTTCCTTGAACCGTCTCGAGTTTATGGGTCATTCAAAGAGATGATAGAAACTGAAGCAGGTCTTCCAGAAGATGTAAGAATGGATTTTGTATCAATAGTTACTCCAAACCATGTACATGCCGAGCCCGCAATATTGGCACTTAACCATGGCTTTCCTGTGATTATTGATAAACCTCTTTGCTTCAATATAGAAGAAGCCTTTGCAATCAAAAAGAAAGTGGAAGAAACAGGACTGCCTTTCGCCTTGACCCATACATACACTGGATATCCGATGGTAAAAGAAGCACGTCAAATTGTGAAATCAGGGAAGTTAGGCGCAATTAGAAAAATTATGGTGGAATATCCACAAGGATGGTTAGCAGAAAAGATTGAAGATTCAGATCAAAAACAGGCAGCGTGGCGAACCGATCCAAAACGTTCTGGTAAAAGTGGTGCTTATGGTGATATAGGTACACATGCTGCAAATATGGCCGAATATGTATCTGGCTTGAATATTATCAAAGTGTTGTCACAATTAACTAAAGTGGTTCCGGGTAGATTATTAGATGATGATGCAAATGCACTTCTAGAATTCGAAGGTGGAATTCCAGGAATTCTATCTGTTTCACAGATTTCAGCAGGGGAAGAGAATGCAATTAAGGTAAGAGTATATGGCGAAAAAGGTGGGATAATTTGGACTCAACGAGATCCAAACTCTTTGATTGTAACGTGGAATGATAAACCACACGAAATCTATAGAACTGGAACAGGATATGTTTCAGAAGTAGCACAAGCAAACTCGCGAACACCTGCAGGACATCCGGAGGGTTATCTTGAAGCATTTGCAAATATTTATCGCAATTTTGTAATGCATCTTCGTGCACATTCGGCTGGAGAAGAACACAATATGGAGGTATATGATTACCCCGAAATTGAAGATGGAGTACATGGAATGAGCATGGTAGATGCAGTCGTAGAATCTACCGATAGGGGTAATGTCTGGATAGAAGTAAAACATTAATTTTTTGAAACTCTAAATGAAATCAGGTTTCTAAAAACAGGATTCATTTAGCATTAATAATTGGAGAAATATGAAGACGATTAAAGGACCAGCAATATTTTTAGCTCAATTTATGGATGATGTTGAGCCATTTAATAACTTGAAAAGTATTTGTGAGTGGGCTGCGGGATTAGGATATAAAGCCGTCCAAATTCCGAGTTGGGATGGTAGAGTTATTGATCTTGAAAAAGCAGGAACGAGTAAAGTTTATTGTGATGAAATTAAAGGAATTATAAATGAAGCAGGACTTGAAATTTCTGAACTCTCCACACATTTGCAAGGTCAGTTAGTAGCAGTACACCCGGCATTTGATACAATGTTTGATGGTTTTGCTCCAGAACATCTTCATGGCAAACCAAAGGAAAGAACAGAATGGGCAAAACAACAAGTTAAGTATGCTGCTACAGCAAGTAAGCATTTCGGCATTGATGTAATGGCTAGTTTCTCCGGAGCACTTGCATGGCCTTTTGTATATCCTTGGCCTCAACGACCTGCAGGGTTAGTAGAAAATGCGTTTGAAGAATTAGCAAAACGTTGGATGCCAGTTCTGGATCATTGTAAAAATGAAGGAGTTGATGTTTGTTATGAAATACACCCGGGCGAAGATTTACATGATGGTGTTACCTTCGAACGTTTTTTGGAAGCAACTGGAAATCATTATGCAGTAAAAATGCTCTACGATCCAAGCCATTATGTTCTTCAACAATTGGATTATTTACAGCACATTGACTTCTATCACGAATTCATTCGAATGTTTCACGTAAAAGATGCTGAGTTTAATCCAACAGGGAAATCAGGTGTATATGGGGGATATCAAGATTGGGTAGATCGGCCTGGTCGTTTTCGTTCGCTTGGAGATGGGCAAGTAGACTTTGCAGCTATATTCTCAAAACTAAGTCAATATGGTTTTGATGGATGGGCAGTAATGGAATGGGAATGCTGTATAAAGTCTCCTCAACAAGGAGCGGAAGAAGGGGCTCCGTTTATTGACGCACATATCATTAATGTTACTGAAAAAGCATTTGACGACTTTGCAGGTGGTGATGTGGATGAAGCTACAAATCGTAAAATTTTGGGCATCGACTGAATCAATTAGAAACTTAACGAGTAGTAAATGTGAGTAAACTTGTAAAGTTCCTTAGTCCAAAAATACTTTAATATTGTTGAAATGTCCCCAAAAGGGGACATTTTTATTTAATCCCACCTAACGCAAGAGTCCGCTTGTGCGATAGAAGCAAGATAGAAGTAAATAGAGTAAGAAGGTCCAAGCGGACGCTTGAACTAGATTTAGGGGAATCAAGCTGTGTAGATTCTTCGCTCCGCTTTGAATGACTTTAAGAGTAATCATTGTTTATTCTACAATCTTAATTGAACTTTGAACATCGGATATTGATAATTGAATTTTAAAAACTCGTTTTTACTTCTTAATTCCTTGCTCATTATTCGATATTCAAAAAGCCTCTATTTAGAAGAGTGTTCCTAAAAATCCCATAACTACTCTACCTTTTTCAAAGGTCTTCTATTATCTCCAGAAACGGTATCAATTAGCTTATTATAAGGATCTATACCAGCGGTTTTTGGTTCTTCATCTACTATAATAAAAAGCGTACTTTCGATGGAATTAAACTTATGTTTTTGAAGATAAAGTACCGTTTCTTCTCCATCATCATCAACTCCAAATACCCCTACATCAATCCAGTCTTGTAAAGGAAGAGATTGTATTGGCCTTGAAAGTCCTTCGACTTCTATACTCAAGCTATCGCCGTTAGCGTCTTTATAGATTCTTCTACCTTGATCACTATTCGCATATTTAACAGTTTGAACTTCTAATGTAACTTCAAATTTTCCATCTGGAGTGTTACTAAAAGTAGATTCTTTTACCTGATTATCATACAAAGTGATCGTTTTGAACATATCATGAATGAGATATTTAAGTGAATCGGGTGTAGCTTCATCAAGATAGCTAACAAATTCTGTTGACGTTGTATAAGGAGGATTTTGAAATGCTACAGCATCAATATATCGACTAAGGGCAGCATTCATATTTTCCTCACCGATATAATCACTCAGTGCATATAGAACTAGAGAACCTTTGTTATAGTGAATGTATTGTTGGTTTTCATTATACATCAATGGCTTTTCTTTGATTCCTTCTGAAGCACGACCAAGTAAATATCTATCTAAAGCATCTTTTAAGAAGCTTCGCATTTGGTCTGCTCCTTTTTCTTTTTCTAAAACCTTAAGAGAACTATACTCAGACATGCTTTCTGACATCACTGTTGCTCCCTGAACATTAGCTCCTATAACTTGATGAGCCCACCATTGATGAGCGACCTCATGCGCTGTAATACTAAATGGGTAATCAACTCCAGAATCATCTTCATCATCAACTTGGGCAATGAAGCCAATAGCCTCAGAATACGGGATTGTGTTTGCAAAGGATTGCGCAAACCCGCCACTTGTTCGAGGGAATTCAAGAATACGAACTTGTTTATGCTGGTAAGGGCTGAATTCTTCAGTAAAGTAATCTAAGCCACTCTTAACTCCTTTTATCATTCGATCAATATTGTAGTCGTGATCTTCGTGGTAATAGACTTCTATAGGGATTCCATTCCAGTCATCTTTTGCTACTTCAAAACGTGCAGATATGAAAGAATAAAAATTGAGCATTTTACTATCCATTTTATAACGGAAATAGCGTCTATCATTTTCTTCCCATTCTTCTTGAAGGTAACCAGGTGCAATTGCAATTTGATCTAGTGAGGTACTGATTGTTGTCTCAAAATCAATCCAATCAGCATCGTATGAGATGTAATTATTTTGAAGAGCAACAGTATCTGATTGTGAGGGCATCCGATCTTTAGGTGGAAGCCCAAATTTTTCACGAGATTCTTTGCCAATCAATTCACTTTGTGAGTTATAACCTATTCTTGGAAATAAACTATTATTAATAAAAGTACCGTTAGCTAGAATTGGTGAATTATTTCTAAGTACAGTATTTGGTTTATTCCACACCTCAAAATTAAATACAACTGAATCGCCAGGTTGTAATGCTTCTGCTAGTTGGTAGATGTCATAGTTCATCGAATCATCTTCCATTACCAAAGTATACTCTGTATCGAATTCAAAAATTGATTCATTATTATTGTGATCGATATGAATAGAATCTATGGCAAATGAAGTTTTATTCTTTAACACATAAGTTCCAGATGCTTTAAAATCTCTTGACTTAGGATATATATCTAAATCAATTTTTGAGCTAACTATTCTAGGTTGAGGAATACGTTCATATTTACCATAATTGATTTCCCATTGAGCACTTTGAGCTTCGCGTTCTTTTGAGCTTAAATATTCATTCTCGATGTTGTTGACATAGTATATATATCCTCCGATAAAGAAGAATGAGCCTAATGAAAACATAAAGAGTGAAGACAAGAGTGGTGAGAACTCTCGTTTTGCACTTTCCCAACGTTGTTTAAATTGGTCTGGTAATCCTCGTCTATAGAATATGATAGAAAGTATATAGAAGCTTACTCCAAGCATTAACCAATAGACTTTATAGATATAATAAAGTGTTAAAGAGCTTCCAAAACCATTCATATCTGAATAGGGAGTTCCCGGAGCTTGATTGTATTTGAAAATATCTTGCTCGATTCCAACTCCATCTAGGAAAGTGATTCCGATTGAAATCAATAAAAGCAGAAAAAAGCCGATGTAATAATTCTTGAACCAAGTATGAACAAAGATTGCAAGAAGTGCCCAGATAGTTAAATGGATAAATTGAATTCCATATAGATCGAAGAGATATAACCCTAATTCGAAATTGTAATACCCATTGTAGATTTGAACACCGATACCAACTAAGATAATAGTACTGAGTAGTATCGCTTGCATTTTTAGTACAGCAAGAAATTTGGATAATAATAATGCCCAATTAGGAATAGGTGTTACATGAAGTAATTGGTCAACGTTATATGTTCTGCTACGATGAAGAACAATTCCAGCGTATAAAAAGGTTAATAAATTGGTGAAGAGTCCAAAAAATGTACCTGGTAACTCTAACATTTGCCAAGTAACTGGAAGTGTATTAGTACCGAAAATCTCACCGGTTAGTGTTATGGTTACGAGCGAGATTAGTACACCAATAATGGTGATGATTATAAATGGCCAGCCCTTAATTATATAAATTAAGTCAGTGTTTGATACACTCCATGAAAGTTTAAGATGCTGAACAAAGGAATGATCAAATTTTACTTTCGGAAGTTCAACTGAGAGAATACTTCCGAAATTTCTTTTGGTAATTGTTTCGCCTTCTTTCTTAAAAAAGTTGAAGGAAAATGCTTGTTGGCTGAAGCTAAATGTACGGTATACGAAACCAAAAATAAGAAGACCAACACCAAACCAAAGAAGCCTGTTATAGAGGATGATCTCACCAAAAGGAAGTGGGTTTTCATTTTGCTCATACACCGACCAGTATTCGGTATAATATTGATTCGCAGCAGATCCAAATGGGTCAATCATAGCAGAAAGGATTTCGTTATCTAATCCTGCTGTAAGTGAACTTGCTACACCTTGAAGTAAGATTAGCACCAGAACCGTTATAAAGCCTACACTAACACTACGAGTAAAAGTAACTACTGCAAAAACGATAGCTCCAAAGAAGAAAAGATTCGGAATTATGTAAATAATAAATGGCTGTACATAATTCATAAATACAAATGGTCCCAGTAAATCTGAGTTCGTTCCTGGGAGTACACTTCCAAGCATGATGCCAATTGCAGCGATTACTACAATCATGATAGAAATAAATAATCCACTAAAGAACTTTGCGAATAAATATTCCCATTTTCGGAAAGGATACGAGAATGTAATTGAGTGCATTTCGTATTTAAAATCCTTGTAAATGGTGCCACCAATAATGGAAGGAAGCAAAAAGAAAATGAACACCGTCATCTCATTAAGCAATGCATTGATAGATGTGGCAGAGTTAACAATAGTGACAGAGTTTATAGCAACTGTAATACTTTCAAAAATACCGGCTGCTGCAGCCATGCTAAATGTGGCGAGTAAAAAAATGATACCACTGTATATATAAAAAAGGGGTCGTTTAAACCAAGCTTTTATTTCATAAAGAAAAATATTCAGGAACATAATTAAGCCTCAATAGCAGTTGCGTTCTGGTCTTCATGTAGTGTTACAAAATACACGTCTTCCAATTCGGGTGTTTTCTCGTTAAATGAATCATCTGGTTTTGTTAAACTATGAACACGAATATTGAGGCTATTATCTTGATTAAAATTCGAAGAAATTACATTAAAAGTAGTTTCATACTGTTCAAGTTCCTCGCGAGGAATATTTTTTGTCCAAATTTGATTAGCTAGTTTTTCGGTAGCTTCTTGAGGCGTTTGATGGGCTAAAATTTTCCCACCATTAAGAATGGCCATATCGGTACAAAGTTCTTTTACATCATCTACGATGTGTGTTGAGAATATCACAATATTATTTGTTCCAATTTCTCTAAGTACATTTAAAAAGCGCTGTCGTTCAGCGGGATCAAGACCGGCTGTTGGTTCATCTACAATGATTAGCTTTGGATCATTCAACAAAAGTTGTGCAATACCGAAACGCTGTTTCATACCACCTGAATAACCAGCTACATTTTTCTTGCGTACTTCATATAGGTTTGTAACTTCTAAAGCGGCATTTACAATTTTAATTCTATCAGCCTTATCAGAAATGCCTTTAAGTTTAGCAAAGTAATCCAATAAATCTTGCGCACTCATATTTGGGTAAACCCCAAAAGATTGTGGTAAATACCCTAAAACCTTACGAAGAGAAATCTGATCATTCATAATATCAAGATCATCAAGAAAAGCAGATCCACTATCTGGAGCTTGTAAGGTAGCAATGGTTCTCATTAAAGTTGATTTTCCGGCGCCATTTGGTCCCAATAGACCAAACATACCAGAGTCAATTTCGATAGATACATCATCAAGTGCTTTAACACCGTTTTTATAGGTTTTGGAAATATTAGATAGTGATAGCTTCATAATTAATTTTTTTATCTGGATAATATTCTGGCTCTAACAATACTGCATTAGTTGCAAAATCGCATGATTTATTACAGAATTAAAAATTCTATCGTTAATTCAGTTTTTAGAGTAGTAACCCTAAATTCGATTCAGAATTTATTGAATGGGAATTACCATTCAAATATTTAGAATTTAATGAAGAATGTAGACTTAAAACCCAAATACACTTCTTAATCCAATCACAAAGGCATCGTTAATATTTGGGGCTTGATTTGGATGTTGTATATATTGAGTGTCAAACTGGAAGCTAACCTGATCAGATACAACCCATAAATATGTTAGCTCAACATTGGTTTCATTTTCGGCAAAATTATTACCATTTCTTTCTTCTACAAGAACAAAATCATCGCTATTAATTGGGAGTGAAATACTTAGGCCTAGCATATCTCGTTCTCGATTTTTAATAAAGCCTGAATAGGTAAGTCCAGCTCCAACGTAATAGTTAAATCGGTTGATGTCTCTATTGGCGGCTCCTGTTCGTCCAAATAGAGAAAGACCATTCTCAAATGAAAGTTCTCCTATTGCATATACACCATGGTCTGATTCTATTTCACCTAACCATCCAGATCGTTCTTGGGTATATTTCCATCCACCAAAAACTAGACGAAAGGGTGTTTCTTCATTTATACCTCTATTCAAATATGATTCAGAATTGCTACCGAATTTAGTAATGCTAATTTCAGAAATAAATAAAGCTCCTTCACTATCTCTAAGATAAATGGAAGTTCCTAGTGTATTATCGGGATTAGAAGGCACGGCATCCAAAACCGCAAACTTGATGGAAACACCTTGTATAGGATTAATTTTAAGGCGAGCAGATAGTGAAGTAAGTGGGAAAATAGACGGACCAGTAATTCCAGAAGATGAGAAATCAGGTCCTATACCATGAGAGCTGTTTAGGAATAAACCTCCACCATTAATTACATCGAATTCTGAATTCAAATCATATAATCCCATTAATAGAGAACTATTGATTTTTGGTAGTTTTTTAAGAAACCAGGCTTCATATATCCGCCATGAATTATCAGTATCAATGTTTGAGATAACTTGAATGTCACCAACAATTTCTGAAATGCTTTTACCCTGATTCCCTAATCCATAGATATAAAATGAAAGGCCTTTAGCTTCGAATCCAACTTCTACATCAATATTATCCATGTATCGTAACCCTGTTTCGAGGCCACCGTTCACATTAGCAAATATATCACCTGAATAGGTAAAACCGGTTTCAACATTTTGAAAGAATGGATTTTTTTCTTGGGCAAGTAGGCTATTCGAAACACCAATCAGCAGGAAAACAAAAAGGAAAAATCTATTCATAGGTTCTATCACTTTAGTAGGAGCATCTTATTAGAAATGGATACTTCATTAGAAGAAAGAGTATAATAGTAAAGTCCACTTGGAAGTGAGCTTGCATTAAAAGTAATCATATGATTCCCACGAGTTTTGATTCCTTCGAATAGTAATTCAATTGTTCGTCCTAACACGTCATAAATTTCAAGTTGTATATATGCAGACTCTTGTAATTGAAAATGTATGTTGGTTGAGGGATTAAAAGGATTAGGGTAGTTTTGAAAAAGTTTAAAATTAGCATGTGATTCAATTTCCCTTTCAGAATTAGTAAGAGTCTTAAACTGGAAATCTCCAACTAATGGTAGATGATCAGAAGCTAAAATAGTATCATTTTTATCTAATCCATAAAGAGCTAAAGAATCAGGATTCATTTCAAGAGTAAAAAGGGAAAAGTTGTTCTTTGCTTCTAAAACGGAGCCTGAGAATACGATATAATCTAATCTGCCAGCACTAAATGAAGAACTTGAAGAATACCATGTAAATGTTGTTGGTAATCCAGGATTATGAGGCTTTAAATCTTCAAATGCACTTCCATCCCAATCAGGTTCAAAATCAGACCCATAATCATCTTCATTTATAATGTCACCAGTTATAAGTGTTGTTTGTTGCTCTGCGAGTCCAACTAAATTCATGTCACCTATAATTATGATGGGAGTATTTTCGGTAATAATGAACTCTTCACCATTTTTAGAATCTCTAACAAAGGCCATGATTTCATCAATTTCTCTTTGTCGATTTTCATTATTACTACAACATGGAGGGTGAGCCACTATAACAAGTAATTCACGATCCTCTAAATCCAAAAGATATGCGGCGTTTCCTGAAATACTTGATTGGTTAATAACAGGATATCTACTAACAATGAGATTATCATTCCCCGTATCACCACTATACCATTGCTGATTTTCTACCGATGGAAGAAACTCTTCAATCAAGTTTGCAGCATCTTGACCGCTATTATCATAGACTTCTTCAAGACCTATAATATCAGGTTTAATTGCCTGAAAGATTCGTCGAAAATTCTCTTTTGCTGAAGGATTGAATAAATTATCTCTCTCTACATTATAGGATAATACTCGAAGGTCAGTTGGTGAATCTTTTTCTAAAGAGTATGATGCGGGTGTAAATATAGCGTCACTATCAAAGGAATATGTAAGAGTACCAGAACCATTATCTGGTAATAAATCACCGTTCGATGTAGCTGATCTTATTAAGAAGTCAAAAGAACCAATGTCAAATATCGGAGTTCCATTAATTTCAGCATTTCGGTTTATCTTAATTTCAAAAACTGTAGAAGTAACAGTTGGTGCTGATACTAATCCAATATCATATGAATTAAATGATGCTTGACTTGGATTGAAAAACTGGCCATTTCTTTGCCCAAAATTAAAGATCAATTCATATCCGATTCCAAGGAATGACTCTCCTGTTTGGGAATCTTGATCAAGATCTAGCAATAAAGAAATGGCATTATCTTGTTGTAGATTTATTTCAGAACCGACCTCTAAATACAAATAAATGTATTGATCATCGTTGGTGATTTTAAGAGTGCCAAAATCTACTATTCCATCAGCTTTATCACCCAAAGCATCTTCATAAAATGAAGGGATATTGTCCCAATCAGTAAACTCTTCATCTATTGAAATAATTTGTGAGAATCCTTCAATAGTATTGAATGTCAGTAGAAGAAATACAGTATTAAATATTAAATATCTCATACTAAAGCTTTTAAAATTTTCCACATACTAAGGCTTGCTCAACTCCTGGTGTTAATTTCTTTAATCCTTTGATAAGCTCGTCTTCACCAATAAGAATCTCAACGATTTGGCCGCTATATTTTATAGCTGTTTGTCTCATAAATCCCATCATAGGCCAACCCCATAATGCAGAAAATAGGATTCCATCTTCTTCAAAATAAGGATCGGTGAGGTAAGTACATTCCACTACATTTTCAACGGCACTACGGTTTGTAGCACTACCTCCTACTAAATCGATAACAACACTTCCTTTTTCAAGTAATGACTTAGTATGATCGCGAGTTACTAAATAATTTACGCCTCTTAGATGAGCTGGTTGTTCAGCTCCATTTATAATCAGGCCGGATTTTTCTAAATATTCTTCTATCACTCCTTTTTTTGTTTGGGCTTTTCCCAATACATGTATTGTTCTTACTCCTGCTTCATAACATTCGTGGATAGCTCCCATGCCAACATTACCATATCCCAAAACAGTAACTGTGACTTCAGGTGGGGATTTTTGTTTTAAACTCTCTTCCTTCAAAAGCTTTAATCCATAGCGAGCACCTGCTCTACCGGTTTCGTGTAGTGCTTCAATTTTACGTTTTCCAAATTTAGGAGCGGAATTTACTGTTCGGTAATATTTTAAAGCTTCATAGCCATGCTCATCTACAAAAGGATGGACATCATAGTAACGAGCACTTTTCTTAGTTACCTGATCGATTAAGCTTAAGTGGTTTTTATATATTTTAGAATCATATACGATTATTGAATTGCGACTAAGCGGCCCAAGCTCTTCGATTGTTACATCTACAGGATGTAGAGTTAAACTGGATGGGTTGTGATCCATCAATCTTCTGATAACGCCACTTAATCTTTCCGAATAACCAATTACATGGAATTCATCCATATCAACGCCAGCACGACGAAGGTCCATTTCAATGCAATTATCGGCGGCTAAAAATCCTAAAACTAATTCCTTTGGGAGTTTTTCCGGAGATTGAACAACATATTCCATTGCAATTACATTAATTTTGCAATCCTCTAATAGTTTGGCTCGATCGGGGAACGAGCTAAAATGTGCCATGCAAAAAAGGGTACATCCAGGTCTCATTAATGGAATACTTTCCATAGCAGGGCCTTTAAATTTGATAATCAAATCCTTGTCTTGGTAGAGCTCTTCATTAGTTTGAATGGTAGCTCCAGCTTCAACATATTCATTATCTAAAAAACCAACCCCTTCTCCAGCACCTTGTTCAACAAATACTGTGCAACCTGCTTCTACAAGTTGTTTCACATCATTGGGTATGAGTGCAACTCTATTTTCGAGGGCACCAGGGTTTTCTGGGGATTCTATCTCTTTGGCTAAGCCAATAGTTTTATACATAGCTGTAATTCTACTTCAGTAGTTAATTTTTTAAAATTTCTATAGCGGTGCTTACTTCAGAACTTACGGTAAATCCATTTTCAATAAGTACTTCTTTTGAATTTTCCATAACAAGAGTTTTTATATCTCCAAGGCTAGAAAATTCCGAGAAAGTATTAATCCAAAAAAAGATTTCTAATTGGATATAATTGTCTTGGAAATTTGAGACCTGAACATTTGAAACTGGGTCATCAAGAACACCCTCAATTTTATTTATGGTTTCTAAAATGAGAATTCGCGCTTTTCTTGAATCATTTCTGAAATCAATACCAATTGAAAATTTACCACGTCGTAATCCATCACGAGTATAATTGTTTAATGGATTTTTGAAGATGATAGCACTTGGAATGAATATATCAATTCCATCGCCAGCTCGAACGTGTACATCTCGGATGTTTATTGCTTTCACTACGCCTGTTATCCCATTACTTTCAATTAAATCACCCACATCAAAAGAACGACTGAATGACATAAAGAAACCAGCAAGTAAATTCTCGCCAATTTCACGAAAGGCGAAGCCGAGAACTACAGTTAAGACACCTCCAGCTGCTAATATTCCAGAAGCAGCCTTTGTAAGTCCCATAATATTGAGGGCAAAGATGATCCCGACACTATAAAAGAACCACCTTGTGATACGTCGGAAAGTAACGATTCGTTTTGGGGAGGTGTTTGTGCGGTCAAGTACTTTTTTTAAAGTTCGACCGGCTATTAACCCTATGAAAACAAATAGTATAAGAACTATAATTCCGACTGAAATTTCAGGTGCAGATTGTTTTAAGGATGTATAAAAGTCTTCAAAACTTTGAACTATTTCGTTCATATAAATATCGTTTTAGTTTGAAAAAAGTGATGGATGCTTTTTGTGATGATCTGTTGCTTCTTGGTATGCCTTCGCGACTGAAAGTACGGTAGCTTCACCATATAAATCACCCATAAATGTAATGCTTGTTGGCCTTCCCCTATCATCAAATCCATTTGGCAAAACTACAGTAGGGTGACTTGTTAAATTAGTTGTTACAAGATTACTTCCACCAAATGAAGGAGTGATATAAACGTCGACTTCTTGCATGAGCTTTTCCATTTCTTGAATGAGCTGGAAACGAGCTCGATTGGCATTTATATATTCAACTGCAGGTGTAAAGCGAGCAGATCTAAATAAATTAGGCCATGCTCCTGGGCTTTGACGAACCATCATATCATCGTCATTAGAAAGAGTAAGCTGATCGAAGGCTGCAGCAGCTTCCGCAGTTAAAATTATTCTAAGAGCGTTAACATCAAATTCTGGCAGCTCGATTGGAATTAATTCTACCCCCAAATTTTTAAGAACATCGAGCACTTCATTGTCACGTACTTTGCTGTTACGTTCTCGGTCGAATGCTGATTTTAAATATCCAATTTTCAATGTTGTAATATCTAAATCCGAGTTATAATTGAAAGGAAGATCTATTAAAGTCTGATCAATACCATCTTGGCCATAGATTGCATTAAACACCATAGCTAGATCTTCAACATTTCGAGTAATAGGGCCTACTTTGTCCATAGTCCAGCTTAGTGCCATCGCTCCAGTTCTACTTACACGACCATAAGTTGGGCGCAGGCCAGTGGCACCATTTCTAGTAGATGGGGATACTATAGAGCCTAAAGTTTCAGTACCGATAGAAAAAGGAAATAGTCCTGCAGCAGTACCCGAGGCCGACCCAGCTGACGAACCACTTGATCCTTGATTTAGGTCCCAAGGACTTCTAGTTCTACCACCAAACCAAACATCTCCAGAAGCGAGAGCACCTAATGTAGTTTTTGCTATTAATATAGCTCCAGCTTCATCAAGCTTTTGAACAACCGTAGCAGTCTCATTGATTACCTGATCTTTAAATGGTGTTGCACCCCATGTTGTCTTATATCCTTCAACTGCAAACAAATCTTTTGCGCCATATGGGATTCCATGAAGAGGTCCTCGATATTTTCCCTCAGCAAGCTCTTGATCCATGATTTTAGCTTGTTCAAGAGCTCTTTCTTTAGTTATAGTTACAACAGCAAAAAGTTGATCATTATACTTATCAATTCGATTTATGAAAAACTCTGTCAGCTCTACAGACGTTATTTTTTTGTTTTTTATAAGTGAAGAAAGTTCAGCAACTGAATAAAATGCAAGGTTATTTACGTTTTCTGGCAGGGCAACATTTTCAGGGGTATCCCATATAATATCATTTTGAACAGTTTCGAAAGTCTTTCCAATTGGTATAGGATTAAAAACTAGAGCAGGAGGAATAGAATTATCTAAATCCATTGCTCTTATTGTTTGTAGGTTTTGGCGTGATCTTTCCAAGTTATTAATCATGCTATCAGTTTCTGAATCGCTAAATTCAATTCCAATAATTGTAGCTGCCTGTTTAATCATTTCTGTAGTAATTGGCGCATCTTTATCATGCATAATTGTAAACGCAGATATAAAGCCAAGTGTGACACCAGCAAGTAGAAGGAGAAGGTTATTTTTCATATCAAAAAGAATTAAGTGAAGTGTAGCATAATTTTGAACTCAATAATTGAAATATTCAATGAGTAATCCAAAAATAGGGTAATTAAGTGTTAATTGGGTGTTTTAGATTTGGTATTGGTAATAATAAAGGAGAACTTATTTGCACAAGTTATAGGTCAGGAATCGGTAATTTCACAGTACAGTACAAGTTTTCCCTTCTCTAGTTTGTTTAACTAAATTTTAAACCCCACAGCCGAATTGAATACAAAGCATAGATAATTATGTGCTTTAGACTGTACCTGAGGGGCCCAATACACAATATTTTTATATAATGGAATACGGTAAAATTAAATGGTTTGATGCTGAAAAAGGTTTTGGCTTCATTCAACCAGATAATGGTGGCAAAGACGTTTTTGTACACCGAAATAACATCGAGAATCTTGGATTTGAAGAGAGTCTAAATGACGGAGAAGAAGTAGAATTTACTATTTCTGAAACTCCAAAGGGTTTAAGTGCAGTTGAAGTATATAGACTTCAATAAGCACCATTCTTAAATTTCAAAGCCTCGCCATAAAAAAGCGGGGCTTTTTTTATACTAGTTAGTTAATAAGCCTTAAAATTTGGGTTTTGAATTATGCCCAATAAATTCCCAAAAGGATCAATAACTGTTGCTACGTAAACATCCCCACCAACGTGCATTACCTCTTCATCGGGTATGGCTCCTTCATCAATCAGTAGTTTCCACGCTTTTTGAATATCATCAACACCCCAATAGATAGCGCTGCCATTTTTTGAAGGTTTTCGATCTGGTTGTAGACCAAGTTCATATCCTCCAACATCAAAACCTACATAATATGATTCGTCGAAATATGGTTTGTCATTAAGTACTTTTGAATACCATAGTTTAGCTTTTTCGATATCTGAAGCCCCATAGATAACAGTTCTTAACCCTTGTAACATAATTGTGGATTTGGTTTAAAGAATTATAAAGTAGTTAAATTTTAGTACCCAATAATAGGAAAATAAAAAAGCCTCAATGGGGTCAACCAGTTGAGGCTTGGGGTACAGAATAAAAAATCATAGGTAATTTATAGTTGTTTTGAGACTCCCAAAATAATTACCTCTTAAATCCTTGTTATCTTTTTCAAGAATTTTAGCACTAAAATCAACAGAGTGAACACCTTCGTTTCCTTCGTGAGTACTATTAGAAGAAAGAGTTAATTCATCTCCGAATTCGTTTTTAGCAATTATTGAATTCTCAACACTAACATGTGTATCAATATTTTTTTGAGCAATAAATTCAAAATGTCCAGTTGATTCTTTAGTATCACTGAAATCTATATTTATTGTCTCAATATTAGTAAGAGTAGCCCCACTGATAATTGTTGCAGTTACTCTCATTGTTGCAGTTGCGACTCCTTGAGCAAGGTTTTCTCCATATATAAGGGGGATAATGACAAATAAGAGTGTTATACGTTTCATTATGGGAGAATTAATCTGTGAGTAATATATTATAATTTTCTAATATTAAAAAATTATAATATTAATTTTTAATAATAATTATTTATAAAACACAGTAAACCCTTGTAAAAATTGATGTTGAGTGAAATAATTATTTTAAATCATTTTCAATACATAATGGTAGAGCAATTTCTTACTTATAAGAAATAATTAATGCATTCACTTGTTGCTTGATACGTATGAATAGCTAATATTTAATGCACTGAAAAGAGGGTGCTGATGGTAAATTTTAAGAAGAGCTTTTTAAGTATATGAAGGGTACAATAATACGATTCAGTTTAATTCTGGTATATATTGTAATTGCTACAATAAGTGTTTATTCGCAGTCATTCGTGCTTCAACCAGCAACTGCAGTAAATACTGACGGGGAGTTTCAGGTAAAGCTTTTACTTAAAAAAAATCAAGTATTTAGATTAAATTGGTCACAAGCCGATGGAAGTAGCTTTGATCTTTCAGGGCGTGGAGCAAAACTAATTATTGGCCGGTCAGCTAATACATATGATGTTCTGGAAGTTGATGTAAGTGGAAACAGTTCAGATATCATTCCAAATGATATTAACCTTGGCGCAGGAAGGTATTATGCTAGAATAACAAACTCAGCAGAAAGGAATACTTCAGGTATTCAAGCCGATAATGAATCTAATCCTTCTTCAATTATATACTCAAATGAAATACTCATTTTAGTTGAGGCAAGTGAGGCTCCAACTATTATTTCACCTAGAGGTTCTACTACAAATCCCACACCAACATTTCAATGGACTTCAGTTACTGGAGTACCATCATATTGGTTAGTAGTATCAAGTACACCATTTGATATTGTAGAGGATGAAGATGGGAATATTAGTATTGAAGGCGCAACGATAGTTTGGCAATACATTACTAAGAATACTACAGCAGAATATGGTGCGATTAATAGTGATTCACCATTTTTGGATGAAGCGCCACCATTAAATTCTGGACAAGAATATAGCTACACAGTTCTGAATGTATATGAAGACAACAACCCTGTGTATACAAGTCCTGTATTCGGTGGTATAGTTCCGTTTAGTTTTGCTGATCCAAATGCAGTACCAAAAGCAACGCTACAAAGCCCAGCAGCAAATGAAGTTTTTTATTCTGAAGAGGTTATAACATTTAATTGGTCTGAGGTTAGTGAAGCTTCAAATTATACAATTAACCTACTGCAGATTGTAAAGCAACAAGGTATTGATGTTACAGTTTCAATATGGACAAGTACATCCACAAATAACACCATTGAATATCCAGCAATTGAAAACCTAAAAAATGGAACATATCAATGGAATGTTGTAACTAATAACTCATCTGGTGGCGGTACAACTAGTAATAGTAGATTTTTTGATTATAAAGTTGAAACAGGAGAGTTTGCTGCAAAAGTAGTCTCAAGCGCCGATAACTCTAGTTTATTAGGTGTCGAACTTTCGGCAAGAGCGATTTCGGGAGGCGTAACTCCATCGTTTCCATACTTTGTGCAAACTGAAACACATTACGATAGTCTTGTTGTGGGTACTTATGAATTTACTGCAGTAAAAGATGGGTACGAAAATGCAGTTACACAAGCCACCATAAGAGATGGTTCTACGACTAACCTGACATTAAGAATGAATCCTTTACCATCTTCTATAAAAGGAAGAGTAACAGATGAAGTGAGTGCTAATGTTGAAAATGCAACTGTAAAAATTACCAACGTTGCTTCAGGCTTAGTAAAGTCCGAAACAACAAATGTAAATGGTGAATTTTCTGCATCTCTTAATTCAGGTAGTTATTCCATTGATGTATCTAAAACTGGATATATAAGTCCATCTTCAAAGCAAGTAACAATTGGTGTTAATGAACAGAAAGAAATATCTGATCCTATTGTTATTACTAACGATCAGGCGACTATTTCTGGTTATATATATAATGAGGAAGGTTTACCGGTTCAAAGAGCGAATGTAACAATATCTAATGCTACAGGTTCATTTGAGGCAAAAACTAATGGATCGGGTTTATATCAGTTTACAGTAGCAAGCGGTAATTGGACGGTTTCAGTACAAAAGGTTGGATTTATAAAACCATCTAATGAAGAGGTGTCTCTATCTACAGGAGACGTTCTACAGAATCAGGACTTTACACTTATAGGAAATGCAAACCAAGTAACTGGTTATGTAAGAGAAAGAATTACAAATGAAGATGGTACTATTGGATCAGCACCATTTCAAGGAATAGAAGTACTTGCAGTACCAAATATTGGATCTACGATTAGTACTACAACGGCGAAAAATGGACAATATACACTGAGTTTAAAAAGTGGTTCATATACCATTCAAGCAAATAAACAGAACTATTCGTCGAATCAGGATCGAGAACTCGTAATTGGAATAGCAATAGGGGAAACTATTTCGGGAATGGATTTTGAGTTGATTCCAAACCCAAGTTCTATTTCAGGTACAGTAACACTTCCAGATGGAAATGGTGTTTCGAATGCGAGGGTAACGATCCAAAATATTGGATCTGCAACTACAAATAGTAGTGGATTTTACAGAATAAGTGTACCAGCAGGTAGTCATACACTATCAGTATCTAAAAGTGGGTTAGTATCTCCGAATCCTAGATCTGTAAATATTAGTGCGGCTCAAAATTTATCTGGTGTTGATTTTGAGATGACACCTAATGCAGGTTTAGTTTCTGGGAAAGTGACTTCTGAAGGAGAAGCCCTTGCAAATACTTCTTTATACGCGATTAATACTTCAAGTGATTTGATTGTAGAACTTTTAAGTGATCTTGATGGAGAATATAGTTTTAATATTCAATCTGGTGACTGGTATATAAAAGCAGAAAAATCAGGATTTCTTACAGATTCTACAGAGGTACTAAGTATTGGTCCGGGTCAACAGCTTGTAAATCAAAACTTCTCTCTAATAAGAAACCTAGCGACTGTTCGAGGTACTGTTACTGATGGAAGCAATCCACTCAGAAATGTAAATGTCTCGGTTGTTAAAACTACAGGGGGTAGTTTTAATCAGACTACATTAACTCAAACAAATGGGACGTATGCTTTTAGCTTACCAGCAGGTACAAGCTATGAAGTAACAGTTTCTAAAGATGGTTTTAGGACACAATCTGAAACAACAAAACAATTGGTTCCTGAAGAAACAATCCTAAAGAACTATGAGCTTACAGCGAATCCTAGTTCAGTTACTGGTAAAGTCTTTGTAAGTGGTCAGTCGATTCTTTCGGGTGCAAAAGTTGTAGCTAAAGATTCAAATGATTTAAGAGTTGATAGTACTACTTCAAAAACAGACGGATCATACCTACTAGGTTTAACGCCAGGTAGCTATTCCTTGGTAGTATCTAAACCTGGATATACAACAATTACTAAATCTTCAACATTAAGTATTGGTCAAAATCTGACTGGCATTAACTTTACAACAAGTGAAAACTTTGTGTTTTTAAGTGGAGTAATTTCTGATTCTGAAAATAATGGCATTGAACAAGCTTTTATTAACATAACTAGACGTTCTGGTGGAGGGGCAAGCACAGTAACTGATCAAAGTGGAGGTTTTACTGTTTCTAGATTAATAGGTGGTACCTATGATATCCAAATTTCAAAATCAGGATTTGTAGAAAAAAGCTTAACAAGAGTAGTAAAAGATGGCGACTTTGTAACACTTGACGAAATTTTAATTTCTAAAAACGGCTCCATTTCAGGAGTAATACAAGATGAAAATGGGAATATAATTTCTGATGCTACAGTAACAGCTAGGAATACAAATGGTAATCAATATACTGCGATATCTAATGGGGCAGGAAGCTACTCACTAAGATCACTAGAACTTGGAAGCTACACTATAAGTGCATCAAAAACGGGTTATAGTTCAGAAAGTGGTGTCAATAGTTCAGTTACGGAAGTAGACTTAGATAGAACAAATGTTAATATTAATAATCTAGTAGCTAATAATGTTACAATATCAGGTACTGTAATAAATGAGAGTTCATCTAGTGCTATTAAAGATGTACAAGTATCAGTATCTGGTGAAAGAGGATCAGGTTTCACACTATCAAATTCATCTGGGGCATACTCAGTATCAAACCTAGCAGTTGGCACATATAAAGTCATTTTCAGTAAAGCGGGATTTGGAACAGATACATCAGAAATTGAAATCAATTCAGGAAGTACAGCTGGCACCGTGAACGGAGCTTTAAGCCCTAATGATGGTCGAATATCAGGTGTAGTTACAAACCCAAATGGACAAACGCTTCCTTTTAAAGTAACAGTGACAGCTGTTTCTAATTCAAATACACGAACTACACAATCGAATAACTTAGGAGAGTTTTCCTTTGAAGATGTTGAAACAGGAGTTAACTATAAGATAGCCACAGATATATATAGAGAAGGATATGAAAATGTTGAAACCAATTTATTAGTACGAACTGGTGTATCTGAATCATTTCTTGAGGAAGATTTGAAAGTGATCGTAAAAAAATCAACAATCTCAGGGAATATTGGAATTGGTGATGCTACAGTAAAATTATTAAATGCATCTACAAACGAAGTTTTACAGCTTACAACATCTGCTTTAGATGGCAATTATAAATTTGAATTTCTTGGAGAGGGAGACTACAAAATTGAGCCTGTTCGATCGGGGTATTCTTTTAACCCAACAATCTCAAATTCTATTTCTTTAGGAATTGAAACTAATGAAACCGCAAATTTTAGTACAATTGCTAATATTGCCACATTGGATGTTATAGTTAATGACGTAGATGGTGCTGGTGTTTCAAATATAGATGTTACTATCATATCTGCAGATACAACCATAATTTTAACAAAGAAGACAGGACAATCGGGAATAGCTAGATTCAATAAAATTTTAGCATCAACCGATTATTTAGTACGACCTATAAAAGAAGGCTTTACAATAGGCCCAGAATCAAAGGATATAACATTAGCAACTGGCGACTCTATTTCTACTACATTTGTATTAAGCGCTAATAATTCAGCTCTAAGTGGGACTGTAAAATCTGTAAATGGTGAAACGACTAGTAACTTAAGTTCAGCAGATATAACCGTTGTATTAAGTAGTACTGGGCAGTCATTTCAAACGACTTCAAAAAGCTCAGGAACATACTCTATTGAGTCATTATCACCAGGAACATATTCCATAATTGCTTCCAAAACTGGGTACAACAGAGATACTGTTAATGTTGAAATAACAGCAGGACAAGATTTAGTAGTAGATGATATAATACTTTCTAAAGCATCCATAGACTTAAGAGGTTTAGTGACATTTAAAGACCAAGGAGTAGAAGGTGTTGAAGTAAATGCCATCTCTACAAGTTCTATTGTTACAAAAACCAATGCATCTGGTGCATATCGATTTCCAAGTTTACCAGTAAAAACTGGAGCTACCGATACTACTGTTTATCAAATTAAAATTACAGAAGGAGTTTTCAGTAAAAACTACTTGGTTAAACTGACAGCAAGTCAAATCGGTACGCGAGTAAACATTCCAACAACAGTCCTCCCTAGCGGGAAAATTGATTTATTGGTAACAGATGGTGTCGAACCTATTCCAGGTGCTCAAGTTACTTTTGGGATATCAGGAGGGGAATCGGTTAATGAAATAACTGGAAATGATGGAGTATTTGAATCTTCAGATAACCTAAGAAAAGCGTTGTATACAGTAGGAGTGGTTAAAGAAGGATATTTATATCCTCAAAATACTATAAAATTAGATCTGGCTTCTGATACGACTCTATTAGCCAGAGATATTTTCCTTCCTTACACTCAGTTAGAGATTTCTCAAATATTGGCAGATAAAGACACGCGGGTAGATGTAATAAATAGGGCAGGTTATGATAACCAAAATGCAACAGGCGCCTTGTTTTACAAAAGAAAGTCGGAAAATCAGTTTAACCGAGTTGTAATGGCTAAGGTAGGCGACACTCTTAGAGCAAATATTCCAGCTATTGGATCAGTTGAAGAAATAACTTTTTATACGTCTATTGCAGATCTGAACAGATCAAACACTTATTTGAGTGAAGAATCTTCAATAGTACCATTAGCAAGCGGTATACTAACAAATATCAGAGTTACACCCACAATTAGTGGCCAAAATTTACGAGCAGGTGAAACCTATAAACTACAGCTATTTGTAAGAGATGGAATTAATAAATCTCTTGGGGATAGGTTTGAAGGCGACACTCCGATCGGTACAGTTAATTGGAATATATTGGGTCAAAAACCGGGAATAACTCTAACAAATCAAGAAGAAACATCTATTACCCTAGATGCTATAGAAGAAGGCAGTTATCAAATTCAGGTATCTGCTAGTTTAGATGGCTCGGTGGTAAGTAGAACATTAACTGTTCAGGTTACGGATATTCCTCTTGAAGAAATAAGAGTTGGGATTCCTTCAAAGCAAATCTCTAATATTTCGAGCTCCTTATTTAATTACTCAGCAACTGATACTTCTGGTGGCAATATTATATTAGGAGAATCTTTAGAATGGGAAGTTATTCCTTCAACAGCAGGATCGATTGATGAAAGAGGGATTTTTGAAGCTTCAAGCTCTACTATAATTGGCTCATTTAAAGTTAAATTGACAGATAGAATTTCAGAAATTGTTGGAGTGTCTGACGTTGTTGAACTTACAGCTAGAATAGAACCTGACGAAGCTTATGTACTTACTAATGGAAGTGGTATGGAAGTTTCGTTGGATGAAGGTTCTGTTGATATACCATCCAGTATTTCACTTGGTGAGACAACACCTCCATCTCCCAAAAAATTTGTATTTGCACAAGGAACTGACGAAAGTTATACCGTAGGAGAGAAAATATTTATTATTTCTTTTAATGGGAGTGAACTTAAAAAAACTGCACAACTCATACTTCCAGAAGACTCAACTCTTGAACTAAATACGGGGCAACGAGAGATAGGTAGGTTTAATTTCACAACGCTACAATGGGAGATTCTTGATAATACATCCAAAGTACAGCGGGTAAGTCCTGCAGGTGCTGTTTCTATCAGTCAACTTGGTCAATTTGCTGTTTTAGCAGAGAATGAGCCACTTGGTATTAAATATGCCGCTGTATTACCAAGTCCTTTCTCACCAGATATTGATCCAGTTAAAATTGGTTATTGGTTAGATACTGCATTCCCTCCAGCAAAAGTAAATATTCAAATTTATAACATAAGAGGGGAGTTGGTTAAAACTATTTTAGAGGATGACCTTCAACAACCTGGAAGGTATGGTTCATCAAGTAGCACAAAAGAAATTATATGGGATGGAAGAACTGATAATGGGACAATGGCAAGGAATGGACGATATGTGATCCAAATTAAAGCAAAGGATCAGCAGGATGAAGTTGTGAAATTATTACAAGTAATTTTAATCAAGTGAGGATAATGAAGAACATAAATGTACTCATAGTATTAGTTGTTTTATTTGGATTCTCGCAAGAACCAAGAGCGCAAGAATTGTCAGGTATTCCAGGCTCATTTGTAGACATTGGGTTTGGTACTAGACCTGTTGGTATGGGATTCGCATTTGTAGGATTGGCAGATGACGAAAACAGTACCTATTGGAATCCGGCAGGATTAAGTCAAACATCAGAATATAAAGCTGGGTTTTCACAAATTGATCAACTAGGACTCATTACCTACAACTATGGAACTCTCTTGATACCTCTCCCAATCAAAGGGCATTCAGTTGGTGTTTCAGTGATTTCTTCTGGCGATGACGCAATGCAGGAACTTTCGGTACATGCAGGTTACGGTTTTAGAGTGAACATGATAAGTTTGGGTATCGGTTTGAAATACAGAAACGCGAGTTTTGGTAATAACACGTTGAACCGTGACGATTATACCGTTTTTGATGATAATGAGATCACAATAGGTTTAGGTCAGCAAGTATATGGAGATGCATCAGGCTACGGTGTTGATCTTGGTTTAATGATCCATCCAACAGAAGAAATCCGGTTTGGTGTAATAATGAGAGATGTATGGGCTCCGATAAACTGGAATAGTCAAGCTAGAAATATGGGCTATTCTGCAAGAGGGAAGTATGAAGAAGGATTACCTATGGAAGTGATTTTTGGATCTTCATTTATCGTCAACAAAAACATTTTATTAGTAGGTGATTATCAACCGGGATTAACAGATGATAGAACCAATTGGGTTCGAGTTGGAATTGAAGGTAGACTTGTAAATATACTCATGCTTCGTGCTGGAACTGAACAAGGCATTAACGATTTAGATGATGATCGCATTACTCTAGGAACGGGATTGGATCTTAATTTGGGGGGCAAAATAAGATTACAAACAGATTTTGCATATGTAATTGACCCAATTCAGGATTCACAAAGAATAAGTTTTTCAATTAGCTTTTAGGGTTTGAAATGAGAAAAATAACATTGAAAATATTTCTTCTTTTACTGGCTATAACGTCATTATCGATATCTGTATTTGCGCAAACCGAAGAGGAAAGTGAGCCAAGTGAATTGCATTTATTTAGAGGTGGATATCTAGATATCAATTTTGGTCTAAATATTAATACCGTAGGAAGTAGCCTCGGTTCTGGTAGTATGGGTGGATTAATAAGTTCAAGAGTAAAAAATGGGGCGTTAAATATACATCTGAATCCAGCAATGCTAGGGTTTATGACAGAAGGACAATTTTTATTTGATAGCAGATTTGGTATCGGAACAGCGATGACTTCAGGTATCAATTCAAGCTTAAGTAGTACCATTAATGATGAGTTAGAATCATCAGTAAACGATGAATTTTCAAACGAAGATAGTTGGACACAATTTCCAGAAACCTATATAAGTGCAACTCAAGTTCGTGATTTTGATATTGGGTTTAGAAATAATGTCACTTCTGCCGCATTTGCAGCACCAATTAGTGATAAATTAGTTCTAGCTGGTGCATATTCTTATCCCGCATCTATCGATTTTGATCTCGGATTGACTGGCTTATCTGCAAAACTAGCACAAGAACAAGGTACAGATGAAGTAGCTATTCGTTTTGATGTGTTAATGAATGTTTCATTACTTACAAGGATGAGTTTTCAAATGAGTACTCTTTCTTTAGGCATGGGTACAGTGTTAATAGATGAAAGGACAAAGAAACTTGCAGTAGGTGGTACTCTTACCAGATATCAAGTAAATAGTACTAGAAGATTACAAGCAGATCTATCTGGATTAGTTGTGGTGGGTGGTGCAGACGAACGTTATTTCAATAACCCAGATGATCCAAATTTAAATACACAGGAAGGGGAATCGAATTCATTCTTCATGAATGCGAATGGCACTTTTCAAGCTAACGAATATGGAGTTAAATTAGGCGCTTATTACGAGCTCGATCAAGCTTTTAGATTATCGATGGTATATAACCAAGTTCCAAACTTCGATCTTAAAAGTGAAAATAGTACCGCAAGTGCATTCCTACCTGTATTCTTAGTTGGCTCTGGTGATGATATTCTTGGTGGAGATATTGAAGTAGCATTAGATAGTCTGCAAGCAAATAAACCTAATCTTACAACAGAAAGAGATATTTCATCCTTAGTGGATGATGGCAGGTTAAATTTACCCTCATCGTTAACATTTGGATTAGATATTGTTTTAAAACAGCATACACTTGTACTAAACTATAGTAGATATTTTAGCGAATTATCATTTACAAATGGTGATCAAACATTAGGGAAAGAACTAACAAGTGGTGTAGGTGTTGGCTTTGATTTTAGGATGAGGGACAGATATAATAGTGTTCCACACTTTATTGTGAGTCTCCCTTTACGCCTTTTATTTTTAGATATAGATGGTTTGCTCTTTCAAACTTTTGGTGGCTTAACGGGATACAAGAATTCTCACTATCGTTTTGGTGGAAATGTAGTATTTGGGGAAGGAATTGTTACAAGTGATAATGAAAGCATGAAATCGAACTTGGATGGAGTAATCCCACAATCATTTTCAATGGGACGTCAGTATACTATTTTTGAAAATATTGACGTTGGAGTTACTGTTCTTGCAGTTCCAGATTTATTACTTAAGTATTCGGTGGGTATCAGGTTTTAGCTAAAATAATTGTAATCTTTTGAAATAGCCCAATGCGCTTACATTTACTAATCATCTTTTTTCTAATCACTGAAGTGGTTACAAGTTCATGCGGCTTGATTGATAGTACACCTGCTGAATGGGAATTTACAATAGCTGAGAATGGTGTTACGATAGTATGTAATCAATTTAAAGTCGGGACTTTAGGCAATATAAAAGGTGTTATCTATACGAAAAGAACCAAAGATCAAATTACGGCTGAAAATGCTTCTACTACATGTACAAGTGGGATAACTGATATGACCGGACTGTTTCAAGGTAATACCACTTTCAATCAAGATATAAGATCATGGGATGTCTCATCGGTTACCGATATGTCTTTAATGTTTAATGAAGCAAGCTCCTTTAATCGAAACATTGCTATTTGGGATGTGTCTTCCGTTACAAGTATGAATGCTATGTTTAATGAAACAAGTTCTTTCAATCAGAACCTATCAAACTGGTGTGTGAATAGGATAACATCCACACCAGATAGGTTTTCTGAAAACTCAGCATTATCAAGCGATAATCATCCAATTTGGGGAACTTGCCCATCCGACTAAAAGGTATTTCATATTAATTCTTCAGCATCCAAGCTTAACAAAGCTATAAAGTTTTGAGTAGATGAATACCTCGGTAAATGGGTATACAATTAGTTAAGAAAATTCTTCAAATATGGAGTAGGTCTTTTATTATTACAATTAGGAACAAGTTCCTTATTTGAAATACCTGCATCAATAAGCTTGAGAAAAGATGTGTCTTGAACAGCACCAAAATATAGAGTGTCTAAACTGACAAATAATTGAACATTCGTTGTTTCAGGTGGTAAATCAAAGTAAGTAAGTATCTCGAAGTTATTCCCATTATGTGATAGATATTCAGCAAATTTGAAATTAATGAAACATTTTCCGTCTGGATCGTCATCAAATATCCACAGATACATATCGGCATCATCAAAATGGAAACCACTCAATTCAAGTTCATCGATATTTTGTTGCCAAACTTTTTGAAACTCAATTGGAAATGGGAGATTTAAATCTTCACTACTCGAAGAATTATTCTTACATGCTGAAAAGAATATAGATCCTGCTACAAATAGCAGTAATAATTGTTTGTTTTTAAACATGACTGTACCTGATTAATTGATTTTATTGTAATTATTAAATGTTCAAAGTCCAAAAGGTTTTGATACACTCCCTAAACTCTATCGATCCTAAAAAAGCGTAAAAATCTTTGAGAAGGCACTCCCAATCTGTTTGCTAATATCCATAATTAAAAACCGCATATCGCTGAGTAGTGCTTACGGAGGCGTGTCTCATCCAACGGTGAACGGTATAGATTTGTACTCCTTTCCTAATATGATATGAATTTTTAGATTCAGCAAAACATAAAGTATTTAAGAACCAATTCTTTACTACACATTTGACTGAAAATTTACATTAATTAGATATTCACTTCTCATATACTGACAACATGCATAAACTCATTATCTGTTCTGCTATAATTTATTTTTTTAGTACCAATATCTTAGCGCAAGAGAAGCAGGTGCTATATTTTGGATATGAGGACCTTAATCAAGTCTTTGCATTTGGAGGGCTAACCGGAGAGAGATTTTTATATTATGGTGGCGAAGCTGCAACAAATTTTGACGACCGTATAACGTTAAAAATTCTGGGGTACATTCCATTTACATTCTACGAAACTGAAAACACGTCCTATGTGATTTCAATAGGAGGGGCATTTGGATATAAATTCGGCGAAGAATTAAGAGACGGAAGTTTTAACGAAGGTAAACTTTATGAGGGTGGAGCAAACATATACCTTGGTCGATTTATGCTCGGATACTCATATGGTTTTGATGAATATCTACGGGACAACTATAACATCTTTAAGATTGGAATAAGTTTAAATCATATTTCACAAAAGAGAAATAAACCATTTTTTAGACCAGAGTAATATGATGTGTACATCTTTTTATTTCTGCTGAAATAGTTTAAACTATTTGAAAAAATTACCTCTGTGCTACCTCAAAGCCTTCCCAACCTGCTCGCTAATATCCATATTTAACAAGTCTGCATAGTTTTGAGTGGTGCTTATTGAAGAGAGTCACATCCTATCGAAAGTAAAAAGTGTCATTGACTTTTTGAATAAATATCACTTCAATGATAAATGGAAAATTTCCAACGCTGTCCACACTTCAAATTATTCGCATTTATAATTTTAGTGAATGCCTGTAATAATAACCTAAGCAATTCCTCTAACGATAATGTCTTTGAACTCGCTGATAATGGCATAACAATACTGTGTAAAGAAGCAAAACTTGGCAGCTCTTCGGAGGTTAATGGGATAGTATATACAAAAAGGGCAAAGGATGAAATTACACCAGAAAATGCTTCAACAACTTGTACTAGTGGAATAACGGATATGTCAGAAATGTTTTATTTAGAAAGAACTTTTAATCAGGATATTGGTTCTTGGGACGTGTCTTCCGTTGTCAATATGGATAAAATGTTTCAAGGAGCAAGAGATTTTAATCAGGATATTGGTTCATGGGAAGTATCCTCTGTAACAGATATGGAGTATATGTTTTTTGAGGCAACTTCGTTTAATCAAGATATTGGTAGTTGGGATGTGTCTTCAGTCACTGATATGACTAATATGTTTTGGAAGGCAACATCCTTTAATCAAGATATTGGTTCTTGGGATGTGTCTTCTGTTACTAAAATGAGAGGTATGTTTGTTCTCGCAACTTCCTTTAATACAGATATTAATTCTTGGGATGTTTCTTCTGTTACTAATATGAATGCTATGTTCAATGCTGCAAGTTCTTTCAATCAAGATATTGGCAGTTGGGATGTTTCAAGTGTAACAGATATGCTGGGTATGTTTTGGATGGCAACATCTTTTAATCAAGATATAGGGTCATGGGGTGTTTCTTCCGTTACTAACATGAGTGGTATGTTTGGTGAAGCCAGCGCCTTCAATCAAGATATTAGTTCATGGGATGTGAGTAGTGTGACGATTATATATGGAATGTTTTTTAAGGCAAGTGCCTTCAACCAAGATATAGGTAGATGGGACGTGTCTTCAGTCACTGATATAAATGGTATGAATGCTATGTTTTGGGATGCAACTTCCTTTAATCAAGATATAGGCTCTTGGGATGTTTCTAATGTAACTAATATGCTGGGTATGTTTAATGGAGCAACTTCCTTTAATCAAGATATTGGTGAATGGGAGGTGTCTTCAGTTACTGAAATGAGTAGTATGTTTAATGGAGCAACTGTTTTTAATAGAAACATTAGTCAGTGGTGTGTAAGCAATATTACTACTGAGCCAAATGAATTTTCGATTGGCTCGGCATTATCAACAGAAAACAAACCAGTTTGGGGAACATGCCTAGCTAATTAAAAGCTTTACCAACTTGCTCGCTAATATCCATAATTAAATAAGTCTGCGAAAAGAAGAGTAAAATAAAAAGGCACCTCGTTAAAAGTGCCTTAAAATGTCGGGACGACAGGATTTGAACCTGCGACCCCTCGACCCCCAGCCGAGTACTCTACCGAACTGAGCCACGTCCCGATCCTATAACTTAACTTAAGGGCTTTACAGGCAGGGTTCAATCTCATTTTTTCGAAAAATAGCAGTGTCGTATAGTAGACTATTATACTATTACTATACAAATGGCATCATTAATAAAGCAAAAAAACTGGTACTACCTTCAATTTTATAGCAGTAAAAGAACCCCAAAGAAGAAAAGAATAGCGTTAAAGACTAGAACGAAGAGCACAGCTCTTAAGCTTCAGCGCAAAATAGAAGATGAATTCGCTACCGACGCATATGATCCTTGGCTAGATGATAGGGTTTCTATTGAAGGAGAAGAGATGAGCAAAGATTCTACAATCAAGGATACATTGGATCAGTACATCAAACTGAAAACAAAGAAAGACTGGCGGCCTAATACGGCTAGGAATGCTAAGTATGTGCTAGAAGATTTTATAAGAAGGGTAGGAGGTGACTTCCTAGTGGGTGGAATTACAGAAAAACACTTTAACACCTTCCTAAACCGAAATGATATCAAGTATGAGACTAAGCGTTCTCACAAAAAGAAGCTAAAGACATTCCTGATCTGGCTGGATGATAATAACTTGGCTAAGTTGAATTCTAAGAAGCTTCATGTGAATAACGATGGAGCAGAGCAGGAGGAATCCATTAACTACTTCACAAAAGAAGATATACAGACATTAACCAGTTATATCAGGGACGCAGTGACAGCAGATATGGAAAAAGGTTTCCAAAAGAAAAATAGGAATGCGCTTTGGTTAATTGACTTTATAGACTGGCAGCGTTGGACAGGGATGAGAATATCGGAAACATTAAATCTAAGAGTTGAAGATATTAATACTAATGATTGGGTTATTAATATTGGTTCAAAGCATTTTACTACTAAATCAAAGGCAAAGCAGATTTTACCTATTTCTGAAGTCCAACCAATTAAGGATTTATGTATGAAATTACTCCAGGGAGATAGGGAGCTTATTGAGCGAATCTTTTCTCATAAAGACCGATCGCAAGTAACTAGATTGTTTAAAAAGTATTTACGAAGAATTCTACCCGAAAGAGAAGATATTACCGTTCACTCCCTCCGCCATACATGCTGCATAGAACTACTAAGAGCTGGCGTGCCTATTTACACCGTACAACGCTGGCTACGCCATGCAGATGTCAAGACTACTCAGCGGTATACAGACTTGCTGAATATGGATATCAGTGAGCAGGTTGGGTGTGCCTTGAAGTAAAATCCATCTATTAAAAAATTATTCACTCTTCCTATAAATCAACTTATGCGCACTTATAATTGGATGATATGGTTTTATAAATACAGTTTCAGTATCCTCAAATTGTAAAAACCAATTACCATCGAATGTAAAGGTTGAATCATATCGAACATTCAAGTCTGCTCTATTCCATGGTAACTTTACTCCTATTGTATCAGTATCATTCCATAAATAAAGTTCGCCCGAACTGTGTTGCCTTATTATAAGAGAGTCAAGAGGAAAGTTTTCAGAAGCTTCCGATGACAATTCATAAACCCCAACATAATCATTCAAATGTTCTTTTGAATATGTGACATAATTACCAAACCACGATTTCTCCATACTCGATCTCTCATAGAATGGATTATAATCGTACAAATAATCGTCCATTAATACTCTTAGTGCTTCTAATGAAGTTTGCTGATATACCCTAATATGGGCTGCCAAATCAATTACTAGATCACAATACTCATTAATGAAAGTGAGGAATACTGGATCATTAATTATGCTTTCAACTTCAAGCGTCGAAGTTTTGATATTATAATATGATGGAATAATCACCTTTTTTTCAAATTGCAGATAATATTTAAATTCATCCACCAATTCATTTACAGAGTTCTTAGTTTTTTCTACCAAATTAGTCCTGTAGTGATAAACACCATTAATAAGTAATTGAGCTCTATAGTAATCAGATATTCCTTCTAAATGATTGTTTAAAATGTTGTGCTTATCCGTTACCCGTATAATTCTACTATGCACTATCGGTATCTGCAGTAAAGATTGAAGATCCCTTCCATCCATTGAACTTGAATTATCAAAAAAATCTTTAACGGTGGTCAGTTGTGACTCATAGTAATTTAATGATCTTTCAAAGGTAGAATATTCTATATCAATGAAAATGTCATGTAGTAACCTCATACTAACTTGATCATACGCCCTTTTTTCGCTCCAATTATTTACTTGTAAAGCTATTAATATACCTATTACAACAAGGATAATCTCACCAAGTCCATACATCAGATATCGCTTTGTGTTTCCTTCAAATGCAACTCTTTGACGTATTATTCGAAAAAATTTTAGCATACGTATTACCTTTTCAACCAAATAAAAGAAATACTAAACTAAATACAAATGGTGTTAAAATGGGTGAAAACTATATAATGCATGCCGACTTGCTGAATATGGATATTAGCGAGCAGGTTGGGAGGGCATTCTCATAGCTGATTGCGTTTCATTCCTTAAAAGGTATCTTTGATTAAATAATAACAACGTCATCTAATATGAAAACATTTTTTAAGCGGTTGAGATTTTTTGCTTTTGAGAAACATAAAGTTCAAAAATATTTCCTTTATGCTGTACTAGAAGTAACATTAATTACACTGGGTGTATTCTTAGGGTTTGCCCTTGAATCTTGGAAAGATGCTTCTACTGGTTATAGAGACCTCATGCATAATATTATATTAAAAGAACATCATGTTGAGGAAAAATTGGATTCATTAAATATTACTATTAGCGAAAACAAGAATTTAATTCAATTTACCCAAAACTATCTAAATGGTGATCTAAATATAAAAAGCGATGAAGAAAAAGCTGACGCTGTATATAAGCTCATGTCTTATTCAAAGTATGAAGCTAAAGATATTGAAATCATCTTCACTGATTTCAATATCTATGTGGATTTAGACCCTTATAACAATCTAAAAGATGATATGCTACAAAGTAAAGGTATGGAGATAAATTCAAGACTAATTGAGTTGAGATATGCAGCAAATTCTATTATCGAAATTAAAGATAACTATCTGTCTCCACTTTTAATTGAACAAAGATTGGCATCAATGTACTGGGCATATTCTAAAGATTTACCAAGCCGATCAGCAGAACTATCAAAAATATATGATAATGAGGTATTTAAGGAAATTGTTGCTTTAAAATTAGAAAAACATGAGGACTATTATTATTCATTAAATAATTTATCACAAGCGATGAGTGGATATATATCATATACTAAAAAAGCTTTTGATGAATTACGATATTTTTATAATAACAACTTACCTCTGGTAAAGCCCATGTAATGAAATAAGCTAATCATAACTGAGACGGTACTAATAAAATTACTAGCAACACCAATATTCCACCAAAAACTGCACCCCTTTAACAACTACTCTAGCTCTATGACCACATTCATAAGCAAGTGGCTCTAGTTCTTTGTACTCAAGTATTCTCACCTTCATGTTTTGAAGAAATATATCCTCGTTGTATTTAAACGCGAAATAACCCTGTCATCTTTGTCGTCAACCTCTAGGGTAGCTGTTTGTCCAACAGGCTCGATATAAATGTCATCCATTTTTTACTGGATGATAGTTTGAGATGGTGACGGTTTGCGTCAGTGACAGAGTGGCCAAATTTCCCAACTCTTCTCTGTGAAAAGAAAAAGTAAATGACTATTCAGAATAAAAAACGTTTTGAAATTAGTTTTAGAAGAATTACGCCACTTAGCCCCTAGGAGACTGCTTGAAATGCTTGTTAGGTGAATTATTCTCCATGAAGCATCCAGTACATTCGAGTTTGTTTTGGAGCTGGAAAACCAAAAGATGAATCAGGCTCAGCTGTAACTTTCAGTGCTATTTCAGTTAGATTTACTCCACTTACATCACCTTTATATTTTTTCAATCTTACTTCACTGATTTCTCCATTCCATTCTACTAAAAATTCTAATACAGCCCAATAATTCTCTGGTAATTTATCAGTCATATAATCCCCCGATTCTCTAACTGTTAATTTATTTCCTCTATCATCCAGTATATACAGAGTAGGTGATGGTTCAAACGGATGAATACAGCAAGCTGTAGAATCATTTTCATAAACTCTTTTAATTGTCGTTGCTCGTTCATATAGAACGGAGTCAAGTTTAGCCACATGTGGGTAGGGTGGAATTCTTTTGGTATTTGACCAGATTAGCGAATCAACCTTAAATTTACTCTCAACAGTATTTTCCTGCGCCAAAACTATATGGCTAAAAGAGAAGAATATAAATGCTACTAAAGCGGAGAATAACTTCTTCATGGAAACTCACCTAATGACTCTCGTTTAGGCGGCGAGCCAGTTTATTTAATTTAAGTAACAAAATTAATCAGTTAGAGAAAAGTATTTCTAGAATTACGCCACTTGCCCACTGAGGTTCAGTGACAAAGTGACGATCACCGGCAAAACTATTTAATCAACAACATCTTCTTCGTCTGTACAAAATCTCCAGCTTGAATGGTATAAAAATATACTCCACTTGAAAGCCTACTGGCATCAAAAGTTACCGTATAATTACCCGCTGATTTCCGCTCGTTTACTAGTGTGGCCACTCGCTGTCCAAGCATGTTAATGATGTCTAGCTTAACTAGGCTAGCTTCAGGTAGAGCATAGCTAATCTGCGTCGAAGGGTTGAAAGGGTTAGGGTAGTTTTGGCTTAATGAAAATCCATTAGGGATTTGTGATCTCAATTCATTATTGGTTAAAAGATCAATACCTGAAGGCTGAAATCCCGTAGAGTAAAGTTCTGTTTGGGCGTACTCAACATTTTTATAAAATTCAATCTCATCTTCTCCAAACACCAATGCGGTTATAAAATTAGATGATTCATTTTGGCTGAGCTCGTATTCACCGGAGGTAATTAATGCAAATGGTTCATCATTTGATACTGTTGCAGGGTGAACAAATTCAGGATTTGAAAAAAGTGTTTTCTGAATCCGTTCGAATAGCCATGTATCATCTCTTAAGTTATTTCCAGCTTCATAAAAAGGTCGGGTACTCAGGTCATATCCTGTGATTCCAACTTTTTCACGTGCTTTGTTTACTGAGCCTTCGAGAACCATAAATCCTACATACCCAAGATCATAGGTGCTGTCTTCGGCAAATGTCGGTTGCCCGATACCGTCACTATCCCATGCATAAATCATACTATATGTTGAATCATATGCCAGATTATCATCATTTTCTTCTAAACCTAATCCAAAATCTATAATTACTGAAGACCATAAATGGTCTAATGTTTTTTCGCTGACATTGGTGATTCTATAATGACTAATTAAGATATCTTCCGCCTCTACATGTTCCCATGCCAGATGCCGAACTTCAACCTGCAGTCCCAATCCTCCTAGCGTTGAATCGGAACTGCTTGGGAAATATATTCCATATTCACTATTTACATACTTAGTACCAGAATCATCTGTCCAAAACTGATATTCACGATCTGAAGCATCATCCATTACATAAAACAATTCTTCTCCGATTATTCGCTTTCCTTTACCCAGTATTCCATTCCAATATCCACTCCAACCAGGATCAGTTTCATCATTCAATTTATCCAGCCATTCAACTGGCCAGCTGGTCGAATCAGAACTTTTTGCTATGATAACTTCAGATTCATCTGAATTTTGGGACACTCTGTTTTGGTTTTGAAACTCACCCATTGGTAACCAACCCCAGGTATTACCAGTTCGGGGACTCCAGCGACGTCCGGCATCTCTATAATTTAATATCACCGGATTCAAAACTGTATCCTGAGTTGATTCACCATAGAATTGAGACCATTTTGATCGTTCACCGACCACTTGACCAGATACAGCAAAACCAATTCCGTCTATATGTCGCCTACCATTCCATTGCCCCCAGGGACGGTCACCCCAGCGCGCCATTTCACCATGATTTCTTAAATTAGTAGTAATATTATTTACACTTATTGTATCTCTCAGGATGCTATCGGAACTACCTCGATACTCTCCCGAAATTGTTGATTGAGCAAATGTATAATCACAAAAAAATAGAACTGTATAGGCTGCAAAAAGTACTTTTACCTTATTCATCTTACCCCGTATTTACTAGTAAATTAGAATTGATCAGAGGAGCAAAATGAAATTAAAAATCAAAATGAGCCTTTAATAATACTCGGTATTGTACACCTTATATATATATAAACAAAATTATGCCATTTAAAGGACTCTGTATACTTGATTAATTGATTGATGAATTACTTAATCAGCAACATTTTATTAGTCTGAGTAAACGCTCCAGCTTGAATGGTATAGAAAAACACTCCACTTGATAGCCCACTCGCGTCAAAGTTTACTGTGTAATTACCTGCTGTTTTACGTTCGTTCACTAACGTTGCTACACGTTGCCCAAGCATGTTAATGACGTCTAGTCTTACTTTAGTTGCTTCAGGTATTGAATAACTAATCTGTGTGGATGGGTTGAAGGGGTTAGGGTAGTTTTGGCTTAAAATAAAATTGGCTGGAACAGTTGCTTGATCAGACTCTGCAGACACCAGTAAACTGATATTGTTGTCAATCCAGCTTGCCCGATCAGCAATCCATTTTTTTGTAACGTTTATTTCATCTTCATAGGAACTTATTTCTGAAGCGCGTGGATCGGGCTCATAAAAACCTCCTCCTAAATCTGCTACGCCGGGAGCTGGACGCACTTCAAAATTGCGAACTCTTGCTTCAGCTGTGATATCAGTATAGTAATCGATCGTTGCATTTATGCTATCGGGTGCCAGAATGCCTTGCCTCAGCTCCGCCCAGCGGGCATTTAAATTTTCAGCAAATCCATTATCAAGAAAGAGCGGTTTCCACCAAAAAGGCATCATATATCTAACATTAAATTTTTCCGGATCAGCAAAATACATGATTTGCCATCCATCGGTCAGTTTAGTGTCATATCTTCCAGCATTGCCATAGGCAAAGTTATAATCCCAGATGGGTCCGGCTATGAGTTTACCACCATCGCTGTCTTTTTGTTTGGTCAGGTAACTACTTAATCGGTAACCATCCATATTTCGGCTCAACTCATTGATGATTACGTAATCGACAAAGGAACCAACATCCAGGTATTTGGCATAACCATCTATAGGGTCACTATATGACCCATTCTGCATAAGTTCTTCAAAACTGTGCATGAAGTTTTGTATGTAAGCTTCTTGTTCAGGTACGATCTCATCTCCTTGAGGATAAATAAATTGATATTCTATAATCCTGTTACTGCCTGTAAATGGTGGGTAGGCAGAATTAAAGCCATTATTCAACTCTGCATCTTTATCAACAGCAAGAATATACCCGCCGGTCACGTCATCCCCTTCAATTTCATCAGGGGAAAGAGTGGCTATATCTACACGGTCACCATCTTTTTTAATTTTTTCCATTAAAACATAGATGCCCTTGTATTCTCCATTTAACACAAGTTCACAGTAAACAGTACGAGTGGCATAGTGTCCCATGGCCCGGGCTATATGGTAGGTAAATACATTCCGAATTAGAGAACGGTCATAGAATGGAGCATGTAAGACCCAGTCATTTTCTGGAGGAAGTCCAAGCAATGATACGTTCCTGTTATTCTCATCAATGTATTGGGTTTCCATACTATAGGACTTTGTATCCCATGTAGCTGATAACTCACCTCGTATTTCTATGCTAATTTTACCAGTGTAATGATTTGGCTCGTCAGTAATCTGGTTACGCAGACCTTCACCGTTATATATAATATTCATGTCAGCTATGGCTCGGGGGTTATCCTCTGGGATTTCAGCACCTTGCGTATCAATAATTATAATGGGTAAATCAGAGCTGGTAAAATCAACAGAACTGTTTAGCTGAGGTGTAATTTGGAAAATAAAACCAAATAGAAAGAAGGCTAGCATATGAGAATGGTTATAGAGGTTGAAAAAGCATACTAATCATTAAGCATTAAATAACATGAAAACAATAAAAATTTATAAAACCAAATGGATAGGCCAACCCATTGTAGTTAAAGATTAAGTTTATTGAAAACCTGAATTTCCCACTAAAACAGTGCACAATGATCTCTTAAGTCTGTGACTTAAGAGCATAAGGCAGGCAAGTCTCTGACTTGCATTAATGGTACAAAAGAAAATTAAGCCTCCTCTTTTGGACCTTACACTCCATGAACATGCTGTTCCAACTCTATCATCTCCCTATAAAAGTTTTTTGCTTTTTTGGCCACTTGGCTATTAGAACGAAGTGACGAACATTTGGCAAACTATTTAATCAACAACATCTTCTTTGTTTGGCTAAAGTCTCCAGCTTGAATAGTATAAAAGTATACCCCACTGGATAATCCAGAAGCATCAAAGTTCACCGAGTAGTTACCCGCTGTTTTACGTTCATTCACTAAGGTTGCTACTCGCTGACCGAGCATGTTAATAACATCTAGTCTTACATCGGTTACTTCAGGTAATGAATAACTTATTTTAGTAGTAGGATTGAAAGGGTTAGGGTAGTTTTGCTCAAGACTAAAACCTGTGACCAATTCCTCAGTATCTGTTGAAGTCACATCTGCATAGAAAAACTGAGTTTGACTAAATAATGTGCTATCACCGTTATCAGTGATGCTAAAATGATCTACTGAAACTATATTTCTATTATCATCATAGGTGAGCTCATGCAAATTAAGAAGGTACCAATCTTCCGGACGACTATAATGCAAATTGCGGAGCACATTTCCTTCTGAATCATATTCATTTTCCCATTTAGAAGACCATTTCCATTCCTCATTTAATAGACTACCACCCTGCCTACCCTCTTTAAAATAGGATTTATCCAACTCCAGCTTTAATAACTGTCGAATGCTAACACCATACTCTATTATTGAGCCACGGTAATACGAGATGCCAGCATAGTAATTATGAACTATGCTATCCTCTTTCTGAACATAATATCCACCAACATATGGGGGAATATCACCTACATATATTGCATAAGAATCATATACGGTATAAGTAACAGAATCTGAACTATGATGTGTGTAATTATACTCAAGTGTATCAATTCTATCATCGAATCTAGATATGTCACGATCGAGAAATTTAGAAAGTCTCCCTTCTGAGTCATAGGAATACTTCGATATTTCCGTAGTATCGCTATCTATCACGGTCGTTATGCTCGATGGTCTTCCATCTTCTAATAGAGTTAAGGTTTGTTCACCAGAATATTCAAAAGCAAGAGTCGTTGTATCGTATCTCATTATCTCCTTGGTAATCTGCAAACCATTGGGATCGTAGCTAAAAAGCTCTCTTGTAATGGGAAATCTAATATCATCTAAACCTAAATATGTTGTTTCTATCTTCTCTAGTCTGTTATTAAACAATGCCGCTTCATTATTAGCAGGCAAGTAAAATGTAGTACCTGAATCATATGGATTTGAACTAAGTGGGTTTTGTGCCTGCAGTACTGAAGAAAAAGCGAGTTGCAGCAACAATAGAGAAAGAATGGAATAAGGTTTGATCTTTGACATGATTAGTCCCCGAAAATTTGATGTAATTACTTTTTGAAATACTTGATAGAAATTTTGAAGGTAAAATTGTACAAAATAAACTTTTTTTCCTAACTCAAGTCATATGAGAAAGTATTTAAAGGCATACTACAAAACAAGGGATTGTCAATATTAAACTTAACTTTAAAGAGAAAGCAAAGCCTTCTCTTTCAGAGCCTAAGCTCCATTCAAAGCAAACTCCTCAGGTGTTTTATAGCCTTCTCGTTCTATGACTCGTTGGTAACTACCAGAAGCTTCCAGCTCGAAGTAAGCGATACGACTTTTGGCGTCTTTATAAGGAAGCACGGATTAGATATTGGCATACACCTTACCGTCTTCTACTTCATTATGGACTACCAAAATGTTGCATGACATTCCGATATAGGTTTCTAGATCCATGCCTTCTTATGATGGTAAGAAATTTGCGCTAGAATATGATAGAACAACCTCATCAGTTATTACACATAATATACCCCTACGGTGGAAATCAGATATCGAATTTTTGTTTTTTGCTACAGAGATTCATGAGCAAATACGATCTTTATACACAGAAATATCGCTATTATTAGATAGTAGTGTAGATGATTTACAGTACGTACAAAAGGAAATGCTGCTACAGTTAAAAAATAGGAAACAGGTATATGCGTCATATCTTGGCAAGGTGAAAGAACTGCAAAAGGATTTTATCGAACTAGATTTAAATTCTTCTAAAAAGATCATACAAACAGTCAATGATCGAATGCGTAAGCTAGAAAAGTATGATAGACTTTAGATTATACCTTGGATTTACTTTCAAGTTGAAAGAAATCGGTATGTACTATCCGACTGAATTTTGGTTAATCTTACCGAATAATTAGTCACAATGATCTCTTAAGTCTGTGACTTAAGAGCATAAGGCAGGCAAGTCTCTGACTTGCATTAATTATACAAAAGAAAATTAAGCCTCCTCTTTTGGACCTTACACTCCATGAACATGCTGTTCCAACCCTATCATCTCCCAACAAAAGTTTTTTGCTTTTTTGGCCACTTGGCTATTAGAACGAAGTGACGAAATACTACAAAAATCTTTCGAGCAGTTTGTTATTTTTGGCTATACGACTGTTACTTTGCATATTTATTGGGAGGTCTCTTTTCTTGTCTTGTAAGAAAAGTTCGGTAAGCTTCGCCAGTGGAAGTTAGTATTGATGCTCCTCAGGTAAGAAGTACATTTACTATAAAGTTCATTAATCTTAATTTAATGAATAGAATCTTCAGAAGGATCAATATTGGCTATTGTCAATAAAATAGGTTTGCCCGTTTTTTGTGTCAAATACAGTATTTCCACCAAAAGTTGTTATAATTCCATATTCATCTGCTATTATATTTTTAAGTATATGTAACTCCTGATACTTTGATAACAACAACTTAGATTTTTGAGAATTTAAATATAATAATGAGCTTATTAATTCCGACGAGTCTACTTCAATATTTTCATAATATCTGTTTAGAGAACCCTCTAAATTTTTGATGAACGGACTTTCTAATTTGTAGTCAAAAATACTAATTGGATTTATTTGTTGAAAAAGAAAAAAATTAAGCTGTTCTGTAGAAAAATGGTTACTAAGCAAAAATGAATATCTCAAACGTATCTCTAATTCTTTTGTCTCAATCTGACTCAATGAAGATCGACTGTAATATTCCAGTAATATTTTGTACAAAGGATTATTTGTGTCTTCTCCTGTTAATAAGTTTCGGCTTACCAGATTATTAAATGCGGCTCCGTTGGTCCGAATATCAAATGAACTTGATCCAGTATTTCCAACGTCAACTAAATTAACAGCCAAGTTAGTTTTGAAGTATAAATTTGATATGTAATATACGGTTTCAATATGTGCCTTAATTGTGTCGGTATGCACTTCAGCGAGTTGTTTATTTTGATACCCTTGTATAGATCTAGACACTTCATATAGTGCTGAATCACCTTCTTGTCCTATAATATTTATTAATTCTGACCCTGTAAATAAAACCTGTTGGTCATTTTCTTTTAACTTCAATAGGTATTTGTAACGATCATAAATTTTTTGGTTATCATTCAATTTACTTTCGAAGGATTTGTAATCTTCACTTAGTTCAATAATCAATTGAATAAGTAATTGGTTTTTTAACTGCTCTCTATTATTAGCTTCGTTCCAGTTATTGATTTGTAATGCAATCAGAATCCCTATTACTACCAATAATATTTCCCCAATGGCATAAATTAAGTATCGTTTGCCATTGCTTTCTCCCACTAATTTCTCACGTACCCTTTTGAAGAATGTAATCATATTGATTTGTTTTATATCTTAATGAGGATACTGAAACTGTATATATAAAACCATATCATCCAATTATAAGTGCGCATAAGTTGATTTATAGGAAGAGTGAATAATTTTTTAATAGATGGATTTTACTTCAAAGCCCGCCCAATCTACTCGCTAATATCCATGTTTAACAAGTCTGCAAAATTCTGAATGGTGCATTCTGAAATATATTCTATCACTTACTTTATAGAAGTATTACACGATCGAATAATAACCGAACATAGCCTGTGAAAAGGTTGCAAAATAAAAAAGGCTCCTTGATAAAAGTGCCTTTAATAACAGTATCTTGTCGGGGCGACAAGATTTGAACTTGCGACCTCTCGGCCCCCAGCCGAACGCGCTACCGGACTACGCCACGCCCCGTTTTGTAAGCAATAATATAGGACGGTTTTTATCACACTGCAATCTATGTAAAAGTATTACTACCCTTGATTTAGTGTTTCTTTCATACAGAGAACATATTCTGTATTATTGATTAAAAATATACTTTGCGTCAGATAATATTACTGTTACCGATTTTATTTCTTTTAGGTTGTTCTAATACAGAATCGAACACTGAAAAAACGGAGAGTTTCATTTCTGAGAAAGAAGATCAATTAACCAATCAGGATAATACTGAGGTTAACTTGAGTTGGGTAGGTACCTATTCAGGATATTTTCCATGTGACGATTGCGATGCAATTCATATTACCCTGACTTTAAATGAAGATGAAAGCTATGAACGCTTAGTAAGTTATATGGGGAAGGATTCTATTCCAGATTATGATGATTACCTCTTTATCCGGCATTTTTCAAATACCATACTATTGACTAATGAGAGTTTTGATATCATAGATCAGTACCAATTCTCCGGAGACACCTTATATAAACTGGATGACGGCTACAACAGATTAACAGGAGAAAATGCAGACCAATTTATTCTTCTGAAAAAATAGGAATAAATTAATCGACACTCTGACAAAGCTCTACTAAAACCCCATTATTATCTTTTGGGTGTACAAAGGCTACTAATTTGTTATCAGCACCTTGTTTAGGTTGCTCGTTTAATACAGTGAATCCTTCTGCCCTAAGTCGATCTAATACAGCATTGATATCATCTACTTCAAATGCAACATGATGAAGTCCTTCCCCTTTCTTGGCAATATATTTGGCAATTACTGAGTTTTCGGAAGTTGCTCCCAATAATTCAACTTTTGATTCACCCGTTTGGAAAAAAGCTGTTTCTACCATTTCAGATTCCACTTTTTCCCTTTTATTACAAGGGGTGTTCAGGATGGTCTCGTATGTTTTAATTGCGGCTTCCAAATCTTTAACTGCAATTCCAATATGATCTATATGCATTGTTTTACTTTTTTAATGAGAATTAAAAGTATTGTATTTTATAGCTTCAAACGAATTAATCTGATAATAAAATAATATCGAATTCACTTATGAAAAAGCTTTTTATAGTACTTGCTGTATGTACAATTATTTCGTGTACTAAAAATGAAGACACACCAACAGAATCTACAACAGATGAAATTGTTATCATTAGTACTGATTTCGGTGATATGTATGTAGTTCTATATGATGAAACCCCACTTCATAAAGCAAATTTTTTAAAACTCGCTAAAGAAGGGTTTTACGATAGCACAACTTTTCATAGAGTGATGAAAGATTTCATGATCCAAGGTGGCGATCCTAATTCCAAAGATGACATCCCTTTTAATGATGGACAGGGTGGACCTGGATATACAATTGATGCAGAATTTAATTCAAAATTTATACATAAGAAGGGAGCTTTAGCTGCTGCAAGAAAACCTGATCAACAGAATCCTGATCGAAGTTCTAGTGGGTCACAATTTTATATAGTTCATGGTATTTCTGTAGATAACTCAATATTGGATCAGATTATTGATAATACGAATAGTAATAATCGTCAACTTGCTATAAGGGATTATATTCAATCACCAGAAAATGTAAATCTATTAAGGACATTACAAGAATATCAAAGCTCTGGTAATGTAGACAGTTTAGAAGCTATTATTGAAAGGATAGAGCCAATTGCTACAGAAGGACTAACCCCAAGAAGTTATTCTGATGAACAAAGGTCGATGTATACAACTATTGGTGGGTATCCCTATTTAGATGACAATTATACAATTTTTGGGGAAGTGATTAAAGGTATTGATGTCGTTGATTCAATAGCGGTTCAAGAAACAGGAGTTGCCGATAGACCTAATAATGATATTATTATGAAGGTTAAAGTTGAAGAGATGAGCAAAGAGAAAATCACCACAGATTTTGGCTATACCTATAATTAAATATTTATGAAAATTACTCCTATCCATATCGCAGCATGTTTATGTTTGATTTGGATGGGGTGTAGTTCGAATAAAAGTAGACCCCACTTTTTTTTAGCGGAATATCCCCAGCTTTATTTTACAGATGAACAGAAAAACGTTGTTCATCCTCGTCAGTTTATAACTCATATGTCATTGAATGGGGTTTCTGCCTATATAGTTCAAGATCACTCACTCACACTGAGAAATGAAAAAACGGACAAACCGTACTCAGGCTTTATTAGAACCTATCATTGGGGAGTGTATAATATTGAAGCAATATTTGAGGAGGGTAAAATTCGTAGACTACGCTATTGGCATCCAAATAGACAATTAGCCATGGATATGGATTACATATCTGGAATTGGGAGTGTTTGGAATTACTCAGGTGCTTTAGCTATTACATGGGATGGCACCGAAAGGCAATACAGGAATCCATCAACAAATAAAATACGGCAGATTACAAACGATAGCCTAAGCTATTATTTTAACTTGGAAGGTGAACTGAGTTATTACACTTCTCGAACTGATTCTACATATATGCAATATTATGCCAATGGGAGTCCAAGGTTTATGTTACCAATTTGGAATAATGGTGAGAGGAATGGAATCGTAAGAAGGTGGCACCCAAATGGGCAAATTCAAGTAACAGGGCAATATAGGAATGGTGAAGAATCTGGCACATGGATAGAGTATGATTCTTTAGGTAGAGAGATTGAAAGACAAGAATGGTAGAAACAATTTCGATAAAATGAAGTTAAAGTTGCTTTTAATCTAACCTTTTGGCTTACTTAACTTTATGAAATTTTCTTTTCCTTCCATTGATCAGATTTTAAATACTATTTATAAAGTATTTAAAAGGTTTCCATTAGTAGTACTTGTTTCACTAATTGGAACCATAATTGCAATTTGGCTTATTGATACTCAAGAAGAATACCCAAGACTTCTTGCTGTTAGTTTTATTTCGGGATTAGGTATTTCCTTCTTTATTGCAATCGCTACTTTTCTAGAACAAAAAGAGTGGAATTGGTTATACAAAATATCAATAAATGTTGTTGGTGCGATTCTTCTTCTTTTTTACTATTTCAGTATAAATGATAAACTTTCGGTTGGGCCAAGTGAAGTCTTTTATAGATTCTTTTTATTAGTTCTTGGCTCTCACTTATTAGTAGCTTTCACTCCCTTTGCTAGAAATGGTAAACTGGATCAATTTTGGGAGTACAATAAAACATTATTCTTACGAATATTGGTCTCTGTTTTATATTCAGGAGTACTTTTTGTTGGCCTTAGTATCGCCCTACTGGCTATTGATAACTTACTTGGACTTGAGATTGATGGTGAAACTTATGCGCAGTTATTCTTCCTTTTAGGGGGCATATTTAATACTTGGTTTTTCTTATCGGGTGTACCTGAAAAAGACACTATTCTAGAGAAAAAAATTGTTTTTCCAACAGGACTAAGAGTTTTTGTTCAATATGTGCTTATCCCTTTGGTAACCGTGTATATTTTCATTCTTTATCTTTATCTAGGAAAGATCATCATACAGTGGGAGCTTCCAAATGGTTGGGTATCAAATCTTGTACTAAGTTTTTCAATTGCTGGAATTTTGTCATTACTACTTCTTTATCCAATTCGGAATAGTAATGAGTATAAATGGGTGAGTTTTTATTCAAAGTTCTACTATTTAGCATTAATTCCTCTTATTGGTCTATTAATGTTATCTATTTGGATTCGAATTTCAGAATATGGATTCACCATAAACCGATATTTTGTAGCAACTCTTGGGGTTTGGTTAACTGGAATTGTGATTTATTATATAATAAGTAAAGCCAAAAGTATTAAGGTAATTCCTATTACGCTTTGCATAATTACATTTAGTGTTTCTTTTGGCCCCTTTGGAGCTTTTGCTGTTTCTGAACGAAGTCAGCTTGGAAGATTTGAAGAAATAATGAAAAGAAATGGAATGTTATCAGATTCAGAAATCATTCAGAAAAATAGTGATGAGGTTTCATATGAAGATAGAAAAGAGTTGAGTTCAATTGCTTCCTTTATGTTTGAAAATCATGGGGCAAAAAGCTTCAATAAGTATTTTGAAGGAGATGGAAAAAGTTCAATCGATACAATGAAGAGTGCAAACCAACTCTTTGAATTAATGGGATTAGAATATGTTACAAGATGGCAGTCTGATAGTGGGGATGAACAATATTTCATGTATTCAAGTGAGAATACATGGGCTGTTGAGGTAGAAGAATATGACCTATATCTACGTGGAATAGTATTAAACCCTTCTGCAGATTCTGTAGAAACGATGGACTCCGATAATTCAAGATGGAACATTTCTTTAAAGAAGAATGAACTAGAATTATTGATTCAGGAAGAAGAATCAGGGCAATTAATTAAAATTGAGTTAGATTCAATAATTGATCAAATCAGAGAGAAATATATCAACATAAGTGAGAAGTTTGACGTACCTGTTTCGGAACTTCAATTTGAAAGAAGTAATGAGGACTTTGAAATCAAAATGTTTATAAATTCAATTTCAGGTACTTACGGAAATAATGTAAGTTTAACCAATGCATCACTAGATATATTGATCAAATTGAAATAGATGAATCACCATCCAATAAAAACAGAAAGAGTGTACCCTTTTTGGTTAAAAGCTTCGGTTACACTAATCGGACTTTCCCTTCTAATAGTAATTATGAGCTATGGTAAGTTCATACTTATGCCCCTCGCATTTGCGGGTTTCCTATCCATGTTATTAAACCCATTGGTAAATAAACTTGAGAGTTGGAAGTTAGGAAGGGCGTTCAGCATTATTTTAACCATACTTATGGTACTTATCGTTTTTGCTGGAATAATCACTTTGATTTCAGCACAATTTGTTCAATTTGCTGAACGAATTCCAGAAGTAACTGAACGACTTAAATCAGTAACTACAGAAGGTATTCGTTTTTTAGAAGAAACAGTTGGTCTGTCTCAGGAACAGCGAACAAATTACTTAGAGCAAGGGTTAAGTAACTTAATTGATAGTAGTGGTCAGTATGTAAGTTCATTTCTTGGTGCTACAACTAGTGCCTTTACCTTGATGTCGCTCTTACCCATATTCATATTCTTTATGTTGTATTACAAAGATATGTATCAAACCTTTTTTGGTAAACTATTTGAGCAAAAAGATGGAACATCACGCATCGATATTGTACTAACTGATGTACAAGAAGTCACCCAAAATTATCTAGTTGGTTTACTAACCGTAATTGGGATTCTTGCCATATTAAATACTACGGGTCTATTTTTAATCGGATTAGAGCATGCTATCTTTTTTGGAGTTTTTGCTTCATTAATGGCAATTATACCCTATATAGGAATTATAATTGGAGCACTTCCACCTCTACTTTTTGCTTTTCTTTTGGGAGATTCATTGCTAACACCATTGCTAGTGATGGCAGTTTTTGGAACAGTACAATTCCTTGAGGGTAATTTTATCTCACCAAGAATTGTTGGTTCTAAAGTATCGATAAATCCATTTATGGCTATGCTAGCTCTAATTATTGGTGGTGAAATCTGGGGTATTTCAGGGATGATTTTATTTGTACCCTTGATCGGAATTCTAAGAGTAATTTTCTCCGAAATAGGAACACTTAAACCCTATGGCTATTTACTTGGCAATAGAATAGAGTATTAGATAGAGAATAGCATTACGAGAAAAATTATCTCGTAATATGATTTTTTTAAATACACGAAAGAAAATATATTACACGCTCTACCCTAAAAAAAAGAAAAATCATGAAGAATATTTTTTTGTCAATTATACTTAGTGTATTTGTTACAATAAGCGGTTTTGCTCAATCACCTAATCAGTCAAATATTCATGAAGTTCCATTCACAAAAGGAGTAAATCTAACTAATTGGTTTCAAGCTTCATCCTCTAGGCAAATAGATTTCTCGAAATACACAAAGAAAGACTTTGAGAATATTCAAAGTTTGGGCGCGAATGTAATAAGACTTCCAATTAACCTTCATGCTATGGTTGGGCCAGCACCAGAGTATAAAGTAGACTCTTTATTTTATTTTTTTCTTGATCAGGTAGTAGATTGGGCCGAGGAATTAGAGGTAAACCTAATTCTCGATAATCATACATTCGATCCAAGTGAAGCTACAGATCCAAATATAGGTGATATTCTAGTTCCTGTTTGGACTCAAATGGCAGAACATTATAAGACAAGATCTGAGCTAATTTACTATGAGGTTTTAAATGAGCCTCACGGAATTTCAAACGAAGCTTGGAATGCAATCCAGCTTGATGTTATCAACGCAATACGGACGGTTGATTCAACACATACAATCATTGTCGGTCCATCAGATTTTAATGGATTAAGAAGTTTGCAGTATATGCCAGAATATGAAGACGATAATTTGATTTATACATTTCATTTCTACGATCCATTTGTATTAACTCATCAAGGAGCAAACTGGACAACTCCTTCAATGGCCGAACTTGGAGGTATTCCATTTCCTTATAACGCGTCTGATATGCCTAGCCTTCCATCTTCACTCACAGGTACTTGGATTCAGGGTGCATTCAATAACTACCAAAATGAAGGTACAGCAGAAAAAGTACGCGAGTATTTAGATATAGCAGTCAATTTTGCAGAAACTAGAGGAGTGAAAGTTTTCTGTGGTGAATTTGGGGTTTATGCACCCAATAGTGATAACGATTCTCGAGTTGCCTGGTATGGGGTAGTTTCAGATTATTTGACTGAAAAAGGTTTGAGTTGGACCATTTGGGATTACCAAGGAGGGTTTGGAATTTTTGAACCGGGTACGAGTGAGCTTTTCGACCATGATATAAATGAGCCATTGGTAGAAGCGTTAGGCTTCAATGTTCCACCTCAAACTGAATATATAGCTAGACCTGACACATCGAACATCACACTTTATCTTGATTACACCGCTTCAGGTGTAACTGGTTCACATAATGCACCTACTGGTGAGCTTGATTTCTATAATAGTGAGGTAGTAAATGAAGGCGAATTTAGTATTTATTGGTCTGGCGCTTCTCAGTATCATCATATTGGTTTTGATTTTAGACCTAATAAGGATTTAACCTTATTAGTAGAAAACGAATATGAATTAGCTTTTGATTTACTTGGAGTGAATCCCGGTTCGTTTGATGTTAGATTTCTTGATACAAAAACACAAGAAGAAGGAGATCGCCCCTGGAGAATGAACTACAGAATAGATGCAACAAATGCATTTTGGGACGGGGAATGGGAAGAAGTTGTTATTCCATTATCGGACTTTTGGGAAATGGGAAGTTGGGACGAAGAAATGTGGTTTAATCCTCAAGGTGACTTTGACTGGAAAGCTGTAGATATCCTTCAGTTTGTTGCTGAAGAAGGTGCACTAACTGATACAGAACTTTGGTTTGATAATATTCGAATTCAGGGATTAGGAGTATCAACTTCAAATGAGGAACAAACGGAAAGAGCAAGAAATTTTGTTTTAAATCAAAATTATCCAAATCCATTTAATCCTAGTACAAATATCAGTTTTGAATTGGCAAATTCCGGCTACACTACCTTAAAAGTATTTGATGCTATCGGTAGAGAAGTAGCGACTTTGATTGATGGAATTAAAACTCAGGGGGTTCATTCACAAAAATTTGACGCTGCTGGATTATCTACTGGAGTTTACTTTTATGTATTGAAATCAGGTGACTTTACACAAACTCAGAAGATGTTGTTGATGAAATAATGTGCTTAGTGATTTGAGTGTAAGTTTTTTAAAACTAAATTCCTTACATTAAGTAAGAAATGTAAGGAATGTTAAGAATATGCCATCAGCCACCATTACCTCTAAAGGACAAGTAACCATCCCCAAAAAAGTGAGGGATCAGCTTCATCTTAAGCCGGGTGATACTATCGATTTTGAAGTAGATTCCCACAATACCATTCACATCGTTGCAAAAAAACGGCACCACAGCAAAGTTGCGGGAATATTGTATAGGGAAGGACAACACCCACGCTCCATTGAAGAAATGAATGAAGAGATTACGGAATATCTCAAAGAGAAGTACAAAAAGTGATTGCAGCAGATACGAATATACTTGCCCGGTTTTTAATCAACGATGTCCCTGAACAGTTTCAAGCTGTGAACAATCTACTTAACCAAGGCGGGCAAATTTATATTAATGCTGTTGTACTTTCGGAGCTTTCCTGGGTTTTGGTTCGTGTTTATGAATACTCGAAACTTGAATTCTTAACCACTCTTGATGCACTAATTGATACAGAAGGTTTTAACTTTTTTGATCAGGGTGTAACCCGGCGGGCAATGGCAGACTATTTGAACTCATCTGCAGATTTCGCGGATTGTCTTATCAACCAAGTAAATCTTGCTGAAAAAATGGAGACAATCACTTTCGATCAAAAAGCGGCAAAACTGGACGGAATGAGATTGATTAAATGAGTTCTACCTACCCTTAAAAAACTCCAGTACTTCTTCCGCACTTTTGGTATTGAGTACTCGCTCTTTCTCATATTTTCCTTTTCTGGCAATACGAACTCCATATTTCATCACATCAATACCATCTATACTATGTGCATCTGGGTTGATTGATGTCATAAGTCCAACCGATTTAGCCTTGTTCCCAAAGCTCCAGTCTAAATCGAGTCGCCAAGGACTTGCATTAATTTCGATAGCTGTGTTATGCTCTGCCGCTAAGGCGACCAATTCGTTCAAGTCAATATCACTACCATTTCGCTTCAAGAGAAGGCGTCCGGTTGGATGACCAACAATTCTAGTGTAAGGATTTTTAATCGCGTTACGAAATCGCTCCATCATTTTTTCTCGGGGCATATCTAAAGTTTGATGTACACTCGAAACAATGAAATCAAAACCAGCAAGAATATCCTCATCATAATCTAGACTACCATCAGCCAGAATATCAGATTCAATTCCCTTAAAAATCACAAAATTGGTACCGGCGCTTTTGAACTCTGCATTAAGTTGATCTATTTCTTCCCACTGTTGTTTTACTTCATCAACGGAAAGTCCACCAGCATAAGCAGCAGTTTTTGAGTGATCAGTAATACCTAAGTACTCGTAACCACGCTCAATACAAGCATCCGCCATTTCTTTGATGGAGAATTTCCCATCACTCCAGGTACTGTGGGCGTGAATCACACCACGAATATCATCATCATTGACTAATGGTAATTCAGCATGTTCTTCATAAATATCAAATTCGCCTCTATCTTCACGAAGCTCAGGCGGAACCCAATTTAAACCAAGCAATTTGTAGATATCCGATTCGCTTTCAAATGGGTGAGGTGCTTCCCAATTTGTTTCCCCATTTTCTAGGAGGTCATATAAACCATATTCATTTAAGCTCATCCCACGATCGCGCGCTCGTGATCTCATTACCACATTATGCTCTTTACTTCCTGTGAAATACATTAGTGCAGCTGCAAAATGCTCTTCCTTTACAATTCGCAAATCAACCTGGCGACCTTCTTTGGTACGAACAGAACTTTTAGTATCACCTTTGCCTAGAATTTCAGTTACCCTTTCATGAGTGGTAAAAACGTCGAATAATTTTGGGATTGATGCTTCGTCTGCAGCTATTAAAATATCGATATCACCAATGGTCTCTTTGGCTCGACGCAGTGAACCCGCAACTTCAATTTTTTGCACACCTTCCAAATCTTTCAAACTTTCAAAAATAGCTTCTGCGATATTAGTCGCTTCGTCCAATCGACATCGTTCGTCAAATTTTTCCATCCATTCAATGGATTTTGCAATTTTCTCTGCAGACTTCCCGCCCAATCCCGGAAGCTTTGCCAGTTCGCCACTTTCAATGAGTTCTTTTAGTTCTTCAACTTCTGTGATACCGAATTGATCATGTATTTTGAGAATATTCTTTGGTCCAAGTCCTGATATGTCCAACCATTTAATAAGTCCAACGGGTACTTTTTCCTGTAATGCTTCCAAAACTGGCATAGTACCCGTTTCGGCAAATAGATAAATATCTTGTGCAATTGATTTCCCAATGCCCTTAATATCAATCAAGTTTTTATTATTGATGTAGTCGTTGATGTCTTCATCTAAACCAGAAATAGTTTGAGATGCTTTGTCAAAAGCGATGGCTTTAAATCGGTTTTCTCCTGCTAATTGCATTAACTGGAATACAAGATTGAGTTGATCGGCGACGTCTTGGTTGGTTGGCATGATGCTAAATTTAAATGCTTGAATCATTGAAAATACACAGAGAGAACCCTGTCCTCAAGGATTTGATTCACATTTTCGAAAAATTCAAGAAAATGGTTGTTCATTCCATAAGTAAACGGTAAAATTGCCTAGATCTAATTAAAAAAACACATTATGAAACGTCTTATCTCTTTATCACTTTTTATACTTCTATTAGTAGGAAATACTTTTGCTCAACTTCAATCACCTGCTGAATTCTTAGGATATGAATTAGGTGATCAATGGACTCCACACTATAAAGTGTACAATTATTTTAATCATGTTGCCGATAACTCAGACTTAGTAGTTATTCAGGATTATGGAAAAACTTATGAGGGAAGAGAGTTAACTCATGTGGTAGTTACTTCTGAGGCTAATCAATCAAATCTATCAGAGATTCAATCAAATAATTTAAAATTAGTTGGTTTCGAAGATGGAGAGCTAACTGAAAATACCAAAGCAATTGTTTGGTTAAGCTATAATGTTCATGGGAATGAGACCTCATCCAGTGAAGCTGCGATGTTTACTATTTATGAGTTGGTAACCAGTAAAACAGCTTGGCTTAATGACGTTGTTGTAATCATGGATCCAATGATAAATCCAGATGGAAGAGATCGATATGTAAATTGGAATCGATCAGTAACTGGAGCACAATTTAATGCTTACCCTGAATCTAGAGAACATAGCGAACCTTGGCCAGGAGGAAGAACTAATCATTACTATTTTGATTTAAATAGAGATTGGGCATGGCAAACTCAGATTGAGAGTCAGCAGCGACTAAAAGCATATTTACAATGGATGCCTCACGTTCATGTTGATTTCCACGAACAGGGTTACAACAGCCCATATTATTTTGCTCCGGCAGCAGAACCTTTCCATAAAGCGATTACAGATTGGCAAAGAGACTATCAAACGATGATTGGGAAAAATCATACGAAGTATTTTGATGAGAATAACTGGCTATACTTCACACGAGAAATCTTTGACCTATTTTATCCTAGTTATGGCGATTCTTGGCCAACTTTTAATGGTGCCATTGGAATGACTTATGAGCAAGCCGGTCATAGTCGTGCTGGGTTAGGAATAATCACTGCACAAGGTGATACACTTACGTTAAGAGACCGTTTAATTCATCATGGAACAACGGGTTTATCAACTGTAGAAATTACTGCACAAAACAAGGATAAAGTAGTTGAAGAGTTTGGGAAATATTTTTCAGATGTAATGGAAAATGGATCAGGTGAATACAAAACCTTTATAGTAAAAAAGAGCAGTAACCCCGATAAAACAGCGATGTTAATGCGCTATTTATTAGAGCAAAATATTCAGGTACAACAAGCTGCAAACTCAAGTAACACTACTGGTTATAATTATTCAAATGGTGAAACAGAACGCGTTTCTATTGAAAAAGGTGACTTTGTAATAAGTACCTATCAACCGCAAGGAACATTAGTAAGAGTACTATTCGAACCAAAGCCTGAGCTTGTTGATTCTTTAACCTATGATATCACAGCTTGGGAAACACATTATGCCTATGGAGTTGATGGATTTGCTTTAAAAAGTAAAGTTGAGACTGAAGGAATAAAACTTGAAACGAAAGCGGTAACGACAACAACAATTGAAAAACCATATGCTTATTTAGCTAAGTGGAACTCCTTGGAAGATGTACAATTCTTGTCTTATATATTAAAAAAGGGAGTTAAAGCAAGATATTCTGAAGTGGCATTTTCGATGAATGGAAAAGAATATGCGCCTGGAACCTTAGTGATCACCAGAAATGGAAACACGAAACTAGGCGATAGTTTCGATATGATCGTAAAAGATGCCGCTGATTTACTAAACAGACAATTAGACATGGTTACTACAGGTTTTGTAGATAGTGGGAAAGATTTTGGATCATCTGCACTTCGACTAGTTCAAGCTCCGAAAGTTGGTTTAATTGCGGGAGAAGGAACAAGTGGTAATATGGTTGGTCATATTTGGCATTATTTTGACCAAGTTGTGGAATATCCTATTTCACTTATCAATCTGGATGAGGTTGGCTCAATTGATTGGAGTGAATATGATGTAATGATAATGCCTTCAGGATCTTATGAAAGTGCTTTTGGAGTTTCTGGGTTAAATGATATACGAAGTTGGGTTCGAAGAGGTGGAACCTTAATTGCAATAGACGGAGCTAATAGGTTTCTAGCAGGTAAAGATGGGTTTAATCTTACTAGAAAATTATCTGATGATGATGAGAATGAAGATGAGGAAATGGATTCAAGGTTAAAAAGATATGCAGATTCTGAACGAGCTTCGATTCCTGATTTAAGCGTTGGTTCTATTTACGAATTAACAATGGACAATTCTCATCCACTCGCTTTTGGGTACGATGAGACTTACATGTCGTTAAAACTTGGTTCTTCAGGATATGAGTATCTGGAAAACGGATGGAATGTTGCCGTAGCTAAAAGTGGAGATCCAAGAAGTGGCTTTGTTGGCTATAAAGCAAAAGACATGCTTGGAGTATCATTATCCTATGGAGTTCAAAATATGGGAGCAGGTAGCGTAGTGTACATGGTTGATAATCCATTTTTCAGAGGATTCTGGCATAATGGAAAACTACTGATTGGAAATGCAGTGTTTTTTGTAGGTAATTGATATTATTGTAACCAAGGTTAAACGGAGTGAATTAATTTCATTCCGTTTATATCTACCAAGACGATAATTATTTATAAATTCTAAAATTAGAGTCTAATAGTATCGAGCTAATTCGGATTCACTAGCTATATATCCGAAAGATGCCCAACTATCACTTCCTTCATAAACTTGTCGCCAAATCGACTCGGCTCTGTCTTTTCTACCATTCATAAAATGCCAGTTACCAATTCCATAGCCAATTGTGGCATTCGAAAGTGCATCTGAATTTTCATCAAGAAGAAGTTGTGGATCAAATTCTGCTTTAAATACGAGCAAGAGTTTTAAATAACTGTCATTCTCGATAATATCCATTTCAGAATGAACCTTTTTCAATACTTTTCCTGCTAATTCATCCTGTCCATTCCTTTTTAGCGACATATAATACCAGTATAAAGCAGCTACTAACATATCATCATTTGTGCTCGCTTTAATACATTTCTCATAGGCATACTGCGCCTTTTTATACTCACCAGTTAGGTAATAGGCTAGTCCAAGGTGGTACCAGATATTTGTATGTAGTGTACTTGTAGGTTTATTAAGTGCGTTTGGAAGTCCATCTTGTTCTACAACATCTTCTTTACCTTTAATAAAATCTGAGGCATGCAGAAATGCAGGAATTGCATGATCAAAAGCACGAAGTGAAATATATCGATGTCCAATGTGACGTAATACTTGTGCAATATCTGTTTCTGATGCACCAGCAAAACCTTTATTTAGAAGATCAATAGCTTCCCGATATTTCCCCTCATATCCTAACCTACGAGCTTGCCAAATTGCTACAGAAACAGAATCACCATTCACGCTAGCAACTTGAATCAAAGAATCTATTCTAGAACTAAGGTTTTGAGGTAGAGGATTAGAAGGTGACCTAAGCGTATCACCTAATAATGAAATTGTTTGAACGTCTTTTGGTAGATGAACAAAATCTGGTTGTGGTTGTGGGCAACCCCAAATGAAAAAAGAAATGCCTAGTAAAATAGAAAGCTTAATTATATTCATGAGGTTGAATTATAGCTGTAAATCCATCGTCATTTCTTTCCCATCTCGAATAATAGTGATAGTAGTTAATTGACCTTTTTTAAGGTTATTCAAAGCGCCCATATATCCATAAATATCTTCAAGGCGTTCGCCTCCAAGGCCTACGATAATATCACCACCAATTAATCCAGCATTTGCAGCTGCCTGACCAGCATTTGTACCAGAAATTTTCATTCCTTCCCCATCATATCCATAATCAGGAAGTACACCTAATGTTGGTCCTTCAAGTCTCATGCTTTGTCTTTGTTCTCCAGGCGCTTCTATAAATTCTAAATCTTTCTGATCAAGAATATCTAACTGTTCTATCACTCTAGCCAAGTGATTAAGAACGAGTACTTCTCCTTCTGCATTTATATACTCAGTATCGTCGGAAGGGCGATGATAGTCGGAATGAGTATCAGTGAAATAGTGAAGAACAGGGATATTTTTATAGTAGAAACTAGTATGATCACTCGCGCCAGTTCCGTCAGCAACTAAATCCAGATCCAACGAATCAGTATTAGCTTTCGTATTAATATCTTCCCACTTTTCGGTAGTTCCGTTTCCAAAAATGAGAAGCTTTTTGTCAGATTTCATTCTACCAATCATATCCATATTAATCATAACAAGGGCGTTATCTAGATTAACAGTAGGTTCATCTGCAAAATGAGCGGAGCCTAATAGACCCATTTCTTCACCAGAAAAAGCTAGGAAGAGGATGTCAGTTTGAGGGCGATTTTCAGAGAAAAATTGAGCTAATTCTAATAATCCGGCAGTACCAGAAGCGTTGTCGTCGGCACCATTGTGGATTCGTTCGACTTCACCTCTGTACAAAGATCCAAATTCTCCATAACCAAGGTGATCATAATGTGCACCTATAATGATGAACTCGTTAGAATCGCCAGTTCCTCTAAGCATTGCAGCCACATTTTTTGAAAGTCTCTTTTCTCCTGAACTATCTGAATCTGTTGCATGTGGATTGTTTAATACAGCAGTATTTATTGTGAATTCCTGAAAATAAGTTCGGTCATCACCAGAGGGTTCTAAACCAAAATCTCTGAAATAATCGGCAATATAGTTTGCAGCTTTGGCTTCATTTGCGGTTCCAGCTTCACGACCTTTAAGTTCATCTGAAGCTAAAAAGGTGATATGATTTTCAATATCTGTAGCAGTTATATCTACAGTAAAAGATACCGAGTTCTCTTTTTCAGAAGAGGAACAAGCAAGTAGTGTTATAGCAATAATAATAATAAGTGGAAGTAAGAATTTGGTAGAATTCATAAGTATTAAACTGAATGTTTTGAAAGCTCGAAGTTAAGGTAGTTAAATGTATTTAATGTGAAAATATTGGTAAAGTAAACTCACAGTAAAATTACGAGCTATTATTTAACCAACAAACTCCCTAACTTTCCCTCAACGGTTAGGGGTGCTTCAATCAAAGTGGTTGAGGCTGAGAACATACCCTGCTACCTGATCCGGATAATACCGGCGGAGGAAAACCAGTGCAAATCGCATGTATGTTGACCTCCTCCCATTAATTAATCACTTTTTAATTGGAGGAAAGATGTTTACTAAAACATTTTATTCTAAGTCGTTTTTAACGACAATATTTTCATTTTTTATATTTACACTAAGCTATTCACAAACCATTTCAGGCTTTGTTTATGATGCTGAGACTAAAGAACCATTAGTTGGCGCTAGTGTTGTAGTTATAACCTCGCAAAGTGGAGTTGCTACTGGATTTGATGGTTCATTTGAGCTCAGAACTCAATCAGGAGTCCAGCTTCAAGCCAGTTTTATTGGATATAAAACTATGGAAATTGAAGCTGTGGATGGTGTCGAAATTTTACTGACTCCAACTATAAGTCTCGAAAGACTAATAATTGAAGCTGTTAGAGCAAATAATACAGATCCCGTAACTCAAAGCACCTTATCTAGAAGAGAGCTTTCTCAAGAATATAGTGGTGAACAACCCATTTTCTATTTAGAAGAACTTACACCTTCGATCACGGCTTTTTCAGAATCAGGTACTAAATTGGTTAATGGCGGCTCAATGAGATTGCGGGGAATAAGCCAAGAAAGGATTAATATCTCGTTAAATGGCATTCCTCTAAACGACATGATTGATCATGGAGTATTCTTTTCAAACTTTACTGATATAAGTGGAAGTTTCGAATCTGTTCAAGTTCAAAGAGGAGTTGGAACAAGCGCAAATGGTGTAGCTTCTTATGCTGGCTCAGTTAATTTTGAATCTGTAAATCTTGAGAAAATAAAACAGGGTGGAACAGTAGAAACTGGTCTAGGTTCATTTAATACATCTCGACTTAATGCTAGTGTCTCATCTGGAATGGTGGATGATAAATGGTCTTTTTATGGAAACTTCAGCAAAATTCAGTCTGATGGGTATAGAGATAATACTTCCACTGATGCCTATTCATTTTTCTTTTCTGGAGGGTATTTTGGAGAAAAGAATCTATTTAAAATCAACGCATTTGATGCCCGATCTAAAAATGGTTTGGGGTATTTAGCGGTTGCCGAATCAGACTTAGAAGTTGATCAAACCATTAACTATTTGAATGAAAATGATAAAGATGATTTTGGTCAGCGTTTGATTCAACTTCAGCATATTCATTTATTCTCAGACGATTTTACAACTACAAGTTCATTGTATTATGGTGGTGCCTCTGGAGATTATTTCTACACCTATCCGGATAATGGTTCTTTAGCGCAAATAAATTACCCCTTGAGAAACGACCATTATGGATTAATGATAAATGGAACATTTAAAACTGGCGATTTAGAGTTCAATTCTGGAATACATGCTAATATCTTTGATAGAACTAATGAAGAATCAGTGACTCCAGATTTTGCAAATCCATATTACTCGGAGACATCATCTAAAAAAGAAGTTAGTTGGTTTGGGAGAACTGATTGGAGATCTAAAGATCTATTAATTACTGCTGATCTTCAGATCAGAACTATGAATTTGAGTATTCAACCAGATTTTGATTTTATTGGGATTGCCGCAGAAGGTGATATTGAAAAAAATTGGACATTTTTAAATCCAAGACTTGGGATCACTTATTGGCTAGATCCAAGCATCTCTACTTATGTTTCTGTTGGAAGAACAGGACGAGAACCAACCAAGATTGATATTTTTGGTGGCTTTAATTTAGGTTCAGTGAATTATGCTGAAGCAAAAGCAAATAACTTTGATCCAGAATATGTAACTGATATCGAAGCTGGAATTAAAGCTAATTTTCAGCATTTAGCACTTGCTGCAAACGTATTCTACATGGATTTCAAAGATGAAATTGCCCCTATTGGTGAGGTGCTAGCATTTGGTGTTCAGCGTAGAAAAAATATCGAAAATAGCTATCGGGCTGGGGTAGAACTGGAATGGAAGTATTTACCAATAAGAGAGTTGAGCTTTTCTGGTAATGCCACTTTTATGAAGTCAGAAATTGAATTTTTCACTGATGGTTTAGGAGTTACTTTTGAAAATGTAAATCCGATTCTTACTCCAGAATTTATGATCAATCAGCAAGTACAATACGTAATTGGAAATGGACTCACCGTAGGTTTGTCGGGAAGATATATTGGGGAGTCATATTTAGCTCTTTCAAATTTTGAAGATGACATTTTACCAGCAAGTTTTGTGGTAGATGCAAATGCAGGATTTAGCTTCAAAAATGCTGAATTTAAATTACAGGTAAATAATCTGCTAGATGAAATCTATTACTCAAATGGTGTTCCTGTGGATACAGATTTCGATGGGACAAATGATGACCAAGGGTATTTCGTAAACGCCACTCGCAATTTCTTTTTATCACTTAAACTGAATTTCTAGTCTAAGTAATCCTAATCAGATTACTTAATCAGAACCAATCTCTTGGTAAGGGATTGGTTTTTTGTATTTAGACGATAAAAATACATACCACTAGAGAGGGAAGACGCATCGAAACGAATGAAGTGAGTTCCTGCTGGATAAGGAGAGTGAGCTAGTGTTTGTATTAGTCTACCTTCAATGCTAAAGACTTCAAGTGTGATAACCGAAGAAGTACTTAACTGAAAAGAGATCGTGGTTTCTGGGTTAAATGGATTCGGATAGTTTTGAAAGAGCTGAAACTCTTTAGGAGAGTCCTTCTGATCTTCTGTAGAATTTATAATTCCATTTTTGAAACCTGGAGTTGGCGCATCAAAAAAAACAAACTCATCAGATCCATCAAAACTTCTACCAAATGAAATGTCATTTGATTGTGAGCCAAAGCTTAAAGTATCAGCAATCCGCATATTCTGACCATCTACGAAATAAATACCGAGCTGTTCACCCGCATTATTTAGTCCGAAATTTGTATGCAATATTCCTTCTTCATCGTCATTATCGGCCCAAAGTAGTAGATAACCTCCTGGTTGAATGGTACTATCAGGAAGTGCCCATTTATTCGGTGCTGAAAAGTCATCTGTTAAATAGTAATTAGTCAAATTGATGGCGAGGTCGGTAGGGTTATAAAGTTCGATCCAGTCCTCGTATGACCCAGAATCATCCTGTAACCCAGATTCATTATCTGCTAAAAACTCATTTATAACAATTGATTTAATTGCAGTATTTATTTCATAAGTGATATCACTGAATGTTGGGTATTTACTAGATAGATCTTCACTATCAGTAGCTCTAAAATAGAACTGTATGAATTCAGGAATATGTTGATCAAATATCAGCTGGAATGAAAAAATACCATCTCCAGAATCCTTATCTATTCCTATGCCATCATCTTTCATTTCAAAAATAGGAGTTGTTACGAAAAAAAGACCTTCCCATACAGGTACGATCAGAGTAACACGTTCAATGTCTTCATCTAAAATGGTCGCATAGAAGTTTAGTACAGAATCGGATGGAGCTTCAATATTAACTGATTGAAATATTGGAGCAATATTTTCTAATTGAACTTGCTCGAGTGCAGAATTCACACGAGTGGTGATATAAGGTTTTAGTCCATAATCGACGTGTCCACCTAGTGCTGAAGTAAAAGAATTATGATAATCATCGATATCAAATCCCCAGTCTAAGCTTCTGTAAGTATCTTCTTCAGCGGCAGCTTCAGTTAATGCTTTAAGTCGATCAATTTCTGGAAACAGTGTTTCTTCATTGAAAAACTCTGTTATATACTTTTCGATATAAAAATTGAGTCTATTCCGATAGTCTTCAACCTCTAATATTCTATTTGTAAGAGGTTTATTTGCCCCCCAATTATTTATATCTCGAATTCCCCAATCTTGTCCGACCCAATCAATCCCAAAGGTGTTATCATAATCGTAGGGAATAAATTCGAATCGGTTATCTGCGGTATTGAAGTAGAGATAATAATTATTCTGATTGTACCAGTAGTTATCCCAGTTACCGGTTAATATATCAATCGCCATCCATCTAATTACTCCATCCACATTTATATATTGCTGGGCTTGACTAATAAATGTTTGGGTAGTCGAGTTTTCTAAAAAACTAATTAATGAGGCAAGGTCAGAATAGTCATCTTCTTCAGTATTGGTTTTTAGCTCGTATGTTCTTCTGTTTCCAGAGGTAAATTTATACTCATTCGGGTCTTCTCCTCTATACGAAAGATCAGCAGGCCATAGAGATTTATATAAATTACCTATATCGCTTCCAAAACGATCTTTTACAAACTCATCATCAATGTGTTCTACATTCATATAAAGTCCAAAATATTCATCGTTGATATACAACTTTATATGATTTGCTCGTGGAGCGGGAATATCAATTTTTTCAAAAATATCCCAACTCAGTTTTGCTCTCATTATGGATGGGTCGTTATGCTCACCATTTAAATTCATTTTATCAAGCCCTCTATACTCTCGACCCGATTCGAAGGTATTGAAGGAGACTTTAAAAGATTTTTTTGCGGAAGCCCTGGAAGTATTACCTCTTAATCTAAAACCTACGTTAAAAACGGTATCAGCTTCTTCACCTTTTGTAAAAACGAATGTTGCCGGAAATTCGTAATCGCTTTGATTATCACCAAAGAGAATAATGTCTAAAGAGTCTGAATCAATTAGAATATCTACTCTTGGTAGAACGGAATCATCAAATAGCCAATTACTTTGTGCTAAGCTATAGTTTGTGGTCAAGCATATTAACGCAAAAAGAAGTACGGCTTGTTTTATCATAAAATTAACTGCATAAAAAAAGGGAGCCAAAATTGACTCCCTTGAAATTAGTGAATTAAAAATCACTTAACCATAATTGGTACTGCTACTTTAGTAGTTCCCCAATGAAGATTTAAATGAGCTTTTTCAGCTGAAAGAGTGTCAAAGTAAATTTCAAAAGATTCTAAATTTGAACCTTCACCTACAGCTGCCATAGTTCTTGCAACATCCATAGATTCATCATATTGAGTTCCCCAAGATAGTTTGCTGTTTAAAATTACAGTCCACTCACTAGCACCAGGAATGGTATACAATGAGTATGTACCTGCTTCAACTTCTTGATCTCCAAACATTACATCTGTAGAAAAAGTAATAGCAGTTGACTCATTTGCACCTGTTCTCCAAACTTTACCAGCTGGAGCTAAAGTAGACATTGCTCTGCCTTTTAAACTTGGTCGTCCATAAGTTACACTTACAACTGTTGCGCCAATATTCTGGCTGTTTGCTGCATTAGGACTTGGTCTAACACCGCCGCCACGTTCTTGAGCGAACATAACTTCAGAGGTTAATAAAAGGGCAAATATTGCAAGTGCCCCAATTTTTAAAAAAGATTTCATAGTCAGTAATTATTAATTAAATAGTTGAATTATAATAACGCATTAAAAGTACATAAAGATCACATTTCTGTAAACTTACTTTTGCAACATAAGTTTAATCGTACTCATTCCTGAGTTTGATATTAATCGAACAAAATAAACACCACTTGCATAGCGAGATGCATTCCATTGCATTAAATGCATACCAGAACTTTGTTGACCTGAAAAAAGAGTTTCAATTTTTTGGCCAGTGATATTAAATACAGAAACCTCAATATTCTGTACACCATCAAGTTGGTATTGAATATTTGTGGATGGATTAAATGGGTTTGGATAAGATCCTATTAATTCAGTTTTGGAAGGAATAGTAAAATCTATCTCATCTTCGGAAGAAGTTACGATCGCACCAAAAGCTAAATCGTCCCAATAATAAACTGAATCATCACCATTACTTTCGTAATCAAAAAAGATAGATGCCATATCAAAGAAAGTATTAACATTGAAAGGATTCGTGCCTGTCGCAACATTGCTGAAATCGAACTCAATAGTTTCCCATGCATTGGCTACCGTAACTCGAGCATCAGTTTCTGCTGTCAAGGTATTATTATTATGATCTTCAACTTTTAAACGAACATTGATATTTGCTTTAGGAGAGAAAACTCGGACATTCATTTTTGTCTCTTGTTCTGTAAATGGGATTCTGGAAGCAAATCCTAAATCAGTACTTACTGTAGTTCCAGCATAGAAAGGAGAGCCACTAGTTTTTGTAGTGATGGCTACCGTATTAGTTGGATCTGTTGGGTCTTCACCAAGTATAGTAGAAGCACCTTCAAAATCAGTAAGGGTATAGTCTATATCCGTTTCTTCAAATGATACAGGAAGATCAATTTTGGATTTGGCATCCTCATCATTAAAAAATATCACATCATCGAATAAGAAAGTAAAATCTTCTGATCCATCACCAACTGTTCCAATATCGAACATAAATACTAATTGGTCATAAATACCATTTGCTACATCAGGGTAGTTCCATACAATGGTTTCCCACTCATTAGCTTTAGTAGTATTAACAATATTATCTGGTTCGGCTGCGCCACTAGTTTCCAATTTGAAAAGGATTGGCATGTCAGCTCTTGGTGAAAATACTTTCATTGAAAAAGAGTTGTTGGTAGAGAAATCTAGTTTTTCCTCTAGAATTAATTTACTACCAGCCCAAGGCGCACCGTCACCTTTAACAATCTTTGCAACTGTTGCACTTGTATTTATTCCAGAGGATTCTGGATTTGAGATAACTGTTGCTATACCACCATTAAAATCAACAAAGTCATACGGCCCTTCTTCAAAATCTATTGGTAAAGATAATGGTGGAAATTCAGTCGCAGGCAGGGTAAATGAAACGCTATATGTTGATCGTGTAAAACCATCTACACCAGTAATAGAAATAATAGTTGTTCCTGGAATTGATTCTGCGGGAGTAATCTCAAATGTTCCAGTCGTATCTGCTAAAGTAACGGTTACGTTTGGTACGGTTGAAGAGCTACTATCTAATAACACAGTATAACTTAGTGTTGAAGGAGAAAAATCACTTACGGTTTCACCGTCAATTTTTAAGTCAGCAAGACTTACATCAGATCCTGGAACACCTTCTCCAAATCTTACTTCATCCCAATAATAAACATCACCTACACCAACTGATCCAAAATCAAAAAAGATGGTTAGCATATCGAAATTTGTGTCCAAATTAAATGGATTTGTGCCTGGAGCGACATTGGCAAAATCAAAAACCAATTTTTGCCATCCAACTGCTGTTGTAGTGGTTTCTGTTTCAGCAGTAAGAGAATTATTTGAGTGATCTTCAGCTTTAAGTCTAACTTTAATTCCCACTTTAGGAGAATACACCATTACACTCAATTTTGTTGAATCAGCAGAAAATGGTATCGCATTTATAAATCCATTATTAGTACCAATTGTTGTTCCTGCAGGTGTGCCAGCTCCAACAGGTTTTGTAGTAATTGCTAAAGTATTTGTAGAATCCGTAGGATCAGCAGTTACTACGGTCTCAGCTCCTTCAAAATCTGTAAGTGTATAGTTAGTACTGTCGCCTTCGAAGGTAACAGGTAAATCAATTTGCTGTAAAGTTTGAGCTTGAAGAGCGGTAAGTGTTGAAATGAAAAAGACAAGGAAAATCCCTAGATAGTAGCGTTTCATCATAATTAATGCATTTAATTGTTATTTAAGAAACCTACTTTGCTATGGCGGGAATCGGTAGATAAATTGCAAAAAAACACTACCATTCCCAAAGACTACCATAGTAGCTAAAATTACTTGACTAACAATATTTTCAAGCTACTAACTGAAGAACTGGTCACTAACTGTACAATATACACACCACTAGAAAAGCCTTCCGCATTCCAACTTACTTCATGTAACCCGATACTTTGCTTTCCTGAAAATACAGAGCTCACCAATTGTCCCTGAATATTAAAGATTGAGATTTGAATGTCTTCGTTATGTTCAACAGAGTACTGAATTGTTGTACTTGGATTGAAGGGATTAGGATAAGAGGCCTGTAGCCGTGTTGTTGAAGGAAGCTCGTTTGAGGTTATCTCTTCAGTAGATGTAGCATTTGGATTCTCGATTACCAAAAACTGTCCCATCATACCTTTATCTTCATGACGTAATATATGGCAATGATACATATAGGGAACTTCATCATTAGTAAAGTCGGTGAATTTTGTAATAAAGCGAACAGTTTCATTAGGTTTAACCAAAACTACATCTTTCAAACCACGCTCATTGAGAGGTGGCGGAACGCCATTGCGATCTAATATATAAAACTGAATGTCGTGGATATGAAATGGATGGGCACCAAAGGAGTTGTTAGTCAATTCCCAGATTTCAACATCCTCTACAATGACCGTATCGTTAATCACAGACATGTCAAAAGGTGTGCCATTTATTGTGAAATTTCCTCCCGCTACTGGATTTTCAAAAGTCTTAATTCTCGTCCGATTTGCAGTTTCTTCCGTCCACGGTGTATGCTCTACAAGAGTAGTAGGTATAGTTGAAACAGGATTTTCATTAACTGATTGCACTCTGAATTCAAGAACTTCAAAATCAATACCATTCAAAGGATTATTCTGCCCAGGACCAAATTGAGAGCCAGGTATGCCACAACATAATTCTGATCCATAACTTAACAGTTTAACTGCTTCATCTGTCTGGTTAGAGAAATCAACTAGAATTTCAGCACGTTCACCTGGGGCTAGTTGAACTCTATTGAGTTCTACAGGTGCAGGCAACAAGCCCCCGTCAGTTCCTATTTGATGAAACATTCTATTGTCATTAAACCCAAAGCTATATACTCTCATAGTAGATCCATTCAGAATTCGAAAGCGAACTACTTGTGCGGGAACCTCCAGATAAGGATTAAACGTGGCATTTACCATGACTTCATCTGCCATAGGGACAACGATAATCTCACCGTCGGTTCCAAATCTTCGATCTTGCACTATCAACGGAAAATCATCAGTGCCATAAGTACGAGGAAGATTCAAAGCAGCTTCTTCTTCGTCTTTCACAATGATCAAACCGGCCAAGCCTTTAGTCACTTGTCGCTCAGTATTTTCATGAAGATGTGGATGATACCAAAAGGTAGTTGCCTGATCCAGTACTTCAAATGCTGGGGTCCAGGTAGTCTTGGCAGGAATAAAAGAGTGCGGTCCTCCATCGTTTTCTGGGGCTACATGCATACCGTGCCAGTGCATGGTAGTAGCTTCAGATAAATCATTAATTACATTAAGAAAAACAGAATCACCTTTATTAAATATTAAAGTAGGCCCTAATATATCACCGTTGACTCCCATGGTATTCGAAGTATTCCCATTACTAAAAGCGTAGGTTGAATTTGCAACTGTAAGATCAAATACCTGACCCGATAGTGTATCAGGTATAAATAATGCAGTTTGTGCAAATAGTTGAGAACTGAATCCTATTAATATAAAAGGTAAGAAAACACTGATTTTCCGAAGCATACTATTCGAATCTGTGAAAGTTATGACTCGGAAATAGATATATCTGAATTAAGATTCAATATGAATAAGAAATACTAATCCATTGGAAACATTGATTTATCTATACCAGGAACGATAGCAAGAGCGTTTTTATAATAAAGCTTCTTAAGTACATCGTCGGGAAGATTTAAACCATACATTTTCCAGAAAGCATGTCTTTTTCTGAAATAATCAAAATATTCATCATCACTTTCAAGAATTCTAAAATAGGTATAGTATTCGATTGGTCGATAAGTGTCTTTTCCGAAAAGAAGTCTATCCTGATATTTGATGAAAAAATCTCTTGCAAATCTTGGCTGTCTTCCTAGTTCAGCTATGATTGCAGCAATTTCAGCATATACATTTGGGAATTCATCGAGGTGCTTTCCAAGACGGTCTAGGTCGTTAGCCATCCATCCAAAATGAGCATTTATAAATACTGTATTTGGGTGTTTGCGAAACACATTCCATTGTTCTGCCATAACCACTTCCCAACTTGGGAATTTAGTTGAATCACCACGATGTCGATTTGGGAACTGCTTCATTTCCAGCCAACGTTCGTTATATTCATCAATAGGGTCCCAAAAAACAGCTGGTTCTCCTGTATGGATTAGTACGGGTATACCAAGTTCACCTGCTTTTGCCCAAATTGGATCAATCCTTGCGTCATCTGTATGAATTCGTTTTCCAGTTGAATCGGTAACTGTGAGACCAAGATTTTTGAATATTTTAACGCCTCTCGCCCCATTGTCATAATCTTGCTGAAGTTGCTTAACGCTACGCTCTGTCCAATCGGGGTCGTCCATATTGTTGAAATCGATATTTGCAAAAATTATGAAGCGACCTGGTGCTTGTTCATCAGTTACATCTACCATGTCTTTAAGCATATCACCAGATCTTCCACTTAGGTTCACCAACACTTTCATGTTGAGGCTATCCATTTGACGAGCAATTGAAGCATTATCTTGGGCTGCCATTCTCCAATGGTGACTGTGAATATCAATAAAGGGGAATTTTGCAGATTTAATTATTTGACCAGGCACAACTAACGTTGAAGTTGGAATATATCTTTCAAAATCCATTCTCAATTCTTCATCTTGGGCAAAGAGATTATTGACTGAAAAAATTAGAAGTAATGTTGTCGAGAGTAAAGCAGATTTTAAAATCATACCAAGTCAAATTGATGGTTTTGGATTAGCTTAAAGTATAAAATAAAAAAGCTCCGTGTAAATCGGAGCTTTTTTTAAATATTTATCTAATAATCATAATCCAAATGCATCATGACCTAAGAATATCGCAGAATCACCTAGCTCTTCTTCTATACGAAGCAGTTGATTGTATTTAGCAATTCTATCTGTTCTACTCATAGAGCCCGTTTTAATTTGACCTGCATTTGTTGCTACAGCAAGATCAGCAATAGTAACGTCTTCTGTTTCACCAGAACGGTGAGAAATTACAGCAGTGTAGCTGTTCTTATGCGCCATTTCAATTGCATCAAGAGTCTCGGTAAGGGTACCGATTTGATTTACTTTGATAAGAATTGAATTTGCGATTCCTCTTTCAATTCCAGTTGCAAGGCGTTCAGTATTTGTTACAAAAAGATCATCTCCTACAAGCTGAACTTTATCACCGATAGCATCGGTAAGTTTTTTCCATGCGTCCCAATCATCCTCCGCCATTCCATCTTCAATCGAAATAATTGGATATTTCTCAGCCCATCTAGCCCAGAATTCAACCATTGCATCGGTGTCTTTCTTAGAACCATCACTCCACTTGAATTCATAGAGTCCTGATTCTTTATTATAAAACTCAGATGAAGCAGGATCTAAAGCTATTAAGACATCATCTTGAGGTGTATAACCTGCTTTTTCGATAGCAGTCATAATAACTTCAAGAGCTTCTTCATTAGATTTTAAGTTAGGTGCAAATCCACCTTCATCACCAACAGCAGTACTATAACCTTTATCGCCAAGTACTTTTTTAAGTGTGTGAAAAATCTCAGCACCAATTTGAACAGAATGTGAAAATGATTCAGCTCCAGCTGGCATAATCATAAATTCTTGTAGATCAACACTATTATCAGCATGAGACCCTCCATTAATGATGTTCATCATAGGTAAAGGCATCACTTTTGAATTAACTCCCCCAACATATCTCCAGAGTGGCATTCCTAATTCGCTAGCAGCTGCTTTGGCACAAGCTAATGAAACCCCTAAAATTGCATTTGCTCCTAGATTACCTTTATTAGCAGTGCCGTCAATCTCAATTAATAGAGCATCTAATTCTATTTGGTTAAAAACTGGTAGCCCTTCTAATTCATTAGCAATGATTGTATTTACGTTCTCAACGGCTTTATTAACCCCTTTCCCAAGAAAAACCTCTTTGTCACCATCTCTTAACTCAACAGCTTCATGCTCTCCAGTAGAAGCTCCAGATGGTACAGCAGCACGTCCCATCGCTCCAGTATCCAAAACAACATCTACTTCAATTGTTGGATTACCGCGCGAGTCAATAATTTGACGTGCATTAATATCTTCTATAAAACTCATTATTTCTCCATTATGTTTACGATAAGTAAGTAGCCTTAAGGTACCACGATTTAATATGTTCTTAAAGTGATCTCCATTAAGTTTTCGTAAATTGTTAATTGAATATAAATTTTGAATGAATCATTGTGGAAAGTGGCTGAAATACATCCTTGGATTATCCTTTTTGATATTGACGGTACATTACTTACTGTTGACCGTAATTTTAACAGGCCACTACTTAGAAGTATAATCGATGACTTAAACATTGATTATCCAAATATGGAATCGGATCCTTTTTCAGGACGTACCGATTATGATATTATTACTTCTTTCCTTGTAAACCATGAATTTGATAATGGACTTTACGAAAGATTTAAAGAAACCTATTTAAGTCGACTTTCTGAAGAAATTACTGCGCACCATATTCTCCGGCATAATAATGTAGATGAGGCAATTGAATATTTTTCAAATCCGAATTTCATAGTAGGGCTTTTAACTGGGAACTATCCAGACGCAGCAATAGTGAAGCTTAAAGTAGCTGATATTCACTATGAATTCGCATTCGGTGCTTTCGGAGAATATCATAAAGACAGAAATATGCTTCCCAAACTTGCAATAACAACGATTGAAGACATGCTAAAAGTGGAGCCAGATCCATCTAGATTTATAATTATTGGAGACACGCCTAGAGATATACTATGTGCTAAAAGTGCTGGAATGAAATCTGTTGCAGTTACAACTGGAAAGTTTAGTGCTGACGATCTATCAGAACATAATCCAGATTTAATTATTACAAGTTTAGAGAATCCAGAAAAATGGTTTCCAGAAGTAATTGGAGATTAATAGCTATTTCCACATCCATCCGAAAATGAAAGTTACTTGAGCTGAACCGAAGTAATCTGTCGGGTCATTATATGGTTCAGTTTGTAGCTCAAATAAACCACTACCAGCTGGAGTTTCTAAGAATATTGGCGTTCCATCAGGATTTCTTTGTGCCTGGAATGGTTCCAAGATTTGAATTCCATTATTGAAGTAATAGAAACTGTAACCAAATTGGAAGGTTTGAAGTTTTGCGAAGTTATCACCAAAATCAATTCCTAAGACTAAGTCACCACTCCATCCCCATTGCGTTTCTGCTTCTTTGAGTCCCTGAAATACATCTAGTACAGGCTCATAAATTCCGAAAGTATTTGGATTATTTTCTCGAACACCATTGTTCGTTATATCATTAAAGTAAGGTGTAGTTAGGGCAAGAGTTGGTCCAATGCTCATTGAAGTATGAACACGGAAATTATCAGAAATCTGTCGCGCAAATAATCGTCTCTTTAAACCTACAGTAATCGGAAAAGTAGTAATTCTTTTATATTTGCTAGGAATCGTTCTTCCACCAAAAAAATAATCAATGTAGGTTTGTTCACTTGGGTCTCTTAATCCAGCAATCTTTAAATTAAATATTCCTTCGGTATAAGGGCCAAATCCTTTTCTAAACTGAGTCCCTATTCCGAACCCAAAATCATTCAGGTTAAAACTAAAACCTAAACCAGTTTTATAACCTTCATCAAAAAGATTCATTGGAGCTTCAATACTTTGTATCTCAGGCTCTCCATATTGAGCATTTGCAGTTTGGAATCCTAAGCCTAATATAAATAATAAGAAAGCGGCGGTAAATTTTTTCATAGCTGTGATTGAGTAACACATTATTAAGGGAATAACGAAGATTAAACGAAAAAAAGTTCAATTTCTTATTGTGTTAAGTATATATCCTGTTATTTTCCTCTCGATTTTAAAAGAAGATAATCATTTGAATACTAAGTATTAATTACTGAAATGAATTCACACACAACCTATTTAGTTTTTGGCCCATCAGCAACATTAAAGCGGATGGCTGTAAAGCTTTTTGACGAACACGAACCGAAATTTTTATATGCACGTACTTTTGAAGAACTGCAAAGTGAGTTTTTTGTAGCAGTTTATGAAGAGTATGAGAAGCAAATAAATTCAAGTACTACTCTCACATGTGTATTTGAACAATCACCAAAACTCAATAAAATCGTTCTTAAGAAAACGGGTGGAAGAATGGGATTCAGAGGAAGTTCACTCTCTGAAGAAAGAAATGTTGAGACAAATGTGATTGAATTTATTTTTGATTTCTCAAAACGTTTTGGGCTTACAGTTCAAGAAGAACAGATTTCAGAGCAGACCGAAGAAGAGTAAATGAATAAGCCTCCATCTGAATGGACGGTACTTACTATGCTAAAATGGGCGACTTCCTATTTTGAAACAAAAGGAGTTCGTAATCCAAGGTTCAGTATTGAGTGGCTACTTGCTCACCTTTTAAAAGTTAAGCGACTCGATATTTATTTAATGTATGATCGACCTTTAATTGAGGCAGAGCTGACTGAACTTCGTGATTTAGTTAAGCGTAGGTCAAACCATGAACCGCTACAATATATTACTGGAAGTACTGATTTCTTAAATACTAATATAAAAGTAGCGCCAGGTGTTTTGATTCCAAGAATGGAAACAGAACAATTAGTTGAGATGATTCTAGAGAAACATACTGAGTTAAAAAAATGCTCAGTTCTAGATATTGGTACTGGCTCGGGTTGTATTCCAATAACTCTAAAAAAAAATAGAGAAGAATGGAAGGTGTTTGCCACCGACATCTCAAAAGATGCACTCCATATAGCTGAAGAAAATGCATTATCAAATAAAACAGAAGTTACTTTTTATGAAGATGATGTTTTTAATAGTACGGCATTTCAAGCTGACCAAAGATTTGATCTAATTATTTCAAACCCACCGTATATTTTAGAAGAAGAGAGAGAGGTGCTAGATAAGGAAGTAAAAGAGTACGAACCTTCCGAGGCTCTATTTTGTGAATCAACATCAAGTATTTATGGTGCCATTAAGGAATTCGCGGTTAAGCATTTAGCTGAACATGGAGTTTTATATTTAGAACTTCACGAAAACCACGCGCACGAAGTAGTGTCACTTTTTAGATCTCCATTATGGCTTTCTTCTATACATCGTGATTATGATGAAAAGGAGCGATTTTTGATAGCAAAAAAATCGAAATAAAAATACATTCTAATTTTGAAAAGTGGAATAATTTTTAATAATAAAAAATGTGGAAAACTTGTGGAAAAATAATACGGTCGTCTATTTTTTTGTTGTTGAATGAGCTATTCGCATGTTATGGGAATGTTATGAGAGATCAAGTTTTAATTATTATGAATAGCATATTTTTCATAAACAGTTGAGCCTCATATAATTAGCCAATATTTATTAATGTGGATAACTTTTAAAAAAATGGTGAACTAGAGTTTGACAAGTCGCATATAATTCGTCATTTTCATTTCAGCTTTAGGTCAAAAAAATCTTTTTTGGCTGTGGATAACTGATTTTTTTATATACGATAAAACTGATTTTCCGGGAGGATAAGAACAAATTGCAAATGGTATCGGCTGAGGCGGCTTGGGATAAATGCCTTGATATTATTAAAGACAACATTAGCTATCAAAAGTATAAGTCGTGGTTCGAGCCGATTAAGCCTGTTAGTCTAATTGAAGATACTCTAACAATTCAAGTGCCAAGTCAATTTTGGTACGAATGGCTAGAAGAGCACTATTATAATATGCTCCGTTCAACCTTGGCAAAAGTACTTGGATCTGAAGGCAAGCTCGAATATTCCATTTTGATGGAAAAATCTGAACAATTTGAAAATAACCGTTCAGTTCGTTTACCTCAGCGGCCAATGCCTCCTGTTCAAGCGCAGCATATCCAAGGGTATCCAGAAGGTTATCCTGAAAGAATTGAGAATCCTTTTGTAATTCCAGGGATTAGAAAAACAAAGATCGATTCTAATCTAAACAGTTCATATGTATTCGAAAGATATATAGAAGGTGATTGTAATAGATTAGCACGTTCCGCAGCAATGGCTATTGCAGACAGTCCTGGTAATAATTCATTTAATCCATTTTTTACATACGGTCCAACAGGTCTTGGAAAAACTCACTTAATCCAAAGTATAGGTAATAGAGTAAAACAAAAGTTTGGTGATGAGAAGTCTGTACTTTATATATCTTCAGAAGCATTTACTAATGAATTTGTTCATGCTATAAGAAATAATAGAGCAAGTGAGTTCTCAATGTTCTACAGAAATATTGATGTATTGATTGTTGATGATATTCAGTTTTTTAGTGGGAAAGAAAAAACCCAAGAAGAATTCTTTCATATTTTTAATGCGCTACATCAGGATGGTAAACAAATTATCTTAAGTAGTGATAGAGCTCCAAAAGATGTTCCAGATATTCAAGAAAGATTAATTTCAAGATTTGGGTGGGGCTTAAGTGCTGATCTACAAATGCCTGAGTATGAAACTCGGTATGCTATACTCGAACGTAAAGCAAATGATAATGGCATTGAGATTGAACCTGATATTATTGAGTTCATCGCACATAATTTTAAATCTAATGTTCGTGATTTAGAAGGCGCAATAATCAAGTTACTTGCTCACGCTTCATTGCAGAATATTGATGACATTGATTTAGCAATGGCTAAGCGTGTCTTAAAAGACATGGTAAAGGAGTCACATACTCAAATCTCTATTGAGTCTATACAAAATTATGTTTGTGATTATTTCGGAATCGATACAAACAAAGTTCGCGAGAAAACTCGTAAACAAGAAATTGTTGAAGCTCGTCAAATTGCCATGTATCTCTCAAAAAGATTTACCAAGTCAAGCTTGAAAACTATTGGATTACATTTTGGTGGTAGGGATCATTCAACTGTAATACATGCAATCTCTACCGTTGAAGAACGAATGAGTACTAGCCCAAAGCATAAACGAATTCTTGAAGAACTTCATCAACGTATTGAAGTAGCTAGTCTATAGCCATGGACAAACTAGTTCTAAAAGGACTTAAGTTTAGAGCATTACACGGTTATTTTGAAAATGAACGCATTGAAGGCAATGATTTTGAAGTAGATGTTTCGTTTACTACATCATTAACTGAGGCTGGTAAAACGGATGAACTTTCAAATACTATAGATTATTCCAAAGCAAGAGAGATCATTGCTTCCGTTATGGAAAGTGACTCAAAAAAATTAATCGAGACACTTACTTTCTTAATAGGACAAAAACTTTATTCCTATTTTGCTGATGTCGAGTCAATTGAAGTTTCAGTTCGAAAATTTAATCCACCTATGCCAGGTGAAACATTATACTCTGAAGTAACAATGCTATGGCCCAGGTAGTTATTGCCCTTGGTTCTAATCTTGATGATCCCCACAATCAACTAAAGAAGGCTAGAAAATTTTTAGAGTCTATTTCAAGTTGTGATATTATAGCTTCTTCCATCTATTCTTCTGAACCAGTTGGTCCATCTGATAATGATTTCCTGAATGCAGTTATTGTAATTGAATCAAGCTTAACTGCTGAAGCTGTATTTGAGCAACTTAAATCACAAGAAAAAAAACAAGGTCGCCCATCACGTTACCCAAAATGGACCGCTAGAACGATAGATTTAGATATTATTGCATACGACGACTTGGTGCTTCACACAGATACTCTTATCATTCCACATAACGAATATATTAAGCGTTTATTTGTTCTAATGCCTTTAAGTGATGTTTTCCCAAACTGGAAAGATCCAAGAACTGCTCAAACAATTGATGAGTTAGTTAAAAAGGCGGTAACTATAAGGATTTCGAAGACCCAATTGAACTGGTAATATGTCAAACCAACTCGATTTTATTGCAGTAGAAGGTGTTATTGGAGCAGGAAAAACTTCTCTAGCAAAGTTACTTGCCGAACGAAGGCAAGCTCGATTGGTATTAGAAGAATTTGAAGATAATCCGTTTCTCCCGAAATTTTATGAAGACAAAGAGCGTTACGCTTTTCAAACTCAACTAGCTTTTTTAGCAAGTCGATTTAAGCAACAACAGAATATGATGGTTCAAGATCTGTTTCATCAGTTAACTATTTCTGATTACATTTTTGAAAAAGATCGGATATTTGCTCGATTAAATCTTCAGGAAGATGAACTCGCACTTTATGATTCTATCTTTAACATTATGACTGGAATTGCAGCTCAACCAAATTTGATAGTATTTATTCAAGCATCAGTAGACAGGTTAATGGAGAATATTTCAAAAAGAGGAAGAGATTACGAACAACATATCACTCGAGATTATTTACAGGATTTGAATAACGCATATAACCACTTTTTTTACCATTTCAATAAAACACCCGTTATTTTTATAAATACAACGGAAATTGATTTTGTAAACAACCCAGATCATTTAGCTTATATAGAAGAGCAGATTTTTGAACGACCGATTCATTCAAATACTCACATACACATCGCTCCATAAACATGATATTTAAATTTCTATTTTTTATGGCTCTTTTTTTCGTTCTTATGAGATATATAAGACGAATGTTCTTACCTTCCGGTAGTAGAAATCAACAGTTTAACCCCTTCCAAAGAGGAAATTCAAGGGGTAAGAAAAAATTCGATCAGATCGAAGAAGCTGAATACGAAGACTTATCAGATAAAACCAAATAGATACATGAATTTCGAAGAAAAATTAAACCGTGGCTTTGAACTTTTACAAGACAAAGACATCGATCATAGTTTAGATGCTGCAAGAGAGCTTCAAAAAGAATTCCCTGATGTTCACGAACCGTATTATTTAGAAGCATTGATAATGCAACAACTCAATCAATTGGAGTTAAGTGAACAAACAATAAATAAAGCCATTGAACTTTCTGGTGGAAACGCCAATTATTTCAATTTGCGAGGCAATTTATTTATGCAACAAGAGAAGTTAGCGGAAGCTGAAAATGATTTTGATCAAGCCATAAAAATGGCTGATTCTGCGGGTGCTCATAGAAACAAAGTAATGCTCATGTTAATGACAGACCGTGGTCAGGAAGCTTTTCCGTATTTAATTGGTCGTATAAAAGCAGATCCACATGATGCTGAAAATTGGATTTTGATGGGAGATATGATCAAGCGCGGTGGTCAAGTGGATAAAGCTAGAACATATTATGAGCAAGCCCTCAAAATTGATCCAAGTAATGAATATGCTCAACGCCAATTAGAAGAATAATTTTTTAGGCTTCGAAAAACTATTCAAGATTTTAGTTCGTCTTATACTCAACGTTGAACGCTTGGTCGCAAATTCAATTTTGAACATTATGAAACGAACAATGAAATCAATTACAGTATTAGCTTTAGCATTAATTATTTCTTTACCAGCACTCGCTCAACCTCGAAATGGTGATAGAGGCAGGAACACAGACCGAGAAATGTTTCGAGATCTTCCTCCAGAAGTTAGAGCTGAAGCACATCTAGCAGTTTTTGATCAATATCTCGATCTAAGTGATACTCAAGAAGCACAGATCAAAGAAATTGATGAAGAATTTGCCTTGAAAGGTAAAGAGCTAAGAGAAGAAAAAGTGAATCGCATGAAAAAAATGGCGATGTCTAAAGAATTAAGGGATGAGCATCAGAAAGCTATTCATGGAGTTCTTACAAAAGAGCAATACGCAATTTATTTAGATAAAAAAGAAGCAATACAATATGACATTCGCCAACGTCTGAAAGATCATCCAAAAGGTGATAACTAGAAGCGTTAAACCCTACTCCTAAATGAGTGGGGTTTTTTATTTATGCATTGAATTTTGGACGATAAAAGAACTATCTTTGCAACCCATTCTTGCTCACGTGGCGGAATTGGTAGACGCGCACGCTTGAGGGGCGTGTGGGAGAAATCCCGTGATGGTTCGACTCCATTCGTGAGCACTTTTTAAAAGCTTGTTTCAAATTTGAAGCAAGCTTTTTTTATTGAAATGAATCTATGGTTTTCAATGTTAAAGAAATGTGATACTCAAAACGAAAGTATTGCGTTTATTTGAAGAAAATAAAATTCATTTATTATCAAAATGATTAAAAAAATATGTTTAACAGGGCTATTATTAAGCCTTTCAACAATTAGTTTTGCGCAGGATATGGATAAAAAGATAGAAGTTGCCACCTTTGGGGCGGGATGTTTTTGGTGTGTGGAAGCCGTTTATGAAATAGTAGAAGGTATAGAACATGTTGAATCTGGGTATTCTGGAGGACATGTTGAAAATCCTTCATACCGTGCAGTTACATCCGGTCGCACTGGACATGCTGAAGTAGCAAGAATTCATTTCGACCCAGATGTTATAAGCTATGAGCAATTACTTAAAGTTCTTTGGCATACGCATGATCCAACTACGCTAAATCGACAAGGGAATGATGTTGGAACTCAGTATCGATCAGTAATTTACTATCACAATGAAGAGCAAAAAAGAATAGCAGAAGAATCTCTGAAAGAAACTGATGCATCTGGTCTTTGGGATGATCCAATTGTTACGACAATCGAACCTCTTACAAACTACTATGTTGCAGAGAACTATCATCAAAATTACTTTGAGAACAATCCAAATGCGGGCTATTGCTCATACATTATTGCTCCAAAGATCAAGAAGTTTAAATCAGAGTTTAAACACCTATTGAAATCTTCATCGTAACTTCTCAAATATTTTTAAAGTTGTGATATTCTTTCACCTTAGAATTGAGGCTCAAAAAGCATATTTTTAAGTGAAATACTTATTTAGTGTAATTTAGAAGAATTCGGAAATAATGAGTTTAAAATCGGTAACAGCGCCGCATAAATTGGTAGCGCTTTTTCTATTGATGTTTTTATTATCAATGGAAAATATACAAGCGCAGTTAGTTATTAATGAAGTGGTGGCTAGTAATAGTCAAGGCATTACTGATGAGGATGGGGACTCTCCAGATTGGATTGAATTCTATAACCCAACTGATGCAAGTATTAGTCTCCTAGGATATGGGATTTCCGATGATCCTGATAACCCTTTCAAATTTATATTCTCAGATATTGAGATTCCAGCGAATGATTATTTTTTAGTATTTGCAAGCGATAAAAATCGAGGAAATAATTCAGGGCTTAGTAGGAGCTTTTGGGAAACGATAATTAGAGAAGGAGATAACACAAAATATATTATTCCAAACTCGCCAGTATCTAATATATGGATACAATCAAGTTTTGATGATGCAAGTTGGGAAAATGGTGTATTTGGACTTGGATATGGTGATGATGATGACGCTACAATAGTACCAAATGGAACAGGCTCAATCTTTACAAGAACATCATTTACTATTGATGATCTTTCTATTGTAGATAGCTTACTATTTCATATTAGTTTTGATGATGGTTATGTTGCTTATATTAATGGAGTTGAGATATCTCGCTTCAATATGTCTGGCAATGCACCTATAGCCTATAATGAGTTCTCAACTACTTTTATCGACGATGCAGCTCTTGTTAAAGGAGAGGAACTACCTGCAATAATTATTAATAATTACAAGGAACTATTAGTAGAAGGTGAAAACGTATTAGCAATACAAATTCACAATTCAGGTACTACTTCTTCTGATCTTTCCTTAGTACCATTTTTAAGTGTATCTAGATCAGAAAATCCAGAAAATTCAAGAGGTATTGCTAGTCAAATTACTATTTCAGAAAGTGGTCTAACTACAACCCACTTAAATTTTAAATTAAGTTCTGCTGGAGAAACAATTTGGCTTACTTCACCTGACTCTGTAATAGCAGATTCTCTTACTTACCCTGAATTACAATCAAATGAATCGTATGGACGTGGTGCTGACGCGAGTAACTATATTTATAATGTACCAACACCATTAGCTGCCAATACTACTACAGGCTTTACTGGTCGTTCCATAGAGCCTGGAATTGTTCAAAAAGGTGGAGTATATAGTGATGCAATTGATCTAGATTTAGTTGATCCTAATTTAGGTAACATCACATATTTTACTACCGACGGCAGTGATCCTACATCTAATTCTCAAGTATTTGGTAGTAACTCTCTGACCGTTTCCTCTACAACGACCTATAAATTCCGAACTATTGAGGATGGGAAATTACCAAGCAGAGTAATAACACACACCTATTTGATTGCAACAGATCATAACCTGCCGATAGTTTCATTAAGTACCGAACCAGATAATCTTTGGAGTGATGAAAGTGGAATTTATGTAAGAGGTACAAACGGAATTGATGGTAATGGGAGTAATGGACCAGCAAACTGGAATCAAGATTGGGAAATTCCTGTATTTATTGAGTATTACGAGGTTGAAAATACTTTCGGTTTTAGCTCAAATGCTGGCGCTAAAATTTTTGGTGCTTGGAGTAGATCTATTAATCCTCAAAAATCTTTAGCTATTTATTTTAGGGGAGATTATGGCAATTCAGAACTAGATTATAAGCTCTTTGAATCTAAAGAAATCGATCAATTTCAAGCATTTATATTGAGAAATTCCGGAAACGATTTTGGAAACACTCACTTTAGAGATGGTTTAATGACCACTTTAGTGAAAGATACAGAGCTTGATGTTCAAGCATTTAAACCCGCTGTTGTTTACTTAAACGGAGAGTACTGGGGCATACATAACATTAGGGAAAAAATTAACGAGCATTTCATTGAATCAAATCATCCTGCCACAAATTCAAACAACATCGATCTACTCGAGTCAGATTTAATCGTGGTTCATGGGAGTATAGATAATTACAATAGCTTCTTATCTGAATTGGGTTCTGCAAATATGAATAATGAGGAAGATTATAGAAGGATAACAGACTTGATAGATATTGATAACTATATAGATTACTGGGCATCACAAATTTATTATGCGAATACAGATTGGCCAGGTAATAATATCAAATATTGGAGAGATCGTGGTGAAAACGGTAAATGGCGTTGGATCTTGTATGATACCGATTTTGGTTTGGGCTGGGCTGAAAATGTAAACCACAATACCTTAGAATTTGCGCTTCAACCAAATGGTTGTTGTTGGCCAAATCCGTCGTGGTCTACTTTTACGTTTAGAAGAATGATTACTAGTGATGTTTTCGTACAAAAATTTGTAAACAGGGTTTCTGATTTAATGAATACATCATTTGATGCAGCATATGTGAACCACGTAATAGACTCATTGGCATCAAATATTTCATCTGAAATGCCTCGTCATATTGAAAGATGGGGAGGCTCCATGGAAAATTGGGAAGGTAATATCAATTGGATGAAAAATTTTGTGGATAATCGCCGAATTAATATGGAGAACTTTTTAATTGAGCGTTTTAAACTTTCACAACCTAGAAATATACGTGTTAATACTTCAAACCCAGAACATGGTATAGTGAGAGTAAACAGAATTGAACCAGATTCATATCCATGGGCAGGACGCTACTTTACCAGTGAAGCTTATACTAATAACTCGACAACATATTCACCGGTACCGGTTGAATTAACAGCGGTTCCACGACGTGGGTATCGGTTTATTGGATGGAGTGGAGCATCAACTTCAACTGAGAATAAGATTAATGGTTCATCGAGAACTACATATACAGCAAATTTTGAGAAAATTGAAGGGCCATTATTAGATGTTACTATTAACGAAATTATGTACAATTCCTCGCCAGAAAAAGAAACTGGAGATTGGATAGAGCTTTATAATCCATCAGAGTACACGATTGACTTAAGTAGATGGGTAGTAAAAGATGATGACGATACTCATGCTTACGAGTTTCCAAACGGAACTGAAATGTCACCTAATTCATATATAGTTATCTCAGCTGATTTAACAGCATTTAATGAACAGTATGAAAATGTAGTTTCAATGAGTGGAGAACTTGGATTTAATCTATCTGGAGGAAGCGATCAAGTTCGGCTATTTGATGATAGGGGCTCATTAGTAGATTCAGTTCAATATATTGATGAAGATCCTTGGGATAGCAATGCTGATGGAACGGGATTTAGTTTAGAATTTATGGGTTCAGACTTTGATAATTCATTACCCCAAAGTTGGAAAGCTGCGACACAACAAGGTGGCACACCAGGAGTAATGAATAGTATTTTAGATGTTTCAAATGAAGATGAAGAGAGCAAACCAACTGAAATTTCTCTAAACCAGAATTATCCAAATCCATTTAACCCGTCTACAAATATAACATTTGAGCTTCCTGAGCAATCAAGAGTTAGGCTTACAATTTTTGATATGCTTGGTAGAAAAGTTTCTGAACTAACCAACGAAGTTAGGGTAGCTGGAATCCATACATTTACATGGAATGCATCTGAACAATCTAGTGGAGTGTACTTCTATCGCTTAGAGGTTGGTAGAGAAGTTTTCACAAAGAAAATGCTTTTGATTAAATAGTACCTTTATTTGTTATATATAATGAATTGTAGGTAGGGAAATTGTATCACAAAAAAAATAAATTACTACAATGAAGAAAATCTTACTTCTCTTACTCTCCTTATTTTTATCTCTACCGCTATTTGCTCAAGATGATCTAATTGCGCCGTCATTAACAAAAGCAGCATTAATTGATTACTTGCAGGAAAACTACACTGTTACAAACTCATTAAGTTATAATGCAGCTAGAGATGCTATGTTTGAAGAGATTGATGGAAAAAGTGGAGTTATAACCTGTGTATATACTGGTTATTCTATCCAATTTACTGATCGACAAGATGCACAAGGAAGTCAGGCAGCTAATGACTTCAATACCGAACATTCATGGCCACAGAGTTTCTTTGATCAGGATAGCCCGATGAGAAGTGATATACATCATCTATTTCCAACACGTGTAGATGTGAATGGTGCCCGAAGTAATTTTATGTTTGATGAAATCCCAGATGAACAAACGGATAGTTGGTGGAGTAATAATTCAAATCAAGGTTCTATTCCAACTGAGAATATTGATGACTATAGTGAATTATTAAGCAATACTTCATTCGAGCCAAGAGAAGATCATAAAGGAAATCTTGCAAGAGCTATGTTTTATTTTTGGACCATATATCAGGATAATAACTCAATCACCTCAGATGGTACTGATAACGCAGCATTTTTTGAGAATATGAAAGATGTGCTTTTAACATGGCATGATGCAGACCCAGTTGATAGCATAGAAGTTTCCAGAAGTATAGAAATAGAAGGGTTTCAAGGGAATAGGAATCCATTTGTTCACGATACTACTTTAATTCGAAGAGCTTATTTTGAAGGTTTAGCAATATCGAATGAAATTGGGTTTGATGTACCAAAGCAAATAACTTTGTATCAAAATTATCCTAATCCATTTAATCCTAGTACCCAAATATCATATGCTCTTACTAGTCCTGGGTTTGTTTCCTTAAAAGTGTTTGATATAACTGGTAGTGAGATAACCACCTTGGTACAAAGACAACAATCTCAAGGGAAACATACGGTTTCATTTGATGCATCTAACTTATCTTCAGGTATTTATATTTATCAGCTTAAAGCAGGTACAGCATTTGCATCAGGTAAAATGTTATTGATTAAATAGTTAGTGTTCATCTACTATTAATTGATCTAGTTTTTAATTATCATCTTCAATTAGTTAGCAATAAAAAAGGTATCAATGAAAGAAGTTCAATCCATTAAGGTTGGGAATGCTCCTTCTTTAAAGAATGGTAATTGGGAGATCATTTTAACTGATCCAAGTTTGAATAAATTCAATTTTGGTCATCAGATTACTGATACATATATCACTACTGATATAATTTCACCATTTGGTGAGAAGTCTATTCTTTACAATACTATTCAAAGAGATACGATTAGAAATGTAGTTATTGCATTGAATTTCCAAGATATTGACCAAACAAAAATAGCTAAACTTTTAATAAAAGCTTCCAAGCCTTTTTTCCAAAACTGGAAATTATCGATCAAAGACAATAGAATAGATGAAGTATATGAGATTGAAGAAGAAACAGATTTCTCAGTAAGTCCAACTATTGAATTGAATAAACTTTCGAGCATGGGTTTTGTTGAAGGAGCGCTTGAAAAGGGTTCATCTTTTTTTGAATTACACCTTCAAAGAAAGAATAATTAGAATACTGTTCTAAACTTGGTTCAAAAAAGAAGATAGATTTATAGTTTTTTTGAGAAGTAATTTTTTTCGAAGTCTATAGCGACCTTGGTCTACACTCTTTGGTGATATACTCATAATCCCAGAAATTTCTTTCGACGATAAATTTAATCTTAATAACGCAGCAAGTCTTTTCTCTTGAGATGTAAGCGTTGGGAATTTTCGTTCTAAATTTTTAAAAAAACCGTCACAAGCTTGATCAACTTGAAGTTCAAACTCTTGGCGATCTTTATTAAGCATCATATTTCTATAAATTTTTGAACCCAAGCTGTTAATATGTTGTAATGCTTCTTTACTTTTGACTGTTGATTTAACTTCAGCCATTTCAGTTTTAAGACCTTCTAAAAAGTCATTTTTTTCTACAATATGAAGTGCATAATTGGTTAACTCTTTTTGAAGGTTTTCTTCCCGTAATCTAGAATTAGCAAGTTCTTCTCTCGCTAATTTTTCCTCAGACTTTGCAATCACCTTATCCTTTTCTAGAAGTGCAACTTCCTTCCGTTTTTTAGTGGCAAACCAAATGACACCAATTATAAAAAGAGCAATTATTAAACCTAAAGAGCTAGAAATTGCAGCAATTCTTGTTTTCTGGAGTTCATTATCTGTTTCTAAGACAATTATCTCTTGTTCCTTTTTTTCACTTTCATATTTTGCTCTCATTTCAGCTAATCGTGTATTAGCATCTTCATTTAATAGTGAATCATTAAGTTCTTTATGAGACTTATAATGAAAATAAGCATCTTTATACCGACCAACTCCTTCATAGCTATCAGCTAAGTTCAGATGAGCATCCTTCATCTCGTAAATAATATCAAGTTGTGTGGCAAGGTCTAAACTTTGTTGAGCATATTCGATTGCTTGAGGATAGTTCTCTAATCTTCGTGATACAGTGCTTAAAACTTTAAGTGGGTAAGTCATCATAACCAAAGCATTATTCCGTTCAGCAATTTCTAGAGCATTTCGACTAAAATCTATCGCTTGGCTAAGTGAATCCATAGTCTCATAAAGCATACCCATATTTAAATAGGTTGATGCTAAATCCATCTCAGACCCAATTCTATTACTTATTGAAAGTTGCTTTTTATAATACTCGAGAGCTCGACTTAATTCAAAAGTTTCATAATAAACATTCGCAAAGTTACCATAAACTAAAGCCTTACCTTGTTCATCATCTACTAAAGTAAAATACTCAAGAGCTTCTTCGTAAAAGCTAAGGGCCTCATCATATTTATATTGAATGAAATAAATATTTCCAACACCTCGGAGAGTCGCTGCTCGCAGCTTTATTTCTTCAGGAAGTTGATCTAGAGTTTCAAGAGCAAGTAAGAATGACTCTAAGCCTTTGGCATATGATCCCTTTCGTATATAAACTCTACCTAAATGGATACTAGCTTTTACTTTATGAATTAAGCTTGTGCTATAAGTAGCTAAATTGAATGCTTTCAGCCCATAAAATTCAGCTGAATCGGGATTAGTCTGATTATAATTTGTTGAGATAGTAATAAGGATATTAATACGAGTGGTATCTTCTTTAGATAGTTCAAGGCTTTTAATCAAAGATGGAATGCTTTCTGATTGAGCAAATGCTTTTATGAAGAAGTTTGAACTCAAGATCAGTAAAAAAACAATGTAGAGTATTCTCATCGCTAGATAGTTAGTGAGTTTATATTAATAACATCATATCATACTGAATTTCATCTAAAAAAAGGACGCTTAGAATCTCTACAAAGTCTCTACAAAATTCTTTTTTTTAAATTTTGAGTGGAATGGATAAAAAGTGGTTTTTAATGCTTTAAACATTAATTATTAGATAGTTAGATTCTAAATAAGAGTAAAAATTATTTCAACTATAAAACTCGATTTTTAATAATTGGGCGTGAAAAGTTAAAATCTATCTCTACAATTTATCTACTAAGTGATAATAAGTGCCAAACGATAATTAGATTACATGTAGTGATAATCTAAATATGCATTACGTACTTATGGAATTAATTACTGCAAAAGTTGCTGAAGCTCTAAAAACAAAATCGGAACTCTGGACCATTGAGTTTACCGATCTTAGTGCTCATCAAGCATTTATGGGGTATTCACTTACTAGTAAATATATACTAGTTGGAATCACTTCTCCTCTACAGAATAGCCAGGTGTCGATCAATTCGATACCTGAAAACGAAGGTGAAGAATTAGTGATACCTATTAACTTAGAAAACAGTGATCCATCAGCTGTAGGACATATTTGTTTTAAAGGGGTAGAAAATATTACACAAAAGTGGGATATATATTTTTTCGATCGACGTTTTGATGATTGCATAAAAGTGGACTCATCAAATTTAATTTTAGTAAAAAAAGATACAAAGAATACTCGGGGTGAACAGTTGAGATTAATTGGCTATACCAAAAAGGATCAAAATCAAAACTGCTTTTTTGAATTACAACTAAAGCCAAAAAACTATATAAAGTAACGCAACGAAAGACCCGTCGGGGATCCATCTAATTAAGTGAATCATTACCCGATGAATAGAGACAAGCCGGATAAAAAACCGACGGGCTTTTTTAAAATCAACATTTAATTCCGCATCATTTATTGCTACTATTGATGCATGTTGATTACAAGCTTGGAACTCCTTCACTTTAGAAACCATAAAAAGAATAAAGTTGATTGGGCACCACACCTAAATGTTATTACAGGACCGAATGGAGCTGGCAAAACCAGTCTGATAGATGCAATTCATTATCTTTGTATGTCGCGAAGTTTTGTATCAAGCTCGGATATGTATGTTACCCATCAAGGCGAAAGTTACTTTATGCTAAAAGGTAATTTTGAAGGACAAATTCGAGCAGAATTCGATGTAAGCTGTTCGTATTCAAGGGGAGAAGGGAAAAAGATATTTGTAAATGATGGGCCACTTGATCGCCTATCAGATTTAATCGGGATGGTTCCTGTAGTAGTTCTTTCACCTGATGATAAAAAACTAACTTTAGAAGGACCGGTTGAACGACGCTCATTTTTGGATTCTTTTATTAGTCAAATCTCAAATAGTTATTTGAGGGATTTATTGGATTATAGACGTATTAGGAAGCAAAGAAATACTCTGCTACAAGATTATCGTAATGCTCGAAATATGTTGGAGATGTATTTAGAACCATGGAATAAACAGTTGGTAGAAGTTGGATCTCGTATTGTTGCTAAACGATATGAAGTGCTTGAGAAATTCAAAGAATATTTAGCAAAAGATTACGCTATGATATCTGGTATGAATTTAAAGACAGGTCTTGAGTATCAAACCTTTTGTGAACCCTCAGTAGATCCAAAAGAAATTGAAGTGTTTTACTATGAAGAGCTTGAAAAGAATCATGAAAAAGAATTGGAAAGAGAGCAAACCCTAGTCGGACCTCACCGCGACGAAATCGTTTTCTATTTAGATGAATTTGAGTTGCGAAGGTTTGGTTCACAAGGGCAACATCGACTATTCGCTTTGTCATTAAAACTAGCTCAACTTCATTATTATTCTGATGAGTTAGACGACCTACCCATTTTTATGCTCGATGATGTATTTGGGGATTTAGACCTTCATAAAACAGAGATTTTACTTAAAGCACTTCAAGAGCATAAAGGGCAAACTTTTATCACTGCGGCAAACCCCATTCCATTTGAGAATTACGTACATTTTGAAGGAGAACGGAATAGGTTCTATAAAGTAAATGATGCAAATATTATTGATGTAACAGAATCTGAAGTATGAGATTTGATAAGCCAAAATCAATAGGTTCAGCACTCCAAGATTTTCTCGAGAAGTTTCCACAGAAAAAGAAACTGAGACAAGGGATCATATTATCAGCTTGGGAAGCTGTTGTAGGTGAGAGGATCGCATCGCAAACGGAAGACTTACACTTTGAAGGAGATAAGTTAGTTTGTCGAGTTAAAAATCCAGTATGGCGACACGAAATTCATGCAAATAGATTCTCAATTGCAAAGCGACTTAATGCAAAAGTAAAAGGACAAGCAGTTGGAGATATTATCGTCCGTGGATAGTTGTATAAACCAAAGCCGGACTCTATATTCAATTCATGGCGGCTAAATTTTCAGAACAAGTTATTGAACGTTTAAAACGAGCATTTAAATTTGGTATCCCACCGGGAATAACCGACGATGATGCACGTTCAGCTCGGCGAGAACGTATTGCTGTTTTTGTAGTGGCTTATATTATGGCCATGAGTCTCTGGTTTATTGTAAACCTGAATGGTGATTATAATATTAGTATAAATGTTCCTATTGAATCGGGAAATATTCCTCCAGAGATGGCACTAGTTGAAGATCTTCCAGAGTTTGTTCAAGTAGATGTAAGTGGAGACGGATGGAAGCTTGTAAATCTTTTTAATAATCCACCAAGTGTATTAATCGATATTACTGAAGGAGAAGTAAATTTATTCGACCAAGTTCGGCAACGATTTACAGTTGAGCAGGATGTATCTGTTTTAAAAGTACAACCCTTTTTGATAAACATCGGACTGGAACCAAGAATTTCTAAAAAAATCCCAATCAGATTACATACAGATATTCAATTTACGACTCGTTATGGACTAATTGGTGAAACAAAAATAACACCAGATAGCTTAACTATTACTGGTGCATTATCTCAAGTTTCTGATATCTCGGAATGGGTTATTCCAGATACTTTAGTGCTACAGAATGTACGAGATGATATACAATCAACAGTATTAATTGAGTCCTTAGATCCATTGATTGAGCCTTCAATAAGTGAGATTACACTTTCTGCTAATGTATCAGAATTTACTGAAGGTGAGGCAAGTGTCTATATCAGAACCAGGGGCTTACCGCGTGGACAAGTTATCAATTATAATCCTTCAGCAGTACTTATTCGTTTTGATGTGCCTCTTGAACAATATACAGAGATTCAGAACACACGCACATATGAAGCCTATGTTCCCTATTCAAAAATACAACGAGATTCTACTGGTTTCGTAACTCCCGATATTGAATTGATTGCTACTCAGTTTCAAATCAAACTCCGAAGTTTTCAACCAAAAGCTGTGGCGTACTTTAGTGTAGTTGATCAGAATTAGTATTTAGTTGTTAGAGGAAGTCAATCTGAACTTTTTTGGGAATTAGCAACGATTTCTTATACTAATTTTCAGCAGATAATTCGAATGGAGCAATTACATCATCTATTTCTTTAGCTCCATCAAAAAACTCAAGTAATCGAAGTAATACTTCATCAACCAAAATGTCTGGACAAGATGCGCCAGAAGTTAACGCGATTTTTAAAGGTGTTTTATTGCTAGGTAGCCAGTTTTCGGTTTCGAAAATTTCTTTCTTCCATTGATCGAAGTGCTTGATTAATGAATCAGATTTTATTTCACCAGAATCACGAACATGAAATGTTGGGAAAGAGTGCTCTAAAATTTCTACCAAATGCATGGTATTTGACGAATTATACCCACCTACAACTAGAGCAATATCAGCATCGGTTTTAGCAAGCGTTAATGTTGCCGATTGATTTTCATTGGTAGCATAGCATAATGTATCTGAAGTTTCTGCAAAATGATTTAGAATATCAGTCTCGCCATGAAGCTTGATTGCAGCTTCCTTCAAAATACCCATAACTTCCTGCGTCTCGGTCGCAAGCATGGTAGTTTGGTTAATTACCCCAAAACGATGTAAGTCTTTGTGTGGGTCAAATCCTGGCGTTGCTTTATGGCCAAAATATTTATCAAAATCTGTAACTGGCCGTTCACTAGTCATAATTTCCGCGAGGATAATAGCTTCCTCAGGATTCAAAACAACTACAACAGCTGAATGCTCAGCACTATGAGAAAAAGTAGCTCTTGTTTCTTCATGCTGATGCTTTCCATGTACAACTAAGCTGTATTCCTTTTTACCTAGCTGCTTTCCGCGTTTCCAAACTTTTTCAACAAAAGGGCATGTCGTATTAAACTCATAAGGATCAATTCCAACTTCCTTTAGTTGATCTTGAATTTCAATAGTAGTTCCAAAAGCTGGTACAATAACAATGTCATCCGAGTTTAATGATGAAATTGGAATACGTATGGTTCCATCGGTATCAAACAAAAACTTCATTCCTTTAGCAAGCAGGTTTTCATTCACTGTTGGGTTATGAATCATCTCACTTAGTAAATAAATATTCTTGTCGGGATGTTGTTCTACTGCTCTATAAGCGATATCAATAGCATTCTCTACGCCATAACAAAAGCCAAAGAATCGCGGGATATAAAATTGAACCGGACCAAAATCTAGTAGAGTAGGTTCCAAATCCTTTTTCATGGGATCGGTGATCTTAGTCGCTTCTTTCACCTTTCGGATAATTGGCGATTTATAGATGTCGGGGATATTAAATTCTTTACGCGCCAAGTTTTGTTAATGGTTAATAGTTAGTGGTGTCTGTACTGCATTCAATTTCAGATTCTTTAACATTGTTGATCTTTTTAAATATCCGATATATCCATGAACAAATTACGCAGCATCTTCCACTTCATCCATTTTGACGCCAACCAAACGACTAACACCTGTTTCTGGCATAGTAACACCATACATCATTTCGGCTTTACTCATCGTTTTTTTGTTATGAGTGATAATGATGAACTGAGTCTCTGCACTAAAATTCTTGATCATTTTTGCAAAGCGCTCAATATTGGCATCATCGAGAGGAGCATCTACCTCATCCAATACACAGAATGGAGAAGGTTTAACTAAATAAATCGCAAAAAGAAGAGCGATAGCTGTTAGAGTTTTTTCTCCACCAGAAAGCTGTGAAATTCCAGAAGGTCGTTTCCCACGAGGTTGAGCTTTAATTTCGATACGAGCTTCTAAAGGATCTTCGCTATCATCTTCAATTAAGAGATCGCAATAATCATCCTCAAAGAAGAGGGTTTTAAATACTTTTTGGAAGTTCACTCTTATTTGCTCAAAAGTTTCATTGAAACGCTCAGTTGCAGTAGTATTTATCTCATGAATTGTTTCAAGAAGTTGTTTTTCAGCTTTATCGAGATCATCAATTTGTTCTTCGTAGAAATCGAGACGCTCTTTTTCCTCTTTGTATTCATCGATGGCAAGCGGGTTTACATCACCAATTCCATTCAGTTTTTGGCGAAGCCATCCGATTCGTTGTTTCACTTCATCAGTGCTTTTGTCCTCGGGCATTTCTGCACCTTCAATCTGTTTCATCAGAATACCATAAGTCTCCCAGATGTGATCTGAAAGTCCTTGAACCTGCATTTCCATTTTTTCTTTAGCCATGGAAAGGTGATGAACCAGTTCCATATTCACTTCTTTTTGTCTTCGGATTTCCTTTAGATTTTTTTCAATCTCATTAATGGAACCACGCTGTTTAGCAGCTGAATCTTCTGCTTTTTGTAGAGCTTCATCTGCTTCTACTTTCAATTCCTGATTAGCCGAAAGTTCTTCCTCTAAACGCTCAACATAGGTAGTAGATTCCGTAATATTCTTTTTCGACTGTTCAGTAAGCTTTGTTCGGTTTTCAATTCGTGACTGAACGCTTTGAATTCCTGTTTCTGCTCGCTTTACATCCCGCTCATGATTATCAACTTTATTCTTTAAGTCTTGATGCTTTAGTTGGGCATCGTTGTATCGACTTTGAGCAATTGCACGTTCTTCCTCAAGTGACTCAAGAAGTTCTTTTTTATCGTTTTGAAGCGTATCAAGTTCTGAAAGTTTTTTCTGTAATTCCTTTTGCTTGGGTTGCATTGAGTCGAGCTCATCTTGAGCAGTGCCTTCACTGCTCTTCAGATAATCTTTTCGGTTCACAAGCTCAGTAATATTCTTCTGATACACTTGAACTTTAGAGCTTAGACTATGTTGTTGCTGTTCAAGTCGGCGTACTTCTTGTTCTTTCTCTTTCAATCCACTACTTAGAGCCGCGATATCAAGCTTCTCATATTTCTCAACAATCTGCTTCAGGTACTCACTAAGTTTATCAGTCTCTTTAAGTACACTTACTTTTTCTTTCTCAAGGCGGTCTATCTTATCTTGTAAACCAACTCTTACTCCAGTATTCTTATTCTTACTACCGCTCTTAAAAAATCGATTTCTGTTAATTACTTCACCATCATAGGTGACACCGATAGCATTCGTTTTCTTAAGTCCTTTGTAAGCATTTTCGACAGAATCAAATACAAGCACATTTCCCAATAATAACTGCTTAAGCGCCGAATACTGTGTCTTTGTTTTAACGTGATCGAATAATCCCCCGTTTACAACATCATACTTTGCAGAAAGCTTATCTAAAGGAATAAACGTGGCTCTACCTTTATTAGCTTTTTTCAGGGCTTCGGCCGCTTGTTTAGCTTCATCAAGCGTTGGTAGAATTACAAAATTAAGAGCACCACCTAATACCGACTCTAATGCAATAGCATGTTTTTCGTTGGTGTTGAAAACCTCTGCAACGGTTGTCATTTCCTTGAAGTCAAATCGATGATTTTCTAATAGATATTTTACACTATTTGGAAAAGCTTCGTTTGAATTAGCTAGGTCGTTCATTAAACGAATTTCACTTAATAATGAAGAATGTTTACTGTGTAATGTTCTTAACTCGTCCTTAATTTCATTTTGTTTCTCAGCAAACCCTTCCCGCTTTTCCCTAGAAGTTTCTAAACCTTTTTCAAGTTCATCTCTTTCTTCAACAAGACTACCAAGCTTTCCTTCAGTTGTACCTTGTTCAACATTTATATTGTGGATTTCATCATTTAAGTCTACAATTTCATCATTAATTCTCTGTAAATCACCTTCAGTATTCTCTAAGCGAGATTCAATTTTGATACGTTTTGTTTGAAGCTGATTGAGTTCATTATTGGTAGCACTGAGTTGAACTTCAAGTTCATATAACTCATGTCGCTCTCGGTTATATTGTTGCTGAATCTGAGAATATTTCTTTTTAGAATCCTCAAGGATGTGTTCAGATTTCTCTAAATCTTCATCGAACGATTCCAATCTTGTTCTACTATTACTCAGTAGATCCATTAATTCTTTTAAATCTATCTCGCCTTGCTGAATGTCTTTACTGTATTCTGAGATTACCTTTTTTTCGTTCTCAATTTTTTCTTTGGTGATTCGAATATTGGTATCAGCTTCTCGAATTGCATTATAAAGTTGACTTACTTGACGTTGAGCGTCTGCTTGTTGACGTTCTTTCTCAAGTAATTGAGCACGAGATTTTCCATCTGATGATTCTAGCTCGTCAGCGTTCTTTGTAATCTCCTTTTTCTCTTTCTCAGCGTTTGAAATACGCTCTTGAAGCGGCTCTAACTCCGTCTGAATTTTTTTGAAATCATGAAGGGTAAGCGCTTTATCTAAAATCTCAAGTTCATCGCGATATTTCTTTGCCTTCTCAGCTTTTTCAGCTTGAATTTCTAATGAGCGTGCCTTTTTTCTCAACTCAATTAATAAGTCATCAACACGCTGTAAATCTTTCTTTGTCTCTTCTAATTTCCGAAGTGTTTTTTTACGCTGATCCTTATAGCGAGTAACACCAGCAGCTTCTTCAAATAAACGACGTCGATCATTATTCTTATCGTTAAGGATTTCTTCGACCATCTTAAGCTCGATCACAGAATAGGCGTCTGAACCCATACCCGTATCCATAAACAACTCCATAATGTCTTTTAATCGACATGAAGTATTGTTGATGAGGTATTCAGAATCTCCGGATCTGTATAATCTCCGTGTAATGGTAACTTCACTATACTCGATTGGAAGAATCCCTTTATCATTAACAAAAGTTAGAGAAACTTCAGCCATTCCAAGGGCTTTCTTCTTTGCTGTACCATTAAAAATTACGTTACTCATCGCAGAAGAGCGAAGGAGAGAGGGACGTTGTTCACCAAGAACCCATCGCAGGGCATCAACAATGTTGGATTTTCCACAGCCATTTGGCCCTACAATAGACGTAATACCACTATCAAAACTTACTTTAGTTTTGTGAGCAAAGCTTTTGAATCCCTGTAAATTAAGTTCAGATATATACACTAGTTAGAATAGGGATCAGACTGTCATAATTTCTGTTTCTTTATGAGCCAGTAAATCATCCACTGCTTTTGTGTGAGTATCAGTTACAGTTTGAACTTCTGCTTCAGCCTCAAATTTTGAATCTTCTGGAAGAGATTCAGAATCAACTGTTTTCTTGATGCTATCGTTAGCGTCGCGTCTCGAATTTCTAATACTAATTCTAGCTTGTTCAGCTTTATCCTTCGCAACTTTTACTAACTCTTTTCGACGTTCTTCAGTAAGTAGTGGAAGTGGAATACGAATAAAATCACCGTCATTCATTGGGTTCAGCCCAAGACCAGCGGCCATAATTGCTTTTTCTATTCCTGGTAAAGTTGATTTATCGTAAGGAGCAATCATTAGCAATCGAGGTTCAGGTACTGAGATATTTCCAAGTTGCTGAAGAGGTGTTTGAGCACCGTAATACTCAACTTTTACTCCTGAAATTAAAGCTGGGTTAGCTTTACCAGTTCGGATATGCGAGAACTCACTTTTAAGGTATTGGAAAGCGTCATCCATTTTCATATCAGCTTCGTCAATAATTTCTTGTAATACGTCGGCGATCATATTCTTTGAATTAGTTTAAAAGGCATTTAAGGCTGTTTTTCAACTGTGTGAAGTTACTAAAAGTGAGGATTAATTCTTAATGAAAAGCTTGTTTTAGATTTCAATTTTGAAAGCAAAGTCAGGCTACTACTGTCTCCCGTTGGAGGGAGACAGATTTCACGCTAGTGTGAAATCAGAGGGAGGACGGTGGTGGCTAAGAATTAACAAGCTTGCCTCGTCCTCTCCCTGAGCCAAAACAAGTTTTGACTCGTCCCTCTCTAAAGAGGGACATGGTTTATTCTCTAAAAACTATTTCTATTCGGTAATAAGTTAAAAGGGTCATCCTGAACTTGATTCAGGATCTTATGAAAAGGCTGCAAGCTTTTATTTACACCTCGTTCCAATGCTCTGCGTTGGAGCGGTAGTTTGTACTGATTCCACAATGCAGAAGGTTCCGACGGAGACCATCGGAACCAGTTGAAAAGTGAGGATTAATTCTTAATGAAAAGCTCGCATTATAAACATGAAACACGATATCCTTAACTCGTTTCAGGATTTTAAGAAAAGGATTTGTTTAAATAATGAGTTTTATTGTAATCCTTTGGAATATGAATATGTAGTAGGAGCTCAATTAGTATGTGAGTATGTTCTATTTATTAGAAAAAAAGCAAAGTAGATAAATCTTACTCCCAAACAACTGTAGTTCCTAGATCCTCTCCATCACAAACAATCTTCTTAAACGTACCTTTATCATTCATGTTGAATACAACAATAGGAGTGGCGTTTTCACGGCAAAGAGTGAATGCTGTTAAATCCATTACGTTCAATCTGCGCTGAAGTACTTCATCACCGGTAATAGTATCAAATTTTTTGGCATCAGGATTTTTCTCAGGATCAGAATCAAAAATCCCATCTACTCGGGTTCCTTTAAGAATAACATCAGCTTCAACTTCAATTGCGCGAAGAGCTCCAGCTGTATCAGTTGTGAAATATGGATTACCAGTACCAGCACCAAATATGACAACACGTCCTTTTTCGAGGTGACGAACTGCTCGGCGACGAATAAATGGCTCAGCTATGGCCTCCATTCTAATCGCGCTCAATAATCGAGTTTTAACTGATTTTTGTTCAAGTGCATCCTGCAAAGCCATGCTGTTTATCATTGTGGCAAGCATTCCCATATAATCACCTTGCACTCTGTCCATTCCTGCAGTAGCGCCAGCAACACCTCTAAAGATATTTCCTCCGCCAATCACAATAGACACTTCAACACCTTGTTCTTGAACTGCTTTTATTTCTTCAGCGTATTGTGATAGGATATTAGAATCAATTCCATGTCCTTGTTCCCCGAGAAGAGCTTCACCACTTAATTTTAGTAAAACACGTTTGTACTTATTTGCCACGAGCTATTTATTAGAGGTTCAAAAAAATAAAGGTCAAAAAAAAGGCTGTTTCGAAAATCGAAACAGCCTAAGGTATAAAAAAAAGAATTAAGCGTCTTCACCTAATTGAATACGATGAAAAGACTTTGCTAACGGGGCACCGTTTTGCTCGAGATACTGTTTAACAGTAACGCTGTTATCTTTTACGAATTTTTGATTTAGAAGAACACGTTCTTCATAGAATCTGCGAAGTTTACCAACAGCAGCTTTTTCAGCGATTTCAGCAGGTTTACCTTCGTTGATTAATTGCTCTTTAGCAATCTCAAGTTCTTTTTCTACTACAGAAGCATCAACTTCATCTTGAGTAACTGCAATTGGCTTCATTGCTGCAACTTGCATTGCAACATCTTTTCCAATTTCAGCATCGGTAAGGTCACCATCAAACTCTACCAAAACACCAAGCTGGTTGCCTGGATGGATGTATGAGATGAGAGTTCCATCAGTTGTTGCTAAAACAGTAGTACTAATTTGAATTTTCTCGCCGATTAACCCAGTCATTTCCTGAAGTTTATCAGCAATAGTTTTTCCATTAAGTTCAAAAGCTAGAAGATCAGAAACGTTGTCAATATTATTATCGAACGCAGCGTTTAGGAAACTATCCGCAGTGTTTTGGAAATCTTCGTTACGTGCTACGAAATCAGTTTCGCAGTTAATTTCAATGGTAGCAGCTTTTTTAGCATCATCACTAATTCTAGTAATGATCAAGCCTTCTTTAGCTTCACGGTCAGCGCGCTTATCAGCTAGTTTTTGACCTTTTTTACGTAGAAGATCAACAGCTTGATCGAAATCGCCATTAGCTTCTGAGAGTGCCTTTTTGCAATCCATCATGCCGGCACCGGTCATGTCTCTTAGTTTTTTAACGTCAGCAGCAGAAATGCTCATTGTTCAGTTAGTTTAAAAAAGGGTTAAAATTATTCTTTTTCTTTGCTGGTCTCAGTAGCTGCTTTTTCTTTAGCTTCTGATTTTGGTTCAGCAGTAGTTTCGTCTTGAGCTTCTAATGTAGGCTCAGCAGTTCTTGGTCTCTTTTTACGAGAACGAAGTTTTGTTTTTGTTTCAGGAGTATCATCACTTTTAGATTCTCCTTTAGCTTCTGCAGCAACTTGCTCTTGTAACTCTTCCTCATTGTGTGCTTCGCGTTCAGCTGCACCTTCAATGATAGCATCTGCAATTTGGGAGCTTATCAATTGAATTGTTCTAGCAGAATCATCATTACAAGGAATAATAAAATCTGGAACATCAGGATCACTATTAGTATCAACCATAGCGATAATTGGGATATGAAGTTTGATAGCTTCACTTACAGCAAGGTGTTCTTTAATAATATCTACAACAAAGATTGCACCAGGAATACGACTCATGTTAGAGATACCACCTAAAGTATCTTCTAATTTTTGTTGCTCACGTGAAAGCATTAAACCTTCTTTCTTAGTGAGCTCATCCATCGTACCGTCTGTTTTCATACGCTCAATTTCTTCCATTCGAGAGATACTCTTACGAACAGTAGAGAAGTTGGTAAGCATACCGCCTAACCATCTGTGAGTAACAAAAGGCATACCAGCACGGATTGCTTCCGTTTTGATGATGTCGGTAGATTGTTTTTTTGTACCTACAAACAGGATGGTTTTTCCAGCACGAGAAAGTTTTTGAATCTCATCGAGTGCTTCTTGTAAGTAATTTTGAGTTTTTTTGAGGTCAATGATGTGAATCCCATTACGTTGCATGAAGATAAAATCCTTCATTTTTGGATTCCAACGTCGGGTTAAGTGACCGAAATGTGCACCTGATTTTAACAGGTTTTCAATAGATGCTGCTTGTGGCATTATATTAGTATGTATGTTTAGGTTTGTCCGCTGTGTGGGTCAGCCTCAAAAAACCAATCCCGATCTTATTATCGAGACACCAGGCTTTGAGTCACCACACATGTGTGATTTAAAATTGTACAGCGTAAATATTAACGCTTAGAGAACTGGAATTTCTTACGTGCTTTTGGTTGACCTGGTTTTTTACGTTCAACCATTCTTGAATCTCTTGTGAGAAGTCCGTGTCCTTTTAAAATGTCGTGCATATCTTCATTTTCACCATCGATAGCGCGTGCTAAAGCGTGTGAAATTGCGCCAGCTTGACCAGCTTTTCCGCCACCGCGAACGGTAACTTTGATATCATATTTTCCTTCTAATTCAGTAACGTGCATTGGAAGTAACGCGATATTACGAATAGATTTTACTGGTAAATATTCTTCAATAGAAGTTTTGTTGATAAGAATCTCACCTTTACCTGGCTTAATATATAAGCGAGCAGTTGAGGTCTTTCTACGTCCGATGTAATTAGCTTGTGCCATTGATTAAAGCTCGATGGTTTCAGGGTTCTGTGCCGATTGTTCATGAACAGGACCTGCATACACTCGAAGGTTGGTCAATAATTGACGACCAAGTTTGTTCTTCGGAAGCATTCCTTTAACGGCTTTTGTAACTAATGATGTTGGGTCTTTTGCCAGCATATCTTCTGCACTGGTAAAGCGCTCACCACCTGGGTAGAAAGTGTGACGGAAGTACATTTTATCTGTCATCTTCGCGCCAGTCAATTTAACTTTCTCTGAATTGATAACGATAACGTTATCACCAGTATCCATGTGTGGTGTAAATGTGGGCTTGTTTTTGCCTCTCAATATAGATGCAACAACAGTACTCAATCTACCTAATGGTACATCTTCTGCATCAACTAAAACCCACTTCTTCTCGATGTCGCTAGGTTTTGCTGAGTATGTTTTAAAACTTAAGGTATTCACGATAAACTCGTTTATTTGCTTTTTTGGAAAGACATAAAAAATACGGCAAAAATATTTTCATATCAACATCTATTTATACTTTTGTTTTAGAAACTTTCAAAAGCATTCGTAGCCAAATTCTTGAGTGAAATGATGTACCAAATGAAAAGATTAATCCAAGAAAGACAAAGCCCAAAAGAATTTGTATCTTTATAGTCTATTCGAATTTTTAAAAATACTTTGAGATGAGCGACAAATTTAAAAGCACAAAACAATCATTTGATACCGGTAATGGGGAAGCGACGTTTTATAGTCTTCCAAAATTAACTGAACTTGGGTATTCAAAAGTTGAAACACTTCCATTCTCTATTAAAATACTACTAGAAGCTGTATTAAGAGAAAATGATGGATATGCAATAACTGATGCCGACATTGAAACTTTAGCTACTTATAACGCTGCGAGCCCAGACGGTGAAATTCCATTTAAGCCATCTCGTGTTGTACTTCAGGATTTTACTGGTGTGCCAGCTGTTGTAGATTTAGCTGCATTAAGATCAGCAATGAAAAGAATGGGTGGAAATCCAACCGATATAAACCCTCAAGTTCCAGTTGATTTAGTAATAGATCACTCTGTACAAGTAGACATGTTTGGTAAAGAAGCAGCGCTCATGTTCAATGTTGAAATGGAAATGGAGCGTAACAATGAGCGTTATGAATTCTTAAAATGGGGTAAAGAAGCATTTGATAATTTCAGAGTAGTGCCTCCAGGGCGTGGAATTGTTCACCAGGTTAATTTAGAATATTTAGGACGCGGGGTATTTACAAGAGAAGAAGCTGATGGAACCAAAACAGCATATCCTGACACTTTAGTTGGAACTGATTCTCATACTACTATGATTAACGGACTTGGGATTCTAGGTTGGGGTGTTGGTGGTATTGAAGCAGAAGCTGCAATGTTAGGGCAACCTATCTCGATGCTAGTACCTGAAGTTACTGGGATGAAATTAACTGGTAAACTTCGTGAAGGCGTAACAGCAACCGATTTAACCCTAACCGTTACTCAAATGCTAAGAAAGCATGGAGTAGTTGGGCAATTTGTTGAATTTTATGGTGATGGCATCAGTAACATGAGCTTACCTGACAGAGCTACTATCGCCAATATGGCGCCTGAATATGGCGCTACCATGGGTTTCTTCCCAATTGATAGTGAGTCATTAAGATATATGCGTAGAACCGGTCGTTCTGAAGAACTTGTGAGTTTGGTAGAAAACTATACCAAAGCTCAAGGTCTTTTTAGAACTGATGATACTCCTGAACCAGTTTTTTCTTCAACACTGGAATTAGATTTAAGTACCGTGGAGACATCCTTAGCTGGTCCAAAGCTACCACATGATAGAATTGCACTTCAGAATATGAAGTCTACATTTGAGAATTCTTTAGTAAGTGATAATCCAACAATGGGTTTTAATCTTACCAAAGAAAGGTTATCAAGTATTGGGCATTATAAGAATGGACAAGATATTGATATGACACATGGTGATGTAGTTATTGCTGCTATCACAAGTTGTACAAATACCTCAAATCCAAGCGTTATGCTAGGAGCAGGAATTGTTGCTAAAAAAGCAGTTGAAAAAGGACTTAAAGTTCCTGCATATGTAAAGACATCATTGGCTCCAGGTTCAAGAGTTGTTACCGAATACTTAAATGAAGCTGGTTTAACTGAGTATATGGATAGGCTTGGTTTTAACTTAGTTGGTTATGGTTGTACTACTTGTATTGGTAATTCTGGTCCATTACCGGAGCCTGTTGAAAAAGCAATACGAGAAGGTGATCTAATTGCCGCAGGTGTTCTTTCAGGAAATAGAAACTTTGAAGGAAGAATTCATCCTTGGGTAAAAGCTAATTTCTTAGCTTCGCCTCCATTAGTTGTAGCTTACGCTCTTGCTGGAACAGTAAACATTGATTTAAATAAAGATCCATTAGGTAAAGACAAAGATGGAAATGATGTTTATTTAAAAGATATCTGGCCAACAACAGAAGAAATTGCTGAGCATTTAGATAATGCTATTCGTCCAGATCTTTTTGATAAGATGTACTCAGATATATTTGAGTCACCAACTTGGGAAGCTATTCCAGTTTCTGGTGGAGATCTTTTCAATTGGAATGATAAATCTACCTACATCCAAGAGCCGCCATTCTTTATGAATATGAGTGAGCAAGCTGAGCCAATCAAATCTATTGAAGGCGCTCGAGTGCTTGTTAAAGTAGGTGATTCGATTACTACAGATCATATTTCGCCAGCTGGTAATATTAAAGAAGATGCACCTGCAGGTGTTTATCTGAAAGAAAACGGAGTAGAAAAAAGAGATTTCAACTCATATGGATCACGAAGAGGTAATGACCGTGTTATGACTCGTGGAACTTTCGCTAATGTTCGTTTCAAGAATCAAATGGCACCAGGTACTGAGGGTGGTATGACTACTTATTTACCGACTGGAGATGTTACGTCCATCTATGAAGCTTCATTAAAGTATAAAGAAAGCAATACTTCATTGATTGCCATTGCTGGGAATCAATATGGTACAGGTTCATCACGTGACTGGGCTGCAAAAGGAACCAGCTTACTTGGAGTGAAAGCAGTAATTGCTGAGTCTTACGAAAGAATTCACCGTTCAAATTTAGTTCAAATGGGTGTACTTCCACTTCAATTTAAAGATGGCGAAACTCCTAATTCGCTTGGATTAGATGGTTCTGAAAGCTTTACAATTCATTTAAGTGATGACATTAAAGCCCGTAGTGAAATAAAGGTTACTGCTATTAAAGGAAATGGAGAAGAGATCAACTTCACTACAAATAGCAGAATCGATACACCAGTCGAAGTAGATTATTACCGAAATGGTGGTATTCTGCATACTGTACTTCTCGACTATCTAAAAAAGAGTAAGTCGTAAAAACAATAGTTTAGATAATCCCCTATCGTTCAGATAGGGGATTTTTTTGTTTTTTTAAATCCTATGAAGCATTTTAACTCTTCATTTTTCAAGAGAACCAGAATTTAAATGGCTGAGAACTATAAACACATGCAACTATTACTCCATGCGATTGAGGGAATCAATCGTACCATGGAGCTTAAATCTTTGCTACTTAAATGCATGAATTCTGCTTGTCAGGTAATGGAAGCTGAAGCAAGTTCTCTAATACTCATTGATGAAGTAACCGGCGAATTAAATGTTAGTATTCCTACTGGACCTATAAAAGATAAGATTAAAGGAATGACGATCCCTCGAGATAAAGGGGTTGCTGGTTGGGTACTTAAAAATAAAAAGCCTTATTTAAGTAATAATCTAAAAGAATCGGATGTTTTTTGGGAGGAATTAAGTAATGAATTTAGTTCAAAAAGTATCATGTGTGTTCCTCTCTTAAATTCGAAGAAAGAAGCTATTGGAGTTCTTCAAGTTTTGAATAAAATGAATGGGCATCAGTTCATTGAAGATCAGATTCCAGTATTTGAAACTCTTGCTGGTCATATTGCACTTTCCATTGAGAAAGTAAAAGAAGTAGATGATCTTAAAAACAAGATTAAAGAAAAAGAAGAGAAGCTAAAAGAAGTTCATCAAGGCTTAAAAAGCAATTTGGCAGCCATAAATGCTTTGATTCAACTTGAAGTTCCAACTATTGATGATGAATATGCCCAATTTATTCTAAAAGCTACTGGTTCTAGAATTGAAGCAATTTCAAATGCACATCATATACTGTATAACCAAGATGAGTTTGAGTACATCGATCTAGGTATTTATTTAGGCAGATTAACTTCTGTAGTATCCGAGATTTTTGAAGAAGATGGAAAGGAAATCAGTCTTCTTGTTGATATGGATAAAATTTTACTTAAGGCAAGCGTTGCGCTAACTGTAGGCTTAATAGTGAATGAGGTGCTTGTACATATGTATAAAGATGCTTTTAAATTAGACGCCTATGGTAAGATTATGCTAGCAGTTAAAAAAGATGAAGAGAATTGTGTAGCAATTAGCATTTCAGATAGTGGTAGTGGTTTGAGTACAAATCTAGATGGAAGTGAAGAAGACTCACTAGCATCTGTTATTATAAAAACCTTAGCTAGTAAATTAGAAGCCACTCTAACACAGCGCGAAAACGAGACTGGTGGCACTACGTTTTCTATTCTTTTCTATACCTAATGACTAAAGTGGATTTTCAACAATTGGAAATCAAATATGGATAGTTCCAAGCTTATAAAGCTCCTAATAGGACCATCTCTTCTATTCATCTGTTCTATACTAGGTGAATTTGAGAATGAGCAAGCTTTTATGATTGGAGTTGTATTATGGATGCTAAGTTGGTGGATTACTGAAGTAGTTCCTATAGCTGTAACAGCACTTCTTCCGATGATACTTTTGCCAATGCTGGGAATTCTAGATTTAAGAGCGACTACAGCTAACTATTCAAACCCAGTTATCTATCTTTTCTTTGGTGGATTTGTTCTTGGATTAGCCATTGAAAAATGGGGCCTTCACAAGCGTATTGCACTTAATATCATGAATTTAGCTGGCGATAAACCCTCTCGAGTTGTTCTTGGATGCATGCTAGCAACGGCACTTCTATCGATGTGGATTAGTAATACCGCTACCACTGTAATGATGCTCCCAATCGGAATGTCGGTAGTAGCACTTTTAAAAGATAAGATGGATGACGGTATTGGTGCTAAAAACTTTGCCTTAACATTGATGTTAGGTATTGCTTATGCAGCAAATATTGGAGGAATTACTACATTAATTGGAACCCCTCCAAACCTTGTACTAGCTGGAATTGTAGAAGAAAGTGGATTAGTTCCCTTGGGTTTTTCTGAATGGTTTTTGTTTGCACTTCCACTTGTAATAATACTATTCAGTGCTGTATATCTTATAAACACTAAATTGGTTTTTCCGATTCGTATTAAAAAGCTGGAAGGTATTAAAGAACTTATTTCAGGAGAGCTAAAACAACTAGGTGTATTAGGTAAAAGCGAGCGTAATGTTTTATTCATTTTAGTAGTTACAGCTTTACTATGGATATTTCGAGCTCAGTTAACAAAAATCTCAATACTTTCAGATTTAAACGATACTATTATTGCCATCTTTGCCACAGTACTATTGTTTATCTGGCCATCAGCAAAAAAATCAGAACCACTTCTTGTCTGGAAAGACACAAAAAGACTTCCCTGGGATATTTTACTCCTTTTTGGAGGAGGTATATCCGTTGCAAAGGGACTTGAGGTAACGAATGTAGTTGGGTTACTTGGTGAGTGGATTAGCTCTAGTATAGTTGCATATCCACTTATCATAATTTTAGTAGTCTGTATTTTTGCTGTTTTTCTTACAGAAGTAATGAGTAATGTTGCGCTGGTTGCGGTATTTATACCCGTATCATTTGTAATTGCTCAAAATTTTGGCTTAAGTGAACTTCAACTTGCAATTCCATTAACAATTGGAGCAAGTTGTGCCTTTATGTTTCCTATATCTACTCCACCTAATGCCATTGTATTTTCAAGTGGATATATAAATATGGGGCAAATGGCACGAGTAGGGATTATTCTGAATATCACCTGTATTCTAATCATCACCATATATAGCTATTTCTTTCAGGGTTTTTTCTTTTAAACTCGATAGATTATAATAGATGCCAACTTGGTAGAGAATTATATGCTAGCATTATTATTTAGTTTTTTATTTTTATTCCAAAGTCTTGATATCAAACCGTTAGAGCCAAAGATTAAACAATACAATGGCCTAAATTTTGAATATTTCGATTTAGGTTCAGGTGGACGTAATTCATTACAGGATTCACGGGGATTACTTTGGTTAGGTACAAATAATCAAGTATTGGTTTATAATGGCTATGAATTAATTTCTTATCAAAGAGATCTTAGCTCGAATGATGGGATTCAGGGTAGTGTATTTTCTGCATTAGTCGAAGATGATTTTGGACGAGTTTGGGCTGCAAATCACAGTGGATACATAAATGTTTTTGATAATGGTATAGACAAAAATCTTACCAAAATTAGACCTGACCTTTATTCACCTGAAGCTCCATATTATGAAGCAGGTAAAGATCTAAACGGCGATCTATGGATTTCACAACCAAATCAAATTATTCAAATAAAAGTATTCGAGTCTTTAGATTCTACAAAGGAAATTTATCATTCTTTTGACGAAGAGTTATTTGGTCGATTCGAAGATTTATATGTGACTAAAAATGGAAAAATACTGGTTAATGGGAAAAAGCTATATGAATTAGTAGTACGAGATACTGGAGGGTCAATATTAATTGAGACTGATATTAATAATGAAGACCCCATAAAAGATATTACGGAAGACCCTGATGGGAACTTGATTGTTATTACAAATAGGTTCATTTACCTCATATCAGATGAGGGGCTTAAAAAATTTGAAGTCAATCTTACACAGGGAAATATTAATTCAGTTATTCGCGATAATAATGGTGCAATTTGGGCTGCTACTGATAGTGGTGTTTATAGATTGATTCTGGATGAAAATCATAATTTGGTTAAGACCATGAGATATGAATTAGGGTTTATCTTGGAAGCATATTTGGATCGATCTGGCAACCTCTTCTTTTTAGCGGGTAATGGACGGTTATATAAGTTGAGCGCAGAATACCTTGAGTTCCAATTTGTGCCATTACCCAATGGCTATGAAGAAAACTACGTCCACAATTTTGTAGTTGATCAAAACGGTAGATTCTGGGTTGGTGGAGAAGGTGGTACCTATGTGTATAATCCAGAGACAGAAGAGTTTTTAACAGCGAACTCAGTTTCATCTATTTTGAATAGTGAAAGAGTTTACTCTATGATTAAAGACTTAAATGGGAATATATGGGTTGGGACAAGATATGAGTTGATCAAATATGACCCAGTAAATATGAAAAGCTGGGCATTCAATTATAAAGATAAATATATAGAGGAGATGCCATATGATAACCGTGTTTTCCATGATTTCAGATTAGCACCAGATGGAATGATATGGGGCTCATCTACTGATAAATTATTTAAACTGAATCCGAGTACAAATGAAGTAAGCTATTATTTTGAGTATGAAGACGAGGAATTAAAAATCGGTAAACTCATTGTTGATGATACTAATCTCTTGTGGGCATGGAACAAAAACGGAATCGATATTTTTGATGTCAATGAAGGCGTTTTTGAAAGATTAGATAATGGGATTGCATCAAAAGCAGAAGTTTGGAATCCTAATTATATGACGATAGATAATTTGGGTAGAATCTGGGTCAGCTTTCAAGAAGGAATATTAGTTATCGATCGAGAAAAAAGAGAAATCATTAAACATTTGAACAAGAATACAGGATTACCAGGTAATTTTGCATGGGAAATAATCAAAGACAATAAAGGTTTAATGTGGGTTAAACAGGCCAGATATGGTTCCTTTGCTATTGATCCAGAAACTTTTAAAGTAGTAGATCAAACAAGAAGCTGGACTTTCAATCCTGATAGAGAAATGTACAATGGAATAAATGCGATTGCAGAAGATGGAAAAATGTTTGCTGATGGCTGGGGTGGCTTTTACCATTTTTACTTAGATGAAACACTTGAAAGTAAAGTTACTCCTAATATACTTCTTCAAGAGGTTGCCATAAGCGATAGTATTCAACTTACTGTATGGAATAATTTAGAAACAAAAGAGTATAGACTAAACCACTCTGAAAATGACCTAAAATTTTCAACGGTTGCAGTTCAATTTGATGATCCAGCCCAGAACGAGTACTCCTACTATATGGAGGATTATGATAATGGTTGGACTGAACCTTCTACTCAAAGAGTTCATGAATATCTAAACCTAGATCCAGGGTCTTATACGTTCTACGTGAAAGCTTCAAATGCAGATGGCGTTTGGACAGAGCCAGTTCAATTGGCAACGATAGTGATCAGTCCTCCATTTTGGGCTAATCTTTGGGCATATTCATTATACTTATTTTTAATTAGTTTTATTACTTTCCGATTTTATAAAGCCCAATTAAACAAAAGAGTTGCTGAAACTGAAACTGAACGACTCAAAGAAGTAGATGAGTTTAAAAGCCGTTTTTTTACCAACATTACCCATGAATTCAGAACCCCACTTACTGTAATATCAGGCTTAGCAAATAGGATTTCTGACGACTCTGGAGTTGTAATAAAGAGGAATGCACAGAAGCTACTTGGTCTTATTAATCAGATACTTGAATTATCGAAACTTGAAGCTAATAATGGTAACCTGAAATTGAGCCAAGGAGATATCGTTGCTTATATTAACTATCTCTGTCAGTCTTACTCTTCTTTTGCAGAAGAAAATAAAATTAACCTACTTGTAGAATCTGATGATAATCAGATATTCATGGATTTCGATAAAGATAAGATTGATTTGATCATTCAGAATATAGTTTCAAATGCTATAAAGTTTACAGATCAAGGTGGTTCAATCCATATTTTTATATCAAGAAACTCTAGACAATTAACAATCGAAGTTAGTGATACAGGGAGAGGTATTTCAGAAGATGAGTTGCCTAAAATATTTGATCGCTTTTATCAGGTTGAAACAGCATACTCTAATCATCAAGGATCTGGGATTGGACTATCATTAACTCGCGAGTTGGTCCGTTTGATGGATGGCAATATATCAGTTTCGAGTATTTTAGGAAAAGGAACATCTTTTATAATTAAGCTTCCAATCACCCAAAATGAGGAAGTTGATACTACTCATTTTTCACAATTCAATAATGTCATTTCAGACAAAGAAGCTTTATCAAATGACGAAGATATAATTGATGAAATATCAGATAAAAATTTAGTACTACTAATTGAGGATAATGAAGATGTTAGAGACTTTATTTATTCAGTTATTCAGAAAGATTTTGATGTAATTACGGCTAGAGATGGTAAAGAAGGAATTGAGTTAGCACTCGATAAAATCCCGGATATGATTGTAAGTGATGTTATGATGCCTGAGAAAAATGGAATCGAAGTCACGCAGATTTTAAAGAGTGATACAAAGACCAGTCATATTCCCATTATTCTTTTAACTGCTAAAGCTGATATTGAATCCAAGTTAGAAGGTCTTAAGACCGGCGCTGACATTTACTTAGCCAAGCCCTTTAATGAATCTGAATTAATACTTCATTTAAATAACCTTTTGGCTCAAAGAGAGAGAATTCGAGCCAAATACAATGCAACTGAAGAAGTAGAAAAAACAGAGGACGAGTTCATAGTAAAGATTAGAGAATTATTGATGGAGCAACTCGATGACGAGGATTTTGGGATCAATGAAATCTGTCATCAAATTGGAGCAAGCAGAACTCAACTTCACCGGAAGCTCAAAGCCTTAACGGGTAAATCATCTTCTATTTTTATCCGTGACATTCGTTTAAAAGAGGCACAAGAATTACTTCAAACAACCTCTAGTTCCATTTCAGAAGTAGCATATCAGGTTGGGTTTGGAGACCCTAATTATTTTTCAAAACTCTATTCAGAGAAATACTCTTACTCCCCTTCAAAAGAGCGTGAATGACTAATTAAATACTGTTTTGCAACATTAATCCATAAGATTGAAACAATATTCAAGAGAGAATTGGTGGGAGATTTGGAATTTGTAGTGACCTGAAAAAACAAGGAACACTATGAAATTATTTACTCTACTGGTTATAACTGTATTATTATCAACCGAAAATTCAATCGCCCAGAGTGGGTCATTAACAGAAGACAGTTTCGTCCATAATGATTTAAAAAGAGGGTATACAGTTTATATACCTGAAGGATATAGTGCTGACAAAGAATGGCCCCTCATTCTAAACTTTCATGGTTATTCCGGTGATGTGCCTGATCATATTGACCGTACAAAAATGCATGACCTTGCAGATGATAAAGGATTCATAATTGTTTATCCCGTTGGTTTAACAATAACACGTGACCCAAATATTTTACCTTCATTTGTTCCATCGACGGGGGCAGGATGGAGTGTTCCTGGCTTCAGTTCAGAACGAAACGAGATTGCATTTACTGATGCTATACTTAATGAGATTTTCAGTAATTACACTATTGATCAAGAGAGAGTTCACGCAACAGGGCTCTCATTGGGTGGTTATATGGCTGCATATATAGGTACTCAGATGTCGGATAAAATTGCTTCCTTTGCTTCTGTGGCAGGGCATATGACCAATGAGACTTTAGACCTTTTGTCTGACGATACCCAGATCTCCGGACTTTTTATACATGGTACCAAAGACCAGATAACGAATTACTATGGACTAGCAAATGAATATATTTCCATAGAAAGTATTGCCAAGAACTTAGCTACTAACAATAATTGCTCCACTCAGGCAACGCAAACAGCTTTAGCAGATATTGATGCTAGTGATAATTCAACAGTTACCTTTTTCGATTTTAAGGATTGTGATAATGGATATTCTACGCATTTATACCGGGTAAATGAGGGTGGGCATCGTTGGCCGGGTTCAGGTAGAACAGAGACCGGCCAAGTTCTGGGTAATAATAGTAAGGATATTAGTGCTAGTGAGCTTATTTTCGAATTCTTTGAAGAGAACCCTAAACCTAGTCCTAAGTCTTTTTACCAAAGAAAAGATGAATGGCAATCCATTATTGATGAAACTTGGGGTAACAATATTCCTTTGTCAGAGAAGCAAAGTGTTTTTAATGCATACGCCGATTTTGCAGATGAGTACTTCACACTTTTTGCAGAATCTGATTTTAATTGGGATTCATTGCGCACTTCTTATTATAGTCGAATTACTTCAGATTTAAGTGATGGAGCTTTTGCAGGATTGATATCAAAGTTCAGTACGGAATTTGAAGAGTTACATGCTCGTATTTGGGATATTTATATTGCACAAGGGACCCCAACAAAGCATGGTACTCCAATTTACTATTACAACACACTAGATGTAAGTCATTTTGGAGCAACACTAGCACTTCAGCCTGATAGTTCATTATTGGTTGTTAAAACGATAGAAAATCATCCACTTGGCTTAGAAGCTGGAGATAAGGTTATTGGCTATGAAGGTATTCCTTGGACAAAATTAACAGTCGAATTATTTGAGGCTGAGCTACCAGCAGGTGGTTTTTTAGCATCAGCACCAGCATCTATTCTTAATTTTAAAATGACAAATGTTGGTATTAACTGGCACTTATTTAATACCATTGATGTAATTAAATATGGTGAGACAGCTATTAAAAATATGTCATTAGAACCTATGTTTGATACGGTTCCTGATGGTCCCGTGTTTACGGGTGAAATCTGGAATAATCCACAACTCCCAATAGCTGGAGTACCTTTTCCTAACGTTGATGTGTTCGAAAATACAGGCGCAATAACAAGAGGAATTATTGATTTAAGTAGCCTTAATTATGGGATAGATGAGAATAAAAAGATTGGCTATATCTATGTAACTGACCATGGGTATAATGAAGTTGAAGCTGAATTTAATGAAGCGGTTCAATTTATTATGGATGCCGAAACAGATGCTTTGATCATTGATCTAAGATGGAATGGTGGGGGTTATATAAACCCTAGAGAAGGGCAAAGTACATTATTTGGGGAACCTGCTAATCAACCATTAAATATTATGCGATCAAGAGTTAGATGTAATAATGGTGGATTAACGGATATATGTAATTCTAGAAATGGTGAAACAAATGTCCCTAATTGGTTCAATTGGGAAGTAAAACCAGATACCTATTACGACAAAGCAATTGGCATACTAATTGGGCCAGAAACTCAAAGTATGGGTGAGTACCTAGCATATCAGCTTGCAACACATCCGATGGCAGAAGTAATAGGTCGTCCAACAAATGGTGGTTTTAGTGGTAATACTTTCAGTGGAGTTGATATTGGGGATAGATGGGAAGCTAACATGCCCAACTTTCACATAGTTGACCCGGCTTTACCCGATATCCCATTAGCAAGAACGCCACTTAAACCTGATGTAGAAGTTTGGTTAAATCCAGATGATGTAGCCAATAATATTGACACTATAGTAAAAACCGCTCTTGAACGAATCACGGTTTCTAATGAGGAAGATAAAGCATCACCGATGTCAATATTTCTATCCCAAAACTACCCAAACCCTTTTAACCCAAGTACGAGTATTTCATTTGAGTTACCTCAAGCAAGCATCGTTCAATTGAAGGTATACAATCTACTTGGACAGGAAGTTGCCAACCTGGTGGATGGAAGAGTGAATTCTGGAAATCATACTGTGAACTTTGATGCCCGTTTATTAGCGAGTGGTATTTATATCTACCGATTGATTACAGGAAGTCAATCCATCACAAAAAAAATGATGTTAATTAAATAGAGTTGTCAATTTAATCAAAAAAGGTCATTAGCAACATTACTCAAGGGTTAAATACTCTAATTTTATCATTTTTGAGTCGAATCATAATTCAAAATAGAACACATGAATACAACTAAAAAGGTTTCCATCGTTATTGGGTTAATCCTATCTCTTAACACTTCTATTCTTGCTCAGTATAATCAGGATACAACGGCTCATTATATGAGCCAGTTCAAGAAAGACCTTGAGTTTATTATAGGAGATAAACCTTACATGGGAGGTGCAATAACCGTTTATAAAAATGGACAGTATTGGTCAACATCCTCCGGAATTAAAACAGAGGGTATGTCAGCCAATCATGAAGACCGGTTTATTTTCAGGTCTTTTACTAAAACGTTATTGGCAACCGTAATTATGCAATTGCAGGAAAAGGATAGTCTAAACATAGACAATCCTTATGTCGATTACATTGAGCCGGTTACTTATGTGGATACTACCCTCACACTCCGAGAGCTGCTAAGTATGAAAGCAAACACCTGTGAGTATATCAGCAATACCTGGGAGATTATAGATCAGGATCCGACTGCTGTTCATGATGTAAGATACATTCTGGAACAAACAATACCCGATGATTCATGTAACGAGAATAAAGAAGTAAAATACACAAATACCAATTACATGGTGCTAGGTCTGGTAATGGAGGAAATTCTTGGTAAAAGTGGCGAGCAAATATTTCAAGACCGATTTATCGAAGATAACGAATTTAAAGGGCTGTTATATACAACTCAGCAATACTACCCATGGGTAGTTGAGGATGGAATTTTTGAACTTGCTCCAATTAATATTGATCCTAATAGTTTGAATGGTGTTTGGACTGACAATAATGGCACACCAAATGATCAGTTTGGTAAATCTCTGAATGCAGTCCTCACAGCTCAAAAATATGCAGGAAGTGTTGTGAGCACAACTGAGCAATCTCTTCGATTACTTAATGCCATTTTAACTCCTGGAGTATTGTTATCCCAGGAAAGTCTTGACGAAATGCAGGTTTTTCAAACAAATTATGGGTTAGGTTTAATGAGTTATGACCTAAATGAATATATCGTTGAAGATATTTCCATTAAAATAGTCGGTCATTTTGGAGCAGGTCTTAATTCAACTGCTACCTTTATGTTTCCTGAGTATAATTATGGCATTTCGATTGCTCTAAATATGACTAGATCAAATCAATGGGATACTTTTCTAGATGGAATTTATAATCTGATTTATAATTTCAGTTATCTGCTTTATTGTGAACAAGGAGGAGGTTGTGCTGACATTAAAGCACCGAACCCACTTGAGGGTAGAATTACAAAATCTATCAGCCATGTTATCGGCTCTTACATAGATTTTGAATTTATGAACTGGGACGGTGAAACTGACACCTTACAGTTTGGATTCGATAATAATACGAGAATAGTAAACTCAGAAGGAAATGAATTGAATATCTCCGACGTTGATTTTTCGAAATATAGTGCAACTTTGGAATGGGAGTGGAATGATACAACTTCGAACTATATAGTAAATAAGCTGATACTGGATGGAGCAACTACATCTAATGAACAACAAACAGAAATAAATGAGACTTATAGTCTATCCCAAAACCATCCCAACCCATTCAACCCAAGCACGAGTATCACTTTTGAATTACCACAACCTGGACTAGTTGAACTCAAAGTGTATAATCTACTGGGCCAAGAAGTAGCCAATCTAGTAGATGGAAGAATGAATTCCGGAAATCACACCGTGAATTTCGATGCCAGTCAGCTTTCTAGCGGAGTATATATCTATCGATTAGTAGCAGGAAATCAGTCCATAACTAAAAAAATGATGTTAATTAAATAGGTGTCTGGGTAAGATCTTGGCGTAGTAGCTAAGATGTCCTTATATACCGGGTCGTTGGCTTTTCGATCCGGTATCTTTTATTCTCCTAATTCCTTAACAAAATCAGGGGTCTGGGGATCATCCTTAAAAAAATCTCCTTTTTTTCCTTGGCTTAGCGCAATCCGATCTAGCATTGATATTCCCCAATCTCCAAAGCGAGTTATTTCTGTTTGATACGCTTCGTCCAATAAAACTTCTTCTTGACTTACAAAGGTATACCCATGATCAACATACACCTGAGCTAGTTCATCAAGGTATTCTGAGTTTAATAGATTAGCATGAATGAGTAAAGTTTGAGAAATATTTCTTCCGAAGAGGTCTTTCGAAACTCGCTCAAAGTGGACAATCTTTTTTTCCATATAATCGATGTAGGCATTTCCAATTCTTTCCATGAGGGTAACATCTTTTCTGATATAGGCTATATGATATGCTTTAGCAAAAATGTAGTCTTCATTATCTATAGTGACCGGCGCTTCTATATATCCAAGTTCATGTAAAAAAGCAGAGAGGGAATCTGAATGAGATTTTGATAATCCACTTCGTAAATAAGGATGCCGAAAGAACCTGTATTCTAACTCATATTCATTACTTAGCTCTTTGGTTATTTGTTCACCCTTAACCACGTTTTTAGTAAAATCTTCAAAATTTGAACGATGGTAGTTCATATGTGAAAAAGTATGATTCCCTAGTTCATATCCATTAGATAACCATAGTCTCAAAAGTTCTATTTTATCTTGATCTGGTTTACCGTTGGTGTAAAGCTTCAATTCATTTACATACCCAATCGCAGGGATCTCATAGTCATCAAAAATATGGACAAGGTTCTTTGTGATGGTTTTGTAGTGGTCAAGATCTTGTGTTGCATAGTAGACTATGGGTAAATCATCAACGGTAACAGCTACTTTTTTAACTTGAGCCTGAAGAGGAGTTACGGTTAATAAAAAAAGGAAGAGTATGGAGAGATAGTTCATTATTTCAGTTGTATAATCTTTCTATAATCCTCTCATAGTAAAGAAATTTGCCATTATTGAATCAAAAGGTGGTTTAAGCATGGTTTTAACTATCATTTTTTTAATTGTATGAAGATTAGTTTTTCGTCCTAGTCTCATATTTAATTCTGCTCGTTTTGCTACTTTCTTAGCCATTGGACGTTGTTTTGAATCATATACAAACAAATCAGCAATGGGTAAATCTTTAGAAATCCCTCTACAAAAAGACATCACATTGGCTAAATGCCAGGCATCTAACCATCCGAGATTCATTCCCTGTCCTCCAATAGGACTTACAACATGAGCGGCATCACCTGCTAGTAATATTCTATCCTTAACAAATCGATCTGCAATATAATGTGAGACACCAAATCCACTAACCATATGATTTGCAGATGGATCTATATCAACATTCACCCTTTGTTTTATCAAATCAGCAATCAATTCAGGTGTAGGTTCTGAAACAAAGTTATCCGTTTTAATAACCCATCTGCGCTTATTTTCAGGAAGTGGAAAGCACTCAATCAATCCTTCTTTTGGTAAATATACTACGGCGTCATTTTCATAATCCGTAGTATCATCAAAGTCTCCCATGATATATGTATCGGGATATCGCTTTCCATTAAATTTGATTCCTGAAGCTTCACGAACGAAACTGCTTTTACCGTCACAACCAATTACATATCCTGCATCAAGGATATATTCTTGATTATCTTTTTTTGCAGTTAGCGAAATTGAGCTAAAATTATCATGTAACCCAATTAGCTCTGCTCCTGTGATTAAAGAATCTGGGCAAAGCTTTAAAAAGTGTTCTCTTAGAATTTGTTCTGTTTTAAACTGAGGATTTATGAGTATAAATTGATAAGGAGCAGGACAATCTTTAAAAGTGATTTCTCCGATTTCTTCTTTTCCATCATGAGCAATTCCTCTATCAACTTTAATTCCCGACTTTAGGAAGTCGTCAACTATTCCAAGTTTTTCAAAAAGTTCAATCGAAACAGGATGAATACCTAGAGACCGGGATTCTTTTACTACCTCTGTTCGTTGTTCTAGTATTGTGCAAGGAATACCATGATGATGAAGGCAAATCCCCATAAATAGTCCGACAGGACCTCCACCAACAATTACTACATCTTCAGTTTTCATGACTTATTTGTATAGGTTAACAGCAAACGAAAAGGAAATGACCTTTCAACTTGCCAATTAATTGGAGCTAAATGTTGGAGTTCATTCTTAGTATAACATCGTTTTATTGATGTAAGTCCATCTGCAGTAATAAAAGAATTCCAGAATAATGGTCTTGAAAAAACATTAAAAAGAAGATACCCTAAATCACTTCGTTCAATATCATTAAAGATAACCAAGGTGTTTGCTAGTGTTTTTGCTTCATTCAAAATTTCAAGTGTGCTTTCTTTATCTAAGTGATGAAGTACATGATTTGAGATTACAAAATCGAATAACTTGTGATCATTCACTAAATCGGTTGAACTACAGTTTAAGAATGAAACAGAAGATTCATTTTGTAATGATTGTGCATATTGAAAGGCTCTAGGATCTGTTTCGATTGCAGTTATTTGAAGTTTAATCCCATCATTTTTTGCCCAACTAGAAATTGCCAGGGGGATGTCACCACCACCAAAACCAATATCTAATAAAGTATATGATCTTCCGGCGTCCTTCATCATGGGTTTCAATCTATTATTATAGATTCGTTTCCAATTTGAAAGTAAACCATTGATTGTAGAAAATTGACGATAGGTATTTTCTAGTTTAATGAGGTCGCAATCATCTTTGTCCATAAACTCGACTAAATTGGGTTGACGATGCGACAGGAAGAAAGGCATGATTATGAATTAACTACGGTAAGTAATCCGGTTTCTATGGTAAGTCCTGGACCAAAGGCGATAGGAAGAACACGCGTACCTTTTTCTGGTTTAGACTCTAGAATCTCTTTTAGAACAAATAATACTGTGGCACTACTCATATTTCCGTATTCAGACAGAATGTGCCTTGAAGAGCTGACTTGAAATTCTTTCAGATCCATAGATTGTTCTACTTTATCAATAATTGCCCGTCCACCAGGATGAACAGCCCATAGATCTATATCTTTTTTGGATATTGTTAGTTTCTCAAGAAGAGGCGTAATCACATCCTTTAAATTAGCGGCGATTATATCAGGGACATAGCTCGACAAAATCATATTGAAGCCAGTATCTCCAATAGTCCAAGCCATATCTTGTTCACCTTCATAAGCTAGAGAAGAGGCAAAATGATCTAATTGGAAAGCTGTTTTTAATGGCCTTTTTGATGACATCAAAACACCTGAGGCTCCATCTGCAAATACTGATGAAGCAATCATATTATCTGGATCGCTTTTGTACTGAAAATGTATAGTGCATAATTCCGCACAAATAACCATCACTGTTGCACTAGGATCAGATTCACAAAAAGAATGTGCCATTTTTAATGCTGGAAAAGCGGCATAACATCCCATAAAACCAACATGAAAACGCTGTGTAGATGGTGAAAGTCCAAGACCACGAACAACTTCAAAATCTGGACCAGGTGCAAAAAAACCAGTGCAAGACACCGTTATTACATGGGTAATAGCAGACTTTTCTATTCCAGGGTTTCGGTCTAATAGTTTCTTCCCAACTTCTAGAAATAGCTTAGTCGATTCTGCTTTATAAAGCTCGTTTCGTTCACTAGTAGTAGGTTGATTGTTTTTACTTAAAGCTCTGCTAAAGAAAGCATCGTCATTTTTGTCTAAGAAATCGTGAACAACGGTGTGTCTCTTTTCAATACCTGATTGAGAATAAATTCTATGAAGTATGGCTTGAGTTTTCCTGTCATCAGCCAATTTCGATTTCATTAGTTCTCGAATGGTTTGTTGATCAATCGATGTCTCAGGATTTGCAGTAACTATGTTGTGAATGAATGCAGGCATATAACAGGATACAGGTTTGTTGCAGCATTTAAAACCTTGCTTTTAGAAAGAAGGTTCGTTTATAATTATATAGACTTTCTTGTCAATAAATGAAATCTCAAATTATGAAGAATAGCAGCGACCGAGAGCCCAGAGATCAGTCCTATCCAAAGTCCTTTTGGCCCCATTCCAGTATGAATACCTAAATAGTAGCCGACTGTGAATCCAATCAACCAATAAGAGATAAAATTAACAAGCATTGGTATTTTGGTATCTTTTAATCCACGAAGTGCACCATAAGCTCCTACTTGTAATCCATCAGAAATTTGAAATAATCCAGCCATAAAAAGAAGAGAAATGGCAAGACCTTTCACTTCAGGATCATTAGTATAAATACTGACGATAGTGTCAGGAATAGAGAAAATTAGGATTGCTGTAAAAGTCATAATAAGTGTACAAATTATAGTTCCAAGAAAGCCTCTAAAGCGAGCATCTTCCATTGAACCTTGTCCAACAGCTAATCCTACACGTTGAGAGATTGCCATAGAAAGCCCAAAAGGAATCATAAAAATAGTTGCTGCAATACTAAGTGTAACTTGATGAGCTGCAGATGCAGTTACACTTAATGTTCCCATTAATAAACTAACTGATGCAAATAGTAATATCTCCAAGGTCGAGCTAGCTCCACTCGGTAACCCTACATGTAGAAGTTCTTTAATGTATTTCCATTCAGGTCCTCGAGTGCGTGCATAAATATTAAACCTTTTAAATGGTTTAAATGAAACCGTGAAAATAATCATAGCAACACCAGAAGCAAGCTGAACAATTGTTGTTGCATATCCTGTACCTTCAGCTCCTAAAGCAGGAAAACCGAACTTTCCATACATTAATATATAATCGGCTGGGATATTAAGAAGTAGAGTAAATAATGCGATGTACATGGCTGGTTTTGTGATCGCCAAACCTTCACTAAAATATCTTAATCCAGCAAAAATGAGTAACCCTGGTATACCCCAAGAAACCGATTTAATATACTTTGTAGAGAGTGGAATAATCTCCGGATCTACACCAGCAATGTGCATCACAAAGTCGAGATTTCGGATTAGAAAAAAAGAAGGAATAGCTAAGAAAAAAACTAACCAAAGCATTTGTCGAGCACTTTTTCCAATCTCAAAAAATTTACGAGCACCTAGAAACTGAGAGACAATAGGATTAATTGCAACCAATGTAGCCATCCCAAACAGAACTACTGGCTGGTAGAGTGCATTACCCACGGCAACACCGGCTAAATCTGCTGCTGATAATCTGCCCGCCATTATGGTGTCAGTAACAGTTAAACCCATACCTAAAAGTTGAGTTCCTACTATTGGAATCCCAATATTTAGTAGGGTCGATGATTCTTTCTTTATATTGGGTAGGTGTTTTTTCAAGGCTCAAAAATGAGTCACCATGGTACGAAAGATCAACTTTAATTACTTCGACTGTTTCTTAGAAAGTGGTATGCGAATAGTGAACGAGGTGCCTTCCCCTATAGTAGATATAAAGGTGATTTCGCCATCATGTTCTTCAATAATTTTCTTTGTAATTGCTAGGCCAAGCCCTGTTCCACTAGATTTTGTTGAGAAGTTAGGTACAAAAATTTTCTCCTGATTCTCTGACGAGATACCTTCGCCGTTATCGGTAATAGTAACAAAGGCGTTTTTATTATTATGATCTGAAAATGTAGTTACATTAATTTTCCCATCTTTTAAAAGTGCCTCACTTGCATTTTTAATTAGGTTTACGAGCACTCTTCGTAATTCATCTTTTGCACCAATAATGAAGAATGGTTCTTTAATAAGATCGGTGTTTACGATGTAATTATCGTTAGATTCATACATTTCAGTAACAGAATGTACAAGCTTATTTAAATCAATTAATTGAAATTCGTGCTCTATTGGTTTCGCAAAGTTTGAAAAGTCGGATGCAATTTTATTTAAAGCATCAATTTGTTCAATCATACTAGCAGTAATTTTAGCAACTTTTGGTTTAACTTGATTTGTATCATCACCGCTGTATTCTAACTGTCGTTCTAAATGCTGAAGATTAAGCTTCATTGGTGTTAGAGGATTCTTAATCTCATGGGCAATTTGTTGAGCCATTTCTTTCCAAGCTTCTTCTCGTTCATTTTTAGCAAGTTCAAGCTGAACTGTTTTAAGACGTTTAGCCATATTGTTGTAGGAAGTAGTCAAAGTGCCAATCTCATCATCACTTCTAACAGGTAAAGTAACATTTAAATCTCCGTCTGATATTCTTTGTAAAGCACTTTGAATTGCTTCCAAAGGAGATGTCAATTGAGAAGAGATAAATCCAATTACCATCATCAATAGACCAAAAATTAGCGTATAAAATGCAAGTAATAAACTCGTAGTAGAAAGTAGGCGATCATAAAATTTTGGAGCTTTCAAAAAAGTTGGAATGGCTGCAATACCTGCAATCTCATTACTTTCATTTAACCAAGGTTTGTACCCAATAACCATTTCTTGATTATCAAAAGCTACAATAGAAAGCTCTTGACTACTTTGGTTGGTGACTATTCCATTATAAACTTCCCAAGGCAGTGATCTTGGCAATAAATGTTGTGCAAAGATCTGTGATGTAGTTGAATTTACTAATAATCCGTCCTGATAAAGTGCTGCATCCACATCTAGAATGGTAGTAAGTTTTTGAAGTTCAGATGGATCGGTTGCAGTATTCGAGGTAATACTTTCAAGGTTTGTTACAAGATTATCCAATCGATCGAATAATAAGCTTTGGACATCCTCATTATTTTGAAGATTGAGTACATAATATGAAGTGCCTACTAATGCAAGTAAGCATACAATACTTGCTAAGATAAAACGATCAATTAAGCGATCTTTGAATCTTCTTGAATGACCAAAAACATGCCAATTTCGATTGCCAGAGAGCATAATCATAATACATATGCCTAGAATTACCAGAATAAAAAACAGTCTAAGAAATGAAAATATATGCTGTGTAAAAGCCACTTTCCTTGCGGCAATTCTAACTATAATATCATCTGATTTTTTTACATAAAGCTCTTTTATTTCAGCATTATTATAGTTGAAAGAAGTTGATAAAATAGAATCTGATTCTACTTTTCTAATGATATTCTGGGATAATACAAATGGTCCTGGAATTTCTAGTGGGGTACCTTCAATTGAACTACGTACATACGTACCATTTTGATATTCAGTAGATGTAAGTGTTTCCCCAATGAATGTGTTTTCATTAGAAGAAATTACAGTCCTAAGCGGGCGATTCAGTTGCGGTAATTCTTCATAAACCGAACAAAGTATCCATCCAATGCGCACATCAGAATCGGCACTTTCAAAAATTGGAATCCAGCCTCTTATAAATGCAGAGTAATTTGCGTTTATAGTATTGATGGGCCTTGATCGCAGAATTGGGCGGATATTATCTCTTCTGATGCGTTCATCTTCATAAGGAATTTCAAGTTCCTGTACTCGAAAAGCAGTACTCCATTGCGGTGCGGACAAACTGGTAGTGTAATCTGAAAAGCGGTCTCCATCATCATCAATAATTTGAACAGAGATTGTATATCGAAGCCATTCCGGTTTGATATAATTTTGTAAGTATTGATCAAAGAAAGAATCATCAAAAGCTTGTGTGGATAAGCTAGAAAAATCGGCACTCAGATCTTTAAGCAAATCTGTAGTGATCATTTGCATCTCATTTTCTTCATCTACCGAAAAAGATTCGGCAGCCTTATACATCTGCTGATTTTGTCGAATCGAAGTACCACTAGCATATGCTATATAAATAAAGCATACCGATAAATAACTCACAAAAATTAATAAACGTAACTTCGAAGAGTAAATGAAAGCGGGAGTTCTTTTTAGTAAGAATAGAGCAAAAACTATAGTGATTAAAAAGAAAAGGGAGGAGATTGCAAGGACCCAGTTTTCTATTTCAAAATTTATACTTACTAACCAAGCAACAGTTATAAAAGTTAGCAATAATGAAGCGAGTACAATCCATAATTTTTTAGATGAATTTCTAAAAGTAAACCAAAATATTGTGGTATTAAGAACAAGTAAAGAGACAAATGATATACTTGAACTTAGATAAAATAAAAGGGTAGTAAATTCTGGAAGGAGTTCTAAATCCATCACAACTACACTAGATTCTATGGTAACAGTTGAGGTAGATGACAAAAAATAGAAAGTAGTAAGTACCAACAATCCATTTAAAAAAACTGCCATAAACTCAAAAAATTGAGTATTTGAGATATCTTTAATTTCTATTAAATAGCTAGAAATGGAATAGCTAATTAAGAAAATATATATCGAGTTTACGATGTACTCGATAAGCAATAGATTTGATAATAATGGGAATGAATTTGACTGAATTTCAAGTAATGGATAAAGAGTTCTTATTAAAACCCAGATACTGGTAAAAGTAAATACTTGAATAAATAGACCATTCCACCCACCAATATTTCTAGAAAATGAGAACATGAGAAGACCAAATAAAACTAGAAAACAGGCAAAGAATAAAGCCCTCCAGATTTTAATTCTTTCGCTTTTAATCTTGTTGAAAGATTCGTAATCAGAACTCAGAGCATAAATTTGCCCTAAAGAATCTGAACTTACAGTCGAAATAATTGAAGATGATATAACCTCCTTATCAATTCTCTCACTAAAGCTGAAGTTTATGGGATACTGGTCAGGATTAGTAAATAGTTCTCTAGGATCTTGTTCTAGGTTAGACCCTAAACTGAGGATATTCTCTTGAGAGATTTTTGATCGAGTATAGACTTCATAGCGGATAACCGTAGTATCCTGTTGAATGAAAAATGGAATAATACTATATAAATAAGTGATATTATTATCACTTTCTATCGATACATGTAAGGCTTCGTTTTTAGATAGTAAACCATCTGGATACTTATCAGGAACAAATCCATCCCAAAGTACCCGATTCTTATCTTTATATATGACTGTTCCCCAAAAGTTGAAATTTCTTTCAATTACTTTAGAAATCGATTCGACAGGTTGATTTTCTTTTATACTGTTTTTAGTAAACTCAGTAAATAATGTTGATTGATTTGTAAAATCGAAAATGAACTGCTGAAGGTTTTTAGAAGCATTAGATACCGATACTTCTGCTAGAACGTTTATTTCAGATTCATTAGGAGCTAATCTGTAAGAAAACCATTCATAGAAACTATACCCTGTCGCAAGAAGACAAAGCAAAAATAACAGAAGAGTCGTCCTATTTTTTTTTAAGAGGGTCACAGTTTTTTGAGATTGTGATTTAGCCAGAAACTAGATTTATAATCTCTTCATCTGGTACATCAGAAAGAACTTGCTTTATAGCTTTAGAGGCAAGCATTCCTATTGCTTCTCTAGTTTCAAAAGTAGCACTAGCAATATGTGGTAAAATGGTGCAGTTAGGGGCAGTTAGCAAGCTTGGGTGTACTTCAGGTTCATTTTCAAAAACATCTAATCCTGCTCCTGCTATTTTACTGGAATGCAAAGCTTCAGCTAGTGCTTTTTCATCTACTACAGGTCCACGGGAAATATTAATTAAAATGGAATGCGCTGGCATTAACGAAAAAATCGTTGAGTTAATAATGTGATGTGTTTCTGGGGTTAATGGACAATTTAAACTTAAGACATCACTTTTACGTGCAAGTTCCTCAACACTCTCAACTAAAATGCAATCGAGCTTTTTTTCAATGTCTTTAGTCACTTTAGATCTGTTATGGTAAATGATATTCATTCCAAATGCTTTTGCTCTATGTGCAAATGCTTGACCAATTCTGCCCATTCCTAAAATACCCAAAGTTTTGCCTCTGAGCTCCATTCCAAGAAACCCTAATGGTTCCCAGCCTTTAAATTTCCCTTTGCGAAGATAAGTTTCAGCATCGTAGAATCTACGAGTAGTAGCCATTAGAAGAGCCATCGCGAAATCACCACAAGCTTCTGTTAAAACATCAGGAGTATTAGCTACTTTTATTCCTAATTCTTTAGCAGTGTTTACATCAATATTATTGTAGCCCACGGCAAAATTCGAAACTACTTTTAAGTTTGTAGTAGATCTTAATACGCTTTCAGTTACAGGTGTTGAGAGCATAGAGAGTAGAGCGTCATAATTTTTTAGCTCTTCTATAAGGGCTTCTTCAGAATTGAATTGCCCTTTATTGCCTACGTTTACACTTCCGAATTCTTCAAGATAGTTAATCACCTCTTGTGGGATAGGTTCAGTGACAAGAATTCGGGGTCGTTTCATTTTAATAGATCAATCTTCATTCTCAATATGAGTAATTTCAGCGTCATTCCACATTCGTTCTAAGTCATAGAAAGCTCTTTTTTCTTTACTCATAACATGCACTACTGTATTAATGAAGTCTAGAATAATCCAAGAACGAGCTTGTAAGCCTTCTTTTTTCCAAGCTTTTTCACCAGCTTTTTCCAGTAATTCTTCTTCAACAGAGTCGGCGATAGCTTTAATTTGAGTATCAGAATTCCCACTACAAATAATAAAATAATCAGTTAGTGTAGTTTGTTCAGAAACATCAAGCACTACAATATCCTGAGCTTTTCTCTTTCGCAGACCTTCAATAATCATTTCAACCAAGTTTTTTGAATCTGGTTTCGCGTCTATAAATTGGTCTTTTGTTGGCTGCTTTATATCTGTCATTTATTCTTTGTTAAGCTGTTCGTAATCATGGCCAATAACCACAGTTACATCTAAAAAGTAATCAGGAGATTCTTCTCTGATTACATTGATTTCTTTTATTCCTAATGCACTAGCAACTCTTTTTGCGTTATCAAGTACACCACTACGAGAAATCACTATAGTTTCTTTTAGATCGAAATGATCAAAGTTGCCTGTTTCTACAACGTCAAATCCATTTGATCTTAAAACCCCGGTGTATGCATTTGCAATTCCTGCAATTCCACAACCATTTAATACTTCGATCTGAATGATTTCACTTATCAATTGTGATGTTGCTTCAGCTCGTTGATTGAAGATTCTGGGATAAATAATTCTAGTCGAAAGAGCCACAAGTAAAACAATCAAAAGAATACTTAGAAAGCCAATTGCAGCATTAAGAAATAGACTGGTGGAAGACGACTTATCCGGTTGGTTTTCACCCATTCAAAAATCGATTAATACTAATATCCATAACTATTGAATCGGTTACTTCTACCAAATCTGCTATACCCAAAAGGATCATATCCATAGCCATTGAAACCAGCTGGTAGCTGACGATATTGAATTTGAATAAATGCTTTATCACTTATTTTATAATTCAGTTCAGCATTTTCAATAACAACCTGATTTTGAAAACTATTTTGGCCCTGAGCTAAATTACCCCCAAAAGGAGAATGTAGGAAAGACACATCCATTCGTCCATTCATTCTAGGGCTAATATTAAATGTTAATGTATTGGTATATGCATTAACATTTTGAGAATTACCTCGAAATGAGGAAAAATTCATACTATAAGAATGACTCATTTCAATGCTATTAAAAAAATTATTAAGTCCATTTTGTACAGTAGGCGCACTTCTATTCACAATTGGTCCACTGTAATCAAAAGGAGTTGATAAATCTTGGCGTAGCTGTCCAAATGCAGTAACCGAGGTTATCAAGGAAAATAAAAGTATCGATAAAAAAGTTTTTTTCATGTCTTCTTAGTAGTTCAGAAATGAAACGTAATCACTAAGCCTGTAGTATAACGAATTGGTATTTAATAATAAACAACAGTAGAATGTATATTGCATTGAAATCGACAATTAAAAAGAGTATTTTTACTCTCTTTTCAAAGAAATCAAACCAATACTCCAAAAATAAGAGGAGAGATGAAACTCACCGATTTTAGATACGAAGTTGAAGGACTCAATGTTCCTGATGAACCATTAAAAACACGTGATTCTGCCAAATTGATGGTATTAAATCGCGCTGAACAAACGATCGAACACCGTAAGTTCTCAGATATACACGAGTATCTTAATGAGGGAGATGTTGTAATTTTTAACAATACAAAAGTCTTTCCTGCTCGCTTAAATGGGAAAAAGGAAAAAACAGAAGCTGATATTGAAGTGTTTTTGTTGAGAGAGCTTCAGCCCGATAACATGCTTTGGGATGTATTAGTTGAACCTGCTAGAAAAATCCGAATCGGAAATAAACTTTATTTTGGTGAAGGTGACGATGAATTGATGGCAGAGGTAGTTGACAATACTACTTCTCGAGGTCGTACAATTAGGTTTTTATATGATGGTCCAAATGACGAATTATATGGGAAGCTTGATGAGCTAGGTAAAATGCCATTGCCACCTTATATAGAACGTGAGCCAGTTGAAGCTGATAAGGAACGATACCAAACTGTTTATGCAACAGAACGTGGTGCAGTTGCTGCACCTACAGCAGGAATGCATTTCACTAAAGAGTTGATTGAAAAGATTGAAGCCAAAGGTGTTGAGTTTCTACCAACAACACTCCATATCGGTTGGGGAACTTTTCGTAATGTTGAGGTAGAAGATTTAACAAAACACAGAATGGACTCTGAGAATTACTTTATCTCAAAAGATACTTCTGATAAAATAAATATCGCTCTCAAAAAGAAGAAAAATAAAGTAGTTGCTATAGGAACAAGTGCTGTTCGAGTTATAGAAACTAGTGTAATGGCAAGTGGTATGTCGAAAATGGGAACGGGTTGGACTGATAAGTTTATCTACCCACCTTACCAATTCAAGATTACCGAAGCGTTAATTACAAACTTCCATCGGCCTGAATCTACATTATTAATGTTAGGTGCCGCTTTTGCAGGATATGACTTTCTAATGAAGGCGTATGAAGAAGCCAAAGTAAAAGATTATCGCCTCTTTTCTTTTGGCGATGCAATGCTAATTATCTAAATGGTTAAACTGGCAGTTATAATTCCAGCTGCTGGCTCGGGATCCCGAATGGGGTCCCAGATTCCTAAACCATTTTTAAAGCTCCGGGATAAATCTATTCTGGAGCATACCATTAAAAATTTCGCAGAACTCGAATTTGTTTCTCAAATAATTATATCAACTTCCGAAGAGAGAAAGAAAGAAGTAGGGTCTATCCTAAATAAATTTAAAAATTCCTTAGAGAATTTCACTGTGGTTGATGGCGGTAAGGAACGACAAAACTCTATTAATAATGCTTTAAAGGTGGTTTCAGACAATATAGATTTAGTTGCTGTTCATGATGCAGTTCGACCTTTTATAAGCTCAGAGCTAATTAAAAGATGTGCTATTTCTGCAAATGAGTGCGGTGGCGCAATAATTGCTGTTCCAGCAAAAGATACTATTAAAGAAGTTGGTGAAGGATCAATCATTCAGAATACTCCTGATCGAAGCAGATTATGGCAAGCACAAACACCGCAAATTTTTCAAAAAGAAGTACTCAATTCAGCATATAAATCAGCTTTCGAAAATAATTTTACAGGTACTGATGATGCTTCTTTAGTTGAAAGAATTGGTGGAGTAGTAAAGGTAATTGAGGGAGATAGGCGAAACTTGAAGATTACATATCCAATAGACTTAAAAGTAGCGGAATTAATTCTAGATGAGATGGATACATTATGAGAATAGGATACGGTTTTGACATTCATCAATTAGTAGAAAATAGGAAATTGATTCTTGGTGGGGTAGAGATTCCATTCGAAAAAGGACTGCTCGGACACTCTGATGCTGATGTATTACTTCATGCAATAACGGATGCTTTATTAGGAGCGCTAGCTCTTGGCGATATAGGCCAACATTTTCCAGATACTGACCCTCAACATAAAAATGCTGACAGTAGGAAACTACTCAAACATTGCTATGCTTTAGTAAAGAAAAAAGGCTATGTGCTATCAAATTTAGATGCCACCATTGTCGCGCAACGTCCTAAATTAATGCCACATCTACCAAAGATAATTAACTTAATAGCTACAGATCTAGAAGTTGATGAAAATCAAGTATCTGTAAAAGCAACAACCTCCGAAAAGCTGGGTTTTGTTGGTAGGGAAGAAGGCATATCTGCTACAGCTGTAGTATTGATTCAAAAGCTCTGAAATGGCAGATCAAATTGTACAAACAATAGTAGATTGGATAAGTACCTTTCCACCCATTGGGATCTATATAATATTCACAATAATAGCCTATCTAGAAAATGTGCTTCCTCCAGTTCCAGGAGATGTGCTTTTAGCTTTTAGTGGGTACCTCGCAGCCGACGGTTTGCTCTCACTTCCGCTCATTTGGATACTCACAGTTATAGCATCTGTTTTTGGATTTATGAATATGTACTGGATTGGAAGTAAACTTGGTGGTCAGATTGATGAAAAAAAAGAGGAGCATATTCTGCTAAAATTTATCAATTATCGGCATTTTCGAAAGGGTAAAATTTGGATGTATAAATACGGCCAATGGGTAATTTTTGGTAATCGATTTTTAGCGGGTACACGTTCTGTAATTTCATTGACAGCTGGGATGTCTCATCTAAAAATAAGCTATACAATAGTAAATTCGATCATTAGCTCTGCTTTATGGAATGCAGCTTTATTAGGAATGGGTTGGATTGTGAGAGATAATTGGATTGTAATCGGTGAGTATTTATCAGCTTATGGTAAAGTGATATTGGTCTGTATCGGTGTGTTTTTAATTGGTCGGTATTTTTGGGTCAGGTCAAGAGAAAAGGAGTAGTAAGAGGTCGAATAAATATTTTGAAAATTTTTGTGCTTTATATGTTGACAATCTTTCAAGACATGGGTATTTTTTAAGTCTTTCGCAAAAAGCCAGTGTAGCTCAGTTGGTAGAGCAACGGTTTTGTAAACCGTCGGTCATCGGTTCAAATCCGGTCACTGGCTCTCTTTTTGTGAATTGGGGAGATACCAAAGCGGCCAACTGGGGCAGACTGTAAATCTGTTGTCTTACGACTTCGTAGGTTCGAATCCTGCTCTCCCCACTTGAAATACTGATGAAAAAGCGAGCGTAACTCAATTGGTAGAGTGTCAGCCTTCCAAGCTGAATGTTGCCGGTTCGATCCCGGTCGCTCGCTCAATAAGAACTAAGCCGATATAGCTCAGTGGTAGAGCACTTCCATGGTAAGGAAGGGGTCGTCGGTTCAAGTCCGACTATCGGCTCTGTAGTTGAAGATATTCGGACAAAAATTTTTAACAATACACTATAATTTAATTAATCATGGCAAAAGAGACCTTTCAGCGCACCAAGCCCCACGTAAATGTGGGAACAATTGGTCACGTAGATCACGGCAAAACAACATTGACTGCAGCGATAACCACGGTAATGGCGAAGACCTATGGTGGAGTAGCGCAAGCATTTGATCAGATTGATAACGCACCTGAAGAGCGCGAGCGTGGTATTACCATTGCAACAGCGCACGTAGAGTACGAATCAGATGCTCGTCATTATGCACACGTAGATTGTCCGGGTCACGCTGATTATGTTAAGAACATGGTAACAGGTGCGGCTCAAATGGATGGTGCTATAGTAGTAGTAGCAGCCACGGATGGTCCTATGCCTCAAACTCGTGAGCACATTTTGTTAGCTCGCCAGGTTGGAGTGCCACAGATTGTGGTATTTATGAATAAAGTTGATTTAGTAGATGACGAAGAATTACTAGAGCTGGTAGAGCTTGAAGTACGTGAGTTGTTATCTGCGTATGAGTTTGATGGAGACAACATTCCTGTGATTCAAGGTTCAGCGCTAGGTGCATTGAATGGCGAAGCGCAGTGGGAAGAGCGAATTGTAGACTTAATCAAAGCTGTTGATGAGACGATTCCTACTCCAGAGCGTGATGTAGATAAGCCGTTCCTAATGCCTGTTGAGGATGTATTCTCAATTACGGGTCGTGGAACTGTAGCTACAGGTCGTATTGAGCGTGGAATTTTGAAGCTTAACGACGAGATTGAGATCGTAGGGATTGTAGAACAGCCAATGAAGAGTGTGGTAACTGGAATTGAGATGTTTAGAAGACTTCTTGATCAAGGCCAGGCGGGTGATAATGCAGGTATTCTGTTACGTGGTGTTGCGAAAGAGCAAATCCAACGTGGAATGGTATTATGTAAGCCAGGTTCTATTAACCCACATAAGGGCTTTGAATGTGAAGTGTACGTATTAAGCAAAGATGAAGGTGGACGTCATACTCCGTTCTTCAAAGGCTATCGTCCACAGTTTTACTTTAGAACGACTGATGTAACGGGTTCATGTGAACTTCCATCAGGCGTAGAGATGGTGATGCCAGGCGACAACGTAAAGTTGAGCGTGACATTAATTCAGCCGGTAGCGATGGAAGAAGGTCTTCGATTCGCAATCCGTGAGGGTGGCCGTACCGTAGGTGCTGGTGTTGTAACTAAAATCTTAGATTAATTTAAATCTAAGAAAACTTATTGACAGCACATCTAGAGTAGGTAGCAATGCTGCCTACTCTTGTGTGTATCTACGGGTGTAGCTCAGTTGGTAGAGCACTGGTCTCCAAAACCAGGTGTCGGGAGTTCGAGTCTCTCCACCCGTGCAAAACGAAATGGTACTGTAATTATGGAAAAACTTATAAATTTTTTTGAGAGTGTAGGAAACGAATTCAAGAAAGTATCTTGGCCTACTCAAAAAGAATTAGTAGACAATACAATTATTGTAGTTGTGTTCTCGATCATTGTATCCGTGTTTATTTTCGGAGTTGATCAGGTATATAGTACAGTACTAGAAGCCATTTATAAATAATGAGTAAAGAACTAGAACATGGTTGGTATGTAGTTCGCTGCTTCTCAAGCCATGAAAAAAAAGTAAAAGAGTTTCTCGATCGCGAAATTGTAGATCAGGATTTGGGTGACAAGATAATTGATGTTCTTGTTCCAACTGAGACTGTAGTAGAGATACGCGGTGGAAAGAAACGAACCAGAGAGAAGAATTTCTTTCCTGGATATATTCTAGTTAATACACATTATGATGAAGAGGTAAATAACCTCATACAAAGTGCACCATCTTGCTTAGGATTTTTGAAAGGCAAGAATGACGTGGTGCCATCTCCACTGAAAAAACACGAAGTCCAACGCATTATAGGACGAGTGCAAGAAGCAGGAGATGAATCGCGGAATGTTGAAATTCCGTACAGCGAAGGCGACTTGGTTAAAGTAATATCAGGACCATTTAAAGATTTCGATGGTACTGTTCAGGAAGTAAATCCAGAAAAATTAAAACTCCGTGTTTTAGTAAGTATTTTTGGTCGTAGAACTCCTGTAGAAGTAGATGTGAACCAAGTTGAATCCGCAACATAAAGAACCTAGTTGATGCACACTAGCTATTACGCGACAAACAGAAGTTATATAAATAGATTAGGATCCTGAAAATCCATGGCTAAAAAAGTTGAACGAATCCTGAAGCTCCAAATCGTTGGCGGGCAGGCAAACCCTGCTCCACCTGTTGGACCGGCTCTCGGTCAAGCAGGAATCAATATTATGGAGTTTTGCAAAGCCTTTAATGCTAAGACTCAGGACAAGACCGGAACAGTTATTCCTGTAGAGATTACTGTGTTTGCGGATAAGTCTTTTTCATTTAAGACAAAAACCCCGCCTGCACCTGTACTTCTTAAACAAGCAGCAAAACTAAAATCCGGTTCAGGTGAGCCAAACCGCGTTAAAGTGGGAACGGTAACCTGGAGCCAATGCAAAGAAATTGCACAGGAGAAAATGGAGGACCTTAATGCGTTCGACGTTGAAGCTGCTGCAGAAATGATTGCAGGAACGGCTCGGAGCATGGGTCTTAGAGTTAACCGCGACAGGTAAGGAAATAGAACTCATGGCAAAAAGAGGAAAAAAATATCAGCAGGCCGCTGTACTTGTAAATCCGGAGATGGAATACTCTTTGGAAGAAGCATGCGATCTTGTTAAAAAAACATCGAGCACAACATTTGATGCATCTGTAGACATTGACATCCGCTTGGGTGTTGATCCACGTCATGCAGATCAAATGGTACGTGGAACTGTGAGCTTGCCTCATGGAACCGGTAAAGAAGTTCGAGTTTTAGCTCTCGTTAATGAAAGCAAACAAGCAGAAGCAACTGAAGCAGGTGCAGATTACGTAGGTCTGGATGATTATATCGCAAAAATTGAAGAAGGCTGGGCGGAAATCGACGTGATTATCGCAACGCCAGATGTAATGGGCAAACTCGGTAAGCTTGGACGCTTTTTAGGTCCACGCGGATTGATGCCAAACCCTAAAAGTGGAACAGTAACAATGGATGTTGCGGCTGCTGTAAAGCAAGTTAAAGCCGGACAAATTGATTTCCGTGTTGATAAAGCCGGAATTCTTCATTCATCTGTTGGTAAAGTTAGTTTTGGAGCAAGTGATTTGAGAGATAATGCTGAAGCATTTCTCGCAACTGTTATGCGCCTAAAGCCAGCTTCTGCAAAAGGTATTTACGTTAAAAGCGTATTTATTAGCAGCACTATGGGGCCTAGTATCCCGATAAGCAGAACCGCAGTTACATCCCTTAATTAGGAGGAATTAAATTATGCCTACTGCAGAAAAAAGAGCAGTTTTAGACGAAATTGCAGAAAACCTGAAAAAAGCTAATGCGGTGTATGTCACCAAGTACTCAGGTATGTCTGTAGCTGACGCTAATAAACTGCGAGGTGCATTTCGTAAGGGAAATGTCTTCTTCAAAGTATACAAAAACAAGCTAATGAAACTTGCAATGGAAGAAGTTGGTGGATACGATTCCGTAATCCCTACTTTGACTGAGCAAAATGCATTTGCGTTTGCTGAAGAAGAATTATCTGCACCTGCAAAGGTTTTAAAAGATTTTCTAAAGGATAATAAACACCCAGAATTTAAAGCTGCTATCGTAGATGGCGACTTTTATGGTGAAGACAAGCTTGAAGCGCTTGCTTCGATGAAAACGAAAAACGAGATCATCGGAGATATCCTTGGTTTACTTGCCGCACCTATGTCGAATGTACTTGGTGCTATTAATGCGCAGGGATCTAACCTTGTTGGTGCTGTGAAGACCATCGCTGAAAAAGGCGAAAACTAACCCTTATTTACAACTAAGAATTTTACTTAAAAAAACAACTGGAGATAAAAATGGCTGACGTTAATAAACTAGCTGAAGAGCTTGTCAACCTAACTATCAAAGAAGCTAACGAACTTGCAAAAGTTCTAGAAGAAGAATACGATATCAAGCCTGCAGCTGCTGCTGTAGCTGTTGCTGGACCTGCTGCTGGTGGTGATGCTGCCGCTGCAGAAGAGCAAACTGAGTTTGATGTAGTACTAACTGCAGCTGGCCCTAAGAAAATCGCGGTAATCAAAGAAGTACGCGGTATCACTGGACTAGGTCTTAAAGAAGCTAAAGAATTAGTAGATGGAGCCCCTAATACAATTAAGGAAGCCGCTGCTACTGCTGAAGCTGAAGAGATTAAAGCTAAGCTTGAAGAAGCTGGAGCTACTGTAGAGCTTAAATAAGCACTTTGTTAAAATTTCGTTGGTAGCCAATATCGTGAAAACGGTATTGGCTATTGGCGTCTATATTATTTAACCCTGAGTTATCATGGGTTTTTACTGTATTATCACCCTTCAACAAAAAGGAGAGGTTCCTTTTGAGCACGAAGATGCAAATTATTCCTAATACGAATCGCCAATCTTTTGGGCGTACACAACATGTTTTAGATTATCCAGATTTTCTGGATATACAATTAGAATCATTCGAGAATTTCGTACAACTTGACATTGCTCCTAATGAGAGAGAAAGTCAAGGTTTACAAAGAATTTTTGATGAAAATTTCCCGATTCAAGATACACGGGAAACTCACATTCTTGAATTTCTTTATTACAATGTTGATGTTCCTCGTTATACTATTAAAGAATGCCAAGATCGCGGCCTAACATATTCTGTACCATTAAAAGCGAAACTTCGTCTATCATCTGTAGATGATAGTGATGAAGCTAGTGAAACTATCGAGCAGGAAGTTTTCTTAGGAGATCTTCCATGGATGACAAATCGTGGTACATTTATTATAAATGGTGCAGAGCGTGTAATTGTAAGTCAATTACATCGTTCACCAGGCGTTTTCTTTGGTCAATCTGTTCACCCTAATGGCACTCAGCTTTATTCTGCTCGAGTCATTCCATTTAAAGGTTCTTGGATAGAATTCACCACTGATATCCGTGATGTTCTTTGGGCATATATAGATAGAAAGAAAAAAATTCCTGCAACTACGTTATTACGTGCACTTGGATACTCAACTGATCTTGAGCTTTTAAATCTATTTGAACTTTCTGAAGATCTTAAATTTGGTAGTAAGCCAGATTTCAATAAGAAATTAGTTGGTAGACGACTTGCTCAGAATATCATCGTTGAAGAGATGGAAGAAGTGGTTGACGATGAGACGGGTGAAGTTACTGAAGCCCTCAATAGAAAAATCATTTTTGAAAGAGATCATATCTTAACAGAAGATGATTATGGAATGTTGAAAGAGGCAGGTTCCAAAACAGTACTTATACAAAAAATTACTGTAGAAGAATCTGAGCGTTCTGTTATTATGAATACGCTTAGAAAAGATCCAACTTGGGATGAACATTCTGCACTTGGTGAAGTTTATCAGCAAATCAGATCAGGTGAAATGCCAGATCCTGAAACATCTAGAGCAATTCTTGAAAGATTGTTCTTCAGTGATAAAAAGTATGATCTTGGTGAAGTTGGTAGATACCGTTTAAATAAGCGTCTACATCAAGATGACACAGATGTTCAATATCTAACAAAAGATGATATTGTTGCTATTGTAAAAGAGGTTATTCGCCTCAAGAATATGAAGTCTCAAGTAGATGATATTGATCACTTGAGCAACAGACGTATTAGAACAGTTGGTGAGCAATTAGGCCAACAGTTTGCTATTGGACTAGCTAGAATGGCTCGTACCATTAAAGAAAGAATGAACTCTAGAGATGCAGAGCAACTAACTCCACAGGATTTAGTAAATGCTCGTACAATCTCAAGTGTAATTAATACCTTCTTTGGTACTAATCAACTTTCTCAGTTTATGGATCAAACCAATCCACTAGCTGAGTTGACTCACAAAAGACGTATGTCTGCGCTTGGACCTGGTGGTCTAACTCGTGAGCGTGCTGGTTTTGAGGTTCGTGATGTTCACTATACTCATTATGGTCGTCTTTGTCCTATTGAAACTCCTGAAGGGCCAAATATTGGTTTGATTTCATCACTTTGTATTCATGCAAAAGTAAATGACTTCGGGTTTATTGAAACTCCTTACAGAAAAGTTAAAGAAGGAAAAGTAAGTAAGACGGTTGAGTATTTAGCTGCTGAACAAGAAGATGAAACTGTAATTGCACAGGCAAATGCAGAACTCGACGATAAGGGCATGTTCAAAAATGATACAGTTTTCTCAAGAATGCGCGAGGGTAATTACTCTCAAGCAAAAAGAGATGAAATTGAATACATGGATGTTGCTACCAATCAGATTACTTCGTTAGCAGCTGCATTGATTCCTTTTATTGAACATGATGATGCAAACCGTGCCTTGATGGGTTCGAACATGCAACGTCAAGCTGTACCATTACTTAGACCAGAAGCACCAGTTGTTGGAACGGGACTTGAGCACCGAGCGGCTCGCGATTCTCGAGCAATTATTACAGCTGAAGCAAATGGTGAAGTAGTTTATGTAAGTGCAACTGAAGTACGAGTGAAATATGAGCGTACTGATACTCAACAACATTGCTATTTTGATGGTGGAATTAAATCCTATAAACTGGAAAAATTCACCAGAACTAACCAAGATACAGCAACCAACCAACGCCCGATTGTAAAAGTAGGCGACAAAGTTAAGAAAGATCAAGCCATCGTTGATGGATGTTCTACGGATGGTGGTGAACTTGCTCTTGGACGTAATCTTCTTGTAGCATTTATGCCATGGAGAGGATATAACTTTGAGGATGCTATTGTAATTTCTGAGCGTATCGTTCAGGAAGATATTTATACGTCAATTCACGTAACAGAATTCGAACAGCAAGTTCGTGATACTAAACGTGGTGAAGAAGAACTTACTCGTGAAATTCCAAATGTAAGTGAAGAAGCTACCCGAAATCTTAACGAGCGCGGTATGATTCGCGTTGGTGCTAAGATTAATCCAGGTGACATTCTTGTAGGTAAAATTACTCCTAAAGGAGAGACTGATCCTACACCAGAAGAAAAACTTCTTCGTGCAATTTTTGGTGACAAGGCCGGTGATGTAAAAGATGCATCTCTAAAAACACCTCCAGGTGTTTCCGGTACTGTAATCAATACGAAATTATTCAGCCGTAAACGTGATGAGTTAGTTTCTCGAAAAGAAGAGAAAAAACGTGTTGAACAAGAACAAGAACGACATGCTCAGCAACTTGCAGAATTAAACCAGCAATGGGCTGATAAGATGTACTCACTACTACGTGACAAAACATCACCAGGAGTTCTTGACTATAGTAACTACGAACTTATCCCGAAAGGCGAGAAGTATAAAAAATCAGTATTTGAAGAAATCGATCCAGTAAATATCAATGAGAATATTGACTGGGCTACCGATCAAGAATTAGTGAAACATGTAAGACTTCTTTTCCATAACTATCGTGAATTACGTAGAGAAATCGATAGTGAAGCAAAAAGAAGAACATTCGCTATCCAAGTAGGAGATGAATTACCACCGGGAATCATTCAAAAAGCCAAAGTTTACATTGCCAAAAAGCGCAAGCTTCAGGTAGGTGATAAAATGGCTGGACGTCACGGTAACAAAGGTGTAGTTGCAAAAATTGTACCTGTTGAAGATATGCCATTTATGGAAGACGGTACTCCTGTAGATATCTGTCTAAACCCACTTGGCGTACCATCTCGTATGAACCTTGGTCAGATTTATGAAACCATTCTAGGATGGGCTGCTAAGAAGCTCGGTACAACATTCGCATCACCGATTTTTGATGGTGCAACTATGGATGATGTAAAAGAAAAACTTCGTGATGCAGGTCTTCCTGAAGATGGACGTGTAAACCTATATGATGGTCGTTCTGGAGAACCATTCTCCCAGAAAACTACAGTAGGTTATATTTACATGATCAAATTGAATCACTTAGTTCAAGACAAGATGCACTCTCGTTCAATTGGACCATACTCGCTTATTACCCAACAGCCGTTAGGTGGTAAAGCTCAGTTTGGTGGCCAGAGACTTGGAGAGATGGAAGTTTGGGCGCTATATGCGTACGGTGCTTCTAGTATCTTGAAAGAAATGCTCACTGTAAAAAGTGATGACGTGAAAGGGCGTTCCAAAGTTTATGAAGCCATTGTAAAAGGTGAAAACCTTCCTGATGGAGACGTGCCGGAATCATTTAAGGTATTACTACGAGAGCTTATGGGTCTCGGCCTTGAAATTCACTTAAATTAATCACTGTTAATTCGGAGGAACACCCTTGCCAATCACAAAAACATTAGCAGTAACGAATGACTTTAAAAGCATTGGAATTTCCCTTGCTTCTGCTGAAACTATATTATCAAGATCTCATGGTGAAGTTTTAACACCAGAGACCATCAACTACAGAACCTTTAAACCAGAGATGGACGGTCTTTTCTGTGAAAAGATTTTCGGACCTGTAAAGGATTACGAATGCCATTGCGGTAAATACAAGCGTATCCGTTATAAAGGTATTATCTGTGACCGTTGTGGTGTTGAAGTAACCAGAAAAGCAGTTCGCCGTGAGCGAATGGGTCACATTACACTTACTGTGCCTGTTGTTCATATCTGGTATTTCAAATCTTTACCAAACAAAATTGCCTACCTTCTGGGTCTCTCTTCAAAAAACCTAGATCGTATCGTTTATTATGAAACGTTTGTAATCATTAATCCGGGTCTTGCTCGTGATTTAGGTTATGCTAAAGGCGATTTAATTTCAGAAGAAGAGAAGTATGATATCTTTGATCAACTTCCTGAAGACAATTTTGATCTTGATGATGATGAAGATGATAAATTCATCGTTAAAGAAGGTGCGGATGCACTAGCAGCTATGCTTGCTGATCTAGATCTTGATGAATTAGCGTACCAATTACGTTACGAAGTGAAGCATGAGACTTCACAAATGCGTAAGAAGAAAAAATTGAAACGACTTCAAGTAATTGAGTCTTTTAGAACTGCAAATCAGCATACTGAAAACCGTCCTGAATGGATGTGTCAAAGTGTGATTCCAGTAATTCCGCCAGAATTACGCCCGCTAGTACCACTTGAAGGTGGTCGATTTGCAACTTCTGATTTGAATGACCTTTACCGTCGTGTAATTATTAGAAACAATCGTTTAAAAAGACTAATCGACATTAAAGCTCCTGATGTAATTCTCCGTAATGAGAAACGTATGTTACAGGAAGCGGTTGATTCTTTATATGACAATTCTAGAAAATCTAACGCTGTACGTAATAACAACCGTCCTCTGAAATCTTTAAGTGATATGCTTAAAGGTAAGAGTGGTCGTTTCCGTCAGAACTTACTTGGTAAGCGTGTTGATTATTCTGGACGTTCTGTAATTGTAGTAGGTCCAGAACTCAAAATGCATGAGTGTGGTCTTCCTAAAGAAATGGCGGTTGAGCTTTACAAACCATTTATTATTCGTCGCTTGATTGAACGCGGTTATGTTAAAACTGTAAAAAGTGCGAAGAAAGTAGTTGATCGTAGAGATGCTGTTGTATGGGAAGTTCTCGAGAATGTAATTGACGGACACCCAGTAATGCTAAACCGTGCTCCAACTCTTCATAGATTGGGTATTCAAGCATTTCAACCAGTATTAATTGAAGAAAAAGCGATTAGACTTCACCCATTAGCATGTACAGCATTTAATGCTGATTTTGATGGTGATCAAATGGCGGTTCATTTACCGTTAAGTCATGATGCAGTGCTTGAAGCTTCTGTATTGATGCTTGGTTCTCACAATATTATGAGTCCTGCAAGTGGTGGTCCTATAGCGGTTCCATCTCAGGATATGATCTTAGGTCTTTATTATCTAACTAAGCCAAGAGGCGGTCAGAATGGAGAAGGTAAAACCTTTTCATCTCCTGACGAAGTAATTATTGCATTCGATCAAGGGCGTATTGATATACATTCGAAAATCAATGTTAGAATTACTGCATTAAATCCGGAAGGCGAGCCAGTAACAGAAGTTATAAAAACTTCAACTGGACGTGTGATTTTCAATGCTATTGTACCTGAAGAAATGGGTTACATCAACAAAACTCTGGGTAAAAAAGAGCTCCGTATTTTGATTGGTGATATTCATGGAAGATGTGGTACTGCACGTTGTTCTACTTTCTTGGATGACATGAAGAAAATTGGATATGAAAATGCAACTCTAGGTGGACTTTCGTTTAGCCTAGATGATATTATCATCCCAGACGCAAAAGCGAACTTGATTAACGGTGCTAAAGATGAAGTAACTGATATTCAGGGCCGCTATGAGATGGGTTTCATTACTGATAACGAACGTTATAATCAGGTAATTGATAAGTGGACAAGCACCACAAACCGTGTATCAGAAACTTTATTTCAAGCATTGGCTGATGACCGTGAAGGTTTCAATCCAGTGTTTATGATGGCTGATTCTGGTGCGAGAGGTTCTAAAGAGCAGATTCGTCAGCTCGGTGGAATGCGTGGATTGATGGCTAAGCCACAAAAGAGTTCAATGCAGCAAGGAAATGAGGTTATTGAAAACCCAATCCTATCTTCATTCAAAGAAGGTCTTACTGTACTCGAGTACTTTATTTCTACTCACGGTGCTCGTAAAGGTCTTGCCGATACAGCACTTAAAACTGCCGATGCGGGTTATCTAACTCGTCGTCTAGTTGACGTTTCTCAGGATGTTATCATTACTGAAGAAGATTGCGGTACGTTACGTGGTATAAAAATGGCTGCTCTTAAAGACAATGAAGATGTAATTGAAAGATTAGAAGATCGTATTATCGGTCGATACTCTTTATATGATATCGTTGATCCTATTTCAGATGAGACTCTTTGTGAAGCAAATCAAATGATTGATGAAGAAGTAGCAAAGAAAATTGCTGAAACTTCTATCGAAGATGTTGACATCCGTTCAGTATTAACTTGCGAAACTGGTCGCGGTGTTTGTGCGAAATGTTATGGTCGTGACCTTGCTCGTGGAACAGTTGTAGAAAAAGGTGAAGCAGTAGGTGTAATTGCAGCTCAATCAATTGGTGAGCCTGGTACACAGCTAACACTTCGTACTTTCCACGTTGGTGGTACAGCTTCTCGTCTTGAAGCAGATTCTCAGCACAAAGCAAAATTCGATGGTAAAGTTGAATTTGAAAATGTTCGTGTTGTTGTATACGACGATGGCGAAGAAGAGCATAATGTAGTTCTTAGCCGTGCAGGTGAACTTAAAATTGTTGACGACGAAGATAAAGTTCTTATCAGTTATAACGTGCCTTATGGTTGCGAAATGATGGTTGAAGAAGGCGATATGGTTCCAAAAGGAGCTCAGCTTTGTAAGTGGGATCCATATAATGCACTTATCTTCTCAGAAATTGACGGTACTCTTGAATATAAAGACATCATCGAAGGAATTACCTTTACAGATGATACTGATGCTCAAACTGGTCACCGTGAAAAAGTAATTGTTGATTCAAAAGATAGAACCCTTGTTCCTACGCTTGTAGTTAAAGGAAAAGGTGATATCCTTAGAGAAAGTACTCTACCAGTAGATACTCACATTACCATTGAAAATGGTGAGAAAGTTTCTTCTGGTCAGGTTATAGCTAAGATTCCAAGAGCAACATCTAAATCGAAAGATATTACTGCAGGTCTTCCTCGTGTAACTGAGCTTTTTGAGGCTCGTTCACCAAGTGATCCAGCTGCTGTATCTGAGATTGATGGTATTGTAGAAATGGGTGGAAGAAAAAGAGGTTCTCAAGAAGTTATCGTTAAATCAAAAGACGGTACTGATGAGAAGAAATATCTTATTTCACTAAGCAAGCATATTCTTGTTCAGTCTAATGACTTTGTAAAAGCAGGTCAGCAACTTTCTGATGGAACTGTTCCAGCACAGGATATTTTAAATATTCTTGGGCCATATGCAGTACAATCATACTTAGTAAATGAGATACAGGAAGTTTACCGACTACAGGGTGTAAAAATTAATGATAAGCATATTGAAGTTATCGTTAGCACCATGATGCAGAAAGTAGAAATTACTGATCCAGGTGATACTATGTTCTTAGAAGGCGATAAAGTTGACCGCTTTGAAATGAACGTACGTAACGATGAGTTGATCGGTAAGTTTGTTATTACTGAAGCAGGTGGAAGTGAGCTTAAGAAAGGTACTATTCTTGATCGTCGTGAAGTTAGAGATGTAAACAACACGTTAATCAAAGATGGAAAAGATGAATTGCAAACTAGAGAAGCTGAACCAGCTATTTCTAAACCAATTCTTCTAGGTATCACTCGAGCAGCTCTATCTACTGAAAGTTGGTTATCAGCAGCTTCTTTCCAAGAAACTACTAAAGTACTTACTCAAGCTTCTATTGAAGCTAAGAGAGATTTCCTCCGCGGTCTTAAAGAAAATGTGGTGGTTGGTCATAAAGTACCTGCAGGTACAGGTCTTAAAGATTACAATGATATTGTTGTTGGATCTAAGAAGGACATGGAAGAAGGTGATGTGGAAGTTGCAAAAGTATTCGAAGCACTTAGTGGCGACGATACAGAAACAGTAGCTGGAGAAGAATAACTCTATAATCTGTTTTGACATTTTAAAGCCTCTTCTGTTTTCAGAAGAGGCTTTTTTTATGCTGTACATATAGAATAAAGTTCAAGATGATAGCTGAAGTTTTGCTATTTTATTTTCAATAAAAAAATTGAAGACCCTTTACGAATGATAAAATCTAGATCGACGATAGCAGTTGTGATCGTATTATTAATGATAGGATGTAAAACTACAGAACCAAGTAGTTCTTTTAGTCCATCAATGTGGCTGACAACTTCAAATCAGCAAGCGTTATTTCAAGAAATTGAAGGAGGGATAAATTCAATTACTAACACAACCACAAATACCGTTTTAGAAGTTAATTCATCTATCACATTTCAAGAGATTGATGGCTTTGGTTTTACTTTAACAGGTGGAAGTGCATTCCATATCCATAATATGAATAATGAGGAAAAGTCAGAGTTATTAAATGAATTGTTTGGAGAAGGTGACGGTAAAATCGGCATAAGCTATTTAAGAGTAAGTGTGGGAGCTTCCGATTTAGATGCAGCACCATTCACTTATAATGATTTACCACAAGGCCAAACCGATATAAACCTAGAAAGTTTTAGTCTAGAACCAGACAAATCTCATTTAATTCCTGTTTTAAAAGAGATACTCAATATTAATCCTGATATAAAGATTCTTGGATCTCCATGGTCTGCCCCTTCTTGGATGAAGACTAATAATAGTACTGTAGGTGGGAGTCTTAAAGTAGAATACTATGATGTATATGCTAATTACTTTGTTAAATACATTGAAGCTATGGAGGCTGAAGGGATTAAAATTGATGCAATTACTATCCAAAATGAACCTCAGCATGATGGGAACAATCCAAGTATGGTAATGTCGAGCAATGAACAGAAAAATTTCATCAAAAATCATTTAGGTCCAGCTTTTGAACTAGCTAATATTAATACAAAAATAATTATATGGGATCATAATGCAGACCGCCCCGACTACCCGATTAATATTTTAAATGATCCAGAAGCAAAAAAATATATAGATGGATCTGCTTTTCATTTTTATGCAGGAAGTATTTCAGCACTTGGGGAAGTACATGAAGCTCATCCTGATAAAAATATTTACTTTACTGAACAATGGATTGGAGCGCCTGGTAATTTTTCTGGTGATTTAGCTTGGCACACAAGAAACCTTATTGTCGGTGCAACTCGAAACTGGAGTAGAAATGTATTACAATGGAATCTTGCTGCAGATGAAAACCAAGATCCACACACCGATGGTGGTTGTGACCGATGCCTAGGAGGTGTAACAATAGAGGGAAATAGTATTACAAGAAACCCCGCTTATTATATTATTGCACATGCATCTAAATTTGTTAGGCCAGGTTCAGTAAGGGTTTCATCGAATGAGATAAATGGTTTGCCAAATGTTGCATTTAAAACTCCAGATGATCGTATAGTACTAATTGTTCTTAACGATACTGATGGGAGTAAAAAATTAGAATTATCAATAGATGGAAATTATTATTCAATATCATTGAGCTCTGGAGCGGTTACAACACTAGTCTTTTGATATATTACAAATTTAAATAAAATTTTAAGCATAGTTACGAATGTCTATATCATACCAAAAGAAAATACTATTCTGGTTAATAACGATACTTTTTCCAGTTCTAATATTAGCAATAATTGAACTTGGGTTAAGACTATCTAGTTACAGTAATGAAAGACAAGACCTTTTTATTGAGTATGCCGCAAATACAGACCACTTAATTGCGAACCCAGAATTTGTAAAAAGGTACTTTCCTACCTTTCAACCTAATATTGCACCAAATCCGTTTAAAAAAGAAAAAGCAGCAAACACACTTAGAGTTTTTGTGTTTGGAGGTTCGTCTACCCTAGGCTTTCCTCATAACTTTTATTATAGCTTTGCCAATCAGTTAGAACAAAAACTACTATTAAATACAAATGGACTAAATGTTGAGGTTATTAATCTGGGCATGACTGCTGTAAATAGTTATGTAATAAGAGACCTTTCCAAAAGGGTAATGCCATATGATCCAGATGCAGTAATCATTTATGCAGGACATAATGAATTCTATGGATCATTTGGTGTAGCAACAACTCAATTCGGTTTGGTAAATAGCATATTTGTAAAAAGACTGGTTCTTAGCTTAAAAAACCTAAGGTTGTTTCAAGTATTAGAGAGTGTGTTAAAAGGTGAGGCTGAGGCAGATCCCGAGAAGCGCACGCTTATGGCAAAGGTTATTAAGGAATCTAATATTGAAATTGGCAGTGATTTGTACAATAGTGGGGTTCGTCAATTCGAAAGTAATATCGGTGATGTTATAGATCTATTTGTAGATGAAGAGATCCCAGTATTTATAGGCACAATTGCATCTAACTTAAAGGATCAGCCTCCATTAGGTGAGAACCAAGATGCTTTAGTAGCATATAACAATGCACAACAGTTATTTGACGAAGAGAATACTACACAAGCACTAAAAGAATTTGAAAAAGCTAAGGAACTTGATGGAATTAGATTTAGAGGTCCAGAAGGAATTAATGAATTCATACTTAAATCATCCAATAGAACAGGGGTGAATATGGTAGATATACAAAAACTACTTAGAGACTCTTCGGTTAGCAGTATAGAAGATGAATCTATCTTTACAGACCATTTACACCCTAATGCATATGGTCATATTCAAATGGCAGAATTATTTTACAAGAGCATTCTAGAAATGCAGAAAGTAAAAGATTACTATAGCCCAAATGGGTTTAATGTTCCTCAACAGGTTAGTAGGTTCGAGCAAACACATTCAAGCACTTCAATTTCTAGATTATTAGTTGGATATCCTTTTACTAAGGGGGTTACTATTGATGAAGAATTGTTTGCGTTTCAGAAAATATTTCAAAATTACATATCTCAATCTTACACAGATTCAGTTGCAGCTAGTGCAGCTAGGAATAATAGACTTGTACCTTTAGCATTAACCGATGTAATTAATAGAGCCAAAGAAGAAAATGATTCTACAGCGGTAATTACGCATTATTATGAGCTATTAAAATGGCAATTAAACTCAACTGATCTAATCGAAAAAGGAATTGAGTACGCAGTAAATAATAGGTCCATGGATACATATTTGGTGAATATGGTTACCCAGATCTTAAATGATGGTAATTATGATCCTCGATATATAGATGTATTATCGTCATTATATTTATTGAATAATGAACTGGATAAAGCTGGGTATTGGTTAAGAGAAAGTGAAAAATTAGATTCAGAATCTGCTCGATTGGTATATAATTATGCCCGATATCATATACTAACAGGGGATACACTTAAAGCTAGAGAGTACTATCAAAAATTTGTAAATCTAACTCAACAAAATTAGTAACTCACTCTTAATATATAGACCAAGTTAAGAAAGTACTTTAGGTAGGCTTTTTTCTAAGAAGATTGGCGAATCGAAAGTGTAACAGGGATAACGCTTAAAATCCCTGTATGAGGACTTGAATGCTCCATCTTTTCACTTAAAATATTAAATGCTTTCTTGGCTAACATTTCATGATCAGTATGTACAGAAGTGATAGCTGGATGTACAAAACCGCAAATTGGGATGTCATCATATCCTGCAATAGCTACATCTTCAGGAATTTGTATTTTATTCTTTGAGGCCTGTTCTAAAAAGCCTAAACACATGTAATCGTTACTGCAAAAGATTGCTCTTGGTTTTTTTGAGGCATCTTTATAACTCTCAAAGGCAGATTTCCCAGATTTTAAACTATAATCCCCCTCAAATTGCCATACCAAATTCATTTCTGGCTTTTGATTTACAAAATCTAGAAAACCATTTTTTCTTAATAAAGACTCATTTTTATTAATTGGTCCAGTAACAAGCCCTACTTCTTTATAGCCCTTCTCATAAAAGTGCTGAGCGACTATATAGCCACCTCTGTAAGAATCAAATGTAACAGTATCTAAAATTGGATTAAATAATGGGGCAACCGACACCATATTAAAATCGTTAGGGATGTTTGTAATCAAGTCTTGATAATCAGATTCTTGTAGAGTTGGTAAGAATAAGATAGCAGACTCAATAGAATTATAACTTAACTCGGTTATAAACTCATAAAGACTTCCATGTTCTGGATTAAAAACATGAAGAGATAAATTTACATTAGCCTCTTCAGAAGCCATGTTAAAGCCAAAGAAGAAGGTAGAATAGAATTCTTCTGGATAGAATGATGTAATTAAAGCCACTCTTATCTTATTCTTATAGCTATACCTTCCATTTAACAACCTTGAGTTAATTGGATAATTGATTTCAAGAGCTGTTTTAATGGTTAAAGCTACATTTTCGGAACTAGTTTTCGATTCACCTCTAAGAATTCTAGAAACTGTGGATACTGATAACCCAGTTTTTTCAGCAATATCATGTAAGGTGGCTTTAATCATTTTGGTAAATAAGAATATCCGATAGAATAATAACCGAATATGTGATAATTATTATCATGCATAATAACAATTTTGCGCAAAAAAAGAAGCGCTTTCATGGGTGAATGAATTAGCTTTCTTATTAATCATGCTATGGTAGCGCTTTCATTTGATAATGATTCGAAAATAGATGCTTATATGGGAAATTTTCCCACAACGGCCGAAAAAACTATCTTTTTTTAGTTGTTTCTTTGGAAGCGATTCTCTAAAATAGCTAGGTATAAATTTAAGTATCATAAATGTGCATATATCTGTTCTATGTGATACATCTTTATAATTAAAACTTTAATGAAATTAGGATAAAACATGATCAAAGCTACAACAAAGAAAGTAGCATCATTTTTGTTAATGATGTTATTAACTGTTGGACTTTCAGTATCAACTATTGCTCAAAACACAACATATGGAGACAATGTTGTTATGTATGGCAATTTTGATGGCGACTCATTGTCATCAAAATGGGTGACGGAAGGTACTGCAGGTACTTCAAGTGTCATAAATGGTGAATTAGCTTTTACCAATATGGTCGAGACAACGAATCAATATGATTTTCAAGTTAATCAACCTTTCGATGCAGCTCAGATTGCAGAACTAGCTAAAGGTGGGACTTTTGAATTAACATTTGATGCGAGAACTACTGCTGATGCAAAGCAATTTCACGTATTCTTAGGGGAAGTAGGTGGTTCTTGGGCACGTTACTGGCAATCACCTGGTGATGGCGATGTAACGGTAGATAATACTATGAAATCATACACTTTAACTACTGATATCACTCAAACTTGGGATGCTATGAGAATAGGATTTGAAGTTTCTACTGATACTTCTAGTTTGTTTATTGATAACATTGTATTAAGAAAAGTTGATGACAACGTTCTTATTGACGGTGAAATCGTAATAGGTGCAGATTCTTTAAGTGCTGCGTGGACTCAAATCGGAACTGGCCAAGCTACTTTTTCAGCAGATAATGGTGCTGTTAAAATTTCAGAATTCATGAACCTTGTAAATAGCTACGATGTACAGTTTGTACAAGAGCTAAATGAAGCACAAGTAGACTCTATCTATGCTGGTCCATATTTGTATTCTTTTGATGCGAAAACATCAGCAGAGACGAAAAACGTACAAGCTTTCTTTGGAAATAATGGTACTGATGGTGACTGGACTAATTTTGCACCAACAGTAGAGTTAACTAATACATGGAAGTCATACACATTAAACATTAGCCCAACACAAAACTGGACTAATATGAAAATTGGCTTCGAGGTTTCTGCAGATACTTCTACAGTTTGGTTTGATAATATTATTGTAAGCAGAGTAAGAGAAATTACTCCAGATGCTCCAGCATTTGCTTTAGCGACAACTGATGGAATAGTTACAGTATCAGTAACAGATCAAGGTGCTGCTTCATATGATGTATATTTCAGTGATGTTGCAATCGATAGTTTAGATCAACCAGGTGTTACCATGATTGGTTCTGTTGTTGATTCAACAGGTCTAAGTTTAACACATTCAACTTCTGCACCTCATGCAAGTTTAGCTACCGACTTCGATGCTCATTATGCAGTTGTAGCTAAAACTGAAAGTGGTACTGAAAGTGAATTGACTACTAGTTCTATCACAACTGGAATGACAGTTGCTCCAAATTACGCTGTTCAATTATCTACAGAAGCTGTTGATGCAGTATTTGACGCATTAGATGCAGAAGTAGTACCAGCAGCTTCAGCTTTAGCTGGTTTCTTCCCAGATACTTATGCTCCATTTGAAATAAATGCAGCAAATGCAACAATTGAGAATGGTACTGGCGGTGATGGTGATGATGATATCTCTGGTAAATGGTGGATTGGTTACGACGCAGTTGAAAACCTACTTATCATTTATGCAGAAGTAACAGATGATATAAAATCATTTGCTTCTGAAGCTATTGGTTCTGGTGGAGCATGGAACTATGACAGTTGGGAAATGGGTCTTGGAAACTATGCACCTGAGTCGTTCATCCAAGGATCAACTCACCAAGATTTCCTAGGTGGTGAAACACCAGATTGGCAGTTTAGAGCTGGTATGATGTCTGATAGAGCACCATTTATCCATGCAAATGGTGGTGGAAATTCTTTTGATGGTGAGATTGCTAATTCTCAAACTATCGGTGAAGAAACTGATACTGGATATAGACTATTAAGTCTTATCACTACCTCTACATTAGCAGGTGGAGCATCAGAAGATGCAGCATTTGACTTCCCAGAAAGTACTGAGATTGGTTTATATCCATTCAATGTAACATTGAATGACAATGATGCAACTGCTCGTGATACTCAAATTGGATGGTCGCCAAAAGGTGGTCAGGATGATTGGTGGAATACTCCAGCAAGATGGGTAACAATAGCTTTTGTTGGATCAGATATGGTTGTTTCTAACGAAGATGCTGGTACTAGTGATCAGCCATTGACGTTTAGCTTAGACCAAAACTATCCTAATCCTTTCAACCCTACTACAAATATTTCATTTAGCCTTGCTAACTCTAGCAATGTAACTCTTGAAGTATTCAACATGTTAGGTCAAAAAGTAGCTACTCTACTTCAGGGTGAAAAAATGACATCAGGACAACATACACAAGCATTTGACGCTTCTAGTCTGGCTTCAGGTATGTATTTATATAGATTGAGTACTCCAAATTTCGTACAATCACGAAAAATGATGCTCATCAAATAAGTCCAACTTATTTTAATATTAAAATCCAATCAGGTACAACATTCGGTTGTACCTGATTTAATTTTTCATAACTATGAAAAGAATTATACCCTTCAAATATTTCGCTCTGCTTTTAATAGTAGTACTCACTACAACAACGTCTATTTTTGCCCAATCAAAAGGCAAGATAAGTGGTAAAGTTGTAGATGAATCAGGAGAGCCCTTAATTGGGGTTACAGTTAATATCGAAAACACCACTCGTGGAGTTTTAACCGATATTGATGGTAACTATTCCATGATAAATTTAGAATCAGGCACTTATATATTATTATTCAGATATATTGGTTACGCTACTACTAGAGTAGAAGAAATTTCAGTTCGACTGGATCGTACTACCGAAATTGATGTGACATTAAGAGAAGAGGTTATTGAAGGACAAGAAGTAATTGTTACTGCCGAACGTCCTATTGTAGAAAAAGACAGAACTACAACTACTGCATACGTTAGTTCTGAACAGTTAGAAGATTTACCTATTATAAGTTTAAATGATGCTGTTAATCAGCAGGCAGGTGTTGTTGATGGTCACTTTAGAGGTGGTAGAACTGGTGAAGTTTCCTACCTTGTAAATGGAGTTCCTATTAATAATGCATTCGATAATAACGCCTCTTTTGAAGTAGAACAAAATATGGTTTCTAGTTTAGAGGTAATTAGTGGAGTTTTTAACGCAGAATATGGTCAGGCTCTTAGTGGAGTTGTAAATATTGTTACAAAAGGAGTTTCTGATAAATGGTCTGCAAACGTTTTAGCATATGCTGGAACAATTGTAAGTGGTAGGGAATTAGAATTTGTTTCTAAAAATACTACACAGCAAAATTTCTTAAGTGCTAGTGATTTTTCTCAAGAAAAAGTAACCTATACAGAAGCATCATCAACATTTAAGAATTATGATGTTCAGGTTTCAGCTGGTGGTCCAATTATTAAGAATAAATTAGGCTTTCAAACTACGGTCCGTTATATAACAAATCCAGGTCATTTGATTGGACGCGATATTTTCAGACCAAATGATGTTCAAAGTGGTGTGTCAAGTGGTGGAGATCCAAGTACTTGGTTGTTGAATGCATCTGGTAGCGGCGATTTTGAAGAGTTAAATAGAAATGAGCGTTATTCAATTAACACTTCATTGGTATATGAGTTTAGCAGCAGATTAAAATTAGATTATAATTTATTTTTTCAAGATGGTGACGGTAGAAACTATAATCATGGTTTTAAATACAATCCAAATGGGATTAATAATTACTATAACCGATCTCAAACTCACATTTTAGGATTACGTTATACTATAGGTGATAACGCGTTCGCTAACATTTCTTATAGCTATTTAAATGATTTAGGTGAGAGCTATTTATATAATGATGCAAGAACAACTGGTGTATTAGATTCAAGATATGCTCCGCCACAATTGACTACTCAACAAGGTGAATCGGCATTTAACATGGGTGGAAACGAATTAGGTTCTGGTCAAAATATTACCAAAACTCATACCATTGTTACAGATTTTACATCTCAACTAAATAATACAGTACTATTCAAAACTGGATTATCAGCTCGATTCCATAATTTAGATAATGAAGGTTTTGGTATAACTACAAATGCAGCTGGACAACCGGTAAGATCAAATAATCCTCTTAACAATTCCTCACTTGAGGTAAGCCCTTATGAGGCAGCAGGATATTCACAGTTTAAATTGGAATTTGAAAACCTAATAGTTAATGCTGGTATAAGGTTTGATTATTTCGAACCAGATTTTGTTGTTCCAATCGATGTATCACAAATTAGAGACGAAAGAATACCAGATAGAAATGGAGCCCCTGGCGATTCTGTTCTTAACAGAAGATCAGCAGATCCTTCATTCCAAATAAGCCCACGTTTAGGTATTGCTTTTCCAATTTCTGAAACGGGTGTAATGAGATTTTCTGCCGGTTTATTCTTCCAAACTCCTAGCTTAAATTTATTGTATTCAAACAATGAGTTTGAAGGTATAGTTGGTTCTAATACAGGTTATGGTAATGCTGAATTAGGTTCTGAAAGAACATTACAGTTTGAAGTAGGTTTACAGCAAGGATTAACAGAAACACTAGCTCTTGACTTCACACTTTTCTCAAAAGATATTAGAGGTTTATCTGGAACAGAAGTTGCACGAGATAGAAATGGTGGTTTCGTTTCTAGATTAGTAAACTTAGATTATGGAACAGTTAAAGGAACTACACTTTCTCTATATCAAAGAGGATCTGGACAAGTTAGCTGGACTATTGATTATACATTACAATTTGCTAGTGGGTCAGCTTCTGATCCTAATGAAAACTTTAACAGACAGATCAATGGTGAAGATCCTGTTGTGAAAGTGAATAGACTAAATTGGGATAGAAGAAATGTTTTGAATAACACCATTACTTGGAATAGTGATTTTGGTTTAACTATATCGGCTATTAATAGTCTACAAACAGGAACTCCATACACTTCAGAAAGAAATCAAGTTCAATCAACTATTCCTAACAATGAAGATAAACCTGTTTGGTTTAATTCTGATGCTAGAGTGTTTTATAAGCCTCTTGCTCTAAAGCAAGATTTCCAATTGTTTTTACAGGTAGATAACATTTTTGATTCTGCACCTGATTGGGATGTATATAATGATACTGGATTAGCAACGGAATCAATCGATCTTAGCCAAAGAATTAAATCAGGTTCTACTCCTGGAGGTTTAAATTCTTATAGTGAATTCTTTATTAACCAACAAAGACTAGGGCCGCCAAGAACCATAAGAGTAGGGTTTAGCTTAAAATTTTAGTTAAAAAATTGATTTAGAAAAAAGGATTATGTTCAAAAAAATAAAATTTACTCTCCTTACCATACTTTTAGTATCAGTTATTGGAGACCTTAATGCCCAAAATATTCCAGACTCCTTAAATGGAGTCGTATATAGAGGTGATTCTGACGTTATTGCCAGAGGGGTAATAGATGGTAACCTAATTGAAACCAACTTTCGTAATCATGGTGAGTTATCGAGATGGAATGATTTACCTTGGGGTGTTTGGCCAAGAACAGTTGGTGGAAGACACATTGATGGTGTTGGTGTAATAGTAGCTGGGTACGTTGAAGGAGCTAATTCTGCTGATATTACTTCAATCGCTGATTACCAAGCTTGGAACCCAGGACCTGGTGCTCCTGGAGATACTACTTTAAATCCACTGATCATTAATTATAGAGAAGCTGGTCGTAGAATAAGTCCTTATTCAGGCAACGTATGGGGATGGCTACCACTTCCGGGTTTTAACAACCCGTTGCGAGTTGATCCTGTTACATTTTCAGCAGCTCCAACTCCAGCTTTATCAAATGATCAAACGTCATGGCCTCAATTTTGGCCAGATAAACTAGATCAAGAAGATGCAGGCTGGCCTGGAACTTGGAATGGTAGAGATGGTAGATTCGCCAGTGCAGATTTAGAATCTTTTTATGTGATTGATGATTTTTCTGACTTAGAATATGCTGTAGGGATAGAAGATTTATCTTCAGATGAAGGATTTCAGGCAGGTCCACACAGTACGGATGGGGTTTATCTTCCTAGTCCATTAACTGACCCAAGTATGGGTGGATTTGGATTACAAATGCAAGTTCGGTTATTTCAATGGGCAAACGTACTTGCTGAAGATACGATGTTCCTAATTTATCGAATTAGTAACAAAAGTGATTACTCACATGAAAGACTCTTTTTTGCGCAAATCGTTGATTATGGTTTAGGTAACGAAGAAAATGATGATAACGCTAGTTTTGATGATCTTCAGGATGTGGTATTCGGTTGGGATTCTGATGGAATAGGAACACCAACTACTGGTGGTTCAAATTATAATTTAGGTTATACAGGTTTTGCGTTTCTTGAATCACCTGCTAATGATAACAATGGACTTGATGATGACCTTGATGGTATAACTGATGAGTCTAGATTTGATGAATCATTTCAACTACTAACAACTTTACCTGAAATACAAGCATATGCTGCTGCTGAGTACGATCTAACTAGATTTGAAGCATTTCACGGTGAGCCAGTTGAAGAAAGAGAAGCGGCAAAAGCTCTTAAGTGGTACACATCAGATGAAAATCTTGATTGGGTTGGCTTTTTAGATTCTAATGGTAACGGAATTTGGGATGATGGTGAGATATTAAATAATGATATTGGTAAAGATGGTTTAGGACCATTTGATTTAAATTATCCAGGACCTGATGATGGTGAAGGTGATGGGATGCCGAATAATGGTGAACCAAATTTCAACGAGTTAGATGTTGATGAGTCTGATCAAATTGGTTTAACTGGTTTTGATTTAGATACTCGACCTGTATACGAAAGTGGAGATAATCTACGAGATGACACTTGGTTATTCGATAAAATTGAAGAGCATTTATTTTCAAATCCCGATTATGAAAGACCAGGGACTGTTGCAAATGATGAACCTTTCATTCTTTTTGTTTCTGGAGAAGTTGGGTTAGCAAGTACAAATGATCCTACTGGAAAATCAACCGATTTCTTTTCAACAGCTTGGATATTTGGTGATAACGAAGAAGATTTTTTCAAAAACAGAAGAACAGTTCAGAATATCTATAATGCTGATTATAACTTTGCTCAACCACCTATTATTCCAACTCTAACGGCAGTTGGTGGTGATGAACAAGTAATACTATCTTGGGATACCTTATCTGTTGGTAGTTTTGATAGATTTCTTCAGGAGTTTGATTTTGAAGGTTATAAAGTTTACAAATCAACAAATAATGTATTTACCGATTCAAGATCAATTACCGATGTAAATGGAACGCCAACATTTAATAAACCAATTGCTCAGTATGATTTAGTAAACGGAATTCAAGGTAATACTACTGTTTTTGATGGTGATGCAGTATATGACCTTGGTAGTGATTCAGGTTTGAAGTTTTTCTATGTGGATAATGATGTTACTAATGGTAAAACATATTATTATTCGGTAGTTGCTTATGATCGAGGTGTATTAGCGAATCCAGCAACAGGAGCTGAAGGTATTGATCCTCAAGAGAATAAGTTTAGAATCTCAGTGAATTTTACTGGAGAAGTAATTGGTACTAGTTCTAACTCTGCTGCTGTTACACCTACAACATTACCTGCAGGTTATGAGAGTGGTGGTTCTACTGTTGACTTAAGCAATGTTACTGAAGGTTCTGCTACTGGTTATGCTTCATTAAATGTTGTAATTGATCAAGTTTTGGATGAAACAAAGGTTTATGAAGTATCTTTTGCTGATACTGCATCACCGAATGGTGATTTCAGAATAACTGATACATATAGTGTAACTGAATTAACTAGTGGAGATCGTATAGTATCAGGTTCTAAATTTGAGTCAACAACGAGTGTAATAGATGGGTTTAACATTAACTTGTTTAATGATTCACCTGGTAATGTGATTACATCAAAAACCGGTTACGTATCTAATGAAGGTCTACCTAATGAGACATTTGGATTAGATCCTGCAAATTTAGATGGGGTAAATTCAGATTGGCAAATTACGATAACTCCTGATGATGCAGGTGATGTTAATAATTTCGTAATTACTGATAGTGATTATGAAATACTATTTGTAGATCCTGCCGATAGTTTATATACACCCCCAAGATTAATTGGTAACAACTTTAGTAGGTTCGATATTCCTGTTTTTGCAAGAAATGTGAATTCAGGTGCCCAAGCTGCTTTATTCATACGGGACAATGATGACAGTGATGATTTGAGTTCTGGTGATATATTATTCATAGCTGAAAGAGATGCCTTCAACAATCAAAGGTATAGATTCACTATAGAATTTACAGCAGGTAGTGGTAACGTTGCACCATCACCAGGAGATAAGATCAGAATATCTACATCTAGATCATTTGGTTCTGATGATAAATTCACTTTTGGTGTACAACAAAGTACGCTAAATAATGAATTGGCAGCTGATCAATTAAACGAAATTTTTGTAGCTCCAAATCCATATATAGGCGCCGCTTCTTGGGAAAGAGCATCTAATTCATTTGGTAGAGGTGAACGTAAAATTAACTTCATGAAACTGCCAAAAGAATGTACAATACGAATTTTCAATGTTCGTGGCGAGCTCATAAAAACTATCGTGCATGATGGGGCATTTAATGAAGGATCAGCTTCATGGGATCTTCTTACTGACAATAACGAAGATGTAGCTTATGGTGTGTATTTCTATCACGTAGAAGCACCAGGAATTGGAGAATTCAAAAGTAAGTTTGCAGTCATAAAATAATAGCAAGTATACAACCAGATTAATATGAGATTCATGAATAAAATAATAATCACATTACAGATTTTTGTACTACTTGCTGCTACGCAAGCATTTGGTCAAAGCCGAGTAGGAACGTCAGCAGCTCCATTTTTAACAATGGGTGTTGGTGCAAAAGGTGCCGCTCTTGGACATGCGAATACAGTAAATGTTTCAGGTGCTGAAGCTATGTATTGGAATCCATCAGGTATAGCAGTTAAAAATGATGCAGGCAGTAATAGTTCAGCTTTCTTTAGTTTTAATGAACTGTTTGTTGATGTAAGTGCGTATGGAGCTGCTTTAGTTTTCCCTATTGGCAACAATACTGGGAAGAACTTTGGTTTTGCAGTTAATTTTGTTGATTACGGTAGGATGGACGTTCGAACAGTAGAAGAACAGGAAGGTACTGGAGCTACATTTGGAGCTCATGACTTGAGTATTGGTCTTACTTACGCTCAAAACCTAACTGAAAGTTTTTACTTCGGTGGTACTGCTAAGTTAATTCAACAAAAAATCTATGATATGACGGCAGAAACATTTGCTGTCGATGTTGGTTTCTTACTAGAAACAGATTATCTGAATGGACTAACTATTGGAGCATCTATCAGTAATTTTGGTGGTAAAATGCAGATGGATGGGATCAATAGTCAATATTTCTTAGATGTTGATCCAATAAGTGAGGGTAATAATGAAGATGTGGCTGCAAGAGTATATATGGATAAATGGGATTTACCGCTTTCATTTAGATTTGGTTTAAAGATTCCTGCCATCAAAAAGGATAATTTAGAATTACTCTTACTAACTGATGCTCAACAGACTAACGACAACGATTTAAATCTTGATTCAGGTACTGAATTAAGCTACTTATCAAATACTGTTAAGTTTCATGCAAGAGCTGGTTACAAAGACCTTTTACTTGGTGATAGAGTAGATTCTCACTTTACTTATGGTGCTGGTTTTATCCTTAAAACTGCAACTGGTTTAGCAATTGGAGTTGATTTTGCACAAGTACCTTATGAGTATCTTGGTCAAACTACAATGATAGATTTAAAGCTTTATTTTTAGATGACCCTAAAAACACAGTTTAGTTATGGCTGCTTCAATTTGAGGCAGCCATTCTTATTTATAATAGTTTTTGTTTTATTCTTTTTTCAATCTTGTTCTGAAAAAGCACCAATAGATGAGCTAGAAAAAACACTCATAGATGTTAATGGAATAGAAGTATCTGTTAATGAATTCCAAAGCAGATATGTTCGGAGATTAATACAGACAGGCCAGAATGATACTAAAACAGGAAGGTATCTATTTCTAAATGAGTTAATAGATAATCTAGTACTTGCTGATAAATCTAATGAGAGAGATTTGTTGGATGATCCCATTTACTTAAAAGCCCTTAAGTATAGAGAGCGAAAGTCAATGATAGATTATTATTTCATTGACGAAATGGATAAGCTAATTGATACGCCTACTGATGAAGAAGTACGGATGGCTTATGCAAAAAAACAGAGGAAAGTATATGTCCGTCAGTTATTTTCAATTAATGAAGCTGACTTAAGGGAACCTTATCAGAGATTAGAAAATGGAGAAAGTTTCGTTGATGTAGCTAACGATTATTTTGAGACTCAGCAATATGATTCATTGGCAGGCTATCTTGGACCAGTAACTTATTTTGGAGTAGATGATGCTTTTGCTGAAGCTGCTTTTTCAACTAATCAAGGTGAATACTCGAAACCTGTACGAAGTTTATTCGGATATCATATCGTATATGTAGAGTTTATAGAGTTTCCTGCTATACTTGCAGAAGATGAATACCAAGTAAGGAAACCAGGTATTTCTAGTCAGGTTAAGCTCAGAAAACAAAGATTAGTATCAAATAGTTATGTAAGAGATTTAATGTCGACTCTTTTGGTTGAGGTAGATGTCGAAAACCTAAAAATTTTGAGAGAAAGCATTGGTAATATGTCTGAAGATCAGATTATTAATGCAACTGAAAATATTGAGCAGGAATCAAATTTTTGGGATGATCAGCGTATTGGATCATTAAGTGAATCATTAGATAACAATACAATATTAGCTACCTACTTGTTAAAAGGTGAACGATTAGAGTTTACGTTCCAAGACTACCTAGAATGGTTACCTTATTTACCATTTAATGAGTCGAAGAATAGAACTGGTGCATCTTTAGGTCGAGCTCTTAGGAATGAAGTCTTTTATCAACTTGCGGACCAAGAAGAGTATTCTAATGATGAAAGAGTTGTACGGGAAGTGCAAAGTAGAGGATATGATGTGCTCTCTCAATTATATCAGACAGAATTGGCAATAGAAGCTGTATCTGATACAACATCAATCGAAGTACCTTCAAGCTTTAAACAGAGACTAATAAGTAATAAAGTAGTTCAGATACGAGCTAGTTATTGGAAAATACCTGTAGCAAATGTTAAGGAGGCTGAAGAAATCAAAGCTGATATAAATTCAGGAGGCCTACCCATAAGCTATGATAATTATAAGAATATTGAATATCGTATTATTGATCCTACAAATACTGATTACACGCTAGTAAGAAAAGGGGTAATTGGAATGCCTGTTATTGCTAATTCCGCTTCTGAAGGGTGGATGGTATTTAAGCTAGTTGAAAGAGATGTAGAGGATGTTAATATAGAAACTAGAGTAGGGAATTTAGAAACTCGCTATAAAGTATATGATCGTATTAACAGTGAAGTTGAGATGTTAAGAGAACAGGCTACAATAAAGGTTGACACTCTATTATTCGATGAGATTTATGAGCTAAATAAGAAAAAAGAAACCGAATGATTTTTAATTCGAATAGGAAATAACTCTTAGTTTATATAAGAGTGTTATTTATGATTAGTTTTCTTTTACAGAATCAATTGAAGCCAATAAATCTTCTGCTTCTCTAATTAAGTCTTCGGCTTTTTCTTTAGCTTCAACAACTACCTTCTCGCCTTTTTCTTTGGCTTCAGATACTAATTTCTGCTTTTCCTTTCTTAATTCTGTAATCAAATCGGTAAGCTCATCGCGATAGTTGCTTAAGCGATAAGAAAGACGATCTCTTGTATTCTTTCCTGAGTCTGGAGCGTAAAGTAGTGCAAGCACAGTACCTGCTAATGCTCCAGTTAATAATCCTGCTAAAAAATTTCCTGATTTACTCATGACATTAGTATTTAATATTTATATCTGATCTAAGGATAGTTAAATCGTATTTCAATTACTATAAATTGCTATTAGAAATTCATTATGAAACTTGGACGGTAGAACGAGTTTTAAAACGACGGAAAAGTGATCCAATCCAATTAGACACCTGCTTAAGACCTACTGAGATAGCTGGAGTAATAAATAATGTGAATACTACACCAAATGTAAGTCCACCAATAACAGTTTTTGCAAGTGGTGACCAAATCTCAGCGCCAGCACCAAGTTCTAATGATAATGGAATCATTGAACAAATAGTTGTTATTGCAGTTAATAGAATTGGTCGCATTCTTCTTTTACATGCTTCTAATATACGTTTCATAAACTCGGAGTCTTTTGCTGTATCAAATTCGGTTCCACGAGTTCGTAAGTGCATATAATCAACAAGTACTATCCCATTATTTACAATAATACCAACGAGCATGAATAATCCAATATTCCCGGTTGTACTTAATGGTGAACCTAATAATATTAAACCAGCCAATGCACCAAACAAAGCCATTGGAATACATAACCAGATTACAAATGGATCACGGAAATTCTCAAATAGAGATGCCATTATCATAAACATGAGTACTAATGCTGCTAAACCTGCATATAAGAATTGTTTAGCACCTTCCTGAGCCTCTTGAGAGGCTCCAGTAAATTCATATCGATAACCTTCGGGCATAATTACCTCATTAGTCATATAATTCGTAATTAATTCCCGATAGGTTGTTGCATCACCATCAAATTGAATACTAACATCTAGCAGAATTTCTCTATTACGTTTGGAATATGAATCAACTCCTTTTGTTTCTTGAAACTCACCAACTGCTACAACTGGTATTCGTTGATCTTCATATTGAAGTACTTCAAGGTCAAACAAATCTTCCCTAGATTTTAAGGATGTTTTAGCTGTTCGTACTTCAATTGGAATTTCTCGTCCTTCTGCACGGAAGAAACCAGCTTGATTACCTAAAGTTTGTGTTCTAAGATTATTAGCAACTTCAAGTATTCCTGAATTTAACAATCCAACTCGGTCTCTGTCTACAATAAATTGAAGTTCAGGAGTTGGGTCGGTTCGCCCATTATCAACTGATATAATATTCGGGTCATCTAGAAACTTATCTTCAAGTTGTTTTGAGATTTTAAGCATTTCAGTCATTTCAGGTCCAATTAGGCTTAATCGAACAGAGCCACCACCAGATCTAAAACCTCTTCCGCCAAATCGAATACCGCCACCCTCAACAGAAGCCCTAATATTTACACCAGGTGCTGTTAATTCCTGTCTTAAGGTAGCAGCAAGCTCATTACTAGTTATTTCTCTTTCATCAACAGAGACTAGTTGAATGGTAAAACTTCCTGCATTTGTTTGTTCAGTCCAGCGACTTCTTCCAATAGAAGAAACTAAGGTTTCGATTTCCGGTTTCTCAAGAAGAATTTGTTCAAAGCCTTTCATTACTTCAACAGTTTTGATCAGCTTTGTGCCTTCAGGTAAGGTCACATTTACATCAATTTCTCCAGAATCACTTTCCGGAAATCCTTCTTTATTTATGCTTGTATACATAGTAAATGTGCCATATATCAAAGCTATAAGTGTTAGAGTTGGAATCCATTTGTGCTTTAAAATCCAACGCAATATTAAGCCATATCCATTCTCAAGCTTATGGATAGCTTTAAACATGAAATTTCGTTTATTAAATTGGTCTCTATCTAATACAAGAATTGATATAACAGGCACTAAAATAATAGATGTTATAAAAGAGATTGCAATTGCAAAGCTAATAGTGATTGCGAATTCCTTGAAAAAGATACCTTGAATTCCGGAAATCAAAGTTATAGGTATAAAAACACCCAAAGTAGTTAAAGTTGATCCGAGTAAGGGGCCAATAACTTCATTTGTTCCAGATAAAGCTGCTTGATAGCGACGACTACCTTCTTCCATTTTCTTTGCAATACTTTCTGCAACTACAATAGCATTATCCACTAAAAGTCCGATTGCTAATGCTAGAGCAGAGATCGTAAATATATTCAAGGTTAAATCTATTGCATACATAGTTGCAAATGTTGCCGCAATGGAGACAGGAATAGAAATAGCAACAACTAATGAGATTCTCCATCCACCCATAAAAACGAGGATCACAAATATTACTACAATAAGTGCTATTACAGAAGATTGGGCTAAATTATTGATGGAGTCATCTATTGCTCGACCTTCGTCAGATAAAATTCTTAATTCTACCCCAGGAGGTAATAATTCATTTAATTCGGGAACAAGGACCTTAACAGCATTTACAACATCGAGTGTATTTGCATCAGAGTTTTTCTGAACTTCAATAGATACACTATTATTCCCATTTACATTTACTAAACTGGTTACTTCTGTAAACCCATCAGATACATCCGCTACATCTTCGACACGAATTGGGACTCCATTATCAGAAACCTTGATAATAGTTTTTTTAATCTGTTCAACCGTTTCATATAACGATTCTGCACGAACACTATAGCTTATATTCTGTGCAATTACATTGCCCATTGGGAGCTGAGTATTATTTGAACTTATTGCATTTTCTAACTCAGATGGTACAATATTGTGCTGAGCTAGGCTCATTGGAGATACATCAATATAGATACGACGTTCTAAACCACCTCTTGTATCCGCTGAGGCTAAGCCAACTAAACGTTCAAGGTTTGGTTCAACCGTTTCAATTGCAATGTTTCTAAGCTCATCTAATCCTTTTAGACTCGAATTAATGCTTAGTTGCATAATAGGTCTATTCTCTGGATCGAATTGAAATATTGTTGGTTCACGAGCTGCCTGTGGTAAGTCCGCTCTTATTTGATCAATAGCCTTTTGAACTTTTAATTCTGTCTTACGGATATCAGTTCCATCATATAATCTAAGGATTACAAAAGCATTTCCTCTACTTACTCTAGCTTCTAACGACTCAATTCCTTCAATTGCAGAAACCGCACCTTCAATAGGAGTAACAATTAGTCTATCAATATCTTCAGGAGCAACATTTTGATACCCAGATGAAACGGCTAATACTGGAATATTAAGCGACGGAAAAAGTGTTACCCGTAAATTTGTTAGCGAAAAAATACCAAACCCAACAATAATAAGAGTACACATTATTACTGTAATAGGGCGTTTCAGGATCCCTGATGTAAGGCTGAATTTTTTCATGATACTAACTCCTCTTGTTGAAGTGGATCTTCTTTATGTATGGCATCAAAGCCAAGATTACCAACGCCTTTATTTATTAGCATATAAATACTCGGTACAACAAAAAGCATTAGAAAGGTTGACATTGTTAATCCACCAATTACTGTTCTTGCCATTGGGCTCCATGTTTCCGAACCTGAACCAAGTTCAAGAGCCAAAGGAACCATTGAAAGGATGGTTGTAAAGGCGGTCATTAAAATAGGTCGAAGCCTTCTAGTTGCACCTTGAACAATAGCTTCATGTCTAGATAAACCTCGTGCTTGCAATATTTTGATATAATCAATCATTACAATTCCATTATTCACAACAATACCAGAAAGAAGAATAAGACCTACCATTGAAGTAACACTAATTGCAGTTCCTGTAATTCCTAGCATAATCAAAACCCCAGAAAGTGCAAGAGGAATTGTGAAAATAATTATGAACGGTTCAACTAAACTTTCAAACTGAGAAGCCATAACCATATAGGTTAGAACTCCAGCAATCGCAAAAGCAATTAATAAGAAACCAAAAGACTCAGCTTGTTCTTCGGCTGATCCTGCAAGGGCATATCTATAACCATCTGGCCATTCAATTTGGTCAAGTAATTCACGAGCTTCAGCTGAAGCACTTTTTAAATCTACACCATCTAGTTCTGTAAATATTTCAATTACACGTTCTTGATCAATTCGTGTAACGTTACTTGGGCCAGTATAACGTTCTACTCTAGCAAGGTTACTTAAAGGCATCCATTCACCGGAAGGTATTCGAATTTGGATACTTTCTAAATCAGTAGATTCCGCTTTTTGCTTAGGGTCTAGTTCAACTTTTACCTCAAACTCCACACCTTGATCTACGAAACTAGTTGCAATACTTCCTTGAACAGCATCGCTAATAGCACTTGCTACTTGATTAGTATTCATACCTACCAAAGAAATACGTTCTCTATCCATGATAAGTCGTAATTCAGGTCTTCCTTGATCGGCAGTACTATAAGCACTAACAACGCCATCTATTTGGGTAATTCTTTCTTTCACACCATCAGATAGGTTTTTCTTGATATCAGCTTCATATCCAAAAATTTGAACGATTAGCCCATTTTCTCCATCCGGACTTAACGGATCTTGAATTAATTCCTGAACATCAATACCAGGTACAATAGTAAGTTTATTAAGAATATCTCCGACTATTTCGAATTGAGTACGATTCCTATCATCAAGTGAGACTAATTCAACACGAACAGTACCCGTGAAACCACCAGGATTATCAGCTCCTTCAATACCTTCTTTGTCACCATAATCAGAAACAACGATTCGGGCTTCTGGTACTTCTTGTCGAATTACACTTTCCACTTGTTTGAACGAACGTTCTAATTCAAGTAAACTAACACCAGCTTCTCTACTTACTTCAAGTGTAAAAGCGCCTTCATCTACTCTTGGAAAGAATTCTCCACCAAGACTATTAAAAATAGGTAAGGTTGCTCCAAAAAATAAAACGGAAGCTAAAACAATTAATCCACTATGCTTAAGAGCTGAATCTAATTGCTTTGAATATGCATTCTCTAACTTCTCTAGTGAGTTACTAAAGAACATGGCCACTTTATTTGTTGCTTGAAATGATTCTTCTCCATCTTTAAAGAACTGAGAAGTCATCATAGGTATTAGAGTTAAAGCAACCAGTGAAGAAACTGAAAGTGAAAATGAAATTGTAAGTGCTAAATCGCGAAATAAGAATCCAGCAATACCTGGTACAAAAAGAATAGGTAAGAAAACCACTAATGTAGTTAATGTTGATATAACTACTGGAACGGCAACTTCAGTTGCGCCCATAATAGCGGCGTCTTTTCTATTTTTACCCTCTTCTCTAAAACGGAATATATTTTCAAGAACTACTACGGCATCATCAACAACAAGACCAACAGCAAGGGTTAAACCAGATAGCGATATGATATTCAAGCTTAAGTCAGCAAAATTCATTACCGCAAATGTTGTAATAATAGAAACTGGAATAGAGATAGCAATTATTAATGCAGAACGTCCACTTCTTAAAAAAGCTAGAAGGATCAATACCACTAATATAATAGCTTGAAGACCAGTAAGAAGTAGATTTTCAATTGAAAGCTTTATGAATTCAGCTTTATTTGTAAGTACTTCAACTTCTACATCAACAGGTAAGCTTTTCTTGATATCATCGAGACTTGAAATTACTTCTTCTGCAGCTACAACAACATTTGCATCACTTTGACGATAAATGTTGATAATGATTCCATCATCACCATTTACTTGAACATTACCAATTGGTTGTGCAATACCATCTTCCACATTTGCAACATCTCGTAGATACAACGAGCGGCCTTCACGAACAGCTACAACTGTATTCTTAATCTGTTCTACACTTTTCAATTCCCCCATTGTTCGTAGAGAATATACTGTATTACCTTCGGTTAACTGCCCTGCAGGGACTTGAATATTCTCGGCATTTAAACGAGTAGAGATTTCAGAAATCGAGATATTGTATAATCTCATTTTTTCATTATCGATCACTACATTTATCTGACGTTCCAGTCCACCGGAAGTCTCTGCAGATGCAATTCCATTAATTCTTTCAATTCGTTGTTCTAATATTTGTGTAGCATAAGTCCGAAGGTCTCTTGGTGAGCGAACTTCAGAAGTTACTGCTAGAACTACAATCGGTTCTTGATTTGGATCGTAACTAAAAACAAGAGGCGTTTCAGCGTCTCGAGGTATTGTCCTAGCAACGAAACCAAGTTGTTTACGGACATCGTTTTCGGCTTCATAAAGATCTGTTCCCCAATTGAAATTTAATTTTACTACGGAAGCACCTTGGCTTGAAAGAGAACGTACTCTACGAATACCACTTATACTTCCAACAGTCTCCTCAATTGGGCGAGTTACTAGCGTTTCCATATCTTCAGGAGCTACGCCTTCATACCCTGTAAAAATAGTGATGGTTGGAAAACTTACATCAGGGTAAAGGTTGAGTCTGAGCTGTATAACACCAAAAATACCAAACCCAATTAAAATCAGGCTGGTCATTAAAAATGTAATAGGTCGCTGTACAGCTAATCTAGATAAACCACCCATCTTAATTAGTTGACGAGTTAGCAGTTCTAATACTATCCATTAGCGCGGTACGCTCTTCTTGAGTCATAGATTGCATTCTAGCTCTCATTTTCTGTCGATCTTCATCACTCATATTGGCAAAAGCAGCACCACCAGGTCGACCGCTACCTTGTCCAACACCTGCTGGTCGACCACTAGCGCTAGCAACTGGCTGAGCTTGAGGTGAAGTAAAGTTAGCTCCTGAAGCTACTTGAATGCGTCCGCCATCTTGAAGACTTTGTTGACCTGTAATAACAATACGTTCACCAGTTCTAAGACCAGATAAAACTTCGAGCTTATCACCTTGCTCAATACCTAACTCCAATTTACGAAGTTCAGCAGTTGAATCTCCATTAGATACGAATACTGAATATGTACGATCTAGTTGAATGGTATTAGATTCAGGATCTACTACCGTTTCAACTTTCTCAACTAAGGCACTTCTTGAAATAACAATAGCCCTTGGCTTATTAACAATATCAATTACGTTTTCAGTAAGAACACCAGGGTAAATAGATTCACCAACAGTTGTAAGTGAAATAACAACCTCACCTAAACCTGTTGTGGGATCTAACTGAGGGCTTTTACGAGAAACAACACCAGCAGCAGTAGCTCTTGACTCATTACTTACTCTTAAAGTAACTACTTGACCAATTTTTACGAATCTCCAATCTTGAACAGGTAAAAATATTCTTGTTTCATAGCCAACAAGGTTTGCAATTTCAAAAAGGGCTTGGCCATTAGTAGCAATATCGCCTTCTTCACCGGTTCGGGAAGTAACTACTCCACGTACTGGAGAGCGAACTTCTGTAAAGTCAAAATTCTCTTGTGCTTGAGTAAGCGATGCTTTAGCCGACTCAAATTGAGCTAGTGAGTTTCGATATGTTGCAAAAGCGATGTCATACTCAGAGTCACTAATAAGATCTTTATCAAGTAATTGCTTCTGACGGCTAAATTGAGAACTATCTCTTTTCAGAGCTATCTCACTTTGAGAAAGTTGAGCTCTTGCTTGGTTTAGCTGATCTCTGAATGTAGCATCAGCTATTTTAGCTAAAAGTTGACCTTGATTAACTGTATCACCTAAATCTACATAGAAACGAGTAATACGATTACTTACCTGTGGAGTAATAGCAATTACGTTTTGAGCTTTTATTGTACCGAAAGATCGTACTTGATCAGCTATAGAACTTAATGTAACAGGCTGAACCTCTACACTTGTAACTCTACCGCTATTAGCACCACCAAAGCCGCCTGAGGACCATCCACCACCACCTGAGTTATTTTGAGGAGCTTGATCTGAGTTTCCACAACCCAAAAAGAATATTGAAATTAGTAACGCCGAAAAAAATAGTTTGTTCACTTGTATTGAATTATTACTGTTATAAAGTGTAAGACTATTAATTTCGCCTTTTAGTTCACTTTTAAATAATAAAGGGATGTAAAAAAACGCAATGCAAAATTTACATTTTGAAATGTTTTGCAATTGAGGTTTCCGTATTATCTAGGCTTAATAGAAACATCAAATATTTCTCTTCATGAAATTTTTTATCGACACTGCAAATTTAGAAGAAATTCAAGAGGCTAATGATCTTGGCGTATTGGACGGAGTAACTACAAACCCAAGCTTATGCGCAAAAGTTGGGGTCCGTGATTTTGAAGGTCACATCAAAAAGATCTGTGACATTGTTGAAGGAGATGTTTCTGCAGAAGTAGTTTCCACTACTTACAATGAGATGGTTGAGGAAGGATTAAAGATCGCAAAGATTGCTGATAACGTAGTTGTTAAAGTTCCATTAATTAAAGATGGAATTAAAGCAATTAAAACATTTTCAGATCAAGGTATCAAAACAAATTGTACACTATGCTTTTCTCCTACTCAAGCATTAATTGCCGCTAAAGCAGGTGCTACATACATTTCACCATTCCTAGGTAGATTAGATGATATTTCTAGTGATGGCATGCAATTAATAAAAGACATAGTTCAAATTTATTTAAACTATGGATATCCAACTGAAGTACTAGCTGCTAGTATTCGACATCCAATGCATGTGGTTGAATGCGCTAAAGTAGGTGCAGATGTTGGGACTATGCCATTAAATGTAATTACAGCAATGTTAAACCATCCACTTACAGATTCAGGACTGGCTAAGTTTTTACAAGATTGGGATGCTCTTCAAGCAAGCTTTAAGTAATAAGATAAATTTCTATAAAAGCGAAAGACAAACTCTTTCGCTTTTTTTATGCCTATTAATTAAAACCCGATAAGTAAATCATAATATGTAAACCGAATTTTTAATCTCAATTTGGAAAGCTATTTTTGAAAAAACTAACTGATCATACTATGAAATACTTTTTACTAACACTTAGCACTCTTCTTCTATTAATTACGGCTTGTGAACCTAAAAATGAGCTACAAAAGCAGGCAGATAATATCACCATAATTCGAGATGACTTTGGTGTACCTCATATTTATGGTAAAACAGATGCAGATGCAGTATTTGGATTAATGTATGCTCAGGCAGAAGATGATTTTAATCGAATTGAACGAAATTATATATGGGCAATTGGTCGACTAGCAGAGATTGAAGGAGAAGAATCTTTGTATTCTGACCTTAGAGTAAGACTATTTATGAGCAAAGAAGAAGCAATAGAGAATTATGAAAGTGCTCCAGATTGGTTAAAAGAATTATGTAATGCATGGGCCAATGGGTTGAATTTCTACTTAGAAACACATCCTGAAGTAGAACCTAAACTTATTACTAAGTTTGAGCCATGGATGCCAATGTATTTTAGTGAAGGGTCGATTGGTGGTGATATAGAAAGAATTTCAACACGAAGAATTAAAGCGTTTTATGAGGAAAAGGCTTCACTTTCTTTAAATGAACTGGGTAATGGTTTAACAGTTATTGATCCTTATGAAGAGCCAAAAGGTTCAAACGGAATCGCTGTTTCTGGCGAGTTAACAGAATCAGGGAATGCAATGCTATTAATTAATCCACATACATCATTTTATTTCCGAGGAGAAGTTCATGCAGTAAGTGAAGAAGGCTTGAATGCATATGGTGCAGTAACATGGGGTCAGTTTTTTATCTATCAAGGGTTTAATGAAAACACAGGATGGATGCATACTTCTACCTACACTGATATAATGGATGAGTTCTTAGAAGAGGTAGAAGAACGTGATGGAAAGCTTATGTATAAATACGGGGAGGAATGGAGAGATGTAGAAACTTCGGAAATAACTTTAAGCTATGTAGAGGATGGTGAATTAAAGGAAAAAACATTTCCAACGTATAGAACACATCATGGACCAATTACCCATATGATAGAAGATAAGTGGGTTGCAACTGCAATGATGTGGGAACCCGTTAAAGCATTGGAACAGTCATATTCACGAACAAAGAAAAAGAACTACGATGAATTTCGAGAAATGATGGAGATAAAAACAAATTCCTCTAACAATACAGTATTCGCTGATTCAGAAGGAAACATTGGATACTTTCATGGAAATTTTATACCAATTCGCGACGAGCAATTCGATTATAGAAAACCAGTTGATGGAAGTAATCCTGCTACAGATTGGCAAGGATTACATCCAGTTGATGAAGCCATAACTTTATTAAATCCCGGAAATGGATGGATTCAAAATTGTAATTCAACTCCATTTACAGCCGCCGACGAATTCAGTCCTAAACCTGAAGATTACCCAGAATATATGACTGGGACAGGAGAAAATTTTCGTGGAGTTCATGCAATCGATCTTCTTTCGAAAGCAGAAAACTTAACTTTAGATGGATTAATAGATTTAGCTTATGATCCAAGAATTCCTGCGTTCGAAGAGCTAATACCAGGAGTAGTTCAAGCTTATGATCGCTCTTCTGATAAGTACGGAATCCCTAAAGAAGCGATTGAAATTCTGAAAGAATGGGATTTTAAAACGAATATAAATTCGGTTGCTATGTCTATAGCACATTTTTATGGAATTAATTTAATGAGAGAAGTAGAGACTCCAGATGGGCTAAATTTCATGGAAAGGTTCACTTATTATGGAACGAAGTCTTCTTATAAAGAACGGTTAGAGGTATTAACAACTACACTAGATCAACTTGAAAATGATTTTGGAACTTGGAATATAGCCTGGGGAGAAGTAAATCGATTTCAAAGATTGGATGGAAATATCCAATCTCATTTCGATGATAATCAGCCAAGTTTACCCGTTGGTTTTGCTTCAGGAAGATGGGGCGCTTTAGCATCTTATGGAGCTCGAACTTATGACACAAAAAAGATCTATGGAACGTCTGGAAATAGCTTTGTGGCCGTAGTTGAGTTTGGGGAAAAAGTAAAAGCAAAAAGTATACTAGCTGGTGGTCAAAGTGGAGACCCTGATTCACCTCATTTTTATGATCAAGCCCAGCGCTATATCGATGTAGAATTTAAAGATGTAGCCTTTTATCGAGAAGATGTAGAAGCTAGTGCTAAGAAAACCTATAGAGTTGGAGAACGCTAGACTAAGAATGTCTAAATGATTAAGGATTAATTAACAACACCCTGTTGCAGGATCGCAGATTGAATTAGTTTTAGAAAAACTACTAACTGTAGAAGTTCCGCATTGATCTTTTGCTAAGCAATCAGTTTGCTTAGTTGTAAGTAAGAACTCTGAACCATTAAAGTCGAGCCCATATTTTCCAATAGTTTCTCCTTGGTATTCTACTTCAATTTCAAGGTTTTTAAGCCCAAGAGTTTTTTCTGAAAGCTCAATTATCGACAATAGTTTTTCAGGATGAATTCTATGATCATAGTCATTGGCATTCCAGAGTTGAAAATTAATTACTTCTTCACTTCTAAGTGTTCCACCACAATCAATAAAATGTTTACTCACCAAACCAACCTCAGTAACATGAAAATGGCGTGGCACCAATACCCCGTTTGGTAAAACAAAGGAGATTTCTTCTAAATCAATAAGTGTGTTTTTTACTTCAATTAAATTCATTTTAGTATGATTTAAGTGTTAACAGCAATTGGTATAGCTTTTGAAAAGCTGCAAAAATGTTTTTTGAGTTTTATTCCAAATGGTAGCATTTATACAGTAATTCATTGAGGCTCCATCTATAGTACCTTGAATGATTCCAACCTCTTTTAGCTCTCTTAAATGTTGGCTAATCGTTGCTTGAGCTAAACCCAGTTCTTCTACAAGATCACTATTAATACAAGTATTACATTCTAATAAATATTGAATAATCGCTACTCGAGCAGGATGTGAAAATACCTTGGCAAGTTTTGCAAAGTTATTTTGTTCCTCGGTAAATAGATTGGTTTTAGTAATTCCCATAGTGTATAATTGTTACATCGCAATATTACGATGAATAATGATAAATTCAAACACCTTAAATGAAAAAATACTTAGCTAGAGCTTAGTAGCCAATTGCTGCACCATTCATACTAGAAGAATCGGAATGACCAATTAAAGTTCCTGTTTCTGGATCGTATGTTATACCCATTAATACTCCCAATCTAGATACTGGAACAAGTGTATGTCCCATCATTTCAAGAGACTTTCTAGTATCCGGTGAAAGTAAATTATACTCATATAAAATACGATCAGGAAGCCATTGGTGATGAATTTTCATAGCCTCAATTGCCTGGTCGATACGCATATCATATTCCAAGACATTCAATACTGTTTGAAATACAGTATTTATGATAGTCCTACCACCTGGACTCCCAATTACTAAAACTGGTTTTCCATCTTTTGCTACAATTGTAGGAGACATGCTTGATAACATTCGTTTTCCTGGCTCAATTTTATTAGGCTGTGTACCAATTCTACCACGACTGTTTGTTACTCCTAGTTGAGGGTTGAAATCACCCATTTCATTATTAAAAATGAAACCAAGCTTAGGGGAACCTATTCTTGCACCATAGGAATATTCTAAAGTATAGGTAACAGAAACAGCATTTCCATCTTTATCCATTACTGAGTAATGGGTAGTATTTGTTCCATCATAGAGTTGACCAAACATTGAGGAATCACTGACAGAAGCTTTTTCAAAATCTATATTTTCAAATCGCATTTGAGCAAATTCTTTAGATGTCAGTTTATCTAGAGGCATATCTGTATTAAAATCAGGATCGCCTAAATGTTCAGCTCTATCAGCGTAGGCCCGGCGCATTGCTTCTGCCACAAGATGAACATATTCTTTGGAGTTGAACTCCATAGTCTGAAGATCAGCTAATTCCATAATATTTAACATTTCAACAACAGCTACACCGCCTGAACTAGGAGGTGCCATTGAGATGATATCATAACCTTTAAAAGTTCCTTTAATTGGAGTTCGCTCAATGACATTATATTCCTCTAAATCTTGCTCAGTTATAATTCCGCCAGTTTCTCGCATGAAGTCAGCTATATTCTTTGCAACCTCTCCTTTATAGAATCCATCTCTTCCCTGATCCCGAATTTTAGTTAAAGTCTGAGCCAATGCAGGTTGTTTCCAAAGAGCTCCTAGTTCAACTAATTCCCCATTTTCATCGTTGAAGAAATTCGCCATAAATGGATAGTCAGCTTCCATTTCATTATAACGTTCAGCATGTCCTCTAAGCATCCAGTTTAAAGGGAATCCATCTTTGGCTAATTTTACAGCAGGTTCTACCAATTCTGCCCAAGTTAATGAACCATATTTTTGATGAGCATAATACATTCCAGCAACAGTTCCGGGAACTCCAACCGAGAGTGACCCTTCATGATTTAATTCATCGATGTAATTTCCATAATCATCTAAATACATAGTCTCTGTAGAAGCCATTGGAGCTTTTTCACGAAAATCTATGGTCGTGGAGGCTCCTTCAGAATTCATATAGACCATAAACCCACCACCGCCGATATTCCCAGCTTGGGGATGTGTTACTGCTAGTGCAAAGGCTGTTGCAATGGATGCATCTACTGCATTTCCTCCTATCTGTAAAATATCTACTCCAACTCTAGAAGCAATATCGCTATCGGAAACCACCATGCCCTGTTTGGCATAAGTTTGTGCTTCTACAGAAATGCTAGTTAGAGTTAAGCCTAAAAGCCAAACAGATGTAGAGAAAATTTTGGAATATTTTATCATGTACGAACTTATTTTTCTTTTTTAATTTTGGGTTGATTTAGCACTTTAAATTGAAATATATCTTGTCTTGAATAATGACCATTAACATCAAAATCGAGTTTGGCTTGAACTACCTCATTTAGATCAAGTTCAGCGATTAGAGCTCCCGCATTTCCAAATATAGGTCCTTCAATAATTTTTCCTTGAGGGGACACTATAACACTTCCTCCACTACAGATTTCTTCGGGTTCATTTTCTACCAAATGCTGATATTCTGGAGGATACATTGACTTTGTGAAGTATTGGTTGCAACCTAAAACAAAACATCGTCCTTCCAATGCAATTTGCTTCATTGTTGTTGTCCATTCTTCGCGTGAATCTGCCGTAGGAGCAATGTATATTTCAATTCCCTGCTGATACATTGCCATTCGAGCAAGTGGCATATAATTTTCCCAGCAAATTAAACCACCAAGCTTCCCAATTTTCGTGTCAAAAGTAATTAGTGATTCTCCACCAGCTTCTGCCCAAATCGTACGTTCTGTTCCAGTGGGTTTTATTTTTCGATGAACACCAAGCAGTCCATTTATAGGAGAGATGTATACCATTGAGCAGTATAAGCTTCCATTTGATGATTGCTTTTCAGTTATACCTAAAATAATATATGCTCCGGATAATTTGGAGAGTCTTTCAATACGTGATAAATCCTCACTCTCTAAATCAAAACTATTAGAATGATAAACAGAATAAAGTTTTCTTCCTTCATCAGTTCTATATCCAACCTTTGCCCCAAATGAAAATCCTCGAGGATATCCAGGAACAAAAGATTCTGGGAATACAATAAGCTCACAACCTTCTGCCGCGTATTTATTGACGACAGACTCAATTTTTTGAAGAGTTTTCTCCTTATTAAAGAAGATAGGAGAATCTTGAATGAGACAAGCTTTTACTTTCATAAAAGAATCTCTCTCTTAGAAACCAAATAAACAAGGGTGGTTTCTTAATAAGCCAAACAAATAGATTTATTTAAAACTGGGTTTTTCTTGGCTATTCATTGATAAATCGAACATTCATATTCGCCCACTACTTATGAGAATATCCTTTTTATCACCTATGGTGATAATTTTGGCGCCCATTTTTAGTTAGCCTGGTTTAACATTTCAAAGATGTATTGATAATTTCAAAAGAGCATCATCGACTCTTTCTAAACCTCACATTTGAATTTCTATTACCGTTAAGCAGAATATCTCCTTCTTCATAAATGATGGTAAAACCAGCCACTCTAAAATAATCTGGTTTAAGAATCTCAGTCTGATACTGTTCCTCTCTCAGAAGAAATTCATAGGATTTATCACTCAAGTAATTGAGTGTTAAACCTACTCCTGTTTCTTCATTATGATATGAACCGGATAATGATTCAAAATCATAACCGGTGAAGTCTGAATTGATACGAGTTAAAGTAAATGGAGCAGGTTCATGATAATAGGCGGTTACTTGCATATCGTCATCTTCATTCAGTGTGAACTCCTGCTTAAATGGAGCATCATTCCACTGCTGAAATACATTATCACTTTCTCTAATTAGCTTTGTATCATTTCTACCTTCTCTAAGTAAGAATAACTCACCTTCACGTTCTTCGAACTTCCAGATTCCACCGTCAGTACCATACTGATAAGTTCCTGTGATATCTGATAACTCAACTCGATCACCTACTTTTGCAGGAGCTGTTAAATAAGGCTTTTCAATATTCTCTATACCCAAGATAATATCAGCAACTGCTTTGGTTGTTTGTTCCGGGCCTACTTTTCCACTATTCGTTAATACGACAATGGAGAGATTCATTTTAGGAAAGCGATAGGTGACTGCTTTCAAAGCACCGGTTGCTCCTAAATGAAAGTGAATTTCATGGCCATTATACTCACCGAATTCCAATCCATAACCGTAATTTGGAAACTCAGACAATTGTATAGGTTTCTGACTTATTTCTATCAAATCGGCAGATAATGGATAAGATTTATTTGTCTGAATTATGCTTTCCCACTTCAACTGATCCGGTAGGGTAGAAAATAATGCCCCGTCTCCATGTACATCAGTAATCCAATCATAATTAAACCAAGAATCAAAGTTAAAGTAAGGTTCAGCAATTTCACCTCTTATATCTTTATGGTCTGACTCAAATGAGGTATTTACCATACCTAAGTCATTAAATAATTCATCAGAATAAGTTCTAAAACTCTTTCCAGTAACTCGTGCAACTATCTCAGTTAATAGTATATAATTTGAGTTCGAGTATGAATATTCTGTTCCTGGCTCAAAATTTAGATCTTGTTGGCGACTTAGCAATTCTATTACATCAGCATTACTACTAGTTACTTCCCACCATACTTTACCTTGTAATGCCCAAAGATCATAGACATCACGAATGCCGCTGGTATGATTGATAAGATCTCTAATAGTTATAGTGAACAATTTATCAGAATATATTTCCGGTAAATAATTCTGAATATTATCATCTAAGTCTAATTTACCTTGTTCCAGCAATGTGAGAACAGTAAAAGCAGTAAATTGTTTTCCATTTGACGCAATATTGAACCTTGAATTTTGATTTAACAAGGTGCTGTCTGTTAGGTTTGCATAACCAGCATATTTTTCATAAATCACCTGTCCATCCTGAACTATTCCTATTGCTAAACCAGGGGCGCCAACGGGTACATCTTTATACAGAACAGAATCAATTGCCGAGATTTCATCATTCGTTAAATTAATTGTTTCAGTAGTACATGAGAATAGAAAGTGAAAAAAAGTAAGAGTAAAAAAGCTTAGGTAGTTTCTTTTCATTGTAATCGAATAGTTAAAATTTTTCCTATAATCGTACTTTTAATTACTCAAAGAGCTTCAAATCATGATTTGAAACTAATTTAATTCAATGTTTTTAAATACTGAAGAGGTGTTTTTGATGTATTCTTTTTAAAAGCCCGGTTAAATGTAGCTTTCGAATTAAAACCACTATCGAGTGCAATACTAAGTAATGTGTATTTAGACTGTTCACCACTTTTGAACTTGTTAATTACATCATCAACTCGATATTTATTTATTAAATCATTGAAGTTTTGATTGAATCCCTGATTTATAACAGCTGAAACTACTTTTGAACCTAAGTCCATTTCTGTAGCGATGTCATTTAAAGTAAGGGTCGGGTTTTTGTAAAGTTTATTTCTTGTAATGAGTTTCTCTAAATCCAACTTCAAGCTATCTAGATTTTCAATTGTAGTAATTTGACTTCCTTTAATACTATCAACATTAGAATCAGGATATTTTAATCCAATTGTTGCTAATGGGACATTCAACTCCACTAAATTAGTATATCCTGTTAGTCCAATATAGTATGCTAGAATAGCAAAAATGACGTAGTACCAAAACTTCTCTCCAAAATCACCCCAATCAGGATAGAAGATGAAGAATAGAATTCTAACTGCTAATATGATAAGTAATGAAATGAGAAATTTTTTAAGCCACGTAAAAACAATAGACTCAGCAAAACTATACTGATCATAGATTCTAGCCTTATATATGTTATAGATTTTTATACTGAGAATCACATATACAGCGAGGTATAATAAACCAGAAATTTGATATAGAGGATTTAAGTCTTTGTCTCTACCATCTGCATAAAAATAAAACTCATCTAATATTATAACATCTGTAATAAATATTATTATGCAATAAATCAGATAAATTAATGCTGGGATGAAGTGAAGTAAGTCAGGTTTTTTAAATTCACGATCCTGAAATATTAGACTTCGTGTATAGAATAGAATTAATGGCCCCATCAAAAAAAATTGCTGAAAAGGCATAAAAAATAAAAACTCTCTATAACCATCTTGCCCATACCAACCAGCATGGCCAAACATCCAGGGGGCGATATAGAAGGTGCAAAGAAGAATAAAAGCGCTTAACCACTTTGCCGCTTTGCTTCCTTGTTGATTCCCTTTTGTATATAAAAGAAATGAAAAAATCAGACCTTGTATAAAAAAGAATAGTAGAACAACACTCTTAAGGCCGAAACTGAAATACATCTCTAAATTAAATTAATTGTCAATGTTCAACAGAATTTCTTTGTTTTCAAATAGTAATTTTTAAGCCTTCCCAATTAAATTCTCGGCAATAATACTAGATGAAAGTACTCCAGGTAAACCGGCACCAGGATGAGTACCAGCCCCAACAAAATAAAGATTATCTACATCTTCGGATTTATTGTGAGGTCGGAACCAAGCTGATTGTGTCAAAATAGGTTCAACAGAAAATGCTGACCCTTTATGACTATTTAGAACCTCTTGAAAATGAAGAGGATCTATATAATGCTCAGCAACTAGATTTTCTTGAAGATCAGGGAGATAGTTTTCTTCTAAGAAATTCATGATAGCATCTCGATATTTTGGAGCAAATTCGTTCCAATCAGTACCACTATCTAAATGTGGAACAGGAGAAAGTACATAAAACCCTTCATGACCTTCCGGCGCTATACTAGAGTCGGTAATTGTAGGCATATGCAGATATAGAGAAAAATCATCTGCGACGTGTTTTTTATGGAAAATATCGTCAAGTAAGCCTTTATACCTTTTACCAAGAATAATATTGTGATGAGCTAGTCCTGAATCCAAATAACGTTTTTTAGTCCCAAAATAAATTACAAAAAGCGACATACTATATTTTGTACGATCAATTTTTCGATCGGTGTACTTTTTGCGATGTTCAGACTTAATCATATTCTTATAGGTGAATCCAACATCAGCGTTGGATACTACGATATCGGCATCAAGTTTTTCACCATTTTTGAGTTGAACACCAACTGCCTTTCCGTTTTTTACAAGAATTTTATCAACTTCTGTTTCTAGATGATATGTACCACCTTGTTCAGTAATCAATTTTTCGAAAGCGTTAACAATAGCTCCTGTGCCACCCATTGCATAGTGAACACCCCATTCACGTTCTAAATAGTGAATCATTGCATAAATGGAAGTAGTATCAAATGGATTACCACCAACTAATAATGGGTGAAAAGAGAAACACTGGCGAAGGAAATCATCTTTTATAAACTGAGAAACGTACTTATATACATTTTTGTAAGATTGCAGTTTGATAAGGTCTGGAGCAACCTTTAACATATCTGTGAATTTTAGGAAAGGCTTATCCGCTAATTCGGTGAAACCTTTATCAAAGATGGCTTTTGTTGTACCTAGAAATTTCTCATATCCTTTTACATCAGAAGGATTCCGTTTTTCAATTTCCTTGATCGTAAACTCATGATCATTATTGTAATTGAATACTTCTTTATTATGATCAAAAATACGATAGAAGGGATCACATGGAACAAACTCTACATAATCAGATCTTTTTTTACCAGCTGCTTCCCAAATATCATCAAACATAAATGGAGCAGTAATTACTGTCGGACCTCCATCAAATTTGAAGCCATTTTTTTCATAAACATAAGCACGACCACCTAGTTTATCTCTCTTTTCAATAATGGTTACATCGTGACCAGCTGAAAGCAATCGTGAAGCAGCACCTAAACCACCAAAACCACTTCCTATAATTATAATCTTCTTTTTCATGTATATCTGTTTCTTGTATTCAAGGCACTAACCCAAATTGAAACAGTATCAATCCCTTGAAATAAAATTATTCGTGATCAACTTGCTTTACGAAACCTTCATGACCTAAACCTTTGAGTCTATTTTGAGCCTCAAGTGCAATAGCGGGATTATAAAAATCACCAAAATATACACGGTAGAAAGTCTCTCCATTTACTTTTACTTCTTTAACGTAGCTACTTCTAATTTCATCCGATTTCTTTTCAGCTAATTCACGATCAGCATAGGAGCCTAATTGGACAGTATATTTGGCTTCTTTTAGGTTATCAGGAAGGTTGCCGTTATTACCTACAAGATATATTCGAACACGCGCAGTACCTGGGCCAATCATATCAACTGCTGTTGCGGCACCTCGTGATAAATCAATGATTCGATCTTTTGCAAAAGGACCTCGATCATTAATTCTAACCTCCACAGTTTTTCCATTATCCAGGTTTTCAACGAGTACTTGAGTATTGAATGGCAATGTTCTGTGAGCTGCGGTCATACCATCCATATCATATTTTTCACCATTAGCAGTTAGTCTACCATGGAAATCAGGCCCATACCAGCTTGCTTCTCCTGATTCAATTGCACTTATGTCATTAGTAGATCGGGAGGAATTTGAATTTGAGTTAAAGTCTCTCGATGTGCTTCTATTAGATACCCCGCATGAGGCTAAGAATACAACTGTAAGCATCAATAGAACAGTATTTTTCATTCGATTCATAGTTAATGTAGATGATAATTTGCCTTGGATAAATATATTTTTAAACCTGATAAATATAAACTATGCAATATTAAAAAGAACGGTAAACGTAGTGCCTTTATTTAGCTCACTTTCTACTAAAATGGTACCATTCATCTCTATCATCAGGTTCTTAACAATGAACAAACCCAAACCTGTAGATTTTTCGTTTCCTGTTGGAGTTGCAGAGAGCTTCTCAAATTTTTTAAAGAGTTTAGTTTTGTCAATATCAGACATTCCAGGGCCTTGATCTTTAATCGATACTTGAACTTGACTCCCTTTTTGTGAAGCTGAAATCTTCACTGTCTTGTGTTTAGGTGAAAACTTATAAGCGTTGCTAATAAGATTTTCTATTACTCTTTGTACGGCATTATAATCTGCTAAAATATTTGGAAGATCGTTATCAATAGATAGTTCAGTCTGAATTTCTTTTTCATTACCAAGATAAACTATAGAATCAACAATATCAGAAATTGCATTGTTTATAGAGATAGATTTTAGTTCAAGTTTGGTATTCCCAGTTTCAATTTTATTTGCATCCAGCATATTATTAATAAGATGTTCCATTCGATAACTTGAGTTCAATATGATTGAACTAAACTCCTGAATTTCTGCAATTGATGTGTCTTCAGGGTCCCCAATCATGATACTTGATAGAGCCATAACAGAATTTAAGGGACTTCTTAGATCGTGAGATACTACACCAATAAAGTGATCTTTATCAGCATTTATTTTTTCGATTTTATCAGCAAAAGTAGCTTTTTCTTTGGAAGTACGAAATGCAATTAAAGCTAATACTCCTACACAAAGAAGCATGAATCCCAAAATGAAGACAAAGTATTTACCTTGTGATAATATCCTTTCGGATTCTTCAAGTCTTGATTCAACAAAACGAGTCTTATCAATTTGGTCAATGAGTCTACTTTGAACAGCTGATTGGCGCGCATTTAAAAATGTGTCTCTTTTGATATTATATCGTCTCAGATAATCATATCCGAGTTCAAAATCTTGAGTATTGGAATATAATTTTGAAAGTAGAAGAAGAGTTTTAGAGGTATAAAAATTCTCTTGCTGTAGTTCAAACATGGATAATGCAGTATTTGCATATTCAATTGCTCGCGCAGAATTACCGTTTGTTCTAGCTATTTTTGCTAAAGTAAGATTTGCTATTCCATTATAATATCTTCTGTTATGTATTTGTAAATATGGAAGTGATTGGTCTAGAATTTTTATGGCTTTTTCGGGGTAACCCATATTGACATATAATTCTGAAAGTACAGCATAGTGGAATAGATAATCGGTATTTATTTGCCCTACATTAATGGGAATATATGACTCAAACTTTGATAAATACTGTTTAGCTAACGTAGTATCTCCTTCTAGTAAACTAAGTCTTGTTAGTTCATAAGTTGCTAATGATTTGTCACGATCAGATATGAATTCACTTTCTGTAGAGTTTAGAAGATCTTTCGCGCTTTCAAAAAGGTGTAGTTCTAAATAAGTAACTCCAATATTAAATCTTGCCAAGGTTGAGTTAGCGCTCATATTATTATCGGATAGATATTGTATTGCTAGCGAGAAGTTGTTGAAAGCTTGTTCGAATTCTTCCTTTTTTACAAATGCCTTGCCCACATCAAGATAACTATCAGCGACTTCTCTTTTTAGATTTGCAATTTGCGCATACTGCAGAGATTTTAGGGCACTTTCTAGAGCTTTATCGGCATCATCATTGATGTAAATATAGAATAGTTCTTTCTCTAGGTGGTATCTTACTGTATCTGAAGTTGAATTTTCAAGGCTTTGAGTAATTCTTGAAATGGACTCATTTTTTGATTCTACCTCAATTTCTTGAGACTGAATAAAAGGTGATAATCCAACAAACATCAGAAGTATAGATACACCTTTCCAAAATAATGGAAATGTCCTTTTTAATTTAGTCACTTATTTAAAACCTAGAGCCGTTAGTCGAGCTAAATATAGCTTAAATCAACTATTAATTCATATTTATAACATGAAAGATCTACTTAATTAAAGCAGTTCAAGAGCAACAAAATGAAATTGAGAAGCTAACTAAAGAAATTGAGCGACTTAAATCTGAGAAGAAATAGAATTAAAACCCATATATTCGAAACCCCGCTTATTAAGTTAAGTGGGGTTTTTTATTTGAAGTCAAATCAGGTATATACAAATTAGATGTCTATTACTTTAACACTTATCGCGATCAATGCTATTGTCTATATGGCGATGAATTATAATCCTAGGATAATGGAAATCGGATTATTTATGCCTTATCGGACCGTTCGAAATAATACCTGGTATGAGCTCATTACTTCCGGGTTTTTACATGGTGGAATCACACACTTGTTATTTAATATGATCACGCTGTTCTTCTTTGGGCCAATAATGGAATCAACAATAGGGCAGGGACATTTTATTCTTCTTTATTTCTCAGGTCTACTTGCATCATCAATTCCATCACTAATAAAGCATAAGAATAATCCTGACTACGCAACTATAGGAGCTTCTGGTGCTGTAGAAAGTGTACTTTTCGCATTTATCATTATTTACCCATTTGAAAAACTGTATCTGATGTTTATCCCGATTGGCATTCCTGCAGTTATTTTTGGATTCCTATTTATTGGATACAGTATATATGCTAGCAAGAAAGAAGGGAAAATAAATCATGAAGCACATATTGCCGGCGCCGCATGGGGTCTAATTTATATGATCGTATTTGTACCAAATACCATTGATCATTTCTTAACAATGATTGGTGCTTTTTAGTAAAAGCAAAGAGATGTAAGGGCTTTTAATGGTAATTCATGAATATCCTTACAAGCCCTTACAAAATATTATCCTTTCTTGATCCTGAACTCTTTCATAAAATCAGCTAAAGCTTGCACGCTTTCTTTTGGACAAGCATTGTAAATACTAGCTCTAACTCCACCAACGCTACGGTGCCCTTTAAGCCCCACTAAATCCTTACTAGAAGCTTTACTCAAGAATTCTGCTTCGAGCTCTTCAGAGCTTAAACGGAAGCAAACATTCATATTAGATCGGGAAGCTACATCTACAGTGCCTCGATAAAAATCATCTGAATCAATTTCGTTATACAATAAACCAGCTTTTTCTTCACTCAAGGATTTGAAATAATTAAGTCCACCATTTTCTTCAATCCATTCTAGAACTAGATTAACCATATAAACTGCAAAAGTAGGAGGTGTATTAAACATTGCTCCATCTGCATGAGTTTTATAATTAACCATAGTAGGAATATTGGTCTTAATAGCTGATGCTAAAAAATCTTTTCTTATGATTAATACAGTTACACCAGCGGGTCCTAGGTTTTTCTGGGCGCCTGAGTAAATCATTCCATATTTACTTACATCAATTGGGCGTGAAAGGAAATCTGACGAAGCATCACAAACTAATGGAATACCATTCGTTTCTGGTTCTGATGGGAATTGAGTTCCAAAAATCGTGTTATTAGAAGTAATGTGAACATATTTAGCATTTGGACTAAGATTCAATTCAGCAGAAGTGGGTACACGACTAAAGTTCGAATTAGCACTACTAAAGGCTTCATTTATCGTCCCAAACGCTTGAGCTTCTTTTATTGCTTTCTTCGACCAAGTTCCGGTATTGATATAATCAGCTGTTTCGCCAGTTTTTAAAAAATTAAATGGAACCGAAAAGAATTGGGTACTTGCCCCACCTTGTAGAAACATGATTTCAAAATCGTCTCCAAGCCCAAGAATTCTGCTTAAACGTTCTCTTGCTTCAGCATCAACCTTGGTATACTCTGGACCTCGATGGCTTTTTTCCATTATCGAAGTTCCAGTACCTTGATAATCAATTAATTCGGCTTGTGCTTTTTGCAATACCTCTAACGGTAAAATTGCAGGTCCTGCGCTAAAATTATGTACTCGTTTCATTTTATTATTAAAGTGAGAGTGGTGATTAAAAAGTATGAATTAGAATACCAGATCTAAGTTTAGGCTCAAACCAGGTAGTTTTAGGAGGCATTAATAGTTTGTCATCAGAAACAGTTATCAATTCTTCAATACTTGTTGGGTACATACTAATGCCTAATTCTACTTCACCAGAATCTACAAGTTTTTCCAATTCTTTGGAGCCTCGTATTCCACCAACAAAGTGAATGTTTGGATCTGTTCTCTGATTGCTAATATTTAAGAGTGGTTCTAGGATAAATTCTTGCAAACGAGCAATATCAAGTTGTGAGGCTGAATCCATCCTCTTAGATTCAGGGAGAGCTATGCCATACCACTTTTTATTCATATAAAGTGAAATCGATCCTTTATTTGTGGGAGATGGACTAACATTTTCAGTTATATCGAATCGCGCTTCTAGCTTTTGCAAGAAATCATTTGGAAGGGAATATATGACTCTGTTATAAGCTAGAATATTCATCTCTTCTTGTGGAAATAAAACTGCGGGGAAAAAATTATAGTGTTCTTTTCCAGTATGTAATGGATTTTCAGAAGCTATTTCATGAGCCACCCTCGAGGCGCTTGCGCATCGATGATGCCCATCTGCGATATAAAGGGTTGGTATATCTGAAAATGCTAGGACTAGTGCCTCATAATTACTGGCCTTCCAAACGGTATGTTGAATTCCTTCATCTGTTGTGAAATCAAAGATAGGATCAGCTTTTGTTGACTCCGAAATCAAAGAGTTGATAACAGAATCATTTTGAAAAGTAAGCATTACTGGCTCAGCATGAGCTTTCTGAGTGAGTATATGTTTAGTACGGTCATCCTCTTTATCTGGTCGAGTAAGCTCATGCTTAAGAATTACTTCATGATCGTAATCTTTTACACTTACACATCCAAAAACGCCAGTTTGCGATAATTCTTTCCAAGTAATTCTATAGATATATAATGCCTCCGAATCTTCTTGAATAAATGTATCAGAGTTTAATAGTCGATCAAGATTGATTTTACCTAACTCATAAACCCTATCATCATGAATATCGATATCGGAAGGGAGATCTATTTCTGGTCGAATAACATGAAGGAAACTATATTGATTTCCTTCTGCTAAATTAATGGCTTCTTCAGTGTTAACTACATCGTAGGGTACGGAAGAGACTGCTTTGACAAACTCAGCTTTTGGTCTCCATGCTTTAAAAGGCTTTATGATGGCCATACTTTTGCTAGTCTTAAGTTTTTTTTAGATTGAAAAGGTAAAGAAAAAAGAACTTTATTAAGTTTAAAACCCCGTAAATTTATTATCTAAATAACCAAAAGCTAATATTGATTATGAATACAGAAAATTTAAACGCAGACCAACAAGATCAGCTTTTATTTATGATGCTTATACAGCAGCATCAACAAATTGGAATGATGGGATTAGGTAAAATAAAAAACCCTGGAACCGATAAGATAGAAAGGGATTTATCTTCAGCTAAATATGCTATTGATACGTTAAATGCCCTTGAAAAGTATACAGAAGGCAATTTACCCAAAGAATTAAAAGGGTATTTGGATCAAACACTTACTAATTTAAGACTCAACTATGCTGATGAGTCAAAAAAAGGTGAAAGCCCTGAGCAAGAAAAATAAAAAAAAGATTAAGCCAATTATTGCTGCTGGGGGAGTCATTTTTAAAAAAGATGACAGTAATAAAGAGCCAAAAGTTCTTCTCATATTTAGAAATGGATTTTGGGATTTACCAAAAGGAAAACTCGAAAAAAGAGAGTCAATACCGATGTGTGCTGTTCGTGAGGTTGCTGAGGAGACAGGCTCTGAAATCCCGATTCTAATTTCAGAACTTTGTACTACCTATCATGAGTACCAAGAAAAAAAGAAATATTATGGTAAAACTACTTATTGGTACTCCATGATATATCCTCGAGCTCAGGATTTAATTCCTCAGAAAAGTGAAGGAATTGAAAAAATAGATTGGTTTGAACTTAGTAAAGCTCAAAGTTTGGTAGGTTTTGAAAACTTAAGGTTGGTTTTAAAAAGCTTTAAAGACCAACTTTAGGATAGAGATATAAAAAAAGGCGAGATTAAAATTAATCACGCCTTTTTAAAATCTAAGTTTAGAACTCTGTTAGTTCTGCAACCTGAATACGATTGGTAAACTGTATTGAACACGTACTGGTCGTCCGCGTTGCATACCTGGTGAAAATTTAGCTTGCTTAACAGCTTCAAGAGCAGCCTCATCACAACCACCGCCAATACCGCGAATAACACGTGGGTTTTCAACACGACCTTGTTCATTTACAATAAACTGAACTGTAACTCGACCTTCAATACCAGCTCTACGAGCCATTTCTGGGTATCTAACTTTTCTTTGAAGATCAGCAAGACCACCTTGAAGTTGAGGCATTGTTTCTACAACAACAAAGAAATCTTCTTCTTCTTCTTCAGATGGTGGTGGTGGTGGTGGAAGATCAAGAGGTCCATCAAGATCAAGCTCAGCATCCAAATCTAAAATTTCATCTTCAATAATCTCATCATTAGGTACTTCAACAGGTACAGGTGGACGAGGTGGTGGTGGAGGAGTTTCAATTTGCTTAGTCTGAATTACTTCCTCCATAACTACTTCTTCTTGCTCTTCAATTGCAATTGCTTCTGGAGGAGCACTGTACAAGTTTATTTTAACTAAGCCGATGATAAATAGTAGGGCGACAATAAGACCAAATTGAAGAAATACGTTATAAGATCTTCTTAAATCTACTCCTGCCTTTTTTCTTTCGTTAATCATAACCTTTCCTGTTTCAAATAGTTTTTTTATGGACTAAAAAAGAACGGGATTTTTTAGAAAGCCCGCAAGTGTTTTATTTATTTAATACACATCTATAACGTAATTAATATAGAAATCGTTTGTGGACTTAATTTTGAAGTTTGAGGATTACCTTACGAATCAATTCTATAATAGGAAAAACGACCATTTTAAATACATGGGGTTAGGTTACTTAGCCTAGCTACAGATGGTATTTTTTTTGTCATTACAGAATTCGATTACCTTCAAAATTTTAAATTCAGCGTTTTATAGGTCAAATATGATATAAGCAAACTACCCATATTTTGGGTTTCTTGAGATTACGTAGGATTATTGTATTTGATATTCGGTTAAACTTCTTCCTTGTCAAACATTTTTTTAAATAAAGGAATTAGTAATAGAACGGCGAATCCCGAGCCTAAAGCATCAGCTATAAAGTCATAAAGTTCTGGGCTGCGATTTGTAGGCAGAATAAATTGAAGGATTTCAATCATAAGACCATAGAAAAGACCTAATGAAAAGACCATTAAAAGACTCGGCTTTCTCCTTTTCATAACAGCTCTAACAACACCAAAAAGAAAAGTCCAAGCGGTAAACATTAAGAAATGTCCAATCTTGTCATAATCCCAAATATTGATTTTGGATAGGTTTTTTGAAGGAAATAATGTCCCAACCAAAATTATAATGGTAACTAGCACAAACAATACTAGTGATAGTTTTCTGTATTTAAAAAGTAGCGACTTGATGATTTAAGGAATTAAATAAGATCCAAGGGTTCTAATATATTTTCGGACGCCAATATATGATTGTCTGCTTTCTGTTTCCCATCTAAAAGTGCAGATATTGCTGCGAGTTCCGGATTATTTTCTGATAACCAAAACCCAGCAATTTTACCTGCTAGTATATCACCAAAACCAGCTCTTGAGAATATTCTTGTGTTATATCCTGTAATAAAACACTGATTCGAATTTGCCACGAAGGAGGGCAAGCCCTTTGAAACAATAAGGCACTTTAATTTTGAAGCTAAGTCGTTTGAGAGCTCAAGTCTATCTGTATCAGCAATCTCATTTATACTAGTTAAGGTTCTAAGCTCACCAGGATGTGGGGTTAATATCCATTCTGCGTTTTCGGGCTTGGAAATTAATTCATCATCAGATATAGCAAAAAGAGCGTCTGCATCTATAACTGCATTACCTTCGAAACCTGATAATAACTGTCTAATAAATTCAATTGTTTCTGGTTTTCTACCTAATCCAGGACCAATAAGTAAGTTTCCATCTTTTTCTCGTAAAATTGCCTTTACTTCTTCCAGATGATCAACTTTAAAAAAAGCATCTTCTCGGTTACCGATTGGTCTTTTGATAATCTGAACTAGATTTTTCTCATAAATCTCGAGTAACCCTTTCGGGGTGATGAGTATAACACCTCCAAGACCGGTTGACCAAGCGCTTCTTGCGGCAAGAATAGCAGCCCCAGTGAGTCCTTCGGAACCTGCAATTATATATAGAACTCCTCCATCGTATTTATGTTTTCTTTGAAATGATGTTAATTTAACTTCATCAAACCAATCTTCATCAATTAAGAAAGTAGATGAGTCCTTGAATTTTGAAGGAAAAGGTAGTTCACAAAAAATGATTTCTCCACACTGTTGATAACCATTATTAAAAAAAAATCCTTGCTTCAATGTGCCAAAAGCTAATGTATAATCGGCATCAATAGCATGACCATGAATTACTCCAGTATCAGCAGATAATCCAGATGGGATATCCATTGAGAATATCATCGAATCTTGTTTATTCACCCATTCAATAATATCTGAATAAGGAAGGCTAACATCTGAATTTAATCCAGTGCCAAGCATTCCATCGATAATAAAATCAAAGGTTCTGGACCTATCGAATTCTTTTATTGAGCTAATTATATCAATATCCAGTTCTAGATCTTTAAGTAGACTTAGATTTTTTGAACAATCGGATGAAAGACTATCGGTGCCTGAAACAAAAAGAATAGTAGATTTGATAGAATGGTCACTTAAAAGCCGTGAAACAACTAAGGCATCTCCAGCATTATTGCCTTTACCACAGACGAATAGTCCATGACTATCAGATTCAATTCTTTGAAGAATAAAATCAGTTGCCCGAGTTCCAGCAATCTCCATCAAAGTAAACCCATCAATCCCAAATTCAGAAATTGTACGCTCATCCAACTCACGACTACCATTGGCAGTGAAAAGTTGATATGAGTGAGGGATGTTCATAATGATAGATTAATAAGCTTTAGCAAATAATACTTTTTGCGAAGAAGGCTTACCAGTAACCATACATTTACCAGGCTCACCATTAGTAAGAGGAATACATCTGATTGTAGCTTTTGTCTCTTCTTTTATTAGTTCTTCAGTTTCAGAAGTCCCATCCCAATGAGCGTAAATGAAGCCACCTTTTTCTTCAAGAACGGTTTTAAACTCTTCATAAGAATCGACTTCAAACGTCATCTCTTCACGTCGCTTTTTAGCTGTTTCAAAAAGATCGACTTGAATGGTATCAAGTAAGTCCTTAACCATCGATCCAATTCCATCACGCGACTCAATGCTTTTACTCAATGTATCACGACGAGCAAGTTCAACATTCCCGTTTTCAATATCTCTAGGTCCAATGGCAATTCTTAAAGGAATACCGGTTGCTTCATGTTCAGCAAATTTAAACCCAGGTTTATAGTTATCTCTATCATCTAACTTTACCCGAATTCCTAAAGTTTTCAGTTCTGAAAAAATTGAATCCCCATACTCAATTACTTTAGTACGTTGCTCATCATCACGGTAAATAGGTACAATTACAACTTGTGTAGGAGCTAATTTTGGAGGAATAACCATTCCTTGATCATCAGAATGAGTCATGATCAATCCACCAATTAACCTAGTTGAAACACCCCAACTTGTAGCCCAAACGTGTTTGAGTTCGCCATCTTTATCTTGGAATTTTACATCAAAAGCTTTAGCAAAATTCTGTCCTAAGAAATGAGATGTACCTGCTTGAAGTGCTTTGCCATCTTGCATGAGAGCTTCAATACAATAGGTATCTTCAGCGCCGGCGAATCGTTCACTTTCTGTTTTTCGTCCAGTAATAACTGGCATTGCCATGAATTCTTCTGCGAATGTTCTATACACTTCTAGCATTTGCTCAGTCTCTGCTACGGCTTCTTCTCTTGTAGCATGTGCGGTATGACCTTCTTGCCACAAGAATTCCATTGTTCTTAAGAAAAGACGTGTTCTCATTTCCCAACGAACAACATTGGCCCATTGGTTAACAAGAATTGGTAAGTCACGATAAGATTGAATCCAACCTCTATAGGTATCCCAGATAATAGTTTCTGAAGTCGGACGAACAATCAACTCTTCTTCGAGTTTCGAATCTGGATCAACTTCAACTCCACCATCAACACTTTTAAGTCTTGAATGAGTGACAACAGCACATTCTTTAGCAAAACCTTCAACATGTTGTGCTTCTTTACTCAAAAATGATTTTGGGATGAAGAGGGGGAAATAGGCGTTTTCATGTCCAGTATCTTTAAACATTTGATCTAATCCTTTCTGCATATTTTCCCAAAGTCCCATTCCATTTGGACGAATAACCATGCAACCTCGAACAGGAGAGTGTTCTGCCAGTTTCGCCTCTTTTACAACATCGAGGTACCACTGTGAATAATCTTGTTCTCTTTTTGTAATCTTTTGTGCCATTATAAACTATTTACCTGCTTTTCTTTATGAAAATGAAGGTAACAAACTTATAAATGAGAATTAGAAGATTTAGACAAAAAATTGTTACGACTAAGTTTGGAAACCCCTATATTTGATGCTCTTTCAGAGAAAGTACGGCGTGGTAGCTCAGATGGTTAGAGCGCACGACTCATAATCGTGAGGTCGACGGTTCAATTCCGTCCCACGCTACTTTAAAAGCTCAACTTGGAAACAGGTTGAGCTTTTTTCTTTCTAAAAAGTTTTCTCGTTATTTAACTGGAAACTTATTTTCTTACTATTCGAAAAAGATGGATACATTTAAGAGTTTAATAGATTATAAAAGTGAAGAAATCCGATCAATTTGAGTTAGTAGCTCAGGCAAAAGATGTTTTTGAAGAAGCAGAAAAGCGATTTGAGGGCTTGCTAACTGAGCTTGATAATACAGAGTCGGTTCGGGATTCCAGTCTATCTATTACTATTTCTGATACACTAACAAATTTGAATAGAAAGATTGCTGCTTTTCAATATGGGAATATTGATTTAAGTAAACTTTTTGATGAATTTAATTTCGAAAAAGATATGATCTCTGGAGAGTTGGAGATTCAATCATCGGCCCATGTTCAATTAAAACGCTTTGCAAAACGACTACTTCAAAGTATAGAAGAGTTTATCACTAAGACCGGTGGTAAGAGGAAAAAGATTAAGCAAAGGGTTGAAAGACAATACAGTTCCGAACAAAGATCAAAAGCGATTGCCTACTTATTATGGTTTTTTGGAGGCTTTGGAATGCTTGGGCTTCATCGTTTTTATCTAGGAAGAGTAGGAACAGGTATAGCTTGGTTTTTTACTGGAGGTGCTTTCTTTCTAGGGGCAGCTTATGACCTTTTTGCACTTTCTGGAATGGTGGATGACCAAAATTATATGAATCAATTAAGGGAAGTAAGATTTAAAGAGCTTAAAGAAAAAAACTAAATCCATAAAAAAGCCGTCCCCAAATCAATGGTCGACGGCTAATATCATCTACAGACGGCTATTACCCCATTTGCATATACAACATAAATTAAAGGAAGCGATTGCTCAATAGATGCTTATACGTATTTTGTGTACGTGTTTTTACGTAGTTTGTCTTTGCAATACTTTTGCCTTGATGTCTCAATCAATCGGGATACCAAAAGATCAAGGCTGAGAATTATTGATGCACCTCGATTCCATTTGCTAAACATATTCAATGGTCTTCATTCTATATCATTAGTGTAATGATATCGAGCCTGTGTGAATTTATTTCTCCTACGGAGACGTTTATTTCATCTCAGCTTTCTCAATCAATAATTCTTAGGCCAAACATTTTATATTTAGGACAAGTATCTGCTACTCCTCCATAACTCCAATACAGGGTTTTCATAGTGCCTCCTAACCTAAGACCAGAAAAAATGGGCAAGAAAAGAACCAGAGAAAAAAGAATTAAACCAGGTGTTTGTTCTGAAGGGCATATCGAACAAGTCCTGCAGTATTCTTTTGCCCAAGCTTTTTGAGAAGGTTAGTTCTATGCTTATCTACAGTTCGTGGACTAATAAACAGTTTATTTGCAATTTCTGAACTTGTCATACCTTCTATTAATAAGGCTAGAACTTCACGTTCGCGATGGGTAATATGCTTTTTGTTTTTTTTAATCCGTGCAAGACGCAAATATTCTCTGGTCATCATTTTGGAGAATTTTTTTCCTAAGAAATTTTCTCCTTTCGCAACTTTATTTGCCGCATCTAGCAATTCTATTTGATGAGCGGATTTTAAAAGTAACCCATTAGCACCTGAATCAAGGAATTCATTGAGTACTTCATCTGAATCATTATCAGATAACATCAATACCTTCGACTTTGGATATTTAGAAACGATTTTATTCGCAAGTTGAATGCCACTAATCTCAGGCATAGAAAATGAGAGTACACATAAGTCGGGCATAACACTTTCGAAAGCTGTGAGAACAAGCGCACCATTATCAATCTCACTACAGATGTCAAAACCATCTGAATTGAGTATGGAGCTTAGTCCATGCCGAAATATTTCGTTGCCATCTGCAACAATCGTTTTGATTGTCCCCATTTAGACCTCCCCAGGCATAATGAGTTACTTCTTCTATTTAAGAAGGACAGCTAAAGTAGTTAAAAAAATCAGTTTAGCAAAAATAAGTTTCTTTTGATGATCCTTAATTTATATAGACTAGTATTCTATTCAAGACATTAAGTAATGTTTGGTTAATCAAGTAAAATGAAACTTAAATTATTATATAAACCGACAATAAAACCTTCACTGTCCAAAGCACAGTTCTTACCCAATTAGTGTTAACTAAGCGTTCAATAATTGAATCATTCTTTCCTTTTGCGAGTTTAGCATGGTTTGGAACTGATAAAAAGGCTGTTGCTAACCAAATCGTGCAAACTAAATAAAAACCAATTCCATTTAAGCTTAAATATCCTTCATTCCACCAAAGCAACCCAGACGTAACTAACTCTGTAATCATTACTGGGATTACAATAACGCTGATTCTACGATTATGAAATGCATGAAAATCATTAAAATTATCTTCATCAATAAAATAGAAAGAGGGGTAGTGAACTAGCTGAATTGTCCAAATTAAGCCCATCATAAACAAAGAAGAGGTAAAATTTATAAGAAAAATGATGTTTAAGTCCATGGAAGCAAGCGATTCGTTTTCATAATGTGTATTTTTGGCACCTTTGCAACATAAAATATCACTCCACGATTCAACGAACAAAAATGACGTTAAAAAGAACACATACCTGTGGCGAATTAAAAGCTGAACATATAGGACAGGAAGTAGTACTAAATGGCTGGGTAGGACCGCGCCGTGATTTGGGCGGCTTAATTTTTATTGATCTTCGTGATCGTTACGGAGTAACACAAATTGTTTTTACTGAAACCGATGTAGAATTACATGCAAAAGCTGAGCATTTAAGAGCTGAATATGTAATCGGAATCAAAGGAAAGGTAATTCCTCGGGGAGATGAGAATATTAATCCAAACTTGATTACTGGAGAAGTTGAGATTGAAGCTACTGAGTTATTGATTTACTCTGAAGCTGAAACTCCACCGTTCGAAATAAAAGACGGTATTGCCACAAACGAAGAAGTTCGACTAAGGTATCGTTATCTAGATTTACGTCGCCCAGAAATGCAGGAAAAATTAATGATGCGATCGAAGGCTTATCATGCTATTCGTTCATTCTACCATATGCATGGGTTTGCTGAAGTAGAAACTCCAGTTTTGATGAAAAGTACACCAGAAGGCGCTCGCGATTATTTGGTACCTAGTCGTGTAAATGCGGGTAAGTTTTTTGCCCTCCCTCAAAGTCCACAGACATACAAACAATTGTTAATGGTTTCTGGTTACGACCGTTATTTCCAAATAACAAAGTGTTTTAGAGATGAAGATTTAAGAGCTGATCGACAACCTGAGTTTACTCAGATTGACGTTGAGATGAGTTTTGTGACTGAAGAAGATATTTATTCTCATCACGAAGGTTTGATGAAAATGATCTTCAAAGAGACCATCGGCGAGAACATCGAGACTCCATTCCCAAGAATGAGCTATGCTGATGCCATGAACACGTATGGTTCTGATAAACCTGATATTCGCTTCGGTCTAGAGTTTGTTGATTTCTCTGAAATTGTAAAAAATGCTGAGTTCAAAGTGTTCTCTGGAACAGTAGCTAATGGTGGTGGCGTTGTAGGATTTACCATACCTGGTTTAGGATCTATGGGGCGTGGAGAAATTGACCGTTGGACAGAGCGTGCCAAAAAAGAAACTGGTGCTGGCGGTTTGATTTATATCAAAATGCAGGAAGATGGTCCTCTTTGTAGTGTAGGTAAATTCCTGACAACAGAAATTGTTGATCAAATGGTAGAAGCTTCTGGAGCTAAAACAGGTGATTTGGTGTTTATGTTAGCTGGTCCAAAACCGGCAGTACTCGAACAACTTGGACACTTGAGGTTAATAGTTGGTGAGGCGTTTGATCTTATTGATAATGATAAATTTAGTCTTCTCTGGGTTACTGACTTTCCATTATTGGAATGGGATGAAGAATCACGAAGATATCATGCTATGCATCATCCATTTACTTCACCAAAAGATGAAGATATGGATAAGTTAGAATCTGATCCTGCCTCAGTAAATGCCCGAGCATATGATTTAGTATTGAATGGGTCTGAAATTGGTGGCGGTTCAATTCGTATTCATAATAGAAGTGTTCAACAGAAAATGTTTAAGCTTCTAGGAATTGGTGACGAGGAAGCGCAAGAAAAATTCGGATTTCTTCTTGATGCTTTTAAATATGGTGCTCCTCCCCATGGTGGTATTGCACTTGGTTTAGATAGAATTGTGATGTTACTTACCGGAGCTCAAAGTCTAAGAGATGTTATTGCATTTCCTAAGAACCAAAAAGCTCAAAGTATGATGGATAATTCACCTTCAGAAGTTGATGTAGAACAGCTAAATGAGCTTCACATTGCTTTAAAAAGAACACTTAAATAATACGATTTGAAAACAGCAGGAATAGACGGTTGTAAGTTAGGATGGATCCTAATCAGTTTTGATGAAGGAGAAGAGAAATATCAAATAATTCAATCTAATGATGAATTGAAAGCTGTTTTTGAAACTTATGATCGAATTTTCATTGATATGCCGATTGGCCTTGAGGATGAAGAATATACACGCGAGTGTGATGCTTTATTAAGAAAAGAGTTGGGTGGTGAGTATTCATCAAGTGTTTTCAGTCCGCCTATTCGTCCAGCTTTAGAAGCACCAAGTTATGTTGAAGCAAATATGATTAGTTATGAGTGGACTGAGAAAAAGTTATCACTTCAATCATGGAACATAACTCCTAAAATAAAAGTGTTGGATGAGTTATTGAGAGCCAATCCTGACTTCAAGAAGAAAGTATTAGAGAGTCATCCAGAATTACTTTTCCAAAAGTTGAATGGTGGAATGATCTTCCAAAAAAAGAACCTTAAAAAAGGTATACGACATCGTTTAGAACTTATTAAGGAAGAAGAGTCAATTGCAGATGATTTTTTCAGAGATATCAAAGAAGAGTGGAGAAGAAGTGAAGTTGGCGAAGATGATATCGTGGATGCAATGGCGTTAGCTTACTATGCTAAGAAATCAGAACTTAAGGGGATTAAAACTCTACCAACTGAAGTCAACTTTGATTCTGAAGGCCTACCTAAGGCAATACACTATTAAATATATTCTTATAGTGTTTACAAATACTGAAGATAGATTCTTTGTATTACATCAGGAACGATTTTGGACGCTAGATTGATTATTTTAACATGAGTTAAATAATTGTCGCTCAAGAAGTAGAATTTCAATCTGAGCGATTGAACTGAAAATTTAAAAAGGAATATAATGGCTTATTCATTACCTAATCTCCCTTACGCTTATGATGCTTTAGAACCACATTTTGATGCGCGTACTATGGAGATTCACCATACTAAACATCACCAAGGATATACAACGAAAGTAAATGCTGCTCTTGAAGGAACAGACTTTGAAGGAAAAGAGATTGAAGAAGTACTTTCAAATATTGATTCATTACCAGCTGATAAGAAACAAGCAGTAATCAATAATGGTGGTGGTTTTGCAAATCATTCATTGTTTTGGAGTGTACTTTCGCCAAATGGTGGTGGAGCTCCTACTGGAGACTTAGCAACTGCAATTGAATCTGCTTTCGGTAGTTTTGATGCATTTAAAGAGCAATTTAGCAATGCAGCTGGAACCCGTTTTGGATCTGGTTGGGCCTGGTTAGTAGTTGATAACGGAGATTTAAAAGTTATCTCAACTGCAAATCAAGATAGTCCGATTATGGAAGGTCTTACTCCAATTCTTGGATTGGATGTTTGGGAACATGCATACTATCTAAATTATCAAAACAGACGTCCTGACTATGTATCTGCATTTTGGAATGTAGTAAACTGGGATGCTGTAGCAGATAATTTCGATAACGCTTAAATTACGTTGAATTACAAGCGGTAGTGGTATTACCTCTACCGTTTTTTAATAAAGATATCCTGAGGATACTTCCGATGGCTCTGTTAGACTAACTCTAACAAGTGGTTAAACAGATTATTTGTGTTTCTCAGTATTACTTGATTCGTGATCGAATTGAAAAATGATTAGATTATTAGTGAATTAACAAGGAGATAGTATTATGCAATTTGGATTTGGAATGGGACCTGACACTTCGTGGATGAGAGAAGAACTCACTCAATTTGGTGTTGAAGAACTAAAAACTACTGAAGACGTAGATCGTGCAATGAAAGAATATAAAGGCACGATGTTATTAGCAATAAATTCAGTTTGTGGATGTGCAGCAGGAAATGCGCGACCAGGTTTAGGAATTGCTTTACAGAATACCGAAGCAAAACCAAATCATATGGTCACCGTATTTGCAGGGCAAGATAAAGAAGCGACAGCTCATGCAAGAGCATATTTTAGTGAGTTTCCACCTTCATCACCATCTTTCGCATATTTTGTTGATGGTGAGATTAAAGCAATGATCCCTCGTCATAGAATTGAAGGAAGAACTAGTAATGATGTTGCTGCAGATCTAAAAATGGTTTTTGAAGCCTTTGCAAACAAAGAAAAAGAAGGCGAAGAAAAATAAGATTATTCTAAAGATACTTTTCCCAAAACCCGTTACATTCAAGTGGCGGGTTTTTTTATGCTTAGGAGTCCCAATAAAACAAAAGGGATTTCATGGAACAAATATCAAAGAAAGCAATTATAGTTGAGGATAATCTGATCCTTTCCATCTTGTATCAAAACATGATGAAAGAGATGGTTTTTAAAACTGTTGGTGAAATTAGGGATGGCGAAACTGCTGTAAAACTAATTCGAAAATATGCTCCCGATGTTGTGATAATGGATATCCAACTAGAAGGTGAATTGGATGGTATTCAAGCTGCACACCAGATACGAGATTTCACAGATGTACCCATTTTGTTTATAACTGGAAACTCCGACGATCACCATTTTGAAAGAGCAAAAAGAGTTTCCAACTCTTCCTTTCTAGTAAAACCAATTAACGAAAATATGCTTACAGAAGCAGTTAATAGACTTATGGTAAGTAAAATATCTTAACTACTTACTTGCTCCAAAATCAATTTCTTTTCCATCTTTATAGATTTTAAGACCATCAGGATTTCCTTTATCACCACCGGGACCGAAGGCATTAACACCCGTAGCAAGTTCATCTTCCGTTCTACTTTCTCCAACTTTACGAGCCTGATCTTTAAAGAAAGAATCTACATGTAAAGTTTGAGTTGGGTAGGCGAATTCCACACCAACTTCTTTTGCAAGTCGTAGTACTTCAAGTAGGAAATTGTGGCGCTGTTGAAGCTCTGTGCTCCAATCAGGAACGTCAAAGAATACATATACTAACACATCTAACGAATGAGCGCCAAAAGAGTTGAAGTGAATCTCATAGAAATCTTGACGGAAGTTTTTATTTGCCTTAACGATAGCTTTTAATCCTTCAACAAAAGCTTCCATTTGCTCGGGAGTAGTTGAATAAGTAAGGTTAAGGACAGTTTTTAGTCGTCTATATTGTCGCATCCCATAATTATCAATATCGGTAGTAGCAACTTGCGAGTTAGGGACCGAAACAAGTGAATTATAAAATGTTCGAACACGAGTGGTTCTGAATCCAACTTCTTCAACTGTGCCTTCAACATTGCCTACAACAATCCAATCCCCAATTTTAAAAGGTCGATCAGCAAAAATAGTAATCGAGCCGAAGAAGTTGGCCAGTGTATCTTTAGCAGCTAATGCTACTGCTAATCCCCCAATTCCTAAACCAGCAATCAAGGAAGCTACATTATAACCGTTATTCTGAAGTACGAGAATTACTCCCATAACGACAATAAAAAAGCGCAAGGTTTTACGAATTAGTGGGACTAATTGGTCATCTAATTTATTATCCGTTTTTGATGTAACTACAGTTAGATATTTAGCAAATACATCAGCTAAATTATAGAATAACCAAACAAAGCCAACTGATATAGCAACTTCAAGAACAGTGGATAGATACAAATTAACAGTTACGGAGAGTTGAAGATTTGTATAACTGATTAAGAAGAATGTCATCAAAAAAATGAATCCCGAAGGCCGTTCAACACCATCAAGTAAATCATCATCCCATGTGAATTTGGTTTTATCGGTAATTCGACGAATATAGTTATCTAGAACAAACTCAAAGACTTTGCGGAGTATTACCCCAATAAGTAACCAGATAAAAACTGCCATATATTGCCATATTTCAACTCCTAGCCATTCAGTTTTAGACCATTCGGGCAGTTGATCAAGCATTGCTTCAATAACACCTGAAAATGTTGCCTGATACAAAGATGGGATTTGTTCAATAGTAGCTTGTGAGAAAACCCATTCATTATTTCTTTTAACCAAATATACTTCTGGCAATTTTTCAAATAGGATGTACTGATTTAATCCCGATAGGCTATCAGAATAGTTTGGGTTATTTGGTACGTTTTCATATACCACCAGCAAACCTCGTGCATCAAGTACTTTTCTAAGCTCGGTAGCTAGTTCAACTTTATCTTCTTTGTTTTTGTCGCTTTGATTGAAAGGAAGAATTACTCGGTCTAAATTCTGATGCCCTTGCTGTTGCCAATGTAGAAATGTATGCACTGCTCTACGCGGGTTTGATAGATAGCCATCTTGTGCAGTTTCGTTACTTCCTTGAAAACCAAACAATTGAGCTGGAAAAAGGATGACTAAAACAATAACAAAAAATTTTAAATCTTTCATGAAATCTATACTCTTTGAGTTCTATAAATGATGGGTCAAAGTTACGGAAAGCTTAGCAGTGGTGAAAAGGAATTAGCTGGTCTTAATTCATTTCTTTTCTGCTTTCAAGAAAAGGGATTATATGATCTTCTAGTAATACAAAAACAGGTCGCTTATACGTTCTTCTTCTACTTTCGGATGTGACAGATGAAGTCATAACAACAACAGCATCAAGTTCTGGGATCATCATGATATATTGACCGCCATGCCCCCAAGCAAAGAGGGTTGTATAATCTCCAGTTTCTTTATTCCACCATTGGTAACCATATCCATAAGGATTGTAGTTACTATAGGTATATGTTCCAAATGAATCTATGATCCACTCAATTGGGATTATTTGTCGCCCTTCATACTCGCCTCCATCAAGAAGCATTTGGCCTATTTTTAGCATATCAGATGGCTTAAGAGCTAAATTATTACCACCCATATAATAGCCTTGTGGATCCCGATCCCAACCACCTACTTTTATATTCATTGGATCAAACAAGTATTTCTCAGCAAAAGCTTTGGTATTTATTCCACTAGCTTTAGTAACAATAACAGAAAGTAAATGTGATGTTCCTGTACTATATACCATTGTTCCACCGATTTCGGTAATAAAATCTTGATCCAATGTATATTCAACCCAATTCCTACTAAGTACCCATGCTCCATAATTACTCGAGCTAGTTGACGCCAAACCTGCTTGCATGCTTAGAAGGTTTCTGACAGTGATCTGCTCTTTTTTTGAGTCGGGATTTTTTTCAAAATATTCAGGAAAGTAAGTACTAATTGGTTCTTCAATTGAAGGTATGAAACCTTCTTCGATAGCAATACCAACTAAAAGACCTATAATACTTTTAGATGCTGATTTTATATTGAAAGGTCGATTTGGTGAACGACCATTGAAGTAAGATTCTCCAAGTAAAGTCCCTTGCTGCTGAATAAGTAAACTACGCAAAGAAGATATTTCATCAGCTTCGCTAAAAATATCTTCAATTTTCAGACTATCAGAAGTGGGGAGGGTTGGTGAAGGTTGAGACATAACCAACCCCATAAACCCAAAACTTAAAATGGTTAATAACAATAATCGCATTCAGGAAAGTTAAGAAATTATCTTTCTGCTTTGTTATATAATTTCTGTGAATATGGAATACCATCGGTCATCCAAGAAGGAGCTTCGGTTCCTTTAAGATGGAAATCAAAAAACTGTTTCATTCTTACTAGAAAATCTTTTTGATTAGCTTCTCTTCCTAAATGGTGACCTTCTCCTGGATAAGAAAGTAATATAACTTCTTTATCCATTCGTCGTGCAGCATTATACAACTCAAGTCCTTGCATCCAATCAACTGCACCGTCATCCGTTCCATGAAGAATCATAAATGGAACTTCGATATTTGGAACAAAAAACATAGGATTCTCACGTTGATAAACTTCTGGACTAGACCATGGAGTTACGTCTCTACCCATTCTTACCTGCCCAATTTCCATGATACCATGATGATTTGTTCCAGTATTCCCATAAATATTATTGTAGAAACTGGTTAGGTTGGTTGGAGGAGCTCCAGTTACAACAGTCTTAAACATATTAGTTTGAGTCAATATAAATGATGACTGATAACCACCCCAACTATGACCTTGTAAGCCAATATTATCTGGATCGGCGTAACCTAAATCTATCACTTTCTGTGTGGCTGATGTGATACAATCAAGCGCGCTTGTTCCTGGTCTACCCACTTCATAGACATTGTCTGGCATGAATACGAGATATCCATTACTTGAATATGTAGACATATGAGGTCGGTCATCATAAGTAGGCATGGAGTACTGGTGATGTCTATCAGACATTTTCTCATAGAAATAGACAACCATCGGGTATTTTTTGCCTTCTTCGTAGTTTGCAGGTAAAGTTAATGTTCCTTGAAGTTTTATTCCCCGACTATTTTCATAATCAATTAGAACTCGACTACCCCACGCATACTCTTCTTGCTGTGGGTTAATATCTGTGACTTTCGTTAATTCTTTGAATGATGTAGAACTCAGGTAATAGTCTGGGAAGTCAGTAAAAGTTTGCTGAGTTAGAATGATTTTGTCTGAATTTTGAGCCTTTTGTACAGATCCAAAACTAGCATCCTTATATAGTAATGCTTTAGGATTACTACCAACTTTTAAGCTATAGAAGCCATCTTTTTTGGTCAATTCACCAAAAGCAGTTAACAGAAGCTCTTTAGAAGTATCGATGTATTCCATATTGTCATCCAGATTTTCATATCTGAATATTATCTGTTCATTTGTTCCAATATTCTTAGTCATGTTTTCAGCCTTTGAGCCATTTAAAGCTAGCATCCATAGATCGTATTTGTGATTAACAATTACAGATTTACCATCTTTACTCCATCCAGCAATACCATAAGCTGGATGCTCATGCGGGTACGGATGATCTATATCTATAAAACTTACTGATGCTGCATCTGAAATATTTGTAGTAGAATTTTTCTCGAGATCGTAGATAAATAAAGAAGCATTTTCGCCATTCACTTTTTGATATAGAAAATATCGTCCATTTGGAGAGCTACCTAGTGTTCTATTAATTTCACTAGCAAATAAAGTCTTTTCACCTGAGCTAAGATCTACTCGATATAAATCTGCTGGTGATACTCCCCAATTTACATCATCGATATATGGAATTTCATTTCTTCCAACTGCATATTTTGAATGTCTTGTTAGAGTAGCTGTACGCATATCATGATCAGTAATCTGAACAAATTTTGATGAAGAAGGTGTAAAACTAGCTATATAAGTAAAACGCTCATCTCTATTAGCTTGACGTTCCTGTACAGTTTGAATTCGGTCATCTTTCCAATGGAAAACATCTACATTAGCCACAGTATCACGGCTTAACTTTAGTTTGGCTTCCTGTTCTTTTAGTCCAAGAAAAACCATTTCACCATTTTCGCTCCAAGATGGGGTGCGATTACCACTGATAACCATTCCATCTGGGAAGTTATTTTGAGAATGTGGGTTAAGTGTGGTTTTTGAAGTACTCATTGCTACATCTCGAAAAACAACCAATTGATTTGCTCTATGAATAACTGAATCAACATCATCACCTTTCAAAACTGCAATCTTACTTCCTTTTGATTGCCAATCTGAAGGGAGTGAATTTTCGTCATCCCAACTTAATCCAGAATACAATAGCGTATCTGTTTCAAGAGCTTTTAAAACGCCTGTTTTTAAATTTTTAAGATATACTCCATTTCCTGCATGACTAGATGCATCAACCACATAGGCGAGTAGATCGCTTTTTTTATTGAAAGCAAATTCAGAAACATTACCAATATTAGTTGTAGTAAGACTTGTTAAATCATAGAAAATGAGATCCTGACCATTGTGCTCGTTTTTATCTGATCGAGCTTTCGTCTTATGGGCTACCCAATAGGCACCATCTTCAGAAAATGCTGAAGTTCCAGCTTTTTCAACTAAATGTTTATCCCCAGATTCAAGATGAAGAAGTATAGCAGTCTCAAAGATCTGGTCACCCTTTTTAGACATTTGATCTCTTTGCTTTTCCCCTGGTCTTGTTGAATAAGAAATCCATTTACTATTTGATGAAAATGTGGCTGAACCTCCTACGGGTATTTTATAGAAAGTGTCGCTAGAAAGAGAGGAAACAAAGAGAGTATCATCGCTTCCATTCGGACGTTTTACATATGAAATCCAGTCACCGTCAGGTGAGATTGTAGCACCTGAAACTCTTGACCATCTATGATAGTCATTTACAGTTAGAACTTTATTTTGAGAATAAAGAAGAGAAGTAAAGATGATGGAAAAAAATAGTAAGGCGGGAAGAGTTCTAGTTTTAAGCATGAGAATATCGATTAATTCTTATAAAGTATTGTGCTACAATCCTTTTTATTGAGCTAATAATCAAGTTCAGGATGTTAAAGATTGTGAGGAACACTAATCAGCTCTAAGTCATAAAAAGTCATTCGCTTTTTACCTTAATGATGAAAACTTCATAGCCACTATGTTTGATGACTCAAATATACTTCTCAGACCATGTTCCGAGAACTTTTCCAACATACTCGCTGTCTTCTTTTTGGTGAAGCAGATGATCTGCATCATCGAGTGAGATAAAACTCCTCGGGTGTTTAGCAGCAAGAAAAATTCTAGAAGCATTTTCAATGCCAACCGTATTATCAATAGGTGAATGAAAAATGATAAGTGCTCTATCGAGATTATGGATGTAATCTTTCATTCTAACTTCATCTAGATCATCTAGAAACTGTTTTTTAATAGTAAATGGGCGTCCAGCTAAAGTTACTTTTGCTTCTCCATTTTTTTCAATCGTATCAAGTTCCATTTCAAAGTTCTTCTTTACATGTTCTGGTTCAGCTGGTGCACCAATAGTTGCAACTGCTTTCACAGTTTTCATTCTATGAGCAGCTTGAAGAACAGCGGCTCCACCAAGGGAATGTCCGATTAAAATTGAAGGGCCTTCATATTCTGATTCTAGGAATTCACAAGCGGCAACCAAATCATCAATATTTGATGAAAAATTTGTATTGGCAAAATCACCTGCGCTTTCTCCCAAACCTGTGAAGTCGAATCGTAGCGTAGCTATGCCGACATCAGCCAATTGACCAGTTATATTTCCAACGGCTCTCAAATCTTTAGAGCAAGTGAAACAATGAGCAAAAAGAGCATATGCTTTAATATTATCATTATCTGGAAGATCTAACTTGGCCGCAAGAGTCTCTCCAAGTGCTCCTGTGAATTCTACTTTTTTTGAAGGCATTCGAGTGTTATTATGCGTTTAAACTTTGAATCTATATAATCAACAAATGAGCGATATCATTCAACCATTTCACTTAGCATTTCCTGTAAAAGACTTAGAACAAACATATAGCTTCTACACCGAAATATTAGGCTGTTCTACAGGAAGAACTTCCGATCATTGGATCGATTTTAATATGTGGGGACACCAAGTTGTGGCACATTTGAGTCCTGAAGAAGCAGGTGCTTCCGCAAAAAATGCAGTAGATGGACATGGGGTCCCTGTTCGTCATTTTGGAGTTATTCTTGAAATGGACGAATGGGAAGTACTTGCTGAAAAAGTAAAAGCTGCAGGAATTGAGTTTGTGATAGAGCCTTATGTCCGTTTTAAAGGTGAGCCCGGTGAACAGGCAACTATGTTCTTCTTAGATCCAAGCGGAAATGCACTTGAATTCAAAGCTTTTGGTGATAAAAGTCAGATTTTCGCCAAGTGATTCGTAGCTAGATAGATAAAATTCGAAAAGGTGTTTATAAAGTCTCGCTTTTGAGGAGACTTATAGCTCTGCTTCAGCAGCTTCAATTTTACTAGAATACTCTTCCCAATTAAACATCAAATTAGTGATATCGTTTTTTAGTGATTCGTATTCGAGCGAAGTTTCTTTAACTCGCTCGGCATCGTCATAGAAATCGATTTCAGCCATTAACTTTTCGATTTCGGCTTTTCGAGCTTCTTTCTTTTCGATATCAGATTCTACTTTATCTAGCTTTTGCTTTAAAGGACGTATTCGCTTATTAAATTCGTTACGCTTTTGAGCTTCTAGACGTTTTGCTTCTTTTCGTGATAGATTTGAATCTTGTGAGACCTCTTTTGAAATATTCTTTTCTTTCGCCTTTGCTTTAGGTACAGAAGCTTGTTCTGATTCTTCCTTCTTTTTATCCAAGAAATAAGAAACATTTCCTAAATAGGTTTTAATTCTACCGGGTTGAATCTCCAATACTTTGTTTACAATAGGATCAAGAAAAGCCCTGTCGTGAGATACTATCATGCAGGTTCCTTCATACTGCTGAATAGCTTGTTGTAGTATGTGATTACTACTCATGTCTAAGTGATTTGTAGGCTCATCAAAAATAAGAAAATTAGCAGGCGATAGAAGCATCTTTGCTAGAGCTAATCTTGACTTCTCACCCCCGGAAAGAACTTTCACTTTCTTAAAAACATCGTCACCAGAAAAGAGGAAACTTCCTAAAATAGAACGAAGTCGGCTTTCTTTTTCTGTGGATCCAGCTTGCATCATTATTCCAAGAGGGTCGGAAGTTAAATCTAATTCATCGGCTTGATGCTGCGCAAAATAAGAGGTAGTTACATTGTATCCTTCAATTCGTTTTCCACCTTGAATAGGTTCTTTACCTGATAGAATACGTATCAGTGTAGATTTCCCAGCACCATTAGGACCAACTACTGCAATCTTATCTCCCTTCTCAATTTCATAGTCGATACCTTCAAAAACTACATTATCACCATATTTTTTAGTGATACTCTCTAACTGCATTACAACCTGGCCGCTTTTAGTAGGTGGTGGGAATCGGAAAGATACTGTAGCCAATTCATCTTCAACTTCAATACGTTCAATCTTCTCAAGCTGCTTTACTCTACTTTGAACTTGGCGTGCTTTACTTGCCTTATACCGAAAGCGCTCTACAAACTCTTCAGTATCTTTAAGTGCTTTAGCTTGGTTCTTTTGAGCATTAATTAGTAGCTCTTTTTCTTCAGCCCATTTCCTCTCATAAAAAGAGTAATTACCTGAATAGTCATTTATCGAACCTTGTCTTATTGCCAACGTACGATTTGTCATCATATCCAGAAATGCTCTATCATGAGAAACTACAATTACTGCACCAGGGTAATTTTTAAGAAAATTTTCTATCCACTGAAGCGATTCAATATCTAAGTGATTGGTAGGCTCATCCAGAAGTAAGTAAGTAGGGTTTTTAAGTAGAAGCTTAGCCAAAGCAATCCTCATTAACCATCCACCACTAAATTCTGAGGTTGGTCGATCAAAATCTGTCTCTGAAAAGCCAAGACCCATCAAAACTTTTTCAATTTCTGAACGAAGTGTATATAACCCAGATGTTTCTAACTGAGTTTGAAGTTCACCATATTTCTCTAGAAGCTTTTCATATTCTGTAGACTCATGATCTACAATTGCGAATTTCTCCTGAATAGCTTTCACTTTCATTTCTAAATCGAATAACTCTTTGAAAGCTGTTTCTACTTCTTCAATAATGGTTAGACTAAAGTCTGGGTCAACACCATCTTGTGGGAGATACCCAAGTGACTCTTCATTCGAGATAGAAACATTTCCTGCGTCTAATTCTTGGATTCCCATTATAATTTTGAGAAGCGTAGATTTGCCAGCACCATTTGGACCTACTAATCCAACTCTATCACCAGGATTGATGATACAATTAATGCCATCGAGTAAATCTCGACTACCAAGTGAAAGTGTAATGTTATCTAGCTGAAGCAAATGAGTTGTTTTAGATAATTAGAAAAGTTTTTAAAATAGACATTTATAAGAAAGAATATGAGGTTGAATTAAACTTTGAGTATTCTATATATGAAATAAAGAATGATTGAACTTTAATATGAAAAACCAATCGTAAAGGCATGACCTTATTGATAATCTATCTTACTCTAGCTATTGGAGTATCTTTTTTGTGCTCAATTTTAGAAGCAGTGTTACTTTCCGTTACGCCATCTTTTATTGCTCTAAAAGAATCAGGTGGTTCAAAATCTGGGAAACTGTTAGTTGAGCTGAAGAAAGATATTGATCGTCCACTTTCAGCTATTCTTAGTCTTAACACAATAGCTCATACTGTTGGAGCTGCAGGAGTAGGAGCTCAATCGTTAGCACTTTTTGGTAATGCTTATGTGAGTATTACATCAGCCATATTAACTCTGTTAATCTTAATACTGTCTGAGATTATTCCTAAAACTCTCGGGGCAAATTACTGGAAAGAACTCTCAGGTATTTCTGCAAGAATTATTAAAGTATTAATCATTATAACCTATCCTTTAGTACTACTTTCAAAAGGAATAACACGTAGTCTGTCTAATAGTGAAAACTCAAATACCTATAGTAGAGATGAGTTTACTGCAATGACAGATATTGGAGTTGAAGAAGGTGTTTTTGAAGAAGGAGAGTCACATATATTTAAGAATCTAATGCGATTTAGCTCATTAAGAGCAATTGATATAATGACACCTAGAATTGTGGTTTCAAGATTTAGTGAAGAATTAATTATTGAAGATGTTCTAAAGGAAGAAGAGAAGATGAATTTTTCTAGATTCCCTATTTTCAAAGAAAGTGAAGAAAATATTACTGGGTATGTGTTAAAAAATGACCTATATCAACAGTATTGGAAAGGTAATGGCAGTCTTAAATTGAAAGAAATTAGAAGAGAGATTTTAGTATTTCCAGAAAAAGTAAAACTGAATCAGTTGTTCGAAAAAATAATCGAAAAACAGGAACATATAGCATCAATAGTAGATGAATATGGTGGTTTTTCAGGTATAGTGACAATGGAAGATGTTGTCGAAACTTTACTTGGTTTAGAAATAGTTGATGAAATTGATACCATTGAAGACATGCAAAAACTTGCTCGTAAGAACTGGACTGAAAGAGCTAAAAAACTAGGTATCTCAACTTCTGTTAAGAACCGTGATGAAAATTCGCCATCAAATAATTAGTAATGGAGTTATTATTAAAAAAGAGTTGTATGAATGTTTTGAGCAGTTTTAATTAACTTATCTTCATTAACAACAAAGCTGAGAATGCGTTTTTCTTTTGTGAAGGTAATCATATCAACTTCTTCAGATTTCATTGATGAAAATACTTTTTGTGTTAATTCATCCACTTTTGATAAAGTGCAGCCAATTAAACTAATTAGACCTTTATTTTGCTCTACTCTTACCGTTCCAACTTCTATTAATTCTTTTGAAAGCTGATTCAACTTTTTAGAATCAGAAAGAGCAATAGTAACTGATGCTTCAGTTGTATTGACTGCATCAACAGCTAAACGATACTTTTCTAGTACAGCAAATACTTTGGTTAGAAACGAGTAACCCATTACAGTTTCATAAGCGCTTATCGTTAACAATACCATGTCTTCTTTAAATGACATTGCTAATACAACATGAGTTTGGTCAGTTTTACGGATTATTTTTGTTCCATCATCCTCAGACTTGAACATATTTTTGACAAAAACAGGGATATTTCGTTCCTGCGCCGGTTTCAATGTTGATGGATGTAATACCTTCGCACCGAAATAAGCCATTTCGGTAGCATCAAAATAACTAAGCTCTGGGATTAGTTTTGCATCAGTAATAAATCGCGGGTCACTTGTATAAATTCCACTTACATCAGTCCAAATTTCTATAGCTTGAGCATGAAGAGCTCCACCAATTAGGCTAGCTGAATAATCAGAACCTTCAAATCCTAACGTTGTGGTTGTTCCATTAGGAGCTTCACCATAAAAACCACCAATAATGGGAGTGAAACCGCTATCTAAAATGGTTTCAATTGCTCCTGATTTCTGATTTATTAACGCTAAGTTTGGGTTAGCGTTTCCATATTCTGCATCTGTCTTGATGAGTTTCTTAGCATCAATACATTGCGTAAGCATATCAACGGCAAGTCCACATTGAGCTAATAAGTATGAGGAAATTTGTTCGCCGATAGCTGCAATGGAATCTTTCATGCTATCTTCCAACTCGCCTTTCTTTGCTACATACTCCAAGAGCTTCTTCAGCTTATTAATGAGCTCATTAAGTTTTTTATCACAGCTCTCCTTAATAAGAGGGTTCTTAGGATGTGGATGCTCTTTTAGAAATTCATCAACTAAGATTTTATGACGGTCATGTATGGCCATCGCAATTTTATTAGCCATTTCCACATTGCCTAAGGTAGCTAGTTTTGCGGATTCAATAAGCTGACGAGTTGTGCGAGCAGTAGCGGATACGATAACTACAGGGTATTCGTATCTCTTTATGATGTCCAAAACCTGTTTCCAGGTTTGGTGATCATTCATAGATGTACCGCCAAATTTAAGTACGTGTATATTCATAGATAATAATTATGGCGTGGAAAATAAGAGTTCTTAAATCGGATTGCATTCTTATTAGGATATAAAGTTTTAAGTGAATTCAGATATTTAACTAATTGCCCAAAAAGGCTTTCAAAAGAAAGCTTATCTTGACAAGAAAAAATGCAAGTTGCAGTAATCGGTGGCGGAGCTGCCGGATTTTTTAGCGCTATTTCAGCAAAGGTTCATCATCCTGAGGCTCAAGTCACAATTTATGAGAGGTCGGATAAACTTCTCGCGAAAGTAAAAGTGTCTGGAGGCGGGAGATGTAATGTTACCCATCACTGTTTCAAAGTGAGTGAGCTTGTTAAGTTCTATCCTAGAGGCGAGAAACCACTAAAGAAAGCCTTTGGAATCTTTTCCCCAAAAGATACTATAGAATGGTTTTCAAAGCGTGGAGTTGAGCTAAAAACCGAAGCAGATGGTCGAATGTTTCCTACTACTGATTCCTCCCAAACTATTATCGATTGTTTGATGGGGGAGGTTCAAAAACTTGGCATTGGTATTAAAACTAAGTCACCGATAAAAAAACTAAGTGTAGATGATGATTGTTATACAATAAGTTTTAAGAATGGAGAGACAAAAGTAGTCGATAAGGTAATTGTGGCAACGGGTGGAAGTCCACGTACTGAGGGATTTAATTGGTTACGTGAATTAGGGCATGAAATCGAGGAACCAGTTCCTTCATTATTTACATTTAACATGCCAAATGAGCGGATTAAAGAACTGATGGGAGTAGTTGCAAGTCCGGCTACAGTTCGAGTGATGGGAACAAAACTCAAAAGTTCTGGACCTCTTTTGATTACACATTGGGGAATGAGTGGTCCTGCAATACTAAAACTATCTGCTTTTGGAGCTAGATTGTTGCATGAAGTAGATTATCAGTTTAAAGCACTATTGAATTGGACAGGTGAGAAATCCGAGCATGAAATTCGTGAAATATTAGATCGTACTGTTTATCGAAACCCAAAGAAGAAAGTGCAAAATGTAAATCCATTTGCACTAGCTGGTCGACTTTGGGAGTTTTTATTAAGTAAGATTGAAATTTCCGATACTATGATCTGGGGTAATATGGGAAAGAAAAATATTAATAGACTAGTTCATGTTTTGATGAATGATGATTACCAAGTTTCAGGAAAAACGACTTTCAAGGAGGAATTCGTTACTTGTGGTGGAATTAGTTTACAAGATATTGATATAAAAACGATGCATAGTAAAGTATGCCCTAATCTCTATTTCGCCGGTGAAGTTTTAGATATTGATGGTGTAACGGGTGGATTCAACTTTCAAGCTGCGTGGACAACAGGCTTTATTGCTGGTAAACTAGAAGCTAGATCCTAGATCCAATTCCAAGATTTAACTTCCAGCATCCAATAAATCATCCGAAAACACTGCATGAATTCCTTGTCGGAGGTTATACTGACTTTTCATTACTTCACCGTAAGCGCCGGCGCTACGAATGGCTAATAAATCACCGCGTTCCACTTCAGCTAATTCAAGATCTTTTCGGAAGGTATCAGAACTTTCACAAATTGGTCCTACTACATCGTATTTCTTTTTCGGTAATGTACTTGTCAATACATCGATATTATGAATAGCTTGATATAAAGCTGGGCGTATAAGTTCAGTCATACCAGCATCAACCACAGCAAAAGTTTTCTCTAATCCTGTTTTAGTGAAAAGAACTTGAGTAATTAGGCTTCCACATTGTCCAACTATAGATCTTCCCAGTTCAAAATGAAGTGATTGATGTGGTTTTAGTTTGATGTATTTCTCAAACAAGTTAAAGTAACTCTCAAAATCAGGAATTGAATTTGAATCTGGATTCGTGTAATCAATCCCATATCCACCTCCTACATTAATGACTTCAAGATTGAATCCTTTTTCCTCGAATAAGTCGTTTAATTGATTTGCCCGATCACAAAGTTCTTGAAATGGTTTCAATTCTTGAATCTGAGACCCAATATGAAAGTGGATTCCAATCACTTTAACATGATGTAGAGATGGCAAATCAACAAGAATCTGTTCTAAATCCAACCCATTGATACCAAACTTATTTTCTTTAAGTCCAGTGGTAATATAATGATGTGTTTTAGCATTCACATTGGGATTTAATCGCAACGCAACTTTAGCTACCGTGTCCATTTTTGCAGCTAGATCATTAATCACACGTAGCTCTTGACCAGACTCCACATTAAAGCAGAAGATATCATTTTCGAGACCTAGTTTAATTTCAGAATCTCTTTTTCCTACACCAGCAAATGCAATTTGAGAAGGGTTAAAATTGCAATCTAGTGCACGTTGTACTTCACCTCCACTTACACAATCAGCATGGAGCCCAGCTTTTCGGATTTCATCTAAAATTCTAGGTTGATGATTTGCTTTGAACGCGTAATGAATATGGTATCCTTTTGAAATACCATGCTTCTTTACTTCTTCGAGCGTAGAGCGTAGTAGATTTAAGTCATAATAATAAAAGGGGGTACTGTCTTCTTTGAAAGAATTAACAATTTTACTTGTGAACATGAGAGTGAATATGGCTTAGGCCGTGTCTTCTATAGTTTGAGTTGGAATAAGTTCTTCTTTGTTTGAAATAGTAAGTGCTATAATCGAGTCTCCGGCTTGAGGTGTCGGGGGATTATCTACAGCAAAAGGAATAACAGTTTCTTCATTTGAATTCAATACAAAAATAGGAATTGAATCTGATCCATATAAATTATTGTATTGCTTAAATGTGAATTCATCTGTAATAGGTGTATTACTCACAGTTACTTCGGAGTTTACAAAATTAGAAATTGCTTGATAATTTGTTTCTGGTGAGAACAGAGTCCTACCTCCTAGAAATTCACTCGAATCTTTGGCTCTGCGTTTTGAGGTTTCAGATTGAGCTAATTGGAATACATTTGATGATCCAAAATATTCTGCAAAGCTAATTGCTGCAAGTGAGTTAACCTCGTCATTGGGTGTAAAAGCCATTAAATGTCCAATTCCATCTAGGCTGATTTCATCCATAGCATACTCAGACAGTATATTTCCATAGTATGTGTTAAGTCCAGATTTTCGAGCTTTTGAGATATTTTCCCAGTTTGAATCAGCTACTAAAACTTTTAGACCAAGTTCTTTTAAAGTTGTAGCAATCATTCTAGACCAATCGTGAGCTCCTAGAAATAGAACCCCATTAGGTTGAGGTTTAGCAACTCCAAGCATTCGAGCCACCGGAACAGCAGAAAGTCCGTAAATAGTAACTGTAGCAATTATAACAATAAAGGTATAAGGGACAAGTTGTTCAGCCACGGCGTATCCTTCTTCTTCAAGTCTAAGAGCAAAAATTGCTGAAATAGCAGCTGCGACAATCCCTCTTGGTGCCATCCAAGCTAAAAACGTTTTTTCTTTAAATGTTAGTTGAGAACCTAAAGTTGCTCCAAATATTGAAGCGGGTCGAACAACAAAAAACAAAGCAAGTAAAAACCAAAGGCTATTTATATTGAAATACTCAAGATGTTCAATCTTTAATCTTGATGCCAATAGAATAAATAGCGTAGAAATTAAAAGTACCTGGAGGTTCTCTTTAAACTCAATAATATGCTTAATTCGAATAGCTTTTTGATTTGCCAGAATTACACCCATAACTGTCACTGCTAATAAACCCGATTCGTGCTGAAGTGAATTAGAAGCGGTGAATACAGCAATTACTATCATTAAAGTAACAGGATTTTGGAGGTAATCGGGTAGCCAATGTCTTTTCATAGCGAGGTACATAATTCCAGCGCCAAGTGCTCCAAAGAAAGTTCCGTCTACAATTGTTGTAACAATAACAAGGCCCGCTTTACCAGAGATATTCTCAAAACCCCCAGCAAGGATTATTTCAAATACCAATACAGCCATCATTGCACCAATTGGGTCATTCACAATTCCTTCCCATTTTAAAACAGAACCAGCAGTTTCAGTAGGTCGAACCTGACGTAAAAGCGGAATTATTACAGTTGGACCTGTAACTATAAGAATGGCTCCGAAAAGAACAGAAATCTCAATTCCAAGATCTAAGAATAAAAAAGCAGCAATTGATGCTAGAAACCATGTAATACCAATTCCAATAGTAATCAATTTAATTACCACGCCTCCTATCTTGCGAAACTCAGACATACTTAAACTAAGTCCACCTTCGAAAAGGATAATAGCCACTGAAATTGAGACAAAAGGACCGAGTAGATTGCCCATAAGTGCATCTGGATCAATGAAACCAGTTACTGGTCCAGCAATAATACCAAAAGCTAGAAGCATCAATATTGCGGGTAATTTTGTACGCCATGCCAACCATTGAGCTGATATACCTAAGGCAATAACACTTGCTAACCCAATTAAAATATGTTCATCCATAAATATCCACTTAAATCTATGAGTGAACATAACACTCTTTTGAATAAGATTTAGTTCACATTAATTGATAAAATTTATATAAAAGGGAATGATTTAGTTTCGTATTCTGATTATTATTTTGAAGTTACCACGCAACGGTTTAAAAAAATTAAGTATGGCCAAACAGGGGAAGAAGCTTTCTAAAAAATTGACCTTATTTGATGTATATGCTGTAAGTACAGGCGCAATGTTTAGTTCAGGATTCTTTCTTCTTCCTGGAATTGCTGCTATGGAAACAGGTAATGCTGTATATCTTGCTTATCTAGCTGCAGCATTTTTGATTCTACCATCTATGTTTAGTGTGGCTGAATTATCAACAGCAATGCCAAAAGCAGGAGGTACCTACTATTTTCTGGATCGAAGTTTAGGGCCACTAATTGGTACAATTGGTGGTTTAGGTTCATGGATGGCTTTGGTATTTAAAAGCTCTTTTGCCCTAATTGGAATGGGTGCCTATCTAACGCTATTTGTTGATGTTCCAATTTTACCTCTTGCTCTAGTTCTAACATTTGCATTTGGGTTGCTAAATATTTTTGGAGCTAAAGAAACGGCAATACTTCAACGCGTATTAGTGGCAACACTTGTATTAATAATGACATTTTTCATTATTCAAGGGTTGAATTACATGTACATTGGAGGAAATATACTTCCACCACTTCAAGAAGATAATTTCTTCACTAATGGTATCAATGGTTTTATATCGACTATCGGTTTAGTTTTTGTTTCTTATGCGGGTTTAACAAAAGCAACCAGTATTGCTGAAGAAGTTCAAAATCCCGATAGAGCTATTCCACTTGGAATGTTTCTATCTTTATTAACTGCTGCAATTGTCTATGTAGTTGGTGTATTTATTTTAGTAAAAGTACTCCCGTCAGATATTCTTTTTGAGAGCCTCACACCTGTAGCTGATGGAGCAAAGGTGATTCTCGACATTATGCCAGGTTCATCTGGTGTACTACTAGTTGTGATTGCAGCAATTGCAGCTTTTGCTTCTACAGGAAATGCCGGAATTATGTCTGCTTCAAGATATCCATTAGCTATGAGTAGAGATAATCTACTCGGGCAGATTTTTGGCAGAATAGGGAAATTTAAAACCCCACACATTTCGGTGATTGTTACTGTTTTTTTAATGGCAGTTGTACTGTTACTTTTTGATGTAGAAGCTGTAGCTAAATTGGCTAGTGCATTTCAGTTACTACTCTTTTTCTTAATAAATCTATCCGTTATTGTGATGCGGGAGAGTAAAATTGAAGCCTATAAACCAGGTTATAAATCACCCTTATATCCTTGGGTACAAATTGCTGGCATGATTATCTCCCTTTGGTTGGTCGCAGAAATGGGGTTACTTGCCGTTGGTTTAACTGGGACACTAGTTATTTTATGTATAGGTTGGTACTTCTATTATGCACATGGAAAAGTTAAACGACAAGGGGCTATTTATCATATACACGCTCGTTTAGGCCAGTTGAGATATGAAGCTCTAGAGCATGAGTTAATGACAATCATTAACGAAAAAAATATGAATACATCATTGACCTATGAGGAAGTAATTGCAAGGTCAATTGTTAATCGGGTTACAAATGACCAATCAGATTTTGATCGATTAATTCTTAAATCGACAATCTCTCTTTCAAATAGATTAAACGTAGATAGAGAAGAATTAAGGAAAGGGCTATTTGATCTGGATAAAGACTTTACAAAACTTAAAGATGGAGTATACTTCAATTTTGTACGGATGAAAGAGGCTCAATTTCCTGAAATGGTCGCAATTCAATCGGTTGAAGGGATCACACTAAAACAAGGGAAAGAGGAAAGCGTAGCTCATGCATTAATATTCTTGGTAACTCCATCCGACAGACCTCTATTACATATGAGAGTTATTGGTCATTTAGCAGAATTGATAGAGGCTGAGGACTTTTTGAATCGCTGGAAGGATGCAAATGATGAAAATACACTTAAAGAAGTTTTACTAAGTGATGAACGTTTTATCCATATCCGACTTCAGGAACATTCGAAGAGCGAACGATGGATTGGAAGTCAAATTATGGAGCTTGATCTCCCAGGAGAATGTCTTATTGCAATAATTGAAAGAGATGGAGAAATCATTATTCCAAAAGGTAATACAGTACTTGATTCTGGTGATGTTCTGTCAATTTTGGGGTATCCAGATGATATAAAAATTCTTAAAGAACAAATGGAAGAGTGAGTACTTGTTTAATTGAATAACTAATAAAAGGGATTAATTAAGAATCGTTTCTGGATCATTACTTCCTTATACTTGCAAAAATCAACAGATTAAAAGGCCCCATTTTATATGAGTCACGGAAAATTATCTAAAGAACTTGGTTTATCCGATGTGTATGCTATTGCTACAGGTGCAATGTTCAGTTCAGGTTTTTTCTTGCTCCCAGGCTTAGCAGCAGCACAAACGGGCCCATCAGTATTTTTGGCATATTTAGTTTCGGGTATAATCGTATTACCTACTATGTTTAGTGTTGCTGAATTGGCCACTGCAATGCCTAAATCTGGGGGAACATACTATATCATTGATCGTAGTTTAGGTCCTATGATAGGGACTATAGGTGGATTTGGTTCATGGATAGCATTGGTGCTTAAAAGTGCGTTTGCATTAATCGGGATGGGAGCTTATATCTCTATCTTTTTTGAAGTACCCATTATTCCAATAGCTGTAATTCTGACTATTGTTTTTGGAATCTTAAATGTAGTAGGGGCAAAGGAAACAACTTTTCTACAGAAGATATTAGTTGCCGCTTTAGTAACTATAATGATTTTTTATGTTCTTCAGGGCTTGTTTGCAGTATTCTCACCAGGCTTGATAGAACAAACTAAAACAAGATTTACCCCATTTTTTATTGATGGTTATTATGGATTTTTTGCTACTGTTGGAATGGTGTTTGTTTCTTATGCAGGGCTAACGAAGGTGGCAAGTATTGCTGAGGAAGTAAAAAACCCTGATAGGAATATTCCTTTAGGAATGTTTCTTGCTATAATTACAGCTGTTTTTGTATATGTAGTTGGTGTATTTATTATGGTATCGGTACTCGACCCCAATGAATTCAGGGAAGATTTAACACCTGTTGCTACAGCCGGAGAAGCTTTCTTACACTGGCTTCCTGAACCAATTGGATTAGTTTTGATCGTTGTAGCAGCGGTTGCAGCTTTTGCATCTACTGGGAATGCAGGAATTATGTCAGCATCACGTTATCCAATGGCAATGGCCAGAGATAAATTGATTAATGAAAAGTTCGCTAATATTGGAAAATTAGGTACACCTCACTGGTCTGTACTTGGTACAGTAGTTATGATGGTGATTATTCTTCTCGCTTTTAATGTTACAGAGGTTGCGAAGCTTGCCAGTGCTTTTCAGTTATTGTTATTTGGGTTGTTAAATCTTGCGGTAATTGTAATGCGGGAAAGTAAAATCAAAGAATATGATCCAGGTTTTAACTCTCCTTTTTATCCTTGGTTACAAATTGCAGGTATTATTCTTTCAATAATCCTCATTTTTGAAATGGGTGGTCTTTCCATTTTATTTACCATTATTGTATGTGCATTTGGGGTGATTTGGTTCAAATATTATGCCTCTGATAAAGTAGATCGGCAAGGGGCAATTTTTCATGTTCATGCTCGACTTGGTAAGAATAAAGATCATGGACTTGAAGTTGAGATGCGGGGTATTTTAAAAGAAAAGGGACTTCGCAAGGAAGATCAATATGAAGAAATGATATCTAGGGCAGAAGTTTTAGATTTAGATACATCTATCAGTTACAAAAAAGTTGTAGAAAAAGTATCTCACCTTTTTGCACCTAAATTAAATAAAACTGACAAAGAGCTTACGAAAATATTCAGTGAGTTTGATAAAGAACATATTATACCAATTGGTGGTGGAGTCGCTTTAAACCATTCCCGAATTGAAGGCGAAATTCAACCCGAAATGGTACTTGTAAGAATTAAAAAGGGACTCAAAACAGAAGGGTTGGGGCATTTAAAATCTGATAAGTCAGGAAGTGATAAACTGTATTCAATTCTGTTTTTGATAAGCTCAGAGGATGATACAGGCCAACATTTGAGAATGCTTGCACATTTAGCTGAAAAGGTAGATGTACAGAACTACATGGATCGTTGGATGAATGCGGAAGACAAGGGCGAGCTAAGAGAAATATTACTTCGGGATGAACGCTTTATCCGTTTAGTGTTAGATAATAAAACAAAGACTCAGCAATACATCGGGAAAATGATTAAAGATCTTAAACTCCCGGGTCAAAGTTTAATCACTATTATTTATCGTAACGGTGAAATCAAAATCCCACATGGTGTTACAGTACTGCTGGAAGGAGATGAACTCTCAATAATTGGAGAAAAAGACGATATTAAATCTCTTCAGAAACTTAAAGAATAAATAAACGATCATTTTGTTAAGAAAGCTATAGCATCTTCAAGAGAAAGAAATTTCTCTTGGCTTTCTTTCATATTGCGAAGTGTATACTGCTTTTTTTCTAATTCCTCATCACCTACAATAAGTGTGAAATTGGCATTTTCGCGATTTGCGTCTTTCATTTGTGCTCGCATCGATCGTCCCAAATAATCCATAGTGGCAGATATGCCACTATCTCTGAGTGTAGGTAATGTAGTTAGCGCCCAAGCTCTCGCTGCATCACCAAGACTAACTATATATACATTTACCGATTTAGGCTCAGTTAGTTTAATATCTAGCTCTTCACAGGCTATCAGTAGACGTTCAATACCTGCAGCAAAGCCAACAGCTGGTGTAGGTAGGCCACCAATTTCTTCTACTAGTAAGTCATATCGACCACCTCCAGCAAGTGCATCTTGTGATCCTAGATCCGAACTGGTAAGTTCGAATGCTGTTCGGGTATAATAATCCATTCCACGAACAAGAAGTGGGTCAATAGTAAATTCAATATCCAGTTTCTTTAAATACGCACAGACTAAATTAAAATGCGTAGAGGATTCATCATTCAAATAATCGCTGATGATGGGCGCGTTCTTGATGAACCCTTGATCTTCTGGTTCTTTTGAATCTAGTATACGCATTGGGTTTTTCTCAAGTCTTAGTTGAGAGAGTTCACTAAGTTTATCAAAGTTTGGTTGTAAGTATTCTTTTAGTACAGTTTTATATTTTTCTCTACTCTCAGGATCCCCGACGGAGTTAATTTTTAAATTGAAGTTTTTAATTCCAATTCTTTTATAGATTCCCATCATAAAGGCAATACATTCTACATCAGCAACAGGATCATCACTACCAATGATTTCCACACCAAATTGATGAAATTGTCGTTGTCTTCCTTTTTGAGGTCGTTCTGCACGAAACATTGGCCCAATGTAGTACAACTTTTGCGATCCACCACGTTGATCTAAATGATGCTCAACAAAAGATCGAACAACGGGGGCAGTAAGCTCTGGGCGAAGCACATAATTGCTATCACCTTTAGTAAATGCAAAGATTTCTTTAGTAACGATATCTGTTAATTGCCCAACACCTCGTTTGATAAGCTCAGTTTGCTCCATAATAGGAGTGCGAATTTCTTCAAAATTAAACTTAGCCGCTTCTTCATGAATAATATTCTCAATGGCTCTCCATTTTGGAGATTCATCAGGTAAAATATCAAACATGCCAAGATGAGTTGTATATTGTGCTTTTGCCATTAGGGCTCAATTACGTTTTAATTTAGGTGTGCAAAGATAAGGTTCGTGTGGATGAATTTCCTTACAATAACTACCTTATAAATCAAGAAAGAGTAAATTGTTTAAAAGTCAGTTAATTGAATTTAAATTGGTAATGAATAATACTATTGCTAAAGGAGTAGTTAATTAAGTATGTCGCTATCACAACAAGCAGTTGGTGGAGTAATATGGGCATCTGTTGAAAAGTTTGGCGGTAGAGCAATTCAATTTATTTCAACTATAGTTCTTTCTAGAATACTTTTACCAGATGATTTTGGTGTATTGGCAACAATTGCCATTTTTTTTGCACTTGCAAATACCCTTATCGATAGTGGTTTTAGCCAAGCGTTAATTCGAGAAAAGGAAATTAATGAATCTGATAAAACAACTACTTTCTATATAAACTTAATTATAGCGATTACACTATTTTTCGTTCTGTATATTTCAGCGCCCTTAATTAGTAAGTTTTTTAGACAAGAAATACTGATAAACCTTACAAGGTTTATGGCATTAACACCATTATTCTTTTCAGCCACAATCGTTCAAAGGGCTTTATTTACTCATAGAATAAATTTTAGAACTCAGGCTTTAATTAATCTAGTTGCTTCCGTTTTAAGTGGTGGTGCAGCAATTACATTAGCTATCTATGGGTTTGGTGTATGGGCATTAGCAAGTCAACTTGTATTAATGTCATTTACAACTTCATGCTTATATTGGGGATTAAATCCATGGATTCCCAAAGGGTTTATAAATAAAGAATCTGTAAATAAGTTATTCGGATTCGGATCAAAGATGTTGCTTACAGGGTTATTAAGTACAGGGTTTAAACAAATTTATAAAGTCATTATTGGTAGATTATATAGTCCAGCACTTCTGGGTTTTTATTCTCAAGCTGAGAACTTTAAAAATGTAGTATCCGAAAATCTAGTGGGAGTTTTAGCAAGAGTCATTTATCCAACTCTTTCTAAAGTAAAAGATGATTCAATACGTCTTAATGAAGCATATAAAAAAATACTTCAAGCCGTATCATTTTTTGTTTTTCCTGCTATGATCGGAATGGCAATTAGTGCAGAACCATTGATTATAACTTTAATAGGGCAGAAATGGGTTGAACTAATACCAATTCTTCAAGTTCTGTGTATCTCTGGACTTATTTATCATCTACAAGTAATAAATATTGATATACTAAAAGTTGTTGGAAGGTCTGACCTAGTACTTAAACTTGAACTAATAAAAAGAGCAGGGGTAATAGTTGCTATTCTTATTGGATTAAATTTTGGTTTTTGGGGGCTTATAATAGCCCAAGTTATTAGCTCTTATTTTGCCTTATACGTTAATATGATTTACACTTCGTCAATTATTAACTATAAAAAGTTGGATCAAATTAAAGATGTATTTCCTGTACTTTTACTTAGCTTACCAATGGCTTTAATTGTGTTTGGTCTAAGTCAGTTTTCATACCAATTTGCGGCAATTAAACTAATAGTTCTAGTACTTTCAGGAGTTATTTCTTACTTAGGATTAAGTGTGCTAGTAAAACCTAAACCGTTTCGAGACATTATCTATTTACTGAGGCCTAAATTCCCATTTCTCAACAAAATTAACGTATGATTCAAGTTACAAAACCCTTCTTACCTCCAAAAGAGGAGTACTCAAAATATCTCGACAGTATTTGGGAAAAAGAATGGCTCACAAATAATGGCCCATTAGTTCAAGAGCTTGAATCAAAACTCAGATCTTATTTAGATCTAGACAATTTGTGGTTTTTAGGAAATGGCACCATCGCATTACAAATTGCAATTAAAGCTTTAGAATTAAAAGGTGAGATAATAACCACACCATTTTCATATGTAGCAACTACCTCATCAATAGTTTGGGAGGGTTGTACACCCACATTTGTAGATATTGAACCAAATACCTTAAATATTGATCATCAAAAAATTGAAGAAGCAATTACAGAAAGAACATCAGCAATATTAGCAACTCATGTTTTTGGTAATCCCTGCAATATTGATGCTATTGAGAATATTGCCAAGACTCATAATTTAAAAGTAATTTATGATGCGGCACACTGTTTTGGTTCAAAATATAAAGGACGATCTGTTTTTGAGTACGGAGATATTAGTACGGCCAGTTTTCATGCAACTAAACTTTTTCACACTATTGAAGGAGGTGCTGTATTTACAAATAGTGATGAACTCCATAAAAAAATGTGGTATTTGAGAAATTTTGGGCATGATGGGCCTGAGAAATTTAATGGAGCTGGTATAAATGGAAAAAATTCAGAATTTCATGCAGCTATGGGTTTGTGTAATCTTAATCATATTCAAGAAATCCTAAATACTAGATTTAATCAAAGTTTATTGTATTCAGAGTTGCTAAAAAACAATCAAATTGAATCAATTAGTGTTCAAGAAAACTCTGAATGGAACAGAGCATATTACCCAGTTATTTTTAAGAGTGAAGAAATTACCTTAAAGGTTAAACAAGCTCTTGAAATAGAAAATATCTTTCCACGTAGATACTTCTATCCAAGTTTAGATACTTTAGATTATGTAGTATCGAGTAAAATGAAAACCTCTCAAAGTATTTCAAAAAGAATTCTTTGTTTACCTTTATTCCATGTACTTACAGAAAATGAGCAATCGAAAGTAGTTAGAACAATAAAAAATATAGTGCAGTAACTAAGGTGGAGATCAAGACAAAATCGATATTAAAATTTCTGGAAAGGGAAGGAGTATCATATTCATTATCAGGTTCTCCCAGGGAAGGCTATAAAATTGCTTCATTATTCAATCCGATTGATAATGGCTTTTATTTTTTTACCGGAAATATATTACCGGATTCAATTCGAGATTCAATGATTATATGCCACAACACAATTAAAAAACAAGATCAATCAAATTTCGTAATCAAATTAGAGATATTGGATCCACAGATTGTTTTTTATTCATTTATAAATTCAATTGCAGCAACACAATCAAATGGGAGAATTTCTGAAATGAATATCATTTCAGAGAAAGCGATAATTGGTAAAAATGTTCAAATTGAGCCTTATTGCATTATAGAAGATTGTATCATAGGTGATAACACCATAATAAAAAGTCATTCTAGAATTAATTCAAATACGGTAATTGGAAATAATACAATTATTGATTCAGGATCTATTATAGGAGCTGAGGGAATTGCTTGGGTTTGGAATAAAGATGAGCGTATTCGATTACCGCAGTTAGGAGGAGTACAGATTGGGAATAATTCTTTTTTTGGCGCTAATACCATTGTAGTACGGGGTTCATTAAATGAGGATACGATTTTAGGTGATAATTGTATTTTTGCTCCTGGATGCAGAATTGGTCATGGTTGTATTATTGGTAAATTTGTACATTTATCAAATAATATTGCACTTGGTGGAAATTCCCGACTTGGTGATTATTCTTTTATTGGCGCTGGTGCAACACTTAGGCCAAAAGTACATTTACATAAACATACAATTGTTGGTGCTGGAGCTGTTGTGATAAAAAATACCAGTGATACAAACCGAACCTTAATAGGAGTCCCAGCAAAGGAAGTAATTTCATCAAAAGATCCAAGCGCTATGCCAAAACCAAAATTAAATTTAGGCTCATGATATCAGAAAAAATTAAAAAAGGTGAAAATGTGTTTATTCATCCCTTAGCTCTAGTTGAAGAAAAAGTTGAAATAGGTGATAACACACATATAGGACCATTCTGTATTTTAAGAAGTGGAGCAAAAATAGGGAGTGATTGTAAGTTTACTGCTTATTGCGAAATAAGAGAAAATGTAATTGTAGGTGATAGAACAAGCTTCGGTAGCAGATGTACAATATCGGCAAATGCAAAAATTGGTTCAAATGTTACAATTAAATATGCCTTTGTATTAACCGATACTCCAAATCTGGAGGAAGGTAATTTAAAAGATGTTGGCAAAATTGGAGATGGTACTCTTATAGGAGCTAATGTAACTCTAATGCCTGGCTTTAATATTGGTTCTGGAGCAATTATTGGAGCATGTTCTCAGGTTAGAGCAGAAGTAGGGGATAATGAGGTTTGGTTTGGAAGTCCAGCAAAGTTTTTTAAGAAAAGATAGTTATTAACATAAAACATATTTTCTTTTAGATCTTATTTTCTAATAATCTTAAACTTGTAGAATGAAACTAGCAATTATACAGCCATATTTCTTTCCGTATCTGGGATATTTTCAGTTGGTAGGTGCTGTAGATAAAGTGATCTTTTTTGATGATGTAAATTATATAAAAAGTGGGTGGATTAATAGAAATAGAATACTAATAAATAATGAGGTTAATTATTTTACAATACCTGTTCTAAAAGCAAGCTCGAACAAATTCATTAGAGAGATAGAATTTGAACTGATTCCAAATGAAAAAGAAAGACTTCTTAATAAAATTAGGTTGGCGTATTCAAGAGCTCCATTTTTTGATAAAGTGATAAAAGTCTTGGAATGTGTATTAAGTTATGAAGTTAATCATATATCAGAATTAGCTATCGCGAGTATTAAGGAGTGTTGTTCATATTTAAATATTAAAATGGAATATTCAACTAGTTCTGAGACCCATTCTGGTAATCGTGGTTTATTTAAAACAGATAGGTTGGTAGATATTTGTACTTCGGAAGGGGCGAATACATATATTAATCCAAAAGGGGGGAAATCACTTTATAGTTCTATTCCGTTTTTAGATAAAGGGATAAAACTTAAATTTTTAAACCCTCATATACCGGAGTATAATCAGTTTGAAAAACACTACATACCCGACTTATCTATTCTAGATGTAATGATGTTTTGTTCCATAGCTGATATTCAATTGATGTTAAAAGAATATACTCTTGATGATTAAAAGAGTTGCTATACATAGTGTTCCAAGAAGTGGCTCAACTTGGCTCGGTACAATTTTTGATTCTCATCCTGATGTTATTTATCGATATCAACCATTATTCTCTTATGCATTCAAATCTTATTTAAACGAAAATTCAACAAGTGAAGAAATAGAAGAGTTTTTTCATCTAATTTCAAAAAGTAAGGATGGCTTTATTAATCAAGAGCATGCAAAAAAGTCTGGAATAATTCCTTCATTCAAAAAGGGATCAAATAATGAAGCAATAATTTATAAAGAGGTAAGGTACCATCACATAATTGAGAATTTAATTACAAAATGTCCTGACCTAAAGATTATTGGTTTGATTAGAGACCCAAGGGCAACCATAAATTCTTGGTTAAGGGCTCCTAAGGAGTTCAGAAAAGACAAAGATTGGGATCAAAAGGTAGAATGGCTGTATGCGAATAAGAAGAATGAAGGTAAAGCTGAAGAGTTCAATGGCTTCCAGAAATGGAAAGAAGTAGCTTTCCTTTTCGAACGACTTAATACTGAATATCCAGAACAGTTTATTCTTCTGAGATACTCAGACTTATTAAAAGATACAGAAGTAGTTACACAAGATATTTTTGATAAAATTGGCTTAAAGACGCCTTCAGAAACCTTCGATTTTATAAAAAAAAGTAAAGAGGTATCAAATAATGATGCATATAGTGTATATCGTAAAAAAGATTCGGACGAAAAATGGTGCTCAGAGCTTGATAATGAAATAAGGAAAGAAATAGAGTTAGATTTGAAAAATACTTCACTTGAAAAGTGGCTTGATATTTAAATATGAGTATTTCAAAGTCAAAAAATGAAAGCCAGAAAATCTCTGAAACTATACAAGTAAGCATATGTTGTATTACCTATAACCACGAAAAATATATAGAGAAAACCCTTGATTCTTTTTTGAATCAGAAAGTGGATTTTAATTATGAAATTCTCATACATGATGATGCCTCAACAGATAGAACTGCAGAGATTATTCTAAGATATCAGGAAAAATATCCGGAGCTTATAAAGCCCATTCTACAAAAGAAGAATCAATATCAAAAATTAGGGGCAGTTATAAACCCTCATTTTAATTATCCAAGGGCGTTAGGTAAGTATATCGCGTTATGTGAAGGAGATGATTACTGGAATAACTCAAACAAACTCCAAAAACAATTCGATTTTATGGAGAAAAATAGTGATTGTTCTACTTGTTTTACAGCGGCACATTTTGATAATGCCGACAATCCGGAGGATAGCTTTATAAAAAAACCAATTAATGCATTTGATGGAAGAAAATATTCTATTGATGAGGCAATTTATAAAGCAGGAGATTTCATAACTACTCCTACTATTTTTTTTCGAACAGAAGTTGTTCAAAACTTACCAGACTGGTTTTATAATTCTCCTATTGGGGATATGCCACTGTCTCTAATACTTGGAGTGAATGGTAAATACGGATATTTAGATTTTGTAGGTTCTGTATATAGAATTAATAGCTCATCATCCTGGACTTCGAATATGACCTATAAAAAAAGAAGAAAGATTGTGAAAGGTATCATTCAACTTCTTGATAGTTTTAATAAATACACTAAATATAAATATCAGAAAGAGGTGATGAAAGAAAGAAAAAGAGTTATTTTTAATGATAGAAAGTCTGTTTTAAAAAGAAAAATTACTAATAACTTTGTTGGGCGTTTTTTAAAAAGAATACTTGGACTAAAAACAGACTATTGAAAAATATTAAACAAAGAGTACTATTTATATATTTGTCTAGATCTACATTTGTTGATTCAGATATTCAATTACTCATACAGAAATATGATATTTTAGAGTTTAAGTTTTTTAATGGATCTAATAATAATTTTCTGATTCCATTTCGTTTTATAAACCAATTCTTATGGCTATTTAAAGAAATAAAAAATGCAGACCTTATTTTTGGCTGGTTTGTAGATCTTCATCTATTGCTCCCAGCTTTTTTTAGTGGATTGTTCAAAAAACCATTAGTCGCAGTAGTAGGAGGTACTGATGCTATGAATATTCCACAATGGAAACATGGAGTATTTGCAAGCTCATGGCGCTCCCCAATTGCAAAATATATTTATTCACATTGCGACCTCATTCTCCCAGTCTCAGAAACACTAATTTCCTCAACTAATTCCTATACCTTCTACCCAAAAGAAGTTGAATTTGGTCTTCAAAAGGAATTAAAAGAAATAAATGCAAAGGTATTAAGCACTGCAACGGGATATGATGAAACTTTCTGGAAAATTTCAAACTATGATAGAAAACCAATCGTAACCACAGTAGCCTATATTGATTCTCAAAAGCGTATGTGGATAAAGGGAATAGATCTATTTATTCAAACAGCTAGAGAAATACCTGAGGCAACGTTTCGAATTGTAGGAATCAAAGAAAACCAGAAAGGTTTATTGGGAAAAAATCTACCTGAAAATCTTGTTATAATTGGTCCAAAATCAACGACAGAGTTAGTAGAAATCTATAACTCGACTAGTATATACGTTCAATTATCAAGGATAGAAGGATTCCCTAATGTTTTATGTGAAGCTATGTTATGTGGATGTATTCCAATTGGAAGTGCTGTTTTCGGAATAAATGAAATATTAGAAAAAGATGGATATATAATTAATACACCGGAAGTTTCAGAGATAAGTAGTGCAATAAAAGAAGCGTTGAAGATAGCAGATGACATTGATCGAGATAAATTCAGAGTTTCAATATTAGACCGATTTCCAGTTACATTAAGAGAACGAATATTATTAAGTGAACTTGAAAAACTGTGATCATTTCAGAATCAATAAAAGTGATTCAAGAATTCGTTATTCTTGACAGAATTAAAAAATGAAGCAATAATGAAGCGTATTTTAGTCCTTGCCCCACATGCCGATGATGGTGAATTCTCAAGCGGTGGATCCATAAAACGATTTACAGAAGAAGGAAAAGAAGTAATCTATGTAGCATTTTCACCATGCACGAAGTCAATGCCTGACGGAAGTGTAGAAAATCAGCTATATATGGAACTCGAGAGAGCGGTAAGTCATCTTGGCATCCAATCAAATCAACTTATTAAGTTTGATTTCCCTGTACGTGAGTTTCCAAAGTATAGGCAGGAGATTTTGGAAGAATTAATAAAGCTTAGAAAGAAGTACAATCCAGATTTAGTTCTCCTACCAAATTCGAATGATGTTCACCAAGACCATCATACAATTTATAAAGAAGGACTACGTGCATTTAAGCATATAAAGCTGCTGGGTTATGAGTTGCCATGGAATAATATCACCTTTACAAATACCTTTCACGTCAAATTAGATTCCAGACATTTGGATGCAAAAGTTGATGCTATATCAGAATACAAGAGCCAGGGATTTCGTCCATATATGGAAAAAGAGTTTTTCTATGGTCTTGCAAAAGTTAGGGGTATTCAAGTGAATGCAGATTATGCAGAAGCTTTTGAACTTATAAAGTGGGTTATTTAATACTATTTAAAGCTAATTTTTGCTCTTTAGATAGATTACCTGAAACCAGATCTTGAACAGCCCAATTATTATCATATGGAATCTGATCATATTTCTTATTAATTAGATCTATAATAATAAAGCTAGTTCTATTGGAATCGATAGCTATTAAGTAATCCTTAAAACTGAGTGTATTTTGAATCCATTCCAAGTCTTCAAGACCGTCTGGTTTCCCAGGTAAGTTTTTAAAAGAGATCTTTTTTATTTCAGTACTATCTGAAACAAAAATTTCACCTGATCCAGTACTTGTTGCAATGGTATTTTCATTGAGAATATGACCGCCATGTGGATTCTTCAGGTTAGAGAGTAAAACTTCTGAAGAATTATCGGATGTATTTATTTGGTACACTTTTCCTTCATGGAAAAAGGTTGCTAAAATAAACTCAGGATTATCTGGATTGTAGGTAACAGAATTAATAAAGGCAGCTCGCTTTGCAGTAGGTAGATGGTCTGACTCAGGATTAGTAACAAGATAATAGGGTATTTTATTTGCTCTTAATTTATCAGCTTTGTTGGTATCTCTCGTAAGTATAATATCTTGATTTGTATCAGGATCTAAAGCTTTATTGAAGCCGTGTTCCCATGCAAGCCATTCAAAAAGTTCTTTTTTTGTTGAATAATCATACTCTTGAATTAAATCAAAGCCTGAAGAGGAAATAATTATTCTGTTTAGATCAGTAGGATGAAACTGAACCGTATGTATATATGAAAACCAAGGATTTGAAAGCTTCTCTTGCTCACCAATTTCTGAGAGAATATATATTATGTTTTCAGCAGCGAATGCAAAGCGTTTTTCACGGAAATCAATACCTCGAGGTTCAAATACTTCACATAATATTTGTTCATCTAATGTCTGTCCATTTTTTAAATTTAAGGAAACTACTCCGCCTTTTGATGGGACTCTGCGTTCAACACTTCCTGTTTTCCCGCTTTTATTATTTCTTGAAGATATATAGCGTTTTCTTATTGCTTGAAGATCAAAGCTTTTAACCGTTAGTAGGAGGTTAATCTCACCATAAAAGTCCGAGTCTTTTGTAAATGAACTAAGATCAATTTGAGTTTCAATCATTTATTAAAGCTCCTCAAATAGTTTTGTTAATTCATGCGTTAAATTTTTTCTGGAGAAATTCTCATGCTCATCACTTACATCTATAGTAGACAATGTTCCAGACTTCCATAAGTCATATAAATGACTAATTCGTAACTTTATTGCATCTTTATCCTGGTAATCTATCATGCTATTTCTGCCACATAAATTAATAATTTCAGATGCGTCTCCATTTACTGGACCGATAGAAAGCATGGGGGTTTTAGAAGCAAGGTATTCAAATATTTTCCCGGTTATAATTTGCAGGTTACTTGGTGATTCTGGGATTAAGAATAGTAGAGCTTCTGTATTAATCATTCTTTTAACCGCTTCTTTATGTTCAACAAAGGGTAAAATCTCAACTACTTCTGTTAATCCGAAATTTGTAAAGGACTCAATAATTTCCTCATGTACATTTCCAGTAAATGAAAGCTTAAATTTTTCTTTGAATTCTTTATCTGCTTCACATAGTTCGCTCAGTACTTCCCAAAGTGGCGCACAATTTTGATTTACTTTAAGGTTACCGATGTAGGAAAGTCGGAAAAAATTGGTGTTTATGTTTTTGTTCAAAAACTCGAAATCTTCAATGTCATAGCCATTAGGAATTACCTTAATATTTGAAGAACGATCTGAGTATTCAGATTTTAAGCCATTGCTGACTACTGTAACGGCATCTGCGGTTTGTAAGACATTAGTTTCAAGTTTTAAGTCCTTACTGATTGTTTTCGAAGTTCTCGGTAAAAATTTATTGTAATAGATATTGGTCCATGGATCCCGTAAATCTGCAACCCAAGGTATTTGATGCATTTCCTTTAAAGATAAACCGATCATATGCGCACTATGTGGTGGACCAGTGGTAACAATTAGGTCAATCTGTTGTTCACTAATTATTTTCTCAGCGGTTTTCAATGCATAAGGGACCCAACCTTTTCTAGCATCTGGTACAAAGTAATTTGCTCTTATATAGGCAGAAAGTTTTTTAATAAAAGAAGTGGAGCCTTTAATATCTCCCATTCCTACGCTCGTTGTTTTCCCTCTGCTAGCTTTTCCTGTAAGTATGTTGAATATCCTGAAAGGTTCAAGAGTTTTTGTTCTTACAACCTTAGTAGACTCAGGTATATCATTTATTAATGAAATGTCAGTGTTTGGATAGCTTCCATCTTCTGGAGTTACAATAATAGCTTTCCATCCATTTTCAGGTAAATACTTTACAAACTTAAGCCAACGCTGCACTCCTGGCCCACTTGCAGGTGGCCAATAATAGGCAAAGATTAGCGCTGTTTTCAATCGATCATTGCTCACTATTTCTTCTGTCTTTATAGAAGGTGAATCCAGCAAATAAGGCCATTAAAATCTGACTTATTAAAGAAAACCATGAAAGTTTTATTCCAAGTGCATGAGATGATGGTTTGAAATCAAGTTCAAGTGTATGTTTACCTGCTGGTATTTGTATGCCTCTAACCAAATAATTTGTTTTTTGTATTGGAACTTCTTCTCCATCCAGTAATGCAATCCAACCTGCTGGGTAATAGATTTCACTTAATACAAGATATCCAGGTTTAGATCTAGTTGTTTCGATGGTCATTTCAGCTCCAGTATAATTTGTAACTTCCACAACAGAAGTACTATCATAGGCAGTTATAGCATCGAAATTTTCAATTACAGCTACTTTCGAAAAGTCAACATTACCAGGATATAAGAGATTATATGCCTCTACGGATTCATTTACAGTAATTGTGGAATCAACGAAGAAAGCTTTAGGTAGAACATTATCCAATTCGTAAACAACTCCCGATTGTCCAGTAAAAACTGGCGTGATTCCTGGTATTGATAATCCAGGAGTATAGGTAATGTATTTTGCATTTAGCATTGCAAGCAAGTCTAAGTTTATTCCTACAGGACCACTATACAGTGGATTTTGATCAGCAATAAAGACTTCTTGAATAAGCCCTAGTTTTGCTGCAGTATAACCACCTAGTGATGGGTAAAAATAAGAAGGAATAGAATTGCTGAATGGATTATCAAGTAAAGGAAAAACTCTGTATGGATAGGTTGAGTTCTCTGAAATATGTTCCTCAATATAAGTATCAATATCTCTTTTTTGAGATTCGATATAAGTAACTGGCCCAACATTACTTGAAACGAAACTTTTGTCTGGCATATAACGCTTATCAACACTGATCATATCTACAGATACTATAAGTATTAAAGAGATGGTGCCAAGAGCAGGACTAACTTTAGATTTGCTCATCAAGTATATTACGCCTAAGCCCACACTTAAAAATATGGCAAGTCGTAATAAGTCAGATTTTGCTTTTTCCTCTCTTGATGGGACAAGTCGAGTATTTATATAACTTCGAGTTTGTTGAAGAACTTGAGGATTTTGAGGGTTAAGCTGATTCTGTTGAGCTATCTGGTTGGCAATATTTGCTACTTCCCGATCATTTGAATATTCCAAAGAATTGGTATAAATAAATAAAAGAAGGAAAACTGCAAATATTGAACCGATTGGTGGATATAAACTTTTTAAAGAAAAAGACTTTTCACTAATGGAATTAATAAGCCAGTTTAATCCATAAACACTAACTACTGTAAAACAAAAGGCAGTTAGAACTAACCAAGTTTCAGGAGCTCTGAATTTGTTAAAGAATGGGATTATATCGAAAGCAAGATTATTCAATAGAGCAAAATTACTTCCCCATGAGAAAAACATTGCTAATACTCCTGTTCCAAAGAAAACGAACATTACTTTAGTTCTTACTTTAAATAAAGCAATAAGAAGAAGCGGAAGTGCAAGTACACCAAGGTAATGCGGGCCACTAGTAAATACTTTTGGTCCCCAATAGTCTGGAGAAGCCCCACCAAAAATATTTGGTAATATTAATGTGAGTGTTTCACTAATTCCTTGAGACCAGCCAAAGGCATAGCTGGGATCAAGTGAGTTGGTTCCTCGGATTGCGGAACCACCACGCATACTATAATGAGCATATTCCTGAAGTGAAAGTATTCGTTCCGCATTACCTAAAATCCCGATAATACCACCAACTATTAATAATCCTGTGACAATTCCCCAGTTTTTTATCAAATTTTCTTTATATGCATTCCAACTGTCGAAAACCCAAAGAAAACCAAGTAGATAAAAGAAATAATAGGTTATTTGTGGATGACCGGCTCGAATTTGCAAAGCTAAAGCAACACTAAAAAGTAGTAACCCAAATATATTTTTTGGGTGCCTAGTTAAAACCCAATAACCAGAAAGTATCCATGGTGCCAGAGCTAGAGCAAAAAATTTCGACGTGTGCCCAGCTATAATGATAATTGTAAAATAAGAGGTAAGCCCATACATCAAGCTTCCAAAAACTGCTGATAATGACCGGAATCTCATCAATATTAAAAAGAAATACATTCCTGAGAAGAGAACCCAAAATTGAAAAGCTGGATATATTTTATGGAATACTTTTGCAATTATGTCGAGATGAGGAACCTCTTTTATGATAGAAATCACAAAAGATGGCATTCCACCATAAGTATTTGAAGCCCATAATGGCTCTTTGCCAAATTCTTCTCGATACTCAATTATCGACTCTGCAGCTGCTGTCCATTGTGTGATATCATGACGTTGCAGTTCTTTACCACCTAATGTAGTATCAAAAAATAAAATTAATGGGATAACGAAAAGTATCGCCAGAGCAAATAAATGTTGACGAGTCGAAGGTAATTTATAAAAAAAGTCGGTGGTGGTAGTTTCTGAAGATATAGTCATAAATTATTCTATTACTTTTGGAACCCTGAAATAATCTGAGTCGGCATCAGGCGCATTTTTTAAAGCATCCTCGTGTGAAATAGTAGGCTTATCTTCATCTTTTCTAAGTCTGCTATTCATTTCAATCACATGCTCAAGAGGAGCTACATTCGTAGTATCTAGCTCATTTAACAAATCCATATAGCCTAGAATTTTATTCATATCTCCAGCTAGACTTTTCACATCTTCTTCTGATAACTGAAGACGAGCTAGATTTGCGACATAACGAACTTCTTTTTCTGAAACTGACATAGTATTTATTTTTTTTAGTAGCGTTTAAGTTAAGAAAGAAACCTTTAAAGGTTAATTGATAGTAGAAGATTTTTAAAGCTTTTGATTTGCCGTCAATTTTAATGACTTTTGAGTTTTTACTTTCACTAAGAATACTATATTAGAAGATGATCAAAAAGAAAGTAACCATATTAAATAGTTCAGGCTTACACGCACGTCCATCTGCCGCTCTGGTAAAACTTGCTAGTAAATTTAAGTCTGATTTTTATATTCACATGTATGGATATAGAGTTAATGGGAAAAGTATTCTTGGGGTCATGACTTTAGCAGCAGAACAAGGTGCTGAGTTAGTTTTTGAGGTTGATGGATCTGATGAAAAAGAAGCTCTAAAAAGTATTCTAGAACTTGTTGAAAACAAGTTCGGAATGCTAAATGAATAACTCCTATGAGTATTCAAAAGAATGGAGAGATATCAATAAAAGGACTGCCTGGCAGTGATGGTATTGCTATAGGTAAGGTTTTGGTTATAGATCACAAGGCAAAAAAAATTCAGCCGAAAAAGATTAAATCAGATTCAATTTTAACTAATCTAAAACTATTCGCTAGTTCCAGGCAAAAGTTTTTAAAAGAACTAAATGAATTATCTAATAATTTAGACCAAAAGACGGCTGGAATATTAGAAACTCAGAAACATATTGTATCTGATATAGAGATTGAGCAGAAAATAAATATCTCCATTGAGGATGATCATTATTCTGTCGATTACTCAATCTATAAAGTTTTTAATGAGTTTATTGAACGATTGCGTGAGAGTGGATCTGAATTATTTCAACAACGAATAATTGATATAGAAAATATAAGAGATAGACTCATTGCTCTTGCCTGTGAGAATGAAGGAAATATTCTCGAAGTTGAAAATGGTGCAATCCTGATTGTCAATGAAATTAGTCCTACTGATCTAATTTCTTATCACGAAAAAGGGATTTCAGGATTAATTATGGACAGAGGTGGTGTAACATCTCATGCTGCACTTATTGCCCAGTCGTTGAATATTCCATGCATAGTAAGTACTAAAATTGCAGTACAATCTGCTTCATTAGCAAAACAAGCTATAATTGATGCTTCTAATGGGGAGCTGGTTTTAAATCCATCTAAGGAAAAACTTTCAGAGTTTAGGAAAAGAATAAGGAAGCTTAAAAGGGCTAGAAAAGTATTAAAAAGTTCAAAGTCTGCTTCTGAAACAAAGGATGGCGTATCATTTCATTTAAGAGCGAATATTGAGTTTACTCAAGAATTGGAATTAGCAGACAGATGCGGAGCTGAGGGTATTGGGTTGCTTAGAACAGAAGCACTATTATATGAGGGCTTCATAAAAAAAAGTGAATCTGAACAAGATAAATTCTATGAAGAAATCCTTCAAAATAGTTCAGGGCCTGTTACAATTAGATTATTTGATGTGGGTGGAGATAAGCTGAATTCACATACTCCAGAAGAGGCAAATCCATTTCTAGGATGGAGAGGAGTTCGAATGCTTCTTGATGAAAAAGAAATGCTTATTAGCCAACTACGAGCAATACTGAAGATTTCAGGAAAGTATCCTAATCGAGTAAAGATTCTTATACCAATGATTAGTGTATTTGAAGAAGTAACTGAAGTTAAGAACACCATTAAACAGGTAAAGAAGGCATTAGACAAAGAAGGGATAGAAATAGATAACGCTGTTCAAGTTGGAATTATGATCGAAATTCCTAGTGCTGCATTATTAGCAAATCATTTAGCTAAAGAAGTTGATTTTTTTAGTATTGGAACAAATGATTTAACACAATATACCTTAGCAGTAGATAGAGGAAATGATCAAATCTCTAAACTTTATCAACAGCATAATCCTGCTATATGGCAATTGATAAAGCTTACAAAAACAGCAGCTGATGAGCATAAAATTGATCTTACAGTTTGTGGTCAGCTAGCAGGTGATGTTCTTGGTGCTATATGTTTGATAGGAATGGGAATTACAGACTTGAGTATGTCATCAGCATCAATTTCCCGGGTTAAAAAAGCATTGATTACTTACTCTAGTGAAGAACTAAGTAAGATTTCAGAATATGTTTTGTCTTGTAAATCGACAGCAGAAGTTCATGACTTTTACAAGAAGTGGCAAGTTGTTAGTTACGAAGCTTAAAGTTTATTTTTTAAGATTGATTTTCAAATAGCTGTATGTGGTTTTTGAAGGAAACGGTTCCATGATTAAATAAATAAGCTATATGTGAACAAATGACTAATTAAATAATATCAATCATAATCATAAGCAATAAAATTACGGAAAAATAATTGAAATGATTAAATAAAATAGGTATTTTAATTTTTCAACTTAAATAAATCTGATTGCCAATATGTTGGAAAAAAAATTCACTCCAAAAAGAACAATATGTAAAGTTACCTTTTCAGTCCCTTCCGAAATTGTGACAAAAGAAGTTGCTCTAGCTGGCGACTTTAACGAATGGGAAACAACTCCACTTGCTTTAGATGAAAAAAAAGGTGTCTATAAAGCAGAAGTAAAATTAAAACCTGAATCTGAGTACAAATTCAAATACCTGATAGATGGTGAAGTTTGGGAAAATGACTATGCAGCAGATGCTTATGTACCCAATGAATTTGGAACAGAAGATTCTCTTGTCGCTATTGGTAAATAACCTCCTTGTTTAAAACACAATCTTTTGAAGATATATTAGCTACGTCTTGGTTAGGACGTAGCTTTTTCTATTTTCCCGAATTAGGGTCCACAAATACCTACGCAAAGTCGATGAGTAGGGTTGATACACTGCATGGGACATTAATAATTGCTGATGCTCAAACAAACGGTAGAGGCCAATATAACAGAGAGTGGGAAGCAAATCCCGAAGAGAATCTTACTTTTAGTTTAGTATTTGAACCAAGAGGACAACAGCGACTTACCATTTTAACACTAGCCTGTGCATTAGCAATTGCTGATGTTTGTGGTGATCATGTGCGCTCTCCATTTGATCTAAAATGGCCAAATGATGTGTTATATAAAGGGAGAAAGTTAGGGGGGCTTTTAACAGAAGCCATATTTAATGGTAATGTTATTGAACGAGTAATAGTCGGAATTGGCATTAATGTTAATCAATCTGTTTTTGAGTCTATTCTTGAAAATTCAGCTACTTCACTTTCACAAATAACGAAGAAAAAATATTCAAGAGAGCATTTACTGGCTCATATTCTAACAAAAATTGAGTTTTATTATAGACTCTGGGAAACTAGAGACATTTGTTTAATAAGAACAATCAATCAAGCCCTCTTAGGATTTGGAGAATGGACTACGATTAACGTCAATGGCCAAGAAAGAGAAGGTAAGTATAAGTTTCTTGGGGTAAATGAAAATGGTTCACTTGTGGTATTGAATAAGGACCTTGAAGTGGATACTTTTTCATATGAGCAAGTACGTATCCAACTTGATTAAAAATTCTGTTGAATCTTCCCTTAGATTAATTCCTCAAGCTAATCCTAAGATAATTCTTGGTGTAAGTGGGGGGGCAGATTCAATGGCACTTCTTTATACTTTTTATAAATTAGAAGTTGAAGTATTAGTTGTGCATATCAATTATGGACTTCGAGGAAATGAATCGGATTTAGATCAAGAGTTAGTAGAAGGAATGAGTACTCAATGGGGCATTGATTGCTATTCTGTGAAGATAGAAAACAAACAGAATGAGGGTAATTTTCAAAGTTGGGCCAGAGCAGAGCGTTATCGAATTTTTAAGGAGCTCAAGGATATTAATAACCTAAACTGTATAGCAACTGCTCATCATCAAAGTGATCAAATTGAGACTATCTTACAGAAAGTTTTAAGGGGAAGTGGAGTTGAAGCTTGGGAAGGTATGTCTGTTTGGGATGGAGAGTTATTTCGTCCATTTCTTCCTTTTTCGAAAACAGAGATTTTAAGTTATTGTGAGGAAAACTCAATTCCATTTAGAGATGATAAAAGCAATTTAGAATCGAAATATGCAAGAAATTTTATTAGAAATCAGCTTGAAGATAAGTTTGATGAGCTTTTTCCAGGGTGGCGAACAAATATTTTAGATTTATCGGAAAAAGGGAATCTTACAGGATTAGCAATAGAGCATATAACTAATTCTATGTTAGTTAATGATGGACTGGATCTATCTAAATATTCCTTGTTAAATGAAAAACTAAAATCAGCTGTCTTAAAGAAGTTTATAAATTTAAAATATCCAGAAATATCTCTTTCAAAGGGGAGATTATTTGAACTGTTATCAATAGAAGAATCTCAAGTTGGAACGTCAGTTCAAATTTCAAATTCAGTTTCGCTATTTCGAGATCGTTCTTATATCACTTTGCAAGAAATAGAGATAACTAATAATGAACTGGAATTTGATATAATTGAAGCTAAATTAGGGATTAAGTTTGAGGATATTGAAATCTCAATCACTGAAAAAGTAAGCAATAAAGAATCACTTTATTTAGATTCAAAATTAATCAAGTGGCCTTTATTAATTAGAAAATGGGAAAATGGAGATAAATTTATTCCATTTGGGATGGCTGGTTCTCAAAAAGTGTCTGATCATTTAGTAAATCGAAAAATTCCTTCATCAAAAAAAGAAAAAGCTTTGATATTAAGTGATGTAGATAGTACTATCTATGCCATAATTTTCCCGCTCAAAGCAGAAAATGGTGAAATTGGAACAATTTCTGAAACTATTAAATGTGATGAGCAAACAACCGAATACTTGACCATAAACTTGAAGTAGAAAATCATGAGCTTTTACCTTCCTGAGACTGTTAACTGTAATGGTGAAGTTTTCGAGGCTTTTATCACTAAAGAGCAAATTGAAGCCCGAATTTCTTTATTAGGTGCTCAACTCGATAAAGACTATGAAAATAAGAAGCCAATTTTTATTGGAATATTAAATGGAGCATTCATTTTTTTAGCCGACCTAATGAGGAATGTTACTATAGAGTGTGAAGTAGATTTCATGAAATTGAGTAGCTACGGCGATGAGAAGGTATCTTCAGGTGAAGTAACGGAGTTGAAAGAAATTGATGCAAAAGTTAAAGGTCGTCACATTATTCTTGTAGAAGATATTGTTGATACAGGTCTCTCCATGAAATATATGGTGAATCGCTTGAAAATTTATGAACCAGCATCAATCTCTGTAATAACATTACTTCATAAAAAAGAAGCTACTAAGCATGACGTTCAAATTGATTATGTAGGTTTTGAAATACCTACAAAATTTGTTCTAGGATATGGATTAGATTACGCTCAGGAAGGAAGAAACCTAGCTCAAATTTATGCGTTAAGTGATTCAAAGTAGCTGAGTCTACTTTTGAAACAGAAATTGGCACTTAATAAACATTATTAGATTTATTATTCTTGGCATTGCTTAGGCTTACTAAGCACCGTATATTTGTTGCCCTTGAACAAGGAGAGGTGGCTGAGTGGCTGAAAGCGCTCCCCTGCTAAGGGAGTTTATTTGGAAACAAGTAACGAGGGTTCGAATCCCTCCCTCTCCGCACAAGCCAATGTAAAGTTAAGCTCTGTACAATTCGTACAGAGCTTTTTTTATGCCGTTATCTATTGGCTTTCAATTGGTTAGAATTACTCGTGGATTTTTTAATCTCCTAACAAATGATTACCTATTGATAATCAACTAACTATTGGAGGCACTTATGTGGGAAAAAATTTCCTCTGTTCTCATTGATTCTTATGAGACCTTTTTTAATAAACTTGCAGACTTCTTACCAAGTCTGATTGGCGCTCTTCTTATCCTAATTTTTGGGTGGATAATTGCGAAACTAATAAAAACCGCAGCTATTAAGCTGTTAAAGCTTATCAAACTTGATGTTGTAACTGAGAAAGCAAAGATAGACAAGTTCTTGAAAGATGGAGGTAGCAGCAAAACAGCTATCGATATTATTGGAGGTATTATCTATTGGCTTATCATGTTAATTGTAATTCTTTCTGGCCTAGATGCACTAGGTTTAGGAGTTGCATCAGAATTGTTCAATCAAATAATTCTTTATATCCCAAATGTAATTGTGGCTGTTCTAGCGCTTATTTTTGGTGTATTCTTAGCTGGCTTCATAGCTCAGGTAGTTTCAACTTACCTAGCTAACGTAGGGGTTGCGAACTCAACTGCTATCGGTGCAATTGCGAAGTATGCAATCATTCTTTTTGTAGTCTCTTTATCACTTACTCAGTTAAGTATTGGAGAGGAACTGGTAACTAATGCTTTCTTACTATTGTTTGGTGCAGTTTGTCTTGCTTTGGGACTAGCATTCGGACTTGGAGGAAAAGAGTGGGCAGCATCAGTAATTAAAAAACTTACGAAAGAATCTAAATAATAGATTTCAAATATTAATTCAAAGCCCGGAATAATTTTTATCCGGGCTTTTTTCATGAAGTATCTTTTTGAACTATTTTAGATTAGAGCCTGTATATTTTCATATGATCTACTGGGAAGTTTTAAAGAAGACAATAAAAGAATACGAAATTCAAGACGCGATGAATTATAGCTCATCAATTGCTTTCTACCTCATATTCTCTTTGCCAGCTATATTAGTTATTACAGTTTCAATTGCCAGTTCTGCATATGAAGATGATATTGTCAGAACAAATTTGATTCAAGAGTTTCAAAATCTTTTTGGACCCGAAAGTGCTGACGTTATTAATCGGATACTATCTAATGCTAGCGGAATTGGTTCATCTTGGATAACAAAAATAATTGGACTAGTAACATTATTAGTAAGTGCTACTACCGTTTTTGCCGCATTACAAGACTCACTTAATAGGATTTGGGGCTTAGAGTCTAAGCCCGAAAAAAACTTCATTAATTTTATTAAAAATAGACTTCTTTCACTTGCTATGGCAATTAGTATGGGCTTTTTACTATTAATTTCATTAGTGATAGATACTTTTTTGTCTATTTCAGACGAAGTACTTATTAATATTTTTTCCGAATCCGTACTTAATCTAGTTTCGGTTTTAAATATATTTATTGGATTCACAGTTATAACCTTCGTATTCGCAAGCATATTAAGAATCTTGCCTGATGCAAAGATTGGGTGGAAAGATGTTATTGGTGGTGCAATTCTAACCACATTTATCTTTTCCATTGGTAAATACGCAATTAGTTACTATCTGGGGACTAGCGATCTGATGAACATTTACGGTGCAGCAGGGTCTTTTGTTCTACTTCTTGTTTGGGTCTATTTTTCTTGTATGATTCTCTTTTTTGGTGCTACTTACACTGAAGTTTATTTTGTAGAAAAGCATGGTGAAATAACACCGTATAAGAGAACAAGATTGATTGATTAAGTTGAATCTTGAAGAATTAGCTAGTTACCAATTAAAGTAATCACCAGTTTTCTAGCGCCCCCATGATTACGATGCTCACATAAATAGACTCCTTGCCATGTCCCAAGATTAAATTTACCATCAGTGATTGGGATTGAAACGGAAGATCCAAGAACCGAACTTTTGATATGAGAAGTCATGTCATCTGCACCTTCATAAACATGTTTATACAAACTCATATCTTCTGGGACTGATCTATTGAAATAAGTCTCAAAATCTTCTCTAACTGTTGGATCTGCATTTTCATTAATAGTCAAACTAGCACTAGTATGTTTGATGTGAATTTGTGCGATTCCTATTTTAATGTTTCTCAACTCAGGGACTTCATTTTCTATTTCTCTAGTTATGATATGAAAACCACGAGGTTTTGGTGATAAGCTAATCTCTTTTTGAATACTAATCATATCAGAAGATACAATTTAGCAGTTCATTAATATAAATTAAGATTGAGCTTAGTTAATAAGATTATGAAGTAAAATAAACTTAACAAGGACTACCTTCTTTCCATCTTCCTGTATGAGATTGTTGGAAACCAGTTGAAGTCTTTCCGGTGTATTCGTAAGTGCTGTTACTTTTTATAACAAATTTTTCCCAAGCATTATCAGGATAATTAAGTGTAACTGTAACTTCGGAAAGACTGTTTGATCCAGTATATCCGTTGAAAGTTTCCCATGTTTCACCAGTGCTATTACATGCAATTGCACCTTGATTTGTAACTCTGTATGAAAACCATTCAACAGATCCACCACTTGTTGGTGTAAAAGTATATTCAGAACCAGTTACCCACCATGGTACATCGATATTATCATTTGGATCTTCACATGAACTAGATATAAAAAGAAAAGAAAAGGCTATTAATAAGATTATTTTATTTTTAAACATTTTCTGCAATTGGTTGAATAACAACGAAAAAAAGAAATTAAATTAAAAAAATCAATTGAGTAAACAGGTTATATTTATTGAAAGTAGCATATTCTATACAATTATTAGTTTCATGTTTATAATCGATTTGAAACAGAATATACAAAGCAAATTTCAAGCTATTTCTTACGTTTCTGCTTCTCTTGAATAATGCTTTTGTAAAGCTTTCCCAATTTCTTGTCTTTAGCTCGCTTTTCACGGATAGAACTGGAGAAATGTTCTTGCTCTCTTTTTAACTTATGAAAGTTATTGAAAGACTCTCGATCAAGTTCATTGGTATCCAATGCTTCAAGAACAGCACAACCTACTTCTTCGGTATGTGAGCAGTCACTAAATCTACAATTTTGTGAAAGAGAATATATTTGTTCAAAAGTTTCTTCTACACCGCTTGATTCGTTTGCAATGCCAAGTTCGCGCATACCTGGTGTATCAATAATTACTCCTCCCTCAGGTAAAACAAGTAGTTCTCTATGGCTAGTAGTATGCTTCCCTTTATTATTACTTTCACTTACCTCTTTAATTTCCATTTTTTCAATGAAAAGTAAATTATTTGTAAGAGACGATTTACCCACACCAGAAGAACCTAATATACAGTAGGTATTTCCAGGTTCAATAAAACTCTTCAATATATCATAGCCAGATAAGGTTTCATTACTGATAGCTATAATTGTGGTAGATGGGATACGTTGATCTATTCTTTGAATAAGCTGACTAAGCTCAGTATCTGAAATAAGATCAATTTTACTCAGTATAACGATTGGTTTTACAGAGCTAGCATTACAAATAATAAAGTATCGTTCTAACCGATTAAGATTAAAATCATGTCCAACAGCTTGCATAATAAAGGCGACATCAACATTGGCTGCAATAAGTTGTTTCTCTCCAAATTTACCTACAGCCTGTCTTTCAAGAGACGAATATCTTGGTAAAACCTGAACGATAATAGCAGTTTCATCATCATAAACTGAAAGTTTTACCCAGTCCCCTACGGTTGGAAAATCAGCACGAGATTCTGCCGAAAATCGTAGGTTTCCTGTTATCTCTGCATTATAAATTCCATCAGTAGTTTGGACTACATACCTTTCTTTATGCTCAACTATTACTCTTCCAAGTTCAAATCCTGTAAGACTCGTATTCTCTAATATATTCCTAGCAATATTGTGTAGTCCTAAGTCCTTTAAATCCATTCTTGCATTCTTAATTTTATCTAAGATAATAAAAGCAAAACAAATCGGATTATTCAAAAAATGATGACTCGAACATTTAAGTATTTCATAATCATTTATTGTTTGAAATAGCTGTATATTCAAGGCTTCGAATTTTTCATTCACAAAACATAATGTCACAAGAATTAAGAAATATAGCCATCATCGCCCACGTAGATCATGGTAAAACCACATTAGTGGATCAAATCCTAAAACAAAGTGGGACTTTTAGAGAGAACCAAGAAGTTGAAGAAAGAGTAATGGATTCTGGCGATCTTGAAAAAGAACGCGGAATTACAATTAGTTCAAAAAACACTGCAGTTCAGTGGAAAGGAACTAAAATCAATATTGTAGATACTCCTGGTCACGCTGATTTCGGTGGTGAAGTAGAGCGTATACTTAAGATGGTGAACGGAGTAATACTTTTGGTTGATGCTGCAGAAGGCCCTCTACCACAAACTAAGTTTGTTCTTCGTAAGTCTCTTAGTTTAGGGTATAAGCCTATTGTGTTGATCAACAAAATTGACAGGGGAGACGCTCGCCCAGACGCAGTTCTTGATGAAGTGTTTGATCTATTTGTAATGTTAGACGCTACGAATGAACAACTTGATTTTCCTGTGTTGTATGCAGCAGCTCGTGATGGATATGCTAAAGTAGATTTAGAAGGAGAAAATGTAGACTTATCTCCACTAATGGATAAAATTGTTGAGCATGTTCCAGCGCCATCACAGCCGGTTGACGAAGATTTTAAAATGCTAGTTAGTAGTATCGACTGGAACGATTATGTGGGTCGTATTGCAGTTGGAAGAATCGAGCAAGGAACTATCAAAATTAATCAAGAAGTAGCTCTAGTTAGTGGTAAAGGCGACTTAAAAATGAAAGGGCGTGCTACTAAGTTGTTTACGTTTAATGGCCTTCAGCGTGAACCGGTAGAAGTAGCTTATGCTGGAGATATAGTTGCTATGGCAGGCTACGACTCAGTTAATATTGGCGATACTTTAACTGTAGCTTCAGACCCAACACCTCTTGAATATGTTGATTTAGATAAGCCGACAATTGCAATGTATTTCAGAGTTAATAACTCGCCATTTGCTGGATTAGAAGGAAAGTTTGTTACTTCAAATCAGATTAAAGATCGTTTGGAAAGAGAAGTACGTACGAATGTTGCTATGAGAGTTGAGGCAACTAAGAGTCCAGATGTATTTAAAGTGTCTGGTCGTGGGGAGCTTCAGATGGCAATTTTGATTGAAACTATGCGTCGTGAAGGATTTGAGTTTTCTGTATCACGTCCAGAAGTGTTATTTCAAGAGGTTGATGGCGATGTACACGAACCTTTTGAAGAAGTTGTTGTTGATGTTCTCACCGATTACTCTAATAAAGTGATTGATAATCTGCAGAAGAGAAAGGGTATTATGCAGGGTATGAGTCAAGAAGGAGAGAATAACAGAATTGAGTTTAGAGTACCTTCTCGTGGTTTAATTGGTTTCAGAGGAGAGATGCTTACTGAAACACGTGGAACCGGAATTATGCATCAACAGTTTGATGGTTACGAGCCATATGCTGGTGAGATCCCAGGTAGAACACGAGGCGCTTTAATTTCTCTTGAGAAAGGCGATGTAACAGGATATGCTTTAGAAGGTGTTCAAGATCGGGGAACCTTTTTTGTTGAGCCAGGTGATCCTGTATATATGGGAATGGTAGTTGGTAATAACAATCGTAGCGATGATATGGTTGTTAATGTTGCGAAAAAGAAAGCACTTACTAATCACCGTGCTTCTATTACAGCAGATGCAATCAAAATCTCTCAAGCTAAAAAGATGAGTTTGGAAGAGTGCATCGAATTTATAGCAAATGATGAATTATTAGAGGTAACTCCTCAAAGTTTAAGAATTCGCAAGAAATTCTTAGATCATAATGAACGTAAGCGCGAAGAGAAGAAGAAAGCGACCGTTTAGTCGTATCCAATTTCTACAAATAAGCCCTGATATCTAGTGATGTCAGGGCTTTTATTTTATCATGTAAACACGTGTGTATTTAGATTGAATGATTCAAAGAATCAAGGTTTAAATTAGAAAGAAGCCTGGAAAAAAAACTCAAAATTATAAGAATCTCTGCCCGGTAAAGCATCAGGTAATAAGCTGTATCGCCCAATGAAATTAACAGGAAGTATATTTCCCAAGATATTCTCAGAGATTAGCTCCAACCCGTATGAACTTTGATTTATAGGGTCATCTATAAGATTAATTTTTGCTTCAGCAACATCATAAAACAGATTTACTTTTACTCTTTTAAAATAAGCCATGTTGAAGAAGCCCCAATCAGGATATATAAGAGGTAGTTGGTAATTAACTGAAAACCGCTGAGCCGTGTCATTGGCTGGATAGCCGTAACCACGAGCGTAATTGAAGTAATCTAGAAATTGGTAACTATTTTCTAGTAATTCTTTTTGGTATTCCACTTCAAATAAGAACCCGTGATTTGGGAAAAATCCTGGAAGATAAACTCCAGCTTGAATGTTAAATCGTTCTCCTGATATATCATTTACCGAAGTAGAATGCCTTGCAAAAATATATTGACCAAAGCGACTTTGTAGATTTTGCACAGCTCTCCTCTCGAGGTTATAGAAAGTAAAACCCGTTTCTAAAGAATTCAGAGTGAAGTTTTCAAAAACAGGACTAGTGCTTGTACCGTCTGCAAGTTGGCTAGGTAATTTAGGATCACTAACAAAAAACGTAACTAAGTCGGAACTGAAATTAAATCCTGTTGTGTAGTTTCCTCTTTGCCATAAAAGTGGGATTGAAAGTCCAGCGCTTAGGCTAAGTTGAGAAAAGTCTTTTGTAAAAATATAAAGGGTATCAGAAATATCTGTTATTAAGGTTGTTCTTCTGTCTGCTGCCTGAATTCCTAAATTAAATACAGTAAAATATTTTGCATATTGAAGTTCTCCAGTAAGTCTATAAGCCTCTTCATTACGGTTATACTTTCCAGCTATTGTTGCGTTGAAATCATTTAGGATATTTTTGAAACCAAATTGCAATCCAGTGGAGTTTTGCTCTGTTACAAGACCCCAACTATGTAACTTTGTACCGTTTATAAATCCCTTATAACTTTCTTCTTCGTAGTCTTGTTGAGGGATATTTTCAAGAATATTTCCCTCATCTTTAGATAAAGAAATATTGAATGTTTGCATTGAAACTGGATTAGCCACTTGCACCAAGCTATCTAATGCATTCGAAAGATCAAGTTCTGAAAGTGTATAGCCCATGTTAGTGAACTCACTCATTATGACTGATTTCCCATTTACTGAAATATCAGGCTGGTAAGCCCCAACTTTTACTGATGAAAGTTGACTAATTTTTTTGTTACCGATTAGATCAACTGAAAAGATGTTATCAATTCCAGTAAAGGAAGCTGAAAAGACAACCTGACTTACTCCAACTGAAATTCTACCAATTGCATTTGGAGTCCATTCTGTAAGGTTAATAGTTTGATTAGTTTCTAGATCATATTTAAGAATTGAAACCTGACTATTTTTCTTTCCAATAAATACGATCGCTTTATCATCAATTGTCCAGGAAGGGTATGAAATAAAAAGATCTTCATTATTCTCCAATACTTTAATTATTTCTCCATTTGAAGCATTAAGAATCTTAATCTTTGAACTTAACTCATTATCATAATGAGTGGCTACTAAATAGTTCCCATCATATGAAAACTGTGGTGAAAAGAACTTTGAATTATTTAAAACTACTTTTTTTTCACTTGCCTCAATGTCGTAAGTCACAATTTTATTATAGGTTAGATTAGACCATCTAGGATCATATTCGACTTCTGTCCAAGCTAGTTTCCCATTATTTTCGGACAAGAAATTCTCAACACTTGAGCCAACCGCTGTTAACCTTTTCTTATTTCCATTTTGGAGAAGGAAAATAGCTGGTGTTTTCTTATAGCTAGATGAGATATAAACAATACTTCCATTATTCAGATAGTTTGCAAAGATATCATTGGTAACAGTTCTTGTATTATTCGGGAGAATATGAGAATGTTCAGTAAGCGTTATGCTTTCTACTTCATCAGCCCATTGTTCCTGTAATTCTGAATAAGATCTTCTATACATTTCAGGAGCTCTCATTCCAGTATGCTTCTTCATTGCTCCAGAAAATGGATAAATAATAGTTCGATATGCACCAGCATCAGCAAGAACATCTTTCCAGACATTTTGACCAAAATTATTACGACCATAATTCATTATTGCATAACCAAGTGGATAATGATTAGGCATTAAATCTTTATATGAACCATTTCTTGCTTTCATATAGGAATACATTTTATCACTTAGTAAAAGAGCACGTTGCTCTTTAAAGAAAGCTGGAGTTCTTCCACGACCAGATGCACTAAGTACTGTTTCTGAAACTACAGCATCTCCCTCAAAATACCAGTTTGGAATACCTAAGTTTATACCTGTTGCCCAACCAGTTTCCCCTGAAAGGAAATAAAGGACTTTTGTTGCACCTCTTTTTGCATTCGAATATTGAAGTGCATGACGATACTCATGAATTGATAGAATATCTAACCAATCTACGGTGCTTAAACGATGCTGATTCTGATTAGGTGTAGAATAGAATTCACTTCGGAAAGGTAAAAGGCCGACGTACCCATTACTTTGAACTTGGTTAGTCTGAAGTACTAAATCAATTTTTTCAGTCCTATTACCAACACTTTGTAATTTATTTGCATTAATATAATTAATGAGGCTTGCAACTCGAGTAGCTTCTTTGCTACGACCTTCAGGGAAAATTACACGAACATTTTCTGTATTGATTTGAAGCCACTTTACTGTAGGTGGATGACCCCCAAAATTTTGAGCTACTACAAAGCTATGACTCAATAATAAAAGAAGGCAAACTGAAATTGATTTGATGAACATGAAATACACTTTTCAATTTATAGAAGGTGAAGGTCGTTAATGAAAAGTATAGAAATAAAATGGAATAGTTTTCAAAAAAGGAGGATTAGAATTCTAGCTTAAAAAGTTCTTAAAAAACGACTTCCATTTTTTGATGCTTCCCAATCATATTTCCGAATTTTTACTTGTTAGAATTTGGGAGATTCATCCCATCCCATAAAAGGCTGCTTTCTCTTTAAAGTAAGGTTCAAAAACCTTTTTTAGAGATTGATGATCTGGTTGAGTTAACTCAGCATCTTTGTCAATTACTTCTTTCGCTTTTTCTTTGGCTTGCGCTAAAATGAATTGATCTTCAACGATATCAGCTACTTTAAAATCGGGTAATCCACTTTGTTTGGTACCTAAGAAATCACCTGGACCTCTTAATTTTAAATCAGCTTCGGCAATCTTGAATCCATCGTTTGTTTCTTCCATTGTTTTTAGGCGGAATGCCCCTGCTTTACTCACTTTCACATCAGGCATCAAAATACAATAACTTTGTCGGTCACCACGGCCAATTCTTCCACGTAGTTGATGGAGTTGTGAAAGCCCAAATCGTTCTGCATGCTCAATAATCATTATTGAAGCATTGGGTACATCTACACCTACTTCAATAACTGTAGTTGAAACTAGAATTTGAAGCTCATTCTTGATGAAGGCTTTCATTACGGCATCTTTTTCTTCTGATTTCAATCTGCCATGAAGAAGCCCAACTTTGAATTCAGGAAAACGAGCCTGAATTTTTTCAAATCCTGCAGTGGCATCTTTTAAATCGAGGGCTTCTGATTCTTCTATCAAAGGATAGATCACATAAACTTGTCCGCCGTTCTCAATTTCAGATCTTACAAAAGAAAATACATCGTCTCTCTTTTTTTGACTTCGGATTGCCGTTCGTATGGGTTTTCGTCCGGCAGGAAGTCCTTTAATAATCGAAATATCTAAGTCTGCGTAAACAGTCATTGCTAATGAGCGGGGTATAGGTGTGGCGCTCATTACCAAAATATGTGGATGATCTCCCTTATTTAATAATTCGGCTCGCTGTTTTACACCAAAGCGATGTTGTTCATCAATAACAGCTAAGCCAAGCTTATGAAATTTTATTTCTTTTTGTATAACGGCATGTGTACCAACTATAATTTGGCACTTTCCTCCTTCTAGATCAGTAAGCACGTCTCTACGAAGAGCTGCTTTTTGACCGCCAACCAATAATCTAATTGTGATATCTAAATCTCTAAGGTGATGAGATAAAGTTCGATAGTGTTGTTCAGCAAGTATTTCGGTTGGCGCAACAAATGCTGCTTGAAACCCATTATCTAGAGCCATTAACATAGCTCCGATTGCTACAATTGTTTTACCCGCCCCAACATCACCTTGAATAAGTCGATTCATTTGCCTTCCAGAACGAACATCTTTTTTAATATCAGCAAGAGATGACTTTTGACCATCTGTCAATTCGAACGGAATAAGCTCATTAAAAAATCGAGAAGTATACTTATCAAGTTCAGAGAAAATTTGCCCAGATTTTCTTTCTTCAACTGTATGATGAATTTTCTCCATACTGAGTTCGAAAAGGAATAGTTCTTCAAACTTAAAACGCTCGAGTGCTTTTTTATGCTCAACATGGTTTTCCGGAAAGTGGATCATTTGGTATGCATCTTGTCTTTCTGGAAGATTTAAGTCGCGGAGTATTTGAAGTGGAATAAATTCATCAAGGGTAATTTCATTAAGAATACTGCGAATCCATGATTGAACTAGGTTACTAGTAATTCGTGTCTGACTTATTTCTTTACTACCTGGATAAATAGGCATAATTCGTGAAAAAGCCTCAAGGTCACCTTCATCTGCAATCTTATCGACCTCAGGATGGGCTATATTGATATTTTTACCATATCGTTTTGCTGATCCAAAATAGGCAACAACTTCACCCTCTTTAAAGATTTTCTTAAAATATGAAGCGCCTCTAAACCAAACACCTTTTAGTGTACCTGAATTATCCTTAATAGTGACTTCTAATCTCTTTTTCCTGCCAAAACCAACCTCAGTGATAGAGGTAACTTTTCCAGTCACTGTAATCTCTTCTCCAGAGCCTATTAAATGTGAAATCTGTTGAACGTTAGAACGATCTAGATATCTTCGAGGGAAATAATTTAATAAACCCACTATGGATATAATCCCTGATTTAGATAGGGCTTCTAGTCTTTTTGCACTTAATCCGGATAAAGATGTAATATTCAATTGATATAAAGTTATATATCGGTTAGTATTTAATTAGCTTAATTTATTAAGCTTTTTACAATAGAGGCTACGGTTTGGGATGTTTCATGAAACTATAAGAATATTAAGTAAGATTTATTTTGCATTAGGATTCCAAACTTCCCTATATTTGCAAGCTCTCGATTTGATGGCAATAACCAAACTTTTGAACAGTGCCAACTATACAACAACTTATTAGAAAAGGTAGAAAAAGTAAGATACGTAAAACAACTGCACCAGCAATGCAAAGTTGCCCGCAGAAACGTGGAGTTTGTACTCGTGTTTATACTACTACACCAAAGAAGCCGAACTCAGCATTACGTAAAGTAGCTCGTGTTCGATTAACAAACGGGATTGAAGTAACTGCTTACATCCCTGGAGAAGGTCATAACCTACAAGAGCATAGTATTGTATTAATACGAGGCGGTAGAGTTAAGGATTTACCTGGAGTTCGATACCACATTATTCGTGGTACACTTGATACTGCAGGTGTAGATGGGCGTACGCAAAGCCGAAGCTTGTACGGTACCAAACGACCAAAAGCGTAACCAAAAAGATTTAGATTAATCGAGTATGCGTAGAAGAAAAGCAGAAAAACGAGACGTACAACCAGATCCGATATTTGCGGATAAAATGATTACCCGTTTCGTAAATAACCTGATGAAAGACGGCAAGAAAAACGTAGCCCGTAAAATTGTTTATCAGGCATTCGAAATTATTGAAGAAAGAACTGGTGAGACCGGATTAGATATTTTCCGTTCCGCACTTCAAAACTCTACTCCTGTGGTTGAAGTTAAATCACGAAGAGTGGGTGGTGCTACTTATCAAGTTCCTGTTGAAGTTCGACAAGAGCGTGGAACTGCATTAGGTATGAGATGGATTTTAAGAGCAGCTCGTTCTAGAAACGACAAATCAATGTCTCTACGTTTATCAAGAGAATTGATTGATGCCTCAAAAAATGAAGGTGGGGCAGTTCGTAAAAAAGATGAAACGCATCGTATGGCTGAAGCCAACAAAGCATTTGCTCATTTTAGATTTTAAAAAATATTTATAAACACATGTCTGACGTAAAAACAGCAACCGATCCTAAAGTATTAGATACCATGCGCCGAACGCGCAACATTGGGATTATGGCTCATATCGATGCCGGTAAAACCACTGTGACCGAACGTATTTTATTCTACACTGGTAGAAGTCACAGAATTGGTGAAGTACATGATGGTGCTGCAACCATGGATTGGATGGAACAAGAGCAAGAAAGAGGTATTACTATTACTTCTGCTGCTACTCACTGTATATGGAAAGATCACCGTATCAATATTATTGACACTCCTGGTCACGTTGATTTTACTGTAGAAGTTGAGAGATCACTTCGTGTTCTAGATGGTGCTGTTTTTGTTTTGTGTTCAGTTGGTGCTGTTCAGCCTCAGTCTGAGACTGTATGGCGTCAAGCTACTAAGTATAAAGTTCCATGTATGGCATTTGTTAACAAAATGGACCGTACTGGATCTGACTTTTATAATGTAGTTGGTCAGCTTGATAGTAAATTAAATGCCAACCCTATTCCTATTCAAATTCCTATTGGTGCTGAAGAGCATTTCAAAGGCGTAGTTGATTTAATTAATATGCAAGGTATTGTATGGGATGAAGAGTCATTAGGTGCTAAATACGATGTAATCGATATTCCTGAAGACATGGTTGAGCTAGTAGATGAGTATCGTGTTAAGATGCTTGAAGCTATTGCTGATCATGACGAAGCATTGATGGAAAAGTACTTGATGGAAGAAGAAATAGGCGCAGATGAAATTATTGCAGCTATTCGTAAGGCGACTATCGCTAAAGATATTACACCAGTAATGTGTGGTACTGCATTAAAGAATAAAGGGGTTCAAGCTATGCTTGATCGTGTTCTTGACTTTATGCCTAGTCCATTAGATGTAGTTTCAGTAAAAGGTATTGATCCTAATACAGAAGAAGAAGTTACTCGTGAAGCTGATCCTAGTGGTCCATTCTCGGCGCTAGCATTTAAAATCATGACTGATCCTTATGTTGGTAAGTTGATTTTCACTCGTGTTTATTCTGGTACGCTAGAAAAAGGATCATACATTTTAAATTCTACAACTGGTAGAAAAGAACGTGTTGGTCGTCTTTTAGAGATGCATGCTAACGACAAAAAGGATGTTGATAGGGCAATTGCTGGTGATATTGTTGCTGTGGTAGGTGTTAAAGAAGTTAGAACAGGAGATACTTTCTGTGATCTTGATAGCCCAGTTATACTAGAGCAAATTACATTCCCAGAGCCTGTAATCAAATTAGCTGTAGAGCCGAAAACAAAAGCTGATAGCGATAAACTATCTACTGGACTTCAGAAATTAGCTGAAGAAGATCCTACTTTTAGAGTACAGACAGACGAAGAAACTGGCCAAACTACTATTGCTGGTATGGGTGAGCTTCACCTTGAGATTATTGTAGATCGATTAAAGCGTGAATTCAAAGTTGAAGCTAATGTTGGTGCGCCTCAAGTATCTTATCGAGAGACAATATCGAAAAATATTACTCATCGTGAGACTTACAAGAAACAAACTGGTGGACGTGGTAAATTCGCTGATATTCAGTTTGAAATCGCACCTATGAGTTACTTTGATAACTATGAAGGCAAGCAAGATCGCGTATCACAATCTGAAGGCTTTGTATTTATAAATGAAGTAGTTGGTGGTAATATTCCACGCGAATTTATTCCATCAATTGAAAAAGGTTTCAAAGCTGCATTGGATAATGGTATTCAAGCAAACTACGGTGTTCAGAACATTGGTGTTCGTTTGTTTGATGGTTCTTATCACGATGTTGATTCTGATCAACTAAGTTTCGAGTTAGCTGCTAAGTCTGGTTTCAGAGAATCAGCAAAAAGAGCTAAGCCAGTATTACTTGAACCAGTAATGAAGGTAGAAGTAACTACCCCTGAAGATTATATGGGTGATGTAATCGGTGACTTGAATAGTCGTCGAGGAATTATTCAAAGCATGAATTCTGATCCTAGTGGATCTGTAGTGAAAGCAAATGTGCCTCTTTCTGAAATGTTTGGATATTCAACTGACCTTAGATCATTGACTCAAGGTAGAGCTGTTTATTCAATGGAATTTGAAGAGTACACACAAGTTCCTGAGAAGATTGCTCAGGAAATTATTGAAAGCCAAGCATAACAATTTTTAAACAATAAACTGATTTAATCATGGCAAAAGAGACCTTTCAGCGCACCAAGCCCCACGTAAATGTGGGAACAATTGGTCACGTAGATCACGGCAAAACAACATTGACTGCAGCGATAACCACGGTAATGGCGAAGACCTATGGTGGAGTAGCGCAAGCATTTGATCAGATTGATAACGCACCTGAAGAGCGCGAGCGTGGTATTACCATTGCAACAGCGCACGTAGAGTACGAATCAGATGCACGTCATTATGCACACGTAGATTGTCCGGGTCACGCTGATTATGTTAAGAACATGGTAACAGGTGCGGCTCAAATGGATGGTGCTATAGTAGTAGTAGCAGCCACGGATGGTCCTATGCCTCAAACTCGTGAGCACATTTTGTTAGCTCGCCAGGTTGGAGTGCCACAGATTGTGGTATTTATGAATAAAGTTGATTTAGTAGATGACGAAGAATTACTAGAGCTGGTAGAGCTTGAAGTACGTGAGTTGTTATCTGCGTATGAGTTTGATGGAGACAACATTCCTGTGATTCAAGGTTCAGCGCTAGGTGCATTGAATGGCGAAGCGCAGTGGGAAGAGCGAATTGTAGACTTAATCAAAGCTGTTGATGAGACGATTCCTACTCCAGAGCGTGATGTAGATAAGCCGTTCCTAATGCCTGTTGAGGATGTATTCTCAATTACGGGTCGTGGAACTGTAGCTACAGGTCGTATTGAGCGTGGAATTTTGAAGCTTAACGACGAGATTGAGATCGTAGGGATTGTAGAACAGCCAATGAAGAGTGTGGTAACTGGAATTGAGATGTTTAGAAGACTTCTTGATCAAGGCCAGGCGGGTGATAATGCAGGTATTCTGTTACGTGGTGTTGCGAAAGAGCAAATCCAACGTGGAATGGTATTATGTAAGCCAGGTTCTATTAACCCACATAAGGGCTTTGAATGTGAAGTGTACGTATTAAGCAAAGATGAAGGTGGACGTCATACTCCGTTCTTCAAAGGCTATCGTCCACAGTTTTACTTTAGAACGACTGATGTAACGGGTTCATGTGAACTTCCATCAGGCGTAGAGATGGTGATGCCAGGCGACAACGTAAAGTTGAGCGTGACATTAATTCAGCCGGTAGCGATGGAAGAAGGTCTTCGATTCGCAATCCGTGAGGGTGGCCGTACCGTAGGTGCTGGTGTTGTAACTAAAATCTTAGATTAAGGATCTGATCCGTGGCGACACAACAAAAAATCAGAATTAAGCTAAAGTCTTACGATCATAATTTGATCGATAAATCAGCTGAAAAAATTATTCAGACTGTGAAATCTACGGGTGCAGTGGTGTCGGGACCGATACCATTACCTACTCGTAAAAGCATCATTACTGTAAATAAATCAGTATTTGTTGATAAAAAGTCTCGTGAGCAATTTGAATATAGAGCTCATAAAAGACTAATCGACATATTATCTACTGGTTCGCAAACTGTAGATGCATTAATGAAGCTGGAATTACCTTCCGGCGTTGATGTAGAAATTAAAGTTTAACGAAAGGATCAAGAACACAATGCGTGGATTGATTGGAAAAAAAATTGGGATGACAAGCGTCTTTGACGAAATCGGTCGCAGTATACCTGTTACTGTCGTTGAAGTTCCAGCCGCTGTTATTACTCAAATCAAAACAGAAGAAACTGACGGTTATAATGCTGTTCAATTATCTAGTTTTGACAAAAAAGAAAAGAATGTATCTAAACCTGTAACAGGTCACCTTGCTAAAGCAGGTACTTCAGGTAAAGGATTTATTAAAGAGTTTAGAGACTATTTGCCAGAAGGATTGGTAGAAGGTGATGAGCTTGCTATAGAAGATGTATTTTCAATTGGTGACATTATTGATGTTGCCGGAACTTCTAAAGGACGCGGTTTTACAGGTGTAATTAAGCGACATAACTTTAGTGGTGTTGGTGATGCAACGCATGGTCAGCATAACAGATTAAGAGCACCTGGTTCTATTGGTGGTGCTTCTGATCCTGCTCGTGTTTTCAAAGGTATGAAGATGGCTGGACAGCATGGTAACTCTAGAGTTAAAGTTAAAAACCTAAGTATTGCCAAAATCCTTCCAGAATCTAGTTTAGTTTTAGTAACTGGAAGCATTCCTGGACCAAATGGAAGCTACGTTGAAATTCTCAACAAATCTGCTGAGGCTTAATCGATATGAAATTAGATATTTATAAAATTGACGGAAGCAAAAGCAGCAAAAAAGCTGAATTAAGCGATACTATTTTTGCTATAGAGCCTAATGAAGTTGTTTTATATGAAGATGTACGTCGTCATATGGCAAATAAACGTCAAGGAACTCATAGTACTAAAGGTAGATCTGAAGTAGTAGGTAGTACAAAAAAGCTTTATCGTCAGAAAGGCACTGGTAATGCACGTCGTGGTAGCGCAAAGTCACCATTACTAAGAAAGGGTGGAACTACATTTGGACCAAAACCACGCGATTATAGTTTTAAGTTAAACAAGAAAGTTATTCAGTTGGCTCGTAAGTCTGCACTATCTGTAAAAGCAGCTTCAGAAGCGATTACAATTGTAAATGATTTTACTTTTGATGCTCCAAAAACAAAACAAGTACTTGATATGCTTGCTGCGTTTGAGTTAACAGGTAAGAAAGTACTTATCGTAACTCCTGAAACAGACAAAAGCATTTATGTTTCAGCTAGAAACATTCCCGGTGTATCTGTTCTTGAAGGTAACAAACCAAATTCATATCAAATTCTCCATGCTGATGCTATCGTAATACAAGAGAGTGCAATCTCTGTTCTCGAAAGTAGCATAGAATCAAACACTGAGGAGGTTGCAGCGTGAGTATTTTAATACGTCCTGTAATCACAGAGAAACTAAGTAGACTTCAAGAAGTGGAAAATAAGTACACATTTGAAGTAGTTCAAAGTGCAACAAAGCCTGAGATTAAAAAAGCTGTAGAAGCTCATTATCCAGGTGTTAAAGTTGCAAAAGTAAATACATTAATAATGCCATCTAAGCCGAAAGGAAGACATACACGAAGTGGTTTTCAGGCGGGACGATCTTCTACCTGGAAGAAGGCAATTATTACTATCAAGGAAGGCGAAATCGATTTCTTCAGCGAAATTTAGGACTATAGATAAATGGCTACAAGGAAATTAAAACCAACTACCCCCGGTACCAGACATAGAATAGCTCCTGTGTTTGATGATGTTACTACAAGTACACCAGTTAAGTCACTTACTTTAGGTATTGGCAAATCAGGTGGACGTAACCATCATGGTCGTAAAACATCACGCCATAGAGGTGGAGGTCACAAAAGACGTTACCGTATTATCGACTTTAAAAGAAACAAGTTTGATATACCGGCTAAAGTTCAAACAATAGAGTATGATCCGAATCGTACAGCACGTATTGCATTAATTGCATATGCTGATGGCGAAAGAAGATATATCATTGCCCCAAATGGTTTGAAGGTTGGCGACACTGTTATTTCAGGGTCAAAAGTTTCTCCAGATATGGGAAATGCGCTTGAACTAAGAAATATGCCTCCGGGTACATTTATTCACGCGATTGAATTGGAGCCAGGTCGCGGAGCAATACTTTGCCGTAGTGCAGGGACTGTTGCTCAATTACTTGGTAAACAAGAAAAATATGTAAGTGTAAAACTTCCTTCTGGTGAAGTAAGATTGATACTAGGGACTTGTTTAGCCACTGTTGGTACAACAAGTAACCCAGATCATATGAACACTACAATTGGTAAAGCAGGCCGTAGCCGTTGGTTAGGTCGTCGCCCACAAACACGTGGTGTTGCGATGAACCCGGTTGATCACCCAATGGGTGGTGGTGAAGGTAAGTCCTCAGGTGGACACCCTCGATCACCTTGGGGCCAAATGGCTAAAGGTAAGAAGACAAGAAATCGAAAGAAATTGTCTTCTAAGTACATCATCAGAAGAAGAAATACTAAGAAATAAGAATATTAAGTATGCCACGCTCATTAAAAAAAGGCCCCTTTATTCATTACAAACTTCAACGGAAGATTGATGAGGCCAACGAAAGCGGAAGTAAAAAAGTGATCAAAACCTGGTCTAGAGGGTCTTTAGTGACTCCTGACTTTATAGGTTTAACACTTGCTGTACATAATGGAAAACAGTTTATACCTGTTTTTATTACTGAAAACATGGTAGGTCACAAGCTTGGTGAATTTGCACCAACTCGTACATTCCGTGGGCATCCAATGAAAAAAGCTAAATAAGGTAGAGTAAATGGATACTCCAGTACTAGAGGCGAGAGCCATACAGAGACATTTAAGAAGAGCACCTCGTAAAGTTAGGTTAGTAGCCGATGCTGTTCGTGGGGCTCAAGTAGATAAGGCTCTTAAGAGACTAGAATTCACTAAAAAGGGATCTGCTTCAGAAGTTGCGAAAGTAATTAAATCTGCAGCAGCAAACTTGCGTGATAAGTTTCAAGAAGAACGTTTTGAAGATGAAGATTTAATCGTCAAAACAATCTTTGTAGATGAAGGCGTAACCCTTAAAAGAATACAACCTGCTCCGCAGGGAAGGGCTCACCGAATTAATAAGCGTTCTTGCCATATCACTGTAGTGGTAGCAAAACGTGTTGAAGAAATGGTAAACGACTAAACGAGTAATACCTTGGGACAAAAAACAAATCCAGTTGGTTTTAGATTAGGAATTATTCGCGGTTGGGATTCTAACTGGTATTCAGAAGATAACCAACCTGCTTTAGTGTTAGAAGACACTAAGCTTCGCGAATATCTACAAACCCGTCTACGTAACGGTGGGTTGTCGAATGTAGTAATTGAAAGAACTCCAAAGAGAATTCTACTTACTTTGAGAACAAGCCGGCCTGGTGTAATTATCGGGAAAGGTGGAGAGCAAATTGAATTACTTCGCGAAGAACTAAAAAAAATCACCAACAAAGAAGTTCAAATTAATGTTAGTGAAATTAAGCGCCCAGAGTTAGACTCTAGCTTAGTAGCACAAAACATAGCACAACAACTTCAAGCAAGAGTTTCATTTCGTAGAGCAATGAAAACCTCTATTGCCTCTGCAATGCGAATGGGAGCAAAAGGTATTAAAGTTAGATGTGCTGGTCGTTTAGGTGGAGCTGAAATGGCTCGAACTGAACAGTATAAAGAAGGTCAAATTCCTTTGCATACACTAAGAGCTGATATTGATTATGCTACTTCTACTTCAAATACTATATATGGTGCTATTGGAGTAAGTGTGTGGATCTTTAAAGGTGAAATTATTGGAGATGTTGATTTAACTCCTGGTGCAAAAGCACAACAAGAAGCAGATCAGTCTCGAGGAAGAAGAGGTGGTGATGGTAACGACAGAAGAAATAACAGACGTCGTAATCGTAACAACAACCGTTCTGGAAATCGCGCTAACAACAACAATAGATAAGTAAGTAACGATGTTAGAACCAAAAAGAGTTAAACGAAGACGTGTTCATCGCGCAAACCTTAAGGGTAAAGCGAATAGAGGACATCTGATTAATTTTGGTGATTTTGCACTAAAAGCAATTGAACCAAAGTTTATTACTTCTAGACAAATTGAAGCTTGCCGTATTGCTATTGCTCGTTCATTACAACGTGATGGACAAACATTTATTAGAATTTTCCCAGATCAACCAATGACAAGCAAACCAGCTGAAACTCGTATGGGTAAAGGTAAAGGTGCTTTGGATCACTGGGTAGCAGTAGTAAAGCCAGGTAGAATTATGTTTGAGATCGCTGGAGTATCGGAAGATAGAGCTCGCGAAGCAATGCGTCGTGCCGCTCATAAACTTCCAATTAAAACAAAGTTTGTGGTTCGTAGAGACCTAAACGGATAATAGGAAGTAATAATGAAAACACACGAACTTAGAGATTTATCTACAACAGAATTAGAAACTCGTATTAAAGATGAGAAATCAGCTTTACAAAATTTGAGATTCTCAAAATCTGTTACTGGGCAGCTTGAAAACCCTGCTCGAATTAAAAGTCACAGACGAGAAATTGCACGTCTGAAAACCGTTATTAACGAAAAAGGAAGTGCTGAGTAATCAGTAGGATTTTGACTATGGCAGAAGAAGCACAAAAAATTGAAAGAGCACAACGTCGGGAAAGAACCGGCCGAGTAGTTAGCGATAAAATGGATAAGAGTATCTCTGTAGCCGTTGATCGTCAGGTAAAGCATCCTATTTATGGGAAGTTTATTACCAAGACTACAAAATACATGGCTCATGACGAAAACAATGAAGCTGGTATTGGTGATACAGTACGTATCATGTCTACCCGCCCACTATCAAAGCGTAAAACGTGGCGTTTAGTGGAAATCGTTGAAAAAGCTAAATAACGCATAGATTTAGGAATTAACGATGGTTCAAACACAAACAGTATTAAACACAGCAGATAACAGCGGAGCTAAGAAGATCATGTGTATCAAAGTTTTGGGTGATTCCAAAAGGAGATATGCAAGGGTTGGCGATATTATCGCTGCTTCAGTTAAAACAGCACTTCCTGGCGGTAACGTTAAGAAAGGTGATGTAATCAAAGCTGTGATTGTAAGAACAAAAAAAGAATTTCGGCGTCGTGACGGAAGTTATATCCGTTTTGATGAAAACGCCGCTGTAGTTATTAACAAAGATAAAGAACCGGTAGGAACTCGTATTTTCGGACCTGTAGCTCGCGAACTTCGCGAAAAGAGCTATATGAAAATCGTTTCTCTAGCACCGGAAGTACTTTAGAGGAATAGAGTAATGCCACGCAGGTTCAATAAACAAAAAAAATTACATGTCAAAAAAGGTGATAACGTTTTAGTTATTGCTGGAAATGACAAAGGCAAAAAAGGAAGAGTATTAATGGTTTTTCCAGATAAGGACAGAGTTCTTGTTGAAGGAATTAACGTTAGAACTCATCACGAAAAGCCCTCACAAGAAAATCAACAAGGTGGTCGAGTTAAGAAAGAAGCCGCTATCCATATCTCTAATGTTATGGTAGTAGATCCTTCTTCTAATGAGGCATCTCGAATTGGTCGTAAACGTATTGATGAAAACGGCAAAGGCCGTTGGGTACGTTTTGCAAAGACCAGTGGCGAAATCATAGACAAATAATTTGTGTGATTAATAATGGCTGAAGCAAGACTACACACTCTTTACAAAGAAGAAATAACCGCAAAACTGACTGAAGAGTTTAGCTACACCAATGTAATGGCGTTACCTAAACTTCAAAAGATAGTTATCAATGTTGGGGTTGGAGAAGCAATACAAGACAAAAAAGCTCTTGATAATGTTGTTGAGAACGTTGCTTTAATTACAGGTCAACAACCTGTAACTACTAAGGCAAAGAAATCAATCTCTAACTTTAAGTTGAGAGAAGGAATGCCTATTGGGTGTAAAGTTACACTTAGAGGTCGCATTATGTTTGAATTTTTAGATAGATTCATCAATCTTGCGCTTCCAAGAACTCGTGACTTCCAAGGAATTCCTGATAAAAGTTTTGATGGACGTGGGAACTATACAGTTGGTGTGAAAGAGCACACTATCTTCCCAGAAATTGATACAGATAAAGTTGCAAAGTTACATGGAATGGATATTACCTTTGTGACCTCTGCTGAAACTGACGAAGAAGCTTTTGCATTGCTTAAGCACTTTGGCATGCCATTTAAAAGAAGAAATTAAGGAACATCCACTATGGCTAAAAAATCTTGGATAGCACGTAACGAAAAAAGAAAAGCAACTGTAGAAAAGTATGCTGAAAAAAGAGCCGCTTTGAAAGAAGCAGGTGATTATGAAGCATTACAAAAACTACCAAGAAATGCGAGCCCAACTCGTGTTAGAAATCGTTGTAGTATCACTGGCCGTGGCCGTGGTTATATTGGGCGATATGGAGTTTCTCGTATAAAATTCCGTGAATTAGCACTGGCAGGTAAGATCCCAGGCGTAAGAAAAGCAAGCTGGTAAATATATTATGAATGATCCAATAGCAGATTTTTTAACACGTATTCGTAATGCACAGACCGCAGGTCACCGAAAAGTTGATGTACCTGCATCAAAGTTGAAGCGTGCAATGGCGAAAATCCTTGTCGATAAAGGATATATATCTAAATTCATCGACATTGAAGATGGAAAACAAGGTGTGATCAGAATGTTTCTCAAATATGATTCATATGGTCTCCCTGTAATCCGCGACTTAACCCGCTATTCAAAGCCAGGTCTAAGAAAGTATAGTGGTTCATCTGATGTACCACGTTCACAGAATGGCCTTGGAGTAGTGATACTTTCTACTTCGAAAGGTGTAATGACAGACAAAGAAGCTCGCAAACTTAATGTTGGCGGCGAAGTATTGTGCACCGTTTACTAAAAAAGAGTTTATAACTATGTCTCGAATAGGAAAATTACCGGTACCTCTCTCTGATAAAGTTGATCTAAGCATAAGTGCAGATAACGTTATCACTGTAAAAGGAGAAAAAGGTTCAAATACACTTCAAATTCATCCAAACATTTCTGTTGAAAAGACTGAAAGTGAACTTGTAGTAACACGTAACTCTGATATTAAATCAGATCGTGCACTTCATGGTTTATATAGAGCTCTTATTAACAATATGGTTGTTGGTGTAACCGAAGGCTATGTGAAAAAATTAGAAATAATTGGTGTAGGTTTTCGAGCTGCCATGAACGGCAATGTGCTTGAACTTAACCTAGGTTATTCTCACCCAATTTTCTTTGTAGCCCCGGAAGGGATTAGCATCGAAGTTGATACTAAAACAAGTAAGAATCCAATTCTAATAATATCTGGAATAGATAAAGAACTTGTTGGTCAGGTATCTGCAAAAATACGATCATTCCGTAAACCTGAGCCTTACAAAGGAAAAGGTATTAGATATGTTGGTGAGCAAATTCGCCGTAAAGCCGGTAAATCAGCTGCTAAATAAGGGAATTAAGAAATGAATAAGAGTAAAAAAACAACAGAACGACGTAACAAGATCAGAACTAGAATTCGATCTATTGTACAAGGTACTGCTCAGCGCCCAAGATTAAGTGTGTTTAAAAGTAATAAATTTACTTATTTACAACTTATTGATGATGCAGCAGGTAATACTGTAGCAGCAGCTAAAGCAGAGACTGGTATTGAGAAAGCTAAAGAAGCAGGTGCAGAACTTGCTAAGCTCGCTCAAGATAAAGGAATTAATAAAGTTGTATTCGATAGAAGCGGATACAAATATCATGGAATTATCAAAGCGGCTGCCGATGGTGCCCGCGATGGTGGTTTAGAGTTTTAATCGAACCGAATTAAACAATGCCTAAAGTAAGAAGAAAACAATCTATCCCTGCTGGTAACTTGAATCTAGAAGAAAAATTAGTTCATGTAAACCGTGTAGCAAAAGTAGTAAAAGGTGGTCGCCGCTTCAGTTTCAACGCTATTGTAGTTGTTGGTGATGGAAATGGTGTAGTTGGTCATGGTCTTGGAAAAGCAAACGAAGTATCAGATGCGATCCAAAAAGGATTCGATAACGCTAAAAAGAATTTAATCAGAATTCCTCTTACAACGAGTAAAAGTATTTATCATCCAGTTGTAGGTAAAGCAGGTGCTGGTAAAGTATTACTTCGCCCAGCATCAGATGGTACTGGTGTAATTGCAGGTGGAGCAGTAAAGAATTTACTTGATGTTGCAGGTGTACATAACATCTTGTCAAAATCTCAAGGTTCTTCAAATCCTCATAATATGGTGAAGGCTGCTTTTCAGGCATTGAAAGAATTGACAGACCCAGTTGAGGTTGCTCAACGTAGAGGTGTTTCACTAAACAAAGTTTTTGAAGGTTAATACCTATAACATATTTGAATCATGGATTTAAGCAATTTAAAAGCACCAATACCAAATACTAAAACCGGAAAACGTGTAGGGCGTGGTGAAGGTTCTGGAAAAGGACAAGAGTCTGGTCGTGGAATGAACGGACAAAAATCTCGATCAGGTTACTCTAGAAGAGCTTGGTTTGAGGGTGGTCAAATGCCTTTACAGCGACGTGTACCTAAGTTTGGTTTTAAAAACCCAAATAGAACGGAATATAGACCAGTAAATTTGGAGACAATTGCTGCATATATTGAAGCTGGTAAACTTGCTGAAAAAGTATCTTTAGCAGATTTAGTTTCTGCTGGCTTGGCTCATAAAAACGACTTAGTAAAAATACTAGGAAGCGGTGAGTTCAAAACTAAAGTTGAAATTGAAGCACATGCTGCAAGCAAATCTGCTATTGAAAAAGTAGAAAAAGCTGGCGGTTCACTTACATTAATTAAATAACCGGATCTAACGACGAATGAGTCTGATAGAAAATTTCCGCAACATCTTTAAAATAGAAGACCTAAAAAACAGAATTTTATATACTGTCGGGATTCTTATGGTTTACAGAGTAGGAAGTTATATCACCCTTCCAGGTGTTGATGCTTCTGAATTGTTGAATGCTACAGCCGGGGCGAATAATAGTCTCCTTGGTTTATTTGATATGTTTGTGGGGGGTGCATTCTCAAGAGCGGGAGTATTTGCTTTGGGGATTATGCCGTATATCACCGCATCCATTATTATTCAATTAATGGGCGCTGTAGTTCCATATTTCCAAAAACTACAACGTGAAGGAGAAGAAGGAAGACGTAAAATAACTCGACTTACAAGATATGGTACAGTTGGTATAACGGCACTTCAAGCAATTGCATTTTCAATCAATCTTATTGCGACAGCTCCACAAGCTATTGTAGTTAATAATGCAGCATTTATAATTACATCAATAATTGTATTAACCGCTGGTACAACATTCGTAATGTGGCTAGGGGAAAGGATAACAGATCGTGGAATTGGGAATGGTATTTCATTAATAATCATGATTGGTATAATTGCGATTTTACCAACAAGCTTAATTAATGAAGTTACAACAAAGAGCAACGCGATTATTGTACTAATAGAAATAGCAATACTTTGTCTTATTATTGCAGCAGTTGTATTACTTACTCAAGGTACTCGTAAAATTCCTGTTCAATATGCAAAGAGAGTAGTTGGACGAAAAGTTTATGGTGGTACTACACAATATTTACCATTACGAGTAAATGCTGCAGGTGTAATGCCAATAATTTTTGCACAGTCTATCATGTTTATCCCTAGTACAATTGGATCATTTTTTCCAGAGAATGAAACAATACAAATGCTGACTGCATGGTCTGTAGATTATTCAGGATTACTATATTCTATAGTATTTTTCTTGATATGTGTGTTCTTTACTTTTTTCTATACAGCAATTGCCATTAACCCTAAGGAAATGGCAGATACTATGAAAAGACAAGGTGGATTTATACCAGGTGTACGTCCAGGTAAATCTACTGTTGAGTTTATTGATAATATATTGACAAAGATTACCCTTCCGGGTTCACTGTTCCTCTCATTTGTAGCAATTTTACCTGCTATCGTAATCAATTTTGGAATTACGCCAGGCTTTGCTCTTTTTTATGGAGGTACTAGTTTGTTAATTATTGTTGGTGTAGCATTAGATACACTACAACAAATTGAGAGTCATTTAATGATGCGTCATTATGATGGCTTTATGAAAACAGGTAAAATCAAAGGGCGCAGTAGACGCGCATAAGCATGATTTATCTAAAGAGTGAAATGGAAATAGACAAAATGCGTGAAAGTGCGCAACTTGTGTCCAGAACACTCGGTGAAGTAGGGAAATTTATTGAACCAGGTATTACAACTGGAAAGCTTGATCGCATAGCAGAAGATTACATAGCTGCAAATAATGCAAGACCAGCTTTTAAAGGTTATGGACCTAGAAACAACCCATTTCCAGGAACATTATGTATCTCAGTAAATGAAGAAGTTGTTCATGGTATTCCAGGTGATAGAATCCTAGAAGAAGGTGATATAGTTTCTGTTGATTGTGGTGTAGAGAAAAATGGATACTTTGGTGATCATGCTTACACATTTGCTGTAGGTGAATGCGATGACAAAGTTTTGGATTTATTGAGAACTACACTTGAATCGCTTTATGCTGGAATTGATCAGGCAGTTCATGGAAACAGAATTGGTGATATTGGAAATTCCATTCAAACCCATTGTGAAAATGCTGGGTATGGGGTGGTAAGAGATTTAGTTGGTCACGGATTAGGCAAGTCATTGCATGAAGATCCATCTGTACCCAACTATGGAAAAAGAAGTAGAGGTGAACGCCTGAGATCAGGTATGACCCTCGCAATAGAACCTATGATAAACATGGGTACTTGGAAAGTTGAAACATTGAACGATGGCTGGACAGTAGTTACTGCAGATAGAAGCGTTTCCGCACACTTCGAACACGATATTGTAGTTCGAGAAGGAAAAGCTGAAATTTTAAGTACTTTTGATTATATTGCTGAGCTATCAAAAAATCAAGATAAAGTAATTCAGTATGGCTAAACAAGAGCCTATTAAACAAGACGGAGAAATTTTAGAAGCCTTACCAAACGCACAGTTTAAAGTGCAGTTGGAAAATGGTCACGAAATTTTGGCTCATGTTTCTGGTAAAATGAGAATGTATTACATCAAAATTTTACCAGGTGATCGTGTTGCGGTAGAAATGTCGCCTTACGATTTGAGTAAAGGAAGAATCACTTATCGTTATAAATAAACACTGTAGACATGAAAACAAGATCTTCGGTTAAAAAAAGAAGTGCAGACGACAAAATCGTTAGACGAAAAGGTCGCTTGTACGTAATCAATAAGAAAAACCCGCGCCATAAGCAGCGTCAGGGATAATAGCATAAGAGTATTTTATGGCACGTATTGCTGGAATTGATTTACCAAAACAAAAAAGAGGCTTAATTAGCCTAACCTATATATATGGGATCGGTCGATCTCAATCTGAGAAAATTTTTGCTCAGCTTGAAATTGATCCTAACATAAAGGTTCAAGATTGGACTGATGAGCAGGTAACTGCCATCCGTAACCTTTTAGAAGAGTATAAACTTGAAGGTGCTTTGCGTAGCGAAGTAAATGGTAATATCCGTCGTTTAATTGAAATTGGAAGTTATCGAGGTGTTCGCCATAGAAGAGGGTTACCTGTTCGTGGACAAAGAACACAAACTAACGCACGTACCAGAAAAGGTAAAAAGCGTACTGTTGCCGGTAAGAAAAAAGCTACTAAGTAATATAATTGATAAGTAATCATGGCTAAGAAACAAGCAAGCGCAGCAGCTGCGGCTAAAAGAAAAAAGAAAAAGCAGATTAGCGATCCTAATGGGATGGCTTTTGTTAAAGCAACATTCAATAATGTGATAGTTACTATTACAGATACAAATGGAAATGTTCTTTCATGGTCTTCCGCTGGAAAAGAAGGTTTTAAGGGATCAAGAAAAAACACTCCTTATGCAGCACAGCTAAGCGCAGAAACTGCAGCAAAAGCAGCTCATGAAATGGGACTTCGTAAAATAAATGTTTTTGTGAAAGGACCTGGATCTGGAAGAGAAGCTGCCGTTAGAGCAATGGCAAATGTTGGCTTAGAAGTTTCTTCTATTGTGGATAGAACACCTATTCCTCACAATGGATGCCGACCACCAAAACGTAGAAGAGTTTAATTCGTAATTGTAGCAAGAAATGGCAAGATATAGAGGCCCAAAACAAAAGAAAGCTAGACGTTTTAAAGAGCCAATCTTTGGAGCAAGTAAAGCATTAGAGCGCAAACCATATGGCCCAGGTCAACATGGGAGATCAAGATTTCAACGTAAATCTGAATACGCTGTTCAGTTAGAAGAAAAGCAAAAAGCAAAGTACACATATGGATTGCTTGAAAAGCAATTCCGTAACCTGTATGAAGCTGCTACTGCTAAAGATGGTGTAACTGGTGAGATTTTACTTCAATCATTGGAGTCACGTCTAGATAATACCGTTTTTAGAATGGGATTTACTAAAACGCGACGTCAAGCACGTCAGCTTGTATCTCATAAGCATATTGTTGTGAACGGAAGTACTGTTAATATTCCTTCTTTTGTAGTGAAACCAGGTGATGTTATTTCTTTGAGACCAAAATCGCGAGATTTAGAACTTGTAGTAGATTCACTAAGTAGCGCGCCAAGAAATAAGTATAAGTGGGTTGAAACAGATCCTAAGTCTAAGAGTGGCAAGTTCCTATATGAGCCAACACTGGAAGAGATTCCAGAAAACATTAATGTTCAGCTTATTGTTGAGCTTTATTCGAAGTAATTTTTAAAGTTTACCGTATAATTATGAGTAACTATAGTATTCAAATGCCAGAAAGTTTAGACGTTGTAAAAGACGAAGACAATTTTGGCACATTTGTTCTTCAACCTCTTGAAAGAGGATTTGGAGTAACCATCGGCAACTCATTCCGCCGTGTTCTTCTTTCTTCGCTTCCTGGAATAGCAATTAACGCAGTGAAAATAAACGGTGTTGATCATGAGTATTCTAGCATCAAAGGTGTAAAAGAAGATGTATATGAAATCATATTAAATTTTAAGCAAGTTCGTTTTAAGCAAGTAGAACAAAGTAGCGGTGTAATTCACATTAGCAAAAAAGGTAATGGAACACTTACAGCTGCAGATATTGATAGTTCAACTGGTGAGTACGAAGTTCTTAATACAGATTTGATTATTGCCAATCTAGCAGATGATGCAGAATTAGAAATCGAACTTAGAGTTGGTCGTGGTCGCGGGTATGTTCCTGCTGAAGATATATCTTTTGAAGAGGAAGACATAAATTTAATAGCAATTGATGCTATCTACACACCTATCAAGTCAGTAAAGTTTAACGTAGAAAACGTTCGTGTTGGACAACGTACTGATTATGAAAAATTAGTAATGGATGTAGAAACTGACGGATCTGTTAATGCAAAGGAAGCGTTAACACTGGCAGGTAAAATTCTCAAAGAACATATTGAGAAATTTATTACTGAAAAAATTGAAGAACCATTTACTCAAGAAGAAGAAGAAGTAGATGCAGAAAAGCAACGTGTTGCTAATCTATTAAGAACAAGCATTGAAGATCTAAATTTAAGCGTACGTGCTTATAACTGTCTAAAGTCTGCTAACATCAATTCAATTGGTGAGCTGGTAGCTAGAGACGAACAGGATCTTCTAAAATTCCGCAATTTTGGTAAGAAGTCATTAACTGAGCTTATCGAAGTAATTGAAGAAAAAAATCTTCAATTTGGAATGGACGTAGCAAAATATTTGGACTAAGAATAGGAAATTGAACCATGCGCCATAGAGTAAAAGGTAGAAAATTAAGTCGTACTTCTTCTCACAGAAGAGCGACAATGCGAGCACTTGCTACTGCATTAGTTAAAGAACATAGAATAGTAACAACTATTGCTAAAGCTAAAGAACTGCGTCGATTCGTTGAGCCTTTGATTACCAGGGCTAAAGAAGACAATCATCATAATAGAACTCAAGTTTTTTCATCACTTCAAGATAAGTATGTAGTTACTGCTTTATTTGATGAAGTAGCTCCAAAATCAAAGGATCGTCCTGGTGGTTATACTAGGATTGTAAAAATTGGTTTTAGGCAAGGTGACGGTGCTGAAATGGCTGTCATTGAACTAGTTGATTACAATGATGTTCAGCCAGAAGGCAAGGGTGCTAAAAAGAAACGTACTAGAAGAGCTGGTAAATCTAATACTCCTACTACTTCTGAATCTGCTACGGTTGTTGAAGATGCAACAGCTGAAGAAGAAAGTGAAGAAATTGTAGCTGAAGAAAGCGCAGAAGTGGAAGAAGATTCTACTACAAACGAAGACGATACTAAAGAGAAGTAATCGTCTTAAAAAAACATTTTAAGAAGTGAAGGGGCTTACTCTTCACTTCTTTTTTTATGCCATTGATATATTGAATAAAAAAGATGAATTATTTTCAAATAATAGTTTACATCTGAATAATTTATCCCGTATCTTTGGTTTCTGTTTTGGAAATTATTTGATTAAACAAAGCAGTTGTTCTATGACATATTGAGAAGCAATATACAGATTGTTTGTGCGAGCGATAGCTCGTAATTCTTTTGAATGAGAGTGAGCGTAGGATCTGCTCAAAAAGTTATATTTAATATTACAATGGAGAGTTTGATCCTGGCTCAGGACGAACGCTGGCGGCGGGCTTAACACATGCAAGTCGAAGGAGAAGGTAAAAGCTTGCTTTTACTGGAGACTGGCGGACGGGTGAGTAACGCGTAGATAACCTGCCTTTGCCTGGGGGATAACACTGCGAAAGTGGTGCTAATACCGCATAATGCAGCGGGACCGCATGGTCATAGTTGTTAAAGGAGAAATCCGGGTAAAGATGGGTCTGCGTACTATTAGCTAGTTGGTAAGGTAACGGCTTACCAAGGCGATGATAGTTAGGGGGTCTGAGAGGATGATCCCCCACACTGGAACTGAGACACGGTCCAGACTCCTACGGGAGGCAGCAGTGAGGAATCTTGCGCAATGGGCGAAAGCCTGACGCAGCCACGCCGCGTGCCGGAAGACGGCCCTATGGGTTGTAAACGGCTTTTGCCAGGGAAGAAAGCCTGGGGTTCGCCCTAGATTGACGGTACCTGGTGAATAAGCACCGGCTAACTCCGTGCCAGCAGCCGCGGTAATACGGAGGGTGCAAGCGTTGTCCGGAATCATTGGGTGTAAAGGGTGCGTAGGCGGACTACTAAGTCTGGGGTGAAATCTTGCCGCTTAACGGTAAAATGGCCTTGGATACTGGTAGTCTTGAGTATAGAAGAGGTAAGTGGAATTCGTAGTGTAGCGGTGAAATGCATAGATATTACGAAGAACATCAGTGGCGAAGGCGGCTTACTGGTCTATAACTGACGCTGAGGCACGAAAGCGTGGGGAGCGAACAGGATTAGATACCCTGGTAGTCCACGCCGTAAACGATGCATACTAGGTGTTGGCTTTTCGGAGCCAGTGCTGCAGTTAACGCATTAAGTATGCCACCTGGGGAGTACGTCGGCAACGATGAAACTCAAAGGAATTGACGGGGGCCCGCACAAGCGGTGGAGCATGTGGCTTAATTCGATGCAACGCGAGGAACCTTACCTGGGCTAAATTCACAGTGCTATCTCTGGAAACAGGGAGTCCCTTCGGGGCGCTATGGAAGGTGCTGCATGGCTGTCGTCAGCTCGTGCCGTGAGGTGTTGGGTTAAGTCCCGCAACGAGCGCAACCCCTGTGGTTAGTTACCAGCACGTAATGGTGGGGACTCTAGCCAGACTGCCTACGCAAGTAGTGAGGAAGGTGGGGACGACGTCAAGTCATCATGGCCCTTACGTCCAGGGCTGCACACGTGCTACAATGGTTGGTACAATGGGTCGCCACCCAGCGATGGGGCGCAAATCTATAAAACCAATCTCAGTTCGGATCGGAGTCTGCAACTCGACTCCGTGAAGTTGGAATCGCTAGTAATCGCGTATCAGCAATGACGCGGTGAATACGTTCCCGGGCCTTGTACACACCGCCCGTCAAGCGATGGAAGTCAGGAGTACCTAATGTCGGTGCGCTAACCTTCGGGAAGCAGCTGCCTAGGGTAAGCCTGGTAACTGGCGCTAAGTCGTAACAAGGTAGCCGTACCGGAAGGTGCGGCTGGATCACCTCCTTTCAAGGAGAGCGGATTACTTTGGTAATCGACGATTTTACGCAGCTCGTATCAAACAATCTGTTTATTGCTTCTTTGTATAATAGCGGGCAGGAGCTCGCCGTAAGGCGGTCAAACTGCCTGTGCGAATGCCCAAAAAGGGGCTTGTAGCTCAGGTGGTTAGAGCGCACGCCTGATAAGCGTGAGGTCGGAGGTTCAAGTCCTCCCAAGCCCACAAGCGTTTTGGGGCTATAGCTCAGCTGGCTAGAGCACTGCCTTTGCAAGGCAGGGGTCCAGGGTTCGAATCCCTGTAGCTCCACAGAAATTGATAACAAATTGAAGTATTGAAGCGATGAGAACTGAGAGGAAGTAATTCCCGAGCTCATCCAAGAAATTCCGGAGTAATCCGGTTGGTGAGGTTGTCACTGGTAGCGTGCTTCGTAAGAAGTGGTTATCCAAGGTCAACACACCGCTTGCCCGTGCAACGGGCAGTTCTTTGACATGGTGAAGAAGTAACAATGTAAAATTAAGGTCTAATACTGCAAAGTATTAAACATAGTGTTACATATAGACGCAAGTTTATGTGTAATGCGCCAAGGTAGCCAGGTGTGGTTCGTCCCCGCCTGGCCCACAATAGAACCAAAAAGCTAGGTAAGTGCGGCCCAACGCGGGTCGTGCAAGCCATATAAAAGAAGCGAGTAAGGGCACACGGTGGATGCCTAGGCATGTAGAGGCGATGAAGGACGTGTAAAGCTGCGATAAGCTACGGGGAGCTGCATAAGAGCTGTGATCCGTAGATTTCCGAATGGGGCAACCCATCCCGCTTGCGGGATATCCTTTCGAGGAGGCATACCCGGGGAACTGAAACATCTAAGTACCCGGAGGAAGAGAAAACAATAGTGATTCCCTAAGTAGTGGCGAGCGAACGGGGAACAGCCCAAACCATGCTCTACGGGGCGTGGGGTAGTAGGACCTGCATAATTTACGAGCATTTAAATCGAAGCTGCCTGGAAAGCAGCGCCACAGAAGGTGAAAGCCCTGTAGGTGTACGATGCTTGTAATGGCGGGTATCCTGAGTAGCGCGAGGCCGGTGAAACCTTGCGTGAATCTGCCGGCACCATCCGGTAAG
>OZ243096.1:0-207500 GCA_965212165.1 Balneolaceae bacterium | reverse complement strand
GTTCTGTAGTTCAAGAACTAGAAACTAGAGGAGGTAGAGTAAGCTGGGATGGCTTAGATTTTCTTGGCAATAGACTTGGGACAGGCGTTTACTTTGTAGTTTCGTTAGAAAAAAGTGGTTCGGAAAAAGGAGTTGGTAAAGTGGTAATCATCAAATAGATTGAAAATCACTTTTCAAATGCATTTCTAAGTGGAAAAAAATAATACCGACATATCTATAATTATTGTTAACTATAAGGTTAAAGAATATATATCTAACCTTTTGAATTCTATTTCAAAGGCAAAAAATGACTTGAACTTGGAAGTCTTTGTTGTCGATAATAATTCTCAAGATGGTTCTATAGAATATTTGAGATCTCGGTTTCCAGATGTTATTTATATTGAAAATGAGGAAAATGTTGGATTCGGAAAAGCTAACAATCAGGCTATACATTTAGCTGAAGGAAAGTATTGCTTAATTATTAACCCTGATACATTAGTAAGTGAAGACACTTTTAGTACGATGGTTAAGCATATGGATAAAAATCCAATGTGTGGTGCAGTTGGTTGCAAGATTCTAAACCCTGATGGGACATTTGCTCCTGAATCAAAAAGGTCAGTTCCAACAATATGGTCATCGTTCACAAAAGCATTAGGTCTCAGTACAATTTTTAGTGAGAGTAAAATATTCGGTGAATATTATTTGAACTGGATAGATGAAGATGAATCAGCGAAAGTTCCTGTTCTTTCGGGGTCTTTCATGTTCTGGAGAACAGATGTTTTAAAAAAATTGGGTGGATTTGATGAACGATTTTTTATGTATGGAGAAGACATTGATTTATGCTATCGAATAGAAGAAACCGACTATCATATAAATTATGAACCGACTACCTCCATCATACACTATAAAGGTGAAAGTTCACGGAAGGGGGACCTTCGATATATAAAAATATTCAATAAAGCTATTTATCAATTCTTTGATAAACACCATAGCTCTAACTATAGCTTTCTTTTTAAAGTTTTTGTGTATTCAGCAATTTGGATACGAGCATTATTATCGTTGATTACTAGCAATTTAAGAATGATTGGTTTTATTGCTTCAGATCTTGTGCTTTTAAATGTATCCGTTATTCTAGGATTTTTGATTCGTTTTGAGTTCAGTTATGAAGTTATGACCAATATCCAAAATCTAAAATTTCTTTGGATCAACTTACTTGCTTCACTTATCTATGTTTTCTCGGGAAGTATCATGGATCTATTTCGATCGAAAACGGAACACATTTCAAATCAAATAAAAGCGATTGCAGCTTCATACGCAGGTGTTGCATTTATAACGTTCTTTGTTAGAGACTATGCTTTTTCGCGATTAGCACTAATTTATGGAGGAATAGCAGCTCTTCTGATGATGCTGTTATTCAAAGTTCTCCAGATCAACCTTTCAAAAACAGATTCTAAAGTTACAGGAAAACTTAAACGGTTGCGTGTTCTATTGGTTGGTGAAATAAATGACACTAATGAAATAAAGACTAAAATTCATTCGAGACCTGATTGGAATTATGAAGTTATTGGAACAATATCGGTTAATGAAAAAACGGAGGAATCTTTAGGTGAGTTGCCTCAGCTACGTGATCTGATAAAGGCTTATCATATCGATCAAGTATTCTTTTCTCTCAAATCGATTTCTTATAAAGACATGCTTCGTCAGATTTCGATACTTCAAAATGAAGGAGTACTATTTAAACTCGTCCCAGATTCAATGGATTTTATACTTGGTAAATCGAATGTAGAATATCTTGAATCAATTCCATTGGTTGAAGTAGATTTTGGGTACTCAAAAAGAGTTAATCAATTTATGAAAAGGTTAATAGATATATCTGTTGCATTACCAGTTTGGCTAGTTCTATTCCCGCTGACTTTACCAGCTATTATTTTTTCTAAAGCTGATAAAAAGAATATCAGTGAAATGAAATTTTATGAACCTTCTGATAAGCATACCTGGAAAAATAAAACACTACTTTATTGGTATATACTAAAAGGTTCGATGAGTTTTGTAGGAGCTCCACTATATGTGAAAGGAAATAAAGAAACGCAGTTAAAACCAGGCTTTACTGGAACTGTTCAGATGAATCAATCCCGAATATTATCAGAAGCTGATATAGAGAATTATGAACTCTATTATCTTCAAAATTATACTATATGGATGGATATAGATATAATTGTAAAAACACTCTTCTCGGGCTCAACTTTTTCCACAGACTTAGATAAAGCATTTAATTCTGATTCTTAAAGTCGCTCTTCTAATTGTTTAACCATACTAGGATACCAATTCCCAAAAGTATCATTTTTTATATGTGTTCGTATTTCTTCCATCAACCATAAATAAAAAGTTAAATTGTGAAGTGATGCTAATGTTAACCCCAAAATCTCATTCGCTTTTATTAAGTGATGGATGTATGCCATCGTATACTTATTGCACAAATCAGAAGGGAAGTCAGCATCAAAAAGCTCATGATGATCTTTCCATTTAGCATTTCTCAAATTTACTCGACCATATCGAGTAAAAACCATGCCATTTCTAGCGTTTCGAGTAGGCATTACACAATCAAACATATCAATGCCACGAGCTACGCATTCAACTAAATTTGCCGGAGTTCCAACACCCATTAAATAACGAGCTTTGTCAGTTGGAAGATAATCTGTATTTAAATCGGTCATTTCGTACATCAAAGGTATAGGTTCGCCAACACTAAGCCCTCCAATAGCGATGCCCTCAAAATCTTGATCAGCCATAAATTTCGATGACTCAATTCTCAGATCTTTATATGTTCCGCCTTGCACAATCCCAAACTGCGATTGATTATGATTATAGTGCGGAGTAGTCTCTAAAAAATGTTTTCTGCCACGTTTAGCCCAACGATGAGTTAATTCCATTGAGTTTTTAGCATAATCATAACTACTCGGGTAAGGAGGGCATTCATCTAGCAACATCATTATATCTGAGCCTAATACGCGCTGTATTTCAACTACATTTTCCGGAGTGAAAAGATGTTTAGAGCCATCAATATGACTTTTAAAAAAAGCACCTTCTTCTTCAAGTTTTCGATTTTCTGAAAGTGAAAAAATCTGATACCCGCCCGAATCAGTTAATATTGGTTTATCCCATTTAATAAATTCATGTAAACCACCAGCATTTGTAATAATATCACACCCTGGTCGCAGGTAAAGATGATAGGTATTCCCCAAAATTATTTGGGCTTTAATTTGGTCGACTAGTTGATCTTGAGAAACAGCTTTAACTGTACCAAGGGTACCTACAGGCATGAAAATTGGAGTTTCTATCTCGCCGTGATCTGTTTTTAATTTGCCTAAACGAGCTTTAGTTGTTGAGCAAGACCCTAAGTGTGTATACAAATTGAATAATTAATGAGTGCAAAGTTATGTAGCATATATAAAAATGCTTATTTTGATTACTTGTTAAAGGTAACCAATCGGGTGGAAATTATTAATTGAGTAATTTAAAAAGATATCAGGAAGTAATATTTACTAGTATCATGGACTTTCTCATAGTTCTTGCAAGCTGGTTTATATTTCATCTCTTTTTTACTGAAGCCATTAATATGCACCTCCGACATCTAGGCTTAAACTTAGTTGTAGCTGGGATTATACTTTGTACTTTTTGGATATCGATTTTTGTGATATCTGGTTTATATAAAAAGCTATACTTAGTGTCTCGTTTGGATGAGTTTTTTAAAGTGTTTAAGTCTACGAGTATAGGTGCACTTATACTTTATTTCATGTGGGATTACGGTGAGCAAGCTTCATTTAATGTTGATCGTAGCATATTGCTTTTTTATTGGGCATTTGTTTTTGGGATAACAGCATTAAATAGATTCATAATTCGTACAGTTCAAAGGGTGTATGCACAACATGGGAAGGGTCTTCACCGAACAATTATTGTTGGCACCGGGCTTAATGCAAAAGTGGCCTATGACGATTTGATGCGCAATAAGACACTTGGGATGGAGGTGTTAGGATATATCCAAGTAAACGGGAAAACGGTAGATCCTACAATTGGAATACTCGAAGATGAAGTGATTGGCCATTTAAATAATATTACTGAGATAATAGAAAGTCGTCAAATTCAAGATGTATTAGTGGCAGTTGAGCCAGACCGAAAAAGAGATTTAATTGAAGTAATATCAAAAGTTGATCATCCCGATATCACGTTGAAACTCCTCCCAGATTTCTATCAACTTGTAAGTGGATTAAATAAGACAAATCAGATTTTTGGGATGCCATTAATTGAGATATCTCCAGAACCAATGCCTTTATGGGAGAAAGTTGTAAAACGATTACTGGATATTGTTGTCTCATTAATAGTACTAGTAATAACACTGCCATTTTTAGCAGTAATAGCATTAATGATAAGATTCGATTCATCGGGGTCCATAATTTATAAGCAAAGACGCGTTGGAAGAAAAGGAAAGCTATTTACAATGTATAAGTTTCGGACAATGAACCTTGATGCTGAATCAGAAACTGGACCAACTTGGGCTAAAGAAAACGACCCTAGAATCACTAAAGTAGGCTATTGGTTAAGAAAGCTAAGACTTGACGAAATTCCACAGCTAATAAATGTGCTAAGGGGATCGATGAGTTTAGTAGGTCCAAGACCTGAACGACCTCACTTTGTAGATCAGTTCAAAATTCAAATTCCCCTTTATACTCGTCGCTTAAGGGTTCGACCAGGTATAACAGGGTGGGCTCAAGTTAAATGGAAGTATGATTCATCACTCGATGATGTAAAAGAAAAGACTAAATATGATCTATTCTATGTAGAAAATATTTCTCTTAAAATGGATTTAAAAATCCTGATAATTACAATAATTACAATGATTAAAGGTAAGGGGCAATAGTTTTGGAAGATAAAGCTCTAGTTATTATACCTACTTACAATGAGTCTGGGAATATTCTCAAGATGATTAAACGTCTTCTAAATTTAGAAGAAGAGGTAGATGTTCTTGTTGTTGATGATGGGTCGCCTGATGGTACTGCAGAAATAGTAAAGAAGGCACAGATAGAATATCCAAACAGAATTCATTTACTTCAACGAGAGGGTAAATTGGGTCTTGGTACGGCCTATGTTGCTGGATTCAATTATGCCATTGAACATGAATATGAGTATGTATGTGAAATGGACGCTGATTTTTCGCATTCACCAGAAGATGTTCCGAGATTAGTAAATGAAGTACGAAAAGGTGAAGCCGATATCGCTATCGGTTCTAGATATTCAAATGGGATAAGTATCATTAATTGGCCATTAAGTAGATTGATTTTATCATACGGTGCAAATATCTATGCTAGAACAATTACAGGACTTCCAGTCTTTGATACAACTGCAGGTTTTAAATGTATCCACCGACGAGTAATTGAAAATATTGCCTTAGACCGAATTCGTTCTAATGGGTATGCATTTCAAATTGAGTTACACTTTAGAGCTTGGAAAGCTGGATTTAAGCTAAGTGAAGTGTCGATTATTTTCAGAGAAAGAGAAGAAGGAGTCTCAAAAATGTCGAAGAAAATTGTTCGAGAAGCAATGTGGAGAGTTTGGGCAATAAAAGTAAGAAGCCTATTTGGGACACTCTAATTTTAAGTCTCATTTCAAAAATTAGATTACGTATATTCCTCAAAAGTAAAGAAAAAAGTTTTTATGCAATATTTGGATTTTGAACAACCAATAGCAGATTTAGAAAAGAAGATTGAAGAATTGGAAGGTCTTTCATCGGTAAGTGATGGTGTTTTAAGTAAAGAAATATCAGGCTTAAAAAAGAAAGTTATAGGGTTAAGAGAAAGTATCTTCAAAAACTTAACTCGATGGCAACGTGTACAACTAGCTAGACATCCAGATCGACCATATACACTGGATTATATAGAGTTAATATGCGATGAATTTGTTGAACTGCATGGCGATCGTTTTCATGCCGATGATAAAGCAATTGTTGGTGGATTTGCACGTATTGATGGGAATCCGGTTATGATAATTGGGCATCAAAAAGGGCGTGATACTGTAAATCGAACCTATCGTAATTTTGGGATGGCAAATCCCGAAGGCTATCGAAAAGCTCATCGATTAATGAAATTAGCTGAAAAGTTTAATGTACCTATCATCACATTATTAGACACCCCAGGTGCATTTCCTGGTCTTGAGGCTGAAGAAAGAGGCCAAGCTGAAGCAATAGCAAGAAATCTAAAGATGATGGCTATGCTGAAAGTGCCTTTTGTTACTATTGTGATTGGCGAAGGAGCAAGCGGTGGAGCAATTGGAATTGGTATGGGTAATGAAGTATATATGATGGAGAATACTTGGTATTCAGTAATATCTCCAGAATCATGTTCTTCTATACTATGGAAAACTTGGGACTATAAAGAACAAGCAGCCGAAGTACTAAAACTTACCGCTACAGACTTACAAGAACTCAAGGTTATAGATGGTGTTATTCCTGAGCCTTTAGGTGGTGCACATCGAGATCATGATGCGTCTGCCTTAGCTGTGAAAAAGCAAATACTTACCAGTTTAAAACGTCTAGGCAAGTTAAAGCCAGAAAAGCTAATCGAAGAAAGAATAGCAAAATATTCTGCAATGGGTGCTTTCCAAAAAGCTTAACCATCCGTGAATATCCCTGAACATACACCCTTAGTAGAATTCGATTATGTGCTTAGAAGTAGATATGGCGAGACTGACAAAATGGGCTATGTTTATTATGGTAGATATTTAGAATACTTCGAAGTTGCTCGTACCGAAATGATTCGGTCTTATGGGTTATCATACAGCAAAATGGAAGATGAAGGAATAATGCTTCCTGTTATACATGCTGAGTTGGAATACAAATCACCAGTATTTTATGATGAAGAAATCATCATTAGAGTACTTGTTTATGATATGCCTGGAGTTCGATTAAAAACTTATTATAAAGTTATCGCAAAAGAGAGAGAGCAATTATGCGTATTGGGCGAAGTTTCTCTTTGTTTTATGGATGATAAAACAAGAAGGCCGACACGAGCTCCCAAATACTTTCTAGATCAGTTTGAAAAAGAAATTTCTGGGTAGCAATAAATGGAAGTTAAAGCACAACAATTAAGGCTGTACATTCCATTATTAATTACAAGTTTTTTACTGTTGATGATTGGTTTAGGTCCTGGATTATTTCATCAATCTGCTTTAGCTGGATACAGCTGGCAACACAAGGTATTTGATTTACTTTGCCATCAAGATCCAATCCGTTCATATACCCTAAATGGAGAATCTATGGCTATATGCTCACGATGTTTAGGCATTTACGGAAGTTTTGCACTCATTGTGCTTCTAATGCCCTTAATTGGTCGATTCTTTACTGTAATTAATCATGTTATTTTGAAACTAATAGTAGTAGTAATCGTGCTGAATCTTGTGGATGTATTATTAAATGCGTTAGACATTTGGACAAATACTTTACATTCGCGATTTTTGCTGGGAGCCTTGTTTGGAGGATCCTTGGCACTCTTATTAACTAACGAATTTTTTTCTAAAATCGTAAAAATTGAGGAATCTTATGGAACATGAAACAATGGAACATGAAAACCCAAGTTATTGGACATCAGTACTTATTGGTGGTTTGATAGTGGGTATAATAACAACAGTATTATCACTGGGTAGTCAGTACATGACTATTGGTGGAGAGCCAACAGGTTCAAGTTTTAACTTAACCCAGATCATTGGCATACTTAGTTGTTTTGTTGGTGCAATAGCTGGTGTTATTGCAACACGACATTATGCAAAAGAATATGACATTACATTCCCAATTGGTAAAGGTGCTTTAATTGGTTTATTTGCCGGTATTGTTGCAGTATTATTTAGCACAATAATTGGTCTTATTTGGACTTATATCATTGATCCGGAACTAAACCAAGCCTTTTATGATTGGCAAATTGCAAACCTAGAAGCACAAGGTATGACCGATGACCAAATGGATTTTGCGATGGGTATGATACCTAAGCCTGGTTCAACAAGCGCATTAATGTGGACAGCAGGTATAGGTATTGTAGTTATGGGCGCTTTAAATGCTATCTCCGGATTAATTGGAGCTAAAATCTTCGCAAGCGAAGCAGACTAATACGAACAAAAGATATATATGGAAGAGGAATTACATTCACCTCAAGCATCAAAAGTAAACAATCCAATTCTTGAGGAAACTCCTCTTCTTCCCTGGGTAGAACGTAACGGTTTTAGCCATTGGGCAATGGCCTTTATTTGGCTATTTGCTGGTCTTATTTTATTTCAGACGATTGGAGGAGTTGTTTCTCTAATCCTCATCTTGCCTTCAGTTGCTGATATTACAGATGCAAATGCCATCGTTGAAGCACTAATGGCTAATATAAATGTACAACTTCAAGCCAATTCAATAGGTCAGTTTTTGATTATTGGATTGGCTTCTTATTACATGGCTAGGCTCCATGCAGTTAAAGGGAAGCATAATGAATTTCTAAGGCTAAAGACTGCTCCAAATCTATTGCCCAACATAGGTATTTCAATACTTTTACTTGTTTCATCATGGGGTTTGATTGGGTTTTTAGGTTGGATAAATACCGGTTTCTTTAATTGGTTGATGGAAATTTTCCCTGCACTGAGCTTCTTTCAAGATCTACAGGACCAAATGCTAGAAGTTATAACAGGCTTTATCAAATCAGATAATGCGGTTATTTATGGCTTAATTTATATAGCTCTTGTCCCTGCAATTTTTGAGGAAGTCATGTTTCGAGGATACATACAACGTGCTCTCGAAAATAGCTGGGGAATAAAAGCGGCGATCATTGTTTCAGGTTTCATGTTTGGAGCATATCACTTACAGCCAGCTAATCTTCTACCATTAAGTTTCTTAGGGATGATTTTCGCCTACGTCACTTATATCTCCAATAGTTTGATTCCAGCTATGATACTTCACTTTATCAATAATGGAAGTCAGGTAGTGTATGGTTCTATGAACCCAGAATTTCTAGAAGCTGCAGCCGATCCAACCGATATCGGTCTCCCTTGGTTTATGATTATTCTAAGTGTGATTGTTACCACAAGTTTGCTTTTATTGATGTATAAAATGAAAACGAAAGCCGACTATGAGCCTATTTAATCATCCTCAACCCAACGATATTGAAAATTGGGTATGTGTACTGGAAGGAAGCACCGATTATGAAGTTGATCTCGCAAGAAATTATCTCTCAAATCTAAAAATTCCATCTAATATTCTTTCCAAAAGAGACTCAGCCTATAGTCTTATAATTGGTGAAATGGCACTTATTTATCTATATGTACCCAAAGAGTTTGAGAAAAAAGCCAGAACAGCATTGGAGGAACTAGAAGCTTCAAAACCGGAATTCGATTCTGAGGAAGAAGGAGAAGACTCTTGAGTGAACTTCTTAAACGAGTAGCTTTTGCTGTTCCAGCCGCTATTTTTTTCATCGGGATAACCTGGCTTGGCGGATGGTACTTCAAAGGGCTGATCATTGTAATCGGTTATTTCATCATCCATGAGATGATCAAAATCTTAGATCACTCAAAAACACCTGTTGATTTACTATTTCCTTATACCATTGGTTTATGGGTAATGCTATCACAAGAGATTCCATTTGCATTCGAAATTGGAATTGGGATTTTTTTAGTTTTTGCTGCAATACAAACATTTAATTCCTCTGAACACAGTAGCTCCGAATTGAGCTCTACTTTTTTTGCAGGACTATATGCCCCGATCGGTTTATTATCACTGATGATAATTTCTGAGTTTGGGAGCAAAGAACAAGGTTTTATACTCACTATGATGGTGGTATTGATGGTTTGGGGAAGCGATATCTTCGCTTACTTTGGCGGAAAAACATTTGGTAAACATGCCCTTGCGCCATTAATAAGTCCAAAGAAAACATGGGAAGGCTTTTTCTCTGGATACATAGGTAGCATAGTTTTTGCATTTGCATTGATTTGGATGGTACCCTTTGACTCACCCCTAACATGGATGCAAATCATACCTATGGCACTCCTAGTTGGAACCTTTGGTCCTATCGGTGATTTACTAGAAAGTAAGATGAAAAGGAAAGCAGGAGTTAAAGATTCCTCTTCCTTACTACCTGGACATGGAGGTTTTTTCGACCGCTTTGATGCCCTTATCCTTGCTGCTCCAGTTGCTCTTATTTACCTAAAAGTGTTGGAAGCTTTGGGAACCATTTCTTTATAGGAATATTGAGTAATTAATCTTGTAAGGAATACCCTTAAAGTTGATCTAACTGAGTATCCGTTAATTAACACTGATACTTATGCCTTTTAAATTTGGGAATTCTAGCACAACTAAACTTCTCACATGTCACGAAGACCTTCAAAAGGTTCTGCATTTAGCAATAACACGTAGTAGAATAGATTTCGGAATATCAGAAGGGCACCGAAGTCTAGCACGACAAAATCAGTTATTTGATGAGGGCAAATCCCAGATAGATGGAATAAAGAAAAAGGGAAAACACAATTTTGATCCATCAATGGCGGTAGATATTTATGTGTATCATCCAGATTTAGAAACTAGAAGAAAACTCGTCTATGACAAAGCTTCTCTGTGTTATATAGCAGGTGTTATTATTTCTTGTGCCGAAGATTTACAGGAGAAAGAAGAGATAACGCATAAGGTACGATGGGGAGGTAATTGGGATAAAGATGCGGTTATTTTGCAAGACCAAAACTTCGATGATTTACCCCATTTTGAGTTATCAGGGAGTTAATAAAAAGTTTTCAGCAAAACTGTATTGAGTTTTCAAATAAACTCGAAATACTTTTCTTGTAAACTTACATGAGTTAGTTAATAAACTTGAATCATTTTACTAGAAAACTATGACCTACTCTGATTATTGAACAAAAAAAGACCTGCCAATTTTCATTGGCAGGCAGTCAACCAGTCCCATAACTTAATCTTTAAGCCTTTTCATAGGTTAGATTATTCAGCATTTGCTTGAACTTCTTTCCGGGAGTAAATATGATTCTTGATCCTCGAATATTGCTTGAAGTTACCTCATCAAAAGCATCACTGGGATTACTGCTTATGCTGACTCTGAAGGTTCCCATATCACCAATATTTACGTTTTTACCGTCGCTTAATAGCGAAGGAACTACATCCACTAAGGCATACAAAACAGCACGTATGTCTGCACCACTTACCGTACTGATCTTTTCGATGCGTTCGGTGATTTCATCTATATCTGATTTACCAGATACCACAGAAGAAGCGTAAAATTTATTAGGCGCTTCTGGGTCTCTCGGGTTGGTACGATCTATTACATTATACTTGATAGGCATGGTTCTAACTTTTAGTTATGGTTTATGTCATAGTAAATAATGACTTACCTAGTTAGACCGATTTAATATGGAATCCTTACAAAAAAAATGATATCGTCCCGCATACCTGCCGTGACCAGCTTTTGCTGGGCATGGGCGATATATGCTTTGTTAGCCTCTCGTTTTCTTGTTTTTGCATTAATTTAATTTTTCTTGAAGCATTTGATCAACCATTTTCATCTTTTCCAATAGCTGATCACGAACGCGTAAACTACTCATAAGGTTTTGCTCATGGATCGCTAGAATATTCCACATTTCTAGATCATTCATCAGGACCTCGTAGTTTACAGGTATGTAGGTAAAATTATCAGTATCGCTTCTAACTGCTTTTAGCTGCTTTCGTATTATTGGACGACCGTATTCTATTACATTTGCTTGAGTGTTAGCAACCAGCATTTCGAATAATTCATAGTCAAAACTATGCAGCCTCTGGATACTTTTATTTAATTCCTTATCAGTTATTATTTCTTTCCCTTGTGATTCCAAATTATTAAAGGAGTTATAACTAAGATTTATAAATACCCTCGAGGTTAAAACAACATAATAATTGGATAAGCTATCTGTATATGGAGATTCGTTTGTAATGGCATCTATGATAAGTCTACAATGGTTTAATCGTATTGTAGTACGTTCTTGAAATCTTTCAAGAACTTGAAAATTATTTTGAAGCTCTTCCTGATATTCTTGCAGCAGTTCCAATTCCAATGCTCTTAATTTACGTGCTTCATTCCAATTATTGATTTGTAAGGCAATCAAAATTCCAATTACTACAAGGACAATTTCTCCAATAGCATATTTAAAATACTTTCCAGTTTTGTTTTCCATTAGCAAGTTTTGACGAATTTTTCTAAAGAATTTTATCATTGGTTAGCGGTTTCTGATAATGAAGCACAACGTTTTGTATATGAGCCGTATCCCGAAGGGTATGGCTTATATACCTTGTTATGCCTAGTTCTTATTTCTATTTTCAGAAGTATTTATAACCCCCATTATTATATCTAGGGCCTTATCATTCCCCGAAAAATAGTCTGTAGAAGATAAACTAACCGGGATATGAGGAGCAATCCACTTTCGGAAATCTTCAGCTTCTGAACTTTTATGATACTGTGAAGCGGCAATGCCAATAAGACCTGAATAAGGTAGTTGGAACCATCCTGCTTCTCCTACAAAAGTTGGTTTTGAAGAACTGGGTTCTCCCACTAAGATGGCATTGGTCTGTGTGGAGATTTCCGTCAATAAATTTTGAGCAGCTGAATAGGTTCCTCTGCCCATCAAAACGAAAATCTTACCTTCTGGTTTATTAGCCTCAAACTTGACTAATAGTTTTAACATATGATTTCGTATAGCTCCATTTCCACCAGAATTATGGCGCAAGTCCAATATTAAAAATTGAGTTTTGTTTCGATCAACTTGGTTTTGTATTTCTAAAGTAAAATCATTCAGAGATTGGTCATCTTTGTTCTGGACACTATTAAGCTGAATATAAATTGCCCGATTCTCTAATATTGACTCATACCAGAATATGTCGTTCATTTTTGATAGATATAAAGGCTGTGACTCCTTTTTCAACGGAGATGTTTTCGGAAAGCCAGTGAAATTCCAGCTTATTGGTTTCATAGTCAGCTTTTGAGATTTTCCTTTAGAATCACTAAGTGTAATTGTTACTTGTTTCTCGTTTTCAATAATTCCTAAACCTTTCAATACGTCTGGCATGCTTAAAAAATAGGGGCCCTGCCATAGTGTTTGCATGTCATTATCCCGAGCATTCACTAAATTGGTTTTTTCAAGGGCATATTCAATTGAAGTGTCACCTATCTTTTCCACCTTAAAGCCTATCCATTTTTCAAAGCCCTCTTCTGCATCAACTATATACATCCCATCAGTGAATTGATAAATTTGAATCGGAAGTTTTTTTAATGCTCCAACTTTTGATGATGTCGGTATGATAAAGTTATGACCACTGCCTAACCCCCCCATGATTTTCATTATTTCCACAACGATTTGCTCATCCGATAATTCGTTTATGGAGGAATTTACTTCGTCAAAAAGTGTATTGAAATCCTCTTCTGTCATTACATCATCCAAGTTGTAATGCACTTCTTCAATGCGCTTTTGCAAATAATTTAGGTCATCTGCCCAAGCTTCTGTTCTGGTAATATCTGCTTGGTTGCCCATACCAAATAATTGCTGGAAATCTTCATCCTTGTGGAAAGCGCTAAAGGCAGGGTCTTTTTTTAAATAGAATTTCTCGTCATAGCGCGAAGCAAACCCCTTTTTCAACCATAGCATGGCATTTTCCTTATCTCCATCGAATCCATAGGCCTTGGCAATTTTTATCATAATATCGTTAGAAGGACGTGAACCCGTAGGCACAACAAGAATAGTTCCTCCCAAATCCAAGGTTTGTTTAAATGCCGTAATAGCCTTTTGATATTGCTTGGTCTCATAATATGATAGACCCAAGATATAAAAGATGTCTCCATCCTTCCGGTAGTGTTGGGTGAGGTTTTCTGCAATAGGAGTCAACTCCTGCCAATTCTGATTTTGGGCAAGACTTAGAGCTTTGTTTCTTTTATTGAAGTACTCAACAGGACTTTTAATCTTATCCTCTGTTGATTGAGCGTAACCTATTGGGCTAGCAAGAAGAATAAAAAGGAAAACACTTATAGAAACTAGTTGGCTAGTTTTCATATGGCATATTTTTATCTCTTGTTTTAATTCTAATTAGGCACAACGTTTGGTATAAGAATAGTAGCTGAATGCGGGCTTCAAAATTATAAAGTTGCACAAAGGTTGAAGCGGGCTACAACCCTTGATATTTCTGCTGTTTCGGCTATTATTTTTATACATTGTTGTAGTTAGTTTTTTACCAACCTTTCAATCTCTTTTTGATAGCCTTCTTCATGTCCTAGTTTTAATCTGTTTGAAACTTCAATAGCTGACCTGTAAGTCTCAATAGCCTTATCAATTTGGTCTGTTTCCTCATATAACGCAGCTAAATTATTTAAAAACTGAATGTACTTTGGATATGCTTCTGCACCTCTTTTATATACAGTAATTGCTCCTAAGTTATTTTCTTTATCTAGCAACTCCATAATTATGTTAACGTAATCACTGGCTGGTCTTCTCGTATTTTGCCCATACTTATCTTTTAATTCCTGCTCACCTTGCAAAAAAGATTTGTCACTATAGTTTGTTAGCAAATCCTCAGGAGCCTTTAAGTCTGAAAACACAAATTTCAACCCATAATAATTGAGTAATAAACGAGAATCATCATGTTCTTCACCAGTAGTGGTTTCTTCATGTTTAAAGCGGAAGTTTTTAGGTGTATGCTGCTTAATAACCTCTACATAACGCGCTAATTCTTGACGCATACCCCAACCTTCGGCTCCACCAGCTCCAAAATAAGCAGCTATAGCAAGGGAATCATTGGCCTTGAAAAAATCTTTAGCTTGCGTTGTCATTTCTTCTTTATTCCACCATAAAGCAGGTGCCTGAACAATGAATGCATTGAATAATTCTGGCTTGTTCATTAATGCATACGTACAAAACAATCCACCAAAAGAATGCCCTTCCAAAAGGCGATACGGATGCGTTCGAAAGTTTGACTCAACGAATGGAATTAATTCCTTTTCTAAAAATTCAAGAAATTCAGGAGCCCCGCCACTTTGTGGTATGCCTGCTTTAGTTCCTATGTAATTGTCTTCACCTGCATTTGAAGGTGTCAAATCTTTCGCCCTGTCTAAACTTTCTATGGCAACAATAATCATTGGGGGTACAATTCCTGATTCGGTTAGGAGTTCTACCGTGCCAACCTGATGTTTTATGTTCCCCAACCCATCCAAAAGATAAAGAACAGGGTATTTCCCTTTATTATCATCATAACCAATGGGTAATGAAACAATAATTGGCCGTTCTTCTTGTAAAATATCAGATTTTAGAATGTACTGCGTTCCTAATCCTAAAAGTTGATTGTCGGCCGTTAACGGTATCTTATCAGCTAACTGTGCACTAGCACTAAATTGAGAGAAGATTAAAAAAAGTATTGAAAGCGAAATTTTGATCAATTTGTATTTCATTATTTTAGATGTTTTAAATGAAGACGATACTATAACAATAATGTTACCTTAATTAACTACAACAACAGGGTAAAGGGAACTCTATTCTCTTTATCCCTATTTCAAGTTTAAGTTTTATACACTTTATCATGAATATTTTAGGAGTAAAATGAATAAATCAGACCTAACATCAAAGTAGGAACATCAGCTTACGCTGAAGTTTTAAAATGAGAACACTTGAAACTAAAGGAATGCATTTCAGATATGAATACTTTTAAAGACAAATAAAGGATTCAACTCATGAAAAACATACTCATCACCGGTGGAACAGGGTTTATAGGAAAAGAATTGGAAGAATTATCCCCCTATTAAAAAATGAAGACTATTGTAAATGTATGTGAATTATCTTGAAAATAATGCTATTAAACCCGATTTAAATAGCTATTCACTAATTACATCCGATGAAAAAATCATTCTTGCTTTTACTTCTTTTTCTATCAAGTTATTACACTGTATCGGCTTATCAAGATGAAGGATTAAAGCAGTCTCTTCAGTTGCTATCTGATAATGTTATACAACAAGACACTACCATTCCGGGAGTTATTATACAGGTTGAAGCTCCTGATATTTCATTCTCCTATTCTGTTTCTTCTGGTGTTTCTGATATTAAGAGTAGAACTCATTTGAACCCCAATGGAAGTGTTAGGATAGCAAGCAATACCAAAACATATGTTGCGACATCTATTCTTCGTCTTTGGGAGCAAGATAAGCTTAACCTTAACGATCCAATTAGCAAGTACATATCAAAGAAACACAATGAAATTCTTGTAAGCGATGGCTATGATTTGGATAAAATTACCATTCGTCACCTACTTACTCATACGTCTGGCTTGTCCGATCATGCAGCAACAAATAACTATATCCAGAAAGTATTTGCTAATCCATCCTATGAATGGACCAGAACAGAACAAATTCAGGGCTGTGTAGATTGGGGTGACCCACTATTTGAACCGGGTGAGCAATTCAGTTATTCAGATACAGGGTATATTCTTTTAGGAGAAGTAATTGAAAACATTACTGGGAAATCTTTAGGAGATGCTGTCAGATCTCTGATTGATTTTGATAAGCTAGGTTTAAAATCCACTTGGTGGGAAAAGACTGAACAAAAACCCAAAACTGCTCTCGATCGAGTACATCAATATTTTCAAATGGTGGATACCTATGATTTTGATTCATCTTTAGATCTGTATGGGGGTGGAGGTCTGGTTGCCAACAGTAAAGACATGTCTTTATTCTATCAAGAGCTGTTTTCAGGAAACGTTTTTGATCAAGCTTCAACATTGGATACAATGCTAACCAAAGTGAATTTTCCTGAGAACTATACTCCTTCTAATGATTACAGAATGGGTATTTTTTACTTCAACAATAACGGGGCAGAAGTGTATTCTCATTCAGGATTTTGGGGTACAGAAGTAACTTATATTCCTTCACTAAATGCTACCGTTTCGGTCATTACTACTCAATTTGGAAAAGGCAGGTTGATGAGGCAACTTTTAACGGAGACAATTGAATTACTGAAAGATTATAACTAGCTAAGTTTCACTTATTAAATTCACCTGTAATTTAAATTATGGAAATAACTTGTTACTGACTTCACAGAATAAAGTAAGCAAAGTTTTCTGTTTCATTGGAATGAGCATTATTTTGTTTAGGTTTAATCTGATAAATATTTAGTAGATCAACCAATGAAACACATACTCATCACCGGCGGAACAGGATTTATAGGACAAGAACTCAGAATGCTTCTCCTTCAGCAGGGTTATTATCTTGCGGTTATTACCAGAAATCCTAAAAAGTATGCAGATGAGTCTGCGAAGAATCAACGATTTTTAAGTTGGGATGATGATCTTGTTGAGGCTATGAATACGGCCGATGCGGTAATTCATCTAGCGGGCGAAGGTATTTTTGATCAGCGTTGGAATGAGGAAGTAAAAAAGAAGATCTATAATAGCCGAATCGACTCTACCAAAAAGTTAGTCACCGCTATGGAAAAAGCTGAGAATAAACCAGAGTTATTTATTTCGGCTTCAGCATCAGGTATTTATGGAAATAGAGGGGATACCGTTTTAGATGAATCTGCATCATCAGATGAAAAAGATTTCCTCGCTCAAGTTTGTATAGCTTGGGAAGCTGAATCTCAAAAAGCTACTGAGTTTGGTGTTCGTGTGGTAAATCCACGAATCGGCATTGTACTTGAAAAGAATGGTGGAGCTTTAGAAAAAATGCTTACTCCTTTTCAATTTGGTGTTGGCGGTCCTGTTAGTGATGGTAAACAATATATGAGTTGGATACACCGAACGGATTTATGTAATGCACTCTTATTCCCTCTATCAAATGATACCATGCAAGGTGCATATAATGTATGTGCTCCTAATCCAGCTACTATGAATGACTTTGCTAAAACATTAGCCTCAGTCATGAATCGACCTAATTTATTTAGAGTCCCTAAAATTGCCCTTGAATTAATGTATGGTGAAGGAGCAAAACCAATCACGGATAGTATTCGAATGCAACCTAAAGTACTTCAAGTTAATGACTTTGAATTTCGATTTGAGGAACTAGAAGAAGCACTTGCAGATATTCTGGAATAGGTTTAAATAGTATCTCCCTCAGGATACTATAATCATGAAATCTAAAACCAAACTTAGACTAAGACTATTCTATACTACGGTGATTTATTGGATCATCGCTTCCTTGTTGTTTCATATACTCAGAAGAATTGGGATTGGGGGTGAAATGGGTATTGAGATCGTAGCCCCAGTTTCTAAGCTAGAAGGTATTAGAATTGCAATATTCTTAGGTTTAGTAATGGGAGTATTTTATGGACTTCTAGAACTTGTTTTTGAAAATCCTTGGATGAAGCGCAAATCACTCGGGGCCATTCTACTAATTAAAACCGTAGCGTATACATTCTTGGTAGGTCTATTGACGAGCATTGCTGCTTTTTATGTAAATGAAGTTATAGGGTCTGCCGTAACAGTATCAAGGTCAATGATTATAGAAAGTGGAGCAATCTATTCGGTCATATTATTCTTCATTCTTTCGAGCTCTTTTTACTCATTCTTAAGATTAGTAAATGAGAAATTTGGTCCAGGTATTTTATGGGATATGATTTTAGGTAAATACCGAAAACCAAGAGTCGAAAAAAAGATATTCATGTTTCTGGATTTAAAATCTTCCACTACTCTAGCTGAGAAGATGGGTTATTTGAAGTACAGTTCACTCATTCAACAGTGTTTTTATGATTTAAATGAAATCGTGCAAAAATATGAAGGTCAGATCTATCAATATGTTGGTGATGAAGCGGTAATTTGTTGGGATTACGATAAAGGAATCAAAGAAAATGTTTGTATTGATTGTTATTTCGCATTCCAAAAAAAGCTATTTAAGAGAAAAGATTTTTATGAAAATGAATTCGGATTAATACCAGAATTCAAGGCTGGTATGCATGGGGGAGAACTTGTTGTTACTGAAGTTGGAGTTGTTCGAAAAGAAATCGCTTATCATGGTGATGTGATAAATACGACAGCTAGAATACAAAATGAATGCAGTAACTATGGAGAAGGATTACTTATTTCAGGGGATTTGATGAAAGATCTGACTCTTGAAGCTAAACATCTCAATAAAGCTATGGGAGAAGTTTCCTTAAAAGGAAAAGAAGTTCCCGTTCAGATTTTTTCATTGAATACGGTGTAGTGAACATAAAAAGTCCCCTCTCGAGAGGGGGCTATCAATTCTAGCCCTTTATCTATTCAGCCCACCTGTTGCTAAACTTATAAATCGTTTACTCGATTTGTAAACTCAAATCCCCAACCTAGTGCAAGCCTCCGCTTATGCAACTAACTTAAAATCATCTCAGGATGACCGTACTTTTTAGATTTAAAAGTGAGATTAAAATCTCTCAAATTCACCCATTGAGAACCATCTAATTCTCCTTACCTTTGGGTTCTTATTTTATTCGCCAAAAACCAGTACTAGCGCATAGCAATACGCCACCTACGGTTTTGCCGCAGAATGACAATCACAATACAAATCAAATTCCATAACCTTGAGCGATCAGAAGATTATTTTTTCCATGGTGGGTGTGAGTAAAATTCACAAGCCCAAAAAAACTGTACTTAGTAATATTTACTTATCCTTTTATTACGGCGCCAAAATTGGTGTATTAGGATTAAACGGTGCTGGTAAGTCAACTTTGCTTCGAATTATTGCGGGTGAAGACAAAGACTATCTCGGAGAAATAAGTGCCCAAAAAGGAATTACATTTGGCTATTTAGCTCAAGAGCCACATTTAGATCCAGAGAAAACAGTTAAAGAGATTGTTCAAGAAGGTGTGCAAGAAACAGTTGATCTACTTCAAGCTTATGAAGACATTAATGCTGGTTTCGCTGATCCAGACGCAGATTTCGATGCATTAATTGCGAAACAAGCTAAGCTTCAAGATCAAATTGATCACCTTGATGCGTGGGATTTAGATGCAAAACTAAATCAGGCTATGGATGCTTTACGATGCCCTCCTGGAGAAACTTCCGTAAAAGTACTTTCTGGTGGTGAAGCTCGTCGTGTTGCATTATGTCGTCTTCTTCTAAAAAAACCAGATGTTTTGTTATTAGATGAGCCTACCAATCATTTAGATGCAGAATCTGTGGGTTGGCTAGAACAGCATCTCGCCAGATATGAAGGGACCGTAATAGCTGTAACTCATGATAGATATTTCTTGGATAATGTTGCAGGCTGGATTCTAGAATTAGATCGTGGAGAAGGGATTCCATTCAAAGGTAATTACACGTCTTGGTTAGAGCAGAAGTCAGATCGATTAGCAAATGAAGAGAAGACAGAGTCAAATAGGCAGAAAGTTCTAAAACAGGAATTAGAATGGATTCGTCAAAATCCAAAAGGTCGTAGAACAAAAAGTAAAGCTCGTATTACCGCTTATGAGGATTTACTTTCTCAGGAGAATGAGAAGCGTAACGAAGACATGCAGATTGTTATTCCTGCAGGACCGCGACTCGGAAATAAAGTGATTGTAGCAGAAGGTATTACCAAAGGTTATGACGATAAACTACTTGTTGAGAATATGGAGTTTATGCTTCCTCCTGGTGGTATAGTTGGTATAATTGGAGCAAACGGTGCTGGTAAAACCACCTTATTTAAAATGATTATCGGAGAAGAAAAACCAGATTCAGGTACACTTACTTTAGGTGAGACTGTAAAGCTTGGTTATGTAGATCAAAAGCGTCCACTTGATCCAAATAAAACAATTTGGGAAGAAATATCTGGTGGTCATGATATACTTATGCTAGGAACTAGAGAGGTTAATTCAAGAGCATATGTTTCTCGTTTTAATTTTGCAGGAAGTGATCAACAAAAGAAAACAGGACAAATTTCTGGTGGAGAACGAAACCGAGTTCATCTAGCAAAAATGTTAAAAGAAGGAGCCAATGTTCTTCTACTTGATGAGCCTACAAACGATTTGGATGTAAATACGCTACGTGCACTTGAAGAAGCGCTCCTGAATTTTGCAGGTTGTGCAGTGGTAATTTCCCATGATAGATGGTTCCTGGATAGGGTAGCTACTCATATTCTGGCTTTTGAGGGTAATAGCGAAGTGTATTGGTTTGAAGGTAATTATCAAGAATACGAAGAGAACCGAAAAGAGCGTCTTGGTATTACAGACGATCAACCTCATCGTATTGCATACAAGAAATTAACGAGGTAATAACAAAGGATTTGTGTTTTAGTTGCCCTTTTCTCGTTCTCGAGCAATTGGGCCACTATTACCTTTTTCAAGAAATGTGAGCTTTAGTCTGAAATGATTATCTGTACTCATTTCAAATTCGGCTTCAAGCTGAGTGAGTAATGCTTGTATTATTCTCATACCTAAGCCAGACTTAAAGTCACTCATATTTTTGTCGAACCCAGGACCATTATCAGTATAGAGTACAGAAATTTTATTATCGGTCTTTTCAATATTAAGAGAGATTTTACCAGTATCTTCTATTTCATTAAAAGCATATTTAAGTGAATTGGTAACAATTTCATTAATTAAAAGACCAAGAGGAATAGCTTGGTTGATATTTAAAGAACCTAGTCGAATATTTAAAGAATGCTCAACTGAGGTATTATCAACACTCATATTGTTTTTAATAGTCTTGATAAGCTTTTCGTAATAAGAAGTAAGATCAACGGAGCTAAAATCTTCTGAGGCGTAAAGTAGTTCATGCACCATTGCGATAGATTGAACTCTATTTTGAGCATTGGTTAAACTATATTTTTCAGTCTCATTTTCAGATCGAAATACCTGTAATTGTAATAAGCTAATAACTATAGCTAGATTGTTTTTAACTCGATGATGAATTTCTTGAAGAAGAGTTTCTTTTTCAGCTAAAGACTTAGTGAGTTTATTTTTATTATTTTCAAACTCAGTGATATCGACTAGGGTTACTATTATTTCTATTACATTGCCTTCTGTATCATAAATACAGCCACCAGTAATTTCTAGTTTTTTTAATGCTCCATTTTTATCCACTCTTGAGACGGTTCCCTGGTACTGTCCATCTTTAATAGTTTGTTGAATTCTTTCAAAAAAACCTTCTTCGTCAGTAAAAGGGGCAGTATGGCCAATTATCTCTTCTCGTTCCCAACCTAGAAGGTTTTTTGCTGCTGGATTCCAAAAGTCCATAACAATTCCATCCTTATTGAGTGAGTAAATGGCAACTGGAGAAGCATCAATTAAAGACCTTAATCGATCGTTAGATAGTTTAAGAGAGTTCTCAGTTTGTATTAATTGATCTACATCTGAAGCTATACCAATCCAAGACTCTATTTCACCATTATTTTTTTTCATCGGGAAAACAAGAACTTGAAACCATTTATACTTTCCCGCTTTATTTCTAAATGTGATTATATGGTTGATAGCAGTTCCTGTTTCAAGTGCAAAAAACCATTTCTGATTAATTTCCTCTTCATCTTTTGGGTTAATGAAGTTCTTCCATGTCCAATCCTTAAGATGTGACTTCCTCTTCCCAAAGAATGCTAGACCATGCCTATTCATATAATTTATGTAGCCATCCTTATCAGCAGTCCAAATAATATTGGGTAATGACTCAGTAAGAATTCTGTATTTATTTTCACTTTTTTGAATAACTAATTCAGCTTCCTTTTGTTGAGTTATGTCAGTGTGAGTACCTATGGCATGATGGATAAAATTATTCTTACCAAGTTTAATAACCTTTCCTTGAGAATGGATCCAAATATAAGATCCTGATTTTTTCCTCAGTCGTACCTGAATATTGAAATTAGTATCTCCAGTTGCTACGATTCGATCTTTTTCTGCAATTAGTTTTGCGACGTCTTCTGGATGTAAAAGAGTGGTATAGAAGCTAAATGGATCTTCCTTAATACTTGGCTTGTATTCGAGCATTTCCCACCAAATATCATTTGCGTAAAATTCTTTTGTCTCAAAGTTGAAATCCCAAAGTCCTAAGTTAGCCCCTTCTACAGCCGCCAACAATCGTAGTTTTTCTTTACCTAGTTCATTCTCAAGTTTCACTTCTTCCGAAATATCATGAGCTATTGTAAGGGTGTACTTTTTTCCTTCAATTTTAATTCTTGTTACTTCTATTGAAGCTTCAATTCGTTTTCCACCTTTGGTATAGATGAACCATCTTTTCCTTGAACTTTTTAAATTTTTAAGGAAGTGATTAAATTCTTTTATCGCAGTTTTAAATAAACTCTCATCTAATAAAATAAAAACTGATTTGCCGAGTAATTCATTTTTCGAATAACCTGTAATTTCGCAAAATGCGTCATTGTTATATAGGAATTGAAGTTTATTGTCGGTAATAGCACAAGCAAATTTTTTACTTTTACTAAGAGGAATTCCTAATGCTGATTCTATTTGTTGTGTGCTAGGCATACAATGCATAGTAAAAGAAAAATGCCACACTTTAAATTAGAGTACTATAAACTTAAGTGATGATTATTAATCTAATAACTGGGCTAAGAATACCCCATATGGGTGATGGAATAACTACCTAATTAAGCTCAATTTTACTCCATATTAATCAACATGGAGTAACAATGAAAAAAATTCTAATAGGCTTATTCGGGGTGTCTTTATTTTTAACCTCCTGCGCAACTGTTCAACAACAAATTGGCAAAGTTGCATTGAAATTGATGACTAAAAAGGAAAAAGATTTTTCGAGTATAGCCGCAATTGGTAAATATGACCTAAATTTATATCCAACAGATGTAGGAATATCCATGTTAGGAACAGAAGATTGGGAAGCTGGTCAAAATGCAGTTGGAGTACAATTTGTAAAACCTGATGGCGCAATAGGTGTTATTTCACTTGACGGAACCGTAACAGTTGATGGAAAAGAAGCAATTAGTTATGGAGGTGGGGTTTATATGGTATTATTTGATCATGATGACACTTCTCCTAAAACAGTTCGTGTTGAAAATGTAGATGGTGATGCAACCGAATTTACAATGAATGCACCACCACAAGTCACAATTAAAAGTATTAATGGTAAAACAGCTGATGCTGAAATCAACCTTACTGAGTCTTTTGATTTAGAACTTGAGTATGACGCGAGTGCTGAAGGAAAAAGAGTTCAGATTGCCTTAATTACGAGTGCAGTTGGTGCAAAAGGATTTGCTTACTTCCAATCAACTCTTGTAAAGGGAAGAGTTAACGTACCAGCAGATGCATTTAAGCATAAGCATATTAATGGTGGCGGACCTACTGGTAAAGATGTTACCAAATGGGTAAAAGGAGATAATCATTTACAAGTTGTATTAATAGAACAGGATAGAAGTGCTTCTACTGAACCATTCGCCTATTTTAAGAAAATTAATACTGCTTATGATACAGTACCTGTAACAATAACAGGCGACACAGAGGGAAGAAGCTATGTTCGTGCAAGTGGAACCTCGGATGAGTCGTCGGGAGAATTCAAGTATCAAGCTACTGCTAGTAATGCATGGTATGCTCGGCCATTAAATACAAATATCGGCAGAATAGGAATTTCATCACTCAGTGTTTCTGGTACTTTATACAAACAAGAAGTAGAGACTAGTGAAAGGGATAATTACCTCACGGGCTATCGTGAGATTACTACAACTACAACCACTTTTCAATTCCCTGAATTAGATGATCAATATTGGGATCAGTTTTTAGAAAATATGTACTCAGATTTAGTTGGGATGCTAGAAAATGACTATAAAGCAACCGTAGTAGATGTAAATCAAATTACAGCAAACCCAATATATGATGATTTCTATACTCCAAAAGATGAGAACACTACAGAGTATATTGCTAAGAATTTAAGAGAAACAAAGCGATTAATCCCTACAAGTCTTGGAGAGATATTGGAAGATCGTACAACAGCCATGGTTGCTGACGGTGGTACAACACCGCGGTTACTTAGAGATATGAATATGGATGCATTTATGGATATAGTTATCAATTATCAAGTAGCCGGTGGAGAGGATAATACAATTGTTCTTTTACCTAATGTAAGTTATCGAGTTGTTGGTGAAACCCAAGCTTTTGATGGCACCACAAATGTTTGGCTACAAGGAAGTATACAAGGTCCAGGAGTTTCATTTAGTGAGTCAGAATTTTCAGATCTAAATGCGCTAAATCGAATCGGACAAAAAGATGTGATCATAAAGCTCATAAAACAGTCGATCGAAGAACTAACTATGGAACAATCAGAGTTTGGTTACGATGAAGTTTGGAAAGTAGCTTTATCCAACTAGTTTTTTAACGCGACAAATAGGTTGACAGAATAGGCTACTCAGGAATGAGTAGCCTTTTTCATTTACATCAACTTCACATTTGAAGTGTAATTTTAGCTAAAAGGAATAACCAAACTAATTAGAATAAAATGAATGTCTATAAGAGTGCTAAAGATGCAGTAAAACTTATAAAATCAGGAGATAGAGTACTGATTCATGGGGTAAATGCGGTACCATTTTCCTTAGTAAAAGCAATGGTAGAACGAGCAGATGAACTTAAGAATGTTGAGATTATTCATATTCACACCGAAGGAGAAGCAGAGTATGCTAAACCCGAGTATCAAGATAGTTTTCATGTAAATGCCTTCTTCGTTGGAGCAAATATAAGATCGGCAGTAAATGAAGGAAGAGGAGATTATATCCCAATATTTTTAAGTGAAGTTCCTGGTTTAATTCGAAAAGGAATCCTGCCTATTGATGTCGTGCTTTTAAATCTTTCTCCTCCAGATAAACATGGATTTTGCTCAATGGGGGTTTCTTTAGTGGGTGCACTACCAGCTGCTGAAACTGCAAAGATTGTAATTGCACAAATAAACCCAAACATGCCAAGAACACATGGTGCAGGTTTTATTCATGTAAATGATATTGACGTGTTAGTAGAAAGTGAGGATGTATTACCGGAACAAATACTACCAGAACCCAACGAAATCGAAATGCAAATTGGTAAATTTTGTACTGAACTGGTAGAAGACGGGGCAACTCTTCAAATGGGGATCGGAGCGATTCCAAATGCTGTATTAAAAAGTCTAGTGAACCATAAAGATTTAGGTGTTCATACCGAAATGTTTGCAGATGGTGTTATTGATCTAGTTGAAAAGGGCGTTATAAACGGACGAAAGAAAGTGAAATTCCCAGGGAAAGTTGTATCAGGATTTATAATGGGATCGAAAAGGGTTTATGAATTTGTAGATGACAATCCTTCCATAGCAATGCTAGATATTTCATATGTAAATGACACAAAAGTGATTCGTCGTAATCCCAAAGTAACAGCTATAAATAGTGCAATAGAAATAGATCTAACAGGTCAAGTTTGTGCCGATTCAATAGGTACCTATCACTATTCGGGAGTAGGTGGACAAATGGATTTTATCAGAGGCGCATCATTATCGGAAGGAGGTAAGCCAATAATCGCTCTGCCATCTACAACAAGAAAAGGGATAAGTAGGATTGTTCCTTTTTTAAAGCTGGGAGCTGGAGTAGTTACTACAAGAGCTCACGTACATTATATAGTAACGGAATATGGGATTGCAAATTTATATGGGAAGAATTTACATCAAAGAGCAAAAGCTTTAGTGGAGATTGCTCATCCAGATCATAGAGAAGACCTTAATAAAGCAGTCTTCGAAAGATTTAGAATTTGAATTTAAAAAGGGATATCCTAATTTTGAATATCCCTTTTATATAGTTTGTCAACTTGTTATTTTATCTCATATCATATCTCAAGAAGGCAATAAAACTACCTCCAAAGGAGAGGATGATAAAGATTCCAAGTAATCCGAAATCAAGAATGCTATTCCCAAATGTATTTGATGCCAAAACTAAAGGGGCGTCGTATCTCGGGAGATCACTAGTATCTAGAGTCTGATCATTTCTTCCAAAATCAAGTTTAACTCCTTCATTAGAGTCAATTTCAATCCTAAATCCTGCAGATTGACCACTTTCCTCCTGTTTCATTTCAGTATAGGTTACAAAGGTATCTTTATAATTTCGCATACTTTCTTCATAGCGTGATTTCATTCCTATATCTGTACCAGAAATATTCATTGCAGCTAGTCGAAAAGAGGAGACAGGGGATATTCTAGCAAGATTAAAAGCAAGATTTTGCTGAATTATCTTCTTGTTCTGGACATCTTCTAATAGTTTGCGATTGTTATCTACAATATCAGTTTGAATTTGCTTCCGGAGTGCATCATCTATTTCAAGCCATTCCCACTCTTTATCGTCTCTGTACGTACGACGTTCATTTTCATCTAGCCCTTCCATTTCTTGCTCTCGTTCTCTCCAAACGTCACTTAACTCCTCAGAATATTGAGCCCATCTAGCCTGTTGAAATGCTTCTTGTTTTGCTTCAATTTGAGCTACAGGTTCAATCTCAACTAATTGTCCTGCTGCCATAACTCCCATTCTTGGTAATATTAATACTCCACCAATCCAGATTACCAAAAGTAGTAAAAAAGAAAGAGAAGACTTTCTTGTGAGTGCAGATACTAAAATTCCGATGCCTATAAAAAGAGTTACATATAGAACAGATAGAAATATAAGTCCTAGTATACTCATCCAATCCGATCCTGATACTGGCACTTTAAATAATAATACAAGAAGTAATCCAATAAGTATGGGTATAAAAAGAGGAACTATTAATCCCAACCAGATACCCGTGAATTTTGCTACCAAATAGTTAACTCGTGAAACCGAATTAGCAAAAGCTAGTTTTAGAGTGCCATTTTCTCGTTCACCATTAATTGCATCATATGTGAAAAGAATAGCAAATAATGAGAGAACAACTTGTACAATGAAAGCAAAATCGATGAATCTGAAAATGGCGAAAAGTGTTTCATCCGAATAAGGACTTCTGGTAAGCTTTACGTCGTTAGATGAAGAGATACTTGAAAGCCGACCTACATCAAAATGGAGTCCTGAAACAAAGATTTGCATCGGAGTTGGCTCTCGATGAACAATATTTCTTACTTGTCCCCAATTCGATGATTGTGCAATGTCTTGCTGCGCTATTTGCTGATTTATTTCGAACTGAGTTACGGCATTTTCATATTCATTAACCCCAATGAAAATACTTATCAAAATCAGGATTGAGCAAACTAAAAAAGTAGCAGTAAACTTAGGACTCAGTAATATATTTTTGAGTTCTTTTTGAATTAGTAGTAAAAGCATGACGTTGGTTTATTTGTTGAATTATAATTCAGAATGAATATTATTTTCTTACCTCAAATCATATCTAAGGAAGGCTGCGAATGCTCCTCCAAAGAAAAGGAGGTTAAATAGGACTAAGAGACCCAAGTCTAAAAAGCTATTTGAAGCTGCAGTTTTTAAGCTCGTTTTTGCGAATTCAAATTTTGGCATCTCATTTGGGTCTAGTGTTTCAGGTTCATCACCTTCGTCTTCAGTTGTAACCATAACCATCCGAAATCCACTATGCCCTTCAGAACCAGTTTTTTCAGTCATGAAATTACTGTATATGTTTTGGTAATCTTTTGCGGATTCCATAAATCGGTTTTGTAAACCCAATGATGTTCCCGCAAGTTCTGTACTAGCTAATGTAAAAACAGAAGTAGGTGATATTCGAGATAGTGTTAGTGCAACCTCTTCTTGTCTATTTTTCCGATTGATATACTCTTCATTTACTCTCTCAGTAAAGGCATCTATTTTCTCTTGTCTTGTGGATGAAAGCTCTCTCATAAAGGATGAGAATTGTGTCATAACCTCTTGAGGATCTGTTCCTTCAGCAGGCTTAAAATTGCTCATTTTTGGGCGATCTTCTTGAAAGAGTTGAGCTCTAAAGCGATTCTTTTGAGCTGTAATATCGTCCACATTTGGTACTTCCACTAATCTTCCCGAGATGAGAACAGAAGCTCTTGGAACTATTAATACAGCGAAAATCCAAACTACTAATCCAATAAGAAAGGCATTAGATGGCCGGTTTGTCATAGCTGAAATTCCGATTGCTAGAGCTAAGAATAAACCAAAATAGGCGAGTCCTGAAAAAACAATTAAAGCCAATCGAAGCCATTCATCTGAACTTAGTTGAACGCCTAATATGGGTAAGATTGCAGCACCAATTAAGATTGGAATTAACAGAGCAACACTTAACCCTACGAAAGAACCAGCTAGTTTACCAGCAATAAATGAAGCTCTTGGAATTGAGTTAGCAAAGCAAAGTTTTAAAGTTCCACTAACTTTTTCACCATTAATTGCATCATAAGCAAAAATAATCGCGAATAAAGACAGAACAATTCCGAAGATGAATTCGAGATCCATAAATCGAAATATTGCAAATATTGGCTCATCATTAAATCGAGTATTATCAGCTCTGAGTTCTCCACGGCCACTCATCGACATATTTCTTCCTACATCATTAGATATGCCATTTACCAATGCCATCAATGGTTGAGGTGGTAGCATTATCGAGTGTTGAACCATCATCCATTCTGTATTTGCGGCAATTTGATTTCGGTTTTCTTGGATGGCGGCTTCATACTGACTTTGGCTAGCTAAGTAGTTCTGAGCACCCATAAAAAAAGCTAGAATGATCAGGACCGAACACACTGCAAAACTAATAGTGAAACGACTGCTTTGAATAATTTCTTTGAGTTCTTTTAAGAATATAAGTTTGAACATAAGTATTAGTGATTGGTTATTTGCTTAATCGAAATCCATCAACAAATAATGATTAACAATTTAGGTTAGATCATTGGAGAGGATTCGCTCTTCAATACTCTCTTCCATGTACCCCGCCATATACTCTACATAGAGTTCTTCGAGATTAACCCCAGCTAGTTCAGCATGAGTTTTTCTTGCTACTAAGATCCCGTTGTTCAGAATTCCAACATGATCAGATATCTCTTTTGCTCTAAAAATATCATGAGTACTCATCAAGATGGCTTTTCCCTCATCTCGTAAATCACCTATCAATCGAGTGAATTCTTTTCCCGCTTTTGGGTCAAGGCCTGAAGTTGGCTCATCAAGTAGAATTGCCGGCGCATCTTTTAGAATTGCTATCGCGATCCCACATTTTTGACGCATACCTTTAGAGAAATCCTTGAGTTTTTTATCAAATGCATCTCTTTGTAAACCAACCCTAACTAAAGCATTTTCATAGTCGGTACGAGAATAGTTATTCTTTCCTCCTAAACGCACAAAGAAATCAAGGTTCTGCATTGCAGTAAAATTTGGATAGAGTTGTACGTTTTCAGATACAAAAGCTACGTTTTGTTTTGCTTCCAAAGGATCTTCATTCGCATCAATACCATTTATGAATGCATTTCCACTTGTAGGTTGAATAAAATCTAAGAAAATATTGATAGCCGTTGTTTTTCCAGCTCCATTCCCACCTAGCATGGCAAAAATTTCACCAGGATGAACTTTTAACTCAAGGTTATCTAGAGCCTTAACGCCATCTTCATACACTTTAGTAAGGTTTCTGGCCTCAAGAAGTGGTGCTTGTTTAATCGTTTCGTTTTCCATGATTTAGTTTATTAGTTAAAAAATTATGTTGAAGTCGACACATCATTTTCTTGAAAGTTTGATGCCAAAGAAGACCAAACCCCCAACCAGACCGATGATGAGTAATAAGATTAGTGCGGTACCAATTACACTCGTTTGAGCAGCAACTTGCACTGTAAAAGTCTTGTCTTCGGCATTAACAGGTTGACTATCTGAAAGTGCAGTAGATCGCATTCGAGTTTCATATCTACCAACACTTACATCTGATGGAGGAGTTAGGTAAAGTTTTACTGTTTGTTCTTCTCTAATGCCCAAAGAAGTGATTATTGAAGGTTCAATTCTCTTCTCCCATTCAAAAGGTGCGTCAAGTTCGAACTCAATATTATCTAATCTTCTTGAACCTTCATTAACTACTTGAAAAGTGAATTCAATAGGTGATTGGGCATCAGTTTCGTCATAAAGTTGAGGTGCTTTAACAATCAATCTACCTACACCTTTAGGTATCATTTCGAGCTTTACGAACCCAATATTTAAATCTTCAATTTCTGATTCGGTCCAAGTATCATTAATTCTAGGATTAACCTCAGATAGTTGGTTAATAGGAACGGCCAATACATAGAAACTAATCGCTTCATCCATTGGAACATCATCTGTTGGTCTATCAGGTAATGAAATGAGAAGATTTGCATCAATATTATTTTTACTCTCTGTAAATTTAATCTGACTGATTCTGCCAGAAGCTCCAACTTCACTAAAGTTTCGGGTAACGGATTTAGGAAGGTTAACAACTTCAAGTTTATATGTATCGTTGGTGCCACTGAATAGTTCTAATCCTAGACCAAATGTAGCTTCATTACCCAATTCCACTTCTTGTGAAAATCGTTCTGATTGTATTAAAACTCGATTTGCCGAAGCATCTTTTTCTAAGAAAACTTTAGGGTTTCTAGACGAACCATTCCCATAAATAATGTTTACAGTTACTTCATCTAAATCTTGAAGTAAATCAAAGGTGACCGTTGTTGGATTTCCACTTCTAAGTGTAGCTAACTTTATTTCGTAAGGAGAGCTTATAATTGCTCCATCATCGTTACTTAATGAAACGTAAATATTGTGAATCACATCTGGTTGAAGGGATCTAAATAAATCATCTTCCATATCCACAATCTGAGCAAACTCTTCGGTAGCACCTGAGGTGTTTTCTAGCGTTACCTTTACTTGCTTCTTAGCATTTTCATCCTGAGACTTAATTGCACTCTTGATACTAACAAACTGTTGTTCAAATAAAAGAACTAGAAGAGATTGCTGGTAATTTACTTCTGCATCCTGATAAGTATTAAGCGCAGTTTCATACTCTTCAAGGGAGATTAATTCTTTATCATAGAGCTCTTTCTGGCGCTCTAATTCACTTTTAGTTCTATCATAAGAACTCTTGGCTCTTTTTAGTCCTAACAAAGGATAACTATCGTCTCTTGCATTTGGAAAGGGACTTTGAGCTAATGCTGATTCTGGAATAATCAAACACAGTAGTAACAATAAGAATAGTGTGTTAATTAGGCTACGCATAAGTTAGTTGTGATCAGAGGTTATTGAAAAATTTCCTTTTGGGGCTTTCTTGGCAAAGCTTAGAGACATTTCATCACCATCTTTTTCGAAAGTAAATGACATACTATCCCCAATAGCGATTGCTTCAATTTTATCCTTTAGATCAGTAGCGGATTCCGGTTTTTCATTATTGAACAAGGCAATTATATATCCTTCAAGCTCTAAAGACTTTAGGTCATCAGCGATCATTGGAGGAATTATACTTGAAATACGAACATCGCTTTCAGAGTTTGTTAAAAGAATACCTAAACTAGGGACTATTACCGGTTGTTCACCATCTTCACTGTCACTATCAAAAGTCATAATCATACGTGATGCACCTTCTGGTACATCCCCTTTTATTGCACTTAGAATAAAGCGCTCTTCACCTCTACGAACTCCAATTTTAATATCAGAACCTTTCTCTATCCCATCATATAATTCGCGGAGGCCATCAATATCTTTTATCCGTTTTCCATTCATCATTAAAATGACATCACCTTTCTCTAGGCGATCTACACCTGGTGTAGCTTCGTCTCTCCCCATTCTTAATTCTACCTTAACAATATCATCTTCAGTAACTAGCATGGTTTGAAACTCTTGAAGCATAATGCTAGTGCTGGCATCAAAAGACATGGTTCGCATTTGCTGCGCATTAGACAGCTGCGGAAAAAGTGTGAATAAAGGGAGTAGTAGGATCGAAAGTTTTGCGATTTTCATAGACTTGAATATTTTAATTTTTAACTCGAGGCCAATATTCGAAACCAATTCATATGAGTTGTTAAGCAAACGCAAAAACTTTGTTAAGGATGTTAAATCGGGGTTAAAACTTTTTATATAGCATTAAAAGGCGGTAATTTGGGATGTGAAAAATTCTTTTTATACATATAGTTTTCTAGCAGTCATGGCGATTGCGCTAATTTCATTAGCTGTGCTTCAGTATAAGTGGCTAGGAAGCGTAAGTGATGCCGAGAAGGAAAGATTGGAAGAAAGTGTATCAGCATCTTCCGAAAATTTTGTATCTGATTTTAATGAAGTATTTACTGAGCTAAGTCAAGCTTTTAGAATTCAAGTTTCAGATCCTAATGATGATATAAAATCTGCCTTGAGTACTTCTTACAAAAATTGGATTGATAATAGTGCATACACATCATTAATTGATTCATTGTATGTAATAAAGAAAAATGAAAATGGATCTGTCGATGTACTTAGTTATTCAACAGATCTATACACTTTAACTTCTATTATCCCAACACCGAGTATCCAAGAATGGTTATCTAATAATGATAAGAATATAAGACCGGATGCTAAAAGAGGGGCACTTCATCAAACATCTCCTGATTTAGGTAATCCATCTTTCTTAGAAATCCCTGTACAGTTTTTAGATATGATTCAGGTTTCGAATCGAGAATTTGGGAAGAATATTGAGGTCCAATTAAGTTTAGATCAGCTCGATGATGTGATTCTTTTAAAGCTAAATGATGACTACCTCAAAAATGAAATTATCCCAAATATAGCTAGAGTTTATTTTTCAGATTCCTTTGATGATCAGTATACACTTAGCCTCGTTAGAAAATCAGAACCTCTTGAAATTTATTATACCACATCTGAAGATCAACAATTAACAGCACCAGATTTTAGCACTTCTTTAAATCGTTTTAGCTTCGATAATATTTTAGTATTTAAATCTAATAATATTGAAGTCCAAAATTCATCATCATTTCTAGACATTGACGATAGTTTGAAGTTCAGTTTTGTTGATTCAATGTTTGAAAGTTATGTTTCTGATAGTAGTGCTAGTGCATCACATATTATCTCACAAAAATTTATTTCGAAAGAAAGTAATGATGAAGATGTAAGTGGTTGGAATGTTCAAAGAGATACATCTATTCGTGCTTCATTTACAAGCTCATTGGGGAGTACTCCTTGGCAATTATGGTTGAGTTTTAAAGATGGATCATTAGATGCATTTGTAGATAAAACTAGAAATCGGAATTTAATAATCAGTTTTGGAATATTATCCATTCTTGGGATTAGTGTAGTACTAATAGTAATTTTTTCACAACGTTCTAGAGAATTGGCTGAGCAACAAATGTTATTCGTTGCAGGTGTTTCTCATGAACTAAGGACACCTATTACTGTTATTCGTTCAGCCGCTGAGAACCTGACAGCGGGTATTGTCAATGATGAAGAGAGAAAGAGTCAATACGCCCATTTGATGCTAAAAGAAGGAAGAAGACTCAGTGATATGGTCGATCAAATAATGGAGTTCTCAGGGATTCAAAGTGGTAAGCGAGTCTATCATTTCCGGGATTTAAACTTGAATGATCTATTTGAATCGATAAAGGAAGAAAGTCGGCATCGTCTAGATGAAGAAGGAAAGCATCTAGAATATTCAATAAACACAAAATTAGAACGTATTCAAGCTGACCCAGATGCTATTTTTCTTTGTATCATGAATCTAATTAATAATGCTATAAAATTTAGCGGCGAGAGTGATAAAATACTTTTAAAAGTAGATGAAGCCACATTAAAGGGGAAATTAGCTATCCGTATACAAGTTCAAGATTTTGGAATTGGCATCCCTGAAAAAGAACAAATTTCTGTGTTTAAGCCATTTTTTAGAGGTGAAAAACCTGTAAATGATCAAGTAAAAGGAAATGGTATAGGATTGAGCCTAGTACAAAAAGTTGCAATAGCACATAAGGGTGAAGTTTCTTTAAAAAGTAAAATTGGAGAAGGATCAACATTTAGCTTGGTATTACCATTGGGTGAAATAGATGTCTGATAAATCGAAAATCTTATTGGTGGAAGATGAAAGTGGTTTAGTTATGACAATTAGAGATCGGTTAGAAGAAGAACGGTATGAAGTTGATGTAGCTGAAGACGGAGAGATTGGATATCATAAAGCATTAAAAGCATCTCATGATTTAATTATTTTAGATTTAATGTTGCCTAAAAAAGGTGGCTTAGATATTTGTAGAGACTTACGACAAAAGGGTATAGACACACCAATATTGATGCTTACGGCAAAAGGACAAGTAATCGACAAAGTACTAGGTTTGAAATTAGGTGCCGACGATTATATGCAAAAACCCTTCGAAATGATGGAGTTATTGGCAAGGGTTGAAGTACAGCTTCGTAAAAAAAACAGAGTACAAGAAGCACATGATGCTGGTGAATATACATTTTCGAATGTAACAATGGACTTCAAAAAAATGCTTATTAAAAAAGCAGAAGTTGAAGTCGTTCTTTCGGCAAAAGAATTTCAACTTCTTAAATTTTTGGTAGAAAATGAGGGACTTATACTCACTCGTGATCAACTATTGAATGAAGTTTGGGGTTATGATGCACTCCCATCAACTCGTACTGTTGATGTTCATATTGCTTGGCTTCGTCAAAAACTTGAAGAAGACAGTAAATATCCGAAGCATATTTTAACAGTTCACGGTTATGGATATAAGTTTCTGAGTTGATATATCACTGGATATGTAAATTGATAATTACATTTCTAAATAGTTCTTTCAACTCTCCTTCCCACCTACGATATTATTAGACTTTTTCATATACCTAACCAAATGACAAAATCTGAAGAGCCATCTAAAGGGCTATTTTCGTGGGCACTCTATGATTGGGCTAATAGCGCCTATTTTGTAATGATCCTAACTTTTATTTTTGCCGCTTACTTTTCTTCATCAATTGCAGAAAACGAAACAATAGGGACAGCACTTTGGGGTAATATGGTTGGGTTAGCAGGTATTGTTATAGCACTTCTTGCCCCTTTATTAGGATCTATAGCTGATGAAGGGGGTAGAAGAAAGCCCTGGATATTTTTCTTTACTGTAATGGGTGTGATAGGTTCGGGGATTCTTTGGTTTGCCGAACCAAGTACAGATTTCATTTGGTTTGCATTAATAGCTGCATTTTTTGCAACCATTGGTTCTGAACTAGCTCTTATATTTTATAACGCAATGCTCCCAGATTTAGCTCCATCAGATAAAATTGGTCGCTGGTCTGGCTGGGGGTGGAGTCTTGGGTATTTAGGTGGATTGCTATGTTTAGTTGTTGGTTACTTTGTGTTTTTTCTAAATGGCGCAGAACTTTTTGGACTTGATGAAGCAACATCTCAGAATACAAGAATAACTTTTTTACTTACCGGAATTTGGTACGCCCTTTTTAGTATACCATTCTTTCTAAATACAGAAGATTCTCCTTCGAAGAAAAAGCCATATAAACAGGCTATAAATGATGGTATTTCCACATTGAAAGAAGCACTTACTATACTTAAAACTAGACCAGATATTTCAAGATTTTTAATAGCTCGTCTTTTTTATAATGATGGACTCGCTACCATTTTTGCAATGGGTGGTGTATATGCTGCAGGAACTTTCGGTTTTAAAACTGCTGATATATTTTACTTTGGAATCGGGCTCAATATTACTGCTGGAATTGGTGCATATGGTTTTGCTTGGCTCGATGATAAATCTGGAAGTAAACAAACTATTATATTTTCACTTTTTGGTGTAATCATACCAGTAATAGCAGTAATATTCGTGCAAACTACAACGTGGTTTTGGGTTTGGGGACTACTATTAGGAATTTTTGTTGGTCCAGTTCAAGCAGCAAGTCGGACAATGATGGGCAGACTTGCACCAATTGATAAAAGGAATCAAATGTTTGGTTTACTAGCACTTTCAGGTAAAGTAACTTCATTTGCAGGGCCAATTCTTGTAGGTTGGATTACATTGATTATGGGAAATCAAAGGTGGGGAATGGGAGTAATTCTTTTTATGCTGGTTGTTGGACTTATCATTATGTTTAAAGTAGATGAAAGTTATTATAAGTCGCCAAAAATTAGCTAAATGATGGAACTCCCAAACACGAGAATCGATGAGAAAGCAATAAAAGCCTGGCGTATTACTTCAATTCTTTATGGGTTGTTATTATTTATAATTCCAGGTTTTTTTTATTTCGTTTATATGATGGGAGATATGCCAGTTCTTTTCCCAATTGTTGCGGCTCCAATTACTGTCACTATTTATGTATTAATTATTACCCTCTTTCCTAAGATTAGATGGAGTCGATGGCGGTATGACGTAAACGATCAAGGCGTAGATATGTACCGTGGAATTATCATTCGCAAAAGAACGGTTGTTCCCATGAACCGAATTCAACATGTTGATACCAAGCAAGGTCCGATTTACCGAAAGTTTAAGCTTTCTTCTATCAGTATTTCAACTGCAGCAACTACTCATGAAATTCCGGCGCTTGATGATGAAACTGCAACACATTTGCGAACAATGATCTCAGAATTTGTTCGAAAAGTAAAGGAAGATGTCTGAATTTAGAAGGCAACATCCTGTTGCTGCTGTAACACAATTTTTAGGAGTTCTAAGACAGAACATAGTGCCAATTATCATATTTATGGTAGTAGGATCACGTAATACTGATGAATATTTCTGGTACTTTTTTGTTCTTGGAGTGGTATCAACCTTAGTATTAGGAATATTTGGTTGGTTAAGATTTACATATCGTGTAGATGGTGATGAGTTACAAATCAAAAAAGGGGTATTTGTAAGAAAGGAACTATACCTGACGAAAGATAGAATTCAAGTCATAGATATTACAGAAGGACTTCTACAACGTATGTTTGGCTTAGTAAAAGTTGAGGTTAAATCGGCAGGAAGCGGTACAGAAGGCGCCACTATCAGTGCTATTACAAGAGTAGAAGCATTGGAGCTTAGAGCTTTATTAAGGGGTGAATCAGTAACAAATGCATATGAAGACAAAGAAGAGATTTCTACTGAGGTAACAAGTAAAGAGACTTTAACATGGAAACTTTCAGTAAGGGATCTGTTTTTAGCAGCATTAACTTCAGGAAACTTTGGGTTGATCGCTTCAATTTTAGGAGCATTATCTGGACAACTAGATCAATTTATAACAGAAGAAAATCTGAATTATCTATTCGACTATATTCCTGGCTTAGGTAATGCCTCCATTTTTGTGGGACTAGTCATTATCATTTTTATAGTTTCTTATATCTTTTCCTTTATTGGAGTGATTTTTCAATATGCCGACTTTAAAGTCGAAAAAATGAATAATGAACTCCATATTACTAGTGGATTACTTGAACGAAAGCATACAACAGTTCCATTTAATCGTATACAGGCATTAAGGTTCGTTGAGGGTGTTTTTAGAGAGCCATTCGGATATGGAATGTTATTTGTGGAAAGTGCTGGTTTCCAACAAAAAAATGCTGAGCGATCTATTGTACTTGCTCCTTTCATCAAAAAAGATAAACTGAAAGATTTTTTTAATGTTTTTATTGAAGATTATGAAGAACCAGAAACTCAGATCACCCCACCAAAAAGAGCTTTTTTCAGATATCTTCGACATCCGAATTATCTCCTATTAATCATGATACCATTAACATGGTGGTTCTGGGAACTAGGATGGGTTTTATTCGGATTTTTAATTCCAGCTACTTTCTTGGGATGGCTTAGATTTAATGATGCTACACTTTGGATAAACGAGCATACTTTAAAAATGCAATATAGAATATTAGCTAAACGAACAGCATTTGTTAAAAAGAAAAGAATCCAAGTATCTGAATTAACAGTTAATCCTTTTCAAGGCTATAAAAATTTAGCAACTTTAAATGTTACTGCTGCTTCAGGTGCAGGTGGAAAAGTATTTTCTTTAACGGATTTTGATAGAGAAGATGCACAAATGATTCTAAAATGGTCATTAGGAAGTGATTCTATAAACTAAAGATTATCAAAAGTTAGTTACAATGAAGAAGAATATTCTAGTTTTATGTACAGGCAATAGCTGCAGAAGCCAAATAATGGAAGGATGGCTTCGTTTTTTTGGGAAAGAAAATTTGAGCGTGAAAAGTGCAGGAGTTGAGACTCATGGAGTTAATCCAAGAGCAATTCAAGTAATGAAGGAAGCTGGTGTCGATATTTCATCTCATACTTCAAACCATATTGATGAATATATCAATGAAAAATTTGATCTTATAATCACAGTATGTGACAGTGCAAAAGAGAAATGCCCAGTGTTCCCAGCTTTATCAGAAAAGAGACATCACAATTTTCCTGACCCAGCAAAAGCAGAAGGGACAGAGAGCGAAATTATAAGTCAGTTCAGAGAAGTTCGTGACCAGATTAAAGAATATGCTAAAGATCTAATTACTGAACAGCTTAACTAGATCTTAGCCTAGCGCAACATCTAGTACCATCATTACACAGAAACCTACCATAGTTCCAAGTGTCGCAATATCAGTATTGCCATGAAGTTGACTTTCTGGAATCAGTTCTTCTATGACTACATAAATCATAGCTCCTGCTGCAAAGGCTAATGCATATGGAAGAGCTGGTTGAACAAAAATTACAGCTGCAGCACCAACCACAGCGGCAACAGGTTCAACAATACCTGAAAGCTGTCCATACCAAAAACTTTTACCTACTCCTACACCTTCTCTTCGGAGAGGCATGGATACAGCCATTCCTTCAGGAAAGTTTTGAATACCAATTCCTATTGCCAAGGCTATTGCAGCCGCAATTGTTGCAGTTCCTGTGGGATCAACACCAGTTGCCGCTGCTCCAAATAGTACCCCAACAGCAAGTCCTTCAGGGATATTGTGCAAAGTTATTGCAAGAACTAAAAGAGTTGATCGGCGCCAGCTTGTTGGAATACCTTCAGCTTCTGTTTTTGGTAAACCTATATGTAAATGAGGTAGGTATTGGTCACAAACTCGAAGAAATAATCCACCTCCTAAGAACCCAATAACTGCAGGAAGCCACGATATTACACCTTGAGCTTCTGCCATATCAATAGATGGTATGATTAAGGACCAAACACTTGCAGCAATCATAACTCCAGCTGCGAACCCCATCATGCTATCAAGAAGAGCATAGTTAACTTTCTTTGTAAGAAATACTAGTGAAGCTCCAAGGGCAGTAAGTCCCCATGTAAATAAACCAGCTATAAGAGCTTGAAGAATTGGGTTAAGTTCGAGAAACCAGACAGGTATATTCATTTTTTATTTTTAAGATAAGATTTGATGATGGTAACTAAAAAATCAGTCGTGGCTAAGTATTGAATTATTTACATTAACCTTTTCTCACGTAGAATTATTAACAAATTTGATACTTTAGGGCAGAAAAAAAAAGGTATGGTTGACAAAAACGATGCTTTTCAAGTCCCAATTAAGGACGGGAAAGCTAGAATTTTATTAAGGTTGGAAGAAATAAAGTGTGAAGTTGAAAACAGTGCTCCTGATTTCATTTCAACTGAACAGGATGAGGTTGCATTAAAAATTGACCTTCCGAATGAAGCTAGAATTAGTATTTCTGAATTTGAACAAGATTATTCTTTAGCTCTTAAAAAAGAAGATAAAGAGAATTCCATTGTTACATTCAAGATGGACTCCTCTAGTATATGGTTCGATATAAACATAGATCAGGTTAAGGATGTATGGGTTGCTGATCTTAGCTTTTCAATTGTTAGTAAGAATTCACGATACCTAGCTTATTATATTAAAGAATTAGATCATCATTTTGAATGGTTACAACCAGATATGAAATCTGGTGAAGTAAAAACCATGAGTATTTCTAAAAAGAAATACAAAGCTCCAAAGATATCTGGTAAAGAAACATTTTCTGCATCTGAGGTTATACGATGTGCGGATATGCTTAATAGATCAATTGGGAAGATTGATTTAAGAATTGGTGGAGCTTATGTAAAATTCAATACCGATAAAGGTAAATTAGAGCCTTTGATTGTTGGAATTGCTGATCAGCTTGGATATGTGGTAGAAAGTCTCCCTAAAGAAATTATTTTGGATATGGAAGCGAGTGACCATAATGTAAGCCACTCGATTTTCCTAAAAGACAGATCTTAATTAATCTGCTTCCAAAAATAGATACCACCAGCTTGTTTGCCGGTTTCTACATGATCAACTAAGGTATTATTTAGAAGATTAATGATATCTACAGATCCGGGTTCACCACCAATTCCTTCCACAGATATAAAAGCATATTTACTATCTGGCGATATGGCAACTCCATGACTCACTTTTCTTGTATTTGAGACTTTAGCTAATTCTTTCCCAGTTTCAAGATCCCAAATACCAGTAGCACCCTCTCCCTTATAACTTACAACCATTTTTTTACCATCTGGAGTAACTTCAAGATTATATGGTGCCTTACCGGTATTAAAACGACGTATTATTTCCCATTTTTCTGTATCAACTTCCAATACTTCGTTAGATCCATTTCCAGCGATATATACTAATGGCTTGGTTGGGTGGGGGTCAGCCCAAGTAGGTTTTTCTACAGGATTATGTTTCATATTACTATGATCCATGCTAGCGTGATCCATTGTCGAATGATCCATTCCGCTCATCTCGTTTTGTTTCGACAACTTGAGACGTCGAGATAATTTAAGTGATCCTGTATTTATTTCAATTAGCTCATCAGTCATCATTGATACATGGTACTGAAATTTACCAGATGGAGTAATTCTCGAACCATGTGGCATAACGCCTGTTTCTATATCAGCAAGGCGGGTCATTGTTTCAGGTTCAATTACAGAAACAGTACTTGGAACCATTTCCCCATGTAAGTTAAAATTTACTACATAGAGTAAGCCAGTAGCTTCCGATATTTCCATAGTCGCTGGAAAAAGTCCCAGTTCAGTGGTAGAAATTAATTCATCTGTACCAGTTTTGTATTTAGCTAGCATCCCATAAGGATTCCCATGTGCTATAGATACATACCAATATTCTCCATCTGGGGAAACTGAAATTCCATGAGGTCCATCTATTTCTGTCGGATAGCGCCCTACATTAATTGTCTTAGCTATTTCTCCTTTTTCTGATGTTCCATTGAAATGAATCAAATGAACTTGATCTTCAGATTCAGCAGCTACATACATATAGTAATCCTGGGATGTAGCATTAGAAACGAATACCAAAAGCATCAAAAGTATAAATACCGATTTACTTAGCATGATAAATTTAATTTTTTTAATTGGTTCCTGCTGTTGGATCATCGCCTACTTTAACTGCCCAAATTCCTGAATTCCAATCAGAAAGATAGATCAGTCCTTTATAGGGCATAGGCCCCCATGTGAAAGGTGAATTTGGTATAGCAGCACCTTTGTCGGTTGGTAAAAATATTCCAATTTCTCGACCTTGCTGATATAAATCTCCCATTAACTCACCTGAAAGATCAACAATTCTAAGTCCACCATTATAGAAAGCAGCATAAAGAATATCATCTTCGATCCAGTAATTATGAGATCCAGCTTCTGGCACTTGATACCGAGCCACTTCTTCAGGATTATCCCAACCATTCATTTTAACAAAGTGAACCCAACCTGCGGCTCTATTAGGACCATCAAAATCTAAACCATAAGGAAATGCTTCGTCACCTGCTGCGATGTAGAAGTCACCTGTTGATTTACTTTTGAATGGGAAAGCTGCATGATTCCATCCACTAGGGTACTTATAGCTTCCAAGTGGAACTGGGTTTTCAGGAGATCCACCTGCACCAGGCATGTCAGCTGATGTATTGCTTCCAATATCTACCGCAACTACACCATCACTCCAATTTGAGGAATAAGCAATGCCATCTTCAATCCATACATCGTGGATTGAATGTCCAGGAGTATCTAACTCAAATTGACTTACAGTTCTAGGATTTCTAGGATCTTCGATATTAATGATATCATATTTACGACCATTATTTACTGCATAAACATGATTTTCATAGATAAAGGCATTATGAACACCACCAGTTAAATCTTCATTGTATTCAGATAGTATTTCAACGTTCGAAGGATCCGATACATCTAATATAATGATACCATTTCTACGGTTAGAAGCACCTTCTCGAGTGATTACAGCAATTCTACCATCTTCTGAAACTTTCACATCATTTACAGTACGGGCGTCTACTTGTACAGTATCTATAGTATGAATATTAGTTGGGTCAGTTACATCCCAAAAGAAGGCTTCACCACGAGCACCCCATGTTCCAGTTACTGCATAATCCCGTCCATCAATACCTTCCCAAACCCATAGGTCAGAAGTTTTAACATCAGGTACAATACCTTTTCCAACTACTGTAATTGGTCGCTGGACATTTCTTTGAACAACCCTAAATGTTGTTTCAGAAATGGTTTTTCCAACTCTAGCCATTACTGTGTATTTCCCTGAATGATTAGCAACAAAACGTCCATCTTGCTCAATTTGAGCTGAAGCACCTTGTCCTAAGTTATCATCTGGACTTGCAATAAAAGTATAGGTAAATGGAGCATCTTCAACAGCATTTCCTCTTTTATCATTAGCAGTACCAACAAAACGAATTACATCACCAGTTCGAATTGATTTACCTTCGTAATTATGAGTAAGGACAACTGATTCTATAGGGTTTTCCTTAACGGAAATAGTCCACGTGGTAGTTTGGTCTTCTGCTTTTGCAGTAATTGTAGCATTACCTTTCTTTAAGGCTTTAAGCTCGTTGAACTCATTAACAGTAACTACACTATTATTCGAGCTAGAAACTGTTACTTCAACATTATCACGCATTGAACCGGATGCATCTTTTAAAGTGAAGTGTAGTTGAAAAGATGTTTCGGAATAGACATTATTCGGCTTATCAATAATCTCTACGTTTGTAATTGGTGGATATTCGATAGTAACTGGTAACTCTATTTGTACTCTGTCAGGCCCCATAGTGCTTACTAGTATAGAATAAGAGCCAGGTTTTAGAGCTTTCACATTTCCTTGTTGAGTAACGGCAAGGTTACGACGACTCCGAGAGAAGAAGGCCACCGTATCTTCAAGGACTGTACCTTGCATATCAGTTACTTTTGCTGAAAGCTTCACTTCTTCATTTAATTGAAGTGTTAGAGATTCAATATCCATTACAATTTTTTTGTCTTGCGCAAACCCGGAAGTGGCAAGTATAACACTCATAAATAGAGCAAAAAGTGTAATGATATTATGTGATTTTAAGATTTTCATGGAGATTGTTTATTTGATTAGATATTACTCAGCACTAACTGTTTCATTAATAGGGCCGAGTTTTAAAGCCCAAAGGCCAGAATTCATGTCAGACACAAAAATAAGATTTTTATATGGTTGAGGGCCCCAAGCCTCTGGTTTATTGGGAGCAATTCCTTCATTAGCAATTGGTAAGAACTTAGCAATTTCGCGACCTTGATCATATAAATTACCCATTAGTTCTCCAGAAACATCAACTATTCGTAGTCCGCCTTGATAATACGCTACAAACATAATGTCATCAACAATCCAAATATTATGAGTTCCAGCTTCTGGAACTTCATAGCGAGCAACTTCTTTTGCTTCTTCCCAACTATCTAATTCAAAGAAATGAATCCATCCTGCAGCCACACCTCCCGGGAAAGCTTCGTCGCCAGCTGCAATATAAAACTTATCGGATGATTCACTTTTAAAGGGAAAGGCAGCATGATTCCAACCACTTGGATAAGTATAACTTCCAAGTTGGACAGGATTTTCAAGAGAGCCGCCAGCTCCTGGCATATCACTAGTAGCCATTCCGCCAACATCAACTGCAACAACACCATCATCCCAGTTTGAGGAATAAGCTATACCATCAACTACCCAAACATCGTGAACAGCATGTCCAGGAGTATCTAATTCAAAATCACTTACACGATAAGGATTCCTAGGGTCTTCAATATTTATGATGTCATATTTTCGACCAGCGTTAACTGCGAATATATGGTCTTCATAAATAAACACATTATGTACACCACCAGTAAGCCCATCATCAAAACGAGATAGAATACTTACATTTGAAGGGTCGGTTACATCTAGAATTACTAATCCATTCTTACGATCTGAAGCTCCTTCACGAGAAATAACAGCAATTCTACCATCCTCAGATACTTTTACATCATTAACAGTTCGAGCGTCAACCCTAATAGTGTCGATGGCAACAATATTAGAAGGGTCGGTTACGTCCCAAAAATAGGCATCACCTTTTGAACTCCATGTTCCAGTAACTGCGTAGTCACGCCCATCAACACCTTCCCAAACCCATAAATCAGAAGTAAATACATCTGTAACTTTTCCATTACCAAGTACTTCTATATCTCTAGCCACATTTCTAGGATTGATTCTAACTGAAACTTCATCAACTGTATTTCCATTACGAGCCATGACAGTGTATAAACCTGTATGATTAGCAACAAAGCGACCATCTTGTTCTATTTGAGCAGAGGCACTTTGTCCACGAATATCATCAGGACTTGCAGCAAAAGAGTAAACAATAGGTGCATCTGAAATAATATTCCCTTTTCTATCAGTTGCAATTGTTTTGAACCGAAGAACATCACCAGTTCTTGCAATATCTACATCTACAGAAAGCTCTAGCGAAGTAACAGGGTTCTTTATAACCTTTAGATCGAAGTTTTTTTCAAGGTTCTTATATGTAGCAGTGATTTTTACAGAACCATTCTTTTTTGCAGTAATACGACCAAAACGATTTACTTCGGCAACCTCAGGTTTAGAAGATTTAAATATGTTTACGTTAAGATCCTCTCGAAGAAAATCGAGTTCATCATAAATTTTTGAGTCTAATTGAAATCCCGTTCCTTCATAAAGCTCTGAAGGTGTTTCATTTAATGTTATTCGATTAATTTCAGGAAAAGCTACTTCGACCGTAACATTCTTTCTCATTGTTGGATTGTTTCCCTGAGCATTTTTTATGACAATAAGTTGATGAGTTCCAGCTAATAAAGCTTGAGCATAACCAGTTCTAGAAACTGATATTGCTTTAGGAGCACGAGAGAAAAAAATAACAGAATCAGGTTGAACGGAACCACTGCTATCTATTACATGAGCAACTAATTGTATTTCTTCCCCAACAGATAATTGAATTGGATCAGGTTGAATAATAATTTGTAGATCAGTTGACACTTGGGCTGTTATTGACAACGTATTTATGAGTATGATGCCTAACAGCGACAATGTAAATTTTATCATTAATGAGTAAATTTTATGGTATTTGGTAAGCAGTAGAGAATAAATCAAAAAAAAAGGAGAAATAATATTTTTAGCACATCATTTTACGCTTATTTAAATCTGATTTTCCTTATTTTTCTTAGCCTTCTTGGAACTTATAAAGTACTAATTTGTTCTGTACACATATTAGTGCAAATAACTACGTTAGCAATTTAAAAATTCAGGACTATTTCCTAATGAGTATCGACTTTAAGAAAGAGCTTTTCGCAGCACGTCATAACGGATCAGACACACAAGCTACACAAGATATGTTGAATACGATTAAGGCTAATGACCTTAATCAATTAATTGACGAGACTATCCCTGAAGGGATTAGGTTGAATCAACCTTTAAATCTTCCAGAAGCTTTAAGTGAGGTTGATTTTTTAGAAGAGTTTAAAATTTTAGCTTCTAAAAATAAGATCAATAAATCGTTTATTGGAATGGGATACTATGATACTCACGTTCCCAATGTTATAAAACGAAATATTCTTGAAAATCCAGCTTGGTACACAGCTTATACTCCTTATCAAGCTGAAATTGCCCAAGGTAGATTAGAAGCGCTTATCAATTTCCAAACGATGGTAAGTGACTTGACAGGAATGGAGTTAGCAAATGCATCTTTATTAGATGAAGGGACGGCCGCTGCTGAGGCAATGAGTATGTTACTAGGGCAGCGAAAAGGAGCTAAACGAAAAGAAGCAAACGTATTCTTTATTAGTGAGTTATGTCACCCACAAACTATAGAGGTTCTTCAAACAAGAGCAGAACCAATTGGAGTAGAGATTGTAGTTGGTGATCATAGAAAGCTAGAAGTAACAGATTCAAAACTCTACGGTATTTTACTTCAGTATCCTGCTACGGATGGAAGTGTAGAAGACTACTCTAGCCTAATAGCCGCTGCTCATGAACATCAAGTACATGCTGTTGTTGCAGCAGACTTGTTGAGTTTGACATTATTGACTCCACCCGGTGAAATGGGCGCAGATGTAGTAGTTGGAACTTCGCAACGCTTAGGTGTACCAATGGGATATGGTGGTCCACATGCAGCGTATTTTGCCACTAAAGAAGAGTTTAAAAGACAAATACCTGGAAGAATAATCGGTGTAACTCAAGATGCAGAAGGTAAGGCTGCGTATCGAATGGCTCTACAAACCCGTGAACAACATATTCGAAGAGAAAAGGCGACTTCAAATATTTGTACAGCACAAGTTTTATTGGCAGTGATGGCCGGGATGTATGGTGTATATCATGGACCGAAAGGACTGACAAAAATAGCATCCAAAATTCATGGCCTAACTAAACTTGTTAAATCAGGTTTGGAAGCACTCGATCTTGTTGTTGAAACAAAAGTATTTTTTGATACAATTACTGTTAAAGCCGATAAAAAGAATGTTCAGAAAGTAGCTTTAACTCATGATGTAAATTTCAGATACTTCGATGATGGAAGAATTGGAATTTCTTTTGATGAGACAAAAGAATTGAAAGATGTTAAAACAGTGCTTTCAATTTTCGCTGAGGCAGCTGGTAGAACTTCAAATTTCGATGTAAATGCTCATGCTGAATCATTAGAAGTTGAATTACCAAAAGAGCTAGCAAGAACATCAGACTTTATGGACCATCCAGTGTTCAAGTTATATCAAACTGAACACGAAATGCTTCGATATATGAAGCAATTAGAAAGCAAAGATCTTTCATTAGTACACTCGATGATTTCGTTAGGCTCTTGTACAATGAAATTAAATGCGACTGCAGAAATGATCCCTGTAACATGGCCAGAATTTGGGCAAATTCATCCATTTGTACCCATTGATCAAGCGGCAGGATATACAGAAATGTTTGAAAAGTTAGATGAATGGTTATCCGAAATAACTGGATTCGATTCAGTATCACTTCAGCCTAACTCTGGTGCTCAAGGTGAATACGCAGGCTTAATGACTATCCGTGCTTACCATCAAAGTAGAGGAGACCATCATCGTAATGTAGCTTTGATTCCATCTTCAGCACATGGTACAAACCCAGCAAGTGCGGTTATGGCAGGAATGGACGTGGTTGTAGTGGCAACTGATGATTATGGAAATATATCTAGTGAAGATCTTGCTGAAAAAGCAGAAAAATATAGCGATCGACTTGCTGCATTAATGATAACCTACCCATCTACACATGGTGTTTTTGAACATAAAGTGAAAGAATTTTGTGAAATTATCCATTCACATGGTGGTCAGGTTTATATGGATGGAGCGAATATGAATGCTCAAGTTGGATTAACAAGCCCTGGCGAAATTGGTGCTGATGTTTGCCATCTAAACTTGCATAAAACCTTTTGTATTCCTCATGGTGGTGGTGGACCAGGAATGGGACCAATTGGTGTGGCAAAACACCTCACTCCATTTTTATCGGGCCATTCAGTTATCAAAACGGGTGGAGAGCAAGGCATCTCAGCAATTTCTGCAGCTCCATACGGAAGTGCGAGCATTTTGACTATTTCATATGCATACATTAGAATGATGGGTTCAGAAGGCTTAACAGAAGCTACAAAACACGCAATTCTGAATGCTAATTACATTAAAGATCGCCTAAAAGATCATTACCCAATTTTATATACTGGTAAAACAGGTCGATCTGCTCATGAGTTCATCGTAGATTTACGACCATTTAAACAAACTGCAGGTATAGAAGCGGTTGATTTAGCAAAACGATTAATGGATTATGGCTTTCATGCTCCTACAATGAGTTTCCCAGTAGCAGGAACGTTAATGATTGAACCAACAGAAAGTGAAAGTAAAGAAGAGTTGGATCGTTTTTGTGAAGCTATGATTGGTATTCGAAATGAAATCCGTGAAATTGAAGATGGAAAAGCTGATAAAGAAAGTAATGTTTTGAAGCATGCACCACACACTATGCGAGTTGTAATGGATGCAGATTGGAATCGAGATTATTCAAGAGAAAAGGCTGTATTTCCAATAGAAGATCTTCGATATAACAAATTCTGGCCAAGTGTTTCTCGAGTTGATGATGCTTATGGAGATAGAAATCTTATATGCTCCTGTATTCCAATAGATGCTTATGCAATTGAAGAGGTTGAGTGAGAATTGATATTTAATTTCATTATATAGTATAGAATATATCTTAAGAGTAATTTTGAAGAATCAATTTTCACATTTTATTTTTTGTAAGAGATTTTTCAATTAGATTATTTGTGTAGTTAAACGAATTAGTCCACTAATTAAGCACACGAATATGAGATATAAAATTTCACTCTTTTCCTTTTTGTTCGTCATTTTTATTTCAAATGCAGCAATAGGTCAGTATGGCTATCTAGAGCCTTCACAAGCAATGATCGATTTGGTAGATGGTGACGCTACTCCATCAGTATCAATGTCACCGAATGGTGACTTTATGGCTCTTTTACAGCGCCCAGGACAGCCTTCAATCGAAGAAATATCTCAACCTGAATTAAGGTTAGCAGGGATAAGAATAAATCCAATTACAAATGGTCCATCACGGTCGAGAACTTTAAATGGAATTACTATACGTGATGTGAAAACTGGTAAAGATATGAAGCTATCAGGGCTGCCTGAAAACCCAAAAATTTCAGATTTGGATTGGTCTCCAGATGGTAAATTTATTGCGTTCTTATTAATAACGTCGACCGGAATAGAGTTATGGACTGCTGACGTAAAAAATGCAAAAGCCTCAAAAATTTCTGATGATTATATAAATGATACTTATGGTTCTGCGGCAGTATGGAATAGAGACTCAAAGTCACTATTAGTTCAAATTATACCTAAGAATAGAGGAGCAGCTCCAGAAAAAAATATTGTTCCAACTGGCCCAACAATTGAAGAAAGTGTTGGAAAAAATGCCCCTGCTCGTACATATCAAGATTTACTTAAGAATAAATACGATGAAGAACTATTTGAATATTACTTCACTTCTCAGATAGTTGAAGTTAGTCTTGATGGAAAAACTGAAGTTATTGGGGCACAAGGTATTTATCGTGGAATGAATTTGAGCCCAGATGGGAATTATATTTTGATTAGTAAAATTCAAACACCGTATTCCTACAGAGTACCTGCCTACAGATTTCCAAGTAATACCTATGTGTTAGATAGAGATGGTAAGATTATTCATACAGTTGCTGAATTACCATTATTGGATCAAATACCAATTGGTTTTTCTTCCACATCAGAGGGTCCAAGATCAATTAATTGGAGATCAGATGTTCCTTCAACCCTTGTTTGGGTAGAAGCACTTGATGGAGGGGATCAATCAAACGATGTAGAAAAAAGGGATCGTGTATATATGCATTCTGCTCCATTTAATAGCTCACCTCAGGCAATTATAGATCTTGAAATGAGGTACCGAGGTATTTCATGGAGTGAGGAAGGCTTTGCACTTGTAAATGAATATTGGAGAAGTACTCGCCAAGGAAGAACATGGATGGTTGAACCATCTACTAATACTGTGGAACTCATTTTTGATGTAAATGTTGAAGATCGATATTCAGATCCTGGTAGCCCTGAGTACAAAAGATCTAAATATGGAACTTATGTATTACATACTGTCGACAATGGAAATAAAGTACTTATGAGTGGACAAGGGTTTTCACCTGAAGGAAATCAACCATTTTTAACTTCTTTCGATTTAAAGACAGGCGTTAAAAAAGAACTATGGAGATCAGAAGCTCCATATTATGAAAATTTGATTTCTGTTATTGATGAAGATGGAATGTTGATACTTACAAGGAAAGAATCTGTAAGTGAGCAGCCCAATTATTATATACGAGATTTAAATAAGAATGAAGCAAAGCAGATTACGTTTTTTGAACATCCGACTCCAGATTTGAAAGATGTTCAAAAAGAATTTATAAGTTACGAAAGAAGTGATGGAGTAAATCTTACTGCAACTGTATACCTGCCAGCAGGTTATGACAAAGAAAAAGATGGTAAATTACCAACCTTAGTTTGGGCATATCCTAGGGAATTTAAAAGTGCTGCAGCGGCTAGCCAAATCACATCATCTCCATATAGATTTACAAGTATTGGATATTGGGGACCGCACTTTATGTTAACTGAAGGGTATGCTGTTGTTGAAGGTGCGGCCATGCCAATAATTGGTGAAGGTGATACACAACCCAATGATACTTTTGTAGAACAATTAGTAGCAAATGGACAAGCTATTGTTGACGAACTTGACAAAATGGGGGTTGGAGATCCAGAAAGGGTAGGAGTTGGTGGACATAGTTATGGTGCTTTTATGACTGCGAATTTGCTTGCACATTCTGATATTTTTAAAGCAGGTATAGCAAGAAGTGGAGCATATAATAGATCACTAACACCTTTTGGGTTTCAAGCGGAACCGAGAACATTCTGGGAAGCACCAGAAGTTTATTTTGAAATGTCACCTTTTATGAATGCGGATAAAGTGGATGAACCAATTTTATTCATTCACGGTGAAGCTGATAATAATTCAGGCACTTTTCCAATTCAAAGTAAACGAATGTATGGAGCCGTGAGTGGATTGGGAGGAACTGCTAAATTAGTTATGCTACCAAGTGAAAGTCATGGTTATGTAGCTCGTGAATCACTTTTACATATGTTATATGAACAAACAGAATGGTTAAATACCTATGTGAGAGATGCTGAAAAAAAGGTTCTCGAGAAAAAGACTACACAAGTAGATTAATAGAATTGAAAAAAAATAATTCATAAAAAAAGCCTTTTTAAATTTAAAAGGCTTTTTTATTTCTGATCATATTGTTAATCATTAATAAATCAATGACTGATAACTTTGCTCAAATTCAGCTATGGAAATTTCCATATTGGAGCGCTTTTATAACATGTCTGATTTTGCGTTGAATTTGATTCGCAATCATAGCTAAATCCTCATTATTAACTGGATTCATAGAAGAAATCGGATCAGCAGCCGCAATTTCAATTACCCCATCTTCATGTTCTTGAATTACAAAGTTACAAGGTAGTAATAGACCTACATTATCCTCACTATGTAAAGCACGGTAGGCGTAACTTGGGCTGCATGCTCCTAATATTTTGTATTTTCTGAAATTGAGGTTCAACTTTATTTTAAGGGTTTTCTTCATATCGATTTCAGAAACTACACCAAAACCTTCTTTTCTTAGTTCTTCGGTTAGGAATGTTACTGCTTCTTCGAAAGTAAGTCCCTCAACAACTATGTTAAAATAATAACTCATAATACCCTCCTGACTTGTGGATATTCTATTGCATCATCAACATAGTAGAACTTCTTGAAGTTTATGTGAAGGGAATCTCTATTTACTTATTTTTTGTTATCAATAATAATGAAATAAGATAGAGTGATATGAGCGTGTTTCTAATTTAGATTTGAAATTACTTTTTTCAACCTAGTCTGAATGTCAATTGCTACCTCACCAAGTGCATCGTTATTTGCTGCCATCATAGAAGCAACTGGGTCAACAGCAGATACTTCTACCTCTCCGGCTTCATTTTCAGTAACAACCACATTGCACGGTAGGAATACTCCAATTTTATCTTCTGAAGTAATTGCTGTAAGTGCGGATGGGGGGTTGCAGGCTCCTAATATGCGATATTTCTTGAAATCGATATCTAGTTTCTTTTTAAAAGTAGCTTGAACATCAATTTCGGTTAATATTCCGAACCCTTCTTTTTTTAATTCTTCTGTAACCAACTCGATCACAGCATTAAATTCTTTTCCGATAATAGTTGTATTAAAATAGTAACTCATAATTTTTCCTTATTCAATAATGTATTATAACCTCTCTAGTATAATAGAAATTCTTGAAGTATTTGTGTAGTAATTATCTGTTCTAATAAGCAATTCATTTTGTTGTGATTCCTATTTACCTTTATGATAATTTTTAAAAATATATTAAAGATCCATGATCAGATTAATCACAGTAATTCTTTTTCTTTTTTCAACTCAGGCATTAGCACAAGTTTCAGATATTGAACAACGAATGCTTTCACATATTGATGAAACCAATGACGATGCATTAGAACTACTTATTAAGACCATAAATATAAATAGTGGTTCGATGAATTTTGATGGTGTTAAGGAGGTCGGAGATGTATTGATGGCAGAGTTTGATGCTCTAGGTTTCGAGACTAGATGGGAAGATGGAGCTTCATTCAATCGTGCAGGACATTTGGTTGCAGAACATATCGGAGGTGGAAATGGACCTAAGATTATGCTAATAGGTCATTTAGATACAGTTTTTGAACCAGATAGTCCATTTCAGAAATTCGAAATGGTAAATGATTCTGTTGCTCGAGCGCCCGGAATTGCTGATATGAAAGGTGGAAATGTAATTATTCTTCAAGCTTTAAGTGCATTAAAAGAAGTTGGTGAATTAGATGAAATGAACATTATTGTTGTAATGACAGGCGACGAGGAACTTAGTGGGAAACCACTAAATTTATCAAAGAAAGCGTTAATTGATGCTGCTAAATGGGCGGATATTTCGATCGGATTCGAGAATGGAGATGGAAATCCCGGAACAGCGAATGTTTCGAGAAGAGGTTCAATTGGCTGGGCCTTAAATGTATCAGGTAAGCCGGCGCATTCATCTCAAGTTTTTAGAGAAGATATTGGTGCTGGAGCGATTTACGAGATTTCCAGAATCTTGAATACATTTTATGAGGAGCTAAGAAGTGAAGAGTATCTCACTTTTAATCCAGGTAAAATTTTAGGTGGAACCACTGTGGAAAATAATACTTCGTCAAATTCTGGTTCTGCTTTTGGGAAAAATAACGTGGTTGCTGAATCGGCAGTTGTAACTGGAGATATTCGTGCAGTTTCGAAAGAACAACTAGATAGAGTGAAAGTAAAAATGAGAGAAATTGTATCAAATAATCTACCTCATACAAATGCTGAAATCACTTTCAGTGATGGTTACCCACCGATGGCTCCAACAGATGGAAATAGAGAGCTTCTTTCCATCTATAGCAAGGTAAGTACCGACTTAGGTCTAGGAGAGGTTGTAGCAGTAAACCCCCTTAGAGCAGGAGCTGCTGATGTCTCTTTCACTGCCGATTATGTTGATATGGCAATAGATGCTTTGGGGATGAGCGGAGCTGCAGATCACACCGTTGAAGAAGTTGGGTACCTAAATCAGTTCCCAAGACAGGCTAAAAGAGCCGCGGTATTGTTGTATAGGTTACAAGAAATTGAATAATTGAGCGGAACTTATTTTATACAATTCATTTTTATAGCTAATTTTAAGTTTAAGTTTTTGCATTATGTTTAGGTTTTTAGTTCTGTTCCTGATAGGGTTTAGTATTGTTCTTTTAAATTGTAAATCATCTCCCACATCCTCCAAACCATACGATGACCCAATCGATAATACAGATGAAGGTGATTCTGGAGATGGCGGAACTCAAGAACCTGAACCTACAATCATTGAAATCCCATACAATTATCAACCTTTCTATCCATACCAATCATTATTCTACTATAACGAAGAATTTGAATTAGAAGATTATGGCTTCGAATTCGTCTGGGGTCTGGATTCAGTTGATAATGAATATGATCTGTACAAGAGATTTGATTTGGTTTATTATCAGGATACTCTTGCTGTTGGTGATACGCTTACTGCAAAAGTAAAAGACTGGGGACAATGGGCAATTACCATACCTCGTATTGAAGCGGGTAATTATAACTTTACCGTATTTATTAAAGAGGATTTGTTATTAAAAGGAGAGGTCGAAATTCTCCCAACACAGGTAATAAGTGATCCGGTAAGTTACGTACAAACAGAGTTTTTTAAGTTTAAAGACCAAATGAGTCTGGTAAAAGCGGATGCTGAAAAAGTGATGCAAGATGTTCCTTCAAACAATGATGGCAATGATGAGAACTTTGTTGAACAAATGAACAAAGCATTGGATTTATATAATCAGTTGGAACTGAAGATATTCAATGATATTCAGAAAGCTAGTCCTGAAGCTCTGGAGCGTTTAGCGTATTTCATGAAAGCTTATGAGGAAATCCTTAATGAAGAATATGAGCCTTTTGAGGATGTTTTAGGTAAGGCTAATCATGATCCACTTGCAGAACCGGAATCAGCTTTTGAGAATGGGAAGAAGTGGCTTACCAATAAAATTAATTTTAAGGGGATTCTTGATGCATTTTGGAATTCAGATACTAAAAATGTAGAAGTTGGAGAAGGTGATCTGGTTGAAACCGCAAAAACCTGGACAGTGTATGGACAGGCAATAAGTATTATAACTGGGATTCAGGAAAGATTTACAAAAGTTTTTATGCTTACTACCGATAAGTTGGAAGCTGAACTTAAAGGCGATTTTTCCAACGAATCAGAATCAAATCCAAAATCGAAAAAATTTGCTCCTCATCTTGATACGCTTCGTTTTGAATATGAAACTCCTATCAGGCTTTCATTTACTGGAGAATATGAAAATCTAATTCAAGAATATCGATACTCTACATATGGGGTTGTAAATGTGTTAAGCAGAGAGTTATATGATTTGATCTATAAAGTTGATTTCTACAATGGGGATTTAAGTCTATTCTCAACGCTGAGGGAGGATACGGTTAATATCATCCGTCCGGTAAAATCAAAATACTTAGATTTGAACTGGGCTGGAAATCAATATACGGATGACAGATCCTTTAATGATCTATTTGATGTACAAAAAGACGAAAATACTGGTGAATTTATTCTCACTGCTAAGATTCAGAAAAATGAAGATGACGTCCCCATTTATGGAGATTTGGAAACTCAGGTAAGAGCCGAATACTACCAAAACCCGGAGTATGATGGTTTCGAATATCTATTTGTAGCAAGTAATTGTCCCGACTTTTCTTTGTTTATGACAGGGAAGTGGCAATTAAGATATTATACTGATGATACTAGAACTGTATTTCGTCAAACTGATCGGCAGGAATATTTTACAGATGGAACGTGGGTTGAAAAGGAATCCAGATTTGCAAATGAATCCGAATGGATAGAATCTATTGACACAGGAACTTGGGTGGGAGAATGTGATAATGATGGCCAAGCTTGGTTAGTTTGGTATCATGATTTTCTACCTAATATTGCATATGTATTCAAGTATGAAGGGAATAAAGATCAGATCTTTGGATATAGTTCTGGATTAAGTAATAATGGATATAACTTAGAGCTCAGAAAGGGCTGGTAAAGTAATTCACTCCACAACAGAACTACAAATAAAGTCAGGAATAATTCCAGTGGATTGTATGTTTTGTTGAACTTTTTCTTCACGAGTGTTACCAGATAGAACTAGCATAGTTTGAACACCAAACTTATTGCCACCTAAAACATCTGTTTCTAAAGTATCGCCAACCATAAGAATGTCATTTTTATTGATGTCGCCCAGTTCACCAACTAATCCTTCATAGGCATACATAAACATTTGTGAATCTGGTTTTCCAAAATGGATAAACTTTTTGTGAAGCATGCTTTCGACAAGTTTTGCTATTCCACCAGTTGCTACAGCTACATCATTTCTTGACACTGGATAAAAGCGATCTGAATTAGCAAGTATTACAGGCATTGTCTTCTTCCGAAGTAAATTCACTGTTTTGTTGATGTCTGTGTTCCAGTCAAAACCTTCATCATCAAGGAATACAAATGCTGAAATATCATCTATATCATCTAAATCAACATCTGCTACAGATACGTGTTGTAAGCCAGATTGCAGAATATATTCAGCGGAATTCTCAGTGCCGAGATATGCTATTCTCCCTTCATTAATTTTCTGTTCCAGAAATTGTTTCGCCATCATCCCAGAGGTCACAATTTCATGAAGTTCAATTCCAGGTAACCCAAGTGCTGCTAAACTTTCCATTTGCTGGTGTTGGCTACGAGAGGCGTCATTAGTTAATAAACGAAACGTTTTGCCTTCACCTTTAATCCAATCGATGGTTTTATCAATTCCTGCTATTAATCCTTTATGGTTTTTAACAACCCCATATGAATCGAGCATGATCACTTTAAAGTCTTTAGCAATGTCGAAAAAGGAAGGATAAGTCATAATTATAAATCTAGAGCTTTGAGGAGTGAATCTGGGTTGAACTTTTGTTCAATGGATGGAAGATGTATATCGAATACCTCTTTTTGAAGTTTATTTGCGAATATTTCGTGAAAAAAGTACTTGCCATATTTAACTACATAGGTAAGTAAAAAGAATCGATATGTTTCCTTGAGAAGTAAAATTTCTCTTTTAGTTAGCGGGAATACTTCATGATAAGATTTCAAAAAGGTGATAAATCGCTCTTCCATCAAAATATCGATGTTGTAGGTAAAGATTGTTCGATCACCAATGTCAGAAACAACTCTACTAAAGAAATAAAAATCCATGATTCTAGAGCTCATGCGAAACCAATCGTAATCCCAACGCGAAAAAAATCGAAAACTATCAGTTACAGAAAAATTGCCAATGTTCCAGTCTACAAATACAGGTATAGCATCTAATGAATCTGCATCAAGTTCTATATAGTTATTTTTGAAAATTTCACAATGCTCTCTTATTAAATCACGATATATATGGAATTGGAATTTCCCGTATTCTGTATCTAAGGTTTTAAGTAAACCATCAATGTCTACATTCATACTTTTTGCAGAAGGTGGAAGTGTACCACGAACAGTATGACATGCCTTATGAAATTTAGCAGTTTCTCTACCTAGTCGTTTAATTTGTCGCTCATTAAGTCTTTTCGGTAGTCTATTTCTGATTTTTATGGGTCGGTAAAATACCACCCAAGCATCAATTATTTCACTATGGTGACGATGAACAAATAATTCATTTCCTTTCATTAACGATCGAGCAAGAAAATTCTCAAATGGATCTGGAAGGTTATTTGATAAAGCATTAATAATGGAATGGTCTTCCACAAAGTGCTCGAACTTTCCGAAGTAAGAAAGTTTAGCTACGATAATATTATGGTCTTTAAGGGTGATCCTGTATACATAATTAGTAGATACCCGAGCACTTATATCTTCAATTCTTATAATCTCTCGAGAATTATCATAAGCTTCCCAAGCTTCGTGTACAATTTCATTAAAGTTTATGAATGACATTACTACCTATACTTAAATAATTTCAAAATACCTTTTTAATTCCCAATTCTTTTGATTGGGTTTGTATTGTCGCCATTCCCATTCTCTAGTTTTTACAAAGTGATCAACAAAAGATTCTCCAAATAATTCTTTAGCAATACTAGACTCTTTCATTGCTTTTGTCGCTTTATGCAAATTCTCAGGAAGTGGTTCTGAATTCTTATTTTCATATTCATTTCCTTTTGTTGGGGCAGTATCCAGTTTTAATTTATGTTTAATGCCATATAAGCCAGATGATAAGCTAGCGGCCATAGTTAAATAAGGATTAGCATCTGCTCCCGGGACTCGGTTCTCAAGCCTCATTGAATCACTTTTTCGATTAATCACACGCAAAGCCACTGTCCGATTTTCAATTCCCCAACTCACTGAAGTAGCGGCCCAAGACCCTTCAACATACCGTTTATAACTATTAACAGTTGGAGCAAACATTGGAAGTAAATGAGGAAGGCAGTACAATTGTCCAGCAAGATAATATTCAAATAATTCACTCATTTTATGATCTTTTGAGTCATCAAAGAATAGATTTTTCCCAGATTTATTTATTAAACTTTGATGGATATGCTGACTGCAACCCGGTAATTCAGGGTTCCACTTGGCCATAAAGCTTGCAGTTAAGTCATATTGTGAAGCAATTTCTTTAACGGATGTTTTAAAAAGAGTTGCACGGTCAGCTGATTCAAGAATTTCATCATAAGTTATTGCAGCCTCAAATACTCCGTCGCCTGTCTCTGTATGTAATCCTTCTAATGGAATACCGAAAGTATATAGTAAATCGAATAAATCATTAAAATAATCACTGTTTTGTGAAGCCCTTAGCACCGAATAGCCAAACATTCCAGGAGTGAGAGGAGTTGGGTCTGAATATTCTTTTTCTTTAAGTGAGTGCATGGTTTCGTCAAAATTAAACCATTCAAATTCAGCCGAAAATTGTGGTGAGAAACCTAAATCATTAGCTTCTTTTTTTATTTTCTTTAAAAGTGATCTTGGGCATACATCTTTCAAATCTGCTGATTCAGAAAAATCTGCTAAAAAGAAAGGTTTATCATTTTCCCATGGTATTTTTCTAAAAGAACTAGGGTCGATTGTTGCAAAAGAATCGGGGTAACCAGTATGCCATCCACTTACTTTGCAATTATCATAAACGGCATCGTTCATATCCCAGCCGAAAATTACATTACAAAACCCAATCTGACCATTGACTGCCTTTAAAAATTTCTCTGTACTGATTAGCTTGCCCCTAAGTATGCCGTCGATATCAGTAACCGCAAACTTTATGTTTTTTACTTCGAGTTCTCGAATAAGCTGTGTAATTTCTTCCTTGTTCATGATCACCATTTATTTAAAAGAATATAGAAAATGGTTTAAGGAATTGTGTTGTTCAAAGAAATTAATGAACAGAAATATTGCTTTGAATACTCACTTCATTCAAAAGTGTTCGATGAACAGGGCATTTCTTAGAGATTTCAAGAAGCTTCTCTTTTTGCTCTTGAGTTATATCCCCTTTAATAATGAGTTCTTTTTCGATTACATCAATTTTTGATGATGGGTTATCACACGTTTTACAGTCATCCACATGACTTTTGTTATGGCGAAGCTCAACGTACATATCACCAACATCCCAACCTTTTCTTTGGGCATACATTTTAACGGTCATAACAGTGCAAGTTCCAAGAGACATTAGTAGAAAGTCATAGGGATCAGGTCCTTGATCTTGACCACCTTCTACAGTCGGAGGTTCATCAGAAATGAGTTCATGGATTCCTGCAGTTAGAGTAGTTTTGAAAGCTTCATTCTTGGGGAGGTGAACATGTACAATTTTTTGAGCTTCAGAATCAGACATAAATATTTAATCTGTTAATTAGGAAATCTAAATGTAGCTGAAATTTTATCAAATGAAAGGGTGAATTCCAATAAAGAGGTTACAATTTGGTAACACTTTGATTACCAATTTATAACATGATAGATAACCTTTCATAACAATAGATGTAGACCTTTGATAATAAATTATCATTTACATGCTATGAAAAGAAACCTAGATACGGTAGTTATCTCAGACGTGCACCTGGGAACTGTTGGATGCCACGCAACAGAGTTAGTTCAATACCTTAATTCAATAAACCCAGAGAGAATTATTCTTAATGGTGACTTTATCGATATGTGGCAGTTTAAGAAATATTATTGGCCTGAAGCTCATATGCATGTAATCAGAACACTTATCACAATGATGACGAATGGGGTCGATATTTATTATCTGACAGGTAACCACGATGAAACGCTACGAAAAATTTCAAGTCTACAACTAGGCCCTTTGTTTATAAAAGACAAATTGGTTCTAGAATTGAATGGAGAAAAAGTGTGGTTTTTTCATGGAGATATTTTTGATGTAACCATGAAATACTCGAAATGGTTAGCCAAGCTCGGAGGTAAAGGCTATGAGCTTTTGATATTGCTAAATCGATGGGTAAACAAGATTACAATTAAGCTGGGCTATGGAAAAATATCTCTTTCAAAGAAGATAAAGAATGGTGTAAAAAAGGCGGTTAATTTTATCGATGATTTTGAAGTTACAGCTATGGAACTTGCCATAGATGAGGGTTACGATTACGTAGTTTGTGGGCATATCCATCAACCAAAAATCCGTGGCTACGAAAATGAGAAAGGTTCGGTAATATATTTGAATTCTGGGGATTGGGTAGAAAACTTGACTGCGCTAGAATATGATGGATATGAGTGGGATGTATATCGATATGAAAACGATTCCAAATTGCAGGAAAGTCCTAGAATTACTCAATTAATGCAAAGTCATTCGAACATTAAGAAGGCAATGTTAGGATGAAAATTCTCTATGGAGTGCAAGGTACTGGGCACGGGCATATAAGCAGAGCTAAAGTTGTTCTGCCTAAGCTAAGAGAATTTGCAGAAGTAGATGTACTGATTAGTGGTTATAATTATAATATTAATCTGGATGGAGAAATCGCATACAAAGCAAGAGGAATAAGTCTTACCTATGATAACAAGGGTAGTATCGATTTTTTTGAAACCGCATTGAAACTAAATCCGGTTAAGCTAATTCAGGATATCCAATCAACACCAGTTGATAGATATGATTTTGTAGTAAACGATTTTGAACCTGTCACGGCCTGGGCGGCTCAATCCGCTAGAATTCCATGTATTGGAATTAGTCATCAGGCATCGTTTTTATCATCTAAAGTACCAAGACCAACAAGAAAATCCCTTGTCGCAGAAGGAATCATGAAGCACTTTGCTCCTTGTAGTTGTCCTGTTAGTTCTCATTATTTGAGATATGATGATTTTATTGAACCACCAATAGTTAGAAATCAAATTAAGCAGCTAAACCCATCATTGGGTGATCATATAACAGTCTATCTTCCTGCTTTTGATTATGAAACTCTTTGCTCTGTATTTAATACTGTTTCGCAGATCCAATGGCATATTTTTTCTCCAGCTTGTGATCGTGAATATGAAAAAGGAAATGTAATTGTAAAACCTATTGGAAAGGAATCCTTTCTAAAAAGTATTGAAAACTGTCTTGGAGTAATTTCGTCAACTGGTTTTGAAACTACTTCTGAAACAATGTATTTAGGAAAAAAACTTCTTACGATCCCAATCCGAAATCAATATGAACAACTAAGCAACGCTGCAGCATTGGAAGAATTAGGAGGGAAAGTAGTTTACGCAATTGATGGAACCTTTAAACAGCAAGTTGAAGACTGGCTGACAAATGCAGAAGTTTTACACCTTCCTGAAGTATCGGATGAAAATGAATTAATCGAAAAAATAATACAAGCCGGAATTTCTGAACTGGAAATGGTTTGATTTTTAATTAAGATACTTTTCTTTGATTACGGTTAAGTGGTGTTTGTCGTGACCTGCAATTATAAATGCAAGTGCTCGTACAGATACTTCTGTGTCACTTGCAATTCCTTTTCTTGATATCATTTCTTTAGTTAAGCTACTTAAGAGATGAATAGTTGCTACTCGTACTGCAAAGTATTCATTAGAAAGATTAGCGAGAGTACGATTATTATAATTATTTCCTTCCATGTACTCATCTTGATCCATACCAGGCAAAGAAGCGGAATCTCCACGAGAAATAGCAAAGGCTCGGTAAGAAAACACACGTTCGGTTTCGATCATATGACCGAGTACTTCTTTTAATGTCCATTTATCAGGTGCATATTTGAAGTAGGCTTTATCACCTGATACAGAATTCATAAGGGTAAATACCTCATGCATTTGCTTATTCAGAACATGTATTATGTTCGTTTTTTCTATAAGTTCAACATAGGTAGAATAAAAGTGTGCATATTCTGATGCAGAAGGATATTCATTTTCCCAGATTTCCATATCTAATGACTATTAATAGTTATTACCTATATACAAATTTGAAGATTTAATGGCTATAAAAAAACCTGATTCAAAAAATTGAATCAGGTTTAAAAAATGCAGTAATGTGAGCTTTAATTTACTGTTAAAGTTTCAACTTTTGATTCTGAAACTTTATTTCCATCAGCAAATACAACAGATGAGAACGCAAATGTCACACCATCAACTGTTGTCCAATTTGAATATCTATTTTCTCTAGCAACCATAGATCCTGTTTGTGCATTTAACTCGGTAGTTCGAGATAGGAATGGCAGTGCAGATTCCAAGTCAACCAATATGGTTATTGTACTTTCTGCCATTACTTTAAGTACCCCATATTCATTTCCATCAACGATTTCAGTACCTAAGTACTCCGCATTTAAATCTTCATATGTTAATGCTAGGTTGAGATAACTATTCTTTATTTCATTAAACATTGGGCCAGTCATTGCAGGTGGGAGAGGTTGTTCTTGCCCCATCATTTTAATAACACCACTACCATTTTTTAATTCCATAGTCATATTGCCTTGAGGTGTCTCTAAATCTGCAACCATACTTATTTCATCAAAATTAATAGTTGCTGAACTTGTTGCTTGCATACTACCAGCTGGTCCAAATTGATTTACAATACTTTTATTTACAATAGATATTACTTCCGTTCCAGGAGATACAATGGCATTTGCCATTTTCTCTAACCACATATTTCCAGTTTCAGAATCCCCAGATACTTCTTCTTCATCCGATTTTGGAAGAGGAATGGTAATGTCAATATTATTTACTTCTCCATATTTGTCTAATTGATTACCAATTTCTTGAGCATTACCCACCACCAATATTTGTACACTTTCAGGTTTTAAATATTGATTAGCAACTCTCTGTATATCATCTGAAGTAACTTTCTTTAATTGCTCAACATATTGATCGAAATAATCTTGAGGAAGCCCATTATATTTATTACTGATTCTTTCGCTAAGAATTTTATTCTTGCTATCGTATCTGAAAACTAGTGAATTTAAAAAACGATCCTTAGCTTCATTCAATTCTTCTGAAGGAACAGCGGTATCTTGAAGCTTTTCTACTTCGACCAACATTGCATCAATTGCTTCAGCAGTGGTAGAACTTTTGGTCATTACTCCAACATAAAAGAAACCTGGATAATGGATATTACTAGAATATGCACCAAAAACAGCATAAGCTAGACCAAGGTCTGAGCGGACGCTTTGTGTTAATCTGCCTGAAAAACCACCACTTAGTATCTCATTCAATAGTTGTAAGGCTGCATAATCTGGGTTTTCACGTAATCCGCCAACGTGTCCAACTAATACAAAACTTTGATTTACATCAGACTTATCTACAATATTTACAGTAGAAGGGTAATCGTAAGTAACTTCTGGGTAAAGGAGGTTGGTTTGTGAACCAGATTTAAGGCTTCCAAAAGCTTCTTCTAGTTTCCTTTTCATATCTCTAGTGTCAAAATCACCAATAACACCAATCATCATGTTATTCCCGACAAATGCTTGTTTATGGAATTCAATCATGTCTTCTCTAGTGATCGCGTCAATAGTTGCATATTCACGTTGTGTGGTATAAGCAACATCTTCACCATAAATTAATTTTTGAAATTCACGAACAGCAATTGATTGTTGGTCGTCGTTTCTTCGAGATATATTTGATTTAGCCTGAGTTTTTGCCAATTCAATTTTGTCTTCAGGAAATGCAGGATTCTGAACTAAATCTACAAATACAGGAAGAAGTTCATTGAAGTCTTCTTTCAATATGTTCATACTAGCACCACCAGAGCCGAACCCAATGAAGGTGCTCATGAATGCAGCTTTATCTTCTAAAAGAAGGTTTAACTCGTCATCAGGATAGTTTACAGAGCCACCTTCACGCATTACTTGTCCAGTTAACCCAGCAAGTCCAGTTTTATCCATTTGCTCAAGTAAACCACCAGTTTTAACTGTAGCATTTATTCTTATTAGTGGAAGTTCTTTATCCTCAACCAAATAAAATGTAATGCCATTATCTAGAGTAAACTCTTCAACTTTGGCAATTTCAAACTTATTTAATTCAGGGTACTTAATTTCATCGTAACGTTTTTGGGCCATCGCAGAAACCGATAGCAATATCATAAATATAAAAAGTATAGTGCGTTTCATTATAATCTCGCTTTGCTTTAAAATTGTTTAAGAGTCGGTTTTAACTGTTAGTCCAACAGTTCTATTTTTCTTAATGAGATAGGTATTAGCTACTCTTTGAAGGTCTTCAAGTGTAACAGCATCATATCGATCTAGCTGATTAAACACATCTTTCCAGCTACCTTGTTCAACATGGGTGTTTACAAAATAAGATGCTAAACCTGTGTTATTACCCAATGATCTAATAATGCCTGCTCTTAAATTAGTTCGAACTCTATCCAGTTGTTCTTGTGTAACATTACCTGCTTTTATAGCATCTAGTTCATCATAAATAGAATGCTCAAGACTGTCTAAATTAACCCCAGCATTAGGGACAATAAGAGAAAGGAAAAGCCCAGGGTATCTTGTACCTGGTATTCCTTCAAAATTTTGTATTTGTAGAGCAGATTGATCTTCCTCAACAAACTTTTTATAAAATACTGAGGTTCTTCCAGAGCTTAAAACTCGGCCTAGTAAAATCAATGATTCATAATCTGGATGAGTAGCAGATACGGTATGATATCCTATCATCATAAGTGGTTGCGCATTCCCTTCAAGTACAACTCTTCGTTCCCCACCTTGTTCTGGTTCAATGGTTGTAACAGGAGGTGCAACTTTACCCTTACCTCTCATGTCACCGAAATAATCTTCAGCAAACTTCTTCATTTCTTTAGGATCAACATCTCCTGCAATTCCAAAAGTAATATTTGATGGCACATAATATTTTTCATAGAAATTATGAGCGTCTTCAATTGTAGAAGCTGTAATGTCAGAACTCCATCCTACAATTGGACGACCATACGGGTGAGCTGCAAAAGCTGTGGCCATAAATTCTTCAACTAGTCGGCCAAAAGGATTTGAATCGGTTCGCATTCTACGTTCTTCTCTAACAACTTCTTTTTCTACATAAAACTCGCGGTATGTAGGTTGCATAAAACGTCCAGCTTCTAAGCTAAACCAAAGCTCAACTTTGTTTGATGGTAGGCTGTAAAAATAATCAGTGAAATCCCAACGTGTACTGGCATTCATACCTGTACCTCCGTTTCCAGCAACTATTTCTGAAAACTCATTATTTACAACATATGTTTTAGCTTCTTCCTGAAGCTTTTGGAATTCATCCCACTTTTCAGCCATAAAAGTAGTATCAGGATTTGGTGCATATGATTCATAGAGCCATGCTTTATACACTTCATCCATTTTATCTATTACCTTTTTTTCAGCTTCCCAATCGGTTGTTCCAACATAATGATCACCTTTGAAGGCAAGATGCTCAAAAATATGAGCAATACCAGTATTGCCAACTGGTTCATCAATTCCTCCAACATTAACTTGAGTATAAAAACTCACCACTGGTGCATCGTGGCGTTCTATAATGATGAAGTGTAGCCCGTTATCTAGGGTAAATTCAGTAACTTTTTCTTCAAATTCTTTAAGGTTTTGTGCCGTAGCTTTTTGAGGAATTATACTCGCAAAAAAAACTAGACAAATGGCACTTAATAGGTATGTGCGTACTCTCATGGAATTAGATTTTGATTGTAGGTTTAACATCTTGAATATGTACAATTTATCGATAATTTATTTGTTTAAAAATTAAACTTAGGGACGAATTCTTTTAATGGAAGACCGTTTTTACAGGACTCAATTGACTCTTCACCCCTAAATAATTCAATTTCGTACGAGATGTATTCAGGGTTGTTATATCGTTTTTGAAAATAAACTTTTTTCCCAGCTGTTGTTCGGGAACATCTATCGATTTCAAAGATAGGGCTACCTACATCAATATTTAAATGTTTGGCAATATATTCATCTGCAATTATAGCAGTAAATTTATACTTACCAGCAGAAATGGGTATTGAGTAAGTGTCCTCTAAAATTTGATAGATAGTTTTGTTTGTTAGATCTTCATCTAACAAAAGCTGCCCATAACTGCCAGGAAGCCAGGTAATATCGAAAGCGATAGGCTTTCCATTGCCTAGTCGAACTCTATCGAGTCTAATAAGGGGAGAACTTGGTGGGAGCTCTAAAATGGTATTAATTTCTAAAACAGGGGATACTTTTTTAAAACGAATTAGTTTAGATGAACTTTTAAAACCTGCTCTTCGCATATCTTCAGAAAAATCAGTTAGCTGAACTAAAGTTTGTTTTTCATCATCTTCACTCACAAAAGCACCAAGCCCTTGTTTCTTAAATATTAACCCTTCATTCTCTAGAGCTTTCAAAGCTTGACGAACAGTTATTCTGCTTACATCAAAATAGTCACAAAGCCTTTTTTCTGAGGGTAGCTTATCTCCAGGAAGAAATTCTTTATTTTTAATATCTGATCTCAAATGATCACTAATTTGTTGGTGTCTTGGAGTACTTTTGTCAACCATGGAATCTTGAATTATTTCGTCTTGTTATAACATGTTGTAACAAGTTTACAAAAACTCTTAAACTCTATCCACAAAATTATTTTAAATCAAAAAAGAAAATGTACGAATTACTATTAGAACCAATACCTTGGTATATAGCTGGTCCACTCATCGGGCTTACATTACCATTGCTACTTATTATTGGAAACAAAACATTTGGGATTTCAACAAGCTTTCAACATATGTGTGCTGCAGTTTTGCCAAAGAAGTTTCCATACTTCAATTATGACTGGTGGAAACAAGGAAAATGGCAATTACAGCTTTCACTAGGAATACTTTTAGGTGGAGTATTAGCTGCCTTTTTTATTCCAGAAGATTATGTTATTGACCTTTCAACAAGTACCATAGCAACTTTACAAGGAAATGGGATTTCAAATTTTAACGGATTTGTACCAGTTGAGGTATTCAATTGGGAAAATCTAGCATCTCTACCAGGATTTTTTATTCTAGTTGTAGGTGGTTTTTTGATCGGCTTTGGAACAAGATATGCTGGCGGATGTACTTCAGGTCATGCAATAACAGGGTTAGCTACACTTCAGAAGGCTTCTTTAATCGCAGTAATAGGATTTTTTGTAGGTGGAATTATTTCTACCTATTTCATCCTTCCAAATCTTTTTAACTGAGGATAATATCATGAGATTTATATTAGCAGGCACTATATTCGGTTTTATTCTGATCAAATCAGAAGTAGTATCTTGGTTTAGAATTCAAGAAATGTTTCTATTCGATTCAATTCACATGTATGGTATAATTGGTTCTGCAATTGTTGTAGGATTAATCGGAACCATGTTGATTAAAAAATTCAACATTAAAGATACATCAGGAAATGAGATATCAATCAAACTTAAAGATAATAGTTTAACTAAGCGTTATATTATTGGAGGGTCATTATTTGGGCTAGGTTGGGCATTAGTTGGCGCGTGTCCAGGACCACTTTATGCATTGATTGGTAGTGGGTATTTAATATTTATTGTTCCTCTGATCGCGGCTATTATTGGAGCCGGAACTTATGGAATGTTACAAGGCAAATTGCCTCATTAAAAAAATTAGAAAAGAGATAAGAAAAGGAGTAATAAGATGTTTTTTGAACAAATATTTGAAGAAAAGTTAGCACAGTACGCATATCTAATTGGATGTCAAAGAAATGGACAGGCTATTGTAATTGACCCAATGAGAGATATTGAACGATATGAGAAATTAGCTGCAAAGCATAATCTAAAGATTGTTGCAGCAGCAGAAACTCACATTCATGCAGATTATTTGTCAGGCTTAAGAGAGTTTGCAGAAAAAGGACTTAAAGTTTATGCATCCGATGAAGGTGATAAAGACTGGAAATACGAATGGTTAATCGGAAGTGATTATAACTATCAACTTTTAAAGGACGGTGATGAGTTTAAAATCGGTAATATTAAATTCACAACTGTTTATAGTCCAGGTCATACTCCAGAACATGTTAGTTATTTAGTAACTGATGGAGCGGCAACAGATGAACCGATGGGTATTCTTTCGGGCGATTTCGTATTTGTTGGTGATGTTGGGCGACCAGATTTATTGGAAACAGCAGCAGGACAAGTTGGAGCAATGGAAGGTTCTGCAAAAATATTGTATAAGTCTCTTGAGAAATTTAAAGCAATGCCAGAATACTTACAGCTTTGGCCAGGACATGGAGCGGGAAGTGCCTGCGGAAAAGCTCTTGGAGCGGTTCCAAAGTCTACAGTTGGTTATGAGCAAAAATTCAATACTTCTATTCGATCAGCAATAACTGAGAAGAGTTTTGTGGATTATATTTTGGAAGGACAGCCTGAGCCACCATTATATTTTGCTCGAATGAAAAGAGACAATAAGTTAGGTCCAAAAGTTCTCGGTGATCTTCCATCACCACAAAAGATGACCATTAACGATATTGTAGATAAAACAAATGGTGATAATGCTGTAATAATTGATACTCGTAAACGAACTGAGTTTATGAACGGTCATTTAAAAGGTTCACTCTTAGCAACAATAAATAAGCAATTTAATACGATTGCTGGTTCATATGTGACCGAAGATCAAGATATCTATCTCATTATTGAAGAAGATAAAGTTGGAGAAGCTGTGACTGACCTTATTCGTATTGGACTCGATAGCATTAAAGGTTTTTCAACACCATCAGAGCTTAAGAATGCAGAGTTAGTTTCAACAGAAACAATCAACTTTGAAAAAACCGATAGCTTGTTAGAAGAAACAGGGTATACCTTGCTTGATGCTCGTAAGAAGTCAGAGTTTGACGAAGGGCATCATCCAGAGGCTATCAATATTTCACATACACGATTGCTAGATAGGATTGAAGAAATTCCAAAGAATCAGCCAGTACTTGTTCATTGTCAATCTGGAAATCGTGCTTCATTTGCATCTGCTTTACTCGAGTCTAAAGGTTGGGATGTTAAGTTTATTGATGACTCAGTAAAACCTTGGCTACAAAAGAATCATTATTTAGCTGAGGTAGACTGATGTTTTGGGCGCTTTTGGGTGCATTATTAATAGGGATTTCGCTCGGACTATTAGGTTCGGGCGGATCCATTCTCACTGTGCCTGTACTAATTTATTTAGTAGGGGAGCCTGAAAAAGTTGCAATAGCTGAATCATTAGGAATAGTAGCTTCCATTAGTTTAGTAGGGGCTATTCCATATGCCATTAGAAAAGAAGTAGATTGGAAAAGTGTGATCTTTTTTGGTATTCCAGGAATGGCTGGTACCTATGGAGGTGCCGCATTATCGCAATTTCTTTCAGGAACAACACAGTTACTTATCTTCGCTGTAGTAATGATTCTCGCTGCATATATGATGATCCGTGATGGAAAAGTTGTTGAGAAAGATGAAGATTTCTCTGCCACTAGGTGGGTTATGATTGGAGAAGGACTAGTTGTTGGTGTTCTAACTGGACTTGTTGGTGTAGGTGGTGGATTTCTAATTATTCCAGCATTAGTGATAATTGGTGGCCTAAGCATGCGTATTGCTGTAGGTACTAGTCTATTCATAATAGCTGCAAAAAGCTCAATGGGATTTTATAAATATCTAGATGTACTTAAATCAGAATCCCTAAATGTAAATTGGGAATTGCTTGCAGTTTTTACTGTAGTTGGAATATTAGGAAGTTTTGTTGGAGGGAAACTCAGTAGAAAAATTCCTCAACAATCACTCAAAAAAGGCTTCGGTTACTTCCTTGTAGTAATGGGATTATATATTCTAGGAAGTAATTTAATTTGATAAAATCATACTTCAAGTACGAAATTAAGAAGCTATATCAATTAAAAAGTTAGCACAATAGGGAGATAGGTTCTGACACTGGCTTTTGGAAATTCAAAAACCAGTTTGATTGGAACCTAACTTTCTAAACTTCATAGCAAATAATGGTGACTGAAGAAATAGATTAAGAGTTCCTCCTAGCCATCCAGTATAACACACTCCCAACTGCTATAAAAATTGCTGTCATCCAAATATTAGTTAAGCTTACCTGAAACATTAGCCAAAGGCATGCTGCTATTCCCAAAATAGGAACTAAGAATCCACCTTTGAGGGTAAAAGTATTCTCACCTTTAAATAAAGGCCGAAGTCTTGGTACAGCTGCACAAGTAATAATATAAAAGAAGACTCGAGCTAAAACTGTCATAGCAGCTAATGCTGTAAAAGATCCTAAAGCGGCTCCAACAAAAGTACATACCCCAAAGAATATTACTGAATTTGCAGGAGTAAGAAATTTAGGATGAACTTTACCAAACCACTCTGGAAGTGAATTATCAAGTGAAAGTGCATAAGTTAGTCTTGGTGTAGAGAACATATTACTAACTAGATTACCAGTGACAGATGTTGCTACTCCAATCATGAGAATGATCGCTCCAATATTCCCGAATAGCGCTGAGGAAGCATCAAGTAAAGGTGCTGAAGATGAAGCCAAGTTAGGTACGGCTGCTTCTGAAACCAATTGGATTAACATATATAAAACAACAATTGAACCTAAGCCGAATATTAAAGCTCTTGGCATATCTTTTGCCGGATTTTTAGATTCTCCAGCAGGAACTACCCCACCTTCAAATCCCACAAAAGCATAAATCAATAATAGTGTAGCAGCACCTAAATCTTTAGGATTAGGTAATGGTTGTTCAAAAGATGGCATTACTTCTGAACCAAGAAGTACCAATCCACCAAAAACTAAAAGGATAAGTACGGAGAACTTTACAATAGTAAATATTGCAAGAGAACGTATGGATTGAACTGAACCAAGTACATTGATCAGTGTTAAAAAACCACATATGATAGCAAGTGAAATTATACGTCCAATTCCATCACTAGCCGGTTCATAGAAAAAACCAATACTTTCTACAAGAAGTACTGAATTAGCAGAAAAGGATATCATCCGAGCAAAGTAATACAACCATCCACTTTGAAAACCAACGAATGGACCAAATGCTTCGGTTCCATATCTTACAGGACCACCAGTGCCACTAAAATAACTTCCCAATTCCGCAAAGCAAAGAATTACAGGGAGAATGAGGAAGGCGCAAATCACATAAATCCAGATACTATATTCACCAGCAAGTGCAGAGGCACCACTCGGTAGCCCAAATATTCCGGCGCCAATTAATCCGTTTACAACAAGTAGCCAAAGGCCCCAAGCACCGAGTTTACGAGGTAGTTTTTCGTGAAAATTTGATGAGTTTTGGTTAGTTACCATTTAATGAAAATAATGAATAATAATTTTATCAAACCTGATCATATCTAAAGCAATCTATTGTATGATCGTTAACAAGCCCACAAGCTTGCATGTGGGCATACATGATAGTACTTCCAACAAATTTAAATCCTCGCTTTTTCAAGTCTTTACTTAATGCATCTGACTCTTCAGAAGTAGCTGGAACTTCTTGCATACTTTTCCAATGATTAACGATTGTTTTACCATTTACAAAATTCCAGATATAAGTATCAAAGCTTCCGAACTCTTTTTGAACCTCTAAGAATTTTTGAGCATTGGTAACGGCTCCATGGACTTTCAGCTTATTGCGAATGATTCCTTCAAATTGAAGTAATTCTTGAATTTTGTCTTCACCGAACATTGCAACTACTTCAGGGTCGAAATTTGCAAAAGACATTCTGTAGCCTTCTCTGCGTTTTAAGATAGTTGCCCAACTGAGACCTGCTTGTGCTCCTTCAAGAATCAAGAACTCAAAATGTTTATAATCATCATGAACTGGAACTCCCCATTCTTTATCATGATATTTAACATATTCTTCAAATTGACCTTCAACCCAACTGCAACGGTTTATCATATTCTATATAGTTGATGTTATGATGAATTGAATAAGAAAAGGAATTTTAGTGTCTATAATAAATTAAATCTCGAAGTACTAAAAAGATGCTATTTCTGAAATTATAATGAAGACACATTTTTATAGCTTAGATCTCTCTTCCGCTAAAAAATAAAAACTTATTGATCTCATAATTAAAAAAGGGAGAATTATTAGTTACATTCTAGGCTCACACACTCAAAAAGACTTAAAAAATAGAAGTAGCAGATGCATTGGGAATCTACCGTACAAGAACTCGCCGACAAAAGTAAAATCAACGAAAATCTATCAAATCATATTACTACTCTAACACAGATTTTAGAGAAGCTTAGTGAAGAACGATCTGGAGAAGATTTTATCAAAGTACTTGGAGAATTTCCTCTCGACAGTATAAAAGCTTTGGATAAGGGTGATGAAAAGGAGTTAGCAAAGCTTAGGCAATTAGTTGCCAAAATGCCTGGCAAAGACATTAAAGAGTATTTAAGGATATACACAACCTTTTTTCATTTAGTGAATTCTCTTGAGCAGCATGAAATAAGTCGAATAAATAGAAAACGAGAATTCGAAGAAACCCCAGAGAAGCCAAGGAATGAGAGTATTTTAGAGGCGGTTTTTAAGATGAAAGAAGCTGGCTATACCCTTGATCAGGCAATTGCTGTTTTTGAAACAATGGATATTCAGCCAACCATTACTGCACATCCAACGGAAGCTCGCCGACGAAGTGTGCTAACTAAACAACATGAAATCAGTGAAATGATTGCTAATGTTGGTAGTGACTTGCACACTGGGGATGAAAAGAAATTCCTTAGAAAAGAGATCTTAAATCAGATGAAACTTCTCTTAATGACGGATGAGGTAAGAGCTGAAAGAATGTCGGTAGAGGATGAGGTCGAAAATGGCTTATTCTTTTTTACTCATACGATATGGGATGTAGTACCAACACTTTATAAAGATATCCGATTAGCACTTGAAACATATTATGGTGAATCAGGTGATATTCCGATTGTTTTAAAATATCGCTCTTGGATTGGAAGTGACCGTGATGGAAACCCAAATGTGACTTCTTCAGTCACATGGAAAACCGTAATAGAGCAACGTAAAACGGCACTTAAAGTTTATATAAGAAAATTAGACCATTTGAGAAGATATCTGAGTGTTTCATACAAAGAAACAATGATATCAGATCCCCTTCGATTGTCACTTAGAGATGAAGAAACAGCTAACCCTCTAAGTGATTTGTATGAAAGGCGATATCAAAGAGAGCCTTATCGTCGCAAGCTCACACATATGATGCAGTATATTCAAGAGCAATTAGATGCTGCGAGTGGAGATAAAGAAAATGTGCTTAAAATGGCATCAAAGTATACTCCAGAGGATTTTATAACAGATCTAGAGTTAATCAGAAACAGTTTAATTGAGAATAATCTAAAAGGATTAAGTGAACAGGGAAGACTACAGGATTTATTGATTACAGCTAAAACTTTTGGATTTCATTTAACATCGCTTGATATCAGGCAACATAGCCGTTTACATGAAGAAACAGTAGAAGAGCTGTTTAGTATAGGAAAGGTGATGGATGGATATACAAAGTTATCTGAAGAAGAAAAGATAGAAGTACTTATGAAGGAACTTCATAATCCACGCCCTCTTAGTCCTTTTAAGAGTGAACGTTCCGAAGTTGCTAGTAAAGTCATGACTGTTTTTGAAGAAATCAGAGACATTATCACCCTAGACTCAAACGCGTTTGGAAGTTATATCATCAGCATGACGCATGGTGTAAGTGATATGTTAGAAGTTTTGATTCTAGCCAAAGAACTAGGTTTGTGGAATATAATTGGTGGTAAAGTAGAAACTTCGCTAGATGTAGTTCCTCTTTTTGAGACTATTGAGGATTTAGGTGTAAGTAGCAAAGTAATGGCAGAAATGTTTGAGCATGAGTTATTTGCGAAACAAATTGAAGCCCGAGGTAATTTCCAGGAAATCATGCTTGGGTATTCCGACAGTAATAAAGATGGCGGTTATTGGATGGCAAATTGGGCTTTAAATAAAGCTCAATATGATCTAGGTATGGTTTGCCGCAAATACAATATAGATTTCAGATTATTTCATGGAACAGGTGGAACTGTTGGTCGTGGTGGTGGACAATCTAATAAGGCGATAGTGGCAATGCCGCCTGTTGCAAATAATGGTAGAATCAGATTTACTGAACAAGGTGAAGTAATTTCATTTCGTTATTCATTGACATCTATTGCTCATAGACATCTAGAACAGCTAGTGAATGCAATGGTTCAGGTAACAATGGCGCAAAAAGATAAGCCAGGATATCTCAGCGATTCTAATTATGAATGGGATATGATGCAGGAACTAGCTCAAACTACAATGGATGCATATAGAGACTTAATTGACGATCCAAAGTTTTGGGATTGGTATTCTGGGATCACTCCAATTGAGCATATTGGTAAGCTTCCAATTGCATCACGACCCGTATCAAGAGGTGCAGGAGGTAAACTAGATTTTAGTGGCCTTAGAGCTATCCCATGGGTATTTGCATGGACTCAAGTTCGTTATAATATTCCAGGTTGGTATGGTATAGGGAAAGGCTTAGCTACCATCTTTGAGAAATATCCAGATGGAAAGGAAATTATAACTAGATGGCAGAAAGAATGGCGATTTTTCTATACGGTGATGAATAATTCTCAACGTGAAATTGCTCGTACTCATATTGCAACATCAACTATATATAACGAGTCTACTGATCATTATTTCCATAAAAAAATTATAACCGATTTAGATTCAGCAGTTAATGGAATAACAACCATTGCTGAAACGGAAAATATCCTAGATCATAATCTAGTAATTCAACGATCTATATTATTTAGAAACCCTTTTACTTATCCATTGAATATTATTCAATCTGAGCTTTTAAAACGATGGGAGACTGTGAAAACAGTCGAAGAAAAGGAAGAGTTAACTGAGTTAATATTCTTAAACATTAATGGTATAGCAGCTGCAATGCAAAGTACAGGTTAATACTGAACAAGATGTTGGAAATTTGTACCTTTATGAACCTGTTTTATTTAAAAAAGACTTAGTAGAAGATCCATGAGTGAGACATTAGCAAAACCAGCTATAAAAATTGAAGAATCAACATATAGTAGAATTGGAGAGGTTGATTTTAATAATCTGCAATTTGGTCGTTTATTTGGCGACCATATGTTTGAAATGCAATTCAAAAATGGAGCATGGGGAGAGCCCTCGATAAAACCATTCGGAAAGATTGAAATTACACCAGCACTAAATGTGATGCATTATGGGCAGGCGGTATTTGAAGGAATGAAAGCATTTTATGTAAATGAAAATACTGTCAATATTTTCAGACCAGATGTTCATTTCGAGCGTTTTAATATGTCAGCTCGTCGAATGTGTATCCCCGAAACAACTTATGAAGTATTCATTACAGCGTTAGAAGAACTCATCCGTTTAGATAAAAAATGGATACCAAAAAAGAAAGGTACGGCGCTGTACATTCGACCGGTTATTTTTGCGAGTGATGATTATTTAGCTGCACGAGTTTCTGAAGTATATAGTTATTACATAATTACATCTCCAGTAGGCGCTTATTATGCTGAAGGATTTAATCCAGTTTCACTTACAACTCCAGATGGCTTTGTTCGTGCAGTAAAAGGCGGTACGGGTGAAGCAAAAACGGCGGGTAATTATGCAGCAAGTTTTCTTCCAGCTAGAAAAGCTCAACAGGAAGGGTACACACAGGTACTTTGGCTTGATGCAATAGAGAATAAGTTTATCGAAGAAGTGGGTACAATGAATATTCACTTTTTGATTGGTGATACTTTAGTAACTCCAAAACTCACTGGTTCGGTATTAGCAGGTGTAACACGTCGTTCTGTAACTAAGCTAGCAGATGAATGGGGTTATAATGTAGAAGAACGAAAAATTTCAATTGATGAAGTATTTGAAGCCTCTGAAAACGGTTCACTAAAAGAAGTATTTGGTTCTGGAACTGCTGCGGTTATTTCTCCAGTTGGTTCAATTCAACATAATGGAAAAACCATTCAAATTGGAGATAATAAAATTGGTGATTTTGCTCAGCGTTTATTTGATGAGATCACGGGTATTCAGTATGGAAAAGTGGAAGATCGACATTCATGGGTTCATTCTGTAAATGTGTAGTACATGAACTTTAGTTTAAACAGTTTATTAGCTGTTGGTGTTGGAGGTTTTTTTGGTGCCATAATTCGCTATTTATTAGCTGTTTCTGTTGATGAGTATATAAAGCCTGATCAATTTCCTTTTGGAATATTTATTGTAAACATCATTGGCTGTCTAATGATTGGTTTACTTGCAGGTATCTTTGAGTTTAAGGGGTGGATGAATGTGGAGCTACGCCTTTTTGTCTTTGTTGGATTTTTAGGCGGATTCACCACATTTTCTACTTTCATTAATGATACTTTTCTATTGAGTAGGGAAGGGGAAATGATAGCCGCATTGCTTAATGTAGGTGGTCAGGTCTTACTAGGCTTGCTTTTCGTCTGGGTTGGTTATTCAGTAATAAAACTATTTTCTTAATATCCTCTTTCTCTGATTACTTCATTCAACAAATCCATTCCAGAAAGACTTCTCTTATAATTTTCGACAATTTGTACTGCTGCCTCATTGGGATCTGTAATCGAAGCTACATGTGGAGTAATCATTATCTTTGGGCGATTCCAGAAGAGGTGATTAGCAGGTAGTGGTTCTTCTTCAAATACATCTAAACAGGCTCCATCTAATACACCAGTATCTAGTGCATATATCAAATCTTCTTCAACTAAATGTCCCCCACGTGCCACATTTATTAAATAAGAGGGTTGTTTGAGTTTCTTAAAAAGGTCCAGTTCTAATATACCTTCAGTCTCTTTAGTTAATGGTAGTAGGCAAACTAAAATATTTGTATTAGAGAGAAATTCATCGAGTCTATTTCCATCATAACAACGAACACCTTCTATATTTTTTTTAGATCTCGACCAACCATTAACCTTGTATCCATTAACCAATAACCATTCGGCCACCGCAGACCCTATTTCTCCAATACCAAGAATACCAATAACACAATCTTGCTTTGAAATTGGATCATGTTTACTCCAAAACCCTTCTCTTTTTTGGTCAACATATCTTGAAGTATTAAAACGGTAATTTTGAATTGCATTTAATACATATTCTGTCATTTGAGCTTTCAGTGATGGAATCATAACTCGAGCTAATTTAACGGATCTAGATATAGCCTTATCCTTCAATAGATGATCAACTCCAGCACCGAAGGAAGTAACTGCTTTGAGATTTGAATAACCGTCTAATACTTTCTCAGGGTGCTTCCAACTAACTGCAAAAGTAACTCTTTCTTTGTTCTTAACTTTTGGCCAAATATCTATGTCCAAGTTAGCATCTACGTTAAGTAGAGCATCTCTCAAGGGAGTCATATCTCGATTTTTTGAAATAAGTAATAATGACATTAGGGTTTAATTTTTAAACAGCGTTAAAAGTTTCCAAGACAGTTATTCTCCAATAATCTCATGAGTATTTATCGAATCTATGAATCTGTGACTCTGCCTTATTCAATACATAAGTAATAACTTATAAGTTCAATACCTATTATTTGTATGACTTAATCATAACTCAGTTTTTGCTACCATTAATTCATCCCATCTTGTTGTGTATCTTTTACTTAAGTAATTTTGATTCATAAGCCATTGATTACGATGATCTCCCTTTTTATGTAAACCTGTCGCAGCAAAAGCTGCATGATTCTGTCCAAATTTCGAATTAATACGATCTACTGATTCCATTAATTTAAATTGTTTTTGGGTATATAGCTCAGGTTCAAATATATCCATCTGAACTTCACTATTTGGCACAATACCTGTCAGCATAACGGCAGCTTTTTTGTATTTACGACCTTCCTCAAAAGCATCAGCAGTTAATGACTTTGCGATTTTAATTAATGTTGGTGTATGTGCCGTTGCCACTTTCAAGGGATAACTAGAGCTAAATTTATATTTACCACGAATATTTTCATATTTATCTCCAATTAAGTTTATATGAATATTTGAAGCAACTGAGTTTTGTTTCCGTAGTTTCTCAGCGGCTCTGGTAACAAAAGTAGCAACAGCCTCTTGTACATCTGTAAGTTTATAGAGTGGTTTCCCAAACATTCGTGACGTTAATATCCCCTTACGCGAAACTCGACCATCACTCAGGCCTGAACATGGAAATCCATTCAACTCAAGAACAGTTCTTAAACCTGTTACAGCTAAATGTTTTCGCACCCATTTTTTGTTTGAGATCGTTTTTTTTAACTCTAATGCATTATTGATGCCATATCTATTCAATCGAATAGTAATTCCTTTCCCAATTCCCCAAATTTCTTGAATTGGTGTATTTTCTAAGAAATGATCTAGATCTGGGTGATTATTTAAGTCCAGAACCCCATTATATTCTGGATTCTTTTTTGCAATATGGTTGGCAATTTTGGCCAAGGTTTTACTTGGTGCTATTCCTACTGAAACTGGTAATCCAGTCCATTTCAGAATTGTTTCTCTTATTACATATCCATATTCACTTAACTCAGGATAAATGTTTGTAGACAATGCAGCAAAAGCTTCATCAATACTGTAAATCTCAATATCATGTGTTAAATAACGAAGGGTTTCCATAACTCTATGAGACATATCACCATAAAGTGCATAATTAGAAGAGCGAACAATAACTCCCTTCTTTTTGAATTCGATACGGTATTTAAATTCTGGTGCGCCCATTGGTATACCTGAATCTTTAGCTTCTTGTGATCTGGCAATCACACAACCATCATTATTTGAAAGTATGGCAATAGGTTTGCCTATGAGATGTGGATCAAATACTCGTTCGCAGGATGCGTAAAAGTTATTGCAATCAACCATCGAAAACGCAAAAGAGTCTGGCTTTTTGAGTGATTGAATATTCATGATTCTGTTGATTTGGGATGCTAAAAACTAATTTAGTCTTGGAATAGATTATTTAACATGTATTCAATTTCTCGACTATCCTCATATAACAAATCAAAGATCTGCTTGTTTAGATATTCTTGATTTAGGGCAATTTCGATTAGAGTTTGCAGTTCAAAAAGAGAACCTAGTGCCACATTTAGAAGTCTAAGATAATCCTCAGAAGAACATTTCCCGTAACTTTCAGCAATTATTGATGGGATTGAGATTGCACTTTTTCGAAGCTGATTTGTGAGCGCATATGTTTCTTTATCAGGAAAATTAGTAGTTATCTTATATATCTTGTTAACTAGAAGCATTGCTTTTTGCCAAACTAGAATATCTCGGTATGTTTTAATTGTGGTCATCATAATCGTGCCGTATTAAAAAATTGAATGATGCTCATTTAGTATTTTTTTTGTTTTAAGCTGAATTTTTGAACTTATGAATCAAGTGAGTAGCTACACCCCAAATCATCCAATTAGTTTCTCTGCCAATTGGTATTGGAGCATATTTATCATCTCCAGACACTAAAAATATTCGATTTCCTTTTTTTGTAAATTTTCGAATAATGACGTCTTCATCTAATGAAATCACTATGATGGAACCTTCAATAGCATTAAGAGATCGGTCGATAACAAGAATATCTCCATCGAAAATACCTTCAGCTTTCATGGCATTTCCCTCAGCTCTTACAAAAAAAGTAGAACTGGGACGTCGTACTATTAAATCTTCAAGACTTAATGCTTTTTCAAGATGATCACTAGCGGGTGAAGGAAAACCAGTTTCTATCTTTTGCGATAGTTTTAATAGTGCGCTCTCCTCATTCTTTGAGGAAGTAGAGTAAGATTTAAGTTCAGCCATTCGTCAATTATTACACAAGTAAATTATATGTACATTATATGTGTAATAATTACTAAAGTAAATCGCATATCAAAAAAAAGCTGTTCATATTTCTATGAACAGCTTAGTAAAATCAAAGTAGATTTTTTTATAGAGAATTAGCATAACTAAATAGTTTTGCTAAATCAGCATCATTTTTAAAATCAGTTCGGTTTTCCTTTGCATAACTATCAACGGCTTTACGTTTATCCCCAAAAGCTCTAAGGATATTTCTTTTATTCATTTTAAGTCTGTCGAATTCACCATTCTTAATAACATAATATGAAGTGTATTTTACATAAACATCAGTTTGGACTGCTGTACCATAGGAGGAAACATCCTTCTGTAATGTTACTCCAGTATGTTTCAGTAGTGAAAATGTATCCCCTTCAAAAACGACTTCAAAAAGTGAGTTTTTATTTAAGTCGTCTTTACCATTTGTGTTAAAGCGATTTTTGAAAGTAATATTTGGAGACTCAATTTTAATTGAAGTTACGGCTGCATTATCAATTCCAATTAGTTTTCTGTCTTGAGAAATTATAATCTGATTATTTGCTAAATCGAAATTCAAGTTAACAGGAACGGTTTGTGATTTTCCTGATATGAGTACTCCTTTTACAAAGTTCTCAAATAAAAATGGAGTTCCTTCAACTGCTGTATATTGAAAGGTAGTAACGGTAGTGCCGTCAAAAGCTTCAGAAACATTATTTACATAATCATCAAGTTCAATCTGTGCAAAACCCACTTGAGTGATGAATAATGCAGTAATTGTTAGTAGAATTTTTTTATTCATTTAATTTTTCCCTTGGTGTGAAATTTAATACTCTGTATAGTAACGAATTCAAAGCTTTTTAGCATGAATAACGTTATCCTATTACACACTTTATAACAGTTTAAATACACAAATAGTGTTGCATGTATCTAATTTTTGATACCGAGACCACAGGTCTTCCACGAGATTATTCAGCTCCAATTACAGATTTCGATAATTGGCCACGACTTGTTCAGTTAGCATGGCAATTACACGATCATACTGGGAAATTAATGTCGAGCGGGAACTATATCGTTAAGCCAGAAGGATTTACGATTCCGTTTAATTCTGAAAAAATCCACGGGATTTCAACAAAGAAAGCGCAAGTTGAAGGGCACGATCTTGAATTTGTTTTGAAAGAATTCCGCAAGGATATGGATAAAGCCTATTTTCTTGTGGGGCATAATGTTTCTTTTGATGAAAGCGTAATGGGCGCCGAGTATCTTCGTAAAAAGATTCCGTCAGCAATTATCGATAAGCCGAAGATTGATACGAAAGATGAGAGTACCCAATATGTTGCCATTCCTGGTGGACGTGGATTTAAGTGGCCAACATTAGGCGAGCTTCATCACAAACTTTTTAATGTTGGATTTGAAGATGCGCATGATGCAGCAGCTGATGTAGAAGCAACAACTCGGGCTTTTCTTGAGTTAATTCGATTAGGTATTATTAAAGTGAATTTCCCACTAGATGCCAAACTGTACGAATCTGCTCAAAGCTATATTGTAAAGGAAAACTATATTGACTTAGTGTCACCCTCAAGGCTCAAAAAAAAAGAGGAGACCACAGAAGCGAGTACCACGGACGCTTCATCGAGCCTAGAGATTGATGTTAAGCTAGACGAAAACGTAGTATTTACACATCTTCATTGCCATTCAAAATACTCAGTTCTTCAAGCTACTGCTGGCGTAAAGGAATTAGTAGCAAAGGCAAAAAAACTGGGTATGCCTGCTGTTGCACTTACTGATAAAGGTAACATGTATGGCGCTTTCGCATTTGTATCTGCCGCAAATAATGAAGGAATAAAACCCATTGTAGGATGTGAGTTTTTTGTGGTTGATGACCGCCTTCAAAAGAAGTTTACGCGTGAAAATCGAGATCGACGGTATCAAATTCCTATGCTGGCTAAGAACATGGAAGGCTATAAAAACCTTTCAAAATTATGCTCTATTGGCTTTACTGAAGGGTACTATTATAAATTTCCTCGTGTTGATAAAGAAGTAATCAAGAAATACAGTAAAGATTTAATCTGTCTTAGTGGAAATACTCGAGGGCTACTTGGTGACCTTATTCTTAACAAAGGAGAGGAATTTGCTGAGGAAGAACTAAAGTGGTGGATGGAAGTATTTGGGGAAGATTTCTACCTCGAAGTAATAAACCATGGTTTAGATGAAGAACAAAGAGTTAACGAAGTTTTCAGAGAGTTTTCAGCTAAATATGGAGTAAAGCTGGTTGCTAGCAATAATGCATTTTATCTAGAAAAAGAAGATGCTAAAGCACATGATGCTCTTATTTGTATTGATGATGGAACTTTGGTTAGCACACCAATAGGAAAAGGAAGAGAGTTTAGATATGGATTCCCAAATGAGGAATTCTTCTTCAAAGATACAGAAGCAATGGTAGAATTGTTTTCAGATATGCCAGAGGCCATTGCAAATACCCAGGAAATAGTAGACAAAATTGAGCCAATCAAACTAGCTAGGGAAGTAATTCTTCCAAAGTTTGAAATACCAGATGGCTTTGAAAATGAGGATGAATATCTTCACCATTTAACCCTAGAAGGTGCAAAATCTCGATATCCAGATTTCAACATTGAAATAAAAGATCGTATAGATTTAGAACTGGGGATTATAAAAGACATGGGATTTCCTGGATACTTTTTGATTGTACAGGATTTCATAGCTGCAGCTCGAGAAATGAATGTTTATGTTGGTCCAGGACGTGGATCAGCAGCGGGATCTGTGGTTGCTTATTGTACTGGAATTACCAATATCGACCCTTTAAAATATGATCTTCTTTTTGAGCGTTTTCTAAATCCTGAAAGAGTATCAATGCCAGATATTGATATTGATTTTGATGACGATGGTCGGCAAAAGGTAATCGAATATGTTGTTAATAAATATGGTAAGAATCAGGTAGCACATATCATCACATTTGGCTCGATGGCGGCTCGATCTTCCGTGAGGGATGTAGCCAGAGTGTTGGATCTCCCTTTATCTGATGCAGACCGGATTGCTAAGTTAATTCCTGAACGTCCAGGAACATCACTTGATGATGCTTTCAAAGAGATGAAAGAACTTCGAGATATTAAGGCAGGAGAAGGATTAGAGGCCGAAACTTTAAGAATGGCACACGTTCTGGAAGGCTCAGTTCGCAATACTGGAATACATGCTGCTGGAATAATTATAGCTCCAGATGACTTAACAGAATTTATCCCTGTAAGTACCGCAAAAGATGCCGACCTTACTGTTACTCAGTTTGATGGAAGTGTTATTGAATATGCAGGAATGTTGAAAATGGACTTTCTTGGATTAAAGACACTTTCAATTCTTAAAACAGCAATTAGCTTTGTAAAAGAAAATCATGGTAAAGAATATAACTTAGATGACATTCCACTTGATGATCCCGTTACCTATAAGTTATATCAAAAGGGTGGAACATTAGGTACGTTTCAGTTCGAGAGCGAAGGGATGCGTAAACATCTCCAAAACCTTAAACCCACCGACATAAATGATTTAATTGCAATGAATGCCTTGTATCGTCCAGGCCCAATGCAGTTTATTCCCAATTATATTGAAAGAAAACATGAGCGAGAAAAGGTCGAATATGATCATGAAGATCTCATTCCTCTACTCGAAAACACCTTTGGAATCATGATCTATCAAGAGCAGATTATGAAAGTAGCTCAACAGATGGGTGGCTATTCGTTAGGTGAAGCGGATGTACTTCGTAGAATCATGGGTAAGAAGAAGCCAGAACTTCTTCCACCTGAGGAAGAGAAGTTTGTGAAACAGGCTAAAGAGCTTGGCTATGAAGAGAAGACAGCAAAAGAAGTTTTCGATAAGATGGCCATGTTTGCAGGTTATGGATTCAATAAATCTCACTCCGCTGCATATTCTGTTGTTGCTTATCATACCATGTATTTCAAAGCGAATTACCCAGCTGATTATATGGCTGCAGTAATGACTCATAACATGAGTGATATTAAAAAAGTGGCTTCTTTTATTGAAGAGTGTCAAAAAATGGATATCCCGCTAGATCCTCCAAATATAAATACTGCTAGAGGTAAATTTGCGGCTAAAGATGGGCGTGTTCAATACGGTATGTCTGCAATTAAAGGTGTAGGGTCTTCAGCAATAGCTCATATTGTGGAAGAGCGAGAAGAGAATGGCTTATTCAAAAGTGTATTTGATTTTGCATCGCGGGTAGATTTAAGAGTTTGCAATAGGCGAACTTTAGAAAGTTTAATTCAAGCTGGAGCTTTTGATGATCTAGATGATAACAGAGCAAAGTTGTTGTTTGGTGTTGAGGATATTCTATCATTTGCAACAAGAAAACAGGAAGAGCAACGCTTAAATCAAGTGAATCTATTTGGAGGGGGATCAGGAAGTGGTGCATTAATGGAGCCAAAATTAAAAGATGTTCCAAAATGGAGTACGATTGAGCGCCTAAACAAAGAAAGGGAACTGATAGGTTTATATTTAAGTGGTCATCCATTAAATCGATATAAAGAGGATATAAAACTTTTTGGTAAACAGAATTTAAAGGAAGAGAATATTTTAAAGCTACAACATGAATCTGAATTAAGATTCATTGCTATAATAACAGGGAAGCGACAAATAGTTGATAAAAAAGGAAGGCCAATAGCCTTTTTGATGGTAGAAGATTTGTATTCCTCTATGGAAGTATGCGTGTTTAGTAAAGAATTCGATAAGTTTTCTGCGCTACTTCAGGTGGATAACGTTATCTATTTTACAGGTCGGTACAGCATGCGTGATCGTGGAAATAGTTTAATAGTTATGAATATGGAACGTGTTGAAAATTTACGCGAAAAATTTCAAGATCGACTTCGATTGAAGCTAGATATAAGTACAAACGGACTTAGTGCTGAGGACTTAAATCAAATGCAGACACTTTTTGAGTTGAATAAAGGAACAACAATGGTAAAGTTGGCAGTTCATAGTAAAGAAGCAACGGCGCCAATTAAAATGAATGTGCGTAATTTTGTTGTTGAACCTAATGATGAGCTACTGAAAGGATTGAAAAAAGTATTAGGTGAAGAAGCGGTACAGTTAGTTTTAACCAATTAATCTGACTCTATAAATTTAATCTTATTTGGCTCTGAATCTATTTAGAAGTAAATAGGTGCAGATTTTCATAAAGGAACCCAATCTTCCCAATAACAATAAACAATGTGTAAAAGGGATGAGAAATTCGGATATTCATAGATGAAATTGAAAAAATTATTAATCTAAAAAAAAGAAAAATTATGGCTAACACAGTAGAATTTACTGATGGCAATTTTGAAGAAGAAGTATTGAAATCTGAGCATCCTGTATTGGTAGATTTTTGGGCAGAATGGTGCGGACCTTGCCGTATGATTGGACCAGTTGTAGAAGAAATGGCAGGTGAGTATGCTGGTAAAGCAAAGATCGGTAAAGTAAATGTAGATAATAATCCAGAAGTATCTGTGAAATATGGAATCAGAAGTATTCCAGCTCTACTAATTTTCAAAAATGGTGAAGTTGTTGATCAGATTATTGGTGCAGTTCCAAAAACTCACTTAACAAAACAACTAGATGCTCAATTAGCATAAGTAAGTTTTAGTTTACTAAATATTTTAAAAGAGCCGACTTTCGAAAGTGAGTTGGCTTTTTTTATTTGAATGTATTTCGTAAGTCAGGAAAAGACTTAAATCGATTCTACCCTTAAAAGCTATCGTTCTTATTAACATAAAAATCCCTACTCTTAGTAATGAAAGATCATCGAAAGAAATTTAAAGGATCACCAAAAAGATTCCACCCAAAAGGAATAACCATTTTATTTGAAGATCATGATATAATTGTGATTGAAAAAGTACATGGTTTATTAACTGTAGGTAACGATAAGGAAACTGAAAATACAGTTACTTCACTACTAAATAATTATGTTCGAAAAGGGAATCCAAAATCCAGAAACAGAGTATTTATAGTTCATCGATTAGATAAAGATACTTCTGGGGTTTTAGTATTTGCGAAAAATGAAGAATCGAAACGCTATTTACAGGATAACTGGAAAGAAGCGACGAAAACATACTATACAGTTGTATATGGTTCTCTAGATAAAAAGAAAGATATTATCAGCTCCTATCTCACAGAAAATAGTATTCATAGAGTATACACAGTTGGTGAAGATGGTGGAGGAAAGCTTTCGAAAACAGAATATAAAGTTCTGAAAGAATCAGATAAATATAGTTTACTAGAAATCAATCTTTTAACAGGACGAAAGAATCAAATTCGAGTTCACTTTTCGGAAGCTGGACATTCTGTTGTTGGCGATAAAATGTATGGGAAAAAAGAAAAAGGAATAAAGAGGTTAACACTCCATGCCGCTTCAATTTCAATAAATCATCCAGTAACAAAAGAGAGAATGACCTTTGAAACTAAGATCCCTGAGTATTTTGCATCGCTGATGAATTAAGGAAGTTTAAACTCTAAAATTAATTTTGTACCACCATCTTGGTATTCAACGGATTCAGCATATTCTTTCATCAAGAATACACCGCGACCACTTGGTTTAAGAAGGTTTTCTTCAGCAAGTGGATCAGGAACTTCTTCAGGTACAAATCCTTGTCCTTCATCTTTAGAAGTAAAGATGAGTGATTTCCCATCACTTTCAGCAGTAAGAACTACTTTTTTAGAAGAATCAAGCTGATTTCCATGTAGTATACCATTAGTAGCTGCTTCTGAAACAGTTAGCATTAACTTAGCATAAAATTCGTCGTCAAAGCCAAGTTCCGTCTGTAAATCATTGAGAAGATATTCCACCTTTTCAACTTCTTCGAAATCAGATTTTAGAATCAGTTCCTTCTTTATATGCATGTAATAATACCCGTTAATTTTCGGAGGATATACTATACTTTTTGAATTCCAGAAACAAGTAATAAGGCATGAAAAGAAGAAAATTGTTATTAACGCCGATAACTAGATATTATAGAAAAAATGCTTCATAGGTATTATATACATTAAAAAAGGTCAAAAACTATCACAAACCTCTTTTTATATCGGATACTCATTATTAAATCCTAATTTATTAAAACTATACTTTTTGAAGAAAGCATAGAATTCATAATACTTTGTTAATATCAATTTGGTATTCTATAGGGGTAATTAATTCAGCTCAATCTTTACTAAATGTCAGAAAATTCAGAATCGCAGAACGGCAGTAGTTTTATAGAAAACCTAATACCAAACAGTTTCTATATTGTAATAAAACAAGAAAGAATCTTTATAGGGCTAATAGGTTTATTCTTTTTTGTAGCAGGAGTTACTTTTCCATATGCACAGATTGCTATGTGGGTAGGATTCTTTTTTGCTGGCTATTCAGCAATAGCAAATGATAGTATTCAAACTATTGGTACTTTTCTTGCATCAAATCAAGATAAAAAATGGTGGCATTTGTGGTTATATATCGGAGGGATTTTTCTGGTTGTAGTTACAGTTAGTTTTATTCTATATGATGGAGATGTTAGCTATCAGCGTCTTGCATCAAAAGGATTTAGTGAAAGCCCAAGTAATTTTACATTTCTACAAGTTGCCGCACCAATTTTTTTATTGATTCTTACTCGAATGAGAATGCCGGTATCAACAACTTTCCTTTTATTAAGTTGTTTCGCTACAGATACTGAAGCTATAGTATCCGTACTAGGTAAAAGTTTAAGTGGATATGGCCTTGCTTTAGCTGCAGGTTTATTAACGTGGTTATTAGTTACAAAATCACTAGAAAAAAGATTTTCGAATACTGAACCTGGCAAATTCTGGCTTCCAATTCAATGGATCACTTCTGGTTCCTTATGGGCTGTCTGGGTAATGCAAGATGCAGCAAATGTAGCGGTTTATCTTCCACGAGCACTAAGCATCGGACAGTTCCTTGGATTCTCTCTATTTATTTTCTTTGGTTTAGGAATATTATTCTACTTGAGAGGAGATAAGATTCAACAAATTGTAACTGAAAAATCCCGTGTAACTGATATCAGATCCGCTACTATTATTGATTTTATATACGCAATTCTACTTGTATACAAGCTTACTGTTAGTACAGTCCCAATGAGTACCACGTGGGTGTTTCTTGGCTTATTAGCAGGACGTGAAATTGGAATGAGCATTGTTGATCTACTTAACAAGGAAAAAGAAAAAGGATATCAAATGGGTAAACCTATAGCGAAGGTTTCCAAAATGGTTTTTAAAGACCTTAGCTATGCTTTATTTGGTTTGCTAGTTTCGATACTGCTCGCAGTATCTATAAATGCTAGTGTACGAGAAGAGATATTTGGATATTTAGGTTTTTAATCTCTTGAATTTAAGAGTAAAATAGTTCATACTAAGGCGTACTTGTGATAAACATGTACGCCTTTTTTATTGTTGATATCCTGCGTTCTCTCCTGAAAGAAATAATCCTACAGAAAAGAAATAAACCAAATACGGTTGTACATGAACGCTAACGTACTAGTCCTCAATCAAGATTACCAACCCTTGAGCATTTGCTCGGTGCAACGCTCTATGAAATTACTTTTTCTAGAGAAAGCAGAACTGTTGCATGATGACCCTGAGAAAGAACTACGTACTCCACGAGATGCTTATCAATATCCATCAGTAATTCGCCTCAGAAATTATATTCGCATCCCATATACCAAGGTGGTTCTATCAAGAAGAAATATAATGCGACGCGATAGTTTTACCTGTCAATATTGTAGTAGGAAATCGAAGCTTACAATAGATCATATTCTTCCAAAAAGTAGAGGTGGGGCCGATACTTGGGAAAACTTAACAACAGCTTGTGAAAAGTGTAATGTTAAAAAAGGAAGTATGACGCTTAGAGAATCAAAGATGGAGCTTCTATCTAAACCATATCGTCCTATTCCAATTACTTTCTTCCGTGATTATAACGGGAATGTCCAAGATCCTTGGAAGCCATATTTATATATGACTTGATTATATATCTTCCTTATTTAATAGTAGGATTGGTGTAGTATTTAATCAAATACTAGCGGGACATAGCCATTGTTCATATACATTGTAAATGTAGTTAGCATAGAAAGTCCAATTTTGATTTCAGGATTTATACTCTCAAGCGCATATTTTCTAGATAACAAGGATTGACCACATACATATATTTCAACACCAGCTGATTTCAGAGCATCTATTAATTCCAGATTTGGATTATCCAATTCATAACGCTGTTGATATGTAGCATTATTTAGAACTACATCGGTTGCACCACCATGAATAATTACGGCAACTTTTAGTTTCTCAGGATTAACACCGCCTAATCCATGTAAATTCATCATTCTAGCAACATTATTTAAACCAGGATTAATACTTTCTTTGTCTCTTTGTAATGTTTTTAAATCGATTACAATATTATAGTCAAAACTTGGATCTGGGTTAACAGCATCAGCTATTTCATAAATTCCGCCAAAACCTTTTACGATAGGAAATTTGGCTTCTTGTGCATGTATATTTAGAGCGAACAAAGAAATTAGAAAAAACGATAAGATAGATTTCATGAGTTTTAGAGAATGATTTAACTACTTTAGATTTAGATTCAGTTTAGTATCAATCTATCTGGATTTCAAATATATATTTCCTGAAATATGATATTCAGATTTTTAGATTGAATATCTATTTATACATCAATTATCAAAACTAATAAAATGTAGTAATGGGTAAGCTTCATATTGTAAATGCTGAGTGTATTAACTAAACTCCAAGCTTGATAACTAATTCAATCTAGCTAACTATGAAGACTTATTTGCTCTTTTTAATATCCATCCTGTTTTATTCACAATCTTTTTCTCAGGAATATAGAACCTTAAATCCATATAGCTGGCCAGAGTCTGACAAAGATACTTTAATGTATACAGTGAAAGGAGAGAGACATGGAATTAGCTTCTTTACGCAGCATATGCACCCAGAAGTAATTTATGAGCCAGGTGAAGAAATTAGCTTTGATGGTTATCACACAGTTGATGTAATGTATCATTGGTACAAAACTTGGGCAGAAGAATTTCCAGAGATAACCGACCTATACGAGGTTACTAGAAGTTTTGAAGGAAGACCGATACTTCAAATGACTATCACTAATAAAGAAACTGGAAAAGACACTGATAAACCAGCCGCCTATTTCGAAGGTGGACGACATAGTGGTGAAATTACCAGTAGTGAATCTATTCTATGGTTAACACATCATCTGCTTACTAATTATGGAAAAGATGAAGCAATCACAGAACTTATTGATACCAAAACGATCTATTTAAGACCTCAAAATAATCCAGATGGATCAAATTTATATTTACATACAGCACAAAGAAATCGTAGTTCAGTACGGCCGCACGATAATGATCGAGATGGTTTGTTAGATGAAGATTCTGAAGAAGATTTAGATGGTGATGGAATAATTTATCAAATCCGACGCAAAGCAAATGAAGACGAACTCGATGAAGCGAATTATATCATTGACCCTAGAGATCCAAAAGGTCGATTAATGCAACGAGTTCTGGAAGGAAAAGGCGAATGGTTTGTTTATACAGAAGGTATAGATAATGATGGTGATGGCGATTATAACGAAGACGGTGTAGGTGGCTTAGATTTACATCGAAATTACGCTGAAAACTGGAGACCAGATATCGGAAAAGATGCAACTGGTAGGGGATATACTCAGAATGGAGCTGGTGAATTTCCTTTAAGTGAACCAGAGTCAAAGTCAGTGGTTATGTGGATGTTAACCCATCCAAATATCTCAGTTGTAAATTCTATGGATACTAGAGTCCCAATGCATTTAAGACCGCCTTCTACTTCGAAAAGTGCAGAAAGGATGTATCCTGAAGATTTAGCTATTTATGAAAAGTACGATGAGATGGGTCTAGAAATCACTAATTACCCTTGGGCTGGTGATGTATATGAAACTTATATGACACGCTACCCAACTAATCGAGTAACTGGAGATCCTTCAACACCACAACCGTTATTTGGTCATGGACCTGATTTTGGTTACTTCTATTTTGGTTCGATTTGGTATGGAGATGAACTTTGGAATAATGGGGCCATGGAAGATTATAACAACGATGGTATATACGACGATTTTGATGGATTAACTTGGGACGATCGTGAAAATGAAGGACGTGGATTTAGAGAATGGGAAGAGTTTGATCATCCTGACTTTGGTAAAGTTGAAATTGGTGGATTTCACCCGAAATTTTTTAGTCAAAATGGGCCAGCTTGGCAAGTAGAAGGTTGGGCAAAAAAGCAGGCACTATTTAATTTAGCAATGGCGATGGAGTTACCACAAATCTCCTTAGATGAAGTAGAAATCACAAAAGGGAATGACAACATTTATGAAATTGAAATTAGATGGTCGAATACTGGTAAGTTACCTGTTGCATTAAAACAGGCACAACTAGTTAAGATTGTTCAAGAAGACAGGTTAATGCTTTCATTTGATGAAGAATTCACCAAAGGGCATGAAGATGCTAAAGTGAAAATTCTTAGTCCGACAACCTATAATAAAACTATAAAGGCAGGTTATACTGATGCTGGAGAACAAAAAACGAGTAAATTTAGTGTTCAGTTAAATGGAATAGAAGGAGTGAAAGGAACACTCAAGATTCTTTCAACACGTGGTGGGTATATAGAAGAAGAATTCGTATTGGGAGAAGTTGAGGAGTAATTGACACGAGGTTTATTAGTTTAATTGTAAGTCTAATTTTCAGTTATTTAGGTACGCTAAGATTTCTGCATCTGCTGAATAAAACTAAGCTCTATAAACTCTGAAGGCCTATGAATTGCTACAAGTACAGTGACTTTTAATATTCCGTCACTAATGTCTCTAGCAGTCATTGTTTCATTTAAACCAGCTTTTATGATAAAGGAATCAGAAGGAGTAGCGCCTGCCAAGCCACCACGTTTCCATATGCCAGAAAGGAAATTTGATAACATGCTTTTGATCGTAACCCAAACATTATGTTCGTTCGGTTCAAAAACATACGTCTTGATAGCTAAACGAATTGATTCTTCAAGCATGATTTTAGTACGATGAATATTAATACAACAAAAGGGTAAACTTGAATCACCTAGAGTTGATGCTCCCCAAACTAAAGTTCCTTTTCCAATAAAATTCTGGATCATATTAATTGATTTTTCTTGAACAGTTCCATTTAAATCCTTTTGTTCAATGCTTGTTAAATCAACAGTTGGTGAAATAACGGAGTTCAAGCTAATATTTACGGGAGCTTTCCATACTCCTTGAGAATTATCAACCATTGTGTATAAACCAGCCATAGCAGAAGCTGGCGGTAATCTATTGAGTTTATGCGTTATGGCATTCAAAATAATCTTATAAAGTGAACTAATTGATTTGAGAATTGAATCCACATTACGTCTTCTAGCTTTTGCTTCATCAGTAGTTAAACTTGTCCAATTGTTGGAAATATTATTAATAGCCTGTGCCTTTTCTGATTGTATTGATGATTCTTCAGGGTCTCTAATTTCAGATAATAGTAGTGATTGAAGTTCTCCTAAGTTTGAGATGAATTCATAGCTCAATTCATTAACCTTAACAATGCTGGAATTTATCCAAGGGTAATATGTGATTGCAAAATCCAAATTGTTGAAAGTTAAGGATTCTCGAAACTTTGTAATACAATCACCAGATGTATCATGTCTCTTTTTAAATCCTTCCCAGATATCAAGAATAGTAATTCTGTTTTGCATAATCCCGCAATGGGCAACAGCTTCTTGTTGAACAATCGTACTATCTTCAAAACTAAGTAAAGTAGTTTCGGGAATAATAATTATTGTTGGTTCTGTCTCTTTAAGAAGTGAATTAATTCCAGATATTAATTTATTGGGCTCAACATTAGAACCATAATCCCCAACTGATACGATATAGCATGAGCTACCACCATTATTAAAATAAAGCAGCATACAACGATAGAGAAGGTAATTTAGGTTCGTTTGAGTAAGAATATATTCCTTGTCATCGTAAGTAAAATCTGCATTATCTAAACCATTTAATGGTTTTTCATCGAAGCTGAACTTTGGTGTTGCTCCATAGCCAAAATATTGATGGAATTCTGTTATAGAGTTAATACGCCAAGGTTTGTTGTTCAATGTTTTCCCGTTGATATATGCTTTTTCGGTATAACCAATAAATGCAGGAATAGCAGAAGCTACCTCAATAACAGAATTTGGAAAAGCATTCTTTTCTTCAATATATACACCAGGGGTCTTCACATGTACTAAATAAAGTATTTATTAATCAATATTGAAATATGGATGCGATAATTTAGCTAATCATCAGAGTTGAAGCTATTTCATTTAAATTGAAAAAATGAAATCCTACATTTGAAACCCAAGAAAACATAAATCTATCCCCTCAATCACAATTAACAATCAAGCAATTGCTTCCTTCATTAAAAAAAGCCTTATCTTTGTGCTCAGAAAAAAATGAAGTGAACAAATGAGTAAAAAAGGAAGAGTATTAGTGGCAATGAGCGGAGGAGTAGACTCCTCAGTGGCTGCCGTAATGCTAAGAGAACAAGGATACGAAGTTATCGGTATTACGATGAAAACCTGGGATTATCACCGTAGTGGCGGGGATAACGGAAAGGAGACTGGATGTTGTACAGTAGAGAGTATGAACGATGCTCGCCATATCGCCGTAAATCATGGTTTTAAGCACTTCATAGTAGATATCAGAGAAGAATTCGGCGATTGGGTTATCGATCGGTTTGTGGGCGATTATATGGAAGGTAGAACTCCAAATCCATGTGTTTTATGTAATACTCATATTAAATGGGCTGCGCTCCTAAAACGTGCGGATAATTTAGGATGTGATTTTATAGCAACCGGACATTATGCCAAAGTACGAGAAGAGAATGGTCGACATGTAATTTCACGAGGTCATGATCCTAAGAAGGATCAATCCTACGCACTTTGGGGAGTGGCTCAAAAGCATTTAGCTCGCACTATTTTTCCACTAGGAGAATACCCAAAAACTGAGATTCGACAAATTGCTGAAGATCACGGTTTACTGAATGTGGCGAATAAGCCAGATTCTTATGAAATCTGTTTTGTTCCAGACGATGACTATCGAAGATTTCTTAAAGACAAAGTGCCTGGACTTAAAGAGAAAGTAAGTGGTGGGAAGTTTGTAGATCAAGAGGGCAATATTGTAGGAGAGCATGAAGGCTATCCATTTTATACCATTGGACAACGCCGTGGTTTGAATTTACCAATGGGTAAGCCCATATATGTTACCGACATCAATCCATTTTCAAATACCATCACTATAGGTGAAAAGAAAGATTTGATTAGCTCTACGCTGATTGCTCAAGAAATAAACCTAATCAAATACGATAAAATCCCAAAAGAGGAAATGGATATCATCGGAGCAATTCGTTACAACGATGATGGAGCTCTTGGTACCATAACTCAAACAGGAGAAGACGAAATACGCGTCCACTTCCCAACAGGTCGCGAAGCTATTACTCCTGGGCAAGCTGTTGTTTGTTACGAAGGCGATGATGTTGTAGCTGGGGGATGGATTAAAAAAGTAAATGTTGGATTAAATGATTTTATACTTGACTAAAGTCATGTAACAACGCAAACTTTTTTACGTTTACATCCCAATGATTAATAACAAATAAAAAGAGATTTATGAAGATTAAAAAGATACTATTCAGTTTAGCATTAGTGGGTATAGTTGCAATGCCTACGTCTATTTATGCACAATTCGAGGGGCAAATAACGATGAAAATGTATGGGGAAAATGATGGTGTTCCTCAAACTAGTGAAATAAATCTCTATACAACTTCAAATCGAATCATTGTGAAAGGCGATGAATCCATGAATGTTATGGATGGTTTCGATGCCTCTGGACTTCTTATCAGAAATGACAAAAAAGATTTTATAGTGATGATGGGAGAGAATAAAGCACTTCAATTTACTAAAGAAGAATTGGAAGGGTTTTTTCAAATGGCAGGGATGATGGGCAGTGATGAAAATGATATTACTGTGAAATCTAACACCACATTTTCATACACCAATAAAACCAGAAATATTTTAGGTTATAATGCAACTGAGTTACTAATTGAAGATAGTGAGAATAAGAGCTCACTTTCTGTGTGGTTAACTTCTTCTATAGATATAAACTGGGGAATGTTAGCAGAACCATGGAAAAATGTCCCAGAAAGTATGAAAAATTCTTCAACTCGATTAACACAAGAGTTTAAATCCAAAAATTTCCCATTGTTAATAGAAGTTCATGAGAAGGGCGAAACTAATATTGCAATGGAAGTTACTAATGTAAATAAATCTAGCATTGCTAAAGCAATGGTTGAAGTTCCTGCTGGAGTTAGTTTAATAGGTCTTCAGGAAATGATATTTAGTATGATGATGGGCAACTAATTCAGGAAACCATATTTTAAATTTTTAAAAAGGCGCATTAATTGCGCCTTTTTTATTTCAGAAAATAAAAAGGGTTGCCAATCGTGAAATTGACAACCCTAAAATTCCATTATTAAATGTATTATTTAATAAGAGTCATTCGCTTAGTAACCGTCATATTTTGAGCTCTAAGTTGATAAATATACATTCCAGATGACAATTGACTTGCATCAAATGAATAGCTGTAATTGCCAGCTGATAGTCGTCCATTTACAATTGAAGCAACTTCTTGCCCAAGCATATTATATACTTTAAGGCTTGTTTCTCCAGTTTCGCTTAATGTAAAGTTAATGCTCGTAGATGGGTTGAATGGATTAGGATAATTTTGATCTAATCCGAACGCAAGTGGTTTAGTATCAAATTCATCTTCTGAAGCGGTTACTTGACCGCGTTCTATGATTGCCGATCTAGTTTGACTAATAGTCTCATTACTACCATCACTTACAATTACTCTGTGATATAGTGTTGCAGTTGATCCTATTGCTACACCAGCTTCTTCAAAAATTGCATCTAATGTAGCAAAATCAGCAGTAAAAGATGTTTCAGACCCTACACTAGCATTAACTAGAAGATTATCGAATTCAGTATCTGTTGATAACTGCCAAATATAATTTAACTCATTATCATTAGCGTCAGTTGCTTCTGTCCAAGTAGCTTCAAATAGAATTGTAGAAGGTCCAGATAAAGTTAACATAGCTTCATTTTCAGGAGCCGTCAGTTCAGACATTTCTGGGTATAGATTATCTCCAAAAAGAAGCTGTCCTCTAAGTTCGCCTGATCCAAATCCAGTCGTGTGTATGTTAGCATACATGCCTTCATTAAAGAGTAAAGTAAGTTGCTCTTCAGTTAAAGCAACAGTGTTCATAGAAGCCTCATACACACCAGCAGTGTCTTCTTCAACTGTAGTGTTTATTAATACTTCAACACCACCATTTCCAGTTACAGGCCCTGCATGTAAGTGTGCACCACCAGCGATTGAGGCATCAAAATTAGAACTTAATCCTGAAAATCCACCAGTCACTATAGCAGTAGTTCCACTAACTTCTACATTCAAAGCACCCATTGCTTCAGTAAAAATTGGCTGAATTTCATGTAAACCTGAAAGTTTTGTTTTGAAGTAAGCAGTTGCATCACCCAAAACCTGACCACGTAATTCGCCACCACCAAAGTTAGCTGAATGTACATTTACATAGATACCACGATTTACCATGATCTCAATTTGCGCTGGTGTAAGTTCAAGGGAATTGTTTGCTACAGTATATGATCCACCTGTATTTTCAGTGTTCGTATCAACATTTAAACTGAATGCAACGCCACCATTAGTTCCTGCATGACCTACATGAAGATGAGACGCAGCAAACGCAGAACTTAATCCTGAAAATGAGCCACTTACATATACAGAATCACCTGTAAGTTCTAATACAGCAGCACCCATTGCAGAAGTGTTTACAGAAGGATTTTCTGCACTTCCAGAAAGACTTGCATAGAAAGCTGCGGTCACTGGAGGAGTCACTTGTCCTCTTAGTTCGCCACTACCAAAAGTGGATGTATGAACGTTTACATAAAACTCGCGATTCATTAATGAAGTCTTTTGACTTTCAGTGAGTTCAAATCTATTGTTTTCAGGTGAATAAATACCTGATAAATTGTCGGTTGCGGCATCTACATTTAACGTAAAAGCAACTCCGCCATTACTTCCTGCGATTCCAATATGCAAATGAGATGCAGCAAAATCTCCACTAAGGTCACTGAAAGAACCAGATACCACAAGTGAATCTCCGTTTACTTGAAACACTATTCCACCAAAAGCCATAGTTTTCACAGATGGAACTTCAAAAGCACCAGATAGATTTGCACGGTAGTATGCATCGGCTGTTGGGGTAATTTGCCCTCTTAACTCTCCGCTACCATATGCACTTGAGTGTACATTGATATATAGACCTTGATTCCTCATCAGATCTATTTGTTCTGTCGATAGGGTAAATGTGTTATTGGTAGCTGTAAAAGTTCCACTACTCATGTCTTCATTTACGGTAGGTGACAAGGCTAATACTACCCCACCATTTTGACCTGCCATTCCACTATGAATATGTGATGCTGCATAATCGCCAGTTAATCCAGAAAATGAACCTTCAATAACTAGTTCAGTTCCGGTTAAAGTGGCATTTATCGACCCACCAGCGGTAGAAACAATTGCGGGAACTTCATTGCTTCCACTTAGTTGAGCTTGGTAAGTAGTTTGAGCGTTTGAAATAGTTGTAAATCCAAACAAAAATAGAAATAATATACTCGAATACGATAGTAACTTGTTTATCGATTGCATGATTTTTTGATTAATTATTATTAAACCCAATTGGGTAGTTCTCTTTCTCAATACGAAAATCTTGAATAGTCAGATTGGAAGTAATAAAATTAAAAAGCCCTTAATCGTTCCGAAAAAGGGCTAATTTCAAAAATAATTGAAAATCAAATTTCACATACTACCTAATAAGTACATGTCGCCAGTGGGTTGAGGCGAACCACCTTCTGGCTCTAGAGTAATCGCAAATGCCCCTGTAGCATTGGTTTGCTGGAATTCTGAAATTTTAAAAAAGTTATCCTGAGTTGGGTCATTAACTGCAAATACTCCTGCACTAATTGGTTGGTTATTTACCACAAACCAAAGTTGATATTCTTTTGCCGTTGGTACTTTAGGAATATTTGCAACCTGCAAAAGAGCTTGACCATTATCTTTATCCCAAACAACTTTGCCATAGCCGCTTGGGTTTACGTCTAGCCCATCCATTAAAATTAGATCAACATCACGAGCTTCAAGAATGGTTAATAATTCTTCTTTGCGTTCAACTTCTGTTTCTAGTGTTTTAATAGTTGTTTGTTGTTCTTGAACAAGAGCTATTTGTATAGTTAAATCTTGATTCAAATTCTGAGTTTGAAAAAGTAATGCGATGGAGGCTATCATAAAGACAACAGATGCAGCAATAGCGAATCTAAATCTAGATAGATAGTGAATGTTAGCACCCGTCCGAGCATTTATTGAAGCCCAAGCCATTTCTATTAATTGATGTTTAATCTTATCAGAAGGTGAGACTTCTGGATACAATAGTGCCATTTCGGCTCCAATCGCTTCCATATCGTGAAATAAAGTTAATTGCTCTTCATTTGCAGTCTCTAAGAAAGTTTCAAAATTTGCTTTTTCCTCTGAGCTTAAAGAACCTAGTACATACCCAGCACATAGTTCTTCAAAACTTTGTGTATTGTTATTGTCTGCCATTAGACCATCTCCTGAGCTAAAAGCTCTCGTAATTTTATCATGCCATCACGCATTCTAGTTTTAACAGTTCCCAAGGGTATATCATATTTATCAGAAATTTCATTTTGACTTAATCCATCAAAATAAGCTACCTGGATAACAGATCGTTGTTTTTCAGATAATTTTTGCAAAGCACCATAAACTCGTTCTGCACGGTCAGAAAGTATGGTGTTTTCAAGCGGATTATTTTCTTCAGAGTACAAGGGATGAAAAACGTCATCATCATCTAAACTTGTAGACTGCTTTTTCTGCTCTTTATAAACTTTCGAACGTAAACGATCTATTCCTTTATTTCTTGTTATTGATACAATCCATGTATATGCTGATCCTCGCTCAGTATCAAATTGATCGGCTTTCTCCCAAATAGTTGTAAATACTTCCTGAAGAATATCTTCTGCCTCCTCAGTCTTTTTAAGGATTGATTTTAACAGCCCAAAAAGAAGTTTGCTATAAAGATCATATAGCTCACTTAATGCGTCTGGTTCTTTAGAAGCAATACGTTGTAAAAGGGCTCGATCTCTCGAATTATTCTGCGTAAGAAATTTTCCAAGTGCAGAAAGAATAAAAAACAGCATATAAATAATGTTTATTGTTAAATACGTATTACAATAATAAATGGATTGAATAAATTAAATCTACATCAGTAGAAGTTAAATTTATATGGCATTTAACTCACTTATTTTAAAGACTGGTTTTTCACAAGAATAATTCCTGCAAATATACACCGTTGTTTTTTGATCGATAGGAGGTTGGGTTTCTAAAAAGGGAGCAATTTTAAAAAGTTTTTGGTCTCTTTTTATAGGACTAAATAATAAAACCTTGGAAGGATCAAATTCTGAGTGGAAATGGCGTATAAACTTTGCTGTATCATTTTCTCCTTCAGCAATAACGATTTCTTTAGGATCATTATAAAGAAATTGAAGTCCCATCATACTCATTGTACTACTAGAACCTGATCGAATTAAATCTGCAGAAAAGAATTTCCCTAGATCATTCGCTTTTTCCTCAAGAGAAGTATCTCCGGTAAAACGTCCTAATCGGATAAGATTTAGCAATGCCGTTGAGTTAGAAGATGGTACGGCTCCATCATAAATCTGTTTTTGACGACCAAGTGGTTGATCGGCATCATTAACACTAAAAAAGAATCCACCATGTTCTTCATCCCAAAAAGTATTTATAAATTCTTGGTTGAGATTAATTGCAGTATTAAGAAAACCAGGTTTAAAAGTAGTTTCATAAAGTTCAATTCCTGCCCAAATCATAAAAACAAAATCATCAGCAAAAGCTTCGATTGCAGCCTCACCTTCTTTATAACGATGAAGGAGTTGACTACTCTCAAACAAATGGTTTTCTAAGAATAGGAAAGCCTTTTCAGCATGGTGTGTAAATGATGTTTCTTCAAAAACTGCTCCTGCTTTTGCAAAGGCTGCGATCATCAGTGCATTCCAATCTGTCAGTACTTTGTCATCTAATAAAGGTCTAATACGGTGAACACGACGTTCAAATAATTTCGATCGAATCTGGTCCCAAAGTATTGATTCATTTTCGTTCAACTCTCTTGTTAAATGAGGTATATTTTGTCCAGTTAATTGTTTGGTTGCCTCATCTTCAAAATTACCATCTTCTTTTAAATTGAAATGGGTAGTAAAAAAATTAGTTTCCTCATTTGTCAGAGTGGATTCGATTTCTCTAATTTTCCAGACATAGAACTTGCCTTCTTCGCCTTCACTATCGGCATCTTCAGCAGAAAAGAATGAACCTTCTTTACTCATCAAATCACGAGATACATAATCAGCTATTTCATAAACCGTTTGTTTAAATAGTGGTTTTTTTGTGATTTGCCAAGCTTCAGTATATGCCATCATTAGAAGTGCTTGGTCATATAACATTTTTTCAAAATGGGGGAGAAGCCATTCTCTATCCGTTGAATATCGGTGGAACCCAAATCCAATATGATCCCATATGCCCCCAAGTCGCATAGCAGTTAATGTATCAGTAACTCCATTTAAAAATCGTTGATCGTTGGTTTTTTTCCAATGTCTAAAAAGGAACATGAGATTATGAGGAGAAGGGAATTTAGGAGCGTTTCCGAATCCACCAAATTCATCGTCAAATCTCATTGCAAATTGCTCTGCGGCATAATCGACTGCTTCAGTTCCTGGGAATTCTCCTGATTCAAACTCTTGAGATCTTCCAAAACCTTCTTTAATACTCTCAACAGCTTTCTTAATTTTTTCAGGTTCATTAACCCACATTCCTTTTACACCAGGAATAAGCTGTCGCAATCCGAGTCTTCCAAAGCGAGCTTCTTTAGGGATGTAAGTAGCTGCAAAAAAAGGTTCTTTATTTGGAGTTAGAATAATTGTTAAGGGCCAGCCACCTTGTCCATTTAACATTTGGCACACAGTCATATAGGTGCTATCTAAATCGGGTCGTTCTTCGCGATCAACTTTCACATTGATAAATGATTCATTTAGTAGCTCAGCGATATCTTCATCTTCAAAACTTTCGTGAGCCATTACGTGGCACCAATGGCAGGTAGCATAGCCAATCGAGACAAACACAGGTTTATTCTCTTCACGTGCTTTTTCAAAGGCTTCATCACCCCATGGAAGCCAATCTACTGGGTTATCTTGATGTTGTAATAAGTACGGACTTTTTTCTTTTGATAATGAATTAGGCACCGAGTTCTTTTTTAAAACGTTGACTGTAATCGACAATAAATCGGTCGTATGATGTTTCCATAAGTGGTGATGAAATTAAAAAATCTGCTGATGAACGATTACATGCTAATGGAATATTATAGACTACACTAATTCGTAACAGTGCTTTCACATCAACATCATGTGGTTGAGCCTGAAGGGGGTCCCAAAAGAAAATCATGATATCAATTTCATTATCAATGATAGCTGATCCAATCTGAAGATCACCACCAAGAGGTCCACTTTTGAAAGTGAAAACAGGAAGATCTAATCGTTCCGCAACTAAAGAGCCGGTGGTACCTGTTCCAAATAGATTATGATGAGAAAGATGATCCCGGTTGAACTCTGCCCAATCTAGGAGATCTAATTTACGATGATCATGAGCCACTAACGCGATATTTTTTTTAGGTCGCATTGCTGTAATTGAATTGGCAATGGATGGATGATGATTTTTACTTTTATTCATAGCATATCAATTGTAAGAAAATGAGTGTACTAACCTACAATAAACTGAATATTAAATCAGTAAAAATTTAAACGACTAAACGTAAAGATGGGCGTTCTAAGCGAAGTTGTTTTACTTTGAATTCTTTATCCTCAAAGCCTTTTAATTCAATAGTATTTCCTTTTATAAAAAGAGTTTTGTCTTTCCTTTCTAAGTAAAGTTTAACATCGGGATGATTATAACAAGCTTCAGAAATGACTACTTCTTTTTCTTTAGCTGCATCCACAAGTCGAGCAGCTATATTAACTGTAGTTCCAAAATAATCAGTTCTCCCATTCAGATTTACAGCCATACAATCACCATAATGTACACCAGCTTTTAACTTGAAAGATTCACCAAGTGCTGAAGAACCTGAGAAAATCTGCTGGATACGTTCTACTGCTTTTAATGCAGAAATAGGTTCTCGGAATACAGCCATTACCGAATCACCAATAGTTTTAACTATTCCACCACGTTCCTCAGCAACTATAGATTGAATTATTTTAAAATGATTCATCACTCTACCAATAGCCATGTCGTCACCTTCTTGCTGATAAAATTCAGTGGAGTTCATAATATCTGTAAATAGTATGGTTACTCCTGAGGCTTTTACATTGGCACCCTCTTTAAGGGCTTCTCTCGAAAATAATGATCGGAAGTCATGAGCGGAACTAACTTCACTAGCATAAGTTGCGTCTTCCTTCCAGTCTTTCTTTTCTAAAAAACAGACGATCTTTTTGGAAGAATTATTTACAAATGTAAGATTAGGGTTAGTTGAAACTTTAACCTCTTGTCCCTCAAAATCTTCATCTGTAATAATTAAAGAAACTGTATCTAACCCTTCCTCACGAACGTGTAATATTAATTCGCCTGAATGCATATGACTTTTAAATATGTAAGTTCCTTCTTCTAGCTGAACTTTTAGATAAGCAGACTCTCCAATATTCAAGTAGTGTTGAGATACTTTATGAGGTGTAGATTGGGGGTCTCCAAGAGAATATTTTCTATCTGATATTTTTCGTATTAATGGATGAGGAGTGAATACAAGATGGGTATTTGTATTAAAATCTAAATCATATTCAAGATCGCATTCATCGCAAAATAAACTAGCTCTACTCTCTTTTAGCTTCCTAAAGTTATTTCTCGGGTATTTACAATTAGGGCAACATACATCCCATGAAAAATCTAGCAGATTTAATTTTGCTGCATGTAGAAATACATTTAAAACAGAATACTTTTTTTCTCCCCAATATTCAGCAAGCATAAAGGGATGTATTCGAATTAAGTCCTCATCATCAGCTTTCCGAAGATATTCAAGGAGGTGATTAATGATTCTTTTTCGTCGAGTTTCTTTTATAAGTTGGTTTGTGATAGAATGAATTTTTGATTCAGCTCCACGAACAAGTGTTTTTGGCCCATTAAAAATATATGGTAGAGTTTCTTTTGTTGCGCACGAATCAAATTTCTTTAGAATTTGGATATAACGTCGCTTTAGAAAACCTTCAAAACAAAATTTAAGAAAAGAAAAAAGAAAAGGTTTTTGTGGAGTGATCCAAAATTGTGTGCGGACTTCAGTACCATTAGCATTCGGAACTAGATCAACAAGGAATCTGAAATTTTTAAATAACCCAATTTTATAACGCCGTATAGTTCCAAAACGAAAAGGCTTTTCCCAAATATAAGGCTCTTGTTCCCAATGCAGGTAAGAACTTAGTCTGGCATTTGTAATCCCTAAAAAACCTTTAGGTGCAGAACGAGATAACTGGGTTTTCTTAATCGAGCCAAACCCCATCAACCGAAATATTGCATTCGTATCCGAAACTAAGGGCCAGAGCAGTTCTGGCTTAGCCTTTAATTGAATAGACCAATTAAAAAAATATCGTTGTCCTTCTTGTTTCAAAATATGCTTAGTACTTAACTCGATAGTTATTGGATCAAACCGTATCTTTAAAAAAGCATTTTGAAGAGAGCTTCCTTAAATGCTTGTTACAAAATTTTAATAAAACTAAACAATGGCAATAGAAAGAACATTAACTATTCTCAAACCCGATTGTGTTCGAAAAGGACTAATTGGAGAAGTGACAAAAAGAATTCAAGACGCTGGTTTTACTATTCTTGCGATGAAACTAACTCGCCTTACATCAGCAACTGCTGGTGGATTTTATGAGGTACATAAAGAGCGCCCATTTTATGGAGAGCTTTGTGAATTCATGAGTAGCGGAGCGTGTGTTCCTATGATTTTGGAAAAAGATAACGCTGTGGCAGACTTCAGAACCTTCATTGGAGCTACAAATCCGGCAGAAGCTGAAGCTGGAACTATTCGCGCTGAATTCGCTGATAGTCTTAGCGAAAATATTATTCACGGCTCAGATTCAGTTGAGAATGGTAAAATTGAAGCAGCATATTTCTTTTCAGAATCAGATGTTGTAGCTAACAAAGCCTGATCAATTTCATATTTGATTTTAAAAGCCTCGAAATAACCGAGGCTTTTTTTGTTTAAATAAATCAAAATGTACCTTTCATAATGAAGAAAAATCTTAACTATATAATTTTTGTGCTAGCCTTTATTAGCTCTGCGTGTACTGCACCTCAGAATAATTCTGTGATACAAGTTAAAACGGGAGCTCAAGTACTAATTGAAAATAACTTACCTGAGCTTCTAGGTAAAAGAGTAGGATTAGTAATTAATCATACAGCTAGAGTCGGTAATGCTCATGTATTGGATACACTAATAGCTTCAGGAGTAAATATTACATCCATTTTTGCGCCAGAACATGGCTATAGGGGAGATATAGCTGATGGTGAGTTAATTAAAAATGGAATAGATAAACTAACAGGATTACCAGTTTTTTCTCTTTATGATTCTAACAAGCGTCCAACTAAAGAAATGTTGGACTCTGTAGATATATTGCTCTTTGACATGCAAGATGTAGGTGCAAGATTTTATACATACAATAGTACAATGAAATTCATACTGGAAGCGGGTGCAGAGTTTGACAAAGAAGTATGGATTTTGGATCGACCAAATCCTGCTGGTGGTGAGTATATTGCTGGATGGATTTTAGAAGATGAATACAAATCATTTATCGGTTCATATCCAATTCCAGTTTCACATGGTCTTACATTAGGAGAGCTAGCCCTTATGGCAATTGGTGAAAATTGGTTAGATACAGAGAAACAACCGATTGTGAAGGTAATCAAATTAGATGGTTGGGAGCGTTCAATGAAATGGCCAGAAACTGGACTGCCTTGGATTTCACCATCTCCAAACCTTCCAACATTTGAGCATGCTTTCGTTTACTTGGGTACGTGTTTCTTTGAAGGAGTAAATATTTCAGAAGGGCGTGGTACTGAGAATCCATTTTTAACAATTGGGGCTCCGCAAATCAAATTCTTACCTGAGGAATTTAAAATACTGGAAGAGAAGTATTTTATACAAATGGATACTATTTCATTTGTTCCTCGATCAATTCCTGGTAAATCTAATTCGCCTAAATTTGAAGGTGAAAAGATTTATGGTGTTACACTATCTCCAACTTCAGACTTTTCAAGACCTGTAGAATTTGGATTAGACCTTCTCAAACTATTCGAAAATAAAATGATCTCGATGAGTGTAGATTATAAATACAGAGATCATTTTTTCTTGTTAAGTGGAACTCGTCGAGTATTAAATTGGACTGGAGAAGCCAATTGGGGGAGTAACTTTGAAGAGTATCTAGTAAATAGGAAGAAATATCTCCTATATGATTGATTTTTGACGTTTCCATTCATAGCTAACTAAGGCAGCAGTAACCGAAGCATTAAGAGATTCTACATTATTCTCCATGGGTAATTTTATAAGCTCATCACAACTCTTCATTATACTTTTGGATATTCCACGACCTTCGTTACCAATTAAAAATGCTGTTGGTGCATTAAAAGATGTTTCCCAAATTCCGTTTTCTGCAGAAGCATCTAAGCCAAGAATTTTAAACCCTGCAAGTTTTAAATCTTTAAAACCTTGGTTCGTATCATGCACACGAATAATTGGAATTCTACCTGCAGTTCCAGCAGATGTTTTAAAAACGGTCGCATTTACTGGAGACTGATTCTGAGTTGGAACTATTACAGCAGAAACTCCAGCGGCAGCAGCTGTTCTTAAAATTGCTCCAAGGTTATGTGGATCTTCAATTCCGTCTAGTAAAAGTACAGCTGGATTACTCGCTAAATTCTGAGTTTCAATCCAATCAAAAAAATTCGAGTACTCGATTTTGCTTATTAATGCAACAAATCCTTGATGATTCACTCTTCCTACCAAGTTGAGAAGCTTAGCTTCAGGAACTGTTACCAAGGGTATTCGATTCATGGAAGCGGTTTCATATAAGTCTTTATAAGAACTTGGACTTATTGAGTTCTTGATAAATATTTTATCAACCTGTTTAGCTTTTTCTGTTAATGTTTCTTCTACTGGTTTCTTTCCGTAGACGAAAAAATTTTCTGATTTAGACATAATTAATTTTAAATGAAAAGCGCTTTTATTATTATAAATAATCAATTGTCGCAGTAAGTTAAAAAGTAAGGACATGTACGAGGAACCAAAAGAAAAAAATTCTTTAGTTCAAGAGAACTCAATTCGGATAGATATACCTACCCGAAACCTTAGTAGTTTTTCTGTTTTTTTTGATAGAGTCCATTCAGTTAATGGATTACATTTGTTATCAGCATTATCTCAGATTTTTTTAGGCTTAAGCGTGGTAGCGCTTTCAGTTCTCAATATTATTCAACCAGCTTGGATTGCAACTATTATGACTGTTGTTGGAAGTATTACAACAACATTAGGGCTATATTTTGTGTATTACATTCTCACTCACACAGATTCGTTCGACTCTCTATTAAATAAAGCAATCAAAAGGGTTATTAATTCACAGAACTAAGGGATTAAAAAAATTTATTAGGACTCTGCTTTTAAAGGATAATAATTCTTTAGTGGCATTGAATTGAAAAGAATTGAAGGTTTTCTATGCTTCAATAAAGGGAAAAATTGTTTATTGTAACTCAATTAATATTGAAGGATTATGATACGATTATTCTCAACTATAGCTATGGCTTTAATATCTTTTCAGATAATGGCACAAACTAGTTCTCTACCAAATTTACCCAATCAAAATGAAGATAATTTTGTTGTTATAGCTCATCGTGGAGCTAGTTCTTATGCCCCAGAAAATACTCACTCAGCGTTCAAACTTGCGATAGAATTGAATGCCGAAATGATCGAGTTAGATGTATCTTTATCAAAAGATGGAATACCTGTTGTTGTACACGATGAAACTGTTGATCGTACGACCGATGCAGCTGGACTTGTTAGTAGTTTTACTCTAAGTGAGCTTAAAAAATTAGAGACAGGAGCATGGTTTAGTCAGAAATATGCAGGCGAGCCCTTCCCAACTCTAGAAGAAGTACTTAGCTATACAAAAGATAAAATTGCGGTCAATATTGAAATTAAAACAGAAGCAGTAACGAATAGCATAAGTGGTGGAATAATTGAAAAAGCACTTAGAATTGTAAACGAAGCTGGTGTTAGTGGTCAGGTATTATTTTCAAGTTTTGATTACCGAGTGATGGTACATTTAGAGCAATTGGCGCCAGAAATGCCAAAAGCGATTTTATATGAAAAAAGTCAATCTGGAGATCTATTGCCATCGGAGCTAGTTGCAAAATATAAGGTAGATGCTTTTAATTGCAGTCATCGTCAGCTTACAGATAAATGGATTGAAGATCTAAAAGCAAATAAGATTCCTTTTTTCATTTATACAGTAAATGAAAAAGAATTGATGAAAAAGATTATAATGAGTGGTGCAAGAGGAATTTTTTCTGATAAACCGGATTTACTTAAAGAGGTTGTGGAAAACTTGTGAGTAAATAATCGAAATTTCCTGTTTATATAATTGAAGAAGGTGAACGAGTATGCTATCTTTTCCATCCATCAACTTCACTCTCTTCTAAATGTCTACTAAGTATATATTTGTTACCGGCGGGGTAACTTCTTCACTAGGAAAAGGAATAATTTGCGCATCTTTAGGGCGATTATTAGTTGCCCGAGGTCTTAAAGTTACTGTTCAAAAACTAGATCCTTACATAAATGTAGATCCAGGAACAATGAACCCATATGAACATGGGGAAGTTTATGTAACAGATGATGGAGCAGAAACAGATTTAGATTTGGGTCACTATGAGCGGTTTCTTGACATCAAAACCTCTCAAGCCAATAATGTAACTACTGGTCGTATCTACTACGATGTAATTATGAAAGAGCGCCAAGGAGCTTACCTTGGAAAAACAGTTCAAGTTATCCCACATATCACAGATGAGATTCAGTCTCATGTTTTAAAGCTTGGGCAGTCTGAAAAATATGATGTAGTAATTATTGAAATAGGCGGTACGGTTGGTGACATTGAAAGTCTTCCATACATCGAAGCTGTTCGACAACTTAGATACAATGTTGGTCGCGCAAATACCCTTTCAATCCACTTAACATTAGTACCTTACCTTGCTGCTGCTGGAGAGTTAAAAACTAAGCCTACACAGCATTCAGTAAAAACATTATCTGAAAGCGGACTTCAACCAGATATTTTAGTTTGTAGAACTGAACATCCATTAGATGAATCTATCAGAAGTAAAGTAGCTCGTTTTTGTAACGTAGAGTTAGAGGATGTAATTGAATCGATTGATGCTAGAAGTATTTATGAAGTTCCATTATTAATGCAACAGCAAAAATTAGATTTGCGTGTTATTGAAAAGTTAAAGCTTGACACAAAAGAGCCTAACTTAGATAATTGGATAGGTTTTGTTGAGGCAGTTTGTAATCCATCAGGTTCAATTGAAATTGCATTAGTAGGAAAGTATGTAGAGCATCACGATTCATATAAATCAATTGTAGAAGCATTTATACATGCTGGAGCGGTAAATGACTGCAAAGTTAAAATAAAATGGGTGCAATCAGATAACCTTACTGAAAAGAATGTCGCAAAAAAACTGGATGGAATGTCTGGGATTCTCGTAGCTCCTGGGTTTGGTGGTAGAGGAATAGAAGGAAAACTATCAGCAGTAAAATATGCACGTACTAATAACATTCCATTTTTTGGTATTTGCTTAGGAATGCAGTGTGCTGTAATTGAATATGCCCGAAATGTGTGTGGCTGGAAAGACGCAAATAGCACTGAATTTGATCAAGATTCAGAGTACCCAATAATCGATATCATGCATGATCAAAAGGATATTGAAAATATGGGAGGAACCATGCGACTTGGTAAATATACTTGTAAACTAGATAAAGGAACTAAGGCATATCAAGCATATGGATCTGAACTTGTAGACGAGCGCCATCGCCATCGTTACGAAGTAAACAATAATCTTCGTTACAAATTAATAGAAAATGGTATGCAACTTTCTGGAATGAACCCAGAACGAGATTTGGTGGAAATTGTTGAAATTCCTGATCACCCTTGGTTTGTCGGAGTTCAATTTCACCCAGAATTACGAAGTACAGTAAATAACCCACAACCACTATTCGTTGATTTCGTAAAAGCGAGCCTCAAGTTTGCTAAATCTGGATCTGGATTTACTCCCAAAAAAGAGAGTAAAACAGTAGTAGAAAAGTGAGTGAATCCATCTATACAGGTAAACTAAGAGTTAGAGCTTCTGGGTTACTTGTAGAAGATGAAAAACTTCTCTTAGTTAAGCTAAGATCACCAATTTCTAATGATGATATTTGGATGCCACCAGGTGGTGGAGTAGAATTTGGAGAGTCAATACATGCAGCTTTAAAAAGAGAGTATAAAGAAGAAACTGGTCTTTCTGTTGAAGTTGGAAAACTTATACATATTAATGAGCTGATAGATGAGCCTTTTCATGCAATAGAATTTTTCTTTTGGGTAAAAGAAATTGGCGGTGTCCTCGAATTAGGTAAAGATCCCGAGCATGCTGCCGAATTTCAGCTTTTAAAAGAATTACAATTTGTAAGCTATCAGGAATTAAAAAATAGAAAAGTTAAACCCGACTTTTTGAAAATGAATTTTTTAAAAATAAAGAATCTAAGTACAAATTTTATGGATGCAGTAGAGTGAAAGATAATTACTTTCTTTTCACTCCGAAAAGGATTAAATAAAGTCAGTAATACGTTGATTAAACACATGAAGAAAGTGAAAAAATTTGTGAAATTATTTATTAGTTCGAAACTCTCATCTTATAAATAATCATTTTAACAGGCTAAATACTTAAATAGACAATGTTTAGAATTCAAATCAAGAAAATGAAAAATATATTTTATCTAATCGCTCTTTTCCTAGGAATTGCATGTACACAGCAACCTCAGAATACTATCATCTCAAATGTTAATGGCTACACTTTTTCAAATGATGAACTTGTAGAATTTTCCACTCTTGTATTCGCAGATGGAAAAGTTGTAGAAGTTGGAGGAACTGAACTAAATGAGAAGTATGAAGGAGTTTTGATTGATGGAAATGGAAAAACAATGCTCCCTGGATTAATTGATGCTCATGGACATGTAATGAATCTTGGTTTTCAACAACTTGAGGTAAACCTAGTTGGGCTTAATACTCTTGAGGAAACCCTCAGTAAAATCGAAGAGTATGCTGAAGAGAATCCTGATTTAGAATGGATACTTGGAAGAGGTTGGAATCAAACACTATGGTCAGAAAACGAATTTCCAACAGCAGAAGATATTGATAAAGTTGTTTCTGATCGCCCAGTTTGGTTAGATAGAGTTGATGGCCATGCTGGTTGGGGTAATACGATGGCTATGCGTTTAGCAGGAGTTAGTCAAGATACGCCAGACCCACAAGGAGGGAAAATTATTAGAGACTCCAGAGGTTATGCCACTGGCGTTTTTATTGACGCTGCAGAAGGATATGTAAATTCAATAATTCCTCCAGATTCAGACTTGAAAAGAACATTGGCTTTTGAAAAAGCACTTGAACAAATGGCAAAAGAGGGCATTACTTCTGTTCATGATGCAGGTGTTGATGTGAAAACTTGGGAACTTTATAAAGATTTCGCAGATAGTGAAAAGTTAACGGCAAGAATTTATGGAATGATTTCAGGAGCAGGTCTAGTCTTTGATACTTTATCAGCAAATGGTCCAATCGATTCCTATGCGAATGATATGTTGTCTCTAAGAAGTGTGAAATTATACTCTGATGGAGCATTAGGAAGTAGAGGTGCAGCAATGATTCAGCCTTATTCTGATGATCCAGGTAATAGAGGATTACTTTTTGTTAGTCAGGATGAAATGAATTCAATGGCTTCTAAAGTTATGGGGAAAGGCTTTCAAGCAAATATTCATGCTATTGGAGATGCTGGAAATCGCCAGGTATTAGATGCTATTCAGTTTGGTAAAGAGCAACATGGTGATCAAGGATTACGCAATAGGGTAGAGCATGCTCAAATTGTATCTCTTGATGATATCCCTAGATTTAAAGAATTAGATGTGATTGCATCTATGCAGCCTACTCATGCTACAAGTGATAAAAATATGGCTGAAGACCGAGTTGGACCTCAACGTATTAAGGGCGGTTATGCATGGCAAACTTTTTTGGATCAAGGTACAGTAGTCGCTGCTGGATCTGATTTCCCTGTTGAATATTCAAATCCATTTTTTGGACTCTATTCTGCGGTTACAAGAATGGGACAAGACGGCGAGCCTGAAGGAGGTTGGTACCCTGAAGAATCACTCTCTAGAGAACAAGCGTTAAGAGCATTTACAATAGATGCTGCATATGCTGCTCATCAAGAAGATGTACTTGGATCTTTAGAGCCAGGTAAGTGGGCAGATTTTATTTTTATCGATAGTGATTACTTCAATACTCCAGCTAGCGATATTTGGGATATTCAAGTTCTTGAAACATGGGTAGCAGGCGAGAAAGTTTTTTGATAAGGAATAGTATTATACACGTTTTAAAAGCCATATCAATTGATATGGCTTTTTTTATATAGATTAGTTGTTGATAGGATAAATTATATGTACAATATATGTAAATTTAATTTTGTTTTATGTCTCAATTACAAAAATCAAAACGGGGGAGAGGTGCTTCAGACAATCCCATAAATCGCTTTGAAGGCCACTATATAGATTACGAACTTGATGAGGAAACAGGAGAGAAGCCCTCTCAAAAAACGCAGCTCTTCAAAGATGATACAAAGAATATAATCTCCTTTAATAAAAGTCCTGATATCCCTTTTGAAGCTGGACTAAATCCATATCGAGGATGCGAACATGGTTGTATTTATTGCTATGCTCGTCCATACCATGAATACTTAGGCTTTTCTGTTGGGCTCGACTTTGAAACTAAGATTGTTGTTAAATATGACGCCCCTGAGCTTCTTAAAAAAACACTTAAATCTCCAAAATGGGAGCCTCAGATTATCGCAATGAGTGGAATTACAGATGTTTATCAGCCAATAGAACGAAAGCTAGAAATAACTAGAAAGTGTCTAAAAGTATTAGCTGATTTTAAAAACCCAGTTGGTATAATTACTAAAAACTTTCTTGTAACTCGAGATATAGACATCCTAAGGAGATTAGCAAACTATAAATGTGTAAATGTCACTTTATCAATTACATCTCTTAATAAGGAATTAACTGAGTTGATGGAACCAAGAACATCTAGACCATATCGAAGATTAAAAGCTATTGAAATGTTAGCTGAAGCAGGAATTCCAGTAGGTGTAAATGTTGCGCCCATAATTCCTGGATTAACAGAACATGAATGCTCAGATATACTTAGAGCTGCTAGCGATGCAGGGGCTTCTCATGCTAGTTATATTATTGTACGGCTTCCGTATAAAGTGAAAGATATTTTTGTTGATTGGCTTGAACAACATTTCCCAGATAGAAAAGAAAAAATTAAGAATAGGCTATTTGATATGAGAGGTGGAAAATTATATGATGCAGAATGGGCAAATAGAATGAGTGGTGAGGGTAATTTCTCAAAACAGATAAAAGATGTTTTTGATATACAGACAAAAAGATTGGGTTTAAATAAAGTCCGAAGCACTTTAACAACAGATTTCTTTGTTAAGAGCTCTGGAGAGCAACTGAATCTTTTTTAAATGAAACTGTTTACAATTATTTAACAAATTGAAAGAAACAAATACACTTTTCGTTCGTCTACGTACTATAGCTTCCCGGCGCCCGTGCATGAGAGTAGCTTTTTAACATAGATGACCACTATATTTATTTTCTTCTAGGGTGTCGGGATTTTTTATATCTACCTATCAAGTTTTAAAACAATTTAAAATTCTGTTATAGCCTTTAACCTCTTCAGTAATAACCTTATTTTCATTAAATATTCATCTAGAAGAGTAACATTGGGATAATGATTGCCCATATAAAAACAAGGAATAAATGTCTGCAGTAGAATCAACTATGCTTGAGCTTGGAACAAAGGCTCCTGATTTTACACTGCCAATTGTAACTGGTGGAATTTTAAACTTAAAAAAATATTCGAGTAGATCTAAAGGAACAGTAATTGCATTTATTTGTAACCATTGTCCATATGTTATTCATATAAATAAGGCCCTTGTCGAACTTGCAAACAATTATATTCAAAAAGGAATTGGCTTTGTTGCAATTAGCTCTAATGATGTTGAAAAATATCCACAGGATGGGCCCGTTGAAATGTCTAAAATTGTGAGACAAGAAAATTATCCGTTTCCCTATCTTTTTGATGAAGATCAAAATGTAGCGAAAGCTTACAAAGCGGCGTGTACACCTGATTTCTTTTTATTTGATGAGCAAGGAGCTCTGACTTATCGTGGGCAATTTGATGGTAGTAGGCCTGGGAATGGGCAAGAAGCAACAGGCTCAGATCTACAAAAAGCTATTGAGGCGTTATTATCGGGAGATGAACCTCTTGAAAACCAAATACCTAGTATAGGTTGTAACATAAAATGGATTTCAGGTAATGAACCAGAATATTTTGGGTAAAAATGAATAAACAAGAAATTCAAAAACTAAGACAAGAATACAGTCAGCACACTCTGGACGAATCGGAGGTAGCTAAAAACCCATTTAAACAGTTTGGTTTTTGGTTCAATGAAGCTGTAAGCTCAGAAGTTAAAGAGCCAAATGCAATGACCCTATGCACTGTTGACCGTTCTAATAGGCCACATGGAAGAATAGTTCTTTTAAAAGGCTTTGATGAGAAAGGGTTTACTTTTTATACAAATCAAGCTAGTAATAAAGGTAAAGATATTGCAACTAACCCAAATGTATCGATTACCTTTTTTTGGCATGAGTTAGAACGGCAAGTTCAAATTGAAGGTATTGCGGAAAAACTTCCAAGAGAAGAAAGCGAAATATATTTTAAGAGTAGGCCACATATGAGCCAAATTGGAGCAATGGCTTCTAACCAAAGCGAAGTTGTAAGAAACCGAGATTTTCTTGATAAAAAGTTCAATGCTCTTTCAGAAAAATATTCAGAAGGCACAGTTCCAATGCCTGAAACATGGGGTGGATACCTAGTAAACCCAATATATTTTGAATTTTGGCAGGGTAGAAGAAGTCGACTTCATGATCGTATCACTTACAAAAAAGAAGATAACAGTTGGTTAATACAAAGACTATCACCTTGAGAAATGCCTAAGATTAAGGAAAAAAGAATGGAACAAATTCGAGCACTAGAAAATGTGTTCGAGTGGTCAGACTATAATAGTAAAAATCCATTTCCAAGCGGTACTTGGAACTCAAATATTTTTCAAAACGATCATCCTATTGTTCTTGAGCTTGCATGCGGGAAGGGTGAGTATTCAATAGGATTAGCTAGACTTTACTCAGATAAGAATCTTATTGGATTTGATATCAAAGGAAATAGAATGTGGGTTGGTGCCACAAAGGCAATAGAAAATAACCTTAATAATGTCCGCTTTTTTAGAGCCTATATCGATCATCTTGATCAGTTTTTTACCGAGAAAGAAATTGATGAAATCTGGATTATTTTTCCAGACCCTCAACTAAATAAAGATCGAAAAAAACTAACTTCCCCAAAATTTTTAGAACTCTATAGGCCTCTGTTAAAAATGGGTGCTAGGATAAACTTGAAAACTGATAGCCCAGAATTGTATGAGTTTACAAAAGATGTTATTGAGGAAGAAGATTTGATATTACATCGCGATATTGCAGATGTGTACAAAGAATGTCCAAACGACCCAGAACTTTCAATTAAAACCTACTACGAAGGATTACACCTAAAAAAAGGTAGAAACATTCGCTTCCTTTCCTTTTCATTAGATTGATTTTTGAAGATAAATGAACTCTTGATTTTCTCATGGGAATGGTTAACTTCGTTAAGTTAACACCGTTAACCAGTCTAAAATTATGAGTGAAGAAGAAATATCTCTTAGAGAACGAATATTAGATATCAGCAGGCGCTTACTGTTTACTGAGGGCTATTCGGCTATTTCTATGAGAAAAATTGGGAAAGAAGTAGGTGCGTCTGCTACTAGTATCTACCTCTACTTTGAAAATAAAGACCATTTGGTGCATACGCTGATTGAAGAATCAGTAGAGCATTTAAGTGCTTCGATTGAACAGGGAGCATCTCGTTATCAATCAACAATTGATAAATTTGAAGCTATTATTCGTTCATATGTAGATTTTGCTTTCTCTAATCCAGAGAAATATCAAGTTATTTATATGGTTCAATCGAGTAAAATGAGTCGTTACCCGAAAGAAAAATTCCGAAAAGCTAGAAGAGGATATGCTTTACTAGAGTCGGTAATTATAAAAGGTATTGAAGAAGGATTAATCGAACTGGATGAGCCGAAAATAGCGGCTTATTCAATATGGGGGCAATTACATGGAGTTATCTCAGTAGTATTAAATCAACGTTTAGATAGTAGAATTGACAAAGAAAAATTTATTGAGGAATCTATTGATCATATAGTTCAAGGATTTCTTACAAGAATTACAACATCATAAAGGAATAGAGTATGGAAACATTAATTGAGTTATTTGGATTTTTATATGAAGTGCCAATCTGGGCTTCGGTTGGAGTAGCCATAGTTTTAGCTATTGGTTTGGCTTACACAGGCGCTCCATTATGGTTATGGGCAATAGTTGGTTATTTGGGCTTAGCTGGGCTATCTGCTCCAAACTGGCTTATTATTACGTATTCAGTTTTTGTTGTCTTGTTTAATGTGAAGCCAATAAGAAGAACATTACTGAGTTCACCTATTATGAAATTGCTTGATGTACTTAACTTTTTACCAACAATTTCAGAAACGGAACAAACTGCAATTGATGCTGGAACTGTATGGATTGAAGGGGAACTTTTTTCCGGTAAACCTAACTTCAAAAGAATTTTAAATGAACCATACCCAGAGTTGACTAATGATGAACAACAGTTTCTAGATAATCAGGTGGAAACACTTTGTGGTATGGTTAATGACTGGGATGTATTCGTAAAAAAAGACTTCAATGAAGATGCATGGGAATACATGCGTAAAGAAGGATTTTTTGGTTTAATAGTACCTAAGAAATTTGGTGGACATGAATTTTCAGCAACAGCTCATAGTGCAATTGTAGCTAAACTTGGTTCACGTTGTGGACCTTTGGCAACAACAGTAATGGTACCAAATTCATTAGGGCCTGCTGAACTTTTAATGCATTATGGTACAGATAAACAAAAAGAATATTATCTGCCAAGATTAGCAGCAGGGGTTGAAATGCCATGCTTTGCGTTAACAGAGCCAAATGCAGGTTCTGATGCTGGAGGGATGACCTCAGATGGGGAGGTTTTTAAAGGGGAAGATGATGAGTTGTTTCTAAAACTGAATTGGAATAAACGCTATATCACTCTTGCAGCAATTTCTACTGTTTTAGGTTTAGCTTTTAAACTTCGAGATCCTGAAAATTTACTTGGAATGGGGGAAGATTTAGGAATCACTTGTGCTTTAATTCCTTCTAATACTAAAGGTGTAGTATTAGGGAAGCGACACGATCCATTAGGTGTCCCATTTTATAATTGTCCAACTCATGGAAATGATGTGATTGTCCCAATAGATGCCATTATTGGAGGAAAAGAAGGGGCAGGAAAAGGATGGCGTATGTTAATGGAATCTCTAGCAGTTGGGCGTGGGATTTCACTTCCAGCACAGAGTCTAGGTGGAGCTAAAATGGCGACTAGAGTAGTTGGTGCCTATGCCATGATCAGAAAACAATTCGGTTTGAATATCGGTAAATTTGAAGGTATCGAAGAGCCAATGGCAAGGGTTGGAGGTTATACCTATTTCATGGAGGCTGCCCGTAGATATACAACAGGTGGACTTGATTCAGGAGCTAAACCAGCTGTTGTCACTGCTATTGCCAAATATAATTTTACGGAATTGATGAGAGAAATAATCAATGATTCTATGGATATAGTTGGAGGAGCTGGTATATCTAGAGGGCCAAGAAATATTTTTGCAAATGGATATGTTTCACTACCGATTGCAATTACTGTTGAAGGGGCGAACATCCTAACTAGAACGTTGATGATCTTTGGTCAAGGAGCAATTCGTTGTCATCCCTATGCTTTGAATGAGATAAAAGCATTAACGGATAAAGATGCGAAAGCATTTGACGAGAATTTTTGGGCTCATATTGGTCACGTTGTAAGAAATAAAGCTCGAGCATTTATGCTTAGTATAACTAGAGGGCGATTGGCGGGTTCTCCGGTAAGTGGTCCGGGTTCAAGATATTTTAAAAAGTTAGCATGGACATCAGCATCCTTTGCCTTTTTTGCTGATATAGCATTAGGATCATATGGTGGAGCTCTAAAGATGAAGGAAAAAATTGCAGGTCGATATGCAGATGTTTTAAGCTATATGTATTTAGCTGCAGCTACTCTGCGACGATTTGAGGCGGAAGGAAGAAGAAAAGAAGATGAAGCATATTTCAAATGGGCAATGGATTATATTTTCTTCAGAATTCAAACTGCATTTGAAGGAATACTTAGAGAAATCCAGGTTCCAGGACTAACATGGGTATTTCGATTAGCAGGTATATGGTCTAGAATGAATCCAATTGGAACCTATCCATCTGACTACCTCGGACATAAAGTAGCTACAGCTATGCAAACTGTTGGGGATCAAAGGGATCGTATTACAAGTGGAACATACATACCGAAAGACCCAACAGAAGCGATAGGGCGATATGAAAATGCTCTTAATTTAATCACTTCAGCGGGGCCAGTATATAAGAAAATGTATGTTGCTATGAAGAAGCGAGAGCTTCCAAAAGCACCAATGGAAAATTTGATTGCACCAGCTTTGAAAAAAGGTATTATCACAAAGGAAGAAGCTGATTTAGCAAGGCAAGCGGAAGATGCTAGATATGACGCTATTCAAGTAGATGAATTTTCTGTTGAGGAATACATGAATAAAACACCAGAAGCTCCTTTAGGAAAAAGGACTAACTACCAAAGAGGTTACTGAATCTGTTTAAGTTTTGGTAGAAACTGTGACATTAAGCCCTGGAAATTTGATTATTTTCAGGGCTTTTTAGTTTAATATTCTTCTAAAAGGCTAAATATAGAATTATATTCTAGAATAAAATATTATATAGTTAAGTATATTCTTTAATAAATAGTATATAAAGAATATTAGATATGGATTCTATAAAACTAGATGATTTAGATAAAAGAATTCTGGAAATTCTTCAAAAAGAAGGAAGGATTTCAAATAAAGAGCTCGCCGAAAAGATTAATCTAACAACTACACCAACTCTAGAACGCGTACGTAGGTTAGAAAGAGAAGGGGTTATTGAAGGTTATAGCGTCCGACTTAACTCTAATGCTATAAACAATGGTTTAAGTGTATTTGTAACTGTAACTCTAAGTGTTCACCAGCTTAGTTTAATGGACGAGTTTACAGAAGCAGTAAAGGCCATTCCCGAAATTCTTTCATGTTATAATACTACTGGAGATGGAGACTTTCTCTTGCATATAGTTGCGAAGGATGTAAATGACTATGAGCACTTTATGCGTACTAGACTAACTACTCTTCCTGATGTTCAGCGCATTCATTCAAGTATTGTATTAAGCACTATCAAAGAACAATCTAGTATCCCGGTAAAATGATTAAAACCAAAGAAAAGAAACTTACATTTAACTCAACAGTAGTTCACGCTGGTTCAAAAAGAAATGACCAATTTGGGTCGCATGTTTCACCGATATATCAAACATCCACTTTCTTTTTTAAAAATGTAGATGAAGGAAGTGAAGCTTTTCAAGGTGAGAATGACGTTCATATATATTCACGACTTGGTAATCCAACAGTTGAGAACCTAGAAGATGCAATTTGCGAGTTAGAGACCTTCGGTTTAGAGAATAAAGAGGACTTTAAAGGAATGGTTTTTGGGAGTGGAATGGCTGCCATTACTACTGCAATAATTAGTAATTGTTTAGGGAAACATGTAATTGCACAAGACGCGTTATATGGTTGTACTAGTCAGTTTTTGAAAGAAGAGGCTCCAGAAATGGGAATTTCAACTTCATTTATAGACATGAGTGATTTATTCCTGCTTGAAATGGAATTAAATAAACACCCAAATACACGTATAATTTATTTAGAAAGTATTGCTAACCCTACAATGACTGTAAGCGATATTGAATCTATATCTAAACTTGCAAAGAAATTTGAGACACTTGTAATGGTAGATAATACTTTTGCTACTCCATATCATTTACAACCGCTGAAATTAGGTGCAGACATTGTAGCACATTCTACTACAAAATATATAGGTGGACATGGTTCTGTTGTAGGTGGAGCATTGGTTCTTGATAAAGAGTTGATGAATGAATCACATATTTCAACATACCGGAAAAACCTAGGAGGTATCTCAGCTCCTATGGATGCTTGGCTACTACAGAATGGTCTTAAAACACTATCTCTTAGAATGCAAAAACACGCATTAAATGGGATGGAAGTAGCTAGCTACCTAGAGTCACATCCAAAAGTTGAAAAGGTTTGGTATCCTGGTCTCGAAAGTCATCCAAATTATAACTTAGCTACATCCATACTAAGAAACGGATTCGGAGGTGTAATTTCTTTTGAATTGAAAGGTGGACTAGAATCAGGTAAAAAACTTATGAATGGGGTAAAGCTTTGTACTCTAGCAGTAAGCCTTGGAACGGTTGATACTCTTATTCAGCATCCAGCTTCAATGACACATTCTGTAATGGATAAGGATTTAAGAGAAAAAGCAGGAATCACAGAAGGTTTAGTTCGATTGTCGGTCGGAATCGAAGATGCAGAAGATATTATTCAAGATTTAGATCAAGCTTTAAATTCATAAAAGAATAGAATGCTGAAACTGATAAATTCAAAATCAGCATTAAAAATTTTATATAAAAAAGCGTTTACCAGCCACCGCTAGCACCACCTCCACCAGAACCAAATCCGCCACCTCCTGAGAAGCCACCAAAGCCTCCTCCGCCAGACCCGAATCGACCACTTCCAGATCCAAATCCGCCGCCTCGGCTTCTTCCACCACCAAATATTTGGCTCCAAAAAAGAACTTCGACTACATCGGTTGGTCCAAAAGTCTTCTTTCCTCCTCTTCCGCCACGTCCACCTTTACTAACCATAAAAATGATTATGACAAGAATAATTATAATCACATCAAGTGGGATTCCGCCGCCAGAATCGTTATTTCTAAGACCATCAGGTGTGCCTTTAAATTCACCTGAAGCAAGTTGAATTAATGCGCTTGTAGCTCTCTCCAAACCACCATACACATCTTGATTTCTAAAACTTGGTGTAATTATATCAATTAATACTCTATTGGCCATTGCATCTGGAATGGCTCCCTCTAAACCATACCCAACTTCAATCCTGATTGCACGATCATTCTCAGAGATTAAAATCAAAACGCCATTATATCGCTCTCCTTCCCACATTCGCCAAGTACTGAATAAGTCAGCGGCCACTTCTTCAATAGAATTGCCTTCAAGGCTTTCAATTGTAGCAATGGCTATAACATTAGTTGTAGTATCACGATAGTTAATAAGCTTCCTTTCTAGTCTTTGTTCTTCACTTGAAGTAAGCATATCAGCATAATCGTTAACCATTCCGCGTGGAGTAGATGGTAAGAAATTAAAGCTTTGTGCAAATGATGGAAGGGATACTGCTAAGAGAATAAGAATCAAAATAGTTCTACGCATTTTTCTCTTCTCCATAACTGATGTCATCTGAAAGTTCATTTACATCATCTTTTTGATAGGGAAAAAACTCTTTCAATTTATGTCCTACCATTAGAATGGCATCTCTTAATCCGCTCTCGTAGTCATTAGCTTGAAAGTATTTCTTCATTAGATTAATTTCATCTTCCCAGAAAGCTTGTCCAACTTTATTATGGATGCCTTCATCTCCCCAGACAGCAAGTTTGTGATCTTTTGTAGCAACATAGATTATGACACCATTTTTTAAATCAGTTTTGTGCATTCCAAGTTCTACAAATACTTCCTTAGCTCTTGAGATAGCATCTTCTGCTTTACATTTAGGTTCAATATGAACTCTTACTTCTCCTGATGTATTCATTTCAGCTTCTTTGATTGCTGAAATAATTGTTTTCTCTTCTTCTTTTGATAAAAAATTAGCCATAAAAAATATAATAGACATGAAACCAACAATTACAGTTATTGTAATTATTGGTCTATGCCGTTAAAATTTAATTTCCGAAATCTACTGAAGGAGCATTTTCAGCACCCTGATCGGCTTCAAAAAATGCTTTTTTCTCAAACCCACCTATAGAGGCAAAAATACTAGTTGGGAATTTTCGTATGGAACCGTTGTACTCTCCAGCGGCGTCATTAAATCTTTTTCGTTCTGTCGAAATTCTATTTTCAGTTCCCTCGAGTTGAGATTGTAAATCCCTGAAGTTAGCATTTGCTTTAAGCTCAGGATATCGTTCAACTGTTAAAAGCATTCTAGATAGAGCTCCACTTAATTGAGCCTGTGCCTGTTGGAATTGTGCAAGCTTAGCAGGATCATTTAGGTCATCAGCACTAATATTGATGGAAGTAGCATTACTTCTTGCATTTGTCACTGCTGTTAGAGTTTCTTGCTCAAAATTAGCAGCCCCTTTTACTGTATTAACAAGATTTGGTATTAAATCCGCTCTTCGCTGGTACTGATTTTCAACCTGTGCCCATGCCGTATCTACGTTTACTTCTTTATCAACTAGATTATTGTTAACTCCTATACCGTAGAAAACGATAGCAATTACAATTACTAGCCCAATTATTACTTTTCCCTTCATGATTTTGTATTTAGTTGTTTACTTTGTGCCCGCTGTACGAGCCAAAAAGATTTTGGTTCAAATTCATTTTAACTATAATCAAAAACTGTTCCATTGTCATTGCTAAACATAGAATTCATCTACTTTGACTTAGATGATACACTTCTTGATCACAAAAAGGCAGAACAATTCGGGCTTGCTGATGTGCACCGCCATTTTGCCGAATTTAAATCCATTTCTCTAGAAATACTGATTGATACATATCATCAAATTAATAAAGGATTATGGGAAGAATATGGCAGAGGAGAAATTGATCGCCATATTCTTCATCGGCGAAGATTTGAAGAAACTTTTATAGAGCTTGGAATAGAATCATCATTATACCAAGAAGCTGGAAAAGTGTATATGAACTATTATAGGAATCACTGGGAATGGGTTGATGGGGCAAAAGAGGCTTATGATAAGATCGCTTCACAGTTTCCGGTTGGAATTATAACTAATGGCTTTGCAGAAACACAATGGATGAAAATTGAGCAATTTGGATTTAAAGAAACTGCAAGACAGATTGTCATTTCTGAAGAAGTAGGAGTTATGAAACCTCATCCTAAAATTTTTGATCACTCAACTGAACTAGTGGGAGTTCCAAGAAATAATATTCTTTATGTTGGTGATTCTATTACTTCAGATGTGAATGGAGGGATAAAAGCCGGGTGGAAAGTAGCGTGGTATAAATCAAATCCTACTGAGCTTGAAGCAATCCTTCCAGATTTATGTTTCGACGATTTTGATATTTTGATGAAAGCTTTAGGTATAGATTGACTTTCTAAATACGGAAATTCATAAAGCTTATTTAGAGAATTAAAAATTCACTATGAATACTTTTAGAAACCGATGAAATTAAGTAGATTGTACTTTACTAATCATTAAAAAATCTCTACCACATGAATAAAAGTTATTTACTAATAGGTATTCTTTTTAGCGGTTTATTCTCCGCTTGCCAAGCAGAACAAGAACCGTGGGTTGATCTCTTTAATGGAGAAAATTTAGATGGATGGGAGCAAATAGGTGGAGTTGCAGACTATACAGTTGAAGAAGGAGCGGTTGTTGGTACTACAGTGTATGATACTCCGAATTCATTTTTAAGAACAAAAGAGTTGTATAGTGATTTCATTTTAGAGTATGAAGTTAAGCTATCAGCAGAGACAAACTCTGGTGTACAAATACGAAGCAATAGCTTTCCAGAATATGAGAATGGCAGAACTCATGGCTATCAGGTAGAAATTGATCCTTCTGAAAGAGCGTGGACTGGCGGGATTTATGATGAAGCTCGTCGAGGTTGGTTACACCCATTAAAAGATATGCCTGAAGCTCAAGCTGCATATAAGCATTTAGAATGGAATAAATTTCGAGTAGAGGCAATTGGTGATACGATCAAAACATGGGTAAATGGAATCCCAGTTTCTCACTTAGTTGATGATAGAACGGATAAAGGATTTATAGCCCTTCAAGTGCATAGTATTTATTCTACAGACGATGTAGGAATCGACATCCGTTGGAAGAATATTCGAATAATCACAGATAATCCTAGAAAGTATGCTATGGAAACTACAGTTCCAGCAAAGCATAATTACAACGTATTAACCTACAGTCAAGAAGATTGGGGTTGGGAGTTATTATATGATGGTTCATCTGTTGAGAAATGGAGAGGAGCAAAATCTGATACATTCCCATTTTCACCCAAAGGTACTGGTTGGGATGTCGAAGATGGAACTATTACGATTCATGAATCTGGTGGGGCTGAATCAGAAGATGCTGGAGATATCGTAACTAAAGAATTATTTAGCAACTTTGAATTATGGGTAGATTTTAAAATAACACCTGGTGCAAACAGTGGTATCAAGTATTTTGTGGATGCAAACCTGAATAAAGGAACTGGCTCATCTATTGGTTTAGAGTATCAGATTTTAGATGATGCATTACATCCTGATGCAAAACTTGGTGCACAAGAGGGAAGTCGTACTCTAGCATCTTTATATGATTTAATGAAAGCAGAAGGGAAACAACCTAACCCAGTTGGTGAATGGAATCATGCTAAGATTATTTCAAATGGTAACCATGTAGAACATTGGTTGAATGGGAGAAAAGTATTAGAATATGATAGAAATACTCCTGAATTTCAGCAATTAGTAGATGAGAGCAAATACGAACAATGGCCTGGGTTTGGTACTTGGACTGAAGGAAATATCCTTCTACAAGATCACGGCAATGAAGTACATTACAGAAATATATTTATCAAAAAACTTAATCCTTAATTCGAACTCCATATGAAAAATATAGATAGAAAATCATTTCTTAAGAAAAGTGTTGCCGTTGGATTAGGTGGTTCAATGGTAATGGGTTTCCCAACTGTTTTATTTGGTAAACCAAATGAGACCATAAATTTCGCTGTTGTTGGAGTTCGAAGCAGAGGGAAAGCACATGCTGAAGCAGTTTCGAGACTAGATAATGCAAAAGTTACATGGTTTTGTGATGTAGATGATGTAATTATTGATGAGCACAAGAAATGGTCGCAAGAAATGACGGGATATGTGCCAAAAGTTGAGAAAGATTTTAGGAAACTTCTTGAGAAAGATGACATAGATGTTATTACAATTGCTACACCTGAACATTGGCACGCTCCAATGGCAATTATGGCGATGCAAGCCGGAAAGCATGTATTTATAGAAAAACCATGTAGCCATAATCTTCATGAAAATGAGTTATTGGTAGAAGTTCAAAAGAAGACTGGAATGCTTTGCCAAATGGGTAATCAACAACGCTCATCAATTACCTCTAGTTTAGCGATTAGTGAAATTAGACAAGGTATAATCGGTGATGTATACTATGGGAAAGCTTGGTACTCAAATCAACGAGGTTCAATAGGAAAAGGGAAAATTGTAGATGTTCCTAAAAATTTAGACTGGGAATTATGGCAAGGACCCGCACCTCGCGAGGAGTATAGAGATAATGTTCATCCTTATAACTGGCATTGGTTCAAAACTTGGGGAACGGGAGAAATCCATAATAATGGAACACATGAAATTGATATTTGTCGTTGGGCATTAGGCGTTGATTTACCAAATAAAGCTACTTCAGCAGGTGGTAGATATCATTTTAAAGATGATGATTGGGAATATTATGATACCCAAAATGCCAGCTTTGAGTTCGATGGAGGCAAAAAAATAACTTGGGAAGGAAAAAGCTGTAACGGATTCCCAATAATGGGTCGTGGACGTGGTTCTCTTATACATGGGACAAAAGGTTCGATATTGTTAGACCGAAATGGATATTTGCTTTATGATTTGGGTGGGAAGCTCATCAAAGAAGAAGTTGAACCTAAAGGTGGTGGGGCGGCAAGTACGTCAGATACCCGTGGTTTCGATGCTTTGACGGTGAATCACTTTATAAATTTTACAAATGCGATACGTGAAGGGGAGGAATTAAAAGCCCCAATAGCTGATGCTAGTATTTCAACTCAGCTCTGTCATTATGGAAATATTGCACAGGAAGTTGGTGGTAGCATCGAAGTTGACCCAAAAACTGGTAAAATCATAGATAATCCAGAAGCTATGAAACATTGGAAAAGAGAATATGCAAAAGGATGGGAACCAAAAGCCTAACCAAATATGAAAAGAAAAGATTTTATCAAAAGTACTGGGCTTGTAAGCGCTGCAGCTTTAACTTCAGGTTTTGCCGGAGTTTACCGCTCTAAAGAATTCGCTGATCTTAACATTGGAGTTATTGGAACTGGTGATCGAGGAACAGGGCTTTCGTATTTACTCAAAGAAATTGAAGGCGCGCAGGTTACAGCATGTTCTGATATTATCCCCTTTAGGTTAGAGGATTGCGTAAATAAGGCTACTAATGGAGCGAAAGGATATGAAGATTATCGTAGAATTCTAGACGATAAGAGTATTGACGCTATCATAATTGCCGTTCCATATGGATTACATGATGAAGTTTTAGAGGATGTTCTCCAATCTGGAAAACATATTTATTGTGAAAAAACAATGATTCAAGGTATTCAACCAGCTAAAGATCTTGTAAAAAGAGTTAATGCTTACAACCCAGTTTTTCAAGTTGGTCATCAATACCATAGCAGTCGTCTATATCACAGAGCTGTAGAAATTATAAATAGTGGTTATATAGGCCATATTGAATCGATCGAATGTCAGTGGAATAGGAATGGTGATTGGAGAAGACCAGTACCTGATCCAAAATGGGAACGAATGATAAATTGGCGAATGTATCGAGAATATTCCGGTGGATTGACTGCCGAATTATGTTCTCATCAAATAGATTTTTGTAATTGGGTAGCAGGAACAACTCCAACTCATGTCTCAGGATTTGGTGGCATTGACTATTGGAAAGATGGAAGAGAGACCTATGATAATGTTCACATTATGATGCAATATCCAAATGGAATGAATACTAAGTTCACAAGTTTGACAACAAATGCCTACGAACGTTATCAAATTACTGTTCAGGGTCAAAAGGGAACTCTTGTTATTAATTTTGGAGGAGCAAAGATCTATCTTGAAAATCTAGATCAAGCGCGAGAAACTGGTTTAGTTGATGGTGTATCTGGAGCTACGTCAGAAGCATGGGAACGTGGTGAAGGAGCTCCTATTACAGTTGCAGATGATATGGATGCTACAAAACAGGCCCTTATAGATTTCAGAGATAACGTAAACACTGGAAAAGAACCCGATTCAAATGTAGAAACAGGAGCAAATGTTTCAATTTTAGTCAATATGGCTATTGAAGCAATGGATACAAAAAGCATTGTTGAGTGGAAAGACTAAACAATATACTCAGTTGATCTTAGTTCCTGGAAAAATACAGAATGCATCAATATTTTCTGCAAGAATCCTACTAAGGCTTAAATCTTGGAGGGCAACACCTCTTATTATTAGAAACACACCTAAGCTAAAGGCAAGATAAGGAATAAGCTTTCTTACTGAATTTCGTATGTCAAGCGAGAGAATAGAAGGCGCTAAATACATAAAATACATGGCTGGGAAAGTACCTATTCCAAATAAAGCCATATATGTCATGCTATGAATTGGAGATTCAGTTAATACTGCTGCAGCAAGGCCTGAATAAACAAATGCACAAGGCAATAAACCGTTTAAAAATCCCATCCCAAGTAGTGCAGATAAAGATTGTTTTCTAATTAAAAGACCATAATAAGTAGAAACGTATTCATTAAATTTTTTATAGAAAGAGGGTCTTTTGTGTTTCGTGAAATATCTATTTAATACAACCCCAGTAATAATTGCAATTCCCAATAGGATTGATAACAAACCTTGGAAACCAGAAATCGTTATTTGAGTACCAAGAATTCCGAATAAAAGTCCAAATATAGAATATGTTAATATTCTACCTGAATTATAAATAAGCGCATTAAGTGTTAGAGATGATATTCTTGAACTATTTCTTGGGAGCGACATTGCTAGTGGCCCACACATTCCTACACAGTGGAAACTCCCAGCAAAACCTAAGACTAATGCCGTCCAAAGTTCCATGCTAGATAATTATTACTTGTTCTTCTTGGTATTCAAGATCATCCATGAACCAATTAATTGTCAAAATCCATTTCCCTTTATCCATTCGGTCCATTGGAATAACGTGGGTGTTACCCGCATCAAATTGAAGGGCTAGATTTCTGTCTTTAGAAGAATCATTAGGTCTATAAAGGTTGATGGTTCCTTCCTTAGCTTTATCTAGTATGTCATCTGGGAATATTACCTTTAATGCTACTCTCTCTTCATCGAAAAGAATAACAACTGGGTTCTCTAATTGAGAAGCTCGTTCCTTACTATCAATAGTTACTTGGTATTCGACCCCTTCTTCATAGTGATTATTATTTACCATATAAAAATCTAGACTAATGAAGTAACTAACCATGCTTAAGGTTCCAATAATAAAAAGGGTAATTACTATAAATATTCCTTTTCCCCAATCGAGTTTTTTCATCATAGATTTATTTATTTGGCCCTAAAAAGCCGGTTTTGACATTTTCGATTTTTTCGCCATTTAACAATACAGCAAAAATTAATTCGGTTTGTAAGCCATCGAGTTGTTCTTGTGATAGTTGAACCATAAAACGACCTTCAACTAAACTCTGACCTTGAACAGTATTCATTAATCCAAGCGATACAATTTCTCCTTTTGGTGAAACCAATTCCAATTCATAGTCGATCTCATCAAAGGTTTTATTAATAACTTTTATGGAATAAATATTGCTATATATATTATTTGGAAGTTCTTGATATAGAGTGCCCCTCTCTCTTAGAATTGTTGTTTCTAAATCAGTACGCATGCCCATTAATACTACAAAAACTGTTATTAGGACTAATAATACTCCACTATAGCCAATCACTCTTGGTGTAATAATTTTTCGTTGTTCAGATCGAATAGCATTTTCAGACGAATAACGAATAAGTCCTCTAGGTTTATCAATCTTATCCATGATTTCATCGCAAGCATCAATACAAGCAGTACAGTGCACACACTCAAGCTGAGTGCCATTTCTGATATCAATACCCATTGGGCAGACCTTTACGCATTGGTTACAATCGATGCAGTCTCCAAAGGTTGTCTCTTCCGAAAAGCCAAGATCAGCGAGTGATGCTTTTCTTGTCTCAACTTTTTTGCGATCCCCAATTTTTGCACGGCTTTCACCACGTACATAGTCGTACATTACGTTAATTGAGTTGTTATCGAGCATTACAGATTGCATTCTACCGTAAGGACAAACAAAATGGCATACTTGCTCTCGCATAAATGCAAAGACACCGTAGAAAACACCACTAAAAATAATCATTGATGAGAGTCCTGCCACATGTTGTGATGGAGGATCGGTTATTAGCTCAAACCAAGCGTCTTTCCCAATTACATATGCGAGAAATAAATTAGAAATAAGAAATGCCATTGAATAGAAAATGACATGCTTACTTCCTTTTTTAAATATTTTTTCCGCAGACCAAGGAGCATTATTTAAACGAATCTGACTTGAAGAATCACCTTCTATCCAGTATTCAATTCTTCTGAAAACCATCTCCATAAAAATGGTTTGTGGGCAAGCCCAACCGCAGAAAAGCCTGCCAAATATGGTAGTAAATAACACTACTCCAACAATAAAGGCGAGCATTCCGAATACAAGTAGATGTAAATCCTGAGGCCAAAAAGCTACTCCAAAGATTACAAATTGCCTTTCAAGAATATTGATCATTAACAAAGGATGACCATTTATTTCGATAAAGGGGCCAGAAAAAAAGAATGCAAGAAGAAGTAAAGCAACAATGTTTCTAGCTTTATAAAAACGGCCACTTGGTTTTTTTGGATAAATCCAGTTTCGCCCACCTTGCTCATTTACTGTAGCAAGGTGGTCGCGAAAGGTGTCGTTTTCAATTCTTCGGTCTGTATTCTTAGACATTTTCTATAAGATATTAAAAGAATTAATTTCCGCGTCTAATGAACTACTCTTTAGGCCTAAAGGGGTATCTATCATTTCAGAAGAAGTTTGTTTTTTAAAACCGATACGAACTTTACGAGCCTCCATTAGGTCATCATCATTATCAACTTTAAAACCGCACTTATTTTTGCACTTACCTGAGCAAGTCTGTTTTAAGGTGTTCTCTTCTGGATCAAATTTTAGACACATATTAACTCCTTATTCTATTGTACACTCAACAGCACGACTTTCATCAACTGCTTTTGAGTTTGGTGGATTTGTTCCTTGTAAAGAAGCGATATAGCTAATTAAATCAGTCATATCTTCTTCACCAATAGGTGCATTGCTACCATATGGCATCATCCCTTTTTCCATGAAACCAGTAGCAATGTTTGTTGCTAAATTTTCGGCTGAACAACCATGAATCCACAAATCGTCAGCTAAGTTTGGTCCAACTAAGCCTTCACCTGCATTACCATGGCATGTGAAGCAAAGGTTATTTGTACTCATATAAACTTCTTTTCCACGAACTAAAGATGCTTCATCATTTTGGAATTCCCATACAATACTAGCAAGGTTATTATCCTCATTAACTCCTGAGCCATATTTCTCTTCAGCTGCTGCCATTTCGAGAGCATATTGCTCATGTTGATCTGGACCAACATCCGTAAACTGATAATAAACTAAGTATAGAAACCCCCAACCAATAGTGAAGTAAAACAACCAAAGCCACCAAGTAGGCATATGATTATCTAATTCTCGGATTCCATCATATTCATGATTAAGTAGTTTGTCTTTTTCGTCATCTAAAATCTTCATGATTGTGTGAATTTCTGGTTAATAGTTTCATCAGATTCTAAGGGAAGATTTGCTACATCATCCCAATGGTGTTTTCCTGTTCTTATCAAATAGACTACTAGAAGGATGAAAAAGCCAAAAAACAGGATAAGTGAAATACTTGGGAAGATTTCAATTCCTTCCATAGTTCTGAGTACATCTTTATACATGACTAGTTCTCCTTAACATTAGCGCCCATACGAGCATTTGATGGAAGTCCTTCGAAAGGATCATTATTGCCTTTTATATCTATGCCAAGTCGTTGTAGATATGCAATCAATGCAATGATTTCTTTATCTGATGTGATTTTAATTCCTTCAACCTCACCAAATCCATTTTCTTTAAGACCATTCGCAATTTGTTCAGCTTGAACCTTAAAGTCTCTGATAGCAATATCATCATAACCTTCTGCATAAGGCACACCTACTGTTCGAAGAGCATTTATCTTATTAGGTATGCTTTCAACATCAGTTTCCTTTGTCAATAACCATGTATAGGCTGGCATTATTGAACCAGGTGAAGTTGAATTAGGATCATACATATGTCTCAAATGCCATGAATCAGGATACTTCCCACCAATTCGGTGGAGATCAGGGCCAGTTCGTTTGGAACCCCATAAGAATGGATGATCGTAAACAAATTCTCCAGCTTTTGAGTATTCTCCATAACGTTCAGTTTCAGATCTAAATGGACGAATCATTTGTGAATGACAATTATTACAGCCTTCAGCTATATAAATATCACGACCTGCAACTTCAAGAGGAGTATAGGGTTTTACACTTTCTATGGTAGGAATATTGGAGTCGATTAAGGCAGTAGGCATATACTCAACAATTCCACCTATAAGAATCGCTACTACAACAAGAAGAGTAAATTTAAGTGGACGACCTTCAAGTTTTCTATGCCATTTTTCTTCATGCCCATCAGTTGGATCAATAAGTGCAGGAGCTTGAGCTTCTTCATCTGCATTTAATTTTCCACTCATGGCTGTCTTTGCAATGTTATAGACACCAAAGAGTGCTCCAACTATGAATAATGTTCCACCAAAAGCTCGTAATGCATACATTGGTATGATTTGAACTACAGTTTCAAGGAAGTTTGGATACTGTAAGAAACCTTCTGCAGTAAATTGTTTCCACATTAAACTTTGAGTGATACCGCCCCAATACATTGGGATTACATAGAATATCGCACCCATAGTAGCAAACCAGAAATGGATATTTGCTAACCTCACAGAGTATAACTTTGTTTTATAAATTTTTGGTGTGATGTAGTATAGCATAGCAAAAGTAAGCCCACCATTCCAAAGAAGAGCGCCATTATGAACATGACCAATTATATAATCCGAGTAATGTGCAATTGCATTAACATTAGCAATGGAAAGCATTGGCCCTTCAAAGGTTACCATACCATAGGCGGTTACACCAACTACGAGGAATTTTAAAACTGGATCTTCACGAACCTTATCCCATGCTCCGCGCAATGTTAGCAAACCGTTCAACATACCACCCCAAGACGGCGCAATAAGCATTAAACTAAAAACAGTACCTAATGCTTGAGCCCAACCTGGAAGAGAAGTATAAAGCAAATGATGAGGTCCAGCCCAAATGTAGATAAAGATAAGCGACCAAAAGTGAACAATAGACAACCGGTACGAGAAAATTGGTCGATTAGCGGCTTTCGGGATGAAATAATACATTATCCCTAAAAATGGAGTCGTTAAAAAGAAAGCTACTGCATTATGACCATACCACCATTGAACTAGAGCATCTTGAACGCCAGCATACAAAGAATAACTTTTAAACAAAGTAGCAGGCATTTCAAATGAGTTCACTACATGAAGCACAGCAACAGTAACAAAGGTTGCGATATAGAACCAGATTGCAACATAAAGATGCTTCTCACGACGCTTTAATATCGTCATGATCATATTCACACCAAAAATTACCCAAACAAGAGTAATAGCAATATCAATAGGCCATTCTAATTCAGCGTATTCTTTACTTGTTGTAATTCCAAAAGGAAGCGTTAACACTGCTGATAGGATGATAGCTTGCCAACCCCAGAAATGTACATTACTAAGTATAGGGCTCCACATTGGAGCTTTACAAAGTCTTGGAAGTGAATAATAAACTCCATAAAAGATGGCATTTCCTGCAAAAGCAAAGATTACCGCATTGGTATGAAGTGGTCGCAATCTACCGTATGAGAGTTCAGGAATAAATCCTAAAAAGTCAGGGTATATTAGTTTGAGTGCGATAATTAGTCCCACAAGGAAACCAACGATCCCAAATGTCATAGATGCAATCCCGAAATTGCGAACTACTTTATTGTCGTAATGAAACGTATCAACCGCCATGGTTCTAGTCCGTTTTATTAGTTAGTGTTTTATTTTTATTCGAAATAATTTCATCCTCAAAAAGCATCCTCATCGAAGGAGTTTGAGGGTCATCAAACTGTCCACTTTTAACTGCCCAGAAAAAAAGTGCTAAGAAAGTAAGCGCTACAAAAAGGCTAAATATTATCAGGTACACGATTACTGCCATATTTTTAACCCCATCTTATGTGCTGTTAATCGTGTTGCGACAGTGGTAAATGCCATAATTGTAATAGAGCTTAAGGGCATTAATATTGCTGCAACTAAAGGGGAAAGATTACCTGTAATTGCAAAACCAAGACCTGTTAAATTATAAATCAGTGATATTGAAAAACTGAGGATAATAATCTTAAATGCATACTGGCTAAAGCTAACGAAGTGGTGGAGTGAGCCTAAGGACTTCGAGTCAATAATTGCATCACAAGCAGGTGAAAATGAACTTTTATCATCTGAAACAGCAATTCCAAAATCACTAGCTTTTAATGCACCAGCATCATTTAAACCATCACCTATCATCATTATATGTGACTCAGAATTCTTCAATGATTCGATAAATTCTAATTTCTGAGTCGGTGATTGATTGAATTTCATTTCAATCCAACCAGAGAAAAGATTTAAAAGCGAAGTCTTCTCATTTTCATTATCTCCAGAAAGTAAGTATTGAGCTGAGTCTAGATCATCAAACTGCTGAAGCAAGCTTTTAAGGCCATCTCTGAAGGTATGATGAATTCTATAAAAGCCTTTATACGTATTATTTATAACCACATGAATGGTCGAACCAGTTTCAGAAAAACCAGACAGTTTGATATCTAAATCGGGAAATTCTTTAAGGATAAAAGCTAAGCTCCCTAAATAAAGTGAATCAGTATTAAATGAGGCTATAATTCCTTTTCCAGGGATTTCAATAAAGTCATCTGCCTTTAGTAACTTTTGAGAACTAAGACTATTAAATATTGTCTTTGATAAGGGGTGAGTAGAAGGTCTACAGGTCGATGCTAAAAATTGTATTTCCTTATCTGAAAGTGATTCTCCTATAAATTCAACATAAGATTTTTTCGACTCTGTGATAGTTCCTGTCTTATCATAAACAAATGTATTAGCCTTTGATAGTTCTTCGACTACAGAAAGGTTTTTTAAATAAATTCCATTTGTGGCAAGGATGTTTACAGTAGAACCTAAAGTGAAAGGTGTTGACAAAGCCAGTGCACATGGACATGCTACAATTAGTACTGCAGTAAATATGGTAAAAGCTTGAGAAGAGTCTATTTGAAGCCAAATAAATAGTGAAAGGAAGGCAATTCCAATAACAGTAAATGTAAAATAAGGACTAATTCTATCTGCGAAAGATGAAATGCTTTTCTTACTGTCATGCATCTTAAAAGACTCATTCTCCCAGAGTTGAGTTAGATAGCTGTGCTCAACTTTTTTTGAAACAATGAGTTCTCCAGATTGGCCTATTATTTTACCACCTGCAAAAATTAAGTCGCCTTTTTGAAGAGTGACAGGATCAGATTCTCCGGTAATAAAACTATAATCAATATTTATTGAAGAAGACATAATCACAGAATCAACAGGAATTAACTCTTGATTTCTGATAAGTATATGATCACCAATTTCGATTCTATTAACTGGGATCGATTCTTCTTTTCCGTTTTTCTTTCTAATTACAGAAATTGGTAAATAAGACTTGTAATCACGGTCAAATGAAAGGCGATCAAAAGTTTTCTGTTGAACAACTTTACCTATTAATAAAAAGAATATAAAACCAGTAAAAGAATCGAAATACCCAGCTCCAGTACCACTTAGTATTTCATAAAGGCTTCTACCGAATAAAGCGAGCATCCCAATAGAAATCGGGACATCTAAATTAATTCCTTTTTGATTTATAGCAGCCCAGGCCGATTTCAAATAATCAATTCCACTATAAAAGAGCACAGGAATAGCTAAAATGATATTTAAACTGCCAAAAAAATATTTGAAAACTCTGGAAGAATCTGACTGATCAATATTTAAATACTCAGGGAAACTGAATAGCATAATATTACCAAAGCAAAAACCAGCTACTCCAAGTTTAAGCCATAAACTACGCTCAATTGAATGCGATTTTTTCTCATCTAGTTGTTCAAGTTTTAAACTAGGTTCGTAACCAATGGTTGTAAGTAATTCAACAATTGTTCGAAGCGAAGTTTCCGAATCATCAAAAAGAATAGTAACAGTTCGTTTAAGAAAGTTTACTGTTCCATTTAATATTCCTGAGTCAATATTCTGCAGGTTTTCGAGCAGCCAAACACACGAAGTACAATGAATGTTTGGAATAAAAAAGGTAATTGATACTGTATTCCCTTTTTTGAAATCTACAAGCTTATGTTGTACTTCTAAATCCAGTAAATAGTCGAATCTTTCGCGTTCTAAAGTGTTTTTAATTGTTCTTCCAGCACGTTCATCTAACCTATAATATGTGCAAAGATTATTCTCATCAAGAATTTGGAAAACAGTTAGACAGCCTTCACAGCAAAATATTTTGTCGTCAAATTTTTGTAATTCGTTAACGCAGTTTTCTCCACAGTGGTAACAAAGAGTTTTTTCTATGGATGGTGATTGACTCATTAGAATGCAGTACCACTTGTGAAGGATAGTCTTTCATTAAACCAAGCCTGACTCATAACACTTTCTGCGTCAGCAAACGAAGTAGCTTGAAGCCATTCTTTGATTTCGCCACGTTTATCGGCCCAGAAATGGTGAAAAGGACAAGGTTCAATGTGCCCACAACCTTCAATTCCCATAAAACACGTTGAGAAAAAAGTCTCACCATCAATAGCGGCAATTACATCATAAACCGAAATTTCTTCTAGTGCTTTAGCTAAATAAACACCACCATTTAATCCGCGCTGAGATTTGAGAATTCCTGGAGCTTTTAACTTGGCAAGAATTTGTGATAAATATGCGGAAGGACAGTTAAGTGAATGAGAGAGTGCAGAAGCAGAAATAACATCATTTTGATGTTTTGAAATAGCAATTATCGCGGAAATTGCATACTGAGCACCTTGAGAAACTAGCTTCATATACCTCTAATTAAATTCTAATATTCATATTCGAATATCGGCATTAGATTTTAAGAATGTTCAACCAAATATGCAATATGTGGGTTAAAATTCTTTTATAAGTTTATAGTGATAAGAGATGAAAATAGTCCAATCTTTCAGAGATTGAATTTGGTTCGTTACAAATTTCAGAGCGAGTTTAATTGAACTTATCATGGGATAACTTGTGGAAAAGATCTCCCTCTTTTTTTTGAAATTCCTCGTACCTTTATGCATCTCAATTCTAACTCACAACTCTATAGTATTCATGGCTCAAGAACCTGAAGTTAATCTAGACCTCGCAATTGAACACGGTCTCAATGAAGAAGAATTTGAAATGATTAAAACTCGACTAGGTCGAGTACCTACATTTACTGAGTTAGGAGTCTATTCCGTAATGTGGAGTGAACATTGTTCCTATAAGAATTCGATCATTGAGTTAAAAAAACTTCCTCGAGAAGGTGAAAACATGCTTGTGGAAGCTGGTGAAGAAAATGCTGGTCTTGTTGATATTGGTGACGGCCTCGGATGTGCTTTCAAGATTGAAAGTCATAACCATCCTTCTGCAGTAGAACCATACCAAGGAGCTGCAACTGGAGTTGGTGGAATTCATAGAGATATTTTTACCATGGGTGCACGACCTGTCGCAAGCCTTAATTCACTTCGTTTTGGAAGTATGGATAACCCAAGAGTTCGGTTTTTGTTAGATGGAGTTGTTCGAGGAATAGGTGACTATGGAAACTCATTTGGAATTCCTGTTATTGCTGGTGAGGTATATTTTGATGAGAGTTATGAAGGGAACCCGCTTGTAAATGCGATGAGTATTGGATTAGTTGAAGCAGGTCAAACCGTTTCTGCTATTGCAAAAGGTATTGGAAATCCTGTATTAATTGTTGGTGCAAGCACGGGAAGAGATGGAATTCATGGTGCTACATTTGCTTCAGAAGAAATTACAGATGAAAGTGAATCTGAGAAGAGTAGTGTTCAAGTAGGTGATCCATTTACTGAGAAACTATTACTAGAAGCTAGCCTCGAAGTTCTTAAAACAGGAGCTATAGTTGGTATGCAAGATATGGGTGCTGCAGGAATTGCTTGCTCTACTAGTGAAATGACAGCTAAAGGTGAACAAGGATTGCTAATAGACTTAGACAAAGTCCCTGCTCGTGAAGATGGAATGACAGCCTATGAACTTCTACTTTCTGAAAGTCAGGAACGCATGTTAGTCGTAGCAGAGAAGGGAAGAGAGCAAGAGGTAATTGATGTATATGAAAAGTGGGACCTTCATGGAGTAGTTATTGGAGAAGTAGTTGACGGTGATAAAGTGACCTACATGAAAGATGGAGAAATTAAAGGTCAGATTCCTGCAGAGCATTTAGTACTTGGAGGTGGTGCCCCTCAGTATATTAGAGAAACTAAAAAGCCATCTTATTTAAACGAGACACAAAATTTTGATATTGATTCGTTGTCTCATCCAGTAGATCATGCTGAGACAATAAAAAAATTGTTAAACTCACCAAATATCGCTTCTAAAAAATGGGTTCATGAACAATATGATACTACAGTAAGGACGAATACTGTAACTGCTCCCGGCGCTTCTGACGCAGGTGTAATTCGTATTAAAGGAAGTAAGAAAGGGTTAGTAGCTAAAACAGATTGTAATGGCCGCTATGTATATTTAAATCCTCGAAGAGGTGGACAAATTGCAGTGATGGAATCTGCCAGAAATGTAGTTTGTGCAGGAGGAAAGCCGCAAGCGATTACTAACTGTTTAAATTTTGGGAATCCATATAAGCCAGAAGTATACTGGACCTTCAAAGAAGCGTTGGGTGGAATGGGTGATGCTTGTAGAGCACTTAACACTCCAGTTACTGGTGGAAATGTGAGTTTTTACAATGAGAATGCTAAAAGTGCCATTTTCCCATCTCCTATTATTGGAATGCTTGGTTTGATTGAAGATGTAGAAAAGCATGCTATGACACCATCTTTTAAGAACCATGGAGATGTAGTACTCTATCTTGGGGCGGATCGTAAAGGACTAGGAGCTAGCGAATATCTAAAAGTAGTTCATGGATTAACAACTGGTGATTCACCTGAATTGGATATCGATTTTGAAGTTAAATTACAAGATGCTACACTCGAAGCCATAAAGGCTGGATTTATAACTGCGGCACATGATATTTCTGATGGTGGGCTTTCTATTACTCTAGCTGAAATGGCTATTTATGGAAGTATTGGGGCTAAAGTTAATCTTAATGCTTTAGTAGGTTCGGCTCATGAGGTTTTATTTAGTGAAGCGCAATCTGGAATAGTTGTTACAGTTACTCAAAATAATCTTGAAACTGCATTATCTCATTATAAATTAGCAGGAGTTCCTTGTTTAAACCTTGGGAAAGTATCAGGAACAACTTTGAACATAGAAGGAATAGCTGAATTAGAAGTAGCTGAAATGAAAGTTATGTATGAATCAGTAATCCCAAATGCAATGGACGTATAGGGAACGAAATGTACTAGCCTTTGCATTTACCTGTGTGACTATTCATCAAGAAAGACATACAGATAATGAAAGGAAAAGTAGTACTTATAGTAGGCGGCTCAGGCGGGATTGGTTCAGCAACTGGAAAAGAATTAGCTTCACAGGGCGCAAGAGTTGTTCTAGCTGCTCGAAATAAGTCAAAAGCAGAAGAAGTTGCCAAAGATATTAACGAGAGAGGGGGAGATGCCTACGCAATTGATGTTGATGTAACAGATCCAACTTCAGTTCAAAATATGGCACAAGAGATTGAAAATACCCTAGGCAAAATTGATGTACTCGTAAATGCATTTGGACAAGGATTAATTCAGCCTTTCAAAGAGATTGATCCTAAAGACGCCAAAGAAGTTATTGATGTAAACGTATTCGGTACTTATCTGGTCACTCAGACCGTTTTAAAACACATGAATACTGAAGATTCAACAAATGTGATAATGTTTCCTGGAACAATGGGAAAGTACGTGATGAAGAACTCTTCAGTTTATGCAGCCTCTAAATTTGCAGTTCAGGGTTTTACAAAAGCCTTAGTTGAGGAATTAAAGCGTGATAAAGTAAAATTCACATTGTTTTATTTAGGTGGAGTAGATACTCCTTTCTGGGATGACGAGCGTGTAGATATGCGAGTTAAAAAAGAAATGATGCTTAATCCAAAAGATGTAGCTAGATCAGTTCTTTCTGCGGTAATGGCTCCTGCGTCTGCCGTCGTTAATGAAATCGTCATGCAGCCACAAAGCCATCAATTGGTTTAACCTAGCTTTCAAAATTTATAAAGCTCTATTGGATTCTTGAATTCTAAAGAGCGGGACACTTTTCAAGATTTGAAGTATACGCTTTTTCAAGTATATCTAAACCTTCATCAATTTGATCGGTAGTAATAGTTAGTGGTGGACGGAATCGTACAGTTCTATCTCCACAAGCTAATATCATCAACCCATTTTCTACACACGATTTGATTACAGCATTCCTTGAATGAGAATCAGGTAAATCAATAGCACAAAATAATCCCTTTCCTCGAGGATTAGAAAGATACTCGTGTTTGTCAGCAAAAGCTTCTAATCTAGTTTGAAGATAATTCCCAACATTAGCTGCATTCTCAACTAATTTTTCTTCTTCAATAATATTAAGGATTCTTCCAAACCGAACCATATCAACTAAATTACCACCCCAAGTGGAATTGATACGGGACGATACTTTGAAACAATTGGTTTCTACTTCGTCTAATCTTGGGCCAGCTAGTATTCCACAAACCTGAGCTTTTTTACCAAAAGCAATGATATCTGGCTGTACAAAATGTTCATGTGCCCAAAATTTTCCAGTCATTCCAACTCCGGTTTGAACTTCATCATATATAAGGAGTGCTTCATATTTATCAGCTAATTGCCGAAGAGCTTCATGGAATTGTTGGCGAAAATGACGATCGCCACCTTCACCTTGAATTGGCTCAATCAGAATACAAGCAATGTCATCTTTAAAGTTCTTGAAATATCGTTCAGCTTGAGCAATAGCTAGATACTCTTGTTTTTTTACTTCCGCAATACGATCAGGAGTTGATGGAAATTCCATAGCTGGACTAATAACGCGCGGCCAATCAAATTTAGGAAAGTATTTTACTTTATTTGGAACCGTATTGGTTACAGAAAGAGTGTATCCTGATCGTCCATGAAAAGCTTTCTCAAAATGAAGAACTTTATGTCCTTTTTCTTCTCGGTATCCTTTTTGGAAGTTTTTCTGAACTTTCCAATCGAAAGCTACTTTCATAGCATTTTCTACTGCAAGTGCTCCACCTGAGATAAAGAAAGAGTGCGGTAGGTGATTTGGAACTGCTACTCTACTGAATGCATCAACAAATTCTGCTAATTCTTCAGTATAAATATCTGAGTTTGATGGTTTGTTAATAGCAACACGACCAAGTTTAGCTACAAAGTCATCATCCTGTGCAATTTTGGGATGATTCATTCCCAGTGGATTAGAAGCAAAGAAAGTGAAAAAATCTAGATATCTCTTTTCGTGTTTTGAATCGTACAAATAAGCCCCTTCACTTTTTTGTAGATCAAGTACAATATCATAACCATCAGTCAGGAGATGTTTACTTAAAATCGAACGAACATTATCTGGTGAAATTAGCTTTGTCTGTGGCATATAAAAGATGAATCTATTTTTTAAATCTTACTCAAGTGAAGCTAGTGAATAAGACAAATCGCCTCAACAGCATTTAAACTTCATAGGGGTATTTTAGGGTATTTTTCTATACCTAATAAGAGCGAAGAAAAAGAAATTATCTAGTAAAAAGCGCTTTTTTAAAATTCTAGTAAAGTTTTTTTGATAATAGATACACACTCTAAAAGTTCTTGTTCAGTAATAACTAGAGGAGGGGCAAATCGGATAATATTTCCGTGGGTGGGTTTTGCCAGTAGCCCATTGTCTTTTAAAGAAACACAAAATCTCCAAGCTGTATCACTATCTGGACTATCATTAATAACTACGGCATTCAATAGGCCTTTTCCCCTAACTGTAAGGAATAAATCAGATTCTTCGACGAGCTCATTCATCTTAGCACGAAATAACTTTCCTAGCTTTCTTGCGTTTTGGGCAAGATTCTCATCATTAACAACGTCTAGTGCAGCAATAGCAACTTTACATGCTATAGGATTTCCGCCATAGGTTGATCCATGTTGCCCTGGTTTTATTACTTCCATAATTTCATTATTTGCTAGAACAGCGGACACTGGATAGGAACCACCCGATAGTGCTTTGCCTAAAATAAGAATGTCAGGTTTTACATAGGTTGATTGTTGCTCACAAGGACCCGAACAAGAACAGTCACCACATACTGCAAGTAAGCTTCCTGTTCTTGCAATACCAGTCTGTATTTCATCAGTTATAAAGAGCACATTGTTCTCTTTACAAATAGCTTTTGATAGTGAAAGAAAATCTTCATCAGGAACTACAACACCAGCTTCACCTTGAATTGGTTCAACTAAGAAACCAGCAATATTTGGCATCGACATAGCTTCTTTAAGTGCTTCAATATCATTATATGGGATCTTTACAAATCCTGGTGTGTATGGTCCAAAGTTATTTTTTGCGTCAGGATCATTAGAAAAAGAGATTATAGTAGTAGTTCTACCATGAAAATTATTTCCGCAAACAATTATTTTTGCTTCATTTTCAGGAATCCCCTTTTTTTCATAAGCCCATTTTCTACAAATCTTAATAGCAGTTTCTACTGCTTCGGCACCTGTATTCATGGGTAAGACTTTATCGAACTGAAAATACTCTGTAATGTATTTTTCATAAGAGCCCAATACATTATTATAAAAAGCCCTTGACGTTAAAGCGAGTGTAGAAGCCTGTTCTATTAAAGCTTCAGTAATTTTTGGGTGACAATGCCCTTGATTAACAGCAGAATATGCAGATAGGAAGTCAAAGTATTTATTTCCTTCAGGATCCCAAACATAAACTCTCTCTCCCTTAGCAAGAACTACTGGGAGAGGATGGTAATTATGTGCTCCATATTTATTCTCAAATTCTATTGCTCTGTTTGATGATATCATATAAATCCTAATTTCAATTTTTTATAAAAATAGGCAATGCTTATAAGAAGTAATCATAAAAAAAGATAATTTTAGGTTGATGTTGGGTAGTTAAAACCTGTATCTTTGTATTCTAAATCGCGGGGTGGAGCAGCTGGTAGCTCGTCGGGCTCATAACCCGAAGGTCGCAGGTTCGAATCCTGTCCCCGCCACTAAAGCCTCTTCAGTTTCTGAAGAGGCTTTTTTTTGTCTTTTCAATTTGTGGACAAAAACTCTCAATCTTACACATGATTTCACTTAACCTCATGAGTAGTTTTCTATCCTTATATATAGGTCTATATATAAGGACAAATATTTCGGGCTTAAGCTAGTACAAAATAAGCCTCACGCTATACCAAGACTAGTAATACTCTATCATATACCCAATTTGAAGGTATGGAGATGATATACGTGGTGAGTAATTGAATTTTGTACACACTATTCGGTCAGATAAATCAAAAAAAAGTATTAGAATTTTTTTTTTGGATGGTTTGAAAGTGAGAAATTAAACTATTTAGTATCTGTTATTATTATATTTATGAAAATATTATAGGCGATTTATCCAATTATACTCACATCTCAGCAGTGAAAATTACATCAACTCTAGATTTGCTTTATATTTATTTATTGCACAATTTACTTTTCACAGTCAATCTAATACAATGACTTAATTTAAGAGGTCTTACTGAGGTAAGGTTTTAACTTATTAATTAAACAAAAAAACATATGAGGTCATCTATGTTAAAGAAGCTACTAACTATGTTAGTTTGTGCTTTTTCGTTATCGGCAACTATCTATGCTCAAGGTACCATTATTGGTTCCGTGACAGATACTGATGGCGAAACAGTACCCGGCGCAAATATTTTAATTGTAGATTTAAATCGTGGTGTCGCTACTGACTCCGATGGTAACTACAGGCTCGAAAACGTACCTTCTGGTACTTATACAATTACCGCATCATTTATCGGTTACACCCCATCTACGCAAGTAGTAACAGTTCAATCTGGCGAAGTCCGGTTAAACTTTATTATGGAATTTGGTGTAAGCTTGGATGAATTGGTTGTTTCCGGTTATTCAATAACGCCTAAACGGGAATTAACTGGTTCTATTTCTAGCGTATCCGCTGCAGACATTGAAAATGTTTCTCTTCAGAATGCTGAAGGAATACTTCAAGGTCGTGCTGCTGGTGTAACTGTAACTGCTTCATCTGGTAACCCTGGTGCTGCATTTAGTGTGCAAATCCGTGGTAATGGATCTATCAATGCGGCTTCTGAGCCATTATATATCATTGATGGTGTTCAGGTGGAACTTGGAAATACTTCAGGTTTAACTAGTACTACTCCATTAAACGCTATTAACCCTAGTGATATTGAATCTATTGAGGTTCTTAAAGATGCCGCTGCTGCATCTATTTATGGTTCACAAGCTGCTGCTGGTGTTGTTATTATTACAACTAAGCGTGGTAAAAGAGGAGCAACTCAAGTTAATGCAAGTGTTCAGCGTGGTGTTAGAACTGTTGCAAGAAACGTTGACTACATCTCTTCTGAAGAGTACGTTCAGTATATGGGAGAAGCTTTTGCTATTAATAGTGGTGTTTCTTTAGATCAAAACATTGATTTCTATACTAACGATTACAGAGACTTTTTTGTAAGCTTCTTTGACGCTACTAATAGACCTGGTTATGATGCAGCTGACCCACTTGCTAATACAAACTGGCAAGATTTTATCTTCGGTGAAGGTATGACTGAGAAGTATTCTCTTTCTATCTCTGGTGGTAATGAAACTACTAACTACTACCTATCTGGTGGTATGGAAGATACAGAAGGAACTGCTTTTGGTTCTGACTTCAAACGTGCAAACATTAGAACAAATATTGATCACAGAATCAATGATAAGTTTAGCACATCTGTTACATTAAATGTATCTAGAAGTTCTCAATTTGGTGTTTGCCAGGATGGTAACTTCATTAACTGTCCTCCTTCTCAAGCGATGTTTGAAGCTCCTATGAGTTATCCGTTTAGAGCTGATGGGTCTTATAACCCAGAAACTCGTTTTGGACTTTCTTCAAACCCAGCTGTTGTAAGAGACGAAGTTGATCGTAATGTTTCTGTAACTCAAGTATTTGCTGATGCAAGTTTAAGCTACAACATTACTGATTGGTTAAGTGCTCGTGGAACACTAGCAATTGACTACAGAAATACTCAAGATGAGCAATATCGTTCAGCAATTGCTGCACCTGGTCAAAATGGTTGGATTACTTATGTAAATAGAAATATTGAGAATATCCAAGCTCGTTTAGTACTTAATGGACGTTATACTTTTGATAGAGTACATAACGTATCTGGTTTAGCTGGAACTGAGTACAAGAATGTATACTCTGAGTTATTTAATACTCGTGGTGATAATATCGCTGGTCCTTTCTTTAACGTACTGAACTCTACAGCAACTCCTGTTTCTGCAGGTGGTTCTAATACTGAGTATGTGATCGGTAGTTATTTCACAAATGTGAAGTACAACTTCGACGAAAAGTATTTCTTATCTTTCACAGGTAGATATGATGGACATTCTCGCTTTGGTGAAGATGTGCGTTGGGCATTTTTCCCTTCTGTATCTTTCGCTTGGAGAATAAGTCAGGAAGATTTCTTCCCATTAGCTGTAGTTAATGATCTTAAGCTTAGAATTGGTTATGGTGTAACTGGTAACTCTGCAATTGGTAACTTTGATTCTCAAAACTTATTTGGACTTAATGGTACATATGCTGGTCAATCAGGTGTAACGCCAACGCAACTTGCAAATGCTAACCTAACTTGGGAAGAAGCAAGTGAAATTAACGTAGGTGTTGATTACTCTTTATTTGAAGATAGAATCTTTGGTTCTGTTGATATTTACCAAAAAGATAACAACGAATTATTATTCGGTCGTCCTCTTCCTGGTGATAGTGGATTCGGTTCAATCACTGAGAACATTGGTAGTGTAAGAAACGAAGGTATTGAGTTTGAAATTAATACTGCAAACGTTTCAGGACCTGATTTCGGATGGAATACTCGTTTTAACGTAGCTTTCCAACGTAGTGAAGTACTTTCATTACCTAATGGTGATGATATCAGACCTGATGATCGTTTTACCTCTTTACAAATTGGTCAGCCTATTGGTTTGATTCAAGTTGCTAGATGGGCAGGTGTTAATCCAGCAGATGGTCGTCCAATGTGGTACGATATTGATGGTGAAATTACTTACCAACCAGAAGCTTCTGATCGTGTTGATTATAACGACGGTATTGCAGATGCAGTTGGTGGTTTTGGAAACACACTTAATTACAAAGGTTTATCTCTTGATGCATTCTTACAATTTAGTTTTGGCCAATGGGCTTTCCCTGGAACTGATTACTACTTTACAAGAACGCCAGATTTCTTAATGAACCTAGCAACTGAAGTAAACGAAAGATGGAAAGCTCCTGGTGATATTACTCATTACCCACATGCTATTGAAGGTGGAAATAATTTCCCAGAAACAGCTAACTATCGTACTCAATTAGGTACTCAAGCGATTTATAACACAAGTTATATTCGTCTAAAAAATGTTACACTAAGCTACAACCTGCCAACAGAATTTCTTGATGGTTTAGGTATTAGAAGCGTGAAACTATATGCGTCAGCTATCAACTTGGTTACTTTTACAAACTGGCCATGGTACGATCCTGAAGTAGCACGTAGTACAACTGATATTTATGGAAACCAAATATACGCTTCTTACCCAACAGAGAAGCAGGTATATGGTGGAATTGACATTAGTTTCTAATTGAAATCAGTAAAAGGATATATAAAATGAAAAATATAAGAATACTTAAATTTGCTACCCTTTCGGTCCTATTTGTAGGGCTATGGGGTTGTAACTCAATGTTTGAAGATGTGGCTCCGTCTACTGAAGTTTCTTCTGCTGCGGCATTAGAATCTGAAGCAGGTATTAACGGAATCAGAACATCTATGTACTCAAAAATGTTAGGTAGTTTCGATTTAACTACTGAATATTTTATTGGGCCATCATCATTAGCTGATGAGGCATTTAACCGCCCTGGATCTACTCGTTTCAATGCACAGAACAATGCAATTGGAACAGGTGGAACAACACATATTGCACCATTTGGAGCATATGAGCTTATCCAGGATGCGAATCTAATTATCAATGCTATTCCTGATGGAGTGATTGATGATGCTGTTCGTGACCAATACCGAGGAGAGGCATTAGCACTTCGTGCAATGTCGTATCATGCTTTAGTAAGAGCGTATGGCTATGAGCCAACATCTTCTAATACATTTAATCTTGGTACTATGTTACGTACTGCCGCAACACTTGATCTTTCTGAAGCTGAGCCAAAGCCAAGAAGTACAGTAGCTGAGATTTACACTCAGATATTAGCTGATTTAACTGAAGCTGCTACACTACTTACAGCGAACAGTTCAATAATTGGTGGAGCAAACGATTATGTTACTTTAGAGTATGTACTAGCTCTTAGAGCAAGAGTACTACTTTATCAAGGTAACTATTCTGCTGCTGCAACTGCTGCTTCTGCTGCTATCTCTGCTGCAACTGCTGGTGGTGTTACTTTACAAAGTAGCGCAGCTGATGTTGCTTCAATGTGGTCTAAAGCAAATCCAGAAGCACTATTTGAGCTTAATATCAATTCTAGTACAGAAGCTATCGCTGGTAGTAATACAAACAGTGGCCTTGTAGCTTATACTTCTGATCAATGGGTAGCTCAAGTTCCTACGAATACAGTAATGGACGCTTATGATTCTACTGACTTCAGATATACTGGGTGGTATGGAGATTGTATCGCTCAACAAACTGTTGGTGCAACTGCTAATAGTTGTGCAGACATTAATGATGAAGCAGTTTCTTCATCTAAATGGGTAGGCTGGAAAGGAAACTTAGTAACTAATATTCCATATTTCAGAATCTCTGAGTTATATCTTATCCAAGCGGAAGCTGCTGCTAAAGCAACTAATGTTGCTGCTGGTATTGCACCACTAAACACGCTTAGAGCTGCAAGAGGTCTTGCACCTGTAGCTGCAGGTGACTTTGCTAATGCTGCTGCATTTGAAGATGAGATTCTTAACGAAAGAATTAGAGAACTAGCATTTGAAGGACATCGTTTTTGGGATTTAAAGCGTACGGGTAGAAATATTCTTGACAAAGATGGTGGAATCAAAATGAGAGCTGATGCATTCAGAATCTTGGCTCCTTTTGGTACTGGAACTCAAACAGTAAACCCTCTTTTAGTAGAAAACCCTGGTTACGACGTAGTAGAATAAAAATTTAAATTAAATTCAAAGACCAAAAACTATGAAAACTAAATTATTATCATTAATTCTACTCGTTCCGATTTTACTATCGGGTTGTGATCTATTCGATAAGGGCGATGTAGAAAAGACGTATGATGACGTTGATCAACTTGCATTGTTCCCGTTGGAAGACAACAATAATCTTGGTATTAATGTTACTTCAACAACAATTCAAGTTCAGCTAATTACTGCTGATGGATTAGCTAAATCTGATGTTTCAGTTGCATTTAGTGCAGCTGGTACAGCAACAGCAGGTACCGATTATACATTCGGTACTCCATCTCCAATAACAATTGCAGCTGGTTCAGCTACTGCCGATATAGAGATTAACTTCGTTGTTTCATCTGTTGCAGGTGTTAGTATAACTGGTGTAGATGTTGATGCAGATTCTGCAAGAACAGCTGGTACTTATTCTGGATTAACCGCTACTGGTGGTTCTGGTACAGGTGCTACATTCGATGTAACTATCGATGCTGGTGGACAAGCTAGTATTTCAATAGCAACTGCAGGAACTGGTTATACTAGTTCTGATTCATTCACGATTGCAGCTGCAAACATTGGTGCTACTGGTCCAGATCTAACTTTCGATGTATCAGATCTTACTGGTTCATTCGCTGGTGGTGAAGTACAGATTGATCTAACCTTAGATGCAAGTAACTCAATTAAAGTTGCTGGTAATCTTGGAGCCTCTACGGTTTATATGGCTAAGTAATTAATACTTGTCAAAAAATTAAAGCTGCACTTTTTAAAGTGCAGCTTTTTTTATTTTTATTCGTTAATCAAATACTAAAAAAGCGTTTAATTCGATACATAGGTATCAACTAAACAATATTGTAAAATGAAAAAAGCACTACCTCTAATTTTTATATCCTTTTTAATCGCTTCATCATCATGTTTAACTAAAGACAATACAATTGCTAAACGATTCGAATTACTATTTTTTGTACAGAATCTTGGAGATAATATAATAGTTGGTACTGATACTGTGCGTGTTACTGAATTCAAATTTACTCTTGATGGGATCTCTTTAACTAATGAAGATTCAGTTATCATTGAAACTACTAGTACAGTAAGTGCATTAGTATATGGATATGATGAAGATGTAGTAGGTGATAGGCAGGTTGTAAGTTCTGGTTTAGGTTTTGAATTGAATGGTTTTACAGAGTATGAATTATCGTTATCACCTGTAGAAAATAGATCTGCAATATTTGACAGTGATTTTTTTGGATCTACAAATGATTATTCAATTGTTATACGTGGATTTGTAAATGGTAATTCATTTCTTATGAGAACGTCACCTTCATTTACTAGAACTTTTACTTTCGATCCAGTGTATTTATCAGATAGTAATGAGACTCTATTTGTAAGAACTTTTATAGATTTAGAAGATGTATTTATAAATGCTGATAATGAGTTTTTAAACCCATCGAGAACTACTAATTATCAAGCAATTAACAACAATATAGAAGTGAATTTAGATGCACTAATATTTAGTGATTCAATATTCTTTTAGTACTATAGATTGTCTTTTAGGATAACCCCAGTTAACCAAAACTGAATTTGTTGGTACTGAACTTGATGATATTGTGGAGATCTTACTAGCTGATAATTATAAAAAGGATAATCCTTGTTTTTCATAACAGGTGCCCTAAAGTAAAAATTCTCCTCAAAATCATTAAAGTTATAAGAATATGACCAAGATAATCGGTCTACTGAGGAATTAATATACCAAGGTGGCCCAAATAAGATATAGATCATACCCATATCAGTTTTCCAGCCTTCTTTGTAGTTAGCAAACTGTTTATTTGCTTCTTCAACTCTTTCATAATATAGCTCAATTACATTTTGAGCCTTTTTAGAGTTTTTAATATTCTTAAGCCAGAAGCGGTCAATTTCTCTTTTTAGTTGAACATCATCCGAAATAGACATCAATTTATCATAATCTTTTGGATTCATTAAATAGAATAGAGGTGCAGCTAGCTCTTTTGGAGTTTTTAATGATGGGTAATGTAAACTCTTAACACTAAAATCTCTTGCTCGAAATAGTTCAATTTCATCTTCCGAATCTGATTTTATCTCAAATCGATAATTTCCTCTTTGAAGATTTGGGAAAACAAATTCAATGGAAACACTACCTTCTTGCGTAATTATCCTTCTTGAAGAATTAATTACTTCAAAGTCGCTATAGTGAATTCCTCTATATGCAACATGCGAAACTGTATAATTAGGCCAGTTCATTGGGCGTGCAATGGTTGTATCTGATCTAAATCTAAGTAACCGAGTATTTATTGTTAAAGGAGCCTCAGGTTTATTATTAGTTACTTGAAATGAAAAGCGTATAGAATCAGCTTCATTCGAAATATCATATGTAGTAATCGGATTGAAATTATTCTCATATCTTTCATCCTTAGAAAAAACTTGGATATTTGTAACGTGTGAAACTCTATCGTTCGGGTTAGGAATAAATACCTCAGATGTTCGAACAGTAGCCTTATCAGTATTCGTATCTGTTATCGAGAAATTTACTAAATATTCACCAGGTACAATCGGCACCTTTCGATTAATTAAATACTCTTCTTGGCTTGAGATCAATTGAGCGTCAGATTCAGTAATCGTTATTGGGTAACTTATTGTCTGAATAATGTTAAGAGGATCTTGCTGATCAAGTATTTGAATTTCAACTAATATTTGTGTGCTAAAAGCATCATCCTCTTTTTTAAAAACTAAGCTAGCATATACAATTTCAGCAGTAATTGAAATACTCGTACTGTCGGTATATTCATCAACAATACCTGCAGTTACTAATCGTACCTCTGGAAACCCAGGTCTAAATTCATAGCCACCGCTTCTTTCAACCTGATCAACATATGAGTTAGAACAGTTGAGTAAAACAAAACCAATGGTAATTGTTAAAAATGCTTTTAATAGAATTCTGTTACTGGAAATAAGATTATATAAATTGAAATTGCTCATAAACTTTAAACGAGCTTATTAGTTAAATTATTTGAATAAAAATTTTAGAAACTATCCACTTTGATTGCCATATTTAGCATATCTTAGACATTAGAATATATAATTAAGATCACTAACAAGTACAAATTTTTGGATTTATGATTACTCCACTTAGAAGAACAAAAATTGTTTGCACCATAGGACCTAGCTGTAACACACAAGAAGGCATTACAAATTTGTTTTTACATGGAATGAATGTTGCTCGTATCAATTTCTCACATGGTTCTCACGAAGATCATCAGCAATCAATTAAGTATATCAGAAAAACAGCAAGAGAGAATGACTATAGTATTGCCGTTCTAATGGATTTGCAAGGTCCTAAAATACGAGTAGGTCAAATGAAAGATGGTGGGCAGGTACTAGAAGATGGGAGTGAAATAACAATTACTGGAGAAGATGTTGAAGGGACTAGTTCTGTAATACCAATAGATTACAAAAATCTTGTTAATGAAGCAGAAGTTGGGAATAGGATCTTACTTGATGACGGTCTTTTAGAATTTAAGATAACAGCAAAAAAAGGGAAGACTTTAGAAGCTAAAGTACTTGTTGGTGGTATACTAAAATCTAGAAAGGGGGTAAATCTACCAAATGTAAAAATCTCAATACCTGCATTAACCGAGAAAGATTTAAAAGATCTTGAATTTGGGTTAACTCAAGATGTTGATTTTGTAGCCCTTTCGTTTGTTCGATCAGCTAAAGAAGTGATTGATCTAAAAAAACGAATTGCTGATACAGGCTCTGTTGCTGGTGTAATAGCAAAGATTGAAAAGCCAGAAGCATTGGATGTAATTGATGAAATAATTGAAGCCGCAGATGGAATTATGGTTGCTAGAGGTGACTTAGGTATTGAAATTCCAACTGAAGAAGTTCCTTTTGTTCAAAAAATGATTATTGAGAAGTGCAGAGCTCATGGGAAGCCAGTAATTACAGCGACTCAAATGCTAGATTCTATGATCATTAACCCACGACCTACTCGAGCAGAGACTTCAGACGTAGCAAATGCCGTTTTAGATGGTACAGATGCTGTGATGCTTTCAGGAGAAACTGCTGCAGGAAAATACCCAATGGAAGCGGTTAATGTAATGGATAGAATTTGTAGAAAAATAGAAGAACGGCGGCAACAACTATATAATAGTCTTGAATACAAAAAGCCTAATTTAAAAGAGAAACAAATTATTGAATCTATTGCATTCTCGTGTATTTCTATGGCAGATAATGTTGAAGCAAAAGTTATTAGCACAATTACCCATTCAGGTAATACAGCAAGAAGAATTGCTAAATTTAGGCCAAAAATGTCAATATTTGCTTTTACTGAATCACAAAAAGTACGTCGGCAACTTAATTTAGTATGGGGAGTCCAATCTGTGAGGCTTAATGAACTATTTGATACCGACCAAAGCGTGAAGATAATGGAACATTACCTAGAAGATAGAGGAATGGTTAAAGCTGGAGATCGTATAATTATCGCTACAGGTATGCCAATAGCAAAACGTGGACGAACTAATATGATAAAAGTAAGTACGATTGACTAAAAACTTGCGTTGTAAGTTCTGATAATGCAATAAAAGATATGCGAAGAATTTTAAGTGTTGTATTAGTAATGATGATTTTTATGGGTTGTAAGAGCTCATTTAAGTCTAATTTTACTGATTTTAATGCCTATTACAACACATTCTTCAATGCAAAAAAAAGTTTCAAAATTGGTGAAGAGAAATCTGAAAATCAAGCCAGAGATTATAACACACTTCAACCTCTTCGTATTTATGAAACCCCTTTAGGTGCAGGGGCTGCAGATTTCCAAAATGCGATTGATAAAGGAGCTGATATACTTCGAAAGTATGAAGACTCTAAGTGGGTAGATGACGCCTTGTTGATTATTGGGAAGTCATATTTTTACAGAAAAGAGTATTTTTCTGCTGATCAAAAATTTGAAGAGATTTATTTGTCTTCAGTTAACGATGAGATAAAACAGAATGCTGTTCTATGGAAAGGAAGAGTCTTACTAGAGCTTGAACTCTATAATCAAGGAGTTCAATATCTAACTGAACAACTAGCACTATTAGAAGGTGAATGGGTAAAAGGTATTGAGTTTCAAGTTCAAACTGTATTAGCTGAACATTACGTAGAAAGAGAAAACTGGGTTAATGCGCTTGACCAACTCAATACATCAGTTAAAAAACTTCCGAAAAAGGAATATAAAGAGCGGGGGTTTTTCTTAATTGGACAGTTAAATGAAATTCTTGGTGATAGTGAAGCTGCCTTTGATGCTTACAACGAAGTATCAAAATATTATACTAACTATGATTTACAGTTTGAATCTCAAAAAAAACAAGCAGAGGTTGCTCGTTCTCTAGGTAAATCAGATGAAGCGTATAAAGTTTTTGCCAAAATGGTTAGAGATGACAAGAATTCGGAGTTCATATCAGAACTTAACTATGAGTTAGGAAAAACAGAACAAGACCGTGGGAATTACGAGAAATCGGAAGATATTTATATCAATATATTAAGAGATACCAGAGTAAAACCAGGTGTAATAACACGAGCGAAGGTTTATAATGGTTTAGCTGAAATTAATAGATTCAACTATAACAACTATGAATTAGCAGCCGCATATTACGATTCAGCAGCAAAAGTAAACGCACCAGAAGACGAACTTCCCGAAGATTTTAATGCACAAGAATTTGCCATATCATTTGGTGATTACTCTGAACTAAAAAATGAAATACACCTTCAAGATAGTTTACTTTGGTTAGGTGGTCTGTCTCAAGAAAAATTCGATTCTGTTTTAGTTGAGCTAGAAAATAAAAAGCGTGAAGAATTTGCTCGATTACAAAAAGAGCAAGAAGAAAGAAGAAATACACTTATTAACGTAGATCCTTCATCGTCTACTAATACAGGCGATGAGAGTATTGAACGAAATGGGTTTCTTAATTATAAAAACCCAGTTTTACTGGCTGAATCTTCTCAACAATTTAGAGCTCTCTGGAACTCAAGACCATTATTGGATAACTGGCGAGTTTCATCTTTAATCGTTGATAATATTCAAAGTCAGATAGAGAGTGATACAAATAATGAAAGCACCAATAATACTGGAGACGGTAATGAAGCTTTTATTAGTATAGATTTAAGTAGAATACCTTTTACAGTTCAAGCTAAAGACTCTGTTAAAGATGAAATAGCTTCACTTCATTATGAGTTAGCAAATTTGTTTTTCCTCTCTCTAAACTTGCCTGATAGTGCAGAGTATTATTTTAATAAAGTACTTAATGAAAGGCCAAACAGCAGTGTTGCACCAGTTTCGATGTATTCGCTCTCAGAACTTTATTCTATTCAGAATAATAATAATCAAGCTTATAGTGAAGCTGAAGAACTTGTAAGAAAATATCCTAATACAGTTTATGCAGATAGGCTGATTGACAAATATGATATTGAAAAACCTGATGTTAGTGAAATAGATGAAGCCGACCCAAGAACTGAGTATTTAGAAATAATAAATTCTGATGCCTTAACAAATGAGGATAAAGTTACTTCTTTAATCTCATTTGAAGCTGGGAATAAGGGTACAAGGTTTGGTGCTCAAGGTCTTTTTAAAGCTATAGAAACATACATTTTGATGGCAAAAATGGATTCTGGTTTTGTTGAAAAAATAGAAGATTGGAATCAAATGAACAAAGCTTGGAGTGATAAAAAAGAGGAATTAGAAATTATGCAAGATTCGGCTAGAGTTTTTCTATTAGACTCTACAATTAGTTCAATTGATAGTTTAAGCTATGTAAGCCTACTTGATTCAACTATAGCAGAACCAGATTTAAAAATGACTTTTCCATATAGGGGAGAATATTGGGATTCTACTAGATCGAAGATCGAGTATTTTATTGCAGGATACTCTCAAACTCAATTTAATGAGAGAGTAGTTCGGCTTAAAAATGAATTTGGAATCCCATTAGATGATACTATAAGTGAAGTAGTAGAAGATAATGTTTCTGAAGTTGATGAGTCACAAGATAGCAATTATCTAAGCTGTGATGAGATTGATCAAAATATATTTATACGTGGGGGGGAACAGAATTTTTTAAATAAAGTAATTATACCAGAAGGGGTTCAAGAAGATGAAATATCCTTCCTATTCTTCATAAATAATCGTGGAATTATTGATGAGTTTAAGCTTTCCTCAGAAACTCAAAATGAAGAATTACTAGAGGCTTTTATAAACACGATAAATGAAAATGTTTCTTTTGAACCTGTGCTTGTGAATGGAGTTGCCTCACCAGTTAGTTGTGAAGTTACATTCCAGGTGCAACGTTAGTTGTTAAGCAATCCTTCTTTAATTTTTTTAACTAGCCCAGGGCCTTCATATACCATACCAGTATAGATTTGAATCAAATCAGCACCTGCACTTATTTTATCTAATGCTGATTCTGGACTATCAATCCCACCAACACCAATTATAGGTTTTGTATCATTCAGGATATCTTTTAACCAGCTAACAACTTGAGTGCTTTTATCAGTTATTGCCTTTCCACTTAAACCTCCATTACCAATTTCGTTAAGCATATTATTAGGTGTTTTAAGGTCTTCTCTTGACGACGAAGTATTTGTTGCCATATATCCAGAAATTGAGTGTGATTCACAAATTTCAACTAATTTTTCAAGAGTTGATCTACCCGTATCAACAGAGAACTTTACGAGCGTTGGTTTCCTATCTTTTTTGTTAATATTTAATCCAGAGAGAAGTGCTTCAAGTGCATCTGGATCTTCAAAAGTTTTGCCTTCTCCCGTATTAGGGCACGAAATATTTACTGTAATATAATCGGCTACTTTATTAGCTAAATCATAGCTAAAAAGATAATCTTTAATAGCATTGTCGCCATGTATTGAAGCATCATTTGTTTTCGCAATATTAATGCCCAACGGAATGTCTAATTCTAAAGTTGATAATCTTTTTATTACCTCTGTTGCCCCTTCATTATTAAGCCCCATTCTGTTAATAAGAGAATTATCGTCTGGCAATCTAAAAGCTCGAGGTTTGGGATTTCCTAATGATGGTTGAGCAGTGATACTACCTACTTCAACAAAACCAAACCCAAGTGCCTGCATAGCTTTTGGTGTTACACCATTTTTGTCGAATCCAGCAGCAAGACCAACTGGATTTGGAAAGTTTAATCCAAAAAATTCTCTTCTTAATTTTGAGTCCTCTAGTTTAAAGATACGCTCAGTAATATGAGTTAAAGTCTCAGACGAACTAGTTATAGATGACAAATGAACAGCTAGCTCATGCGCTGACTCTGCATCTTTTTGGAATAGAAATGGTTTGGCGAATAATTTATAAAGCATTTAAAGTAGTTTGTTTAGAATAATACGGAAATGCGTGTAAAAAAATCGGTAAGAAGCCGTATCATTTGCCCAAATATGAGTTTAAATAAAGAAAATATAGCACGCCATTATAAAAGCTTTGGTAATGTGATTTTACTGGAGTCTCAGAAAAATGACCATCCAGCAAGCAATAAATCTTTTCTAGCGGCTAAACCCATAGCTTGGATAAAAAGTAATGGACAAGAAGTAGTTACTTTTAAAAACGGTAAAGAGTCTTTAGAAATAAAAAATCCATGGGAAGCACTTAAAGATTTCAAAGAAAAACATCATAATTGGCTATTTGGATACTTTGGGTACGATTTGAAGAATCAAATAGAGGAACTAAGCTCAAATAATCCTTCAGTGATAAATGTTCCTGAAATGTATTTTATGGTACCAGAAGTGTTAATTGAGTTTTCAAATAATGGGGAACATAAATTCTTACTCGGAGATGAGATTGTAACAGAGGTGGATTTAGAGGAGAATAATAGTGTTTCTTTATCTAAGAGTATTCGAATAAAGAAAGAAACTTATCTCAAAAAAGTAAAAAGTGCTTTGAACAAAATCTCTGAAGGAGATTACTATGAAATTAACATATCACACCCTTTAGAATATCACTTTCAGGGTGATCCGTTAGAACTTTACAAGTTAATGAAGGAAATTGGACCAGTACCATTTGCTGCGTTCTTAACACTTGATGATATTTCTATATGTTGTTCTTCCCCAGAACGATTTCTTGCAAGAAGTGGCCAAAAAGTATGGTCTCAACCTATTAAAGGAACTGTTTCCAGAACATTTAGTAATGATGAATTAGCTATTGATTCACTTAAAAATTCCGAAAAGAACCGAGCAGAGAATCTAATGATTGTAGATTTAGTTAGGAATGATTTAAGCAAGGTTTCGAAAAAGGGAAGCGTTCAAGTAAAAAATATATTTGAAATTCAAAGTTTTAAAACGGTACATCAAATGGTATCTACTGTAGAATGTGAAGTAGAACCTGCACAAGATTCCGTCGAAATAATTAAGGCTTGCTTCCCAATGGGTTCAATGACTGGAGCGCCAAAAATCTCTGCTATGAAATCCATAGAAGAATTGGAAGATTATAAACGTGGTATTTATTCTGGGGCAATAGGATATTTCAAACCCGATAATGATTTTGATTTCAATGTAGTTATTAGAACAGCCGTAATTGAAAATGATAGGCTTATATATCCTGTTGGAGGTGCAATTACGAGTGATTCTGACCCTGAAGACGAGTGGGAAGAAACTCTTGTGAAATCAAGAGCACTTACCGAGTCATTAGATTTATTTAGAACTAATGAATGATATGTTTATCGCAAAAGTTAATAAGTGAAATGACTCTAAAACAAAGGCGATGATTGATTTACATACCAAAGTGCAGACTTTAAAGGAACTTAAAGAGAGTGGCTGGAAATCTATTTCTGTAAAAGATGAAATCAGAAAAAATCTAATTGAGAAAATAAAGAATAAGACTCCATTATTTGATGGAGTCCTTGGTTATGAGAAAACAGTATTGCCACAGATTCAGCATGCAATTCTTTCTCGTCATGATATGATTTTGCTTGGATTAAGAGGACAGGCTAAAACTAAGATTTTGAGAATGTTAGTCCAGTTTTTAGACGAATACATGCCCATAGTAAAAGGTTCTGAAATAAATGATGATCCATTTAAGCCATTGTCTAAATATGCAAAAGATTTAATTGCCGAAAGAGGAGATAATACGCCAATATCTTGGGTACATCGTTCTCATCGTTATGGTGAAAAATTAGCTACTCCAGATACCACAGTAGCAGATTTGATTGGAGATATTGACCCAATTAAAGCAGCTACACAAAAGCTAAATCTTGCAGATGAAAATGCCATCAACTTTGGATTAATACCTAGAACAAACCGTGGGATATTTGTAATTAATGAACTCCCAGATTTACAGCCAAGAATACAAGTGGCTTTGTTAAATATTATGCAGGAAAGAGATATTCAAATCCGAGGGTTCAATGTTCGAATTCCTCTTGATATATCTATGGCATTTTCGGCAAATCCTGAGGATTATACCAATCGTGGTAATATCATTACTCCTTTAAAAGATCGAATCGACGCTCAAATAATTACGCATTATCCAAAAGAAGTTGAAATTGGTATTAACATTACCAAGCAAGAAGCTTGGGATGATCGTGATGAGAATATAAAAGTTCACATAGGTGAAATATATCGAGAAGTGCTAGAGCAATCAGCTTTTGAAGCTCGTGATTCTGATTATGTTGATCAAAAAAGTGGTGTTTCTACTCGTATGACGATAACTGCAATGGAGCAAATTATCTCCTCTGCAGAGCGAAGAGCTGTTATAAATGGGGAAACAGAAACATCTATTCGGATTGCCGATTTGTATCATATGGTCCCTGCATTGACCGGTAAACTAGAGTTGGTATATGAAGGCGAACAAGAGGGAGTCATAAATGTTGCGAAACATATTGTTGGTAAAGCGATAAGTAAAGTTTTCAAGAAACACTTTCCAGACCCACAAAGTCGGACAGAAGATGATAAAAGTAGTTATAAAGTTATAACTGATTGGTTTTCAAGGGGTAATGAAATCAACTTACCAGACACCTTAACTACAAAAGAGTATAGAAAAATATTAAATAACGTTGATGGGCTTAGTGACTTAGTAAAACGTTGTTTTGATACATCTTCAGAAGACGATTTATATTCTGGAATGGATTTAGTTTTAGAAGCATTACATCAAAATTCAATGCTAAGTAAACAAGATTTAGACGACCAAACATCATATTCTGATATGGTTGGGTCTATGTTTTCATCATTTGGTAACTTAGAGGATGAAGATTTTAGAGATTTCGATGTATAAATCATTGAATTCGCGAAGATATAGTCTTATATTTATAGCCTTTCCCAAAAACTGAAGGAAGTGAAGCACTATTATGAAAAAAGGAATACATCCAAATTATAAAGAAATTACAGTCGTTTTAAGTGACGGTTCTGAGATTCAGACTCGAAGTACTTTAAACACCACTGACGGTATATATAAGAGTGAGATTGATTCAACAAATCACCCTTTTTATACACGTAAGTCTTTTACTGCTAAAGCAGGTCGTGTTGATCGTTTTAAGCGTATGTACGACGCAAAGAAGAAGTAAGAAGAAGAGTTTCTTATCAAAAAATTTAAAGGGTGCATCAGTTATGATAGCATCCTTTTTTATTTTTAGTTTATGAAGATTAAAACATTCGAAGTTGGCCCATTCCAAGAAAACACTTACGTACTCTCAAAAGAAGACTCAAGTATATTAGTTGACCCAGGTTTTTCTAATGAACCTGAGTTCCAAAATCTTAAAGAATATCTTCATACTAGTAGTAGTAAGTTAATCGCTATAGTGTTAACGCACGCTCATGTTGATCATGTACTTGGTTTACAACGTGTACTTAAAGAATATGACATCCCAGTTTATTTAAATACGGAAGACCTCTTTTTATGGGAGAACTTTGGTAACCAAGCAACTATGTTTGGGTTAAATCAAATCGGGTTTAGTTTTACACCAGAAACATTACCAAGTTCTGGGATATTTAAGGTTGGTCCTTTCGAATTTGAGTGCTTATACACTCCTGGTCATTCACCAGATCATACTTCTCTTTATTTTAAAAACGATGAAGTATTAATTGTTGGAGATGCACTTTTCAAAGAAAGTATTGGTCGTACAGATCTTTATAAAGGTGACTTTGAGTTACTTCAAAAATCTATTATCGAAAAGCTATATAGGCTTCCTGAAGAGACACAGGTATTTTCTGGGCATGGAGATATGACAACAATTGGTCACGAGAAAATCAACAATCCATTTGTTAGAGCTTAGTCTTTTTTCAACTTAGAGATTTCAGAGTTGTATACTTCTGCCTTGTCTTCATTAATTGTAATAAGGCGCTCATACATCTTTATAGCTTCTTTTGTATTTCCCTGAGTTACATGAATTTTTGCAAGTGTCTCAGAAATAATATCCTCTATTGCAGTTGATTCCTCACTTAAATCTGATTCTTCAGCTTCGTCATCTAATGTTATCTGAATACGCTGAGATTCAACAGCTTCCAACATCTCAATTAGACGATCTAAATCGAGAATTGGTGAAGACCTAGTACCATGTAATAGTTTTTTTTCAGAACTATAACGAGTTGAGGGTATTGATGCTTCAAATAGTTCTGGATGGATCAGAAAATAGTGCAGGTGTTCCATTAATGGGCTACCAGGAGCATAAGTTTTAGCAATAAGAGCTTCACTTACAGCATCCTTACGTTGATCTTGCAAATGAAAAAACCATGCTAAAAGAAAATGTCCTACAGCATCAGGATCACGTTTTTTAATATGCTTTTGAAGTTTCTTTATAATCTTCTCAGGATCATCTTCAAATTGCTCAACATATGAAGAAAGTGATTGCGGTATGTTAAATGGAAGTGTTTGCATAACTAGTGGCAATAATACACCGACTGAATATTACATACAATATGAATTACCAACTACTAACTGCATCATTGAACATATTATTAGCAATTTGTTCAAGTGCTTCATCAGAAGCATTTTGTTCTCCATTTAGGGGGTCATCAGTAGGATCGAATGTGAAGGTGCCTTCGAAAGATTTATTAGTGTAAAGTGGTTCAGCTTCCGATATATATTCAAATGTTCCTCGAACACTAATTCTAACCTGATTTTGACTCGCTTGCTCATTTCCACCAATACTAAATGGACGATTACTGTAACCAACAATTGATCCGTCTAAAATTGCGTCTGCATCTTGTTCATTATTTGCCAGTTGAAGTCGACTCTGATTAACGAAACGTTCTATTAAAGCTTCATTCAATCGATCACTTAAATCTCCTAGACCACTATTTGATTGATCTGGAAAAAATGGAATATAGATAGTGTTTATACCTTCAGGAATAGATGTACCAGTAAAACTATATCTCAAGCAACTAGATTGGATAAGAGCAAAACTTAGAATTCCGAATAAAAGAATTTTACGCAAGGCCATATTGATCAAGTTTTCGATAAAGTGTTCGCTCACTAATACCTAGTGTCTCAGAAGCTTTGCGTCTATTCCCATCATATTTATCTAAGGCTTTTTTGATGAGGAACTGTTCAGTTGCTTCAATAGAAGGGATTTCATCATCCCCAAAAAACTGAATAAGTTCTGACTCTTCGTTATCAATAATTTCATGATCTTCATCTCCATCTGTAGATGGGAAAGAACTCATACCTAAAGAAGTCTGATTACCTAAATCAATATTTAGGTTCGAAGGCATTTCTTGTTTTACAACTTCATCTCGTACAGCAGGGGGTAGAGCTTTAATACTTTTGTCAGAGATAGATGAATAAAGAACGCCACCAAGCATTCGTTTTACATCACCAATATCATTTCTAAGTTCAACTAAAGCACGATACACTAATTCTCTATCTCTACGGTCGAAATTTTGATCCTCTTCTTTAGATTTGTTCGATTCTGAAACCATAGGAAGATTGTCAGCGGACCCTTCATGTTGGCGACCTTTTAAATATTTCTGGAGTCGTTCTACATCAATAAACTGAGACTTTTCAAGTACTACTAGTTGTTCGGCAACATTCCGTAGTTCTCGGATGTTTCCAGGCCACCGATATGAGATAAGTAATTCTCTGGCTTCGTCAGAAAAGCCTTTGAACACAGAGTCATAACGTGCAGAAAATTCTTGAACAAACTTTCTGAAAATTGGTACTACATCTTCTTGGCGTTCTCGTAATGGTGGAAGGTGAATTTTAACTGTATCTAGACGGTAATATAAATCTTCTCGAAAAGTACCCTCTTCTACCATTTGCCAAAGATCACGATTGGTTGCTGCTATGAGGCGAACATCAACTTTTTTAACTTTACTTGAGCCAACACGAAAGAACTCTCCGTTTTCTAATACTCTAAGTAGTTTTACCTGGACATTTTTTGGAGTATCACCTATCTCATCTAAGAAAATTGTACCGCCATCTGCTTTTTCAAAGTACCCCTCACGAGCATCATTGGCTCCAGTAAAAGCGCCCTTTTCATGCCCAAATAGTTCACTTTCAATAATACCTTCAGGTATGGCCCCGCAGTTTACTATTACTAAATTATTGTGTTTTCTATCACTAGTGCCGTGTACAGCGCGTGCAGTTACATCTTTTCCTACACCACTTTCGCCTTGTAACAAAACCGTAATGTCGGTTTTAGAAACTTGCATAATTTTGTCAACCACTTGTCTAACAGCTGGTGACTTTCCTAGCAGTCCAAATTGTTCTTGAAAAACTTCGCGATCCATATTAATCTATTACATCTGACATTATGACGTAAAGGTAACGAATCCCAATGTGTTTATTAACTCTTTTTGTAAATGAAGCTATCTTTATTTGATCATCTCTGTTGCTTGCTCAATTGGCAATGCTCTTGTCTCTTTAAAGCTAGATAAAACAAGATTAGAGCGTGTTTTATCAACACCTTCCCAAGATTGTATAGTAGAGAGAAGACGTTCAAATGATGTAGTATTTTTTGTTCTTACTTTAAGTAAATGAGAACCATCACCAGTTATAGAATGGCATTCTAAAATTTCTCTTTCGCTTGCTACTTTTCTAACAAATTCGGGATAATTCTCGGAGCCATCAATTTGAACAAAGAGAAAGGCAGTTATATCAAAATTAAAGTCTTTGCTATTCAATATAGCATGATAACCTTGTATAAGACCACGCTCTTCAAGTTTTTTCATTCGTTCAGATACAGAAGGAACTGAGAGCTTAACAAGCTCAGCAATCTTATTTCGTTGCGCTCTTCCATTCTCTTGAAGATGATTTAAAATAGCAATGTCAATATCGTCTAAAAGGTGAGTCATGTAAAAATCTCTGATTTCCTAAAAATTCTTTGATAAATGAATAAAAGCCTAATTTATTTAGGCAGCAAGTTAGATAAGCCCCATCAAAAATAAAAGATAAAAGTTTGTTGATGAGCAAAAAAATATAAACGAAATACATATTAGGTCTTATCTTTGAGTTACTTCAAAATTCAAACAACGATGTAGGAATGCTAGACATTAATTTTATAAGAGCTAATAAAGAACAAGTAGAAAATGGAATGCTCGCCAAAGGAGAAAAGGAGAATTCAATAGTTGCTGAGGTTTTAGCAAAAGATGAAGAGTGGAGAGCAATTGTTCACAAAGCGGATGGAATTAGAAGTGAGAGCAATGCAAAGGCGAAGAAAATTGGAGCCCTTATGGGGCAGGGAAAAAAAGAAGAGGCTCAAGCTATTATAGCTGAAACTTCTAGTTTAAAGGAAGAAATTAAAGAGCTGGAAGATAAAGTAAAAGTAGTTCAGGAAGAGCGTGAAAACTTGTTGCTAAGAATTCCAAATGTCCCTCACCCAAGTGTACCAGTTGGAGCAACTGAAAATGATAATGAAGTCTTTTCGACATGGGGAGAGCCAAATAAAGAGGAATGGAGAAAACCGCATTGGGAGATTGTTGAGCGTTATGGTTGGGTTGATTTTGAGCGTGGGGTTAAAGTTACTGGAGCAGGATTCCCTTTTTATGTTGGATCAGTAGCTCAGCTTCAAAGAGCATTGATTAACTATTTTATAAATGAAGGGGTGAAAATAGGTTATACCGAACTACAAGCGCCTTATTTTGTAAATGAAGATTCAGCCCGCGGAACTGGTCAGATTCCTGATAAAGAAGATATGATGTATACGGTACCGAGAGATGAATTTTTCGCAATTCCAACGGGAGAAGTTCCAGTTACAAATTTTCATAGAGATGAAATTCTCTCCGAGCAAGATCTTCCAATTAATTATGTATGCCATACTCCATGCTGGAGAAGGGAAGCAGGTTCTTATGGAAAAGATGTACGTGGTTTAAACAGGCTTCATCAATTTGATAAAGTTGAAGTCGTAAAAATTGTGAAACCAGAAACTTCTTATGATGAGTTGGAAAGTCTTAGAGAACATGCTGAAAATCTATTACAGGCACTTGAATTACCTTATAGAACACTTTTAATGTGTACTGGAGATATGGGTTTTACTCAAACAAAGAAGTATGATTTAGAAGTTTGGAGTCCAGGTCAGCAGCGTTGGTTAGAAGTTAGCTCATGCTCAAACTTTGAAAGCTTTCAGGCTCGAAGAATGCAATTAAGATATCGAAAAGAAGAAAAGAGTACAGAAATTGTACATACGTTAAATGGATCAGCTCTAGCAATTCCTAGAGTCGTTTCTGCAATTTTGGAAGCCTATCAAGAAGAGAATGTTACAATTAGAGTACCAGAAGTATTGAAGCCATATATAGGAAGAGAGTATTTATAATAGATTGCAGTGAGGTTTTTTTTGTAAATAATGATTATCATAAAAAATGTACCTTAACAAGCATAAAAATAGGAACTATATAATTATAGTTATTTCTTCTTAGCGAAATACCAGATTGCCCATCCTATTCCTACAATAATCAATGCAATTCCAAACCCACCTAGGAAAGCATAAAGCAAATAAGGTATAATCATGCTTACAACAATACCCGTAATTGCCTTAATTGGTGAGGCTGCAACTCCTGCGGCTCCTAAGAATGATTTAAATACCATTGCTAATCGTGCTAACATTCAATCTCCTTTATTTTAACAAAAGCAGAGTACGAGTCGTATTGACAAAAGATTCATGCATCGGATTAAGCAACTACAAAAAACTCTTCTTCTTTATAATTAAGCAAGATTTCTAGAATAGGATTCATTTCATAATGACTCATAAGTTCCATCCTTAATTTCTTTCCATTTCTAATTCCTTTGAGATATTGGCCATAATGCTTTTTCATTATGATAACGCCGTACTTTTCCCCTTGATGATCTACCGAAAGTTTAAGTTGTTCAGCACAAAGTTCAAGTTTTTCCTGTAATGTAGGCTCTGTAAGTAATTCACCAGTTTCTAGATAATGACGAGTTTGTTCAAAAATCCATGGATTACCAATTGCTCCACGCCCAATCATCACTCCATCAACACCTGTTTCGTCAAACATTTTCTTAGCAAGCTGAGGAGTTGTAACATCACCATTTCCGATGATTGGTATTTCGAGTCCAGGAGTATTTTTTAATTTCTTAAGCCATTCCCAGCGAGCGTCACCAGTATATTTCTGAGCCCTGGTTCGAGCGTGAACAGTTAATGCTTTTACACCAATTCGTTGTAACATCAATGCTACTTCTTGAATTTTAATGGTGTCATCATCCCAACCAAGTCTAGTTTTTACAGTAACAGGTTTATTTTTAACTGCATCTACAACAGTAGCTGCCATACGTTCCATCATCCCTATATCTCGAAGGCAAGCGGCTCCTGCACCTTTATTTACCACTTTGTATACAGGGCAACCAAAATTTATATCCACTAAGTCAGGATTGTTATTTTCAGCAACTTTAGCTGCCCCTTCCATAGCTTCTTCACGTCCTCCAAAAATCTGAATACCAAAAGGGCGTTCACTCTCAGTATAGCTCATTTTATGTAAAGCGATATCAGAGTCTCTAATTAGAGCTTCAGAACTTATGAATTCAGTAAAAACTATATCAGCACCTTTTTTTCTACATATCTGTCTAAAGGAGGAGTCGGTTACATCCTCCATCGGAGCAAGAAAAAGCGGTTTTTCGGGAAGTGTTATTGTATCAATTTTCATAGTTCATCAAATATTTACAAAAGATAAGGATTTTAAGGCGTTTGACGTAACCGAATTAACCGAAAGGTATAAGTTTGGTTAGTCATTTCGTGGATTATCTACTATATTTTCCAACCTCAAACTTAATTTCAAAAAGTAAAGATATGTCACTTGATACATCGAAGATTGAAGAGATGCTGGGCACAGAAGCCTCTTATCTTTTAGAACATGAAAGTAAAACAATTAGCAAAGATCGTATTTCTTTGCCTTCATCTACTTTTGTAGATGATATCTGGTCTCTCTCTGATCGAAATAACAGAGTACTAGGTAATTTAGAAAGACTATTTAAGTCTGGTAGGCTAGGTGGTTCAGGATTCCTTTCAATACTACCAGTTGATCAAGGGATTGAACATTCTGCAGGAGCTTCATTTGCCCCAAACCCAGATTATTTTGACCCTGAAAATATCATTAAACTAGCGATGGAAGCCGGTTGTAATGCAGTTGCTTCAACTTTTGGAGCGTTGAGAGTTGTATCAAGAAAATATGCTCATAAAATTCCATTTGTTGTTAAAATCAATCATAACGAGCTTCTTACTTATCCAAATACTTTTGATCAGATCATGTATGGTACAATCGATCAAGCATATGATATGGGTGCAGCTGCAGTTGGTGCAACTATCTACTTTGGTTCGGAAGAATCAAATAGACAAATTCAAGAAGTAGCACAAGCTTTTGCTTATGCCCACGAACTAGGATTAGCAACTATCCTATGGTGTTATACTCGTAACAATGGTTTTAAAGTTGATGGAGTTGATTATCATTCATCAGCTGATTTAACAGGTCAAGCTAACCATATTGGTACTACTATTGGAGCTGATATTATCAAGCAAAAGCAACCAACCAATAATGGTGGATATAAAGCTCTAAATTCTGGAAATTCTAGCTACGGAAAATTAGACGAGCGAATTTACACTGAGCTTAGCTCAGACCATCCAATTGATCTTACACGATACCAAGTAGCAAATTGCTTTATGGGACGTGCTGGTTTAATTAATTCTGGTGGAGCATCAGGCGATAATGACTTTGCTGATGCTGTAAAAACAGCTGTTATTAATAAACGTGCTGGTGGAATGGGACTAATTAGTGGTCGTAAAGCATTCCAAAGACCAATTGGTGAAGGAGTAAAGCTTCTGAATATGATCCAAGATGTTTACTTAAATGATGAAGTTACTATAGCGTAACTTTTTTGTAATTTATTTGTAGCCACGTGCATTCTTGTGCGTGGCTTTTTTTATACTTAACCAAATTAAGCTTGTTGAGTAATAACGGAACTAACATAACGCAACCACAGAGTTTTATATCTAAGAGATATCTTTTTTTATCGATATCTCTGAGTGTGTTTACTATGGCTGCAGTTATTTATTATACCTACACACCAGGAGTGCTTACGCATTTGGCACCAAAGAGAATGCCTGGATTAGTAATAGCGTTAGTTGTTTCTTTTTTAAGAGTATGGTTTACTGCTGCAAAGTTTAGAGTTCTCTCAGAAGGTATTATAAGTTGGTATGGTGCATTTAGGATTGTACTAACTTGGGATTTTGCATCTGCAGTTACTCCTTCTACGATAGGTGGCGCTCCAATGGCTACCTATGCAATGACAAAAGAAGGTTTGAATCTTGGAGAATCCACCGCAATTATTTTATATAGCGTATTACTTGATCAAATTTGGTTCGCTATAGCGATCCCAATTTTACTTATTTCAGGTATTTTTTATGAAGTAGTTCCCTTAGAAGCTGGTTTAGTTGGTGAAGCTTCTATGATTTTTCTATATCTATTTTTGCTTAGCTATGCGAGTATATTAGCATATGGTGTACTTGTAAATCCTGCTGCTATCAAGAAAGTTGTGAAGGCAGTTTTTAAGCTTCCTATTCTTAGAAAATTTGAAGCAAAAATTAATGCAGAAGCTGAGAACCTTGAAAGCTATGCTCATCAGTTACGAAAGAAGCCTGCTAGCTTTCTTTTTAAGGCATTTTTCTTTTCTACCATGTCTTGGCTAGCTAGAATTGCTTTAGCAACTATTGTTGTACTAAGTTTACTTCCAGCACCAGAAATTTTATCAGTATTAAGGAGTTTAGCAATGAACTTAGCTTTCTTAGTAGTTCCTACACCAGGTGGTAGTGGCGGAGTTGAAGGACTATTTGTTCTTTTTCAAGGACCATTAATCTCAAGAGAATCATTTATTGGGCTAGCATTATTCCTCTGGAGAATAATAAGCTACTATATAACTGTTGCAATTGGAGCAGCTGCGGCTACTTGGTATATCAACCAGAAAGTAGTTGAGATTACGCAAAAAGATTAATCGTGGCTAAATCTAAGACACAATTTGGATGTTCAACCTGTGGCCATATCTCTCCAAAATGGCTTGGAAGTTGTCCGTCTTGTGGAGAATGGAATACCTTTATTGAGCAACAACAAGCATCAAAAGTTGTTGAGCATAAAGCAAGGGTATCCGGACTAGATGCTGCTGAAGCTCCACGAAAACTTTCTGATGTAGAAACATCTGAGAAGTCTCGCTTTTTGAGTAATATTTCTGAGTTTGATCGAGTACTTGGAGGAGGCTTTCTTCCTGGTGCTTATGTTTTGATTGGTGGAGAACCAGGAATTGGAAAAAGTACCCTAACTCTACAAATTGCAAAGTCTAATCCCGATTTATCAATTTTATATTGTGCCGGTGAAGAATCTGCTGGTCAGATTAAACAAAGAGCACAACGCCTTGGAGTTGAATCAGAAAAGCTGCTTGTATACAATGAAACTCAAGTTGATAAAATTATTGATGAAGCTCAAAGAGTAACTCCAGATTTACTAATCGTAGATTCCATTCAAACAGTATATCGTACCGAACTTTCAAGCATGCCTGGAAGTATTCAACAAGTGAAAGAATGTGCTGCATTATTTCAGCAATTGGCAAAGAAGAAGAACATCACAACCATTGTGATAGGTCATGTTACCAAAGAAGGTGACATCGCAGGACCTCGAGTTTTAGAGCATATGGTTGATACTGTTCTTCAATTTGAAGGTGATAAGAATTATACCTATCGATTACTTCGAAGTTTGAAGAATAGATTTGGTCCGGCGCAGGAAGTTGGAGTTTTTCAGATGAATGAATTAGGATTAACCGAAGTAACAAATCCTTCTGAGCTTTTCATTTCTGATAAAACCGATGGTGTAAGTGGGAATGCCATTGTGTGTACCATGGAAGGGTCAAGACCTCTTTTAATTGAAGTACAGGCACTCGTTACAGCATCTTCATATGGAATGCCACAGCGTACAGCTAATGGCTTTGATAGAAATAGATTGGCATTACTGTTAGCTGTATTGGAGAAAAGAGCAGGCTTTAGTTTTAATAATCAAGATGTGTATTTAAATATTGCGGGTGGTTTCAGACTCAACGATCCAGCAGGAGATTTAGGAGTTTGTTGCGCGCTAGTTTCTAGCTTAATTGACAAACCAATCAATCAGCAAACGGCATTTATTGGTGAAGTAGGTCTTGGTGGCGAGGTTCGAACGGTACCTCATATCGATCAACGAATTAAAGAAGCAGCTAAATTAGGATTTAGTAACTCTATTGTACCATCAGGTAAAGGCGTAAGTGGAATTAAATATATTCGAGATGCCATAAAAAAAGCCCTTGGGTAAGAACCTAAGAGCTTTTTTAAAATGTGAATCAATTTTTAGAAATTTTCACGTGTACGGCGTCGCTGCTCACGTACGGCTTTTTTCATAGCCTCACGTTTTGCAAAAGAAGGCTTGATAAACTGTTGACGTTCCTTGTATTCATTAAGAACTCTGGAACGAGTTATCATCTTCTTAAAACGATTAATCGCACGTTCAACGCTTTCATTATCTTTAACTTCAACTCCTAGCATTGAATCTCACTTCCTTTCATTTGATTATTTCCCTTGATTGGGAGCCCTAAATATACAAAATATCTTTATAAGATGAAGTTTTGTCTTATTAAGAAATGAGTTGTGGATCTAACAATTAGTAATTGGAGCTAATAGTATAAATTTATTTATTCTACACCAGGATTAAGAATAAATTTTTCATCAACAAACTGAGGATTTACCCCCAATCCAAATAATGCGTAATCATATTTACCAGGATCTAAAGGATCTAGGATTTTTAATTTCTCGTTGAGTTCTATCACCGATTTCCAATCATTTTGATGCCTCGATAACAAGCCTAATCTCCGAGCATGCCTCGCTACATGAACATCTAATGGGATTTTAAGTTCGGATTTTGGCATGAAAGTCATGATTCCTAAATCAACTGAACTTTTGCGAATACACCATCTCAGATACATATAAAGTCGTTTGCAGGAGCTATTTTTTTCAGGGTTTGAAATATGCTTCTTAGTTCGCTGAGCAACTTCAGGATGAAACGAAAAAAATTCTCCATGAAATATTGCGATTAGCTCTCTTTTTTGATGATTTGCTTTCTGATAGCAATTATCCCAAAATCCTTCAAAAGTCCCAAACTTATAGATGATGGATTGCAGAGTTTTAATTAACCAATAAACATCGATAGGTTTAAATGTACGATGTTTGAAATCTTCGAAAATTGGGGCCTTAGCTTCAGAGAAATTAGTAATGAATTCTGTTGGTCGATACTCCATTCGTTTTAGAAGATCATCTACTTTCGCAATTACAATATCTCGTCGTCCCCAAGCCATAATTGCAGCAAAAAAACCAGCGATTTCTTGGTCAGCTTTATTCTCAAAAGCGTGCATGAATTGAATAGGATCGGAATCTATATACTCAGGAACTTCAATATCCCGAATAAGTGAATCGAGGTAAGGCTTGAGTTCTAAGATTTTCTTTTTAGAAAGGACTTTGAGTTTCTTTTTTTTCAATACTATAAATCTCCTAAAACGTTTCCCTTCAGTTTTTCTGTTAACAGCTTATTAGCCTTAGGGAATGGATATTCTTCAAGTTCAGATATTTCAACCCAACGAATTTCCTGACTAGATTTTGGTTTTGGTGTGCCGGAAATCAGAGTACAATTATAGGCATGGAGTGTAATTGAAAAATGTGAATATACATGCTTCAATTTCATGAATTCTTTGTATGCTTTGACTCCAACTCCAAGTTCTTCCAGTAATTCCCGTTCAACAGTTTGTTGGATTGTTTCACCTGCGTCCTGTTTCCCTCCTGGAAATTCCCAAAGTCCACCAAGCATTACATTTTCAGGTCTTAGTGCTATTAATACTTTTCCATCTTTACGTTCAATAATCCCTACACCAATATGTTTATGGGGCTTTTTCTTAGCTGGAGATTTATAAGGAATAGAATCTGTTCTTGCCATTTTAGTGGTAATACAACCTGCCTGAATCGGACATTTCAAACAATCTGGATTGGAAGGTTTGCAAACCAATGAACCAATTTCCATCAACCCCTGATTGAAAGAAGCCGGGTACTCATAACTGATCAATTCATTCACATGTTCCTGAACTTGCTTAACAGTTCTTGAACTTCTAATATCTTCTTCAATTCCAAAATAGCGAGTTATTACCCTAATCACGTTTCCATCCACTACCGCATTTGGCTTTCCAAAAGCAATGCTTGTGATAGCAGCTGCAGAATATGGACCGATGCCTTTCAGTTTTATAATTTCGTCATATTCCTCAGGCAATTTCCCATCATAATCTTCTGCAATCATTTTAGAGGCTGCATGTAGATTACGAGCTCGACTATAATATCCCAATCCTTCCCATGCCTTTAATACTTGTTGTTGACTTGCTTCTGCTAAATCAAAAACAGTTGGAAACTGAGAAATGAATCGTTCGAAATAAGGCCAAGCTTGGTCAACTCGGGTTTGTTGGAGCATAATTTCAGAAATCCAGATTTTATAAGGATCTCCAGTTTCTCTCCATGGCATTTCTCGTTTATGCTCTTTATACCATTCTAAAATGCGAGTTGCGAATTCAGTTTCTTGCACAATAGACTATTGTCCTTCTCGGGAAATATCGAGTACAGTCAATGTAATTTCTTGTGATGAAGCCGCTCCTTGTTCATCGGTTGCAATAATTCGGAATGTACTTTTCCCAACATTTCTTTCAGATGGAGTCCACGAAAATTCGCCAGTTCTCTCATTTAAATTAGAACCATTTGGCAGATCAACACCAAGGTATCGAATCAATGAACTAGAAGGGTTTTCAGGGTCAACCGCGTTAAATCTAATTTGATATGGGTCATTTACAACAATAGATGAATTTCTAACCGGACTAAATCGTGGGGGCGAATTAAAAGTCCTCACATCAATGGTAAATCGTGTACTGTCTGTTTCGCCTTTTGTGTTAGTTGCAATAATAGTGAACCAGTTTAAGCCTACTTGGTTTACTGAAGGTTGCCAGTATAATCCTTGTTTTCTGATGGATGCATTTCCAACACTTGAACGATATGTTAATTCTACATCTGAGGTCTGATAATTTCCTTCAAATTCTATAGCCATTAATAAAGGTTTTGGATAGGTAAGGATCACATTCTGAATGGGTTTCAATTTGAGTGAAGTTGAGTTTTGAGATTGATTTGAAATAGAAACTCCAGATTCAGATCCAATCTTAAGTGGACTCAAATTAGAATAGGCATTCATCCAAACTGTATAGCTACTTTTAGTTATTTGATTACCCGCTGTAGCATCATTTTTCCAAATTTTAAAATTCTGTTCATTAGTTGATATCCAAACTTTGCCTGATTTTCCTCTTGCAAATACGTGATTTCTCCAGCTTACAATATCAAGTACTGTATCTTCAATATTCCCTAGGTTTTTACCAATGCCATTAGCATTCACCTGAAATATATCGCCAGCAAGTGTTGCCCCCCAGATTAATCCTTCATCCAAAAAAAGATTATTGATTTGTGTTCGTAGATCTAAACTTGACTCTAGTTCAAAAACGGCATCATTTAAAGAGAATACATGAACTTTGGAATCGTTTGTTAATACAAAAAGCTGATCACTAATAATAGACGATGCCACATCAAGTACATTAGCTCTCCCTATAAACTCACTAGCTATAATTTCAGCCTCAGTATCAACAGTTTCTGGTGTTTCTAGTGAAAGTCTACCAAGTCCCTCGCTTCCCAATGCGATAAATAAATCATTTTGAAGACGAGCGACACCGAGAGGTTTGATTGGCAAGAGGGTAGAAGAGTATACTCCCAGTACAGAAGTTGGTTCAAGAACTGTTAATCTTTTTGAATCTCCATATAAATATGCAAATCGAATATCTGCATCAATTGTATTTCCACGACGTTGCATTCCTGAAGAAGTGTAAAGCCACTGTAATGAATCTTCATAGGCTCTAAAAACCGCCATACCTTCTGTCTCAGAAAGGACATATAAATGAGAGGTAGAAGCTTCAATTGTTTTGATATTTGGAACATTCAATACTTTTGAATAATCCTGAACAATTTGATTTTGAGCAAAGCTTGTCATACTCAAAAATAAGAATGAACAAATAAAAAATAATAAAAGTCGTATTGAACTTAGCATAGTTTATTATAGCCAATTGTGTTTTTTATACCAACGAATGGTTCTTGAAATACCTTCTTGAATGGTGATTTGTGGATTATATCCTAGTTCATGCTTCGCTTTTTGGGATGAACAAACCCACTCTTCAACCATTTCATTTGCTTTTTCTTTATTAACAACGGGATACTTACCAATTAATGATGCACCACCTTCAATCACTGTTGCAATCCTTTTAACCCATTCAGGTTTAATTCTGATAGGTATTGCTTTTTTATTCATTACGATAGAAGTAATCTTTCTGATTTGATTCCACGAATATTCATCCTGTTCACCACCAATAAAATAAGTATGAATTCCTGCATCTGTTTTCTGCGATGATAATATAATCCCATCAATTAAATCTTTCACATATACCATTGATAGTGTTGGATGGTTCCCATCACCAACAATAGGACAAATACCAGAGGCAAAAGTTTTAAAGAAAGTATAAATATCAGATTCTCGAGGGCCATAAATAGCTGGTGGACGAATAATTTTTATACTGTCATTATTGCCTGCAATTTTGTGAATAATTGCTTCCATTTCTTTCTTTGATTCACCATACATACTAATAGGTCTCATCCTTGTTTTTTCAGTTACAGGAGTTCCCGAACTAGGACCAACTCCAGCAAGTGAAGAAAGGATTACAAAATTTCTAACGCCTTTCTTTTGAGCAATTCGAATGAGGTTTTCTGTAGCATCAACATTAGCCTGGGTAAATTCTTTCTTCGATGGAGCACGTAAGATAGCAGCATTATGGAATACAATGTCTACACCATCTAGTGCTTTTCCAATTTCTTGGAGGTTGAATAAATCACTTTTAATTGGAGTAATGTCTAATCCTGTTAGCCATTTTTCTGAACTTCTCACAAGACAACGTACTTCAGTGTAGTCTGGAGAGGCGATTAGTGACTCAACAAGGTGACTTCCAACAAATCCAGTTCCACCTGTTACAAAGGCAATCATAAATACGTATATTATTTAGATTAATTATATGTGAATCTAACCAGCGAAATTCTGACTCTGATATAGTATAGAAGATACGAATCTGGATTTTGCTTTTAAACTTTTATGGCAGAACTTCGAGTTGCTCTTTTTACGGGTAATTATAATCATATACGAGACGGTGTTTCTCTAACTTTAAACAAGTTAGTTCATTATCTAGAAAGCCAGAATATTCCCGTTTTGGTTTTTGGACCAAGTGTTACAAATCCAGCTATTGATCATTGTGGGGAATTAGTGGTTACACCCTCTATTCCAATGTTAGTTCCAGGAAGAGAGGAGTACAGAATTGCTACACATTTTAGTAGGGCTGCAAAAAGAAGGCTAGAAGAGTTTAAACCGACACTTATACATGTTGCTACACCTGATGGTTTGGGAATTGGTGCTTTGAGATGGGCAAAGAAAAATAATATTCCAAAAGTTACTTCATACCATACTCATTTTTTAAGCTACACTGATTATTATTCATTATACCTATCCCCAATAAAGAAACCATTTAAAATGATGATGAAATGGTTTTATAAACAGTTCGCACATACTTATGTGCCTTCTAAATCGATGATTGAAGAGTTACATAGAGAAGGAATTCCTGGTTCAATGAAAATCTGGGCCAGAGGAATTGATATTAACCGTTTTAATCCGACTAAAAGGGATATGGAATGGAGGCGAACAGTAGGTTTCGAAGACGATGATATTGTTGTCACTTTTGTTTCCAGATTAGTTTGGGAGAAAGAGCTTCGAACTTTTATAGATAGTGTAAAGCAGTTACAAAAAATAAATCCTAAAGTTCGTGCTTTAGTTGTGGGAAGTGGTCAAGCAGAGGAAGAAGCTAAAAAGCTTTTACCATCAGCTCATTTTACTGGTTTTGCAAAAGGTGATGAATTAGCAAGAGCTTATGCGAGCGCAGATATTTTTATGTTTCCATCACATACTGAAACATTTGGTAATGTTACGCTTGAGGCGATGGCTAGTGGTTTGCCATGTATTGTTGCTGATGCAATTGGAAGTAAGTCGTTAGTTGAAGATGGAGTAAATGGATATTTAGCAACAAAAGAAAGTGTTGAAGACTTTGCAAAAAAACTTGAAATAGTTGTTTCTAATCCTAGCCAAAGAATTGAAATGGGTAAGAAATCTCGTGAAATGGCACTTGAATATCAATGGGATTCTATAAATGCAGGTTTAGTAAAGAATTATATGGAAGTGATAAATAATTCGGAGAAAGTATAAATTTGAGGATATTATATATTTCACATCTACACCCGCCTAAAAACGCTCCCTTAAAAAGTATTGGGGGTATGCAACGCGTAAGCATGCAGTTGGTTGAAGAACTAGAACATAGAGATGATATCGTAATTAAAACGATCATACAGCATGCACCATGGAAAGGGATTGAAATTCGAACTTCTTTTTTCTTGGCAAAATTAGCTAGGAAACTCCCCAAAATAGTTGAGGATTTTAAACCAGATGTGATCTTATTCTCGTCAATGGTAACTGCTAGTCTTGCAAAACTTACCCGTACTAAAGTTGATGTTCCTATGGTTACGATTAACCATGGACAGGATGTTAAAATGCCAATTGGAATTTATCAGAAATTTGTACCTAAAATATTTGAGGCTCTGGATGGAGTTATCTCAGTTTCTAGAGCAACTCGTGATGAATGCATTAAAAGAGGTATGGATCCTGAAAAAGGAATTGCCTTGCCAAATGGGTTTGACATGTCCGATTTCAAAGAAGTACCAAATAGAGATGAAGCCATCAAAGATATAGGGAAAATTTTCTCAAGAACTTTAGATGGGAAAAAAATATTACTTACTGTTGGTCGACAAGTCAAAAGAAAAGGGCATGAATGGTTTATTACAGAAGTACTACCAAAAATTGAATCGGATATAGTTTATTTAGCAATTGGTGATGGACCAGAACACGAACGATTGAAGAATGTACTCTCAGAATCTAAGGTAAAAGACCAAGTTATTTTAGCAGGTAAACAACCAGATTCAGTACTTAAACAAGCTTATTCAGCAGCAGATATATTTGTAATGCCAAACATACCTGTTTCTGGAGATATGGAAGGATTTGGAATCGTTTTATTAGAGGCAAATTTAGCTGCAACGCCTGCTGTAGCCTCTGACCTAGAAGGGATTAAAGATGTTGTTGAAGACGGAAAAAACGGATTTAAAATTCCGATATATGAAGCAGAAAAGTTTGCCAAAAAGATAGATGATGTTCTTAAAAACGATCTTATAGTATTAGGTAAAAGTAGTAGAAGCTTTGTTGAGGAAAACTTTGCTTGGAATAAAGTAGCAGAACAATATATTTGTTACCTTAAAGAGGTAATAGAAAAGTATAAAAACAGCCACTAGCCGGTCTCAAAACCATTCAATTTGAAAGGAATTTATTACTAGCTATATTGCAACGTTTATTTAGAAAATTAGGTAAGGATGAACCCTATGGGCGATAGTAAAAATACAGCCACACAAGATATTTTTTCAAAAGCATTTAATTTTACAAAAGCTGATGAAGTTAAAGCTATGGGATTATATCCCTATTTTAAACCACTTGAAGCAACCGATGGAACTATAGTTGAAATTGAAGGCCATGAAGTAATTATGGCTGGTTCTAATAATTACCTTGGGCTTACTAATGACCAACGTACTATTCAAGCGGCCCAAGCTGCATTAACAAAATATGGGACGGGCTGTACTGGTTCTCGATATTTAAACGGAACTTTGGATATTCACCTTGAACTAGAAGACAAACTCGCCACTTTTATGGGGAAAGAATCTTGTGTTCTGTTTAGTACTGGATATCAGACAAATGAAGGTTCTATCCAGACAATAGCTGGCCGAAACGATATCATTTTTTCAGATCGAGATAACCATGCTTGTATCGTTGTAGGAACACTTTGCTCGAATGCGAAAACAGTTCGTTATAAGCATAATGATATGGTTCAACTTCGTAAATTTTTAGAAAATGCTGACCCAGATGCTGGAAAAATAATTGTTACAGATGGTGTTTTTTCAATGTCAGGAACATTAGCTAAAATTCCTGAGCTTGTATCTTTGGCTAAAGAATTTGGTGCACGTTTATACTTAGATGATGCGCATGCTGTTGGTGTTATTGGTGATGGAGGTAGAGGATCTGCTTCTGTATATGGGTTAACAGATCAAGTTGATTTGATTAGTGGTACATTTTCAAAATCATTTGCGTCTTTAGGTGGGTTTTTAGTTGGTGATAAAACGGTTATCGAATTCATAAGACATCATTCTCCGGCTCATATTTTTAGTGCTTCAATGCCTCCTGCAAATGTAGCTACTGTTCTTACTGCTTTAGAGATTTTACAAGAAGAACCTTGGAGAATTAAGAGACTCGAAGAGATTTCTATTTATATGAGAACAGAGCTCAAAAATCTTGGATTCAATGTATTGTCAAGTGAATCACCGATCATTCCAGTTGTAATTGGAGATATGATGGAATGTTTTAGATTTTGGAAAGATTTATTTGAAGAAGGTGTTTATGCTAATGCAGTTGTTCCACCTGCAGTTCCTCAAGGGCAGTCTTTACTAAGAACAAGTTATATGGCTAGCCATACTGACGATCATTTAAACCAGATTCTTGAAGCCTTTAAAAAAGTTGGTTTAAAGCACGGATTAATTGATAATAACGGACATTCATAACAAATAAATTGGCAACAGTATGAGCATGAGTGGGGTTACTATTGTCACTACAGATGATGAGAAAAAGAAATTCATTGAGTTTCAATACGATCATTATCAAACAGATGAGTTTTTTGTTCCACCGCTTAGAATGGACCAGAAAAAACTAATTAATACAGCGAAAAATCCATTTTTTAACAATGCAGAAATTGCTCTATTTATAGCTGAGCATGAAGGTAAGATTGCTGGTAGAATATCGGCTGTAATAGACCATCGATACAATGAATATCATGGCACCAAAACAGGTCATTTTGGTTTTTTTGAATGTATTGATCACCAACCTACAGCAGATTTATTATTTCGTGTAGCAGAAGATTGGTTAAAAGATAAAGGAATGAAAGACGTACTTGGGCCAGCAAGTCCAGGCATGATGGATATGATTGGGTTTCTAGTTGATGGCTTTGACAAAGACCCCTACATTCTAATGCCATATACCAAACCTTATTATGAAAAACTAGTTACCACTGCAGGATATGAACAAGCAATGGACTTACTTGCTTTTCTTGTTGATAAAGATAGTGTGGATATAGAAAGAGGAGAACGCGCAAAGCAAATTGTTTTAAGAAGAAATCCTGGGTTGGTTGTGCGTCCAGCAAACTTAAAAAAGATTAAAGAAGAAGTCGAGATTATCCGACTGATCTATAATGAAACTTGGAAAGAAAATTGGGGGTTTTTACCGCTAACGAAAGAGGAGTTAGCCGTAACTGCGGAGGAATTTAAATTTGTCCTCGATCCTGACTTTGCTCACATTGCTGAATTAGATGGAAAACCTGTTGCATTTTCAATTGGATTACCTGATTTAAATATTCTATTTAAAAAAATGAATGGAAATCTATTTCCATTTGGCATATTTAAGCTTTTGTTAGGTAAAAGAAAAATCAAGAGATATAGGACAGCATTAATGGGTGTCTTACCTGAAGTTCAGGGTAGAGGAATAGACGCATTGCTACATCAAGCTGCTATTGAAAAAGGTCTAGCTAGAGGATATACAGAATCGGAATTAAGTTGGGTGTTGGGGAATAATCCTGATATGATCAGAACTGCTGAGAAAATTGGTGGAAGGTTAGACAAGACATATCGTATGTTTTCTAAATCACTTTGATTATTACGTTGTTCAAATTTGTTAATACATAGAAAATTCACCCAATTTTCATCATTTCATCTTACATTATAATCTGAAAATAATAGTCTAACAAATATTTTAAAATGAGCAATTACAGAATTGAGAAAGATTCAATGGGTGAGATTAAAGTGCCCAAAAATGCTTTATATGGAGCTCAAACTCAAAGAGCGAGCGATAATTTTCCAATAAGTGGAATTCGATTTAGTAGAGGTTTTATACAGGCTCTTGGTTATGTGAAGAAATCTGCTGCACTTGCGAACAATAAATTAGGTTTGTTAGAAGATCATGTAGCTGATGCTATCAATTTGGCTTCCCAACAAGTTATTGATGGTAAACATGATCAAGAATTTGTAATAGATATTTTTCAAACTGGTTCTGGTACTTCAAGCAATATGAATGCTAATGAAGTGATTAGTCATTTGGCAAATGAGTTAAAATCAGATATCGATACTATTATTCACCCCAATGACCATGTTAATTTTGGACAAAGTTCTAATGATGTAGTACCTACTGCAATCAGAATATCAGCTCTGCTTGCAGCAAAAAGAGATTTAATACCTTCTTTAAAACATCTTCAGGAAGCTTTCTTAGCAAAGGGTAAAGAGAACTCTGATGTTGTTAAAACTGGACGAACCCACTTAATGGATGCGATGCCAGTTACTATAGAGCAAGAATTTGGAGGATACGCTCGTCAAATTGAATTGGGAATACAGCGAATAGAAGCAGCACTTGAACGAATAAAAGAACTCCCTCAAGGTGGAACAGCAGTTGGGACAGGAATTAATACTCATCCAGATTTTGGGAAGTTTTTTGCTGAACGAGTTTCAGAACTTACAGGTGAAGATTTTATAGAAGCTGAAAATCATTTCGAAGCACAGGCTACAGTTGATGCTCCAGTTGAACTTAGCGGTCAACTCAAAACAGTTGCCGTAAGTCTTATGAAAATTGCTAATGATTTAAGATGGATGAATTCGGGACCTAATAGTGGGATTGGAGAAATTCAACTTGCAGCTTTACAACCTGGTTCGTCAATTATGCCTGGAAAGGTAAATCCTGTTATCGAGGAGTCGATGACAATGGTATGTGCACAAGTTATTGGAAATGATAGTACTATCACCATAAGCGGTCAGGCAGGGAATTTTGAGTTGAATGTTATGCTACCTGTAGTTGCACATAATTTGCTCGAGTCAATTAATATTTTAGGTAATGCGGCAAGGAATTTAGCAGATAGATCAGTATCACAACTTACAGTAAGAAAAGAGAATATTGCTGATATGGTGGGACGAAATCCAATACTTGTAACAGCATTAAATCCAATTATTGGATATGATTTAGCAGCAAAGATTGCAAAGAGAGCATATTCTGAAAATAGGCCACTTAAAGATGTGGCAATAGAAATGACTGATTTATCAGAAGAAGAGCTTGATAAAGCACTTGACCCGATTAAGATGACAAAAGGTGGGTTTACAGATTAAATTTCTGTTAAACTATTGTTTTATTATAATTTGCAGAGTAAATCCTTATAACTGATGTAGGTTTTTTGACTTTAAAATTAAGTAGGTTTACCCTATATTAGTTTCCCTTTCCAAAGGATGAGATAATAGCAAACTGATAGATAGAAAATGGCTGAAGTCAAGGCACCCAAAACTCGAAAAACCTTTACAGCTGCTCAAAAAAAAGAAATTTTAGCAGATTACCGCCTTGGGTGGGTGAGTCGTTATATGTCCTTGGTGGGTAGGAAAGAGGTTCTTTCAGGAAAAGCTAAGTTTGGTATTTTTGGCGACGGAAAAGAAATTCCTCAAATTGCAATGGCAAAAGTTTTTCGAGAAGGTGATTTCAGATCTGGATATTACAGAGATCAAACGTTCATGCTAGCAATAGGCGAGCTTACAATCGAACAGTTTTTTGCACAATTATATGCTCACCCTGATGAAAAAGCAGATCCATTTTCTGCAGGTCGACAAATGAACTCTCATTTTGCAACCAGATTAATTGATCAGAATGGTGAATGGATAGATCAAACGAAATCTAAAAATACATCTTCAGATATTTCACCAACAGCTGGACAAATGCCACGTTTAGTTGGATTAGCTCAAGCATCAAAAGTATATAGAAATTCAAAAGCTCTACAAAAAGGTGAATGGAAGAGATTTTCTAATCGAGGGAATGAAGTAGCATTTGGAACTATTGGTGATGCGAGTACTTCTGAAGGAATTTTTTGGGAGTCGATGAATGCAATTGGCGTACTTCAACTTCCATTTGTAATGTCCGTTTGGGATGATGCTTTTGGGATTTCTGTTCCAAAAAAATATCAAACTACTAAAGAAAGTATTTCGAAAGCGCTTGCCGGCTTCCAACGTTCGAAAAATGAGCCTGGATATGAAATATTTAATGTAAAAGCTTGGGATTATTCCGAACTTCTTGATACCTATAAAAAGGCAGTTGAGATAGCAAGAGAAGAGCATGTTCCAGTATTAGTACATGTTGAAGAAGTAACTCAGCCTCAAGGTCATTCAACGTCAGGTTCTCATGAACGCTATAAAACTAAAGAACGGTTAGAGTGGGAAGTAGAATATTGCTGTTTACTACAGCTTAGAAAGTGGATTCTTGCAAAGAAAGTAGCGCATCAAGCAGATCTTGATCAAATTGAAACAGAAGCATTACAAGAAGTTACAGTAGCTAAAGCCAAAGCATGGGAGGCTTATATATCTCCTATGAAAAAAGAGAAGAAATTTGTGATGGAGAACATTACTTCTCTAATAGAAGCTACAGGAGATGATCGATTAGAAAGCTTGAACAAGAAATTGAAGATTATTCCAAATGCGATCAGAAAAGATATTCTTCCTGCTGCTAAAAAAGCAGTGCGATTTACTTTAGGTATCGATCACCAAGCTAGAGTTGATTTAATTGATTGGTTGAAAAAGAATGAACCAATTAATCAGGAGCGTTATAGTTCACATTTATACAGTGAAACAGATAAATCACCGTTAAAAGTTGAACATATACCGGCGCAATTTTCTGATAGTCCAGACATGGTAGATGGTCGTATTATTGTTCGTGACAATTTCATGCATATTTTTGAAAAATATCCACAGGTTCTCACATTTGGAGAAGATGTAGGTGCATTGGGTGATGTAAATAAAGGTCTCGAAGGGCTTCAGGATAAATTTGGTGAACTTCGGGTTGCTGATACTGGGATTAGAGAAGCTACTATTTTAGGACAAGGGATTGGGATGGCACTTAGAGGTTTGAGACCTATCGCTGAAATCCAGTACTTAGATTATTTGTTGTATTGTTTCTCCGGATTAAGTGATGATTTAGCAACACTTCGCTATCGAACGAAAGGTGGTCAAGCCGCACCAGTTATTATTAGAACTCGTGGGCATCGTTTAGAAGGAGTATGGCATTCTGGATCACCGATGGGTGTTATTATGAATGCTGCTAAAGGAGTTCATTTATGTGTGCCAAGAAATTTAACTGAAGCTGCTGGTTTCTATAACACCCTACTACAAGGAGATGATCCAGCGATTGTAGTTGAACCATTAAACGGTTACCGTCTTAAAGAGGCAATGCCATCCAATGTTGGTGAGTATACTACTCCACTGGGTATTCCGGAGATATTACATGAAGGATCGGATATTACATTGGTTTCTTATGGATCTACTTTAAATATTGCCGATTCGGTTGTACCGCAACTAGAAGAAGTGGGAATATCTGTGGAATTAATAGATGTACGAACACTAATGCCATTTGATATCAATCATTCCATTGTAGAATCTGTTAAAAAAACGAATCGTTTACTTATTGTTGATGAAGATGTACCTGGTGGCGCCTCAGCTTATATACTAAATCATATTCTACAAGATCAGAAAGGTTATTTTCATCTCGATTCAGAACCACGTTGCTTAACTGCTCAAGAACATAGGACAGCTTATGCATCTGATGGGGATTACTTCAGTAAGCCAAATGCAGAAGATATTTTTGATGAAGTATACGATATGATGAGAGAATGTCGACCGAGTGATTTCCCAAAGATATATTGATCAATTTTCAGTACTAGTTTACTCGTTAGCGTGATAGTATGATTAAACTGCTACATAGTATCTCTGAATCTTAGTACTTGATCAAGAATTAGTCAACTCTTTTTATGACCATGATTGTTATATCATCACTTTGAGGATAGCCATCAGAGTGAGACCTTACTTGATTATAAATTTCTTGAAGTATTAATATCGCTGACTTTTCTGAGTTTTTTTCTGCCACATCAATAGTTCTTTCAATACCAAATTCTTCAAGATCTTTATTCATGGCTTCGGTAATTCCATCAGTATAAATGACCATGATATCACCAGATTCCATATTAACAGTATCACTGAGATATTCTGCATCGTCCATTACTCCTAAAAGTAAACCTGTAGCTTCAAGCTTAGTATGTAATTTGTTATTGCGGAAAATAAGGGGTTCATCATGACCTGCATTGCAATAATGAATTTTGTGTGATAAGGGGTCGAGGACACCATAAAAAAGAGTCGCAAATTTACTTGCCTCAGTATTGCGATATAGTAACTTATTTATGTTTTCAACACATATTTTCGTGTCCATGTTAATTAACGCTTGGCTTCTTAACGATGCTTGAAGGTTTGCCATAAGCAAAGCTGCCGGCATTCCTTTGCCTGTGATATCACCAATACAAAAACCTAGATTTTCATTACTCAAATTTAGAAAATCATAATAATCGCCACCAACTTCTTTTGCTGCAATATTTAAAGCCGCAATTTCATATCCTGGAATATCTGGGTTTCTATTAGGGAGTAAATTATTCTGAATCCGTGTAGCTACTTTCATTTCCTCTTTCAGCATCAAATACTCTTTCTCCTCTTCATAAAGCCGAGAATTTTCGATAATCTGTGCAGATTGAGAAGCAATAATGATTAATAGACGACGGTCTTTATCGATAAAATCTTCTCCATTTTTTTTATTGAAAACAGCTAAGTATCCAATTAATTCACCTTTTGCGATAAGAGGTGCACAAATCATATTCCTAATAGAGGTATCGATATTTTCAGGCAGCGTAAATCGAGTATCATTTAGAATATCATTACTTAATAAGGGTTCTTTTTTTCTTAGCATCCAACCCGTTATTTGATGATCTAATTGAATAGGAACTCTTTGTTTTGTGAGGTCCTGTTTCCGGATCATTGTATAAAACTTCTGTTCTTCTTCTTCCTTATTTAACAGGCTAACAGTACCTTCTTCAGCAAGTAAATGCTTCACACACTTCATCACTATCATGTCTATAATCGTTTCAACTGATTGTGTTGAACTTATTGATGAAGCTATATTATTTAAAATAGATAGCTCATTTACAGCTAATTTTAATTTTTGATTTTCTTCGGTAAGTATTTGTAACTCATCCATTTTTTGAAATAAGTAGTATTTTTAGATAAAATGTGCGAAAAAGGGCAAGTACTGCATTATTTAATGTACATTAAAATGTACACTAAAATGTATAATTAAAAGGAAATTATGCAGTATACTTACTCGCATAAATTATTAGGGGATATTATATAAAGCAATGATTGGTAATAAAATACTTCATTATCAGGTATTAAATAAGCTTGGAGAAGGTGGAATGGGTATGGTATATCTAGCTGAAGATACCAAGCTAAAAAGGAAGGTTGCTTTAAAATTTCTATCCTCAAAAATAACTTCTAATGATATTGAAGTTGAACGTTTCAAGAATGAAGCTCGCATTGCAGCTTCACTAAATCACCCTAATATTGCTCAGGTATATGCAATAGAGGATTCTGAGCATGGTAGTTTTATTGCTATGGAGTATGTGGAAGGTGAAGAACTAGATGCTTTTATTGCAGATGATAATATTACGATAAAGCAAAAAGAAGGTATTGCATTAAAAGTTGCTGAGGGAATTGGAGCTGCACATAATAAAGAAATAATCCATAGAGATATTAAAGCGGGAAATATTATGGTTACCGCTGAAGGTCAAATTAAGGTTCTAGATTTTGGCTTAGCACAACTTTCAAGTGCGTCAAAGTTATCTGATTCTAGTGAACAAATCGGTACAGCAACTTATATGGCTCCAGAATTGATATTAGGAAAGGAGGCAGATATCCGCTCTGAAATATGGGCATATGGAGTTGTTTTATATCAGTTATTTACCAAAGAATTGCCATTTGATGGTGTTTATGAACAAGCAATTACATATGCGATACTTGACGAAGCCCCTAAAGCAGTTGATGAGATAGCACCAAATATTCCAAAATATATTCAAGAGATAATCAATAGATGTCTAGAGAAAAAGCCTGAGAACCGTTATTCGAGTTTTGATGAGATATTATTATTACTTAAAGAATATTCAGCAGAAAGAATTCAAAATAAACCGATAGATAGTGATGGTTTTATACTGACTAGTAAAGTTGGAGTGTACATACTTATTGCTCTAGCAATAGTCATTAGTGCCACATATATGTTGATGCAAATTTCTGATGGATTCGAGCCTGAAACTAAAAAATTGGCCATAATTCCATTTAAAAATGTTGGAGATGATTCAGGTAATAGAATATTACTAGATGGTGTATTAGAAACAATGACAAGTAAATTATCACAAATTGATAATTATAAAGAAGCTTTATGGGTAATACCATCGAGCGAGATTATTAGTAATAATGTTCAATCTCCTCAAGAAGCCTATAAATTGTTTGGAGTGAATCTGGCAGTCACTGGAAGTTTTCAGGATTTAAACAATCTGAAAAGGTTAACTATTAACTTGATTGATGCGAAAGATCTACGACAGTTGAATTCAAGCGTAATTGATATTTCAGGAGATAATATTCTGAATCTCCAAACTGAAACAGTGTTACAGCTAATAAGAATGCTGGATATCAAACCAGATGAGAAAATAAAAGGTACGCTAACTCAAGGTATCACTAATGTCGCTGAAGCTTCATCATATTATATAAATGGACAAGGTTATTTACATAGGTATTTGCAGAATGATAACTTGGATAATGCGATAATGCTATTTAAGAAAGCTGTTGATGAAGATTCAAATTATGCGCTAGCCTATGCTGCTCTTGGAGAGTCATATTGGAGGAAATATGAGATTTCAAGTAATGTGATATATGTTGATTCAGCAAGGATTTTCTTAGATAAAGCAACGAGTATTAATAATCAGTTAATACCAGTAAAACAGACAATGGGTTTGTTAGATCTTGGAACTGGTGATTATAATGAGGCAGTTAGCATATTTACATCAATACTTGAAACCGATCCTGGGAATGAGGTAGCCTATGGTGGTCTAGCGGAAGCATATGACAACCTGGGGTTATATGATCAAGCTGAAGAGACTTATAAAAAAGCTATTGAGGTTAAACCTGACTATTGGTTAAGCTATAAACTACTAGGGAATTTTTATTTAAATAAGGGTGAGTATCAAAAAGCAGTTCAACCTTTATACCAAGTTGTACAATTAACACCAGATAATTTTAATGGATATTCTAATATTGGGGTTAATTACTATTACCTGTCGAATTGGGAAATGGCTAGTAAGAACTTCATAAGGTCATATGAAATTGAACCAACTGAATCTGCAGCTTCGAATCTTGGAACAGTGTATTATATTGAATCAAATTATGAAGAAGCTGCAAAATATTATTCATTGGCGTTAGAGATTAATCCGAATAATTATGCAGTTTGGGGTAATTTGGCTTCTGTTCAAGGATTATTAGGAAAAGTAGAAGAGGAGAGAATCAATTATTTAAAAGCTATTGAAGTAGCCGAAAAACAACTTGAAGTTAATCCAAATGACATAAGCATAAATGCAGTATTAGGATCATATTACTCAGATATTGGTGATTCAGCACAGGCTGTTATATATATAGAAAAGACATTAGTATTGGCTCCTGAGGCACCAGAATCTATATTTAGAGCTGCAAGTGCATATGAAAGTCTAGGTAATAGAGAAAGAGCAATAACCTTAATGGTTAAAGCACTAGAAAAAGATTATCCTCTTGATAACATCATGAACCAACCAGAATTATCCGAATTAGTAAAGGATGAAAAATTCCTAGAAGCGATAAATAATTTCAAATAGCTGATTAGGATTAACTTGAGTAATAAATTAAATTCTTTTCAATTTGGGAAATAAAATGGGTAATAAATGAAGAATACAATAATAACATGGATTGCATTGATTGCAATAGCTCTTGTCAGTACAGCGTCAATTTCATATGTGAAAAAGATTGAGTACTCGGTTAAAAAAATTGATGGTACCTGGTTTGTTGTTAATAATCAGAGTAAGCCAGTTCCAATAGAGGCAAATAGAAAAGATAATATCGAATGGACCGCCGAAGGCTCAGATATGGTTTTTCAATTCCCTCAAGCGCTAAGTGTTTATTTTACTAAAGAAGATGGTACTTCAGTTGGTAATGGATATAATATTAGCGTTGCTTCAGGGAAGAAACTTAAGCTAAAAGTAAAAGATAATGCGCCGTTAGGAAGAGTTGTCTATGCTGTTTTAGTAAAAAAGGATGGTACTTTTGCTGAAGGAAGTTCGCCACCGGTTATGATTATCAAATAGAGGTAAAAGTTTCTCTATTAGATTAGTCCGCGAGCTTTCAACTCTAGATATTTATTAATGGCATTCACGGAAAGCTCTTTTGGTGGTGTAAGAATGGAGTGAATTCCATGTTTGCTAAGAGATTTTACAATCTGCTTTTTCTCATAGTTGAATTTTTCAGCTACTGTTTTAATATAGATGTCATCTAGGTTTTCAGAGTCTTTCTCGAGTAAACTAGTTAACTCAGTATTCTCAAAGAATATGGTTACAAGTAAATGATCACGAGCAATTCTCTTTAAATAAGGGAGTTGCCGCTCCATTGACGAATAGGTTTCGAAGTTAGTATAAAGCAATACTAAACTCCGTTGATTGAGGTGAGTTTTCAAATTGATTAATAACCGCTCATAATCAGACTCCATAAAATTAGTTTCCAAGTTAAACAGTGCTTCTTGGATTTTTCGGATGTGTGTGCGCTTCTTTTCTGGTCGTACAATTATTGAATCTTTATTTGAAAATGATAATAGTCCAGCTTTGTCATCTTTAATTAGAGCAATATTTGAGATCACTAAACTCGTATTAATAGCGTATTCGAGTAAGTTCAATCCTTCAAAAGGCATTTTCATTACTCGCCCCAGATCAATTACATTAATCACTTGTTGGGATCGCTCATCTTGAAATTGATTAACCATGAGATTTTGAGAACGAGCTGTAGCTTTCCAGTTAATTGAACGAATATCATCTCCGCGGACATACTCTTTAATCTGATCGAATTCCATTGTATGGCCGAGTCGTCTAATTTTCTTAATACCTATGTCTGTTAAACGATTTGAAATTGCATACATCTCAAACTTTCTCATTTGTATGAATGAAGGGTAGACAGGTACAGATTCTTTCTCATTTAAAACATAACGACGTTTAAAAAGTCCAATATTCGTTTTCACAAATACATTAATATTTCCAAACTCAAACACACCACGATTTGTAGGGCGAAGATTATAAGTAAATGTTTTTACAGAGTGTTTTTCTAACAGCGACACAATTTCGAAATTCCGAATCTGAAATTGATGAGGAATTTCATCAATGATTGAGCATTCGATTGAAAAATTGTATTTCGAATTGATAGTTATTCGAATGGGATTGTCATCACCATTTGAAAGTCTTTGAGGAGCCTGACGTTCGCCTGTACAGCCATCTTCGTGTGAGTGGAGAAGTATGAGATCAATAACGGAAGATACAATCAATACAATTAGAATTACATCTCCAAGAGCTTCAAATCCGATATAGAAAAATCCTAAGATATACGATATGCATACTAGTACAAGAGCTAGAAAAAACCTCTGATCAACAAAAAAGCTCTTGAAGAAGCTCACTATCGGGGCACCTCAACATTATTAGCTAATTGTTTTAAAACGGCGTCAGGTAGCATTCCTTCCATTTCTCTTTCAGGTGTCAGTGTTATCCGATGTCGAAGCGCTGGTGCAATTATTCGTTTTACATCTTCTGGTGTAATGAAATCCCGACCTTGCATTGCAGCCCATGCCTGTGAAGCCTTCATTACATATACAGAAGCCCTTGGGGATGCTCCAATATATATTGAACTAGAGTTTCGGGTTTCTTGAATAATTTTTGCAATGTAAGTCATCAATTCTTTTTCGACATGAATTTCTGTTACCAAAGCCCTTTGTGCAGTTAACTCTTCAGGTGAAACAACAGCATCAATAGTAGCAAAATCTGAAGCCGTTCTACGATTGTAACTACCTTCAAGGATTGATACTTCATCTTCAATTGATGGATATCCTACATCAACTTTAAATAAAAACCGATCAAGTTGAGCTTCTGGTAAACGATAAGTCCCTTCATGTTCGATAGGGTTTTGAGTAGCTATGACTATGAAGGGAGGATCCATTGGGTACGAAGTTCCATCAACAGTGATTTGCTTCTCTTGCATTACTTCAAATAGTGCTGATTGAGTTTTAGCGGGAGCTCGATTTATTTCATCAATTAAAACGATGTTAGAGAAAACCGGGCCTTTTTTGAATTCGAAGTCGGTCGTTTTAGCGTTGAAAACTGTAGTACCTATAATATCAGCTGGCATTAAATCGGGAGTAAATTGAATACGCGAAAAATTAGTATTCAAGGTTTTAGCAAGTAAGCGTACAGTTAGTGTTTTTGCTACTCCTGGTACACCTTCAACCAAAACGTGTCCATCGGCAAGTAAACCACAGATTAGTAAGTCAATCATTTCATCTTGACCAACAATTACCTTTTTGATTTCTCTTCGGATTTTGGAAACAACATCCTGCAACCCTGATAAATCAATTCTGTTTTCAAATGGTTGATGTTGTTCGGGAGTTAAATTATCTGAAGTAAACTCTGACTCTTCGCTTGGGTTGATTTCTTCGCTCATCGTTGTGATTGTTTGTAGAATCTGTCGATTCGTTCTGTGATTCGTTTAAGTTCTTTTTCTGAGATTTCTTCTTTCGATCTTAGTAACTCAATCAACTTAAACAATTGATTGATTTCTTCAACTTCTATCCCTGATCGGCTTGCAATATTCGAGAGTATCGATTCAGAAATTTCATCAGTTTGTATATGTAGGTTTGTTCTAATGTATTCAAGCAAAAAGATTACTTTCTTTTCAAGTATTTCTTTATGTGTTCCATTATTTAAGTAGAGATTTGCAATGGTTTGAGCAAAATCAATACTTGAATTTATAGGTGGTTTAATAATCGGAATTATTCGTTGAAGTCGTCTCCCATTAAATATTAAGTATGCAATCATACCAAAAAGTCCGATAAACCAGGCCCATTTTAAATTCGGATTTGAGATTATAAACTGAAGTGGTGAAGAAAAGGATAGTCGTCCTGCTTTATAATATTCATCCCATAAAATTACAACATCATTCAAATAAGAGAGTGCTTTAAAAGCATAGTCATAACGATCTGTATCTCTCAAATAATAGTTAGTAAACAAGAAAGGATTAGTATGAATTAGATAATAGCCATCACCAGAATCTATTTTAATGTAATTGACCTGGTTTTTGGCGTTATAACCTAAAATTGTTGTTCTAGATGTATCAAAACTAGTAATATAGGATTCTGTTAATGTTCGGGGAAAACTCCATCCTCCTACTTTTCTGATGTTTTTATTTGTGAAATTGACGGAGTTAGTAATTAGAGAATCTAAGGATGTAGCATTAGGATCTATAAAAGGAAAGGAATTTGTTATTGACAAGTTTAAAGAGTCTGCAAAAGCTCCTGAAATTTGTCTGGCCGAGACAAAGGCTACATCACCCAAACTAACTTTATTATTTAGTATTTCAGTTTCAAATTCATCGAGAGCAAAATCCGCATTTATAAAGATCCAGTTCGATGTATTTGTTTCGATTTCTGATTCAAATATTGGATCATTATTTGTAAGGATTTCTTGATTTGGGAAAGCCTCGGGCAATAAATCATTTAAGATAAAAGAACCAAAAGGGATTTTATCAGTTGCAGAGTAACTCTCATTCCAGTTTATGGGCTTAGGCTGAATAATTTTAATTGTAGCCACTACAATTGTTATCAAAATTAAAGCATAGATGTATTTACGCTCGGTTTTCTTCATGCTTCAACTTGCGTTTTAAGGTCATTGAATAGACGATCTACAACTAGGTAGCCAGCTTTATCTATTTCGAAATCGCCATATTCAACAAATTCATAATAGGAAGTGAGTGAATTAAAAGTAGTAGAGCCTTTATGTCCTGAAAACTCACGCTCGTAATCGATGTTTGTTTTCTCCATTCCCCATATAATCAATTTATGCTCGTCTAGCATCCTTAAAGTGATCAAGTATAAATATCTAGTAGCAGTTGGATAATCAGACTTTTTTACGGCTTCATTAAGCAAAGCATTTAAGTCGAGGGTTTGAAATTCTTCTTCTCGAATAGCTAATGAAAAAGAAGAATTAGATTTTTTCTTATTGAAAACATTAATGAGGTTTCCTCCAATAACCTGATTAATTAAAACAAGTACTAAAAAAGCAATTGTAGTGTAGAGAAAAAGTCTTAAAATGAAGTTACCAACAGGGTTGCCAAAAATTAAGTTCAGAAATCGAATGACTTGCGAAATGAAACGATCTTTAAATGAATCAGGATTCTCAGGAACACCTTGATATTGAAAATCTGGATCTGAGGCAAAGTTTTCTATGCTAGCTGTATCTGGAACTCGAACAATTAATGCAGAACTTTTGTCTGCGACAAGAGAATCCTGAGCAGTAATTGAATTAATAATTCCGAATGATAGAAGGATAAAAAGTATGAAAGTTTTTAGAATCGTAATCATGTAGATCAATTAGTCCATCAACCCTTCAATTTTTGAGCGTAATCCTTCACCTTCTTTTCGTTCAATGATATTATAAAATTGTAGACCAAAAGAGAGATGAATGAGAACTACAAAAAGAGATGCAAACGAAGTAGATAAGGTCATGAATGTAGTTATTACGGTAGAAAATAAACCAGCATCTGTAATAGTACCTGTATCAACAAAAAAGATGGAAAGGATAGTTGCAGGAAGAATAAAGGCATATGAGCAGAAAAAAACGATGATATACATAATCAAAAATAAGCTAAATGTAGACCACCAGAATCCTTGAGTTAGTTCCCATGATCTTCCAATAGATTCTCCAATTCCACGATTTTCAAGAACTAACGCAGCAGGTGCTAAGCTTAATCTAATACCAAAAAATAAAGCTGGGAATAAGAAGAAAAATGCTGAAATCATTAAAATAAAAAAGAGAATGATATAAAGTATTCCAAGTTTAATCAGTAGGGGTAAAAAATCTTGAATCAAATTTACACTTTCTGATGATTCTCCAGCATTAGTTATTGCTAGATGCTTTAGCGCAACTATAGTCAACATTGCATAAGCAATCATAGATAAGAGTATGCTAAATAAATAACGTGGTGTTAGAAGATCTTCGAAAACAGATAAATCTCCTGGTTGAAGCATATTGGCAAAAATCTGATCTGAATAACCTTGTAATAAGAATGATTGAACCAAATAAAGAGGAAGAACAAAAAATAGTAGTCCTTTACCTAAAGTTTTAAAGTAGATTCGAACATATTGGAAAGTATCAGTTAAAATATCTCCAAGATCTCTGGATTTACTATGATTAAAGTCTAGCATAAATAGAATTCTTACGTTTTAAATAAATACGAGTAGGCATAACAATGTAATAGCCAATAATAAATACAAATGATCCAATAATGATAAATAGACTTAGAAAAAGTGGCATACTTGTATACCGTGTTACAAATGATTCTAAAAATCCAGCAACTATAAAAACTGGTATAAGACTCACTAACATTTTAATTCCTTCTTTTACACCATTAACAAAAGAGACCGACCTTTTATAAGTACCCGGGAAAATAAAACTGTTCCCTAATACAAAACCTGCAGCGCCAGAGATTGTTATTGCGCTAAGTTCGAGTGCACCGTGAATGAATATGACTAGCATAGCCTCAGAGAGAAGATTATATCCGTCAAAAAAGGTAATAAACACACCAACCATAATACCGTTTTTAAGCATAACCCAAGCGGTTCCAAAAACGGTAAAAATCCCAAGAATAAAGTTTACAAAAGAGACACGAATATTATTGAATGTGATTTTGAAGAACATATCCATTTGAGTATGCATCCCATAGATAGCAAGAGGATCACCTTCTTCAATATTATTAACTGTTAAGTTTATATACGCATCTCCTAGTATTAGACGTGCGAATGAGGCGTCATTCAATTGCGAAAGAACACCAATTGAACAAAACAGGAGGAATATAAATATTGCTGCACTTAACTCTTTTAGTCTATATGAAAATAGTTCAGGGATCTCTACTGTCCAGAACGTTATAAATCGAGAAACACTTTCTTTTCTATTTTTATAAATTGTGTTATGTGCCTGGATAGAAAGATCATTTAAATATTGTGATGTTTTAGTATCAGGAAAACAACTTTGTGCATAAGCAAGATCATTATTTAGCTCTATATATAAATCTGCAAGATCATCTGCAGCCTCAGTTTTGTGATTTTTGAGCTTTGCTTCGAACGACATCCACTTATCCGCATTCTTTCTTAAAAAAGTGACCTCACGCATGTGTTTTTTTTCTTGATGTTCTTTTTTTCACTGTGGATAAATCGTGTATCTTTTGGAAAATACTAAGTTTTTTAACCATAAATAGAAACCATTTTAGGGATGAATCAAATTGGGGTAGAAACTACCCAACATGTTAAGTTAAACTATAATCCAGCTCCTGTTGGGGATAGGATAATTGCATTCATGATAGATGCAATAACACTTCTTGCTTTTCAGTTACTAGTTCAATTTGCATTTGGAATAATAGGTGAATTTAATGAGGACTTCTCATCTTATACTGAACAGAATCAATGGGTAATAATTCTAATTTATGTTATACCAGCTTTTTTCTATCATCTTACTTTTGAGGTAATGTGGAATGGGAAATCATTTGGAAAATGGTTACTTGGTCTTCAAGTTGTAATGATAGATGGTACCAATCCATCATTAGGGAATTATATAATTCGTTGGATATTTCGTCTAGTTGAAATCACCTTTACGACAGGTATGGTTGCTTTTATAACTATACTTGTAAACGGAAAAGGTCAACGGTTAGGTGATATTGCAGCTAAAACTTGTGTTATTAAAACCAGAAAAAAGGTGAAGCTTACTGATACAATTTATTCTGAGTTAAATGAGAATTACGAAATAATGTATCCATCTGTAAACGAATTAAATGACGAACAAATTCGAACAATTAAAGAAGTCTTAGCATCAAAAAAAACGTATGAAAATGCTACTTGGTTTGTTATGGTTCAACGAACAGCAAATATCATTCAAATGAAAATTGGAGTTCAGAAACTAGAATCTAAAGCAGATGAGTTTTTAGAACAAGTGATCAAAGATTATAATCACATTCACAGCTCATAGAAAAAGCATATCAACAAAAACTGCTACCCAAATCATTGGCAAATAGATTATCGAAGCGAACATTAGTTTTCGTGCATTTAATCTAGTTCGATCAAGAGCAAAACGAACACCGTACGCAAAGAAAATTAGCGCAAAAATAACGCTCAATGAAAGGAATACAAGCCCAGATATCCCAAGTGCATATACTGCATAACTTATCGGGAATAGAAGTAGCGTACAGAGGATAGCATAAAATGCAGTTTTCTTTCCTTCTGAATCATTCTTAGGGAGCATTTTAAAGCCCGCACCTGAATAATCATCTTTATACATCCAAGCAATAGCCATAACGTGTGGAATTTGCCATAAAAAAAGAATTCCAAAGAATAACCACATCCCGGGTTCATTAATAGTACCTGAAGCTGCCGCCCAACCACCAACAGGAGGAAGTGCTCCGGGAACTGCTCCAATTAAAATATTAAATGCGGATACTCTTTTCATCGGCGTATATGCCGCTAGATAAATCAATGCTGTCGCAAATGAAACTAAGCCTGCAACAAGATTTACCATTAAGACAAGGTATGTAAGCCCAGTAAATAGTAAAGTTAGAGAAAATACTACACCCCTCTGAGCGGGTATTCGATTTGTAGGAAGAGGTCGAAACTCAGTTCGTTTCATTAAACCATCTAAATTGCGCTCCATAAACTGGTTATGTGCTCCCGTTCCTGCTGCAATCAAATAGGTACCAATGATAGCGTGAATCATTAGCATAAAATTTATAGAACCCGCACTCCCAACAGCAAAACCAACTAACATGCTTATTAAAACGGCAAGGGTTATTCCCGGTTTTGTTAATTGGTAATAGTCTGAAACGATCTCAGAAAGGGAACGTTGCATTAAGACATTTTCTTCTTTTGAACTCATGTTTTTCTATAAATAGAACCGTAAATTTAGCAGTCCTAAAGTTAACCATTTTATCACAAATTTGGTATCAATTTCCTTATGAAATTAAATATCTATCAGAAGACAGCAATTACTACAGTATTAGCAACCTTATTTCTAATTTTGGTGGGAGGATTAGTGAGGTCAACGGGAGCAGGTATGGGTTGTCCCGATTGGCCTAAATGCTTTGGGCAATGGATACCGCCTACAAATGAGTCAGAACTTCCAGATAATTATCAAACTATTTTTGTGGAGCAACGAATTGAAAAGAATACAAAGATAGCTGGCTACTTGAACACTCTGGGATTCGAAGAACTTGCTTTTACCATACAAAATGATCCAAAAGTTCGTAATCCCGAAGAATTTAACGCAATTAAAACGTGGACAGAGTATTTAAACCGATTAGTTGGAGCCATAATAGGGTTACTGGTATTTGCTACATTTCTAACATCTTTAAAATATTGGAAATCCGATAAATCAATTACAATTGTTTCTACGATTGCAGTATTGTTAACAGGTTTTCAAGGGTGGTTAGGTTCAGTTGTTGTCAGCACGAATCTTTTACCTGGTACAATTTCAATTCATATGATATTTGCACTAGTTATTGTGAATGTATTACTCTATGGTGCTTTTAAAGCAACATCTGACTTTGTTAAAGTTGATTTGAATAAAGGATTAAGAAAAAAATTATATTGGACAACAGTTGGTTTATTATTTCTTACCACCGTCCAATTAGTAATGGGGACTCAAGTTCGGGAAGCTATTGATGCTATAAAACTTGTTATTGAACGCCCCAATTGGATTGATAATATTGGAAATATCTTTCTTATCCACCGAAGCTTTTCTTGGTTAATTGTAATTATAGGGGGGTATCTATTTAGTATAATTCACAAAAATGATATTCAAGGAATAATCTATAAGTTAGGACTCGCAAATATTATACTAATCTTTATTCAGATTGGGGCAGGTATTGCACTTGAGATTTTTGAGATGCCACCAGCTTTTCAAGTAGTTCACTTAGTGGGAGTTGCGCTTATGGTATGCGCTCAGTTTTTATTGCTACTAATCCTTCGGTTACGAACTGATTAGTTATAGCTTTTCTAGCAACTGATTTAGAAACACTTTCATCTCAGTAAGATCTTTCTTTAAGTCAGATGATAATTCTGTCTGATTTTCAGAAGATTCAGATGCACCATTTAATACATTTCTTACTCCTTCGCTAGTATACTTCTTATCTTCTAGGAGTTCTTTAATTTTGAATATTAGATTTACTTCTTCTTCTTTGTATGCTCGGTTTCCAGCACTATTTTTCTTAGGATTAAGCTGGGAATAGGTACGTTCCCAATTGCGCAATACATGAGGCGCCAAACCAGTGAGATTACTTACTTCTCCCATTGAGTAATACAATTTTTTCATAGTATCTAGAAAGTGTATTTTAACATAGTTTTTAGTGTAGTTAAGAAAATCATTTCTAACCTTTTTTAAAAGAATCCATTTTGTCAGTTTTAGAAAAAGAATATCCTATTGATATAAGTGTAATTATTCCACTTTTTAATGAAGAAGAATCATTGCCAGAACTAGAAAAAGCAATTGAATCAGCTCTTAAAAGTTCATTCTCATACGAAATTATCTTTGTTGATGATGGCTCAACAGATAAATCTTGGGAAGTAATTGAAGGCCTTCAAAAGAAGGGTAATCACATAAAAGGAATTTCATTTAGAAATAATTACGGTAAGAGTACAGCACTTCAAGCTGGATTTGAGAGAGCTGAAGGGGAATTTATTGTTACCATGGATGCTGATTTACAGGACGACCCTAATGAAGTGCCAGAAATGGTTCAAATGCTCAAAGATGGGAATGATTTAGTAAGTGGCTGGAAGAAAGAACGCTTCGACCCAATTAGTAAAACAGTTCCGTCTAAGTTTTTTAATTATGTAACTCGAAAGTCGGCTGGAATAGAATTACATGACTTCAATTGTGGATTAAAGGCATACAAAAGTGAGTTAATTAAGAATATTTACTTATACGGTGAGCTACATAGGTATGTACCAATGCTTGCAAAAAGGGAAGGGTTTAATCAGATCACAGAGAAAGTTGTAAAGCATCATCCAAGAAAATATGGGCATACAAAGTTTGGACTTTCTAGATTTATAAATGGGTTTCTCGACCTAATTACAATTCTATTTGTTCAAAGATATCTGCAGAAGCCAATGCATTTCTTTGGTTCTATTGGCGTAGTGTTACTTATGGCTGGTGGTGGCATAAATATCTATCTAGCATTTATGAAGTTATTTTTTGGAACTGGAATAAATGGCAGACCACTTTTATTTTTAGGGATTTTGCTAATGGTATTGGGTGTTCAGTTTTTTTCAACTGGTTTATTAGGTGAGCTTATAAACAAGAATCATGTAGAACATCAAAAGCCTAATATTAAAAAAAGTTTTTAATAGAAAATTAAAAGTCAGAGTAGAATAATTAAAACGAGAATTGTGATATTAAAAAAAGAATATTTATTAGGGTTAATAGTTTTTTTTTCAATAACCCCCTCAATATTAGCTCAATTCCCTAACTCACAAACAGATGAGGAAGTAGTACCCTACAGTTGGTTTCCAGAATGTATTCAAACTCTATTTATAGAATCAGATCTGATTTTTGAAGAAAAAGGAGCAGTTGCTGAGATTGAAAATTTAAAGCAAAAAAGATTTAATTGTGAAGAAACGAGTCCGGTTACAAGAAGAATTGCACTTAAATATTTAGAATACGGAGATACTACGTATGATGATAAAGGGGCAAAGGAAGATCATGACAAAAAAGAATTGTTTAAAGAGGGGCTTAGTTGGTCTAAAAAAGCAGTAAATGAAGACACTTTAGATCATTTAAACTATGAAACAGCTTCAATGGGATTTGCCGCAGTTATCTCCGTTTCTGGCTTGAGGGGTAAAGTAAACATGGCTGATAGTGTTCGAATCTATGCCGAAGAAGCTATTCGGTTGGATCCTAAAAACCACCGTGCCTATCATATTTTAGGGAGATGGCATTACGAAGTTTCCAAGCTTGGTTGGTTCCTAAAAATGTTAGCGAAAGTACTTTTTAAAAACTCTACAGATGGGTCTTTTGAACAGGCTGTCTATTATTTTAAAATGGCGGTGGAGACAAAAAATACCGTTGTAAACCGTTATTGGCTAGGAATGGTATATTTGGAAGAGGGAGATAAAGAAGAAGCATTAAATCAATTCAAAATTTTGCAAGATATTCCACTTGTTCAGCATAATGACCAGTACTTTAAGGATGAAGCAAAAAAGCTTATTAAAAAACATGGTTAATGAGTCTTTAGCTCTTCCCCATCATTATATATGAAGAAATTTATCATCTTTATTTTTTTAAGCTTACCTGTTTCCTTATTTGGGCAAGATTCACTTAGACAAGGTGTGAAGTATGGATTTTTACCAGTGTTATCTTTTAATACTGATGATGGGCTCCTTTTTGGAGGGGAATTAAAAAGATATGACTATAGAAATACCCTTCCTTTTAAATCATATACCCGAATTGCACTAAACTATTATACTGATGGAGCTTTTGGTTTAACTGTAAATAGAAATGAAGTTGATGTTTTTGGAAGTGATCTTCGCGCTTCTACTAATTTTTTTTCTGGCCAAAATTTTACAGATTACTATTTAGGAGACACTGATAAACTTGGATATGATGAAGCTCGTTTTGACTCATCATCTTATTATGCCTTTAAGTCTTTTAGGTTAGATTTGGGAGGGTTTACGAGGATTCCTATCATAAGAGATGGTGCTACTGATCGAATTGATATGAAGTTTGGTCTTAGATTTATTTACGAAACACCGTGGGGTACTCCTGATAGTAGGTTTATTTATGAACAAAATATTGAAGGTAATGACGGGGCTTTTCTTTCTTTATTAGATGTTGGAATTATATTAGAAAGAAGGAATTCTGAATTTCGTGCTCAAAGAGGATACTTTATTGATATTGGAACACAATATGCCCCACCAGTAATTAGCACGAATCATACAATTGAAAATTATATTCTAGCTCTTGGTTTCCTTCCACTATCAAAAAAAATACCAATTACTTTAGCTTCTAAATTTAGATTGCAAAATACACTTGGGGATTCGCCATACTGGTTCTCTCCATTTTTAGGAGGTGGAACTTCGCTAAGAGGCTACATGTATCGGCGATTTACCAGTGATAATGCACTTTCGTACTCGTTAGAATTAAGATCATGGCTATTTAAAATTCCATTTAAAAATATCGAGCTTGGAGCAAATGTATTTGTTGATGGGGGTAAAGCTTTTTCGAATGAAAATTGGGACAGTGTATTTATAAACCATAATCTAACATTGGGTTTCGGAGGAGTTATGGCTATTTTTACACCTGATTATATTCTAAAATATGATATAGGTTTTTCAGAAGATGGAATTGGTATTTATCTTGGCACAGGATATACGTTCTAACATAATTTTAAATCAGTAAAAAAATGGCTCACATACAGAGCTTGGATTCAAGCTTCATTTCGAAATATTCGAAAAGGATTTAACCCTCAAGATGTGGGAGGTACTGAAACTGTAAATGTTGGTGGGGATTTATTTTCAGGGTTAGCAGCTGTTGGTTATAGAATGTTTGAAAACAAAGATTTAAACAAATGGAGAGAGTTCGAATTAAGCTTCAAAGTTGAGCCTCGGAGAGGAATTGAACTGAGTGCCAATATATTGGATAGAAATATTTTAGACGGAGAAAGAGAAAATAACTATCTAGTAGGTGATTTCAGATTGGAAATTGGATTCTAGTACAAAAATAAATACAGTTACATTGGCATTAGGTTGATGAATGGCTATCTTTTACAAATTATAAGTGTAGTAATAATGGCTTTTCAAGAGATGGTAACGGTATAAGACCTATTGAAATGAAGATCATCTTACAAACCGGAATTATCTACTGAATTCAGACGAAAAGACTATTTATTTTAGATGTTAGAAACACCTATTCCTGAAATTATATTTGGGGTTTATCTATTAGCAGTACTTATCATCACCGTATATACATTGGGTGAGTTTCATCTTTTGTACTTTTTTTTTACACCCAATAAGAAAGGAAGAGTTCATACAGAAAGACCAACTTTTGAGGTTAATGACTTACCTATGGTTACTGTTCAACTTCCGATGTATAATGAACGATACGTTGCCGAGGCTGTCATTAACTCTTGTGCTCAATTAGATTATCCATCAGATAAGTTGGAAATTCAAGTTGTGGATGATTCCAATGATGAAACAGTAGGGATTGTTGATTCTTGTGTAGCAGGTTGGGTATCAAAAGGAGTAGATATAAAAGTAATCCGAAGGGATAATAGAAAAGGTTATAAAGCTGGTGCCCTTCGTGATGCCACACCTGACTCAAGCGGTGAATTTCTAGCGATTTTTGATGCAGATTTTCGTCCAAACCCAGATTTCTTGTTCAATACAATTCCTTATTTTCAAGATGAAAATGTTGGAGTTGTTCAAGGTCGTTGGGGACATATAAATAGAGATTATTCAATGTTGACTAAATCTCAGTCTATTTTTTTAGACATGTTTTTTATGATTGAGCAAAAGGCTAGAGCACTTGCAGGTTATTTTTTACGATTTAATGGCTCCGGAGGTGTTTGGAGGAAAAAGTGTATTGAAGATGCAGGTGGATGGTCTGCTAAAACTTTGTGTGAAGATTTAGATCTATGTATACGAGCTCAACTAAAAGATTGGAAGATAGTTTATGATTTTAGTGTTGAAGCTCCCGCTGAATTACCCGTAAATATCCTTGATTTTAAGGCACAACAATATCGTTGGATTAAAGGAAAAGCACAGGTCATTAGAAAACTAGGAAAAGAAATTCATTCTACACCCCTACCTTTTTGGAAGAAAGCTCATATCTACTTTGATTTGTATAATATGTTTGTGACTCCTAGCATAATTGTTCTGGCTTTTTTAAGTATTCCTATTACCCTAATACAAGCACAGACTAGTGATTTTAACTTAATTCTCTCTATTTCATCTGTAGCATTAATTAATGTAATCATATTGCCCTGTTTCTCTTGGCTTGTGTTACACCATTATAACACTACTAAGCTTTCAACTTTAAAAGAACTACTCAAATCAATTTTCCCATTTACTTATATGGTTTTGGGTATGGCAGTCTTTCAATTTGTGGCAGTTATTGATGGGCTATTTAGTGATAGTGCAACTTTTCATAGAACTTCGAAATACAATATTCAGGAAAGAAATGACACTTGGAGAGACAAAATATACTCTCCAAAGGAAGTTCCATTTACTACATACATTGAAGGCTTTATAGCAATATATGCCGGGTTCGGAATTTATATTGATTTATCCAGTAATATGTATGGGTTCTTGCCTTTTCATATTGTTTTGGTAATAGCTTTCTCATATGTATTTATAAGTTCGTTTAAGAAAAAATAGATACAAAAAAAGCACTAGCTCATATGAACTAGTGCTTATCTATGTACCGCGTACGGGATTTGAACCCGTGCTACCGCCGTGAAAGGGCGGCGTCCTGGACCCCTAGACGAACGCGGCGTAATTCAATAATTGGGGAGCCTGATGGGAATTGAACCCACGGCCTCTAGTGCCACAAACTAGCGCTCTAACCGACTGAGCTACAGGCTCCATGTATGTACCGCGTACGGGATTTGAACCCGTGCTACCGCCGTGAAAGGGCGGCGTCCTGGACCCCTAGACGAACGCGGCATTTACAATATCAATATGTCAAAAACCTTATGGAGGCGACAGGCGGATTCGAACCGCCGTACGAGGTTTTGCAGACCTCTGCCTAGCCACTCGGCCATGTCGCCTTTAAGTATAAGTACGCCCATCAGGACTCGAACCTGAAACCTATTGCTTAGAAGGCAATTGCTCTATCCAGTTGAGCTATGGGCGCTCAACTTTTCAATATGTCAAATTGGATGGTTAGAAAACATTGTTTTGAAACCGTCCCAAAAGTTAATCCGAAAATAACCGAAGTTACAACCTATTAACTTCTCAATAAATCAAAGCAGGAAGTCCCGGTAAGAACTTCCTATTTGTCGGGGAGACAGGATTTGAACCTGCGACCCTTCGCTCCCAAAGCGAATGCGCTACCGGGCTGCGCCACTCCCCGTTTTTTCAACAGACTAGAAAGATATGATTTTCTTTAATCCGTTACCAACTGATTTCGTAAAAAACTTAATAAATATTACTAATTCTTTTAAGAGTGAAGAATAGCTGTTACATAGTTGTCCCAGCTCATTTTTGAAGCTGATTTTTTTACGTTTCCTTTTGGAAGAGGTTGGTCTAAAAATTTTAGCATTTGTTGAGACATAGATTCGATATTCTCGGGTTCAGCAAGGTATCCATTAAAGCCATCAATAATGGTCTCAGGAAAATGACCAACACTTGTTGCTAATATTGGTAACTCAAAATTATAAGTTAATGACTCAACACCAGAAGGTGTAGCTGTTAAATAGTAAAGAACACTACAATCGGACACCTGAAAGTACTTATGAACATCTTCATTCGGTATAAATTCATTCTTAACAATTATACTATCTTGTAGTTTTAAATCTTCTACAAGCTTCAAAGGACGATAGTCTTGTTCACTCTCTTTGTTTTTAAGGAATAATTTTTGAGCAATCCCAAACAGGCCACGTTTAATTTTTGTAGAAAACTTAGAGGTGTCGAGAGTCGCCCAAAACTCTTCCCCACAAATCAAGAAAGAAACATCATCTCTTTTCTCGGTAACTTTTTGGAAAGCTTTGATTGCATTATGAAGTCCTTTGTACTTTCGAATGAAACCAAAATAAAGAAAAACGTTCTTTTTTAATCCCAACTCTTTCTTTAAAGTCTCTATATCTAAATTTGGATCAGGTTTATATAAATCATAGACAGGATGAAATAACTTAATAACAGTTGTTGAATTATCTTTGGTACGCTCACCAGTTTCATTAACAGAAAAAGAGTGATTTGGAAAAAGAGCCTTTAGTTCATCAACCGTTTTATAAGCATGAGCGATATAAGTATGAGCATGCTTAATACCCATTTTTGTAAGTCTTTCATCAATTGTACTTCCTTCTTTTTGAATAACGAAATGAAGATCAAATATGATTTCTGTGTCGGAGTGTTTTTTAAGCCATTTTGCTATCGACCCCATTGGTAAGCCTTGAATAGAGATCGCCCATTGGAAAATGACTTTATCTGGGTTCAAGGACTTAATATATTTAGCAGTTTGTTTCCAGCTTAAAGGATTATTGTAATTCGTGATGTATTTTACTTGAATTCTAGTTCCTTCTAGAAAGTCAGAGTGACTTGATTTATCAACAAATTCTCTAGGTATTATTGAAGGATATTGATTAGTCCACGAAACAATATGTACTTCGTTATCAGCATTTTTATCCAAAGTTTTAGCCAACGAAGTATTATAGTTTGAGATTCCCCCTTTAAACTTTGGACCCGGTCCAAAACAAACAATCTTAGCCATATCAAGTATAATTTTTTACAGCTACATCATAAACTCTACGCATACCTTCTTCAACAGATATCTTAGGTTTCCAGCCGAGTTTTTCACTTACATAATCCATATTGCCATATCTGGAATGTACACCAACTGGTTTATCTAGAAGAGCTTTAATATCAGGGGAATATCCTGCAAATGAAGTAAATACAGAAATTAGATCAAGAAAACTGGTTAGTTTACCACTACCTATATTAATTGCAGAACCATCGGTTATATGATCCATAGCTAAGAGCGTGCAATCCATTACATCATCAATATGAACAAAGTCTCGACCTTGTTTTCCGCTTCCCCAAACCTCGAATGGATTTTCTTTTAAAGCAGCTCGGCGAGCGATAGCTGGTACAGGATAACTTAAGTCTTGATCTTCTCCATATCCAGAGAAAGGGCGAATACAAGTTATTGAGATCCCATAATACTCAGCTGCAATAGACGCTAAATATTCACCAGTTAATTTAGACCAACCATAAGTCATATCAGGTTGCCCCATTCTTTTAAAATCGATATCGCTCTCACTTAATGCGATTGCATCTGATTCTGTTTGAAGGTCAACAGGGTATGCAGCGCTTGAACTTGGGTAGAGAACACGGTCTGGTTTAGTAAGGCAAATCCAACGGAAAAATAAAGCATCAATAGCTAAATCAAGTGCGACCTTCATGGGGTCACCATCAATTGTTGCACGACCGCCTACAATCGCAGCAAAATGAAATACATCTTTAAAATTCTTTATCTCGAGTCCATATTTGCTTGAAAAGAACATATGATCTTCAATCAGAGCTTCCAGAACTACACGAATATCCGCCTTTAAGAATATCATTCGTTCATCATCACCAAAATAGGTTAACCCATTATCCTCTCGAGCTGGAGTTCCTTCAGGAAGCCATGTTGATGGGTGAGTTCCAACAGATAGATCGTCGATAAATAGAATAGTATCATTGGTTGTAGTATAAAGTCGTTTTACAAAATTTCGGCCAACAAATCCGCAACCGCCTGATATAAGATGATAGTTCATAGGTTTTTTATTTTAATATTCCGCTTAAGATAATGAATTTCAAAAAAGGCATATTACATTGAAGCACTTTTGTTCAAAAATCACGTTCTTTGTGTACAAAATTTAAGAGAATACTTACTATGAAGCGAACAACGATTTTATTATTTCTTTTCACTTTTTCTTTATCAATTCAGGCACAATCTTTACGCGTTACAAGTGTTGAATCTGGAATTGATGGTCTTTCAGCAAACTTCTCGGATGGGAATATTACAGTTTTAGAAACCAATGGTTCTGAGCTAGTTAAAGGAAAGTATAATTCACCGACTGGTGATCCATCAGTAGCATCCTATGTTTTTCCAAATGGTTCATTTATAGTGAGAGAAAACATAGCCAATTTTTTGGTATATGATTCTTTTGGGCAAGTTCAAGAATCGATTTCAAATAGTACTCAAAGCGAAGGGGGAGAAGCAATATCTGAGCTTTCAAGTGATCAATTTGGGAAAACGATTGTTCTATACAATCCAAAAGTGATGATGAATGGATCAACAGGATCAAGAGCTAAAATCATTAACTCTTCGAATGTTCCTTTAGATGTTTACTTTAGTCAAGATAGAGAGCTTTCAATTGTAAATGTATCTGCAAATGGTGAATTCATTGCATTTGGTTCTATCAAATCAGGAACCGACGATGAAGTTCAATTTATGGATAGATTTGGAAATGTTTTAACTACTATAGGTTTTGATCAACCCGTAAAAGGGGTTAGTTTTTCTGAGAATGGATTATATGCCACCATTTATTCTGGAGGGCGAGCAGCTGCTTACGAAGTCCGATCTGGTGAGCGTGTGGGGAGTACTAGTTTTAGAAATACTTCTGTAATTTTTGCTGCATATGATCCAGTTGATAAAATAATTATTGGTCTTACTGGAAGTGGCAGTTCAACAATATCCGATATTCAACTTCATACAGTTAATGTTGAAGCTAGAAAAATAGCTCGTGAAGACTACAATGGTTCTCTAGAAATAAAAGGCCAAATTAAAATAGTTCGAACAGGCTCAAGCAGTTATACATTAACTGGACTTGATAAAAAGTTAGATTTGAGAGCGAGTTTCTAAATTTTAAATCAGAAAAAAGCCCTGCACATTAATATGAGCAGGGCTTTTAATTTTCATTGAATTAGAATATTACTTGTTGAATATTCTTAATTCATCATACTTCTTTTGCTTCTTCTGATTCGTCTTTAGTTTCTTCAGTTTCAGAAGATGCTTTTTCCTCAATCAACTTTGGATCTGGTTTTACCCAGTCAAATTCAAGATCATCACGCGATTTATTCATTTTGATCTTAATGGTTGAGCCTGAATCTTTTTTACGTTCTAAGAGTTCTTCAGCTAAAGGATCTTCAATATATTTCTGGATCGCCCGTCTAAGCGGTCTTGCTCCATATTTTTGATCAAATCCTCGGTCGGCTATAAAATCTTTAGCGCCTTTTGTGATTTCAATTTCGAATCCAACTTCTCGAATTCTTTCGAAAAGCTCTTCACTTAAGATGTCAATAATCTGGAAGATGTCTTGCTTCTCAAGAGGTCGGAAAGTGATTACATCATCAATACGATTTAAGAATTCGGGATTGAATACTTTCTTCAAAGCATCTTGGATTGTGGTCTTCATTTTGGCGTAATCGAATGCTGATTCGTTAGCGTCACCAAAACCAATACCCTTACCCATATTCTTAATATCACGAGCACCAATATTGGAAGTCATGATAATAATCGTATTTCTGAAATCTACTCTTCGTCCCAAACTATCGGTAAGAATACCGTCATCAAGAACTTGTAATAAAATATTGAACACATCAGGGTGAGCTTTCTCGATTTCATCGAGTAGAACTACACTGTAAGGCTTCCGACGAACTTTCTCTGTAAGTACACCACCTTCTTCATAACCAACATATCCTGGAGGTGCTCCAATCAATCTTGATACAGAGAATTTCTCCATATACTCACTCATATCAATGCGGATGAGTGTATCATCTTTATCGAATAAATATTTAGCTAGAACTTTAGCCATCTCAGTTTTAC